>NZ_JAMXKF010000020.1 GCF_024220585.1 Dyadobacter diqingensis
AAACAGATCTACAACCGTCTTTTCAGAAGGATAAGAAAAAAAAGTATCGTTAAATCCGGACAAAAGCTCAACACGCTCCGACGGAAGAATTATATCAATATCCGAAGCGAGCCCATCGAAATTATCTGAGAATTGAGATAAGATATACAACAATCTTTCAGATAGTAACGAAATCTCATATCCAGTAAAATAGCGAAGCGAATAATCAACACTTAACCTTAATAACTGCTGTTCACCGTAATCAGACCACCAAAATCTTAATGGGATATTCCCAGCCTCGCTAACTAATTCATAAGTGGACGATTTTAAGTCATTACCGAAATCATGATGAAAATCTAGATGAGCATAATTTACAACAACATCGAAAAAATGCTCCCCAAATGATTTAGATCTAAATGCTTGATTTAAATCTGAGATGCTGAAATTTTGACGGCGAAAAACACTGGTTTGATTAACCTTAATACTTCTCAACAAATCGGTAACCCTTTCCTTAGGAGCATATACACTAGTAATCGGAACACTTCCAGAGAATAATCCAACAATCCTTCGCTGTAGTGGAGAACGGCGTCGATGAAGAGAAGTACCGAAAACAAATTCCGTGTTTCCTAACACTTTACCGAAATAAATAGTTAGTGCAGCAATCGTAATACATTGCAAACTAGACTTAGTATCTGATTTTAAATGTTCAATGGCTAATCGAAGATCTGACTCAATTTCGACTGCAAACCTCTCTGTTTTATTAGTCGGGTATTTAAGTAAGTTTTTTTTCTCACTTAAAAAATCTATTTGCGGCCACTTCCTGATTTCGCTTCTCCAAAAAATCAAACCATCTTGATATTTCTGAGTTTGGTATTCAGTACTCCAATTCTGCGCCTCATCATGATAAGAAGGATAAAAGCCACCAAAAGTCCCATTAGAAAAAACGCCTTTATACATATCGGCGATGTATTCATTTGTAATTGATATTCCAATCCCATCAGTGATGAGGTGATGATATTTAAAAAAATATATAAATTCAAACTGACCTATCTTAATTAAAAATTGTTCACAAAGGGGATTATTTATATCGAAAGTGAATGGAATATTAAATTGATTTTTCATCCATTCCTTTGCGTAATCCAACGGGAACTCTTTTTCACTAAAGTCCATTTTAACTAATGAACATCGAGTAAAATCTAGGTCTATATAATAGCCAGGATGGGGATCGGAAAAATCAACCCTGATCTTGAAAGAGTCAAAGCTTTGAGGAATTGCTGTTACAATATTATCAAACAAATCAATATCCAAATGCCCTACGAGATGACTATAACCTCCAATATTATAGTGAGGACTGCGTATATCTAATATTTGATCTATAAAAACATCCAATTGCGCATTATGTAAGGGAAAAGGACCTTTAATCATAATAACAAAAAGTAAAATAACGTTACAACTATTACATCATACTTTCAGTTAGATCTCATACAGAAGTTCTTTTTCTCCGAACAACCGTTCAGCAATTATTTGTTTCTCAAGGCACAGTTTAATTAACTTATTCGATTGAACAATGGGATTAGAAGCATCCGTATATTTTATACTACTAATGAACTCAACCCACGGCTCCTGTCCCATAGCATACACATAAACTTCCTTAGGTTTAAAAATATCAACTAGCACCATTCCTCTATCACAATCAGAACCAGACAATCGACGGCTATTATCCTGATCTCTAGAAATTCTCGTGGTCATTAGTGGACCATAAAGCCAACTTAGCGGCGCGCCATCGCATTCCATCCCCAAAAACATAACATCGACATCGCCAATATGTCTTTGAATGTGACGGTAAAGTTCTGACTCCAAAATTCTAGAGTCAGCCAGAAATAACATTTTAAAGTTCTTAACTTTGACAAGGTAGCAGGACTTTGTTAGAATATTAAGGTCACTATGTTCTCCGACAAACGGTAATCCAGTAATTCCAATACCATCCGATTGAATAGATTCCAATTCGTTAAGAGCAATAACATTATTAAACCCAATATTATTGAACATTAGCCTTAAGTCCGGATCCTCCAATTTACCGCTATTGGACGCAGGGATAACAATAGTCCCAATTTTATGTCGTAACGGTAATAATGTTTCAAACAAAATATGGTCCTGATGATTATGAGTTATCAAGACAAAGTCAATAAATTCCGGCAAATCCAAGTCAGAGAAGTGTTCCAAATCCGAGTGATATCCGTAATAGCTAATTAATGGATCAACTAATATGCTTATCTCACTGGTCTCTATTAATATACAAGCATGCCCAAAATATCTCATTCTAACCTTATCTCCATTATATTTCTGATATGCAGGAGCTGTATGTTCTGTAAAAAAAGAATCAAAAAGAGGTTCTTGCTCCCTATTTATCCCCAAAATCTGCTTAATTTCACCAAGTTCTCTGCTTTCCCTTTTCATCTTTGCCAACTCATCTATGCCAATATGATCAAAAGGAATATCTAAATTTAACACCTTGGAATCATCTAAGCGTGGAGTGCTTAAACAAAAGGGTCTATGATCGTTTTCTGTTATCCATAAAGCAATACTTTGTGATTTCTTACTATAATACTTACTTTTATACAACAGCGACTCAAAAAATCTAAAACTAGCGTTGTTATTCCGGTCATAAAAAAGTTCTACATATCCTTTCAAAATTTCTGGAACCTTTAAGTAAATCGACTCGAGCCCAAATCCTTTTGCCTCCAACAATAGTAATTTATCCAACTCCTTTACCGCTTTCGCGAATGCAATCACATCATTTCCATCTTCTTCTATCTTTTGTTTTAAGTCAATGACAAGATTTACTAAACTCGGAGAGATGTCCATAAAAGGACCACCTTTCATTTTTGGATTTTGTACAGCCTCCTCATGAATATACGGATCCATTATAAAGGAATCCATTATAGAAAGATGTCTGTTTACCAAGTTCATCGCACTTGTTGCAGGAGAAATCAAATGACTCCAAGCATACCACCTATCAACAAGAGGTTCAAACACAACATTAGATTTAAGGAAAACTTTATTTGACATTACTAGTATTTGTGAAGGTTAATAATCTTTTTGCAATTATTTCGGTAATATCTTTGGCATATTCAAATATAAAAAAATGCTTACCAGGCATAGACAAAAATTCGACCCTTAACGAAGTTTCTCTTTGCCAAGACTTAATATCCTTGTCTTCCATATCTTCACCTAAACCTGTAATTACTGTTATTGGTATATCCAAAATCGGCTCCTTCTTATAAACATAAGTCTCACTGACCTGAAAGTCTGCTCTTAAAATCGGCTCGAAATAATCCATCAAATCCGCATTTTCCAGAATTTCGACAGAGGACCCTCCATAGTTGTTTATTTCGTTGATAAAATCAATTTTGGGAAGTAAAAATTTTCGGGAATTAACCCTTGACAACGCGGAAGGACCAGAGGTTCCAGTTACAAATAAGTACAAAGGCGGATTTCGCTTTTGTTCAATAATCTTTCTGGTTAATAAATATGCTAATAAGCCTCCTAAGCTGTGCCCGTATATAGCATATTTCCCCAAGTCAATCTTGTCCGTTATGCAATCATAAAGGTCATTGACCAACAAATCCGATTGTTTTAGACATGCCTCACCGATCCTTCCACCTCTACCTGGATATTCCAAATTAATAACTTTAATAAAAGGAGGAAAATATTTTTGAAAAGCGCGATATGAAAACTTATTACCTCCGCCAAATGGCAAGCAAAAAAGTGTTATTTTATCCATAATATATCAAAGAACATTAATCTTGCAGCAAAACTCCAACTTTTTGACTCAAAGCTAATTCAAAGAAATGGCTTGCTATCGCAATGTCAAAAACTGCCATTCCCATCGGATTAAACATAATTACATCATCCTTTTTTAGATTTTTAAAGGAGTTATTTAAAAGGAGCTCAGAAAGACTGGTCGTATCCGCCTTGGATATTAATTCTGCCTTATACATTCTTTCAATATCAGTATTTTCCCGGCAAACTTCATCCCAATCATCCACTAAGAAAAAATCGATATTCCTTGCGACTTGTGGTAAATAATCTCTAAGTGAAATATTAAGTTGCAACGAACCCTTTTTAGGAATACAATCGATATAAGGTTTATCCGATACTGTGCATGTCAAAACAATATCTTTCCCCTGAAAACACTCTTCCCATGAATTCACAAAGCTTATTTTTTCGGGATACTTGAAATGGGTGTCATCTATATTTAAATCTCTAATGTCGTAAATCGAAATTGTATCGAAATCGTTTGCAAACAAATCTTCGATCATGCCCAGATGAGTCTGTCCTATAGGTCCAAATCCAATGATTCCTATATTTAGACCATTTACAGTTTTCTTCTTCCTCATAAATTCATCTATAACAAACCCGGTTACCGCAGCAGTCCTTATCGCACTCAACAAAGCGCCATTAATTACTCCGATAGGGATACCGGAATTTACATCATTCAAAATAGTAATAGAATTTGCCCTTGAAACATTCCGGTTTATATTTCCAGGATAACTTGATATCCACTTTATACCTGCGTAGGATATATTACCACCTACATAAGCAGGCATCGCAATAATTCTGTTTTTCGGATCACCAAAACGCAGATAAGGTTTGAGAGGTTGAGAAAACTCAGATTTACTCAAAGCAATAACAGATTCTCTTATAACCGCGATGAGATCTCCCCAGCAAATCCCCAACTTCTCTATATCCGCAGAATTTAAGTACAGCATATTTTCTAATCAATAATTAAAGTTTTGGCTAGTCCAACCGGCATTATAGACTGTATCTAAATATGTATGCCCCCTATCAGGAAAGATTAATAGTACCTTTGGCTTTTGTGAAAAAGATCTATTCTCAAAATACTTTCGCGATGCCTGATAGACTGCCCCTGAGGACGCTCCGGCAAAAATCACTTGCTCATCTAACAACGCCTTACATCCCTTTATTATATCAGGTTCAGAAATGTACATAACGTCGTCAATAATGGCATTATCGATAATCGGGGGCCTCTTACTTGCTCCAATGCCAGAGATTAGTCTTCTAGCCGGTTCCTTCCCAAATATCACAGAACCTTCAACGTCAACCCCAATAATTTGAACTTCCGGTACAACTGTTTTAAGATATCGAGATATCCCTGTAATAGCCCCACTTGAGCTTACCGCAACAAAAACATAATCTAATTCCGCGCCAAAAACATTATAGACCTCTTCCGCTAATTTAAAATATCCCTTATAATTGTTCTCATCTCCATATTGGTCGGCGCAAAATGAATTATCAATTTCTCTGCAAAGCTTTTCAACCGTTTTTATTCTATTAAGCAAATATCCTCCCAATTCATCCTTTACATCCACCTTCACAACTCTCGATGAAACTAAACGCAATAAGCCCTCATTATCAGCATTTACGTTCAAATCGATGACTGGAATAAACTTTATCTGAAGATATTTACAAAGAAAAGACAGTGAAATTGCTAAATTTCCCGAACTTGATGCAATGACCGTTGTACCTTCATCAATATTGTTGTTTTCGATAGCATTGTACAAAATACTATAAGCAGCTCTATCCTTCGAACTTCCCGAAAAGTTTGTATATTCTAGTTTAGCAAACAAATCAATATTATGAGTATCCAGCTCCTTCAATGGTGTGTTACCTATAAATTTAGACAACCTTTTGAGTCTTTCTAACATGTATGAGAGTAATTAAGCGGTATCAATTCTACAATCAGATATTCTTCAAGCATTCGTTTAAATTGGCTTCTAGTTTTTCATTTAAGTCAAACAAGTCATCAAATGAATTAATATAAAAGTACTTGGTCTGCAATTTATAGGGATCATAAGGCGTTTTGAAAACTTGGACAACATCCAGAAATTCCTTCGTAACTGTACTATCCTGAACCCTATTTATCTCGGCCTTCGAGGTTATAATAGCACCACCATATGGCTTTACTACGGCATCCTCTTTTATTAGTCCCATTTCAAATGTATACCAGTACAACCGCGCTAAATAAGAAATAGCAATCTCGTTGTCAATATTTCTCGTGGCTACGCGCGCTATGTTTGACAGAAAATCGCAGAACTTTCGGTTAGCCAAAAGTGGCACGTGTCCATAAATATCATGAAAAATATCAGGTTGCTCACTAAACTCGATTTCTTCCAACTTTCTGATGTATATTGTGATAGGGTATATTTTTCTAGTCAAGAGCCCGAAAAAGGATCTTTCTGAAATTAGTCCCTCAACAGCAGCTAGCTTCCATCCCGAAATTTTTTCGAGCTTGATACTCAATTCCTTTATATCTTCTATCCTTTTATCATTAAGATTTATTAAACCAAACCCTCTCCGATACACGGACGAGGCCATTTCTAAATTGTATTTTTTGTGTATCTCTGCAAGCAATGCCCAAATACAATGATCAATCTCTCCGTATTGAGAACTAGTCTGGTTAATTTCCATGGCCCTTCCACTTTTTGAATAATCAATATTTCCTCAACATTATAATTAATTCTTTCGAAAATCTTAATAATGCGAGTCTGCTCTATCGTCAAATACTTTCTTACCCAAGGTAAGTATCAGCCTCTTGTTCAATTCCTTACAAGATCCCGCATCAAGTAAGTCTTCTTCAATAATAATAAATCCAAGTCCCTTTACAAAGTCTATCAATTCGATATCCGACTTCGGTCTTTTCTCAGAAAACAATTGAGGAATACCGTAGTTTAAAGAATTATTGATAAATACAATCCCATCGTTTTTTAAGACCTCAAAAACAACTGCCATTAGAGCCCTGAAGTTAACATAATTTAGTACTTGCGAAATAATCACTACGTCAAAACCATCAAACAACTTCGAACTAAAAGGCAGATTATCATAAAAATAATTTTTTGTTAGCACATTGAGGTCTACATCTAAAACTTGACACATAAATTTATTTGTCAAAAACTCAACAGCATTCCGATCATTTTCCAAAAAAGTAATATTCAGTCTATTAGAAATAAATCGTTCCACCTCAGAATGAGCCAGCAACGGGTTAAAAAATGGACCGATTTCACAAAGTGAGCCAGAAAACTTGTTTTGATATTTTAAAATGTAAGGAATCAGCTTTCTACTGCCTTCTATCATTCTTATTCTCGCTGGTTTATCAAATTCATCGCCAAATTTATTGTTCTTCAAATTCCATCCTGGCCAGTCACAATAATTGTCTTCAATCAAATGCATAACAATAATTTTAACGGTGTAAATTGCAAACCTTGGTAGAGACTCGCAATCAATAAAATGAATTAGCTATCTATCTAAAAAACCATCACAGAAATCAAATATGATCTTACTTTACAGTTGTTTTGACAAACCATTTGAAAAAGACAAATTTGACTCATATTTAAAACAGGTTCCAGAATGGTGCCGTCAAAAGTCACTACTCTTTAAGCGATGGCAGGATAGACATACCTATCTATTTGGGAAACTACTGTTACAGAGAGGTTTAGATCTATTAAAAATAACCGACACAAGTCTTCTTGATTATAAAATTGATATTCATGGAAAACCATCATTCAATAAAAATTTAAATTTTAACATATCCCATTCTAACAATTATGTGGCATGTGTAATCGATCCAAAGTCCATAGTCGGTATTGACATAGAATATATAAAGACAGACATTAACATATTCGATTTTCAGCAAGCATTCTCAAAAAACGAATTTCAAAACATATTATCCGCAGCATCTCCAATCGAAAAACTATACACTTTATGGACAATAAAAGAAAGTATCATTAAAGCCGATGGAAGAGGTATCAATGTAATACATCTCTTAGATGAAAATAATAATGATAATGGCTATCTTACCCTCGAAGATAAAAAATGGTTTTTTAGCACCTTTTCAATCGAGGATCATATCAAGGTCGCTCTTGCATCTGATGTCTCCATATCGTCTGTGACGAGAAAAAAAATAGTCTTTGATTAGCATAACTAATTATAAATTTAAATTGAGCTCCATAGAACAACCCCTAATCAATATACGTTAGTTAAGTTTAAATATTCATTCGGGTAAAGGAAAGCTGTCCTCAAACTTCACACCACTGAACATGTCTTTAATTTCTGCCTCGCTACATAAACATAACTCCAAATCATTTCTAATTTTCTCTTTATCTAAGTTTAAACCAATAATAACAAATTCATTAATTCGATCCCCAAATAAATTGGATGTTGCTACTTTACCTTTTCCCGGTAATTCAATGGGTAAAGCTACTTTCCATTCTCCCGAAATGTATGTATTTACCAGTCTTCCGGACTGATTCCATATTAATGTCTGGTTTGGCCTTGATGCAAGCCAATAAATGCCTTTACTTCTCAAAATGTTAGAATGGGAATCCGCTCGCAGATAACTCCAGAATCTATCAGGATGGAAAGCGGTTCGACTTCTGAATGCCATACTACTTATTCCGTATTCATCAGTCTCTGGCGTGTGCTCTTCCTTCGCTAATTCTTCAATCCATTCAGGCATCTGACTCATAGTATCAAAGTTGAAAGATCTCGTATTAATGATGTTATCCAGACCAATTACTCCGAACTCAGACTGAATTAATGTCGAGCGATTATTCCACTTATTAATTATTGTCTTAATTTCCTCCAACTGACTAACTGTAACCAGGTCAGCTTTATTGAGTATTATAACGTTTGCGAACCGAATCTGATCAAAAAGTAACCGGGATAAGCTTCTAACACTTATGGTACCTCGATTATCATTGTAGACTTCCTTATTATCGTAATTAGATAGGAAGTTCAAACAATCAATTACAGTAACAAGTGTATCAACATGAACAGCTTCTGTCAAATCAATCCCTCTTTCCAGGTTTTTATAGGAAAAAGCTTGGACAATCGGGAGAGGTTCACTAATTCCAGAACTCTCAATTAACAGATAGTCAAACTTTCTAAGCTTTGCTAACTTATCGACCTCAATAAGCAGATCTTCTCTCAAAGTGCAACAAATACAACCGTTAGTTAATTCTACAAGATCACCTTCATCTCCCCCAAGAGTCTCTTTATCTAGAATAAACTTGGCATCAATGTTTACTTCGCTCATATCATTTACTATCACTGCAACTTTCAAACCTTCTAAGTTATGAAGCACATGATTTAGCAAAGTAGTTTTACCTGCACCTAAAAAGCCACTAAGGATGGTTATAGGAATTCTTTTCTCCATAAATTTTCCTTTTCCTTCCAGAGCATTTTCGATTCTTCTCTGACCATATTTTTCAGCGTAATTTTCCTCAGTTCTGTCGATCATCATATTCACAGTAAATATTCTTAAAATACACCGCAGAGCGCTTCTTGTCTCCATAGCGTTGAAGACATTGAATATTTCGACTCATTTTAGGCTCGTCGTCATAAAAGCCACCTCGCTTACAAGTCGTAACATGAAGATACTCAAAATCTCATATCACTTTAGTAACCAGATGAACACGACGAAAAATTAGGTATTTAAATTAATAAAGTCATTTTTTTTTTAAATAAATCGTAAAAAATGCACTAATATGGAATATTTCTGAATAATATTCTCAATTACCTCATCTACACTTAGATAATCAAATAAGCAACATCACGTATATTCTTACAAATCTAACCGTATGGAAAATATAAAAACATACCTCCATATACTACCCACCGCAAGAACGAAAAAAATAAAAAAGAGATACTTAGAATACTTTATTTAGGTATATTTCAATTCTTACATAGTACAATTACTTTCATCTAAGTATCTCTGAGGCGCAATTTAAATCTTTTTCCTATTAGAAAATTACCTTATAATAAAAAGTCAAAAAGAGGTCTGGTAAATTATTGTAAAAGAAAGCTATTCATCAAACCATTTTGAGTCTTGGTCTTGAATTAACAGAAGGGGGACTTCTCAATATTAATTAGAACAGTATTGTTCCAATCTAGTCCTGAGACAGTATATGTAAAGTATTTAATCCAATCGAATTGCCTCAGATATATATTAAAAGCCTCTTAAACGATCACGAGAATCAAAAAGATAACGAAACATAATCGCACTCAAGGTCGAGCATTTATTTAAATTCAATTTACGGCATAAAAGGTCGGAGGGTACTCTGAACTCTGTCTAGCCATCTAAGTTGATTTAATTTTTCTTTTCGATTTCAAATGCTTTTCAGTTTGTTATTGGGTTTGTCAAGAGCGGCTGAGGCACGGGGCCGTTTATATACCCTTGATAAATTCAATAGCAGGCTATTTTTGCTGCTCATATTGGGAAGCTAAATTAAAGGTCCATCCGCATTCTATCGCCAAATTTGATATACAATTGTTGGGCGGTAAGTACCCAATTTTGCAAGGGGGAGGTCCATTTTGGGCTAATGTTCTCAACCGCTAGGTCTAGGTATATCAATTTCAGCATAGCCCCATCACTAGGAAAAGCTCCCTTCTTCTTAGTGGTTTTTCGTACTTGTCGATGAAAATCCGCTCCTGCGACCCGGTTCGACCGCATTAGCGGTATAAATTAGCCTTCTTATTTGCTCATCATAAGCAAAATAGTTCGATAATTTGTGCCAAATATTCTGCCAGGATTTGATCCCGACCGGATACTTAGTACCTCCATTTATCGTTAAGCCTATCCAGCTCTAATTCCGCTTTATCTTTCTTAGGTGCCTGATGGACGTTTTTTAAGTCCTGCCCGAAAGTTTTTTGATCCTTAGAGGCCACATATTTAAGTAAATTTCGAATCTCCGGGGTCTCCCGGCGGTGCATTGCGTCCAGCCACACAATTGTGTAAAGGCTCTCTAATGGCCTACTCTGACATTCTTTGACCTGCGGAATGACGCGTTCGGTGGTTCCTGAGAGTGTAGCATGAGATATTCCCACGTCATACATCTGCTGTATGTGATCGGAAATATCCCTAAAATTCATCCCCTTGCTATAAGGTCTGATAATTTGACGGGCCAAATTATCAACCAGAACGGCTTCTCGCTTCTCGACAATTTGCGAAAAAAAGTACGTTTTCGATCCTTTGGTGTAGTGATAACACCTTCGCCCGACATCATCTTTAAAACGCTTGCTCCCTTTTCCCCTTCGCTTGTTACCTGATTTCTGCTCATTGAGATGAGTATTCATTTCTGAATCCAGACCGCTTTTCAAAAATTGTTGGAGTAAGGGTGCAAAAGCTCCATCTTTACCACTTAACGATTGTCCTTTCATCATCTGTTCGAGCCCTTTCTCGCACATCTGTTCGAACTCTGTCTTTCCCATGTTCTGTCTTAAAGTTAAAACTTTTAGACAGAGTTCATTTTACAATCTCCAAAAGGTGGGTAAAACTTCCGCCAATACGCCCCAGCACTGAATTTCGATTGAAGCAGAGTACATAAATAGTCGCAATGCTATAAACATTTACAGTTACATATATAAGGCATTCTGAACCGTTGCGAACGGGTAAAGTGGCATTATCATCTTTCATAGCTAATAACAGTCGAGTATCACTTTGCCGCACGTCACACCTGGATTTTATCAACTACCGTAACAATTAACCCATCCAATCTCTAAATGATTGGTACAGCCTTTTAATTGATAAGGTTACTTGTCCTGCGCCTCAAATAACCCTATTTTCGGTTCATCTGGATGAATATAAACCGCAATTGAGCACCCGATTGATAGCTTCAGATTCATCCAGATTACAAAAAATCATCCTATTTCATACTAACTTCCGTTTCCAGCACTTTGTCAATTTTATCCAACTGGTTTAATAGCTTTTTCTTCACGCAGCTTGGCTCTTACAACCTTGGCTGAAACCAAAATACTTATCTCATACAAAATCAACAGTGGCATGGCCACAATTATTTGACTATAAATATCTGGTGAAGGTGTAATCACCGCTGCAACTATGAGAATAACAATAAATGCATGACGACGATACTCCCTCATGAATTTTGGAGTGAGTATTCCTATCCTAGATAAAACAAAGATTACAATTGGTAATTGAAATGCTACCCCACAAGCCAATGTCAATGTAGATACAGTACTAATATAGGAGTTAATACTAAATTGATTTATGATCGATTCGTCCAATTTGAAATTAGCCAAAAAGGTCAGAGTAAGAGGCGTCACGATATAATAACCAAATAAAACACCTAGAAAAAATAATGTTGTTACAAAGAAAACCGCTCCACGCGCAGCTTTTCTTTCGTAAGCTCTAAGACCAGGTTTGATAAAGCGCCAAATTTCCCAAAAGGCATACGGGAAAGCAAAAATTAAACCAATAATAACAGAAGAAGTCAAAGCCATTGAAAACTGTTCCCCCACACCTAACGCTTGCAATTGAAAATCAATTTTTTGAACACATAAATCTTGAACACCCACTGCCATCCCTAGCTTACACATCATTCTGTATGTCCAAAAGTCTAAATTCTTTGGTGCTAGGATTACATTGTGATAGATCTCTCCTCGATAAATGTAAGCCACAATTGTAAATACGAGTGTCGAACTTACTGCTCTAATAATATTCCAACGAAGTTCTTCAAGATGATCTATGAAGCTCATTTCATTCCCTTCGCTATTCGATTCCTCATCAAACTCTTGGTCTAAAGCCATTTTATAAAATGTAGTCGGTTGTAATTAATCAATACGGGCGAAATTACAAACTAAAATAGAAAAAGCATTAGTATTGTATCTAAACTGTTAAATTTTCATTTATAAAAAATTTCTTGAGTAAATCAAGAGATTTCAGAGACCATTTTTAATGGTTTCATACTCTCGATAAATCTGTCTTATGCAAAACCAACAAAATTTCAGACTCCTAACCCGTGGTCAATAAACCAAGTAGGAACATTATTTTGAAAGTGTAGGTTTTGAAAATAATTTTTTAATATTCTGCAAGACCCTTGCTCTTATTGTTCAAATACAAAGATCTGTAATACTGGCAGATGTGTAGACATACCGTTTCCTTTTTAATTCACTCAAAATCACTTATCCGTTACCAGGAAAGTCACCATTTTGTTTTGCGTAAAAACCCTTTGCGCCAGTGATATAGCATCGCGACCGAAACATCCTACTCCTTTGCCAAAGCGCCAAGCAGGTCCACTTATAAGAATCCTATTTTAATTGCAAATTAAAATAGTGTTTAAGAGGATTCGCTCCAACATCTGGCATTAGATTTCTTTCCTTACTCATAATGACATGCCCGATTTGCGCCAATCTTGCTAAAAGAAAAAATTGGCTCACTTTTATCAACCCATTATATCTGGACTTATGCTCAATGGTATTTCCGTTCAAATTCCTGGCATTTCCCGGAAGCATCCCGATCCTAATTACGGAACATAGCAAACTTGAACGGAGGGGCCTTTATAAGATTACTTTCGGACGTATTTCGCCTAAAAGGTGCATACGCTACTTGTGAAACAAAGTTTTCAGCATTAGCAGAAGTGTATGCCCAGGCCTCATCGGACACAGTCATGTTCGAAATGGAATCGATTGACCACAAATAGATCACTTATATAACTACTGACTCATGAAAACCGGGTCGTTTAAAGAAAAAGAAAATAATAGAAATTAACGGGTTTGAGTCGAATTACTCTGTAATAGGGTTCCTGACTTACTCAATTACCCCACTTCACAATCCTTTTTCCTATATAAAAACGTCGTCGTTTAACATTTGTCGGATTGGTTACAGTTTTTACTTCGAAGTTCTAATTCCACTTGCATTTAAAATTCCGAAGAAATATCCAGGTTCGAAGATTTCTTCAAGCCTTGATGTTTCTTATCGTATAGTCTCACTACTTCCTTCCGATTCCACTTTCCACACAACTCCAAGACATCAGTTACCAGAGCTCTTAATGTTCCACTTTCTAAAAGCTCATTAACCAGTAAATTTGCGTCCGATCTTGGATTAGAAGGGTCAACAAAATCATCCAAAGTTTTAGGTCGGGGGTCACAAAAACCGTGAATGAATGCTTCCTTGATTTCGTTTAGACATTCCTTCTTTTTTCGGTCGATTTTGTTCTTGTTTTTGACGTTGCTCAAATCAAGAGAGTCGACCATTTCGTTATATTGTTTACCCGAATAGCAAGCCGACTTAAAATAAGGCAGCCTGTACTTTGACAAACGGCTCATCATTGGTTCATTTGGCTTGGCGGGTGGCGATATGTAACGGTTATTGTGCCCTGATATAAATGTGGCCAATTTAGCCGGGTCACCCGAATCCAGCTCATAAAACTCTTTTGATCCTACCTCTATCTGGGTAAATGAGTTTTTTTCAAAGTTCAAATCCCTTATCTGTTTTCTCTCTGCCAGTGAGTTGGGCCCTAACATTACGGCAATCGTTGCCTCTGAACGATTAGTCCAAACATGTACGCCACTTAGCACGCCAAAAACGTGATCAATTTCCTGGTATTTGAATTGATTGACAGTTAACAGAAGGTGTGTATAAGACGTTACCTGCTGTTCAAAATTAATTTTCAAAATAGGATTTACGTAAGTAACATCCCCGTGAATAATCTGATTGTCGCTAACTTTAATCTGAATTTTTCTGTCGGGAAAAATTCGGATAGGCTGCTTGTAAATAAAATAAGTTTGAACACCAGCAATTGTCTTTCTATATAAGGTATAGACTTCGTAATCACCCGCGAAATTAAAATTATTGTAATCATTTTCCTTAAATCTACTATCTTCCGGCAAATGAAAATTCTCTTTTCTGGTTTTGATTTGGTTGGTGTACGTGGGTTTTATGTGGCCTGATAAAAAATCTCGCAAATTTCCATCCTCCTCTAGAAGACTCCAATAGTCTTCTGAATATAAGGGCACTGATCTGAGTAGGCTTACATACTTATCAATATCTTTGATTCTTTTTCCGTTAGAGCTCAGGCCTGCCTGGGCGCGCCCTTCCATATCCCAAAGCGTAACATTGGCCTCAGGCGCATCGTTAGCTTCAAGGTTTTTACCGCTGTCGATCAGGCTCAACCTTACTCTTCCCGAAAGGGGCCAATTTATAGTTTTTTCATTTCCTGCGAAAACTCCATAGAGGAAGGAATGATTATCGCGTTCAGGATCCAAAATGAATCTAAATCTCCAATGATCTTCAATCGAGTCATAGTGAAAGCTCGCAGTCATAAGAATCGCAGGGTTGGTAATCCATTTAAATCTTCCCTGAGGATTGTCCCGGATAGTTCCGGGGTCTTTGCCGGGAAAGTAAATTACCGCCTCGCAATTTTCATACAACTCAAGAAGAAATACTTCTAATACGCCGACCCGGGAACGCACAAAGTGGCCGATGTACACACCCTGATAACCTTTCAAATTCGAGTACGCACTGTAGTTTGGTAGCGCTTTAAAAGAGATTAAATCGTCCTTTATCGTATCCAACCGTTTTCGGTACAAAAAGTCCTGTATTACAGGGGGGATTTCATGTAAATTGTCGATGTATTGAAGACTATTTTCAACCTTTTTGTCATCGTCATTATTTCTGTGGTACTTGAATTTGATCTCTTCCTTGTCGTTAAGTGCGACCAGGAGCATTACCCCAGCAATTGGTTTGTAGGGATTTCTTGTCAGGGTTGCAAAAACTCCTTCTATAATCTTCCTGTTTAACCGAATGGTTTTGGGAGTCCTAAAAATAGCTAATTGCCGTAAGTCGGAATTTGTAGTATCAACAAATTCAATGTAAATGTTTCCGGAAATCTCGCTTATCGTGTTAACACTGCTTAAAATATAAGGGGCGTCGGTGGTTTCGTGTTCAGCATGGTGATTTTCGATTAGAAGCGTAACCTCTGACCAAATGTTTTGTTTAAATTTAACCAGCATCAAACCGACGCCGATTTTCAGCTCTCCGCCCCTCCAGTAATATATTTTATAAATCTGCTCTACATCATTGATTTTGACCTCTATAGGATCAGGTTCCTCATCAATATTTATTTTTTTTCCGTTTCGAAGAAAAAATATTTTTTGCCCCTTTTCGCTATAATCGGGCAAGATTTCTGTCCCACTTGCAGTAATTGCTGATTCGAGCAATTGAGCCCGAGAGTGCTTCAAGAATTTTTGTCCGGGATTCTTTTTAAAATTGGCGGCTCGGGTTAAACGAGTATAATCCATCCCCATTTTATCCGCTAATTCTATTATCGCTTTATTCCCTTTTTCTTTTTTTAGAATACCAAAAAACGTTTTTAATGCCTCAGAAAGTACATTGGGTGGTAGAAGTTCAAAATCCATAGATTGAAGGTTGGAGGGTAAAGACAATTTCAATAAGAACTTAACAACTATCAGCAATTGCTAAAATCGAAAGCGAAATAAATTGCGTTTCTACTTATTTCAATTGCTAAAGATAGCAAATTAAATAAATTGCTAATTAATTGATTATCAGTAAATTAATTTAAATTACCACTTGACAATTATTTAAATTAGTCCTAATATTGTATGCATGCATACGGTTATTAGTTAACATTCCTAACCCAAAACTCTTATGAAACAGATTCAGAACTTACGAGGATTACTGAACCTTAGTGCAGTAGGATGTCATTGCGCGTCAAACATCTCTTACGCCTATAGTGTGTTTGGTTTCGATATTCATATTGCTCCTCTGGCCATTGGTATTGTTGCATTCTCTGCGCTTTCAATCGCCATTGCATTTGGAAAGGTAGAGGTTAAATCAAAATCTGCCGTTATCATTCTGGACGCGATAGAGATTTGTTTATTTGCCATGATACTGATCCCATTCTTTATTGACAACAAGGGATCAGTTATTGACATATCAAATGCAGACTTTACTTTTTGGCAAAATATCTTATATATCATCGCTGGCAATTTGATCATACGTGGCATAATTTATATTATCAGCAATTCAGACCTTAAATAATGATTCTTTTTACCTAACTACTTCATCGGTATTTTCAAAAAGACAATTACAGATAAAGAGCGGTCCGACGCGCACCGAACCGCTCTTTATCTGTTTTAATACCTGCTGGACTGATTGGTTAACTAAAGTGCCTATACCAGTTACGGATTTATCTTACTACACCCTTTTGAATGACGGTGTACATTAGTTGCGGATCTTGCAAAATTCGTTCAATTTCGCTTTCCGCGATGCTTTGAATTTCCTGTCGTATTTCGGTGTAATTTCTGCTAACCATTGCATCATCCAATTTGCGAATGACAGGTATGGGCAGGTAGCTCTGCTGTTCAATCTGAATCGCTTTATGATCATTGATAATCTCAGCATGAAAGGCTTTCAAATCTATTCTCTCATCGGGATTATCGGCCACCATCCCTACAAACTCCCCAGAGCTCAAAGAAGCAATTTTAGAAGCAGGAACTGCCATATCCAGCTGTTTGGAGAGGCTGATGGAGGTATCACTCCGATTGAT
>NZ_JAMXKF010000021.1 GCF_024220585.1 Dyadobacter diqingensis
AACTGACTCATAATCAGTAGGTGCCTGGTTCGATTCCAGGTGGGCCCACATTGAAAATCAAGGACTTAGAGAGAAATTTCTAAGTCCTTTTTCTTTAACTAACAATGAAACTAACAATGATTGTTATATTCAAGAAATAATAAAGAACTATGTAAGGACTTAAAAAACATAAATACCCGATGGGGAATCAGGCAAATAAACTACTTAAATTTTACTGACTTTTTCCAGGAAAGACCGCATCTCTAAATACTCTGCATCGCAATTCAGTTCGGTCATTTTTAATCCATAATCCTCATGGGTAATAAAGTCGTTTAGAAACAACTTCTTATACGACTCAGTCTGCTCCCTGTGCTTGCTACAATAATATTCCGCATATGCAATTTTATCTCGAACCTGGCTATCATTTTCAGGAATAACACTATCAAACAAACCAGATTCGGGAGTGCCAATAGTTACATTCTTTCCTTTCATTTTTAAGGTTAGAAAAAATGACGCCGGCACTTTTTTTCGTTTTCGAAATCCTAAGTTCATAGCGAGTACTCGATCTCGCTATTAGAAAATGATTTTGCAATCCGATTAAGTTCATTAAAGCACATTTTAGCCATCGACCCTTTCATGCCATAATTCCTTATCTCAGACTCCGTCCTGTCGAATCCAGGGAAAAACTGTTTTCCAGTAAACCTTATTTTATTTTCCTTAATTGTAGCAAAAATCCTAACTTCCCAGATATTGTTTAGAGTTCTCTTCTCTGTGTTAATATATAGCAAGTCCTTATCTGACCTCTCAATTATGTAACCCTGCTCAATTAAGTATGCTGCGAGTGCTTTGTATGTCTTCTCTGGATCAGACTCCTCGACAGTGAGGGTAATTGTGGTCACATTCTTTGGTATATCTTGACCAAAAGAAGTGGATTGCGAAAAAGGCACAATAAGCAAAAGTGCCAATAAAATTATTTTCATTGATCAGGTTGATATTTATTACAATATAGCAATTATTCAAACTTTTTTGTAACTGCAACAATATTATATAATTCTCTCACCTTACTTAGGCTAATTTCAGTCCGCGGGTATAACTCCTTATTTGGATTCAGCGATTCATATGTAATAACTCCATTATCTACATCATGAGCTACTATGCGCTTAATGATAAGGCCATCATATTCATGAATTACATAATCTTTGTATTTGTGAATGTGTAATTTGTTTTTCCAGTGCTTCTGATCTATCCTTCGTCCAGTAACGATATAACCTTCGCTTATTGCTTCCCGAGAATCGTCATCCATACTATCCCCCTTAACCTCAAAAGACCTATAAACTCCAAAGTGAAGCTTCTCCACTACAATTGCATGACGAGGTAAATCGTCAACATATGTTGCGTCAGACCAACCAGAAACATAACCCCCATAGGCATAATCAGAAACTAGTGGTGTAACCATCAAATAATGCTCATCACCTAGGTATCGAAATTCTGTACCATCCTCGCGTTTAATAATTTCCATTTCATGCTCTTCCGGAAACGGAATTTCCACAGCGTTGGATTCAAGCTTCGCTTTATTGATCATACTACCTTCCCCTGTTAACAACCAAGCAGCGTTCAAATCTGTATATATTGTAAGAAATTTTTCTAACACAGAAGACCCAAAACTTCCTCCTTTTGCAATTATTTTCGACACACTTCCACGAGACACTTCTAAGTTATTTTCGATAGAATATACACTAAGCCCCTTAAATTCAATGTATTGACGCAATCTATCAGCTACCATAAGAATATTTTCATCTATTTTATTGTATATAAGATTATTTTCTTACATATTTGCATTGTACTAAAAACGATATGCAAAATACGATGAAAACGCAGATAAACGGAAGAATTAATGAATTAACGGAGGCTACACATGCCAAAGGGAATAATTCACTGATGGGTACTCGAATTTCGGAATCTGGTAGATGTTTTGAGTATAGTGCTATTGTTTTTGAATACGTGACTGAGGTGGAGAGGTTAAGGGCGACTCGCGGACCGGTCAATAAGGTAGTTTATCAGGTTGATGGTGACGTTCCGGGTTTGTATACATTCCGTTGGGGTCGCTGGGAGTGCCTGGAAGAGGAGAGAGTCGCAAAGAGCAGCGAGCCGGTAAGCTTGATGCAGCATTTAAAGAGTAGGTTGATAAGTTTCTTTCAGTAATAGGGGAGGGTTTACGTGTATCGGCATTGATCGCTGATTGATGCCGATCTTTTCAATAGCATTTCAACAATCAACTATAAATTAAAAATCATGGAGCAAAGTTTTGGACAAAAAGCAGTTGGGTTATCTTTTAATCCTTCGGGCGATGATGCAGTAGGAAAAGCAAAACAAATTTATGCTGATGCTATCGACCAATTGAATGAGTTGCGCGCATCAACCACGAATGGAGAAGTAAAGCGACTTGCATCCGTCGCGATCACAGAAACGCAATCCGCCCAAATGTGGGCAGTTAAGGCATTGACCTGGAAAGATTAAGCACTTCACTTCATCAATAATAATAAAGGGTACCGGGTGGCGGAATTGGTAAACGCAGCGTAGTATGGTGTCTGTCTGTATAGAAATCAGACAATCGAAGTTTCGGGTAAGAATGGAATGGGCATACACGATTATCCTTACAGGTTCGAATCCTGTTCCGGTAACATCATCACAGGCAGAGGGCCAATTACGATGAATCAGTGCACAATTAAACGGGATGAGGGACTGATCAACCCAAACCGACGCATGAGGCTCCGGCGGGCCGTACCGCCGGACATGTTAATTATTTAAATCTTTCATTCTTATGGATCAAAAACCGCAGACGATCAAGGAGCGCCTTATTGATCGTTTTCTAACAGCAAGGGAGGCGCTGGGGCCTAATTGGAGAAAAATACTTGTCGAGGCAGCCCCCGAGTATGATTCCGTAAAAGGAGTAGACAAGTTAAACCGGGCCGCTGGGTCTGTAACCAGGTCGCAACGTGTGGGAGTTGATCTCCTTGAAGAGGTAGTAACGGATATGGAAAAACTTACCCTACCAAATGAGCAGCCAGTATGAGCCACCTAATCAATCTCGCCGGAGCTTTAATGTTCAGCGCTGTCATCATGGCCGGCGCGTGCTTCGGAGCGATCATCGACTATTTGTTAAACCAGGTTAACTGGAATCTGGTAATTGTAATCGGGATATCAGCAGTTGTTATCCTGGCTCTTGCCAAAACTGAAAAAGAATAATTCTATGGGAAATCCATTTGAAGAACTATCCGCTCAAAATCAAATGATTTTAGATAGACTTGACCGGATGGAAAAAAGAAATCTAAATGAACACTACCTGGATAAAGACGAGTTTATGAGACTCGAACCCGCTGCCGATTATCTGGGAATAAAAGTGTCTACGCTTAGAAGTTACATCAACAAACGGGTTATCCCGTACCACAAACGAAGTACGATGATTTACCTGAAAAAATCCGACCTGAACGAATACATTGAACAGGGACGAGTTGAGAAAAAACCACGTTTTTTAAGAAGCGCGTAAAAAGCAAACAATGGAAAGATGGCAGCACCCAATAAGACTGGACTTGATTACTTTCCTTTTGATGTTGATTTTTTTGAAGACGAGAAATTAGAAGCTATTAGTGGTGAATTCGGTTTAAAGGGGGAAATGGCGACAGTTAAACTGTTATGCGCGGTGTACAAGAATGGATACTTCGTTGTATGGAATAATTTGTTTCAAATGAAACTCTTAAAAAGACTGCCCGGTATCACCCCGGAATTACTCGAACAAATTGTAAACCGCTTGGTCCTATGGGGATTTTTTGATAAGTCCCTCTTTGATTCGGCTAAGGTTCTAACGAGTAAAGGGATACAGAGCCGGTATTTTGAAGCCACGAAAAGACGAAAATCTACCCTGTCTTTAATTTATGTTATCAATAATGAGGTTAATGTTGACATTAACCCACCTACAAGTAACATTAATGCTAACATTTATGAACAAAGTAAAGGAGAAGAAAGTAAAGTAAATGAAATCAAACAAAATGAAGAAAATGAAAAAGAAGATTTTTCTTCATCGTCGTCTCCGAATGTCGTTCCTGATTTTGGTACAAGGGAGCGGGCTAAGCTTGCAAGAGATTTAAAAATTGATCCCCCCGAGTTGCGCGCCGCCCCCCTTACGCTGGATGAGTATTTTGAGCAAATGCAAAAAAATCAACAGCTTTTGGAAACGGCCTGCATGACACGAAAAGTTACCCCAGATCAGTTTTTTGTTTCGCTTCATGAATTCATTCTCGAAAAGAAAGCAATCGGACATCTGCCGAAATCTTATCAGGACATTGCGCAGCATTACCTGAACTGGTTGCCAATCTGGAAAGCGAAGCGGGATAAACAGGAAACGGAACCGGTAAAGGGTGGAAAGTTGAGGCAGCAGGCGCATTCAATTGCTGCTGCATCGGAAAAGATTAAATCAAAAGGAGGCTATTTGACTGCCTCGGATATTGACTACTGACATGAGCAACTTAACAGTCAGGGATGTTTACGCAATTACAGTACCTGAGCAAATCAAATCAAAGCTAAAAAAATCAGAGGAATCGATCATTGCTCTTTCCATTCCCTCGCAAGTTAACCCACTGGTTAAAGATCTTAACGGGGATCAGATGAAGGGCCTGGTTGATGCGATTGTCAAGAAAGCAGCTCTTATGCTCGGGCAAAAGGCGAATGACCCGGAAGAACAGGAGGAGGTTAATATTGGGATCAACCTGCAAATATTAAAGTTTCAAAACCTGACGGCCGGGGAGATCATGAGAGCGCTGGAATACGGATTAGAAGGTCGGTATGTAGCAAAAGGAGGTTTTGTATACTTCACGCCTTCACACTTTGTGCAGTGGGTTAGATCCTACGAAGAGGATGTAAGATTGCCGGTTAAAGGATTGTATCGGGAAATAGAGAGAGGATTGCCCACGCCAACCTATGAGCCTACTGAATCGGATAAAGTTACGCTCTCCTGGAATTTCTTTACATGGGTGATACAGGTTTATCTGAAAGAGCGTGTTTACGTGGATGCCGGTAATTCTGTTTTCAATTTCCTTACCAAAATCGGATTCCTTGTATTGACGGATGAGGAATGGAATCGGGCAGTCGCCATTACAAACGACAAGCTCATCAAAGATCTGAGTGGGAACATTCAGGAAAAGAAAAAAGTAATTGCCAGGATCAAAGAAATGGAATCCGGAGCATTTGATGAAAACATTGATTCAAAAGTTCGCCAGACCGTCATTTCTGAAAGATTGGAAGAGTTTTACAAAATGGACCGCGACGATCAATTTGACTACATGGAGGCGGTATTGGAGAAAGTTAACTACGCAAAGGCACAATTAGAAAACCAGTAATGATTAAAACGATAGTAGGGTTAGATGGAGATCTTCATAAGTCTGGTTTGGCGGTATGGGATATGGAGTTAAAAAAGTGGTTGTATGCCAAGGCTACCCCAAATGAGGATATTGTCGAAGTGTTGGCAACCATGTGTGACCCGGAAACTACGCTCGTAAAATTGGAGGCTGGTTGGAAAATTAAAAAGGCAAACCTGAGGGGCGGATCTTATTTGTCCGCGCAGAGGAAAGCCAAGAACGTCGGAGAGAATCACGCAGCCGGTAAGATGATTCACAAAATACTCATCAAGGCCGGGTATACTGTTGAACTTGTTACGCCACTTGCCAAAGGGCCATTTAAAAGCCTTAAAGGGAGTTGGTCGGTATTAGGCCGGCAGTATATCACGAAAAGAACGGGCATTACAAAAGGAATTAACGACGATGCCAGGGACGCAATTTTTTTAGTACTCCACGATAATAATTACAACGGGGGCAATCCTTAAAGGCTTATGCTCCGCTATTTCTAAGTCACATCTTAAAAAACTACATACAATGGATAATAAAAAAATTACCGGATTCAAAGGATTTGACAAAGATCTTAAATGCCGTGACATGCAGTACGCTGTCGGCAGCGCATTCGAAATCGAAGCAGGTAAAACCCTTAAAGTATGCCCGGATGGAGTGAATCAGGCAGGCCTGCATTTTTGTGAAAACCCGTTAGATGTTTTTGGATGCTACCCACCGGCTGATAGCAGATTTTGCGAAGTGGTAGGCAGCGGAGAAACCCAGGCAGAGGAATCGGACAGTAAAGTTGCCGCCTCTAAACTTTTCATCAAAACAGAAATTTCACTTAAAAACCTGCTTGATCTTTCAGTAAAGTTTATCCTTAATAAGGTTGACTGGAACAACGCCAAAGAATCGAACACAGGCGACCAATCTGCTGCAACGAACACAGGCAACCAATCTGCTGCAACGAACACAGGCGACCGATCTGCTGCAACGAACACAGGCTGCCGATCTGCTGCAACGAACACAGGCTGCCGATCTGCTGCAACGAACACAGGCTACCAATCTGCTGCAACGAACACAGGCTACCAATCTGCTGCAACGAACACAGGCTACC
>NZ_JAMXKF010000022.1 GCF_024220585.1 Dyadobacter diqingensis
TTCACACTGAACGCAGGGGCAGGAATATTAACCTGCTGTCCATCGGTATTCGCCGCTCGGCTATACCTTAGGCCCCGCCTAACCCTCCGTTGATTAGCATAGCGGAGGAATCCTTAGTCTTTCGGTGTGCGGATTTCTCATCCGCATTATCGTTACTTATGCCTACATTTGCTTTTCTCACCAGTCCAGCCCAGCTTACGCCAAACCTTCACCCCTGTGAGAATGCTCCCCTACCGATCGTAATAAATTACTATCGCATAGCTTCGGTAATATGCTTGATGCCCGTTTATTATCGATGCCCGCCCCGCTCGACCAGTGAGCTGTTACGCACTCTTTAAATGTATAGCTGCTTCCAAGCTAACATCCTGGCTGTCTCTGCAGTCGGACCCCCTTAGTTCAACTTAGCATATATTTTGGGACCTTAGCTGATGCTCTGGGTTGTTCCCCTCTCGGACTGGGACCTTAGCACCCCAGCCCTCACTGCCGTGTATATCATAGCCCATTCGGAGTTTGTCAGAGTTTGGTAGGATTTGACTCCCCCTAGCCCTATCAGTAGCTCTACCTGACCATGACTCAACCACGACGCTGTTCCTAAAAACATTTCGGGGAGTACGAGCTATTTCTCAGTTTGATTGGCCTTTCACCCCTACCCTCAGTTCATCCGAAAACTTTTCAACGTTTACCGGTTCGGTCCTCCACGATGTGTTACCAGCGCTTCAACCTGACCAAGGGTAGATCACCAAGTTTCGCGTCTACAGCCACTGACTAATCGCCCATTTCAGACTCGCTTTCGCTTCGGCTCCTTCTGTTTACAGAATTAACCTCGCCAGTGACCGTAACTCGTAGGCTCATTATGCAAAAGGCACGACGTCACCCGAAGGCTCCGTCCGCTTGTAAGCGCATGGTTTCAAGTTCTATTTCACCCCGCTGCTCGCGGTACTTTTCACCTTTCCCTCACGGTACTCGTTCACTATCGGTCTCTCAGGAGTATTTAGCCTTGGCGGATGGTGCCGCCGGATTCAGAGGGGATTTCTCCGGTCCCCACTTACTCAGGATACTCACTCATATAACGCTCTTACCTGTACGGGATTCTCACCCTCTACGATTGACTTTCCCACGTCATTCCAGTTCAATTGTTATACACTTGGTGAGTCCTACAACCCCAGTCTGGCCGTAACCAGGCTGGTTTGGGCTCTTCCGCGTTCGCTCGCCACTACTTGCGGAATCATTATTATTTTCTTCTCCTGGGGGTACTTAGATGTTTCAGTTCCCCCCGTTTGCCCCCCGTAGGGTAATACCACTTCATGGTACTGGGTTGCCCCATTCGGAAATCCACGGATCAATACATATGTGCTGTTCCCCGTGGCTTATCGCAGCTTATCACGTCCTTCGTCGCCTCTGAGAGCCTAGGTATCCTCCATGCGCCCTTAATTCGCTTACATGTTATTTATCTTATTCTCTTTTGCTTCTCAATATGTCAATGAACTCGTTA
>NZ_JAMXKF010000024.1 GCF_024220585.1 Dyadobacter diqingensis
TGACCGTACTCGTTTTGAAGAAATGTACGAAACAACAATTTCTCCGGTTCAGGAAAAAGAAGTTGTTAAAGGGGTTGTTGTAGGTATTACAGACCGCGAGGTGATTCTTAACATCGGTTTCAAATCTGATGGTATCGTTTCATCAAATGAATTCCGTGACTTGCCAGGATTGAAAATTGGCGACGAAGTGGAAGTTTATGTAGAAAACCAGGAAGACGCACAAGGTCAGCTTGTTCTTTCACGTAAAAAAGCAAAAGTAATTACTGCATGGGATAACATCCAGAAATCGTTTGACGAGGATGTAGTAATCGATGCTAACGTAAAGAGAAGAACCAAAGGTGGTCTTATTGTAGATATATTTGGTATCGAAGCTTTCTTGCCAGGTTCACAAATCGACGTGAAACCAATTCGTGATTTCGACATCTTTGTTGGAAAGCGTATGGAAGTGAAAGTTGTTAAGATTAACTATGCTAACGATAACGTTGTAGTTTCTCATAAAATATTGATCGAAAAAGATCTTGAAGCACAACGTCAGCAAATCCTTAATAACCTTGAGAAAGGACAAGTTCTTGAAGGTGTTATCAAGAACATGACAAACTTCGGTGTGTTCATCGATCTTGGAGGAGTAGATGGTTTGTTGCACATCACGGATATTTCGTGGGGACGTATCAACCATCCGTCAGATCTTTTGGCACTTGACCAGAAACTTAACGTTGTGGTTCTTGACTTTGATGAAGAGAAAAAACGTATCTCTCTTGGCTTGAAACAACTTCAGTCTCACCCATGGGATTCGTTGTCAGAAGATATCCAGGTTGGATCTAAAGTAACAGGACGTATCGTTAACGTTGCTGATTACGGCGCTTTCCTTGAAATCAAACCAGGTGTTGAAGGTTTGATCCACGTTTCTGAAATGTCATGGTCTCAGCACCTGCGCAATCCTCAGGAGTTTATGAACGTAAACGACGAGATCAACGCAGTAGTATTGACTTTGGACCGTCAGGAGCGCAAAATGTCTCTTGGTATCAAACAACTTACTGAAGATCCTTGGACTCAAGGTTCATTGAAAGATAAGTATGCAATTGGTACTCGTCACAAAGGTGTGGTACGTAACCTTACTAACTTCGGTTTGTTTATCGAACTTGAAGAAGGTATCGACGGACTTGTACACGTTTCTGACTTGTCATGGACTAAGAAAATCAAACATCCTTCGGACTTCGTTAAGGTAAATGACGAACTTGAAGTTGT
>NZ_JAMXKF010000026.1 GCF_024220585.1 Dyadobacter diqingensis
GGTAAAATCGGCGACTGGGGCTAAGTCGTAACAAGGTAGCCGTACCGGAAGGTGCGGCTGGAACACCTCCTTTCTGGAGACGAGAAACTCTGCTTTTAGTTTATCTTTATCATATATTTTTAAATGTAGGGGCTTGTAGCTCAGGTGGTTAGAGCGCTACACTGATAATGTAGAGGTCCGTGGTTCGAGTCCACGCAGGCCCACTAAATTTAAAAAACATTGTGAATGTATTAGGACTTGTAATTTAATTACACTACTTTTGCACTCCGAAAAAAACAAAAAATACTTGGGGGATTAGCTCAGCTGGCTAGAGCACCTGCCTTGCACGCAGGGGGTCAACGGTTCGAATCCGTTATTCTCCACATTACTTTCAAAGGAAAGTAACGAGTTCATTGACATATTGAGAAGCAAAAGAGAATAAGATAAATAACATGTAAGCGAATTAAGGGCGCATGGAGGATACC
>NZ_JAMXKF010000027.1 GCF_024220585.1 Dyadobacter diqingensis
GTGCAGGTCGGAACTTACCCGACAAGGAATTTCGCTACCTTAGGACCGTTATAGTTACGGCCGCCGTTTACTGGGGCTTCGATTCAATGCTTTACCTTGCGGCTGACATCCCCTCTTAACCTTCCAGCACCGGGCAGGTGTCAGGCCCTATACGTCAACTTGCGTTTTGGCAGAGCCCTGTGTTTTTGCTAAACAGTCGCCTGGGCCATTTCTCTGCGGCCTCTCTTGCGAGGAGGCTCCCCTTCTCCCGAAGTTACAGGGTTAATTTGCCGAGTTCCTTAGCCGTGATTCACTCGAGCACCTTAGAATATTCTTCTCGACTACCTGTGTCGGTTTACGGTACGAGCTGCATTCAGCTGATGTTTCA
>NZ_JAMXKF010000003.1 GCF_024220585.1 Dyadobacter diqingensis
TATACCTAAAGATAAGCAATTCAAAAAAATAAACAACACTAATAAAAGTAAAAAGAGACTGCCTTTTTGAGACAGCCTCTTTTTTGTTTTCAGGGCTTTCGAATTTTTGAAATTTCAGCTTTCATTACTACATCATGTAAATCTATTATCCTACTGGCTGGGCTGCCAAAGTAAATGACTTGGGCAAGTACAGCAAAATAGGATGATTTGAGCTTTCTTTACCTGTCACAAGGTTCTCTCGCTCATTAATAATATTTGAGCGCTGCTTACGTCAAATTTGGAAGTTTTATCGGTGTATTTTTTCCAAACCATTCACAGCTGAGAACCGTCAAACAAAACTTTAATTTTCATGCAATTTAGTTTTGCTGTTCGGTTATTTTCCTCATTGGTTATTAGCAGACAGGAATAATATCAATATATGGTTGAACGAGCTCAGCTTATGAAAGGTAATTCTGCCCCTATTAAGTCCCTGGATATGCTAAATCCCAAGGGTTGACCTTATTCCCTTGCTTACTTACTACAACGTGCCCTAGGAACGAATCTGGGATCTAAGCAGCATTATTCTTGAAGAAAATTACTGTTATTATATTGGCAGCATATACTTGTCCTGTAAACCGCAGCAATCAGTTTTGAGATTCATCTTGTATTACTGAACGGTAATGGCAATTAACGTTGGAATCGGGTTCAATTGTAAATAGCCCACAATGTTCCGCCGACAATGAACAACAATGCATGAAAGAGTGTAAATGGTTGGACTTTTAATTTAGAGACAGCTGCGTAATATTTGTGAGCTATATTGATTTAGGAGCATAAAAAAGCCGTGATGAAGATTAAATCACCACGGCTCAAATTTTTTAAAGCTCTCTAAACACGCACAGAAGCGGATGTATGCATAAAGGAACGGACTGAACTAATGATTCCCTCCGTATCAAATCCACATTCGTGGTGTAATTCGGACGGTTCTCCATGCTCTACAAGGGCATCAGGAATACCTAACCTTTTAATTTTTGAGTTATAACCCTGATCAACCATAAATTCAAGAACCGCACTTCCAAAACCACCTTGCAAACAGCCATCCTCAACCGTTATGACACGGTCGAAATTTCTGAAAATCTCATGGAGCATATTTTCATCCAGAGGTTTTACAAAACGCATATCATAGTGCGCTACATCGAAACCTTCCTTATCTAAAATATCACAAGCATCGGTAACATAATTTCCAACGGGTCCCAGAGTTAAAATAGCGATATCTGTACCGTTCTTTATTTTCCGACCGGTACCAATTTTAATTTCTTCCAATGGCGTTTGCCATTGAGGCATCACTCCGTTTCCACGGGGATATCGTATTGTAAATGCCTGCGTTCCCTTCTGAACAATGTCCAGCTGGGCCGTGTACATCAAATTACGAAGTTCCTGCTCGTTCATCGGCGAAGAAATGATCATATTCGGGATGCACCGCATAAATGCAATATCATAAGCGCCGTGATGCGTTGGCCCGTCAGCGCCCACTAAACCGGCCCTGTCCAGACAAAATATAACAGGAAGCTCCTGCATACACACGTCATGAACAACCTGATCATAACCGCGCTGCATGAAAGTAGAGTATATATTACAGAAAACAACTTCACCGCGGGTAGCCATACCGGCTGAAAAAGTCACCGCATGCTGTTCTGCAATACCCACATCAAAGGCTCTGTCCGGCATTGCTTTCATCATGATATTCATAGAAGATCCTGATGGCATTGCCGGCGTCACGCCAACGATTTTTGGGTTTTTCTCTGCCAGTTCAACAAGCGTATTGCCAAAAACATCCTGATATTTTGGAGGCTGCGGCGTATCGTAAACTTTTTTCTTTATTTCTCCGGTAATCTTATCAAAAACTCCGGGAGCATGCCATTTGGTCTGGTCCTTTTCCGCAGGACCGTATCCTTTTCCCTTTACCGTTAAACAATGCAAAAGTTTCGGTCCGGGAATGCTTTTGAGATCTTTCAGTACCTCCGTCAGATGTCCGATGTCATTTCCATCGATCGGTCCAAAATAACGCAAACCCAGTGACTCAAAAAGATTGCTTTGACGAAGTATCGCCGTTTTCATCACAGCTTCTACCTTCGAAACAACTTCCTGCGCACTTTTACCAAAATTGCTCATCTTGCCGAGCATATTCCAAACCTCGTCTCTGAACTTGTTGTAAGTCTGAGAAGTAGTGATATCTGTCAGATATTCTTTCAAAGCGCCCACATTGGGATCAATCGCCATGCAGTTATCGTTCAGGATAATCAGCAGATTGGAATCTGTTGCGCCTGCATGGTTCATACCTTCAAAAGCCATCCCGGCCGTCATAGCGCCGTCGCCGATGATAGCGATATGCTGCCTGTCGTGGTGATTTTGAAGTGCTGACGCTACGGCCATACCGAGTGCAGATGAAATGGAAGTAGAAGAGTGTCCTACACCAAAGGCATCATAAATGCTTTCTTTCCGCTTTGGAAAACCCGAAAGTCCGCCGTAAGTACGGTTGGAGTGAAAATTATCCCGTCGACCGGTTAATATTTTATGGCCATAAGCCTGATGCCCAACGTCCCATACCAGCTGGTCGTCGGGTGTATTGAATACGTAATGAAGGGCAACCGATAACTCTACAACACCCAGACTGGCACCAAAATGACCTCCGTAAACAGAAACATTATCTATTATAAACTGGCGTAATTCGTTACAAACCTGAGGAAGTTGAGTACGGTCCAGCTTTCTTAAATCCTCGGGAGAATCAATCTTAGCAAGTAGTTTTCCTGGTGTTATAAGCATATAGAAAGCTATTGAAAATCAGATTTTGGTAATCGGCCTTATCTAAAAAGACGCGCAAAATTAAACAAATAGATGATGACTACGACTTTTTATTTTTGCTGACTGGCCTTGAACAATTTTTGCTTCTCCTCTTTGGTAAGGCTTTCATAGCCCGACTTCGAGATTTTATCCAGAATCGTGTCAATTTCATGCTGGTCAGGCATTTCTATCGTCGATGATGAAGTGGACGAAGAATAGACACTTGTGCTTCTGTAAACCTGTTTTTCGCGATAAGTCACCTGCATGGAAGGGCGTCTGCGGAAAAGTCCCGACCAGCCGTTCATGATGGCGTAGATAGGTTTACCCAAGTCGGTACCGTTTTGCAACAATTTGATAAAAATATACCCAACCAGTGCGCCACCCAAATGTGCAAGGTTTCCACCTGCATTAGGCCCAACGGTTTGTGCAAGGGATAAAATGATATAAAAAAGTGCAATAAATTTGATCCGTATCGGCCCTAAAAAAATCAGGTTAAAGGTATAATTCGGAAGCAGCGTGGAAGCGCCGACAGCCACAGAAAACGCTGCGGCAGATGCTCCCAGCATAGTAGAACTTTCCACCTGTGATTGGAAAAAAGGTAACAGGTTATAGATCAGCATGTATATCAAACCACCGGTGATCCCACCCAGAAAGTATAAGGCAACAACACGTTTAGCTCCTAAATATTCGTCGATCAACCGGCCAAACCAGTAGAAAAACAGCATATTGAAGAGAATATGGAAAATATCCTCGTGTGTGAAAAAATAAGTTATCAGTGTCCAGGGCTTCCGGATAAACTCTTGAGGCGATGCCGGTAACTGGAGCATGTCAATAATCCAGACATAAATATTGGATGACTGACTGAGCGTAAAAATTATTTTTACCAATAATAACACCAGAAAAACGGCCGTATTAATTAATATAATTTTTACGAGCGAATTCTCCGATTTTTGAAATTCTCTCTTTATGTCGTCAACAATATTGCTCATTTTCTTCTTTCAATAAAAATTTTGTTTCTGTGTGCCCCAATAACGCAACAATATGTATGCAAATAGCATTCCTCCAACGTGCGCAAAGTGAGCAACATTATCGGATTGTACATTTTGTATACCCGAATACAACTCATATAAACCGTAAAACGCGACAAAATATTTTGCCTTGATCGGAAACGGAATAAAGAGCATGAACAGCTCGGTGTTTGGAAACAATAACCCAAACGCCATTAAAATCCCGAAAATGGCGCCTGATGCGCCAACCATCGGTATATCGATATTGGCCTGATACACACTTTTAACCAGGCTAATACTATTTTGAATATACGAAGTATTGGTAGGATTTTCTTCAAATCCGTTAAAAAAATCAAGATTGGCCTGATAAAAACCTTTTGCATGGTGACTCATGAAGTCGACCAGCCCGTCCGGTGTTGGATATTGTACATAAACCTCCACAGCTTTAAGCAGTTGCGAGTTTTCGTAGTAGCCAATTCCGGAGAAAAGTATACCGGCTCCGATCCCTGTAAAAAAGTAGAAAAACAGAAAACGCTTGGGTCCCCACATTCTTTCCAGCAATGGACCAAACATGAACAAACCAAACATATTACTAAACAAATGGCCGATGCCACCGTGCAGAAACATATAGGTTACAAACTGGTAAGGCATAAATGAAGGTGATAGCACCGGCATTAACGCAAACCTGGAAGATAGAGGTAAAATGTATGCATCAACAATAAAAAACACTATGTTCAGTATCAGTAAGTTTTTAACAGTCGGTGTGATTTGTAACATTGTCTATTCAAAATCAAAAGTTTGTAATCTATAACTCTTTAAGGTTCATTTTCGTTTCCTTAACCTTTAAAGATACTGCTTAACTTATCCATCGTTAATAATACGATAATTGCTTCGCCGCTTGGTGTCCTGTTTGGGTCTGTTGAAGCAAAAAGCTGATCGATCAATGTATGAATTTCAAGGAACGAAAGTTTCACCGCATAACGCACCGAAAACCGGCGTGCCAGCGATCTTGAAAGGCTTTCGGGCTTGTTCAGCTTTAAATCCGAATAACTCTGTTTCAGCTGCTCGATCAGTTCTTCAAAAAGATCCTGCTCGCTTTCTTCGGGCAAATCGGCCGGAATTCCGCGAATGATCAGCTCGTTGGATCCGAATTCATCAAATTCAAAACCAAGGCTGCGGATTTCCTTTTTCGTTTCATTCACCAGCTGCATATCCGAATGCGTCAAACGGATTGTTTTGGGAAATAAAAGCTGCTGACAGGCTCCGTTGCGGTTGGTAAGCATTTTACGGTATCGTTCGTAAAGAATGCGCTCATAAGCCGCTTTCTGGTCGATCAGCATGATACCGTCCTTCACCTGAGAAAGAATGTAGCGGTTGTGCAATTGAAAAAGTACCGCATCACTTTCCGGGGCAGAAATAACCTCTGAAGCCATCCGGTTCACCTTACTGGCGATCGTCATCGGCTGCTCCTGGTACGAAGTCGGACGGGAAACCGTTGTCGAATTCATTTCAAAGGCGGCCAGTTCCCGGCTTCTGTCGTCCGTATTTTGTAAACCTTCGAATAACTTGTTCCAGTTGGTCAGGTTTGTTTTCGACGGACCATTTTCAGCATGTCGCGACTGGGCAGCCCAATCGGGCAAAACCGTGCGGGGGATGCTGTCGTTATTCGGATCGGACGGTGACGGATTCAGGAAATTGATATTATCCTCAAAATCGATGGACTGCGACAGGTTATATACCCCAACCGCCTTTTTTACGGCAGCCATGATGATGGCATAAACCGAACGCTCGTCATCAAATTTGATTTCCGTTTTTGTCGGATGGATGTTGATGTCAATATGCGACGGGTCGATCTCGATAAAGAGCACGTAAAACGGATGACTGCCTTCGGGGATGGTACCATCGAAGGCACTTGTTACCGCGTGGTGCATGTAATTATGCTTGATGTAGCGGTCATTCACAAAGAAAAACTGCTCACCTCTGGTTTTTCTTGCAAATTCGGGCTTGCCGATATATCCGCGGACGCTGATGTAGGAAGTATCTTCCTGGCAAAAAGCCAGCTGTTCGCGATAAGCGCGGCCATATATATCAATGATCCGGCGGACCAGTTTTCCCGGATATAAATTAAAAACTTCGGTATCGTTATGATGAAGCGTAAATCCAACTTCCGGATGTGCCAGCGCAATTCTCTGAAATTCGTCCAGAATATGACGCATTTCAACAGAATTGGATTTTAGAAAATTCCGTCTTGCAGGAACATTGTAAAAAAGGTTTTTTACCGAAAAGCTTGTTCCCGGAATACAGGCAACTGCTTCCTGTGTTTTTATTTCGGAGCCTTCAATGCGTATCAGTGTTCCAAGCTCGCTGTCAGCCTGGCGGGTACGCAGTTCAACCTGGGCAATGGCAGCTATGGATGCAAGGGCTTCACCGCGGAAACCCATGGTACGGATACGGAACAAATCCTCCGACTGGCGGATTTTTGAAGTGGCGTGTCGTTCAAAAGACATTCTTGCGTCCGTTTCAGACATACCGATTCCATCATCGATAATCTGTATCAATGTTCTGCCGGCTTCACGCAAAATAACCTGAATATTACCAGCTTTGGCATCTATGGCATTTTCCAGAAGTTCTTTCACAACCGATGCAGGACGCTGGACAACTTCTCCGGCGGCTATCTGATTGGCTATGGAATCGGGTAATAATTGAATGATGTCGGAAGACGCCATATTTTAAATATGTAGGTTTGCTTTACTATAACAAATTAACAAATTTTTTTCTACACAAGCCGGTATTTTGATAGGTAGGCCGCGCATGAAAAATGCTTTCCAATAAAATGACATAGAAATAATTACATTATTTATTGAAATTTTTAATGTCAAATAAACGTTTTATTCTATATTTACGTTGATAATAAGTAAATTATAGTTAATTTGTGAATCAGTTTTGTGGTCCTTTGAATAACCCCCGATCTTATGAAAGCACCCGTTTTAAAAAAGTTCAATTTCACGATGGCGCTTCAGTGGCTCATCTTTTTACCGGTAATACTGCCTCTGTGTGTTATTTTCGGAGCGGTACAGGGAGTTATGAACATGGTTGAGAAAATGGCTCAACGCATGTGGATTGATATGGAACTGTAATCCTGATTACGCTTTCACGGTCGATCCGCCTTTCATACTAAGAAGTCTGGTATGAAAATCATTGCGCACTACTATTGTTAAAATATATCTTTCGGGTAAATCCCATACTAACAAAAATGCAAAGAGCTGTAAAAATTTTTTTACAGCTCTTTGCATTTTATATCAATTGTTCAGTCTAAAATTTCCAGCGAACAAAAGCTTCCATCGCTTCGTATTCGGCAAGACCGAGGTTATCGTACAATTGAGCTGTTCCGCTGTTGCGTTCTTCTGCACGTTGCCAGAATTCACGTGAATCGTCGCCCTGGAATACCACACCATCTTTTTGCGACTGATGCTTGAAAATTCCCTGACGTTTTTTCAGCACCTGATCCGGGCTCATTGGTACAGCCATTTCAATTTCATAGATATCCCACTCAGCCCATGCTCCGCGGTATAACCATACCCAGCAATCCTTCATGAAATTCTTGTGTTTTGAACGTTCCAATGCCGCTTCGATAGCGTCCCAGCATACTTTGTGCGTTCCGTGCGGATCGGCGAAGTCACCGGCTGCGTAAATCTGATGCGGTTTGATCTCCTCAATCAGATTTTCGATGATACGGATATCTTCTTCTCCGATCGGGTTTTTCTGAACTGTACCGGTTTCGTAGAAAGGCATGTTCAGGAAATGCGCGTTTGCGGTTGGGATGCCAACAAAACGACAGGTAGCCTTGGCTTCACCACGGCGCAGTAAGCCTTTTACGTGACGAATTTCCGGCGTATCGATTTCGCTGTCCTTTGTATGTCTTAAAAAGTCTTTTGCATCCGTAAATAATTTGGTTGCTTCCGGACTGTTGATCCCGAATTCCTTGTTAAAGTCAACCACGAAATCGATAAAACGAAGTGCCTCATCATCGGCAACGGCAATGTTTCCGGAAGTCTGGTAAGCAACATGTACCTCATGTCCCTGGTCAACCAGACGCTGGAAAGTACCGCCCATAGAGATAATATCATCATCCGGGTGCGGGCTGAAAATAAGCACACGTTTCTTGGCAGGCTGCGCACGTTCCGGACGATTGGTGTCATCCGCGTTTGGCTTACCACCCGGCCATCCCGTGATTGTATGTTGTAACTGGTTGAAAACATTGATATTGATTTCATAGCAGGCGCCGTATTGTGCCAGCAAATCACTCATACCATTGTCGTTATAATCCTTGTCAGTAAGTTTCAGGATTGGCTTATTAAGGCTTTGGGACAAATAAGTCACGGCCTTTTTAATCATTTTATTATCCCAAACCACCGAATCAACCGCCCAAGGTGTTTTCACACGTGTCAATTCAGAAGCCGCACTTTCATCAAGGATAAAAGATACGTCCGGGTGTGCCTGCAGGTAAGAAGCCGGGTTACGTTCTGTAACAGGTCCCTCCACCGCACTTTTAATAACCGATGCTTTGCGCTCGCCCCAGGCAAGCAAAACAATACGGCGTGCGCTCAGGATAGGAGCAACACCCAATGTGATCGCTTTGCGGGGTACTTTATGCAATCCGCCAAATTCCATGGCAGCCGCAGCACGTGTAGAGTGATCAAGGGTGATCAATCTGGTGCGTGCGTTGATCAGCGAACCTGGTTCGTTGAAACCAATGTGACCGTTTCCACCAATACCCAAAAGCTGGAAATCAAGTCCGCCGACCGCATTTATTTTATTTTCATAAGACGTGCAGTAGTCGCGAACAAGCGCAGCAGGAACTGTTCCGTCCGGCAGGAAATAATTTTCCTTCAAAATATCTACATGATCAAACAATTGTTCTTTCATGAACCTGTGGTAGCTGTGGATAGAATCCGGCTCCATCTGATAATATTCATCCAGGTTGAATGAAATTACATTTTTAAAGCTCAGGCCTTCTTCCTTGTGCATTTTAACCAGTTTGGCGTAAACCGTCTTTGGAGAAGAACCGGTTGCCAATCCTAAAACGCAAGGTTTGCCTTCTTTTTGTTTCTGGCGGATAAGGTCTGCAATTTCCTTAGCCACCGCACTTGAGGCATCTTTGGAATCAGCGAAAATCTGGGTCGGAATCTTTTCGTACGTGATCGGTTGTCCTACACTTCCGCCTGAGACAATAGCGTTATCTGCCGCCTGCATTAAAATTGTTTCCGGATTAAGAGATTGTTGGTCCATGTGTTTGATTAAATGTGATCTTTGATCAAGAGTTTAGTAAGAATAAAATTCGGAATAGCCGGTTGTGAAATAGTGATTAAACTTTCAATAAATTTAATCATAAATAACGCGATACCGAATAGACCGCGTTAAAGTTATGATAAAATTTTCGGGAGCAAAATTACAACACAAAGTGAATATTATTAAAAAAATTTAAAAAATAACTTTGTGTTAATTATTAAAGGGTGCTCGTACACGCAATAGTTCAACGACGAAATCAACATAAAGTGTGCGCTAAAATTTCATTACCAAATAATCTATTGTATTTTTGTATCCTGTTAAAAAAACATCACATCATTTCAAGAGAAATACCATGTCTACACTCACAAGCGTCGTACGTGATACCCAAGTTTTTGACCTTATCAATAAAGAGAAACATCGTCAAGAATCAGGTATTGAGCTGATTGCTTCCGAAAATTTTACATCCAAGCAAGTGATGGAAGCGTCAGGAAGTGTACTTACTAATAAGTATGCAGAAGGTCTTCCGGGAAAGCGTTACTACGGTGGCTGTGAAGTAGTCGATGAAATTGAACAAATTGCGATTGACCGTCTGAAAGAATTGTTCGGCGCAACATGGGCAAACGTTCAGCCTCACTCTGGTGCTCAGGCGAATATGGCCGTTTTTGTAGCATGTCTGAACCCGGGTGATAAAATTATGGGCTTCAACCTTGCACACGGTGGTCACCTTTCTCACGGATCTCCCGTAAACATTTCAGGTAAATATTTCCAGCCTGTATTTTACGGTGTTGAAGCGGAGACAGGCCTTATCAACTGGGATAAAGTGGAGGAAACTGCTTTGAAAGAACGTCCGAAGTTATTGATCTGCGGAGCATCTGCTTACAGCCGTGACTGGGACTATGAAAGACTGCGTAATATTGCTGACCAGGTGGGTGCCATTCTTTTGGCTGATATTTCTCACCCTGCTGCACTGATCGCAAAAGGTTTGCTAAACGATCCGTTTGGACATTGCCACATCGTTACCACAACAACACACAAAACATTGCGTGGACCTCGTGGTGGTGTTATTATGATGCGTGACGATTTTGAGAACCCGTTTGGTATCAAAACACAAAAAGGACAACTTCGTACGATGTCGTCTTTGCTGGATTCAGGTGTATTCCCTGGAACACAAGGCGGGCCTCTTGAACATATTATTGCTGCGAAAGCGGTTGCTTTCGGTGAAGCACTTAGCGAAGGTTATTACAACTACGCGGTGCAGGTTGCGAAAAATGCCCAGGCTATGGCCAAGGCATTTGTTGAAAAAGGATATCAGATCATTTCCGGTGGTACAGACAACCACTTGATGCTGATTGACCTGCGTACTAAAAATGGCGTAGCTTCTGGTCTTACCGGAAAACTGGCTGAAAATACGTTGATCAAAGCAGATATCACCATCAACAAAAACATGGTTCCTTTCGACGACAAATCTCCGATGATAACTTCGGGTATGCGCGTTGGATCGGCTGCGATGACTTCACGTGGATTACTTGAGACAGATATGGAACGTATCGTTGATTTAATCGACACAGTTTTGGTTAACCATGATCAGGATGCAAAAATTGCTGCTGTGAAACAGGAGATCAATAACTGGATGGCACAATATCCATTGTATAGCTAATAACTAGCCCAATATAACGATGTGAAACTGCGTAATGTTACTGAAAATGTATTCGTTACGCAGTTTTTATTTTGTTTGAAAAACGGATTTTAACTTATTTTTCAGGGAAAAATTGTGTTGAAATAATAAAAAATCAAACAAAAAGTTAATATAATATAGAAGATCAATTTCATCGGACTGTAAAGAATTGTGCGAGAAGTGTTTTGACTTAAATAAGTTTTCATAACTTTGCACTCCAAAATACGAATCATTTGATATGAGCAAGAAAATTACGGACGAGTCCGGGCTTGAAATTATTGAAACTCCGGAAGCGTTAGCAGGCCAAATCAATAAGGCTGAGGTTTTTTTCCTTAAAAATCGCAAAGTACTGGCAGGTATCGGAGGAGCAATCCTTGTGGCAGTAGTAGCGTTTGCGGGATATCGTTTTTATATAGATGGACAGGAAGGAACGGCGCAAAACGCACTTTCTTCGGTAGTTTATGACTTTGAAGCTGATTCTTTGCAGAAAGCATTGAACGGAAGCGGAGGTAATGAAGGACTTTTAGCGATTGCTGACGGTTATAAAGGCACAGATGCTGCGAATCTTGCAAACTTTTATGCAGGTGTAGCTTTGCTTAAGCAAGGAAAATATGATGACGCGATCAGCCATCTGGAATCTTTCAGTTCTTCTGATCTGTTGGTAAATGCTCGTGCTCAGTCATTGATCGGTGATGCGTATCTTGAAAAAAATCAGGCAGCTGAGGCTATCTCATATTACAAGAAAGCGGCTGATTCTAACAAAAACGAATTTTTTACGCCAGTATATTTAATGAAGCTTGCACTTGCTCAGGAAAAGGCAAATCAGGCTGCTGATGCTGTTGCTTCTTATAAACGTGTTATCGAAGAGTTCCCACTTTCATCGGAAGTTGTGAACGCTAAGAAGTACATGGGATTGTTAGAGGGACAAGTCGGCAAATAAATGGTAATCCATTATTGTTCCAGAAAAGGATAAAGCCGACAACGGTTTTATCCTTTTTTTGTTTTTAAATATTTTACTTCATAATCTATTCATAACAAGTAGTTTATATGTCAAGTGCAGATAAAAATCTAAGCGTATTCAATACAGAAGGCCTTCCTGATATTAGCAATAAGAAATTCGCTATCGTAGTGGCTGAATGGAACAGTGAGATCACGGAAGCACTTTATGACGGTGCTTACAAAACACTGATCGAATATGGTGCAACCAGGCAAAATATCGAGCGTGGAAATGTTCCGGGCAGTTTCGAACTTACCCTGGGCGCGCACTGGTTCGCACAGCGTGAAGATATCGATGCCGTTATAGCGTTGGGTGTGGTAATCCAGGGGGAAACAAAACACAACGATTATATCAACCATGCCGTAGCGCAGGGAATCACTAATATCAGTATCAAAAACAACAAACCCGTTATTTTCGGCGTATTGACTCCCAATAACATGGAGCAGGCTGTTGAACGTTCGGGTGGCGTGCATGGCAACAAGGGCGACGAAGCGGCTATGACAGCCATCAAGATGGTAGGGCTGAAAGAGCAGGTGGCTGGGAAGTAGTCGTTATCTATTGTCAGGCAATTGTCATGATTCGTTTTGCGATCCATGGCACCTCCTGACCAAAAAATGACCTCCCTCGGCTTTTCGGAAAAATTTAGTAATCAAAATTCAATCATTAATATTTTATGCAAGTCTGGAAATTTGGCGGCACCTCGGTAGGAAAACCGGAACGTATGCATTCAATCCGTGAGCTTCTTCTTACGGATCCAAGTCGTAAAATTGTAGTTTTATCTGCTTTGTCCGGCTCAACCAACGCACTTATTGCGATAGGAGAAGCTGCCAAGGCAAATGAAGATGCCTCGGCAGCAAAGCAAATCGATGATTTGAAGGCACATTATGATGCTTTTATCAAAGAACTTTATGCAACGGAAGCTGGTCTAGCCAAAGGCCAGGCAATTATTGATAATGAATTCGGATTTATCCGTTCGCTGGTAAGCATCAAACCTTTTTCTGCAAAACAGGAAAAAGAAATTGTTGCCGAAGGAGAATTGTTGAGCACGCAGCTTTTCCAGGGATATCTGGAAGAAAAAGGTGATAATTCTGTATTGCTTCCGGCATTGGAATTTATGCGCATTGATGCGGACAACGAGCCTGAACTGGACACAATCGAAGAAAAACTGACGGCTATTCTTGCCCAGCATACGGACAAGCAGACGATCGTTACACAAGGTTTTATTTGCAGAAACCCGCGTGAAGAGGTGGATAACCTGAAACGTGGTGGATCGGATTATACTGCTTCGCTGATTGGCGGTGCTATCCGCGCTGAGGAAATCCAGATATGGACGGATATCGACGGCATGCATAACAACGATCCCCGTATCGTAAAACGCACTTTCCCGATCCGTGAGCTGACTTTTGAAGAAGCCGCAGAACTGGCTTATTTCGGAGCAAAAATTCTTCATCCAAGTACGATTACACCTGCGAAACTTCGTGGTGTGCCGGTACGTTTGAAAAACACGATGCAGCCGGAAGCGCCGGGAACGCTGATCGCTACCCAGTCTTCTGACAGAGAAATAAAAGCAATCGCTGCGAAAGATAATATTACAGCGATATATATTCATTCGACCCGTATGCTGAATGCATATGGCTTCCTGCGTCGTGTTTTCGAAATTTTTGAAAAATACAAAACGCCTGTCGATATGATCACGACTTCGGAAGTGTCGGTATCGGTTACGATTGATAACTCGGAGCACCTGGAAGCAATTACTGCTGAACTGCGTGAATTTGCTGATCTGGAAGAAAATGACAGCGATCAGAATATCATTTGTGTCGTTGGAAATTTCAGCGCGGACAAAGAGGGAATTGCCTTGAAAGTGCTTGATGCGATGAAAAATATTCCAATACGAATGATTTCGTACGGAGCTTCGGAGCATAACCTTTCTTTGTTAATTCATTCGAAATACAAAGCTGAGGCATTAAATGTGCTTAACGAGCGTCTTTTTTATTATGAAGATGCGATGAAGGGAATTTTTACGGCTCCCTGATTTAACCGAGACTAACTTACTCAGCGATTAGCTGTTGGCGTTTTGCTGATAGCCAATCGCTACAAGCTGATAGCCAAACATGTTACAAACAACTTTTATCCGCGATAACAGGGAACTTACAATCGCCGGGTTAATAAAAAAACATTACAAAGATCCGGAAGCAGCTGTTGACCGGATTATAGAACTGGATCGGCTGCGACGCGAAACACAGCAGGAGCTTGATGCGGTATTAACACAATCCAAAGCAAAAGCGAAGGAGATCGGTGGTTTGATGAAAGAGGGTAAAAAAGCAGAAGCGGAAACTGCGAAAGGTGAGACGGCTGTTTTGAAAGAAAGATCCAAAGAACTTGACGAGCAGCACAAATCCATTGAGGAGGAGCTGCAAAGTGAATTGGTAAAACTTCCTAATCTTCCTCATGAAAGTGTTCCGGAAGGTCGCACTGCCGAGGATAACGTAAATGAGCTGGAACAAGGTGCAAAACCTGTGCTTCCGGAAGGTGCTCAGCCGCACTGGGAACTGATCAAAAAGCTGGGCGGAAAACAGGCTCCGATCATCGATTTTGAACTGGGAAATAAAATTACCGCTGCCGGCTTCCCAGTTTACAAAGGAAAAGCGGCCCGTTTACAGCGTGCCATGATCGCTTTCTTTTTAGATGAAGCCGGAAAAGCAGGTTATAACGAAGTTCAGGTTCCGATTCTTATCAACGCTGACTCTGGTTTTGGAACAGGCCAGTTACCGGATAAAGAAGGCCAGATGTATCATGACGCTGCGGATGACCTTTATCTGATCCCCACAGCGGAAGTTCCGGTTACCAACCTATACCGTGACGTGATCGTTGCAGAAAACGACCTGCCTGTTAAAAATGTGGCTTACACACCGTGTTTCCGTCGTGAGGCTGGAAGCTGGGGCGCGCACGTTCGTGGATTGAACCGTTTGCACCAGTTTGATAAAATTGAAATTGTTCAGATATGCAAGCCAGAGGACTCTTATCAGGCTTTGACGGATATGTCAAACCATGTGAAAGGATTACTGGAAAAGCTGGAACTGCCTTTCCGTATTTTGCGCTTATGCGGCGGCGATATGGGGTTCACATCTGCACTTACTTTTGACTTTGAAGTTTGGTCTGCCGGACAGGAAAGATGGCTGGAATGCAGCTCTGTTTCCAATTTTGAAACGTACCAGGCCAACCGCTTGAAACTACGTTATAAATCTGCCGATAAGAAAACACAGCTGTTGCATACGCTTAATGGCTCTGCTTTGGCGTTACCGCGTATTGTAGCGGCCTTATTGGAAAACAACCAGCAGGCAGACGGAACAATCCGTGTACCGGCCGTTTTGGTGCCTTATTGCGGTTTTGATACAATCGAGTAGAATATTGTTGAAAATAAATTTAGGAAAAGCCTTCACATAAATTTGTGGAGGCTTTTTCTGTTTCCATTAACCCGAAAAAATCCCGGAGGGATGGTATTATTGTAGCAAGTAAATGTCAGGCCGTTCCGTCAAACCCCGTGGGGGTGGCCGATTGGTTGTGATTGGCAGCGGAATGATTCTGAAATGGTTATGTCACCCTTTTAGGGTTATTTGTCCGTATTTTCTATAATAATGCCATCCCTTCGGGATTATCTATAAGTTTAAACAACTTCATTTAATAATTCCGGAATGCCAACTTTCTTCAAAATCAACTGTCCGATTCTTTCAGAAGCAATTCCTTCTTCGATCTGAAAAGTATTTTCAAAATCGTGGCCGGTAATTTTTGTTTTGAAACAACGGAAAGAAACAGAGTCAGAGTCTCGGTATTTTTCCATGAGCTCGTAAAGGTGAGTGGATACGAGGAAAGAGGAACCCGGATAGTTTCTAAATCCATCCAATACCGTTTTTGAGCAATGAAAAGCATCCTCCTGGTTTGTCCCGCGAAAAAGCTCGTCAATGATCACAAAACACTTATCTCCCGCATGCAAGGCTTCCGCAATGGATTTGATACGCATGATCTCATTATAAAAATGGCTGTAACCCAGTTCAAGGTTATCCGACAGGTGGATGGAGGTAAACAGTTTATCAGAGAATGATAGGCGAAGTATGCAGGCAGGAACCGGCCAGCCGAGATGCGCCAGATAAACTGTCAAACCACAGGTTTTCAAAAAAGTGGTTTTTCCGCTGGTATTGGCGCCCGTCAGCAAGCAAAGAGCGGTTTTTTCGTCGCTGGTAAAATTGTTTGGTACGGCATTGGAGATTAAGGGATGCCAGATTTTACTTGCTTCAAAAACGGAATGACGTTCAGTGAATTCAGGAAAGCTTAAATGGCGAAGCTGTTTGGTGAGGGCAATGGATCGATAGGCGTCAAAGGTGTAACAGACATCCAGCAGGCGGCGAAATGCGTTTTTATGTGAAACCCTGAAATAGTAATCCCGGTAAAAAACAGAGGTGAGTGAGATCCGTTCGTCTTTTGTTTTGAGAAAGGATTCCATGCTGCCTGAAAAAAGGAATTTGCGGAGGAATGCAAAATCGTCCGTGAGCTCGTCGGGTATGACAATATCTTCAAAACGATTGATGAGCTCGCGCATACCGCGTATCAGCAACAGCAGGGCGGTAAGACCGCTGCGGACGAGGTAAAATTCTCCCGGATTTCGCCAGGAGTATAAAAGTGTATCCACCCAATGTTTGAAGACATCCTGGGACATGGTATAGGAAATGTTGGAAGCGTAATAATTTTCCACGGCAGCAATGTAAGCGCGGGAAACAGGCAGCTGCCATAAATCCACGTGCGTACTCACAAATTTCAAAAGCTGCTGAGACGAAATAATTTCTTCCAGGGACGCTTTCGGCCGGCTGATCATTCTTTTCAATGCATCCTGTCCGCCCTGTGTTTTGGTCTGATCGAAAAAATGCAGCATGCTGCCTTCCTTGGCACTCCGGGATAGTATTTGTAGTTCGTAAAGCGTTTGTGTATCAACAGCCTGCATTTTGGAGAGGTTAGGACATCTCCAAAAGTAGACAGAACCAGGAAAGTAATTTTCTTAAAAATAGTTAAAAGTCAACCGGTTGGCTTAATGGTTTGTAGTTTCAGCAAGGCCCTTTTTAGGAAAAGCCAGCCAGACAAAATATCCGGTCAGGACGATAATACTCACCTGGATGAGATAGTCAATAACAGACTCCTGCGTTGCGGTGATATCCGAAGGATTCAGATAACGAGGCATGCCCAGTCGCCACCAGTAAGACGGGTGGACAACGCAAAGGATGTTGAAAATCAGTAAAAGAATAACCTGTTTGCTGCTTTTCCAGTCGATAATGTAAAAAACCAGCGGAATCAGAAACAGGAAAATATAATTGCTGTATGCACTTTGCTGAATCACCATCATCGTGGCATAAAGCACAACCCACACGCGGGAGAGCATAACCCTGAAATCGGCATGCTGAAGGCGGAAAGCGGCGAGCGTCGCCAAACCTACCGAGGTAACAAGGCCGACCCAGTTCCAGAACTTTTCACCAACGCCGATGCCGTCAAAAAACCATGGATTGATAATCGAAAGGATATTCGGTGCGCGTAATACCTTGGCCTCATCCATCGGCTGCATAAATTCCAGCCCAACCAAGGGATACAAAATACCCAGCGAAAGTATCCCGATGATAACCATCGGAATAAGGAAACGTATTTTTTGTTTTTCAATTAAAAATAATGGAACCAGTATCAGGACAAAAATAGCTTTGGTCATCAGCAGGCCAAGTCCCAGAATTACTGCATACCATTCGACTCTGACTGTCCGTTCCCTGACCAGATAAGCCAGCACCACAAACAGCCACATCCAGACATCCTCTTGCGCGCCAACAATACAAAGCACCAGAGAACCCGGCAGGATGAGGTACATCAATGCTTTAAACAAAAATGCACCGCGTGACTGAAAAGGGCGGAAAAAATGCCAGGAAATCCATAATGCTACGCCGTCCATCAATGCCATCGTAAGTACGATCATTTTCGGACTATACCAGATCTTCAACCAGATGCCCAGAAAATAGGCATACAAAGGGGAATACGGAGACCAGAAGTCGCGGTAAACAACCTGGCCCATGGATGCTTTACTGCCTTCGTCCCAGAAACCCAGAACATCGGAGGTAGGGGTGATGTTTGCGATCAGGTAAACTGCAATAAATGGAATCAGGCGGAATAACACCCAGCCACTGATGAGCGAAACTCTGACACTTTTATTTTCAAGCCATCCAGACAGCCTTTTCCGCTGTGAAAGTATCACCACCAGAAGAATTATACATGCAAGGCTGATGCCTGTTTTTGCTAGAACTACACTCATGCCACGGCCAGTTTTTCAGGATGTACTACGCTCAGATACGTTTGGCGTAGGATCCACGCGAAACATAATACGTTCAGGATTTGTAAAACATATTCGAAAAGATTCGAAATGTTGCCAAACATACCAAAAGAGGTATAAGAAGGTTGATGAATATAAACCCAGACAAAAGGCTGCACAACGGTGAGCCAGTTTACGGCAAGAAGCACGACAATATGCCAGGTTTTTCTGATATCAATAATATCGAAAAGAACGGCCATCAGGTAAGCGATCAGGTAAGCGCCCATGGCACTGGCCTGGAAGATCATCATACACACAAAAACGGAAATGAATATGCCCGGAAGGATCTCGCTGATATGTCTGTGACGTGCTTTGAAAGCCATAAAGGCCGGAATAAAAACGGTAAACAACAAGCCAACCCAGTTGATCATTGTAGATTTTTTCTCATTGATATGAATGAATAACTCTACAAACGGACGGCTGACTGAAAAAAGATTAGGCGTCATCAACTGTTCCGTGTGCTGAATCGGCATGAGGAAAAGGTCGCCAATTTGCCAGTATAAAAAACCCACAGCAGGAATCCCGACGGCGGCCATAACCAGCAGCATTTTTAGCGGTTTTTTCACAACCACTAAAATGGCCGGAAGCAGAAATATGAACGTTACCTTGATTGTAAGTAAGGTCAGCGCAAAAAGAAGACCTGCGCCCACTTCATAATTGTCTCTGTGTTTGAGCGTGTAACGCCAGATCAGCAATGCCGCGCCCCAAAACCAGACTTCCTCCTGCCCGTCGACCAGGATATACATAAATCCGGCCGGAAGCAGCAGATAGATCATCGCGTACTGTAACGCCCTGACACTTTTTATTTTATAGGTTTTATAAGTCAGCCACAGAATGGCGCTTTCCATCAATACCATAAACAGGACAATGGCACGGGAATTATGCCAGATCCAAACCGGGATGCTGATGATATAAGCATACAAAGGCGCATGATATGACCAGAAGTCGCGGTAAACGAAACCGCCTGCCTTTGCGGCTTCGGCTTTGTAAAAAAAGAATGGAATGTCGCCGCGCGGATCTTCATTGATGATCAGGAAAATGCCGATCCATGGAATCAGACGGAGCAAAACAAAACCGACAGCGAATACAAGTTTCTCTTTTTCCTGCTGCCATTTTGCAAAAAGATCAGATCGGCTTATCACCCAGAAAATGCCCAGTGTGAGGCCGAGATTGATGAGAAGCTTGATATAAAAAACGGTAAGAATGGGCATGTGAGCTAGAATATCTTTGTATGAAGTGTGTCTGTTTTATCAGTAAAAATCAATATCAAGGCGCAAACTTAAGATAACTTTTTTTCAAAATGATCAGCAAAACACAAAGATTTAATGCGTTACAAATTGGTATGCTTGCATACTATAATTCAAAACCTTATTTTTGATTGTTTCACAACCACCAAAAGTACTTTTCTTATGCCGTATAATGCGCCACTTACCGGAATGGATTTCAACCTGAGTGAGGAACATGAGGCCGTACAGTTTGCTGCCAGAGATTTCGCTCAAAATGAATTGTTGTCCGGAGTTATTGAACGTGATAATGAACAGAAATTTGATCCGGCTCTTATCCGGAAAATGGGTGAACTTGGCTTTTTAAGCATGATGGTGCGGCCGGAATACGGTGGAGGTGGTATGGACACGCTGTCCTACGTGATTGCGATGGAAGAAATTTCCAAGATCGACGCATCCGCCTCGGTGATCATGTCCGTGAATAATTCGCTGGTGTGCTGGGGAATTCAGGCTTATGGAACCGAGGAGCAAAAAAAGAAATATCTGACTCAGCTGAGTTCCGGGAATATGATCGGGGCGTTTTGTCTTTCGGAGCCGGAAGCAGGCTCTGACGCGACTTCACAGCATACCACGGCCGAAGATAAAGGTGATCACTATTTATTAAACGGCACTAAAAACTGGATCACCAACGGCAACTCTTCGGGTGTTTGCCTGGTTATGGCGCAGACGCATCCTGAAAAGGCGCATAAGGGAATCAATGTTTTGATAGTAGAAAAAGGCGCGCCCGGCTTTATAGTTGGAAAGAAGGAAGATAAGATGGGGATCCGGGCCTCCGATACGCACACACTGATGTTTTCTGATGTCAAAGTGCCGAAGGAAAACAGGATTGGTGACGATGGCTTCGGTTTCAAGTTTGCCATGAATGTTTTGAATGGAGGCAGGATCGGCATTGCGGCCCAGGCATTGGGTATTGCGTCGGGTGCTTTTGAGTTGTCGTTAAAATATGCGCAGGAGCGAAAAACTTTTGGAAAACCGATAAGTGACCACCAGGCTATACAATTTAAACTTGCCGAGATGGCAACAAAGATTGAAGCGGCAAGACTGCTTGTTTACAAGGCGGCGAGATTGAAGGATCAGGGCAAGGATTATATCCAGGCGGCTGCAATGGCGAAGCTGTATGCATCCGATGTGGCTATGTGGGTGACAACGGAAGCCGTTCAGGTTCACGGGGGTTATGGGTATGTGAAGGAATTTCACGTCGAGCGGTTGATGCGCGACGCAAAAATTACACAAATCTATGAGGGTACCTCTGAAATCCAAAAATTGGTGATAGCCCGTGAGTTGCTAAAATAGCCCGTTTAAGGCATTTTTCTACATATTGTTCTAAATGTGGGATTAATTTCGTCTTAAAAAGATACTTTTTTTATATTTTTTGTTATTACATGCTTGTATTAGTTTTGTACAATTTATTAGATTTGTACAAAAATTGAATAAAAGGTCTTTTCGGCCCCTTAAATATATACATGTATGGAAGACTATAATAAGATTATCGAGTCATTGGGAGTGAAGTTTGTGAAGGCACGACACATTCGTATCCTGCAACCTATCACGATCAAAAATTTTTACGACGTACAGAATTCACTTACAATTTTGTACGATGGAGAAGTTTCGTTCGGAAGCGAAGAATCTCATAAGGTAGAAGAAGGTGACATGTTGTTTATCCCAGGCGGAAAACATGCGACTGTAACATACGGAAATACGCAATCTGCGAAAACCGTGTCGAACGAGGAGTTCATGACAAACCGGGATAATTATATAGAAGCAGGACATGACCCTGCTTTGATCGGAAAATTGCCGAATTCTTTCGGTCTGATTTCCTTCGAAGCAAAGGTTTTTGATACCGTTAACTTCTTTACTTCACTGGATGTTCCTCCGTTTTTGATCAAAAGAGACGATCAGATCGCAATCACGATCAACCAGATCCTGACAGAAGACATGCTTGATATTCCTGGTAAAGGACGTATCATTAAAATCAAAACAGAAGAAGTTGTAATCGAAATCATTCGTTACATTCTTAAAAATAAATTGTTTGTTGAACAACTTGTTACAAACAGTACTTATTTCAAAGATCCTCGTTTGATCGATATTTTTGCTTACATTAAAGACAATTTGGGTGGCGATCTTTCCAACAAAGTTTTGGCGAACGTTGCGAACGTTTCCGAGGATTATGTTGGACAGTATTTCAAAATGCTGACAGGTATCAACCCTCAGGATTACATCGAATATCAGCGCATGGAAAAAGCGGTGGACTTACTTCGTACTTCGAAGAAAAGTATCCGTGCCATCGGTTCTGATGTTGGATACAAGGACACAGCGTATTTCTGCCGTCGTTTCAAGATGATGTTTGGTATCCCGGCGGGTAAGATGCGTCGTCGTGAATCTCTAATGAATGTTTAGTATTCTGATTATAAATATTTTGAAGAATGAGCCGTCCCGAAAGGACGGCTTTTTTTGTGCACGACGGTGTCGGTTTTCTATCAGACCTTATCACGAATTATTTTGTAAGCCATTTTTGCAGTCGGCTATCAGCAATCGGCGGATCTACTCCTTTAATCGTTTAAAATTTTGTTCTTGACATTAATCTGAAAGCTGACTGCCGAAAGCATTATAAAGAATTCGTGATAATGTCTATTGACAGAAATTATTTACCACTTGTTTACTTTAATTGTTTGGAACTTTTATTTCTTTTGGAATAACTTTAACAAAACTAACTCACCGAAATAAAAGCCATGTTTATGATGAAGAAAACCGCCCGTCTGTTTTTGCCCGTTTTACTTTGCCTCTTTGTCAGCTCGTCATCCTGGGCACAAATGAGTGTGGGTTTGAAAACAGGTGTTAACTTATCAAATTTTTCATTTGATGAAGAAGACTTCTATGATTCCGGTTTTAGCAGTGACTCACCAGGATTTAAGACCCGGGCCGGATTTAACTTTGCTGTATTATTTAATTATGCCCTGACACCTACTATGAGTATTCAGGTTGAGCCTGGTTTTTCGCAGCGTGGTGCCAGGATTGATGAAACTGATGAAACTGTGCTCAGTGGCCAGCGGTACAGAATCGAAGGAAAGGGCAAGATTATTGCTAATTATATCGAAATGCCGATTTTGTTTCAGTATAAACCGCAATTTGGCAAACTGGAAGGTATTTTGTCTTTCGGACCGGAATTACGTTATCTGACAACACCCCTTAAATTTAAGAGCACAACTAAGACCTATTTAAACGGAGAACTTGTTTCGGAAGAAAAAGATAATCAATCTTTGAGCGGAGACGATGGCATACGGAAGTTTGATATCGGTCTTGTAGCGGGTGTAGGGGTAGCTTATCCGATTGGTTCGCTGAAAGTATTTGGCGAAGCCCGTTATCATTTTGGGATCAACAACCTGGTAGGGCATTTTGACGGAGCCGAATCAAAACTATATAACCGCGGAGCTTCCATTAACGTTGGGGTTCTTTTGCCTGTTGGTAAAAAGTAAATAACTGCGATAAAAAAATGGCTGCCAGGATTTTATTTCCCGGGAGCCATTTTTCATTTTTGAGAGATTATCTGACCGGCGTAAGCTGAACGGCTGAAACCTTCCAGCTTCCCCCTTTTTTAACAGAAACCACGGTGTAAGTTACCTCGTTTTGGAAACCGTTGTTTTCGATCTTCCCCTTCACATTCCATGTGCCTGTCACCACGCCTACGTCACCATAGTCACGGGTGCGGATGCCTGACGTTATACCGGTGTCAACCACGATATAACCCTGGGCAACTCCCTGGGATAACATATCACGGTCCACCTGCTGACCGTCGAAGCTTACGATGGAGAAATCGTCGGCCAGAATATTATTTAGCGCATTGCTGTCTTCGTCCAAAAGTGCTTTGAAAAAAGCATTCGAACACTCGGTTGCATCCTGCGGACGCGAGAAACTGGCCTGTGCGTAGGTGGTCAAAGAACCCATTGCAAGCAAACCGCAAAGCATTAATTTTTTCATAAAGAGTTTATTGATCGTGTTTTAGCAAATGTTTTGGGAAGCTGCAAAAAAGTCTGATGCTGTACAAATTTTTAGTGAAATGTTTATGGAAAAATAATGCGACCGGCCGTCGGCTGCTATTATGCGCAGAAGCCGACCGCAGATGGCCGAAAGCCGACAGCCCTAAAGTTTCCTCCCTTATGAATATATGATTAGATTCGCGTTTGTTTTACGGATCGATAGAAATACGAAAAAATATGATTAAGGTTAAATCGTGGATATGCCTGGCAGGGCTGTTTTTAGGGCTTGTAGCCTGTTCGACGCCTCCGGATACACTTGGTAAGCTTGACTTGAAAAAGTGGCGTGAGGACCGCGGAGGATGCAAGAGTGAGCGTTCTGTGCTGGTGGCTGATCTGAGAGGGGAACAAAAACAGTTATTGGGGAAATTTGCCGACGATATCGGAAAGATTCTTGGCCGTCCGGATATACACCAGCTGGGGGAACGGAATACGAAGTTTTATATTTATTTCCTGGAAAAGGGACCCCAGTGTGATGATATCACCAAAAAATCAGAGGCAAAAAAAGTAATATTGAAATTCAATGCAATTGGCTTGTTGTCGGAAATTAATTATCAGACTACCGTTTTGAAATAATCAGACATACAATTTCTTAACCCGGATCATTTCTTCAACCGGCTCGGAAACCATGTAACGGATGGATTTTCCATTTTTCAGACAGGCTCTCAGGTATGTGGCAGAAATGTCCAGCAGGGGAGCCTGTACGAATTTAACGGCGGGATGATCTTTAAAATGATGGGCTGACGAATTCGGCCTTGGGTATACGTATAAGCCAACGTATTCCAGAATTTTGTCGTGGTTTTTCCAATTCGGAAACTGAGCCAGATTATCTTCGCCCATGATCAGTTTGAACTCATGCTGAGGAAATTTTTCCTGCATCCTGACCAGCGTATCAATGGTATAACTGGGCTTTGGCATATGAAACTCTACGTCAGTCACTTTCAATAAAGCGTTGTCTGCAATAGCCCTTTGGACCAGATCGTAGCGGTCGAATTCATGAAGCAGGCTGCTGTTTTTCTTAAACGGATTTTGCGGGCTTACCACAAACCAAACCTGTTCAAGATCGGTCGACGTTACCATGGTATTGGCAATAATCAAATGACCGATATGTATAGGATTGAAGGATCCGAAAAACAGACCTATTTTCATAAAATAATATTTGGGAAGTCATGACAAAAATGACAAATTACTGACAAATGTATGACAGCAATCATTGTTATGCCTTAATAAATTCCTGAATCAGATCTTCCGCTTTTTTCAAAGCCTCATCCAGGTCATCATTAATCAGCACCGTATCAAATTCGTGCTCAAAACTTTGTTCATAACGAACCTTGGCAAGACGTGTTGCCATTGTTTGCGCTGTTTCGGTGCCGCGGCTGTTGAGGCGGCGTTCAATTTCAGCTTCCGAAGAAACTTTTACGAATACCGCCAGGGCATCTTTTTCGTATGCTTCCTTGAGTTTAAGGCCACCCTTGACATCCACATCGAAAACTACATGTTTTCCTTCATCCCAGAGCCTTTGAATTTCTGCTTTCAGGGTACCATAATAATTTCCGGCATACACTTCTTCCCATTCGGCAAATTCCTGGTTCGCAATCCGTTGTCTGAAATCTTCTATGGATAAAAAATAATAATCTTTTCCATCCACTTCATATTCACGTCTTGAACGCGTACAGGCTGAAACTGAAAATGCCAGCTGTGAAGAAAATTTATTTAAAAGATGCCGGACTATGGTAGTCTTCCCAGAACCTGATGGGGCAGAAAATATGATAAGCTTACCTTTCACGCGTAACCGGATTAACTATTTACTTTGGACAAAATGGTATCCAAAATGCTTTGTGGACAGGGCTTTTTCACGAGTTTGAGACTCAATGACTCTTTAATGCACTTTTCAAGACGATAAGCTTCGATACAAGGAAGGCATTTATCCATGTTTTCCCTGAAATGATCCTTTTCCGCTTCCGTAGCTTCATCGTCAAGAATCGACTGAATGATTTTCATACATTCAGCATGATGCTCGCAACTATGCTTCATGGGTTGTTTTTGCGCTTCTTCTGTAACAGAAGGCGTATGGGAAGATGCATTCATCACAAATTATGCTGGTAAATTGATTTTTGGAATATATATGTACGACTGTACCCTATAACTCATTTGTTTATGAAAAAAGTTTCATGAGTTAAGAATCATATCCCATTGAGCTCGCATAACTTTTCAGTTTTTCTTTCAAAAGGTTACGTGCGCGGTGTAATCTGGACCTTACAGTACCGATCGGAATGTCCAGAATTTTGGCCATTTCCTCGTAAGTAAAACCTTCAATGTCACAAAGAATAATCACAGTACGGAAGTCAACAGGCAGTGCATTCAATGCATTCGCCACTTCGTCTCCGATCAGTTCCTGCACGGCATCGGCCCGAAGGTCGACGGTGTAAGTAGTGTCAGAAGCTTCCTCTGAGTTATAAGTTGTTTCTACTTCCTGATAATCAACTTTTGAAGGTTCCTTGCTTTTTTTACGATAATCGTTGATAAAGCTGTTTTTCAGGATACGGAAAAGCCATGCTTTGGCATTCGTGCCCTGCTCAAAAGAAGAAATAAACCGGAAAGCTTTCAGGTATGTGTCCTGCACCAGGTCATTTGCATCGTCTTCATCCATGGTTAGGCGGAAGGCGAAGTTATACATGGAGTCTATGTGTGGCATGAATTCACGGTTGAAAATCTCGTAGCGGAGATCGTCGGTGTATCCATTAGTGGTGATCGATTCTGACATGGCAACTGACATAGGAATGCTGAATTTACAAAGATTATCAACAGCTCCAAATCGTACAAAGCAAATTTTGATGAACGGCGGTTATAAGTTCCTGAACTGCCATTATTTCGGGATGCACATTTTTTCGCTGAAAGGACTTTACCTGACATTGGTGATATCTGAAAATGCTATCACCGCTTATTGATGTATAAACATCAAATTTCGAGCCAGGTATATTTGGCACCGTCAAATTGTCAGGTTAACGTTTTGAAAAAAGTTCCAAAAGAACAATCATGATCAGTGTGAAGAGGGTGCTGGCTGCGATACGGATCAGTGTGTGCAATATCATGCCCAAATTATTTATCTCCATTAAGAAAAGCATGGCATGATGAAGCAGAATTAACGGAGCGATATAAGCCAGAAATGCGCCAATGCCCTGACTTCTAATCCCGATGTCAACACGTTCTGCGCCTTTGGACTCCATCTGGTACCGGATCAGAAACGGGCGGAGGTAAGCAATAAGTACGGTTGCAGCGGCGTGCATACCAAACGTATTTGAAAAAATATCAACCGTAAAGCCCAATGCAAAGCCGATAAAAAGCAGATACATCCGGCTGGTTTCGGCAGGAAGAATGAGAAGGCCTCCGACGTAAACAAAACAAAATGCGTAATTAAACAGAACCATATTGCGCATGAAGAAAATCTGCAGCAACAGGTACATGATCACCATTAAAGAATATTGTATTACCTCGCGTAAGCTCATTGACGTTCTCCTATACGTTGTTTTAGTGTTTCCTGTTCCCCAAGTTGCCGATTTTTCACCACATACACATAGGAAAGGTTTCTGAAATCCGTTGCTAATTCCAGGCTGATATTATAAAACGTCTGATCAGGATGCACCGTGACAGATTTAACCTTTCCCACCATAATGCCCGGAGGGAAAACGGAGTTCATATTGGAAGTTACCGCAGAATCTCCTTTGTAAACCTTGGTGTAACGGGAAACGTCCACCATATCGATAAAGTTAGGATCCTTCCCTGGCCATTTTGCAGTACCGATTTCATTGCTGCGAATCAGCTTGGACGACACCATAAATTGCGGATGCAGAATGGAGGTAATGATCGAATAATTTTTGGAACAAAAACGCACTTTACCAACCACACCTGTTGCCGATATCACACCCATATCCGGCTCAATGCCGTCATCGGTGCCTTTGTCGATCGTAATGTAATTATTGGTTCTGTTGGTTTCGTTGTCGACAACTTTGGCAACTGTGTAAGTAAACCTTGAATTAAATGCGGAGTCAGGCACATAACCTGCCGGCGCGTCTTTCGCGTTTTTCTGGCTTAATGTAGCAACCAGCGCATTTAGGCGGGCATTTTCATTCGCCAGGTCAGAGTTGATCTCTCCGAGGCGTGTGTATTCGCGGGCTGAATTTGAAAGAGAAAGTGTTTTGGCGACGTAATAATTGGATGTGTTGAAATACGTAGCGCCCCAATAAGAATTACTGCGCACGATTAACCACCCGCTGAAAATTTCCAGCAAAACGAAAACCAAAAAGAACCGATTCCTGGCAACGAAATCTACAAGCTGAAGCATGGGCTAATATGTTCACACGCAGTATGTCAGTTAAAGATCTGACCTTTTAACTGACATACTGTGAACGATCCGATACTACGAAATCAATACGGGTTTGTACAATTCCAGATTTTTAAGAACCTCACCGGTTCCCTTAACAACCGCCTTTAACGGATCGTCTGCAATGTGTACTGGTAATTTAGTTTTTTGGGAAATACGTCTGTCCAAACCGTGGATCAAAGCGCCACCACCTGTAAGCCAGATACCGTTTTTGAAGATATCAGCCGAAAGTTCAGGAGGAGAGATTTCCAGGGCTTTCATCACGCCTTCTTCAATTTTAGATATTGATTTATCCAATGAATAGGCGATTTCGCTATAAGTAACGCGGATTTCTTTTGGAATACCCGTCATCAAGTCACGACCGCGCACCTGATAATCTTCCAGTGCCGTATCCAGTTCCGGAGAAGCTGAACCGATAGCCATCTTAATCAACTCAGCTGAACGCTCACCAATCAAAAGATTGTGCTCGCGACGCATGTAGTCAACGATATCTCTTGTGAAGACATCACCGGCAATACGCACAGACTGCTCGCAGACAATACCGGAAAGGGCAATGACTGCAATTTCGGTAGTACCACCACCGATATCAACGATCATAACACCATTAGGCTGTGTGATATCAATACCAATACCGATTGCTGCTGCAATAGGTTCGTGGACCATGTAAACTTCTTTGGCTCCTGCATGCTCACATGAATCCTTTACGGCACGTTTTTCAACTTCAGTGATTCCCGATGGTATACAAACAACCATGCGGTGGGATGGTGTGAAAAAACGGCTGCCGGTATCGATCATCTTGATCATACCGCGGATCATCATTTCCGCAGCGGTAAAGTCGGCAATTACGCCGTCTTTCAGGGGACGAATGGTTTTTATATTTTCATTCGTTTTTTCATGCATTTGCATCGCTGTGTGGCCTATCGCTAACACCTTGCCAGTGGTTTTATCCATGGCAATAATGGACGGCTCATCAACAACTACGGTATCTTTATGGATGATCAAAGTATTGGCCGTACCCAAATCAATCGCAATATCACTTGTCAAAAAATCAAACAATCCCATATATATTTTTAAAATTTTCGCTCACTTTGATTTCAGGTGTGCAAAATTACAGATTATTACCCACAAACAAAGGCATTTAACAAATTTCGCTAAGGGGATGATTTTTAGCCTTTCGGGTGGTGTGATTTGCGCTTGTAGAATAGAATTTATAAATCCTGTGTACATTTGTTTTTACTATGGGAATCAGAGCACTTTTGAGCCAGCCGCTGGCTAAATATATCGTAGAAGAACAGCAAAACTGGATCGCCAGAAGTACGGAAGTACAGGAAGAATGGCGAACGAAACTGGTTGAAAAAGCCGCAAATACTCAGTTTGGGAAAGATCACTTTTTTAAGGACATTCATACCTACGAGGATTTTAAAAATGCGGTGCCTGTAAGGGACTATGAAGACCTGAAAGGATACATCGCTCATCTGAAAGCAGGGGAGTCGGATATTCTCTGGCCCGGCAAACCACTTTATTTTGCAAAAACGTCCGGCACAACGTCCGGCACTAAATATATTCCGATCACGAAGGAATCCATCCCGAATCATATTAATTCGGCCCGTAATGCGATTTTAAGCTATATCGCTGAAACTAAAAAGGCAGAATTTCTTGATAAAAAACTGATCTTCCTTTCCGGAAGCCCTGTGATGACCGAAACGGGTGGCGTGCTGACAGGCCGTTTGTCAGGTATTTCGAATCATCACGTCCCGGCGTATCTGCGTGCAAACCAGATGCCAACCTATGAGACGAACTGTATCGAGGACTGGGAGACGAAATTGGATAAAATCATTGACGAAACCATTGATCAGCCCATGTCACTGATCTCCGGAATTCCGCCGTGGGTACAGATGTATTTCGACAGGATTATTGATCGCACCGGAAAAAAAATCAAGGATGTTTTTCCTGACTTTTCCTTATTCATTTACGGCGGTGTTAATTTTGAACCTTACCGCGCGAAACTTTATGAGTCTATCGGAAAAAGGATTGATTCCATAGAGTTATATCCTGCTTCGGAAGGTTTTTTTGCCTATCAGGATTCTCAGAAGGATGAAGGACTGCTTTTGCTGCTGAATTCGGGCATTTTCTTCGAATTTATTCCGGTTGAAAATTATTTTGACGAGAATCCGAAAAGGTTGTCGATCAAAGAAGTTGAGGTAGGAAAAAATTATGCAGTTGTCGTAAGCAGCAATGCCGGGCTTTGGGGTTATTCGATTGGAGATACGATCAAATTTGTTTCCACGAACCCTTACCGCATTCTGGTTACGGGCAGGATAAAACATTTTATTTCTGCTTTTGGTGAACACGTCATTGGAGAAGAAATAGAAAAGGCGCTTCGGTATGCCATGGAAAGGCATCCGGAAGTGGAAGTGGTGGAATTTACAGTGGCACCGATGGTATCACCGAATCAGGGCACATTGCCATACCACGAATGGTTTGTCGAGTTTGCGACAATGCCTGTGAACATGGAGCAGTTTGTTCAGGATATCGACCGCCGGTTGACGGAATTGAATGTTTATTATGACGATCTGATCAAAGGAAGTATTCTTCGCCAGTTGGTGATGACGCCTTTGCGAAAAAATTCATTTATAGATTATATGCGTGCCAGTGGCAAACTGGGCGGGCAAAATAAAGTACCAAGACTTTCCAACGATCGTAAGATAGCCGACGAGCTAACGAAAATGAATGCGTTGTAAAGTTTAATATTAAAATAACATGTCAAAGAAAAGAATAGCCATTTTGGGTTCCACGGGATCAATCGGAACGCAGGCACTCGATGTAATTGAAGCCAATCCTGATGTTTTTTCCGTGGAGGTGCTGACTGCTCAGAACAATGCAGATTTATTGATCGAGCAGGCAGTGAAATTTGCTCCCAAAGTAGTGGTTATTGGCAATGAATTATTGGCCGACAAAGTTACCGCTGCCCTTGCCTCATTCCCCATTACGGTTTATTCCGGAAACTCCGCGCTGGTTTCAGTCGTGGAATCCGATTCTATTGACATTGTCCTGACGGCCATGGTAGGTTACGCCGGACTCCTGCCTACGATTCACGCGATAAAAGCGGGCAAAAATATTGCCCTTGCTAATAAGGAAACGCTGGTGGTGGCCGGTGAGCTGATCACCAACCTTGCCAGGGAAAATAACGTCAGCATTTATCCTGTGGATTCGGAACACTCGGCAATCTACCAATGCCTGGTTGGAGAAGAAAAAAATCCGATAGAAAAAATTATCCTGACAGCCTCAGGCGGACCCTTCCGAGGAAAAGATCGTGCTTTTTTGGCAGCTGTTACCAAGCAGCAGGCGCTCAAACATCCAAATTGGAGTATGGGGGCCAAAATCACCATCGATTCGGCTACGCTGATGAATAAGGGCCTGGAAGTTATTGAAGCCAAATGGTTGTTCGATCTTTCCGCGAGCCAGATTGATGTGATCGTACATCCGCAGAGTATCATTCACTCGATGGTGCAGTTTGCAGACGGGAGCATTAAGGCGCAGATGGGTTTGCCTGACATGAAGCTGCCGATCCAGTACGCACTGCATTACCCTTACCGTCTGAAATCTTCTTTTCCCCGGTTTGATTTTACAGCATATCCGTCTCTGACCTTTGAAAAACCTGACCTGGAAACATTCCGTAACCTGGCGATTGCCTATGAAGCGCTGGAACGGGGTGGAAACGCAGCCTGCATTGTCAATGCGGCAAATGAAATTGCTGTGGAAGCATTTCTTCACGACAGGATCAGTTTTTTAGAAATATCCGATGTGATTACAGAATGCATTGCCAAAATTGCCTATATTGAAAACCCGGCATATCTTGATTATGTCGAAACGAACGAAGCTACAAGGCGCTTTGCCCTGGAAATGATTCAAGTAAAAGTATAAATGAAAGCCATTTTTTTGAAATATATATCTGTTGCACTCGCCAGTACATTGAAGTTTTTCGGAGGCCCTATAACGGGGGTTATCCTGCGTCTGAATTGGGTTGAAACGGCTGTTTGCTCTATTGCAGGCATGATGTTCAGCGTCCTGGTGGTAACCTACGTAGGGAAAGGCATTCAGGCACTTTTAAAAAAATACAGAAAGGAAACGCCAAAGAAATTCAGCAAGACAAATCGTATTGCTGTGAAAATCTGGAAGAAATTCGGGATTATCGGCATTGCGCTATTAACCCCTCCTTTGTTTACACCCATTTTTGGTACTGCACTGGCTGTTGCTTTCCGTGTGCCAAGAACTTCAATCTTTTTATGGATGACGCTCAGCGCATTGGGCTGGGGCTTTTTCGTCTCCTACATTGCGCACAAAATGACTTTTATTCAGGAATGGATAAAATAAAAAAGCGCACATCGCTGTACGCTTTTTGAAAATCTATATTTGTAGTCTTATTATCTGCTGACTTCTTTTTTCGGCGCGACCGATTTTTTCATGTAATCACCACGGGAGAAAAATTTCTCGATGAAACAGTACATAAGAATGAAGAAATAGCGGCTACCCATTTCTTTAATTTTTAATTTCGATTCGCCATATTTTCTGTTCGTCCAGCTGTTCGGAACAACGGCGTAGTTGTAACCACGTACAATTGATTTTAAAGGGAGCTCAATCGTCAGGTTGAAGTGAGGAGCAAGAAAAGGTTTTATCCCGTCAATTGTCTCTCTTTTGTAAAGTTTGAAAGCGTTCGTTGTATCGTTGTATTTGATACCCATCACCATGCGCACGATGAAATTAGCTACACGGTTGATGACTTTTTTCAAAGCCGGATAGTCAATAACTTTTCCGCCTTTTTCCCAGCGGGAGCCAAAAACACAGTCATAATCACCTTCCAGCATCTTGAAATAATATTTGACAAGATCCTCAGGATCATCGGACATATCGGCCATAAATACGGCAACACAGTCTCCGGAAAATCTTTCAAGGCCGAAACGGACGGCATAACCAAAACCATTCGGGCCGGGGTTTGTCTGATAAACCAGTGTCGGCATTTCAAGGGAAAGCTCATCAAGAACACGCAGTGTTCCGTCTTTTGAGTTATCGTTCGTCACGAAAATTTCGTGAGGGATGTTGTACTTATTTAAGGTATTGTAAAGTGACCTTAGGGTGTCAGTAATAGATTCTTCTTCGTTATATGCTGGAATTACAACACTTAGCTTCATGTATGTCTGGATTGAAAAACAGTACAAATTAAAGATTATTATAGCGAACTGCCAATTTTTTCTAATTTTTCGAGTTGTTCCTCATACCGGGCAACCGTCCGGATAATCGTCTTGTCATATTTTTTGTCCAGCCACACATTTACATTTTCAAACATTTCCTTTCTGTTTCTCAAAAACCAGGTATTACTGTGTGAATGTACGTTGCTGAGCCCTGCACTGTGTTTGCGGTACACGCCCATGACCTCAGGGAGGTAACCAATTTTCCCTTTTGCGGCCAGTTGAATGCTTAAAGCCCAGTCGCCCGCCGCAGCATTTGCATGCCAGTCAGCAAAACTTTCAGTTAGGAAATAATTGCGGTATAACCAGCTTGCCGTTGCCATAAACCATTGATCTTTAAGGATATCGTCGATGGTGGAGGTCGGTGGCTGCGTGTCCTTGTTGAAATGATGGCTCGGAGAACCGTCTTCATAAGTAACCAGCACGTTATGGTGACAAATGGAAAACTCAGGATGATTTTCCATAAAATCCACCTGTTTTTGCAGTTTGTACGGGTCCGTCCAATAGTCGTCGCCTTCGCACATGGCCACGTATTCGCCACGGCAGGCTTTCAGCAATTGCAGGACATTGTTTCTTCCCGCGAATTCCCGGGGCTCAACAGGGCCCTGGTTTTCGGCGTGTAAAAATGCCCTGATCCTACCCGGATTTTGTTCTGCAAAAGCGCTGATGATGTCCTGCGATCCATCTGTGGAGCCATCGTCACCGATCACAATTTCAAATGGAAATGTTGTTTTCTGATTCAGAGCACCTTCCAGCATTTGCGAGATATAGTGCGCATGGTTAAAAGTCGGGACGCAAACAGAAACCTTGATCATAGTCTTGGGAGTGAAATGATTCAATGACTTGACTGGCGGATTTTATACGGTAACAAGGCAAAAAAGCTATATGTGCTCATGATCCATTTTGGTAAAATGTAATCACGGGTAATCTCTTTGCATTCAGCCAGGTCGGCACCTTTCATAAACAGATAGTTTGCTGCCAGTGCTGCTTTTTTGAAATAACTTCCGGACAATTGTCTGGCATCCAGCATCATGCGGTAATATCTCGCGATATTCCGGCGCATTGATTTATCGAATTTATAATCTGTTTCCTTGTTGATACCTTCATACATCATGATCCGGTTTGTCAGAAAGCGCTCGTCGCGGTAATGGTCTTTAAAACTGGCACCGCCTTTGTTCTTCCTGTATACAGACATCAGTTCAGGAACATATCCGATAGGGCCATGTTTTGCCAGAATGACATAACGTGGAATATCCCCACTGGTTGACTTCAAAAACCATTCCGGATAATACATCAGATGATTTTTAAACATCACGGCTGAGGTTGCCATAAACCAGATTTCATCTTCTCCGATCAGGTCTTCTACCTCGATTTTTTTCTTTTGGTCCGGACGATTCACCTCAACGGATGGAGAGCCGTCTTCAAATGTAATCAGCGCATTATGGAAACAGGCGGAATAGTCAGGATGTGAATCCATGAAATCGACCTGCTTCTGAAGCTTGTCCGGGGAGGTCCAGTAGTCGTCACCATCAAGCGGAGCAATGTATTGGCCCTGCGCCAGTTTAAGCGTTTCAATGGTATTGAAAAGGCCGTTCTGTCCCAAATTTTTGGGATGCAGCACGGCCTTTACTTTATTGGGATAACGTTTTTGATAATCTAAAATAATATCTCGTGCTCCATCCGTCGAAAAATCATCTCCAACAAGAATTTCGTAATCGAAATTTGTTGTTTGATTTAAAGCGCTTTCAATGGTATCGCCGATAAAAGCCGCCTGGTTAAACGTAAGTATAACGACACTTACTTTGATCATAATATTTTATTGTCAATAGATTAGCTGATATTCTTCACGTGTCTTTTACCCGAAATGGCCTGCGCCGGAATTTTTTCAGCTAAATACATTTTGCAACTGCTGCACACTTGGGAAATTAGGTGTGACAAGCTCTTTTTCAGGGGCATAAATGTATGCCATCGGATAACCGCGCTCGATAAATGTTGGCTCTTCCAGGTTGTTGTAACGCAACTGAACCGACCAGCGAATGTTGTTGGTAATGTTGTTACCGGATTGGTGAACAAGAAAAGCCGAGAAAACCAGGATATCACCAACCGAAAATTCTGTCTGAATAAAATCTTCATCCTTGATACCCGAAGTGATTCCACCCTGATAGCCGGAAGTGTTTGATTCCTGCAACCCTGTCTTGTGACTTCCCGGAATGACCTGCAAAGCGCCGATATCGGCTCCGGCATCAACCATCGGAAACCAGATCACCGTGCTGTCCAGTGAGCCCTGGCCGGTGCGCCAGTCCTGATGGGCATCCAGTTTCCAGTGTTTGCTACCGTCTTTTGATAAAAAACGACTGTTAAACTGCATAGCCGGACGGGCTCCGATGATCGGATTTTCCAGGCCTACTTGTTTTAAGAGGTTTTCGATCTGAGGGTCAACGCCCAGTCTGTGAAGTGAAAAAGAATGCTGAACGGTTTTTCCGGTATTTACGAAAGCGTTAAAGTCTTTTTCGAAAAATTCAAACATTGCATTTTCGAAAGCGTCCTTATCATCAATGTCTACGGATCTTCCGGTTACTCTTTTGATCTGTGCAGCGAAGATTTTACGGGCTTCTGTATAGATCGAATTGATTAAATCTTTATCTAAAAAATTGCGCAGGATAACGTATCCGTCGCTATTGAATTGCTGCTGAAGTGTGCTCATTTTTTATTGATTTTGCGATTTTGAAAAAATGAAAATAGATAAGTGTATAATTATGTTTACTGACCTGAAAACCAGAAATCTACATAAACATAATTATACCGATATCCGCTTATTTGTTGCACGCAAATTTATAACTCTTTTTGAAGTCAAAATAATGACTTTCGTTATTCTTTTTTATGATTGGAAAACTTAGTCTTCCCAAACAGCATAGGCAAATCCGGCGGCGCCGAAACCATTGCCGTTATACAGCAGATATTTTTTGCCGTTATGCTCGTAAAAATTGGCGTAATTGATCATCTGGTAATCGAAATCTTCCGGATTATCAGATTTTCCAATACCCACCAGATTATCTTTCCTCACCCAGTTTTCTCCGTCTGCCGACTCAGCATAACCCAGGCGATAGCTTTGGTTACGGTCTGTCCTGTAATCACGGGTGTGTCTGTAAGAATAGTACATTTTGTAGATGCCATCTTCTTTGTACACACTCGGGCGACCTACTGCGTGAAGGAAATCATCAAAATCAAGCGTCGGAATATCGCTGATATCCCAGTGGATTCCGTCTTTTGACGTTGCCGACTGACCACGGTAAAATGGCTCAGGATACCCGTGAATGTATTCACACTTATGTCCGGAAATGTACCACATCCGCCATGTTCCGTCGTCTTCACGGATCACCGACGGCTGTGCAGCCCAGATCGGGTTTTGAATGCTGCGGTCCATAATCGGGCCTTTGAACATTTTTTCAAAGGTTAACCCGCCGTCATGACTGACAGCAAGTCCCATGGAAAGACGATAGGAATCGTGCGTTCTGTTCCAGCCTGTGTAATAAAGCCAGATATCGCCATTGGGCATATCAACGAACCAGGCCGGCATGGCACCGGTTTCGTCGTATTCGCCGGGGCCACCCAATTCCAGGACAGGCTTATCGTGTATGTAAAGGATCTTGGAAGGATCCTCGTAATCTACGTCAATAAATGTAGGCCTGGACTGACCATTGGCATCACGCGATGAAAAATAGACGCGTAAAAAATCTTTATGCTTGTAAGCAAACGGAACCTGTGCATGCGAAAGGCTGTGCGGCAAAGTTCCATCGGGCTTATATACAACTCCCTTTTTAACCCACATATGTATAATTTTTTCAAAGCATTGCCTTTCGGCAAATCAGTTGCAGTTTATTACGGCTGCAAAATCAATGAATGAATAGAATCAACTTAATTATGCCTCTGCTTTTTCAGCACGCAGGCGCCAGTTATCTACAAAATCTTTTCCTGGAATCGGCAGGTCAATGTCAACTTCCGGTGCTTTTGCCGTTACGGTGTATTCCATTACATAAAAAGCGTTACCAAACACATAGTGTAATTTGAAGTTTTCTATGTTGGCAGGGACATCTTCAAGAGGTACCTCAGCACGGAAAAGCGGGTTCGCTTTCAATAAAGTAGCATACGTAGGGGTGTTCCGTAACCATGGCGCAACACTTTCATCTCCCACAACAACTTTTCCGCCAGGACGGACAACGCGCGTCAGTTCGTCAAATGCTTTTTTTCTTTCCGAGAAAGTATTGATACCGCCAAAATGGAAAACAGCATCAAAGGTATCGTCAGCAAATGGCAGGTAAGAACCATTGCCAAGGAAATAATGAACATTGACATCCTCAGCAGGAAGTTTCTCCTGAGCCAGTTTAAGCATGTTCGGAGATAAATCTGACAAAACAGCAGTTCCCCCCGGTTTAACTTTTTCAAGAATCAGGGCAGAATCTTTTCCTGTTCCGGCTCCAACTTCCAGTGCTTTCATACCTGGTTTCAGGTCCATCAGATCAATAAAGAAGCGACGTGTGGCTGCTTCGTCTGAGTGGTTCAGCGTTTCAAAAACCCAGGAAACACCTTTGTCATAACGAAGAAATGCCTGATCGTATAGATATTGCTCATGAGCATCACCCGGAAGTAATTCTTTGGGATAAAGCATATTAACAATGCCAGTATCACCTACTTCATATATTGTACCATCTTCACTGGTAAGCGTTTTGCCGTCTTCGGCGATTGTCAATGGACTGCCGGTAAGCGGACAAACCAACGCTTTTAGAAAATCCTGATGCGTCATTATGTTTTTTGCTATATTGATGTATTAAGCCAAAATTACTTTTTTTTCTTAGAAGTACTTTAAAATTAGACACCCTTGTTATTAAAAGGGCTGCATAAATCTGCTGATTTTTCTCAAACCTCAGCATCCCGCATTCAGCCCGATTCTATTTCTTTGTACCTTTGGATCGCTTTTGCCTGAATACCTCACGGTTCAGGCATTCTCAAAACTCTCAATTTTCTCTTTGTACCTATGTTTGACCTGCAACAAAAAATAAAGTCACTCGCGAAAGACCAGGCGGCCAGTGTTATTGCAAATCGCCGGCATTTACATACCAATCCGGAGCTTTCTTTTGAGGAATTTAAAACTGCACGTTTTGTTGCAGAAGAACTTCGCGCAATTGGCCTTACACCACAGGAAGGCATTGCCGGAACGGGACTTGTTGCACTGATTGAAGGAAGAAATCCAGGGAAGAAAATAGTTGGTTTGCGGGCAGATATGGACGCTTTGCCGATTGTGGAAGCAAATGATGTACCTTACAAATCACAGGTACCCGGCGTCATGCATGCATGCGGACATGATGTGCATACGGCGTCTTTACTGGGTACTGCCCGAATTTTGAATCAGGTAAGGGATCAGTTTGAAGGTACCGTGAAGCTGGTTTTCCAGCCGGCTGAGGAAAAGGCACCGGGCGGCGCTTCACTAATGATCAAAGAAGGTGTGCTGGAAAATCCAAGACCGGCCAGTATGGTTGGTCAGCACGTGGCACCGAATATTCCTGTTGGTAAAATCGGTTTCCGTGAAGGCATGTATATGGCCAGTACCGATGAATTGTATGTTACCGTGAAAGGAAAGGGCGGACATGCAGCCGCACCTGACCAGTTGATCGACCCGATTTTGATCGCTTCGCATATCGTTGTGGCCTTGCAGCAGATCATCAGCCGTTACCGCAAACCTTCCAATCCTTCGGTTTTATCTTTCGGAAGATTTATTGCGGACGGTGTTACGAATGTCATTCCAAACGAGGTGACCTTGCAGGGAACCTGGCGTTGTATGGATGAACAGTGGCGCGAAGAAGGTTTACGGAAAATGAAAAAAATGGCGGAAGGAATGGCCGAAGCCATGGGAGGCAGCTGTGTTTTCGAAATCGTGAAAGGGTATCCTTTCCTGAAAAACCACCCGGAATTAACCCGTCGTGTCAGAACTGCGGCTACCGAATATATGGGTGCAGAAAATGTTATCGATCTTGACCTATGGATGGCCGGCGAAGATTTTGCCTTTTATTCGCAGGTCGTTGATTCTTGTTTTTACAGACTGGGCACGCGTAATGAAGCCAAAGGGATTATCTCTGGCGTACATACACCTACTTTTGATGTCGATGAAACATCGCTGGAAATAGCACCAGGACTGATGAGCTGGCTGGCTATTGCTGAACTTGCTTTTTAGCAGGAATATATCTTTTAAAATAGCTGTTGATTTTCAGGCTGATTACGCCCAGAATAGCTTCTTTAAAAATTCCCGGAGACATTTTAGAGGCTCCTTTTGTCCGGTCTGTAAAGATGATTGGAACCTCTACAATGTTAAATCCGAACTTCCACGAATTGAATTTCATTTCAATCTGAAACGCATACCCGATAAACCGGATCTTATCCAGGTCGATCGTTTCCAGTACCCTGCGTGTGTAGCAGATAAACCCGGCGGTAGGGTCCATGATCTGCATGCCTGTTACCATCCGCACATAATATCCTGCAAAATAAGACATCAAAACCCGGCTGATCGGCCAGTTTACAACATTTACGCCGGTGATATAACGGGAGCCAATGGCGGCGTCGTGACCTTGTTCGGCACAAGCCTGGTACAAACGGATCAGATCTTCCGGTGGGTGTGAAAAGTCGGCATCCATTTCAAAAATGTACTCGTAGCCCTTATCCAATGCCCATTTGAAGCCATGGATATAAGCAGTTCCGAGGCCAAGTTTGCCTTTTCTTTCGACCAAATGAAGTGATTCGCCAAATTCTTTCTGTAATTCCTTTACCGCAGCACCGGTTTGATCCGGCGATCCATCATCAATAATCAATACATCGAAAGGCTTCGAAAGGCTGAAAACCTTTCTGATGATCGCTTCAATATTTTCTATTTCGTTGTAGGTGGGGATTACTACAATACTGTGATTCACTGTGGTTCAAATTAGGGTTACAGAAATAGATTTGCCGGTTATTTTAAACGATTGATCTTATAACTGGTGTCTTTGCTTTTTGAACATTTAACTTTTTTTAAAGTTTGATGTCCTTTTTTTTCTCCCGAAGCTCAATTTTTTTGGCAACCTGCTCATAAATCCGGGTCATATATTCCGGATGAGTCATGTAATAATCGTAGCTGCTGCGGTATAAAACCGTATCTACCTTATTTTTCTGCCAGATCTGTTTTTTCAGCTGGTCAAATATAAGAATCGAAGAATCGAGAGATTTCAATTGTAAACGCGTCACACGGGATTCTGCGATATGTATATCAGTCAGAATATCGGCCATTTTTTCCTCTGAAAGCGTGCCTTCCGGTGGTTTTTCTTCCTTAGAGCAGGCCGCAAAAACGATTGCCATACTTCCTGCCAGTATTAAACTGAACGAGAAATTAATAATCCGTCGCGTCATAATTCTCAAAATACCTATCTTTGTTTAGCTGCTCTAAGGTACAAAGGTGGTAATTTTTTCGGAAAACATATGTTTGAACTGTTTTTGGGGAAACTCCGAAAGTATGAAATACGGATGAGGAAAGCGGTCACGAGTGAGCGGCATGGAAACTTTCATTCGGTTTTTAAAGGTTCCGGTCTGGAATTTGATGACCTCAGGCTTTACCAATACGGAGACGATGTCCGGGCAATTGACTGGAATACTTCGGCCAAAGGACACGGTACTTTCATCAAGATTTTTAAGGAAGATAAGGAGCAAACCGCTTTTTTCATGCTGGATGTAAGTGCGTCCCAGCAAGTCGGAGAGGCGAGCCGTTTGAAAATTGATATTGCCAAAGAGATTTGTGGCGTATTAACATTGTCGGCAATCCAGGAAGCGAGCAGGGTAGGACTGCTTTGTTTTTCGGACCGGAATGAGCGTTATATCCGCCCTTCCGACGGCATGAAACATGGATACAGTGTTTTGTCAGAAATCTACAAACTGGTTCCCGAATCAACGAAAACGAGTATTTCTGAGGCTATTTTAGTGGCTTTGAATGTTTTGAGGAGGCGGAGTCTGATTTTCTTGATATCCGATTTTATTGATGCCGATTACCAGCACAACCTTAAAGCACTGGCCCGGAAACATGATCTGATCGTGATCCATCTTTATGACCTGCGCGAAACAAGCCTGCCGAAACTGGGGATTATTCCGCTTTATGATGCTGAAAAACAACGGACAACCTGGGTCAATACTTCATCCAAGCACTACCGGGACGATATGACCAACCGTTTTCAGAAAAGAAGTGCAGAACTGGAAAAGCTTTGCCGCCAAAACCGGGCTGATTATATTTCGATTAACACCCAGGAAGATTATGTTCCCGCACTTATTCGTTTATTTAAGGTAAGGCGTTATGCGAAAAGTGGCATGGCTTCATCCTGACAGGAAAAATATATTAAACTTATTAAATGGTTAAAGAAATTGTCGTTTACTGCCGGTATTGATCCCTTTTTCAAGAGAATTTTTTTCGCGTTGTGCTGCTTTCTGACTGGACTTGTGCTGTCAGTACAGCCGCTCATGGCGCAGAATAAATTACCGGACGGGAAGTTTTTATCGGATAGTATCGAGGTCGGCAAACCGTTTTTTTTCTCTTTGAGTTTTTTGCATCCGTCCCAGACCGAAGTTTTTTTTCCCGATACGAGTTATAATTTTTCTCCCTTCGAAGTAATTTCCAAAAAAAATTTTACAACCAGAACCGATAAACGGGGCAGTCTCGACAGTGCCGTGTATCAGCTGGTTTCTTTTAACGTTTCGCGGGGACAATCTTTAAAAATGCCGGTTTTTGTTTTTAAAGGTAAAGACAGAGATTGTACGGCGCTGTTTAGCATTACGGACACAATTTTTTTACGAAAAGATAATTTTCAGGGTATCACCGACACGACGTCACTGAAACCTGAACTGGGCTTATTGCCGTTGAGCCATGAGTTTAACTTTTCGGTATTTTTCGGGTTTGTTGCTCTTGCGATAGGTGTGGCCGGTAGTATTTACTGGCTTTTTGGAAGTGACATTTATAAACAATGGCAGTTGCTCAAATTGCAGCGCAGACATATCGAATATAACCGCTCCTATAACCGTCTGCTCCGGAATGCGAAAGAGCGGGAAGATATCAAGGATGCGGAAAAAGCGATTATTGTCTGGAAAAATTATCTGGAAAAACTGGAAAAGAAACCTTTTGCTACCTACACGACCAGGGAAATTATGGATAATTTGCCGGATGAAGGACTCGCCGCAGCCCTGAAAAATATGGACGGGATTATTTACGGACAGGTAAAGTCCAAGGATATGGAAAAATCGCTGGAGGTTTTGAAAGCTGGCGCGATGCGCCTCTATCGTAATAAACGGAGGAAAGTTTTAGAAGGTAATGTATCTGCCGATATTTAAGTTATGGAAGAATGGTTGTCGCCGAGATGGTTTACGTGGGATGTCCTGAGGTCATATGAATGGGCCTATCCCTATTTCCTGTATGCTTTGCCGGCCATTCCGTTTTTGTTTTGGCTGAGAAGTGCGTTTCACCGGCAGCACCAGCAGCGGCTGGTTATTACTTACAGCGCCGAACATGCCCGCAAGGATTGGTTCACCTGGCTTCGGTTTTTACAACCCGTTTGTGTGGCTTTGGCGCTTGTCCTGATACTGGTTGCATTAGCCCGTCCCCAAATTGTAACGGAACGAACGGATAAGTTTTCAGAGGGGATCGATATCATGCTTTTGCTGGATATATCGGATTCGATGATGGAAAAAGACCTGAGCCCAAACAGGCTGGAAGCGGCTAAGCTGGTGGCGCGCCAATTTATTAGAGGCCGTTTGCAGGACCGTATCGGGTTGATCATTTTTGCCGGGGAAGCCGTTTCGTTATGCCCGCTTACGACGGACTATGAGCTGTTGTATGGTTTTCTGAATGAAATTCAGCCAACCATGATTCCGATAGCCGGAACAGCCATAGGAAGTGCCCTGGCCGTGGCGGTAAACCGGATGCGGGAAACTTCGGGCGAAAGCAAAGTGGCGATCCTGATCAGCGACGGGGATAACACTTCCGGAAATTTGGGCCCAACGACGGCTGCGCAGCTGGCAAAAGCTTTTGGTGTACGGGTTTACAGTATTTCGGTAGGCAAAACGGTTAAGGTTGTGAAAAAGGACACTTTAAATATTTCGAATGCCCTGGTGGATGAAAGCGAGCTGCAAAAGATTGCTGCGTTGGGGAACGGGAAATATTTTCGGGCGACGGATAATACCGCTTTGGGAGCCGTTTTTAAGCAAATCAACCAGATTGAGAAAGTAAAATCCCGGAATGTAGTGTCGCGGGATGTGAGTGATTATTATCGTATTTATCTTTATTGGGCTATTTTACTGCTTCTCATTGCTCTGAGCACGAAGAGCACGTTTATGGCCAATATTCTTGAAGACTAATGTTAAAGGCTTTTTATAATAAGGACGTCCGGGAGGCGGGACTGGATGAGGTTGGCAGAGGTTGTCTGGCCGGGCCGGTTGTGGCTGCGGCGGTAATTCTTCCACCCGACTATTTTCATCTTTACCTCAATGATTCCAAACAGCTTACACGCGTTCAGCGGGATGTTTTGCAGAAGGAAATTATGCAGGAGGCCATAGCCTGGGCTGTGGCAGAGGTTGATAACTTTGAAATTGACCGGATCAATATTTTAAAGGCAAGTTTCCTGGCTATGCATTATGCCGTGGACAAGCTGCATACCAAACCCGAACATTTGCTGGTGGACGGAAACCGGTTTACACCTTATCCGATGATCCCTCATACCTGCATCATCAAAGGTGATGCGCATTACTTATCCATAGCGGCAGCTTCCGTTTTGGCAAAAACCTACCGGGATGATTTGATGAGCCGGTTATCGGCACAATTTCCTCACTATGGCTGGGAGACCAATGCGGGTTATCCCACCATTCACCATCGGAAAGCGATAAAGTTACACGGAACCTGTCAGCACCATCGGATGAGCTTCAGGCTGCTGAAAGAAGAAACGACAGAAGATATTTAAACTTTTGGTTTTTTGTACAGCGGAACCGTGCTGCAAGGTTCTCCAAACATGAGACTTTGCGCCACAGGTTTCAAGAGATTGGTGATGGAAACATAAGCAGAAATGGGAACAGGCACTTTGCTGCACCCCTTAACCACTACTTTTTTTCCACTAAATTCTTCGGGATTAATTTTGCCGATGGCATCAGAAAAGAGCTTATCTTCCAGAGCCGCCAAATCTCCGAAAACAACCGCATTGGCATAAGGTTCAAGCTGAATGGCCAGCAACATATAGGCCCAGGTGGGGACGATGGCGTCTTCCGAGCAGATAATGGCTACATTTTTGCCAGAGTACTGGGTCCAGTCGTGCGCTTTGAGAAAGTCACGGAAATCCTTTTCTTTAAGGATCATACCCATGAACAAATTATCTTTTATATCATAAAGCACGCGGTCGCCCGGGTGGTATAGTTCTTCAAGATCAAAGGAAATAAGACCACTGGTTGCGACACGGTTGACAATCTCTTCAGTTTGCATAGGAAATTCTGCTGTTTGCATAGCATAACACGAAATGAGGGCAGTTTGTTTTCATAAACTCCGGCAAAACCAAAATTTTACTGAACCGCCGGACTTACCTTACGAGAAGGAGGCGTCATGAAGTCTTTCAGATAAAAAGGCTCAAACGCCGCAACATCTTCAAATTCACCTTTTTCGAAAGCAATAACGGCGAGCTTTCCGACCGTGCGTGCAGAAGGTTTGATATCTTCGGAAATAAAAACAGCATTCGGGTTTTGTTCAAACAACGGTTTACATTTCGCAGATCCATCGCCAAAGAAAACAACCTTACTGCTTTCAAGTAAAGTGCCAAACGAATCTTCCTGAAGAATGACGGCTTTTGTCGGTTCCACAATATGGTTGTCAGAATCGAAAACGGAAGAATACACTTCCATACGCCGGGCATCGATCATCGGGCAGAAAAGATAATCTTTTGGGAAAAAAGCACTGACCTGAAGAGCCATAGCTTCCAGGGTATTGATGGCAATAAGCGGCTTATCAAGCGCATAACACAATCCTTTGGCGGTGGAAACTCCCACACGTAATCCCGTGTAAGAGCCAGGGCCTTTGGCAACTGCAATGGCGTCTAAATCCTGCAAAGTGTATCCTGCGTGTTCAACGGCACTGCTGATCAGTGTTGTCAGCATGGCAGAAGAGGAGCGGTCGGTATATAATTCATAATTTGCCAGCAGGCCGGCATCACCATGAAGCGCTACGGAACAACCGCGCGTAGACGTATCAATACTAAGTAAAAGCATGAATTAATTTATTACTTCGGCTTTCGGCGGTCAGCCATCGGCGCGCATCCGGACTTAAAATCAGCTTTTGCATAGATCTGACAGCCGACAGCCGAGTGGCGACAACTTATTTTTTCGCTCCTTTTAAAAGTTCGTTGTAACGATTTTGATCCTTAAACAATTTCAAAGCTTCCTTTACTTCAAGATCTTCGTTGAATGAAGCTTCGCGCATTCCTTTTTCCAGATAATAATGTTTCAGGATTTCCTCTTCCAGAACCATTTTGATCTCGGCTTTGGATATCTGCAAATCGTTATCCTTGCTATGCGCCAGCTTGGCTCTCAGGCCTTTCAGCTGATCCTGGATGACGTCAATCGATTTCTCTTTTTTCGCAGAAGCTTCCAGATTGTTCAGGTCTTTCTCAACCTGAGTGGTGTAATCGTATTCTTTGTTATTCAGCCATTTCACAAAATCACCATATTCAGCATCTGTCAGGTGGAATTCCTTGGCTGGTTTGATGGTCTGGTGTTCAAAATGGTATTTGATGGCATAGTCAAAGAACAACCGGTTCCGCGCAAGAGAAGTAGCCAGAGGCGAAAATGTTTCTTTTTCGGTAACGATATCAGGCAAAATTCCGCCGCCGTCATAAACCACACGGCCATTACGTGTTTTAAAAGCTGTCATCAGTGAATCCGGTATCTTCCCAACACTGCCGTCTTCGTTCCTGTGGCCATAATCAATAGCCTGAATACAGCGACCGCTTGGAATGTAATATTTTGCCGTTGTGATCTTCATTTTGGTGTTATATGAAAGATCACGTGTCGTTTGAACCAGACCTTTTCCATAAGTCCGCTGTCCGATCAATACGCCACGGTCGTAATCCTGAATAACGCCCGAAACGATTTCTGCTGCGGAAGCACTACGGTTGTTTGTCAAAACCGCAATAGGAATTTCGGTATCCAAAGCTGGGTTGTAGGCGGTGTATGACTTATTCCATTCACTTACCTTGCCTTTTGTAGAAACAACTTCTTCTCCATTCGGAATAAAAATATTGGAAATTTCAATCGCCATATTCAGCAGACCACCCGGATTATCACGAAGGTCCAGCACGAGGTGTTTCATTCCTTTGCCCTTCAATTCCTGAAAAGCGGTTTTTACCTCACGTGAAGCGGTTGCAGTAAAATCTTTAAGATCAATATAACCGACATCCTCACTGATCATGCCATAATACGGAACATTCGTCACCTTCACGATATCACGGTTCAGGGTGATTTCCAAAGGCTTGGTGTGTCCGTAACGTTTGATTGTCAGGGTAACACTGGTTTGTGTTTGTCCTTTTAATAACTTTCCGGAGTCAAAATCTTCGCGCGTTGAAAGATCAACACCGTTAATTTTTGTGATTTCGTCGCCAAGCTGCAAACCTGCTTTTTGGGCCGGTGTATCTTCATAAACCATCATGACGGTATGTTTCCCCTCCGAAGAGTTAACCATAGCGCCGATACCGTTATATTTTCCGGTAGTCATCGTCATGTAATCCTCGATATCATCTTCCGCGTAATAAACGGTGTAGGGATCCAGCGATCGCAACATACCGTCTATACTGGTTTTAATCAGCTGATTAGGATTGATTTCGTCGACATAGTATGCGTTCAGCTCTTTAAAAAGCGTGGCATAAATATCCAGATTGCGCGCAATTTCAAACAGACGGTCGTCCTGCTTGAAAGACACAAATGCCAGTCCGGCGATCACCGGGGTAGCAATTAAGATTGAACGAAGATACTTTTTCATCTATGGTCGTAAATCATTGACTTTGATTTTTCCGGAGAGCGGAAGGCAATTTCAGCAAACGATTTACCGATTGCTTCATGGCCGTTTCAATAACGTCAAAAGTTGATATTTCTTTCGCAATATACAAAAAAGCAATGTAAGCAGGTCGTGATTCAGCAGGAAGAGAAAGTAATGCAGCCTTGTTGAGGCGATAGGCTTCGCGGCAGCGTCTTTTTACGAGATTTCTGTCGACGGCCTTTTTAAATTGCCGTTTGGAAACCGAAAATAAAAGCTGTGGAAATGGGGGAGGAGTTTCGGAATCATAGATATACAATACCCGAAAAGGAAAGAGGTAGAACGTATGTACATCCGCACTACCCCTTTGAAAAAGCCGTCCGATTACTCGTGGGCTACACAAACGCTCATTTTTACCAAATGTTTGTTTCAAGTTCTTGTAGAAAAAAAACGTGTATTAAGTTTGAGAATTAATCGAACTTAATACACGATTAAAGACAAGGTGTCTACGATTTGGTACTACCAACCAGGTATTACCCTACTCAAACTTTCAAACCTTGATTATTGCTTATGACGTTTTTCGTCTGAAACAGTTAGTTTCCAACGACCTTTCTTGCGACGGGCCGTTACAACTTTCCGGCCATTAGCCGAAGACATTCTTTCACGGAATCCGTGCTTATTTCTCCTCTTGCGATTCGATGGTTGATAGGTACGTTTCATCTCATTATCAAATTATTGCGCTATAAATCTCTTCTACCCGTAATTTTGGCTTGCAAAGGTAAATAAATTTTCTAATTAAGACAAGACCTGAATTATTTTTTTAATTATAACATGCAGGTACTATGAAATTTATAGAATTTTCAGGCCTCTTTCTGATGCGCCAGTGGACTAAAGGTTTGTTATTCTTTTAAGAAAAATTTCTTTTTGAAGTACCATTCGGCACAGCCGTTGTTATATTCTACTGATCCCCAGGCCGGGTCAGGAGCTTCGGTAATGATCAAAATAGAATACGGGATATTTTTCAGTTTAGGCACATAAACCGAATGTTCCGGCGTGTCGTAAACCTGCTGGGTACGGGCTTCCATTTCTTTATAAAAACGCGCAGCACGGCCCGTGAGTACATCCGACCAGGCAGATCTGTAATTAAAGTTGCTTGTGTAAATGGTGACAAAATACAAGGCGATCACCCATCCAAGCAGACCAAAGCGGGTAATTACTTTCGAGTTATATTTTTCAATAGCCCAGAAAGTAATCACAAATACATTATAACTGAAACCGATGAGTGTCCAGAAAGTGATCACACATTGTCCGCGTAAGTTTGGCGGACCGGCAATGGACCAGTAGGTCGGAAAATAAGTCAGAAAAAGACAGCCAAAGAAAACAATTAAAGAAATGATCGGGTGAACAGATAGAAACCGGAACTCACTTTTTTCTCTTTTGTGATAAAGCTGTGCGGCAAAAGGAATAAGTACCAGTGCCAAAACGCAAAGGGAAGGCGCCATTTTTGAAAAATTGGACACTCCCGTGATCAGGCTATGCTGGATGGAATAAACCAGATTGAATTTCAAAGGTGTCGGATATAACCCTGATTCTGCCCGTACGGCGTTTCCCGGAGCGGTTATTGACAATACGCCAAAGGCCAGGGCTACCAGAAACATGATCAATGCCGGGAACTGAATTTTCTTTTTAGCGAGTGAGCCAAAGAAAAATAAAGCACCGGTCAAAGCAACCAGCCACACAAGGGTATATTCGTTGGTCCCGACCAGAATGATCATCGAAATACATATCAATACGATATGTTTTGTGCCGAGTGCTGTATAATTTCTGAACAGATAAGCGAACAAATAGAGCGTTCCGATATCCGCCAGGGTGTAGTAATAACCGGTATACCAGTAAAAATAACCTGAGACTATTGGCAGCTCGGCGATAAGCACGAATACCAGCAGAAAGGTAATAAGAGCTGTTTGCCAGGTAACCAGTTTGTTGAGTGTAATGGCTTTCACGAAAACCCACATGGCGTGTGCATAAAGGCAAATCAGTATAATCGGGGCAATTTTATAACCCAGATACGAACCATATGAAAGGGGCTGTGTGGCAGAAATGATGGTCCCGATATATCGCCCCGACCAGGTTTTCCAGTAATGCTCCTGATATCCCCAGTAACCCATGTCGATCACACCAAGCGCGTGACAATAGTCGTCGGTCGTTGGGAAAACAAAAAACGAAAGCAGAAGAAATGGTAATAGCAGAACGACAAAAGCGACGATGATTAATTTCAGCTTATTGTCGGGATTTTCAAACCAGGTAGAGTAAAGCATATTTGTTGAGACTCGGCAATTATGATCTAGCAGATAGGCCAAAAATAAGACAAATATTTTAAGAATCGGTTTCCGTTTGCTCGAAAGACCGAGAGCAGCAGGCCGGTTTTGGGACTTAATCACCTGATAATTTTAATCGGGATTGTCAGTCACTTCAAGATTTTGGATAACTTGAACCTGATTGTTATTTCTCATAAATCTTGCCTAACAAGCCGTACATCCATGTATTATAATGTTCACACACATCCGCATGTTGAAAGTGACGGCGTGTTATTTATTGAAAATTTGTATAAAAACTTTGATCAGGATATTAAAGGGAAAAAAGTGAGCATGGGGCTGCATCCGTGGTATCTGGATGCGGGTAATCTGGAAAAGGAGCTTGCAAGTCTGACCTATAACGCAGACAGGCCGGAAGTGTTAGCGATCGGTGAATGCGGACTGGATAAACTTTGTGCTACCGACTGGGCTTTGCAGCTGGAAGCTTTTCGAAAGCAGATAACCCTGGCGCATGCGTTGGGAAAACCAATGATCATTCACTGCGTGAAAGCACATAATGAGGTGTTGGTACAGCTGAAAGGTGTACAGGTGCCGGTGATTTTCCATGGAATCAATAATAAGCTTTCCATTATTCAGCCGGTTATTGACCGTGGTTTCTACTTGTCGTTCGGAAAATCGTTGTTGGGTATTAACGAGGCAACGCTTCATACTTTTAAATCCACTCCTCTGGAACAGGTTTTTCTGGAAACCGATGATGCCGATGTTGACATCAAAGAAATTTATAAATCAGCGTCCCGGATTAAGAATATTTCTGAAAAAGAGATTCTTTTGCAGCTCGAAAAAAATTTTTTAAACGTATTTGACCGATGATGGAAGATTTCGCCTGGCTGTCCCGAACCGAATTGTTAATTGGAAGAGAAAAATTAGTCAGACTGAGCAAAGCGCATGTTTTGGTTATTGGTTTGGGAGGCGTAGGGTCTTTTGCCGCAGAGTTTATTTGCCGGGGCGGCGTCGGTACGATGACCATCGTAGATGGAGATACGGTCGATCCAAGTAACAGAAACAGGCAATTGCCAGCGCTTTCAACCAATCATGGCGTAAGTAAGGCGGATATCATGGCTGAACGTCTGAAAGCGATCAACCCTGAATTGACACTGCATGTGATTAAAACATTTATCAATCCGGATGCGGTGGCAGAGATTCTTTCCGCGCATCCTTATGACTATATCGTCGATGCGATCGATAGTGTAACGCCGAAAATTACATTTTTAAAAGAGGCGTTTCAGCGGAAGATGCGCATCGTCAGTTCGATGGGTGCGGGAGGCAGGATGGACCCTACAATGTTAAAGGTTGTTGATATTTCTAAAACCTACAATTGTAATTTCGCCCAGCAGATCAGAAAAAATCTGAAAAGAGAGGGGATTTATAAAGGTATCAAAGCCGTTTTTTCAACGGAAGAGCAACTGAAAGAATCGCTGATGCTGACAGACGGCAGTAACTATAAAAAGTCGGCATACGGCACGATGTCCTATTTGCCGGCAACTTTTGGCGCTACTTGTGCCTCGGTGGTGCTTAGGGATTTGATTGAGGATTGAGATAAAGAATATAATGTTTTATATGGAGGCTGCCGCTGTAAATGGCAGCCTTTTGTATTTGTGTACCCGCCCAGGCGAGTCAGCGCATTTGAGATATGCATCCGCAGCTTATGGTTCTTTGGATTTTTTTGATTTGAGTAAAATTTTAATTCTTCGAACGTCACCGTTCCGTAGGAGCATCCTGTTTATAGAAGAGTGATGCATGTTTGTTCCGTAACTCCTTTAGGAGTTTTCTGATCTGGATTTTCCTTGCAGGGAGGCTCCGATGGAGCCGGGGAAAATGAGTTTTGTGATCCGGCTATAAACAGGATGCTCCTACGGAGCGAGACTTTTGCGCAAAATAATTTGGATCAGCCCGGAAACGCAAAAAGGCCACCATCTTTCGATAGTGACCTCTTTCTTGTAGCGGGAGCTGGACTCGAACCAGCGACCTTTGGGTTATGAGCCCAACGAGCTACCAACTGCTCCATCCCGCGGTGTCGTTGAATTGGAGTGCAAACATACGACTAATGTTTCAATAAAAACAACTATTTTTGTAAAAAATTTCAAAAAAATATTTTCATCGACCTTCTGACATCTGCCGATTATATATGAATTTTTCTTTGTCACCTGCCGCGTTAAGGGGGCGTATTCACGTTGTACTGCTGTTTAGGATACTTTGGATCATGATTTTGTTCATGGTTTGCCGCATTTTATTTTATTCATTCAACGCCGTTTTTTTTCCTGAAATTTCTTTTGCGCATGCTTTGCGTTTGATGGGTGGCGGGATAAAATTTGATATCGTCGCCGTTTTTTACACCAATATTCTCTTCATTTTTTTAATGTGCGTACCCTTCACGTTCAAATACCGGAAGGGTTATCAGAAATTCCTGGACTATCTTTTTATCATCACCAACAGCATTGCCCTTTCGGCAAACTGTATGGATTTTATCTATTATCGTTTTACGATCAAACGGACAACCTGGTCGATCCTGAAAGAATTTTCGAATCAGGATAACATGGGTACGCTGTTCGGTGGATTTATTGTGAGGTACTGGTATGTTGCCGTGATATGGATTCTGCTGGTCGTTTCGCTCGTTAAAATCACAAAAATTATCCGCGTTGGTAACCGTCCGGAACTACCCTGGTGGGGATTTTTTCTCGTGCATGCAGCATGGATGGGTGCAATTGTTTACCTCTTCATCGGAGGAGTGCGCGGAGGTTTTGCCCATAGCATCCGGCCGATCACGCTGAGTAATGCCGGTGAATACGTGCAAAAGCCCAAGGAAATGTTCCTTGTCCTCAATACGCCGTTCTGCATTTACAAAACGATCCGTCGAAGCGATTATGAACGTGCCAAATATTTTGCGGGATATGCTGATGCCGATAAAATTTTCAATCCCGTGCATACCCCTGAGGCCGGCCAGCCACCTTTCAAGCCGATGAATGTTGTGATCCTGATCTGGGAAAGTTTCGGAAAGGAGATGGTGGGTGGTTATAACCGGCATCTTGAAAACGGAACGTACAAGGGTTACACACCTTTTATTGACTCGCTGATGCAGCACAGCAAGGTGAACTGGTATTCTTTTGCGAATGGTGCCAAGTCGATCGAGGCGATTCCGTCTGTTTTGACAAGTATTCCGGGTATCAAAGAGCCATTTGTGACGATGCGTTATACGGATAACAAACTGCCAAGTTTCCCGGAAATATTAAAAACAAAAGGTTATTCCACCTCTTTCTTCCACGGAGCTCCAAACGGGTCGATGGGTTTTCAGGCTTTTGTTAATCTGATCGGTGTGGAAAAATATTATGGCAAAACGGAATACAACAACGACGCAGACTACGATGGAATCTGGGGAATTTGGGATGAGGAATTTTTACAGTTCTGGGCAAATAAAATGGGGACTTTCAAAGAGCCTTTTATGAGCACGTTGTTTACGGTATCGTCTCACGATCCCTATAAGGTGCCGCAACGTTATGAAGGAAAATTCCCGAAAGGTCCGCTGCCTGTTTACCAGACTATGGGTTATTCGGATTTTGCGCTGAAAAAGTTTTTTGCCAAAGCGAAAACGATGCCCTGGTATAAAAATACCTTGTTTATCATCACCGCAGATCATGCGGCAACATTTGCACATTACCCCGAATATCAGACTTCGGCTGGTAATTTCTCGATCCCGATCCTTTTTTATGCGCCGGGCGACAGCACACTGGCGGGTCGCGATACCTCCACACTGGTGCAGCAAATCGATATTATGCCTTCCGTTTTGAGTTATCTCAACTACGATAAACCCTATTTTGCATTCGGCAAAAATATCTTCAAAAAGCCGCCGATTAACTTCGCGGTAAACTACGATGGTGTATATCAATGGTTCAATGGTCCATATATATTGCAATTTGATGGCCAGAAAACCGTAGGTTTGTATAATTATCAGGAAGATAAGCTCTTGAAAAATAATTTAAAGGATAAATTACCCGCCATACAAGGCCCAATGGAATTACAGGTGAAGGCTTTTGCACAGCAATATATTAACCGTATGCTGGACGATAAGCTGACTGTAACACCTTAATAGTTTCGTTGTTGTTAGAACTGAGATTACTTCTGAATCAACGAAATACAATAAAAATCTTATGAACGAAAATATAGAAAATCCAATTGCTCTCCGCGACTTTCGTGCCGGATTTGTGAGCATTATAGGTAAACCTAACGTAGGTAAATCCACTCTGATGAACGTGCTGGTGGGAGAGAAGATGTCGATCATCACTTCAAAAGCACAAACAACGCGTCACCGTATTATGGGGATCCTGAATGGAAAACATGAAGGAATTCCTTTTCAGCTTGTTTATTCTGACACGCCGGGTGTTGTAAAACCCGCGTATAAATTGCACGATTCCATGATGACCTTTGTAAAAGGCTCTCTGGAAGACGCGGATGTGGTGTTGTTTGTTACCGAAGTTGGAGAAAAAGCAGCAGACCATGAAGTAATACCTTTGCTTCAGAGAACAACGGCACCGATTATTTTGGTGCTGAATAAAATTGACTTATCAAACGAGGAAGAACTGAAGCGTAAAACAGAAGAGTGGGAAAAGGAAATTCAGCCTGCTGCAATTATTCCGATTTCTGCGTTGTTGAATGCTAACGTACAGACTTTGTTTGATGCAATCATTACCCGGTTACCATTTCATCCACCATACTTCGATGAAGATGAACTAACCGATAAACCTGAACGTTTCTTTGCTTCGGAAATCGTTCGCGAAAAAATATTTCTGAACTACCGCCAGGAAATTCCATACAGCAGCGAGGTGGTTATTTCAGAATTTAAGGAACGCGACGATATGATTGTGATCCGGGCCGAGATTCTTGTTGAGCGTAAAAGCCAAAAGGGGATTATCATCGGGGAAAAAGGCGTGATGCTGAAAAAAATCGGCAGCGAGGCACGCAAGGACATGGAAGAATTTTTTGGCAAAAAAGTTTTCCTTGAACAACACGTAAAAGTAGAACCGGATTGGAGAAGCAAAGAAAATAAGCTTCGTCAGTTTGGATATGAAGAGTAAGGAACGTCATTCTCAATCCGTCATTCAGATCCTGACAGTCAGGGTTCTATCATTAAGATAAAAATAAAATGGGTTTCTGGTCAAAACTTGCGGCCAGGGATTAGAAAAATAAAAATGGCAAATGTTATATCAATAGTAGGGCGCCCAAACGTGGGTAAATCTACACTTTTTAACCGTCTGATCGAGAGCCGCAAGGCCATCATGGATAACCAGAGCGGCGTTACACGCGATCGTCACTATGGCTATGGTGAATGGACGGACCAGTATTTTACCGTGATCGATACGGGAGGATATGTAGTAGGGTCAGAGGATATTTTTGAAGGAGCAATCCGGGATCAGGTTGAACTTGCAATCGAAGAATCAACCGTGGTTTTGTTTATGGTGGATACCATGACAGGACTTACCGATCTTGATAAAGATTTTGCAAATGTATTGCGCCGTTTCAACAAACCGGTTTATCTGGTTGCCAATAAGGCTGAAACGACAGATCGTTACCAGTCAGCAGCGGAGTTCTATGAACTGGGTATGGGCGACCATATTTATCCGATTTCCGCCCAAACAGGTTTTGGAACGGGTGATTTGCTGGATGAGGTAATCAAACATTTTGAAACACCTGGTATTGAAGATCCGGAAGCGGGTATTCCGCGTATTGCGATTATGGGCCGTCCAAATGTTGGGAAATCATCTTTCCTGAACGTTTTGACAGGAACTGACCGCAGTATTGTAACGGACATCGCCGGAACTACACGTGACGCCATCCACACGCATTACAATGCTTTCGGAATGGAGTTTATCCTGACGGACACCGCTGGTTTGCGTCGTAAATCCCGTGTGAATGAAGATATCGAATATTATTCGACGCTTCGTTCGATCAAAGCCATGGAAGAATCTGATGTTTGTATCATTCTTTTGGACGCGACATTGGGATTGGAAGGGCAGGATATCACCATCATCGGTCAGGCTGACAGAGCGAAAAAAGGGATTGTGATCATGGTGAACAAGTGGGATCTTGTTGAAAAAGATTCCAAAACAGCCGATACGTTCAAAAAGCAGCTGTTGGAAAAACTTGCACCGATGAACTACATGCCGATCATTTTTGCATCCGTTGTTGAAAAACAACGTATTCACCAGGTGATGGAAATGGCGATGCAGGTTTATAAAAACAAAACCAAGAAAATCAGCACTTCAAAACTGAATGATGTGATGCAGGCTGAAATTGAAAAATACCCGCCGCCGGCACACAGAGGAAAGTATATCAATATCAAGTATATGATCCAGCTGCCGACGCCTTCACCGACTTTTGTGTTTTTCAGCAGTAATCCAAAACATGTGAAAGATCCGTATTTGCGCTATCTGGAAAACAGAATGCGTGAAAACTTTGATTTCGCCGGTGTACCGATCACCATTTTCTTCAGAGAGAAATAAAATACCTTCAAGCCGCAGACATTCTTCCGGATGCTGCGGCTTGAAAAATAGTAAGATCCATCGACCCGCGCTTCATTTAAATTGTTTACGTTAATTTTTAAACATTAATGGTTTCAGGTGACAAAAAAAGTAAACTAAGCTATTATACAGAACTGGATGGAGTTAGGGCAATTGCCATTTTGATGGTAATGTTTTTCCACTTTTTTTCTGATTTTGAAACAGACGGAAGCATTTTTCAATTTCTTAAACGACTTGCGCTTAAAGGTGAAACGGGGGTAACCCTTTTTTTTGTTTTATCCGGCTTCCTGATCACCCGGATTTTGTTATCGACCAGAGAAAGTAAAAATTATTTCTACAACTTTTTTGTCAGAAGGTCGCTCCGGATATTCCCACTGTATTATCTGTTTCTGGTTATCTATTATCTGACGCCATTATTTTTCGGCGGCTCCATTCCTGAATTTGGCCTGCAAATTTATTACTGGATCTATCTTCAGGATTTTTCAACCACGTTTGGCTGGAAATCGGAAGGGCCGGGGCAATTCTGGTCATTGGCCGTGGAAGAGCATTTTTATCTGGTCTGGCCGTTTTTGATTTATTATTTAAGAGAACGTGCGATAAGTTTCTGGATTAGCGTTATCATCGTCACATCATTTATTCTCAGGATTTACCTGAGCCGCCATTACCCGCTTATCCATCATTTCACTTTCACGAGAATGGATGATCTGGCAATCGGCGCGATTCTGGCGCTCCTTGAATACCACGGATTTGTAAAACGCAGGAATGCTATATATTTTCTGTTGCTGCTGATACCGGTTAATATGGTTTGGGTTTTGAACCGGTTTGTTGGTCCTTCCATTGTTGATTCGCTGAGTTTTCTACAAACGTCCATTTCTTTTTGCAGCCTTATCGGCTTTGTGATCTGCTTGCAGGAAGGCAACTGGCTAAAAAAAATCTTGACGCAGACGCCGCTTATTTACACAGGAAAGGTAAGCTATGGGTTATACGTTTTTCACCCTTTTTGTTTCAAACTTTTCGAGATCTTTTTCATTACAAAATACTGGGCGGTCAACCTGCTCGGAAGCCTGGTGTTTACCTACGTCATTGCATCACTGAGTTATTACTTTTTCGAATCTTACTTTTTGAAGTTGAAAGAGTATTTCAGTAACGATAAGGTCAAAGTGGCTCCGGTTTCGGAATAATGAAATCCTTCTGAAAATTACATTAAAGAAATAACATGAATACCGGTTCCGGGCGGAAGTGCTTTGGGCCGGTTTTTTGCGTTTTAAGGGAAACTGCATTTTTGCTTGATCCTCTTTTTTGTACAGTTGGTATATTAATTCCTGCGGTTCGGCATTTTTTTATTTACCCGTGCAACCTTTCTTACTAATTTTCCATCTCTCAACCGTCTGACCGACCGTTCATTGAGTAAAATAAGCATGTTTGAAAAAAATATTTAAAAAAAATGTTAAAAACAAGGTACTATGTATTGCAATGTACCTTAGAAAACATATATATTTGTACTGTCAATTAGTTACAAAGATTTCAAAAGCACCTTTTTTGTAAACGACTGAAATAACAGAGCCATGAAAACTATAAAATTATTTATCGTACTTGTCCTTTTTAGCCTTCAGGCAAGTGCAACCGGATATTCTCATAATATGTTTGTTGCACACAAAAAGCTTCAGGCCGGAAAGGAATTTCGTTCGGTAAAGGAACACGTAAGTAAACACGCTCCTGCCAAAACGGTGATCAACAAATCAGCTGTGATACAATTGACAGGAGAATCGGCTATTTCCTATACGAAGGATCTGGCTACGAAAATGGGCAGAATGGTGACGCTTAATGAAAGAATTCTTGAAGAAGCACCGGCATCTATTTTCGAGCGTGAAGAAAACTGTGAAAGAAATAACTCTATCGCGACTAAACTCGCAGGTTTGATTAAAGAAGTGATTTATGCCTTCATCGGATCTCCATCCCTGGCTAAATCATAAAAGTTGTTTTCAGATCGTTATATAAAATTGTGTATTAAGGTCAGCAGGTATGATTTTCGGATCATACCTGCTTTTTTATAACAATATCAACCAACGGTATTGGTCAGCGTACCGATCGGTTCAATGGTGATATGTACCACATCACCCACCTTAAGTGTAAAATCGGATGGAGGAATAATGCCGGTACCGGTCATCAGATAGCAGCCAACAGGGAAAGACAATTCACGGAACAGAAAGCGAAGCAGTTCATCTGCCTTGCGTTTCATCTGCGACAGCGTGATTTCTCCGTTAAAAACTTCTTCACTTCCCCGGACAATCGACAGGTCAATGACGGTATCCGGCGACAAAGGTTCTGTCGGGATATACAGACAAGGGCCCAGCGCAGCACTTCCTGTGTAAGATTTTGCCTGCGGAAGATACAGCGGGTTTTCACCTTCGATACTTCTTGAGCTCATGTCGTTACCAATGGTATAGCCAACCAACGTTCCGGATGCTGAGGCGAACAAAGTCAATTCCGGTTCAGGGACGTCCCAGGTAGAGTCTCTTCTGATGCGTACGGTTCCATGGTTGCCAATCACACGCCAGGCCGTAGACTTGAAGAAAAGCTCGGGCCGTTCGGCATCGTAAACGCGGTCGTAAAAACTACCGCCACCTGCTTTTTCTGATTCCTCCATTCGCGCTTCCTTGCTGCGTGTGTAAGTCACGCCTGAGGCCCATACTTCCTGGGTACCGATAGGCGCGAGTACTTCCGGCATCGGGAATTCGTCCGTAAAAGTTAAGGAAATCAAGGTTTCCGTTTGCAGGGTCAGCCATTCGTGCAGGTCATCGCGGTTTACGACGATATCCCAGTCCGTTTCCGGCAAACGATAAAAGAGATCTTCCTTTTCAAGAATTATACCGTGTTCGGTTTTATATAATTTCATGATTTCAATGTTTGTTATTGCTTCAATAAGCCAGAAAAGTGATGCCTTTACTTTAAGATAAGTACTATTTTTAAAGGCTTTGGGCTATCTCGCCATCAAAATTTTAAATCAATGCGAAAAATTATTTTTAATCGTTTACACGCCAGAGACGCCGGTCAATCGGAATTTTTTCCTGTTGAACCAAACGAATTAGTTTATACAGCTGATGTTGAGGATGTAAAAGAATGTTATGAGAAAAAGGAACAATAACCGAAGGCAGCGCAATGGCCAGAACATTAGGTTTTTTTAGCCAACTATCCAGCCAGTGCTGTGTTCTTTCATAATTTTTATCCTGCCAAAACGGAGGCATATCTTCTCTTGCATAAAATCTGATGTTATCCGGAATTTCTATTGTTGAAAGCCAATAAACGGGCAGATCCTCATACCGAACGCCGGGAGCATGTGCCAGTGTTTCCACCAGTCCCAATTCCGGTGTTGAGGTGGTATACAGAATCCCGGTTCCTTTCGGGTTCCAGCGTGCACCGAATAAACGACTCCCTTCAGCAGATAAGGATTGGTCACGAAATTTTTCCCGGATAATACGGTAGACAGTCGGCATGAAATTGTCAGGCGGGCAAGCCGTAATCTAAGCGACCTAAAACGTCATCAACCAATGAAAACCCGGTGATGGTATCCATCATTTGCAACGGACTCTGATCGTTCAGTTCACTGAGAGGCGTTCTCAGCCAGTTGCGCACAATCGTTTCTTTACCTTCAAAAGTATCCAGGGCATGGATCAAAACATTTTTCAGTAAGAGCAGCCTTTCGGAAGCATCTGTTCCTAAACGTTTGTCATCCGGAATCCGGTGAAGGTTTCGTGGCGTCATACCCAGAAGGTAAGCCATTTCGTTATCGGTGAGTTTTACCATATTGGACACCGTGTCAACCAAAGAACGGTCAACACCTTCGCGGGAAGCTTTAATGACTGCAAAATCAGAAGCGGGCACTGCTCCATAAGGTGCCGCTCTATCGTTAAACATCTTAGTTTCCATCGTATCCTGACAATAAAAAATGGAATTGTGTCATAAATCTATGTGACTTATTTCGCAATTCCAATTTTTATTCCAACTTCAACTAAAATTCTTAAATGCGCTGAATTCAGATCTTATCTTTCAGAAAATCAGCGGTATAGTTTCCCTCGATTTTGGCCATGTCCTCGGGTGTTCCGGCAAAAGTGAGATAACCACCGCCTTCGCCCCCCTCCGGTCCCAGATCCAGAATCCAGTCGGCGCATTTAATGACCTCCATGTTGTGCTCGATGATGATCACGCTGTCGCCCTGATCAACCAGCGCGTTAATTGCTTTCAGTAATTTCTTGATATCATGAAAATGCAGACCCGTTGTAGGCTCATCAAAAATGAACAGGGTTTTACCCTTATGCGAAGAGCCTTTGCCGAGAAACGACGCTAACTTCACACGCTGCGCCTCTCCGCCGGACAGTGTATTGGATGATTGCCCCAGACCCACATAACCCAGCCCAACTTCTTGCAAAGGCATCAATTTATCGGCCAGTTTTGGTTCTGATTTTTTGAAAAAAGCAATGGCTTCATCAACCGTCAGATCCAGAATGTCCGAAACATTTTTTCCTTCATACTGTACTTCCTGAATTTCCTGTTTGAAACGTTTTCCGTTACAACCTTCACAAGTCAGGTAAATATCAGCCATAAACTGCATTTCAACCTTCACCTGTCCTTCTCCCTGACAGATTTCACAGCGTCCGCCATCGACATTGAATGAGAAATGAGAAGGTTTATAACCCCGTGCTTTCGACAGCGGCAAATCCGACATCATCTGACGGATATGGTCGTAAGCTTTGATATAGGTTACAGGGTTGGAGCGGGATGACTTTCCAATCGGATTTTGGTCAATCATTTCAATCGACTCAATCCGGTCGACACTTCCTGATAATTCGTTGAATTTCCCAACTTCTTCACTGAACTCGCCTTTGAGGCGCATGAGAGCCGGGTATAAAATTTTTCGGATCAAAGTCGATTTTCCGGAACCGCTTACACCGGTAACGACGGTAAGGTTATTCAGTGGAATTTTTACGTCCAGATCTTTGAGATTATTCTCGCGTGCCCCCTTGATTTCAAGGAAATGTAAAGTTTTTCTCCGGACCGGAGGAACCGGAATAGAATCTTCACCCAACAGAAAATCAAGCGTGTGCGACTGCATTCCGCTCACCTCTCCGTTGGCTTTCAGTTCCCTGATTTCCTCCCAATTTCCCTGAAAAACGAGATTTCCTCCCCCGGTACCAGCCTCGGGGCCAATATCGATGATCTGATCTGCGGCATGCATGACCTCTTCTTCATGTTCCACCACGATCACCGTATTACCCAAATCACGAAGTGATTCGAGCACACCGACCAGTCTTTGCGTATCTCTCGGATGCAAACCAATACTTGGTTCATCCAGAATGTACATAGAACCCACCAAAGCGCTGCCGAGTGAAGTGGCGAGCTTGATCCGCTGGAATTCTCCGCCCGAAAGTGAATTTGTCAGACGATTTAACGTAAGATAACCCAAACCGACACGGTTCATATAATCCAGACGGGTTTCAATTTCCGTCAGAATCCTTCTGGCAATACTTCTGTCATGCTCACTAATATCCACCGAATTAAAGAAAGTAATTACATCCTTAATCGGCATCAGCACGAGATCTGTAATGGAAGCACCGCCTACTTTAACATAAGAAGCATCTTTTCTCAGTCTGGAACCACGGCAATCCGGGCAGGTCGTGCGTCCGCGGAAACGCGAGAGCATAACACGGTACTGAATTTTATGTGTTTGTGATTCAAGCTCGGCAACAAAATCATTGATCCCCTGGAAATACTCATTACCAGTCCAGAGTAATTCTTTTTGCTGAGCCGTTAAATCTTTATAAGGTCTGTGAATAGGGAAGTCAAATTTGATCCCATTGCGTACCAGTGGTACCAGCCATTCGCTCATCTTTTCTGTGCGCCACGGAGCAATAGCACCGTCGTAAACCGAAAGATTTTTATCAGGAATAACCAATTCGGGGTCTATCCCCAGCACTTTACCAAAACCTTCGCAACGCTTACAAGCCCCAAAAGGATTGTTGAAGCTGAAAAGATTGACAGTCGGTTCTTCAAAAACGATACCGTCGAGTTCAAACTTATCCGAAAATATTCTTTGCTCCCCACCGACAACCTGAACATAACAGGCGCCTTCTCCTTCAAAAAAGGCTGTTTGGACAGAATCGGAAAGGCGGTATTGGGTGTCTTCATCATCCTTGCGGACCGAAGCACGGTCGATCAGGATAAAAATATCTTTTCCTTCAAGCGGAAATGCCTCCGGTTTTTCCAATACTTCCTCGATGTAAGCCGTCTCATCGTTAATCATGATCCGGTTATAACCTTTTGAAAGCAGTATCGTCAGTTCATCAGCTATTGATCGGCCATCGCGAACGAGCAAAGGTGTCATGATCAAAACACGGGTACCTTCGTCCTGATCGAGCATGTAATTTACAACATCCGTAACGGAATCTTTTCTTACGAGTTCTCCCGAAACCGGGGAATAGGTATGGCCTATCCGAGCGAAAAGAAGTTTGAGATAATCATAAATCTCGGTCGAAGTGCCCACGGTAGAACGGGGATTTCGCGTATTTACTTTTTGCTCAATGGCAATGGCAGGAGAAATTCCCTTGATGTATTCAACCTCAGGTTTTTCCATACGACCCAAAAACTGGCGCGCATAACTGCTCAGACTTTCCACGTACATCCGCTGGCCCTCAGCGAACAATGTGTCAAAGGCAAGCGAAGACTTCCCGGAACCTGAAAGCCCGGTAATGACTACCAGCTTATTTCTTGGAATGGCCACGTCAACGCTTTTCAGGTTATTGACACGTGCACCTTTAATCAGAATATATTTTCTCGGATCTAATTCGTCAAATTGAGAAGCATCAATCCGGGTCACAGGTAATTGCATCATAGAAAATCAGGTCGATTAGCGAGGGTTTTTGAATACCCCGATCTTAAGATTAACCCAAAAATCGTTGAATTAGTTTGCCTTTCCTAACACAGATGGGTGGACATCAAAAAAATTGTGACAATTAATTATGCTATTTTGATACTGTAAGTATCATTTTGCTTGTTCCGCAATTTTCGCCAGGGTTATTCCGTACTTGTCGTAAAACACTTCCTGTACCGTAAAATCTTTCAAACGGTGTTTTCTGGCAAAAACGATTTCACCGGCAAGGGGTTCGCGTTCTTCGGCGTATAGCCCGGAATAAAAATGAAAGCTGGGATTATAATGATTGAATATCACGACATTTTTATGCCCACGTTTTTTAGCGGTCAGCGCGGCTTCTTTTACCGGCTCCTGAAGCAAGGCACCCAACCGGGGCATCCATAAAATATTGATCGTAAATAAAATGACAAACCCCGTGATCCCCATGCGCCATTGATTGTCCCAATCTTTTTTTACCCAGACTATAACAAGGATAACAAGCAGGGCCGCCATGTAAGCGGTGTAGTAATTGTCAAATTCGGCAGAGACACCTTGCAGGACATCCAGCGTATAGGCGTCGTCTATTTTCGGAATGACTTGTGGGATCGCAAAAGGGATAACGGTCAGTAAAATCAGGAGAACAAAGGCGGGCCAGACAACAGGCAAACGGTTATTGCCTGCCGCGTACCAACCTCCCAGAACGCACAAAGGCGAATAACCGTAAATAATGTAGTGATGCAGCTTGGTGCCGGAAAGTGAAAAAAGAATAAAGACAAACAGAAACCAGATCAGCAGAAACGAAAGCCATTTTTTCGACCAGATGTAGCCGATTTTGCTCAGAGATTTGAGAATAATAGCCGTAAAAGGAAGCAGCCCCAGCAAAAGTACCGGTACAAAATACAGTATTCCGCCATAATGTCCTTCAAAAGCCGTTTGAAAGCGATTGACGTTGTGATTGAGAAAAAAACCGCTGATAAAGGCTTCTCCGCTTTGCTGGTATTCCAGAATATACCAAGGCGCTGCAATCAATATAAAAAGCAAAATGCCGATGGGGCTGAACAAACGGAGAATGGAGTTCCATGACTTCCATTTCACGAGATAAATCATAAAAACAGCGCCCGGAATTAACACAGCAATAGGTCCTTTGGCCAGAAAACCGATTCCGGTAAAAACATAAAAGGCCCAGATATATTTTCGGTTGTAGTGATGGATGATTTCAAACAGTGAAAACATAGCGCCGGTTAATGCCATATTCAGAAGCCCGTCGGCGAGTGCTGCTTTGCCAACAATGGTGATCTGCAAGGAAGAGGCTGCGATCAGTGTTGCAAAAAAAGCTGTCTTTTCACCGAGTTTCTTTTTGGTGAAAAGATAAATCAGCAGCATCCAGGCAACGGAAGCAAGGCACGAGGGGAGACGCATGGCAAACTCGTTCCAGCCGAATAACTGTGCGCTGCCATATTGCAGCCAGTTGGTCAGCGGAGGTTTGTCAAAGCGTTGTTCCTGGTTTACAAATGTGGAAATGAAATCTCCGCCGACTGCCATTTCCCTCGTGCCTTCTGCAAAAAAACCTTCGTCTTCGTCAAATAACGGCGCATTGCCAATTCCCCACAAAAAGCCGAAGAACACGAATACACCAAGAAAAATTTTTCGGCCTGTTTCAGTTAAAAGCATTAATCAGTGTGTTGATGCCGTGATGTTGGTATGAAAAGGTAAACTAGAACAACTTGGTGAGTCCGCCATTAAGTCGGGGATTGGACTGTGTTTCCCAATATTGGTTCATGTAAAAATAAACGAGCACCGATATTGGAATCCCTACAAAAGCGGCCACATACACATCACCAAGGAAATGGGCCAAAAGGTACATGCGTGAATAGGCGACCAACAAAGGCGGGATCAGCAGCAGAGGTTTCAGCGCAGACGATTTGCATTCCAGTGCGAGAACGGTAAAAAGTGCGAATGCGGAAGTGGTATGCCCTGAGGGAAAGCTATTGAAATGATAAAGTTTTACGCCATCGACGTGATGCAATAGTGGCAATATCTCTGCGAGAATTTTCGGTGGACGATAGATTTCGGTAAAAACCATCTGCTTCAAAAACTGAACAAAAATGCCCGAAACGGCATAACTAAGGAATATCTTTACACCCAAACGATAAGAAAAAAGGGCTGCTGTTAATCCGGAAACTAAAATGAAGGCGCCGTCGCCAACGTAGGTGAAATTTTTGAAAAAAATGTCTGCGAAAGGTGTCCAGTGTTTGTTGACGAAGAGGATCAGAAAATTCTGGGAAAACATAAACTGAAGGACTCCAAGTATTGCCCAGATAACAAAAAAAGGCAGGAAGTACGACCTGTGGCGCAGACAAAAGAATTTCATGATGTAGTGAATATATCTTTAGAAGTTTTGAATACGATGCCTTTTTCCTCCGCTTCACTGAAAATAGGATCAGCCAGATGCCCCCAGCCGGTCACGTCCGACATGCAGTCGGTCAGCACCTTGACTTTTTGTACAAGAGCCGGAGCATAAATCAGGATCTGTTTGATACTCGTAGCCACGCAGTGTGACCGTGCCTCGCCGACAATGATGATCTCGTCAAATGCTTCCAGTTCGGAAATCAGACTTTGATCCAGTGCCGTTTCTTCATCCGCAGGGATAGGAACCTGCGCGCGGAATATCCCGAAATGCTCGGTTAATGGATTGGTGCCTTTTATAATCGCCTTATAATCGGTGCCGGTACGATGGGTCCAGGCAAGTATAGCATCCAGAATCGTGTCGTCCAGTGCAGCACCGCGTGAGCCGATCAGGCAATGTTCCGGCCAGATAAAATGTTTGAATTCTCCCTCGTGTTCCAGTTTTTCCAGATATGACAAAACATATTCTTTGTCATAACGAGGAGTCCATTTTCCGGCTTTTACTGCCGACGACGTAATTAAGGTAAAGGGAGCGACAGTATTTCCGTTGGGATCTTCCCAGAATAACGGGTGCGCAATATCCAGCACCCGGTGTGTGTCAAGCGTTACAAAAATCTGATTGATATGCTCTCCAAAATTGGCAATAAGCTGCGCTATTCTTTCAACATCATTTTCTGCACCAGGGACATACAACGTTCCTTTTGGATTGCAGAAATCAAACTGAGTATCAATGATTAGTAGTGCTGTTGTTTTGCCGTTCATTGGACAAATTGCTTTTCGGGTGACAAGAAATATAAAAAAATGGACTAGTCTGTTATGCCAGGATTAACATTTAAAAACGGGTTTATTCCCACTCTTCGGGAACGTTGAACTGCCTGGCGTACATTTTGGAACACAGCTGATGCACCAGTGTAAGCATCTGATTTGTGTCTTTTTTGTAGTCTACACGGTAGTCATCGTCCAGCTTATTCAACGCATTCATGATCGTCAGGGCCTTTTTAGCGATATACAGAGCACATTTATCTGATCGTGAAGAATACACACGAAGCTTATCTGCGTATTGGTTTAAAAAAGTATTAAGCAGAAAAATATTTAATTCCAGCCCGCCCATTTTGTCTTTGGTTACTTTGACGTGATAAGAAATATCTCCGCTCAAACTTCTGAGGTCCATCATAATCCAACCGGGGGTATCCTGCGTATGTTTGGATAGTCTGACGATGCGAGCCATAATGGATTCCCGCCGTTCTGTAATGGTTGATGATTCTTCAATCAGTTCAAAATACAGTTTGTCGGTGAGTGTGGTGTCCTTGGTGATAAGGCGAATCAATAACTTATCCTTTTCTTTTTGCGGCATTTGAATGATTGCCTTTTTCAGTTGATCTTCTATTGGCATTTGGGGTTACTGTTAATGGCTCAAATTTTTAAAGAGGAGTACGTAGTCGGTTTTTGACAAGTATAATCAAACTAGTTTATATGTGATGGCAGTTTTCATCAGGCTTTAAAGATAGTACGTTGAATTTCAGAAAATAAACTAAAATTCGTTCTCGCTGATACACAGGAAGAAAAGAGATCAATTTAATAAGTTACAAGTTTAAAAGTATGGAAAAAATGTAATAGGCTCGTAACTTGCGTCGTTTTTGTAATTCAAATTTTCTATACACAATATGATTTCAGTGGCCATGTGCACTTACAACGGGGCAAAATTTTTGCCGGAGCAGTTGGAGAGCATTGCCAATCAGATAGTCCCTGTTGATGAACTGGTTGTGTGTGATGATGGGTCAACCGATGACACCATTCAGGTTTTAAGATCTTTTTCCGAAAAATTACCTTTCCCGGTTTTCATTCATCAGAATGAAAAAAATCTGGGATCTACCAAGAATTTTGAAAAGTGCCTTTCACTTTGCCGTGGAGATATAATCTTTTTTTCTGATCAGGATGATGCCTGGCGTGACGATAAAGTCAAAAAACAAATAGCCTATTTTGACGCGCATCCGGAAATAGATGCCGTTTTCTCCGACGCCATGATTATGGATGACGACTCAAAACCAACCGGTCATACGATCTGGGAGGAGATTGAGTTTAATGAAGCAGCCCAGAATAAATGGATGCACGGAGGATCGCATGAAATCTTGTTTAAAGGATTTGTCGTGACGGGAGCGACGCTTTCCATCAGGAAATCGGCCTTGCCGGCCCTGATGCCTTTCCCAACCCATGTCCCTGATTTTATCCATGATGCTTATATCGCCATGATTTTAAGTCTTCAGGAAAAAATCGAATTTATCAACGAGCCGCTTGTGTCGTACCGCATTCATGCGAGTCAGCAGGTTGGTTTCGGTGCAAAAGTTGAATATGTGAGGTTCAGAGACCGGTTTTCGCGGGATCGCGATGAAAAACTGATCCCGTTGCAGGAGAAGGCCGATAAGCTTGAAAAGCTCTATTTGCTTTTGTTACAGGTTCCGCTTTATCCAAAAGATAAGTTGCGGAAGTTACGCGCTGCGAAAAACCATTTCAGCAAGAGGGCAAATCTTCCAAAAAATCGCGTGAGACGTTTTATCCCCGTATTTACGGATGTTGTCAATGGAAAGTACAGTTTTAGCAGTAAAGACTGGTGGTTACCCGTTTTTGGAGATCTGTTTGAGTAATTAATTCTATTATCCAGTGAAATCAGTGCGCCAGGATCCGTCAGTTGCAATCGTCATTCCCGTTTATAAGTTGGCGTTAACCGAGCCTGAAAAATTGTCTTTACGGCAATGTATGACGGTTTTGTCCGACTATCCGGTAAAAGTAGCAAAACCGGCGAGCCTGGATTTCCCTGAATTGAGAAAGGAATTTCCTTCCATCGAGTTCATTTCTTTTGACGATGATTATTTCAAAGGAATTGATGCGTACAATCGCCTGATGATCTGGGAAGGATTTTATAAGTCGTTTTCAGATTACGAATATATCCTGATCTACCAGCTCGACGCCTATGTTTTCCGTGATGAACTCGCGGAATGGTGCCGCAAAGGTTATGACTACATCGGAGCGCCATCGCTGCATCGGGATGAATTTGATAAGTTGTCAGACGCGTCAAAGGATATTTTTGCCAGTGCGCTTTCCGGCAGCCGTTTTGTGCTGAACGGAGGCTTGTCACTTCGCCGGATCCCTGCTTTTCTGCGTTATCTGAAAATTTACAATATGTTTTATCCGGCCTGGCTTGGAAACGAAGATATGTTATTTTCTCAGGAAGCAACGAGACTGATTCCGATGAAACTGTTTTTGAAACTTCCAACCTGGCAGGAAGCTTTACAATTCTCTTTTGAGAAAAGTCCGGCTGCTACGTTTGAGATCACGGGCCGGAAACTTCCTTTTGCCTGTCACGCATGGGAGCGTTATGACCCTGATTTTTGGGCTTCTTTTATCCCTTTTAAACCGCTTTGAAAGTGGTTTAACAATTTTTAACAAACTATCCCCGGCGCTACGGTGTTTTTGAAGTTAATTCGCAAAAATTAACAATGAATAACCATGACCTGTAAATCGCTTTTGACCTTTATTTGTGCTATTGTGCTTTCACTTACTGCTAGTTTCGGGCAAATAACTGAAAACCCGAGAGTAGAGGAACAATCGGCGGATTATGTGAAAATCAAGCGTGTAGAACTGACAGATCAGTATACGATCATTTACATGCAGTTTGTTGAAAAAGAATCAATTAGAAGCCAGCAGCTTCCCAGTCCATTTCGCCAGCAATTACCTCAGATGAGAGTTCCTGAGCCAAACCAGATCTGGCTCGATCCTGAGACAAGGCTCTATAAACCGGGAGAAGTAAATGTGAAATTTAAGCTGATCAAAGCAAAGGATATCCCGACAGACATAAAAAAAGAAGTTAATCCGGGAGATGTGGTAGACTTTGTAGCCTATTTTGAGCGGCTTTCACCCGGAATCGAAATTTTTGATTTTTATGAAGGGCGTGCAGGAAGGGGAGGACAAACCTGGAATTTCTATGGAATCCACATTAAAAATCCTTTGAAGAAAAATTCAAAAGCAATAGCGAAGACTGCTCCCAAAAAAGAAAAACCAAAAGAGCAGCCCTTGAAAGAAATTAAACCAGCTGAGAAAATTGAGGAAAAACCAGCACCGACGGTAGTGGACGAGGAATTTTCGATGATCAGAGGGACGGTATATGATGCTAAGACAAAAAATCAGATTCCTGCCCAGATCACTTATGTTGAAAAGGGGGATTCTCTGCAATTTAAATCTTCTTCCGGAAATTACCGGATTGGTATTGATCCCAAGGCAAGTTATGAGTTCCGTATTTTGGCGAAGGGGTATTATGGGACAAATTTTAGTCTGGCTCCTGCCGATTCGTCGTCAAAGGGCTCTTTCACGAAAGATATTTACCTGACTCCCCTGGCTATCGGAGAAACGATTTCTTTGCCGAATATCTACTTTGAAACATCAAAATTTACCCTGCTGACCGAATCTTTTGCCGAGCTTAACAGACTGGCGGAAATGATGAAGGAAAACCCGAATATCAGGATCAGAGTGGAAGGACATACGGATAACGTAGGTGATTTTGACAAAAATCTGGAACTGTCTGAAAACAGGGCCAAGTCGGTTAAAACGTATCTAACCAGCAAAGGTGTGGACGAGCAGCGTATTGAAGCGAAGGGATTTGGCGCTACAAAACCGCTTGCAAAAAACGGATCGGAAGAAGAGAGAAAGAAAAACCGTAGAGTGGAATTTGTGATTACCCAGATATAAACTGCGGGTAAACGATAAGAAAGCGGGTTATCAATGACTGATAACCCGCTTTTTGTTTTGATTATCTCGCTTTGATAATGTTGATAAACTCGCGGGACTTCAAAGAAGCACCTCCAACAAGTCCTCCGTCGATATCAGGAGAAGCAAAAAGTTCGTCGGCGCTGGCAGCTGTTACACTTCCTCCGTAAAGGATCGAGATTTCCTCAGCCACTTCGCTTCCGTATTTAGATGCGATATGTGCGCGTAATGCTGCGTGCATATCCTGTGCTTGTTCTGCGCTGGCAGTTAGGCCTGTTCCGATCGCCCAGATTGGTTCGTAAGCGATAACGACAGAAAGCAATTGGTCAGCAGAAAGGTGGAAAAGACTTTCGGTAATCTGATTTTTTACAAACCCGATATAATCCTCATTTTGTCTTTGATCCAGAGATTCTCCGCAGCAGAAAATCGGAGAAACACCGTTTTCAAGCGCTATGTTAACCTTTGCGGCAAGTAATTCATTCGATTCCGCAAAATACTGACGACGCTCGCTGTGTCCGATCAATACATACTGAACTCCGATGGACTGAAGCATAGCCGCTGAAATCTCACCAGTGAATGCTCCTGATGCTTTGTCAGAACAGTTCTGAGCAGCGATGGCAAAGTTCGGAGAGGTCTCGATATATTTTTTAAGAGTCGTCAGATAGATGGCAGGAGGACAAAGAATTACTTTTACGTCTCCTTTTACCTCATCATTTGCTATATTAACAAGCTCAGACGCCAAAGCAACTGCTTCATCTGCAAGCTTATTCATCTTCCAATTACCGGCAACTATTTTTTTTCGCATAATTAATTTTATTGTGTTAAATCTTCATTTTGCGCTACAAACTTACCATTATTTCCTCATTTCCGGTATTCTATTCTCTCTTAAAAATATATTCAGAATAATGATGAAATACGAAGATTTTTTTGTGTTTATTATAGAATAATAAGTTATTTTTACATAAGAAACCGATTTCGCTAAAATGAATACTTGTACCCTGTAATAATGGCATAAATCATTATAAATGAGACCGTTTAGTGCATGAAAATAAAATATATACAAAGGTTAAAAAAGAAAGGAGGCCACGATGAAAACTTTTATCTGGTTATTGTTAATCAGCACACTCTTTATTTCTGAAGCCGCAATAGCTGCATCAGTGGATGGCACTGACAATGCGGAAGAAAAATATGGCTATTTTTTGGACAAAAATCATAAGACAGCACGTATCCCTTTTGAACTTCACTCCAATCTCATTTTAGTTTACGCGCGTATCAATGACGTAGATTCGTTACGTTTTATTCTTGATACCGGCGTGAGCTCCATTATCATTACAGATCCGCATATATTAAAACCGGATAAGCTTAGGCTGACACGCAAGGTTAATCTGTCGGGCGCTGGTGAAGGAAAATCGGTGGCAGCGCATGTTGCGATTGATAACCGGTTTGCCATGGGACGTCTTCGGGCGAATCATCAGAATATCGTCGTGATCGAACAGGATTTTTTGCGTTTGTCGGAATACGTGGGTGTGCCCGTCCATGGGATTTTTGGCTATGATATATTTAACAATTTCGTCGTGACCATCGACTTTTCGAGAAGGGAACTTCTGCTGACTCAAAACGGAAACTATAAATACAAACCGAGTAAAGGCGACAAACATCCGATCGTGATTGAGGATACGAAACCGTTTACCGATGCCGTAACGCTGTTTGCAGACGGACGTGAAAAACCGATCCGCGTGCTGATCGATACCGGTGCCGGTCACGCGTTGCTGCTTAACAACACGCCGAAAGAAACCTATCGTTTACCGGAAAAAGTGATCCGTGCGCAACTTGGCAGAGGGTTGAACGGCGTTATCAACGGTAATCTGGCTCGTGTGGACCGGATGAAACTGGGCCGTTTTGAGCTTGATAACATTGTAGCGTCATTTCCTGATAGTACGGGTTTCAGTGCCAAAATGGGCGCGAATGTGGAACGGCAGGGGAATATCGGCTGTGAACTTTTGAGGCGGTTTAAGGTGACGATGAATTATCATGAGGGTTATATGGTTTTGAAACCCGTCAGAAGCCGGATGAGAGAAAAGTTTGAGCATGATATGAGTGGAATGGAAATCCGCGCTGAGGGCAGTGATCTGCATTCCTATTTTGTGAATCATGTGCAGGAAAAATCACCTGCATCACTGGCTGGACTGGTGGAAGGCGACCAGCTGTTATACATTGACGATCATGCTGCTGCTGAGCTGAATGTAAGTGAGATTTACAAACTCATGCAGCGTGGCGATGGCAGGAATGTTGACCTGCTCGTGAAGCGGAACGGTAATATTTTCTTTACCAGGATTACGCTGCGAAGAATGATTTGAGTATTTTTAAAGCCACAACTTAATCAACGGCTTTATTTTGGAACGTCTAAAATTGACCGAGGACGGATCACATTCCTTATTCAATTCTCAATACAATCAGCATTATCATTCTGTGTCTGGTGCTCTCAAAGAGTCCAGACACATTTATATGAACCTTGGGTTAATTTCTTTTCTTGAAACTTCGCAGGAGCCAATACGCGTCTTCGAAATGGGTTTTGGAACGGGGCTGAATGCCTTTCTTACCTGGCAGGCGGCGAAACAGTACAGCAAACAGATTTATTATACCGGAGTTGAAGCTTTTCCCGTTGCACTGGAAGAGGCTTCCAAGCTGAATTATGAAACCGTGACTGATGAAACGGGACTGATGAAACTTCATACGTCGGAATGGGGCGTGACGCACCAGTTGTCAGAATATTTCCGGTTCAGAAAGGAACATCTCACTTTACAGGAATTTGCTGCGGATGAACTTTTCGATGTAATTTATTACGATGCCTTTGATCCCAAGGCCCAACCTGAACTTTGGACGGAAGAAATACTTTCCAAAATAGCGGCCCAAACAAGGCCTGGCGGCGTATTAGTAACATATTCATCCAAAGGAATTGTAAAAAGAGCACTGGCCGCCGTCGGTTTTTCGGTAGAAAAGCACAAAGGACCAGGGAAAAAATGGCACGTGCTGCGTGCGGTAAAAATCTAGTTATAATTCTGGCCGGTTTTGCATTTACTTTTGCCAGCGTACCGTTATTAGATACATTTGTTTAATTGTTGAAAAGATTTTTGTTCAAATTACCAGTATGGGATACCAGAATATCATTAGCCAGGAACTTCGGGAGGCACAAAGCGTTCTCGATACATTTTTAAGTGATCCGATTCAGATAGAAAAAATAGAAAACGCGGCGTCTTTGATGGCGGAAGCGATTTTAAACAATAATAAAATTATTTCCTGCGGAAACGGGGGATCGCACTGCGATGCCATGCATTTTGCGGAAGAACTAACCGGACGTTACCGGGACAATCGTCGCTCATTGCCTGCAATCGCTATTTCTGATGTCAGTCATCTGAGCTGCGTGAGCAACGATTTTGGTTTTGAATTTGTATTTTCAAGATTCGTGGAAGGGCTCGGCCAGTCGGGTGACGTGCTTTTAGGATTAAGCACGAGCGGTAATTCTGCCAATATTATTCGCGCCGTAGAGGCCGCTAAAGCAAAAGGAATGAAGGTGGTGATCCTGTCTGGTAAAGACGGTGGTAAACTGGCCGGTTTAGCGGACGTGGAAATCCGTGTTCCACACTTCGGTTATGCCGACCGGATTCAGGAAATACATATCAAAGTGATACATATTTTTATGCTTCTGATCGAAAAAATGGTGATTGGGGAATAACTTATCACGAAAGTTACTATTTTGCCAGCGCACTAGCTCAATCCCAATCACACATGAAAGTACGTCCGGCAGTTATCATCATTCAGGAAGGAACCGTTTTAACCATGCGTTATAAGTATGGAGAAAAAGAAGTGTACGCACTTCCGGGAGGTAATCCCGATCCGGATGAATGTTTGCCCGAAGCGCTGCGGAGGGAGCTGATGGAAGAGCTGGGCGTGAAAATTGAAATTGGCGAAATGGCGCTTTGTGGTGAAGTGTTGTGGAGTGAAATGAAAAAAGAAACGCTTCACATGATTTTCAGTGCGAAAATCGGAGAGGGCCTGCCGGTATTAAATCCTGTTGAAACCACTGCGCTGGAAGTGGTATGGCTTCCCTTTTCGGAACTCGAAAAACGGCTTATGTACCCCAATGTGGGCAAGGATATTCAAAAATATCTGAACGGCAGTTTGAAATCTTCTTACGTCGGTGTTATCGATCAGCCTTATGCGAAATAGGTAGATCGAACCGGTAATTGCGAGTACACAATAAAATTCCAAAAACAGCCTTCGTCGTCTTTATTCTGAAAAGCCTCATTAAATTATACTGTTTAGTTGCATTATAAGAGGCTTTTTAATGCTATTTCCATTATACTTTTAGAACAGGCTTCACAAAAACAGAAACAAACCGTACTTTTGCGGTTTAACGAGTTTCAAGGATAAATGGACAACGAGAGGAAGGAGCGATTATCACAGTTTTTAAGAAGAAACTCTGAGGGCCAAACACTATCACAAGGACGATCAATTTTCAGTAGCGGAGGCTATAGTATTGTGAAGTTGGATTACAATGGAGGAGGTTATGCCGAATTCAAAGTAAAAAGTGATTACTCGGTCCGTGATTATGTGATTACAATTCAGGATTTTCTTACCCCGAATATAAGTACTTCCTGTACGTGCACGCACGATTATGGCGGTCTTTGCAAGCATAGGATTGCGATGACGCTGTATGTTCTGGACAAAATGCCTGCTTACGTGAAGCCCACGGCCCACGAAATGGCAGACACGATGGTGATATTGCCGTCTCTTAAGGACGCATATCTCGAAGATCTTGTGCAGCGTGAGAACTGGAATAACCGCAACCAGATTTCAAAAGTAGATATCGTTTCTACGCGTGACGGGTTTGCCGACTGTAAGGTAAATATCAAAGACAGGGAATTTTCGGTACAGTTTACCAAAATACCCAATTCAAATCAGATACAAACGGCTTGTACCTGTAATCAGACACTTTATGTTCCGTTATGCGAGCATAAGCTGATTGCGTTGCTGAAACTGCGCGATCAGTTTGGCGAGCGCGCGTTTGAAATGATGCGTGACTGGACGGAGGATAAGCAAAACCTGCTGGCCGAATATGGCTATAACCTGGAAGACAATCTTGAAGGTAAATTTGATTTTAAGATTGATGCAGGTGGTGCGTTACAGTTGATCCGGCAGGATAAGGGTATTCAGAAAGTAGGTGTTTACCAAAACTGGCAGCAGCTGCGCGACAAGGTCATTCCTGACTTATTGCCGACTTACCAGGTCACTGACAATGATTCGCATTCAGGTGACGAACGTCTTTCGCTGTATGTTTTCTGGCCTCGTGGTTTTGATAGTTTACTGGATGTGGGTTTTGGTATTTTTTCTGCAAAAAGCAGCGCCAAAACGCAAAAATATACGCATATCCGCAGCATTGCCGGCGGATCCGGGACGGCTTATCTGCCCGAGGAAATTCCGGTATTAACAGCAGGAGATTCCAGATTGGTACGCATTGCCCGTCAGTTCAGTCCGGAAGGGCTTCAAAAATATATGAAAGGCCGCGGACAGGCGAACGGGCATTTAAGTGACGAATCTGCGGATTATCAGAGTGAAGCACATAAATGGGTGGGGCGCCAGATCGTTCGGATCTTCAAGGATCTGAGCGGAGAGCGTTTGTTCATTACTGAAAATGATTATGTAACAAACCAGAACCAGCTTCAGGAAGTAAAACTTCACCCGACACCAGCCAAATTGTTTTTTGTGTTGACAGAAGATCAGGAATTTATCAGCCTGAATCCATACGTTGAGATTGAAAAAGGGAAACCGGTTGATTTGCAATTGGTAGCCGGTTCGTTTGAGAGCTTCTGGCTGGGAATCCATAAGAGCGAAATACTTTTCCGTTGGGAAAGTATCAATGACGCGGAAATGGTTGATTACCTGCGCCAGAACGGATACAAGATCAGGGTGCGCAAGGATCATGCCGAGAGTTTTATGAAGGACTGGGTGATGCCGGTTACGGAACATTTCGAGGTTATTTTCCAGACACGTCACGAACTGGAAACGAGTTCGATGAAATATGTGAAGGGCAGAATTTACCTGAAAGAGGATGAAGCGAATCTGCTGATTGTGCCTACTTATGTTTACGAAGGTGATGTGGAAGAAGAGGAAACAGAGCTGATCCACGACAATCAAAGAACAAAAGCTGGGTTTGATGATAACAAGATCCAGTTACTTGAACGCGATACAACTGCTGAAAAGGCACATTGGGAATGGGTAAAATCACTTCACCCGGAATTTGCACAGCAGCCAGACCAGCCATTTTTCTTTATTCCTTTTGATGAGGTGATGAAAGACGGATGGTTATTCCACTTTGTCGATACGGTTGAGGAGAAGCAGGTACAGCTTTTAGGTTTTAAAGACCTGAAAAAAATGCGCATTAACCCAAACCGGGGAAAGGTGCAGATCAGGGCTTCGTCCGGAATTGACTGGTTTGATATGCAAATCGAGATCAGTTTCGGAGATCAGCAGGTAACACTGGCCGATGCTAAAAAAGCGTTGCTTAAAAAACAGAATTACGTTGAGTTAAAAGATGGCTCCATGGGAATTTTGCCGGAAGAGTGGATCCAGAAACTTGAACCTCTGCTGAAATTCGGCCGCGTGGATGGTGATGAAGTACATTTATCCAAATTCCATTTTTCGCTGATTGAAGAACTTGCTTCGCAAATTGATAACGAAGAAGTTTTGCAGGAGCTTTGGGAGAAAAAACAAAAGCTCCTGAATTTTAAAGAAATAGAGAGTATACCACTTCCTGAAAACATCAATGCGACTCTGCGCCATTATCAGGAAGAAGGATATAAATGGCTGAATTTCCTTGAAGAATTTGGCTGGGGCGGGTGTTTGGCGGATGATATGGGTTTAGGTAAAACCTTACAGATGCTGACATTCCTGCAACATCAGAAAAACAAAAATCCTGAGTCTACGAATTTAGTCGTAGTTCCTACCACGCTGATTTTCAACTGGCAGGCTGAGTCGGCTAAGTTTACGCCAGACCTGAAGCTGTATGTACACAGAGGTATGGACCGTCGTAAGGACCTGGAATTTTTTGACGAATATGACATTATCCTGACCACTTATGGCACGATGCGAAGTGATGTGGAATTGTTAAAGAAAATCCATTTCAACTACATTGTACTTGATGAATCGCAGGCAATCAAAAACCCGGATTCATTAACGGCCAAGGCTTCCCGATTGCTGAAATCGAGTAATCGTCTGGCTATGACGGGTACGCCGGTGGAGAATAACACCTTTGATTTATACTCCCAGTTTGAGTTTTTGAATCCGGGTCTGTTAGGTCATGCCGATTTCTTCCGTGCAGAATATGCCACACCGATTGATAAATTTCAGGACAAAGTGAAGTCAGAAGAGTTGCGTCGTCTGGTGTATCCTTTTATGCTGAAACGTACGAAGGAAGAGGTGGCGACGGATCTGCCGGACAAAACGGAAACCATTCTGTATTGTGAAATGGGCAAGAAGCAACGGAAGGTCTACGAAACAATTCGTGAGAAGTACCGACTGCAAATTGCGGAGAAACTGGCGACGGACGGTTTGAACAAAAGCAACTTCCTTATTTTTGAAGCGTTGCTTAAACTGCGCCAGATCTGTGATTCACCTTTGCTGCTTTCAGATGACGTAGATTATGGAAGCGACTCAGCCAAGCTGGAGGAAATTGTGCGTGAGATCGAGGAAAATGCATCTAATCACAAGATATTAATATTTAGCCAGTTTCTGGGCATGCTTGATCTGATACGTCAGCATTTGGAAAAGGTTAATATCCCATATGAATACCTTGACGGTCAGACTGTCGATCGTGCGGGTCGTGTAAACCGCTTCCAGAATGACCAGAACTGCCGGGTTTTCTTAATGAGTCTAAAAGCCGGTGGTGTGGGCCTTAACCTGACCGAAGCGGATTACGTATATCTGATGGATCCATGGTGGAATCCGGCAGTGGAACGTCAGGCTATTGACAGAACACACCGGATTGGACAGACACGTAAGGTGTTTGCTTATAAAATGATCTGTAAGGATACGATTGAAGAAAAGATATTATTGCTTCAGGAACGTAAGCAGGAACTGGCCGAAGACTTGGTAGGCGGGGAAGCTGGTTTCATCAAGAAACTGAGCCAGGACGATATCATGGCACTATTTAGCTAAAAAGAAGAGGGGTTACGAAATGTTTCGTAACCCCTCTTCTTTACTATCATTTACTCAACTACGGCAGTAAATTCGATCTCAACAAGATAGTCTGGTGATACCAGTTTGCTGATTTCATAAATACCCGTTGTCGGTTTTATATCTCCAAAAAAGGCACCGTGTGCTCTTGCGATATCATCGAACTTCGTGATGTCGGTGGTGAAAATTCTCGTACGCACTACATCTTTCAGAGAAACACCTGCATCTTCTAACACCTTTGCAATTCTTTCAATGATATTATTGGTTTGCGCATAAGCATCATCCGCTTTCACTACTTCTCCGTCGACAATAGCAACAGTTCCTGAAACTTCTACAATGTTACCGATACGTACGGCGCGGCAGTAACCCATTTTGTCCTCCCACGGCGAGCCCGTAAGAATATTTTGTCTTGGCATGTTAAGGAAAATTTAAATTTTGTGGCGTAAATATATCGTGTTCTAAATTAAATCAGTAGCATTCCGTAAAATGAATTCGGCCTGATTTATGGGTGATGGAAAGGTTTGCTTGCCGCTAGTGTGGGTTATTCTAATTCAAAACTTTAATGAGGAAGACGGCTTAGCCGTCTCCTATTTGTAGCTTTTGATCCGGCCGTCCAAGCAATCTGGTTCTTTCGGAGCCTCCTGGAAATAAGGAGGAAACTCCGATGGAGTTAGGGGAATCTGGCCTGAGATATATTTTCTATAAACAGGAGGCTCCAAGGGAGCGATTTTGAAAGACAATATCTTGCTTAAACTGACAAGGAGTCGTTTAGGAAAAAAATACTGATTTACCTGTCTTATCGCAACCCGTTCTTTTTCAGGTAGTCAATTAACGCCTCCGGGTGATCTGTTTGTAAACCTTGTACCCCTTTTTTTAACGCGATATTCCATGAATCCGGGCCTTCTTTTGGATCCTGTACATCGAGCCATACAGAAATATTTCGGGTTTGAAGAAATCTCTGAATTTCGGGATCGACGATATTATCCACCACATCAATTTTTACTTTATTTAAGAAAGCCGTTAGCTGGTCCTGACTTTTTACTTCGTCGGGAATACTCGTCATCAAAGGCATTTGTGGCGCAATCGTCTTCCATTTTGGATATTGCTCTTTTTTGTTGATATACACCACAATCTGTTTTTCCATTCCGGCTTCCTGAATTTGTTGCCAGGTTTGGGCCACGTCTGCGTCCTTAAAATCGAGATAAATGTTGATTTTGTTCTTACACAATTTCAAAACATCGCGAAACTCAGGGATGCGGTGTGTCTTATGGTTGTGATTGTATACCTGAAGTGTTTTGATTTCAGCCAATGTGTGTTCACTGACTTTACCCTTCCCGTTGGTAGCTCTGTCGACGGTAGCATCATGATGTATGACAAGATGACCATCTTTTGTTGTCCGCAAATCGACTTCAACATAATCGACCCCATGTTTTATTGCCTCGGTAATGGAAGCCAAAGTATTTTCCGGAACATTCGTGTGGTTTCCGCGATGGGCAATGACGATCAGCTTATGCTTGCTTTCAGGTAATCTGCCAGGTGAGGTCTGGCCTGCGGCTTTTATGGATAAACAGAAAAAGACTCCCGATATTAAAAAGAATAAAGACTTAAAAAAGGACATTTCAGTGCTGGTTATAGGTTGAATAAAGTTGTTAACCCCAGAGCAATACTTTGGTTTAACTAATAAGGGCTACTGGCAGAGGTAACGAAAAAAGGCCTGTGAAATGAAGAGAAATAAATCCCCGTTTTCACAGACCTTTTATTGGTATTAATAGTCGATCACCATTTTATTCAGCCGTCGATTTGAAAGCCGATAGCTGATTGCCGACCGCCGTTACACTATTTCGAAGCTCGATAATTTTACAAACTCCTGAACGCGTGTATCGATTTCTTCCTGAGTAAGATTAACCATACGCTCCGTACCGAATTTCTCAACACAGAAAGAGGCCATAGCTGAACCGTAAATAATCGCACGTTTCATGTTTTCAAAGGAGATATCATCTGTTTTAGCAAGGTATCCGATGAACCCGCCTGCGAAACAGTCACCAGCTCCGGTTGGGTCAAAAACCACTTCTAGAGGCAAGGCCGGAGCGAAGAAAATTCTTTCACCCTGGAATAACAACGCACCATGCTCACCTTTTTTGATGATCAAAGTTTTAGGTCCCATGGCCATAATTGTCGCAGCCGCTTTGCGCAAAGAATAATCACCTGAAAGCTGACGTGCTTCTTCGTCGTTGATCGTCAAAACGTCAACCAGCTTCAAAACATCCTTCAAATCATCCAAAGCGATGTTCATCCAAAGGTTCATGGTATCAAGCATGATCAGTTTTGGACGTTTCGCCAGACGCTCAATAACCGTTTTCTGCGTAGCAGGAACAGTGTTTCCAAGCATCAGATATTCCGTGGACTGATAGGATTCAGGGATAACCGGGTCAAAATCAGCCATTACATTCAGCTGCGTTTCCAGCGTGTCACGGGTGTTCATATCTTCATGGTATTTTCCCGACCAGAAGAAAGTTTTGCCATCCTGAATTGTTTTTAAACCTTCAGTATTCACTCCGTGTTCTACAAGCAGGTCAACCATTTCCTTAGGGAAATCACCACCAACAACGGCAACCAGATTATTTTTTTTGGTGAAATATGAAGCAGCCAAAGTGATATATGTTGCCGCACCGCCAATGATTTTATCGGTTTTTCCGAAAGGTGTTTCAAGGGCATCAAAGGCCACAGAGCCAACTGTTAATAAACTCATAAGGTAGTATAGTATTGATTTTAAGTATGTTTCAATTTTTGATTTAAAGGCAAAAACGCTGCGAAGATAGTAAAAACAGCTGAATAGCATATTTAAAGGATTGCATTCTGGTAATCAGTTGGCGATCAATCCTGAGTTATTTGCTATTTTTGTCAGGCAACGTGAAATTTAGTGTGAAAGACTTCTTAATCAGTTTGAGTTAAATCAATTATTTTGTCATCAAATTAGCGCACTAATCATGGAAGCAATTACCGAAGCCAGAAGACATATCGACAATGCAAAAGGGTTTCTCAGGAAAAATGCCAACAAAGAGGACGGGTTATACAGGGATCGTAAATATGTCAAGATTGCAGGGCATACTGCCTACACAGGCATTTTGCTCGCTTTGGATGAGTTGTTGGGAGAAAAGAGGAGGAAAACCAAAAAGAGTGTCGAATGGTATCAGAAAGAGCTGTCGGGACTAGACAAAAAGGTGACTTCGGACTTTGCAACGGCTTATCAGGTTTTGCACCTCGATATGGGTTATGAGGGTTCGCCAAGTGCGGATTTGGCAAAATTCGGAGTAGAAAAGGCAGAGAAAATAATTAGCTGGGTTGAAAACAGACTTTTGAAACCCGAAAGATAAATTATTAAAATAGACTACAAGTAAAATATTCATGACTGATAGAACTTACCAGCCTCTCAAAATATTCAATACGCTTACCCGTAAAAAGGATTTGTTTGAACCTCTTGCTGCGCCCTACGTAGGCATGTATGTCTGCGGGCCGACGGTTTATAATAATGTTCACCTGGGAAATATCCGTACTTTTTTATCTTTCGATATCCTTTACCGCTACCTTACACACGTCGGCTACAAAGTGCGTTATGTGCGAAATATCACCGACGTTGGGCATTTGGTGGGTGATGGTGATGAGGGCGAAGATAAAATCGGGAAAATGGCGAAGCTGCAACAGTTGGAGCCTATGGAGATCGTACAACGTTATACCAATGATTTTCATGATGTGTCAGCGATATTTAATTTGCTTCCACCAAGCATCGAACCAACCGCAACAGGCCATTTGATCGAACAGATCGAGGCGGTTACGGCTTTGATTAACAAGGGAGCGGCATATGAATCCAATGGCTCAGTTTATTTTGATATCACAAAATACAACGACGCAGGAAATGAATACGGCAAGCTTTCTGGAAGAATTCTGGAAGATCTTTTGAATGAAACCCGTGAGCTTGACGGACAATCTGAAAAACGTAATCCGCTTGACTTTGCACTTTGGAAGAAGGCAAGTCCTGAGCATATCATGCAATGGGATTCGCCGTGGGGAATGGGTTTTCCAGGCTGGCATTTGGAATGTACTTGTATGAGTGCAAAATATTTAGGTAAGCAGTTTGATATTCATGGGGGTGGAATGGACTTGAAATTCCCGCACCACGAATGTGAAATTGCCCAGGGAAAAGCGCTTACTAATGTGGAACCTGTACGCTATTGGATGCATACCAATATGCTGACGGTCAACGGACAGAAAATGTCGAAATCGCTGAATAACTCTTTCCTGCCAAGTCAGCTTTTCTCGGGGGATCACGAATTACTGGATCAGGCTTATAGTCCGATGACAGTCCGCTTTTTTATGCTGCAAAGTCAATACCGCAGTACGCTTGATTTCTCGAACGAAGCGTTAAAAGCAGCTCAGAAAGGATACAAACGCTTGGCCAACGGTCTGCGGCTTGCGAAAATGTTGAAATACACGGATGAGGAAGTGGCACGGGATGAGAAAAAAATAGAAGATATTGAAAAATCGATTCAGGGCTTTTATGATGCCATGAATGATGATCTTAATACCGCCGTGGCTGTGGCCAACCTGTTTAACATGCTCAAATATGTCAATATGCTGAACATGAACCAGGTTAAATCTGCTGCTCTGGGTGAATCCACTTTTACGTCGCTGCTTGAAAATTTTATCGTTTTCATCGAGAATGTTTTAGGTCTGAAAGAGGAGTTAAGCGAGGGGCATGCGGTTTTGGATGGTATGCTGAATTTGTATCGAGAATACAAAGCAGTACAGAACTATGAAAAAGTGGATGAGATCAGGACTTATTTCAAGTTGCAGGGACTAGCCATAAGGGATAGCAAGCTTCGTGTGGATTGGGCTTATGAAGAGTAACAGCATGTTGAAAATGAAGTCGTTAATTTCCTGTTTTTTTGCTTGTTTTCTGACGGGCTCGTTGTTTCTGTACAGTTGTAAATCAAAAACGAGTTCAGAGCAGGGTGCTGAGCAAGTGGAAAAACTGGCAGCCAGTCCCGATTTTAACGCGGATTCTGCTTTTCAGTTTGTGAAGAAACAAGTTGAGTTTGGAGCACGGGTCCCGAATAAGTCTGCTCATAAGGCCTGCGGAGATTATCTGGTTGCGACTTTGAAAAAATATGGACTGGAAGTAACGGAACAGACTTTTACGCCGACGACCTATGATGGCAAGAAGCTGAATGCGAGAAATATTATTGCGAGTTTTAATCCCAAAGCATCTACGAGAATTCTCTTAACCTCTCATTGGGATTCGCGGCCTTTTTCTGATCAGGATTCGGTTGACAAAACCAAGCCTGTAATGGCCGCCAATGATGGAGCGAGTGGTGTGGGTGTTTTGCTGGAAATAGCCAGGGTGCTTTCTTCCACGGACAAAAAGTTGAATCTTGGCGTTGATATTATTCTATTTGACGCAGAAGACTGGGGTAATTCTGATAAAGCGACCGATAAGTTTAGCGGATTTTGTCTGGGTTCTCAGTATTGGGCGGCCAATAAACATATACCTAATTACACGGCCTATTTCGGAATTTTACTGGATATGGTAGGGGCGAAGGGTGCTACTTTTCCTCAGGAGGGATATTCTGTCAGTTTGGCGGATGGCATTGTGCGGAAGGTTTGGGGTGTTGCCAGTCAGTTAGGATACAGTAATTTTTTCCTTGACAAAGCAGGTCCTTCGATTACCGACGACCATTTGCCTGTTAACGAAACGGCAAAAATCCCCATGATCGATATTATCCATATGAAGCAAAATGACCCTGAACATACTTTTTTTGATCAGTGGCATACCGCACACGATACTTTGGAAAACATTGATCCCAAAACTTTAAAGGCAGTCGGGCAGACGTTGATACAGGTTTTATATCAGGAAAACGAGCCCGCGATTTAAGATTCTAAGAGGTTCACGCAAAGATCGCTAAGATTTAATCTTACCGATCTTTGCGTTTTTTGTCTTTGCAGCTTTGCGTGAAATTATTCTTTTAAATTTTCTTCACCGAGATCACTATATCCGAGTTTCTCCCCTTATCATCGCTGCAAGAAATTTTGACGCGTCCAACAGGTGGGCTAATAAATACCGCTTCATGTGGTGAAGAACGCTTGACCAGTTTGTCGTTCAGATACCAGAAAACCTCCTGTACATCGATCCCGGTTTGGCAACTTAACTGGATCTGTTGTGGTTCGTTGGTTTGAATAAAATACTCACTGCCATCATTCGGACTGACGATCAGGGGAGACCCCTCGTGAAAAACCCGTTCGCAGGAAGGATTATGTGGCGGAAGTTTTTGGTAAGGAATTTTCTTTGATTCGTAGTAGGCGATCAGTTCAGGTGCCAGGTTAGGGTATGTATTTCGCACATAACCTTTTTCAGGAAGACAATAAGTACAGTAGGAAATCTTACCCTTCGGATCCGTAAAAATCCATTTCAGATGCTGGCATTTGTGGTAAGGCGAAACCCCTATGATATAATAATCCGTAATCTGGTGGTCGCAGAAGTCGCCGGGGATATCTCCGCTTACCGCACAAATCTTCCTTAACGATACATTGGAGGGCATTTGAAACCAGCCTTTTGGTGAGTTGTAATCCAGAGAATTGAAGATGGAAAAGAGCAGAGGTGTTGCCGTATTAGCACCGCTTAATTCTGGAACACCTTCTCCTGAGAAATTACCCACCCAAACTCCGACTGTGTATCGTCGGTTATAACCAATACTCCATGCGTCCCGTTTGCCATACGAAGTCCCCGTTTTCCAGGCAATCCTTGGCAAATGAAAGGTGTTATCAAAATTTGTTGGCAAATCCGGCCTGGTAATTTGCGTCAAAATATTATTCAGTAAAAATGTTGCTTCTGTGGAAATGAGTGCCTCACCTTTTTTGGAGGAAGCCATTTCGGAGGTATAGCGCAACGGTTTTAGCTCACCTTCGTTGGAGAATGCGGCAAACAGTCTTGTCAGTTCTTCCAGGGTCACACCACAACCGCCCAGAATCATGGATAAGCCCAAATCCTTTGCTTGCTTTCGGATGGTCTGAAAATTTGCTTTTTTTAGTTTATCGATTAAAACCGGTGTGCCTACGTCTTTTAAAATTTTAACCGCGGGTATGTTGAGCGAGTTTGCCAAAGCAAATTCCGCCGTGACCTGACCGTTAAAATGCTGGTCAAAGTTTTCCGGTTCATAGCCGCTGAAATTGCTTGGGACATCATTCAGGGCGGTTTTTGGCGTGATAATTCCTTTATCGAAAGCGGTGGCATAAAGCAGCGGTTTCAAAGTACTGCCGGGAGAACGGACAGCTCTGATGCCATCTACCTGCCCGCCATCATACGGATTGTTAAAATCGGCAGAGCCGGCATAAGCCTCAACGGCCATGGTTTCATTATTAATAATCATGACGGCCGCATTATGAATATTCATGGTTTGCAGCCGGTTTACATAGTTTTTGACCTGTTCTTCAATCTGATGCTGGACCTGCACGTTTATATTGGAGCTGATCACTGGCTGATCCGGGAATTCCTGTTTAAGCCGTAAGGCGAGATGTGGAGCCTGTTTTGGTGCAATAAGCCTGTTCACAACCAACGGCTCATTCATAGCGTCGTGGATGGTATTTTTATCGAACAGGTTATCTTCTTGAAAACGGCTCAGCCAAAGATTCCGGGCACGGATCAAAGCTTCGTTTTTTGTTCCGGGACGGAGACTCGACGGTCGGTTTGGTACAATGGTGAGGGCCGTAATTTCAGCCAGACTAAGCAACTGGGGTGGTTTTCCGAAGTAGAGTAGCGAAGCGGCCTTGATACCTTCGATATTACCGCCGTACGGAACCAGATTAAGATAGAGCTGTAAAATTTCTTCTTTTGAATAATGGAACTCCAATTGAAGGGCTCTGAAAGATTCGGCCAATTTATTCAGATATGTCCTCTTTTTTGGTTCTAAAAGACGCACGACCTGCATGGTAATGGTTGAAGCACCGGATGTTCTTCTTCCTGTAAAAATATTTCTTCCTGCTGCCCGAAGCATCGCGAAAGGATTGATACCGGGATGGTAATAGAAATATTGATCTTCTTTGTGAATCAGTGTCTTTTGTAAAAGCGGCGTGATTTCGGAAATGTTGGTATACATCCGCCATTTGTCATCCTTGCTCAGAAATGCATGTAAAACGGTGCCGTCTTTAGCGGTGATCTGGGTTGAATACCGGACTTTTGGTTGAAAGGGAAAAAGGAGGTCTGCCAGCAAAAAGGATATTAGGAAGCAGCCGAGTATGAGGGTTGCCTTTTTTAGAAGGGATTTGTTAAAGGTTTTTGGTAACAACAATTTGATTTTTAATGAATTGATAAGGGATTGCGTAATTTTTCAAAATTAGGGTTTTTATACCATCTTTCGCAAGAAGGAGAAGTGGGTTAAATAAGGCACGACACGTTCCGATGGAACGTTTGCCTTCGCTATACCTCCTGCGCTTCTACCGATGAGATGTACCTATGGTACATGTAGCAGGTCCCGAGTAGCGCTTCACCCGATCAAACTTTATGTTTTCTATTGATATGATGGTCCTTTGGTATATGTGTCATCCGCTCATTTATACCGTAGGCATATTTCGTGGGTAGAAAGGAATGAGCCGGGTTAGCTGGCGTTCCTTCGGAACGCTTGGTGACGGGACACTTATATTGCTATCTACCGGATGTACCTGGGACACGATATGAAAAATGAACCTAAATGTCCGATACCTCGCTTTTAACATTTGTCCATCCCGTTAAAATTTCTTTATTTACTGACATATTACAAATAAAGACAATCATAATACCATTATGTCAAAATATATTGCCGCCATTGACCAGGGGACAACGAGTACACGTTGCATACTTTTTAATCATCAGGGGAATATTGTTTCTGTCGGACAAAAGGAACATGAACAAATTTATCCGCAACCTGGCTGGGTGGAGCATAATCCGGAGGAGATATGGAAAAATACGCTGGAAGTAATTGCCATCGCGAGGATCAAAGCTTCTGCCACGGCGGCTGATATCGCTGCCATTGGTATAACCAATCAGAGGGAAACTACGGTGGTCTGGAACCGACGGACGGGAAAACCTTATTACAATGCGCTGGTTTGGCAGGATACCCGCACCACCGATCTGGTTGCTAAATATGAGAAGGAAGGCGGTTTAAACCAGTTTCGCGATAAAACGGGATTGCCGGTCTCGACTTATTTCAGCGGATTGAAATTAAAATGGCTTTTGGAAAACGTTGAAGGCCTGCGTGCTGATGCGGAAAAGGGTGACGCGCTTTTTGGAAATATTGATACTTTTTTGATCTGGAATCTTACGGGCGGCGGGCATGGCGGTATTCACGTCACGGATGTTACGAACGCAAGCCGAACGCAGCTTATGAACCTGCACACTTTGCAGTGGGATGAAGATATGCTCGAAGCCTACAACATTCCGGCGGTGATGTTACCCGCAATCAAAAGCAGCAGTGAAGTTTACGGGAATGTAACCAACGAAGTTTTGCCGGGAGTTCCAGTTGCCGGTGATTTGGGCGATCAGCACGCTGCGCTGGTGGGACAAACCTGTTTCGAGCCTGGTATGGCCAAAAATACTTACGGCACAGGCTGTTTCCTTGTGATGAATACCGGGAACGAAATCAAAATGTCTGACAACGGATTGCTTACCACCATTGCTTATCAGTTTGGTAATGAGCCGGTCCAATATGCTTTGGAAGGTAGTGTTGCCGTGACGGGTGCATTGGTACAATGGGTTCGTGACAATATGGGATTGATTGAAAAAAGCAGTGATATCGAAAGTCTGGCGGAAACGGTGGAAGACAACGGTGGCGCTTACTTTGTTCCCGCATTTTCAGGTTTGTATGCGCCATATTGGCGGAATGATGCCCGTGGCGTTATCGCTGGCTTAACCCGGTATGTCAACAAGGGCCATATTGCACGCGCTGTTTTGGAAGCAACGGCCTATCAGACACTGGATGTGGTCAATGCCATGGAGCAGGATTCCGGTATTAAATTGTCATCGCTTCGGGTGGATGGGGGTATGGTGCTCAATCAGCTGCTGATGAAATTTCAGGCTGATATGCTGGATACGCAGGTTGTTTCGCCGGCTGTTGCGGAAACAACAGCACTGGGCGCGGCTTATGCAGCCGGGTTGGCAGTGGGTTATTGGAAAAACACCGATGAATTAAAAAGCAACTGGGCCATCGCGCACACCTGGAATCCGGATATGGAAGTATCTAAAAGAGAGGCATTATACAAAGGATGGAAAAAAGCGGTTACAAAATCGTACGCCTGGATGGATTAATTATTTAGGAAACGTTAAAATGTACTATTTTATAATCTGTATAAACTAAATTCTTTTTTGGCCTGTGTCCCTTTAAAGCGTAACTTCGCGGCGCGAAAACCAAATTAAAGTAGCCTTATGCATACCCTCCATCTTAAAAAGCCGCTTGCTTTTTTTGATCTTGAAACTACCGGTGTCAACATTGCCCGGGATCGGATCGTAGAAATATCGGTGGTGAAGGCTTTGCCAAATGGGGAGACCGAAATTCGTACGCGAAGGGTTAATCCGGAGATGCCTATCCCGTTGGAAAGCAGTCTGATACATGGCATCTATGATGAAGATGTGAAAGATGCTCCGACCTTTAAAATGTTTGCAAAAAATCTTGCAACGTTTCTGGAAGGTTGTGACCTGGCCGGATTTAACAGCAATCGTTTTGACATTCCGATGCTGGTTGAGGAGTTTTTACGGGTTGGTGTTGAGTTTGATATCAAAAACCGCCGTACCGTAGATGCTCAGCGGATTTATCATATGATGGAGCCGAGAAATCTTTCAGCAGCTTATAAATTTTATTGCAACAAATCCCTTGACGACGCGCACAGTGCGGAAGCGGATACGATTGCAACCTTTGAAGTTCTCCAGGGGCAAATTGCTCGTTATGAGGGAATGAAGGTAATCGACTCGCACGGAAAGGAAGTTGGGGAAGTTAAAAATGATGTGGCTGCCCTGCATGAACTTACTGCTTCGAAACTAATCGATTTTGCAGGCCGGATGGTTTACAACGAGAAAGGCGAGGAAGTTTTTAACTTTGGAAAACATAACGGCAAGCGTGTGACAGATGTTTTGAAAAATGAACCTTCTTTTTACGATTGGCTCATGAAAGCGGAATTCCCGCTGGATACAAAACGCAAGCTGACAGAAATAAAATTGCGTGCTTTAACGCAGAGATAACATAATAGATTCGCTTTGCACTTGAGTAAGCGGTATTTATGTCTATTTTTGCCAGTATATAAAAATTGGTTCAGTGGCGGGAGAAAAATCTCCTGGTCCTGAAAATTTTAAATTATTGACTATTTTTAATCGAATACCCATTAAGGTAAATCTGCTATGATCCCGAACCCGAATATACCAGAGGTTATTCAGAATGTCCCGCTTCAATATTATTTAATCCTCAGCACATTACTTTTTGTAATTGGTATCATCGGTGTTCTTACACGCCGTAACGCTATCATTATTTTTATGTCTGTGGAGTTGATGTTAAATGCAGCCAACCTGTTATTGATCGCGTTTTCATCTTTCCGGTCAGACCCTTCCGGTCAGGTTTTTGTGTTTTTCATCATGGCCGTGGCCGCAGCGGAAGTAGCTGTTGGTTTGGCGATTATCGTAATGATTTACCGGAATACGCGTAATACGGACATCGGTTTCCTCAATAAATTGAAATGGTAAGCCTTATTGGTTAATATACAAAATATAGAATATGTCTGCTTCATTACTAGTTCTGATTCCATTATTACCGCTACTGGGTTTTCTGATCAATGGTATCGGATTCCGTTCAATACCCAAAGGTGCAGTTGGAATAATCGGGTCATTAGCTGTTATCGGTAGTTTTGCTCTTTCTTTGAATGCTTTCAATGCATTCGTTTCCGCTGGAAGCACTCCTTTTGTTTTACCGCTTTTCAACTGGATCACAGTAGGCGATCTTAACATTCCGTTTTCTTTCCAAATCGATCAGCTTTCGCTGTTAATGCTGATGATCATTACGGGAGTTGGGTCGTTAATACATATTTACTCAATTGGTTACATGAAGCACGATGAAGGTTTCGGTAAGTTTTTCGCTTATCTGAATCTTTTCCTTTTCTTCATGTTGCTGCTTGTGCTTGGTTCCAATTATGTGATCATGTTCATCGGTTGGGAAGGTGTAGGACTTTGTTCATATCTGCTGATCGGATTTTGGAATAAAAATACAAATTACAACAATGCTGCCCGTAAGGCATTCATTATGAACCGTGTGGGTGATTTAGGATTCCTTTTAGGGATTTTCACCATCATCGCCACTTTCGGTTCAGTTGAATATCTTGAAGTTTTCAGCAAGGCGACTGGCTTTCAGGTTGGTGATCCGATAATTATCACGATTACATTGTTCCTGTTTATCGGCGCTATGGGAAAATCGGCACAGATTCCATTGTATACCTGGTTGCCGGATGCGATGGCGGGCCCGACGCCTGTTTCTGCCCTGATCCACGCGGCAACGATGGTTACGGCGGGTATCTACATGGTGATCCGCTCAAACGTCCTCTATTCGCTGGCTCCTTCAACACTGGAACTGGTAGGCATTATTGGTGGTGCAACTGCGCTTTTTGCTGCATCCATCGGTCTTTTACAAAACGATATCAAAAAAGTACTGGCATATTCTACGGTTAGTCAGCTGGGTTATATGTTCATGGGCTTGGGAGCGATGGCTTATTCGGCCTCGATGTTCCACGTAATCACCCACGCATTCTTCAAAGCACTTTTATTCCTTGGTGCCGGTAGCGTTATTCACGCCATGTCCGACGAACAGGATATCCGTTCGATGGGTGGTTTGCGTAAAAAACTTCCTGTTACTTTCCTGACATTCCTTATTGCGACGATTGCAATTTCCGGTATTCCGCCGTTTGCAGGTTTCTTCTCAAAAGATGAAATTCTGGCGCATGTATTTGAGCACAACAAATTGCTTTGGGTAGTTGGTGTACTTGGCTCGCTGATGACTTCTTTCTATATGTTCCGTCTGCTTTTCCTTACTTTTTTTGGAAAATTCCGCGGTACACACGATCAGGAGCACCATTTGCATGAATCACCTGCATCAATGACTGTACCTTTGATGATCCTTGCGGTTCTTTCTGCTTTGGGTGGGTTTATCGGTGTTCCGGAAGCATTGCATGGCACGCATCACCTGGCCGAATTTATGAGCCCTTTGTATGAAGGCTCCCGTCAGGTTAATCCCGAGGCATTCCTGCCAACAACACTTACACATTCAGAAGAGTACATTTTAATGGCCGTTTCGGTGGGTGTGGCCTTGCTTTCTTTAATTGTGGCTTACGTCATGTATGTTCAGAAGGAAAGTGTACCGGCACCTGATTCGGAGGAAAAATCAGCGATACAGAATCTTGTTTACAATAAATATTATGTAGACGAACTATACAATGCTGTTTTTGTAAAGCCAATAAAGCTGTTGTCAACGGCATTATACAGTTTCGGAGAATTCTTCATTGATCTGTTTGTTGACGGCGCAGCAAGGCTTGTCAGATTCCTTGGTGGATTATTGCGTAAAACACAGACAGGTTCGACCGGAGATTATGTGTTTGCCATGGTCCTGGGCATTGTGGTTATTCTATTCTGGAAGCTGTTGTTATAAGCATTTGTTGAAACTGACATATTAAATATTTATACCGTTCACCATTTATTGCTGACCGTTGACTTGAAAATATGCTTACTCTTCTTTTAATACTTTTGCCCATTGTGGCTGGCGTTATTACCCTTACTGTTGGTGCTAATTCGGCAAAACAGGTAGCGCTCATTGGCGCTCTTGCAGAGTTGGGACTTGCCCTTTTTGTATGGTCTCAATTTGACCCGGCTGCCGGTGTTCAGTTTGCTTTCAAATACAACTGGCTTGCATCAGCAGGTATTTCTTTTGGTGCGGGACTGGACGGAATCAGTTTGGTGCTGGTATTATTGACCGCATTTCTAACGCCGCTTATCATACTTTCAACATTTGGACACACGTACAAGAATGGATCTGCTTTTTATTCGCTGATCCTTTTCATGTCTGCTGCACTGGTTGGCGTATTTTCGGCAACGGATGCTTTCCTGTTTTATCTTTTCTTCGAAGCGGCGCTTATTCCTGTCTATTTCCTTGCAGCTGTCTGGGGTGGGGAAAATCGTCTGAAAGTCACTTTCAAATTCTTTATTTACACGATGTTCGGTAGTTTGTTCATGCTGGTTGCGTTGATCTACCTTTATTACCAAACACCGGGTACGCATACTTCCGATATTACCGCATTCTATCAGTTACAGTTATCTGCCAAATCGCAGGGATTTGTATTCTGGGCTTTCTTTGTTGCTTTTGCTATCAAAATGCCTTTGTTTCCTTTCCACACCTGGCAGCCGGATACATATACCGAATCACCAACGCCGGCAACGATGCTTCTATCCGGCATCATGCTTAAAATGGGGGTTTATGGTCTGATCCGCCTGTTACTTCCTATCGTTCCGCTTGGTTTGGAAACATGGGGGTTATTGGCCGTGATCTTGTCCGTGATCGGAATTATTTACGGCTCAATCATCGCGATTCAGCAGCGTGATATGAAACGTCTTATAGCTTATTCGTCTTTCGCCCACGTTGGGTTGATGGCAGCAGGTGTTTTTGCATTCTCCATTACGGGTTTGCAGGGAGCAATCATTCAAATGCTTGCACACGGGATTAACGTGGTAGGTTTATTCTTTGTGATCGATATTATTCTGGATCGTACAAAAACGCGTAATCTTGACCAATTGGGAGGTATCACACAAATGGCACCTCAGCTGAGCGTTTATTTTATGATCTTGCTTTTGGGAAGCGTTGCCTTGCCTTTGACCAATGGTTTCGTTGGCGAATTCCTTTTACTATCAAGCGTTTTTGCATTCAATAGTTGGTTGGGGGCAATCGCCGGTGTGACGATTATCCTTGGATCGGTTTATATGCTTCGCTTGTTCCAGATGTCTATGTTTGGTCCAAAATCCAAATGGGCAGAGGGTTTCAAAGATCTGACATTGAGCGAACGTGCCGTGTTATTGCCGTTGGTGATCATGGTTTTATGGATAGGGATTTATCCGGGTACGTTTTTGAGTATTTCCGAACCAGCCGTAAAAAATCTGTTGCAACTGGTTGGAAAATAATTGTCTGGAAAAGAATTAATTAATATAGTCTGATAGCCGAAAGCCAACCGCCGAAAGCTTCTATTAATGACAAACGATAATAAATAATTATGTATCCCATTGTTTTGTTGTCAGTTCTTGGAATCGTAACACTCTTCCTAGGGTTCTCGAAATCGAAGAATATCTTATTGCCTTCCACGCTGCTTTTTCTTGCCGTTGCTCTGGCAGGTAATTTCTTAGAATGGAATCAGGGGCCATTGTTGTATTTCTATGACATGTTCCGGGTTGATAACCTTACACTGGCATTTAATGGAATCGTACTCGCTTCCGCTTTTATGATCGTTGCGATCTCTGGAGGTTTTCAGGATAATGCAGAAGCAGAACCTGCCGAATATTATTCTCTGATGTTGTTCTCGCTTGTGGGAGCCATCATGATGATCGGGTTTGAGCACCTGATTATGCTTTTCATCGGTGTTGAAATTCTTTCCGTTGCTATGTATGTTCTTACAGGTAGCAACAAGCGTAATTTACGTTCGAACGAAGCTGCGTTGAAATACTTCCTGATGGGGGCATTTGCAACCGGTATCATGCTTTTCGGGATAACATTGCTTTATGGTGCAACCGGTTCTTTCGACCTTACCACGATTCAGGCATTTGTTTCTACCACACAACAGGCGGTTCCTTCTTACCTTTTGTATGCAGGTTTACTGCTGCTGATGATTGGTATGCTGTTTAAAGTTTCTGCTGCTCCTTTTCACTTCTGGACTCCAGACGTTTATGAAGGTGCCCCAACGATTTTTACGACATATATGTCAACAATTGTAAAAACAGCCGGTTTTGCTGCACTTTACAGATTGTTGTCCCACTCATTTACCGGCATTTACGGTTTCTGGTGGATTGTTATCGCAGTCATCGCCATCCTGACCCTTATGGTTGGAAATATCGGTGCTGTAACGCAGAACAGCTTTAAGCGTATGATGGCTTATTCCGGGATTTCTCATGCCGGTTATTTGCTGATAGCACTTACGGCATTGTCGAAGCCAACGCAGAACGCCATTGTGTTTTATTCCATGGCTTACTCTTTGTCGACGATTGCGGCATTTGGAGTTTTAATGCTTGTTTCGAAAGAAAAAACGTTGGAAGGGCAGCCGGACGAGCGTTATGACGCGTTCAATGGCTTGGCAAAACAAAATCCTTTCCTCGCTTTTGTCATGACTGTTGCGATGTTATCGTTGGCAGGAATTCCATTAACAGCAGGTTTCTGGGGGAAATTCTTTGTATTCAGCAGTGCGGCAGACAGAGGTATTATCTGGGTTCCGGCTGTTGCGGTTTTAATGTCGACTGTCGGTATTTATTATTACTTCCGCGTCATTATCGCTTCTTACCTGAAAGAAGGGGATATTGCAGAAATCCGGGTTGCACCGTTTTACAAGATCGTTTTGATCCTGGCGACGGTACTTACGATCCTGTTTGGCTTGGCACCGGGCTTACTGGAAGGACTTATTTAGATCAAAAATTTTACATTACAATATATCGTAGAAAGAGTTACATCCTTGATGTAGCTCTCTTTTTGTTACTTTTTGTAAAATCGACGTAAGTATTAAGTCACGTCATAACGTTAAGAAAAATCTTCAATAGTCCGTAATTAAACCTTTAATTATAGTTGCTATGACAGATTTTTTACTCAGAAACACACACCCGTCAGAAAATTCCTTCCAAGGAAATCAACTTCTCAAATTCAACATTGCAGACCTTCTCGATCGTGAAATTATTGATTTGAATAAGGAGAATATCAGTGAATTTATAAAAGACAGGAAAATCATGATCACAGGAGCTGCCGGATCCATCGGGAAGGAGCTTCTGAAGCAGATTATTTCATTTAAACCTAAGCAATTGCTGCTTATCGATTCACATGAATCGGGGATATATGAACTTGATACATTGCTTGGTGAAATAGCACCGGGTGAAACAGATGTTCAGACCATACCGGCCAATATCACAGATAGCCACCGGATGATGCATCTTTTTAAGCGATATCATCCGCAGATTGTCTTCCATGCTGCCGCAAACAAGCACGTACCGATGATGGAAAAACATCCGTATGAGGCGATCAAAAACAACATTTTTGGGACGGTATTACTCGCAGATCTATCGGCTCAGCACAAGGTTGAAAAATTTATTTTTATCTCTACGGACAAGGCGGTTAATCCGTCGGGTGTCATGGGGGCCAGTAAACGTGTTTGTGAGATGTATTTGCAAAGTCTGAACAACAAGCCCGGTGTTACGACCAAGTTCGTTACAATTCGTTTTGGAAATGTTCTGGGGACCCAAGGCTCCGTGTTACCGCTTTTTGTTAAGCAGATCAACGACCGGTCGGCCTTAACCTTAACACATCCTGAAATGACACGTTATTTTATTACGGTTCAGGAAGCTTGTCTGCTGGTATTGGAGGCCGGAACCATTGGCCGGGCAGGGGAGGTTTTTGTTTTTGATATGGGCGAACCGGTTGTGATTAAAAGCATGGCCGAAAAGCTCATCGGGTTGGCGGGACTGGAAACCGGAACGGATATAAAATTGATATACATTGGTCTTCGTCCGGGAGAAAAACTTTTGGAAGAACGCTTAAAAAACGACGAAGAGAACAGTGCTACACACCACGCAAAAATAACGATCGCATACCTGAAACCGGTTTGCAGTCATACTATAAACGGGATGTTGCTGCTTTTGGAGCAAGCCATGGAAACCGGTGATGATGACAAAATGGTCTCGGTTTTGAAAGACCTTGTTCCTGAATATATCAGCAATAACTCCCGGTTTGAAAAACTTGATTTGATAAAAAAAGAGAATATTCGGGTCTAGTCCTCAGGGAATAAACTGATTTGTTTTCATCCAGTTAAGGCATTGATCAAACCAGACATCAAAAGCCGGAGTTTTAAGATAACCGTGCTCGCCTTTGGAATAGAGGTGCAGATCGGCCGGGACCTTGTTTTTATTTAACGCCTCATAAAACATTAAACTGTTCGAAACAGGTACGACCGTATCATCGCCGGCATGTGTCAGGAACGTTGGCGGTGTTGATTGCTTAACCTGCAATTCGCTCGAAAAATAGTTGACCTTTTCTTCGGTTGGGGCTTGCCCAATGAGATTTGCCCGCGACCCCTTATGTCCCTGAGCTTCCAGAAAACTGATAACCGGGTAAACAAGAATCATAAAATCGGGTCTCAGGCTCGTACCTGACTTATTTTCAACGAGGGGATTGTCAAAATGTGTTCCGGCGGTTGACGCAAGATGGCCGCCTGCAGAAAATCCCATAATGCCGATTTTACCGGTATCAAGGTTCCATTCCTTTGCTCCTTCACGAACCGTTTTCATGGCTTGCTGGGCATCCTGTAATGGCCCGATGGATTTATCTTCAAGCGTCTTGTCACTCGGAAGACGGTATTTTAAAACAAAAGCAGTGATGCCCACCTTGTTAAATGCCCGGGCTACTTCAAATCCTTCCCTTTCGATCACCAGAACACCGTAGCCACCACCCGGACAGATAATTACAGAAGCCCCGTTTGACGTACCTTCTTTGGGCAGAAAAACAGAGAGCGTGGGCTGCGAAACGTTTCTTACCACACCTTTCACTGTCGTTTCGTCATTGGCAGCTGATCTGGCGTTGGGAATTTTGCCGGGGTATAAAGGAATTTCCTTTTGGCCAAAACAGGATATGGAAGCGCTCATCCATATGATCAGCAGCAGAGAAGAACTGTAAAATTTCATAACAAGCGGTTTTTAGGGCAGGTAGATTTGAGTTATTCGCTGATGGCGCGATCCAGATGAACATAACCGCCGTCGACATGAATAAGCTGACCAGTCGTATGGCTTGAACGTGCGGAAAGCAGGAATGCAGTCATATTGGCAATTTCTTCTGCGGTTGTCATCCGGTTTTCCAATGGAATTTTACTGATAATGGAAGCGAGTTTTTCGTCAGGATTTGGCAATGTCCTGATCCACTTTTCGTACAAAGGCGTGTAACATTCGGCCACGATGATGGCGTTGACACGGATTCCATAAGGCAATAACTCTACCGCCCATTCGCGGGTTAATGCACTCCGGCCTCCATTGGCTGCTGCGTAGGCAGAGGTACCGCCTTGTCCGGTTTCTGCCGTTTTTGATCCGATATTTAAAATGGCGCCTTTTGATTTTTTCAATGCAGGCAGGGCATGATGAACAATCAGATAATAGTGGATCAGATTGCTGTGCAGGCTTTGGATAAACTTTTCATAACTCCCGTTTTCCAGCCCGACGCCATCGTTTACGCCAGCATTATTGACAACGCCCTCTATCCGGCCAAAAGTGTCGAGGATTACTTTGACGGCTCTTTCACATTCTTCCGGCTTCGATAATTCTGCGGCAACCTGAAATGCTCTGCCACCTTCCTGTTCTATTTCTGCGACAGCTTCCAGGTTGTCAGCTTCATTTCTGCCGATGATAACGGGAATTGCACCTTCCCGGGCCAACACGTTGGCAATCCCTTTTCCGATACCCTTCGCGCCGCCTGTTACAATAATAACCTTGTCCCTAAGTTCCAGATCCATATTTTTGATTGTTCTAATTTTTTTCTAATTCAGATACAAATTACTTATTATTAAATTTCGGCTTTCAACAGGTTAATGGTAAATTGAGGCAGGATCGCCTCTTGTACCATCTTCACGCATGATAGTTTTCTTTTACTCAGCCAGTCACAAGTAAACGAAGACAATTTGCAGTAAAATTTACCCACAGAAATTAAGATCAATTTAATTACAGCACGGTTCACGGGAACTAATATCACAAATTGCACCTTTCTATGTAAATCTTATTAATAACGATATATTAATATAATATTTACAAGAAAATAAAATGATATTAATTGTCTGCTACCTACGGACAATCTAAAAAAAAGAACTAGTTTTGTATACTATCGGAAAAGTGCATTTGTTTTTTTTCTATATTTTTAGTGGAAATAATTGAACTCTTTCGCTTTTAAAGAAATTCTGAATAAAAAATAACCCCTGGTAACAGAATGAAATATACGGTACATGCAGAAGGCAAGTTTCAATTCATCGACGAAGGAAAGGGCGAAACATTATTGCTGTTGCATGGGCTTTTCGGCGCTTTGAGTAACTGGGACGGGATTATAGAATGTTTCTCTGATCGATATCGGGTGATCATTCCTTTATTACCAATTTATGAGCTGCCTCCGCGCGAGGCTGGCCTGGATGCGCTATTGGCCTTTCTGGAAGATTTTGTTGCGTTTAAAAATCTGACAAATGTGACGGTTCTGGGTAATTCCCTGGGCGGACATATCGGTCTGCTTTATACTTTAAAGAATCAGGAAAATGTCCAGCGTCTTGTATTGACAGGAAGTTCCGGTCTTTTCGAGAACTCCATGGGCGGGTCTTTCCCGAAAAGAGGAAGTTATGAATACATCAGAGAACGTGTGGCCTACACTTTCTATGACCCTGAAGTTGCGACAAAAGAACTTATTGACGAAGTTTTTGAAACGACTTCAAGCATTCCGAAATGCATGAGCATTGTGGGCATCGCTAAGTCGGCACAACGTCATAATCTTGCAAAAGATCTATATAAAATCAAGGTTCCAACGTTATTGGTGTGGGGACTGAATGATACGATTACACCACCGCATGTGGGTTATGAATTTAACCGTCTCATCGCAGGTTCGGAATTGCACTTTATAGATAAGTGTTGTCATGCACCCATGATGGAGCATCCCGATAAGTTTAATGTCATAGTAGAACGCTTTTTAGAAAAACATGCCTCGGTTCCGGTGGAATAGTCATTTTTTAAAGAGCCTTTAACGGCTCTTTTTTGTTATACAAAATATTCTTTTTACGTGAAAGTTGACAGGTATTCAGTTTTTTCATAGATTCGATAAAAACACTCTTTTTCAGTTATGCTAGCTGCATCGTTAATTAATCCCATGATACCCATACTGAAACTTACCGATACGGTAGGTACAGCCTTGGATTGGATGGATGAATTTCGGACAAGGCAGCTCGTTGTAGCTGATTCCGGGATATACAGAGGAATTGTGTCGGAGGATATTCTTTTTGATATCGCGGACACTACCCAGCCGATTGCCCGGATTATTATCCAGCATGAAGATGTTTTTGCGACCGAAGACAACCATCCTTATGAATTGCTGCGGCTTGTGAATGAATTTGCTTTGGATGTAATTCCGGTGGTGCATGAAAATAAATCGATAACAGGCTGTATCCTTGTCAGAGATCTGATCGAAAAGTTTGTAAGCGAGCTGGGAATTCAGGAAAAAGGAGCTGTGATTGTTTTGAAAATAGCGGAACGGGATTATTCTTTATCGGAAATCAGTCGTTTGATCGAATCCAATGGCACAAAAGTGCTGAGCAGCTATTATTCTTCCAGCGAAACATTACATCCTGCCGATCAATCGTTGCTGACTTTGAAGCTAAACCGTACGAATATCACGCCGGTAATCGCCACATTGGAGCGTTTTGGGTATGATATTGAAGAAGCCCATGCCAATGATCCGATCGAAAGTGTGGATCAGGAGCGGCTGGACATGCTACTTCGTTATTTAGCAACATAATTTTCCCGGAATAGTACATTGCCAATCGGCGTTTTGTCCCGTATCTTTCGGGCAAAAAGGATCACATACTTTTTCTTTCATGAAAATAGCCATTCACGGACGCAACTTTAATGAGTCTGCCCGCCCGTATATAGAATCTATGTTCAGTGAGTTGACGCGTCGCCATATTGAGGTGCAGCTTTCTGAATCGTTTCGGTCCTTTTTGGATACCCAGGGTATCCGGCATTATTCACATTTGGTTTACGGCAACCCGGACGAACTTTGTGACGCACGGCTGGTGGTGAGCATGGGTGGAGATGGTACGCTTCTTGAGACCATTTCGCACGTTGGCAAAAGAAGAATTCCCGTGATCGGAATCAATGTTGGCCGTTTGGGTTTTCTTGCAACGGTCTCTCCTGAGCGTATTTCAGACATGATTGAAGCGCTGGAAAATAATCAGTATAAAATTGACGAACGGACGCTTGTAAAAGTCGAGTCCAATATAGATTTATTTGAAGGAAGAAATTTTGGGCTGAATGATTTCACGATCACCAAAACGGATACCGCTTCCATGATCACAGTTCATACTTATCTCAATGACGAATTTCTGAATTCGTACTGGGCAGACGGACTGATTATTTCCACACCGACGGGCTCAACAGGATATTCATTAAGCTGTGGCGGACCGGTACTTGTGCCGCATTCGCAGAATTTCATTATCACTCCGGTTAGCCCGCATAACCTGAATGTCCGTCCGCTTGTCGTTGAAGATTCTTCTGTAATAAGGCTGGAAGTGAAAAGTCGCAGTAATAACTTTCTGGTATCGATGGATTCCCGTTCGAGGGTGGTGGATGAAGTGACGGAACTCACGGTAAGCAAAGCTGATTTTACCGCACGATTGATCAAAATGAGAGATGACAGTTTCCTGGATACGCTGCGCAGCAAACTGTCGTGGGGGCTTGATATGAGAAATTAGATAAACCTATACCTTACACATACAGCATGCAGATCCTATTCCATCCCTATGACCTTGAACTGAAACACACGTTTACCATCGCTCACGATTCCCGCGATGTGCAGCCCACACTGATTGTGGAACTAAGGGATGGAGCATTCAGCGGATATGGCGAGGCTACTTCCAACCCGTATTATGGGGTGACGATAGAAAAAATGATTGCCTCGCTGGAAAGTATCCGTTCAATCATTGAAGAGGACCCGCTGACATCTCCGGAAGCGCTTTGGGCGAAAGTAAATCCTTATCTGGCCACAAATTCCTTTGCACAATGTGCTCTGGACGAAGCGGCGAACGACCTCTTCGCCAAGAAAAAGGGACAGAAACTTTATGAAAGCTGGGGTTTGTCCGTTGACGAGAACCCGCTGACGAACTTCACCATTGGCATTGATACCGTTGAAAAAATGGTGTCAAAAATGCAGGAACTTCCCTGGCCGATTTATAAAATAAAACTGGGTACAGACGACGATCTTCGGATTGTGAGGGAATTGCGGTCGCATACCGATGCTGCGTTCCGTGTGGACGCAAATTGTGCATGGACGGCCGATCAGACTGTTAAATTCTCAGGTGAACTGAAAGCACTGGGCGTTGAATTTATCGAACAGCCTTTGCCCGCTGAAGATGTAGAAGGTATGCAGAAGGTTTTTGCACAAAGTGAATTGCCTGTTATCGCCGATGAAAGCTGTATCCTGGAAAGTGACGTGGTAAAATGTTACGGCCTTTTTCACGGAGTAAACATAAAACTTACAAAATGCGGCGGATTGACGTCGGCCAGGCGTATGATCGCCGAAGCGAGAAACCTCGGAATGAAAACCATGGTGGGCTGCATGACCGAATCCAGTGTGGGTATTTCAGCCATTGCCCATTTACTTCCTTTACTTGATTACGTGGATATGGACGGTTCTTTGCTGATCAGAAATGATCCTGCAATGGGCGTAACTTTTGACTATGGCAAAGTTATCTATGCCTCAGAAAATGGCACCGGAGCCCTCTTAAAATGAACATCTACCCGAGCAACCATCTTCCCGACCGCAAGGTTTTTATAAACAACGGAAAGGAATATCTGTGGTTTAGCGGGACGGATTATCTCGGCATGGGCCACCACAAAGAATTTCGCTCTTATCTTGAAGAAGGAATTGCGCAGTATGGCACACATTACGGGAGTTCCCGAAACAATAGCCTGAGGCTGACAATTTATGAGGAAGCGGAAATTGCGTTGGCGGATTACGCCGGTGCTCCCATGGCGCTCACAACTTCGTCAGGCATGTGGGCGGGGCAGTTGTTGGTAAAAGAGTTACCTCAGATTATATCTTCGGTTTTACAAACGGATGATTTTAGTCTTCCTAAAATCCACTACCACTATGCGCCCGGCGTTCATCCGGCGTTATGGGGACCATCTTATAAATCAACTCAAACAAATTGGGAAAGCTGGGCGGAAAAAACCATTTCCAAAATTCAGGAAAGCAGGCATGACGACGTGCACGTGATACTGTCAGATTCGGTAGGCTCGCCTTTTGTAGAAAGTTTTGACTTTTCGATCTTCAAAAAACTTCCTTTTTACAGGCAGATATTTCTTGTGGCGGATGACTCTCACGGTTTTGGGGTTCTGGGAAAAAATGGGAACGGCGTTTATCAGGCGCTATCGGCAATCCAACAGGTTAAACTGGTGGTTGTTTCTTCATTAAACAAGGCTTTGGGTATTCCGGGAGGTGTAATTTTAGCGGATGAAAATATCGTTGCTACGATACGTAAAAGTCCGTTTTTTGCAGGAGCGTCACCGACAGTACCTGCCTACATCTATGCGCTCAAAAAACTGCTGGAAACGAATGCTTATCCTATGTCCCACGAGCGGTTAATGAATAATATTGGCGAGATAGCGACAACTTTGTCCAAAACAAACCTCTTTGTTCATAAAGAGGATTACCCGGTATTTTGTAGTTTGGATGGCAGTTTGTTTAGTTTTCTGGAAGAAAATGGTATTCTGACATCATGTTTTTCATATCCTCAGCCAACAGATTTGCCCGTTACCAGGCTGGTGATCGGTGCGATACATCAAAAAGAAGACCTCGACCGATTGGCCGAGGTCTGTATGAAATTTTAAATTTCTTCTTTTAAACTGATGTCATTAACCATTTATAATGGTCCCTGCATCGCTTTTTCTTCGCGTAGTTTTTCTCTTTCTACTTTTCTCGAAACCAGAATACTCACTTCGTACAGGAGCAATAGCGGAATCGCTACCAGAATCTGGCTGTAAATATCCGGTGATGGAGTAATAATCGCTGCAACGATCAGAATAACGATCATGGCATGTTTGCGATATTCACGCATGAAACTTGGCGTTAAAACGCCTACTTTCGAAAGAACATATACCACGATAGGCAATTGAAATGCAATACCGCAGGCTAATGTCAGTGTGGAAACCAGCGAGATATAAGACGCAAGACTGAATTCATTGATAATGGCCTCATCCAGCGTGTAGTTTGCAAGGAAGTTGATGGCCAGGGGCGATACGATGAAATACCCAAAAATAACGCCGGAAAAGAACAGGAATGTTACATAGAAAACAGCTCCCTGAGCCGATTTACGTTCAGAAGCTTTAAGTCCGGGTTTTATAAAACGCCATATTTCCCAAAATGCGTAAGGGAATGCAAATATTAATCCCGCAATAACCGACGACGTCATACTCATGGTAAACTGGTCACCCATTCCGATGGTTTGCAGTTTAAAATTGAGTTCCTTAACACAGAGTTCGTCGTATCCCACCTTTTCCGACAGCAAACACAACATTCTGTAAGTCCAGAAGTTTGGCTGTGAAGGGGCAATAATTACGTAATGATAAATCTCCTTAATGTAAATAAAAGCTAGAATAGCAAAAACTAAAATAGATCCGATTGCACGGATAACATGCCATCTTAATTCTTCAAGGTGTCCGATAAATGACATCTCCTGGCCGGCTCCATCTTCTTCTTCGTGCTCAAATTCTTGATCTAAGGGCATACTATATTTAGGTATTGATCACTATATACGGGGAAAAGTAAGATTGCGATCTTTTTTATTAGCGAAAACTCGAAATTACTCAAAAAACCCGTCGGATCATTTCGACGGGTTTCTTTTAATAACGTTATAATCAAAAATTAATCCATAATGAATGGATAGTCATTTTCAGCGTAAACATCTGTGTAAGCTTCCGATGCATCCGGGAAATCCGAATCTTCTGCAAACTGTACAGATTCAGCTACGATCTCCTTTACTTTTTTGTCGATCGCTTCAAGATCTTCTGCCGTTGCAAGATTGTTATCCAAAATTACAGCTCTGATTTGCTCGATCGGATCGCGGTGTTTGTATTCCTCAACTTCTTCTTTCGAACGATATTTTTGAGGATCAGACATTGAGTGTCCACGGTAACGATACGTACGGAATTCAAGGAAAGTTGGTCCGTCGCCTTTACGTGCACGTTCTGCTGCGCGGGAAACGGCTTCATGAATGGCTTCCACGCTCATTCCGTCAACTGGTTCCGAAGGAATATCGTAAGCTTCTCCCAATGTGTACAATTCTGTAACGTTGGATGAACGCGCTACGGAAGTTCCCATCGCATAACCATTGTTTTCAACAACGAAAATAACAGGTAATTTCCAGGTCATCGCCATGTTCAGCGCTTCGTGGAACGCACCCTGGCGAATCGCTCCGTCCCCAAAGTAACAGATGCAAAGTTTGCCTGTTTTGTTATACTTTTCAGCAAACGCAATACCCGCTCCCAAAGGAATTTGGGCACCAACAATACCATGTCCTCCAACAAAGCCATTCTCCTTATCGAAAATGTGCATAGAACCACCTTTTCCTTTGGTTGTTCCTGTTTTCTTTCCGTAAAGTTCAGCCATAATCGCTTTTGGATCTGTTCCCAGAGCCAAAGGGATACCATGGTCACGATAAGCAGTGATGTATTTGTCTCCTTTTGTCAACGCAGTGGCAGCTCCCGAAGAGCATGCTTCCTGGCCAATATAAAGGTGGCAAAAACCACGGATTTTCTGCTGTCCGTAAAGTTGGCCAGCTTTCTCTTCAAACCGGCGTTGTAATAACATGTTCTCGAACCAGAACATATAGCGTTCTTTCGAATGCTTTAATTTGGGGGCTGATGCTTTCTTTTTTTCAGTAACGGTGGCCATGTATTTGGTTCTCGTTTATAAAGACAGAACTTTGTCTTAAAGTTAGTGGTTTGAACAAGATCTGTTTTTGCCGGTAACGACGCAAATGATTTGCGAAAATAAGCATAAACTATATAACAAAGAAGTTCATGTGGTTAGAAAAGCTCCATCTTACGTACTTTAAGAGCTATGAAGAGAGAGGTTTTACGTTTGGAGAGCGTGTAAATTGCCTTGTCGGAGAAAACGGAAGTGGTAAAACAAACCTTTTAGACGCTATTTACTTCCTGACACTTACGAAAAGTGCCTTTCATAACCAGGATGCACTGGGTATCCGTCATACCCAGGATTTTTTTTTGCTGGACGGGATTTTTCATGATTCTGATAAAAATATTCAGATCACATGCAGTTTTCAGCGTGGTCAGCGGAAGGTTTTTATGGCTGACAAAAAAAATTACGACAGATTAAGTGATCATATCGGACTTTTCCCGTTGGTACTGATCGCGCCAAATGATACGGATCTGATCCGTGACGGGAGCGAGGAGCGAAGAAGATTCTTCGATGGCGTGCTGGCGCAGGCAACCCCTGAATATCTGACGGATTTTTTACAATACAACAAAATCCTGACCCAGCGGAACGGATTGTTAAAACTTTTTGCCGAACGGAATTACCTGGATGAAGACCTGCTGGATACTTATAATGAACCGTTAATTGTGCTGGCAATCCGGATTTATCAGCATCGACGTACTTTTATGGACCGTTTTTTGCCCTTGTTCAGGAAATACTATGCTTTTTTGAGCAGCGGAAAAGAGCAGGTGGATGTATCTTATGAAAGTGAAGTGGCTTCGGAAGATTTTGCTGCGGAATTCAGAAAAAACCGATCACGCGACCTGCATGCGCAACGCACCGGAAAGGGTGTGCATAAGGATGAATATGTTTTCGAAATTGACGGGATAACACTGAAAAAATTCGGCTCTCAGGGACAACAGAAATCGTTCGTCATCGCACTAAAACTTGCCCAGTTTGAACTTTTAAAAATTGAAAAGGAAAAAACACCCATTCTCTTGCTGGATGATATTTTCGATAAACTAGATGACCGGAGAATTAACAAACTGATCGAGTTAATCGACGATGGATTTCTTGGACAAGTTTTCATCACCGATGCCCGCCCCGAACGCTCACAAAAAATTCTGGAAAATGTAAAGGCAGATGTGCGCTTTTTTGAAATTCAGCGATGAGTTTTTAAACGCAGAGGTAAGGGGTGTTTTGCGCTGAGTTTTGGGAGTTTTTTTGGCTTTTGCAATAAAATATAAAAGAGTTGAGCGCCAATTCCGGTTTATCAAAATAAACAGCGAAACTCTGCGCTCAACTCTTTTACGCTGTGTTTAATTAAAACATAAGCAGCGAAACTCCGCGTTTAAACATATTTTGCGTGCAGCTCTTTTGCCTGGGCTACGAATTCCTTTACTTTTTGTTCTTCGTCTTTTTTGCAGATTAATAATACGCCGTCGTATTCTGCTACGATAAATCCTTCGAGGCCGTTTATTACCACGAGCTTCTCCTGAGGGGTTTTAATGATACAGTCGGTGGTGTTATGCAGAATAAGATTTCCCTCGGTAACATTTTGAAATTCGTCTTTTTTCGAAACTTCATAAAGCGATTTCCACGTGCCCAAGTCTGACCAGCCGAAGCTGCTCAACACCACATGGACATTATCAGCCTTTTCCATAATGCCGTTATCGATCGAAATGCTGCGGCATTGCGAGTAGGCGACCTGAATAAAGGAGTCTTCCGATTCTTCGTAATAATGCGTTTCTCCACTTTCAAAAATCTCTGCGATATTGGGCTGGAATTCACGGAGTGCACGTTTGAAAGCACGGATATTCCAGACAAAAATCCCGGCATTCCAGACAAAGTCGCCGCTGTCAAGAAACTGTTCTGCCAGTTCGAGATGAGGTTTCTCAGTAAATGACTTAACTTTTTTTACCGTCAGTTTGTCAGGAATATACTGGATATAACCATATCCGGTATCCGGCCGTGTCGGCTGAATACCAAGCGTTACCAGGATATCTTCATTTCTTGTTGCTCCGAGTGCAATCCGGATCGTGTCCTTAAAAACTTCCTCTTTTAAAATAATATGGTCAGCAGGAGCAACCACAATATTTGCGTCCGGATCCCGCGACGCGATTTTGTAGCAGGCGTAAGCGATACAGGGCGCGGTATTTCGGCGGTGCGGTTCCAGTAGGATCTGATCGTCGGATAAAGCCGGGACTTGTTCCTTGATGATATCCTTGTATTCCAGACTGCTTACGATATATATATTTTCGGTAGGGCAAACGCCATCAAAACGATCAACGGTCTGTTGAAGCAAAGTTCTGCCGGTGCCCAGTACATCATGAAATTGCTTTGGAAAATCAGTACGGCTAAAAGGCCAGAAACGTGTTCCAACTCCTCCTGCCATGATGATAACATATGTATTCTGCATTGTAGAAGTGTAAAGTTAATATAGTATGCAATGAGCGGTAAAGCTAAGAATAAAGAATTGATGTTACCAACCGTAAGGTTATTATATCACCCCGCAAAACTGTCAGACTTTCAATATGCTCTTTCCTACTTTCAGTAGGAAACTATTGTGCCAGCTGTTTTCGGGGATAGAATCGCCGGTAATAGCTACGTCGTGTCTTAAATGACGTTTTCTTCCATAAATAACCTGACAAAGTTCCTGTAATAAACAAATCAGAAATTTTTTATAAAATATAAAGAATAAATAGAATAAAAGTATTGTATTGCGTTTTATTAGTATAACTTGCTATAACAACGAACTATTAACTTTTGTAAAGAATTATGCACTCATTATCTACCAAAAAATCATCATGGATGGTCATGATGTGGCTGCTTTGCTATACACAGGTTTTTTCCCAAACCACCATTGGCGGGAAAATAGTGGAAGCATCGACGAACAACCCATTGATAGGCGTAAGTATTCAGGTTAAGGGAAAAGTGATTGGCACGATAACCGATGCCAATGGCGCTTTTAGCCTGGTCACAACGTCGGTTCCGCCCTTTACGCTGGTCATTTCTTCCGTTGGTTTTGAAACACAGGAAGTAGACATTACCGGAGGTTTATCCAATGTTGATGTAAAATTAAAAGAACAGGCAGTTCTCGGAAAAGAACTCGTCGTATCGGCCTCACGTGTTGAGGAGAGCGTTATGAAATCGCCTGTATCCATTGAAAAAATCGATATACGGACGATCCGGGAAACTCCCCAGTCATCGTTTTATGATGCCCTGCAAAATTTGAAGGGCATTGAAATGAGTACACAGTCGCTGACCTTTAAATCAGTAAGTACGCGGGGATTTGGTGCCAACGGAAATACCCGTGTTGTTCAGCTGATTGACGGTATGGACAACCAGGCTCCCGGACTTAATTTCGCCGTGGGTAATGTGGCGGGGATACCGGAGCTGGATGTCGAAAGCGTTGAGGTGCTTCCCGGAGCGGCTACCGCGCTCTACGGACCGAATGCGATCAACGGGATTATTCTCATGAACAGCAAATCTCCTTTTACTTTCCAGGGGTTGAGTGCTTATGGAAAAACGGGGATTATGAGTGCTTCCAACCGGACAAAAGAAAATACACCATTTTATGACTTCGGGATTCGTTATGCCAAGGCTTTCAACAATCGGCTGGCTTTCAAGGTTAACGCTTCTTATCTGACTGCAAAAGACTGGCAGGCAACGGATTATCGTGATCAGAGTCTGATTAATGGCACAACCTTAGAAAACAATAACGGTAACGTCCTTAAAAATCCAAAATATGATGGTGTCAACTGGTATGGTGATGGCGAAGTCGGTGCAGATTTTGGAGCTGGCGTTTATTCAACATTGTATGGAAATGGAATGCCGGGAAATGGCTCAAATGGAACCTCCGCAGTAATTGGATCTATTTTCTCGACGCCGATTCCGCAGGCCGGTGGCGCAACACTACCGCAACTATTGGGCGGACAGACGCCGGCACAGCAAATAGCTATATCTCAGTCGATTTTTAATCAGATTATCCCGAAATCCTATTATGTGGGTGCTCCCGGATATGCTGAAAATCAACTGACTAATTATCCTGCCAAAAGCTTAAAGTTAAATGCTTCGCTGCATTACCGTATCAACGACAATGTTGAGGCAATTCTTCAGGCAAACTGGGGGAAAGGCTCGGCCGTTTATACTGCCGCTGACCGGTACAATATTCAAAATTTTACGATCGGACAATATAAAGCAGAGCTTCGGGGAAGTAATTTCTTTGTGAGGCTTTACACTACCCGTGAAAACTCGGGCGATGCGCACGCATTAGGCGTATTGGGGAGTCTGATGGGGAAAGGTTATCTTGAATCTGTTGCAGGCACTTTGCCGGGTGCTCTGCCGGGATATGTTCAAACGGCTGTTACTACTTATGCAGGTGCGCTTTTACAGGCTTACACCGCTGGGCTTCAGTCAGGTTTGTCGCAGGCTGAGGCCATGCAGGCTGCCTATTCTTTGGCGAATAACTATGCTACCGCAAATAACAAAACATGGCTGGGAAATGCGCTGGCTCCGGGTATTGCTGACGCGAACGGGAAATTTTTACCGGGCGGTACGCAGTTTGAATCCACCATGGCAGACCTCAAAACCAAGCCTATTCCAAACGGAGCCAAGTTTTTGGATAAGTCGAATTTATATCATGGCGAGTTCATGTATAATTTCAACAAGCTGATCAATCCGAAACTGGTAGAGCTGATCGCAGGAGCAAACTACCGTGTTTATGACCTGAATTCGGAAGGTACCTTATTTGAAACGCAGGATGGCACGCCGACGGGAGAAGAATTTAATATACGGGAATACGGTGCTTATGCGCAGGCTTCCAAAACATTCAAGGATGTTTTTAAACTGACAGCATCGGTTCGTTATGATAAGAATGAAAATTTTAAGGGACAGTTTAGTCCGAGGATTTCGGGTGTTTATACAGTCGCTAAGGAGCATAATTTCCGGGCATCTTTTCAGCGAGGATTCAGGATCCCGACTACTCAAAACCAGTATATCAATCTGTTGACACCCAGTGTTCGTTTGATAGGTGGTCTGCCTTTGTTCCGTCAAAAATATAATATGGAAACAAACGCGGTGTATGAACAAACGGCGATCACACAGCAATCGTTAACGGATGGAAGCTTAAAACCCTATAAATTCCGTGAATGGCAGCCAGAACGTGTTGAGACTTACGAAGTGGGTTATAAGGGCGTTGTGGCAAACAAGTTATACATCGATGCATTTTACTATTACAACAGGTTTATCACTTTTGATGGTATCACGGTGCTTTTGCAAAAGAAAGATCCGAATGGTCCGATCACCGATTTGCTGGACGCTTCAAAACGAAATACATACAGTATGCCTGTCAATGCGACACAGACGGTAAAAAATTCGGGATGGGGTGTTGGCCTGGATTATGTCATAGGAAGAGGTTATACGCTGAGCGGAAACGTTACCCAGAATATTCTGCTTAATGCGGCTAAGATGGAGCGGGAAAATCCATCGTTTGTTACATTCTTTAATTCTCCGAAATACCGCTATAATTTTGGTTTTGCAAACCGGGATATCAACAGAAGCGGCTGGGGATTTGGCGTTACATTCCGTCACCAGACAAGCATGGTGTGGCAGGCCACTGTGGCGAGTATTGCAGCAAATATTCAGCGTAAAACCGTTATTCCTGCTTATTCAACACTGGATGCGCAAATCAGTCGGAAAGTTTCTTCAATTAAATCGATCATCAAGGTTGGCGGAACAAACCTGACCGGGAAACTTTATACAACAGGCTGGGCAAATCCATCCGTGGGAGCGATGTATTATGTATCGATAACTTTCGATCAGCTGTTGAATTGATTGCAGTCGGCAGTCAGCTATCGGCACTCGGCGAAGGGTGTCGATAGCTGACTATTTATTTAAATCCGGCATTCTGAAAGCCGATAGCCGAAGTAAATTTTTATTTTGATCCGTAGGCAAGATCTCCCGCATCGCCCAAACCCGGGACGATATAATATTGTTCGTTTAGACGTTCATCCAAAGCACCAACCCATAACCTGCATTGCGGAACTCTTTTTTGCAGAAAATCAACGCCTTCCGGACTGGCAATGACGGAGGCAATATGCGTTTGTGCCGGTATGCCGAAGCGCAAAAGGGCATGGTAAACTTTTTCAAGAGAGCGTCCCGTGGCCAGCATCGGATCGATCAGGATTAAGGTTTTTCCGCTAAGGTCAGGACTGGTTATGTAATCCATTTCCACTTCAAATTCATCGTCTTTGAGATTGTGGCCGCGATATGCACCTACAAACGCGTTATCGGCCTGATCAAATATGTTCAGAAACCCCTGATGCAGCGGAAGACCCGCACGCAGGATTGTCGCCAGAACGACTGGCTGTAACAGCGACCTTGAAGGAGCCTTTCCGAGGGGAGTTTCTACCGATTCTGTTCGATAAGTCAGCGATTTTGAAATTTCGTAAGCAAGCACTTCTCCCACGCGCTCAATGTTGCGGCGGAATCTCATACGATCTTTCTGACCGTTGATATCACGTAACTCAGCGATGAAATGATCAACAATGGAAGGTTTCTGGGACAGTAAAAACATAACTTTGATCTTATTTTAACCTATTCGATAGAAGATATTACAATTTGATTGACGAAATTTGAAACTTTCGATAACATAGCCTGGTATTAATACCATTATAATCTGCATAATAGAATCTATTATCTATGAATCAACGCTTCGACAAGTTCTTAATATATGTTTGTTTTATACTAATTACTTCATCATATGCACAAGCCCAAAGCGCTTTTGTTCCGATAAACGACGATTATTATCATCTGATCGACCGGTTAGAAATTAAACGCGGAAAGTTCTCCGAAGGATTTCATTCAAATGTAAAACCATTTGAGAGAAAGGCAATCGTTGCACTGACGGATTCTATATTAAAAGAAGGAAATGTTTCGCTAACGGACCGCGATTGGCAGACAATTGACTATTTGCGGGAAGACAGCTGGGAATGGACCAAAGGTTTTGCAGCAACCGACTCCGCCAGATATGCAAGATTGTCGAGACTGGATCCGGGTAATAAATTTGGCTTGTTTAAAGGCAGAAAACGTAACGGACAACGGAAGTTCTGGCAGCACGCCGCTGATTTTTACAGTTTCCATGACAAGGATTTTGACCTGCACTTAAACTTCACCACCAATGATTTCATCGGAAAAGATAACAATATAAGTTCTCCGTTGTGGCTGACTGGCCGTGGTATTGAAATCCGGGGTATGATTAATGAAAAACTCGGGTTTTATACTTTTGTGTCTGACAATCAGGGTGTTTTTCCAAAATATGTGACAGACTACGCAGGTAGATATAACTTTCCGGGCGAGGGGCTTGCCAAAAAGATACAAAATGACAAGGGGGTGGATTTTCTTTCTGCGAGGGGATATATCACTTTCCGTCCGTTGAAAAGTATAAACGTAAAATTTGGTCACGATGTCAATGTGTTTGGGAGTGGATACCGTTCATTATTGTTGTCGGATAACAGCAGTCCCTATTTATTCCTGAGAATTGACACCCAGCTTGGTCGTTTTAAGTATACCAACTTGTGGACGAGCATGGTTAATGAGCAACAGAGCAAAGATCTTTTGCGATCGAAAAAATTCTCAGCCATTCACCATTTAAGTATCAATCTTACAGACCGCATTAACATCGGTGTTTTTGAAGCAGAAGTTTTCAGTCGGGATTCCACCAGCGGCGGTTATGATCTTAATTATCTTAACCCTATTATTTTTTACCGTTACGTCGAGTCGTATATCGGAAGCCAGGACAATGCCTTGTTAGGATTTGATTTTAAATGGCTTGTAGGTAAAAAGGGATCAATTTACAGCCAGTTCGTTCTGGATGAATTTTTGACAAAACACATGTTTAACGGTGACGGCTCCTGGACCAACAAATACAGTTTCCAGCTTGGTGGAAAATATGTGGATGCTTTCGGAGTTCCTAACCTGGATTTGCAGCTGGAAACCAATATCGTGAGGCCTTATACCTACGCACATAAGGATGGGGGACGAAATTATGTACATTACAATCAGGCACTTGCGCATCCGCTAGGGGCCAATTTTAAAGAATACATCGGAATTTTGAGATATAAGGTCACACCGCGGTTATCGATTTATGGTACACAAACCTTTGCGAAACAAGGGCTTGATCCAACCGGCGCCTGGACGAATTACGGAAGCAACATTCTTCTGGACTATGATACCCGCACAGGGGTAGATCCAAAAGATAACGATTACGGACATAAGATCGGGCAGGGGATCGTCGCAAAAACCTCATTTACGGACCTGCGCCTGACCTATTCACTGGCTCATAATTTGTTTCTGGATGCGCGATATTTACACCGTAATACCAAATCTGTTGACGTGAAAGTGGCTCAAAAAACCGACGTTTTCTCATTCGCTATCCGTTACAACATGGCTTACAGAAATCAGACTTTCTGATGATGTGACTTCATTATAAAAACTTCGTATTCATAAAGTAATCAGGAAAACAAGCAGTTTCTGATTGCCCATCATTCTAAAATTATGGAAACCAACCCACACGAACTACGCGATTTAATTCATTTGGCTTTGCTCGAAGATATTGGGGACGGAGATCATTCTTCGCTTTCAAGTGTACCGGCCAGTGCGATGAAAAAAGCCCGGTTGCTGGTAAAGCAGGAGGGAATTCTGGCTGGTGTTGAAGTGGCGCTTGTTATTCTGGAAGAAACGGCGGCGTTGTACAATCATCCCGCAGCCAAAGTCGAGGTGCTCATTCACGATGGTTCCCGGATCAAAGTAGGGGATATTGTACTGACGATCGAGGCAAGTGCACAGCTAATTTTGAAGGCTGAAAGACTGCTGCTGAACATTATGCAGCGTATGAGTGGAATCGCTACGTACGCGCGTGAAATGGTGGATATCATTGGAGAACTGCCTGTGAAATTGCTGGATACTCGTAAAACGACACCCAATTTCCGTCTGTTTGAAAAAATGGCAACGAAGATTGGTGGTGCAGTTAATCATAGAATGGGGCTTTATGACATGATTATGCTGAAAGATAATCATGTGGACTATGCCGGCGGGATTGAAGCGGCGATAACCAATGCGCGCGCTTACCTGAAAGAGAATGGTAAGAATTTGAAAATAGAAATAGAAACACGCAGTCTGGCAGAGGTTGATGAAGTGTTGCGGGTTGGGCAGGTGGATATTATCATGCTGGATAATTTTTCACTGGACAATATGCGTGAAGCAGTGAAACGTATTAACGGACGTTTCGAAACGGAGGCTTCGGGAAATATTACGGAGAAAACCTTACGCTCCGTAGCAGAAACCGGAGTGGATTTGATTTCCAGCGGCGCTTTGACACACCAGATACAAAGTCTGGATTTAAGCCTGAAAGCCTTTTGACTTTCCTAACATAATCCGTTGACGATGAATAGTAACGGGAAATCGGACGTGTTTGTTAACAACAAAGCAACATGTGCGATTTTTCGTTACTTTTTTTTACCACTTTTAGGCATATTTATTGGCTGTCAAAACCTGTTTGCTCAGGAACCGCCACATCAGGAAATTGACCTCAATCAGTTTATCCAGGATTTTATACCCATCGCTTCGGATGATAACAGCAATTCGGGTTTGTATGAGCTGTTATTTCAATTATACACCAACCCGCTTGACCTGAATGTAGCTACGGCTGATGAATTGACTGCGACCTTAATACTTTCTGACACGCAGATAAAATCTTTTATCGACTACCGAAAGAAACTGGGCCCATTTCTTTCACTTTATGAATTGCAGGCAATACCGGATTTTGATTTGATTACGATCAGAAGGTTATTGCCGTTTGTAATGGTACGCGCCATTATTTTGCCTCTAAAAGAATCTTTTCAAAACCCGGGCCAGCATTTTTTGCTGTTGCGATCCGGTCGGCTTTTGGAAGAACAGAAGGGATTTTCTTCTATTGATACAGCAAGTCGTTCAACTTCCCGTTACCAGGGAAAACCTTTTTATGGAAATCTTCGCTATCGGTATGCCCGCGCCGGTCAGTATAGTTTCGGGCTGACGATGGAAAATGATGCGGGCGAAAAATTAAGCTGGAAGCCAGGCCGACAGATTTTTGGAGCGGATTTCACCTCCTTTCATGCACAGATTATGAATAGAGGCAAGCTAAAAAATTTAATCATTGGCGATTATCAGATGCAGGCCGGACAGGGCCTGGTGATGGCTGGTGGCTTTTCACTTGGAAAAGGATCGGAGGTGATCAGGACAACGTATAGAAGTACCACGGGATTGAGACCGTTTACATCGGTGCTCGAAGCTGGTTTTTTTCGGGGTGTCGCAGCGACTTATTCAGTACGAAAACAGCTGGATGTCAGTTTGTTTTATTCCTATACCCGGCGCGACGGAAATCCGGAAAGCACCGGAGAGGTAGAGGATGAATTAAGGGTTTCATCGTTGCAGATTTCGGGTTATCACCGGACGCAGACTGAACGCGAAAATTATGGCGCTGTTGGTGAGCAAAATGTTGGTTTTCACGCATTGTACAAACTGTCATCCCAACGTGGACAGATCGGGATGACGATTTTAAGCACCGCTTACAGTGCCAGTTTACACAAGAAGGACGACCTGTATAACAAGTTTGAATTTCAGGGAAATCAGAATACGGTGATCGGGTTTCACGGAGATTATCGCTGGCAGAATATCCATTTCTTTGGCGAAGGTGCCAGGTCAAAAAGTGGCGGTTTGGGCGGAATCGGTGGTCTGATCGCAGGTTTGGGAAAAACAATCGATTTTACCCTGTTGTTAAGACACTATGACCGGAATTTTCATTCATTGTATGGAGGCGCCATAAGTGAAGCAACCCGACCGATCAATGAAACGGGTGTGTACTGGGGAGTGCGGTATGCGCCAAACCGGCGCTGGCAATTCAGCGGGTTTTACGACCGCTTTCATTTTCCCTGGTTGAAGTACCAGATTGATGCGCCGTCCGACGGTCATGATTATTTCCTGCATGCACTTTGGAAACCGAATAAAAAGCTGAACATGTATGCGATTTTTCATGAGAAACATAAAGCTCATAATGAGCCTGAGTCTCAATTTCCAATTCCACGGGTATTGGAAACAATCCGTCGTACGGTTATGATGAATTTTGAGTATGAAGTACCACTTCGTTTTTCGGTGAGGACGCGTCTTCAGGGCGGAAGTTTTCGGTATGAAGGCAAAGCAAAATCTTCCGGGATTACCATTGTTCAGGATATTTCTTACCGATTTTCAAAGCTTGAACTCAGTACCCGTATTGCTTTTTTTAAAACGGATGATTACGATAGCCGGCAGTATGTTTATGAAAAGGATATGCTTTACGCCTTTTCGCTTCCGGCGTATTATGACCAGGGCACAAGGCACTATGTAATGCTGCGTTATCCGCTTTCAAAAAAGATGAAGGTCTGGCTTCGGTGGTCGCAAACCCGTTATACGAAAATGGATACAATCAGTTCGGGGCTTAGTGAGATTCAGGGAAAAAAGCGTAGTGAATTAAAAGCGCAGGTCATCTATCAGTTTTGAATCGTTACTTTTGCGGATATTTTAGTTTTACAATAAATACATAGCGCATTTTGGATCAGGATTAATTTTTCGTTCCAAAACTGCAATGCATACCGTTTCGAACGCACTTCATCATGTCTATCAATAAAGAACAGGCTTTAAAACAGTACTTTGGTTACGATTCTTTTCGGCCGCAACAAGCGGAAATTATCGATACCGTCATGGCGGGTCATGATTGTCTCGTACTTATGCCAACCGGCGGAGGAAAATCCGTTTGTTTTCAAATTCCGGCAATACTTCGGGAAGGGTTAACTGTGGTTATTTCACCGCTGATTGCACTCATGAAAGATCAGGTGGAGGCACTTAGGGTGAATGGGATCAAGGCTGCATTTTTGAACTCGACACTTTCTGCCGTTGAGCAGGACCAGGTGATGTGGCAAGCCAAGGTTGGCGAATTAAAACTACTATACATAGCACCTGAACGACTTTTTTCAGGAAATACTTTCGAATATTTAAGGGAATGGAAAGTTTCGCTTTTTGCCATTGACGAGTCCCATTGTATTTCTTCGTGGGGTCATGATTTCCGACCGGAATACCGTCAGCTCAGTGCACTGAAAAAATATTTCCCTGATGTTCCGGTAATCGCTTTAACGGCTACGGCCGACCGCGTGACACGCCGGGATATTCTGAAACAAATCGGTATAGAAGAAGCTGAAACCTTCGTTGCCAGTTTTGACCGCCCGAATTTGAGTCTGAATGTACTTCCGGGAAGGAAGAGGATTCAGCAGATACAAAATTTTTTGACCAAACATAATGGACAAGCCGGTATTATTTACTGTCTGAGCCGGAAAGGGACCGAAACCGTTGCAGCAAGTTTGCAGAAAGCCGGATTTCGCGTTGAATATTATCATGCCGGATTGGCGGCGGATAAAAGATCACGCGTACAGGACCTGTTTTTGAGAGATGATATCCAGATTATTGTAGCTACGATTGCCTTTGGAATGGGTATTGACAAATCGAATGTGCGCTGGGTTATTCATTATAATTTGCCATCGAATGTCGAGAGTTTTTACCAGGAAATTGGTAGGGCAGGGCGTGATGGCTCGCCTTCTGATACGGTGCTGTTTTACAGTTATATGGATATCATCACCCGGCAGGAAATGATCACCAATTCGGATCAGTCGGCGGAACAGAAGGAACTGCTGAATGCCAAACTCGACCGGATGAAACAGTATGCCGAGGCAGATATTTGTCGTAGAAGAATTTTGCTGAGTTATTTTAACGAAGCCGTAGATCACGATTGCGGAAACTGTGATGTATGCCGGAATCCAAGGTCACGTTTTGATGCGACAGTCATAGCGCAGAAGGCGTTATCGGGTATCGCCCGGACAGACCAGAAAGTGGCGATGGGGATGCTTATCGATATTCTTCGTGGTAGCCGGAATAGAAATATTTTACAACATGGATACGACCGGCTTCCGACTTTCGGCGTGGGGCATGATTTGCGGGGTGAGGAATGGGCAGAATATATCAGTCAGCTGCTGAACTCCGGTGTGATGGATATTGCTTATGATGAAGCGCATTCATTTAAGCTGAATGCATTCAGCCGTCAGGTTTTGTATGAAAAAAGGAAGGTGGAGCTGGTAAGGTTTATACCGCTTGCTGAACGGAAGGCCAAAGAAGAGGCACAGCTTCCAAAGGAAAAACCCAAACAGGAAATTATCCGGGATGCATTGTTTGAGCGTTTGCGGACGCTTCGCAAGCAGATTGCTGATCGGATGGGCGTTCCGCCTTATGTGGTTTTTACAGATGCTACATTGTCGGAAATGGCGCAGAAAAGGCCGGTTTCGGAAGCCCAGATGAAGGCGATTTCAGGTATCGGTACGGAGCGTTACCGGAATTATGGCGATACTTTCATCAAGGAAATTGTAGCTTTTGCCAGAGAAAATACCAAACCGGGCACACGTATCGCGCAGGGCATGACCTACATCGAAACCTGGGAGTTGTTCAAGGCTGGTTATTCTCTAAAAGTAATTGCCGAAAAACGCGACCTTAACCCGGTCACGATTATTTCGCATCTGGTTAAATTGAAGGAAGACGGACACGAGATTAATCTGAAAGCATTAATTGATCCGAACATTTATAAAATCATCGTAACCGCTGCTCAGGAGCTGAGTATCCGGCGAGATGAACCATTAAAGCCGCTTTTTGAGCAGCTGAATGAAAAATATGATTACGGACAGATAAAACTGGCTCTGGCGGTTTGGGAAGAGGAGCGGGAGAAGTAGTACGAATGGAGGGTGCAAGCAACCGTAATTCCCTATCTCTCTGTATCTCGTGACGTTTTTTTGGACCTTTCGTCAGATGAACCTGTTTTAATGGTTAAATATATCGAAAGGGTTGTGGATGGGAATGGTAATTTTTTTATAAAACCGAAGGTAAAGTTTTCTGATGGTGAATTTTCTGATAATGAAATACGGCTGTTGGAAGATGTAACGAGGACATTTAAGGATTATTCAGCATCAGAATTAGTGCAGCTTACGCACCGCAAACATTCATTGTGGTATTTAACGGCCCTGGAACACGGCGTATTGGAATATTTGGAACAAGGCACCATGAATTCCTCGGAAATACCAATTGACTTTGCCAGACTATTGGAAGATGTGCCTGCTAAAAAAGCAATTTACAAGGATCAACGAGAATATCTTTTAAAAAATCAGGCTCTAAAAATGTAATGCGTGGATAGCGAAGGAGATATTTTGTATTTCGACCCGTTTTATTTTAAGAATGGGAATGCTTCAAAACCAAAATATTTTATTGTTTTAAAAGTCATGGAAGGAAAATCGTTGTTGGCGAGCTTACCTTCCAGCTTGGATTTTCGTCCCTCTGCAAGCCATCGTGAACACCGTTGCGTAGAAATTCCGGAAGCTTCCTTTAACTGTTATGTTTTTAAATGCGGGCAGATTATTACGGACAATAAGTGGGTCCTTTCCCCGAAATACCTATGTTTATGGGCAACAGATAGACGAATATGAGATTTCTGTTTTAAAAGATATTTATCCGGTCGAAGGCTTGGACTACAAAATTTAGGTATTCAGCCACTGTAAAACTAAAATTCAAAAGGTTATTGTCTTTGTAATTTTCGGTGTGATTTGCATTTACTCAGGCTACTTCAACCGCGAATAAACCGGGCACCCTTCATTATGCGCACCAGGCAAATACCCGGTGCTCATTAAAAATTCATTGACAATTTCTCCCCCGACAAACTTGAAGTTTTTCTTAAACAATTTCAGCCATTCGGTAATGGTTAACGGATGATGTGCATCGAGCCAGGCTTTGAAAGAGCCGTATTCTTTTTTCAGCTCAACGATTTTTTGCGCGTTAACGATGGCGGCGTTAATCTTTAACCGGTTTCGTATGATGTCAGGATTGAGCAATAACCTTTCACGATCTGTTTCGTCATACTGAGCGATTTTCTCGATGGAAAAATGACTGTAAGCGTTACGAAACCCCTGCTGTTTCCGGAGCATGAGCGTCCAGCTTAACCCGGCCTGGTTAATTTCAAGAATCAGCCTGCCAAACAACTCATCATCGTCGTCTATCGTGAAACCGTACTGGTGGTCGTGATAATGTTTGTGCAGTAAATAATCCGGAAGTTCGGACGGGTTGTTGTTTACGTAGTCGCAGTAAGACATAAAAAATTATTGCTCAGTGATCCCTATTTGAACTTCGGTGATATTGGCTTCCGGGTTTTCAAAATCCATATTCAGATAAATCTCGCGGTTTTGCCCACTCATTTTATGGCCTTCCGAAAGTATCGTCGGGATCAATGAGCCATAGGTTTCACCTAATTTATTCCAGTCGCCCAGATGCTGTTCTGTGGCACAGTTGAAGGTTTCCAGTTGTTTCAGTTTGAAATCGGCCGTATTCAGTGCTTGATCCTTAAAAGAGATCGGAAGTGCGATGGTTAAAGAAAAAACGGTCTCAGGATTTCCGTCCATGCCTTCATAAATCCAATAAACAGGGCCCGTTATTTCAAGCTCATTCTGCACGGCCACCTGATACATTTTATGGGCCACTACGCGGATGTACTGGAATATTTCTTTTAAAGTTGTTTGTGTTTCAAAACACAAAACCTGCATCGGATGTACTTTTTTTATTTTCATGGGACTACATTGTGGTAAATGATTTCCCAAAATAAACGGCCCGCAGTGACAACCCTATGTCAGTGTGATATCAGAAATCCGGATTTATTTTCTGATATCAAATTTACCGCTTTCTGATGTGACGAACTTTCTTTTTCAGCCAGGGATAGCTGATATAGACAATTTTTGTAGCCGCGATGCCAATGGCCGCACCCATCAGTACATCTGAAAGCCAGTGTTTGTTTTGAAGCACACGCATGCCGCCTACCGCCGTGGCCGTGGTGTATCCGCCTACGCTGTACCAGACGCTTCTATGCCCGTATTCTTCGTGCAGGATGGTCGCGTTGGCAAAGGCACTGCTGGCGTGTCCGGACGGGAATGAGCGGTTGTCTTCGCCATTTGGCCGCGGATATTTCGATAATAGTTTCAAACTCCCGGTTGCTCCCTGAGAGATGATATTTGAGAGAACTGCAAGAATCAGCTGATCTCCAAAAGAATGTTTTCCTTTAACACCCGAAGCTCCAAGACCCAAGCTGACAGCTCCCGGTAAATAGCGCAAATAGTCATCCGCGTGCGTATGAATGTTAGGTTGCTGGCCTACCAGATTCGCTTGTAAACGTCTGCTGATGGAGCCTTGTACAACAAATGCCGCAAGTGCAAGGGTAACAGGCGGAACCACCTCGATCGGGCGGACCTGCCAGAGTTTTTCCTCTTTTTTCCCTACCAGGGAATCGTGATAAACAGAATCAACTTCCTGCGCAGAAGCGTGAAATGAAAATAAAATCTGACAGATCAAGGTTACGGAAAAGATGTAACAAGTAAACTGTTTTTTCATAAAGAGGTTTGATAATCAGATTGCGGCATGACACCGCAATCTCAAATTTATAAAGGCTTCAATTACAAAATTGATTCTCGCACACGCACGAGTTTTTCAAGCAATCCTTCAAGCTGATCCAGCGGAAGCATATTGGCTCCGTCTGATTTTGCTTCGGCGGGGTTAAAGTGCGTTTCGATAAACAATCCGTCGGCGCCCACGGCAATTGCCGCTTTGGCTATGGTTTCAATCAATTTGGGTTTTCCGCCCGTCACACCCGATTCCTGGTTTGGCTGCTGCAATGAGTGGGTACAGTCCATAATAACCGGCACATCAAAAGCGCGCATCGCCGGGAGGTTGCGGTAATCAACAATCAGCTCTCCGTATCCAAAGCTGTTGCCGCGATCCGTGAGCAGAACCTGGCAATCAGGATTGGTCTCATTGATTTTTTCAACGGCAAATTTCATGGACGCACCCGACAGAAATTGTCCTTTCTTCACATTCACTGCTTTTCCAGTACGTGCTGCTGCGGCAATTAGTTCAGTTTGACGGCATAAAAATGCGGGGATCTGCAACACGTCCACATACTCGGCTGCGAAAGCGGCTTCATGCGATTCGTGGATATCGGTTACCGTCGGTATGCCAAAAGTATCACTTACCTCTTTTAAAATTTTCAGTGCTTTTTCGTCACCTATGCCGGTGAAAGAATCTACTTTGGTACGGTTTGCTTTGCGGTAAGAACCTTTGAAAATATAAGGAATTTTAAATTTGTCTGTCAGGGTCACAATGTGTTCTGCAATACGCAATGCCATGTCTCTTCCTTCAATAGCACAAGGGCCCGCCATGAGGAAAAACTGGGAAGAATCAGTGTTTTTTAATTTGGGAATTGACAGCATAAGACTAATAATCAAAGTTTAATAAAGTTCTGTAAAGGTACTGTTATCTGCAATCTTCTCTATGTGATTCGTTGTATTCGTGGAACTTATATGGTTAAGCATTTGATATTCTGTCCCTTTTATTTCCTAGGCTTTCTGTATACTATTATGGCTGGTATTAAAAAAATGTTGACAAAGTGAAGTAGAATATCTTTCTTTGTTGCGATTTTAACCAAAAAGTGTTTACAAAATGTCAGCAATTGCAGAAAGAGTTAAGCAAATTATCGTCGAAAAACTCGGCGTAGAAGAGTCGGAGGTAACGCCAGAAGCAAACTTCCAGAACGACTTGGGAGCGGACTCTCTAGATACCGTTGAGTTGATTATGGAATTTGAGAAAGAATTCAATCTTTCTATTCCTGATGATCAAGCCGAGAACATTGGTACAGTTGGTCAGGCTGTTGCATATCTGGAAGAAAACGTAAAATAGTTTTACGCTTTTCCAGTATCATCTTCTTTTTCTGTCCCTATTTTATGAGTTTTAAGCGAGTTGTAATTACCGGTATGGGCGCATTGACGCCTATTGGAAATGATGTTGCCACCTATTGGAAAAATTTAGTTGCAGGCGTCAGCGGTGCTGCGCCTATAACAAGGTTTGATGCCGAACGGTTTCGAACCCGATTTGCCTGTGAGGTAAAAGGGCTGGACATACATGATTACATTCCGCGTCAGGAAGCTCGTAAAATGGATCCATTTACCCAGTATGCCGTAATTGCAGCTGATGAGGCAATGAAGGACGCCGGCTTTGACGCAGATACACTTGATCTCGACAAAGCCGGTGTAATTTGGGGTTCTGGCATTGGTGGTCTGAAAACCTTTGAAGACGAAGTGTTGAACTTCTCTGACGGTGGAAGGAACCCGCGCTTTAATCCGTTCTTCATTCCTAAAATGATTGCCGATAGTGCGTCAGGAGTTCTCTCAATCCGCTACGGTTTTCGTGGGCCTACCTTCATTACAGTTTCCGCCTGTGCTTCCGCAACCAATGCTTTGATCGATGCATACAATTATATCCGTCTGGGTATGATGAACGTGTGTATTTCAGGCGGTTCAGAGGCTGCGGTGACCAATGCAGGTGTAGGTGGATTTAATGCCCTGAAAGCATTATCAGAAAGAAATGACTCTCCGGAAACGGCCTCACGTCCTTATGACAAGGATCGCGACGGATTTGTTCTGGGAGAAGGTGGTGCAGCTATTATTCTTGAAGAGTACGAGCATGCGAAGGCGCGCGGTGCTAAAATTTATGCGGAAATGATTGGTGGCGGAATGTCTTCCGACGCTTATCACATTACTGCTCCGCATCCGGATGGACGTGGCGCTTACATGGTAATGAAAAATACGCTTGAAAATGCAGGATTGCAGCCTGAGGATATCGACTACATCAATACCCACGGAACTTCTACTCCGATTGGTGATCCGCAGGAAATTAAAGCCATCGAGAAATTTTTCGGTGAACATGCATACAAGATGAATATCAGCTCCACCAAATCCATGACCGGACATTTGCTCGGTGGTGCGGGAGCAATTGAAGCAGCAGCTTGTATCATGGCAATTCAGGACCAGATTATTCCTCCGACAATCAACCACTTTACGGATGATCCGGAGATTAATCCAAGGCTGAACCTTACTTTCAATACAGCTCAAAAACGCAAGGTCGATATAGCCCTAAGTAACACTTTTGGTTTTGGCGGTCATAATGCTTCCGTCATTTTCAAAAAGTACGAGGGATAATTAACTTATTGATTTTGGCAAAACGAATTCTTTTACCGATCCTCGCCCTATTCAGAACCGGAAGTCCTGAGGATAAGAAATTTAAGGAATCTATTGCGCATGTAATTGGCGACCGCCCGTCTAATCTGGGCGTGTACCAATTGGCATTCCGCCATACCTCAGCGTCCCGTGAAACAGCTATCAAGGGTTTTCGTGAATCCAACGAAAGACTGGAATATCTGGGCGATGCTGTGTTGGGGATGGTCGTTGCTGAGTTTTTATTTACCAAGTATCCTTACAAAGACGAGGGATTCCTGACGGAGATCCGTTCCCGGATCGTAAACCGTGAATCCCTGAACCAAATTTCCCGCAAGCTGGGTCTGGACAGGCTTATTGAATACGATGGCAACCGCCGTGGTATGTCGCCCCGTTCATCCATGTATGGCGATGCGCTTGAAGCGTTTGTAGGAGCGATTTATCTGGATAAAGGATTTCGCTTTACCCGGAAATTTATCATCAGCAAGTTGCTGACACATTACGACCTGGACGATATCATCCAGAATAATATCAACTTCAAGAGCCTTATCATCGAATGGGCACAGCGTGAAGGAAAGGAAATCCGTTTCGAGATTTTGGAAGAACGCGGAACCCGCCATCACCGGGAATTTATTTCCCAGATACTTGTCAACGACGAGCCGTTTGCTGTTGGAAATGGATTTACAAAAAAGAAAGCCGAGCAATCTGCTTCTGAAAGGGCCTGTGAGCAGCTTGAACTGAAATAAGTCGGTATCAGATCCCGGTTTCCATTTTCAGTTTTTGTCTGATTTCATTCATTTTTTCTTCATAAGAAACACCGACGGAAAGAGCTGTTCCTGCGATGGTAATTTCCTGTCTGCTGATTTTTTCTATTTTATTGAAAGCCACAATGTAGGATCTGTGGATCCTTATGAAATCATTTTCGGGTAATATCGTAGCGACTTCATTTAAAGACTGGCGGCTCAGCAGTTTTTTATTTTTGAGGACAAATGAAATGTAATTACCGTCGGCTTCCAGGTATAGAATGTCGTTCAGAAATACTTTTTCCTCCTCATAGCCTGTTTTCACAAAGATGAATTTTTCGGACTCTCCATTTCTGAGACTGTTGTTTTCCAACGCTTTGTTGCAGGATTTGGTAAACCGTGCCAGTGAAAATGGTTTTAACAGATAATCAACCGCATCCAGCTCAAAACCCTGCACCGCATAGTCGGAATAAGCCGTAGTGAAAATGATCATCGGTGGATTTGTAAAACAATTGACAAACTCAATACCCGATATATCCGGCATCTTGATATCCAGAAATATCAAATCGATTTTGTTCTTTTTGATATACGGAATCGCCTCAAAAGCATTGGTAAAGCAGGCCGTCAGATCGAGAAACGGCACCTTGGCCGCATGCATTTTTACCACCTCCAGGGCTTTGGGTTCATCATCAATGGCGATGGCTTTCAGTGGCATAGGTTTTCCGGTGAGGCAGATTTTATACTTTATTGTCAATAATTTAAAGTGAGGGCAACGAAAAAATCGCGTTCCGAATTTTGTATATCCAGGATGTGCCTATCAGCATAGATCAGTTCCAGACGTTTTTTTACATTTTCCAGGCCAATACCACCCATGCGCTCTTCTGGGTCGATACCTGTTTGTTTACGGAATGAATTATGCACTTTGAAATAAATCCGGCTCGCGTCCATGGTCAATGTAATATAGATCCAGCTTGGATTCTGAAAACTGATCCCATGCTTGAACGCATTTTCAATAAACGGATTTAATAACATCGGTGCAATAGAAATCTCGCGTTCCGGCTCCTGGATATTCACTCTGATCTCGATATCCTGATTTTCGTCGAGTCGCATACGCTGAATTTCAACATAATTGTGCAGATATTCTATCTCACTTTTTAACGGAATGCGTTCGTGGTTGTTTTCATGAAGCATAAAACGCATCATATCACCAAGTTTTTGAATTCCGTCTGCAGTCTGTTCGCTGTTTTCCTTTAACGCCAGAGCGTACAGACTGTTCAGTGCATTAAATAAAAAGTGCGGGTTGATTTGAGAACGTAAACTGGACAGCTCTGCCGATTTTGTAGAAACCTCTGTTTGTAAAATCTGCTGTTGTTTCTGCTGGTTTTTTCTGATGTAGGCAATCACCATGGATGCCATATACAAAGCCATGGAGGCAAAAATAATGAAAGGCGGCGTATTGGTTTCGAATCGGGCATTTACCGCCCACATCAGGCAAGTGCCGAGAATGAGGCCTGAAACATAAATTGTTAGCGGGTAAGATCGGATAGGCAACGCTTTTGGGTTGTGCATCACCGCATATACTTTCCTGAAATAATACTCCTGCAAAACATAAACCAATATCAAAAACAAAAGCAGAGACCAGAATTGGCGCATGCCGATGGCATAGAAAAGTGAAGGGACAACCCCCCATATGACGGTGAAGAAAAGAAACAGCGTGAAAACCGCTATGAGTAAAATGTAGGTAAGTTTCCTCTCTTCGAATCGTGTTGCCAGTACGTCATAGTATCTGTAAAAACTTTGGGCTAATGCCTCATACACGCATATGATTGCAAATAATGCTGCTGAATCTGATACAACATATAAGATCCGGTAGTCTGAGAATGTTTTCAGGCCGGCAATTTGCCCGGCATGACCCATCTTGTATTCGAGCTTTACGATATTGCCAAGAACCATTGCCGCGGTCATTGTTACTGCGATAGCGCTCAATAATATGATTCCTTCCCGCCAGCTGAAAGTTTCTGTTTTGATTTTTGGAAAAACCTGGAAGTGGAATAAATACCAGGCGGCGAAGCTCAAAACCGTGGCTGCAATAAAAGGAATATTGTAGTCTGAGGTGTGATTATAGCTTTGCAGATCATCTAATATGGCATTGACTCGTACTCCTTCTCCTCTTGCATTGGCAATCATTTGCTCGAACTTCCAGGCAGACCATAGCAGTGTTCTTACGGCATAAGAAATAAATATGCTGAGAATTAGCCACAGTTCGAATCTGCGAATTATTTGTAGGTTCATTGTTCGCGTCGTTTTTTCTTCAAAGCTAATTAACGCGGTGACTTTCGGCGAATAAATGATGTGAACATTCAGGATTATGGTGTGAATAGCGTAAAGGGCGCTAAAAAATGACATGAACTTTATAAATTCTCAATAAAATAAGACATTTTGTCATTTATTTTTTGGAAAAATTGATTTTAATGACATTTTGTCTTGTTTGTTTTAATTTTTTTGGATCGGTATAAAAGTTGTTAAATGTCTAACATACCGCAACGGTACTAAACTTAAAATCAAAAACATTAAAATTTATAGAACCATGAGCACATTAGTAAAAACTCACTTCGCAAATCCTAAATTGTACAACGGACTTTTTGGTAAAGAAGCTTTGAATGAATTTTTCGCACCAGCTTATGCGGGCAGCGTTCCGGCTGTTAACGTGGTTGAAAACAAAGAAGGATTCAGGATTGAGGTGGCGGCACCGGGTTTACAAAAATCAGATTTCAAACTAAATCTTGAAAAGAACCAACTGACTATTTCAGCGCAAAAGGAGCAGAAGGACGAGGAAACTACTGAGAAATATTCCCGCAGAGAATTCAAGTACGGCTCTTTCCAAAGGACTTTCACTTTGCCTAATTCGGTTGATGGCGAAAAAATTGCTGCAACCTACGCAGACGGCATTTTGAATATCCTACTTCCTAAACGTGAGGAAGCTATTGAAAAGCCATTACGTGAAATCGAAATAGCTTAAAATTTAATTTGGGAAAAGGCGTTATTTGTCATGAATAACGCCTTTTTTGCTGTGTAGGGCATAATAATTCCCGGAAAAGATGTTTTAGTGAATTATCAGATTCATACCTTTGTTAAAATATGTTAAATGATCATACGAAGGGAATAAATTTATAGCTCGTTTACGTTATTCATTCACAAAAAATATAATCCCAACAAATGGATATGAAAACAAACTGGAAAGCTCTGGTATTGGTTGGGCTGCTTTCGAGCGCATCAACCCTCGCGGGCTTTAAACTTTTAAGTTCAAATGGTGACAGAGATGTCATTTTTAAGGAATCTCCCTCTGAATCACTGGCTCGTTTTACTTCAACCGGTTCACCGGCAGGGGCACCCGGCGATTTCGTATATGCAGCGGAAGCAACAACACCAACGGTGGTACACATCAAGTCGACCATGACAAGGACTTCCCGGGGTGGGCAGGGTGATATTCCTGATATATTTCGTGATTTTTTTGGAGAAGATTTTGGTGGCGGCGGCAGTTCCCGTGGCCCTCAGTCGTCAGAAGCTACCGGTTCGGGTGTTATCATTTCACAGGACGGTTATATTGTAACCAACAATCACGTTGTGGAGGGCGCCCAGGAATTGGAAGTTACGCTTTCTAATAAAAGTAAACTTCGTGCGAAGGTAGTTGGTACCGACCCTTCTACTGATATTGCCGTAATTAAAGTGGAAAGCAAAAATCTTCCGGCTGTTACTTTCGGAAATTCGGATGCTGTTAAAGTAGGAGAGTGGGTAGTTGCCGTTGGTAACCCGTTCAACCTGGAATCTACCGTAACTGCGGGTATTGTGAGTGCAAAAGGACGTGGATTAGGAATTATTGGTCAGTCTCAGAACCGTCGTTATGGCAATGCCAAGCCGACTGCCGCGACAACCGGTGATTCTCCATTAGAATCTTTTATCCAGACCGACGCAGTTGTTAACCCGGGTAATAGCGGTGGTGCATTGGTGAACCTGAAAGGAGAGCTGATCGGTATCAATACCGCCATTGCCAGCCCGACTGGAAGTTTTGCGGGTTATGCTTTTGCTGTTCCTTCAAGCATCGTGAAAAAAGTTTCAGGTGATCTGATCAAATTCGGAAATGTTCAGCGTGGATATTTAGGTATCTCACTTGACGAACTGGATAGCCGCAAAGCCGAAGAATATGGTGTGAAAGTTAACGACGGTGTTTACGTACGTGATTTTACAGAAAACAGTGCAGCGAAAGCAGGCGGAATCACAAAAGGCGACGTGATTGTGAAAGTAGATGGTTTGAATACACATTCAATTCCTGAATTGCAGCAGTCTATCGGTTTGCATAAACCTGGCGATAAAGTGGTGGTTACTGTAAACCGTAATGGTACTGAAAAGGATCTTAATGTTACGTTGCGAAACCGTACGGGTGGATCTGATATTCTGAAACGTGATGAGTCTGCGGCGGTTATGAGCGTGTTAGGTGCTCAGTTTGGTAACCTTAGTGATCAGGAAAAACAACGCTTGACCCGATACAAAGTTGATGGCGGTGTGAAAGTATTGTCTATTGACGGCGGTAAACTGGCAAGAACCGGTGTTGAAGAAGGATTTATCATTACCAAAGTAAATGGCAAACCTGTTAAATCTGTGAAAGAACTGGAAACTTCGCTGGAAGGCAAGGCAGAATCCATGGTTCAGTTTGAAGGATTGTATGCAGATGCCCCTTATGACGTTTATTCATTCGGATTCAGATTATAAGCTGATCTGTTAAATACATAAAAAAATAGTCCTGGAATATTCCAGGACTATTTTTTTATGTTCGCGATTGAAATGATTAAAGCATAAATTTCAACCTGACAACTTCTTTTTCACTTAGGAAACGCCATTTGCCACGTGGTAAATCTTTCTTGTTCAACCCTGCAAAAACGGTTCTGTCAAGTTTCTGAACTTCGTAACCCAGGTGCTCGAACATACGACGAACGATCCTGTTTCTTCCGCTGTGAATTTCCAGACCAACAACCATTGCATCAGCTGTTACAATTCCTACTTCATCCGGTTTGATAAAACCATCTTCCAGTTCCAATCCTGCCTGCAGTAATTCGAAATCCTCCGTTGTGATCGGTTTGTCCAGTTCTGCCTGATAAATTTTCTTAATACCGCCAGATGGGTGTGTCAGCTTTTCAGCAAGTTCACCATCATTGGTTAACAAAAGTAATCCGGTTGTATTTCTGTCCAAACGCCCCACCGGGTAAATCCGCTCGAAGCAAGCTCCTTTTATCAAATCCAGAACGGTTTTACGTTCTTCCGGGTCGTCAGTCGTCGTGATGTAATCTTTTGGTTTGTTGATAAGAACGTAAACCAGTTTTTCAGGGTTTAGTGCTTTTTTACCAAATTTTACGACATCAGAAACCATCACTTTGTAGCCCATTTCTGTAATGACTTTTCCATTGACAGTAATTTGGCCGCCTGCGATCAGGTCATCTGCTTCACGACGTGAACAAATCCCTGCATTGGCAATATATCGGTTCAAACGCATTTCAGAACTTTGTTCTTTGCGCTTTGCTCCCGGTTTTTTTTCGTAACCGCTTAAATTATAACGTGGTGCACTTTCAAATCTACCAACACGACGGTTGGCTGCTTCTTCACTTGCACGTTGCTCAGCTTCCGGATCTCTCGCTACCTCTTCAAAAACGCTTTTTTTTTTGAAGCCTGATTTTTCGTGTCTGCCGTTTGCAGGACGATCTTCTCTTGGTTTGAAAGGACGTGGAGCATCTCCTCCTCTTTCAAAACGTGGCTTATCAAAACTTCTTCCTTCTGATCTTTCTCTTGGTGCAAACTCGCCTCTTGGCTTGAATTCACGCGAATCTCCGTCGCGACCGGCAGAACGTGGCTTATCGAAGCCCGGTTTGTCAAAAGCTGGCCTTTCCGATCTTTCAAAACGTGGCTTATCAAAACTTCTACCTTCTGATCTCTCTCTTGGAGCAAACTCGCCTCTTGGCTTGAATTCACGGGAATCTCCGTCGCGGTTGGCAGAACGTGGCTTATCGAAGCCCGGTTTGTCAAAAGCTGGTCTTTCAGATCTTTCAAAACGTGGTTTATCAAAACTCCTTCCTTCTGATCTTTCTCTTGGTGCAAACTCACCTCTTGGCTTGAAGCCGCGTGAATCGCCATCACGTCCGGATGAACGTGGATTATCAAAACTTCTACCTTCTGATCTTTCTCTTGGAGCAGACTCACCTCTTGGTTTAAATCCACGGGAATCTCCGCCACGATCAAAAGAACGTGGTTTATCGAAGCTCGGTCTGTCTGAGCCTTGTGACGGCCTGTCGAAACGAGGCTTATCAAAACGCGGACGTTCAGCTCCGTCGAAACGAGGCTTATCGAAGCCCGGTCTTTCATTTCCGGATTGTCTGTCGTACGAAGGTTTTGGAGAATCTGCGTTTCTGCTAACTACTCTAAGACTGGATTTTTTGATGCTTGGCTTGCTGAAACGACTTTCTGTTTCTACGCGTTTCTTGCCAAACGGACGGCCCGCGCCATCATTGCTTCTTCCGGAAGGACGCGAAGAGCTCGCATCACTTGATTTTGTTATTCTTTTTCTCATTAGGAATGCAGTATCACTACTGGATTTGTTTTCCTCTCTACAAACTTGCTGTTACCTGGGATAGTGGAATTGATGACCGTTGTCATAACAGAAAACCACTAAAACGCATTGACAAACGTATCTGATGTTCAGAGTACTATGTGTTATTTATGTTTTCAAATGCAAAGATACATTAATTTTTATTACTAAATATTTTCGTTTCTTTTATCCGAAAAACAGTATTGCTGCGTTAGTAATAATCGTTACCCGTATTTTGCTTACGGGCAACAAACAAAACAGGAATAAGAGTTCCGGTTATGGCAAAATGAATCCTTGCCGGTTCTTGAAAAAAACATGGACCATCAACGCGTTATTCATTAATTATTGCACAACCTATGCCTACGGATATACAGCTCTCACCACTTTGGAAACCCGGTAAAAAACTCACCGAACAGTCGAACCTTAAAAAGTATATGGACTGGCTGTTTGTTAAAAAGGGGTTGTACTTCCGGAGCTATCATGACTTGTGGGATTGGTCGGTGACCGATGTCGAGGACTTCTGGGAAAGCTTGTGGCAATATTTTAATATCAAATCACACGACATTTATCTGGAAGTTTTACATCGCCCCAAAAAGGGGATGATCGGGACGCAGTGGTTCCGGCGTGCGAGGCTGAATTATGCCGAACATATTTTCAGAAATAAAACAAAAGACCATTCTGCTATTCTTTTCCAGTCGGAACAGCACGGATTGACAAAAATTTCGTGGGAAGAGCTCGAATCAAAGGTAGCAGCAGTCTCTACCTGGCTGCGTCAGCGGGGTATCAGGCCAGGGGATAGGGTGGCGGCGGTGCTGCCTAATATTCCCCAGGCGGTGGTTGCATTTCTTGCTGTGAATGTAATTGGAGCAGTCTGGTCAAGCTGTTCACCGGATTTTGGAAAAGCCGGGATTATCGATCGGTTTTCCCAGATTGAGCCCAAGGTACTTTTTGTGGCAGATGGCTATCACTACAATGGCAAAACCTACGATACCACCTCCGCTGCGATGGAACTGGGGACTGCTTTGCCATCGGTTAAAGATCTGGTGATGATCTCCAATATTGACTCGGAAGTCAAACCGGAACGAGTGACCTCCTGGGAAGATATTTTACACCTGCCAAATTTCGGGATCGACTTCGAAGCCGTTCCTTTCGATCATCCGATCTGGGTGCTTTATTCATCCGGAACAACGGGAAAGCCCAAGGCGATAACCCACAGTGTTGGGGGCTGTCTGCTGGAACACCTTAAAATTTTATCGATCCATCAAAATGTCAAACCTGGTGACCGCTATTTCTGGTATTCCACCACGGGCTGGATGATGTGGAATTATGCGATAGGGTCCATGCTTTCCGGTACTACACTGGTAATCTATGACGGGTCCCCGAATTACCCTTCCACCCAGGTTTTATGGACGCTGGCTGAGCGTGCGAAAATTACTCATTTCGGCAGTGGCGCAGCGTTTTTTATAGCTTGTATGAAAGCAGGCACGAGCATTCCGTCGGAGCGACTTTCGCATTTGGAAACCATAGGTTCAACTGGTTCTCCGCTTCCTCCGGAGGTTTATGAGTGGATTTATCAGCATGTTAAGAAAGATGTGCAGCTGATATCTCTGAGTGGAGGAACGGACATTTGCAGTGCTTTTGTGGCCGGAAATCCTATGGAACCGGTTTACGCCGGCGAAATTCAATGTCGGGCACTGGGTGCCAAGGTAGAAGCTTTTGACGAAAACGGGAATCCGGTTATTGACCAGCTGGGCGAAATGGTCATCAGCCAGCCCATGCCTTCAATGCCGGTTTACTTTTGGAATGATGAAGATAACGAGCGGTATCAAAGCAGTTATTTTGAAAGTTATCCGAATGTCTGGCGTCATGGCGACTGGATTAAAATAACCCCCCGTGGGTCGGTTATTATTTATGGAAGATCGGATGCGACACTCAACCGAGGTGGGGTGAGAATAGGAACGGCGGAGGTTTACAGCGCAGTCGAGAGTATTCCTGATATCAAAGATAGCCTGGTTGTTTATCTTGAAAAAGAAGACGGCGGAGGTTTTATGCCGCTTTTTGTGGTGTTAGAAGAAAATAAAAAACTCACGGAAGCATTGAAGGCGGAGATCAAAGAAGTGCTGAGAACGCAGTACAGTCCCCGCCATGTTCCCGACACGATCGAAGCCGTTGCCGCAATTCCATATACCATTAACGGTAAAAAAATGGAAGCGCCGATCAAAAAAATACTTATGGGTATGGATCCGGCAAAAGCCGTAAGCCGTGACACGATGCGGAATCCGGAGGCTTTGGATGGGTTTGTATGAGTTAAATTAGCCGAGATAAAAAAATGGCAGCAAACACTTGCTACCATTTTTTACTATTGCAAATCGAGTTTAATTTTTATATTACCCAATGGTAAACAACCAAGTTTTTCTCTGCTTTCTGAGCTAGGATGCAACTTTGTATCAGATCCTGAAAGAATAATCTTCAGATCATCCACATAAAGTTCAGCACTATCCGAAAAAGATACTTTTCCTTTACTTAGTTTGGCATAATGATTGTAACCCACACTCCTCTTTTTTGAATATTCAGAAATCGGTTGAGTGCCTAAAATTGTTAACATTACATCTTGATTCAATATGCCCGTTACTTTAATAATATAACCATTAGGTTTAAAATCGGGCTGGATAAAAAAGGCGTCCGCATAACATGTTTCAGGTAACACTTGATACTCCCAAATATGACGTTTTTGACAACATGTAAGAGTCTCTGCTACTAAAATTGTGTATAAAAATATTTTTTTCATGTTCCATCTGTTTTAATCAAGACACCATATAAACTTCCGATTAATAGTCATACAAATCTGTGCAGCACCGGAATCGGTGTAGTTTTTGATTTCAATTACAGGAAATAATATGTCATTGGGCCAGACATCCGTTTTTTATACTGGTTTTGAAATGTATATTGATTATTTTGAGTGGGATTGAATTGTTTCTGTAATATCTTAGAATTGGGTCGTTTAACTGTCGGTCATATAGTACGGCGTTTACAATTGATATCGAGTCCATCCTCAAAGAAGTAAGATTAAACATTTGACCCTAAGTTATTTAAAAAGTCACTTTGCCTGGTGTTGGATATTTTACACAAAGATTTGTCATTTTGGTCTGCCATATAATTTTATAAAAATATTATATGCATTTGAGCGATCAACTACCACTCCGTAAACCATTTTTTCAAATTCCTTTCCCTCTTCTTCGTAATATTCAACGCCTGATAGCAGGTCTCCATAATATACGTATTCATGGAGCATGGTTATAGGTAATGGCACTTCCGATACTATGCTATAATATATAGTTTATGTATATTTATAATCCAGCATAAGGATTAAGGAGAAACAAGCGTTAACAGCGTATTTTTAAGTCAAATAAAATTTTAACTTTACTTGTTAAAAAAGTCATTTATACATGAACCAAGAAATTCCTGAAGAGCCCGTCCGCAATTCAAAATCAATCATCCGTTTGCCCATTATCATCAGCATTACCCTGGCAGCGGGGATGTTGATAGGGAGCACTTTTTTCAGCGGAGGCAAAAAGCTGACAGACGTGGCGAAGGGATATGCAAAATTCCGTGAGGTTTTACTTTTGGTGGAAAACAATTATGTCGATTCTGTGAATACAGAGCAGCTGGTTGATTATTCCATTTCAAAAATGCTGGAAAAACTGGATCCGCATACGGCATATTTCAATACAGAAGAGGCAACTGCGGCGAGATCACAGCTGGATTCGGGATTTGACGGCATTGGCGTTGAGTTCAATATTTACAATGATACAGTTTATGTGGTAACGCCACTGAGCGGCGGCCCGTCGGAAGCGGCAGGTATTCAGAGCGGTGACCGCATTATAAAAGTTAATAAAGAGGTGCTGTCTGCACCTGGCGTAACGAATGGCCAGGTTTATAAACTGCTTAGAGGCAAGCGAGGAACCAAGGTTACACTGACGATTGAGCGTCTCGGTTTGAAGGATAAAATGAATTTTGAAGTTGTCCGCGATCGTATCCCGACTTATTCAGTCGATGCGGCGTATATGGTTGACAAAGAAATTGGTTACATCAAAGTGAGCCGTTTCTCAGAAACTACTTTTGACGAATTCAAATCGGCATTAACCACCCTGAAGGCGAACGGCCTTAAAAAACTGGTGCTGGATCTTCGTGGTAATCCGGGAGGCTACATGGAAAGAGCGACCAGTATGGCAGATGAATTTATTTCAGGAGATAAGCTATTGGTTTACACCGAAGGAAAGGATAGTCGCTTTGACAGAAAAACGCGCTCACATGTGGAAGGCGGCTTTGAGCAGGGTGCAGTGGTGGTATTGGTCGATGAAGGAAGTGCTTCTGCTTCTGAAATTCTGGCTGGTGCTTTGCAGGACCATGACCGTGCGCTGATTGTAGGACGCAGATCATACGGAAAAGGATTGGTGCAAATGCCGATCAAACTTTCGGACGGATCTGAATTACGCCTGACCATTTCGAGATATTATACACCAAGCGGTCGCAGTATCCAGAAACCTTATGAAATGGGCAAGGGAGAAGATTATAACCAGGATCTGACGCACCGTTACGACAGCGGAGAATTCTTCAACGCCGACAGCATTAAGTTTGATAAGACAAAAGCCTACAAAACGGATGGTGGAAGGACAGTTTATGGCGGTGGGGGAATCATGCCGGATGTGTTTGTGCCAAGGGATACGTTGATGAACAGCAAGTATTTATTTGAGCTGTATGCCAAAAATATTATCCGTGAATACGCGCTTCGTTATGCCAACGAGAACCAGAAAAAACTTGAAAAACAAACGTTTAATGAATTCCTGAAAACATTTGAAGTGTCGGATGTGATGGTTGGGGAGCTGGTTAAAGACGCAACCAGATCAGGGATTAAGTTAAATGAAAAAGAACTGAACCGCTCGAAACCGATCGTGTTATCACAAACCAAGGCGATTATCGGGCGTTATGTGTGGGGGCGTAAGCGTAAAAACGGATTGAACAATGAAGTTTATGAAGTGCTTAATCCAACGGACAATGTTTATCAGAATGCGCTGAAACTTTTTGATAAAGCGGCTGAACTCGAGCACGGAAATTTTAGTAGTTTAAATACAAAAAAGATTGATAAATAGTCGGCGATTGACCCTTCGCGGGAGTCGTCGATACATACAAAAAATATAATGTCCCGAATTGCATTAATTACCGGAGCAACATCCGGCATAGGAAAAGCCACAGCAGAAGCGTTTGCTGAGGCAGGTATAGATCTCATATTGTGTGGCCGTCGCCAGGAAAAACTGGAAAGTGTCGTGGCCGAACTATCCGGTAAGGTAAAGACCACGACTTTGCTTTTTGATGTAAGAAATAAAAAAGCGGTTTTCGATGCGATAGCCTCATTACCCGACGAATGGAAAAATATTGATATACTCGTTAATAATGCCGGTAACGCACATGGCCTTGGAACCCTTGACGAAGGTGATATTCAGGATTGGGATTCCATGATCGATGGCAATGTGAAGGGCCTCCTTTATGTGTCCAAGGCTATAATTCCTACGCTCATTGCCAACGGAAAAGGTCATATTGTCAATATCAGTTCTGTGGCCGGTAAACAGACTTATATCAATGGAGCGGTGTACTGTGCTTCAAAGGCTGCGGTAGAAGTTTTAAGCGAAGGTATGCGCCTTGAACTGACACAACATGGTATAAAGGTTACCAATGTTGCCCCAGGCGCGGTTGAAACCGAGTTTTCGCTGGTGCGATTTAAGGGTGACGAAGAGCGTGCAGAAAAGGTATACCAGGGTTTTGACCCATTACAGGCCAGCGATATTGCCGACACAATTTTATATGCAGTCAATGCCCCGGCTCGTGTAACGATCGCGGATGTGACCATTCTTGCCGCTGCTCAATCCGCTGCCACAACGATTTACAGAAAATAATAATCAGCGTAAAAATTTATAGATCGCTTTTCCGCCAAATAAAATTTGGTAGAAAAGCGATTATTTTTTTGCAGAATAAAAATTATTTGTACTTTTGAAACATCAGATGATATGATGAATAAAGATACAATTATAAAAAGATTAAGTCTGGCAGATGAAGTTGCCGGAAGGTTGCAGGAGAAAATAACTCTTGGTGAATATGCCATTGGTGAAAAACTGCCGACGGAACCCGAGTTGATGGTGGTTTTCGGGGTAGGGCGCTCAACGATACGGGAAGCGGTGCGGAACTTGTCAAATGCCGGACTGGTGCGTGTTCAGCAAGGATTAGGAACATTTGTGGAACGTCAACAGGTGACCTCAGAGTCTCTATCGGAGCGGTTTTTGCGGGCGAAAGGGTTGGAACTGAATGAAATTCGCCAGCTTTTTGAATTGAAAGTGGCTGAAAAGGCTGCGCTGAACAGGACGGACGCGGATATTCTCCAAATGAAAAAGCATCTCGAAGAGCGTCGGAAAATGGCGTTTGCCAATATTCCGGAAGCGTGTATCCAGGCGGATATTAACTTTCACCTTAGTATTGCTACGGCCTCACAAAGTGAAATCCTGCTGGATATGTACAAAACGGTGGCGCATCATTTGAAGCAGTATTTTTTAGAATTATTTATAGATACCGAAAGTTTTATCCAGTCGCAGGAGCTGCATGAATCATTGCTGCAAAGCATTGTAGATCAGAACCCGCAAAAGGCCTGGGAGTGTGCCGCAAGAATAACCGGCCAGCCTGTTTAATATCCGTTTTTAGCATATAAGTTTATGAAAACCATTGAAGAAAATCCCTCAGGCTCCTATCAGGCGCCCGTGGTCAGTGCCGAACAGGCCGTATTTCCCATCTTATTAGCATTAAGCTTTTCCCATCTCTTAAATGATACGCTGCAATCCCTGATTCCCTCGATCTACCCGATGGTAAAGGATTCTTTCCATCTGACTTTTTCGCAAATAGGATTAATCACATTTACGTTTCAGCTAAGCGCGTCTGTTTTTCAGCCGCTCGTAGGGTTGTATACCGATAAAAAACCGCAACCTTATGCGCTTGCGATAGGGATGTGTTTTACAATGCTAGGGCTGATCTCATTATCGATGGCACCAAGCTTTGAGATCATTTTGCTTTCTGTTGCTCTGATTGGAATTGGTTCTGCTGTTTTTCATCCGGAAGCTTCCCGGATCGCACGTATGGCCTCGGGTGGGCGACATGGTATGGCGCAGTCACTTTTCCAGGTTGGGGGTAATGCCGGGAGCTCGCTGGGCCCATTGCTTGCTGCTTTGATTATTTTACCCTTTGGCCGGTTTCAGATTATCTGGTTCTCACTTGTCGCGTTGCTGGCGATCATCATTTTATCAAAAGTTGGTGGATGGTACAAAAACAATATGCACCTGAACCGGAAAAAATCGGGGGGAGCGGTAACAAACGATACTGCACTGAATCTTTCAAAAGGAAAAGTGGCATTTTCAATAGGTGTATTGTTGTTGCTGATTTTTTCAAAATACATTTACATGGCGAGCCTGACGAGCTATTATACTTTTTACCTGATTCAGAAATTCGGAATTTCTGTACAAAGCTCTCAGATCCATTTGTTTATATTTTTATTCTCTGTGGCCGCCGGAACCTTTGTGGGCGGGCCGGTTGGTGACCGCATCGGGCGGAAATATGTGATCTGGATTTCCATTCTTGGGGTTGCTCCATTTGCCCTGTTGCTGCCATATTGCAATCTTTTCTGGACGGGAGCGCTTACGGTTGTAATCGGTCTTGTATTATCATCGGCGTTTTCAGCGATCCTTGTTTATGCACAGGAACTGATTCCGGGTAAGGTGGGCATGGTAGCGGGGTTATTCTTCGGTTTTGCTTTCGGAATTGCCGGTATAGGTTCCGCGATTCTGGGAAAACTTGCCGATAGCACCAGTATCGAATACGTATTCTGGGTTTGTTCATTCCTACCTCTAATCGGATTATTAACAGGCTTTTTGCCAAATCTCGAACGGAAGAAAAACTAAGGTTTAAACGCAGAGGTAGTTGAGTTAAAAAAGGAGTTTCGTCGAGAGATTGTTAGTTCTCGGCGAAACTCCTTTTTCTTTCGTTACCCATTGCATTAAACAGTAATCCGTAAGATCAGGTTTGGGTCGGGGCACAGGGATAGGAAATAATTTCTGTCGGGGAGGCTGCTCACGCCCGGGAAATCTCCCTGGGCGTTGCCGATGTCGCTGATAACCTGAAAATGAAGGTGTGGCGGCCAGTCACCGTTTTCAGGATAAGATCCGATCTCGGCAATCTTTTCGCCAGCGGTAAATGTTTTTCCTACAAATAATCCGTCGAGGGACTGTAAAGAAAGATGGCCGTACAAGGTGTAGAAACGGGTAGCTTCCAATGCATGTGCCAGGATAATCGTCGGACCATAATCCCCGAAGTGATTGTTAAAGGCAAAACCATGGATCTCGCCGTCCAGCGGAGTGTAAACCGGTTCGCCGGCATCTGCCCATAGATCCGTTCCCAGGTGAATACTTCTTGGATTTTCCTGACTGGTAAAATGTTCGCGTTGTCGGTAAATGACACGGTTTTCGTCATATCCGCCAATGCCGATATATTGGCTTTTTGACAACATCGTATCGAAAACATAGGTAGAAAATACATCCGTTTCCGTCAGATCCTGTTTAAGAAGATCTTTATTGGTTGCTGAAAAATCCAATTTTTTGTAAGGTTTATGGCTAGCAATAACCTTTTCAAAATGAGGATGGCCGCGGAGTATTTCTGATAATGTTTTCATGATGCAAAAGGTATAAAAAAGGCAGTACCCTAATGACGCGGATACTGCCTTTTATGCTTTCGTTTTGTTATTTTGGATCCAGTGCCAGATCAATTCTCTGCAAAACATCCTTCAAATGATACTTGCTCAGTTTGTCCGTCTGCAACGGTATCGCTTTTTGAATCGAGCCTTTCAAAATTTCCAGGTGACCGCGTGCGATGGATGGCAAATCGGTTTTTTCTAAATCCACGATTCTTGTTGAAAATCCAAATGAAATACCAACAGGTATGGAAAGTACATTAGATTTTCCTGGTTTTAATAAAGTAATCATTTTGTCAACGTAGACTTTTTGAAGATTTCTTCGATATACATCGATACTTTGTCCTGTTTTTATTTCGGTGTAAATCCCATTATCTAAGTCGGTGAAAAGGTCGTCGACGGAGTAATTTTTAACAGAATTTCCGGTTTCTATTAGACGAGCTGCCCTGTCTCCTGTAAGAAGTGAGTTAAGTGCATATTCCTGCAAAGACTTGATTGATTCAACGCCAGACTCCGGTTTTATTTTGTTAAGAATATTCTGATCAAGCAGCCAGGTCGGAGTTTTGAACAATTGTTTATTCAGGAATGCCACCGCTTCGGTTTGTGTTTCTTTTGGGACAGTTGCGAAGCCAACTTCCGCCATGTCATAAGTTACCGGAGTATCATAAATACCACCAACATTTTTAATTACGTGCCCAATATAGCGTCTGTATTGCACAACAATGTTGCCATATAATTCTTCTAATTCCTTGTAGCTTTCGCCGTCTTCTTTGCTCCATTCAATCAGATTAGGAACAATTCTCTTCAGATTTTTTATACCATAATCCGATGCCTTCATAGCATTATCACCTAAATCTTCTGTTTGGTATCTAGGGTCATGCGGACTTATTTCAGTTCCAAAACGAAGCCGTGGATTTTTGTAAGCATCCTTTGTCCAGTTATTTAATACACCTTTTTCCTCTTTGGAGTCGATATTTGGGAAATAACTATATCCCCAACGAATAGCCCATTTATCATAATCTCCGATTCTAGGAAACAAGTTGGTTATTCCATCTTCCGGTTGTGCCACGTAATTGAAACGGGCATAATCCATAATGGACGATGTGTGTCCATTTTGTTCAACCCAGGCTTTATCACGAAGTTTTTCTACAGGGGTTGCTGAACTTGCGCCCATATTATGTCTAAGGCCTAGCGTATGCCCAATTTCGTGAGAGGAAACAAAGCGAACCAGTTGCCCCATGAGTTCATCATCGAAAGTCTTTTTGCGTGCAGCAGGGTCAACTGCGGCAGCCTGAACCAGATACCAGTTTCTCAATAACCGCATAACATTGTGATACCACCCAATGTGACTTTCTATTATTTCCCCACTTCTAGGATCGTGAATATTAGGGCCGTAAGCATTTTGAATGTCAGCAGCAAAATATCGGATTACTGAAAAACGAGCATCTTCCAAACTCATAGTCGTGTCAGACTCAGGCCAGTACTCGCCACGAATAGCATTTTTCCAACCTGCTTTTTCGAACGCAACCTGCCAATCGTCAACACCTGCCTTCAGAAATTTCCTCCATTTAACGGGTGTTGCAGGATCAATGTAATATATGATTGGTTTTTTTGGCTCAATTAATTCTCCATTTTTTTGACGCAGAGCGTCAGCAGCATTTTTAGGTTCTAATCTCCACCGAACTGCAAATACATCGTTATCAGATTTTTGAGACTCTTCGCCAAAAATAGCGTACTGATTGGCAAAAAAGCCTATTCGCCCATCGAATGTACGTTTTTTCATTGGTGTCTTAGGAAGAAGAATCAGTGATGTATTCAATTCCATAGTTACAACACCGGCATCATATCCGGAAGGTAAATATTGACCGACACTTGGTGCGGGAGTAGCGCTGACTACGGGTGGTACAACTGCAAAAGTTTTGACTGTCCGTATTTCTGTGTTCAGAGGAAAACTTTTAATTTTTTCAATGAATGAAGCTTCCTTTTTAAAGGCGGCAAGTTTGTGTAACTGTTTTACAATCGGATTTAAAGAAAAAGTCTGGTTGTCGGCATTGAAAAAGTCGGTAACATCAATGACCGAGGCTTTATCATTGTCATCTTTTTTTAGAGCCTTCACATCAAAAACACCGATGATCGGATCAGAACTAGAATTTTTGACTGCCTGAAAAATAGGCTTTGTACTGTCTGCGCTGGCTACGACAACAGTCACTGATCGTAGTAGAAGGTTATTGTCTATTCCACGTTCCCAGCGGATCATCTGCCTTCTGACCTCTTCGCCGCCAAAAATCCCGCCACCGGCAGCTGTTTTTGAGTAGCGTGTCACGGCCATAATGTCTCGGTTGAGCAACGTATCGGGTATTTCAAAATACCATTTTTCTGCCATTTTGTGGACAGAAATCATACCTTTCTGACTGACGGCTGTGTTGTCGAGGAAGTCCTTATAAGCCTTGGGGCCTTTCTTTTTTTCGTCTTTCAGCTTGTCCTTTGCGGCGTCTGCAACGGCATCAACTGCTTTTTCGATTTTCTTTTCGTCTTCTTTTTTGTCTTTTTTCTTTTGTGCCTGAGCAAACGGCAGGGTCGTTAAGATCAGGCAGAGGGGTAGGAGAAGTTCTTTTATTTTCATGAAAGTTTGAGAAAGTATAATTTATGATTCAGAAACAAAAATAGGAATTTGATTGGTATGACAATGACTTATTGATCCGGTCGGGATTTACGGAGGCGGAATTAAAACAGGTTTGCTGTTTAATTATCCGTCCGACGGTAGAAAAACCGTCGGACGGAATCGCCTGTCTGAACATTCTATATTGTCAAAGATGTATTTTTAAATAATACGTTGCGTGCCGGGATTACCCGTTGATCAGTTTTGACAAAACACCTTCTTTGAGCGCGTGGCTTGAAACCTGAATATGCGAAATGTTGTGGCTTTTTAAGACATAATCAACCAGGCAGACTGCCACTACGATCATATCCACACGAAGTTCGATCATACCGGGAATGGCCATCCGCTCATCGTGGTTTCCGGAAAGAATTAATGCGTATGCCCGGTAAAATTCTTCGTGGGTTATGGCAAAATCGGTTTGGCTTCTGTCGGGCCATTGTTCTGTACGATACTGGTAATCAATATCCACCAAGGTATCAAATGTTCCGGAGGAACCAACCAGTTTGGTCGGGGCGTATTGGTGAACGGCGTTGGCCAGATCGATCAGATTTTCGTCAAAGTAGTTATAAAGACGTTTTTTGTCACTGTCGGAAATAGGATCATTTTTCATAAATTTTTCCATCAGCCGCTGCCCGCCAATTTCGAAACTTTGTTTCCAGAAAATCTGGTTTTCGTTACCGATAATAAATTCAACACTGCCACCGCCAATGTCCATGATCAGCGAAGGTTCTTTTCCTAAATTTACACCCGTACGAACACCGTGATAAATGTATTCCGCCTCTTGGTTGCCATTAATGACGGTGATGGTAATGCCGGTTTCCTGCAAAATGGTTTTACAAAAATCTTCCTGATTTTCGGCATTCCGAATCGCGCTCGTTCCAAAAGCAAAAGTATTTTCCTGTGAAACTTCAAAAATATCCAGCTGTTCACGGAAAGTGTGAAGCACTTTCAGCGCGCGTTCCGTGGCCTCATCTGTAATGAGTTTTTTGTTGATCCCGCCCAAACCAATCTGAGTTGGCAGGCTTTTATGGAAAAGTGTAGTGATTTTGTCACTATTTTTTTCAACAATCAGCAGATGAAATGTGTTTGTTCCTAAATCAATAATACCCAATCGGGAGCTCATAAGCGATGGTTAACGGGTTAATCCCTTCATTATAATGGACAAGTTGCAAAAATAACCTAATTTTTAATGACTTATTTCTTGATTTTCTGTTTAATAAGTCTTTTCTTTGCAGTCCAATTTCAGAAAACCAGTTCAAAGAACATTATATCTTATAAGCATGCTTATTATTAACATCAAAGACAACGAATCGATCGATCGCGCATTGAAGCGTTACAAAAAGAAATTTGAGAGAACCGGCACTATGCGTCAGCTTCGCTCTCGTACCGCATTCGAAAAGCCATCTGTAAAGCGTCGTTTCGAAGTTTTGCGTGCGGTATATAAAGAAAAAACTTACGGTCACCTGGAAGACTAGTTCATTTGAATTGTTTTTCTGTTGAAAGTAGGATGGGATAATTATATCCTGACCAACATCATATAAAAAAGGGTTGTCTTGTATTAGACAACCCTTTTTTGTAGGTTAGAGGTATGATAGAGCCCTTTTTGGAATACCTTGCATTTGAAAAACGATCCAGTGAACATACGGTGATTTCTTACCGCACTGACCTGGACCAGTTTAGAAAATATTTGTTGTTCCAATATGAGCTGGACAAGCCTGAAACTGCTACACCGGTGATGCTTCGCTCATGGATCGTCAGTTTGATGGAAGAGAAGTTAAACCCGACTTCTATCAATCGTAAGATGGCTTCGTTACGATCCTATTACGGATTTCTCCGTCGGAGAAAATATATTACCAAAGATCCTTCCGGTATATTATCCTCGATGAAAATGCGACGCAAGTTGCCTGCTTTTGTGGACGAGAAAGCCATGGAGTCACTTTTTATCTCGGAAGATTTTACCGATGATTTTGCCGGATATCGTGACCGGATTATCATGGAACTCCTGTATGGGACAGGAATGCGACTTTCTGAATTGATCGATCTGGAAATAAAAGACCTCGAACTCGAAGCCAGGATTGTCCGCGTGACTGGAAAAAGAGGAAAGGAACGGCTGATCCCTGTTTCCACTTTGCTGGTGGGGTTTTTAAAAGAATATCTCACGCAGCGGTCTCCCGAAGAACCTACCAACGCGCTTATTCTAACAGATTCCGGGAAGGCTGCTTATCCGGTGTTTATCCAGCGAACGGTTAAAAAATATCTTTCAGGCGTTACCACCTTATCTCAAAAAAGTCCTCACGTTTTACGTCATACCTATGCCACGCATTTGCTAAACCGCGGTGCGGATCTGAATGCGATTAAAGAGTTACTTGGTCACGCAAATCTGGCGGCTACTCAGATTTATACTCATAACTCGATAGAAAAACTTAAAAAAACACACCAGCAGGCCCATCCGAAGGCCTGATACCGATTTTTTTCAGGTATATTTGTTTCAAATTGCCGGTCTCAAAATAAAATTTTGTCACTCCATATGAATCACAGTTTCCAGGACGCAGTAGTTACGAAGTACAATATTTTTAATAGCCTTTTCCTGAGTTTACCTTACAGGGGTATTTTTCAGACAGGTTCGTTACTTCCGTTACTCACCCAGCAGAGTGAAGTAGGATTCCAGGAAGGGAAGTCACCCAAGCAGATCATCGAACATTTTTTTGAAGAATTGCTTGAAACTGCTACCCCAAAGGAACGTACCGATCTTTTGTTTGCCTTTATTCAATATATTGAAAGGCAGGTTGTTTTATTTGATTCCGTAGAAGATGCTGCTTTTGACCAGACGCATGAATTGAACGGGAAAGGATCAATAACTTATCTGACGGACCGTCTGGATAATGAATCTCTTCGAAAAAAACTTTTACATAAACTGGATGATTTCAGTGTAAGGATCGTGTTAACCGCACACCCGACGCAGTTTTATTCAGGAAAAGTGCTGGGCATTATCAATGACCTGGAAGATGCAATCAAAGTAAATGATTTTACAGAAGTCAATCAGTTGCTTCTTCAGCTTGGAAAGACAGCCTTTATCAATCACGAAAAACCCACTCCTTTTGACGAGGCGGTGAGTTTATGCTGGTTCCTTGAAAATGTATATTACGATGCCATTCCTGCCATTCTGATCAAACTGATCAACGGACTGGGCATGAGCGCACACGACTGGCCTTATCCGAATGTTTTCCGTTTGGGCTTCTGGCCGGGAGGCGACCGGGACGGTAACCCTTTTGTGAATGCGGATACTACGTTGCAGGTGGCAGACCGTCTGCGCGAGACGTTGCTTCGCGGCTATTACCGTGATATCCGTAACCTGAAACGCAGATTAACTTTCAAAGGTGTTGAAGATGCTATTTCACTGGCAGAACGCAAAATGAACAGCACCATTTTCGGACCGACGGAAGAAGGATATGAAAATGCGCAGGAGCTGATCGACGAACTTCTGAAAGCCAGAGTGGTCCTTGTGGACAAACACCAGGGCTTGTTCGTTGAACTTCTGGATAACTTTATTCTGAAATTAAATCTTTTCGGTTTCTTCTTTGCCAGTCTCGACGTTCGTCAGGACAGCCGTAAACACGGTAAAGCCTGGGAAGATATTTTGAAACGTCTTGAGAAGAAAATCCCGTTGCTGAAATACAGCGATTACCAGAACTGGGATGAGAGCAAGAAAATAGATCTTCTGCTTTCGCTCAATATTCCTTTGCGTATTGAAGATTATGAAGATCCGCTTACGAAGGATATTCTTGGATCCATCAGCGCGATCAAAACGATTCAGGGACTTAATGGCGAGCAGGGTGCCCACCGTTATGTGATCAGCAACAACACGTCTGCACTGAATGTGATGGAGGTGGTTTCGCTTGCGAAAAACCTGATTGCCGACGAAAACGGATATCTGGCGCTGGATGTAGTGCCGTTGTTTGAAACGGTAGACGATTTGGCCAATGCGCCTGAAATCATGCGTACGCTTTATACCAATGACTATTACCGCACCCATTTATCGAAACGTGAAAATCACCAGACGATCATGGTTGGTTTCTCAGATGGTACAAAAGACGGTGGTTATCTGCGTGCAAACTGGTCTATTTACCGTGCGAAAGAAGAGCTGACAAAAGTGTCGCGTGAGTTTGGGATCAAAGTGACCTTCTTCGACGGTCGTGGAGGCCCTCCGGCGCGTGGCGGTGGAAACAACCACAACTTCTATTCGTCACTTGGAAAAGATATTGAAGACAAAGAAATACAATTGACTGTACAGGGACAGACGATCAGTTCTAACTATGGAACGGTGACCACGGCGATGTACAATCTTGAACGACTTTTCACAGCCGGTCTTGAAAATCACCTTTTCCGCGGCAACAGAAAAGAGGAAGAATTAAGCCCTGAGGACAAAGATTTGCTTGAAGAAATGGCAGCTGCTGCTTACGATTCTTATCTTGACCTGAAAAACCATCCGATGTTTGTAAAATATCTGGATAAGAAAACGCCGCTTCGTTTTTATGGACAAACCAATATTGGAAGTCGTCCGACGAAACGTGGCAATGGAGATGAAGGGTTGAAATTTGAAGATTTGCGTGCCATTCCATTCGTGGGTTCATGGGCGCAAATGAAGCAAAATGTTCCGGGCTTCTACGGATTTGGAACGTCGATCCAGCAGTTATCGCAGGAAGGTAAAAAAGAGTCAATCAAGAAGTTGTATAAGAAATCACTTTTCTTCCGTACGCTGATCGAGAACTCGATGCAATCTTTGTCGAAAGCATTTTTCCCGGCAACCAAATATCTTCGTGAAGAGCCGGAGTATCAGGAATTCTGGGATAAAATGTACGCTGAGTTCAAATTGACGCTGGATTTATTGCTTGAAGTTTCGGAACAAAAGGAATTGCTGGACAGCAATAACGTGACGAAAGTATCGATCAAAATCCGTGAACGTATTGTATTACCGCTCATCACGATCCAGCAATATGCGCTGCAAATGCTGGCCGAGGATCCTAAAACATTGCCTGTGGATGTAGAAACCTACAACCAGCTTATCATGCGTGCGATGTTCGGTATTATCAATGCGGCTAGAAATTCTGCATAGATTTATCAGATAAAATAATTCCAAGCCTCTGACATTGATTTGTCAGGGGCTTTTTTATGTTCTTACAAAAACAAAATAATACAAATATTTGTTTAAATATTAAATTGTTTATATAATTGTTATTAAAACAACTATATAAAATTTTCTTGATTCTAAATACTTGACAGCTTAGTGTAGAGACATAATTTCCAGTATGTAAACTGAAAGAAAAATGCCGATCTATCATCAACTTGGGAATATTCCGGCGAAGCGCCACACCCAGTTCCGCAAACCGGAAGCAGCAGGAGCAGGGTTGTACTATGAAGAAGTTTTTGGTACCATTGGTTTTGAAGGAATGTCCTCACTGCTGTATCATGTTGCCCGGCCAACACAGGTGAAATCTTTGCTTTCACCCTATGACGTTACTCCCAAAATTGCCAGTGGCAACAGCCTGATGATGCGAAAGTTGATTGGTTTCAATATTTTACCTGAAAGTGATTATCTCGACAGCCGGGTTCCGTTGCTCGTCAACCGCGATCTGACCATAGGGTTGGCCGCGCCCAGACATTCTTTGACCCGCTACTTTTATAAAAATGCCGACGCCGATGAGCTGTTATTCGTTCACCGGGGCAGTGGCAGGCTGCGGACATCTTTTGGGTCGATACCATTTCAATATGGCGATTACGTTGTTATACCTCGCGGTGTGATCTACCAGATCGATTTTGACACGGAAGACAACCGCCTTTTTTATCTCGAATCGCATTCGCCGATTTATACACCCAGGCGATACCGGAATCATTTCGGCCAGTTGATGGAACAGTCGCCATTTTGCGAGCGGGATTATATTTTACCGCGGAACCTGGAAACGCATGACGAGAAGGGTGATTTTTTGGTAAAAATAAAAAAACAAAACACAATGCATCCCGTCATTTACGCGACACATCCGTTTGATGTCGTGGGTTGGGACGGATATAACTATCCCTGGGCATTCTCGATTCATAATTTTGAACCGATCACGGGGCGTGTCCATCAGCCGCCGCCGGTGCACCAAACCTTCCAGACCGATGCGTTTGTCGTTTGTTCTTTTTGTCCGAGAATGTACGACTATCATCCATTGGCCATCCCTGCACCTTATAACCATAGTAACATTGATTCGGATGAGGTATTATATTATGTGGATGGGGATTTCATGAGCCGGAATGACATTGCGCAGGGGCATATCACGCTGCATCCGGGAGGGATTCCGCACGGGCCGCATCCGGGTGCTTACGAGCGCAGCATCGGTAAAAAGGAAACACAGGAGCTGGCGGTGATGGTGGATACGTTCCGGCCGTTGATGGTGACAGAAGCGGCAATGGGTATCGATGATGGTAAATATTATCAGAGCTGGCTGGAACCGTAACTCACTGGCGTGCAATAGAAAAAATATTCGGTAGTGTCTATAACTATTCAAAGCAATGGAAATACAGGAATTGGATCAGAAAGAAGTTGTTTCAGGTGATCAACCCGATTTTTTGCCGATTAACGGGACTGACTACCTTGAATTTTATGTGGGTAATGCACTCCAGTCGGCGCACTATTTTCAGACTGCCTTCGGTTTTCAGCCTTTGGCTTATGCAGGGTTGGAAACGGGGCTTCACGACCGGGAATCCTATGTGTTGGTGCAGGACAAAATCCGTATTGTGCTGACCTCTCCGTTGCGCGGTAAAACGCCCGTAAGTACGCATATAGACCGTCACGGTGATGGCGTTAAAGTCATAGCCTTATGGGTTGATGACGCCAAAAAAGCATATGAGGAAACAATAAGTCGTGGGGCGCTTTCTTACCTGGCTCCCGTTACTGAAAAAGATCCGAAGGGTACGGTAATTCGTTCGGGAATCCATATTTATGGTGAAACCGTCCATGTTTTTGTGGAGCGGAAGGCATATGACGGTGTTTTTCTGCCGGGATTTGTGGCCTGGAATCCTGCTTATATTCCCAAACCGGTAGGATTGCGTTACGTAGACCATATGGTCGGGAATGTGGGATGGCATGAAATGGACAGCTGGGTTAATTTCTACGCCGATGTGATGGGTTTTCAGCAACTGGTATCTTTTGACGACAAGGAAATATCCACCGAATATACCGCGCTGATGAGCAAGGTAATGAGCAATGGAAACGGACGGATCAAGTTCCCGATCAACGAGCCGGCCGAAGGAAAGAAGAAATCCCAGGTAGAAGAATATCTGGATTTTTACGGCGGTCCCGGTGTGCAGCATATCGCCGTTGCGACGGATAACATTGTTGAAACCGTTACCGAACTTCGGAACCGGGGTGTTGAGTTCTTGCAGATTCCACAAACCTATTATGCAAACCTTGCCGAACGGGTGGGTTATATCGATGAAAAAATTGACAAACTCCGTGAGCTGGGTATACTGATCGATCGGGATGACGAGGGTTATCTGCTTCAGATTTTTACAAAACCTATTATGCCCCGGCCGACACTTTTTTTTGAAATCATTCAGAGGAAGGGCGCGAAGTCTTTTGGAAAAGGGAATTTCAAAGCGTTGTTCGAGGCCATTGAACGCGAACAAATGCTCAGGGGAACGTTGTGAGCCCCGCGAAAACAGAGAAACTTATTTTTGAAAACCATGGACCAGGATTATCAAAAATATTCGGAGGCTGACCACAGGATGTGGAAATTGTTATTTGAACGGCAAATGGATGTTTTGCCCTCGATAGCCAGCCGGACTTATCTTGAAGGCGTTGATAAGGTAGGGTTTGTTACGGATCATATCCCTGATTTCAGGAAAGAGACCAATCCACGTTTACAGGCGCTGACCAACTGGAAGGTGTATGTGGTCCCGGGTTTGATTCCACACAAAGAGTTTTATACCCATTTAAGTAACAGGGAATTTCCGGCGTCAACCTGGCTTCGGAAACCCGAACAGCTGGAATATCTGGAAGAGCCGGATATGTTTCATGATACCTTCGGGCATGTGCCTTTATTGAGCAATCAACCCTTTTGCGACTTTATCGAACATCTGAGCCATGTCGCCCTGCGATTTATCGAAAATGAAAATGCGCTGGCGCAGATTTCCAGGTTGTACTGGTATACCGTTGAATTTGGTTTAATCAGAGAGCGCGGGGAATTGAAAATATATGGAGGCGGGATCATCTCGTCAGCAGGAGAAAGCGCTTACTGTTTGAGCGAAAAAGTACCAAAACTGAACTTTGATACGGCCACTTTATTGGCTACTCCCTACCACATTGACCGGTATCAGGATCATTACTTTGTGATCGACTCTTACGACCAGCTTTACGAATCTGTTTCTGAAATTGAGAAATTATTAGACAAATTTGTAGAAATGGTTTGATTCGTTAAAATTTATTCAATAAATATTATTCAATTATTAGTAGACGAATAGTTGGGTTGCCTTATATTAGTATGCTGTATAAACGTATTGGTACTCTTATTGAATTATTATGACCCATCATTCCGATCAACGTGCCTATTTTTTTAAAATAGACACGACTATAAAAAAAATTCGCAACGCATTGCAGAAACAGTTAAATGAAGCTGGCTTTGATTTAACTGTCGATCAATGGGTGCTTATTGACCATATTTTTCGCAAACAAGGAATAAGCCAGAATGAACTGGCCGAGCTTACCTTTAAAGATCCACCGACTGTAACCCGGATTGTTGATCTGCTCGAAAAAAAAGGGCTTGTTGAACGTACCCCGGCTGTTGGGGATCGTCGTAAATTCAATCTTTTTCTTACGGAAAAAGGTGAAAAAACATATAACGAAGCCTTCCCGATCGTTGCTGAAATCCGTTACAAAGGGTGGGGCGATCTGGATGAGGCAGACTATCAGCATTTTGTACGGATCATGGATTCGATCTACAATAACTTTACCTGAGTTTTATGCAACACCGTGCTTCCTGGCTGCCGGTTTCGGCCCAGTCCGACTTTTCGCTTTACAATTTACCATTTGGGATTTTTAGCACGAAGTCGGGAGCACCGCGGGTAGGTGTGGCTATTGGTGAATGGATTATGGATATGACAGCCGCTTACGAGCTTGGGTTTTTCAAAACTCTTGAAATCGAAGCGGCTGTTTTCAAAAAGGAGACACTCAACGATCTTATATCGTTGGGGCGAACGGAGACTCAAACGATCCGTTCGATGATTCAGCAATGGCTGACGGATGAAAATTCTCCGTTCCGGCAAATGGCTTCCAGGGTTTTAGTCAGACAGGATGCTGCCCGGATGCATATGCCCTTAAAGATCGGGAATTATACTGATTTTTATTCCAGTGAAGAGCACGCAACGGCCGTCGGGAAACTTTACAGACCCGAGAATCCGCTCATGCCAAATTGGAAACACATGCCGATTGCTTATCATGGCAGGGCATCTTCTATTATTTTATCAGGAACAGCCATACATCGTCCGCTGGGACAGACAAAACCGGGAACCTCGAATTATCCGGTTTTTGGTCCTACAAAAGCCCTGGATTTTGAATTGGAACTGGCTTATGTGGTCGGGAAAAATTCCGAACTGGGGAAACCGGTGACTGCTTCGGAGGCTGAGGAATATATATTTGGCGTTGTACTTTTTAATGACTGGTCGGCACGGGATATCCAGCGTTGGGAATACCAGCCTCTGGGACCTTTTGCAAGTAAAAATTTTGCCTCCTCCATTTCTCCCTGGGTTATTACGATGGATGCGCTGGAAACGTTTCGGGTGGAAAGTCCTCTGCAAGTGCCGGAGGTGATGTGTTATTTGCGAACAACCGGTCTGAAAAACTTTGATATCCGCCTCAGCGCAGCGATTCAGCCGAAAGGACACGTAGAAACGGTGGTTACCGAGACCAATGCCAAACACCTATACTGGAATATCAATCAACAAACCGCACATCATACGATAACGGGCTGCAACCTGAATGTGGGCGACTTATTGGCAACCGGGACAATCAGTATGCCCGGTCCAAAAGGAGCCGGCTGTCTTCTGGAAGCGACACAGGGAGGTAAGCAGGTGCTGAACCTAAACGATGGTATTAACAGGATATTTCTGGAAGATGGTGACGAAGTGATTATTCGTGGATTTGCAGAACGCGATGGTATAAAAGTGGGTTTTGGAGAAGTACGAGGTGAAATTTTGTCAGCACACCCTGATTTTATATAAATCATTTACCCTGATATGAAAACAATCGATCCGGCGGAAATGGGTTCGCGCGTATTTTATAAGTACATGACGGCATCGGTTGCGCCCCGTCCCGTGGCATTTGCCAGTACGGTTGACAAGGCCGGGAATGTTAATTTAAGCCCGTTCAGTTTTTTCAATTACATGGGTATTGACCCGCCCATTGTAGCATTTGCACCCAATCGGCGTGGCCGTGATAATTCCTACAAAGATACCGCCCTGAATATTTTTGAGATACCAGAAGTTGTTGTTAATCTGGTAACTTATGACATGGTACAGCAGATTTCACTGGCCAGTGCAGAGTTTGAGCGTGGCGTCAATGAATTTGAAAAAGCTGGTTTTACGCCATTGCCTTCTGAACGCATCCGGCCGCCACGTGTCAAAGAATCTCCGGTTCAGCTTGAATGTAAGGTCATTGAGATCAGGGAACATGGATCGATGGTATTGATTCTGGCAGAAGTGGTCCTGGCACATTTTTCTGAGGAGCTTATGGACGAACATGGACAAATTGATCAGCGCCGGACCGACTGGATCGCCAGACTTGGCAATGACTGGTATGCGCGGGCCAATGAAAATGCTTTGTTCGAAGTAGCGCGCCCGCAGATGGGGATTGGCGTCGATGCGATGCCTGAGCGTATCCGGAATTCAAAAATTCTGTCGGGGAACAATTTAGGACAACTGGGAAGCGTTCTCTGCCTGCCCGATACGGCCGAGATCGATGCATTCGCTAAAACCGGAGAAATGACTGAAATCCTGGAACAGGCAAAATATGGCTGTCAATACCTCCCGGATCTGCTGCACGAGCATGCACGGAAGCTGTTGACGGTCAACAAAGTGAAAGAGGCCTGGTTAACTTTATTGCAGGCCATTTAAACCTTTTGCATCCTTTTTGCGTCTAAACTTTGAGTTTACATTCCGGAGAACATTTTACCGGGATAAAGGCTCAGGCAATTTTATCAACAACTTTTTTAATTTATTAAATTTTTCAGCCATGAAAAAAGTAATTCTTTTGAGCTCGCTTTTAATGGGAGCTGTTTTATTTCCAACTTTTTCACAAACAGCCACTGTGTCCGTAACGCCTCCAACCAGAAAAATAGAAGTAGCGGGTTTTGCCGAAATTGAGGTCACTCCCGACGAGCTGTATTTCAATATTTCATTGAGAGAATATTTCAATGACGAAAAAAACCAGAAGGATAAGGTGATCATCACCACGTTGGAAAAACAACTTTTGAAGGCCATTGCCGATGCGGGATTGCCGAAAGAAAGTCTGTCGATCGTTGGCGTTGGAGGGTATCAGAATTATACCGATAAAAAGAAAAAACCGGCTACGTTCCTGGAAAGTAAACAGTATGAACTGAAAGTAGACCGCGCCGACAAACTGGACGGAATCTTGTCAAAAGTAGAGAGCCGTGGTGTGCAGTATGCGAACATCGCACGTGTAGATCACTCTAAAAAAGAGGAATTCAAGAAGCAGGTGAAGATCAATGCTTTGAAAGCAGCCAAGGATAAGGCCACTTATCTGTTGGAAGCCGTGGACCAGAAACTGGGACAGGTTTTGGAAATCAGAGAAGTTGAGGATAACATCAACTACCCGCAGCCGATGTTTGCAAAGGCCAATGTGCGTATGTATGCAGCCGCAGAATCAGCGGACGCGGTGCAGGACAGTGATGTGCAGTATCAAAAAATAAAGATCAATTACCGGATGCAGGCCGCTTTTGAGATTAAGTAAGCTGGAACGATATTTGAAGGTCAATAAGTTACTGATTTATTGTATATTCACCTATCAATCAACGAACCACATAGCGAAATGAGCATTAACGCAAAACATCTGGCCACTTTTATTCTTGGCGCAGCAGCCGGAGTAGCAGCCCATAAATATCTTCAGACCGAGGAAGGAGAAAAACTTCTTGAAGATTTGAAAACGAAAGCAAGCGATCTGAAAGCCGAGGCAGAAGGCGCCGTGGATAAAGCACCGGAATATTTTCAGGAATTGAAAACGAAGGGTTCGGAAGCATTGAAATCCAATTTCCCGGACGCTGAAAAGTTTCTGAAAGACCTGATCGATAAATTCACAAGTGGAGCCACTACGGCTGGTACCACCACAGAAAGTGGCGATGTTGCTTCTGTAACGCCTTCGGCGCAATAATTATAAGTAAAATGGACAGAAGGGAAAATTTCTCTTCTGTCTTTTTTATTGAACGAGGCTATGAATCTGCGCATATTGCAGCAGCATGATCGTCTTTCCATCTTTAATCTCGCCCGACGTTACCATCTGAATCGCCTGGCTGAAAGGAATTTCCATTACCTCAATATTTTCCTGTTCCGTTTCGCAGCCACCACCGTCACCTACTTTCATGTCAGCCGAATATTCTGCAACGAAGAAATAAAGTATTTCAGTCACGGAGCCCGGAGACATGTACGCTTCAAAAATTTTCTTTACCGATTTAATTTTATACCCTGTTTCTTCCTCCGTTTCCCGTTTGATGCAATCTTCTGCATTATCTTTATCGAGCAATCCCGCGCAGGCTTCTATGAGCATGCCGGTCGGATTTCCGTTGGTATAAGTCGGTAAACGAAATTGTCGGGTAAGAATAACCGTTTGTTTTTCTTTATTGTATAACAAAATGGTGGCACCGTTTCCGCGGTCGTACGCTTCTCTCGACTGCCGTTCCCAGCTTCCGTCGGCGAGTTGATAATCAAAAGTAAATTTTCTCAGCGTGTACCAGTTATCGGAGAGAATTTCTTCTGAGATCAGGTTGATGTTTTTATTCATGGCTAATGATTGTTTTTGATTGTAATTGATTATTTTTGAACAAATGTACAATAACTTATGAATTTTCAAAAGAGAAAAAATATAATCTTAAATATTCTGGAAGAGCGGGGTGAGGTCACTGTCAAGGAATTAGCGGACGAGCTGGCGATTTCGGAAATTACCGTACGACGTGATCTGACTGTTCTGACAGCGGATGGGCTGGTTTACCGTACCCATGGCGGGATCATGAAAGTGGAACTCACAAAAACACCTTTTCATTTTGCCAATAAAGCAGCAATCAATGTCGAAGAAAAGGATAATATCTGCCGGCTGGCCGCAAAGGAAATTCAGGAGGGCGACATTATTTTTATGGATTGCGGCAGTACGGTTTTCAGGTTGTGCCAGTTTATACGAAACAAAAAAATTCACGTTATTACCAATTCGCTGCCAGTTGTTTATGAGCTGATGAATTCTTCGGTGAAAATTAATCTGGTTGGTGGTGAAATAGATCCGGAGAGGCAGGCCGTACACGGTCGCATTGCCGAGGAACATATAGGCCGTTACAAAGCGGACAGGGCCTTTATTGGGGTGGACGGGATTTCGGTAAAAAACGGGCTGAGTGCTTTCAGTGAGATTGAAGCCGGAATTACGCTGGCGATGTTTGCCAATTCCGCCATTTCGTACTTGCTTTGTGACGCATCCAAAGTGGGGAAGGATAAGTATTTCCAGTTCGCACCCTTGAATGCGCTCGATGTGATGATTACCAATAAAAAAACGGATGATACCGAGGAAATTGAAAAGGCCGGTATCCGTGTGCTCACTTTTTAGTTAACATTGAATTCAGAAAAAATGAAAAAGGCAAGTTACTGGGTCGAGAAATACAATCTGACGGCACATCCGGAAGGCGGGTTTTATGCAGAAACGTACAGGTCATTCGAAAATATTCCTCAGAAAGCTTTGCCGGAAGGTTTCAGCGGTGACCGTTCTTTTTCGACGGGCATTTATTTTCTGCTGGAAAAACATAATTTTTCCGCATTCCACCGGATCAAGTCTGATGAAATGTGGCATTTCTATCAGGGAGAGGCGCTGGAAATATTTGTAATTTACCCGGTTTCCGGAAAACTGGATGTCATCAGGCTGGGTGATGATCCTGATAAAGGTGAGACGTTTCAGGCTGTGGTGCCGGCTAACACCTGGTTTGCCTCACGTCCTGCGTCCGGCAGCAAATATGCGCTGGTAGGCTGTACGGTTGCTCCCGGTTTTGATTTTGCAGATTTTGAAATGGCCGAACGGGAAACATTAAGGGCCAGTTTTCCACAGCATGCAAAGCTGATCGAAGAACTGACCCGATAAGTTTTAATAACCCAGACTGGTATCATCGCCGCGAGGATCGGAACCACCTTCGAGTGTTCCGTCCGGCAAAACCAGGATGCAATCCATGCGACCAATGGAGTTACGCTGTATTTCAATATTGTAACTTCTGCTTTGAAGTTTTTTGATGGTGTTTTCAGTAAAAGCGCCGTCTTCAAAAACCGTTTTGTCCGGCAGCCACTGATGATGGAATTTGAAGGCGTTAACGGCTTGTTGCATGGTCATACCATGTTCGAGCACGTTGAGGATGGTTTGATAAACCGATGTGATAATCGTGGAGCCGCCTGGCGTGCCCACCACCATCAATAACTTGCCGTCTTTTTCTACGATGCTTGGTGTCATGGAAGAAAGCATCCGCTTGCCTGGTGCTATGGCATTTGCCTTGTTTCCGATCAGTCCATACATATTTGGTGCGCCTGCTTTTACACTGAAATCGTCCATTTCATTGTTCATGAAAAATCCTGCACCTTTCACCACAACCCGGCTGCCATAACCGCCATTCAAGGTCGTAGTGACCGAAACTGCATTGCCTTCCTTATCGACTACCGAAAAATGAGTAGTCTCGGTACTTTCATAACCCGGAAAAACACCGCCGCTAACATTTTTACTCTCTGTTGCCTTATCGAAAGAGAAATCTTTCCAGCGTTGTTCAAGATAGTTTTTGCTTGTGAGTGTTGCCAGTGGAATTTTCACAAAATCCGGGTCTCCCAGAAATTTGGCGCGGTCAGCGTAAACCCGTCTTTCTGCTTCGATCATCACCTGCACCGTTGAGTCGCTGTGCCATCCCCATTTTTTCAATGGATAAGGTTCCGTAAGTTTCAAAAGCTGGATCAGCGCAATACCGCCGCTGGATGGCGGAGCCATCGTGATAATGTTGTAGTTTTTATAGCTGTCTGTAATCGTTTCACGCCACTTTGCATGATATTCGACGAGGTCTTTTTTACTGATGATCCCTTCTTTTTTATATTTCATTTCCCTGGCAAGCAGTTTAGCGACTTTCCCGGAATAAAATCCTTTTCTGCCTTTTTTCTGAATACGGGTCAGTACGTTGCCCAAATCGTTCTGAATCAGGGTATCGCCGGCTGCCCAGTCTTTTCCATCGGCGCGCTGAAAATATTTGCTGCCCGGATTCAGTGCGACGACATCTTTTTTTACCGCGTTCAGTCCACGTGCTTCGCGGTCTGTCTGGATCACCCCTTTTTTGGCGAGGTCAATTGCAGGCTGTAAAATATCTTTCCAGGGCATTTTGCCATATTTTGCGTGGGCTTCTACCATGCCATCCACAGAGCCGGGGACGCCTGATGCGAGCCGGCCTAAAATGCTGAGTTTCGGAATGACATTGCCGTCTTTGTCGAGAAACATATCCCGGTCGCCTTTTATGGGCGCTTTTTCGCGGAAGTCGATACTGAAACTTTTGCCCGATTTATCTCTGAAAACCAAAAATCCGCCGCCGCCAATATTACCCGCAGAAGGATGTACAACCGCCAATGCAAACTGAACCGCCACGGCAGCGTCAATCGCGTTTCCGCCTGCCTTTAAAATTTCCACACCCACCCTCGATGCTTCCGGATGCGCGGAGGCTACAACACCATTTTTAGCAAACACACCCTGGCGGTCGTTGTAAAATGGTTTTTGATTGGGATCATCGGTCAGGAACTGATAGAAGCCTTTTGACTCTTTAACAGGCTGCTGGGCTGCCACAAGGCCGGATAACAGCGAGAAGGAAAAGATTAACGTGTAACGTAGGTTCATTTTTTGACAGTCAAAGATTGTAAATGTAATTTAATGAATGTTCAGAAGAGGTGTTGCATCAACGTGGATATTTGAAGTTATTTATGAGAATTTTCGCATAACTTACAGGTTATTAAACTGCTCAAACGCTCAAAATACCTTTTATACTAATTTATTTCTGAGCACGGCACTTTACAGTTAACTTTTCGAACTCAATAATAAGTCCCTGATCAGAAATTTAGGCTAACGCGCTATTATGAAACTTATACGGCAGATTTACGAGAGCTTCCGGTTTGCATGGCAGGCATTGCGATCCAATATCACCCGAACCACGCTGTCTCTACTCGGGGTAACGGTTGGTATTTTTGCGATCGTTGCTGTTTTTACCATCGTTGATTCGCTGGAAAAAAGTATCCGTGACAGTATGAGCGCGATTGGCGAAAAGGTTTTATATGTTCAAAAATGGCCCTGGGGTTTTGGTGGGGAATATCAGTGGTGGAAATATTTCCAATGGCCGAGCCCATCGAACGCGGAGTACAAATATTTATACGATAATCTTGAAAACGCCAGCGCCGTGGCGGTGATGGATTTCAGAGGGAATATTACCCTGAAAAACGGATCAAGCAGTATTGATGCTTTGATCCAGGGTGTTTCTTATGAGTACAATCAGATTTCTGACGTACCTCTTGAAACCGGCCGTTATTTCATGCCGCTTGAAACAACCAATGCGCGTAATGTGGCTATCATCGGGGCCGATATTGCCGAGGCACTTTTTCCTAATCAGGTTGCGGAAGGAAAGGTTTTCAAACTCAATGGAGATAAATTCACAGTCATTGGGGTTCAGGTCAAAAAAGGAGAGAGCCTGGTTGACTTTGGGGGAAATCCCGACACAAAATGCCTGATCACCTATGGGGCATTTGCAAAAATGTTCCAGTCTGGCAGACCCGATCCTGATATTGTCGTAAAGGGATTTGAGAATGATGAGGGAATGAAAGAGGTGGAAGCGGAAGTGATCGGGCTGATGCGGACCAAACGCGGGATTAAACCAAGGGAAGAAAATAATTTTTCGATCAACAGACCGGAAGCTGCGGCTCAGGCGGTATCGGGGCTATTTGCCGTGTTATCGTTGGCGGGTTGGGTTATAGGTAGTTTTTCTATTCTGGTGGGTGGCTTTGGTATTGCCAATATTATGTTTGTTTCGGTAAAAGAACGGACGAACCTGATCGGCATCCAGAAATCGCTTGGGGCAAAAAATTATTCAATTCTCTTTCAGTTTCTTTTTGAAGCCATCATGTTAAGTTTGGTGGGAGGGTTGGTTGGTATATTTCTTGTATACTTACTTTCTTTCATGCAATTGGGGACATTGGTGATTATTCTGACACCCGGAAATATAATGCTTGGCCTAGGGGTTTCCTGCGTTATCGGCATCCTTTCGGGGATTATTCCGGCTATGCTTGCAGCCCGCATGGATCCTGTAATTGCGATCCGGGCGAAGTAGGGAATAGGAAAAATCATTCGGTTTTCCGAAGTTGCTTTAAAAATCACACATCTTTTAACTAACAAACTAATCATGCGTAAATGGGTCATTCTCTTTGTACTCCTGGCAATTGTTTTCGGAGTCCTGTATTATTTAACTTTTGGTTATTACAGTGAAGGTAAGCGTGGCGGGTTTATCACACGGCTTAGCAATAAAGGATACGTTTTTAAAACCTATGAAGGGGAGCTTAAAATGGGCGGCTTGTATGAAGGCGACGGCTCTTTGAATGCATCGGAATGGACGTTTTCAGTAAGCGGGAAAAATAAAGATGCGATTTCGAAACTGGAAGAGGCTATTGCCAGTGGTCACCGGGTTTCATTGACTTATGAAGAAAAATTCTTTACACTTCCGTGGAACGGGGACACCAAGTTTTTTGTGACCAACGTAGAAGTTTTGGCAGGCGGAGCATCACAGCAAAACCCAACCAATTTCCCAAAAGTACAGCCAGAGCAGCCGACTGAGATTGATACGACGAAGGCGCTTTAATTTTGAATGAGTGAATGATAGAATGATAGAATGTCGGATTGGGCCATCTTATTCACTCATGCTATCATTCTATCATTCAAAATTAATTATCCTCCCGCTTTCTTCGCTTTATATCCCTTCCCCACCAGCCAGGTAATCACTTTTTCGCGGTGATCGCCCTGGATCAGGATTTCTTCTTCTTTTACGGAGCCTCCGCTTCCGCATAATACTTTTATCTGTTTGCCAAGTGTTTCCAGGTCTGCGAGCGTGCCGATAAAGCCTTTCACAACGGTAATGACTTTTCCACCACCTTTTCTATCCAGCCAGACACGCAAATCCTGCTGTGCCGGTGGTAATGTTTCTGCTTCATCCTGGCTTGAATCAGAATACTCAAAATCAGGATTGGTAGAATAAATGATTCCTGAGCGGTTCTTTTTAGACATAAGGAGATTGAGAATTGATTTATAGCGGGTTAAACGATAACCCTTAAACTTTTCGGTTTGATCTTGATTTCGATACGGTTTGTATCAAGTTGCAACGGCTCTCCATCGTAGTGTACCAAAGGCGGTTTCTCTGCTTCAACAACAGCTTCCTGCGCCATTTGGTAAGAGATATAGGTCGATGGTTTCAATTGTTTGGTGAAAAGCCGGTAGGTGAGGTTAGAGCCATACCATGTCGGAAACGGTTTAATGGTACAAATGTCCAGCAGTCCGTCAAACAAACTGGCCTGCGGAGCCACCCAGGCGTTGTTTCCAAACTGTCCCGCGTTTGCAAATGAAAGTGAGAACACCTCGATTTGTTTTCCGTTCAGCTTGTAGGTCTGAGGTTTATAATTCCAGTATGATTTCAGCGAAACACTTACATAGGTAGCCAGTCCACGCGAATTTTGCTGACTGAACAAATAACCTACATAAGCATCGAACCCCATTCCGGCCGTGCAAAAAAATGGAATCCCGTTCAGTTCTGCGCTATCGATGGTGTTAACAGAACCCGAAATAAGCTGTTTCAGGCCGGCATCCAGTGTCAGCGGTAAGCCTAAATGACGCGCCAGACCGTTTCCTGATCCCAGTGCAAGTATTCCCAGCGGGGTCGAGCGGTTCACGAGCGCTTTGGCTACTTCATTGACTGTTCCGTCGCCACCTACGGCTACAACAGCCTTCCAGTTTTGTTTGTCTATATTTTCGTTAACCAGTTTTGTGGCGTGCCCTCTTCCCTCAGTAAAGATAATTTGTGATTGTCCACCGCTCTTTTCTACAAAGGATTCAATGGCCTGGGAAATCTTTTCAGGTTGCTGTCCGATGGAAGTGCCTGAACTTGGGTTAATGATAAATAAATAAGAGTCAGCCACGGGTTAAGCGAAAAATAAGAAGAGAATGCCTATGAAAATGATTATGAAAAGATAGTACAAGCCATCGATAAAGGGATATTTTTGCCGATCCAGCCGTTTAAATATATCATCAAATTTGCTCATAAAACCAGTTGGTTTATTTTAAATATCGCTTGCGGACTTAAATACCGCCAAATATCTTTCAGAAAGAATCTTTACTGTATCTTTAAACGAAAGAAACATTTTACAAAAATCCGTAAAAAATATGAGAAACTGTCTGTTAACGCTATTTCTATTATCCATCAGCTGTTTTGCCATGGCGCAGTCAAAAGCGGACCGCGATGAAATTTATGCCATCCTGAACCGTCAGAACGGCGACTGGAACAAGGGTGATGTTAAATCTTTCATGCATGGATACTGGGAATCCGATTCTCTGATGTTTGTCGGGAAGGCTGGCGTAACCTACGGTTATAATAAAACATACGAGAATTATCTGAAACGTTATCCGGACCGTGCCTCTATGGGAACCCTCAAATTTGAGTTCGTCAATCTGACTTTTCCGGCAAAGGACGTCGCTTTTTTGGTAGGTAAATGGCATCTTACCCGCCCGGAAAAAGGAGATATCGGCGGACATTATACCTTACTATGGAAAAAAATGAAGGGAAAGTGGGTCATCGTTTGTGATCATTCCAGCTAATCCCACATTTATTGACTCTATCTAAAATTCAATGGCAGAACATAAAAAGAAGTTAAACCCGAACGGAGGCAAAGAAAGTAAAATCAGGAAGGTACTGGTTAACCCGATCAAAGATCTGGCCGATACAGGGCGCTTATCAGGCATTCTCCTGCTGGTCGCTACGGCAATCTCGCTGATATGGGCGAATATGGAAACCGGAGAGACCTATATCGCTTTTTGGCATCAGGAATTACACATTGGCCCGCTGGAAAAAAGTGTTGAACATTGGGTCAACGATGGGCTTATGGTGATCTTTTTCTTTTTTGTGGGGCTTGAAATCAAACGTGAGGTGCTGGGCGGAGAACTTGCCTCGGTACAGAAAGCATTGTTGCCATCATTGGCTGCGCTGGGTGGTGTAATGGTGCCGGCCATTATCTATTTTTCATTAAACAGGACAGGGCCTTCGTCTCATGGATGGGCTATTCCAACGGCTACGGATATTGCTTTTTCACTGGGTATTATGTCTCTTCTGGGCGACCGCGTTCCTTTTAGTTTAAAAGTATTTTTGACGGCATTGGCGGTGATTGACGACTTGATCGCGGTGTTGATTATTGCCGTTTTTTATACCTCCAACATTCAAACGGATATGCTTTTGTATGCCGGATGCGTTTTGCTGGTTTTGTGTTTGCTGAATTATTTCAAGGTAGAGTCGACGATCTGGTATCTGATACCCGGGGCGATCCTTTGGTATTTCGTCCTTAAATCGGGTATTCATGCGACCATTGCCGGTGTTTTACTGGCAGTTACGATTCCGCTGCATAAAATAAGCAAGCTGGAGCACGCACTTCATGAGCCGGTGAACTATTTGATCATGCCGGTTTTTGCACTGGCCAATACTGCCATTATCCTTCCGGGGGACATTTCAGGACTATTGGTTTCAAACCTGAGTTTTGGGGTTATTCTTGGCCTTGTTATTGGAAAGCCTTTAGGCATCGTCGGAATGTCCTGGCTTGCGGTTAAAGTGAAGCTGGCCAGTTTGCCAAAAGGATTAAACTGGAAACATATCACAGGACTGGGTTTTACCGCCGGTATCGGTTTTACCATGTCCATATTTATAGCATCGCTTTCTTTCAAAGATCTTGACCTGCAAAACAGCGCCAAGATCGCAATCATGGTGGGAACCACGCTTTCAGCGCTTATTGGTCTGGTTTGGTTGAGCCAAATCGGAAATAGAACGGTCTGAAATTCAATTGCGCAATGTTATTTAAATGAAAAGACCCGGCCTGAAAGCAAGCCGGGTCTTTTGCGTATCCTTCAAATATCTTACAATCTCTTCAATGACAAAATTGCATTTACTGCGGCACCGCTTCCGGTTGTATTTGTATTGACAGTGATTTTCATGTCATTCGTGTTCTGAACCAGGGCGAAAGTGTTGCTTGTTGATCCGTTTGTTATGGTCAGTTTGCCTGTTTCTACTTTCCATTTCGTATCACCTTCAATTTTGATGAAACTGCCAATCAGTGTTACAGCCGCAGGACAGTCAGAAAGAGCTACTTTGTTATCGTTGGTAAATTTAAATTTCAGGCTGTAAATACAAGGAGCCAAGCCAGGCAATAAAGCGATTTCAGGAAGTGTACCTGATGTTTCAGGTGTTATGGCAGTTAATTGCCAGGTACCTACAATTTCATTGTTATCAACCGGTGTTGTGTTGTTATCATCGTCGTCATCTTTACAGCCAACGAATACAAACGCCACCAGCAGGAAGGAAAAAAATGCAGTTTTTCTTAAAAGGTCAAAAATTTTCATAGCGAAAGGTAGTTAATGATTAAGATCTGATATTCAAACATCAAACTTACGCGAAAAATTGTCCTGATTGACAAATTAAGACGTTTTCAGTGCTAAAATTGAGTTAAGGGTATTAAATCCGGTTTTTGAAGAAAAATTCGAGCAAACGTTCTGCTGCGGCCACAGGAAGTTCCCGGCCTTCGGAAACCGATTTTTCCGTGGTTTTAACTGCTTTTTTTAAAATGCTATTTTCATAAAACTGCTCTTCCAATGTCTGCCGGATATGATCGTGCATCCATTCCAGGTTTTGATTCCTGCGGTTTTGATCAAAATAGCCGTTTTGCAAAGTCGTCTCCTGATACTTTCGGATCAGCTCCCAAAGCGCAGCGATACCCGTTCCTTCCAAAGCAGAGCAGGTCAGTACCTGCGTATCTACGCCGGATTCGGGTTTAGGAAAGAGATGAAGCGCATTCCGGTATTCTCCAACCGCCTGTTCGGCCAACACCTGATTCATGCCATCTGCCTTATTAATCGCTACCGCGTCTGCCATTTCCATAATTCCCTTTTTTATACCCTGAAGTTCGTCGCCAGCTCCTGCCAGCATCAGCAGCAAAAAAAAGTCGCTCATACCCCTTACGAGGGTTTCGGACTGTCCGACACCGACCGTTTCGATGATGATGACTTCGTAACCGGCTGCTTCGCAAAGTAAGATTGTTTCACGCGTATTTTTAGCAACGCCGCCCAAAGACGGCCCGGCAGCGGATGGACGGATATAAGCAAGCGGATCATGAGCGAGATTTTCCATCCGTGTTTTGTCGGCAAGAATGCTGCCACCGGATTTTTTGCTGCTTGGATCAATACTGAGGACGGCAATCTTCATACCCAAACCGGTAACATGCCGGCCGAAAGCTTCGATAAAAGTACTTTTTCCAACGCCAGGTACTCCGCTGATCCCGATTCTCAATGACTTGCCGGTAAAAGGCAGGATATTTTCCAGTACTTTTTTAGCCAGAGCCCGGTCGTTTTTGAGCCTGCTTTCAGTCAGTGTAATTGCGCGGCTCAGAATAATCCGGTCGCCGGAAAGGATACCTGCTGTGTAAGCTTCAACAGTGAGGCGCTGGCGCATGGAGTGGATTTTTGTGAAAAAAGCAAGTTTGTAAAATTCGCCAATCAATAGCAATAATGAAACTTTTTAGAGTAAAAAGGCGAAAAGCTGTATATTGTTCGTTTACAAATTCATATTTTACTTTTCAATAATACGAATGAAGATCTTATCCAATCGCTTATGGGTTATGGCCATATGGTGCCTGAGCTCCCTAAGTGTTTTCGCTCAGGAAGCGGAGAAGCCCAAGTACGATGCGCACGTGCTTTTCCATCCCTTGTTTAATTTCCAGCCTGGAAGTGAATATCGTACAGGAAGTGGCGCGCCGGGCCCAAGTTACTGGCAAAACCGGGCAGATTATAAGATTAATGTCGCGCTAAATGAAGCAGAAGGCACCATTAGCGGAGATGTAGAAATCACTTACAAAAATAACAGTCCTGAAGCACTGGAATTTATCTGGCTTCAATTGGACCAGAATTCTTTCAACACCGAGTCCCGCGGTGGTAAAACGACTTCAATAACCGGAGGAAGATTTGGGAACATTGGTTTTAATGGCGGTGATGCCATTAAGTCGGTGTCAGTGCAGCAGGGAAAAGATAAGGCTGTTGATGCGAATTATATCATCAACGACACGCGTATGCAAATCCGCCTGGCCAATGCGGTAAAATCGAACGGTGATATCATCAAAATTAAAATTGCCTATTCTTTCAAAATTCCTGAATACGGATCAGACCGGATGGGAACGCTTGAAACCAAAAACGGAATTGTGTATGAAATGGCGCAGTGGTATCCGCGTGTAGCTGTTTTCGACGATATCGAAGGCTGGAACGTATTGCCATACCTTGGTGCAGGCGAGTTTTATCTGGAATATGGTGACTTTGAATATGCAGTTACTGTACCCTGGGACCATATTGTTGTAGGTTCGGGCGAATTGCTTAACCCTGCGGAAGTGCTTACAGCGGAACAAAGAAAACGTTTGGCTGATGCTGCCAAAAGCGATCAGACAGTGATGATCCGTACGGCTGAAGAGGTTACAAATCCGGCTTCACGCCCAAAACAGTCAGGTACGTTAACGTGGAAATTCCGTTGCGTTCAGGCACGTGATATCGCATGGGCGAGCTCAAAAGCGTTCGTTTGGGATGCAGCACGCATGAATTTGCCCAATGGAAAAATAGCTTTGGCGCAGTCGGCATATCCTGCCGAAGATGGCGGAAAAGATGGCTGGGGCCGCTCGACCGAATATGTAAAGGGGTGTATCGAGTTTTACTCCAACTACATTCATGAATATACTTACCCGGTTGCTACCAACGTAGCCGGAATTGTGGGTGGAATGGAGTATCCGGGTATTGTTTTTTGCAGCAGTAAAAGCCGCAAGGACGATCTTTGGGGCGTTACCGACCATGAATTTGGCCATAACTGGTTCCCGATGATCGTGGGAAGTAATGAACGTAAGTACGCCTGGATGGATGAAGGTTTTAATACATTCATCAATTTCCTATCGGGAGATAACTTTAATAATGGTGAATTTAAGGATAGTCAGATGAATGACCTGCACCGTCTGGCACCGATCATTTTCCGTGACAATGCAGATCCGGTAATGACGATTCCTGATGTGGTTCAGGCTTCCAATCTGGGATGGGAAGCTTATTACAAACCTGCTTTGGGTTTAAAAATGTTACGTGAGCAAGTTTTGGGCAAAGACCGCTTCGACTACGCTTTCCATCTTTACGTAAAACGCTGGGCGTTTAAACACCCTACACCTTATGATTTCTTCCGTACCATCGAAGACGCAGCGGGAGAAGATCTGGGCTGGTTCTGGAAAGGATGGTTCTTTGAAAATTACAAACTGGACCAGAGCGTGAAAGATGTTGCTTATATCGAGCAAAATCCACAGAAGGGTTCTATCATCACGATTGAAAACCTTGACCAGTGGGCGATGCCTGCCAAAGTGGATGTGGAAGAAATCAGCGGTAAAAAGACGCGTGTTGAATTGCCTGTGGAGATCTGGCAGCGCGGCGGTAAATGGACTTTCCGTGTGGAAACGCAACAGCCGCTTAAATCTGTGACGATCGATCCTGATCATCAGCTTCCGGATATCAATCCTCAAAACAATAGCTGGAAACCTGTTAAGTATCCTGTTTCGGAAACAAATTAGAGGTTGTCGGCAGTCGGCGTTCAGCGTCAAAACTCTTTTTCGGATGATATCCGTCGATTGCCAACCCGAAATGAAAAGCCTTTCAAATTTGACTCAATGCCAAATTTGAAAGGCTTTTTATTTAACCGCCGTTAACCGAAAGCCGATTGCCGACCGACGATTGCAATTTTATCAGATGGTAATCAGCATGGCACCGTACGAATAACCGCCGCCAAAAACTGTTAACACAATATTCTCACCTTTTTTAAACTTCGGTCTGTTTTCGGAAAGCGCAATGGCACAACCGGCACATCCTGTATTTCCCAGGTACTGAATATTCGAAATCAGTTTTTCTGCCGGAATACCTAGGGTATTAATTACGTTTAAGCTGATGCGATGATTGGCCTGATGCGGGATCAGGTAATCAAGATCTTCGATCGTTAAACCACAAGCCTGTAAAACCTGCTGGCTGACCTTTGGCATATAAATACAGGCATTCTGGAATACATCACGGCCAAATGGCATGATCACACCGCGCTCGTTTGGACGAAGTACAACGGCTTCAACAGCCTTTCCGCTTGTTGCAGCACCACCCGTGATCAGCTTTTTGATTTCCATGTCCGATTCCGACTGTCTCTCCTTTGTGATCAGCATGGCCGAAGCGCCGTCGCCCCACAAGTGACCCGAAACCGTGTCGCTCTCATTGTAATAAGCCGTGTTGTGGTCAGAAACGATAACCAGTGCCTTGGATGCTTTACCCATGGCAAAATAACCTTCCACAATCTCAATCGCATTCAGCAAAGAAGAGCAGGCCGAGGAGATGGAAACAACCGGAATGTCCGGCAAAGCCAGATGATGCTGTACCGCATGCGCAACAGTTACTATCGTATCGTAAGGAGTATAAGTCCCGCCAACAATCAGATCAATTTCATTTTTACTGAATGGGATGTTATCCTCTAATAATAATTTTACGGCTTCAATAGCCATGGTTGAAGTATTTTCTCCCTCTGCAGCTTTGCGGCGTTCGTAAATTCCCGTGCGCTCAACAATCCATTCGCTGGACAGGTTATTGAGATTTGTAAAATATTCATTACCAATTACTTCACTTGGTAGATAATGACTGAGTGTATTAATATACATGGTTGAGAAGTTGACTTCGCAATCTACAATTCTGTTTAATTCCGAAAGTTAAATATTTCGTAGAAAGCATAGTACTTAATATTTGAACAATTCAATAATAAGTTTATAAAATTATACAAATATTTTAAGTTGTTAAAATTCCTGTTTTTTTGATTTGGTTTAAATTTTTATAAAAGTGCAGCAGAATCTGTTCTTCGTTTGCCCAGTTATACTTGCTTTCTGCGGCTTTTCTTCCCTGTTGTCCCATCCGTCTGCCACTTTCAGGATTTTCGATTAACCACTGAAATTTATCTGACAACACTTTTGGATCGTAAGGCGAAATGCAAAAGCCGCAGCCTGTTTTTTCTACCACCTCCCTGAAAGAGGAAAATCGGATGTGATCACAGGCAATGACAATGCCATGTACTCAAACAATTTGGTAGTATATGAGTCCGAATAATCTGCAACCGGCTTTAATAAAGCAATTCCTGCAACTGCATTTTGTGCGTAGGACAGGACTTTACGGAGATCTGTGTAACCATGAAAAGTCAGATTCTGCTGAATTTTTTCATAATGAGGCGACTTTTTCACCTCATTCCAGTCAAACTGAACCTTGCCAAACAGATGCAAATGAAATTCAGGGTATCTTATTTTTAAAATGGCTAATGCTTCAATGATGGTATCAAAAGATCGTTCCAGGGAAATTACGCCGGAATAGAAAAATACCGGTGATTTTGTTATTTCCTGTTTTGTTTTTCCATAAGCGTCAATAAACGGTAATGAAACATAGTTGTGGACAACCGCATGAGGAAATGCCAGGTTTGAATATTCGTTCAGATAAGCGTCTTCCGTAAAAAGGCAGTGAAAATTTTTCGGGCAATATGATCGAAAAAATTAAAAAGCTGCCTGTATATTAATGCGTTGTTGTAACGTTTGATCGCAAATTTTTTATAAAGATTTTCCTGTACTTCATAAATCACTTTTGCACCCAGCCATTGCAACAAAAAGGCCATTGGAATCAGTTCCGGTACAAAGATATGAACAATTGCGGGACGAAAACGCAGACATTTCCAAAGTAAAACCGGATGACAGCGTAAAATTCTCTGCAATAAACCCCTGAAATAAGGCAGACTTATAAAACGGATATCAGCCTGCGCATTCTTGTTTTTAACGTTGGGTAATGCACAAATTACTTCGTAATACGGTGACAGCGAGGGAGCGATCTTGTAAACGATTCTGGGATCGGTCGGCGGATGTGCAGTACTGAGAAGTAAAACCCGTGGTTTCATTTTTCAGATACAATCAGCACGCCCGATGATGTTCCTATTCTGTCGGCCCCGGCTTCGATAAAAGCTATGGCTTGTTCATAGGTTTTGATGCCGCCGGATGCTTTAATCTTGATTTCCGCTGGCAGAATTGACCTCATTTTCTTTACGATGTCAATGTCGGCGCCGTTAGGGGCAAACCCGGTTGATGTTTTTACAAAATCCACTTTGGCCTCTGCACATATTTCACAGGCTGTGTAAAGCTCAAAAGAATCCAGATAAGCGGTTTCTATGATCACCTTAAGTATGGCATCGTTTTCATGCGCGATGGCTGCCAGTTGTCTGAGTTCCTCGCGAATGCTCAGATAGGCCATGGATTTGAACTGGGCGATATTAATTACTACATCCAGCTCAGTCGCGCCGTCACGAATAGCGTTTTTTGCCTCGGATATTTTTGTTTCCGTAGTGGAATAACCGAGCGGAAACCCGATAACCGTTGCAATTTCAATGCTTACCGGGCAAAACTCAAACATTTCTTTTGTGTACGAAACATAGGTAGGAGCGACGCAAACAGCTTTAAACTGATGAATCCAGGCTTCTTCACAGAGCTTACGAATGTTGGTTTCACTGGCAACGGGTGAAAGAAGCGTGTGGTCGATGTATCGTGAAAGGTCGGTCATTGCAAGTGCGCGGTCGGGAAAAGATAATGCAAAAACCCCGTCGTTCAGACGGGGCTTTGCGTTATCACTTATACATTTTCAGTTTTAAGCCTCGTTTTTCTCAGCTTCCACTGTTGTTTCTTCTTTTGCTTCTGATACTACTTCTTCCGCAGCGGCTACAAACAGCTCAGGTACGTATTTAGACAACAAGTTATACCAGGTGATCACTTTTTTGATATCCGATACATAAACTCTTGAACGGTCGAAATCAGGAAGGATTTCGTTCAAAAACTCAATAAGGTCTTTGTCAGATGCACTTTTGATCTGTACGGCAATTTGCTCACCGTGCACTTCTCTGATTTTAAGAAATACGTCAGCCAATGGAGCAGACTCTTCTTCGCCGTCTGTAAAAATAGAAACGTCTTTCAAAACGGAAACACGAGCAGTAGGCCCGATCAATGACTTTTCATGTTTTTCATCCAGGCTTTCTACAATGACACCTGCGCGGCTTGGTTTCAAAATACGGAACAATCCGCTTTTCCCTGAAACGTTTGCTATCTCCTTCAACAATTCCATTCCTGTTGATTCTACTTTCTCGCTCATCCTTTTTGTTTGTGCTATTAGTGGTCTCTTTATTTAATGTCTTTTCGATGTCATGAAGGCTATCAAAGCATTTACATTCCAGTGAAATAAAAACACCGGAGCGGAAAAAACTCCTGATAACGGTTTATGACTAAATTAAAATTTCCGCAAAATAACGGAAAGATTGGTCGGTAAGCAACCTTATTCGACGTTCGTTTTCTCAAACGTTTGATTATAAGATTCTATTGTCTCAAGAATTGCATCTCTTCCTTCGTTTTTTTCGGCTGAGGTAACAAACAACGGAGGAACTTCTTCCCAGATTTCCCCAAGTTTTTCTTTGTATTTTTTTACTTGTTCCTCTTGCTGGTATGCTTTAAGCTTATCGGCTTTGGTAAAAATGATATGAAACGGAATTCCTGCCTGGCCTAATTCTTCCATAAACTCGAGATCAACCGCCAGTGCTTCGTGACGTATGTCGATCAAAACGAACGTGCAAACAAGATTGGATCGGTTATGCAGATAATCGCCGATCATTTTCTCCCACTTTTCACGCTCTGTTTTGCTTACCTTGGCATATCCATACCCGGGTAAATCCACAAGGTACCATTGCTCATTGATGAAATAATGGTTGATAAGCTGCGTTTTTCCAGGCTGTTGTGAAGTCTTGGCAAGTGCCTTTTTCACGGTCAGCATGTTAATCAGGGAGGATTTTCCCACGTTTGAGCGTCCAATGAATGCGTATTCCGGCAAATCAGGTTTAGGGCATTTCTCATAATCAGAATTGCTCATCACATATCTGGCATCTTGAATTTTCATGACGGTAGGTTATATTTTTTCGGGACAAATGTACGGGTTTTCTTTTTATCCGGGAATTATACAGAACCCGGCCTGGGAATTTGATGTGGTACTACAAGTTTCAACAGCGTAACTGGAATTCCAATTGTGCTTTTTTGATAACGTATATCCACATTAGTTTTACATCGAAAAAGAAGTACATTCTATAATGATATAAAATTAATTCTATAACAATTTACAAGTAATACGTTTCAATTTCCAATTCATTCTTAAAGTATTGATAATAAATGGTTTTAGATTTGCATTATGGTATTCGGAACTAGAAAATGTTCTATTTTTCATGTGAATACCGGTTTGCCGCGTAGACCCCGGGGCTTGTAGAAGAAATGAGACTTTGGTTGATTTTTCATTCTCATATTGACTGCCGGCCCAACTATCAGAATTAAATATCAATGAGTGAGTGTGTTACACGGGTACTGTCCCGTCTTGCCTTAGTAAAGTTTTACTTAATGGTCATACTTTTCCTAAGTATGACTGTTTTTACTTTTGCACAAAGTTTCTACGGAACCGGCGGCGCAATACATGATTTTAAAGGTGGGTTTAAAATAGATTCGTTTCCAATAAAAGTAAGTGGACTGAAATCGAAGATTGATAACAATTTCGGGATTGCCAAAATTTGTTTTACAATACTTCATCCCAAGGTTTCGGATCTTAAAATTGAGCTTTTGAGCCCTGATGGAACCAGTATCTGGCTTACAAACCGCAATGGAAAGGATAGAGGACGGCATTACACAAATACCTGTTTCCGGTCAAACGGTTTTTCAGGATATGTGCATCAGGCGGGGGCGCCTTTTACAGGTGAGTATATTCCTGATGGCAGAATGACCTTTTTGAACAACGGACAGGATCCAAACGGGACCTGGTATTTGATGATACAGGATCTGAGAACCGGCGAAAGAGGAGCTTTGAATTTTGTAACACTCGAATTTAGCGAGAACCCGACACCGAATACCGACGTAAGTCCTTGTTCGATGGAAGACGGAACTGCCTGTAAATGTGCCGATGGCAGTGAGGGTTGTGAGTTGTTGCCGGATCTGATTATCCTGCCGAGGCTTACGCTGGATCAGGTAAAAGAGTATCCCTGGAATGATCCCTATTATCCGGGACAATTGCGGCTGGCAGCTTCTATTGCCAATATCGGAGAGGGGCCAATGGAAGCTTTTGGCAACAATAAATGGTATTGCGGTGGTGAAGAGGTGAAGGATTCTACGGTGATCTGTAACGATGAAACACACCCGCGCCAACAGATTCATCAGCGGGTTTATAAGAAAAACGGTAATAAAATAGAGTGGCAGGACCGGATTGCCGGCACCAATTATTTTGATGACAAACCCGGACATAATCATTATCACGTAGATGACTGGGTTGAATTCCGGGTTGTTAAGGAGATTAAAGACAAGAAAGGAAAAGTTGTTAAAAGACAGCTCGTTTCAAAGGGAAGCAAGGTGAGTTATTGTCTGTTTGACTCCGGAATTTGTAATAACGGCGACAGTCTTTGTGTCCTGAATGGCAAAACTTACGGGGATAAAAATCTCGTCAATTACGGTCTGGGTAACTACATGGACTGTAAGTCGCTGAAACAGGGAATCAGTGTTGGAGGTTACGATACCTATGGGATGATGTATGAAGGACAATCTGTTTCGTTGCCAAAAGGATTAAAATCAGGAGATTATATACTTGAAGTCGAGGTTGATCCAACCGGGATTTATAAAGAAAAAGACAAGTCGAACAACACGTTCAAAATGCCGATTCATATTTCCAAACAGGAATAAGGATTTCAATACAAAATATCGTAACCGGCCGGATGTTCTGAATCCGGCCATTTTCAATCATCTGTCAAAAGCAGACAAAGGACTTAACACTCAACCCTGTTACTCATGAAACGAATAATTTACCAATGGCTTCTTGTTGTGTTATCTGTGTTCATAACCGATCACATACATGCGCAATGCCCGGCGGGTAATTTTACTGCTGTTACCGGTGGACAATACACACTCGATGGAAATAAAACGCTGATCATTTCTTCCAATGTCGGCAACATTACATTAAATATCAGCAATACCAACAACATCATTTGCATTGCGTCAGGCGTTACCTGGACACAGAGTAACCAAACCAATTTCAATGGTTCTGTCAATATCAATGTGTACGGGACTTTTAATTATAACAGTAACGACAACTTCAATTCCAGTGTTGCGTCATACATCAATGTCCAGACAGGTGGTGCGCTGAACACAAACACGAGCGGAATCGGCAGTAAATTACTGATCAATAATCAGGGTACAACGACTTTTACCAATACTGGTAATGTCCAGTTTAAGGATTCGTTTGCGTTTTACAATTTCGGGCCGAACTCAAAGCTGATTGCAACGGCACCATCCATGGTGGTTTTTGGCAGTAATACGGTGATCTGTAATTGGGGAACGATGGAGTTTGCCAGTCTAGAAAATGCAGATGCCAAACGGTTTAAAAATGAAACATCAGGCGTGATTAACATCAGCCGCTATTTTTACAACCACGGTTCTATTCTGAACGATGGTGAGATCAACACACTTTGCGGAAAATTCGGTTCATCGGCTTGTGAATTTATTATCGGGGATAAGGGTGCGGGCAAAGAATTTGAGAACAATGGCTGTATGTCCATCAAGGGGAATGTGAATATCCGCGGCGCGGCCTTCAACAACGGGACCATTACCATCACCGATGGAGATTTAACAATTGATAAGAAAATATCCGGTTATGGCGGGGCCATTCTGGTAACGAACGGGAAAAGTGTAATCAACAGCGATGGCGGTTACAATGGTACGGATATGTTCTTCTGGGATGAAAATACACCCGGACATGATTTTGACGAAAAGAAGAATAATAACCCGCAAATCACGGCAGTCTATAAAGTTGTCAAGAGAACCTGTGTAAAAGAAGAGGCTTTCGGATCCATTGGCGATTATGTTTGGTATGATACCGACCGTGATGGAAAACAAGGCAAGACAGAGCTTCCGGTATCAGGATTAAAAGTGCAGTTGTATAAATATGTGACCGATAACGGCACAAGCAGCTGGACGGTACAAACCGGAGCCGTAACGGATCAGTACGGAAAATATCTTTTTGATGATTTGTCGACAGGGAAATATAAGGTTCAGTTTATCTTGCCGTCATCGGGAAAAGCCTTTTTTACTTATTTCAAAAAATCAGGCGTGGCTGCGGATGAGGATAGCGACTCGAATCCTGATAACGGAAATTTCAGCGATGAGATCACCATTGACACTTCTTTCCCTTCAGGAGATATGAAAAGGGATAACATGACGATCGATGCGGGTATGTACGAAGGTTCTACACCATTGCCTGTTACACTAGTCAGTTTTACAACGACAAAAGAAAATGAAACCGTGCTTTTGAACTGGGCAACAACGGCGGAAACCAACAGCGAAAGCTTTGACATTGAACACAGCCTTAACGGAAAGAGCTGGTCCAATATCGGCAATGTGAAAGCAGCAGGTGAGAGCGTAACAAAGGAAAACTACACATTCACGGATACAAATCCGGCAGACGGGCAAAACTTATACCGTTTGAAAATGATTGATTCAGATGGTACATTTGCATACAGCACAATTCGTAGTGTTTCACTCGAAGTTTCTGATGTGGCGGTGGTTTATCCTAACCCCGTTGCAGACCGCCTTTATTTCAAAGTGAAAGACTGGAACAAAATTGGCAGGATTACACTTTCAGATCTAAACGGAAAGACGATATTCCAGTCATCCAAAGAGCCGGTGGACGGCGTGGATGTGAAAAGTTTGCCCGCAGGTTTGTATGCTGTCAATATTACACGCTCAAATGGTGGCACCAGCAGCTATAAAGTTGTTATCAGTAAATAGTAATAAGAAGAGACTTCTCTTGCCATTAGAAGTTTGTACAAGCCCAATGAACCGGCGCCCTTGCAATTAGTAATGCGAGGGCGCTTTTTTTAGGAAAAATTTAATTATGTTCGTCTTCCTTTTTTATGATGAAAAGTTGAACCTATTGGATAAGAATTGGTTTAATGAAATAAATCAGGTGAGTGATTTCGTTAAGTATTTATTCAAACTATAATATAAGGAGGCAATGAAAGGTTTTCAAAAAATGATTTCTCTGTTGTTCGTGGTGGCTTTGGCTTTTTCCACAGCCTATGCTAACGATGGCGACAAAAAAGAACCCAAAAAAGATGTTGGTATTAAGTTTACCGAAGGATCGTGGGCAGCCATATTGAAAAAGGCAAAGGCGGAAAAGAAAATCGTTTTTCTTGATGCTTATACAACCTGGTGCGGACCGTGTAAACTGTTGCAGAAAAATGTATTTACCAAACCGGAAGTAGGGGCATTGTTCAATCAGAAATTTATCAATGTGAAAGTGGATATGGAAAGCGGAGAAGGCCCGAAACTGGCACGAAAATATCCATTGGAAGGTTATCCGACTTTATTCTTTATCAATCCTGACGGAGAAATAGTTAAGCAGGTAATTGGATATCAGGAACCGGGAACATTGCTTAGCATCGGTAAAGCGATCCCTTCCATCTAATTTATCAAAGTATTGTATAACAAGAGAGCCGCAGGAAATTTCCTGCGGCTCTCTTGTTATAGTATCAACCGGATATTCTATTCGTAATAGTTCATCACACGGTGACCGCTGTTTTCAAGAATCTGATCTTTTTTGAACAATGTCAAATCAGCAGAAACCATGTCATTTACCAGCGCTTTCAAATCATATTTAGGTTTCCAGCCCAGTTTTGTCATGGATTTGGTAGGGTCACCGATCAATAATTCAACTTCTGTCGGACGGAAATATTTTGGATCGATCGCAACAACTTCCTGACCGATTTTGATCTGGTAATTAGGATCGTTGCATTTCACAACTTTGGCAATTTCATTCACGCCTTCACCAATGAATTCCAGTTCTACGCCTACTTCGGCAAAAGCCATACGTACGAAATCACGGATACGCGTTGTAACGCCGGTAGCAATTACAAAATCTTCCGCTACTTCCTGCTGAAGAATAAGCCACATTGCTTCCACGAAATCTTTGGCATGTCCCCAATCGCGTTGTGCATCAAGGTTTCCAAGGAAAACTTTTTCCTGCAAGCCCAATGCAATTCTTGCCACAGCTCTGGTGATTTTACGCGTTACGAAAGTTTCGCCGCGTAAAGGAGATTCGTGGTTGAAAAGAATACCATTAACCGCATACATGTCGTAAGCTTCACGGTAGTTTACAGTAATCCAGTATCCGTATAATTTCGCTACTGCATAAGGTGAACGAGGATAAAACGGCGTACGCTCAGACTGAGGAACCTCCTGAACCAAACCGTACAATTCAGAAGTCGATGCCTGATAAATACGTGTTTTCTTGGTTAAACCCAATAAACGAACCGCTTCCAGAATACGAAGTGTACCGATTCCGTCAACATTGGCTGTGTACTCAGGTTCTTCAAAACTCACCTGAACGTGTGACATCGCACCAAGATTGTAAATCTCGTCTGGCTGCACTTCCTGGATAATCCGGATGATGTTCGTAGAATCACTTAAATCACCGTAGTGTAAGTGAAAACGCACATTTTTTTCATGCGGATCTTCATAAATGTGGTCAATTCTTTGGGTATTGAAAAGGGAGCTGCGGCGTTTGATACCGTGCACTTCATACCCTTTACTTAATAGCAATTCAGCCAAATACGCTCCGTCCTGTCCTGTAATACCTGTAATTAATGCCTTCTTCATCGTCAATTAGTATGTATATAAAATACAAAGATAAAATTATTAGCCTATTTCTGAATTTTAATCTATTCAGCGGGCACGCGTATGAGCAGGCTCCGTTTTATTTCCACACGGTCGGCAAGAATAACTGCCGAGGAATATTGTGCTCTGATCTGTTCCAGATATTGTTCCGCGTCGCTACGGTACATAAAATCGCCTGCTTTTACCCGGTAAGTAGGCTGGGAATATGAAACATAAGGATTCAAATCAGGAAAAGACTGGTAAATATATGCCTTGGCATTATCCGCTTCCTGACGGACATTGCCAACATAAAGTTGTATTCTATATCCGCTTATATATTTAATGGCTTTATTCTGCTGGGCCATCGTGTCCAAAACAGTTTCCAGTCTTTTATTAACATAAAGAGGTTTGTCGCCTGACCCTGTCGGTAAAGTTTCAGTCACCCCCGGTTTCGTCTGAGCCTTCTTTACAATACTGGGCTCAACATATTCAAAACGTGGTCGTACGGATGACAGGTCTTCACGATACTCTGTCGTCGTAGTGCCGCCGGGCGTAGTCTTTTTACTGCATCCTGACAAAGCCAGAAAACTAAGTGGGATCACCAGCAAAAATAATTTCTTTTCGAGCGACATGTATAAAACAATTCGTAATGAACTTACAAACTTAACCAAAATTAGAGAGATAAACCACGCCGGTGTGCTATTTTGAATCTAATACCTAACTTTGCTTACTTATTGAATACAATCTGGACAAATGCAACATAACGTTTCCCTGCGTAATCTGAATACTTTCGGGCTCGAATCCCGGGCGCAGTCTTTTGAAGAGGTAAAGTCGGTCGGGGCACTGACGGCGATTATTAAAAATCCTGAGCTGCGCGGGACGCCTAAATTTATTCTGGGTGGAGGAAGTAACATTTTGCTTACACAGGATATCGATGCGCTTGTCATCAAAATTTCGATAAAAGGTATTGAAAAAGTGAAGGAAGACGATGACCATATCTGGCTGCATGTGGGTGCGGGCGAAATGTGGCACGACTTCGTGATGTATTGTGTGGATAACGGATATGCGGGTGTGGAAAACCTGTCGCTGATTCCGGGAACGGTAGGAGCTGCACCGATGCAGAACATCGGTGCCTATGGGGTGGAAGTAAAAGAGGTTGTGGAAACGGTGGAAACAATTTCATCAGAGCATGCAGAACCCAAAGTGTTTTCCAATGAAGAATGCCGGTTTGGTTATCGTGAAAGTATTTTCAAACATGAATTAAAAGGCAAGTGCATTATTACCGGCGTATTATTTCGTCTGAATAAAAAGCCGGTTTATCATGTTGCCTATGGAGATATTCAAAAAACGCTGGAAGAAATGGGTGTGCAGACGCTTTCTATTAAGTCGGTAAGCGAAGCTGTGATCAGTATCCGAAAAAGTAAACTCCCTGACCCGGCGGAAATCGGGAATGCAGGAAGTTTCTTTAAGAATCCCGAAATACCTGAGGAGCAATATAATCGCCTTAAAAGTGATTTTCCGGCATTGCCAGGTTATCCGGCAAGCCCTAGCTTTGTCAAAGTTCCTGCGGGTTGGCTTATTGAGCAAGCTGGCTGGAAAGGTTATCGTGATGGCGTCATAGGCGTGCACGCACGGCAGGCACTTGTGCTGGTTAACTATGGCGGCGGAAGTGGCGAGGAAATAAAGTTATTGTCACAAAAAATTCAGCAGTCCATTGAAGAAAAGTTCGGTATTCGTTTAAATGCCGAAGTAAATTTCATATAAAGAAATATTTATGCGTTCCCCAAAGCTTTATATCTCACTTGGTATTTTAGTTATTTTTATTGCCATTTTTTTTCTGAAACAAAATTTTCTCGGAGAGAATTATCAGGACGAACATCATTACCTGCCAACGGCTGTTTTTTTTAGCAAAGAGCCAATTCCCTCTCTGGATTTACTAAAAAGTTATGGCGAATTAAATACGCCGGTACCATTTATTCTGGGCGGATGGGTAGTAAGTGTATTCGGGGAAAATATTCAGTGTCTTCGTTTGCTGACGTTTGCCGTAAGTTTTGCTTTGCTGATGATTTTTGTCTGGGGAAGTCCCGATTATTCCAAACGTTTTTTTCTTTGTTTGGCGGGGTTAATGGCTTTTCCGAATTACTATTTGTGCAGTGTTTATTACTACACCGATATTTTCGCGATGATCGGCGTGCTGGCCGGTGTGGTGGCTTATATCCGGAAAGCACATTGGTGGGGGATGATATTTTTTATCGGCGCGGTTGCGAGCAGGCAATATATGCTGGCTTTCCCGGCTGCGATTGTGGCCTATGAATTCCTCGAACGCCTGAAAAAGGATTTCAGTATCAGGCACTTTTTAACGGGTTTGTTTACAGACAGAACATGGTTGCCTTATGCGCTGGCTGTGTTAAGTATTGTTCCCTGGATTTTGTTATGGAAAGGTCCTGCACCCGCCGCCGTGATGACAAAGCAGTATTACGATTCGGACAAACTTATTCAGTACAACTTTGGATATGTAATTTATTCCTCGGCCTGCCTGGCGGTTTATTATATTATTCCTGAGGTTTTAATAACCCGTAACCTTCGGTATTTTATTGATTATCCCAAAAACCATCCGCGTTTGTTTATCGGATATATAATCCTGATCGGAGCACTGATCATGCTCTTTCCTGCCAGACAAGCTTACAACCCGTATTTTACCTGGCCTTATCTGGGGTATGTGGATCAGCTGTTTATGACCATTGGTATCACCGGTTTTGTCAAACAGATCATTTTCGGGCTTTTGATGCTGATTACGATGATGCGCTTTTTTTCGCCTTATTTCAATCTTACCAGCTGCGTGGTGCTGATCAATATTTTGTTGTTGGGAAAAGCACAGTTATCGTGGGATAAATATTCGCTGCCGATGATCATGGTATTGTGGTTTTTGGCCATGTTTGACCGCCACTGGCTTTTTACGGCCAGTGACAGGAAACAGGATAAATTATTTTACCACTAAAACCTTGTGTGAGCTGGTTTTTTCGGCCGTGTGAACTTTCAGGATATATTGCCCGCCACCCAGGCTGGTTGTCGGAAGTGTAACCCACTCATCTCCGGAATATGTCCTGGTTTCCATTTTTTTGCCGGCCACAGAAAAAATATCGATCTGGTTGATTTTATCGGTCGTGGAAACGACGTTAATCACGTCAATCGTCGGGTTTGGATAGACATTGATATCGACAATTGTTTCGTCGACAACATCTTCACTTTCTTTCGTGAATTTCAGATAGGCAATTGCTGACTCCGATTTATCGGTATAACCTCTGATCTGATAAGTATAAGCTACTCCTTTTTTAGCGGAAAGATCGGTATAGGATGTCTGATCTTTGGGCAGATACATGATTTCATGCGTCTGAAGAGAGTCTTTACCGTCCAGCCTTTCCAGAATATATCCTGTTACATTCGGTAGTTTGTTCCAATTTAACGCCACATGATTCTTTGACTCCGACGCTGTAAGCTCCAATGTTCCGAGATCAACATAAGGGTTGATCGTATTGTAGTGAAACGCAAAAGCCCGGAACCCTCTGGTATTTTTCAAAAAAGGACCGATATAAACCCACGGTGCAGACGACAAGCCGGCATAATGATATTTGGAAGGCAAATATTTTATCGTGGTATCGTTTGCCACTGTTTTCAATGTTACGATAACCCGGTTCGCCTCGGCTCTTCCGGCCTTTAATTTCTCCCGGTCTTTATTGAGGTAGAAGAAATCTTTAACCGAATAAACAGATCTAGCCTCCTGGCTTCCCGGAATATTGTCGCTGATGGTGTCATTTGGATAAACCATTTGCTGATAATCTTCAAAGACCATTGTTACTTCATCCTTTTTTGGCGTTGAGTAAAAAGCCTTCTGTAAACTTGGTGATGTTGCCTTTTCCTTCGCGCCATAGTGATAAAAGCCAGCCATTTCGGCGAGGTCCCGGCCTACCTGAAGATAACCGTTCAGGCCGTAGTGAAACCCGTTCCAGTCCGGCGCACCTAATGCTGCGTAAGGTTGAATGATCGGATATTTTTTATTTAATAATCGCTGCTGTTCCCGAAATGCGCCGATTCTGTCGTCATAAGCGCCGCCGCCAAAAAGCGGAAGCTGAAAAACATACATTTTTTCGATCATCGGATAATCTTCCTGTAACTGCGTCATCAGCTTGTCAAAACGCGGTGCCCAGACGGTCGGGTCATCGGAAGCGGCCTCGGCTTCTCCCTGCCAGTAAAATATACCCTTCAAGGATGGAAGTAACCCGGATTGTTGTGCGTAATTGAGCATAATGCCATAACCGGTTGTTGCGTCTGCATGGTTGTTGGGATTTCTTCCCGTAAGGTCCACGATCGATGCGCCAGCCATGGCTCCGTTCATAACACAGGTTGGGATCTGATATTTTTCTGCAACCCGGCGCTGAAATTCTATTCCAAAAATGCCGACTCTTGGTGAGAGGTCATTGGATAAACCCCAGCCATTTCCGCCTCCGTTAAAACCATAAGTGCGGCAAAATTCATTGCGGTAAGTATAATCCACTTCCCATGCCACGGCATTGGACTGGCCATAAATGAGGTAAAAATCACCGGCAAGGATATCGTTGCGGCGAACGATCAGCGACGAGTCGGTCGCAGATTTACAGGCATATACTTCAAATGCATATTCTGCGAGTTCTGCCTTTATTTTAGAAGTAAGGCTAAAAGGTGCATTGGATCCGGCGTATGACAAGGCTGCTTTTTGATAACCGATACGTGCCTTATTCCGGAATTTCACAACGGAGACATAAGCATAACCCGTAGACTGGACTTTTCCGGCAATGGTTATGTCGGCTTGTTTGTTTTTATCCCTTGCAAAGAGCTGTTTGTCGGCCGGAAGTTTATCAAAAGCCGCCACGCCGATCGTTTGTGCATAATTTCTGGAAATGCCCAGTCCTGAAAAAAGTAAAAAAAGTAGGAGTAAATTATTTTTCATAGTCATTATTAAAAGCCAGTGTATAGTGTTTATGTAGCTTTTTAAAAGGGTTAAAAGATTGAAAATGTAACGAAATCAGGGTGTTACGAATGACGAAATTAGTTATTTAAAGTTTACCGGAAGCAATTCGCTCTTTTTTTGAATATCGGTTTTTAGTATTTGGTTAATATCTGTTGATCTCACCGGTCAGTACATTTTTTTGCAACTATTGTACATCAAATTTTTTCTATAATATCTTTGAGATCATTATAGAAAATTTTGTTGTAATTTAAATACGTGAAAATAATTTGGTCAGTTTCTTTTAGGACCCGACACACGGGTGAAAGGCCTCACAACACGCCCCGAAATTAATAAGCTTTTGGTTTATTAATGGCCGGATGGGAATTCTTTTTTATTGATTATTAGCTATTTGAAAAGTAATTTTTAATGACATGACTTTACTCAACAGGAGACTTTTTGCGCTCGCTCTTTTCATTTTCCTTTCTTTGACAGAAGGCTATGGTCAAAGATTTTACTCGGTTGTATTTGACAAGCTGCCCAAAGACATGCAATTGTATGCCCGGGATGATAATAATTTGGCGGAGGTGCCCATTTCCGGTGTTATTGAAATTCCCGGTTGGGACCATATGTCGGTGGTAACTTATCGGAATAATGTTCGTTACGGTTTCGCCAAATCACCTATCAATTACGGTGGAAAAACTTCCGGTTCTTTTGATCTTAAACCAAAAATAAAAGCGGAAATAGCCGATTACAGTTTTGAGGTTTTTGCCCGGAAGGGAGCTGACTCGGTGCTGATCGTAAGACGGAATGAAATTGTCGCGGGTGATTTTTATATCATTTCTGGCCAGTCAAACGGGGCTGCGACCGTTTTTGGGAATGGCCCGGGGAAATATTGCAGGACTATCGCCCGTCTGCCATCCGACACGGATGCCAGTATTGGCGCCGGCGACACGTTGTGGATACAGGCGGCCTGGTCATGGCCGTATGTGGGTGCGTGGGGACTGGAACTGCAAAAATCGATTATTGATCAGGACAGCATCCCGACCTGCGTCATCAATGGTTCTTTGCCTGGTAAAAAGGTAAGCGAATTTCTGGGCAGGGAGGAAGCCAATCCTGCTAATCCTAACTCGGTCTACGGTTTATTGCTTCACCGGGTCAATATTGCCAAACCGACAAGAATAAGGGCATTTTTCTGGGTGCACGGTGAGCAGGAAGTCTTTGAAAACATCGGGAATTATGCTGATGATTATGACAAGCTCTTCAAATTCTGGCTTAAAGATTATCCTACTGTCGATCAGTTTATTGTTGTCCAGAGTAATGTTCTCGTTTTGGATAACGACGTGCAGAATCCGGTAGGAGGGTCGGTCAGGGATTTCTTGCGCCGGACAAAATATCTTTACCCTAAGACGGATAATTTTACGGCGATAGGTGTTCCTGGCTACGATGGCGTGCATTATGACAGACCGGGTTATGAAGAATTAGGTAAACGGCTGTACCGGTTTTTAAGACCGACGGTTTATAAATCCAACGATTCGGATAATGTCCGCAGCCCGGATATTCAGAAAGCATTTTATACTACCGATAAAAAGGATGAAATAACGTTGACATTTGATGAGGGGCAAATTTTGAAATGGGCAGCGGATACGACCATAAAGGGACAGGACGGTACACCGCTGGTGATGAGCCTTAAAAATCTTTTTTATCTGAATAATGATGAGAAAAACGCACATTTTTCTGCGGGGAAAGTGGATGGTAACAGGGTTATTCTGACTTTAAAAGAACCGTCTACGGCGACAAAAATTAGCTATTTGCCATCTTTTATTCCCAAAAATCTGCCGCTGATCGTTCCGTTTTCCTACAAAATCGGGTTGTTTACCGGGCCGTATCTGAGGAATAAAAGAAACCTTGGCGCTTTTTCCTTTTATGATGTAGCGGTGGTAAGCAGTTTGCCTGCCATTACTTTAACGACTGCGAAATCAGATTTTAGCTCTGTCAATATCAGCTGGACTGCGGTTACCGGGACTGTGTCTTATGTTTTGGAGAAAAAATCGGGGACGTCAGGCGATTTTAAAACCCTGAAAAAATTCGATGCCAAGACGCTTCTTTTTGAAGACAAGGATGTTGAAATGACTTCGGTTTATACCTACCGGATCAAGGCAGTTAGTGATAAATCCGAGTCGGCTTATGCACAGTCGGTTATCGACCTTTCACCGATATTGGGTACTGAGCCTGATCCTAATGATATTTTCTGGAAAGTTTACCCGAACCCGGTTAGCAATGTGTTACAGATGGATTTTCAGAAATCTGTATCGGGTAGTCTGGAGATTTTCAACAGCAAAGGACAGTCTTATCATGCTGCAAAGCTGAAACTGAGCAGGAATCTTGAAATGAATATTTCTGCCTGGCCGGCAGGTACTTATGTACTGCGTATGAAAAATGATGATGGCCTGGAAGTATCAAAAACAATCGTCAAACAATAAATCCGATATCCCGGATTGTGTCTGACGATTGCCTTAATATATATCAGACCAGTTTTTTGATCCTTATCAGCAGGTGTCTTAACGCCTGCTGATCATTATTTTTAGTGTCAGGAATTTTAAAAGCCATAAAATAAGGCTCCGTTCCAGGTCTTCTTTTCATCAGACCCGGATTTCTTCACCGATAAATTTTTACTATGCCCTGGCAGAATAACCGATAGAATTATCCTTATTCGAAACACAGTGATGCCGCACCCAGCAATCCGGCATCGTTGGCCAAAGTTGCTCTTTTGATGCTGATAGTCTTCATGTAATAAGGAGTGAGCCAGTATTCAAATCTTTCGTTGATCGCTGGTAAAATATATTCAAAGGAAGCAGAAATACCGCCGCCAATCAGGATCGTGGTGATGTCAAGAATTCTTACCATAGAAACCAGCCCCTCACCCAACAGATAACCCATTTCGTGGAAAATCTGCTTGGCCAATTCGTCGCCAGCCGCAGCCGCTGCTACCAATCCCGTTGTAGAAATGGTACCGTTATCCGGCAATTGCGTTTTTCCTGCGAAATTCTCTCTCATGGCATGTGCCATATCCAAAAGCTCTTTCTTTCCGATATTACGTTCCAGTACTTTTCCTCCTTTTGAAGGTACGTGCCCTGGCTCCATTGCGTTTCCGCCACCACCTTTGAAAACTTTTTTATCGATAATGGCAGCGCCACCGATACCCGTTCCAAGTGTTACAAAAATATAGTCTTCAGGAAGTTTATCTTCTCCAAAATAATATTCTCCCAATGCTGCTGCATTTGCATCATTTTCAAGGAAAAAATCATGCTGAGGGAAACGAGCCTTTAAATCCGGAACAATTGTGATGCCGTCAATTTCCGGAATTGCTGTGATTTCCAACAATGTGGTACGGTCACGTGAGATCAGGCCGGGAACGCCTATTCCTACTCTTTTAACTTCCGTATGTTCAACCAGCTGCAAAGCGATGGCGTCACCAAGGCGTTCTATAAAGTGTCCTGAACTGCGCCAGCTAGCGGTATCGTGGCTATAAAAATTAGAAATTCTCCCATCTGTAGCGTCAACGATCCCCATTTTTACGTTAGTACCGCCCACGTCTATACCAAGGTATTGTTCCATGAAATGAAATAAGGGTTTTATAAATAATTTTAAAAATGCGGCAATTTAGCAAAAATGCTTCATTCTTCACTAATCAATCGAGATCTCCAAGCTGCGGTCTTATTAAAATTTCTTCCAGCACTGCTCTGGAAGAGAGCGAATAGGCCGACCAGATGGCTCCGGAGACGTCTTTCGGATCTATAAATCTTTCTGTCGGAAGCTCTGTCCCTTTCCAGCTGTCGGTGAGCGTTGCACCGGGTAGAACGGCTGTTACTTTTATGCCAAACGGTTTCATTTCCTCACGCAGCACTTTTGTCATGCCGTACAACGCAAATTTTGAAATGCAATAGGAGCCTCCGTTTGGATAAGCCGTAATGCTGGCTGTCGAACAAATTGTGAAAATATGACCTTTTTTTACCTGGATCATCTCATCGATAACGCCGCGGGTGAGGTGATAGGCACTGTATAAATTCGTTTCTATTGTTTTTTCCAGCGTTCCTTCGGTTTCGTTGTGCACCTGACCGGGAATAAAAACGCCGGTGTTATTGATCAGTACGTCGACCGGCCGTTTATGAGATTTTACAAAATCAATAAATCCATTCAGTTCATGTCTCAAAGAAAGATCAGCTTTTTGGAAAAAAACCGAGTGTCCGGGGAACTGCTCCTTCATTTCATTTTGTAATGTAGACAGATCGTTTTCGTTTCTTGCGCAGGTGATAACGTCAAAACCTCCGGCCAGAAACTCTTCAATCAATGCCTTTCCAATACCTTTTGTACCACCTGTGATAACTACTAATGGATTCATTTTTCTGTTTAGCTCTTTTTTTGTCTAATTTTCCCGAAAATATTGAATACAATTAAGATACTATGTCTGTAATCGGAAAATACTTTATTTTTTTAGGGTCCCTCTTTGGAAAAGGTGAAAAATTGTCGGTCTATTGGCGGCGATTCATGGAAGAAAGTGTCGGCATAGGGGTCAGCTCCATCTTTATTGTTGCTATTGTTTCCACTTTTATCGGCGCGGTGTCGTGTATACAAACCGCCTATAACCTCGTAAGTCCCATCATTCCTGTATCCACAGTTGCACTGATTGTGCGCGATATGCAGATTCTCGAACTTGCTCCCACGATCACCTGCATTGTTTTGGCGGGTAAAGTTGGGTCTAATATTGCCAGTGAACTGGGCACGATGCGTATTACGGAGCAGATTGATGCTTTGGAAGTGATGGGAATTAATTCATCCTCTTATCTGGTGCTTCCCAAGGTACTGGCCGCGATGTTTACGTTTCCAATGCTGGTAATTCTGGCGGCTTTTCTGGGGATTTTTGGCGGATATCTCGCCGGAACATTGACGGGAGTGATCACCGAAAGAGATTATTTATATGGAATTCGCGACTCGTTTGTGCCTTATAATCTCTTTTTTATGTGTGTTAAGCCTTTTGTATTCGGGTTTTTAATTGCCACCATATCATCTTACCAGGGATTTTTTACGCAGGGAGGTGCGCTGGAAGTGGGAAGATCCAGCACACAGGCTGTAACAAACAGCTGTATTTCTATTTTGATAGCAGATTATTTATTAGCGCAGCTTTTATTATAATGGGTTACCGATGGCCGGCGTCTTTAAATTTATAATAGCGCATGGCTTTTTCTGATCCTTAATAACCAGGAAAATGATTGAAATAAAAGATATAGCAAAAGCATTCAACGGTAAGGAAGTATTAAAAGGCATAACAAGCACATTTCGGGAAGGTGAAACCAACCTGATCATCGGCGGCAGTGGAACTGGGAAGAGTGTTTTGCTGAAAACGATGATCGGATTGATTAAACCGGATCGGGGGAATGTTCTTTATAGCGGCAGGGATTTTTATAATTCAGATAAAGACATGCGCCAGTCAATCCGCCGTGAAATGGGTGTTTTATTTCAGGGCGGCGCACTTTTTGATTCACAGACCGTAGAAGAAAATGTACGTTTTCCTCTCGATATGTTAACAGATATTTCTGCGGCCGAGAAAAAGGAACGCGTTGAATTTTGTCTTCAGCGGGTGGGGTTGGAGGGAACAGGAAAACGAATGCCTTCTGAAATCAGCGGCGGTATGAAAAAGCGTGTAGGCATTGCGCGGGCGATTGTGATGAACCCTAAATACTTATTTTGCGATGAGCCAAACTCAGGGCTTGATCCGCTTACCTCTGTCAAGATCGATGAACTGATCAAGGAAATTACCGAGGAATATAAAATCACCACCGTGATCATAACCCATGACATGAACTCCGTGATGGAAATCGGGCAGAATATCATTTTTCTTTATCAGGGAGATAAGCTTTGGGAAGGGCTTAATTCTGATATTACCAATACCAAAGTGCCGGAGCTGAACGAGTTTATTTTTGCCAATAAATTGCTGAGAGATGCGGCGAAAGAAAACCAGAACAAATAAATTCTATTTGGCGCCTAAGATCCGCTGATAACGTTGCGGCAGTGCCTTTCTTTCGGCGAAAACGACAAGAATACAGAACAGCACAAAGAAAAGCATATGGTAAGCGAAGCCCGCGACGGAATCTGATGGAATTAAGAAAACATCCAGCAAAATAAATACGCCGCCGCCAAAGATATATCCCAAAGCTGAATTGAGGTTGTAAGGTATCGGATAATATTTTTGTCCGTAATAATAACAAAGAATCATCATAACGAGCCCGGATGACGCGAATGCAATCCCGCAGCCCAGGTAGCCGATTTGAGGCACCAGGAGCAGGTTCAGGACAATGGTGATACTTGCGCCTGTCAGCGTTATGTACGTGCCGTACTGCGTTTTATTCGAGAGCTTGAACCAGGTCGCCAGGTTGTAGTATATCCCCAGAAATAAAAACCCAAGCAGGAGCCATGGCACCACAGCCAATCCTTCGTGAAATATTTTTTTCCTTAAAAATATTTCAGCCAGCAAATGCAGGTTAAGGCAAATACCTACCCACATCGTCGCGCAGATCACAATAAACCACTTCATCACATCGGCAAATACAGAAGGTGCATTTTTGTCCTCCGCCTTTGAATAGAAGAACGGCTCTGCTGCGTACTTAAAGGCCTGAATAGCCAGATTCATAAAGATGGAAAGCTTGAAACACTGACCATAAATTCCGATAGCATCTTTTGTCGTCCTTCCGGGATAAAAATTATTGGGGATCAGATATTGCAAAAATGTTCTGTCGAAAAGTAGATTGGTTACGCCGGCCAGGTTCATGATAAAAAGAGGAAAGGCATAAACCCACATGGGCTTAAATAAGCTCATGTCAAAAACAAACCTGAAATCTGCAAATTCCTTATACAAAAACGCGAAAAACATAAGATTGGCCACAAGATTGGCCAAAACGATATATCCCGCAGCGACGGCCGGATTATAGAACAGATCGATTGCTGGTTTTAAAAAGGTCAGATATTTTGCGTCATAGATGTCGCGGCAAACGATCAGGAAAAAGAAGTTTAAACCGATATTCATGAGGATGTTGGCTACCCTGGCGGTTACGAATTTTTTAGCCTTTTTTTCCAGCCTTAGCCTTGCAAAAGGTATAGAAACAATGCCGTCAATGGCCATGATAATGGACATCCAGCGTACCAATGTAACTTCTTCGGGATAGTGGATCAGGTTGGAAACGCTTTCGGCAAAAAGAAATATAGTGCCGGAAAAGAAAATGCTGACCAATATAACAGCACTCAAAACAAGGTTATAATATTTTTGGCGGTCTCCTTCTTTCCTCGCAAACCAGAAGTAGGCGCTTTCCATACCGAAAGTGTAAACCACAAGGGAAAGTCCTGCGTAGGAATATAACTGAACCTGAGAGGCAAGCTGTTCGGGTAAGAACAACTTCGTATGAAGCATGACGAGCAGATAATTAAGCATTCTTCCCAACATGGTACTCACGCCATACATCACCGTATCCCCGGCAAGTTTTTTCAGAACACTCATAATTTTCGACTTGTCAACGAAGATTGTTGTTTTAATTGTTGAACCTGGATTTTCAGGATATCTCCGCGCTGCAAATATACACGAAGCGTTCTCGTTTTATTTGTAGAAGCAACAAAAAAGAGTCCTTCAGAATTTACATTCGTGAAGGACTCCCGATATAAGCGGATTTACTTTTTAAGCGATTGTAGCGATAATTCTTTCAATCACATTTTCGATTCTTTTCCAGCCTTCGTCTGTGTGCAGGTCTACATCGATCATTTTCTCACGGTAATCTGTCGCGATCGTCATGTAGTAGATTCCTGCCGTTAAAAAGGCCATCAGAGCGCTCGTGTCTTTGAAGTCGGGCAATTCTCCCACTTTGTCGACAATTCGTGTAGCAATCTGATTCCTTGCATCTGAAAGCATCGATTTTCCTGTGCCAATTTCCCATCTTAACAAATCGCGGGTCGCTTTGCGCTCCCTTAAATCTGTAAGGAAAGTCTGCATCAGGCCTGTTAATGCTTTTCTGCGTTCATCGGGTGGGACGAGGGTCATGTTGTCGATGTAATCATCAGCCATGGTCGAGGTGTACTCTCCTGATTTCACATACTGCTCCATCAGACCGTCAACACTTTCAAAGTATCTGTAAATCAGTACTTTGTTGACGCCCGCCGTGCGAGCAATCAAATTTACGCCGACTTTTTCGGTGCCATGTTGTTCAATCACTTCTCCGACGGCCTTGAGAATTTTTCCCTTGGTCCGTTCCCGGTCTCTTTTCTTAACTTTTGTGTCGATTTTCATTTACGGGGCATTTAGGTTATACATAGTAAATGTAACATTTCGTCCGAAAATAATTATCATTTTTCAAGAAGATATGTAACCTTTTTTCTGTTTTCGTTTCCTAATAGTTATTGATCGGAAAAAATATTTTAAGAATTGAATTTTAACGACTCTGACTTAGGGGGAGTGTACAGTTTTCGAATGAAAATTAGTGTGAGAAAGAATAAAAAAAGAGCTCATTAGATAATGAGCTCTTTGCTAAAAAGTTGTTGGCCGACAAGGACTCGAACCCTGAATGAGACAACCAAAATGTCCAGTGTTACCATTACACCATCGGCCAATACCGTGTTAGTGGTGCAAAAGTAATACGAGTTTTTTTATTTGTCAAGTTTTTTGAAAAAAAAATTTCAAATACTTTTTAATTCAACACCGCTGGCGATCTTTTTAACCAATCCCTGTAAAACTTTTCCAGGACCTGATTCAATAAATATTCCTGCTCCGTCTGCCACCATTTGTTCCACCGACTGGGTCCATCTCACCGGTGCAGTTAACTGCGCGATCAGGTTTTCCTTGATGACCGTTACCTCAGTTGCGGGCTTCGCATTGACGTTCTGATAAATCGGGCAGATAGGGGATTCAAATTCGGCCGCGTTAATTGCCGCAGCAAGTTCCGCGCGTGCAGGTTCCATAAGTGGTGAATGGAAAGCACCGCCAACAGGTAGGATCAATGCACGTTTTGCGCCCGCAGCTTTTAATAGTTCACAGGCTTTTTCAACGCCTTCGATCGTTCCGGATATTACAACCTGTCCCGGACAGTTATAATTGGCAGGTACCACAACTTCGTCGATAATGCTAGCACAAATGTCTTCAATCGTTTTATCGTCAAGACCAAGAATCGCAGCCATGGTGGAAGGGCGGATCAGACAGGCTTTTTGCATGGCGTCAGCGCGCTGAGCAACCAGGCGTAACCCATCTTCAAATGACAAGGCACCAGCGGCTACAAGGGCTGAAAATTCACCCAAAGAATGACCGGCCACCATTTCAGGCGCAAAATCCGTGCTGATCTTTGCCAGAACAACCGAATGAATAAAAATGGCAGGTTGTGTTACGTTGGTTTGTTTGAGTTCTTCGTCGGTACCCTCAAACATGATCTTGGTTATTTCAAAGCCTAAAATGTCGTTTGCCTGGTCAAACAATGCTTTAGCTGAATCGGAACTTTGGTACAGATCCAGACCCATACCTTTAAACTGAGAACCCTGACCCGGAAATATGTAGGCTTTTTTCATAATTAGTGGCTTTTTAAATTTCGTAGTAAAAAAATCGAGCCCGACTCTTACGAATCGGGCTGCAAATTAACGACTTGAAAGTGAAAGAAAAAAGACGCTTATCTAAGCAGCTGTACCCATCCTTTAAACTGAGCCGGTTTTCCGCCTTTCTGCACAGACTCAAAATAGACGGTGACTTCATAGTAATATTGTCCTGCCGCCAGGTCACTTCCCGAGTTGGTTTGTCCGTTCCAGCTGATGTTGACATCTTTGGTATCAAACACTTTGGCTCCCCATCTGTTGAACACTTTAAATTCAAGCGACTGGACAAAACTCGGACAGTCGTATGGTTTGAACAGATCGTTTTTGCCGTCCCCGTTTGGTGTGATTACGTTGGGCAGTTTAAAGATCGGACAGTTATCCTTGCAGACAGTATTGCTTGGCGCACTTTCTGTTCCGTATTTGTTAACGGCCGTCACGTAATAACATCCGGCAAAAGAAGTCAGGCCTTCGTGTGCAAATGACGTAGCTACGGGTGCTGTAATTTCTTTTAAAAGCGTCGGGGTATCACCTTCGTACCGGGTGTAATACAACCGGTAAGCCACAATGGCCTGGTCGCAATCCTTTCCGCCTGCCGACTGTGGATAAGTCCAGGACAGATTGTTGGTAAATGTTTTCTGTCCGCAGAATGAATCGGCCTTTAAACTATCGCAGTTCAGCACATCAATCGCCAGCACCGGTACACAGGGTTTGGTGGTATCGGCAGCGGAGATACAAATGATCTGTGAGAAGTTGTAAAGCGGATCGACTTTGATCTGCGAGTTATTGTAAGAACCTTCTGTTTCTACTTTATAACAGTAGACCGAATCCTTGGCGATCACCACATTTACCGTGCCATCCTGCGCGTATTTATCCGTTCCGTCATCAGTGAAGGTATAAGTCTGCGGCCCTTGGACGGATACTTCCGCGATCCTGTTGAAAGTTCCGGGTTTTGATTTGTCTTCTCTGTAAATCCTGTGCTTTCTGCCATCGTTACTCCATGGTACATTGGCCGTCCAGTTCAGTCTGATGGTGGTCGGACTGGCAGGTCCCTGCGACAAACGTACGCTGCTGGCAGCTTCGGTTTCATCGAGTTTTACCAGTTTCCCGCCTTCTGTATAATAATATTCAATTTTATACCGGTAAGCATTGGCCACGGTGTTCAGGTCTTTATCAACGAAGATGGTATCCGGTGCACCTGCTGCCAGGTTCGTATTGATGGTAGCAATGTTTGTATAAACACTTCCGTTCAGGCCAGTGGCGCGGAACAATTTATATTGAGCAGGGATCGACGCTCCATCGGGAAGCGCTGGTTTGATCCATTTCACGGTGATTTCACCTTTTGTTTCGCTCGTAGCATCAACAGTGACGTTGGTGATAACCGGCATCTGCAAAGGCACCTCGATACAAACCTGCTCGGAGGGAAGGCTTTCACCACCGCCGGCCAGATATCCGGGTTCTGTGATATTAGAACCTGGTCTTGGGAACTCTACAACGATCCGGTAGCTGTATGAAATACCTGCTTTCAGACCTGTATTGTTGTTGTTATCGACATAAAATAATTCACCCACACCAACACTGGCGATTTTTTCGTAACCGTATTCTGCGGGCAGCCCCGGTATACATGGATCGATGGGGACAATCCGACAGCCTTCCCTTCTGTAAATGGATATTTTAGCTCCGGGAACCTGACATTTATAAGCATCCCAGCTCACCCGGAATGCTTTTCCGGAAGCATCAGTAACGGGCACTGCTCTGAGATTGACCGGCTGCGGGCCATATATCCTGATTTTTAACGTGGTGATATCCACTAGTTTTCTAAATAGTGCAGGGTTTGGCGCTCCGGCAATAGGCCCGTCCTCGACCTTAAAGAGCACATCATAAGGTTCTTCCCGGATGTGGCTGCACCCGGTCTGCCAGGAGAAGAGCCCGGTTACCGTCCCTTGCGCACCCTGTTGCGGCACACTGAATGTGGCATAAGCCGGTGAGATCAGTGCGGTAGCCTGATAGACCCCGCTGCTGGTGGTAAGCGTGAGTTTATCCCCATTTTTATCGGTGGCTTTGACGGTTTGGTTGATCAGCGTTCCGGCCTCGACGCATATATCGGGCAGCAGATCGAGCTTTGGCCTGTCATTTTTGGCGTCCTCGACAATGATCTGCATATCCCTGACAATCTCCCCAATTTTGATCCCCTGTCGCCATTCCTCGACGACAAAGGCGACGTTATAGAGCCCTTTGGTGTTGGGGGCATCCCAGATGAGATCACCGGTAATGGGGTTCATGCTGAAAGTCGAGGGGCTTTGGCCACCTTCAGTTGAGCCGGGAGGAAAAGCCAGGTTAGGGTGTTTGTAGCCAACGTTGGTGCCTAATCCACCACCAGTGATGTTTTGTTGTGGTGTATAAAGTCGGTAAGCAATACTGTCACCATCTGCGTCGAAGGCGCCTGGGTTGTGGATAAACCGCTGGCCGACTGCCGCAATATCAATCGGAGCATTTAAGAGAACGGGTGTCTGGTTTAAACCTACAAATGAGTTGATGACAATGGTGGTGTGCACGTAGAAATTAAGGCTACTTGTGGGAGCGGGACTTAAATTCAAAATGCCGACATTCCGATTATCAATGGCAACAGATATGTTCCAATTACCGGCGGATCTAAAAGTGTAACGGGTTGTGTAGGTATTCCGTGTGGTGTTGTTGCCAATATTGACATTCGCCAAACGGAGCACTTTGATAGGAGTCTGCTTCTCTCCATCAGAAGCGCCTGTGTAAAAATACATATTCACATCATCCTGATGATCGGCGGCATCTTTTCCCCCTCCTGGGGTTACGTCAAAGTAACCCGTGAACGTTACGTCGTAGGTTAATGGGTTGCCGGTAACCCGTTTGGCTGTTATCTCGCCGGCTCTTGCATGTGTTGCAAAGGCTTTTTGATTGATAGAGAGACCAAAAACTATAACCAGTAGTGATAGAAACTGTAAAATTGAGCGCATGTGTATTATGACTTTTTAAATAGACAGAGGTTGCCATCTTAGGGCTTTTATCGCCGGAGAAATCATTTTTAAAGTTTCTATTTCCGGCGTTATGTATTGAACGAAAATTAATTCAAAAATGTGTATTGATAGTGTATGAATGTATATGATCAGATACATATTTATTAATTCTCCTGTATGTCAGTTTTTCAATGAGCGGATTTATATTTTGATGTTATTTGTAACTAATTGATAATAAAAACAATAAGCCCGATTCGAAAGAATCGGGCTTATTGTTTTTATTTAGAGGAAAAGACGCTTACCTAAGCAGCTGTACCCATCCTTTAAACTGAGCCGGTTTTCCACCTTTCTGCACGGACTCAAAGTAGACGGTGACTTCGTAGTAATATTGTCCTGCGGCCAGGTCACTTCCCGAGTTGGTTTGTCCGTTCCAGCTGATGTTGACATCTTTGGTATCAAACACTTTGGCGCCCCATCTGTTGAACACTTTAAATTCAAGCGACTGAACGAAACTCGGACAATCATATGGTTTGAACAGATCGTTTTTGCCGTCCCCGTTTGGTGTGATTACGTTGGGCAGTTTAAAGATCGGACAGTTATCCTTGCAGACAGTATTGCTTGGCGCACTTTCTGTTCCGTATTTGTTAACGGCCGTCACGTAATAACATCCGGCAAAAGAAGTCAGGCCTTCGTGTGCAAAAGACGTAGCCACAGGTGCTGTGATTTCTTTTAAAAGCGTCGGAGTATCACCTTCGTACCGGGTGTAATACAACCGGTAAGCGACAATGGCCTGGTCGCAATCCTTTCCGCCTGCCGACTGTGGATAAGTCCAGGACAGATTGTTGGTAAATGTTTTCTGTCCGCAGAAGGAATCGGCCTTTAAACTATCGCAGTTCAGCACATCGATCGCCAGCACCGGCACACAGGGTTTGGTGGTATCGGCAGCGGAGATACAAATGATCTGTGAGAAGTTGTAAAGCGGATCGACTTTGATCTGCGAGTTATTGTAAGAACCTTCTGTTTCTACTTTATAACAATAAACCGAATCCTTGGCGATTACCACGTTCACCGTGCCATCCTGCGCGTATTTATCCGTTCCGTCATCGGTGAAGGTATAAGTCTGCGGCCCTTGTACGGATACTTCCGCGATCCTGTTGAAAGTTCCGGGTTTTGACTTGTCTTCTCTGTAAATCCTGTGCTTCCTGCCATCGTTGCTCCATGGCACATTGGCCGTCCAGTTCAGCCTGATGGTGGTCGGACTGGCGGGTCCCTGCGATAAACGTACGCTGCTCGCAGCTTCGGTTTCATCGAGTTTTACCAGTTTTCCACCTTCTGTATAATAATATTCAATTTTATACCGGTAAGCATTGGCTACGGTGTTCAGGTCTTTATCAACGAAGATGGTATCCGGCGCACCTGCTGCCAGGTTCGTATTGATGGTGGCAATGTTGGTATAAACACTTTCGTTTAAACCTGTTGCACGGAACAATTTATACTGTGCCGGTATAGAGGCTCCTTCCGGAAGCGCTGGTTTGATCCATTTTACGGTAATTTCACCTTTTGTTTCACTGGTAGCATCAACAGTCACGTTGGTGATAACAGGCATCTGCAAAGGCACCTCGATACAAACCTGCTCGGAAACAAGGCTTTCACCACCGCCTGCCAGATATCCGGGTTCAGTGATATTAGAACCTGGTCTTGGGAACTCTACAACGATCCGGTAGCTGTATGAAATACCTGCTTTCAGACCTGTATTGTTGTTGTTATCCACATAAAATAACTCACCTACGCCCACACTGGCGATTTTTTCGTAACCAGATCCGGCAGGTAGCCCCGGAGAGCAGACATCAATCGGAATGACCCGACAACCTTCTCTTCTGTAAATGGATATTTTGGCACCTGGTATCTGACATTTATAAGCATCCCAGCTCACCCTGAACGCTTTTCCGGCGGCATCAGTAACGGGTACAGCCCTGAGGTTAACGGGCTGCGGGCCATAAACCCGGATACTTAACGTGGTGATATCAACGAGTTTTCTGAACAGGGCAGGGTTCGGAGTTCCGGCAACGGGTCCGTCCTCGACCTTAAAGAGCACATCATAAGGTTCTTCCCGGATGTGGCTGCACCCGGTTTGCCAGGAGAAGAGCCCGGTGACCGTCCCTTGCGCACCCTGTTGTGGCACACTGAATGTGGCATAAGCCGGTGAGATCAGTGCGGTAGCCTGGTAGACCCCGCTGCTGGTGGTAAGCGTGAGTTTATCCCCATTTTTATCGGTGGCTTTGACGGTCTGGTTGATCAGCGTCCCGGCCTCGACGCATATATCAGGCAGCAGGTCGAGCTTTGGTCTGTCATTTTTTGCGTCCTCGACAATGATCTGCATATCCCTGACAATCTCCCCAATTTTGATCCCCTGTCGCCATTCCTCGACGACAAAGGCGACGTTATAGAGCCCTTTGGTATTGGGGGCATCCCATATGAGATCCCCGGTTATGGGATTAATACTGAAAGTAGCAGGGCTTTGTCCACCTTCGGTTGAGCCGGGGGGAAAAGCCAGGTTAGGATGTTTATAACCAGCGATATTTTCACCTAAACCACCTCTGCGTGTGCTTTGTTGTGGTGTATAAAGTCTGTAAGCGATACTGTCACCGTCTGCATCGAAAGCACCCGGGTTGTGGATAAACCGCTGGCCAACGGCTGCAATATCAATCGGAGCGTTTAAGAGAACGGGTGTCTGGTTTAAACCTACAAATGAGTTGATGACGATGGTGGTATGCACGTAAAAATTCAGCCGGTCTGTTGACCCCGGCCCTAAATTCAAAATGTTGGCATTCCGGTTGTCGATCGTGACGGATATATTCCAGTTCCCGGCAGACGGAAAAACATAACGGGTGGTGTAGATATTCTGCGTGGTATTGTTGCCAATATTACGTGTCAGCGACGTTATACGATCTACCTGTCTTGGGGTAGCCGTTGCACCGTCAGTCGAGCCGGCATAAAAATACATGAGTACAAATGTCTGGCTGTCAGCAGCGCCGATACCTGCGGGACTCACATCGAAATAACCAGTATACGTAACGTCGTAAGCCAAAGGGTTACCCGGAACACGTTTTGCCGTTATTTCGCCAGCCCGGGAGTGCGTGGCGAAGGCCTTGTTTCCAAAGGCAAAACTGATGAGAATTAGCAGTAAAAACTGAAATCGTAGATTATGGCGCATACTAAATAATTTATTCAGGATAGAGGCAAACATGTCAAGTCGGAACATCGAATGTATGCAATATTAAATAACGGTGGTGATATCTGTTAAAACAAACATTTTTATATTAAAAATAAAAATACATAACGTCAATATCACTGAAATATGAACGAAAAATCTGAATTAAAATGTATTTATCTATTCGTAATATCGGGTCTGATTGCGGCAAATTTTCTGATTAAATTTTACCGTTTAGTTAGTCGAATGAATTTCAACCGTTAATAATTCATACAAAGGGTATTTAATAATGATTATAAATTGTAAAGCACTACACAAAAATGATCCTGTTTTATTGTGTTGCTAACGTTTGTGCCATACCTTTGAAAGGTTCTAAATATACCTTATTTTTTTGTACTAAAACTATTCGTGTTTGCTATGTCTTGGTTTACACAAGCGTTAACAAGTTCTATCGGTAAGAAGCTGATCATGTCGCTTACCGGTCTATTTCTGATCAGTTTCCTGGTAATACATGCCACCATTAATGCAATGATTTTTTACAACGATGGGGGTGAAACATTTTCTCACTGGGGGCACTTCATGGGTACCAATCCCATTATCCGCACGCTTGAAATTGGTTTGGTATTAGGTTTCCTTCTACACATTGCTGACGGTCTTTGGCTTACAAAAGCCAACAACGACGCAAGACCTGTAAAGTATGCGGTAAGTAATGCCAGCGCAAACAGCAAATGGTATTCCCGTAGTATGGGACTTTTGGGAACTCTGATTTTGATATTCCTGGTGATCCACACCTCACATTTCTGGATTCCAAACCGTACCAATCAATTTGCTACCGGTGAAGAATTGAATCTGTACCAGATGATGCTCGATATTTTCCAGAATGTATGGGTGGTATTGATCTATGTTGCAGGCTGCTTTTCGCTTTTCTGGCATTTATTGCATGGGTTTGAAAGTGCATTTAAATCATTGGGCCTATACCACGTGAAATACAACGGTGCGATTCATTTCGTAGGTGTTGCTTTTTCAATCGTGATCCCGGTTCTTTTCGCACTGATGCCTATTTCTATATTCTTTGGATGGGTTTATTAAATCCCAGGCATTTGACTGTCAGTGTAAAATTACGCTGATGCAATCGTTGAATGTTTTTGATTAAATTTTTGAATCTAATTTTTCAGGTTAATTAACATTTCAAAATATATGGCAACTTCATCTCGTCTGGATGCCAAAATACCTCAAGGCTCGCTGGAAGATAAGTGGGAAAAATACAAATCGTCAGTACCTCTGGTAAACCCTGCCAACAAGCGTAATATCGAAGTGATTGTAGTAGGAACCGGTTTGGCCGGAGCCTCTGCCGCTGCTACGCTTGCGGAAATGGGATATAAAGTAAAAGCATTTTGTTTCCAGGATTCACCACGCCGTGCGCACTCGATCGCTGCACAGGGAGGGATCAACGCTGCAAAGAATTATCAGAATGACGGGGACTCGGTTCACCGTCTTTTTTACGATACGATTAAAGGAGGAGATTATCGCTCACGTGAGGCCAATGTGCACCGTTTAGCGGAAGTTTCCGGAAATATTATTGACCAGTGCGTTGCGCAGGGTGTTCCTTTTGCACGTGAATACGGCGGACTTCTTTCCAACCGTTCTTTCGGTGGGGTGCAGGTTCAGCGTACTTTTTACGCGGCGGGACAAACAGGACAGCAGCTTTTGTTAGGTGCTTATTCCGGTTTACAGCGTCAGGTTGGGATGGGAACAATTACCATGTACAACCGTCACGAAATGCTGGATGTTGTGAAAATCGACGGAAAGTGCCGTGGTATTATCGCCAGAAACCTGATTACCGGTGAATTGGAAAGACATTCTGCACACGCGGTTTTGCTTTGTACAGGTGGTTACGGCAACGTATTTTATCTGTCGACCAACGCGATGGGTAGTAATGTAACGGCTGCCTGGAAAGCGCACAAACGTGGTGCATTCTTCGCAAACCCATGTTTTACACAAATTCACCCGACCTGTATTCCGGTATCGGGTGAGCATCAGTCGAAGCTGACTTTGATGTCAGAATCACTTCGTAATGATGGCCGTATCTGGGTTCCGAAAAAACAAAACGATACACGTGCCGGAAATGCTATTCCGGAAGACGAAAGAGATTATTACCTGGAACGTCGTTACCCTGCTTTCGGTAACCTGGTTCCCCGTGATATCGCTTCCCGCGCTGCGAAAGAAAGATGTGATGCAGGATATGGTGTGGGTACTTCCAAATTGGCGGTATTCCTTGATTTCTCTGCTGCTTTCCACCGTTACGGACAGGGAGAAGCGAATAAAAATAACATTACTAATGCCTCTGAAAGCCAGATTCTGGAATGGGGTAAAGCTGTAGTGAAAGAAAAGTATGGTAACCTTTTCGATATGTATAAGCAGATCACGGGAGAAGATCCTTACGAAGTGCCTATGCGTATTTATCCGGCGGTTCACTACACCATGGGTGGACTTTGGGTTGATTATAACCTGATGACAACCGTTCCTGGTTTGTATTCATTGGGAGAAGCGAATTTCTCAGATCACGGTGCGAACCGTTTGGGAGCTTCTGCGTTGATGCAGGGTTTGGCAGACGGTTATTTTGTGATTCCAATCACGGTTGGAGCTTACCTTGCAGGTGAGATCAGAACCGGACATATTTCAACCGATCACGAAGCATTCGTAAAAACGGAAAAGGAAGTAAAAGACAGAATTGAAAAGTTAATTTCGATTCAGGGAAATACTTCTCCTGAACTATTCCACCGCCGCCTGGGTAAAATCATGTGGGACAAATGTGGAATGGGACGTAATGAAAAAGGATTGAAAGAAGCGATTGTTGAAATCCGCGCTTTACGTGAAGAATTCTGGAAGGATGTAAAAGTAATGGGTAAAATCGGTGATTTTAACCCTGAACTTGACAAAGCAAACCGCGTTGCAGACTTTATCGAGTTGGGTGAATTGATGTGTATTGATGCATTAACCCGTAACGAATCCTGCGGTGGCCACTTCCGTGAAGAATACCAGACTGAGGAAGGGGAAGCACTTCGTGACGACGAAAACTTTATGTTCGTGTCAGCATGGGAGCATATCGATTCCGAAAAATGGGAGCTTCACAAAGAAGACCTTGTTTACGATAATATCAAAATCGCTCAGAGAAGTTATAAATAGCCGTTAGCTATTGGCATTTAGCTGTTAGCTAAGGTCCTTCATTGAGTTTATAACTAAAATAAATTTCGTTAATAGTTAATCATTAACAGTTTAGACAAATGAGTGCAGGCAATATGCGTCTTACGCTTAAAGTGTGGAGACAAAGCAATACAAATACACAAGGAGGATTTGAGAATTATAATCTGGATGGCGTTTCTCCGGATATGTCTTTCCTTGAAATGTTCGATATTCTTAACGAACAATTAATTGAAGAGAATAAGGAACCGGTCGCTTTCGATCACGATTGTCGTGAAGGGATTTGCGGAATGTGTTCTATGTTTATAAACGGACAGCCACACGGACCTTTGAAAGGCGTAACAACTTGTCAGTTGCACATGCGTTCTTTCCAGGATGGTGATACAATTACCGTGGAGCCATGGAGAGCCGGAGCATTTCCGGTTATCAAGGATCTTGTTGTAGATCGTGATGGTTTTGACCGTATCATATCAGCAGGTGGTTTCGTGTCGGTAAATACAGGAAATGCACAGGATGCAAACAATTTACCTATTGCAAAAGAAGATGCTGATGACGCATTTAGCGCTGCTGCCTGTATCGGTTGCGGAGCTTGTGTAGCGGCATGTAAAAATGCTTCTGCGATGTTGTTCGTATCTGCCAAAATATCACAGCTTGCTTTGTTGCCGCAAGGTCAGGCAGAGCGCAGTATTCGTGCGGAGAAAATGGTTGCTCAGATGGACGCAGAAGGTTTTGGTAACTGTACCAACACCCACGCATGTTCGGCTGAATGTCCAAAAGAAATCAGCTTCGAGAATATCGCACGTATGAACCGTGAATATCTGGGAGCAAAAGTTTCTTCGAAAGCGGTTTAGAAAGGCAAAGGAATCCATTTGGATTAAGAATATAATAAAACAGAAAGAGACGGCTTAAATGGATAAGCCGTCTCTTTCTGTTTTAAGGCAAAGTGCCGTAGGCACGACCGATCTTGTAGCCATGGATTTCAATCCATGAAAAAAGGCATCCGATCGGAATCAGACGCCTTTCAATCAAAATATTTTATCCTGCCTAATCAGGATTATTTCTTAGCAGTAGTATCCGCAGAAGCCTTACCAGCATCTGTTTCTTTGTAAGCTTTGTTCAAACCTTCGATGATTTTCTGAGTAACATCAAGCGATTTGTCAGCGAACAAAATTCCGCCACCCAAAGAATAACCTAATACGTATTCGTATTTATTGTCTTTGTTATATTTTTCAATGTAGGCTCTGATCTGCTTGTACAATTCTTCATTTTTACCAGCTTCTTCCTGCTGAAGACCTGCCATAGCCTGGTCACGGTAAGCAACAAGATCCTGCTGTTTTTTCATCAGCTGAGCCTCTGTTGAACGAGCCTGGTCCGGTGTCATGGTCTGCGCTTTTTGCTGGAAGAAAGCAACTTCATTTTGCAAAGAGCGTCCTTTTGTATTCAATTCATTTTCCAATTGGAAATGTTTGTTTTCAAGCGCTTTTTTAGCATCCTTAAAATAATCGTAATTCGTCAAAAGAGAATCGACCTGTACATAAACAGTGCGACGGCCAGCTACCACTCCTCCGTCTGATCCTGACACTGCTTCTGATTTATTTCCTGAGAAATGTAAGAAAAATAACACCGCTACGGCTATGCTAAGCACGATGTTCCAAATTAACGAAGTATTGTTATTCACGTTTTTAAGGTTTTGTTTTTTTAGAAAGAGCCGCAAATATAATGATTTGTGTTTCAAGGCCTACAATTACGTAGTTTTTTACGCTACTTTAAATTGGCCAGACCTGATATAAGATCAGTTTATCACAAAATTCTCAGGTCATCAGGATTTATGCCGTCGCTTTTCTGGCAAAATAACCCGATAATCCGGATAACCCGCCAACGAGTCCGCCTACAATGGCTGTTACGATCAGCAACAAGATGCCGTTGGGCAGAGAAAAAATTTCTGCAATTTTGTTGGACATAGAACCCTGGGAACTGATATGAAGGTATAACCCATACAGAAACCATAACAAGGCAATGGCCAGAAAACCCGTGGCAAAAGATTTCAATGAGGTTGTGGGCCGCCATGCCGCAATAACGAAGGGAATCAAAGCAACTGTCCACCAGGGTGTGAAAAATTGAAGTATCGCGGTGACGATGAAAATGATGACGAAGTTCATAGATTATTTCTTTTTAAGGATTACCCGTGATGTAAGATGTTGGTTTTTCTGATCGGGAGACGACAGATAGATAAGCTCGTTTAACTCACCCTTTTCCCATTTGTCGAGGAGGTTGAGATAATAAGGACTACCCGGATTTCCGGACTGACCGCCGGGATAAATCCCGTAAGCTTTGGGTGTCGGCCCAAGCTCTACCACCATCCGCCACGAAGGGCCATTCCTTTTTGTTATGGCATTGACAATACCCGAGCCACCGCCCAGTTTAAGATGCGGTGCGTTAAAGGCTTTCAGGCTACGGCTCAAATGCCGGATCTCGGTATTTTTTACTTCGGACCATTGCCATGAGGGACTCATAGCACCATGCCGAGCGATTAACGTATCCACGGCAGTTTTGAAACTGCTGACTGTTACGTCGGTTAATGTTTCCGTTTGCGGCGTTTTAATATTGTTAAACCATTTTTCATTGGGCTGTTTTAATATCATATACACCAGACGGTCCCGGGAAGGGTAGGCCATCGGCGCTTTGGGTGAATCAAATTCATCATCCCAAACTGCACTTTTCAATGCCGGCATCCATTCTTCGAAAATCGAAGGAGCAATGGCGTCAGGAGAATTCTGGTAATTCCAGTCTGTCAAAACCTGTTGTGCTGCTTTGTAAGTAGCGCTCAGCGGCGTTGTTTGCAGTATTGAAAGGAGCTTGGGAAGAACTGTCCGGGCAAGTACATTAAAATTATCATTCTGTAACATACGCAGACTGTCGGCATTGGCTGCCGTCATTTTTTCCAGACGTTCGTTAATCCGTATCGCCCGTTCCGAAGGAGCAAAAATCCAGTTGATATAATAAGGATAGGTCTGATCTGTCGACGATTGATTGGCCGAACTTACAAATCCCCTCGGAGGATTTTTCACAAACGGATTTTGTGCTGCCGGAATCCAGCCTTTCCAATCGTCGTCCGGATTGGTGCCGTCGAGTAAAAATTTGCCCTGTTCTTTTCGCTTTAAAGGCAGTTTTCCGTTAACGGTGATCGCAATATTTTTACCGTTATCGGCAAAAACAAAGTTCTGCGCCGGACCTACATATTTGGCCAGGGCACTACGATAATCGTCGTAATTTTTTGCTCTGTTTAAATCGTAGAAAGTAAGAAAGCTGTTACCCGGTTCATGACCAATCCATCGGGTAGCCAGGTTTATCGTGCCGTTGCTATCGTCCGTATAAGCGGTTATGGGGCCGTGGTGTGTATAAGTGACGTTTTCGCGGAACGGCTCACTCTGGCCTTTGATGTAAATAACTTCTTCCCGTTTACGGGTTGGTTTCCATTGGTTGTCGAACCAGTAGCTGTTTTGTGTGGTGTCTTTGAAAGTAATTTTATACTGGTCAAAAACGTCCGCATCCACATTGGTCACACCCCAGGCAATATTCTGGTTAAAACCGATGATCACGCTGGGAATGCCGGGCAATGAAACGCCGTAAACATTCATATCAGGGGAATGCAGCTGGACCTGATACCAGATAGACGGGAGTGTCAGTTCCAGATGCGGATCATTGGCCAGAATGGGATAACCGGTTTTTGATTTGCCCGGCCCAACTGCCCAGTTATTGCTGCCAATTCCTTCGGGTTTTGGCTCTTCCTTCGGATATTCATTGGTTAAAACGGTGTCTTTGGTATTGCCGGGTTTATTTTCAGGGATCGCGACGGGTGTAAAATTCCAGGGTGTACCAGCGGGAATAATCGGACTTTCCTGAAACATGGGGTAATCGGGAAACAAATCGTTTACAACCTCGCTTCCGTATTTTTTGAGAATGTTGGACATGTTCAGGTTATTTGACCTTCCTGCAAGGGTTAGCGTCATCTGTTCCAGCATGTACATGGTATTGATGGGTTTCCACGGCTCAGGTTTGTAACTCAGTAATTTGAACTCCACCGGATAATCTTTCGGAGAAAGCTGGTTGATGTACGCATTAACGCCAGCCGTATAACCGAGCAAAGCTTCTCTCGATTTGGGATCACTCAATGCTATTTTGATATTAACCTCAGCACCGTAAGCCATTCCGAGTCTGCGGCTTCTCTGGTCCAGTTCAAAAGTGGCAGGTCCAAGGACTTCCGATAATCTGCCGGATGCCGCTCTGGTTTGGACGTCCATCTGCCATAACCTGTCTTTTGCGGTGATGTAACCCTGCGCATAAAAAAGATCGAAGTCATTTTTAGCAAAAATGTGTGGTACACCGGTATCGTCGAAGCGGATGGTTACCTCATCTTTGAGACTATCCAGTTTCAATTCGATCTCTGCTCCCGGATCAGCAAGTTTTTCCCCGTTTTGCCAGAATCCGGTAAACGGACTTAAAAACGAACCCAGAGCAGGAACCTTTCCCCATGGTCTGTTCAATGCATATACTAAACCTATTGCGACTATTACTGATAAAACAGCTTTGACAAATTTCATATTGCGGAGACTTAGGTTAAAAATTCCTGCTATGTATCTTGTTACTTATCCGCTACCGCCTCCACTATCGCTTCAATAAGATTTAAATCACTATATAATACTGAACGTTCGTCCGGACTTTCGCCGGCCATGGAGATATCTGCCGGGAAATATTTTTGTCGGCCGGGCCTGAACGATTTGGCCGTCAGGTGCAGCGCGTGTACACCGGCTTCTTTTAGCTCTTTCGCATTATTGTGGTTGACACCGCCCCCAGCCATAATCTCAATAGAGCTGCCTGCCGCTTTCGCCAACTGTTCCAGTGTTTTTATGCCAAGCGGTGCACTTGGTTTCTGGCCCGATGTGAGAATTCGTTCTGCGCCAGTTTCAATCACTGCTTTTAAAGCCTTAACCGGGTCGGGTGTCAGGTCGAAAGCGCGGTGAAAAGTTACTTTCATAGGAAATGAGAAATCTACGAGTGCTTTCGTACGGGCTATATCTACTTGTCCGTCAGGGAGTAAAATACCTAACACAACACCCTGTGCACCGAGTTTTTTTGCAACGGCAATATCTCTTTTCATGATTTCTTCTTCAAAAAAATCATAAACAAAATCACCGCCACGCGGACGGATCATCACAAAAACCGGAATTTGGATATGTTCCAGCACCATTTCAATAAGTCCTGCGCTGGGAGTTGTACCTCCTTCGCCAAGGCCCCCGCATAATTCAATGCGTCCTGCACCACCCACCTGGGCATTCATACAAGACTCGAGAGAATATGCACAAACTTCAATTGTCATATTTTTCTAATTCTAATGATGGGGGAATTTACAAAAGATTTTGTCTTGGAAGATATATAGGAGTTATTTCTACAAAATGCCGGCGAATTAGCGGGAACGCTTTTTGTATAACATTAGTGATATCAGAGCAAGTGGAAGAACATGAGTGAATTTGGGTAAATTTATGATATTCAAACGCTTATCCTGATTAAGAAAAATATTAAACATAAAAAACAATTATTTTCAATATTTTTTGTTTAAAATTATTAAAAGATGCAAATTTTTTTACTTTTGCAATCCTGAAAAAATTAAGTAACTATTTAATAGGCGAAAAAAATTATGTACTGGACTCTCGAACTTGCATCATACCTTGAAGATGCGCCTTGGCCAGCTACCAAAGACGAGCTGATTGACTTCGCAATTAGAACAGGCGCTCCGTTAGAAGTAGTTGAAAACCTACAAGAATTGGAAGATGATGGTCAGCCTTATGAAAGCATTGAGGAAATTTGGCCGGATTATCCGACCAAAGACGACTTCTTCTTTAATGAAGATGAATATTAAGAAAAAACGGCGCCAATAGGTGCCGTTTTTTGTTTTTTACCGGTCCCGGAAATCGTTGCGGGCATTGTTTTTAGGATTATAAAAATGGGTTTCTGGCGGAGTTAATCCGTTAATATTTTTTTAATACCGTGAAAGGAATGTATCTTGTTAACGTTATTATGAAAAGCATTTGCCAGAAGCCGAAATTGTTTTTTTCATAGTTTAAGTATCTATCCAGGCCAATTGATGGAACTACGATTGCTTAAAGAGTTGGTCAGAAGAGGCGAGGGTGATCACGTGGAATTCAAATTGAAATCTAATCACCCTGAAAAAATCGTCCGGGAACTAGTCGCTTTCGCCAATTCTGGCGGTGGAAAATTATTCGTCGGTATTGGAGACGACAGGACGATAAAAGGAGTGAAGGATTCAGATGAAGATGAATACACACTCGTCAAAGCGATAAACACCTATTGTTTCCCCAAACTTGATTACAGGCTGGAAAAAATCCCTATCGATACGGAGCGGGAAGTTTTGGTCCTGACGATCCCCAGAAGCCCAGACAAGCCGCATTATGTGGTGGATTCCTCAGGGATCCGAAAGGCTTATGTGCGTGTGGCGGACAAATCCATCCAGGCAAGCAAGGAAATGCGGGAGATTATGCGCCGTGGCCGTTTCAAGCGGGACATAAGTTTTCAGTACGGAGATAAGGAAGAGAAACTGATGAAGCTGCTGGACGAAAAGAAAACCGTTACGGTCGAATTGTTTGCAGCTACCGCCGGAATTTCCAGAAAAATGGCTTCAAATACTTTGGTGATGCTGGTACTGGCCAATGTGCTGGAGGTGCATCCGCATGAAGTGCTGGATTATTTTACAGTGGCCATGGCTTCCTGAAAACCAAAATAAAAGCGATCCGCCGCCGAACGGTGGATCGCCATATTATAATGATGTCTTAGAAAGGAAGATCGTCTGATTCGTCTTCGGTAAAAGTAGTCACCGGAGGCAAAGTGCTGTTGTTGTTTCCCGCGTTGTAAGAAGCTCCGCCACCGTTTCCTGCACCTGCTTTGTCAACTTTCCAGGCTTTTACTTCTGTGTACCAGCGATTGTTGTATTCGCGGCTTTCTACGTCAATGGATGCAGTTACAGCGTCATTCACCTGTAAGCCAGCCTGATCGATTTTATCACCCCACAATGAAATGCATACTTTTTTTGGATACTGGGAAGGGATTTCAAGAATGAATTCCTGCTTCCGCCATGTTCCGTTTTTACCCTGACCATTTACCTCAGGGAGTAAAGCGATGACAGTTCCTGTTAATTCCATGAAAAACGAATTTGTAAGTTTTGCTAAAAAATAGAGATCAAAAGTAATGGTTTTGCTTTTGGAATGCAAAAGAGAATCGAATTCTCATCCGATTGCCTGCTGCAAATCTGCGATTAAATCTGCGACATCTTCAATCCCGACACTCAGGCGGATCAATGTATCTTTTAACCCGACTTTTTCTCTTTCTTCTTTTGGAATGCTGGCGTGCGTCATGCTGGCCGGGTGCGTGCAAAGTGATTCAACGCCACCCAACGATTCTCCAAGGGAAAATACTTCCAGACTTTCCATTACTTTCACTGCTTGCTGGTAGTTATCACCTTTTAATTCAAAGGAAACAATTCCACCATACCCGCGCATTTGCCGTGAAGCCAGCTGATGGCCTTCATGGGAAGTTAGCCCGGGGTAATAAACTTTTCCAACTTTTGGATGATCTTCGAGCCACATTGAAACAACTTTCGCATTCTCGCAATGCCGCTGCATTCGTACATGCAAAGTTTTGATACCCCGTAAAACCAGGAAACAATCCTGCGGACCCGGCACCGCGCCGCTTGCATTTTGAATAAATGCCAGTTGTTTGGCAAGATCATCATCATTTACAATTAAAGCGCCCATCACGGTATCCGAATGTCCGCCCAGATATTTGGTAACAGAATGCATCACAATATCAGCACCCTGATCCAGCGGGTTTTGAAGATATGGCGAAGCAAAAGTGTTATCCACAACGCTCAGAATTCCCTCGTTTTTTGCAATTCTGGTTACGGCTTCAATATCAATGATTTTCAGCAGCGGATTGGTTGGTGTCTCCACCCAGATCATCTTTGTTTTTTCAGAAATTACTTTTTCAATGGCTGTGACATCGCTCATATCCACAAAATGAAAAACAAGACCGAACGGCTCATAAATCCTTTTCATGATCCGGTAGGTACCACCATAAATGTCATTGGTGGCGATAATTTCGTCGCCGGGACGGAACAATTTTAGTACCGCGTCCGTTGCTGCCAGGCCGGAAGCGTAACAAATGCCATGTTTCCCATTTTCCAAAGCGGCCAGGGCATTTTGCAAAGCAGTCCGCGTAGGATTATGGGTACGGGAATATTCATATCCCTTGTGTTTGCCCGGACTTTCCTGAACATAGGTGGAAGTCTGGTAAATTGGCGTCATGATAGCACCCGTCGTCGGATCGGGCTCAACACCCGCATGTATGGCTTTGGTAGCGAATTTCATAATATATATTTTGTCTTGAAACCAGTCAGCTGTGTGGTAAAAAAACCAAAGATAAGCTACCGGAAAAACCTTTTACAGAAAGATGTGGTTAATTTGATATCTGAAATGTTTGTAATGACTAAAAATATCCTCTTTTGGCAAATTTATTAGTAAAAAAACTTCCTTTACCGCTGGTTGTAAGTGTTTTACTCACTGTTGTTCCCTTAGTAACTACTTCTTTGCTTACTGCTTCTGCCATTGCGCATGAAGAAATTTTACGCGAATGGACCTACGGCACCTGGATGCTGGTTACACTGGGCCTTACTTTTACGTCTGCCATTGCGCTGACACCGCCTACTTTTCTGGCGTTGGTATTTGGATATTTTCTGGGCTGGTATGCCGTTCCTTATCTGTTTATCCTGAATCTCGGTGCGATAGGCTTCCTTTATATACTGGCTGATTTTTTCCAGGCCGAATCCATTCGTGTTTATCTCGTACAAATTTATCCTCAGATCGAATCGCTGATTAAGAAATTCCGGGCCAACCAGTTTCGTTTAATTTTCTTCGCCAAACTTTCTCCTGTTCTTCCTTTTACGATAACCAACTTATTTTTCAACGTTGTTGGTGCAAAATTGCCTCAGGTGCTTGCCGGCGGGACGTTGGGCATGATTCCAAGAACCGTTCTGGCTGTTTGGGCCGGCCGGGAAGCTCAGGAAATCCGTTACCTGCTGGAACATCCGAATGAAGGATTAGGAACCAAAATTTTGTTATTATCACTGATCGTCATTTCCTCTGTCGGGATTGGTTATTTGTTCAAAGACAAGGAAGAATAGGGGCCATTGACAGGATAACCGGGTGAAAACTTGATAGTATGATAATATCGTACAATAACAGGGTATAAAACCACATAAATACATCAAGTTAATCCTGTTTATTTGCAATTAAGTTATACTTATTAAAAAAGTAGAATGAAATCCTTGCCCGTTATCGATCTGATTATTGTTATCGCCTACCTGGTAGGGATGGTGGCTGTTGGTATTTATTTTTCAAGAAAAAATACTACCGCCGACCAGTTTACCAAAGCTTCCGGAAAAATTCCCGGCTGGGCAATTGGTATTTCTATTTATGCTACCTTTTTAAGCAGCAATACATTTCTCGGCGTGCCGGGAAAAGCTTTTGGAAGCAACTGGAATTCGTTTGTTTTTAGTTTGTCGATGCCATTGGCGGCCTGGGTTGCGACAAAGTTTTTTATCCCCTTTTACAGGAATACAGGAGCCGTTTCAGCGTATACCCATTTAGAACACCGCTTTGGCCCCTGGGCCCGGACGTATGCCGTGGTATGTTTTCTGCTGACGCAGCTGGCCAGAATGGGCTCGATATTTTTCGGAATTGCACTCAGCTTACAAGCATTGACCGGTTATCCGATGGCTACGATAATGATCGTAGTTGGTATTTGCATCGTTCTTTATACGGTAATGGGCGGCATGGAGGCGGTAATCTGGACGGAAGTGGTTCAGGGAGTCATTAAAACTGCCGGTGCGTTAATCATATTGTATCTCGTCGTTTCCGGAATGGATGGTGGTGTTTCCAGAATCATTGACATTGGAAAAGTTGACAACAAATTCAGTCTCGGAAGTTTTGCACCGGATTTTACAACATCGTCCTTTTGGGTCGTTCTTTTGTACGGTTTTTTCATGAACCTGAACAACTTCGGGATGGACCAGAATTATGTTCAGCGTTATCATACCACGTCATCCATCAAAGAAGCAGCAGGTTCGGTTTGGCTTTGCGTTTATTTATACCTGCCTGTTTCGCTGATATTTTTTGTACTCGGTTCCTGTTTGTTTGCATACTATCAAAGCAATCCGGAGTTGCTGAGTGCCGTTCAGATGCAGGTCGCGGCAGAACGTTTGCCAAACGGAACACCGGAAGCGCTTCGCACACTCGCATCGACGCTGACACCCGCAGATATTGGCGATAAGGTGATGCCGCATTTTATGGTTACGAAAGTTCCCGTAGGTCTGCTTGGATTGATCATTGCAGCAATTATGTCGGCCGCTATGAGTACTATAAGCTCCGGAATGAATGCTTCGGCGACGGTATTTATGGTTGATATTTATCAACGGTACGTTAAGACAGACATGAATTCCAAGCAATCCATGAAGCTGTTATACATTGCTACGACGGGTTTCGGACTTTTGGGAATGATCACAGGCATTGCTATGATCGGTGTAAAAAGTGTGTTGGATGTCTGGTGGTTGTTATCCGGGATTTTTGCCGGCGGTATGCTTGGGTTATTTCTCCTCGGAATTATTTCGAAAAACACCAAAAATGCAGAGGCGCTCACGGCTACCTTAATCGGGATTGTGGTGATTATCTGGATGACATTTTCAGCCAAATTGCCGGATGAATATTCGTACTTACGGAACCCGCTTCATCAGAACATGGTGATGGTAGTGGGGACACTGACTATTTTTCTTGGAGGTTTATTACTGACACGGCTAAAAGGGAAAACGATCGAAGTTGAAAAGGAAGTGGTTGCAGACGGCCATACTTCCTGAGAAAACGCTTATTTTATTCATACAGGCCGCGTTAAATGTGGCCATTGTAAACCATAGCCGGTAAATTTTACCGCCGGCAACGCATATCTGACACTATTTGATTCTTACTGACTATAAACTGGTATGACTGCTATTACTACATCTTTGCCGCAAGGATTTATTCCTGTCATGTTAACTCCCTTTCTTGAATCAGGAGAAGTTGATTATGAAGGCTTGAAAACGCTGACGGAATTTTATTTAAACGCGGGCTCTGCCGGACTTTTTGCCAACTGTTTGTCCAGCGAAATGTATGAATTGAGCGAGGAGGAGAGAATTGACGTGACCAGAACCGTGGTTGAGCAGGTGGCAGGGCGAGTGCCGGTTGTAGCCACCGGAACCTTTGGCGGTGCTATCGCAACGCAGGCAGAATTTGTAAAACGTATATATGATACCGGCGTACAGGCGGTTATTGTAATATCGGGTCTTATCGCTGCTGAGGATGAATCCGATGAGATTTTTCTTAAAAATGCGCTGGAACTTATTGCGGCCACGGGTGATATTCCACTCGGTTTTTACGAATGTCCGGTGCCTTACAAACGATTGATTCCGAGTACAATCCTTGAAAAACTGGTTGAAACCGGGAAGGTTGTTTACCATAAAGATACTTGTCTGGATCTTGATGAAGTGAAACGCAGGATTCAGGTTGCCGAAGGATATCAGTTTGGGCTTTATGATGCCTATATGGTTAATGCAGTCGCGTCATTGCAGGCAGGAGCGGCAGGACTTTCCTGTATTCAGGGGAATATTTATCCTGAACTCGTGGTCTGGATTTGCGAGCATTTCAATAACCCCGACCGCCAGGAAGAGGTGAAAAAAGTGCAGCAGTTTTTTATCGATTCCATGGATATCGTGCACACGGCTTATCCGATCATTGCCAAATACAGTTTACAAAAACGTGGTTTTCCGATCTCGACTTATACAAGAAGAGAAGTGGGAGTGCTTACCGATTCGTTAAAACTGGAAATGGATGATTTACTGACGGAGATTGAGAAGATTCAGAGTGATTTGGGGATAACGAGTATTTTTGCCCCATATCTTGTAAAATAAAATTATTAAAAATGAACTGGATTCGTATAACATTTCTGGCAGGTTTGATCACTCAGACAGCTTTTGCACAGCAGACAAATTCTCTGGGTATGAAGCTGGTGGATATTCCTGCGGGAAAGTTTTACATGGGCGCTGAGGGTGAAGGTGAAAACAAAGATGAAAATCCGGTGCATCGGGTGACGATTACAAGGCCTTTTAAAATGGCTTCAACCGAAATAACCAATGCCCAATACGAAGCTTTCGATCCTGCGCACAAAAAATTCAGAGGAAAAGACGGTTTTTCGAAGGAAGATAACGAAGCAGTCGTTTTTGTTGATTACCACGACGCCATTGCTTTTTGTACATGGTTAAGTAAAAAAGAAGGGAAAAAATATCGGCTCCCTACGGAAGCTGAATGGGAATACGCTTGCAGAGCGGGAGCAGTTACAGATTTTTCGACGGGCCGTTTTTTGTCCAAAGCACATTTGAAAAGTCAGAAAACAGACCGTGAGCCTGTAATTGTTTCGTTGAAAGTAGCCCAGGCCGAGGCTAACAAATTTGGATTATACGATCTTCACGGAAACGTAGAAGAATGGTGTTACGACTGGTACGGGAGTTATGCTGCCGGCGAGCAAAATAACCCGGTGGGTAGAATCTCCGGTTTGTATCGCGTTACCAGAGGAGGAAGTCACGGAACACCTGTGGCGTATCTGCGATCGTCCAACCGTATGGCAATGATTCCGGAGGACAAACATTTTCAGTTGGGTTTCAGGATCGTTGAAGGGGATTTGCCCGAAACAAAACCACTGCCTGTTGAGCCTACGACACTGGTTTACCAGAATATTTCGCAAAAAATGCACAGCTGGAAGAAAATTACAGACAGCAAACCGGTGTTCATGGAGCCGATCCGTTATGTGAACAAACCGGAATGTGCTGATGAAGTGCCTTTTTTCGGTCATAATCACTGTCCGGCTATTACTTGGTGCGCTAATGGGGATTTGCTGGCTGCATGGTTTTCTACGAATCAGGAGTCCGGACGTGAAATGACTATTCTGGCAAGCCGCCTGCGTGCGGGGCAGAATAACTGGGACAAACCTTCCGAGTTTTTCAGAGTCCCCGACCGGAATATGACCGGAACGTCGCTGTTTGATGATGGAAAGGGCACTTTGTATCACATGAATGGTGTGGAAACGGATGGTGACTGGAAGAATCTGGCCATGGTTTTACGCACGAGTAAGGATAACGGCGCAACGTGGAGCGCACCTTCACTGGCAGATCCTGAGCATCAGGTTCGTAACCAGGTTATTGCAGGAATGATCCAAACCAAAGAAGGCTGGCTTGTCCAGGCAGGTGATGCGGACCCGGGCCCTGTCGGTGGTACGGCCATACACATCAGCAAGGATCAGGGAAAAACCTGGGTGAATCCGTATCTGGGTAAGGAAACGCCCGACTTTAAGGAAGGGAAATCTGGGGGACTGATCGCCGGCATTCATGCAGGTGTTGTTCAGCTCAAAGACGGCAGCCTGTTTGCACTTGGAAGAAATAACAACATTGAGGCACAGGAAGGATCGGGTTTCAGGATGCCTGCCAGTATTTCAAAAGATATGGGAAAAACCTGGAGCTATTCGGCGTCGGATTTCCCGCCTGTCGCCGGCGGACAGCGTCTGATTTTATACCGGCTGAATGAAGGACCGTTACTGGTAATATCATTCACACACCATCCGGAGGAAACAGATGAACAGAAAATCGGAATGACTTTCAAAGATGCCAAAGGCAATACATACAAAGGTTACGGCATGTTTGCGGCGCTTTCTTACGACGAAGGAAAAACATGGCCTGTCAAAAAGTTATTAACGGACAAAAAAGAAAGATACCTGAACGGAGGTGCCTGGACCGGCGCTTTTGAAATGGATTCGACACACGCAGAACCAAGGGGATATCTGGCACTGACGCAGTCGCCCGACAATCTTATTCATTTGATAAGCAGTAGCATACATTATCGTTTTAACCTGAATTGGTTAACGTCTGAGTGAAATCTGATGATTGTTATAAATCCTTACTTCCTAATCCTATGAACTTTCCTAATGAACAAATCCTTTACCGCGTAACCCAGGGAGACGAAGCTGCATTTTCCCAGTTGTACACGCATTTCCGTTCGCCGGCGCTCAAATTTTGCACGACTTTACTCAAAGACGAGGAAGAGGCCGAAAATATTACTCAGGATGTATTTGCCAAAATATGGGACCGCCGAGTCCAGATCAAGCCGGAGCACAGTTTTCAGGCTTATCTGTTTGTGAGTTTGCGGAACCAGATTTTTGATCAGTTCAAAAAATTTGAGAAGGACCAGCTGCTCAGAAAACAATACGTGGATCGGATGACGATCATGAACGACGAGGACAGTGATGACAAAGAAGCGCGGATCCAGTTTCTTCAGGTTGCGGTTGACTGTCTTTCCGAAAAACGTCGCCAGATACTGAAACTAAACATTGAGGAAGGGAAGTCTTACAAAGAGATTGCCACGTACCTGAACATTTCTACCAACACGGTTAAAAACCAACTGATCAAGGCAAAAGAAATATTACGCCGGCAGTCACGCATCGCGATTTCATAATTAACAATTTTATAACAGCTTTTACGCCTGATAACCTCTTTTTTAGAGGTTAATTTACATCGGGTGACAAAATTTGCCCGATTTTATTAAATATGGTTATTTGAATAATAATTATAAATAAAATTTCAATTTAAAACGGTGAAAGCTACGGGTTCAGATGTGCTTTTGTGGAATGCCTTCCGGGAAGGTAACAGGGAAGCGTATGCTGGTATCTATAAGCTTTACATTGAAGATCTGCTGAGTTATGGGTACCGGGTAACGTCCAACCGGCAGTTGATCAAAGACAGTATACAGGATCTTTTTTTACACCTCTGGCTGCATCGCGAAAATCTCTCGGAGACCGATTCTATCAAATTTTACCTTTTTCGCGCGCTCCGAAACCGGATTTTACGAAATATTGAAAAGTCGGATATCCTGCCGCAGACGGCCGATAGTATTCTGGAAAATATCATCGAAGATTTTTCTTTCGAGCAGGAGCTCATGGCACAGGAAACCGAAGTTCAGCAAATAGGGCGTTTACAAAAAGCGATCAATAAACTTTCAAAAAGGCAGCAGGAGGTTATTCAGCTGCGGTATCATAATGATTTCAGTCTGGAAGAAATTGAAAATCTGATGCAGCTTAATAACCAGTCTGTCAGAAACCTTCTTCACCGGGCCATCAGCCAGCTTCGTATTTCATTTGAAATGGCGGGCTGGTTTTTGCTGCTAATAACTTCTTTTACACGTTAAAACCGACTTTCATATTTTACCGGATCATGCCTTTTAAATCACTTACAGCTGATTTTGAGGCAGTGGTAATTTTTTGAGAAAATTTTTAACAAAAGTTGAGTACAAAACGATAACACTCCGATTTAGGGGTCAGATAAGCGATGGTTATGTTTGAAAAATACGCCGGATATTCAGTTGAGGATTTTGTGAAGGACGAAAAGTTCATCGCCTGGGTGAAGTTTTCTCATCCCGAAGAAGATCTTTTTTGGTCGGATTTTATACAAAACTATCCGGGTCAGCAGGAAACGATTATACACGCCCGTCAGATTGTGACACACCTGAGCGAGGCTTCCCGTATGCCTGTGGATCAGAACGACGTGAGCGAAATATGGTCAAAACTGGAATCGGCTTTGGCGGAAGAAGGTGAAAATACCGGTCGCGTATTGACTATAAACTGGAAAAAATGGGTCGCAGCAGCCTCCGTTATTCTGCTTTCCGCTTTGATCTGGTGGAATTATCCATCAACAAGCGATCAGCCGCAGGTATATGCAAGATTGATTGAACAGGCTGAAAACCCGTTGAAAGAAGTGATCAATACGACTTCCGGAACCATCAGCGTGATCTTGCCCGATGGCAGTACGGTAAAGTTGGAAAAAGCCAGCCGGCTAAGCTATGACCGCGATTTTACGGGAAAACAGCGGGAAGTTTTTTTGTCGGGAGCCGCTTTTTTTAATGTGACCAAAAATCCTGAAAAACCTTTTATAGTGTATGCCAATGAGTTGGTGACAAAGGTGCTGGGGACAAGTTTTACCATCAACGCTTTTGAAGAAAACAAAAAGGTAACCGTTTCGGTCCGTACAGGGCGGGTATCGGTTTTTAAAAATACAGATTTAACACGTTTGGATGCTGATCATAAGGGAATTATTCTGATCCCCAATCAGCAGGCGGCTTTTACGAAAGAGGATGAAACGCTGGTACGGTCACTGGTTGAAGCCCCGCAAGTGGTTGTTTCACAGCAGGAATTGCGTGACCTGACCTTCACCAATGCGCCTTTACCCGATATTTTTGAAGCCCTTGAGAAAGCCTACGGTGTTGAAATCGTGTTTGACAAAGCACTTTTGTCGAATTGCCGTCTGACAACTTCCCTTGGCAATGAAACATTATTTGAACGACTGGATATCATCTGCGAAGCGTTGGAGGCGAGTTATAAAGTGGTGGACGCGCAGATCATGATTGATGGCAAAAAGTGTAATTAACAATTCCGGACCCATAAAACTCTTGATATGAATAAACCCAGCTCTTTACATTATTCCCCGATTTAAGGTCTCCTCTGAGGTTCTCAGAAAACACCATTCCCACCAGCGGATAAAGGATTGTTATTGCTTTTCTTAAACCCATTCGAAGCAAATGAAAAAAGATCTACGTTTTCCCAAAATCCTCTATCACCTCATGAAACTTTCGTTGGCACAGGCCTGCGTTGCGGTGATTTTTGCTACTGTTGCAGTTGCACGTCCGGCAGATACACAGGATCTGCTCAATAAAAAAGTCAGTATTAAAGTTGAAAACCAAAATGTCATTTCGATTTTAAACAGTCTGGAAAAACAGGCTGATGTGAAATTTACATACCGGCCGAAGCTGGTTTCTTCCGTAAAAAAATATTCTCTGGAGGTTACCAATGAGCGTTTGGCTGATGTGCTTGATAACCTGCTGATTCCGTTGAAAATCCGGTACCGCATTATGGGCAAACAAATTGTGCTGGCACCTATGCCGGTTTCAACGGATGTTTTAGATAAACAAAATTCGGGACCTTCCGAAACGGGGCATCTGATTCAAAAGGTCAGAGGCAAAGTGGTTTCTTCGCGGGATGGCGTAGCAATGCCGGGTGTGAACGTACTTTTGAAAGGTTCTCAGACGGGTACGACAACCGATGCTGCCGGAAATTATTCCATTGATGTTCCGGAAGAAAGCTCAATCCTCACTTTTTCATACATCGGTTTTACCAGCCAGGATTTTGTCGTTGGGAAACAAACGGTCATCAATGTAAATCTTGAAGAAAGTACGGAAACCCTTAAAGAGGCGGTTGTGACGGCGCTAGGTATTAAAAGAGAGAAACGTTCACTGGGTTATTCGGTGGGAAATGTGGAAGGAACGGCGTTAACGCAAACTCCCCAGAATAATGTTCTGAATGCGCTTTCTGGAAAAGTGGCGGGCGTACAAATTTCACAAATGGGCGGTGGTGTAGGTTCTTCGGTGAGTATGATCATCCGGGGTGCAAGTTCGTTGAATGGAGACAACCAACCGCTTTTTGTCATTGACGGTGTTCCGGTTGCAAACAAGCTGGGTAACGGATTTGGCGGAGCCGACATGGGGAACCCGATTTCTGATATCAACCCGAACGATATCGCCAACGTATCCATTTTGAAAGGTGCCAGCGCAGCTGCCTTGTACGGTTCCAGAGCGGGTAATGGTGTGGTGCTGATCACGACGAAGTCGGGAGCGGCCGGGAAAAAGGGTATTGGTGTTTCACTGAATTCGTCCGTGGTGTTTGATATCCCGATGCAATATATTCAGGTGCAAAATAAATTTGGTTCGGGCAAAACAGGTGCGCATGTTTTGGAAGAACAGGAAAATGAAAGCTGGGGGGCTGCATTGGATAAAGGTGAAATGTGGGCACAATGGAATACCAGCGGTGTAAAAACGCCTCTGGTTTCGCAGCCTGACCGTTTCAAGGATTTTTTTCAGACGGGTGTCACCAATACCAACAACATTGCGGTGAATGGCAATTATGATAAAGGTAATTTCAGGCTGTCGGCTGGGAATATGACCAATAAAGGTATCATCCCGACGATGGACCTTTCGCGGTTGACACTCGCGTTGAATACAACCTACAACATCACCAGCAAATTTCGGGCAACATTTAATCTGAATATCACCGAATCGGGTTCAGATAACAGGCCAATGATCGATGCATCCCGAAATGACCCTGTCAGAAGTATTTATGAAACCGGAGCTCAGGTAAACATCAACGACCTGCGGGACTATTGGCTGCCGGGGCAGGAGGGGATTGCCCAGCGGAAATACAAGGACAAGCAGAACAACCCATTTTATCTCATCCACGAAAACCCGACGAGTTTTAAGCGAGACAGAACGGTAAGTAAAATTCAGCTGGATTACGATATCAACAATGATTTTTCAATTACCGGCCGTTATGCGCGAGATGCTTACAATGAGATTTTTGAAGCGAAAAAGGCATTTAATAACTTCGAGTATGTTAACGGCGCGTACAACGTAAAGAATACCTACACGAAGGAAACCAACCTTGACCTGATTATCGCATACAAGAAAAATTTTGGAGAACACTGGAGTCTGAATGCCATGGCCGGAGGTAACCGTCTTGAACAATATGCCCGTTCGCTGGAAAATAACGCCGGTTCATTGGTTGTGCCGGGTTTGTATAACATTGCCAATGGTGCTCCCGGAACTGTTACTTATTCCAGCGGTCTGACACGCAAATTGTTGTATGGCGCATACGGATCGGCCTCTCTGGGTTTCAGGGATATGGTTTATCTGGATTTGACTGCGCGTAACGACTGGACCAGTACACTCCCGAAAGGAAATAACTCGTATTTCTATCCTTCGGCGTCGCTGAGCGTTTTGATTTCTGAAATGGTAACATTGCCAGGCTGGATGAGCTTTGCAAAAGTGAGGGCGGGATATGCGCAGGTTGGTAACGACGTCGCGCCTTACAACCTGATCCAGACCTATGCAACGGCGGCGGACTGGGGTACTGCCAAAAGAATGTTTATGGCAGGTACCTTGAAAAATTCTAACCTTAAACCCGAAATCGCGACGTCGATGGAGGTTGGTTTTGATGTGAAATTCCTGAAAAACCGTCTTGGACTGGAAGCGACTTATTACGACAGAAAAAATAAAAACCAGATTCTGGGTATAACCGTACCATCGGAATCGGGAGCAACCAGCAAGCTTATTAATGCTGGTCTGGTGCAAAGCAAGGGATTTGAAATCGGTATCGTAACGACACCTGTTAAAACCGAAAATCTTACTTTTGACCTGAATGTGACGCTGAGCCGTAACCGGGCATACATCCGGGAATTAGCAGACGGGATATCCTATTTTTCAACCAACGAAAGCGGTGGTGCCATGGTTCGGACCTATGCCGGAGGACAAATCGGTGACATTTACATGCAGCCTATGCTGACGGTAGATGACCCCAATTCACCTTATTACAAATATCCGATCGTAACAGCAGGCGGACTTTATCAGACGAATACTGACATTAACAAGATTGTCAAGATAGGCAACTTCAACCACAATATCCTGATGGGTATTCAGCCTTCGGTGACCTATAAGAACTTTACTTTGTTCGCGAATATCGACTGGCGCCAGGGAGGCTCTTTTTATTCCAATACGATGATGTTCCTGGGAAATAATGGCCAACGGGAGGAAACATTAACGGGGGTGGCCTATGATCCGTCAAGAAGCCTGTCTGATCAGATCAAGGAAAATCCTGATAAATATCTGGGCAACTGGGTAGGCGGGAGAAATGCAGACTACCATGGATTTGCATGGCCTGAGGGGAGCACGGAATCAAAAGTGAGAGTTCAGGATGCGAGCTTGAATCCGGGAGTTTTTGCTACAAAAAATGCTGCCGGGGAAACGGTGTATACCGAAAATCTGGGAGGAGCGGGAAGTAAGTGGCTGGATCCGTTCAGCGCGTATCGTTATGCCAACCGTCCGTTCCCGAGCCGGAATATGTACAGTGCCACGTATGTCAAACTTCGCGAAGTGTCGCTTACCTATCGTTTGCCAAAATCATTTGTCAACAGGTTTAAAATACAAAATGCTTCTGTTGCCGTTGTTGGTAACAACTTGTTTATGTGGACAAAAGCGGGGATTAAAGGATTTGATCCGGAAAAGGCTTTCCAGCAAAACAGTACAACGGGGAGTTGGACACAGGGTATAGAGTATTATAACATCTTGCCTTACACCGGCTCGTTAGGATTTAAATTGAATGTTGATTTTTAAATTGAGAGACAATATGAAAGCTATAAAATCGATATACTTCACGCTTTTGGCGACACTTTGTCTTTTCATGACTTCGTGTGAGGATTTGACTGAGGTTAATAATAATCCCAACGCGCCGGAAAATGTTTCGTCAAATTATATCCTGACCTACGTGCTGACCAATACTGGGAAGATCGTGTATACACTAGGGAGGGATGGGTCGAAAATCGGGGCGACGATGCAGTACATGCAGGCGGGTACCAACGAAGGAGCCGCCATCATCAACCAGTATGCCTGGGTTCAGGAAGGCTGGATAAGTGCTTCCGGTGCAGGAGTTTTTGACGTGCTGCGAAATAATAAACTGATTTACGACAATGGCGTACGCGATAACAACCGCTTTTTTCAGGCGATCTCGTTGACATTGAAATCTGCCATTTTTGGACTGATGACGGATTTGTACGGTGACATTCCTTATTCGGAGGCGCTAAATGCAGCATCCGGGAAGTATTTCCCAAAATATGACGCGCAGGCGGAGATTTACAAAGGCATACTGACGGATCTGAAAGAAGCAAACACATTGTTAGGCAGTTTGGAAGCGAAAGACGCGATCAGTGCGACGGCCGATGTTATGTACAAAGGTGATGCGGCCAAATGGAAAAAATTTGCCAACGCTTTACGTCTTCGTTATGCACTTCGGCTGGCAGATAAAAAGGCGGAAATGAGTGCGCTGGGTGTGAATATCGAAACGGAATTTAAGGATGCCAGTGCAGCTGCTTTTGCAAGTAATGGTGACAATGCCGTGATGGCGTTTATTGGAACCACTGCCGATAACTCCTCTCCGGGCGGTCTTCTGAATGCTGCCAATCCAAACTATTTATTGAAACCGGGGAAAACGTTGGTTGACAAACTGATCAATCTTAAAGATCCAAGACTGGAACGCTGGGCGCAGCCTGTTCAGCGAAAATGGGATGCCAAGGTTACAGCCACCACGACCAAAACCGTGACGAATATGTTTGGGGAAACTTTCTCGGTGGTATATGTGCCGGCAACCGCGACCAGTGCCGATACGTCGCTGTACGTCGGGCTTCCCATTGGTATGTCAATCACTTCGGCCATAGCGTACAACAAGGGAAGTGATGGTGCCACATATCCGAATGAACGTAATCCATACATTTCTTATATCCACGACCGTTATCGCAAGAACACGGATCCATACGCAACGATGGATCTTATGACGTATGACGAGGTTGAATTTATCCTTGCTGAGGCAGCTCTACTGGGTGGTTTTGGCGCAAGTGACGCTGAGGGACACTACAAAAAAGCAATTAAGGCCTCCATGGAAAAAGCCGGGGTGTTTACCGCAACGACCTTTAATTTCGATACTTATTATGCGCAGCCTTCCGTTGCTTACACCGATGCTGCCAATAAGCAGGAACGGATTATCGAGCAAAAGTGGATTTCGTCGTGGTTTGGTGTTCAGTCCTGGTTTGACTGGCGCCGTACTGGTTTCCCTGCTTTAAAAACAGGGGCAGTAGCACAATATGGTCCTGCTTTGCCGCTACGTTACATGTACCCTACGGCAAATGTCGATCCAAATTATCTGGTCAATTACAATGCGGCGATTGCTAAATTAATACCAACAAATTATGTTCCGGCTGGTCAAAGCAAGGATCACCACTATTCAAAAATTTGGCTGATCCAGGGAACTTCCAAGCCATATTAAAAGAGAGCCATCGGTTATGGGCTTTCAGCGATCGGCTTGATGACGGAAATCAGATTAAGGTTGATTGTTGATAGCCGACAACCGATGGCCAAAAAGTTACTTTTAAATTGTTCTGTGGATAGAAACAATAGCGTTAGTACTTATTAAGTTGAAAACAGTAGGATACTTGACAGTCTTGTCCTGATTCAATTTAATAATATGAAACCGCATTTTCACAAGGTTCCGATAAAATCACAAAACTCGTTCAGCATCAGGCATGAGCGGGAATCGAGTTTTGGTACGGTCTGGCATTATCATCCGGAGCTGGAACTGCATTATCTGATCAAAGGAAATGGTGTACGGTTTATCGGGGATAATATCAGTAATTTTTCGGATGGCGAGCTGATCCTTCTTGGTGAAAACCTGCCGCATACCTGGAGGGTTGAAGGAGGGATGGGCAGTTCTGCGGTCGAAGTTATTATTATTCATTTTTTGCCTGATTGTCTGGGTGGGGATCTGCTGAATCTGCCCGAAGCTTACCTGATTCCCAAATTGTATGAAAAGGCCAAAAAGGGGCTTGTCATCAACGGTGAGGCAAAAGAGCAGGTCATTGCACTGATGCGCTCAACCGTGAATGCCCAGAATCTTGACAGATTAATTGCCCTGCTGTCGATTTTGAAAATCCTGGCCGAAACCAGTGAAACGGAAACGATCACCTCGGCCCATGCTTTTTATAAGTCCAATGATTCGGAAACGCTTCGGCTGAACAAAGTTTATGCTTATACCTTATCCAATTATAAAAATCCGATTTCGTTGCAGGATGTTGCCGCCATCGCAAATCTTGGCATCACGTCATTTTGCCGTTATTTCAAATTAATGACGAAAAAGACTTATAACGATTTTCTTGTCGAAATCCGGGTCAGCCATGCATGCCGTTTCCTGATCGAAGACAGCCTCACGATAGAAGTGATCTGCTTTGAATGTGGTTTTAACAATATTTCAAACTTCTACCGGCATTTTAAAAAAGTGACGGATATGACTCCACTTGAATACAAAAGGAAATATTTATTCAAGGCTTTGCCGGAAGCAAAAAGGCCGCATGAAATGTCGAAAGCTTTATAAAAAACAGCACAGCAATTAAACCGGTTATTTTCATTAACCATGGAGTAATTGCTGTACTGCTGATGGAGATTTGTAACGTTGAATATTTTAATTATCGTGATTCTTCATCCATTCGTCCATCGAAAATTTACCGGATCCGATGACTGTGAAAGTAAGAACCAATATGAGCGTTATCATGGATAACCATAACTCTGAATTGAAATAAGAAAAACCTGTTCTGAGGTTGACAAAAAATACGGCGGTAATCAGGATTGGGATTTGAAAAATGGCAGATATTCTGGTCAGGCATCCCAGCGCGATCAAAAACCCACCAAAAATGTGTGCAAAAGCCACGTAATGGACAGCCATAACCGAGTATAAGTGGAAATCCATGTTGCTGATCAGGTGAGACAGCCGCGTGGTATCGCTGATGAAACTTATACCTTTGACAAAAAGCAGCACGCCCAACCCTATGCGTACTACATCCATCCAGGCAGGGTGATGTGTATCTCCCCAACGCTCAATTCGGTGTATCATGTCCATAACTCTCAGAATGTTTTGGTTTCCAGAAAGTTATAAAATTAAAAAGGCGATGTCAATAGATAAATTATCTTTTTAATTGGAATAGTACATTTCTTATAGCAAGGGCCATTAATGTTCAATCAGAGAGGTATGTTTTGTATCCTTCATGCTTATGTATACGGTAAGAGAAAGGAAAATGCAGGCTGTAACATACCAGTAATAATAATTTTCGTGGCCAATATTTTTGAACCAAAGTGCCAGATATTCAGCTGTTCCGCCAAAAATAGCAACGGTTAAAGAATAGGGGAGCCCAACGCCCAAAGCACGGACTTCGACCGGAAATAATTCGGCTTTCACAACGGCATTGATGGAAGTATATCCGCTTACAATCAGTAATGCAGCCATGAGCAAACCGAAAGCTCCCCACATGGTGGAGGTATGGCTCAAAGTTGTCAGCAGGGGAATCGTGCAAAGCGTACCCAGGACACCGAAGCCGATTAAAAGCGGCCGGCGCCCTACCTTATCACTCAGTGCACCAAAAACAGGCTGTAACAAGGCGAAAATCAGCAAGGAACAGAAAGTCAGCGTGGTGGACTGGCCTTTGGTTAAACCCACGGTATTGACCAGGAACTTTTGCATGTAGGTGGTATAGGTGTAAAAAGCGAGTGTCCCGCCCAGCGTTAGTCCTACGACCACTGCGATTGCTTTGGGGTGTTTAAGCAATTCGGTCATGGAGCCTTCCTTTTTGGCAGGAGAAGTATTTTTATTTTGGAAAGCGTCCGTTTCATGCAGATTACTCCGAAGGTAAAGCGCGATCAGTGAAAGTGCGGCTCCGATAACGAACGGAATACGCCACCCCCAGGCATGCATTTCCTGTTCCGTCAGGAAGATTCTTTGCAAGATAAGTTGTAATCCCAACGCGATTAATTGTCCACCGATCAGCGTTACATATTGGAAACTCGAATAAAATCCACGTCTTTCTTTGGTGGCCACTTCACTCAAATAAGTGGCCGAGGTACCATATTCGCCACCAACGCTCAGCCCTTGTAATAATCTCGCCACCAAAAGTAAAACAGGCGCCGCGATGCCGATGGTGCCATAACCAGGCAGAAATGCAATCAGCAATGAGCCAAAAGACATTAGTAACACAGATAATGTCATAGCTTCCTTGCGGCCTTTTGTATCTGCAATTTTTCCAAAAAGATAACCACCGATCGGGCGCATTAAGAATCCCACGGCAAAAATTCCGGCTGTGTTGATAAGCTGAACGGTTGGGTTGGAATCCGGGAAAAAACTTCCGGCAAAATATAACGAGAAAGCGGAATAAGCATACCAGTCATACCATTCTACCAAATTACCGATGGATCCGCCCATGATGGCTTTCAGGCGCCAGTTGGTGTCATTTTTGTGCATAACCGATTCGGGAGTACTTGTTTTCAGCATCTACGTTAAGGTTTTCAGGAAGAAAAAGGAGTCCTTTAAAGATAGAAGATTTTATGGACAGGTTTACCGAACGTTTTGAAAATGTTACTATTGCAGCGAGATAGTTGTCTGATATAGAAAACTTCTATGTTGTTGCTATGTTGTTCGGGTTTGTTTACTTTTCAAAACCGTCGCGGACGGTGTTTTAATTTTAGTGCGTAGTGTTTACCGGAACAGTACGTACTACAGACTCACACTTAACTTGATCATGAAAATATTTGCCAACAAGAAAATCAGGAGTATCTCAATTGTGCTGACCATTATCCACGCGCTGGCGCTCATGTTTACGCCCGGCGGATCGTGGAGTAGCAATCCAAAAGAAATCGGATTCTGGATCGCGATTTTTAGCGCTGTTACCAGCACCATTGTGCTGAATGTAGTTTTTTTAAAATTTCCTGATAAGGGCTAATCTCGATTTGCAATCGGGGTTAGTTTGATTTAGCGTTTGAAACGCTGGATAGAAAAAACGATAAAATCTTGTGTTTGTAACACCTTGAAATGTTTTGATCAAGGAAGTCGCTGAATATGTAATAATTAATAGATTTGTGTTACAGTCGTTGCTCGTAGTTTGAAAACTCGGCATGACTGATATTTTACATGATCCGGCTTTGTTTTGCTTTGGAGACCGTCACAGACGGTATTTTATTTTTTAGTTCGCAGTGTTCTGGCGAACACTACGAACAACGAACACAGCTAAAAATCCAACTAATCATGAAACACACATTATTATTGCTCATTTGTCTTACATTAATTCTCTCTTGTTCGAAAGGAGATAAACGGGAATCCACTCCGGAGCCCACGAATGAGTTGATTGGTACAACCTGGAAGTGGGTGTACCGGCAAGAAAGCAACAGAGATATTTACTCCACAATTAAATTCAGGGACGGGATTGAGCTGGAAGTTTCAAGTAATGATAATGCCGAAGGGACGGAAAAAGTGACCCAGGTTTATCAATATAGCTATAACGAAACTTCAAAGACGGTAACCTACGCGCTAAACGAGCGGCCATTTTGTGAAGGTGTTGTTTCAGGAGATTCCTTGAAAGTTACCTGTAGTATTCAACGGGTTTTTAAGAAAGTTTTGTAATGTACCGCGCGAGCAGCTACTAGAAATTAACCGTTTCTTATCCTAGATTCCAGTTATCGAAGTGACATAATTTGATCTTTCCGCATTGCAAACTTTGCACGAAAAAATCTCAATTCGAATGGGATTTTTTCGTGCATAAAAAATTTAGGTAAAGCCCAACCTGAGTGATGCTATCATTTCACAAACACCTTATGTGTTTCTACCCGGCTGTCTGATAGTGTAATATTTACAAAATAAATCCCGGCAGGGAACTTCGATAAATCAATACCCTCATTCAAATCAGCATTATTGGCAACTAATACATGAATACCATTGCTATTTGTTAAATTAACTTTCAAAATACTAACACCTTTGGTTGTTTCAAAAAACAATCTGTCAGAAACCGGATTAGGATACATGACCGTTTGTACCACCGCCGACAATTTTATGCTTTCAATTCTGCTGTATGCAAAAGTACCGTCTGCATCGATCATTTTAAGGCGATAATAGTTCAAACCTGAAAAAGGCGTCTTATCTACGAACTGATAATGGGATAAGACGGTGCTTTCGCCATTTGCTTTGGTCTCACCAATCTTCTGCCAGTTAATAGCATCCAGGCTGTTTTCTATTTCAAAACGATCGCTGTTGATTTCCTCCGTAGTGCTCCATTGGAGCAATGCCGTTTCATTTTCCTTTTGGACAGAAAACTTAACCAATTTCACAGGAAGTGGATTGGATGCATCTGTACTGGCAATGGTGAAAGGGCTGAAACTGGTTACACCGCTGGCTGTGGAAACCGTGCCAACTGTTAAGGAACCCGAGGTTCCGCCGTTGCCTAAGTCCTCCCAGATCGAACCATTCCAGTGGGCTACACGGAGTTTGGATTGATCTGTAATATAGCCGGTTGGGAGGTTGTACCCAAATGAAGGTGTTACAGTTGCCACACCGTTGCTCTGTATATTCCAGTACCCATCACTTGAAACTTTTGCAAGTGATGATGCCTTGGAAGAAATGTTATATCCCTTAGTGGATGGATCGGCATTCACGTACTCGACGGAAAAACCGCCTTGCTGTCCCGGCGCTCCACTGATAGAAAGTGGAAATAGCTTAGTCCCTGAACCTACAGGGAAAGTAAAAGCATCATCACCTACTTTACTTACAATTATTCCTACAATATGGCTTTGATCACTCTGACCAGTACAAGTTGCACCATCAGCAAAAGCAACCGATCCAAACGGTCCATTTAACTCCCCCCATCTATCTATGTACCCTGAAACAAGGTTTAAACTATGGGTTATTAAAAGGCCATAATAACCCATTAATAATTTAGCTCCGTTTGTTTTTTGTATTTCAAGGTTACGAAAGGAATGACCGGTATTAGTGGTTAACCGACTGTCAGTACTACCATTAAAAATGATTTTACCACCACCTGTGGAATAATTTGTGTTGAGGGTAAGACTCTCACTATACTTAGAATTGTCAACATAGCCCAGATAAGTATAGCCACCAATGTAACTAACGTTGCCATTGTATTGAGATGGCCCTAAACTGCCGCGCCAATATAATGGTCGGGTAAGTGCTCCTTCAAAGATATTACCTTCATCATACTTCCTATCAAATACCGTTGTTCCGGTTATTACGTTGTTACTCAAATAAAGATCAGAATAGTAATCCCAATAGTCCATTGCAAGAGTAAGATTGGCCTCAACAGAATTTTCTAAAAAATACTTGTTAACATTTTTTCCACGAATACCCGTAACACTGAAATTTGTTAATTTGAGTTTATTGCCCCATGCCTCAAAAGTCAGCGGATACTGAACATTGATTTCTCCGCCATTTAAAGCAGTAACATGACGTATGTAAAATCCACCACCAGGGTTAGACGTCGGCTTTAAATCCGTTATATCCAGCCTACCTCCAATAGTGGTGGTAAATTTTGGATCAAAAGCGCAACCTACTGATGTTGAGCCGCCAACGTTATTAACATACTTTACGTTTCCTTTTACAGTTGCTCCGTTTGAAAAAATAAACGTCCTTCCGGGAACGGTGCGCTCTATTTCTACATTCCCTTCAAATAAAGACTTCTCACCAGCAAGGGAAAGATCTTCACTCTCTGAAACAATAAATTTTACGTTACCCGCAAAATGATTCGGGGCGGAGAACCCCTCTCTGAGATAAGAGCGAGAAGTAATCACGGTGTTACCATAAAAGGAGGTACCGGAAATTCCCGAACCATTATTACTTAAACCCAGATCAAAACGAATATCAGTTCCAGGCTTTGTATTAATAAGGATTGCTCTAAAGAGACTTAGGGAATTTGTAGCAATGGTAAAGCCTTTCGTGTCTAGCTGACCCCCGGTTTCAATCGATAAGTTTTTAATAGATACATCGTTAGCTAATGCCGGCCAGTATGTACTTGGTGTTTGTCCAATAATAACCCAACCGTTAATTGTCGGCACTGCATTAGAGCTCCAGTTACTAGGATTATTCCAGTCTGAACTCACACCTCCGGTCCAAAGCTGCGCCTTTGCAATCGAACTAATAGTCAGGAAAAGTAAAAACGAAAATTTTATAAATGTGTGTAACATATGAAAGGAGGTTAATGGTGGAATTAATTATTTGGATACGATCTGTTTTTTAAAGGGTGGTAACATGTGAAAAATGTTACCTTGTTGATAAACTTAGATGTTTTGGAAGATTTCAATTAGTTAATCTTCACTATAAAAGGTAATTATAGGGGTGCCTCCTACCTACTCACAAAAATCTTATGCGTTTCTATCTGGCCGTCAGAGAAACTGACATTTAAAAAGTAGATTCCGACTGGTAGTTTGGACAAATTGATGCCACTTTTTAAGCTACTGCCTTCGGTTAGCAATACACGGCGTCCAACGAGATTGATTATCTCTACCTTCGAGGTATTCATTCCATTTGCCGTGTTAATAAACAGCCTGTCAGCTACTGGATTGGGATATACTATCGTTTGGGTAAGTGATGAAAGTTTCAGGGTTTCAATTTTGCTGTATGCAAAGGAGCCATCCAGATCCACCATTTTTAGCCGGTAGTAATTTGATCCAGGAAACGGAGTTAAGTGTGTAAAGTGGTAGGAAAATAGTGATTTGCTCTCTTCCGCGGCACTTACCTCACTCAGTTTTTCCCACTTCCTGGCATCAGTGCTATGTTCAATTTCAAAGCGATCGCTGTTGATTTCCTCCGTAGTGCTCCATTGGAGCAATGCCGTTTCATTTTCCTTTTGGACAGAAAACTTAACCAGTTTCACAGGAAGTGGATTGGATGCATCCGTACTGGCAATGGTGAAAGGGCTGAAAGTGGTAACTCCGGTGGCTGTGGTAACTGTTCCTACTGTGAGCGAGCCCGAAGTTCCGCCATTGCCCAGGTCTTCCCAGATTGAACCATTCCAGTGTGCTACGCGAAGTTTGCTTTGGTTGGTGATGTAGCCGGCTGGGACGTTATATCCAAGCGAGACGGACACGTTGCTGCTGCCAGCTACGCGCTTTACATCCCAGAAACCTGAATTGTAAACATTAGTAATCGAACCCGCTTTTGAGCTTGTGTTATAGCCGTTGGATGTCGGTGAAGAAGCAATATATTCTGCGCTGAATTCGTCGGTAACACTTGAAGGAGCAGTTATTGTAACGGGCGTTAATTTTGTACCTGAACCGATGGGGAATGTGAAGGCCTCGTTACCGATTTTATGGACGGGGCCTATTACGTGGCTATTATTGCTCATGGAGTTAACAGAAGCATTTGCCAAGTAGATTAAAGGGCTCACACTGCTACTTTGAATATAACCGCTATTGAAAGTAATGTAACCTTTAGTAGTGCAGGCGCCGTCGAGAATCACACGCGCTCCATTCGTTTTAGCAATAATCATTTCGTCATTCCAAGTTTGGCTGTTTTTCAGAGTGCTATTTTGAGAGCCTACAAATGATATTTTATCACTATTATATACCATATAAGACGACTGCAATGTAAGATTTTGTGAGTATTCGTCTCGGATAGTTCGAGAAGTAACTCCAGTACAGATCAGCGTAACGTTACCAAGATGTTTGTTGCCTTCTAAGGTGCAATCATTATAAGCGATAGTCTTTTCTATACCGTCAAATGTATTAGCCATAAATGTTAAACTATTACCACTTATTTCGATCGCATCTGCTTTAATATTATTGCTGGTAATACGGCAATAAATATCACCAATATCGAGGGCTGCAAGTTTAAGATTACTTTGATCCAAGAATACTTCGGGAGAATTCTTGATACTTATTCTACCCCCAGCAGTGGTATTTGTAATTTTCCGTATAATTGCCACCGTTGATAGGAGGTCAATATTTATTGTTCCGCTTACATTAACAGGGAAAGTGCCTAATTCCATTCTTCCTCCGACCAGGTTAGTGTAGGTAAGATTGCCGTTTATTGTTGCTCCCCATATAAACATTCTAACCATTGTTGTGCCATTAATACACTCTACCTCGACATTGCCATCAAAAACGGATGCATTTTCGCTAAAAATGGACATACCTCCCGATGCGGTGGTCAGGAACTTGGTGTTACCAATAAAATGATTGGCACCCCCTACAAAGTTCTGTCCACTTCCAGTACTAAATTGCGTATTCCCATTGAAGGTCGAGCTATTGATGGTGTAGGTTAAAATTTCTTCAGTTACTTTCGAAAAATGAATCAAGGTACCGGGTTGCGAATTATTGACCGTAGCAGCTGTCATTTGCAAATCATTTACAGTAATGTTTACTCCCTTGGTATCGATTTGACTACCCGAATTAAAAACAAGTTTAGCTAATACAACATCAGCTGACATCACTGGCCAATTCGTTATTCCGGCACCAGGTATCGTAACATTATCTACACCGCCAGGTTTTCCCGCCGGACTCCAGTTCCCAGCAGTATTCCAATCCGTGCTTACCTGACCAGTCCAGGTATAATTAACAGCGTACGAACTAAAACCTATCAATAAAAACAAAAGTAAAAACGAAAATTTCGTAAATGTGTGTAACATGCGGAAGAATGTTAGTTGTGGAATTGATTATTTGGTTACAGCCTGTCTTTCAGAAAATTACCTACTGCTACCCGAAGCCATCATCTTAAAGGATATTCTGTGTTTATGAATACACTTGCAGTTGTAAGATTCCCGAGCAAGTAACATCCTTTTCTCAACTAGAATATTGAGACAGCAATTGACAGGATAGGTCACGGGATTACTAGTGATCCAGAACAAATAAGACCACAAATAAGATAGACAGTAATAGGCGAAAATGCCAAAGAGTGGCGTTCAGAAGAGGGTGTAACATGTTAATTTAAAAGATTATAGCGTGAATAGTTGCGGCAATCTACCACATTAAATTTAAATTAAAAACAGGTAACATCTATAAACTTAAAAATCCTCGTAAGAGCTACAATTTCGTATAAGGCAGTGTCGGGTGCAGAACTAACGGTTGTGTATAGTACGGATGGTATTTACCTGTTTTTGACTACTTCGGGAAGCAAGAAAAAAATGATCTTTGTAGTTTAAATCCATATTAGCTAATCAATAGCACCGGGTCTATCACTTTGTTCTACCAAATCCCGAATGATAACCGAAGCCTTATCAACCAGATTGGAATGTCCGGCGGGCAATAAATAGTATTGCTCCTTTGGAAGAAGTATTGACAATTTTTGGACATCTTTTGCTTTCAACAACTTATCATGTTTACCGATAAACAGATAGATCCTGGTGTCATTCCGTTTTTGATAGATAGACGAAATATCAAATTTCAGCATCCGGAAAGCCAGCCAGGAGCGGTAAATAGTTTCCTGCCTTTTGGGATCCGCCAGCATATATTGTGTAAAACGTATGAGGCTATTGTGGATAAGTCCCAGTTTTTGGAAGAAACCCGCAGATTTTATCAGGGTATCCGGATTTTTCAAAACCCGGTGAAACAACTTTCGGGTGGGCCAGAACCGCGAAGCGAGCGTGTAAAGCGGATGCTCAGAAACACCATCCGGCGCAATCAGGAATGCTTTATCGATTTGTTGAGAAAAGGCCTCTATTGTTGCCAGGGCAAATCTGCCACCCATACTGAACGCCACGATATCAAATCGATTAATGTTTTTTTGTTGTAAAAATTCAGAAATCAGACTTTTCCACAAGGGTTTAGTGACGATATCCTGATCTGAAAAATCATCATTTCCGTGAACTCCTTTGCTGTGTCCGTGAAAAAACAGGTCGAATGCATAAATAGTGTATTGGTCGCCTAGCAATTCTGCAAAGGATTCAAAACAGGTTAAGCCAGTTTGGCCAATGCCATGGAAGGCGAGAAGGATATTGGGGCCGTGGCCGAGTTGATGAGTGTACAGGATTTCTTTGCTGGAATCACTCATAAGCTTCCCTGCGATGTTTGACCCCGGAAATTTCTACAATTCGTATTAGATCGTCTATGGAATAAAGAACACGATAATTTCCAATTCTTATTCTGTAAATATTGTTTACAGACACTAATTTTTTACAACCTGGAGGACGAGGATTTTCGGACAGTGATTGAATTGCAGGAATTATTTTTTGTACTTCTGTTTTTTGAAGGTTACGAATTTCCTTTTGAGCGGAGTTTGTGATAATTAATTGATAAACTTTATGCATCGAATTTACCCTCAGCGGTTAACTGGTTTACAAACGTATCGAAAGGTATTGAATCCTCTGTTTTCCGTTCTTCAACTAATAACGCATCTAATAAGTCCTCGACAATTTGTCCGTGTTCTTCCAAAGAAATAATAAGGTCAGTTTTTTGACCTTTTTCATCGGTTATATATCGAATGCCAGTCATAGCTTTTTTTTATAAATATAAACAAAACCTCCAAACAAATCCAGTGATTGAATAATGTCTGGAGGTTTCCTTTAATTCAATATTTATTAATACTCCATCAAGTAAGCCTTAATAAAGTCATTAATCTCACCATTCAAAACGGCATCGGTGTTAGAAGTCTGATGATCCGTGCGGTGATCTTTTACGCGGCGGTCGTCCAGTACGTAACTGCGGATTTGAGAGCCCCATTCGATTTTACGTTTGGATGCTTCTACCTCTGCACGCGCTGCGTTACGTTTTTCAAGCTCGATCTGATAAAGACGTGATTTCAATAAACGGATCGCAACTTCTTTGTTCATCAGCTGTGAACGTTCCTGCTGACAGGCGATAATGATGCCCGAAGGTTTGTGATGCAGACGAACTGCCGTTTCTACCTTGTTCACATTTTGCCCTCCTGCACCACCGGAACGGTACGTATCCCAGGTAATATCGGCCAGGTTGACGTCAATTTCAATGTTATCGTCCGCCAATGGATATACATAAACCGAGGTAAACGATGTATGACGGCGGGCGTTGGAATCAAAAGGAGAAATGCGCACCAGACGGTGAACGCCATTTTCCGACTTCAAATTACCATAAGCATACTCACCGGAAATTTCCAATGTTACCGATTTTACACCAGCCACATCACCATCCTGCAAATCCACTTCGCGTACTTTGTAGCCATTTTTCTCAGCCCACATGATGTACATCCGCATGAGCATCGAAGCCCAGTCCTGCGACTCGGTACCACCGGCACCAGAGTTTATTTCAATAACGGCCGGAAGTTCGTCGCCCTCTTCGCCCATCATTTTACGGAATTCGATTTCGTCAAGCTTCGCTTCCAGCTTTTTGCCTTCTTCGTCTACCTCTTCTTCGGTAGCTTCGCTTGCGTCATAAAATTCCCAGATCGTATCCAGGTCATCGCGTAGTCTTGAAAGTTCCTCATACCCTGTGGTCCAGAATTTCAATCCACGAATTTCCTTCATTGTTTTCTCGGCACGTTCCGAATCACTCCAGAATTCCGGCTGAGAAGTTTGTTGTTCAAGGTCGTCTAGCTGTTTTTTTCGGTTAGCGTAGTCAAAGATACCTCCCCAAAGCCTCTACACGGGCCTTCAAGTCTTTCAATTGATCAAGTGTCATTGAATTTTTTGAATTTATAGTTGAAAAAATTTGAAATTTTGCGGCTCCAAATGTGAATCACTATTATTGCCGGTAATACAAAGGTATAACAATTCGCGATTAGTGTCAGTTTCACATAAATACGTAGCAGTTTACATGTAGGGTTTCCGGCAAATCGTCGTACCTTTGCATGAAATTTTTGTCAACCCATTTCTTTCAAATAAAAATACTAGAAAATGGCTCAAACGTATGACGTGATTGTCGTTGGTAGCGGTCCTGGCGGATATCCGGCAGCTATCCGTGCTTCGCAATTAGGATTGAAAGTAGCAATTGTAGAAAAAGAACTTTTAGGTGGAATTTGCCTTAACTGGGGCTGTATTCCAACCAAAGCCCTTCTTAAAAGTGCGCAGGTATTTGAATACATTAAACATGCGAAAGACTACGGGATCAACGTAGGCGAATCTTCTGCTGATTTCGGAGGCGTGATCAAACGTAGCCGTGGTGTTGCAGACAGCATGAGCAAAGGAGTTGCCTTTTTGATGAAGAAGAATAAGATCGACGTCATCATGGGAGCTGGTAAAGTAAAAGGTGTAAAAACAGTTGAAGTTACTGATAAGGACGGCAAGAAAACTGATTACACAGCTGGCAAAGGAGTTATCATCGCAACGGGTGCCCGTGCGCGTGAATTGCCAAATATCAAAATCGACGGTCAGAAAGTAATTGAATACCGTAAAGCAATGAGCCTTGAAAAGCAGCCAAAAAGCCTTTTGGTTGTAGGTTCTGGTGCAATCGGAATGGAATTTGCTTATGTGTATGCAACAATGGGTACGAAAGTTACTGTTGTTGAATTCCTTCCAAACCTGGTTCCTGTTGAAGACGAAGACGTTTCAAAAGAAATTGCAAAGCAATACAAAAAGCTGGGCGTCGATACCTATGTTAACTCTTCAGTGGAGAAGGTGGATACAAGCGGAAGCGGCTGTGTTGTTTCTGTAAAAACACCAACAGGAGATAAAACTTTTGAAGTAGACGTGGTGCTTTCAGCAGCTGGTATTGTTTCAAACATCGAAAATATCGGTTTAGAAGAAACAGGTATCAAAACAGATAAAGGTAAAATTGCTGTTAACGAATGGTACGAAACCAACGTTCCGGGTTTCTATGCAATCGGTGACTGTACGCCTGGCCCGGCTTTGGCACACGTTGCTACGGCTGAGGGGATTATCTGCGCAGAGAAAATCGCAGGCCACAAAACGGAAGCTTTGGATTATGGAAACATTCCGGGTTGTACGTATTGCCAGCCTGAAATCGCTTCTGTTGGTTTCACTGAAAAGAAAGCCAAAGAAGCTGGTTACGATATCAAAGTGGGTAAATTCCCGTTCAAAGCATCTGGTAAAGCTACGGCTGCCGGGGCTACGGATGGTTTCGTAAAAGTTATTTTTGATGCCAAATATGGCGAGTTCCTTGGAGCCCACATGATTGGTACCAACGTAACAGAAATGATCGCTGAGGTTGTAGTAGCCCGTAAACTGGAAACTACCGCGCATGAAATCATGCGTTCTATTCACCCGCACCCAACCATGTCAGAAGCTTTGAAAGGAGCAACTGAGGCTGCTTACGGTGAAGCAATCGATTTGTAGGATTTAGCAGTTGGCTTTTAGCGATTAGCTTTTGGTCATAACGAATATAAAACCCTGGTAGACTTTGGTCTGCCGGGGTTTTTGTTTTCAGAGGCTTATTGGATCATTCAGACTTATACGAAAATGTATATTACCTTATACATTTTCGTATATATTCATTGTAACTTTATGTCATAACCAGCTCTTAAAAACATGTCTAATAGTGACTTCCATACAAAATCGCAGTATTTAGAAAATATAGAATCTTTCAGTCGACTGAACCGACTGGCAGGAAAGTTATATCGTTCGAATCCGCTTAATAAAAAGGCACTTTGTATGGATATCAGTAGTGAGGATGTACAGCAGTTGTTGAAAAGTCTAAACCGTTTTGAGGTAAAATATCTCCTTATTGGTGGAATGGCAGGAGTTGTTCATGGACATATCCGCACGACGCAGGATATGGATTTATGGATAAAAAGCGGAGAGGAAAATACCAACGCACTGATCCATGCTTTATCTGAAAACGAGGTTGTTGGCAGTAATTTACTGTTAAATATGCCACTTATTTTCGGTTATACCTCGGTTCGTTTTGGAATGTCAGGGTTTGAACTGGATTTGGGACATTCTTTAAAAGCATTTGGTGAAACTGATTTTGATGCGTGTTACAATCGGGCTTTACAGGCAGACCTGGATGGCATTCCGTTTCCGGTCATTCAGCTCGGTGATCTGATTACAGAGAAAAGGGCAACCGGGAGAAATAAGGATTTGGCTGATGTGGAGGAATTGCAGCGTATCTGGGAAAGTCGGCAGATTTAACCTGTACAGATTTAACCACCTTATCTAAAGGAATTCTGATATCGAGGGAGACACAGAATTGTTTTAATTGTATATTGGAACACTCAACGATAAAAGGTGAAAATTCAGTTTGGATAAGGTAGTATATTCAAGTCGTTTTAATGACATTTGGAAGGCGGAGCACGATATTAAATCTCAGTGGGGAAATCGGGCTTTTTGCATTGCTCATATCATTGGCTACCCGGCAACTTCTCTTCTTTATTACCTGAACAACAATCCGCTCTTTTCGAAAATCCTTCAGATACAGCTTTTAGGAAGCGCAGTAATGATCGCCTTAATGGTTTTTCATTTTCTAAATAAGCTTTCAAGCCAGCGCGTTGCGTTTTACACGTTTTTGACCGTCATCATTTTTCACGCCTGGATTCTGGCGACGATACCCCATGCGTCGTATGACAGGGCCAGTTTTAACATGACGCTGGCATTGATATTTATCACAATCGTTTTGCGCTGGCCTGCCAGGGAATCGATTATTTGTACAATTCTTGTCTTTTTGCTTTTTCCATCAGCTCTTTACTGGCTTCAACCGGAGGCACTGGGACAGTTTATAAAAGAGGGCGGTTTTTTTCTTTTTCTGGGACAATTATTGTTCCCGTTTATCATGCATATCAAGTATACCAGCGATAAGCGGGCGTTTTATTATCAGTATACACTTCGGGAAAAGAATGAATTGTTAGAAAAACATATCCTCATTACAGAAGAAGCAACCCGCGCCAAAACAGATTTTCTTTCCATGATGAGTCACGAAATCCGCACGCCTTTGAATGGTATTGTAGGTATCGTGCATTTATTGCTGAAAGAGGAATTACGGAGTGATTTTCAGAAAGAAATGATACAGACGCTGCTTTTTTCATCCAATCATTTGATGACGGTCGTCAACGACATTATGGATTTTAACAAAATCAATTCCAACCATGTCAAGCTGGATTCAAGCCCCTTTGACCCGGTTCTGTTATTCAGGAATCTTGAAAAGACCTTTATTCCAAAAGCCAGAGAGAAACGTCTCGAACTGATTTTTGATATTGAAAATTCGTTGCCGCCTCAGTTACTGGGCGATCAGGGAAGATTAAATCAGGTGATCACGAATCTGATTCACAACGCCATTAAATTTACGGATAAGGGCTCGGTAACCTTAAAGGTGAGTGAGCTAACGAGGAATGAACAAGAAATTGGACTTTATTTTAAAATAAGCGATACAGGAATTGGCATCCCTGCCGATAAACAAGATTCGATTTTCGAGCTGTTCACGCAGGCGCATACCTCCGGTGACCGGCAATACGGTGGCTCTGGCTTGGGGCTCGCGATTACGAAGGAAATTTTGAGACTTTTTGAAAGTGAAATTAATCTCCATAGTACTGCGGATAAAGGCTCGGAGTTCTCGTTCGAAATTAATTTTTCCTATTCCAGTCAGCCGTTAAATAACGGGAAACAGATTGTTGAAGCAAAGCAGGCCTCATATCCGGATGCAAAAGTACTGGTGGTTGATGACAACTACACCAATTTGCTATTGGCTACGACACTGCTCAAACGTAAGAATATCAGTTTTGAAACCGCAGAAAACGGCCAGGAAGCATTGGATAAATTCAAGGCCTCGGAAGACTACGATCTCGTGCTGATGGATCTCCGAATGCCGGTTATGGACGGTTTTGAATCTACGATCCTGATGCGGGCAGAAGGTTATACCGTCCCCATCGTAGCGCTGACCGCTTCCACTTTTGAAGATGAAAAAGAGAGAGCGCTGTCAAACGGTTTCACAGGGTATCTGGTAAAGCCATTTTTACCGGTGGACTTTTATGAAATGGTTTATTTCCACCTGGATAAAAAGGCTGTTGAAAATGAATAAGTTGTTAAAGACCTGATATACCATGCCGAAACGCAGAAAGCCGTGATCCGGCACAGTATAATTACTATTTGATTTTCTGACGGCGCTGCATGGCTTCTCTCCATGTTGTCAGGACAATGCCTTCTTTCTCAATATATTTTCTAAGTTCGGGATCAATCATGGCCAGAAAATCCCCTTCACGGGTCGGGTATGAGTCCGAAATTTTCGGGAATACCTCCGTATGGATCGTACAGTGCATGATCACCATGGTCAGGCCTGGTTTGATGTTTTTGATGGCGTTGATATACTTTTCTGTCTTATATTTTTGAAGTGCTTTCTCAGACTTATCGCCGGACTCAGGGCCTTTCCATCCATAACTGGAATTTTCAAGATCGTCCAAAACGGGTAAACCGGCATTCCAGAGTTGTTTTCCTACCATTTGTGTCATCGCAAGCTGATCTGCAATTATTTTTTCCTGTTGCTGCACCACCGTGTTATGCCCTCCGGGAAACATCACCGGGATTTTTTCTTCCATCCCGACCTTTAAATAACGCTGTAAAAATTCAGGTGTGGCGAAAAGCGTTCCCATGTGCGAATCCAGGTGCGTTGGCGTAAAACCCATGGTTCTGGCACGGTCCAGCTGTGCCCTGATTTCCTTTTCAACTTCATCGGGCGAGGCATTTTTTACTACATCGGAAACGCCTCTCCACATGGCTCCTTCGGAGTCAACCAAACCTTTGACCTGATTTTTCCCTGCCAGGGGCCCCCAGCGATAATCTTTCCACTCCGAGGTTAATGTCAAATGAAGCCCCGCGTCTATGTCAGGATTTTCTTTCAGATAATGTACAAAACCCGGTACCCAGCCACAGGGCATCATCACACTTAAAGAATTGGCAACCCCTTCTTTAATCGCCCTGATCGCACCCTGGTTGGATTCATAGGACATGCCGACATCATCCACATGGATGATCAATACTTTTTTGCCCTTCGGGTAACCCAGTTTTTCGGCGTACGTAGGCTCGCCAGTTTGTGCCCGGATCGTGAAGGAAATCAGCAATATTAAGAATAGTAACGACTGCTTCATAAGATTTTTAAATTGATTATGTTTGTTTTGAAGTATTTGTAACCGATCACTTTAACTATACACGCAATGAAGCATTTAGTACTAGTTTTTATACTTGTTTTGTTTTCGGGATATTACTGCAATGGACAAAAATTGGGGGCGCGGGAAATTGTAAACCGTGCATTGAAAGTTCATACGGGAGGGAAAGTGTTAAGTCAGTATGCTTTGAATATTACGTACGATAAGCCGGGAACGGCAAACCCAGGCCTTGTCCAGACCAATCCGTGGCTTTCACTGATAGACTCATTAATGCTGACGATGTTGGATTCAATGCGGAGGGAGATGGAGATACAAAAGGCGGAAACGGAAAAATCTATGTATAGTTTTTTTAATGAGCTACATGAAGGGCAAAAGGAAAAATACGATTTTGATCTTACATCGAAGATTGCAGCCACAACCATTTTAAGGCCAAACCAGTTGAAGGGAAGGCCAGACACCAGCCGAACGGTATATGCTCTGGATCCGAACGCAAATGCTTTTTATCATCTTAAAAATAACCCGGTAGCCATACTTCAGCTCATGGCCATGGACACATCCGAACTGAATTATACCGGGGCAGTGACTTTTGAAGGCCTTGATTATCATGTGGTACAGGTTAGAGTTGGTGTGAAATGGCTCGACGTTTACTTCGACGGGCAAAGCAATATGTTAAGCAAATTATTTATTATGCAGGTAGATACGGATCCTTTAATCGGTCGCGGGCCGGTTTATTACAAAGACATCATTTATTATAAACAATTTGAAAAGAAGGAAGGCTTTTGGGTTCCGAATGAAATAGAGGAAGCCAACAGCCAAAATGAATTTACGATTAGAAAAAAAATGGAATGGGTTAGTATTAATAAACCGTTTGCCCCATCGACTTTTGCCGCAGAACCTTCTGAGTATGACCGGGTGAAATATAATATTTCTGAAATTGGTAAGGACTTATATGTACTGGAAGTAAGCCGGAAAGTCCTAAACGAACGATCCTTGCTGAAAGTGACTGAGACCGAGGGCATATCCTTGTTTGCTACACTTTCAAATATTGACCTGTCGAATGAGAAGTATTTGTCTGCGTTGAAGGAGAAATTTCCCAATACCCAAGTCCGGAATATTTTCAATCTTGACCGGCTTTCCGGAGTGCTTTCACTTTCCGCTTTCTTCTCCGGGAAAACGCATTATTATGCTCCAATCGGAACTGGCTTTTTTGCGGAAGAGAAAATCCGGGCATACGAAAGTCCCCGGGAAGATTCGACCCGTCAGGTTTTGCGTAAGGAAGGACTCTTAACGACTTTCGATGCTGATTTTAAGACGGCTGATGTTGAGACTTTAATTCTTAATCCGGTCAGGAAAGATGAATTTGAATCGATTTGGGTGGCTTATTATTTGCCAAAGGATAGAGCAATTTTTATCAATGGAACTCCGTTCCATGCTGGTAGCAGCAGTGGCGAAGCAAGTAAATTGGACAAAATGCTGTACGAGCTTGCTTCCAAAAGATCATTATCCATTGAGAAAATCATTTATTAGGGCTCTTATCTGGATAATGCACCGCTTTTTATGTCTTATGAAGAATTTGAAAAAAGAGTAAAAAATACCGACTTCTCAAAGTACGACCGAAAGAATAAGTGACGGGCCTGGTGAGGCGCCGTATACAATACCGAAACTTGTTTCTCGTTATTTGCCGACAATCTCACCCCGAACCATCGCATGAAAATTTCCGGACATTTATTTTTCGGCTTACTTTTTACGGCCGTTTCTTCGGTTCAGGCTCAGCACTTTGCATTGAGCCGGCTTTTTTACCCCAACTTAACTTTAAAAGCAGACTACAATGTGCCGTCAAATCTTGGCGGCGGAACCGGGAAAGATTATGGTGTGACCCGGAGTGGATTTTTCGGAATTATCCCCCTCCAAAGCGAAGTCCAGCTGGGTTACAGTCTGAGAAAAAAGTTTGATCTGCGGGCTGTGCACACGGTTTTGCTAACTCAGTTTACCCAAATTCAGCCAACGGTTGACGGTAAAAATATTCCAAGTAATGGTTATAAAACACTTTCCCTGGGCGTGATCAGATTGCAGGCCAGTATCAAAGACCGGCTTTGGGTGTATGGCGGGGGGCTGGGCATGACCGAAAGTAACGAGACGTTTTTTACTCCGCAGCCATTTTTTTGGGGAGGCGCTGCCCGGATGCATATTCTGGGATTGCATACGCAGATTATGTACGGATCGATTTTAGCATACAATCAAAAACTGCGCTTTGTGCCGGTATTCGGAGTGAACAAACGTTTTGGCAAAGACTGGCGTGTTTCAGCTTTGCTACCGTTTATGGCGAATGTGAATTACCGCGCAACGGGCTGGTTTAATGTGGATATGATGGCTGGTTTAAATGGTTATAGCGGAGGATTTCAGATTCAGACACCAGAAGAAAAAATGTTGAGAAGGGAAAATTACCGGCAGATAAAACTGGGTGTTTCCGCAAATGCGCATTTATTTACAGCGATTAATATCTCTTTGGAAGCAGGTGTAACGACGTTCCGCCAGCTGAAAACTTTTAACAGTGCAAGAGAAACGCTGACAGCTTATACGCCCGGGACAACGCCGTACATTGGAGCCAGTATCCGCTACATCACAAGCAGGTCGAAATTGTCCAGCAGATTTACAAATAAAATGGGCATTGGCGGCGGCGGAATTAACTGGTAATTTTTGTCTGTCGATCTTAATTTTTCTATATTTATTTGGTCAGTTTGCTGGTTTTAAAGTTAAATCATTACGCTGATAAACCCTTTATCACAAAATGTATGAGAAAAATTCTTATCGCAGCATTGATTTGTTTAAGTTTTTTGTCATCCTGTAAAAACAGCAAAATGAGTGCAAAACCTGCCGCCGCTGTCTCACCGGTTGAGTCGCTGGAAGGCACCTGGGTCCTCAATTATCTGATGGCACCGGGAAAATCTTTTGATGAATTGTACGCCGGCAAAAAACCTGAGATCACTTTTGAAATAAAAGAAAACAGGTTTAGCGGGAATACGGGCTGTAATTCCTTTTCCGGAAAGTTAAATGTAGACGGGCACAAAATCAGTTTCAGGGATCCTTATGCGATGACCAGAATGATGTGTCAGGGAGAAGGGGAGAGCGTTTTTACAGAAAGCCTTAAAAAAGTTAACACGTATGCAGTCAGTGATGGCAACACGTTGAATTTCATCAGCGGTGATATTGCCATGATGCGTTTTACCAGAAAATAAAAAAGGGATCGATAGCCGTTAAGCTTGTCGATCCCTTTTCCATATGATGCTGAAAGACTAAATCAGTCCTTCCTTTTCTGCTTCTGCCTTCAAAAGTGCCTTATCAATCGGGACAACGCCTACGAGTTCGCAGACCAGTCCACCACCGAGGTTGGAAATCCCGGCGATCGAATGCGGCGGGAGCCCGAGCGCTACGCAGCAGGCAGCGATACTGATAACCGTGTCACCTGCACCCGAAACGTCGGCGATGTGGCGGATATGAGCAGGAAGTTTGTGTATTTCTTCTTTGAAATCAATGTAGACGCCTCTTTCCGAAAGCGTGATCAATGCGCCCTTGGCCCCCAGCGTATTTTTCAATTGCTCCACGGTGGCCTGCAATTCGGCAGGGTTATCCACATTGAATTCCACCTTCAGACCCTCACGGAGTTCTTTCAGGTTTGGTTTGAAAAGTGTTACGTTGTTATAGGCAAGGAAATTACGCTTCTTAGGATCAACGACCGTCGGTACGTTGTGTAAATTGGCAAATTCAGTTATCTCAGCAATCGATTCTGCTGTCAGGACACCTTTGTCATAATCCTCAAAAATAATGACATGACAGGATGGAATCAGTTCTTTGGCTTTGGCGACGAGTCTGTCCTTTTCTGCTCCGGATATCGGTTTGTCTGTTTCTGTATCAATACGGACCACCTGCTGAGATCCGGCAATGATGCGTTCCTTGATCGTCGTGATTCTGCTTTCGCTGCGGATCAGGCCCTCACAGTTTAACCCTTTTTCAATCAGACTGTTTTTCAAGGCATCGCCGGAGGTATCCGTTCCTATCACTGAGCAGATTATCGCTTCCGCACCCAGGGCCTGCACGTTCAAAAGCACGTTTCCGGCGCCACCCAGGCGGTATTCTCGGTGACTTACATTAACCACCGGAACAGGCGCTTCCGGTGAAATACGTTCTACTTTCCCCCAAACATAAGAGTCGAGCATAACGTCGCCAATGACCAGTACGCGTAAAGAATTGAATGCTTCAAAAACCTGATGGATATTCATTAATATAATTTTGACCGGGTTTACCGTGTGTTGATGAATGAATTCGGGCAATCATTTTCAGATTAAACCGTGCCAAAATTCGTACAAAGGGTTGAAAAAATCAAACCATTCAGACATTTGCCACGAAATGCAGGCTGGTGATCTGGAAACGTTTGTTGAGATAAAGGCGGTGTGCATTGGTTCTGTTCACATTCACGCCGGAATCAAGGTGGATTTCCTGATACTCCCCCTTTTGCGCAAAATCAGAGATCCAGTCGAGCAAAACACCCGCATATCCTTTTCCCCGATGCTGTGGAAGTGTGGAAAGATCGTCGATGTAAATATATTTTCCGCGGAACAGGTTATAACCCGTTTCAAAAACGGCGACTGCGGCAGCTTGTCCGTCTTCTTCAATAAAGATAATTTGCCTTTTGTCTGCCAGTGTTTTCTGAACGGCGTCCGGATATAGCTCGTCCGTTAAAGAAGGCCGCAGCGCCTGAATGGCACTGCGGCATTTTAGAATGTCGGTTTCTGTTGCGACAAGCTGAACCTGTGTCATGCCTGATTTCCCGGGAAAGTTAGGTTGCTCAAATTGTGACCCATCTTATCACGTTTGGTGATCAGATATTTTTCGTTGTATGGATTTGACGGGATTTCAATGGAAACAGAATCAACAATTTCCAGGCCATAACCGATCAGTCCGGCGCGTTTCTTTGGATTGTTGGTAATCAATTTTATTTTGGTAATATCAAGGTCGCGAAGAATCTGTGCGCCAACGCCGTAATCACGTTCATCGCTTGAAAAACCCAGTTCCAGATTTGCTTCCACGGTGTCGCGTCCCATTTCCTGAAGTTTGTAGGCTTTTAGTTTATTCAATAAACCGATACCCCTTCCTTCCTGGTTCATATAAACGACCACTCCTTTTCCGGCTTTGTCTACCAAATCCATGGCTGCGTGTAGCTGAGGGCCACAATCGCAACGGCACGAGCCAAAGATATCTCCGGTCATACAGGAAGAGTGAACACGAACCAAAACTGGCTCATCTTTTTCCCAGGTGCCTTTTACCAAGGCCAGATGTAAATCTCCGGTGTTAATCTGCCGATAAGCGATCAGGTCAAAATGGCCCCATTGCGTGGGCATATCTACACCAATTTCTCTTTTAATCAACGATTCTTTCCGAAGACGATATTCGATAAGGTCTTTGATGCTGACCAGTTTCAGGTTCAGACGATTTGCGATTTCACGCAACTGAGGCAAACGGGCCATTGAACCATCCTCATTCAGGATCTCAACCAGAACGCCAGCTGGCGATAACCCGGCCAGACGAGGGAAATCGATAGCCGCTTCCGTATGTCCGGTACGGCGAAGTACGCCTCCTTTTTTTGCTTTCAATGGGAAGATATGTCCCGGCCGACCCAGGTCTTCGGGACGTGTTTCCGAATTAACCAGTGCCTGGATAGTCTTTGCACGGTCGCTTGCGGAAATACCCGTTGTACAACCATGACCTAACAAATCAACAGACACGGTGAAGGCTGTCTCATGAAGTGCAGTGTTATTGCCCACCATCATGTCCAGTTCCAGTTCGGCGCAACGCTCTTCTGTAATCGGAACGCAAATCAATCCACGGCCTTCTCTTGCCATGAAATTCACTATTTCGGGAGTAACCAGTTCGGCAGCGCAAATAAAATCGCCTTCATTTTCACGATCTTCATCATCCACCACGATGATCATTTCGCCGTTTTTGATGGCCTCAATGGCTTCTTCAATCGAATCTAATACTATGGGATTACTATTATTATTCATTATTCGGGTAGACAAAAAATAGTTTTACTGGAAAACACGTTTTAGAATATAAAGGTACGGTCTTAATGTTGAAATGTTTTAATTTTGAACCTTCTTTAAGTGAACAATCGAATTTTCAGATGGGTTTCAAAGTAGGTCATTTCAAGGTTTATATGTGTCCTAATTTACTTTAGATCATACTTCATGAGGGTAAAACTACTTTTGTTACTTTTTGGGCTTTATTTATTTCAGTGTTTTTCCGCGCTGGGCCAGGCTCCTGTTGTTAAAGGAGGTTACTGCGATACAGGAGGCGGAGCTTTTGATATACTACCAACTTATCAGGGGTGTGGCAGCTTAACTGTGGACTTACAAAATAAAGTTGCAGGAGCGCAGAGTGTTGGATACATCATGGATTATGATATATCCACGAGTCCGGACAAAGCACCAACCGTTAATACTCATACATACACCAAGCTTGGTACCTATACGATCTTACAATTGGGGAGCGCAAACGGCACAGGTTTTTCATTATGCAAACAGGTAAAAGTCCTTGAAAACCGGAAAGTCAATGCCACACTCAAGATTTCCTGCGGGACCTATGCCCTGGTTACCATCGCTGATGACGAAATAACACAAGCTTACGATTACATTGAAATAAACTGGGGCCCGGCCTGGGGAACCAAGGTGTGGAAAAAGGGAGAAGCGCTGACGGTTAATCAGGCGTATTTTGATGCCATACCCAATATTACTGTTCAGGGAAAATATACGGCGTCGTGTTCAGGCGACATCAATATTTTAACGCCGGAGAATGCCGATAACTCGGTGGAAGCAATCCAGATCAAGCGTGTGGAAATGCAGCAGGATGGGAGGATCGCATTGCTTTATGAGGGTTTGGATGGTGTATCGACGGAAATTTTTTACGGGGACAATGGTGTTTTTAAAACGACTGACATTATCAGAAGTCAAAAACAGCCCGGAAACTTAACGATTGACAAAAATCTGAATCCGGAAAATCAATATACGGTCAAGCTGGTGTCAGAGAACTGCGGAGGAAAAAAAGACAGCCGGGAGGTGGGGACAATGGTGCTTAAAGCCACTGCACTGGAAGGTGAGATTGAACTGGAATGGAACCAATATGCCAATAAATCGGAATTTGCAGCTTATAACCTTTTACGCGATGATGTCGTGATCAAGAGCTTTCAGTCCGTCGATGAGGTCAAATGGACCGACAAAGACCTGGACTGTAACAAAGAGTATGTCTATCAGATTGTGGCATTGACAAGTCTGGCACGTTCATTTTCTGCTGCCAAAACAGTAAAAACAACGACATCTGCACCGGAAAAAATAACGAAGGCCAGTGTGACGGTTGAGGCCGGCAACATGGTCGCTGCTGATGTTGTGCTGGAAGGAAAGGGGTTAACAGGTACTTATAACCTTATTGTGGAGCGGGCAGAACAGGGAAGTGCTGATTTTAAACAGGTTTCGGGTGTGCAAAATCAGGTCATTCATTTTGAAGATAAGGGTGTAAATACGAGCGGTACTTCCTATTGTTACCGGTTTAGTTACGAAAATTCATGCCCGTTACGGTCTGAGTTCAGCGATCCGGTATGTACCATTTTATTGCGGCAGACGCCGACTAGCCTCACCTGGAATGATGCTAACCCTTTCACAGAAGGGCTGGATTCGTATGATGTCATTCAAACCGATGCCAACGCCGGAACCGCCGGATTGCCCGTAGGGCTGGACACCTCCTATGATCTGGATCTTAACAACCTGGTCAACGCCGACTATTCGTTTCAGATTCGTGCGCACGCCAAAAGCGGGAATTTGCTGAGCTTTTCCAACCTGGTCCGTTATGATCGTAAACCGGTAATTCTCATCCCTGATGCGTTCACACCCAATGGCGATACGCATAATGATTTGCTGGAAGTGAAAGGAGTTTTTGTCAGCTCATTTAAAATATCGGTTTTCAACCGGTGGGGACAAGTTGTTTTTCAATCGGATGATATGACTGATGCCTGGGATGGAAAGATTAAAGGAGTAGACGCTCCTGCGGGTTATTATACCTATAAAACTGAAATCATAGATGTTTACGATCAGCCGTTTGCCAAAAGCGGAACAGTCCTTTTGATAAGGTAACCAGCCGTTTACTGGATTTTAATATATTTGCACTTGAAAGTGAGCCTGTTAATTCTGAAAAATTTTAACTTTGACTCGTTTTTGAAGAAAACCAAATGTAAACCCCCCATTGTGATAAGTGCCTGTTAGAGGGTTGTTTATTGCAAATTGCTATGCACACTTATGAAAAAACTGATACTGTTTATTTTGCTACTAATACAAATCAAGTGTTACATTAATCCTGTTTTTGGACAGGGTTTGTGTGATAAAGGTGGAGGAGGTTTCGAACTTAATCCTGCGGCCGGGTGTGCACCTCTGACGGTTCAGATTATTAATAAAATCGGAGGGACTTCGTTGTACTACGCCTACGATTATGACGGGAAGTCCGAGAACCCCATTACAATTAAGGACCCGAAAGATTTTTTTTATTCCGTTGCAGGCGATTTTCGTGTTCTACAAAATGCCAATGTAAATGGTAGGGAGGTGACTCATTGTGAACAGGTAAAAGTATATGAGACTATCAGAATTAATGCAGGAGTAACTTCTTGCGGTGGTGGGAGTGTGAAACTTACACTGGAAGATAGCAGAATTATACAAGCGTATAATCATGTTGAAATAAATTGGGGAGATAACGAAAAAGATATCTGGAGCAAGGGTAATTCAATGACGCTGGATCACAATTACAAGAACATCACAGGAACTCCACCAGTCATACGAATAAAAGGTATTCATGCCACTGGTTCTGCATGTGCGGAAGGTTTGGAGCAAAGAGTGACAGTTGTTTTTCAACAGCCTCTTCTTAAAAATATTCAAATTAAAAGTGTTGAGATGAAAGGCAACGGGAATCTTGAAGTTTCCTATGAAGGACTTACTTCCATTGCAACGGACATTATGTCAAGTAATGATGGCGGAACCAATTATGTTCTTGGCGGAACAAGAACTTCGGGCGGGACTCAATTTTACAGGATCGCTAATCTTAACACCACTCAGGTATACAAGGTGAAACTTGCTTCGAAAGATTTGTGCGGAGGTAAGCAAGATAGTGAAATTGTTTCCAGCATGGTGTTAAAAGGCAGCTCGGCAGATGAAAAAAATGCGATTTCCTGGAATGAATATCCCGACGCAATTGATTTTCAGGAATATCGCTTGATGAAAGATGGTGTTGTTTTAAAATCGTTTACGGATATAAAAACGACTTCTTTTGAAGACGATGATGTTCAGTGCGGTGATAATTACGAGTATTCGATTGTTGCGGTGACAAAAACGATTACTTCGACATCAGCGCCGGTAAGTATCAGCACTAGCCTGTCGTCTCCCAAAACCATAACGGAAGCCTATGTCACGGTAAATGCAAATGATTTGATCCAGTTAACCGCAAACTTGCCAGGTGCAGGCTCGAAAACCAATTACTCTATTGTAATTGAAAGAGGGGTTGATGAAAAAGCTAATTACAAAAAGGTTAACACGCTGTATGGAGAGACGGTTTTTGAAGATTTTAATGTAAAAGCAGACAATCATTCCTACTGTTACCGGTTAATTTATGAAAATGCATGTGGGCAGAAATCACCTCCGTCTGAACCTGTGTGCTCTATTTTATTTAAGAATGAAGCTCCGTTGTTAATCTGGACTATAGAGAAGCCTTTCACAGACGAGATTGCCTCTTACACAATGATTCAGAAAGGTTCAGGCGGATCCATCATGGAAATGGATCTGAAACTTAAAACGCAGTATCATCCCGATCTGGGTAAACAAAGCGACAAAGATTATACTTTTCAGGTTCGTGCGGATTCAGAAAGCGGAAGTTTTCAGAGTTTTTCTAATATCATCAATTACAAAAGAGACGCGGAAGTTTTTGCGCCTGGTGCATTTTCACCCAATGACGATGGGTACAATGATACCTTTGAAGTAAAAGCGGAGATGTACAAGACATTTAAAATGTCGGTGATTAACCGTTGGGGAGAAGTCGTTTTTCATTCGAATGACATTTTAAAGGGGTGGGACGGAAAGATCAAAGGAAAGGAAGCTCCGGTGGGTGCTTATATCTGGCACGTTGAAATTGTTGATAATTTAGACCAAACCGTGAAAAAAAACGGTAGTTTTGTGCTTCTAAAATAATTCAGGTTAAGTTTTAATTCACTTCATAATTTTTTGGTTATGTTTGGAAATATGGCAGACATGATGGGTCTCATGGGTAAAATGAAAGACCTTCAGTCGCGCATGAAAGAGGCGCAGGAGCAGTTATCAGGTATTGTTGAGTCAGCAGAGTCGGGTGGGGGTATGGTGCGTGCAACGGTCAACGGACAGAAAATATTAATCGGACTGGATATTGATAAAGACCTGGTTAACCCGGACGACAAAGAAATGCTTCAGGATTTGATCGTGGCAGCTGTCAACAAAGCGCTTGAAAATATTGAACCAAAAATAAAAGCACATTTGCAAAAAGCAACCGACGGGGTTCTTCCCAATATTCCCGGTTTGGATTTAGGGGGATTCATGAAATAATTCCCTTTTAATAGAATGACTCCAACTGTTGCAATTGTTATCCTGAATTATAATGGCAGGCACTATCTTGAAAAATTTCTCCCTACTGTTCTTAAATATTCGGTAGGTTATGAAATCTGGGTAGCCGACAACGGGTCAACAGATCAATCATTGCAATGGTTGGAAAGTCAGCACCCCTCCGTTAAAACCCTCGTTATCGCTGAAAACAAGGGATATGCCGGCGGCTATAACAAGGCGCTGAGCCAGATCGATGCCGAATATTATGTTTTGCTGAATTCAGATATCGAAGTGACTCCGGACTGGATAGAGCCCGTAATCACTTTTATGGAGTCGGATGTTAACATCGCCGCATGCCAGCCTAAAATCCGTGCTTACGATCTCCCGACCCATTTCGAATATGCCGGAGCAGCTGGGGGTTACATGGACTACCTTGGTTATCCGTTTTGTCGTGGGCGGATATTTGATACACGCGAGGAAGATCTTGGCCAGTTTGATGACGTAAAAGACGTTTTCTGGGCTACCGGCGCATGTTTATTTGTGAGATCTGAGGCTTTTCACAAAGCAGACGGTTTTGATGAGCGCTTTTTTGCCCATATGGAGGAGATCGATCTTTGCTGGCGTTTGTTAAATCTGGGTTACCGGATTACTTTTTGTTCTCACGCAACTGTTTATCATGTTGGTGGAGGTACGCTGCATAAGTCCAATCCGCGTAAGACTTTCCTGAATTACCGGAACAATTTGATCATGCTTTTCAAAAATCTGCCGAAAGGCCGGCGTAAGAAAACATTGTTTTTCAGATTAATTCTTGACGGCATTTCCAGTGTTCGGTTTATAGCAACGGGTGCGTGGCCGGACGTTTTTGCCATTATCCAGGCACATTTTGCATTTTACGCTTTGATTCCCACATTGTTAAAGGAAGAGCCGGAAAGGACACATTACCGTGCACCTTTGTATTACCGGAGTATAGTCTGGGAATATTTTGTGTTGAGAAAACACCGCTTTGCCCAGTTGACCGGCATTACGTTTCCACCTACAACTCCCAAATCGTAGGGCTGTTATGTCTTCGCCAGTTCTGGCGCATTTCCATCCAAAATGCAAGAACGAGGTATAAGATGATCGGGGACCCGAATGTCATAAAAGTTGCATAAATAAAGTATCGGCGGATGCTGCTAGCCGGGAAATTAAGCTTTTCACCCATCCGTGCACAAACACCAAATATCTGATTCTCTACGAAATATCGAAACCGATTCATACCTGATTCTGGAATAATTAGCTCATAACTAGCAATTTTCATTGCAATATACAAAAGAGAAATTGATTTTTCGAAGATCAATAATTTAACGGAAATTGACCGTTAACTTGGAAATTTTCAAATTCTTGATGCAAATAAATTGTTTTCCGAACAATTTTTGTTTCTTTGTGATTGAAGAAATTGTTAGCGCTGCATTATTATTGGGATGCCCCGATAAAAATAGCCAAAATTTATTCTGTCAATCTGTTGAGCCTCCCTCAATTCTTTGGTAGAAGACAATCATGGTTTAGTAATGAAACGTTAATAACTCTTTATGTATTTTCAACTTATTTCATTTTTTTATTTCCACTATTATGCCAACAGGTACTGTAAAATTTTTCAATGAAGCTAAGGGATACGGCTTCATCGTTGAAGACGACACAAACAGAGACATCTTTGTTCACGTGACAGGATTGGGAGGACTTACTATCCGTGAAAACGACCAGGTTGAATACGAGGTTGTTGAAGGGAAAAAAGGACTAAATGCTGTGCAAGTTAAAAAATTATAATTTTTTTAATTTCTTGTCCGAACAAAAAAATACCGCAGTTTAAGGTTGCGGTATTTTTGTTTTTATGGCGTTTGCGTTTACTCAACCCAGGTTTTGATATCATCAAGGGCTGGCATTTTCTCGTCAATCTTTAATTTCTTGCGCATTCCGCCCAGATCATTAAAAATCTTATTTGGGCTTGCCGCTTTCAATTGCTCGATCGTAAGGATGTTCATTTTCTGCAACGCAGGAATCCACACAGCAGGAACATTCGCAGCAATATAATCCGCTTCTTTCGCGATTTCAGCCTTCTTCTCAGGACGCATCTGCGGGAAGAAAATCACTTCCTGGATACTCGAATTATTGGTAAGCATCATCGTAAGTCGGTCAATACCAATACCGATACCGGACGTAGGTGGCATACCATATTCAAGCGAACGAAGAAAGTCGTCGTCCATTTCCATGGCTTCGTCATCACCGCGTTCTTTCAGTTTTAGCTGATCTTCAAAACGCTCGCGTTGTTCAATCGGATCATTTAACTCGGAATAAGCGTTAGCGATTTCTTTACCATTCACGAACAGTTCGAAACGCTCCACCATACCTGGTTTCTCCCGGTGTTTTTTAGTTAACGGAGACATTTCAACAGGATGGTCCGTGATGAAAGTTGGCTGAATGATATGTTCTTCCACTTTCTCACCAAAAATTTCGTCAATCAGTTTTCCTTTACCCATGCTGTCGTTCACTTCCATGCCCCAGGCACGGCACTGCTCGCGGATTGCTGCTTCATCAAGCGCTTCCACATTCAGTCCAGTGTATTGGTGGATCGCATCAGTAATGCTCAGTCTTGGATAAGGGCCTGCAAAATCCAGTTCAACATCACCAAATTTGGCTTTTGTTGTTCCGTTCACCGCCAGTGCAACCTGTTCCAAAACTTCCTCGGTCATATTCATCATCCACAAGTAGTCTTTGTAGGCAACGTATAACTCAACGGTTGTAAATTCCGGGTTATGGGTACGATCCATTCCTTCGTTGCGGAATAGTTTACCAAATTCATAAACTCCTTCAAATCCACCAACAATCAGTCTTTTCAGGTGAAGTTCGGTTGCGATGCGCAGGAACAAATCAGTGTCCAAAGCATTGTGATGCGTTTCGAAAGGTCTCGCCGCAGCACCGCCGTGAATGGTTTGCAAAACCGGAGTTTCCACTTCAAGCCAGTTTTTCGAATCAAAGTACGAACGCATGGTCGTAATGATACGCGCACGTTTCTGGAAAATCTGGCGTACTTCCGGGTTTACGATAAGGTCAACATAACGCTGGCGATAACGCAATTCCGGGTCAGTAAAACCATCGTGGATATTGCCGTCTTCATCCCGTTTTACAACAGGCAGCGGACGAAGCGATTTATTTAATATCTTGAATTCCTGAACGTGGACAGATATTTCACCCGTCTGCGTCGTGAATACAAATCCGGTAACACCGATGATATCACCGATATCCAGTAATTTTTTGAAAACGGTATTGTACAGCGATTTATCTTCTCCCGGACAAAGATCGTCGCGGCGGAAATACAATTGAATTCGATCCGTACTATCCTGCAACTCGGCAAAAGCGGCGCTTCCCATGATGCGGAAACCCATTAACCGGCCTGCAATCGTGACGTGTTTATAATCTATCTTATTGTTTTCGTAATTCTTTATAATATCAGCAGCAGTGACATTTACTACAAATTCTTCGGCAGGATAGGGTTCAATCCCCATCTTGATAAGTTCTTCGCGCTTTTGGCGGCGCAATATTTCCTGTTCGCTCAGTAGCATTTTATAACAATATTTATGAAAACGATAACTCTTTGAGTTGCAAAAGAGTGCGCAAAATTAGCATTTTTTGCTGTTATTCCCGATGTTGACGGAAGTAAGATCGCAGCGGAGGCCAAAAAACAGGACATTTCCTGGCATATTAATTGCTATTCAACAGATACGATCAAACCAATTGATCCAAAATCGTGTCTGTTAAGTATGTATTGGTTACCACTGGCATGGTAATTTCAGTGTAAAAATATTACTTTTATCGTAACCCGTCCGTATTTTTCATGTTTCAAAAACTCTTAAAAGGCATAGCAATTTTTGCACTTTTCGTCGGCCTGCTTCTTGGCGGAATAGAGTTTTGGTTTTATAAAAATCAGGAGGAAATATTTGAGAGGGTAAAAGTTGCGGTTAATGACCAGATCAATGGTACCCTGGATGTGGAACAATTCAGGTTCAGGCCTTTTCAGGATGGCTTCGGGTTTAATTTTACTTTGTATAACGTGGTATTGCGCGACAGCCTTTATCATGAGCATAAAAAAGACGTTCTGAATGCCAAGATGATCCATGTGGCGCTGGATTTAGGAAGTTTTTATAAAGGCGTTATCCGGCTTCAGAACCTGGTCTTACAGGATGGGGCAGTTACCTTGTTCGTGAGGAAGGACGGTTATACCAATCTATCTGTTTTTGGAGCTAAAAAGAATAAAAAAAAGAATAAGGATTCCGGGAAATCTGATCAGCTTATTGATAAACTGGGGCAGGTACATCTGTCCAATTTTGGCTTTCGTTTTGCAGATTCTACAAATGGAAAATCTTTCGGCGCCATTTTCAGGGATGTAACCAACCGCGTAAGCCATTCCGATTCTTCCTGGAACGCCAATATCAGCGGGCCAATATTTTTTGAAGGATTAACCTTTAAACCTGAAAAAGGAGGATTTCTTATTAAGCAGGAAACATATGCTAACCTGTCGGTTTCTTACAATCAAAGCAAAAGGTATCTGCTGCTCCGGCCTTCTTCTGAACTACGGGTTGCTTCTCAGGATGTTATCGGCGTTAACGGAAAATTTGATCTGAGCGAAAAACCGGCGCATTTCAGTTTGGGATTTTCGGCTCAGAAAATTCAGGTTGGGACTGCTGTTAAGTTACTTCCCAGACAAATTGAAAAATCAATTGATTCGATCGGTATAAAAACGAGGGTGGATACGCATGTGGAAGTGGAAGGTATTTTCTCGCATGAGCCGCCGTCTGTCCATGTTGCCTTTGAGACCGATACTTTCCAATATCCATTGGCCATTGGCATGTTGAAAAACATGAAAGCCAAGGGCGTTTACACCAATCAGGCCGACAAGACGAAACCTCCTGGATTACTCAACACGCAGGTAAATGTACCGCAGGTTGCAGGTTTTTTTGAAACGCTGCCGTTTAGTTTTGATTTGAAAATTGATAACATCACGGACCCTGTGGCCGTAATAAGAGGTAAGATCAAGGCTGACTCAGCAGCTGTAAATGGATTGCTGGACCCAAAAAGATATGTGATGAAGGGTGGTGAGGCCTATATTCAAATTCACTATGACGGTAGCTTACGTAATTTCTACAATGCTAAAACAGATCAGTTTAACGGAAAACTGACGGGCAGAGCGTATCTGGAAAATGTGTCGTTAAACTACGTGCCGCGACAAGTGCGTTTGTCAAAAGTGAATGCAGAGGTTTATTTCGATGAAAAGGATTTTCTATTGTCCAAGCTCAACTTCCACGACGGGCATAATTTGCTATATCTTAAAGGGGGGGTGACCAACCTGATCCCATATCTGTTTGGTTCACCAAGATTGCTGAAAGCGTCTGTCGATGTGAATATTCCAAACTGGAAAATGAACTGGATGGAGGTTTTTGTGGGGAAAAGAACGGCCAGTAAAAAATACAACAGGAAAAAATTCAAACTTTCAGATCTTCTTGACAATGTTATTGATCAAATGGAAGTGGAAGCAAAACTTCATTCCAAACATTTGGTTTATTACAATTTCTCGGCCAACGATTTAAGGGGAATGATCACGGTCAAGAACAATTCTGTTCGCCTTAATAATTTCTCCATGCGGGCGTTTGGGGGTGGGTTCAAGATTGCCGGCTCCATACATAATCCTTATTCTACAGAGCCACCCCGTCTGGAACTGGCGGGAAGCGTGACCAATGCCGACGTCCATTCGGTATTTTATTCCTTTAATAATTTTGGACAAAAAGCAGTTACGCATCAAAATCTTAAAGGAAAACTCAATACGGAATTCAAATTTGCCGCCAATCTGAAAAACGATGTGACATTGTTGCCAAAAACAATGTCCGGTGAGGTTAAACTTAATCTTGTCAACGGGCAGATCATTAATTTCGAGCCGTTTCTCAAGATGAAGAAGCTGATATTTAAGAACAGAAATCTGGAACAGGTACGGTTTGCCCCGATAAAAAATGACCTCGTGTTAAGAGGAGAGGAAATTGAGATCAAACAAATGGAAATTGAATCCAATGTGATGACCTTGTTTGTGGAAGGGATTTACAGTTTTGGAAATAAAACAGACCTCAGCATCGCAATTCCGCTGAGCAATCTCAGCCGCAGGGATTCAACATATCAGTTAAATCCCAACGACCCGAAGAAAAAGAAAGGGTCCAGGATTTATCTTCGGGCCATTGATGAAAATGGTCAGGTTAATATCAAACTGGCTTTCAGGAAAAAGAAACCGAAAGACAAAAAAGAAGATGAGGAACAGGCAGAAGTAGAAAAATAGTATTGAAATTATTCTGCTTCGTCTGTAAACATATAACCCACACCTTTCAGAGTTTTGATATAACGGTCACCCAGTTTTTCGCGTAGCTTCCGAATGTGTACGTCTACGGTGCGTTCCAGTACATAAATGTCTGCGCCCCATATCTTTTGCAGCAATTCGTCGCGGCTAAAAACCTTATTAGGTGTTTGGGCAAGGAAAAACAAGAGCTCAAATTCCTTTTTAGGCAATACCACAGATTTATCTTCGCCTTGCGTTACCGTATAATTTTTACGGTTGATAACCAAATCCAGCACCTCGATCTGATCGCCCGAATCTGCTTTTTGCGCCTCGCGACGGAACAAAGCATTGATACGGCTCATCAGCGCACGTGGTTTAATCGGTTTGGTGATATAATCGTCGGCACCTACTTCAAACGCTGCCACTTCCGAATATTCTTCTGAACGCGCTGTTAAAAATAGAATGTAGGTATGTTTAATATCGGGGTTCTGGCGTAAAATTCTGCCGGTTTCGATGCCATCAAGCTGCGGCATCATAATGTCCAGAAGAATAAGATCCGGGATAAAAGTTTTTGCCGTTTCGATGGCTCTTTTGCCATTGGAGGCCGTTTGAACAGAATATCCTTCTTTAACCAGATTGTACTCCAGAAGCTCTACTATATCTGAATCGTCGTCAACTACTAATACTTTCGGTGCTGAGTGGGTTGCTTTTGCACTGCTCATGTGATTGTTACCAGGTTAAATCCAGTTCGAAATTAGTTGTTGTGATTATGACATTATCTACTTTAATGCATTGTTAACAAAAAAATAATATCAGCGGTAAGTAATCCTGAATATTTGTCGCTGCTCATTGGTTACAATCATATCGGTATTATTTACAAATATCAAGGCCTCTGTCTGTTTTTTTGGAAACTTCAAACAGCCCAATGGCTTCTTAAATGTAATCATTCCGTCATCAATTCCGAAAAGCAGGATTTTGCCATAAGTCAGCAGGGCAAATGTTTTACCGTCCGGACTGATATCCGCAGAAGTAACCTGCGTTCCGATAGCAATACTGTCAATGGGGGCGATGGAACAATTTCCTTTTTCCGTGGGTAACCGGTAAATTCTTACCATATGGTTTGTCGGACTTCTGTTTTTTGAGAACAAATACAGATTATCCTTATGGTAAAAAAATGCCTCACAATCGAAATTAAGCTTGTCTCTGGATGGCGGAAAATCTTTTTGATCCGCGTAGTTAAAGGTGATTTTTTCCGTTTCGGCATTTCCGGGCGGGACCTTATACACTGTTAACGAACGTTTTGTATTGCCGTTGTTGCCAAAATCGCCGATGTAGAGCGTTCCGAGCTGGTCTTGTGCCAGGTCTTCCCAGTCTGAATTTTGCGCATTTGGAATAACTTTTGTTGATAAAAGCTTGCCTGTGGAATCAATTTCATACAATTCAGGTTTCCCGCCGCTGTCGTTATGCGTCCAGAATGAATTTTTTTGCGTGCGGGCAATACCGGAACTTTCATTAGCGACAGCAGGAAGCTTGCCTATTTTGCTAATTTTGTAATGAGAACGCACTTTATCAAATCCATTCGCCCGCTTGTCGGGGGTGCAGGTGCAGAACACCGTTTTTAAAGCAAACAAAAGATACACTAACTTATTCATGAACCATCCTTTACATTCTGTACCGAACAAAGATAAGGAAACACCCACTTACCTGAAGCTGGCCAGTATTCTGGTAGCCCTGATCGCCGGCGTTTATATCCTTTTTGTACTTCGGGAAACGCTGATCCCGCTGGCATTTTCTGTTTTACTGGCGATACTTCTTCATCCGGTTTGCGTTTGGCTGGAACATCGCCGCGTTCCCCGTATCGTATCCATTTTGCTGAGTATCCTGGTTTTCTTCTTCGTGATTGTGGTGCTGGTGTACGTGGTAACGTTGCAGATCGGCAGTTTCGCGGAAGAACTTCCAAGAATTACGGAAAAGGCAGAGGTGATTCTGGACCAGACTTTGACGATGGGAGAAAGATATCTGAACCTGAGTAGAACGCAGCAGGTTACAGAGGCCAAAAAATATCTGATCAATATGTTAAGCGAAGGCCGGGCGGTATTGCTGAATACGCTTGTGACGACCACCGGCGCTATTTCGACCTTTATTCTGTTGCCGCTCTACGTTTTCTTCTTCCTTCTGTATCGCGATTTTTTCAGAAGATTTTTTTATAAAGCCATAGCCAGTGTGCCGAATGAAGATCTGAACGCGCTTTTGAAAAAAATATATGGCGTGATCCAGAGTTATCTTTCAGGACTATTTTTGGTCATCATCATTGTTGGCGTTTTAAATAGCATCGGGCTTTTGATTCTGGGTGTCCCGCATGCCATTTTCTTCGGGTTTCTTGCAGGATTCCTTATCCTGATTCCCTATATCGGTATTTTAATCGGGTCATTGTTTCCTGCTTTATTAAGCATTGTCACCATGGATTCGCCGTGGTATTCACTGGGGGTCATTGGGGTGATGAGTTTTGTACAGTTTCTTGAAGGGAATTTTATCACACCCAATATTGTAGGATCCAAAGTCAGTGTGAACCCGATGGCGGCAATCGTGGCACTGTTTTTGGGCGGTCAGCTTTGGGGATTATCAGGTCTGATCCTCGCATTGCCGGTCACAGCCATTTTAAAAGTTGTGCTGGATACTATTCCAAGTCTGGAACCTTATGGTTTTTTACTGGGCGAACCTGTTCATGAAGTGGAAGAAGACAAAGCGGAGGAGCAGAAAAAGATGGTCCAGCAAAAAGAAGTGCAGAAAAAACGATATCGGAATTATAAAAACCGGCCCCGCAAAAAACCGGAGGGGCAGCAAGGCACGCCGCCGAATACAACCATTCAGTAACAAAAAAGGATTCTCGGTTAAGGGAATCCTTTTTTGTTACTTCTCGACTTTTTCAACACTGATACCAATCCCCATGACGAAGGGTAAAGGATTTTGCCGCATGGATTGGGAAAGTGTAAAAGTATAAGTGCCCGATTTGGGGAATTTATGGTTGGTCAGAAAAGGTATTTTATGATCAAACAAATCGCCTAAACCTTTCCCGAACGGCTTGCCGGTAATTTCATTGGAAAGAAAGACTTCTTCCATGTTGGTCGATACCGAACTGTCCGGCCCTGTAATTTTACGTGTCAGGTATAAATTATAGTAAGGATACTGCAACGTATTCCGGACCAGGTAAAATACATTATAAAGCTGCGTGGTATCTGTAATTTCTACCTTGAAGGAAGGCGTGTTTTTGATGAACCACTGTCCGTCGTCAATATCTTCGTAAGCTTTGTAAACAACATTTTTGTCGCATCCCGTCAATAAAATTCCAAGACAAAGCGCGGCAAACATTCCAAATGTTTTCATGCAGGTATCAGTAAGTAGTTTGCAAAGCTAAGCTGCCAGAGAAACCTTTCAAAACTATGATGCGGTTTGCGCCGAAAAATAGCGGCTGAGCCATGAATTCGATGCCGGTGTTTTCCAGCGTTTCATCCATTGTGCCTTATTATTAACCTGATTATCGAAAATTGTAGTGAAAGGTGTGATGATCTGCTCCGTTACGGCCTGTTTTATTTTGGGTACAGGAATTGTTTCAACTTGGCCGTTGTCGTCAAGATAAGCCAGGGAGCGGTCAAAAAAATCGATATTTAACTGACTTCCGATTTGTTGCAACCAGTGAACCGACTTGTCAATGGAGCAGCCGCTTGGCAATTCTCTGGACTCATCGACGGCGATTACGACAAAGCGATGCTCGAAAATTTTTCCGGATGCGGTAAGCGGGTGCCCATGTGCCTCCCAACCTTCCAGGGCTGCTTTTAACGTTTCCGTAAGAATCCCCACTTCTTCGTCTGTAAATTTTCTATTGGCCTGATAAATCCACACGCGGGCGGATAAATCTATTTCATTAAACGGGATATACATGGTTGAGCCTGGTTAATAGTTTTGAGTAATAATCCACTGTCGTTTCAACATTCAGAACATGCCCTGGCAAAACTAAGTTCGCCATTTCTTAATTCGGTTTTTTGAAGTAGAAATAGGACTTTATTGATTTCAATAACAGTATAATACAAGGTTTCTTTCTTTTTTGAGAAAAGCAAATCTGAGCGGTTTATTTCAATTCTGATAAAAAGATCCAGGCTATTTTTCTGACTGAAATATGAGATCAACGTTTATTTTTCTGAGTTTTTCAGCCCTGTTGTTTGGCATTTTCTTTTCAGTATTTCAAACAAAAGAAACTGGTGTTGCCAATGCGTTGGATAAACAGCCAGAGACGGCAGGAGATACGTCGAAACTGTACACGCCTGACGATCTGGAAGCGACATTATGGGCCGAGGCGCCTATGTTTAATAATCCGACCAATCTGGATGTGGATGCGAAGGGGCGGATCTGGATTACAGAGGCGGTAAATTACCGCGATTTCAATACCAAACCTGCGGAGCGGCTGTCACACAAACAAAAGGGAGACCGCGTGGTTATCCTGGAAGATACCAATGGAGATGGAAAAGCGGATAATTCAAAAGTATTTGTAGAGGACACGCTGTTGACTGCACCACTGGGGATTGCAGTAATTGGCAATCAAGTGATCGTTTCCTGCGCACCCAATCTGCTGATCTATACAGACGACAACGGTGACGACAAACCAGACAGAAGGGAAGTTTTTCTGACCGGTTTCGGCGGTTTCGATCATGATCATTCCCTGCATTCGCTGGTAGCGGGGCCGGATGGGCTGTGGTATTTTAATACAGGAAATGCCGGTCCGCATGTGGTGAAGGATAAGCGTGGCTGGATGCTTCGGAGCGGAAGTTTGTATACCGGTGGAACGCCCTACAATAAAAAGAATGAGGGCAATATGAAGTCGGATGATGGCCGTATTTGGGTGGGCGGTCTGGCTTTAAGGATCAATCCTGACGGTACCGGTTTGAAAGTAATGGGCCATAATTTCCGTAACAGCTACGAGGTTTGCATGGATAGTTATGGCAACCGCTGGCAAAATGATAATGACGATCAGGTGATTACCTGTCGCACTTCGTATTTGCCTGAAAATGGAAATGCGGGATATTTTTCGTCGGATGGTACAAGATACTGGCAGGCGGATCGTCGTCCCGGACAGGATATTTTTACCGCCCACTGGCATCAGGAAGATCCCGGTGTAATGCCAGCGGGTAATAACACGGGTGCCGGATCTCCTACGGGCATTATGTTTTACGAGGGTGATGCATTGGGAGCAAAGTACCGGGGAACTCTACTAAGCTGTGAGGCGGGAAGAAACGTGATTTTCTCTTATCAGCCTGTGAAAAACGGAGCTGGGTTTGATCTCCGACGAAACGATCTTCTCAGCTCATTTCCTCAGGCTTCTGAACGTTATGAGTGGTTTGAAACGGATACGGATACCCGGAAATGGTTTCGTCCTTCGGATATTGTTGCGGGCACGGACGGAGCTTTGTATGTCGCAGATTGGTACGATCCAATCGTGGGAGGACACGCGATGAAAGACCAAAAGGGTTATGGTCGGATTTTTCGTATTACACCAAAAAACAAAAAACTGGCTTCGCCGAAATTTGATTTCACAACGACAGAAGGGTTGATTGAAGTCCTGAAAAATCCCGCTGTCAACGTACGGGCGGTTGCTTTCGATGCGTTGAAAAAACGAGGAGAGACGGCTATCGGACCAGTGAAGGCTCTTTTGAAATCTGAAAACCCATACCACGCAGCAAGAGCTATCTGGCTTTTGGCACAGTTGGGAGAGGAGGGTAAGGCGGAGGTTGAAGAGTTATTGACAAGTCCGGACGCGTTGACACGACTGAATGCTTACCGGGCATTGCGGGTGGTTAACGCCGATATCTTATCCTATGCAAAAATGCTGGCTGCGGATCCTGATCCGGCAGTGCGTGCGGAGGTAGCTGTTTCGCTGAGAGATCTCCCGTTTGAATCTTCAAAGGAAATCACACGTGAGCTGCTTAAACGTTACGAAGGAAAAGATCCGTGGCTTTTGGAAGCGATAGGCAGCGGTTCGGAAAAAAAAGAAGAGCAGGTGTATGCGATGGTTAATGAGATTTATCCGGGAGAGGCTCAAGACTGGCACGCCCAGCGAGCAAATCTTGCCTGGCGTTTGCATCCTGCAACGGCTATTAACGATTTGAAAACAAGAGCCGGATCTACGATTGTAGCCATCAATGAGCGTAAAAAAGCTTTGACAGCCATTGCTTTTATCCATGACAAAAGGGCGGCGATGGCGATTTTGGAATTATCAAAATCAAAGCTTTCAGATGTTTCGTCAACAGCTCTATGGTGGTTGAATTTCAGGAAAACCAATGATTGGTCGGATTTGCTGGATTGGAAAAAACATGAAGAAACTACGACGGCCCCTGTCAGCCAAAAAATGCTGACACTGAAAAAGAGCCTTTCTGATAATAATAAGCCATTATCAACAAGAATTTCCGCGGCTAAACAAATGGCCATAGATCCTGTTGGTGGTGATATCCTGATCGAAATGAGAGTTCAGGGCAGATTGCCGGATACGATCGCCAAGTCTGTCAGTGATTTGATTTTTAAAAATCCGAACCAGAATGTGCGCACAGTTGGAAGTCAGTTTTTTCCAAGAAACGGCAAAGTGATGAAAGTGGATTTTATAAACCGGATGTCTGCCAGTAAGGATAACGGCGCCAGGTTATTTATGACGAACTGTGCAGTTTGCCATCGGCACGGTGAAAGCGGCGGAGAAATTGGCCCGGACCTTACAGCGATTCATGAAAAGTTTGACAAAACATCATTGCTTGATGCGATTATCAATCCTTCGGCCAGCATTGTTTTTGGTTACGAGGCATATTCCATCACTACGAAAAAAGGAGAATCGTTTTTCGGGTTTTTACTGAGCGACGGGAATAATGTCGTGCTTAAAGACGGAACAGGACTGAAACACGTGATTAAAGCCGTGGATATTAAAAAGCGGGAGAAATTGCCAAACTCATTTATGCCCGAGCCGACCAGCCTGGGGCTTGATGAACAGGCGCTGGCTGATATAACCGGTTATTTGTTAAGTTTCAAAAAATAAAATTTATAAGCCTTCCGCCTGTGCAATCAGTTCAGCAAGGTCAAATACCTTTACGCTATCTTCCTTTTCCTTGTTTTTAACTCCATCGGTCATCATTACCATACAAAACGGACAGGCTACCGCGATGGTGGTCGCACCGGTTTCTATGGCCTCTTCGATGCGTTCGACGTTAATATCTTTTTTGCCTGGTTCAGGTTCTTTGAACATTTGGCCGCCGCCCGCCCCGCAGCAGAGCCCTTTTGTTTTGCAGCGCTTCATTTCGACCAAATCTGCATCCAGTGCCTCCAAAACGTGCCGTGGCGCCTCGTAAATGCCATTGGCTCTTCCCAGGTAACAGGAGTCATGAAAGGTGATTTTGCGGCCCTTGAAAGTTTCTCCACCTTCAATCCTGACACGGCCTTCATTGATCAACTGCTGTAAATATTCGGAATGATGTACTACCTCATAGTTTCCGCCGAGCTCCGGGTATTCATTTTTCAACGTGTTAAAACAATGCGGACAAGCCGTAACAATTTTTTTAACCCCGTACATATCCAAAACCTGAATGTTGGACATGGCAAGCATTTGAAACGTGAATTCGTTACCCGCGCGGCGTGCCGGATCACCGGTACAGCTTTCTTCAGTACCCAGAACGGCAAATTTTACACCCGCTTTATTCAATATTTTCACGAAAGCGACAGTCACTTTTTTATAGCGGTCGTCAAACGAGCCGGCACAACCCACCCAGAAAAGTACTTCCGGTGTTTCGTTGTTAGCGGCCATTTCAGCCATGGTTGGCACTTTGTAGGTTATTTCGCTCATGTGTTCCTGATAATTACAGACAGATCAAATAGGGAAGAGTTTCGCCGATACTAAGGTCAGGCCTCATTTTTTAAATGGTCAGCCCAGTTGAAACGGTCACCCGGGGAGAATTTCCACGGAGCCTGATTCGTATCCAGATTCTGAAACATGGCATTCCAGGAGCCGGGAGCCTGAGCTTCGTCCATGATCTTATACCGGCGCAATTGAAGGATAATATCCAGCGGGTTGATCAGAATCGGACATTCCTGCACACAGGCATTGCAAGTGGTACAGGCAAGGATTTCTTCGTTGCTGATGTAGTCGCCCATCAGATTTTTTCCATCCTCAACAAACTTTCCGCCATTGGTCTGCATATTTCTGCCGATATCCTCTAACCGGTCGCGGGTGTCCATCATAATTTTCCGCGGAGACAATTTTTTACCGGTCAGGTTAGCCGGGCAGGCAGAGGTGCACCGGCCGCACTCTGTGCATGAATACGCATCCATCAGATTTTTCCAGCTTAAATCCGGCGCATCCTTGGCTCCAAAACGTTCGGGTATTACATTTTCTGCTGCTGTGGTGTCTGGCGTATCGAGTCCCAGCATGATTTTTACCTCTTTGGTGATATCCGGCATGTTATTCATTTCTCCCTTGGGCGTAAGACGGGAGAAATAAGTATTGGGAAATGCCAGCGCAATATGCAAATGCTTGGAATAAGTAACGTAAACGGCGAACGCAAAAATGCCAAGAATGTGAAACCACCAGGCAAACCGTTCGTAAACGATCAGAGAAGTTTCATTCCAGCCGGTAAAAAGCGGTTTAAGAAACTGGCTGAAAGCAAAATCTCCGGTTGGCGTGTAATGCGTGCTTCCAATTTCCTGCAAAACCGTATCGGCGGCGTTCATGGTTAGGATTGCAATCATCAGGACTATTTCGAAAAGCAGGATGATTTTTCCATCCAGCTCAGGCCAGCCGTTCATTTCTTTATGGCGGGATGGCTGGAATCTTTCAACTTTAACAACAGCCCTGCGAATTAGAAATATAGAGCAAGTAACTAATACGCCGACGGCCAGAAATTCAAAAAAGCCGATTAGAAACGTGTAAAAAGATCCAAGAAAAGGTGCGAAGAGTCTGTGATGTCCTAAAATTCCGTCAAGGACAATTTCCAGCACTTCGATGTTGATGAGCAAAAATCCGGCATAAACCACAAAGTGCATCACACCGATCAGGGGCCGGTCAAACATTTTCTTTTGTCCGAAAGCAATGCGAACCATGGTTGCAAACCGCAATCCCGGCTGATCCGTACGGTCTTCGTCTCGTCCAAGCAATATGGTATTGCGTATCAAACTGGCACGCTTGAAAACAAGCCAGCCAACTGTTCCAAGGACAGCTAGAAAAATGATTTGCTGGATTATGGCCATAAAAATTCGCTTTGTGAACCGGAAAAGAAATAATTCGTCAATTAGTATGCAAGCATACTATAAGCAAATATGGTAAAAATGTATTTAGCTACAACTTTTTTTAAAATAAATTATTTTTTTGATAATGGTTAAGTGCTAGAAAATCAGATTACTAAGTTTGTTTTCTGAGTATTTGATAAAAATTTACAAATATTTTTTCTCCAAATAATTTGGAAAGTAAAATCGTAATTCTACCTTTGCAGTCCCAAAGGGAACGAATTGAGCTGGTGATGTAGCTCAGTCGGTAGAGCAAAGGACTGAAAATCCTTGTGTCGGCGGTTCGATTCCGTCCATCACCACAAGATCCTGTCAGAAGAAATTCTGGCAGGATCTTTTGTTTTAGGTCGCGAAAAAGTGAATGAAATGGGTTTGTGTAATCCTGCTTTTAGAAATGCAGTCATGGGAATGAAATTGACTTAATATCCCCTCCCAAAAACCTTCCGATCTGTAATCTCCCCCCGGTGCTCTTCCAAAAAGTCACAAAAAAACTTAATCTGGATTTCCTGTACTGAGAAATCAATTGTCTGATCGTAATTTTCCTGATACACATCCTGGAAATCGGTGATCACGTAACGCAGGGTTCTTATGCCTTTTGCGCGTAAGGCGGGTAAATAGAAATTTTGGTGACTATGGGCGAATCGTCCTTCTGTGTAACTATTCGTCGTTTTGATATCCACGGCTAGCGTTTTTCCAATAACATCCACATAACCATACAGCAGAACATTATCCAGCTGATGTTCACAATAAACCTGGGTTTTTACCATGGGTCGCGGTAAAAGCGCCCGGACTTTATCCAAAATTTCTGAATCAAAAGCATTTTCATTCACACCTTTTATGACAGCATCTTCGAAGGAACAGCCTCTCGCCTGCGCCTCTGTTTGTGGCACAGGGACACGGTTGATGCGGTTCAGCAGCTCCTGCTTGTCGAGATATCCTTTTTGATAACGGTCAAAAAGATTAAGCAGGGTGGGATAGAGATTGTAAGCAATTGGCGCCAAGGGATAAAATTTAAACGTGTTTCACTGTTATAGTGGATGAACAAGATAAGTAATTTTACCGTTTCCCATGCCCCGGATATTTGCTGAATTTATACATTACCGAAAAGGATAAAAAGCTGAACTTGTCGTTTGGGGTTTTGCTGTAGGTATCGGCTTCTTCCGGGTTTATCAGTCGCATGCCCGAGGTTGCATCCACTTTATCGCTCCGGACGAAATAAAAACGATAATCGATACCGAAGATCAGCTTTTCAAATAATTTATAGTTTGCCTCTATTCCCACCGGGATAATACGTTCGTTTGTTTTCCTGATCCCGGGTTTTCCATGCGGATTTCCCCAGCGAAGAAAAAGCTGATTCCGGGCACTGGTGGCACTGTTGGTAAATCTGAGTAACTTATTCGAGGTAATGTCGTACGCATTGGCGCTGAACATCATTAATCCCAGGCCTCCGTAAATACTAAAGTCCAGGTCGTCGTTGTGGTTTTGCGCAAACTGTTCCATTAAATTCCATTTTACAAGTAGTTCGGCAGCGTTGTACTCATTGATGAAATAAGAATTGAAAAATGGAATTTCTTCGCCGCCAAGTTTGCCTGTCGAATATTCAAAACCAAGTGAAATGGATTTATTGAAAGACCTGTTCAGGCCAATGCTCAGCATGCCGAGCATATCCTGTTTCCCCAATTCGCCATAAAACTGGGTCAGTCCGCCACGAACTGTCAGTGAATAAGGTGAAATAATTTTGGAGTTGTGATTGCCGTTTTTGTAGTTACGGTACGCGTCATTCCAGCTGGTCCGGCGTTGTGCCCGAACGGGAATGCAGAGCGTAATAATGGCAAATAATTGTAAAAATTTGCGAATCATGACCAGGAAGTGTGTGTGTTATCAAAACAAATTTAAAACTATCTTCCTTTTTACGAGGGTACTTCTCTTAAAAATCAATGGTTTATGCAAACTTTACATATATACAGCAAAACGATAACCAATAAATATCTGTTAGTTTTGTACTTCTAATTTTATGCAAATCGAAAATGAGTGTAGTACCCTATAAAGATAAAGACGGCAGCAAGCGGGAACAGGTGGCGGAAATGTTCGACAACATTTCACCAAAATATGATTTATTGAATCACGTTTTAAGCGGTGGCGTGGATATTTACTGGCGCAAACGTGCCATAAAACTCCTGAAGCAGCAGCAACCAAAAGTGATTCTGGATATTGCCACAGGGACGGGCGATTTTGCGATTGAAGCCCTTTCACTTAAACCTGAAAAAATAATCGGTGTTGATATTTCAGAAGGAATGTTGGCGGTAGGGCGGGAGAAAATTGCGAAACTTGGCAAACAGGATATTATCACCCTGCAAAGCGGAGACTCGGAAAGTTTAGTTTTTGCAGACAATTATTTTGATGCTATTATCGTTTCGTTTGGAGTACGGAACTTTCAGAATTTGCTGGTAGGGCTTACTGAAATGAACCGCGTATTGAAGCCGGGCGGAACCTGTGTGGTGGTTGAGTTTTCAAAACCCCGTTCATTCCCGTTTAAGCAGTTCTATAATTTTTATTTCAAATATATATTACCATTGATCGGTAAGACCGTCTCAAAGGACAGTGCCGCCTACACCTACCTTCCTGAATCCGTTCAGGCATTTCCGGATGGGGAGGCTTTTCTTGATATTTATAAAAAAGCAGGTTTTAAAAATACCAAATGCATACCATTAACCTTCGGGATTTGCTCCATTTACACAGGACAAAAATAGTTATTGGCATCTTGTTGCTGTGTGCCGTTTCACAGGAAGTTAAAGCGCAGGGACAAGGTTATGTACGCCGCCACCTGGAATATTACGACGACAAACCTATTCATTATGGGATTTTGTTTGCAATGCCGCTTGCCCGATATAACATCAGGCATAGTGACTCTTTTGCCAGTGATTCGGCTTATCTGATCCAGTCGCCGCTAAAAGGCGCGTTCAGAATGGGTTTTATTATTAACGCCTACCTGAACGAACGGTTTGATATCAGAACAACCCCTTCGGTCTCGCTTTATGAGCGAGAGGTGAAATACAGTTATCCAAACAGCCCTGATAAGATTAATAAGCGGGAGTCGACCTGGCTTGAAATTCCGTTGCTGGTAAAATATAAATCGAAACGGCGGGTCAACACCAGAATGTATATGATAGCCGGTGTAACGATGGGCATTGAGACGAACGTGAAAAAAAGTAATGGCGGCTCTGGCAGCAATGGCAGGCTGGATACACAGACATCGGATTTTACACTGGATTATGGGGTGGGGTATGAACGATTCTTTGAATTTTTCAAATTTTCGCCAGAGTTAAGATTTTCACACGGATTGAAGAACGTATTTCAGGGCGCTCCGAGCTCGGGTATAAGCCGGTTGACGACACATACGGTAACTTTGTATTTGAATTTCGAATAATTTGAATTCTGATTATCAATGGATTGGAAATTATTGGCAAAAAAATATAGATTTTTTGACCGGATAATTTGGATAAAAAAAATCAGACGTGCATATTTGCACTCCCGAATGACGACAAGAGGGGCTCTTAGCTCAGTTGGTTCAGAGCACCTGCCTTACAAGCAGGGGGTCGCAGGTTCGAATCCTGCAGGGCCCACAATAAAACGAGTTAGCGATAACTCGTTTTAATTTTTTCTAAAATTGAGAAGAAATAAGTCGTTTATTTGAAATCCCCGAGAGGGGCTCTTAGCTCAGTTGGTTCAGAGCACCTGCCTTACAAGCAGGGGGTCGCAGGTTCGAATCCTGCAGGGCCCACAGTAAAGCGAGTTAGCAATAACTCGCTTTTTTTGCTTTAGACCGGTTTTTCTGCCGGAATAAAGCCGTTAAATTCTCTGATTTCCAGTTTGACCAAACCTACGATATTTCTAAAAATATCAAAATACCGTAGATTCAGCTACAAATGTTCGCAATCCTTAGTTTATCGAAAGCGTAAACCGGTCTGCCAGGGTTGCCCCTGTATTGCTATCGGGGTTCTTGTCGTGAGGGATGGTGTAATACTCACCGGTTAAGTTTAAACCTTTGTTATCCTTTTCAATGGCTATTTTCAAAAAGCCGTGTTTGTTGTCGCAGTAACTTTCCATGGTTATTCCACCCAGTAAATTGCTGTCGGTGGTGAAACGTTGGTCGTTGGTGAAAGCCACCGGATGCAGTTCGTCATAACCCCCTGCGCCGGCCACGATATAGGGAATGATCTTTCCGTCTGCGTAATGTTTATTGAATCGCTGATAATTATGGACATGGCCGCTGAAAACAATATCCGGTCTTATGCCCGTCTCTTCAAAAACACCTTCCAGAAATTCAATCATTGGTACGCTGGAACCATGGTTGATGTCCGCTGTGTAAGGCGCATGGTGCAGGGCCAGGATCAAAGCCTTTTCCGGTCTTTCGGCGGCGGCTGTTATTAACTCTTCCTTAAACCAGTTTCTCTGGTTCGGTGTAATGACACCGTATTTGGGGACATTGCTGTGTAATCCGATGATATTTGCCAAAGGCGCTTTTAGCGTCCAGTAAATATTGGGTTGGATCATGCTGGTTCTCTCAGCCTCACCGCCAAAACTGACCGCCCGGCGTTCGGTATCGCAGAAAACAGTTTTAAATGCATCAAGGCTTTTGTACGGAGCGGCATTCGGGTTTACGTCGCTATCATGATTTCCGGCGATGGCGAAGATCGGCCCGGGATATTTTTGATATGGCTCAAAAAACTGCGTGTGGTAACGATTGGCCTCACCAAAAGTATAAACCACATCGCCAAGATGAAACAGGAACTGAGGCCGGTTTTCCTTTCCAGCTTCATATTGTTTTGCCATTTCACTGGCTACCAGATGTTGAAACGCGGGATTTCCTATGCTACCGGTATCGCCGAGCATGTGAAAGACAGTCCTTTGCGAGGTAACCTCTGGTATAATTTTCTCTAATGAAAGATGGTAAGGATATTCGCCCGTTGGCGCGGGTAAAGGCTGAAATTTATAAGTATCGTCGGGCTGGTCTTTTTTCAAAACCGGTACTGTGTATTTTGAGAAAGTCGTAGGAGTCATGTTTAAAAGTTAAAACCAAAGGTACTAATGGGATGTTAAGGCATGATTAAGTGCAATTTGCCGGCCCCATCTTTTTTAAAACGCCGAAATATGATCCAAAGATAACCTTTTGTAAAACTGTAAATGGTTTATAGACCGCGACTCCTGCAATTTCTTATCTTGCACAGACGATTACACACACTTTTATGAAAGAAATCATTAAAAATCATTGGACAGCCCTGTCCGATGCCGTTCAGGTTGTCCGGAACATGGGGCTTCGTTATGTAATTTTCCGTTGCTGGTATGAGTTTCAAAGAAGAACGGGTATATTGAAATATCGTTTCCCCGCTTCTACTGACCACAAAGCAACAATCGCCCTGGCTGACTGGCGAAATCTGCCTGTAAATTTTTTCTTCCCAGGCCGGCCTGCTGTTTCTTCTCCATCTTTAAACCAGCTCGATTATCCATCGTTGGCGAAGCGTGTTAAGGCGCTCCAAAATAATCAAATACTATTTTTTGGCACAACCTTTTACAAAGTTGAAGGGTGGTTGACAAACCCGGAAACCGGTTTTCGATACGATAAATTAAAACACTGGACGGAGGTTTCCGACTTCTCATCAGCGGCTGGAGATATAAAATTTGTTTGGGAGAAATCCCGGTTTACGTTTCTTTACGATCTGATCCGGTATGACTATCATTTTGGCAAAGATCAATCCGAAACCGTCTTTGCAACGATCGAAAGCTGGATTCAGGATAATCCGGTGAATTGCGGGCCAAACTGGCGATGCAGCCAGGAAATTACGCTGCGGGTTCTGAACTGGACTTTTGCCTTACAGTATTACAAAAATTCAGACACCTTAACGCAGTCAGTTTTTGATCGGATTATAAACAGTATCGATAGCCAGATGCGTCACGTGGCTGCTAATATCGATTTTTCGAGAATCGCGGTACGAAATAACCATGCTCTGACAGAAACGCTCGGGTTATATTTGGTGGGCCTTTTATACCCCTTTTTAGAAGAAAGTGCAGACTGGAAACGAAACGGAAAAGAGTGGTTTGAAGGAGAAATTGCTTACCAGATTTACGAAGATGGTACGTTTCTGCAATTTTCGATGAATTATCACCGGGTTGTGGTCCAGCTGCTGACCTGGGCGATGCAACTCGCACATCTGAATCATGAATTTTGGGATCCGGTTATTTACGACCGGGCGAGAAAATCATTACAGTTTTTGTATGCCTGCCAGGATATGACTTCCGGACAGCTGCCCAATTATGGTCATAACGATGGTGCCTTATTTTTTCCTTTGTCGGAATGTCATTTCAGAGATTTCAGACCGCAGTTATTGGCACTGGCCAATATTTTGGGGGAGGAGCTGGATTATAAGGCAGGTCAATGGGAAGAAGAAAGCCGCTGGCTTGGCATAAGTCCGGTACAAACAGGGAAGCCATTACTCCTCCAAAATGAATCGCCGACTTACGTTTTCCCCCGCGGAGGTTATTACATTTTACAGGATAAAAACAGCAGGACATTTCTTCGTTGTGGCAGTTACCAAAACCGTCCTTTTCAGTCCGATAACTTACACCTTGATATCTGGGTCAACGGCGAAAATATTCTGAGAGATGCGGGTACCTTCAAATACAATACCGAAAAAAGATGGACGGATTATTTTTCGGGAACCGCTTCGCACAACACCGTGATGCTTGGCGGATATGATCAAATGAGGAAAGGGAAGCGGTTTATCTGGTATGACTGGATCAAAAAAAGCCAGGGTTATTGGAAAACAGGAAATGGCGAGTCTGTATTTGAAGGCTGGTTTGAGGGGTTTAAGCATCTGGGAGAAAACATTATCCACCGGCGTCGGGTGACGAAACCGGAAGGAGTTTTTCACTGGATTGTTGACGACTGGATTGAAAACGCACCGTCGGAGATCCTGATGAATCAGATCTGGCATCCGTCAGAAAGTTTTTTTGAAAGATTTTACATCAGGGCTTTTCTGAAATGCGGCAAAGAGATTCCATTTGTCAAAACGGAAGGTTGGTATGCGCCTGCTTATGGTTGCAAGATACGTGCACACCGTATTGTTTTTAATACGACTGAAAGATATATCAGAATTGAAATCGGTTTAAAATCTAAAACAGAAATCAAGGATGCGCATTTTATTGATACATCAGTTTTTTCTTGAAGATGGCGAAGGAGGCGGAACCCGCTGGAATGAAATGAGCCGGATTTGGACGGAAAATGGGCATGAGATCACGGTTATTGCCGGCATGCGGCATTACATGGGACACCGGGCACAGCATTATGGGGGAAATCTATTTCATAGTTACACAAACCAGGATCAGGTGAAAGTTATCCGTTGTTATGCGGGGCAGTCTGGTAAAGGCTTTTTAAGTCGTTTGTCTGGCTTTTTTGCCTTTGTTTTTACAGGTATCTGGGCGGGTGCTTTTTATGCAAAAGAAGATTATGACGTCATGATCGTGTCCTCACCGCCGTTGTTCGTAGGTTTGATAGCTATCTTTTTAAACTGGTGGAAGCACATTCCTTTTGTATTTGAAATCCGTGATTTGTGGCCGGAATCTGCCATTGGAACGGGGATGTTGAAAAATAAATATCTCATCCGCCTTGCCTTTTGGCTTGAATCGAGGATTTATCAGAAAGCAAAAGTGATCGCGGTTTTGACGCCGGCATTTCGTGAGATTTTAATAAATAAAAAGAAGGTCCCGGCTGACAAGATCATCTTAATTCCAAACGCCGCCGATTTTATACGCTCAGATAAACTGCTCAGCGAGTTTGATGCTGTTTCTTTTAGAAAAGCCAAAAAACTGGAAGGGAAGTTTGTCATAACCTACGCCGGTGCGCATGGTCAGGCGAATCATCTGATCCAGATTTTAGAAACGGCTGAAATCTTACGGGACACCCATGTGCTCTTTTTGCTCATTGGCGACGGGGAACAAAATGAATATCTGATTGCAGAAGCAAGGCGGCGAGCAATCGATAATGTTCGTTTTGTAGAATCATTGCCTAAGGATGAAGTTTTGAAATATATCATAGCATCTGATATGGGTACTTCCGTTTTGAAGAAAACGGATACTTTCAAGACTATTTATTCCAATAAAACCTTCGATTACTTTTCCTGTAAAAAGCCTGTGCTGATGGCGATTGACGGAGTTTCCAGGTCGTTGGTAGAAGAGGCTGCTGCGGGCATTTTTGTAGAACCGGAAAATCCGGCTGATTTTGCTGAAAAAGTCAGGATTTATCTAAAAAATCCTGCTTTACTGGAAGTACAGGGAGAAAACGGGTATCGGTTTGCTAAAAAACATTTCGACAGGCAGGTGTTGGCAAAAGAGTATTTGAATTATATTGAGCATCTTTGAACCGCATTAGTTTTAGACTGATGTTTGCTCATAAATTCGAACTTGAATGACAAATTTTAGAAAAATCGCTGCCAGCAAACGTATCGCCATGGTGGCTCACGACAATCGGAAAACGGAATTGATGGACTGGGCACGTGCCAATCGGGCTCAGCTGGCAAAAAATGAACTGTATGCCACCGGGACAACGGGGAGGTTATTGGAGGAATTATTAGAGCAACCCGTGATCCGTCTTTTGAGCGGCCCGCTCGGTGGTGACCAGCAGGTAGGCTCTATGATTGCGGAAGAAAGAATCGATTTACTGATTTTTTTCTGGGATCCGATGTCAGCTCAGCCGCATGATCCTGATGTGAAGGCTTTGTTGCGTTTATGTGTGGTCTGGAACATTCCTGTGGCGTCAAACCGTGCTACTGCCGATTACTTATTCACATCTCCGCTGGTGAACGAAGATTATATTGCTGAGCAAATCGATTATAGTAAATATTTGAACCGGATTGTCTGAACTGAAATGATCAGGTACGGGTTTTTTCTTTGAACCAGTGTATTTTCATGAAGAACGTAGCGGATTTATTTCAGAACGGGACGGAGCGGAATATTTATTCTTATCCGGATTACATGTTATTGATGGAATTGGTTGTCATGGAACAAAGGACAACCGGGTCCAAACAGTCGGAAGAGCTCAATGAATATACCAAGCTCAACCTGCACAGAATGCAAAGGCTTAATAAAACGACAGTTTTAAGTGAAAAGTTGAAAATCGCAGCGAAACAGGTCCAAATACCGCAGACCTGGTACGTGCTGACAGAAGCCTGGTGTGGGGATGCAGCACAATGTATACCCGTGCTGGCTGCGATTGCCAAACTCAATCCGCTGATTGATTTTCAGTTGTTGTTAAGAGACGAAAATCCCGACCTTATGGATCAGTATCTGACCAACGGAGGACGTTCGATTCCAAAGCTTATTGCGGTAGACGAAGAGTTTAATGAGATTTTTACCTGGGGACCACGTCCCGAAGGTGCTCAGGCCAAACTGGCAGAATATAAAGCCAACCCGGACCGGCCGCCGTATAAAGAGTTTGCCGAAGATATCCAGCGTTGGTACACGAGAGATAAAACACAGTCGGTTCAGAAAGAATTATTGGTGTTATTGGAAGGTGTTTTCGTGGATAAGTAAGTTTTTTCAGAGTTTACTCTATCTTTGCAATAGGCTTATTTTCGGAGATTTCCGGATTAGTTATGAATTGAAAATCGAGACCTGCTAACGTTGTCGACTTACTTTAAAAATATATCAGAGGGTATCAATACCACTTTAACGGGTATGAAGCTGACGTTGCGCCATTTATTTGACGCAAGAAAACGCCGTATGTCAACGGATATCCGCAAGGGGGACTTTTTCGATTTACAGGATGGTATTGTTACCATTCAATATCCTCAGGAAACAATCCCGATTCCCGACAATGGCCGCTATCGTTTGCACAACGAAATGGACGACTGCATTGTCTGTGATAAATGCGTCAAGGTTTGTCCCGTTGATTGTATAGAAATTGAGCCGATTCGGGCGATTGAGGAAGTTGGGAGGGCATCGGATGGTTCGCCAATCCGTTTGTACGCTGCCAAGTTTGATATTGATATGGCAAAGTGCTGTTATTGCGGTCTTTGCACCACTGTATGCCCGACCGAATGTCTGACAATGACCAAGACTTTCGATTATAGCGAGGTAGATATACGGGAAATGGTTTATAATTTCGGTAATCTTACGGCCGAAGAGGCGCAGGAGAAACGGGATTTACTGGAACAATTCCAAAAAGAAAAAGAAGCGCTTAAAGCGGCCCAAAAACCAGCTGCTGCTCCTGATGTAACAGCAAAAACACCAGTAGCACGTCCGGCTTTCAAACCGACAATAAAACCAAAACAGGAGGAAGTTGCGGCACAAGAGGAGCCATCCGAAGTTGCAAAACCAAAACCTGTTTTTCAACCGCGTAAACCTGCTCCGGTTGAAGCCAAGTCCGTAAATGATGAAGTTTCTGAGGTACCGACGGAAAAACCTGTGGCTCCGCGCTTGCCTTTTAAACCTTCGATGAAACCGAAAGTTGTAGAAGGTGAGGCAACTGAGGGTAGTGAAGTGCAGTCGGAAGAGGCTCCAAAAGCCAAGCCAGCGTTTCGTCCAACGATGAAGCCGCAAGTCGAAGCTGCTTCGCAAAATGAGGATATTCCGGCAACGCCGGCTGAACCAGTTGCTGCGAAACCCGCATTCCGTCCGACGATGAAACCAAAAACTCCGGTTTCGGATACTCCGGAAGCTTCTGTTGAAAAAGTTGAAAACGAAGAAGTCAAAGCTAAGCCCGCGTTTCGTCCCACGATGAAACCGAAAGTTGAAGCTGCTTCGCAAAATGAAGATATTCCGGTAGCGCCAACCGAACCAGTTGCTGCGAAACCCGCATTCCGTCCGACGATGAAGCCCAAAACTCCGGTTTCAGATACCCCGGAAGCTTCTGTTGAAAAAGCAGAAAATGAGGAAGTAAAAGCCAAGCCAGCGTTTCGTCCTACGATGAAACCTAAAGTTGAAGCTGCTTTGCAAAATGAAGATATTCCGGTAGCGCCTACTGAACCGGTTGCTGCGAAACCCGCATTCCGCCCGACGATGAAGCCAAAAACTCCGGTTTTGGATACTCCGGAAGCTTCTGTTGAAAAAGTTGAAAACGAAGAAGTCAAAGCCAAGCCAGCGTTTCGTCCTACGATGAAACCTAAAGTTGAAGCTGCTTTGCAAAATGAAGATATTCCGGTAGCGCCTACTGAACCGGTTGCTGCGAAACCCGCATTCCGCCCGACGATGAAGCCAAAAACTCCGGTTTTGGATACTCCGGAAGCTTCTGTTGAAAAAGTTGAAAACGAAGAAGTCAAAGCCAAGCCAGCGTTTCGTCCTACGATGAAACCTAAAGTTGAAGCTGCTTTGCAAAATGAAGATATTCCGGTAGCGCCTACTGAACCGGTTGCTGCGAAACCCGCATTCCGCCCGACGATGAAGCCAAAAACTCCGGTTTTGGATACTCCGGAAGCTTCTGTTGAAAAAGTTGAAAACGAAGAAGTCAAAGCCAAGCCAGCGTTTCGTCCTACGATGAAACCTAAAGTTGAAGCTGCTTTGCAAAATGAAGATATTCCGGTAGCGCCTACTGAACCGGTTGCTGCGAAACCAGCATTCCACCCGACGATGAAGCCAAAAACTCCGGTTTCGGATACTCCGGAAGCTTCTGTTGAAAAAGTTGAAAATGAGGAAATAAAAGCTAAACCGGCGTTTCGTCCAACAATGAAACCGAAACCAAAAGCACCGGATCAGGAATAAATAATTTGTAAGATAAATATGGAAATAGCTGCATTTTATGGTTTTTCAGGTTTGGCGATTGTTTCGGCACTTTTTATCCTGTTTTCCAGAAATCTTATTTACGCCGCATTTGCTTTATTCCTGACTTTTCTTGGCGTTGCAGCGCTGTATGTTTTGGCGGGAGCTGATTTTCTTGCCGTCACGCAGATTATGGTTTACGTTGGAGGAATTCTTGTGTTACTGATATTTGGGATTATGCTTACCCAAAAAGCGGACAAGGAAGCAATCTCGACAACGCCCAACCGTGTAATCGTATCAATGGCCCGGCAGTTCTGGGGTTTTCTGATCGGCACCGGTTTGTTTGGTTTTTTGTCTTATGTGATCGCTACTTCAAATTTCAGGATGACGGGCGAAAGCAATATTTCACGCTCAACTCTTAAAACAATTGGTGTGGAACTGATGACCAGCCATCTTTTACCTTTTGAAATTGCTGCTATCCTCTTATTGGTTGCCTTAGTTGGAGCAGCGTATCTTGCTTTAAACAGAAATCCCGCCTCATGACAATCATTCCGGTAGAACATTATCTGATCGTTGCGGCCGCTTTGTTCTGCATAGGACTGGCCATTGCCATTACGAAAAAACACCTGATTGGTATTTTGCTTGGGATTGAGTTGATGCTGAATGCCGTTAATATTAATCTGGTTGCATTTAGCCGTCACGATCCTGAACGGATAGGAGGGCAGCTCTTTGCACTTTTTGTCATTGTGGTAGCAGCTGCGGAAGTGACTGTCGCGCTGGCGATTATCCTCAGAGTTTACGGACATTTCCGTACGGTAGATCCTGATAAGGTCAATGAATTGAAGAAGTAATCCGACTGCGAATCTGTTTAGAAATCTACTATTCCTAACAATATGAATTGGTTATTCCTGCTCCTGGCTTTTATGATCGGGATGGCTAATACGGTCCAGTCGGGCGTGAACGCACAGCTTCGTGTCGCGTTGGGCAATCCGCTTATGGCAGCCATCACCTCGTTCAGCTTTGGTCTTCTTGTGTTGTTGGTTGCTTTCCCGTTTTTTAATCAGAACCCAATACCCTCGCTCGATACTTTCCGTGAAGTCAGTTTATGGAAATATGCCGGAGGGTTTCTGGGCGCTTTTTACGTAGTTACGGTAATTTTTATTGTAAGGGATATCGGGCCGGCCAATCTGATTTGTTTGGTCATTGCCGGACAAATGTTAGCCGCAATGGTCATAGACCACTACGGCTTTCAGGGTTTTGCAGTACATCCGATCAGTTTTCCCAGGATATGCGGCGCATTGCTGTTGATCGCGGGTGTTTATCTGATCCTTAAAAATTAAGGAATGCGGTTGAAAACGAACAAGTCGATGAATTCCCACTTGTTGTTTTCCAGTTTTCCTCTTCTGATTACCAGTTGATTCTGGCTGCGTCTTTCATAAATGATACGCACTGAAATGTCGTCTTTTTCAAATAAGGCTTCGTTTTTCTTGGCTTCGATGAAATTGTAAGTATCAGATACTTCCTTTTCTTCCAGTGAAATCATACCTGGTTTGAAGTGTTTGACATGGGCAACAGGTCCTTTTTCCGTTTGTTCAAAGGCAAAAAGTTCGTAAAGTGTTGCTTTGCCGTCCTTAACCATACGGATAAATCCAACAATATTGTCGCCTTCGGGAGCAGTCCATGATGCTTCAATGGTTCCTCCATTATAATTGCCTTTCCAGCGTCCGTCCAGGAAGTTTATGTCTTTCAGACTTCCTTTTGTTGCGGTTTGTGCCAACGCGGGAGCGCTTATGACAGCAGAAAGCAATAATACGAATGATAAGATTTTACCAAAATTGAGCTTGTTAAATAGGATCATATGGATTTAGGTTTTTAATAAAATGCCAAATTAGATAATTAAGAAATAAAGCCAATGTAATTGCCCCTATTAATTAACTGAAAGGTTGCGTCAGGGTAGGCTTGTGAAAATGCTTTTGGAATTTTAGTTTGATTTTCTGTCCACTTAAACTCAAAAGCAGACAGGTGCCCGTTTTCATATTCAAGCCAGTCAATTTCCTGTTGGTCATAGGTTCGCCAGAAATAAAATTCGGGTTGCCTTTGCGCGTAATGTAAATATTTGAGGCGTTCCGATACCAGATAATTCTCCCAAAGTTCTCCAACATCTGTTCTTAGTACCAATGGTCGGAAGTCATTTATCAGGGCATTTCTTATACCATTGTCATGAAAGTACCATCTTGAAGTTTTTGTAACTTCTTTCCTTAAATTACGGCTAAACCCGCCAACTTTACGAAGTATGAATACTTTTGTTAATAAGTCAAGATATTTTTCAACAGTATTTTTACTTATTTGGAGAGTTTTCCCAAGCTCTTCCATAGAAACTTCTTTCCCAACCTGGTAGGCGATAAGTCGCAGCAAATCTTTTATTTTATCGGCGTTTCGAATTCCCTCATAGGTTAAGATATCTTTTAACAGGTAGGAGGTCACAAGATCTTTAAGGTAGAGCTCTCTTTCTTTAATTAAGTTTAGCTGAAAAAGTTCGGGGTAACCACCATAGACCAGTCGCTCTTCAAGGTTGGATAAGATCTGGACAGGGTTCTCGTGTTGATTGAGTTCTTCCTGCGCGATGGGATATAAGTTATGGAAATAGGCACGACCAGTTAAAGGCTCACCGGACTTTTGGGAGAGGTCCAAGGCAGATGAACCAGTAACAATGATTCGGATGTTGGGGATCTGATCCACGATTAATTTTAGAATTTTACCAATATCTGGTATAGCCTGAGCTTCATCAATGACTAATAGTTCAACACCGGATAAAATTCTTTGATAATTAGCGATGCTTTTTTGCGCAAGCAATTCCTGAGTTGTAGAATCTTCGCCTTCCAAAGTCAAGGTTTTATAAGAAGCTTCCCGGCTGATTTTCTGGATTAGATATGTTTTACCCACACGCCGCGTTCCGACAATAACATTTACTTTGTTAGGACGTAGAAAATCAAGAATTATTTTTTCCAGAAATCGATCGAATTTCATGATGTTAGCAAAATTACGTCAGTATGTTGACGCAATTTAGCTAAATACCGTCAACATACTGACGGTATTTAGGTTTATTACATAAAAAAACAGCCGTCCGAAAAACAGACGACTGTAAGAATATATAAGAAAGTCTTTATTAATAAGCTCTTTCCAGCTTGCCTTCGTGAGAATTGGCAAAGGCTTTGTTCACTACTTTGTTTCCGCCCGGAGTTGGATAATTTCCAGTAAAGTACCAGTCTCCAACATGGTTTGGACAAGCTTTGTGAAGGTTATCAACTGTTTGGAAAATCACTGAAAGCTCAGCATTCAAATCCTTAGGACGGATAATTTCAGCAATTGCATTTGAAATTTCTTCGTCTGTAAAAGGATCATAAAGTGCTTTCACGTAATTGGTATGGAAAGAATTTTTGGTTGCGATGGATGCCACGGCTTGTGTGTACACATCTTCACGTAAATAATCCATCCCTCTGTCTTCAAGCAATTTCAATACAGCCCTGAAAGCCACGAAATCCTTCATTTTCGACATATCAATACCATAACAGTCCGGGAAACGGATTTGCGGTGCCGACGAAACAACCACGATTTTCTTCGGCTGTAATCTGTCAAGCATGGTCAGGATGCTTTTTTCCAGTGTGGTTCCGCGCACGATCGAATCGTCGATGATCACAACGGTATCCACATTTTTGCGAACAACTTCAAACGTGGTATCATACACACTCGATACCATATCATCACGCAGCTCATCCGCAGTAATAAAGGTTCTTGACTTTACATCCTTTGTTACAAGCTTCTCGATGCGGGGACGGAAAGAAAGGACTTTTTCAAGATCAGCCTCAAAAAGGATGCCTTCCATAATAGCCTGTTTCCTCTTCTTTGCCAGATATTCTTCCAGACCTTCGATCATTCCGAGGAACGATGTTTCAGCCGTATTCGGAATATAAGAGAAGATCGTATTTTCAAGGTCGTAATTGATCTCTTTAAGTATCTGCGGGATCAATAATTTACCCAGTTGCTTACGCTCATAGTAAATATCCGGATCGGTACCTCTTGAGAAATAAATACGTTCAAAGCTGCATGAACGTTTTTCAAGACGTGGCAGAATAGGGAATTCGTTATACTCTCCGTTTTTATCAACGATAAGTGCCGAACCGGGAGTGATTTCCTGAATCTGAGAATATTCTACATTAAAGGCAGCCTTGATTGCCTGTTTTTCAGAAGCAACAACAACAACTTCATCATCAGCATAATAAAATGCAGGACGAATTCCAGCCGGGTCACGGATCACAAACGAAGCGCCATAACCTGTCAGACCGCACATCGCATATCCGCCATCGAAATCGCGGCATGATCTGTACAGAAGACGCTGTAAGTCAATATTTTCTTCAATGACATCCGATAACGTCGGATTTTCATATATTCCTTTGAAACGATCGAAGACACGTTGGTTTTCTTCATCAAGAAAATGTCCTATTTTCTCCATGACCGTAACCGTGTCTACTTTCTCTTTCGGGTGCTGGCCAAGAGATACCAGTTTTCCAAAAAGCTCGTCAACATTTGTCATGTTAAAGTTTCCGGCCATCACCAGATTACGGCTTCTCCAGTTGCTCTGGCGTAACATCGGGTGACAGTTTTCAACCTCATTGGTACCGTGTGTTCCGTAGCGCAAATGTCCCAACCACACTTCACCGGTGAATGCAAGATTTTCCTGTAACCATTTTGCATCCGAGATACGTTCCTTGTTATTCTTAAGCCCTTTACGGAATTTCTTATGAATTTTGGAAAAAATGTCGGTAAGTGGCTGTGGTTCTACGGATCTGTAACGGCTGATATAGCGTTTTCCAGGTGGTACATCAATTTTGATGTTGGCAACTCCGGCTCCATCTTGCCCTCTGTTGACCTGTTTTTCCATCATTACAGAAAGCTTGTGCACGGCATATAGCGGCGTGTCGTATTTGTCAATGTAGTATTGAAATGGCTTTCGAAGACGGATGAGTGCAATTCCGCACTCATGCTTTATGGCGTCGCTCATGAGAAGAATAATGAGTTAGAAATATGTTCGTTTGCTGGCTGCAAATCTTATTCCTTTTTTAATGATTTGTTAACGAACGAAAAACGTTCTTAGTTCGTAAACACGGAATAAAGGTACAAATCCTTTCTCTTAAAAAACTTCAAATCTCGCTGTTTTTTTAGAGCCTTGACTCTATAAACAGCAAGAAGTAAACTTCTTTTAGTGAGATAGGTACATTTAACTTGGTTTATGAAAATATAAACCGCTTTTTTTTATATTAATTTACGAAAAAGAACGAGAGAAACTCGAAAAAGTTTTTAATTTTTTTTAATTATTTTTTTGGACAGAGCTCCGATTTTTTATTCATGAAGCGGTGAAGATGTCTTTTTCCAGCACCTCTTTAACAAATTAAAACAGGAATCAGAGTATGGCATCTTTAATCCCTATTTTTGTGAAATAGCTCCTTTTTTTATGCTGCACAAAACCAGAGGAATTGCATTAAATTATATCCGTTACCGTGAATCCTCGATTATCGCGAAGGTTTATACCGAATCCTTTGGGATACAGAGTTACATCGTGAACGGCGTTCGGAGCAGTAAATCGAAAACGAACAAAATTGCTCTTTTCCAGCCGCTTACATTGCTGGATATGGTAGTTTATCATAAAAGTAAGGAAGATACGATTCACCGGATTTCCGAAATGAAGTGTTACGCGCCGTTTCAAAGCCTGCCTTATGATATGTATAAGTCGAGCCTGGCGATGTTTACCACAGAAATTTTAGGAAAAACTTTAAAAGAAGAAGAGACCAACGAACCACTTTTTCAGTTTATTGAGAATTCCGTTTTGTATCTGGACGAAGCAAGCGGTGGTTTTGAAAACTTTCATATTCAGTTTCTGTTGCAGCTGGCATCTTATCTTGGCTTTGGTATTGAGACGATCGACGACCTCGAAGGTGAGTTGCGGGAAAACCATTATCCTCATATTGCGGATAAGCGGGAATTACAGGTTACTCATCAGTTGTTAATGGAGCCTTATGGGACGGTCGTGGCGCTGGACCGGTCCCGACGGGTCGATATACTGGAAAAACTTCTTTTCTTTTATAAAATACATATGGATACACTTGGGGAGATCCGGTCACTGGATGTGTTGAAAGAGGTGCTTCGTTAGCACAGATTTAGCGGAAAAGCATAGAAATCAGGCCAGACTGGCATAATTTTGATACAGTAATCAGACAAACGTAAACTAAATTGAGCATGAGACAACTTATTATTATAACACTGTTTTTCTGCGGTTCTCTGGCTATGGCGCAGGTACCTAAGGGCGCATGGAAGTCGCAGGAGCCAACGGGAAGCACTTCTACTCTAATTGTTGCGGATAACTATCTGACAATTGCTTCATACAGCGTCCTGAACAAATATTATGAGCGTACCGAGGGCGGGCCATTTACCATACAGGGTAATCAAATGACTTACACACCTGAGTTTAATCCGTCAGATACGGCAAAAGTGGGCATCCCTATTGTGTTTACGGTAACGAGGAAAGACGGCATCCTGACTTTGAAATACGAGGAGGCGATGGTCTGGATGAAAATCGATGAAAGCGAAAATGCTCCGCTGGCTGGTGCGTGGAGAATTACGGAACGCGCAAATGACGGGCAGGGCGACCTGGTGAAAATCCACCAGGAGGGAACACGTAAAACATTGAAAATCTTATCGGGAACGCGTTTTCAGTGGATTGCTTTTGATACCGCTGAGAAAACATTTTACAATACCGGCGGTGGGACTTACACTGCTAAAAACGGTAAATATTCGGAACGGATCGAGTTTTTTTCCAAGGATAATAACAGGGTAGGAAATACCGTGACATTCGATTATAAACTGGATAATGGCCGCTGGGATCACAAGGGAACGAGTACAGCCGGCAAACCGGTTCATGAAATCTGGGAGAAAATGCAATAGAAAAATTTCGTATCACCGCAAGAGAGTTCGGGTTTGGTTCTGATGTTCATGTTCAGCACCAAACCCGATTTTATTCTACCACTTCGGCGTTTTTTAAAATATAATTGAGGTGCTCAATATCCGTTGGGTTCAGTTGTAAAACACCTTTGACTGTTCTGACTTCGTCTGTCTTAAACCGCTGTTTTTTGTTTTTGAATTGCAGTTCCATGATGGATTCCGGCCCCGAACCTCCGCAGAAAAAACACATAGCCATCGGTTGTGCGGAAACTACATAGATGTTCTCATTTTCGTCCACGGGAATGATGTAACCCTTGATCTGAATTTCTTTTCCCTGCAAAGCCTTCACGGTCGGCCCGAAAGTTGGATACAAAAAGTACATGCTTACTTCCTTATTAAGCTTTCTGGTAAACTCCACATCCGCCAGTTTTTTCCAATTTATTATCAAAGGACCGGTTACGGCGGTGTAGGACAGCATAAAAATCATCGCCAGCGTTTTCATCGGACAATCCTGTTAAATAGTTTTCAAATCTTTTTGTAAGGCTTCAATGGCCGCTTTGGCATTAAGCTGATATTCCAGCATCGACTCGTCCGTCATTTGCGAAGCCGGTTTATGCGAATGATGTTCTCCTTTTTCATGGTGATGTTCGTGCTCAAAACCGGGAACTTCGATCATACCTTCTTCCCACAGCTCGATAAGATCCTGCAAGCTATCCAGCTTTTGCAAACGTAAGGAATCCTGTTTGGTTTCGGCCAGTTTTTTCATGACATGAAGCCCGCTTTCGACATTTTCATGAATAGCAACGGATTCCAGGTGGGCTTTATTGGCCTCAATCAGCTTATCCGATTTTGCCTTGTCATTTGAACAGGCCGTTAAAATGAAGGTTAATGCCAGCGTCGGAAGGAAATATTTTTTTATCATATCGAACTGAACTCTATTATTTGCAACTATGTTGCAAAAATGATTAAAAAGATTGAATCAAACAATCGGATCATTTAATAATATGCGTTTCAGATTAATTTTTACTTTGCCGCTGACCCTGTTGGCCACGTTTCTTCACCTGGGCTGCTGCCTGCTTCCGTTACTCTCCATTGCCGGCACATCACTCCCGTATTTTGATCTTTTTGCCCGTTATAAAACGACGTTTACAGTGTTTCAGCTTCTTGTCACAATGTATTTGCTTGGCAAAATTATCCTTGACCAAACCCATATCAAGCCGTTTTGTGACGCCAGGGAGCGGGTTATTCATTGGATCGGTGTGGCCATTGCCGTCGTTGGCCTGACGATCAGTTATTATGAACCTTTCAAAAGTGAAGATCAGCAATTGGCCGAACAGCAGTTTCTGCGTTTTAAAAGTCACCGGCAAATGGATATTGCTATCTCCGGAGATTACGATCATGAAAAATTGCTGAACGATCTGGCTGAAATAAAGGGCGTCAAGTCAAACCGTATTCAAATTTCGGACGGTATGGTGGCCCTTACTTTTCAAAGCAGCAGGACGTCACGGTTGGAAATTCTCGAAAATCTTAGGTCAAAGGGTTACGTGGTGTCGGACTAATAATATTAATGCAACAATGATGCATATTAAGTTTTGTTTATATATTTGCAACAATGTTGCAAATATATAAACGGCGAAAAATATGGCAGATAAAAAACTTCCGGTAACTGTGTTAAGCGGGTTTCTGGGCGCGGGTAAGACAACTTTGCTAAATCATATTCTTCATAATAAGGAAGGGCTGAAGGTAGCTGTGATTGTCAATGACATGAGTGAGGTCAACATCGACGCACAGCTTGTTAAAAACGAGCAAACATTGAGCCGGACAGAAGAAAAACTGGTGGAAATGTCAAATGGCTGTATCTGCTGCACACTTCGTGAAGATTTGATGATCGAGGTGGAAAAACTGGCGAAAGAAAAGCGTTTTGATTATCTGCTTATTGAAAGTACCGGCATCTCGGAGCCGGTACCGATTGCGCAGACTTTCAGTTTTGTGGACGAAGAAAATGGTATAGACCTTTCAAAATGGGCCACGATCGATTGCATGGTCACGGTGGTTGACGCTTTTAACTTTTCGAAAGATTTTGGCTCGGTTGACACCATTGTGAGTCGTGACCTGAACGACGATGAATCGGATAGGCGGACGATTGTGAACCTGCTAACGGACCAGATCGAATTTGCCGATGTCATTATCCTGAATAAAACGGATTTGGTTCTACCGGTTCATCTGGCAGAATTAAAAGCAGTGCTCAAAGCTTTGAATCCTACGGCCCGTGTTATTGAAAGCTCTTTTTCCAAGGTGGAATCGAAGGCGATTCTCAATACCGGATTGTTTGATTACGATCAGGCTGTACAGTCTGCCGGATGGATCCAGGAGCTTAAAAAACTGGAAAACGGATCACATATACCTGAAACTGAAGAGTATGGAATTGCGTCTTTTGTTTTTCGGGACAAACGTCCTTTTCATCCGGAACGGTTCTGGAAATATCTTTCACAGAACTGGCCTGTAGGTATTATCCGCAGCAAAGGCTTGTTCTGGATCGCATCACGGCCGGGTGACGCCTTAAACTGGAGTCAGGCTGGTGGCTCGTTGCGTGCAGAAGGCGCAGGTGTCTGGTGGGCAAGCATGCCGCTAAGCCAAAGGGTACGTTATCAGGCTTATATCGATAACCGGGAATCGATCGAGTCGAGATGGGGGCGTTTTGGAGACCGGACGAATGAGCTGGTTATTATCGGTCAGGATCTGGATCAGGAATTAGTCATTTCAGAATTGACACAATGTTTGTGCACCGCTACTGAAATTATTCACATGGAAGGAAAAGGAGAATTCAAAGATCCGTTTCCGGTATTCTAGGCAGCTTTTTTTTGTAACCTATTTAGATTTATTCAAAATAATTTGTCAAAAATTTTGAATGATTCTAAATAGGCCCTACATTTGTCTCAGTTATAACGGAGAAGAAATGAACGGGATGATTTTTAGTGAACAAACAATACTTGACGAACCGAATAATTTTTGGTCAAAATCGCTGAATCAGAGTGATGCATGCGTATTTAAAGATTGTTGCAAGGCCTATAAAAAGAAAGGGAAACGCTGTAAAAAGTGCCCTAAAAAATAAGTTTTAGTAAATACAGTTCATGGTGAATAATTGTAAGAGAGGGAGTGCCCAGAGCGTTCCCTTTTCTATGCTGAAGGTGTGTTGACTAAACTTTTCTTTTCAGCTCGAAGTTTTGTCCCAGATACACCCTTCTGACCTGTTCGTCTTCGGCCAGCTCTTCGGCACTTCCCTGTTTCAAAATTTTTCCTTCAAATAAAAGATAGGCACGGTCTGTGATCGAAAGCGTTTCGTTAACGTTGTGGTCTGTGATCAGGATGCCGATATTTTTTGTTTTCAGTTTGGCAACAATGCTCTGGATATCTTCCACCGCAATCGGGTCAACGCCGGCGAAAGGTTCATCCAGCAAGATAAATTTTGGATCAACGGCCAGAGAACGTGCAATTTCCGTACGGCGTCTTTCTCCACCCGACAAAACCATCCCTTTGCTTTTCCGCACGTGCTGCAAGTGAAATTCTTCAAGAAGTTCTTCTACTTTTTGTTTCTGCGCACTTTTTGGCATATCGGTCATTTCCAGTACTGCCCTGATATTTTCTTCTACCGTCAATGTCCGGAAAACCGACGCTTCCTGGGCCAGATAACCAAGCCCGAGCCGTGCACGTTTGTACATGGGGAGGTCCGTAATATCCTTGTCATCAAGATATACTTTTCCACTGTTTGGCTTCACCAGACCCACGGCCATGTAAAAGGATGTTGTTTTACCGGCACCATTGGGGCCCAGCAATCCAACAATTTCTCCTTGTTCAACCTGGTAACTTACATTGTTGTTGACAAGACGTGCACCGTATTTTTTAACCAGATTTTCGGTTCTTAATATCATTGTTCAATTAGGGTAATTCAATAACCGTCAACCGGTTTAGTGAAATTTGATATCTTTCAGAAACAACTGTAACGTTTTTTTATCCCGAAAGTTATTCTCTTCAAGATTATAACAAATGGAAAACGGCCGACCTTTGATCAGGTCGGAATAAAACTGGGACATACCAAAGCCGATGGCTGTAAAAATGGCCGACCCGTTTTGTTTCACATCAAATTTAATATGCTTTTCTTTCAGGATCATCGGCTGGCCCGCGAGGGATACGTTCTTGCTTTCAAAAACCGGTGTCATATTGCCGGGTCCGAATGGCCCCATTTGTTTCAGTACATTATAAAATTTGGCAGTTACTGCGCTCAGATCCAAATCCAGGTCGATATTGATCATTGGGATCAACTGATCCGGCCGTATCCTGCTGCTGACGATCTGGTCAAATTTAAGTCTGAAAGCTTCGATGTTTTCCAATGGCAAGGTCAATCCGGCAGCAAAGGTGTGCCCGCCAAATTGTTCGAGAAGTTCTGCACATTCCTCGATTGCTTCGTACACGTCAAATCCCGGTACCGATCGGGCCGATCCCGCAGCTTTTCCGTGTGACTGCGTCAATATAATGGTAGGCCGGTGGTATTTTTCAATACAGCGGCTCGCCACAATCCCGATCACACCCTTATGCCAGTCTTCCTTATATAATACCGTACTCGTTGCATCCGTAAACCAGCTGTCGTTTTCGATCATCAGCAAGGCTTCTTCTGTGATGCTGCTGTCGAAGGTCCGTCGCTCGCTGTTGTGTTTATTTATTTCAAAAGCAAAATCAGTAGCTTCCTGTTCTTCCTCAGAAAGTAGTAATCGTACTGCTTCCTTGGCATGTTTGATCCGCCCTGCTGCATTGATCCTGGGTCCCAGGCCGAATACGACATTGGTAATATCCAGTGCTCCGGTTATCCCGGCAATCTGGATCAGCGCTTTCATTCCGATACGCGGCGCGGCATTCAGTTGTTTTAGCCCGTAATACGATAAAACCCGGTTCTCACCCGTAATCGGGACGATATCAGCGGCAATACTGACTACAAGCAGATCAAGATATTCAAACAGGGAATCCTGCGGCATATTGTGATGCAGGCAAAAGGCCTGCAACAATTTAAATCCGACACCACAACCCGTCAGCTCTTTATAAGGATAAATGCAGTCCTCTCTTTTAGGATCTAAAACGGCAACCGCAGGCGGAAGTTCATCCCCCGGTCGGTGGTGATCGCAGATGACAAAGTCGATGCCTCTTTTATTTGCCTCGGTAACCTTGTCAACGGATTTAATGCCGCAGTCCAGCGTTACAATTAATGTAAAACCATTTTCCTGCGCAAAATCTATACTTTGCCAGGAAACGCCGTACCCTTCATTGTAACGGTCGGGAATATAATAATCGAGATTGTCGTAAATTTTTCTTAAAAAACCATAAAACAGCGTAACGGATGTCGTTCCGTCTACATCATAGTCTCCGTAAACAAGAATTTTTTCACCGTTGGCGATGGCGCGGGATAAGCGTTCGACGGCCAGATCCATATCCTTCATCAGATAAGGATCGTGTAAATGAGAAAGGTCAGGACGGAAAAAATTGCGCGACTGCTCAAAATCGGTGATGCCACGCTGCACCAGAAGTGTAGCCAAAAATGGGTTCACATTTAACGCCTCAGCCAGTTCACGGGCAACTTCAAGTTGATCAGAGGGTAATTCGGGGTTTTGTATCCAGCGCTTTTCAATCATATTCACAAAGATAATGGGATTCTGTGATGCATGTATCAAAATCTATTATCGGGCATCGGAATCAGGGAAAGCTAAGTGAAACGTCTTATCTTTGCAAGATAATTTTTAGTCGTTTATCGACTATTCACTTATTGACTGGAAAAATGCCTCGTCTATTGGCTATTGATTATGGTGCAAAACGCACCGGGATTGCTGTAACAGATCCTTTGCAGATTATCGCAACGGCTCTGGACACGGTAAGAACGCACGATTTACTGGAATTTTTGAAAAAATATTCTCAAAGTGAGCCACTTGAAGCATTTGTGATCGGTATGCCGCGCAGGCTCGATAATACGGAAAGTGACAACGCTGCCCGTGTACACGCGTTCATAAAATTGTTGAAAAAAAATTTCCCGGATACACCCATCCATACCCATGATGAAAGATTTACGTCGTCTATGGCTTTGCAGTCGATGATTGCAGGAGGGTCGAAAAAAAGTGACCGGCGTGAAAAAGGAAATATTGACAAGATCAGTGCGACGATCATTTTACAGTCTTACATGGAGAGCAGGCGGTAAGCCGGACTTCTCCGTTTTAAATATAATTATCCAGAAATCTCATATACTTAATTAAGATGATTTACCCAATCGTAGCCTTTGGCGACCCTATACTAAGAAAGGCAACCCGCTTTATAGAAAAAGATGAAATGGACCTGAAAAAGCTTTCGGCAGATATGTTCGAAACGATGTATTCTGCGAATGGGGTAGGGCTCGCAGCACCGCAGGTTGGTTTGAATATTCGTGTTTTTGTAGCTGACGGCACGCCCTTCAGTGAAAAAGACGAAGATGACGACGATGATGATGAAGTAGACTTGAGCCTGGTGGGTTTCAAAAAAACATTCATCAATCCTGAAATTCTGGAAGAAGATGGTGAAGAGTGGGCTTTTGAAGAAGGATGTCTGAGCATTCCGGGGATTCGCGGCGATGTGTACAGGCCGGAAAGGCTTGTTATCCGTTATCGTGATACAGATTGGAACGAGTTTACAGAAGAATATACGGGAATGGCTGCCCGCATTATCCAGCACGAATATGACCATTTACTTGGCAAGCTGTTTGTGGATTACCTTCCGACATTGAAAAAACAGTTGATTAAAAAGAAACTGACCGATATTTCCAAAGGAAAAACAGACGCAGACTACCGTATGCGTTTTCCGGGACGCAGATAAGACATAAAGACCTTTTTTTGATTTACGATGATCCATCCGGTTGATAAACTCGCGGTTTGTTTAATACAAACCGAATTGTATTGGGAAGATGTTACCGCCAATCTTTCTTCGCTGGAAGAAAAAATTGCGGGAATCGACCAGCCGGTTGATGTGATTGTTTTACCTGAAATGTTCAACACAGGTTTTACAATGGACACCCGTTTGGCAGAACCGATGAACCTGACGACAACGAAGTGGATGAAGCATATTGCTTTGCAAACCAACGCGTTGATAATCGGAAGTTTCGCGGTGAAGGAAAACGGCAGCTTTTTCAACCGGCTCATGTGTGTGCAGCCGGATGGATCTTTCCTGCACAGCGATAAGAGGCATTTATTCAGAATGGGGGAGGAGCACCAGAATTACACTCCCGGCAATACGCGGTTGCAGGTAAATTGGAAAGGATGGAATATTTTTCCGCTGGTGTGTTATGATCTGAGATTTCCAGTGTGGAGCCGGAACGTGGCACCGGATCCTTACGATCTGCTGATTTACGTGGCAAACTGGCCTGCCCGACGTGCGCACGCCTGGCGTACGCTGCTTAAAGCGCGTGCAATCGAGAACCTGAGTTATGTCATCGGCGTGAACCGGATTGGAGAAGACGCAAATGGTGTCGCGCATCAGGGCGACTCTGTAGCGCTGGACTTCCTGGGAGAACCGCTTTTTGATCTGGGCAACAAAGAGACAGAAAAGATTGTCAACCTTTCAAAACCGGAGCTTCAAAAATACCGGCAATCTTTTCCGGCCTATCTGGACGCTGACGAATTTAACCTTATATAATAGTAACCTATTCGATCACCTTGGGTACCTTTATATATGTACCATCCTGACTTGGTGCATTGGCCAGTGCTTCTTCTCTGGTCAGCATGTTATTTCCTGAATCTTCGCGCCAACTGTTGACTTCATCCATAATGTGTGTCAAAGGCTCCACACCTTCCGTGTCGATTTCATTCAACTGCTCCATCCACGTCAAAACATTATCCATGCTGTTGAGTAGAGCAGCCTCTTCTTCGGGTTTTACATGGAGTTTGGCCAGATGAGCTATTTTTTTCAGAGAGTCGTGGTCGATTTTCATTATGTTAAGAATTTGTTATGTTAGCATCCGGCTGTTAAATAGAATCCAAAATTACCACATTTTTGCGAACTCAAACAGATATTGGACTTTTGAAAAGAAATGGTGGTATGAATTCGGATTTTTGAAGTTAGAAATAATCCGAATTTGTAAGCTGGAGATTTTTCGGGCAGGAGAATCTTTAAATTATCCCAAAACAAATCAGTAGTTGGCGAATAATATTTGCTTTTGAAGACAAAAGATAAAATTTTTTAAAATGGTATCGCCCTTTTGAAAAAATATGTTCTCAGGCTTTGTAGCGTATAGTGCAATTTTATATAACTGATTAAAATGCCTATATATCGTTCTTTATCAATGAAAAATAGATGAAAAAAACAAAACCTGGTTTAGTAGGCATTCTTTAAAATGTACAATTGACAAATATTTCATGCAGAATTGGAATAAAAAAACCAGACAAAAGCTTGCTTTTTTTTAAAAGGAAAACTCATACTTTTGTAGAATTCAAAATAGTAACACCACAATCAAAATTTTATTTTACAAAAACCTAGTTTAACCAAAACTTTTATTTAATTCACAACCAAAATCTCAATTTAACCTTTAAAAGTAAGTCTGATGGAAAAGAAAGCAACGACTCCGGCACCAGCACCAAAGCCTGCAACAGCAGCATCAAAAGGCTCAGGTGGTTTGAACCCGGCATTGGTGATCCCCCTACTATTCGTTATTGCCCTTTGTGTTTACATTTTTGTTTTAGGAGCTCCTGAGCACTTTATTGACGGAGATCATGAAAAAGGGCCAAAACAAGGTGATTATTTCGGTATTGTACACGAAGGAGGACCTATCGTACCTTTGTTAATGACTTGTTTTCTTATTGTACTTGTGTTTACAATCGAGCGTATCATTACAATTGGTAAAGCTAACGGTACTGGAAGCATTGATTCTTTCGTACGTAAAATCAAAGCACTTCTTGACAAAAATCAAGTTGACGAAGCTATCAAAGAATGTGATAAGCAAAAAGGTTCAGTTGGTAATGTAATCAAAGCTGGTTTAGTTAAATACAAACAACTTGCTACGGATGGCCAATTAGACAAAGAACAAAAACTTGCAGCATTGCAGAAAGAAGTTGATGAAGCAACTACTTTGGAATTGCCTATGCTACAAAAGAACCTTACAATCATTGCAACATTGGCTGGAGCATCTACACTTATCGCTCTTCTTGGAACGGTACTTGGTATGATTCGTGCGTTCGCGGCTCTTGGTGCATCTGGATCTGCTGATTCAGGAGCTCTTGCAGCGGGTATCTCTGAGGCCCTTATCAACACTGCGATTGGTATCGGTACTTCTGCGATTGCAACAATCTCATACGCTTACCTTAACAGCCGTGTGGATGACCTGACTTACAGTATTGACGAAATTGGTTTGAGCCTTCAGCAAAATTTTGCTGCTCATTATTAATAGTTTAATACTATTGATATATAATTTTCGTTAATATTAAAAAAACTTATATATTTGTAAAGTTATGGCAATAGTTAAGCCTAAGAAACATCCGCCTCATACCGATATGACGGCCATGACGGATGTGGCATTCTTACTACTGACATTCTTTATTATGACGGCCACTTTTAAGACCAACGACGCGGAGGTAACTACGCCAAGTTCTGTGTCTACGATTAAAGTGCCAGATGATAAAATTATGATCATTAGTATTGACAAGACGGGTAAAGTTTTCTTTGGCGTAGATGCTCAGACAACAAGAATTTCTATGTTGGATAACATCGCTCAATCGAAAGGGATTTCATTCACAGAATTAGAGAAAAAGAAGTTTTCGCTTCAGTCGAGCTTCGGATTTCCTTTGAATCAGTTGAAAGCCTATTTGAATACGCCGGACGCGCAAAAAGCTCAGATCAAACAACCAGGTATTCCTGTTGACTCAACGGGAACAAGTGAATTGGCTGACTGGGTTTATGCAGCAAGGAAAGCGGATCCTGGATTGAGGATCGCTCTGAAAGGAGATAACCTGGCGAAATTCCCTGTTTTCAAGGATGTCTTGGGTAATCTTCAATCTCAGAACATCAACAGATTCAATCTGATTACAGGTAGCGAAGATGCTCCTGCCGGGTTTAAGATGGATTAAGTATTTCACTTGAAATAAAAGAATAAAATGGCAGCAATAGAAGAAAGCGGTGGTGGTGGTGGTAAACAGGACGGCGGTAAGGTTCGGGGCAAGAAAATGTCCACCCGCGTCGACATGACACCCATGGTGGATTTAGGTTTCTTGCTTATCACATTCTTTATGCTTGCAACAACAATGTCTAAACCTACGTCGATGACATTGAACGTTCCTGACAAGACTGAGACAAAGGAGGAAACAGAACCGCTTAAAGCATCGAAAGTTTTAACATTGTTTCTAGGTAAGAACGATGACGTTCTATATCTGGATGGTATTGCAGCGGACGATCCGAAAGCAGAAGAGTCTCTTAAAACTACTCGTTTTGGATCTGACCTGAGAAGCGTAATTTTTGAGTCAGCAAACCGTATCAACGCGGCAAATGCAAAAGATGAAAAAGGTTACGGAGCTTTCGTTTGTGTAATTAAGCCTACCGTAGTGTCTACTTATAAAAACATGGTTGATGTGTTGGATGAAATGGCCATCACCAAGTCTAAAAAGTATGCTCTTGTAGACAATCTTACTGATGCGGAGAAGAAGTTACTTGGAGACAAAGTAAAACCTTAAGGAATATCTTCAAGGTTTAATTAGTACAGATATTTTAAACATTTAATTTAAACGCCATGGCAGAAGTTAGCCCGAATGCGACACTGGATGATATAGTGTTTGCCAATCGTAATAAGGCGTATGGTGCATTTTCACTGAGAAAGGGATATCGTGCAGATATCACGAAATCAACTTTGATCGGCGCTGCTCTTTTTGTTTTTGCAATGTTCTCTCCTGCACTTATTGATGCAATTAAGGGAGAAGAGGAAAAAGAGGAAGTAATGGTTAACGTGGATTTAATGAACTTGCCACCACCGCCAATCGACCCTACGGAGCCACCACCGCCACCGCCGCCGCCAATTGAGCAGCCTAAGGTAGCCACGGTGAAATTTTTGCCTCCTGAGGTGAAAATGGATGAGAAAGTTCCTGAAGAAACACCTCCGCCAACGGTTGAGGATCTTAAGGAAGCTGTAATTGCTGATAAAACAGTAGAAGGTGATCCAAATGCTAACGAGGTAATCGTTGCTCCGGAACAAGTTGCTGCACCAAGTAAAGGTACAGTGGTTGAAGCCGCTCCTGCTGAGGAAAAAGTATTTACAGTGGTTGAACAGCAGCCTGAGTTCCCGGGTGGAACAGCTGAGATGTACAAGTACTTAGGAAAGAACATCAAATACCCAAGTGCAGCTTCTCGTGCGAACGTTTCAGGAAGAGTATTTATGTCATTCGTTGTTAATACGGATGGAAGTATTCAGGACGTTGCAGTACTTAAAGGCTTAGGTTTTGGTTGTGATGAAGAAGCTATCCGTGTTGTGAAAGCAATGCCGAAGTGGAAACCAGGTAAACAATCAGGACGTGCAGTTAGGGTTAAGTATAACTTGCCTATTAATTTCCAACTTGAGTAACTCATGAAGGAAAAACCATTGCATGAGAAGATCATTGATCTTGCTTCTTTGTTAATGGCTCTTACATATATAGGAGGAGGGATCTACTTGATCGCCTCCTCCTTATCTTTTAATTTGCTCCCTGTTGGTAGTATGCAGAGGCATGCATTTGCTGGCATACTTATTTTATACGGATTTTACCGTGGTTACAGGGTTTGGAAGAAATGAGTTATCGTAAAAGAAGCATGAGATATTTGTTCAGCGCGGGGATAGGCATTGTATGTACGGTTTTCCTGCTTTCGGGATGTACTCAGTCCGCCAAAAAGGAAAGAGACAACCCGGTTCAGGGGACGATTACGATAGCATCGGACGAATCATTCAAACCACTGGTAGATGCATTAACGAAAGCGTATCAGGGAATTTATCCCAGAGCCCATTTCAATGTGGTGTATAAACCGGAGCAGGAAGCTATTCTTGAACTTTTGAAGGATAGCGTAAGAATGGTTTTTGCTACCAGACAATTGAGTGATAAGGAAGTTCTGATGGTGAAACAGCAGGATGGAATTCAAAAAGCACATCACATTGCACTGGACGGGCTTGCGCTTGTTGTTAATGAGAGCAATACCGACAGTTTGATCACAATGGATGAGCTGAAACTTATCTTTGAAGGGAAAATAACAGATTGGTCGCAACTGAAAGGAAGCAGCCAGAAAGGTGCAATTACACTTGTTTTTGATAATGCGAATTCAAGTAATCTCAATTTTGTAATGACCAAGTTTAACTTGAAAAGCATTCAGAATTTGAGAATTACATCGGCAGGATCCAACAAAAATGTGGTTGACGATATTAAAAAGAATCCCCTAAGCCTTGGTATTATCGGGGTAAACTGGATTAGCGACGGACACGAGAAACTGGCAAGAGAGCTTTCAGACGGAATAAGAGTCCTTGGAGTTTCCCAGAAATCAAATCCCGCTTCTGTTGCTGAATATTATCAGCCGTTCCAAAATGGATTGGAATTAAAAAACTATCCGCTTGCCCGCGATGTGTATATTATCATCAGGGAAGGATATGCCGGACTTGGCGGCGGTATGCTGAATTATATCGCCAGAGACGTCGGCGGACTGATCATCCAAAAGATGGGATTGATTCCAACGGTGGTGTATCCAAGGGAACTGGAAATAAGGACCGGACAAAATTTTTAGTGTTCTTATACAATTTATTACATTTGGAACTTGTTTATTGAAAGGCCAAATTTTTTGTCATTATATTAACCGGGTAAAAATGAACAGAAACATGAGAATGAAGTTAGTAGCGCTGGTATTATGCGTATTTTCTTTGGTAAAAGTACACGCACAAACAGTACAGGACGGTTTGGCTTTGTTACACGCTGAACGTAATAAGGAGGCAGGTGATTTGTTTACAAAACTGGCTGCGGCATCTCCGTCAGCCGATAATCAATATTACCTTGGTTATTATTACGTAATTACCAAACAGTTGGATGAGGCGCAGAAGGCTTTTGAGAAAGGTATTCAGACTGACGAGAAATCTTATTTGAATCAGGTGGGTCTTGGAACAGTAGCCTTGGGAAAGGGAGATCGTGCAAAAGCAAAAGAATTGTTCGAGCTTGCTGAAAAGAAAAAAGGGAAAGATGCAGAAGTTCTTTTCCGTATAGGTGAGGCTTACACATTGTTCGAAAAGTCAAACGATCCTGCGGAAGCAATCAGACTTTTGGACGAAGCTGTTAAAAGAGATAAAAATCTTGCTGATGCATACATCGCAAAAGGAGATGCTTTGATGTTGCGTAACGAAGGTGGTGCTGCGGTAACTGCTTACGAATACGCATTGACTGCAAAACCGAACTACGCAGTTGCGCACAACCGTATTGGTTCGGTGTATTTGAGAGGAAAAAACTATAACCTTGCTCTTGAAAACTACAAAAAAGCCATTGAAGCGGATCCAAATTTCGGTCCTGCTTACAAAGATTTGGCTGAGCTTTATTTCTTCGCTCAGAAATACAAACAAGCTGCTGATAACTTCGATCTTTACATGCAGAAAAGCGGAAATCTTGATCCTGAAACAAAACTTCGTGCTGCTCAGTTTGCATTTACAGCTGACGACTATGCAAAGTCTTTGCAGATTCTTGATGAAATGAAAGGGAAAATCAATAACCCGATCACGCTTCGTATGTATGGCTGGTCTTATGCGAAAACCAACGAACCTGATAAAGCGATTGCAGCTTTGACAGAATTCCTTAAAGTTTATCCTAAGGAAAAAATTATCGGAGATGACTACAAATACCTGGGCCGTGCTTACAATGCAAAAGCTACTGACGGAAAAGGATATGATTCAACAGGGGTGAAGTACATTTTGCAAGGTGCTGATTTGGATACTAACAAAACAGACGCTGCCAATACTTACAAAGAAGTTGGAGCATTGTACTACGCTGCAAAAGATTTCCCTAATGCTGCCAAAACTTACTACAAAGGTATTGCTTTGGATACAGCTAAGGCTTCTGCAAATGATTACTACTATTTGGGACTTTCTAAATTCCAGACTGCTGGTGCAATGGGCGCGCTTAACAACACTGCTGGTGACAGTGCTCAGATTGCTACTGCAAAACGTAATCTTTACTTGTCAGCTGACTCGACTTTTGCTACGGTTACGCAAAAACTTCCTGACTGGCCATATGGTTACTACTGGAGAGCAAGTGCGCTTTACAACGCATACGACAAACAGGAAAACATTGATAAAGGAATTTCAGCTCCTTACTACTTGAAGTTGACTGAACTGGCTGAGAAAGATCCGGATCCTTCAAAATACAAGTCGTATCTGAAACTTGCTTACAACTATTTAGCTTTCCATGCTCAGACTACATTGAAGGATGAAGCAAAATCTAAGGAATACTGGACTAAGTTGTTAGCGATCGATCCTAACAGTGCTGCTGCGAAAGAAGCACTTGGAATGGCTCCTTCTCCTGCAACTGATTCAACTGGAACTGCGCCAAAAGCTGCTGCAACGGCCACTAAAAAACCAGCTCCAAAGAAGAAATAATAGTCCGTAATAAGAAACGAAAAAGACCCATCGAAATATTCGACGGGTCTTTTTCGTTTTATTTTGAACAATAATTTTTTAACTCTGTATCATGATCAGCCAAGTGTAGATGGCAGCGGAAAGCAGTTGTTAAGTACGGTAAGATGCACAGCTCCGTAATTTTCGTAGCACCAGTTCCTTAAACGTTTAACTTCAGCGGGCATTAACATGCGGATTGCTTTTCTTAATTCTTTTTCAAACAATCTGCGGTCGAAACTAACCTTTTGCAGAATAATTTTAATGTATTCAAGCATAGAGGCCATAGTATTATGTAGTTTTGCGGTTTAGGTAAGACACAAGGTTAGAAAAATCTTGGGGGAATATTGTCCCGCGACAATCACCAATTAGTGTAACGAATATTTTCCATGAAATTATATGTAATTTTAAGCATAATTTTGTGTTTTTCTTGTACTATTCATGCGCAAATTATAAATAATGATCCAATTATTGAATTTGGTCCGAAAAATCTAAAAATGGACGAGCCATTCACGATTTCGGTAGTGGTACCCGATGTGGAAAACCGTCCTTCTGTAACTTTTCCGGAAATTGCAGGTTTGGAAAAACGGAGTAAATCAGCCACAAGTGCTATTAATACCGTCGGTGGGAAGAAGGTAGTAGTACAGACCATTAGTCAGCAATATTTCGCATTAAAGCAGGGAACATACAATATCGAGCCATTTTTTATCACGGTAAATGGTGTAAAAATAAAGTCTGAGGAGTTAACAGTGGTATACTCGCCGGGCTCGGTGAGCAATCCTGATGTTGCGGTCCAGGACGACGTTACAGTGGTTCCTGAATCCGATAACAATGGCGAGGATATTTTCCTTTCTGTTGGTACCAATAAAAAGAGTGTTTTCATGCGTGAGGGTTTTGCACTGGGCATGTCGTTATATGTGGCTGAAAACGCACCCGTGCAAATGGATTTTTATCAGGTTAATACACAATTACAAGCGATATTAAAAAAACTGCGCCCGGTTGGTTGTTGGGAAGAAAATGTGGGTATTGAAGAAATTATCAAACACCGCATCACCATTGGTGGCAGAAAATACACAGCTTACAATTTATATCAGGCCCAGTTTTTCCCGATGACTTTGCAGGATATTGTATTTCCGTCGGTAACTTTGGACATGTTGGTGGGAGGTGGTAAAACCGGAGAGGGTAAGGTGATAAAGTCTTTTCGCTCCAAAGCGATTAAGATCGTTGTAAAACCGCTGCCGCCACATCCGTTGAAGGATCAGATTGCCGTTGGGGAATACGGCCTTGTGGAGCGGTTGTCGAGCAAGATGGTTTATCCGGGCGAGAGCATCCGTTATTTGTTCAGGATTGAAGGACGCGGTAATATTGCTGCGATACCCATGCCTGAGATTGCAACGAATTCTGCCTTCGATTTTTATCCGCCAGATGTCAGCAGGGTGATAAAAAGAAGCAGCCAGTACGTGACCGGAGAAAAGAGCTTTGACTATTTTGTTGTGCCCCGGCAGGACGGAACATTTCCCCTGGGAAGATATTTTCAATGGATCTATTTCAACCCCAGAACGGCAAAATATGATACCTTAATTTCGCAGCAAACCCTACAGGTTAAGGGAGAAGATTATAAGTTAGGAAACATATCATTACATGGCTCAGCAGGCCTGTATGATAACCTGGAAAGGCTGGACAGCAGCCAGGAATATTTTGATTTTAAACAAATATTAAAAGATGTGACCAATGCTGTTGTAATTTTACTGTTAATTACGATGGTTTGGATATTTAGAAAATAAACTTTCATGGGTAGTACATACGGAAAAATATTTAAGATTTCCACATTCGGGGAATCACACGGAGTAGGAATCGGTGTTGTGGTGGAAGGGTGCCCGGCAGGTGTGGATTTTGACACTGATTTTATTCAAAGCGAACTGACACGCCGCAAACCAGGGCAGTCGCGTATTACGACACAACGTAAGGAAGCGGATGAATTCGAAGTTTTATCGGGTGTTTTTGAAGGAAAAACGACTGGTACACCTATTGCGCTCATCATCCGGAATGAAGATCAGCGGAGTAAAGATTATTCGCACATTGCCGCTCAGTTCCGTCCTTCTCATGCAGATTATACCTACCAGGCAAAATACGGCGTGCGTGATTACCGTGGCGGGGGAAGAAGCTCCGCGAGGGAAACCGCAGCGCGGGTGGCAGCGGGTGCGCTGGCGAAATTGCTGCTGGCGAACTTCGGGGTAAACATTCAGGCTTATGTGTCGCAGGTAGGCGGGATGAAGCTGGATAAGTCTTACACGGAACTGGATTTGACAGAGACTGAAAATAATGCTGTACGTTGTCCGGATCCGGAAATGGCGGCGGCAATGTTTACTTATATAGACGACGTCCGTAAAAAGGGCGATTCTATTGGAGGCGTTGTGAACTGTGTTGTGAAAGGGGCTCCGGTGGGATGGGGCGAACCTGTTTTTGACAAACTGCACGCTGAGCTTGGCAAAGCCATGTTAAGTATCAATGCTGTAAAAGGATTTGAATACGGAAGCGGTTTTGACGGCGTTGCGATGCTGGGTTCGGAGCATAATGATGCTTTTTACATTGATGAAAAGGGGGATGTACATACCCGTACGAACCATTCAGGCGGGATACAGGGTGGTATTTCCAATGGAGAAGACATTTATTTCAGAGTAGCATTCAAGCCTGTGGCAACGATTATGCAGGATCAGGAAAGCGTTGATGCGCAAGGTGATGTCGCTATTGTGCAGGGTAAAGGGCGCCATGATCCTTGCGTTGTGCCTCGTGCTGTACCGATCGTGGAAGCGATGGCAGCATTGGTCCTGGCAGATTTCTATTTGAGAAATAAAGCGAGTAAGCTTTAACTTTTTTTGCGCCTGCGGTTCAGGCTTAAAACGAGCCAGATGGTTCCCAGAAATTCAACCGTAAGACCGCTCAGAATGGTGGGATTACTAAATTGCACATGTGTAGGCTTGATAAAAGCACCCGTAGCAATTAATAGCAGACCTGCTGATAAGATGATAATAGCGTTTAGTAGATTCAGTTTCACCCGATTATATCGTTCGTTCCACTTTATTAAAAACTTTGGTTCAAAGAATTACTATGTATCGAATATAGGGATTCTATTTCTGCTATGCTATTTTCCAACTCAAATATTTGCGCAGGAAAAACGGTACTCCTTTGAAAGAGGACTTATGGGGTCGCCCTTTAAGCTCATCATTTATGCTCCTGACGACTCGCTGGCGAACAAGGCAGCGCAACATGCTTTCAAGCGCATCGAAGACCTTAATCTGTCTTTAAGCGATTACAGGGACGATAGTGAGATTAATGCCGTCTCGGCGCAATCAGGTTCTGATCAATGGATTCATGTGAGTAAAGACCTGTTTGACATTTTGTTTGTCTCGGATGATATAAGCAAAAAGACCAATGGAGCCTTTGACGCTACACTCGGCCCGATTGTGCAGGAGTGGAGACGTGCCACACGCAAAGGATATTTTCCGGATAAAGAACTCATTGCAAATGCACTTGGAAGAACGGGTTATCGTAAGATTAAATTCAATGCAGCAACCCAGCGTGTTCAGTTGAAAGATAAAGGCATGAGACTGGATATTGGCGGTCTGGGTAAAGGATTTGCAGCCGATGAGGCGGTGAAAGTTCTGAAAAGTTATGGTATAAAATCGGCCATGATTGATGCAGGTGGAAAACTTGCGCTAATGGATCCACCGCCGGGAGAAAAAGGCTGGAAAATCGTTATTTCCTCAGGAAGGGATTCGATCGAGACGATCGAATATGCCAATGTCGGCATCGCGACATCCGGACCTACTTACCGATATCTTGAATACAACGGAAAGCGTTATTCGCACATTGTCGATCCTAAAACGGGCATAGGACTTGAACACCATGTAAGAACTACGGTTATTTCTCCAAATGCCACAGAAGCTGATGCACTGGCGACAGCTTTCAGTGTTTCGGGGATAACCGAGGGAAAGAAATATATCAAGCGTTTCCCTAACAATAAAGTCTGGCTGGTCGAAACAAAAAACGATCAGGTAAAAAGCTGGAATACGATTTTGAAAGATAAATAAAACAATAAAGGCTGCGATTCGAAACCACAGCCTTTATTGTTTTATTGGAAAAATATTAGATCACGATTGTTTTTCCTGGTACTGCAACAGGATATAACCCGTCTGGTCCCGGAAGGATTTTCGGATTTGCATCCCATGCAAGCTTGTCAGGGAACAAGTTGATATCAGAATTCAATGCCTCATCCCACTTGATCATTTTACCGGAATAAGTAGCCATACGACCCATGATGGCTGTCATAGTACTTTTTGCTCCGTTTTCAGCATCGGCAAATTTGTATTCACCTTTCGCTACCGCAGCAAATAAGTCATCATGCTCAACCTGATATGGGTTAATGTCGCCTTTGTCATCATGTTGGTAAATAACGCCTCCCTTGTAATCCTTCAGGATCGTTTTCTTTCCGTCGAAGCTGTCGATACGCCCTTTTGTTCCTACAAACGCTTCGTCTACCTTATTCCATGTACCTTCAAACTGGCGGCACTGGCTTGAAATGGTCGTTCCGTCTGCATAAACAAGATCAAGTGTATGGTGGTCAAAAATTTCACCGTACTGCTTTCCGGTACGTACCTCGCGTCCACCCGTTCCCTGGATTTGAACAGGATAACCGCGTTTTACCCAGTTGGCCACGTCGATATTGTGTACGTGTTGTTCTGAAATATGATCACCGCATAACCAGTTGAAATAATACCAGTTTCTCATTTGGTATTCCATTTCTGTCTGGTTTGGCTGACGTTCTTTCATCCAAGGGCTGCTACCCACCCAGTAAACCTGTCCGCCAACGATATCCCCCAAAGCACCATCATGAATTCTCTTGATTGCTTCAAGGTAATTGCGCTGGTAGTGGCGCTGAAGACCCACAACCACGTTCAATTTCTTCTTTTTGGCTTCTTCTGCAACAGCCAGCACTTTACGGATACCCGGCGCATCCGTTGCTACCGGTTTTTCCATGAAGATATGTTTGTCATTTTTGACAGCTTCTTCAAAATGTGAAGGACGGAATCCCGGAGGTGTTGCCAAAATAACAACGTCCACATCTTTCAGCGCGATCGCCTTTTTAAAAGCGTCAAAACCCACGAATTTGCGGTCGTCAGGTACATCTACTTTTGTTTTGATATCCACAACAACACCTGCTGCATTTTTGTATTTTTTTGCAGTAAGGTTTCTGTAAGATTCATCCAGTCTGTCTTTGAAAGCATCAGCCATTGCCACAATCTGAACATTCTGGCTTGTGCTCAATGCCTGCGCAGCTGCACCTGTTCCGCGTCCACCACAGCCTATCAATGCTACCTTGATGGTATCACCCACAGCACTGTTATACCCATAACCAGCAAGAGGGCTAAGGATAACACCACCGGCAACCAAGCCGGAAGCTTTAAGGAATTCGCGTCTGTTTTTTTCCATTTTTAATGTTTAATTAAGAGTTTGTATATCAATAATCTTCTATTAATGCTGGGCTGTAATATTTTGCGATCTCTTCTGCGGATGGCGTCTTAAGCGGTCTTACCAATCTGAATCCTACAAAAGAAGCACTGGTCATCCACCATTCGCTTTTTGGAAGTTGTGGATCCAAAACTTTCCATTCCGGTTTTGAAGCAGTACGGGCAGCACTTCTCAAATCCGTTGGCTCGTCATCCCATGACCCTCCGCGAACGGCTGTCGGATAAAGTTCTTTGACAGGTGCAAAGGCTTCTCCGGCTGGTTGTTTTGCATAATAATCAGGAATATACTGGTCAAGAGTCCATTCCATTACATTACCGTGCATATCGTGCAGACCCCATGCGTTCGGTTTTTTCGTACCAATTTTTTTGTATGCAGAGTTGCTGTTTTTACGGTACCATGCATATTCATCGATTTTCGAAGGATCGGCTCCAAAAGAATAAGCAGTTTTTGAACCGGCGCGGCATGCATATTCCCACTCCGCTTCTGTTGGCAGACGGTAGAAAACGCCCGTTTTTTCATAAAGCCATTTACAGAAAAGAATAGCCGCATATTGCGTCATGTTGATGGCCGGGTAACCAGCGCGCCCCATTCCGAAGGACATATCCACATAGGGAGGACTTGGGCGGGTACTTGCATCTGTTTTGGCAACGCTTTTTTCCGGATCAGGATTACGCAATGCCATTTCTTTCTCCATATTCTTGAAAGCGTACAGGTCATAAATGTCCCATACAACTTCAAATTTTCCCATCCAGAAAGGATCAATTTTTACCTTGTGCTGAGGGCCTTCGTCGGCTCTTCTGCCTTTTTCGGCGGCTGGACTTCCCATTTGGTATTCGCCGCCCGGGATGGCAACCATGTCATAAACTTGTGAACTTCCGCCGATTTTCTGCGTGTAACTTTTAAAATTACTGTCTTGCGCGGAAGCATTAAAACAAATAAGAATTACAGGGATTAGGTTAAGGATTTTTTTGTACATAATTTTTAAAAATGTGTTCGCATTGAACCATATAACAAAGAATAAGTAGCAATATTATGCTATTTACCCTATGAAAACGAATTTTTTCTTTGTTCTTTAATATCTATCCTACCTTTGTATATATAGAATCCAAATTTTACCTATGAATTACCTTTCAGCAGAAAATATTGCGAAGTCATTTGGAGACCGGTGGCTTTTTAAAAATATCAATTTTGGGATCAGCCGCGGTGATAAAGTGGCGCTTATCGGAACGAACGGAACCGGGAAAACAACCTTCTTAAATATTCTGACTGGTAAGATGCCCCCACAGGAGGGAGAGGTAAGTATCCGCAAAGATATCAGGGTGGGTTATCTGGATCAAAGTCCTTCGTTTGATCCGGCACTGCCGGTAATCGAGGTGATTTTTTCATCCAATAACCCTGTTGCCATTGCCGTAAAAAATTATGAGCATGCCATTGAAACGGATAATCATGACGCGTTGGCCAAAGCAATGGAGGATATGGATACCTTCAAAGCATGGGATTTTGAATACAAAGTGAAAGAAGTATTAGGCCGGTTGGGAATTCATAACACTGAAAACCTGTACGGAACACTTTCCGGTGGACAGAAAAAACGTGTGGCACTGGCTAAAATATTATTGGAAGATCCTGAATTATTGATTCTGGATGAGCCTACCAACCATTTGGACCTGGACACGGTAGAATGGCTCGAAAAATATCTGAATACACAAAACACCACGCTTCTGGTTGTAACCCACGACAGGTATTTCCTTGATACGGTTTGTAATCAGGTGCTGGAACTGGATCATGGCTCTGCTTATACGTATAAAGGAAATTATTCTTACTTCCTTGAAAAGAAGGCTGAACGCGAGGAGATGGAAGCTGCCGGCATTGACAAAGCAAGGAACCTGATGCGTAAGGAACTTGACTGGATCAGACGTCAGCCCAAAGCACGTGGTACCAAAGCAAAATATCGGGTGGATGCTTTCGAAGAATTAAAAGAGAAAGCGAGCCAGAAAAAATTTGATACCCAAATGGAGCTTAACGTACGTACTGCGCGTTTGGGAAGCAAGATTATTGAAATGGAGAATATCAGCAAGGGTTTTGGTGAGCGTCAGCTGATCAAAAACTTTGAATATACTTTCCGCAGAGGTGACCGTATAGGGATCGTTGGACAAAACGGGATGGGTAAATCCACTTTGCTGAACATGATCACAGGCGAACTGGAACCGGATAGCGGAAAAATTGTAAAGGGTGAAACCGTGCAGTTTGGTTATTACAAACAGACTGATCTTGTTTTTGATGAAACTCAGCGGGTAATTGATATTGTTAAGGATGTGGCAGAGGTTGTTCAGCTGGGAACCGGCGAAACTGTTACTGTCGGGCATTTGTTACAAGCGTTTTTATTCTCACCATCCAAACAATACGATTTCATATCGAAACTGAGTGGCGGTGAAAAAAGAAGATTGCAGCTGCTTTTGATCCTGATCAAGCAGCCTAACTTCCTGATTCTGGATGAGCCTACCAACGATCTGGATATTGCGAGTTTGAATGTTTTGGAGGAATTCTTGATGAATTTCCCGGGTTGTATCATGATCGTATCCCACGACAGGTATTTCCTGGATCGTTTGGTTGAGCATATTTTTGTTTTTGAAGGAGAAGGCAAGATCAGCGATTTTCCAGGTAATTATACCGAACTGAGGGATTATCAGGATGAGGTTGAAGCTGAAAAGAAAAGCCAGGCTTCGGGAAAAAGTACTGCGCCGGTGGCAGCACCTGCTCCGGTTAAGGAAGTGGCAGCAGCCCCGTCTGCGCCGAAGAAAAAACTAAGCTTCAAGGAGCAACGTGAGTTCGAACAGCTTGAAGTTGAGATGGCGGCGTTGGAAAAGAAAAAAAATCAGTTGCTCGAAAAATTAAATCACGGAGGTTCACACGTTGAAGTGACTTCCTGGGCGCTGGAAATAGAAGAAATAACAAAGACACAATCTGATAAAGAAATGCGTTGGCTGGAACTGTCGGAAAATGCTTAATTTTAAAAAAGATTGAAGTTGGGCTCCAATGAATATCTTGTAGCCCAACTCACTAAGATTACCCTATGAATTCAATTGTCGATTTTTTCCAGTATCTGCTGAATTCGGAAGAATTAATCCGTACCGGCGGACTGCTCGTGATAACATTTATAGTTTTTGCTGAAAACGGACTCTTCTTCGCTTTTTTCTTACCGGGCGATTACCTCGTATTTCTGGCTGGCGTTTTTTGTGGTACAGGCATTCTGGATGTCCCGATTCTTGTTCTTATCCTCTGTATGTTTGCTGCGGCAGTGCTGGGTTCGCTGGTGGGGTACATCTTCGGGAAATACTTTGGCGATATGTTTGAAAACAGGCCGGATTCGCTGTTTTTCAAGAAAAAACATTTACAGACAACCCGAAAATATTTTGATAAATACGGTAGCAGAACGCTGATCGTCAGCCGTTTTTTACCCATAGTAAGAACTTTCGCCCCGATATTGGCGGGTTTGGTGAAAATGTCTTTTCCTTCTTTTTTACTGAATAATGTAGCGGGTGGCGCAATCTGGATCGGTGCCCTGACAGGCGGCGGATATCTCTTCGGTGAGAAATTTCCATGGATTGTTGACTACGTACACTACATTATCCTGTTCTTCCTCGCGGTGACCACTTTTACGGTGATCAAAGGTTATTTCAATGCGAGGAAGGGGATGGTTGAAGATTAAGATCTTTTCGAATTTATGGAAAAAGGAATAATTCAGCTTATTCCTCTTCCTTAAACCAACCCGAATAAGTTATATAATTATTGGCAGTTCTGTCAATAGCAGCATTCAATTCCGGTGAAACATCTTTAAGGTATTTTGCCGGATTTCCTGCATAAATGGTGCCTGGGGGGACAATCGTATTTTGTGTCACGATAGCGCCCGCCGCAACAATCGAGCCTTCGCCGATCACGGCCCCGTCCATCACGATGGACCCCATGCCGATCAATACGTGGTCTTCGATCACACAACCGTGAACGATCGCGTTATGGGCAATGGAAACATAATTGCCTATGTATGTTCCGTTTTTCTGGTAGGTACAGTGAATAACCGCCCCATCCTGAACATTGGAATAATCACCGATACGGATCACGTTTACATCTCCGCGGACCACGGCGTTGAACCAGATGGTACAATGCTCGCCCATAATGACATCCCCTACAACCGTTGCATTTTCTGCTAACCAGCAATTTTCGCCGAATTGAGGGTGGTTTCCACGAACCGATCTGACAAGTGCCATATTTAAATGAGTATATGTTGGTTTTTTAAATTAAAATTCCCTTTTTTCGTTAATCAACGAGGAATATAAAATTGGGTAATGTTACTTAAAAATAAATATATTTCGTTTTTTAATTAATTAAATCTGCCTCGTTATGTCACCTTCTGAAAATCCTTCAAAAGGATCTTTGCTGATCGCCAAACCATTTTTGGGAGATCCAAATTTTGAGCGGGGCGTCATTCTGCTTTGTGAATATAACACCCAGGGAAGTTTCGGATTTGTACTTAATCAGGTGACAGACTTGTTTTTAGGAGATGTGCTGGAAGACACCATTTACCAGGATATCCCATTGCATTTAGGCGGTCCGGTTGAAAAAAATACCTTGCATTTTATTCACAGGCGGCCTGATTTGATTCATGGCGGAGCCAAAATAATGCCGGATGTATTTTGGGGCGGAGATTTCGAACAAGTCCGGACTTTATTGAACATCAATAAGCTGACTGCGGATGATGTCAGATTCTTCATCGGTTATTCCGGATGGAGCGGAGGGCAGCTGGAAAATGAAGTAACCCAGGATTCATGGATTATTACCCAGGCCACTTCTGATTTTCTGTTCACAACACCGCCTGCGGATTTCTGGCGGGAAATTCTTAAAAATATGGGGGGCGAATACCGGTCAATCGCCCATTATCCGACCGATCCCAGACTAAACTAGCCGTTCTAGCATAGACTGATCGAATGTACAGCCTCAGTTCGGGTTATTAAATCCGTGGATGGATTCATAATCCGACTTTACCCTTGCCATTTCACTGACCAGAAATTTTTGAAGCTGCTCGTTAAAAGCCGGTTTTTCCTCTTCTGGTAATGAAGCGTATAAGTCTTTCAATTCCTGGTTAATGGCTGCACGTTCTTCGTCGGAACCCGCGTTCATCGAGCGGATGTGAAATCGTTTAAAATCGAAATCTGGCATGTTTGTTTTTATTGTTGTCGTTACAAAATTATAAACTTTAACCTTTTACATTGGCAAGCTTGCCGTTCAAGGTTAAAATTTTTCCTTTAAAACTTATTTCTCCGTTTAAAATCCGGGATGACGAACGAGAAAAATAATCAAGTTGTTAACTTCTGATATAATTACTTTCTGACTCGAATGAACCGCACTCTTTTTTTTATATTACTTACTGTCGTACTTTTTGGTATCGACTGGTATGTCTGGCAGGCTTTAAAATTTGTCATCAGGAATTTTTCCCAGCCAACACAAAAATGGATTTCCTGGGGCTATTGGAGCTTCACTTCGCTTACATTGTTTGCCTACGTGGTGATGCAGCTGCTGCCGGCAGATTTTTTTAACCGGATGACAAGGACATTTATTATCGCCGGCATCGCAATTCCTTATTTGTCAAAATTGCTGGTGGTTTTCTTTTTGCTGATCGATGACGCCCGTCGCCTGCTTCAATGGATTGTGAGTTATTTTATTCCTTCCGTTGCGCCTGTCCCCGTTGACCCTGTGGATCCTTCTGCACCGAAAATTCCAAGATCCGAATTTTTAGAAACTACTGCCCTGGTGGCGGGTTCTGCTTTAATGGGCACATTTGCTTTTGGTATTTTGTCTGGTGCGCATGATTATCGGATCAGAAGAGTAAAAGTTCCGCTGAAAAATCTTCCGAAAGCATTCCATGGCATAAAAATCGCTCAGCTTTCGGATATCCATTCAGGTAGTTTTTTCAATAAAACGGCCGTAAAAGGTGGTGTCGAAATGCTGATGAAGGAGAAACCGGATATCGCTTTTTTTACCGGTGACCTGGTGAATGACCGTGCGCTTGAAGTAAAAGATTACATCAATATTTTTGATAAAGTAAAGGCACCATTGGGCGTCCATTCGACATTGGGAAATCATGACTATGGTGATTATTACCAATGGAGCTCGCAGCAGGAAAAAAATCAGAATCTCGAAAATCTTAAAAAAGCCCACCAGTTATTGGGATGGAATCTGATGCTTGATGAAAACCGTGCGATCCGCGTCGATGGTGAAGAAATAGGACTGATTGGCATTCAGAACTGGGGAGCAGGTAACTTTGCCAAATATGGTAATCTTGAAAAAGCTTATCAGGGTACGGATCAATATCCGGTAAAAATTCTTTTGTCACATGACCCGAGCCACTGGAGGGCACAGGTGCTTCCGAAATATGATGATATAGACCTGGCTTTTGCCGGCCATACCCATGGCATGCAGTTTGGTGTTGAACTTGCCGGAATCAAATGGAGCCCGGTGCAGTACCGTTACAAAGAATGGGGCGGGTTGTATAAGGAAAACGATCAGTATCTTTACGTAAACCGGGGATTTGGCTATCTCGGTTACCCGGGGCGTGTTGGTATATTGCCCGAAATCACAATCGTGGAGTTGGTTAAAGCCTGAGGAAATATGATCTTTGTAAAAAGAAGGTATTAACTTGTTTACAACATACTTATCCAACCCATCGTGACGTTGAATAAGTAATCTTCCGCAGGTTTTTAAAAATAACAGTTATGAAAAAATTTGTTGCATTGTTTCTTCTTTCCGGATTGATGTTGAGCTTTTCCGGAGTTCAGCCGGTGAGTGCAAATCCGAAGCACGCAGAGTCTGAAATGTTTTTGAACAAAAGAAAGAAAAATCGCGGGTATCAAAAACCAAGATCCAAAAAATTCTTAGGAATATTCAAGCGCAAAACCGATTGCGGCTGCCCTAAGCACTAAAAATAAAAATTTATTAATTTCGAACATATTCAAGAGTAAGCAATCCCGATATTCTCTCAGAGATTTCATGGGTTTTGCTTACTTTTGTATTTTATAACCAACTATTAACGGTCACGTTAGCCCAAATAATGAAAATCAATCTTCGAAGCCAGGATAAATTCGAAAACCGACACCACGGTAAGAATGAGCAGGAATTACAGGAAATGTTGCGCACGGTTGGGGCATCTTCCCTGGATGAATTGATAGAACAAACGCTTCCGGCGGCTATTCGCCTGCCTAAGCCTTTGAATTTACCACGCCCGAAATCCGAGCAGGAGTTTTTGGACGGAATCAAGAAACTGGCACGTAAGAACGCGATCCTGAAAACCTATATCGGAACAGGATATTACGATACCGTTACGCCCAATGTTATTTTAAGAAATATCCTCGAAAATCCGGCCTGGTATACGGCTTATACGCCATATCAGGCAGAAATTGCACAAGGAAGATTGGAAATGCTTCTGAATTTCCAGACTGTGATCACGGATCTGACAGGCATGGAGATCGCCAACGCGTCTTTGCTTGATGAAGCAACGGCTGCGGCAGAAGCGATGACGATGCTTCACAGCCTTCGTCCGTCGGCTAAAAAGAAGGCAGATAAATTTTTCGTTTCCGAGCTTTGCCATCCGCAAACCATCGACCTTATTTATACAAGGGCTAAACCGATTGGTATAGAGGTTGTTGTTGGAAACCATGAAACCGTTGACCTTACAGAGGAAAATCTTTACGGCGTATTGGTGCAATATCCTGCAACAAACGGTGAGGTAATAGATTATACAGATTTTATCGCGGCGGCGCACGATGTTAACATCACCGTGGCAGTTGCAGCTGACTTATTAGCGCTTACACTTTTGAAGGCGCCGGGCGAAATGGGTGCCGATGTTGTGGTAGGTTCTTCACAGCGTTTTGGTGTTCCGATGGGTTATGGTGGTCCTCATGCGGCTTACTTTGCTACAAAGGATGCTTTCAAACGTCACATTCCTGGCCGTATTATTGGCGTATCGGTTGATACAGAAGGCAATCGTGCGTTGAGAATGGCACTCCAGACACGTGAGCAGCATATCCGTCGCGAAAAAGCTACTTCCAACATTTGTACTGCACAGGTTCTACTGGCAGTAATCGCGGGAGCTTACAGCGTTTACCACGGTCCGGAGGGTATCAAAAATATCGCAACACGTGTACACGGTCTGACCCGTTTATTTGTTGACACCGTTAGAAAATTCAATTTCGAAGTGGTGAACACAAATTATTTTGATACGGTTACGATCAAAACAACACTTACAAGCAAAATCAGGGAAAATGCGCTGAAATGGGGCATTAACCTTCGTTATAACAAAGACGGAAGCATCGGGATTTCATTTGATGAGGCGAAGACCTTTGACGATGTGATCGCGCTTTTAAACCTTTTTGCCGAGGTATCCGGATTCCAGGGAGAGTTGGTGATCGACGAAGAAATGGAGTTCACATTGGCTGAAAACCTGGTTCGTACTTCTTCATATCTGACGCATCCGGTATTCAGTGCTTATCACACAGAACACGAAATGCTTCGTTACCTGAAATCACTTGAAAACAAAGACCTTTCTCTGGTCCATTCGATGATTTCATTGGGTAGCTGTACGATGAAACTGAATGCTACGGCAGAAATGATTCCGTTGACCTGGCCTGAATTTGGAGCAATACATCCGTTTGTTCCGGCAAACCAGGCTTTGGGTTATGGACAACTGGTTGCTGAGCTAAGCGCCTGGTTATGTGAAATCACCGGATTTGCGGCGATGTCGATGCAGCCTAATTCAGGTGCCCAGGGAGAATATGCCGGTTTGATGGCCATCCGTGGATACCATGAAAGCAGAGGCGATCATCACCGTAATGTGGCGTTGATCCCGTCTTCGGCACACGGAACAAACCCTGCTTCGGCTGTAATGGCGGGTATGAAAGTGGTCGTTACCAAATGTGACGAGCGCGGAAATATCGATGTTGAAGATCTAAGAGCGAGAGCTGAACAATATAAAGATCAGCTTTCATGTTTGTTGGTAACTTATCCTTCAACGCATGGGGTTTACGAGGAAAGTATCATTGAAATCTGTTCGATGATCCATTCTTTCGGAGGACAGGTTTACATGGACGGAGCGAACATGAACGCACAGGTTGGTTTGACAAGCCCTGCTTCGATCGGTGCTGACGTTTGTCACCTGAACCTGCACAAAACGTTCTGTATTCCTCACGGAGGTGGTGGCCCGGGTGTTGGTCCGATCGGTGTTGGAGAGCATCTTATTCCATTCCTTCCGGGACACGTTAATCTTGGAAAACAATCTGAGCATTTGGAAGAAGGACAGGCAGGAGCGGTTTCGGCTGCACCTTACGGAAGCGCAAGTATTTTGACAATCTCTTACGCATACATCGCGATGATGGGCGGAGAAGGCCTTACGAACGCGACGAAATATGCGATTCTGAATGCCAATTATATCAAGGAACGTCTGAACGGCCATTACGAAGTACTTTACACCGGTACAAACGGAAGATGTGCACACGAGATGATTCTCGATTGCCGTCCGTTTAAAGCGGCTGGTGTGGAGGCTGAGGATTTGGCGAAACGTTTGATGGACTACGGTTTCCACGCACCAACCTTATCTTTCCCGGTTGCTGGTACGTTGATGATTGAACCAACGGAATCTGAATCAAAAGCGGAACTAGACCGTTTCTGTGATACCATGATCGCGATCAGAAATGAGGTGCGTGAAGTGGAGGAGGGAACTGCGGATCGTAATGATAACGTATTGAAAAATGCACCTCACACATCACGTGTGGTATTGGCAGAAGTTTGGGAGCACGCATATGGTCGTGAGAAGGCAGCGTTCCCATTGCCGCATTTACGTTTTAATAAATTCTGGCCAAGCGTGAGCCGTGTAGACAGCGCCTTTGGTGACAGAAATCTGATCTGTTCTTGTATTCCTGTTGAGGCTTATGCTGAGGAGGTAGAATAAGGCAGGTCTGAAATATAAATCAGAATAATAAAGGAGCCATTTCGAAAGAAGTGGCTCCTTCGTCCTTTAGGAGCATTCTGTTTATAGTGATACATCTGGAATATAATGAAGCGTGACTCCGTAGGAGCTTCCTGCTTTTTTATGACAATCAGAAACTTTACAGACTTTGTATCCTGCTTTAAGAATACTTTCAATAAACAGGATGTTCTAACGTGTCGTACCTAATCCGGAACCTGGTTCTTGGAATGCTTATCCTTGTTCGATCAATGATTATAAAAACAAAAAGCGGATCAATAACGACCCGCTTTTGCTAAAACATATTTTTAAGCTAATCAGAAATGTCTCTCCCCAATTTCTCTTTTCCCTATCATCACAGCACCAACCATCGCTACAAGAAGCAGGATAGAGGCAAGTTCAAAAGGAAGCAGGTACTCGCGGAAAAGCAGTTTCCCCAGGCTTTCGATCATCCCGACCTGTGAGTCAAATGTGGCAGGATCAACAGGCATCAGGATCGTTTTGCGATAAGCTCCGAAAAGAATCACAAATACAGTCCCGCCAACGATCGCAGCGGCAATTTTGGTAAGATTGGTTTTAGCTTCCTCATGATTATCCTTTATGTTAAGAAACATAATCACAAAAAGGAAAAGAACCATGATAGCGCCTGCATAAACGATAATATTTACCGCGGCAAGGAATTGCGCATTCAATAGGATATAATGGCCTGAAAGCGTAAAAAACGTCAGAATAAGATAAAGTACGCTGTGGATCGGGTTCTTCGAAACAATCACCATTAACGCGCTAAGCACCGTCAGGAATGATAAGAAGTAAAAAAATGATAATGTCGGATTCATATGCTTGTGAATTGCTGATTCAATAGTAAAGGGTAAAATCAGGGAATTGCTCTTGGAACTACATTGGTAACTTCACCATTGGCTCTTTTCTGATCCAGTAAATGCGCTTCCTCTTTGGTCCATGCTTCCCGTGTGTAACGGTTGTTCATGTCCTCAACCAGTAAATCCTTACCCCATATTACCTGATCACGGTCATGGAAAACAGGTATAAATTCATCGTGACGCAAATATACGGCCTGTTTTGGACAAGCTTCCTCGCACAACCCGCAGAAGATGCAACGCAACATGTTTACTTCGTAAACCGCCGCATATTTTTCTTCTCTGTATAATGATTCTTCCCCTTTTTGACGTTCAGCAGCAACCATTGAAATCGCTTCCGCAGGACAAGCCACTGCACAAAGCCCGCATGCTGTACAACGTTCACGTCCATCTGCATCTCTTTTCAGGATGTGACGGCCACGAAATACAGGGCCAAGATATCTTTTTACCTCAGGATATTCGATCGTTACCTTTTTCTTGAAAAAGTGCTTGATGGTAATTGCCATACCGGTCGCAATAGCGGGTAGGTAGGCGCGTTCCATCAGCGTCATTTCTTTATTGCTTACTTGCTTAGAGCGATTGGTCAGTTGCATGGCAATACTTGTTTTTTGTTACTTAGTTCAACAGAGACGTAATGAATGGCTTTAAGAAAAGCACACTTGCTCCGGTGATGATAATGTTAATAATAGCCAAAGGGATAAGTTTTTTCCAGCCAAGGTTCATCAACTGGTCATAACGGAAACGTGGAAGTGTCCATCTTACCCACATGTAGAAAAAGACAAAGAATAACGCTTTTCCAAAGAATACGCCTGTACCGATTAAAGTAGCAATATTGTGTCCTGTTGTAGTTCCCAATGAAGCCGTAAGCTGATTGTAAACCCAGTCCATACCCGGATAATTATACCCGCCAAAATAAAGCGTAGAGATAATAGCCGAGGAAACGAACATGTTGATATATTCTGCAAAAAGGTAGAAACCAAGTTTCATACTTCCGTATTCCGTGTGGTAACCACCCACAAGTTCAGTTTCACACTCGGGAAGGTCGAAAGGTACACGGTTACATTCTGCAAAAGAACAGGTAAGGAAAATGATGAAACCCAGTGGCTGGTAGAAAATATTCCAGTTGCCACCGTGCTGCTGTGCTACAATATCTCCTAATGACAAAGAGCTGCTCATCATCAGAATAGCGATCAGGGAAAGTCCCATTGCTACCTCATAACTAATATTTTGTGATGCTGCACGGATGGCTCCAAGTAACGAGAATTTGTTGTTGGAAGCCCATCCACCGATCATAATCCCGTAAACACCCAGTGCTACGACACCAAAAACGTAAAGAATACCAATGTTGGATTCAACACCCTGAAGAACCACTTCAACGCCATCGTAACGGAAAGTGCTGCCAAAAGGAATTACAGCACTCGCGAGGAGCGCCGTAAGCATGGCCAAACTTGGTCCTGCTATAAAAAGCCATTTGTTTGCAAGTGCCGGAATAAAATCTTCTTTGAAAAACATTTTACCTGCATCTGCAAGCGGTTGTAAAAGTCCGCCCGGTCCCGCTCTGTTAGGCCCCATCCGGTCCTGGATAAAACCCGCCACTTTGCGTTCTCCCCAGGTCGAGTACATCGCGATGACCAGTGTTAAAACAAAAACAACCAGGATTGTTAAGGTCTTTATTATAAATTCCGTTAATTCCATTTTTTCAGTTCACAGTTAATAATGTTGACAGAACGTATTAGTTGTTCCGCGATAATAAGGAACGGTGATTTGCCTTATCGTTGTTTTCTATGCTTTGGTGACGTACTGTATCGATGTCAGTCGTGTACTCACGTGTATCGTCAATGGGTTTGAACTGCGTAGCAGAAAGTTTCAAAGCAAAATCAGGCTTTTTGATTACATCAGCACGGTATTTGTTGGCTGAGATCACAGAGCTGCGTTTTACTTTTGTTGGCCCTTCGATTGTCCAGTCGCTTGTTTTCTTTCTTTCAAAACGGCAGGTATTGCAGATGAACTCGTTCACTTCACCCCAGGTATTTTTGCGGGCCGTTACACGGATCACTTCGTCGCCACGATACCACAAAGTCACGTTTCCGCTGCATTTTTCACAGTCGCAGTGTGCATCTACCGGTTTTGAGAACCACACACGACTTTTGAAACGGTAGGTTTTATCTGTCAAAGCGCCAACCGGACAAACATCAATGACGTTTCCGGAGAAGTCGTTATCAATTGCTTTCTCGATGTAAGTACTGATTTCGGACGCATCGCCGCGGTTCATCACACCGTGAACACGATTGTTGGTGATCTGGTCAGCCGTGTAAACACAACGGTAGCAAAGGATGCAACGCGTCATGTGTAACTGAACAAACGGACCGATATCTATTTTTTCGAACGTTCTGCGCTCTTCTTCGTAACGTGTTTTCGCTGAACCGTGCTCAAAAGAGAAATCCTGAAGATGACATTCGCCGGCCTGGTCGCAAACAGGACAGTCAAGCGGGTGATTGATCAAAAGGAATTCAACAATGCTTTTACGTGTATCAAGGACAGCAGGATTGGTTGTGTTTTCAACGACCATACCTTCCTGAACCTGGGTAATACATGAAGGAACAAGTTTTGGCATAGGACGCGGATCTTTGGCAGATCCCTGTGCTACCCTTACCAAACATGCACGGCACTTTCCGCCTGATGTCGGAAGCGGTTTGTAATAACACATGGCCGGTGGCACCAGGTGACCCTGGCTTTCATCAGCTTCGGCGATTTTACGCGCCGCCTGCATGATCGTAGTTCCCGGTTCCACTTCGACCTCAATGCCGTCGAAGGTTATTTTGATTAACTGTGGTTTTATTTCTTCCATATCAAGACATCTCTAAATCGTCTTATTTATTTTAATCTATATACCTTATATCCGTGAATGTCTTTTTCCAGCAAATAATCTTTCAGATCAAATTTGTAGTCAAAGGCGTACAGGTAAGGAGGACTGTTCTTATCCAGAATCAGGTAACGTATTTTTTTCTCTTTTACCAAATCATAAAAGCGACTAAAATTAAACCTTTTGGCTTCAAATAAAAAGCGGACTTCGGTATCCTGATAAGCCAGAAGATGTTTGAAAAGCATATGTTGTAAAAGCCATCCGCGGAAATCTTCACCACCCGAAATCACAACCTTTTCATCCGCAGCGATATGCGCTTCCACATACTTCTTCACTTCATTCTGCTGGCTGTAATCGGCTTCATATTTGGCCAGGTCGGTCGTGTAATATTTTTCCATCTGCTGACTGGTAAAATACAGCATCGTTAGGCCCACCAGTGCAGGAAACAAATAGTACGTCAGTGACGCATTGGTTACGGTCAGGTTTTCATTATAAAAGTAATAAAATATCCCAAGTAACCCTACGTATGCAAACTCATGATAATAACCCACCGCAGCACCATGTTTGAAAGCCGTTGCTGTGGCAAAACCAAAGAACAAAAGTGTCGATAACGACAGGAAAATGGTCTTGGGATCCGTAGAATTTACCAGCCATTTCAAACTGATGATAAAACTTACGGCTATTAAAACACTCAGCGCCGGAACAAGATAGCGGAAAGTGTAAGCATAAAACCAACCCGGAACAATCGGCAACTGAAGGCTGCCGAACAGGTTATCGTAAAATACCTTAAACTGTAACTGGCTGAAAATTAATGTAAATACCAGAAAAAGTACCGCCAGTACACCCGCCATTTTAAAGAGCGACGACCATTGGAACCTGTAAAAGAAATAACCCAGTAAAACGATACTGTGGATTAAAGCACTTTGTTTAGTGAAAAATGCAACGACCGCGAGAAAACCCGCAAGGACGAAATATTTGTTCCATTCATCTTTCTGTTCGAGTGCTTTTAATATCACATGGATGTAAAGTACCGTGAACAGGAAAAGAAGACTGTCAATTCTGGAATTGGTTAAATGCCACTGTTGCAGCTGACCAAACAACAGACAGCAGAAAACAATACTCAGCAGTTTTGAAACCTGAATGAATCTCCTGACTGTGATGTAGGCAACCACCATAGAAATGGACACCAGAATGAAGGATATCAGCCGGCTTAAAAATTGTATCCTGTAAATATTCGTAGGATCCCAATTCAATAACTGATAAGTCTTCCCGACCAGGTAATAATATAAAGGAGCGTACTGCACAATCCAAAATGGCGGAACTTCCGGGTTTCGGTAAAGCGGTTGATTATCAGCAACAATTTGTATCCCGAATGTAGTACCACGCTCACTTCCGGAAATGTCCGGATGATAACTCAGTATAAAAACTCCCTTGATATAGAGCATTATGACTGTACAAACAATACAGAAGGCAAAGGTTAATGGGTACGCGTTATTCTTTATAAAATTGTAAACTGGTCTAATCAATAATTGCATACTTGGCTATTTTTAATTCATCCGGATACCTTCCGGGCTAATTCGCAAATGTATTAAGGAATTAGTATCAGGTGTATTAAAGATTTAGTATCTGGTTGTCACAATTTTCCAACTATGCCAAAACCGCACCCATAAACACGGCTCCTGGTTGGGTAGCTTCGTGCGGGTTGGTGATATGCCATTCAAATTCCTCGCGGAAATGGCGGATTGCACTCGCAACAGGCCACGCAGCTGCGTCACCCAGCGGACAAATCGTATTTCCCTCGATTTTCTTAGCTACGTCTACCAGCAGATCGATGTCATGCATGCTTCCGTGCCCATGTTCGATACGGTGCAAAACTTTCTCCATCCAGCCTGTACCTTCACGGCAGGGGCTGCATTGTCCACAGGATTCATGGTGATAAAAGCGGGAGAAGTTCCAGGTATTGCGAACGATACAAGCCGTTTCATCAAACACGATAAAACCACCTGAACCCAACATCGTACCCGTTGCAAACCCACCATCCGATAACGATTCATAACTCATCAGACGGTCTTCACCGGCAGCCGTTTTTGTAATCAAATGCGCAGGTAAAATAGGTACGGACGAACCTCCCGCAACCAATGCTTTCAAATGATGTCCTTTACGGATTCCACCACAATATTCATCCGAGTTAAGGAATTCATCCACACTAACGCCCAATTCGATTTCATAAACCCCTGGTTTTTGAATATGGCCTGATGCGGAAATAAGTTTTGTTCCGGTACTGCGTCCAATTCCGATCGCTGCATAAGCATCACCACCGTTGTTGATCACCCATGGCATGTTGGAAATAGATTCCACATTATTCACCACAGTAGGGCTTTGGTAAAGTCCTTTTACCGCAGGGAACGGAGGTTTATTACGAGGATTTCCTCTTTTACCTTCCAAAGATTCAAGCAGGGCAGTTTCTTCTCCGCAGATGTAGGCACCGCCTCCAGGCTGTACTACAAGTTCCAGATCATAACCGCTGCCCAATATATTTTTTCCAAGAAAACCGTTTGCTTTCGCTTCTTCAATGGCTTTTTCCAGGATACGGATCACATACATAAGCTCACCACGCACGTAGATGAAAGACTTGTTCGCGCCCAAAGCAAAGCTGGATACGATCATGCCTTCAATAAGCAGGTGAGGAATGCATTTCATCAGGTGGTGGTCCTTGAAAGTACCAGGCTCCGATTCATCTGCATTACAAACGAGGTAACGGGGAACGCCTTCCGGTTTTGCCAGAAAGCCCCATTTCATTCCCATAGGAAACCCTGCACCACCGCGTCCGCGTATTCCGGATTTTTTAGCTTCTTCCACAACCTCCTCGGGAGTCATGGTTTTTATCGCTTTTTCAACAGCAGTATAACCTCCCTGTTTACGGTAAACCTCAAAGGTTTCAATACCTGGGACGTTAATGTGTTCCGTTAATATTTTTTTAGCCATTTTTCAGGATACTATTTTCAGCTTATAAAAGGCTTATTTGCTTAACTCTTCAATGATTTCGTCAACACGCTCGCGGGTCAGGTTCATGTAAAACTTCTCACGAATCTGGAAAACGGGGCCCCAGCCACAAGCTGCAAGACATTCTACTTCTTTCAGTGTAAAAAGACCGTCAGGCGTAGTTTGTCCGGCTTGAATGCCAAGTTTTTGTTTCAGGTAATCATATATTTCTTCACCACCCATCAGGCAGCAAGGGCCTGTACGACAGTACTCAATGACGTGTTTTCCGACAGCGTCAAGGTGGTACATGGTATAAAAGGAAGCAACCTCATAAACCTCTACCGGTTTGATGCTCAATATGTCTGCGACATAATCCATCACCTCGCTGCTCACCCATCCCCATTGTTCCTGGGCAACGTGCAAAACAGGAAGCAAAGCCGATTTTTGGCGGCCTTCCGGATAACGTGCAATGATTTCTTTTACTTTCGCCAGTCGTTCCGTGGTAAACGCAACGGGATTTGGTGTTTCAGTCATTTCTTTAATACGATCTTTTGAAAATCAAATAATCAATCTGATTTTATGCGTCCAATTCTCCTGCGATAACGTTCAGGCTACTCATGGTTAGAATAGCATCTGAAAGCGTGCTTCCTTTGCACATTTCAGGATAGGCCTGATAATATATAAAACTCGGGCGACGGAAATGAAGACGATACGGAGCTCTTCCGCCATCGCTGATCAGGTAAAAACCTAACTCTCCGTTACCACCTTCAACGGCGTGATAAACTTCACCGATCGGAGCGTCTATCTCTCCCATCACAATTTTGAAATGGTAGATAAGTGCCTCCATATTGCCATAAACCTCTTTTTTGGGAGGAAGATAATATTCCGGTGTGTCTGCGTAATAAGGTCCTTCCGGAAGATTTTCCAAAGCCTGTTCCACAATTTTCAGACTCTGCCACATTTCTTCCATACGCACATTGTAGCGGTCAAATGTATCACCGCTTTGTCCGACCGGAATGCTGAAATCAAAATCTTCGTAAGATGAATAAGGCTCCATCACACGGACATCGTAATCCAAACCGGCAGCACGTAAATTAGGTCCTGTGAAACCATATGAAAGCGCACGTTCAAGGGAGATTGGTCCAACATTGATTACCCGGTCCATGAAAATACGGTTACGGCTCATCAGTTTTTCAAACTCGCGAAGAACAGGCGGGAATGTCTTGATAAATTCGCGGATCTTGCGAAGTGCCGTGCTCGATAAATCACGTTCCATACCACCGATACGGCCCATGTTTGTTGTTAATCGTGCACCGCAGACCTCTTCGTAGATTTCATATATGTCCTCACGTTTTTGCATCACGTAAAGGAAACCTGAAAACGCGCCTGAGTCCACACCTAAGATACTGTTGCAAATCAGGTGATCTGAAATTCTTGCAAGCTCCATCATGATCACGCGGATATACTGCGCACGTTTCGGAACATCAATCTGCAAAAACTTCTCCATCGTCATATGCCAGCCGAAGTTATTGATCGGTGAAGAACAATAATTCATGCGGTCAGTAAGCGTGGTAATCTGGTAGAACGGGCGTCTTTCGGCGATTTTTTCGAAAGCTCTGTGTATATAACCTATGGTTTGCTCACCAGAAACGATTTTTTCACCATCCATTTGAAGGATATTCTGAAAAATACCGTGCGTAGCCGGGTGGGTAGGGCCAAGGTTCAGGGTTGTAAGCTCCTCGATCAATTCAGGCAATTCTGATTGAGCAGGAACATTATGAGGTAATAATTCGATATCTGCCATAACTTACTCTTTTCCTTAAAGGATCAACGACCAAAAAGCGCATCAATTTTATCTTCCCGCGTAGCATCTTCCAGAGCATATTCCTTACGCATCGGGAAATAATCCATTTCTTCAATATTCAGGATTCGCACCAGATTGGGATGACCGTCAAAAAGAATTCCGTAGAAGTCATAAGTTTCACGTTCCATCCAGTTTGCGCTCGCGTAAAGCCCTGTTGTGGTTGGAATGTGGATATCAGCTTCCGCAATGAATACTTTGATCCGGATCCTGAAATTATGTATAAAGCTATGCAGGTGATAAACCACAGCAAATTCCTTACCGGTATTGTCAGGATAATGAACACCTGTGATATCCGTAAGGAAATTGATCTGATACGTTTTATGCTCTTTTAAAAATTCAAGGATCGGAATAATTTCCTCACGGGTTGTTGAGAGTGTCAGTAATCCGTAAGGCTCTTCAAAGTCATATACCTGATCACCAAATTTCCCCAATAGCTCTTCGGCTACTTCCTGATTGCTTAGCATAGGGTAATTATTGAATATTATAGGATGCTAAAAGTTCCTGGTATTCGTCGGTGTTTCTGCGACGAAGTTTTTCGTTTTGTGCCAGTTTCTGAATGCCCATAAGTCCTTCGATGATCTGTTCCGGACGGGGAGGGCATCCTGGTACGTAAATGTCAACAGGGATAATACGGTCAATACCCTGCAAAACGCTGTACGTATCAAAAATACCACCGCTTGATGCACAGGCACCAACGGCCAAAACCCAGCGGGGCTCTGCCATCTGAAGATAAACCTGCTTCACAACCGGGGCCATTTTTTTTGCAATGGTACCCATCACCATCAGCAAGTCTGCCTGGCGTGGTGAGAAACTTGGACGTTCCGATCCGAAACGTGATATATCGTAGTGAGCGCCCATGGTTGCCATAAACTCGATACCACAGCAAGAGGTTGCAAATGGTAAAGGCCAGAGTGAGTAACTTCTGGCAAGACCGATTGCTTCATCAAATGAAGTGGCAAAAAATCCTGATCCGCTATGTCCCTGAGGTGCTTCCGCTATCGTTACTTCTTTCATAATCTGTTGGATTACAATGTTTTATATACTAGTCTTCCCAGTTGAGTACGCCTTTACGGATGATGTAGTAAAATCCGGAAAGAAGTAATGCCATAAACAGTAACATTTCCAGAAACCCGAACATTCCCAATTGTTTAAAATTGACTGCCCATGGGTACATAAATATTACTTCGACATCGAAAAGAACGAAAAGAATAGCTACTAGAAAATACTTAACTGAAATAGGTGTTCTTGCATCACCAACGGATTCGATCCCGCATTCAAAAGGATCGTCCTTAAGCTTGCTTTTGCGACTTGGGCCAATTAAATGGGTCACAATCATCGTTCCGCCAATAAACCCGGCAGCCAGAATGAATTGAACAATAATCGGTAAATAGTCGGAAGGAAGATAGTTATTATTCATTGATTGTTAATTTCAATTGATATACTGCTATCAGAAATCCGTTGGATAAACACCAGGGAAAACTTTATTACTGTCAAAATTAGCCTTTGCAAATTTATCAATCAAATTCTTTACTTTATCTTTTACCTAATTAGTATCATACTAAATAAGCCACGGTCACCCGTGGCTTATTTAGTATTTTTTAAAGACAAAATATTTATCTAATCATAATTTGCTTACTTAGATCCACCTCTGCGGATTTAACGCGAATGATGTATTTTCCTGTCGTAAGATTCTTAACCTGTATTTTAACACGGCTCGTTAAATCCTCAGTTTGTGTCACTACAACCCGTCCGTAGATGTCATAAACAGTAATTTCAGCATTCTTCATGTTGTCTCTCGACTCGATATAAACACCGTCTGCAAGTCCCGGGTTAGGGAAAACTACCACGTCATTTTTATCGTTTGTAATCACTTCCTGTGAAGGAGAGTATGGCGAGTAACAAGTCAGCGCATTGCTGCCGAGTGTGTAAGTCACTTTTGTGCGTGCCGCGTAACTTCCCGATGTATCGGTTTTGATAATATTGCTATGATTCAGCAAGATTTTCTCGTCTCTTTTCCAGTCATATTTTTCGTTCAACCCCGTTTGTGCAACCGTGGCCATAATGGTAAACGGACCGGACTTCGCGATTGTCGGCTGTGGGACCTGCGGACGAATAACCAACGAAGCAGCGGCTGAGGTTTCAGATGAACAGCCCAGAACATTTTGGCTTTTTACCTGATAAGTTCCTGCTTCCTTTACAGAGAAAGTAGGGCCTTTGGCAAGAACTGTTGTGGTGTTTTGTTTGAACCAGCTGTAATCGTCATTGCTTGAAGTCAGCGAGAAAACAAATGCAGAGTCTGCACAGGCCTGCTGCGAGCCCGACTGAACGATCGTTGGTGTGGCAGGTTTGATGGATGAAGTCACGATCAGTTTCTGGCTGTTAACGGTATTTCCGGTTGCATCCTTCAATTGAACGTAATATTCTCCTGGTCCCGTAACGGTTAACGTTTTTCCTTTGGCATAACTAGGGAGCCACATGTATGAGGCATAACCATCCGGCGCTGTAAGTGTCAGCGATGTGTTGTTAGTGGCACAAATACTGGTGATTTTAGGCATTGCAGCCGGGAGTAGAGGGCTTACTTTGTTGAAGAAATCAATATCCAGCGTGCTATTCCATGCATTGGCAAGAATGAAGAGTCCCGCCGTATTATCTTTACCCGCGAAATGGGTTCCGTCGGCACGTTGCGGGTAAAGTCCATCAGTTTCCGGGCCGCGATAAGCAGTACTGAAAAGCCCATCAATAACAGCATTTTGCGCGCCAATCACCGCAGGGCTGGTAATCGAGGCTCCATTATCATTTCGGATTCTTGATGTTCTGGAAATAACCCAGGTAACCCGGCCGTTAATATCTGCACCAAGTCTGTCTATTACATACTGTAAACTACTTCTGTATTCCTCATAACTGGTAGCCTCCGGAAAGGTGTCTGTTTCACCCTGCATCCACAATATTGCCCGTACGCCAAATTGCTTTGCTGTATTTTGCATAAAAATGCGGAGGTTGGCATAGGGCATTTGGTCTGGATAAATGAACCCGTAAAAATTTTGGGCACGTTTGCCTTCAGCGCTTGCACGCCAGTATTTAATTGATGTTCCTTCCCAGGCCGAATTGATGAACATGACCGGTACGTTCAATTTCTGCACGAGTAGATCACCAAGAATACCCCAACACCATGGACTTTTACCCCTCGGCCCAATATTATCTATTGGATTATCAAGACGATCAAAAACCGGATATTCGGGATCTCCGAGAGAGTTTACTACGTTACTTTGATTCAGGAAATTGACACGATCATCTGTTGCGACCGGCTTGGAACTTGCCTCGTAATCAACACCTTGTGCATTCGATTGGCCAGATATCATAAATACTTCTCCAACGCCCATTCGGGAAAGAATTGCTGGTTGCCCTACGGCATTTCCGGCTAGGGAAGCTCTTGCTTCCAGCGTGTACCAGCCAGAATTGAGCAGGATAGTCCCACTGAAAATACCACCGGAAGGATCCGTCTGTAAAACACTCCAGTCCGTGGGAATTCCTTGCCCTGCAATCGCTGGCAATGCCCTGATTTCAACCTTGTCAATCGGTGCGGTATAAATTCCGGATACAGAAACAGTCGCCTGACCGGCAGCACCGCGTTGGTAAACAGCCCGTTCTACGGGAGAAGTAATTTTTATTTGGGCACTTACGCCAAAAGGAATTAAAACAAGAAGGAGCCAGATCCGTAGAAAAGAAAAAGTAAAAATTTTATCAAGCATTATAATAGAATTAAAAAGTATTCAGGTTATGACAACTTTGTAAATAATATCGACCTGGAAAATGTCTGAAAATTCTGGCAAATTTAAAGATTTGTTCTGGTTTTGAGATACTTCTTTTTTGATGTAACTGTTTTTAATTAAAAAGAGGTGCCTGAAAACGCGGATTCAACTATTTCTTAACGGAAAAAACTGTATTTATTTTATAACCCATCGGGGCAATATTGTAGATTTCTTTGTCTAGGCTGTCCGTAATGTCGATATGTTTGCCTGTGAGTATATCATGATCGCCAAATTTATAATTGGTGATGTAATAATCACTTTCTTTCAATGATTTTTTAAAGACGATTCGGTTACGCTCCTTCGGAGGCAGAAGCCTTTTATTCATCGTCATGGGTTGGTTTCCAATACGGATGTAAGCAATTTTGATGGTGTCCTTATCTGAATTTTTACAAAGCCATTCCAAAGATTCTTTATAAGAATGTCCCCAATAATCGAGCTCATAAGCGGTTTGCGGATGTTTATTAAACATGCTGAAATAAACCTGTTGCTGCGGGTGCATTTTTATAATGATGCCGACATAGAACAAAAGCACCGCTGCCCAGGCCAGTTTTGCATATAACGCATATTTCTCGGAAACTGCTTTCACGATAAAATACCCGCCTAAGGTCGCGAGATACGATATAAAGGCGTGCAGGTAAAAAAGGTGCCGCCAGCCGTCATAAATAATGGACTGAAGGAAAATAATAGAGGCAATAGGCAGGATCAATGAGGCAATGACATATAAATCAATGAAAGGAATCGCCGCAAAGTTCCGGCGGATAAACTCTTTTCCAAATGAAAATAATGTGACAGCGCCCGCGATAAAACCAAGGAAAAGATAAAAAGGCGGAATCGTTATCAACAGCCACACCGGTACATAGTGCCATGGAATCTGATCGCGGTTAATAAACTCACCACGGTAAAGCATAGGGCTATCCTGGCGGACAAAATGTGCCATCAGTCGTAATGCTTCGAAAAATCTTGAAAAAGGGCTTTCCCATAAAAACGGCCAGAGCAGATAAATGAAAACCGATGCCGAGAGGAGGTAAGCTCCGACAACCAGCAGACTGGTTTTAATAGCGGGCTTTTTTATAGTAAAAAGAAGGTAGGCTGCAATAAAGGCCAGGGAAAGCGCAACTGAAATAATACCCATCAGTCGTATCGAAATCAGAAAACCTGTTGACATGCCGTGAAAAAATGCATGTTTAAAAGTGAATTTCGAAAACAGAAGCGAGAGCGTATAAGTGTTGATTACAAAAAATGCCAGGAAGATAATGTCCTTGGAATTATAAAAAGAATCAGCAAATATTCTTGGTGAAAGCAGGTAAATGGAGGTACCCAGTAGGGCGATAACAATACTTTTTACACGAAGCTGAACGAGTTTGTAAAAAAAGATAGCTGAAAGCCAGAAGACAAGCCAGGTGATGATGTGGCGTAAATAGTAAGCGGACCCATCCATGTCCAGATATTCGTAGACAATCGGTTTGATGAATGCCAGTTCTGCACCTGCGAGGATAATCTCGAACAAACTTCCATATTCATGGTTAATGAACGTACTGAAGTCTTCAATCTGATTGCTGATCGGGATGGTGAAAGGCTGTCCCAATATGTTGTTGACGTACTTTAATCCGACAAGCCCGAGCTGCCGCATGATGGGCTCATCCCATGTGACGCCGTAATCCTTGACTATAAAAATTCCAATGAAAAACCATATAATAAAGTAGCCGACAGGGGCTATCCAATTCACGCGTAAACGACTTTCCATAGTGGAGAATGCAATTTTTATACAAAAGGAACTCTAAACTGGTCAGGAGCAAGCGCACTCGGTACTAAAATGTTATTGGATTATACTAATTTTTTTCGTCTTTTTGAAATCCCCCGACTGAACTGACAAGATATACATTCCATTCGACAGTAAAGACAAATCGATAAATCTTCTTTCATTAAAACTTATCGAAGTGTAGGTTCTTATCAGCCTGCCACTCAGGTCGAAAACCTGTACTGTGGCATCTTTAAGGTCCTCAATTGTTTCAACTGTAAACGACCCTGTATAGCTTGGATTTGGATAAACACTAAGGGATCCGCCCTGTGTATCCAGGGTAAAAATAAAGGGCTCCGAAAAGTCAGAAAAACAGGTCAGCGTCGGACTGTAAATAACGGTGTTGTTCACCACATAAGACCCTGACTTTACTGCTTTCAATGTGGTTCCGTTTTCGGTAAGATTGGCGCCGTTGAGCTGCCATACGTGGTTTCCGTCATTGATATTGTTTTCGGCCATCAAAGTGAAAGTTCCTACCTGCCTGATCATCGGTTTGGAAGGCAGTGGTTTTACATCCACCACAATTTCTTTTGAATAAGGAGAAAAACAGCCCTGATTATCCTGAACACGGGCTTTGTAATCACCTGACTTTCTAACTTCAAGCAGACTGTTTTGCTCCCCCGTATTCCAGAAGAAAGCCGCACCGTTTGACGCACTAAGCGTCACTTTATCTCCATCGCAGAATGAAACAGGGCCAAGCGCCTGAACAAGCGGGGCAGGAGGTAACGCTAATACGTTGATTCTTATCGCATCCGACGGGTCGGAATAACAGCTGAACTCGTTGATGGTTTTTACGGAATAATCGCCTGAAACGTTGGTGTTGATCGCCTTCGTTTCTGCTCCGGTGTTCCATACATATTTTGCAGCATCGTTCGACTGCAGGTTAATACTTGCATCGGCACAGAAAGTTGTAGGGCCGCTCGCGGTAATAACAGGCTTTGGAGGCAGTGGGTTGACAACCACTCTGATCCCGCTTGAGGGAACAGACAAACATCCGTTGGCATCTTTTGCGGATAGCGTATAGTTGCCCGAAGTCCGAACCTCAACGTCGCGGTTGGTGCCGCCGTTGCTCCATTGATATGCATAGGTTTCGCTTCCGCGCAAAGTCGTGTAGTCGCGGTCGCAGAAGGTTGTTGGTCTAAGGGCGCTGATGGTCGGGGTTGGAGGCAAGGGGTTAACCTTGGTCGTGATGGGGTCCGATGTGGATTCACAGCCATTTCCATCACGTTGCATCAGGCTGAATGTACCTGTTGTTGTAATGGTGATTGTTTTTGAGGTTGCATTTGTATTCCAGATATTGCCGCTGTCATAACTGGATGTAAACACTACGTTTTCGCCTTCACAAAATACAGGCGACCGGCTGAGGCCAATGACTGGTTTGGCCGGCAAAGGGTTAACTTTTACCGTAACAGGATCGGAGTCAGGAGAGAAACATCCGAAGTTATCCACTGCCTTCACGGTATACTGGCCAGATGTTTTGATGGAAACGGTCGCGTCTGTCGCGCCGTTTGACCAAGCACTTTTCACTATTGAACTTGATTTCAGACTGACAGCACCGCCATCACAAAATGTAAGTGCTCCCGTAACGGCAATACTGGGTTTGTCCGGCAAAGGTGAAGTCAGCACTTCAATCGCGATGCGGGAAGAACTGGTTTCGCAGCCATACGCATTTTTTGTTGTGACAAAGTATTCACCGCCGGTGCTGATGGTTATTCTGTCTGCCGTCTGCCCCGTATTCCATTTCAGATTTTCTGTTGTATTCGAAATTAAAGTAGCGGTGTTTCCTTTACAAACCGGATTGCTACCCTGAAGTGTGAGGATAGGCTGTGCGGGCTGTATGCTTTCGTTAATTCTTAATTCAGGCGAAAAGATCACGTTGTTATGGCCGTCTCTCGCCCGGGCACGGTAGGTTCCGTTTCCAACCTGTATGCTGCTTGCATTTTGTCCGTTCGTCCAGTTGAAAGCCGAATAACCATCTGTATTTACGGATAATTTCAGGTTATTGTTCCCGGCACAGGAGGCCGATAGTTTCAAAGGACTTACTGCCTTATAAGGCTCCGACCTTGCCATAAAATCATCGTTGATCTGGGCGCTCCATGCTTCTGCAAGTTGAACCAGACCGTCGCCCTGAAAGTGAACACCGTCAATACGGGGAACCTGCACGGCATCCGTATTGGGGCCTGCAAATACATTTGGTACAGATGAAATTACCTGTTTTTGTCCCGCCGTCGCTTTGGTGTTTACGCCTGTGACGTTGCTGTAAGAAGTAAGGCTGACCATCCAGGACAGATTTTTGCCCGATTCGTTACGTGAGCTCTGGATAACAGTGGAAAGATCACTGAAGTAAGAAGCCGTTGAACTGCTCTGGTCAGTTATTTCCGCTTCTCCCTGGAACCATAACACAGCGCGGATGCCGGTAACAGGGACATAATATTGAAGAACAGACCGAAGGTTGCCATAAGGTGCACCGTTTGGATAAAAAGCCTCTCCATTGTAAACCGAATAGGCTGTACCATTGATACTTTCCCGCCAGTTTTTCACTGCCGAGCCATACCAGCCGATGTTGTAAAATAAAATCGGGACGCCAAACCGGTTTGCTAACAAATCCCCCAGTTTTCCCCACGACCAGGCTGAATTTCCGCGTGGTGCGATATAAGAATCTGCATCTAAATGGGAAAAAGTCGGTGCGGATAAATCACTGTTGGGTTGTCCTTCGTTGTAATAACTTATGCAGTTCACACGGTCGTCACCTGCGCCGGGACCACCGTAATTTTTATATCCCTGTGCGTTGGATTGCCCGCTGATCAGGAAAACTTCACCAATACCGACCTTTGATACCTGTGCTGAACCCACAAGCTGGTCGCCGTTCCATCCGCGAACCTGAAGTTCGTACCATCCGCCTGTTGCGTCAATGCTTCCTGAATACACCCCTCCCTGAACATTGGACTGAATGGTTGTCCAGTTAGTGGAGTTGCCGCCGTTTATCGCATTGAGTCTGGCTTCCACACGGTCGATAATCTTGGTATAACTGCCCGCGATATAAACCGTTGCATTGTTGCCTTTGTCACGTTGAAATACGGCTCTGTTGGCCGGATAGTCAATATTTATTTGTCCAAAAACGGGAAGTAAACCCAGACATAATAATAGTGTGGTGCAGAAAAACGATAAATTAGGCTTCATGGAAATCAGGACAACGCAATGGCTATGGCTTCTTGAACGCAAAGAAGGGCCTAAATGGTTGTTTTTAAAAATATGTATCTCTTAATTTATTTAACGGGAAATTGTTATTCAACGGGATTAGCCTCGTTGAGCAACTCCCAGATTTTATCTTTCAGCTGATCAATCCCTTCCTGAGTCAGCGAAGAAATGAACGTGCAGGAAATATCCTTTGGTAGTTTTTTTGCAATTTCTTCACGTTCCTCATCAAATAACATATCCATTTTGGAAATTGCGAGAAGCCGGTGTTTGTCCAAAAGCGACGGATTGTAAAGCTGAAGTTCGTTTACAAGTGTATTGTATTCGGCTTCAATGTCTTCGCTGTCTGCCGGGACCATGAACAGCAGGATCGAGTTTCTTTCGATGTGGCGAAGGAAACGCAAACCAAGTCCTTTTCCTTGCGAGGCACCCTCAATAATTCCCGGAATATCTGCCATTACAAATGACTTGTAATTACGATAGGCAACGACACCAAGATTGGGAACAAGCGTCGTGAACGGATAATCCGCAATTTCAGGACGTGCTGCCGAAACCACAGAAAGTAATGTTGATTTTCCGGCATTCGGGAAACCCACCAGACCGACGTCCGCCAATACTTTCAATTCTAGGATAATCCAGGATTCCACCGAAGGGTCACCCGGTTGTGCGTGCTGAGGCGTCTGATTTGTGGAGGATTTGAAATGATCATTTCCCATTCCGCCTCTGCCGCCTTTCATCAATATCACTTCCTGTCCATCTTCTGTTATTTCCAGCAACTGCTCTCCGGTTTCTACGTCACGGGCAATGGTTCCCAGCGGAACTTCCAGGATAATATCCTTTCCGTCAGCCCCTTTTCGTCTTCCACCTTCACCACCTTTGCCGTCGAATGCGCGGATGTGTTTTGTATATTTTAAATGTAAAAGTGTCCAGACCTGTGTAGTGCCTTTCAGGATCACGTGACCGCCACGGCCTCCGTCTCCACCATCCGGACCACCTTTTTCGACGTGTTTTTCACGACGAAAGTGTAATGCTCCCGCGCCACCTGCACCGGAACGAACATTTATTTTTACGTAATCTATAAAGTTGGAAGATGCCATACCCTGCTGCCGTTGTTAAGATAAAATGAGAAGTGTAATTTACGTTCGTGTATTTACAGCAAAAAGGTGCAGAAATCAGGCCCTAAAAACCTCGTTTTCCACACCTCTTTGAAATTGATATTATGCTTGCTCGATAGCCTCTGTAATGCCTTCGAAAATCGTTTCGATCTCACCGATACCATTGATTGCTATGTATTTTCCTTGTGCCTGGTAATAATCCGCCACAGGTTTTGTCTTGCTGTTGTATTCCTGAATGCGCTTGCTGATCAGCTCTTCATTCTGGTCGTCAGGTCTGCCGGAAGTTTTTCCTCTGTTTAACAAACGGGCCAGTAACTCGTTGTCGTCAACAACCAGTGCCACCATCACAGAAATGCTTTCGTCATAAGTTGCCAATAGGGCATCCAATGCTTCGGACTGCGCTACTGTTCTCGGAAAACCATCAAAAATAAATCCCGGCGCGCCTTTGTGTTCCTTTAGTTTGTTATCGATCATCCCGATAACAACTTCATCAGGAACCAATAAACCCTGGTCCATTAAGGTTTTTGCTTTAAGCCCTAGTTCGGTACCTCCCTGAATTTCAGAACGAAGCAAGTCGCCGGTAGAAAGGTGAATGAGTTTGTATTTTGCTATAATTTTCTCACTTTGGGTGCCTTTTCCGGCGCCCGGAGGACCAAATAGTATAAGATTCAGCATAGTTGCTTAATGAAACAAATTTTGGACAAAATGATGATTTGGCCACAAATTTACAATTACTTAATACATGTAGGCGCTATTGTCTCGTTTTTTTCCAATAAAAAATCCTCTTAATTATTACTAATCAAGAGGAATAACCCGAAAAAGGCCAAAAAATCAGGGGATAATAACCCGCTTCACGGCACCATCTTCATTTTGTGTAACTGTCACAAACAGAGTTCCTTTTATATTTTTCTTCACGTCAATTTGCCCGACAAAATCTCCGCTGAAATCTTTGATTTCTTTGCGTCCGACTTCCTTACCTTTTGTATCGGAAATAATAATATTGACGTCACCTTTTTGCGGAACAAAGAAACGCAGGTTAAGTACGCCATTATCAGGATTATTCGGATAGGCCGATAATTCGCGGACGGTGGAAGCCTTGGCCGATTCACTATTCCAGAAGTCTCCCATGCGTTCGCCGACACGGTTTCCAAAATCTTCCATATCCCGCATCATGATCTTGGCTTTTGGCCTGAACTCTCTTTCAAAGTTTCGGGTCTTACTCCGCAAATCATCGAAATTGAAATCTTTGTTAAAATTGTATGCAAAAACATCGTCGTCACCCGATTTTTTATGAATTTTCATGCGGCGTCTTTGTTCGTTTTTATTGCCGTTTCCATCGTCAACCGTTATGGTCACCTGGCTTTTTCCATTGGAATCGACTTTCAGAGAATCCAGTGCTTTGTCGACAAAATCTTCTCGCTCGCTGTCAGACATATCCGGAAGTTCATACTTCTTTTCGATCGTTTTGGCTTTATCATCCTTATCTTCGATAACTTTAATACGGACGGTCGTTTTTTTCTGCGGCTCCTTGTCGGACTGCGCCACGGCTTTTTCTGCAAAAGAAAGCCCGCTGATGACCAGTGCAGACAAGGCTATTCGGGATAGGATGTTTGGCGTCATGATGTTCTATTGTTTTGTTTGTGAGATGATTACAAATTTAACTCCTGCCTGAATTGAAACGCTGTTAAATTTTGTTAAAAAGAGAAACGGGTATCCGGGATACACTAAATTTGTTGAACAGAATAAAGTCGCAGGAAAAATAACAATGTTGCATGAACAATGTTGCACGAACAGTTTTGCGAGGAAGATCTAAATAGCAATGACGAAGCGGAAGATTCAGATAATTATTGGTTTAATGTGCCTGGCATTGATCGGCCTCATCGGTTTTCAGTGGTACTGGATCCGTGAAGCCATCGCGATCCGGAATGAGCAGTTCAACAATAAAGTAGCCGAGTCGGTACAGGAAGTGGTGCACCGTCTGGAAAAACAGGAAATGATGTACCTGCTGCAACAACGCATTGAAACTGAACAGCAAAAAGATAAACTGAACCGGATCACGCAGCTTAGAGAGATGCCGGTGAAGAGGACGGCTTCGCAGCATAACGAGAAAAAACGCGTCTCGGCGGCTTCAACGCCACCCAACATTCAGGTTTTTATCGGCCCGAACGGAGAAGAAATACATTACCAGGTTTTGGCCGAAGCGGCGCCGTCAGATGTGCTGAGCCCCAATTTCAGGGTGATGGTCGATCATCAGCAACAAATTATCGAGGAGTTTTTTCAGGCGCAGCGTTTCGGTGCGGAGGGCATGGACGAGTTTATGCGCAGAAGGATGGATGATGAAAGAAAACTGGGCAATGCTTTTCAGGAGGTTTTTCCAAATCAAAAAAATGGCGCAAGGAATCAGGGAAGGCGCGATTCTCTTAATCGTGCGACGGAATACAGGAGAGCTTATCCGGGCGGCGACAAATCCGGAAAGTTGACCGGCACGAAACCACTTATCAACGGAAAAGCAAAGGATCTCGACCGGGCCGATCTTTTGCGTGAGGTTATGAAGGATCTGATGTATACCAAAAGGCCTATTCAGGAGCGTGTGAACCGGTTTTTGCTGGATACATTGCTGAGAAAAGAGCTGACGGAAAACGGGATTACTTTGCCTTATGAATTTGCGGTGCAGGGTAATGTTAATAATGGGATGATTTTTTCAACGGCGAGCCTGAAATCAAACGAATGGCAGCAGCGATCCTACAAAGCCTCGCTTTTCCCGAACGAAACGTTGCAGGGCAATAACCTGCTTTATGTCTTTTTCCCCGATCAGCAGAAATATATTTTGAGCAACATGGGTGTGATGTTCGGTGGTTCGGGGATTCTGATCGTTGTGATCATGGCCTGTTTTTACATGGCCGTTTCCACAATCCTGCATCAGAAAAAGCTTTCTGATATCAAAAACGACTTTATCAACAACATGACCCATGAATTCAAAACGCCGATTTCTACCATTGCCCTGGCAGCGGAAATGGCGCAGGAGAATTCGCGCTCATCCGGGACTGAGGTTTCACCCCGAATGACACGTTATCTGGGCATTATCAGGGAAGAAAATAAACGGCTTGGCACCCATGTTGAGAAAGTTTTGCAAATGGCCCTTTTGGATAAAGGACATGTGAAACTGAAACGCAGCGAAGCCAATATCCATAATCTGATTGAAAAAGTACTGAACAGCCAGAGTGTGCAGATTGAACAGAAGGAAGGAGAGCTGGACCTGGAATTTGAGGCCGTTCACGAAATGATTTCCTGTGATGAAGTGCATATTGCCAATGTGCTCAATAACCTGGTTGATAACGCGATCAAATATTCTCCTGATAAACTTCATCTGACGGTCAGAACGGAAAATGAAAATAATGGTGTTTCCATTTCCATCGCGGATCATGGCCTGGGCATGAGCAAGGAACAATTGCTACGCATTTTTGACACATTTTACCGGGTGCCAACCGGCAATGTCCATGACGTAAAAGGTTTTGGTCTTGGCCTGAGTTATGTAAAAAAAATGGTGGAAGCTCACGAAGGAACTGTGCAGGTGCAGAGCCGGCCGGGGCATGGAAGTACTTTTAAAATCTGGCTGCCGATTGCTCCTTCGGAAGCATAAAAATTGTCCCGGCAAGCATTAATCTCCTAACATTCACGTGAAAATATCGGTTTCAAGTGATAACTTGCCATCTTTTTAAGACTGCAATTGTTATCAACGCCCATATTTTACAAAAAGAATGATCTCCAAAACCTACGCGCCGCAAGAGATAGAAGATAAATGGTATAGCTACTGGATCGAAAACAAATATTTTAATTCCAAGCCAAATACTGATAAGGAACCTTATACCATCGTGATACCGCCACCTAATGTGACAGGCGTGTTGCACATGGGGCATATGTTGAACAATACCATTCAGGATATTCTGATCCGTAAAGCGCGGATGGAGGGTAAGGAGGCTTGCTGGGTGCCCGGAACGGATCATGCTTCCATCGCGACAGAAGCCAAGGTGGTGGCGATGTTAAAAGAGCGTGGCATCAACAAACGTGATCTTTCCCGTGACGAATTCCTGGAATATTGCTGGGAATGGACGCATAAATATGGCGGTATCATTTTGCAGCAGTTGCGTAAACTGGGTGCTTCCTGCGACTGGGACCGTACCAGCTTTACGATGGATCCGGATCTTTACGATTCCGTTATCGACGTATTTATTGACCTGTACAAAAAAGGGGATATCTACCGCGGTCACCGTATGGTAAACTGGGATCCGCAGGCACGTACAACGGTTTCTGATGAGGAGGTAATTACAAAGGAAGTTAACCAGAAACTGGTTTATATCCGTTACGACCTTGTTGGCGGCGCAGAAGGAGAAGGTGTGGTTATCGCGACAACCCGTCCGGAAACCATCATGGCCGATGCGGCGATCTGTGTGAACCCGAATGATGAACGTTATCAGAATCTGATCGGAAAACAGGTAAATATCCCGTTGATTAATCGTGCCATTACCGTCATTGCGGACGAATATGTGGAAATGGAGTTTGGTACGGGTGCGCTGAAAGTGACGCCGGCACATGATACCAATGACTATGAACTGGGTAAAAAACACAACCTGGCGATCATCGATCTTTTGAATGAGGATGGAACGCTGAGTGAAAAAGCACAGATTCTGGTTGGAGAGGACCGTTTCGTTGCCCGTAAGAAGATCATCAAGTTGCTTGAAGAGTCAGGAAATCTGGTAAAAAGCGAAGAATATAAATCGAATGTGGGGCATTCGGAGCGTACGAACGCTGTGATTGAGCCGAGAATTTCGGAACAGTGGTTTTTGAAAATGAGCCGGTTGAGCGAGCCTGCTCTGGAAAATGTCATGAATGATACGATCCAGCTTATTCCGCCAAAATTCAAAAATACGTACCGTCACTGGATGGAAAACGTGCGCGACTGGAATATCAGCCGTCAGCTTTGGTGGGGACACCGGATCCCGGCCTATTATTTACAGGATGGCACGGTGATTGTTGCCAAAAGTAAAAACGAAGCTTTGCACATCGCGCAGCATGAGTATCAGCTTTTTGCTTTGACAGAGGAAGATCTTACGCAGGATGACGACGTACTGGATACGTGGTTTTCTTCGTGGTTGTGGCCGATTTCGGTTTTCAACGGAATAAAAAATCCGGATAATGAAGAAGTTAATTATTACTATCCGACCAATGACCTTGTAACGGCTCCTGAAATTCTGTTTTTCTGGGTGGCACGTATGATCATTGCCGGTTATGAATACAGAGGCACTTATCCGTTCAAGAATGTATATCTGACGGGTATCGTTCGTGATAAACAGGGACGGAAAATGTCGAAATCGTTGGGTAATTCTCCGGATCCGATTGACCTGATTGAGAAATATGGTGCGGATGGAATTCGTACGGGTATGCTTTTCAGCTCGCCGGCGGGTAATGATTTGCCTTATGATGAAAAACTGATTGAGCAGGGACGGAATTTCTGTAATAAAATCTGGAATGCATTCCGTCTTGTAAAGGGATGGAGCGTAGATACTTCGTTAACGACACCGGAAGGTTCAGCCCTTGCCGTTAACTGGTTTGAAAGCAAACTCAACCAGACGCTGGCCGAAGTTCAGGATCATTTTACCAAATTCCGTATATCAGATTCCCTGAATGTGGTTTACAAACTGATCTGGGATGATTTCTGTGCGCAGTATCTGGAAATGATCAAGCCTGGCTTTGAACAGCCGATCGATGCAAAAACATTTGAAGCAACGCTTGAATTTTTTGACAAGCTGATGCGTCTGGCGCATCCTTTCATGCCGTTTATCACAGAAGAAATCTGGCAGAATATTCGTGAGCGTCAGGAAAAGGAAAGTATTTGTGTGGCCGAATTCCCGACGGTTGGCGCGGTGGACAACAACTTGCTGGCAAATTTTGAAGTTCTGTTTGAGCTGATATCTGCCGTTCGGAATTTGAGAAATACCAAAAATATCAGTCCGAAAGTAGAACTTCCTTTGGCGGTGAAAAGTGATCAGCCGGAGCTTTATAAGGGACTGGAAGCCTTGGTGAGAAAACTTGCCAACGTGGCCAAAATTAATTTCGTGACCGAACAGGCACCGGGTATGTCATTCCTGATCCGTTCTGACGAATTCTTTATCAATCTGGAAGGAGAAATTGACGTTGAGGCAGAGCGTGAAAACCTGCAAAAAGAACTGGAATACACGCAGGGCTTCCTGAATTCGGTTGCTAAAAAACTCTCGAACGAACGTTTTGTACAGAATGCGAATGCGGATGTTGTCGAGAAAGAAAGACAAAAACTGGCTGACGCAGAAGCGAAGATTGTCACGCTGAAAGAGGCACTGGTTCGTTTAGGTTGATTATAGAAATAAAAAATTTTTCCGGAAGGGTTAGCTGTTATGTTGGATAATTAACCCTTCCGGATTAAAAATGGAAATCCTGTTGATCAGAATTTACCGCTGATTCCAAAATTCAATATTCCTTTATATCCATATCCCAGTTCTGCAAATACGCCTACTGTTTTACCGAACCTTATACCCAACGGAGTTGCCTGAAAAGTCATAGCCGCATCGGAATAGGTCTCATCCGGATACAAAATGGATCGCTCCTCTTTGAAATAACTTCCAAGGCCGGCGAGGCTGTATACTGCTATATTGGGTTTGTGATAATGGTGGAAGACACACTCAAAGGCCATCACAGCCGATTTGCTTTTATAGCCGTACCTGCCGCTTCTATCGTGTTTTTTGTCATAAGTACGACTTCTATAACCGGTTGTAACGCCTAGCGAGAATTTGGGTTTAAGCCTGTATCTGTATGAAATATTCAGAAAAGTTTTAGGCTCAATACTCGTGGGTGACCACCCAAAAAGTACATTGACAAAATTTTCCAACATATGAGGTATCACGGCTTCATCGGAATGCAATCCCACCCCAATCTGTATTTCATGTTTACCGGTTGTTTGTGCCGGAACATCAAGTGCTGCCAAAATCAGTACCGTACTCGTAATCAGATTTCGTATCATGGTTGTGTATTTAAAATTTAATACTAAACCCGGTATTCAGTATGCCCTTATACCCGTAACCCAGCTCTGTAAATACGCCTAGCTTTTTTCCAAATCGAATGCCGATAGGTGTTATCTGCGCAGTGGCTCCATTGGTGGTGGTCGCTGAATGATAACTGTCTACCGAGGCGCGCATGGTATAAAACCCAAGTCCGGCCGTTGCGTAAAGTTTAATTGCCGGCCTTTTTAAATAGATCCATGTTACTTCGCCCGCCACGGTCAAAGTTTGCGCTTCAAGCCCGGTGAAATCCGTATACCGAAAGTTGCTTTCATGGGCATGGCCGTTAAAACCCGTAGCTGCCCCGACAGCAATTCGATCCGTGACGAAGTATTTATAGCCAGCAAAAAAAGCTCCCCGGCGGAGGGTCAGGTCCCGGTTTCCATGGGGACCTTTGTCTGAAAATCCGAGCCAGATATTTCCGAACGTGTTCTCGGAGGGCAGAATGGAATAGCTCGCTGAAATTTCACTCCTGCCTTTATCCTGAGCCAGGCATGGGTATGTGACGGCGGCCATTAATATCATTTTGGATATAAATCTGTTCATGGTCTACTTTGTTGGTGAGTATTATTTTTATTCAATACAAAGTAAGTTCTATCATATAAATCTATATCTTGTTCTATGACAAGGATTCAAGTTGTTCTACGACAAGATTTTGACTTGCAGCAGGACAACAACTGGTAAACTCACCGCTGATTTATGAGATAATGGAAAGCTTTAAACCCTTGCAGAACATGCTGGAGGCATCGAAGTTCAATCTGACACCTTCGGTAATGGAGCGGATTCAGGAAAATTTCGGGTCTTTTACCATTCCCAAAGGCCGGGTTTTGGTCGATCTTGGACAGGTAAGTCCTTCCCTTTATTTTATCCAGAAGGGTGTGATGCGGACTTATTATCTCAGAGGTTCTGAGGATATTACGTCGCTGCTGGTTTCGGATGGTGATGTCGTCTGCATCGCAGAAAGTTTCTTTTTGCAGAAACTATCCAAAGAAGTTTTAGAAACGCTGGAAGACACAACGGTTTATTCGATTTCTTACGATGTTTACCGGAAGCTGATCGAGGAGGATGTGCATATGGCCGGCCTGGCTGTAAAATTGCTCGAACAGCATCTGGTCAATTTCACAGACAAGGTGAAAGTTTTTAAATACTTATCCGTGGAGCAGCGGATTGAATATTATATCAATCATCCTTCGTCCGTTTTCCGGCGCATTCCCGATCATTACATTGCTACCTATCTGGGCACTACAGGCGCGACTTTCAGTCGTTGTCTGAAAGCCATTGGCCCGGAGCGCTTCAAACAGGTTCATTAATCAGGGTAAAAGATTAAAGTCAATATTTGGCATTTGCCCGGATCGTTCCCGGATAAATATTTCGTTGATCGTTGTCAGTTCGTTGAAAAAACCGCAATTTTTTAAGAAGAAATAATTATTCTCCCTGCCTCCGGCGTAGTCAAGACGATAACCCTTTCTGGCCGTGGCGTCTGCTGTAAATTTTGCCTGATTCAGCTCAGTCCATTTCCCGGCGGTATTCCCGACCCATTGATTCCCAAAATAAACCATCCGGCCTTTGTCACCTGTTTCGGGTATGAAATTCTCCAAAAAGGAATGAAACTTTTTAAGATACGTATGGGTCTTCGGACGCTTGAAACTGGCAATAAGTTTCCACTGACCCTCTTCCGGCGCGAAAAAGTAGGCCGTGTAAGTGGTGGTGCTGTCGCCGGACGGTTTTCCCTGTAACAGAAATTTATAGGTATTGCCCGCCTTCCAGTTGTATTTCAAATAACTCTGGCCGCCCGAACCTTCATTGCCAAATTCACCCGTATGAACGTCAGCACCCTTTTTTAGCATCATAATCTGTTTGTCTTTTGGGATCGATTTAGGGTCATCCGTGTGAAAAGGGCTCCATACCGAAAAGAGAATCCGGCGTTCGGTGGGCGAGTTAACCTGCATGCCAAAATAACCCTCGCCAAAGCCGTTTGCCATAAAATAAGAACCTGTCACGTCCTCTTTTTCCGGGACTTTTACCTCGTTATAAAACCATTCGATGTCTTCATCAGCGGGGAGCGGATAATTGAGGTGAACCGATGGTCCGCGCCTTCCCCAATAGAAAAAATTATCCTGATTGTTTTTAACGAACGCAGTTTCACTTGCTGCGTCGCCTGATAAAATCCATTCATTCAGCTCGGCAAATTCTTTACCTGATTTGGAAATCCCCTGCAAAGTGAGTTGCAGATAACCGGTTTTTTCAACGTCCCAGATGCCCAGATCGTAAACTTTTTCAGGGCCCGTTATTTCTATTTCTTTTGATTTATTTAAAAAAGAAACACGGATTTTGCTTTTTCCTGCCGGGACAGAGGCTTTTAGCGAAATGCTGACCTTACCGGTTTTCGCAAATTTGATATAGGTCTGCGAAAGCGCTTCCGGGCTCGTCCACTGTGTTAAACCTGCTTCGGAAATTTTTTCAGTTTTTCCCTTAGTTACCCAGGAATTACCCCCAATCGGGACATTGATCTGGCTGGAATCCTTTGTGGTTGTTAATTTATTTTCAGCAGCTGCACTTTCTGAAAATGGGAATTTGAATAGTGATAAAACGATAAAAAGTAATTGATACATGGGTTCAGGTAGGATATGATATTTTTTAACGTGTAAAAATAGAACAAGTTTGGGATAAAAATATATGTGTATTTTATTCATGAATGTCGCGTGACGAGCGATTAATTCATTCACCCTGAATGACGTATATAGGTAATTTTCTACTTAAAAAATATATTGCATAACCTGCTGATTTTTCCGAAAAGTGTTTGAAATTTGATACATCAGATGGTGAATTGATATATTGATAACTTGTTCATATTTTAGAAAAATGGGTGTTATGGAGTCAAAAACTGCTCAGGAACTGGCTTTGCCAGTGGGTGTTACACTGGACCGGTTTATTATGCACAGTCAGAGTGCCTTTCCTTATGCAACGGGAGAGCTGTCACAGTTGCTGCGGGATATTGCGCTCGCGGGTAAAATCATCAACCGTGAAGTGAATAAGGCAGGGCTCATTGATGTGACCGGAGCGAACGGGACAGAAAATGTGCAGGGTGAAAATCAGCAGAAGCTGGATATTATTGCCAATATCCGATTTATCCGTGCCCTGAAAAACGGGGGAGAGGTGTGTGCCATTCTTTCCGAGGAGGATGAGGATATTATTCATACCGGCAACGATCATGGAAAATATGTAGTGGCTATGGATCCGCTGGATGGCTCTTCCAACATTGACGTCAATGTTTCGATCGGGACTATTTTTTCTATCTACCGACGTGTCACTCCCATTGATTCTCCTGCTACCATCGACGATTTTTTACAGGGTGGTCGCAAGCAGGTAGCCGCTGGGTACATTCTTTACGGCTCTTCGACCATGCTGGTGTATTCCACCGGTGACGGGGTAAATGGCTTTACCTATGATCATTCGCTGGGCGAATTTATTCTATCACATAAAAATATTATTTCTCCGGTTAACGGGGTTATCTATTCCGTCAACGAAGGGAATTACAACAGCTATCCGGCGTCGACACAAAATTATATAACCGACTGCAAGAGAAAATCTTACAGTGCCCGGTACATCGGGTCGCTGGTTGGAGATTTTCACCGGAATCTGCTGAAAGGCGGTATTTATTTGTATCCGTCTACTAAAAAAGACCCGAAAGGAAAGCTGCGCCTGCTTTATGAATGTTATCCGCTGGCATTTATTGCGGAGAAATCAGGTGGCAGGGCAAGTGATGGTTTCCGGGAGATTCTGGATATTGTCCCTTCCGATTTTCACCAGCGTTCACCTATTTACGTAGGTTCTGTCGCGATGGTTGATGAAGCTATAAAGGCGTAAGTTATGGAAGCTCATTTTTGTTTTCGTACCTTTGCGCGATGCAAACTACGCAAAATAAATTTGAGCTATTCAAGCTTAACCGTCAATTACTCAATGCCATTGAAGAAGCAGGCTACGCGGAGCCTACACCAATACAGGAACAGGCAATACCTTTGGCGCTTGCCGGACAGGATATTTTAGGGATCGCGCAGACAGGAACCGGTAAAACCGCCGCTTACACATTGCCTTTACTCATGCGTATCAAGTATGCGCAGGGAGAGCATCCGCGTGCCTTAATTCTGGCCCCGACGCGGGAGCTCGCCATGCAGATATCCGAGGCTATTATTCAGCTTAGTAAATATACCGACATGCGTACGGTTGTGCTTTTTGGCGGAATTGGGCCGAAAGCGCAGATTGATGCTATCCGGAAAGGGGTAGATATTATTGTAGCTACACCGGGCCGGTTTATGGATTTGTATCTGAAAGAGGAAATCGTTGTGAAATATATCAACGTCATGATTCTGGATGAAGCCGATAAAATGATGGATATGGGTTTCATGCCTCAGATCCGCAGGTTTTTGGAAATTCTTCCCCGCAAACGGCAGAATATGCTTTTCTCGGCAACTTTCTCGGATAAGGTTGAGCGTCTTTCTTTTGAGTTTCTCGAATATCCTACCAGAATTGAAGTGACACCGCAGGCAACAACAGCCGAGCGGGTTACCCAGGTGCTTTACGAACTGCCGAACTTCCGCACGAAAATCAATTTGCTTACGTACCTGCTGAAAGATGAGGAAACGTTTAACCGGGTCCTTATTTTTACAAGAAGCCGGGAGGTGGCTGGTCAGGTGCATGGTTATCTGCTGAATACGGTCGTGAAGGAAAATGAGCTTCGCGTGATTCATGCCAACAAAGGCCAGAACACCCGGACCAACGCGATGGACGCGTTTCGGGAAGGTTCGGTGCGTGTTATGGTAGCAACGGATGTGGTGGCCAGAGGTATCGACATTACCGAAGTGAGCCACGTGATCAACTTTGATGTGCCGCTGATCTACGAAGATTACGTGCACAGGATCGGAAGGACGGGACGTGCCAATACCGTAGGCCAGGCGATAACCTTTATGACCATCGCCGATGAATATCACATCGCGAAAATCGAGAAGATGATCCGTATGGAAATTCCGCGCGAAGAACTTCCCGACGAACTGGAAATTGCCAAGACACCAGTAGATGAGCGGCAGATGATGCTTCGTGAAATTGATAACCAGAAAAGGAAGGAAGATCCCACCTTTTTGGGGGCATTTCATGAAAAAAAGAATGCGCATCTGTTCAAAGCTAAAACTACGTCGAAGACCAAAGACACGGGCCGTCGAAGAACTGCTACAAAGCGAACTAAACGCAAATAATACAATACGATATCCAATATTTCCGTTTAACTTGGACAATAGAAAAACCTGTTTCTCTATTTTTTAATTTATGAAAGAATCCGTTGTTATTTGGTTTGCTCTTTTAATCCCTGCTCTTGGGTTAGCTCAGGAGAAACATTTGGCAAGCGCGGCACCGATGTCTGATACCAATATCTCACAGAGACGACCGCTTGAATTAAAAGAGAAACGTGTGTTACCACTGTTTGGAGAACAAAGTAAAAACTCCGAACAGATCGATGAAGAGATACGCTTTCTGAGTGATTGCGATAAATCTTTTAGCAGCAGAATTGAAGCAAGTAGTTTTTTTTCAGCGCGTGCCTGGGAATATCTTCAGGAAGGATCTCTGGACACGGCGTGCTACCGTTTTAATCTGGCCAATTTATTAAATGATAAAAATGTAGAGGCTTACTGGGGACTTGGTGTTGTTTGTTACCAAAAAGAAAATTGGGTCGATGCCAAGCGGATGTTAAGTCGCGGAGTGAGTATTCAGTCAAATAATGTGCCTTTACTGGTGGACCTTTCCACGGTAGATCTGAAACTTTATGCCATTAACAAGCGGCAGGAGGAACTGGATGAGGCATTTAAATTACTTGAAGATGCGGTGGCGCTTGACTCCACGTATGCTTTGGGGCAGTACAATCTGGCGTTGGTGCATTACAACCGAAATGAGCCGGAGAAATCCTGGGAGCACCTGCATAAGGGGCGAATGCTGGATTTTAACCAGATCAATTTTGAATTTATAGAATTACTTAAAGCTAAACTTCCTGATCCTCAGGGATTTTTTAAGTGATAGAATAAATAATCAAGCTTAGCGAAGTAATTCAGAGAAGTCAAGTTTTCAAAACTTGACTTCTCTTTTTTTTGCCTGAACTATCTGAAATAAAAACTGGTCGGAGCAATACCTACTTTCACCGAATCAACCAGGGTTCCGTCCGAACGGAGACGAAGTGTGTAACCGGATTGTGTATAACTTGGCGCCACACCGGCATAAATCAAACCTTGCAGAGGATCTACGGCCAATCCGGAAAAAACTCTCTTTGCAAAAGGTGTTGTGATGTTTACCTGCGTATCGGTAATGGAGAATTTGTAAGTTTCACCATGTGCTTCGTAATCGTAGGAAAGCACAAAATATATCGTTTTAAGATCGGGGGCCATGGCAAAATGGCCTGCCGTTTTAGCCTTGTTGTTGCTTATCGACAAAGTCGTTTCAATTTCATAGGTATCGGCATTAAGTCTGAATAACTCTAGGCCTGCCTGCACCCATAATTTATTATTGATATCAATTCCAATCGGGTTCGGTTCTGATTTGAATGTAATGGTTTTGGTTACAGCATCGGTGGTGGTGCTGATCACCGAGAGATTTCTTCCGCCACTGAATGGGTAGTCGCCGACAAAAACTTTGTCTTTGTATAAAACCAGATTTTCAGGCCCCTTATCCGTATTGATTTTTTTAGTAACCTTTTTGGTGGCCAGGTCTACCACGGCAACATAACCAACAGGATAACTGTAATCCGAATTAAGCGTACCCCAGTTGGTAATATAAGCCTTGGTGCCACCAACCGAAATTACCTCCCGCGGATTTTCAATATCCGGTGCACCGATTGATCCTTCGGTTACGAAAGTATTGGCGGTTACAATTTCGATTTTATCCGAACCGGGGTTCGAATTGTCGACCAGAATTAATCCGTGGTCACCAGCCACAGCATAACCCTGAACACCTCCTTTAAAATTACTGCCATTGACAAGGGAAAATACGTCGATGTCGGCAATGTTTTTTTCTCGTGACAAGAAAGAAATACTTCCGTTGTTCTGTGAATAATTTCCTTCATTTCCTACAAACACGCCCTGTACATAAGTACCCTTCGGCGCAGGATCACTTTGATTACATGACCATGCGATCGCAGCTATAAGTGTTACGGTTAAAATTCTTGTTAGTGGTTTTCTCATTGTTACGGTATTAAAATAATCGATTGAAAGTGATTTTGTTAGCGTTATTGGTCTTAATGGATTAATCCGCGCAGGATTCCCTGTCTTACTTTTCCGGCGTTTTGGCCGATAGTACCAGGCTGATGGCAAAACTACGTCCGGGCATGGAATTTCCGTTAATGGTTTGGTAAAAAGTATCGTAAATATTGTTGATTCTGCCCTGTAAAGAAGCATTGGCAAAAGACCAGCTGAAATTTGATTCCAGAATCAGATTTCCCAACACATATCCATCGGTTGATTGAATATGGTCAGCCGTTGTATACCGTTTGGAGACAGCCTGAAACTGTTTGGTGATACGAAACCATTTGTATCCGGCAAACATAGTGATATTGCCGGAGTGAACCGGAATGTGCGGCAGCTGTTTTCCAACAACGTCCACGGCGTAAGCGTCGTATACTTTTTCCTGCGATGTCTTGGTAAGCGCATAATTGATATTGCTTCCAAACTTCCAGTATTCCCAATTACCCTTCCAGCCCAGTTGCAGTTCAGCACCGCTTGCAATGACCATCTGGAGATTTTCAACGTTGAAGTTATTAGCGGGATTCCAGTAAGTCCAGTTATCAATTTTGTTATGATAAACGCTGATATTACCAGTGAACGAATGAATTTTATTCAGACGATAAACACTCTCTGCTCCGATTTCTTTGTTAAACCCGCTTTCCGGTTTGATATCCGGATTTCCCAGAATCTTCCAATACCGCTCATTCAGCGTCGGTACACGGTAGCTTCTGCCAACCGATCCTCTTAATTTAATTGTATAGGGTTTGTCCTGAACCAAACGATACTCGACACCAAAGGAAGGCGTAAATGGCGGATTATAACCCGTTACAAATGCCTGTCGCAGATTTACGGAGGTTAATAACCTTGGGGAAATTTGCCAGCGGGTTAATACAAATAAATCTCCGCGGTTTTCAGTGATCACGGGGCGCTGGTAGTTTTCCACCTGCGTTTTATAGTGCGTGAATTCACCGCCGGTCTGAACCTGAATACTGCTGCCGGATGAGCCAACTTTCCATTCCAATGTACGCTCTCCCCGAATTCCCAGGCGGTCCGTAACTGCGTGATCCAGCTTGGAATAATCGCCAACGGCATAATCAATCACATCCCGGACCCACGAAGTCCGCACAACCCAATCCTCAAACTGATAGCGGAGCATGGTTCTGGACGACTTGATTCTGGTAAGTTCCCGGCCCGCCAGGTTTTGGGGATTGGTGGTCAAAGTATTTTCTGTCAGCCAGACGTGCGCCGACAATTCATGTTTTTTACTGGTAAAAAAGAGATCCTGTACCAGGCCTTTCTGAAATGTTTTCGAACGAATAATTTCAATGCCACGCCGAAGCGTCTCGCGGTAATCATTATTCATTCGGCCGTCATACACTGCCGTTTTTCCCGAAAAGCTCCATTGACTGTTGAGACTGGTGCCATATTTTAAGGTTGCCAGAGTCTGGTTGTTGCGGAAACTTTCCTGTTGCCGACCGATCATTACCTGCAAACCTGCCTGCGGTTTTGAACTTCCCAGTATAATACTCCCGCCGACCGCATCGGTTCCGACAACGCTCGCCGAGGAACCATACTGAACAGAAAGCTGATCGAAACCTGCCACCGGGATTGTCGAAAAATCCGTTTGTCCGAGCGTTGGCAGGTTAATGTTTAATCCATTCCAAAGTACAGCCGTATGGTTGGCCGAAGTCCCGCGAAATGCCACGGTTGCCAGCTGGCCGGGGCCGTAATTTTTTAAAAGTATGGGTGTGTTTAAAGAAAGCAAATCCGTGATGTTCCGGAAACGAAATTGTTCCATTGTCACCGAATCTACTTTCTGGATTTTGAGCCCGCTCATAAATCTTTCCGGTGCGAAACCGTAGACTGTGATCGGTTCCAGATGGACGGAATCCTTCTGAGCAACGACCTTTTCAGCAGCAGCAAGAAATACAGAAAGTCCGGTGATCAGACAAAAAAAGAGTTGTCTGTTAAGCACCTTGAAAGAATAAATTAACCATAGCCGAAACGATTAAATGACTTTTCCTCCGAAAATCAAAACGTTGAATTATTTCTGGCAGGTCTCCTGGCTCGTCTTGTTGATCTTGTGCCTTCCCGTTTGTGACAGTGGCATTGCAGATTGAGATCAATGTTGGTATAAGACTCACAGTTGCGGGGACAGCTCCCGTTTTTCGCGGGATTCCCTTTTAAGCCATAAGGTTGATTCGAAGCAACTTCTGGCACCAAAAACATTGCAAAGGTAAATAATTATTGTGGTCCAAACACCAGACATTCTTAAAGTAGATACTTCACTTGCAACCGGATAAGTTATCTTCGCGTAAAATTTCGATAATTTGTCAAGTCGCGCAACCACCCGTTTATTGCTTTCAGCCCCGCAAAGAGGTGTTCTTCTCATGTTGGGAGCTTCATTTTTCTTTGCGCTGATGTCGGCTATTTCCAAGTGGCTGGGGCGCGATTTTCATATCGTACAACTCGTTTTCTTCAGGAATATTGTCGGCGTACTTTTTATCGGAACAAGTATTTTGCAAAGGCCGATGAAGCAAAAAGGAGGGAAGCTGGGGCTTCTCGTTTTTCGCGGTGTGGTCGGAACACTTTCCCTTTATCTGCTTTTTTACGCGATCCGTACGCTGGGACTGGGGCGCGCTTCCACCTACCAGTATACTTACCCGATTTTCCTGGCCTTCCTTTCCTGGTTATTATTGGGCGAGAAATTAAGTGCCAGAGAGTGGATTGCCATCCTGCTGGGTTTTGCGGGGATATTATTTGTATTTCGTCCGGACCTTTCGATGTCGCTGAAAAATCACGCGCTGGGACTGGGAAATGCCTTGCTGACGGCTATTGCATATCTGGCGATACGACAGCTCGGTCAGGTCTATGATACCAGAGCCATCGTTTTGTCTTTCATGTTAAGCGGGATTGTCCTGCCAATATTTTCGATGGTGATCGGAACTTACTTTCCGCATGACGGGCTGGATTTCCTGATCGGGACTTTCAAATGGCCGGTGACACTGGCACATTGGGTGGGATTTCTTGCGCTGGGTGTTACGGCCATGATCGGCCAGATCATGATGACCCAGTCTTTCACGTTCGATAAAGCGGGTCGCGTAGCAGCGGTGGGTTATTCCAATATACTTTTTGCGTTGTTCCTTGGGTTATGGATGGGAGAAGCTGTGCCGACTATTCCCATCATGATTGGCATGGTGCTGATCATTAGCGGAGGGTTACTCGTTTCTTTATCTAAACAAAAATAACCGGTTATCCGCGATCATTTATTGGCTTCGCTAAAAAGCAATTTATTCCCAAACGGATCGGTAACCTCCATTGTTTTGGCATTCCAGGGCGCGTCTTCCAGTCCGGGCCGGTTGAACCGGTAATTCATTTCGAGCAATTCTTTGTGATATTCTCGCAAACCCGTGCATTCGATAAAAACCTTGCTACCGGGTGTGCAGTCACCATGGTGTTCCGTTAAATGAAGCACAATAGCGCCCTTGGATATTTGCAGGTATATTGGGAAATTCTCACCGTATCGGTGCGTCCAGTCGATATTGAAGCCAAGCCAGTCAATGTAAAATTCCATTGCTTTTGCTTCGTCGAAAATCCGGATAAGCGGTATTACTTTGCTGGCTTCCATAGGGAATCGTGTTGTGCAATAACCAGTTTGGTTTTATTCCGGCTGATGCGTTCCTGTATCGTTTTCACTTATAAATTTGCCGTAATATTTCGTCTTTAAAAATTATTTAGCAGAAATCTTCGTTCCTTAGCAGTACGCACAGACCAACTATGAAACGACTTACTTATACATTTATTTTTTCCTGTATTCTGTTTACGGGATTAACCGGTTTTCGCACGGATTCTACACCAGCGAAAGGAGAGGAGATTCAATGGCTGACCATTGAACAGGCGTATGCGAAAATCCAGAAGGAGCCGAGAAAGGTACTTATTGATATTTACACCGACTGGTGTGGTTGGTGTAAAGTGATGGACCGCGAGACGTATAAAAATGCGGAAGTGATCCGTTATATCAACGAAAAGTTTTATGCTGTAAAACTCAACGCCGAACAACCGGAAGCGATAACGATCGGGAAACAGAAATTTGAATTTTTGCCACAGGGTCAAAAAGGTGTGCATCAGATAGCACTGGCACTGACGAACAATCAGCCGAGTTATCCGACAACCGTTTTTCTGGATGATAAATTTCAAATGATCCAGCCTTTGCCGGGTTACATGAAGTCAAAAGAATTTCATGAAGTGATCACGTATTTTGGTGAAAATTTTCATAAAAAAGAATCGTTTGAAGATTACAAAGCAAAAACGTACAAAACGATTTATACAGGCAAGTAATTAAAATACAAAAAGGAAATGGGGTAATTGATGGGTTTTGCCATCAATTACCCCATTTTTTATTGATCAGGAATCCGACTCATCATCCCCAAGGGATATCCTGTTTATAGCAACTATCAGATCATTTCACCTTCCTGCATTCTCTCCGCATTTTCCGCGATACGCAAACGCTCGATAAAATCGCCAATATCACCTTCCATTACCGCCTGTAAATTATAAACGGTATGACCAATGCGGTGATCTGTAATACGGCTTTGCGGGTAGTTGTACGTACGGATCTTGTCAGACCTGTCACCGCTTCCTACCATCGATTTACGCTGAGAACTTACTGCGTCGTTATGCTCTTTCAACTTGATCTCATAAAGACGTGAGCGCAAAACGCCTAAGGCTTTGTCCTTGTTTTTCAACTGTGAACGTTCATCCTGGCAGCTCACCACCAATCCGGAAGGAATGTGGGTAAGACGTACCGCCGAATATGTCGTGTTAACTGACTGTCCACCCGCACCTGATGACATAAAGGTATCAATGCGGACATCATTCATATTGATCTGAACATCAACCTCTTCTGCTTCCGGTAAAACCGCTACCGAAGCAGCCGAAGTATGGATACGGCCCTGAGATTCTGTTTGTGGTACACGCTGAACACGGTGAACACCGGATTCAAACTTCATTTTTCCATAAACATCTTCCCCCTCAACCTTACAGATAATTTCTTTATATCCCCCGTTGGTTCCTTCTGTGAAGTCCATGATGGAAGATCTCCATCCCATTTTTTCAAAGAAACGCTGGTACATACGGAACAAATCACCCGCGAAAATCGCCGCTTCATCACCACCGGTACCGCCTCTGATTTCCAGAATAATGTTACGGCTGTCGTTCGGATCTTTCGGGATAAGCAATTCTTTGATAATCAGCTCCATTTCTTCCATCTTTGGAAGAAGGTCATCCAATTCCTCTTTCGCCATCTGACGCAGCTCCTCGTCCTTTTCAGTGACAATCATTTCTTTCGTTCCGGCAATATCTTTTTGAAGCTTTTGATAAATTGCATATTGTTCTACAATCTTGCCCAAATCCTTGTATTCCTTGCTCAGCTTGGAATATTTGGAAGAATCGGAAACGATCTCAGGTTGTATAATTTGTTGCGAAACTTCTTCGAAACGTTCTTTTATGGCTTCTAATTTATCTTGCATATCGCTTTAATGTCTTTTGGCATTGCATATTCGGGCGACAAAGATACGCATTTTAGGTTGAAGAATGTTTTTCGTAGGTTCGTTGTCTGTTTTGAATTAGAAAGTTGTAAATAATGTTGAGAGAAAGAACGCCATATTTGACCCTTTTTCCTGAAAAATACCTTTTCAAATTCCCGGTGGGCTGTAATTTACTAATAATGAAAATGAACCATTTTATCTGTTGCCTGATTTTTTGCCTATTGCTGGCGGGGTGTAATAATAAGCGTGTGGAAAATACCAAGGAATTGTCCAATGAGATCAAAGCTTCCAAGATAGTCAGGGTGACCAATACGCAGCTTATTTACACTGTGGATGAATGGGGCAAAAAAATCTCAAAACTGGCACAAAAATCGTTGGACGAGGCGTTAACAAAGAATCCTGAAAAGGCTGGTGAATTGTGTAAAAATCTATCCCAGATTCCGATTATCGGTGCTTTGGAAAAGGAGTATGGTGTCAAAATTTCATTGTTAAGTGCCGGCGATACAAAGAATCCAGGCTTGGATAAAAAGGAGCAGGAGCTATTGGATGCCTATTTGTACAGTGCCAAAAACAATTCGCCGCTGAGCGATAACGTGCAGCCATTGAATGATACGCTGGTGGTGTACAACCTGCCGGCTGACCCGAAAATTTGCAAGGCTTGCCTGGGAGACCAGATTCCTTCTTTTGCGCTATGGCGGTTATTATTTGACAAAAAGGAGGTTTTGAGAAAAGTGGATGTAAAAAAATTAAAAGATTGATTGGATCAATTTTTGTTGGCGTAATGACTGAATCAAAATTGCTTTCGTTATGACTGCCTCAAATTCACCGGTAACAGAAAATTTCGATCATTTTCGGGAAAACAAGAAAATCCCGAAAGTGATTGAGAATGAAATATTAAAAGCACTTTCTTTTTATCCCGAGCTGCAAAAGGTACCGATTGATTTTGTGTTCAAGCAAAACATTAAAAAGTCGGTTATGCAGGCGCAGCCGCAAATCGGGACAATGTTTTTCCGAAAAGAAAAGTGGGCTTACCAGATTAATATCAGTGCTTTATTCAAGCTGACGCATACCGCCATCCCCATTCACCATATCCCGACGGACATTATGATCGGATGGATTGGGCATGAATTGGGACATATTATGGATTATCATCGCCGTAATCTCTTCGGGATGATCCGTTTTGGGTACGGTTATCTTTTCTCGACAAAATATATCCGTCGGGCCGAGAGAGTGGCCGATACTTTTGCGGTCATGCACGGATTGGGTTATTATATCATTGAAACTAAAAACTTTATACTGAACCACGCCGAACTGCCCGAACATTACAAACAAAAAATTGCCCGTTTGTACCTTTCGCCGGATGACATTGTGGAACAGGTAAAATTATTGGAAACGCAGAGGCCGGTATTATAATTTGGGCCGCACAAATGCCTCGAATTCCAGAAAATCGGCTTCTTTCATCACCCTTGGAATTTTCACCTGCCCGCCGAGTTTTTTGGTTTCCTCACTCCATTGATGGAAAATGGCTTCGGGAATCAGTACGACTTCGATCCCTTTCAAAGCTTTGCCCCGTGCCACTTTGTAATTTTTATTTGTGTTTTGTAAGGCGTCATCCAATGTTTCGGAAACTTTTGCGGAATCAGGGAATTTGTCGGAACTGATATACCATTTGAGAATGTATTCATCATTTTTATGGATTGCCGCGACGATAAATTCGGTCATGACCACATCATAATCCTGCTCCAAAACGCGGATGGCATCATTCATCTGATTGACTGAAAGTTGCTCGCCGACTACGTTCAGGTAATGTTTTGTTCGACCGGTAATCTTTATTTCAGCGCGTGATTTATCTGTGATCGTCACCGTATCTCCGATCATATAACGCCAGGCACCGGCTACCGTGGAAATTAGCAGAACATATTCCACGTTTTCCTCCGCATTGCCCAGATGGAAAATGTTGGCGTCAGGTTTTACCAAACCGTCCTCGTCAATATTGTTTTCATTCATAGGCACAAATTCAAAAAAGATACCGTTTCCGGTAAAAAGTGCCATGGATGAGGTTTCAGGCCTTTTTTGAATCGCAATAAACCCTTCGGACGCGAGATAGGTGTCGATGTAAATCAATGGACGAGCCAATAATTTTTCCAGACTTTTCCGGTATGGCTCAAAAGCTACGCCGCCGGTTGTGTAGACCTGAAGATTGGGCCATATTTCGTGGATGTTATTCAGCTTATGATATTTTATAATTTCTTTCAGCATCAGCTCGACCCAGGCAGGAATGCCGGATAAACAACCAATATCCCAGTCAGCAGCCTGTTCTGCAATTTTTTTAACCTTTTCGTCCCAGTCTTTGATATCTGCAATTTCACGTCCTGGTTTGTAAAATCCACTGAACCAGCCCGGGATATTACTTGCGCTTATTCCGCTGATTTCACCTTCAAGATGGTCGTCTTTTTCAATCAGATTTGTGCTGCTGCCGAGCATCAGGATTTGCTTTTCAAAAAAGTCTGCCGGCAAGTTGAAGACATTAAGGTTCATAATTTCCTGGATGCCGTTTTTTCTGATGGCGTCAACCATCTCATCGGTCACCGGAATATGTTTGCTGTGGCTTGTGGTGCCGCTGCTTAATGCAAAATATTTTTGTCCGCCCGGCCAGGTCACATTCTGATGCCCTTTGAGCAGATAATGCCACCAATCGGCGTTCATTTTATCATAGTCGTGTACGGGCACCTGTTGTTGAAAGGAGGAAATAATATCCTCACCAGTCAGTATTTCCTTAAAATGATAAGCCTTGCCAAATGCGGTGAATTTTGCCTTTTCAAGTAAATCTTTCAAAACTTCCGCCTGATCCTTTATTGGATCGGGATCGCTCATAATATAACCTGAAAGGTCAATCGCTTTTTTGATCAGCTCGCCAATAACTGCCATGGGAATTTCAATTTTTGAAGTGAGTAGGTAATACTCGCAGCAGATTAAAAAGCTGTGCCAGTGATAGATTTATCAAGAGGAATGTGGCCATAACCCTTTTAATAATAAATTTACGGCAATGCTGCGAAGCGAGTTTTTACATAATGCAACCAACCCAATGCGGAAAACACTATGACGGCAATATTCTTTTCTTCTTTCTCTGACAGGACAAAAAAAGCCTGCGGGATTTTTATCCTCTTGTTATTGACTTTTTTTAACACGTTTGCGCAAAACAACATCCTCGTTTTCCAATCCGATTTCGGGTTAAAGGACGGCGCGGTTTCTGCGATGAAAGGTGTTGCGATGGGCGTTTCTCCGGATCTCAAATTGTTTGATGTTACGCACGAGATTCCTGCTTATAATATTTGGGAGGCCTCTTATCGTCTTGTTCAGACGGCACCTTACTGGCCGGCAGGTACCGTTTTCGTTTCCGTTTGTGATCCTGGTGTGGGCACGGACCGCAAATCGGTTGTATTGCTGACCAAGTCAGGGCATTATTTTGTCACGCCTGATAACGGAACGCTTACCTTAATTGCAGAGCAACTGGGTATTCAGGAAGTACGGGAAATTGATGAAGCGAAAAACCGACGGAAAAATTCCAACGAATCTTACACCTTTCATGGACGTGATGTGTATGCTTTTACCGGTGCGAGGCTTGCTTCGAAAACCATAACCTATGAGCAGGTGGGGCCGAAATTGCCGGATCAGGTTGTGATGATACCTTATCAGAAACCTTCTTTCGAACAGGGAAAAGTAAAGGGAACAATTCCCATTCTTGATATTCAGTATGGTAACGTGTGGACGGACATCGATAAAAAACTTTTTAACCAGCTGGGAATTAAAATTGGCGATGTTATAAAAGTTCAGGTATTTAACGGAACTGACAAAGTTTATGAAGGTACCGTTAAGTATGTCAATACCTTCGGAGAAGTGAAGGAAGGGGCCGATGTGGGGTATTTTAACAGTCTGCTTAATTTTTCACTGGGCGTAAATATGGCCAGCTTCTCAGAAAAATATAAAGTTATGAGCGGGAATACGTGGCGCGTTGTTTTAAGCAAATAAAAGCAAAAGGCACTCTGTAAAGAAAAAACCTGTTCGCGAGGAACAGGTTTTCAAAACTCTTTTCAAAAATATTATAGCTTTTTGGCTTCTGCCTTTACTTCGGCGCCCACTTTATTGGCTACTTTTTTGGTGCCGTCGTAGGCCTTTTCAGCTCCTTCACCCACTTTCTCGGCTCCTTTTTTCACTCCCTTACCCACTATTTTTGCATCTTTTTTAATTTCAGCGCCTACTTTTTTTGCAGTGGCTTTTGTGGCAGCAACTGCTTTTTGTGTTTTGGTAGAGTCCGAATTCTGTGCGAAAGAAACAGTGCTTACCGCTAATACCAAAGCAGCGAAAATAAATAATTTTTTCATGTTCTTTTGTGTGTTTTTAGATAGTTACATACTGCGATTACAACGAGAAACTTTGAGGATAAGTTTATCTGACCGGTTAATAATTATTCTTATTTCGATTAAAAGAGCAATTTTAATCTTTTTGGTGCCATGGAGAATGAAAAACGCGAATTTTGGTGCTGGCCGGTATTTTTTGCAGCCATGACTTATTGTATTTTTCTATTTTACGAATCCTGTAAAAGAGAGCGTGAAGTCTGGGATAGCAGCCAGGACATTCGCGTGCAGGTGATCGATAAACGATTGGGGCATAAAAGCAGAGACAATAAAATCGGGATCAGGCATGGCGTGATCCCGATTTATGTGTATGCAGGCAAAAGATGGTTCAGGCAGGCGAAGATCGATTCCATGACGACCGTCAAGTATAGCGCGAAATACCATGCTTACATGGACCCCAATCACAGATTCAGTGCGGATAAAGGTTTTCTCTGGTTCCTTATCGTCATGGATCTGATTATTCTCTGGCGATCGATCTGGCTTGGCCTGTACATCTGGTATTGGAAACAGCCCGGAGTTTAGTCAGGTTTTACTTTTCCGGTTACCTGATATATTTCATACCAATCCTGATGTGTGAGTTTGATATCAGATGCGCTCGCCGCATTTCTGATCCTTGTTTCAGACAAAGAGCCGACAATTGGCAAAGTGCCCAGCTTCATCAGCCATGCAACCGCGGTTTGCTCGATATTGGCATCGTATTTTTTCCCGATTTCTTCCAGTTTGGCACGTAAAGCAACTGCTTTTTCATCGGTCCCGTCCAAAATCCGTCCACCTGCCAATGGCGCCCAGGCCAATGGTTTGCTGAAACACTGTTTGATAAAATCAATACGGCCGTCTTCGATGGCCGTTGTGTTCATCAGGTTAAGCTCAATGTGGTTTGTAACAATGGGGATGCGCAGGAATGACGCAAGCAGCTGATGCTGAAAAACTGAGAAATTGGCAACACCGATGTGTTTCACTTTACCAGATTTCACTACTTCGGCAAGCGCTCCGGCAGTTTCCTCAGGATCAGCAAGAAAATCGGCGTGCTGCAAAAGAAAAATATCCAGGTAATCGGTATTCAGTCTTTTCAACGAACCATTCACACTGCTTACGATGTGATCTTTGGAAGTGTCGTAATATTTAAAGCTGCCATCATCCGATTTACGGATGCCGCATTTGCTGAAAAGAACAATATCTTCTCTTTTGAAAGATTTGTTTTTGATGACCTTACCGAAATGCTCTTCCACTGTAAAATCACCATATATATCGGCGTGATCAAAGGTATTTATACCAAGCTCCAGACACAGGTTAACCGTTTTTTCAATGGATGTAGTCGTTGCCGCACCTTCATCTTTCCATCTCCAGAAACCGTAAATTGCTTCAGATACTTTTGGGCCAGAATCACTTAAACTAACTTTTTTCATTCGGTGGTATTGGTTGGATCAAGGTGCAAAAATACCCTAATTTTAAAAATAGCAATCCAATTTTTGAGATACTGGCTGTTTTGAATAAAGTTATGACAAATGCCCGATGGACAAATAAAGCTCCTGATTCTGTTTCAAGAACCTCGGAGCTTCTGATTAAGGGTTGTATTTTGACGGAACGACGTTTATTCGACTACCACCCTAAATGGTTTTGAAGTCGATGAATTATCCGTACTAATTACTTTCAAATGATATATTCCAGGCCTGATTAGGCCTTTGGGGCTAATGACAAAAGAATTGGGAGTTTTTCCGGAAAGAGGGGTGTCAATGGGGATTTCTGCACCGGAGGCATTATAAAGCTTAAAATGACCTGATATTTTACCTGATGTTGATACCGTGAAATTTCCTGTGTTTGGATTGGGAAATATAAAGGAATCTTCTCCGGGATCAGCGTTAACGGCAATAATCCGTGAAAACTCAAAGCTCCCGTCCAGATCAAGTTGTTTCAGACGGAAATAATACGTTTGTCCCGGATGGACATCGGTATCTTTAAAACTATAATCAGACCTGTTTTTCACGGTTGATTTTCCATCGACATAACCTATCGTTTCAAAATTGACCGCGTTACTACTTCTCTGAATTTCGAAACCCTGATTCTGTTCTTCCCAGGCCGTCGACCATTTAAGAGCGATTACATTTTCCTCAATAGCTCCTTCAAACGAAATTAGTTTGACCGGCATTGGATTGCTCACAGTTCCGTTTATAATAATATTGTCGAGTCTTATGGTACCGCCTGTGGACGCTCTGGCCGCTCCAAGGTCTGACCGCTGTGTGCCATAAGGATAAATTCTAAAAGTTATGGTGGCGCCCAGTGCGGTAGAAAAGTCTGCGAAATCCCAGACCGTTGTTGCGCCTGGTGTTGTGGTGGTGTTGGGCGCTGCTCCCCAGTTCGTTGAAGTGGCAAAACCATCGGTGCTGTAACGAATTTCCAGCTGATTCGGCGCGGAGGCGCTGCCTTGGCGGAAGAAACTTAATGAGGTAAGGTTTAGCTGATAACCGGGTGCCGCCGTTACTGAAAATTCAATATAGGAATTGTCGTTAATGGCAGCTGTATTGTTCAGTGTCGTTGAGTTGAAGGCATTGGCGAACATGGTGCAGGTCATCGTGCTCCGGGTTGCCGCTGTACCGGTGGCATTCGCATCCATGACTGGCACATTACCTGCCGTCGGACAGGCAGAAGCACCGGTAAACGAATTTTGATAGATCTGGGCGAAAGACAGGACCGGCAGCAATGCGGTGATCGTAAACAGTAGAAACTGTTTAAAGTAAATTTTTTTCATAATAGTGTGTATATAATGTTAGTGGTTAACGGAATGAAATTAACCAAAAGAAAATGCAGAAAATAGTAATATTGAATATTAGATCAGGTTTACTCAATATTTGATTACGGTATTCTTAATGCGCATATTTTATTCGTTTTAAGCGCTTTTTTGAAGGTTATTTTGATCGTCGGGCGGAGGAGAATTGGCGGAAAAATAAAAGAAGTCAAGTTTTCAAAACTTGACTTCTTTAGATTGATCAGAAAACTTTCGACAAGATATTTTATCTACCCATTCAGCAAAGCCTCTTTCCATCTGCCATAAGCTTCTTTGGTCGCTTCGGCCAGTGAAGAATCCGGTTCAATAGTCCGCAATGCTGAAAGTCCCACAAATGCTTCATCACGACTTTTGTAATATCCCAGTCCTAAACCGGCTGCACGGGCTGCCCCCTGTGCGCCATCCGTATTGAAAAGCTCAACCGTAGCGCCCGAAACATTGGCGAAAGTTTCACGGAATACCGGGCTCAGGAACATATTGGCTTCACCAGCTCTTATATTTTTCAGTGATACACCCAGCGTTTCCATCACTTCCATACCGTAGTACAATGCAAAAACAATACCTTCCTGCGCCGCGCGCGTCCAGTGATTGATACCGTGTCGGCTAAACTGAAGTCCCTGGAAATTAGCGCCCGGATCCTGGTTTTCAAGCATGCGTTCAGCGCCATTACCGAACGGAAGACAAAGCAGGCCGTCCGAACCGACAGGTGCCTTTGCAGCCAGGTCATTAATAGCCGGATATGATATATTGCCCTGTAACAGCGTATTACGCAGCCAGCTGTTCAGGCTGCCTGTTCCGTTTACGCATAAAAGCACACCATAACGTGGAGCTTCCACGGTGTGGTTTACGTGTAAAAATGTATTTACTCTCGATTTTTCATCAAATTTAATTTGCTCGCTCACACCATAAACCACCCCGGACGTTCCGGCCGTGGCAGCCACTTCACCCGGTTCCAGAACATTCAGCGAAAAAGCATTATTAGGCTGATCACCTGCGCGGTAGGTGATAGGAATGCCCGCTTTTAAACCTAACGCCGCAGCTGCATCGGAGGTCAGTTTTCCCTGTTCTGAGAAAGTTGGCAGGACGTTTGCAATCAGATTTTTATCAAAACCGAAGTAATCCAACAGAAAATCTGCTGGCTTTTCATCCTGGAAATCCCAGAAAATCCCTTCGGATAGGCCGGACGGCGTCGTCACCACCTCATTGGTCATTTTTGCTGCCAGATAATCACCGGGAAGCATGAATTTATGTACCTGAGCAAAAACTTCCGGTTCATTTTGTTTTACCCATCCTAATTTGGAAGCGGTAAAGTTTCCAGGAGAATTCAGAAGGTGAGGAAGCACTTTTTTCTCTCCGATCGCTTCCATCGCCTTGTTTCCTATTTCAACCGCACGGCTGTCGCACCAGATGATCGATGGACGCAGTACATTCAGATTTTTGTCAACAACAACCAGGCCGTGCATCTGATAGGATATACCAATGGCACCCACTTCGTCAGCCGAAACGCCGGATTGTTTCATGACAGCCTGGGAGGCCAGACAGGCATTCTCCCACCATTGTTCCGGTTGTTGCTCCGCGAAACCAGGCTTGGGCGCGGCAATGGCCATTTCTTTTTCCGGATAAAAAGCCGAAGCAACTACTTGTCCGGTGTCGGCATGCAAAAGACACGCTTTGATAGATGAACTGCCTAAATCGAATCCCAGGAAATACATATTTTTTGTTTTGAGGTTAGTCGGTTTGATCGAAAAATTATGATTATTAACAGATAAAATTTCGAAATACAAAAATGTTGAATTTACAGCAGATTACCGCAAAGAATAAGTGTATATATTACACTTTATATTCCTGTTACATGATTACCACTGGATAATTTTTTAAAATATTTTGTGCATTTTTAAATGATTTAGAAAAGTATGTTGTTTGCACTGAGAGACTAAGTTAAGTTTAAGTTATTAGCCGTAGACAATAAAAATGAAATTCTTTGCTAACTTAGTTTTCGTAAATCTACATCGTCCTGTTTAAGGAAATTATGAAAAAAATAATATTGGTTGCGGTAGCTGGCGGTTTATTGTTTTTAGCCGCGGGGTTTAATTCAGATGATAAGAAATGGGAAAAAACTTTTACACGTCTTGATACCGAAGTAAGAAAGAATAGCAAAGCATACGAAACGCTGGGAAGTGCAACCGAAAGTATAGGTCACCGGTTGACAGGAAGTGCGAATGGTGAAAAGGCCGAAGAGTATGCTTTTAATTTGTTGAAAAGTTATGGTTTTACCGACGTGGTATACCAGCCTTTTGAGGTAGAAGCCTGGATGCGCGACACGGTAACGTTAAGCATTGTGCCATCCAGCAGCGATAATTTTCGGGATGTACCGGTCGTGTCTCTGGCGCATTCGCCGGTGGAATCTAACCTGAAAGGGGAAATTGTAGATGTTGGAAACGGACTTGAAGAAGATTTTGAAGCGCTGAAAGATAAGGTAAAAGGTAAAATTGTACTTGCCAATATTGGCCTCGTGGGTGTGACGGGTAAAAAGAACCTGCATCGTTCCGAAAAAACTGCACTGGCTATCCGGTACGGCGCCAATGGCATTGTGATGGTCAATCAGGCACCGGGCAAAATATTACTGACAGGAACTGCCTCTGTTACGGGGGCTATTATTTCCATTCCAGCCGTTTGTGTTTCCAATGAGAGCGGTTCGGAAATTCGCAGCTGGATCAAGGACGAAGGCCCTTTACAGGCGCACATCGACATGCATAACATCTCGAAACAGATCAAGGCCAGAAATGTTATTGCCACGCTGAAAGGAAAATCAGATGAAAAAGTAATTATCGGCGGCCACCTCGATTCCTGGGATCTGGCAACGGGCGCGATCGATAACGGAATTGGATCTTTTGCTGTAATGGATATTGCCCGGGCTTTCAAAGCTCTGAAAATTAAACCGGAGCGCACGATCCAGTTTGTATTGTTTATGGGCGAGGAGCAGGGATTACTGGGCTCAAAACATTTCGTGAGCGAATTGAAACGCACCGGAACGATTGACAAAGTGGGTTACATGATGAACCTCGACATGACCAACGACCCCAAAGGCATTAACGCTTTTGGGAAAACGGAAATGACAGATTTTTTCAAAGGCGTTGGCGACGCGATTCATCATGTTGACGCCAATTATAAAAATGAACAGGCTAACAGAGCCGGATTACATAGTGACCATCAGCCATTTATGCTCGAAGGGATTCCCGTTGCGGGCTTATCCGGAACACTTGCACCTGACGTCATCCAGTGTTACCACGCAGATTGCGATGATTTTCAGTTGGTGAACAAGCAGCAATTAGAAAATACGGTAAGAATCGCATCCATGTGTTTGTATGCACTTGCAGATGCTAAAAAACTGGAAGGGCGTAAACTTTCTGATACCAAAACCCGCGATTACCTGATTTCTCAGGGCTTGAAACAGGAGCTTGTAATCGGGCAGGAGTGGAGATGGGGCGAGTGATCGCTCTGATCAATATTGAATTTTAGAAATGGTCTCGAAATGTTATTTCGAGACCATTTTTAGTCCTACGATCGATCCGATCAGCAGGAAAACGAAGAACAAACGCCAGAAATCGGATGGTTCTTTGTAAAAGAAAATCCCCATAAGTACCGTTCCTACGGCACCAATCCCCGTCCAGACGGCATAGGCAGTTCCCAGCGGGATAGTCTGAATAGCCTTATTCAGGAATAAAAAACTACAAGTGATACAAACAAAAAAGGCAGAACTCCACTTGAAATTTGAGAAGTTATCGGAGAGTTTCAGACTGGTTGTAAAACCTATTTCAAAAACACCCGCGATCAAAAGAAAAAGCCAGGATATCATTTCGAATTTTGTTAAAGTATAAAAACCGGTCGTTTTGAAATCAATTGCTGACCGTTAACCTTACAAAGGTCGCCCTGTTTCTTGAAAGAAAATTTTACAAATGTTAAAAAACGAAGTTATCTGATTTCGGCCCGGATGCGGCTTAAAGTCACCTGACTTATCCCAAGGTAAGAGGCGATGTGCCCCAGCTGTACCCTTTGCAGTATATCAGGGCTGGTTGTGATGAAGTCTTCGTAACATTCCTTCGCCGTCTTGAATTGACGGGCAATGAAGCATTCTTCTGCTTTGATCAGTTCGGATTCTGCCAGTCTTCTTCCCCAGTTTGCCAGTTCCAGATCGGTCAGATAGAGGTTTTGAAGGGCGTTGTGTGAAATTTTGTACAAAACGGAATCTTCCAGCAATTCAATGTTTTCGTAACCCGGCGTATTCAGAAAAAAGCTGTTGTAGGAAAGTAGAATATTGGATTCTGCACCCAGCCAGAAATTGATCTCCTTATCATCTTTGTGGCAAAATGCACGTGCAATTCCTTTTTCCAGCAGGTAAACTGAGCGTTCGGTTCTGCCTGCTTTAATCAGCATATGACCTTTCGGGAATTCTGCTTTTTCAAACAACGGTAGCAGTTTTGGCAACGATTCTTCCTTCAAACCGAGTGACAGGATTTTCTTGATTGTGTTTTCCAAGGGAATAAGTTTGTTCAGAATTCAGGATAAGTTACAGTAAATAAATTTTAATATTTATTTGTTGCACCGCATTTTAACTTCGGACGATTACTATGGATATTTGCAGGTAAAATTTCCATTTTCATGATTGTATTTCCAAACGCAAAAATTAATATAGGACTCAACATAGTAGAAAAGAGGCCGGACGGATTTCATAATATTGAATCCTGTTTTTATCCGGTTGGCTGGTCCGATGCGCTGGAAATTACCGTGGCGGAGAACTTTACATTCCATGCTGACGGGATAGCGATTCCCGGCAATCCATCTGACAATTTATGCACGAAAGCGTATCAGTTGCTTGCCGAGGATTATATCCTGCCTCCTGTGAACATTCATTTGTTAAAAGCTGTTCCTATTGGAGCAGGGCTTGGCGGAGGTTCGGCTGACGCAGCGTTTACGATTACCGCATTGAACACAATGTTTTCGCTGGGTATTTCTTTGGAAAAACAGCAGGACTATGCACGTAGATTAGGCAGCGACTGTGCTTTTTTTATTGAGAATAAACCGGTTTACTGCTATGATAAAGGTGACCAGTTTGAAAAAATGGGTCTAACATTGGAAGGCAAATGGATTGTGTTGGTTAACCCAGGATTGCATATTTCGACGGTTGAAGCCTATGCCGGAATTAAACCCGAAAAGTCAGAGGCGGATCTGAGGGAGTTATTAAAACAACCCCTTAATACCTGGAAAGATCAGGTGAAAAACGATTTTGAAAAGTCTCTTTTTCCGAAGTTTCCGGTGCTCGGTGAGATCAAGGAGACGTTGTACAAACACGGGGCCGGATATGCGGCCATGAGTGGCTCAGGATCAACTTTGTTTGGTATTTTTGAAGAGGAAACAGATTTAACGACCCTTTTTAAAAACTTTAAAGTATGGCAGGGAACCTTAAAATAATTTTTGTGTACCCCGTTGTATATAAAATGAAAAAATTGTCGTTATAAAAACTTATAGTCTCGTGTAATCTTCCTATTTTGATATAAAGAAAACAGAAATAATGAGTCCCAAACACTCTACCAAATACAAGGAAAACCCTTTTACGAAGCGAAGAGAGCCTTTCGGGTTCATGCTTTGGTTAGGGGTTATTGGTAGTTCGTTGTTATTCGCCGTTATTTTTATCGAATATCTGCTTCGGATGGATGGGGGAAACTGGCGCTTTGTAGCCCTTCCCGATATGTTCTGGCTGAGCACGTTGGTAATTCTGTTCAGCAGTATTACGCTGCATGAAGCCAATCTTGCCTTTATTCAGGAACGCTTTTTACACTATCGTATTTTCCTTGCCGCAACTCTAACGCTCGGTATTACCTTCATGTTATTGCAGGGAGGCGGCTGGATTGAAATGATTGAAAACGGAAGTTTTAATAACATCAATTCTTCGTCTGGTTTTATATATCTGCTTACGGGTTTGCACTTGTTACACATCCTGATCGGGGTGGTATACATGGGGATTATTTTTCGTAAAGCTTTGAAAAACAGGACTTATGTGGATGCTTTTGTTTACAGTGTCAATCCTCCCAATCGTTTACAACTAAAACTTATCACCCGTTACTGGCATTTTGTGGATGTCCTTTGGGTGATTGTGTTTCTGCTTTTGCTTTCACTCAGTTTTTTTAATACGTATTAAAAACCTTTTTTCAGGCTTCTTCTGGCCAGGTATGCACTCAGCAATGTGAGCACAGCTGCCATCAGCATAGGAGCGCCCGGGAAGTAAACCGGTGCCGTGGACTTTATGAAAAAATAGAACAGATTGCTCATCAGCGGAGGGCCAATGATGGAAGTCAGACTCATCAAACTGGTCAGTGCACCCTGTAATTCCCCCTGCTCGTTGGAAGGAACCTGCGTGGAAATAATCCCTTGGAGCGACGGACCGGCGATCCCACCAAGGATATAAGGAACCATAAAGGCAAACATCATCCAGGTTTCACGTGCGAAGGAAAATAGCACAAACCCCAAAGAATAAAGGAACAAGCCGAGATAAACGCCTCTTTTCTGGCCTAGCTTTGGAATGATAAGCCGGATGAGCCCGCCCTGCACAATGGCACCCAATAGCCCCATGGCGCCTAGTGAATAACCGATGATTCGTTCATCCCAATGGAATTTTTCCATCGTGTAATACGACCAGTTGCTTTGTACTGCATGCATGGCAATGTATAACAATGCAAGGGAAATGATCAGGCCGGAAATAACCGGGTATTTCTGTAAATGTTTTAACGCACCAATAGGATTAGCACGGTCCCAGCTGAATTTGCGGCGGTTTTCGACTTTTAACGATTCCGGTAAAATGAACAATCCGTAGACGAAATTCAACATGGATAATCCCGCCGCTGCCAGAAACGGTACGCGTGAACCGTATTGGCCTAAAAGTCCACCGAGAACGGGGCCAATAATAAATCCAAGTCCGAATGCTGCCCCGATTAATCCGAAGTTCTGCGCGCGTTTTTCAGGCGTGCTGACATCGGCGATATAAGCCGCGCCGGTTGTAAAACTTGCACCCATCACACCGGCAATAATACGTCCGACAAACAGCCAGATGATACTTGGCGCATAGGCGACAAACATATAGTCCAGTGCAAAACCGAGTAAGGATGCCAGTAAAACGGGTCTGCGACCAAACTGGTCACTCAGGCCGCCTACAATGGGAGCACAGATAAATTGCACGAAGGAATAGGAAAAAAGGATCCAGCCGCCGTAACGGGCTGCGTCACTCAAACTGCCACCAACAAGTTCACTGATTAACTTTGGCATAACCGGAATAATAATTCCGAGGCCCATCACATCAATTAGCAGCGTAATAAATATAAATCCGATTGCCGGAGATTTCTTAGAAGTCATAAGGAGTAATTAATCCCCAAATGTACGGCTAAAATCAAGTCGGAGCGATTAAAAAATGGTTAGTTAATTGGTTTTTGTTTTAGTAGGGGAAGATGATTGAGCTAAATTCCTTACTTCTTCAAAATCTTAAACTCAACCCGTCTGTTGGTTTGCTGGCCTTCAGGTGTATCGTTTTTGGCTACCGGTTTGGTTTCTCCGTACCCTTTGCTTGCTACGCGGTCGGGTTCTATTCCTTTGCCAATGAGGTATTCACTCACAGCGTCAGCGCGATCCTGAGAAAGTTTAAGGTTGGCTTCGTTGCCGCCAATATTATCGGTATGTCCTCCGATTTCAATGAATAACTTCTTGTTATCATTCATCGTAATCGCAATCCTGTCAAGCTCCGGGAATGATTCCTTGCTGAGTGTTGCTTTCCCGAAAGCAAAGAAAATATTGTTCAGGCGCACAATTTGCCCCTCTTCAATCGGGATAAGTTTTAGCGACTTGTTGGTAATTTCCTTGTAGTTTTTACCTCCGCCTGCGGTCGTTGAATCCGTAAGGTCGATATTTTCTCCTTCCGCTATAAAGTCGGGTGCGACGGCACGCATGCTGTATTTTTGTCCATAAGGAAGGACAATTTTATACTCGCCCGTTGTCGGGTTGGTTGTGGCGGTACCTGCCTCTTCACCATCCGGCAAAGTTTCATAAATGATGGTCGCTTCAATCGGTTTGCCCGTTTTGGAATCAATAACCTTGCCACTGATCATCACAACAGGGTCGGAGGTTGGTACGTTAGGCTGGGTTTTGGTTGTGTCACCCGGCTCGACTTTCGGCTGCAAATTGTATCGGACCACATCACCTTTGCCTTCCGTATCTTTAAATGAAACCATGTAAGCGTAGTCGCCGGCTGCCGAAATGGTATAATACGCATCATATCCGTCGGTATTGATAGCCGAACCCAGATTGACAGGGCGGCTCCACCGTTTCCATGATTTGTCGATACGTTTACTGTAATAAATATCATTACTTCCCTGTCCGCCTTTTCTGTCCGTAGAAAAATAAAGCGTAACCCCGTCCGGTGCCAGAAAAGGCGTTGTTTCCGTAAACTCCTCGGTATTGATCTCTTTTCCAAGGTTCATCGGTTTGGACCAGGAACCGTCTTTTTGCTTGAAACTCACATAAAGATCATCCACCTTGCTGTTCTTTTTTTCGCTGAAAGACATCACCAGCACCTTACCATCGGTAGACAAATAACCGCAGTCAAATTGTCCTTTGCTGGTTTTGGCATAACCCGGAATCTCAATTTTGTTGGGAGCCGACCATCCCCGTGCCGTCTTTTTACTTAATGAAAAACCACGGGTTTCGTAGGTGCCGCTTTTGTAAGCGCCTTTCAGTAAAAGCGTGTTGCCATCGGGCGTAATGCTGTACAAACTGTTATATTCTTCCTTATTTAAGGGAGAAGGCAGCCTGCGCGCGGCTGACCATTTATCGTTTTTCAGCTCAGAAAACCAGATATCCTGGCTTCCCTTCGTGCCGTTTGTATTTTGCGGATGGCTTATTCTCGAAAAATAAATTGTTTTCCCATCCGGGGAAATAATCGGAGCAATTTCGTTGAATTCGGTATTGACCGTCTTTCCAAGATTTTCCAGCTGCGCCCAAGCGGATGAACTGATCAGCGTACAAAAAACAAATAACAGAGGGAAACGCATTTTTGTCAGAGGATATGGTGTGTTATGAATAAATAGAAAACGAAATTTACTTTTCTATATTTTTCACATACAACGATGTATCAAGCGGCTTATTTTCTTTCTCACTTTCATGATAGGCCTGCATCTTTTCAAGAAGGTTGGCCGCATTGTCCGAAACAATTAAGAGATCACGTTTTTCCAGATGCAAAAATCCTTCTTCCACGGTTTTGTCAAGATGTGCAATCAGGTGATCGTAAAACCCGTTAATATTCAGCAGACCAATAGGTCCGTGGAAAATTTTCAGCTGCGACCAGGTCAAAATCTCAAATAATTCATCAAGTGTCCCGAAGCCGCCAGGCAAAGCGATAACGCCGTCGGAAAGCGAAACCATTTTGGCTTTCCGCTCATGCATGGTGTCGACAAAATGCAGCTCCGTCAAAGTTTTATGGGCAACTTCGAGTTTTGCTAAAAAGTTGGGAATTATACCCGTGGCAAAACCATTGTTTTCCATAGCGCCATCAGCCACGCGCCCCATCAGGCCCATGTTGCCGCCACCATAGATTAACCTTATGTTTTTCTTCGCCAATTCTAAACCTAACTCATAAGCCGATTCGCTATAAACCGGCTTGTTACCAAAATTTGATCCGCAATATACTACGATGGATTGCATTGAATTTTATTTTAAATGGTTTTGCTTTGGTAAACCAGTAACTACTTAATAATGCTGTCGGCAAGACCTTTCAAGTCCAGATCTCCAAAGGTACCAGAGCTCATTAACAATAGATTCGCCTGATGCCAGTTTTGCGTTTTAAGGAAATTAAGCAACGCATTGCTGTCTGTAAAAACATGCAGATCTTCCCGCTTGAAAGCTTCTTTAATATCAGCTTCTGTGATGGGTTCCAGTCTTTTATGTTCAACAGTCAGCGGATTATAATAAACCACAGCAATATCAGCAGTATTCATTTTTCTGCGATACTGTTTCAGGAAAGTTTTATTGAGACTGCTGAAAGTATGCAGCTCAGCAACAGCAACCAATGTGCGGTCAGGAAACTGTGCCTTAACTGCTGATGTTGTCGCTTCAACTTTTGACGGCGCGTGGGCAAAGTCGCGGTAAATATTGATTTCGCTGTTGCTTCCCAACAATTCCATACGCTTTGAAGCGCCCTTGAAAGATTGGATAGCCGCATAAAAATCTTCATCGGTGATGCCCAGTCTTTCACAGACTGCTCTTGCACCGCTGATGTTTTTCATGTTATGTTCTCCAAAAACAAGAACAGGGATATCGCCATTTTCAGCCGTTGTCAGGAAAGTTTTTCCGTTTTCTATTTTATACGGATGTGCCTTGTAAGGAGTGCTTACCACATCCGCACGCTCTTTCTGACCAATCACATCGAGCATATCGTCCGTTTCGTCAAAAACGATAGCACCTGCTTTTGGAATGGAGTCAGCGAGCAGCTCAAACTGTTTTACATAAGATTCCCAGGTAGGGAATACATTAAAATGATCCCAGGCGATACCGCTGATCAGCGCAACATGTGGCTGATAGTGCATAAACTTGGGGGTGCGGTCCAGCGGAGAAGTGAAATATTCATCACCTTCGATAACGATCAGCGGAGCTTCGTCCGAAAGTTTTACCATGTTTTCGAAACCTTCGATCTGCGCACCGACCAGATAATTGAAAACCCGCTTATTGTAATTCAGCACATGCAGGATCATCGAAGTGATCGTCGTTTTGCCATGGCTTCCGGCAACAACAACACGTTGCTTATCTACACTGTGCTCGAAAATATATTCAGGATAAGAATACACTTTTATGCCAAGATCCTGCGCTTTTTTCAGTTCAGGATTGTCTTCCCTTGCATGCATACCCAAAATAACGGCTTCCAGATCGGTGGTAACTTTTTCCGGGAACCATCCCATTTCGGCAGGGAGTAAGTTATGTTTTTTCAAACGGCTCACTGATGGCTCGTATATTTCATCGTCGGATCCGGTTATGGTAAAACCTTTTTGTTGCAATGCTATGGCAAGATTGTGCATCACACTACCGCCTATGGAGATAAAATGTATTTTTCGGGATAAAGAATTTTGACTCATTATTATAATCGGAATGACTGATTCGGAGCGAAGTTAGCAAGAATTGACCTTTAGGCAAATGACCACGAAATCGCTTTCGACAAAAATACTTAATCCCCTAAGATAAAGACAAGCATTCACAGTTGATACCGTTTATCCTTTTTTTACAAATTTCAATGTTTCCACGGAATCGTTTGTTGTCGTGAGACGTATTAAATAAGAACCAGGAGCCAACCCGCTGATATTTATTTCGGGTCCCGACTTATTGTCAGACTCGTATACAATATTGCCTGCAAGACTGATTATCTGTACTTTATTGATCTTATTCCAATTGTCAGTTTTGATCAGTAATTTATTTGTTGCCGGATTAGGGTAGGTGGCCACCATGGATTCAACGGCGAAACTCGCACTGCGAATTAAGCTATACGCGAAAGTTTCGTCACGGTCGATCATCTTTAAGCGGTAAAGATTTTCTCCTGATGCAGGTTCGTTATCTGTAAAAGTATAGTTTGAAACTGTTTGCAAAGTTTCTCCGTTTGCTTTCACAGTTCCAATTGTGCCCCATTTCTTTCCGTCGGTGCTGTGTTCCACTTCAAAACGGTCACTGTTCGTTTCCGAGGTTGTCTGCCAATTGAGCAGGGCTGTCTTGTCCTCTTTGGTCACGGTAAATTTAGTCAGTGTAACCGGCAAAGGATTTTCGACGGACAGAGAAGTGGTAGCAGCTTTAGGGGTGCACCCGCTTCGGGCTGTTTTTACAGTATAAACATAATTTCCCAGGTCTTTGGGAGCCTGAATCTGGATCGATGAACCGCTGGCATTGGTAACACCCTGACCGTTCCATAAATAGGTGGCGCCATCACATTCAGGCCCGTTGCAATTGACGGACAAAGTCATTTTATCTCCTGGTTCAGGTTTGATATTCGACGATGAAGCCTGAATCGTGAATGTGCAGGGCAGGAGATTTGCAGAGTCCCAAAGGTTATCCCAGTACCCATTATCGGACATTTTGATTGATTTTGGCGTGATGTCTGTGGTTCCCCAGTCCATTCCGCCAATGGTTTTCCACGATTCGAATAAATATTCTTCTGTAAATACCTTCGGGAATATATTTACGGCAACTGGCGCAGATCGGGCTGGTGCGCGGTAAGTCGGGTTAACGAATTCCGCACGGCATTTGGCCAGCGCGGGTGTGAGCTGGATAATCTCCCCATCTGTAAAATGCATGGCAATATGCACATAATCTGTACCGTGTTTATAGGCTCTGGGCAGCCACTCCTGAGGAATTGTTCCATCGATTCCATTTCCGCCTCTGGGTTCTCCCAAATCTTCCGGATCAAATTCAACAGCCGCGATTTTATTGATGTTGGTACCTTTTACCATATCAGCCACCGAAATTTTTCGCCAGATATCATATTGGTTTGTACCATCGGAGCTGTAAATTCCGTCAGCCAGTTGCAATGCGAGCGGAATTGTACTGTTGTGTAGGTGTCTCAAATTCCCTTGCTGTGAGCCGAAATCGGAGACAAAATATAATACCTTAATAGATGAGCTATGACTTTTGGCAACTTTGTAAAAACCTTCAAATGTTTTCAAAAGTCCCCATCCTGCGAATCTGTGAAGGTCTTTGCCCATCTCGGAATTCCAGTTGCCGTCCATGGGTTGAGGCGCACTTTTTATTTCATATTCCTGGGTTCCCCATTTAGCCTTTGTTTTGTTAGGGAATCGTAAGGGCAGAAATTTGGCTCTCCATGCCTGTACCGCTTTTTGTTCGAACAATCCGGGTTCCGGATTTCCATTATTAAATGGCATCGCAAATTCTTCGGCCGGGCTGTTGCCCATTTGCACATAAAGCATTTTGGGATAATACGCTGAAATTTGGGTGAGAACATCATCTACAAACGCGTAAAATCGTGTTTTGGCATAATCTGAATACATTGAGGGGCATGCGTAGGCAATTTCGTTCCTTATAAAAGCCCCGTATCTGGTTTGTGCGATATCATCGGTTGAAAAATAACTGTCATTCCAGTAACCAGGCCGTTGGAAAGGGAAATGGAGCGCAAATTTCATCCCCGGTTTTAGCGCTAAAATAGCTTTGACGGCTTCAACGATTTGTTTACGCTGATAATTTCCCGGCGTTGGTTCGTATTGATGCCATTCGATGTGCAGACGAACCGCCGTAACGCTGGCGTCTTGCCCGTTATATGACAGGTTTATAAATTTTTTGATATACTCCCATTGTTCGGCATTGATACCGTTTGCCTCACTTTTGTTAAACCCATAACCCGTCGTATTAATAATGAGCTCCGTTTGTGCAAAAAGGCTTCCCGCGTGCATCAGCAGAAGTAATAGAAAAATTTTGGCACCGGATTGTAATTTCTTTAATCTCCGGAAAAATGCAAGAGATTCGGATCGGTCGTTTTTTCTGTTCATAAATTGAAAATTTCGGGTCAGGAGTGTATTTTCAATTCTAAACATACTACATAATAGTAGAATTAGTACTATTATTTAATTGTTAGTATCCGATATGTGTGCCCGAGGGTTATATTTTTGGTTTTTGACGGCCATAATTTGGCCTCAGCGCTTGCGATGGGCGTAAAATGCAGAAAGCGACTCATTAGAAAATGAGCCGCTTTCAAGGACAAAGTCAGGTTATTTTTTAAACCAGCTTTTTATATTTGATCCGGGTTGGTGTAGCCTCCGTTCCCAGTCTTTTCTTACGGTTTTCCTCGTATTCAGAGAAGTTTCCTTCAAACCAGTAAACCTGAGAATCTCCTTCAAAAGCGAGGATGTGTGTCGCCACACGATCCAGGAACCACCGGTCGTGGGAAATGATTACGGCACAACCCGCAAAGTTTTCCAAACCCTCTTCCAAAGCGCGGAGCGTGTTAATGTCCAGATCATTGGTAGGCTCATCTAACAAGAGAAGGTTTCCGCCTTCTTTCAAAGTCATTGCCAGATGGACACGGTTACGTTCTCCACCTGAAAGCGTTCCCACTTTTTTCTCCTGATCACCGCCGCCGAAGTTAAAACGGCTCACATATGCACGGGCATTGGACTGTTTACCAGCCATCATGATCCAGTCGTTTCCGTCTGCGATGCTCTGATAAACAGTTTTATTGGCATCAAGGTTATCGTGTTCCTGATCCACATAAGCCAGCTGCACCGTATCGCCTACATCAAAGTGACCGCTATTGGGTTTAAGCTGCCCCGTAATTAATTTGAATAAAGTGGTTTTACCCGCGCCGTTTGGCCCGATAATTCCGACAATACCATTAGGAGGTAAGGAGAAATTTAAATTTTCATAAAGCAGACGGTCGCCAAATCCCATGGAAACATCATGGGCTTCGATAACTTTATTTCCAAGTCTTGGTCCTGCCGGGATGAAGATTTCCAATTTGTCTTCTTTTTCTTTGGATTCCTCACCAAGCAATCTTTCATAGGCACCCAAACGCGCTTTTGATTTGGCCTGACGGCCTTTTGCGCCCATGCGAACCCATTCAAGCTCACGCTGCAATGTTTTCTGACGTTTGGATTCGGTTTTTTCTTCTTTTTTCAGACGTTCCTGTTTCTGTTCAAGCCACGAAGAATAATTTCCTTTAAATGGAATTCCTTCGCCGCGGTCCAGTTCAAGGATCCAGCCGGCTACGTTATCCAGGAAGTACCTGTCGTGCGTTACTGCGATAACCGTTCCTTTATATTGTCTTAAATGTTCTTCCAGCCAAAGCACCGATTCTGCATCAAGGTGGTTGGTAGGTTCATCCAGCAACAATACATCGGGCTGACGAAGCAGCAAGCGGCATAAAGCCACGCGGCGCTTTTCTCCACCTGAAAGTGTAGAAATCAAGGTGTCAGATGCAGGGCAACGCAGAGCATCCATGGCTATTTCCAGACGATTGTCCAGATTCCAGGCATCGGTAGCGTCCAGTTTTTCCTGAACTTCACCTTGTCTTTCTAATAATTTGTCAAAATCGGCATCTTCTTCTCCGAATGCTTCGTTGATTTTGTCGTATTCTTTCAAAAGATCTACAATTTCCTGTACACCTTCTTCAACAACTTCGCGAACGGTTTTGGTCGGATCCAGCTTCGGTTCCTGTTCCAGCATGCCAACAGAGTAGCCAGGAGAAAACACAACGTCCCCCTGAATGTCTTTATCTATACCTGCAATGACGCGTAAAAGTGTAGATTTACCAGAGCCATTTAACCCTAGTACACCAATTTTAGCTCCATAAAAAAAGGATAAATAAATATTTTTTATGATATGTCGGTTGGGGGGAATGATTTTGTTAACTCCCGACATTGAGAAAATAATGGTTTCGTTACTCATTTTTTAGTTAATTTGTGCTTAGCAAATATCGTTATATATCCCTACACTTAGCAGATAAAAAATTTGAAAGAATGGAAAATGCCACATTGAATGACGAATACGGCTATGTTAAAGACAGCAAAGTATTTTTAAAAGGGTATTTGGAGTACCCAGACCGGCAAATTGGAGAAGTAAAAAGGACAGAGCAAGAAGCGATCGACTATTTCAAAAATCGGTTTTCTATCGTACTTAATAAGGTAGAGCAACTGGAATCTGAAATTGATGAAGCGCTGAACAAAGGTTCTTACTTGACTAAACTTATACAGTTGCAACGGAAACTGATAAGTTTTGACGCACTAGGGGATTTTGTCCCTTTGTTGGAACGACTTCAGGGAAAAGAAGAATATCTCAGAGGTTTAATTGAGGTCAATCAATTAAAAAATCTTGAGATAAAACGCGCACTGATTGAAGATGTAAAAGAAGCAGCGGCGATCGAAGATTACGCTGTGGCTACTGATCAGATTCAGGAAATTAAAGCAAAGTGGATCCGTACGGGTCCGGTTGAAAAAGAATTTCAGGATGAAGTTGAAATTACTTTTCAGGAAATTCTGGATAATTTCTTCCAGAGACGCAGGGATTATTTCGATGAGCAGAACAAAATTAACCAGGAGCGTATCGATGAATACGAGCGTTTGATCAAAATTACCAAAACGCTGAGTTATTCACGGGATCTTGACGATGCTTATAACAAAGCGCGTGAAGTGCGTGTGGCCTGGAACAATGTGGGAGAGGTTCCGCCAAAAAGATTCTTTAAGGTTAACAAGGCTTACCGCCATTTCCTTAAATTATTTTATGACAAATATAACCTCGCTAAAGGTATTGAGCCGAAAGTACGCGTTGACCCGCGTATCGCTGAACAGCAGGCGCTGTTGGCCCGTGCCGAAACATTACTGAGACAGCAGGATATCGTTGAAGCATCGCAGGAAGCGAAAGTATTGCTAAGTAAATGGAAGGAAATTAAAATTCCATTCAAACTGGCAGACAAAGAGCTTGCTGAACGTTTCCGTTCTGTTTGTGACAAGATTTTTGAATTAAGTTATCTGGCTCGTGTGATCAGCCGCAAGTATCCTGCTTTTGAATTAAAAAGTCAGGAAGAGCAGCTTCGTACGAAACTCAGAGAACTGGAGTGGCTTGCCAAACGCGAGAAAAGCGATCTTGAATTCGCGATTATCGAGTTTGACAGAACTGCAACAGGCGATCCTGAGCAAGATAAACAAGCACAGGGACGCATTAATATTCAGAAACGCAAGGTTGCGATGAAAGAAAGAATATTGTCCGAGTTTGAAAGAAAGTTGAAATCAATTACCAACTAAATCTTTCATCGAAGATTTCCTTATAATAAGATTTGAAGTAAGCACCCTGGTCTCGAAAGCGGCCGGGGTGCCTTTGCTTTCAATGAGGTCCAGTAATAAGGTAGCCGCCAACTGACCCATTTCAAAAGATGGCTGCGCCACTGAGCTCAGAGGCGGGTCGAGCAACGAAGAAATGGAAAGGTCAGAAAAACCGACCAGAGCCACATCGTCCGGCATACGATAACCCAGTTGCCGCAAAGCCCAGTGTACGCCAATCGCGATCCGGTCGCTGGCTGCAAAAATTCCGTCCGGCCGGTTTCGAAGTGCCATCAGCTGATAAGCCCTTTCCGTTCCGCCAGCCTGATTGTATTCGCTGCTGACGACCCATTCGTCGCGGAGTTCTATCCCGTGCTGCGTCAGCGCGTCCTGATATCCCCTTAAGCGGTTCCTGCTGATAGACAAATTTGCCGGGCCGGCAATGTGCGCAATATTCTTACAGCCACGGCTGATCAAGTGTTCTGTCGCTTCAAAAGCTCCCTTGTAATCATCTACACGTACTTTGTGGCTTGGCGTGGACTCACTTACCCTGTCGAAAAATACAACAGGAATGCCTTGCTCCTGTAATTCTATAAAATGATCATGGTTTTCAGTCTGGCTGGAAATAGACACGATCAGTCCGTCCACACGCCGCATGGCAATGTGCCGCGTATCTGCCAGTTCCCTTTCATAAGATTCGTGGCTTTGATAAATCATCGTGTGATACCCGCGGCTGTACGCGATATCTTCAACACCACCAATGGCCGTGGAGAAAAATGGATTGGCAATATCAGGCACAATGATGCCCAGCGTTTGTGTACGGTTTCTTAGTAAACTTAATGCAATGGGGTTGGGAGAATAATTTAATGATTCTGCCAGTTCGATTACTCTTTTTTTAGTTTCCTCACTAATCTCCGAACTATCCCTTAACGCCCGGGAAACTGTCGATTTGGAAACATCTAATTGACGTGCAATTTCTTTAATCGTAATCGAAGCTTTTCTCATAAGTAGGGTTTATATTAAAATAGTGCAATCGCTGGCATAAGTCGTATAAATGATCCAATAAGGTATTCGTCGCTAATGTCACCTGAAATTAATCTGTTCCGGGAAAAAATGCGAATTCGGGAACGGTTTCGGGAACGGTTGCGTAAATATATTGATTTTTTTCAAGATTAATTTTTGTATATCAACGAACCAATCACTAAACTAGACGAATGATTGCATTAGTTGCACTGACTGGTGCGTGCAATAATCAAGGAATTTTTCTATATCAACCTATCCAAAGTTTAATGGAAACGAAATCATTTACTAATGCATTACCGACTGCATATTCTCAGAAAAGCGTTTTGGAGAATCTTTTTGGTAAAGTAGTCGCTAATGGAGATTATTATGCTTTTCGTGAGTTGTTTACACATCATTACCGGTCGCTGTGTAATTATGCGATGAGGGTGGTTGTGACCCGGGAAATTGCCGAGGAAGTGGTATCGGATGTTTTTGTAAAACTTTGGAAAAACCGGGAACAAATAGAAGTGCATACTTCTTTCCAGGCTTATATCTATAGAGCGGTACGCAACCAGGCACTTGATTATTTGAAATTGCGCATTCACCGCCAGTACGAACGCGAATCGCTTGATTCCGTGCAGTGGAATCTTACACATGCAGATCATTATACACCGATTGAGGAAATGGCTTTTAACGAGTTCTACGAACGCGTTGAAGGTTGTATCCAGGATTTGCCAAGACAATGTCAGGTAATTTTCAGGTTAAGCCGGGAAGAAGGCCTGCGTTATCGTGACATCGCTGAACGTTTGCAGATTTCTGTTAAAACGGTTGAAACACAAATGAGCCGGGCATTAAAGGTATTGCGTGAGCGCGTACCGGAGCATAGGCTGGTTGCCTAATTTGACTTCGGCTGTCAGCGGTCGGCTTTCGGCTGGCTGAGCGAATAAAGATCCTTGTGAACATTCTGTTTCAGAAACAAGAAATAATTTATAGAAAGTATCTGAGTTGAGATTATCTTGGAGTGCCGGAAGTGAGACACTTACGGTGCAAATAGCTCAATATATTATTATAACTAAATCCGCTGAAAAGCCGGAAGCTTGGCGGTCGATAGCCGATAGCTGAACGCCGACAGCCATTAATCTATGTCCTTAGAACAAACTTGGCGCTGGTTTGGCCCAAATGATCCTGTTTCGTTGCAGGATATCCGGCAGGCAGGAGCCACCGGTATTGTAACCGCATTACATCATATTCCCAACGGTATTGTCTGGGAAGTGGACGAGATTTTAGCTCGTAAAGAAATTATTGAAGCCGCGGGTTTGACCTGGTCGGTTGTAGAAAGTGTCCCGGTACATGAGGCGATCAAAACACGGACGGGTGACTTTGAGAAGTACATTCAGAATTATCAGCAGTCGTTAGTCAATCTTGGAAAATGCGGCATTGATACGGTTTGTTACAATTTCATGCCGATCCTCGACTGGACAAGAACGGATCTCGACGCACCTATGCACGACGGTTCGACCGGCCTTCGTTTCGATGCTACGCAATTTGCTGCTTTTGATCTTTATATATTAAGAAGAGAGGGCGCAGAAAATCAATATACCGAGGAGCAAAAAAGTAAAGCTTTAAACTGGCTTGAAAAGGCCGACGGCGATGCGGTAAATAAACTGACCAGAAATATTATCGCAGGTTTGCCGGGTTCTGAGGAGAGTTTTACCATTGAAGAATTCCGTAAAGTATTAAGTACCTATAAAAATATCGGTGATCTGGAATTACGTACGCACTTGTACCAGTTTATTCAGGCGATAGCGCCTGTTGCGGAAGAAGCCGGAATCAATCTGGCGATTCACCCGGACGATCCTCCTTATCCGATCCTGGGTTTACCGCGCGTAGTGAGTACCGAAAATGATGCGAATTTGTTGCTGGATGCTTACGATAGCAAATCCAACGGGTTATGTTTTTGTACCGGTTCTTATGGCGTACGTGCTGATAATGACCTTTCCGGTATGGTGAACCGTTTGGGGAGCCGGATCAACTTTATTCACTTGCGGGCAACACACCGGGAGTCGGACGGAAGTTTTTATGAAGCAGATCACCTCAATGGGGATGTGGATATGTACGAAGTGATGCATGGGTTGATCGTCGAACAAAAAAGAAGGATTTCGGATGGCAGAGCTGATTTGAGAATGCCATTCCGCCCCGATCACGGACATAGAATGCTGGATGACCTTACGGCTACGAAAAGGATGAATCCGGGTTATACCGCGATAGGCAGGCTGCGTGGTCTGGCAGAACTTCGTGGTTTGGAGATGGGCATCGAAAGAGGATTGAAATAGCAAATTCTCGTCGGGTAACAGCCTTAAATTATCGTCTGATATTTTGAAAAGGATAAGATAGTCCAGTGGCCTAAAACGATATTACTTTATTTAGCAATGATAGCTACAAATACCACCGCCCAGAAAACGTTTATTGACGAAGACTTTCTCTTACGCTCAGAAACCGCCCGCATATTGTATCATGATTATGCGAAGGAAATGCCGATTATCGACTACCACTGCCATCTTCCGCCAGACCAGATTGCTGAGGACAGGCAGTTTGAAAACCTGACGCAGATATGGCTTTATGGAGATCATTACAAATGGCGCGCGATGCGTGCAAACGGCATTGACGAGAAATTTTGTACCGGAAATGCAGGCGACTGGGAGAAGTTTGAGCAATGGGCTGCAACTGTGCCCTATACCATGCGTAACCCGCTTTATCACTGGACGCATCTGGAATTGCTGAGGTATTTTGATATTGATGTCATCCTGAATAAAGATACGGCGCGTGAGATTTATGACGAATGCTCTGCGAAACTGAAACAGAAAGATTTTAGCGTCCGCAATTTGTTGCGCCGTATGAATGTGAAAGTGGTGTGCACAACCGACGATCCGACTGATTCGCTCGAATATCACCAGCAGATCAAGGACAGCGGTTTTGAAATAAAGGTATTACCGACCTTCCGTCCGGACAAGGCGATGTTACTGATTGATTCACCCGCCGATTTTCAGCAGTATCTGAATAAGTTATTTGAGATAGCCGGTGTAACAAGCGGCAGCACTTATGAAGATTTGCTGGCCGCGCTAAAAAGCCGTCACGACTTTTTCGCTGAAATGGGTGGCCGTTTGTCAGATCACGGATTGGAACATATCTATGCTTCTTTTGACGAAACTGCCGCGCGTACTGCCTTGGCTGAGACGTTGTCGGGCAAAACAAGTTCGGCTGAATTGCGTACTGCTTTCAAATCCGTTTTGTTGTATGATCTGGCTAAAATGGATCATAGCAAGGAATGGGCGCAACAGTTTCATTTGGGCGCATTGAGAAATAACAATTCCCGGATGTTAAACAAGCTTGGGCCGGATACCGGATGGGATTCCATCGGAGATTATAGCCAGGCGCAGGCGTTGTCGAAGTTTTTGAATAAGCTGGATTCAACAGATCAGCTGGCAAAAACGGTGTTGTATAACCTCAATCCGGGTGATAATGAAGTACTGGCAACAATGACCGGGAATTTTAACGACGGAACGATACCAGGAAAAATGCAATTTGGCTCCGGATGGTGGTTCCTGGATCAGAAAGACGGTATGGAAAAACAGATTAACGCACTTTCAAACATCGGACTTTTAAGCCGTTTTGTTGGTATGTTAACCGATTCAAGAAGTTTCTTGTCTTATCCGCGTCACGAGTATTTCCGCAGGATTCTTTGCAACCTGATTGGTAACGATGTTGAAAACGGCGAGTTACCAAATGACCTTCCATGGCTTGGGAAACTTGTTCAGGATATTTCATACAATAACGCCAAAAATTATTTTGGGTTTTAATGGTAGGTAACTGTTTTTAAAACCTTATTGCAGAAAGCCGGCCTGATTTTGGAAATCGGCCGGCTTTTGGTATAACTTAGCAGGCTGTAATTTAAATGCTATTCCGGCATTGGAAATGAATGCCATCCTAACCATATCTGATTCAAATTCACTTAGTAATTATGTCTAAAGTAGTAACATTCGGAGAAGTATTAATGCGCCTGTCGACACCAGGTTTTTCCCGTTTTGAACAAGCACGACAACTTGACGTTACCTATGCAGGGGGCGAAGCAAATGTGGCTTCTGCCTTGGCTTATTGGGGGCATCATACTGCGCACGTGACCCGTTTCCCGGATTCTCCTATCGGGCGTTCGGCGGCACAATATCTCCATTTTCACGGGGTAGATATCTCCAATATTTTATATGGCGGACCAAGAATGGCTGTTTATTTTCTGGAAACAGGTGCGGCCTTGCGTGCCAGTCAGATTGTTTACGACCGTGCAAATTCCTCCTTAGCAACCATTGATCCGAGTGAGTTGAACTGGGACGAAATTTTAAAAGATGCTACCTGGTTTCATTGGGCTGGTATTACGCCTGCACTTTCTCAGGGAGCGGCAGACGCTTGTCTGGCCGGGATTGAAGCGGCACGCAGAAAAGGTATTACTGTTTCAGGGGATATTTTCTACCGCGCCAATTTGTGGAAATATGGCAAAAAACCATCGGAGGTACTTCCGGCACTTACGGCGGGTACGGATGTGGTAATTGCCAACCGCGAAAATATCAAGGAGATATTCAATATTGAAGGAGACGATTTCCTTGAATCCTGTGTTAATTTGAAGAAGGCTTTCCCTCAGGTTAGCAGGGTTGTAGATACGAAACGGACTTCTATTAGCGCAACACACAATTTGTTGCGGGCTTATCTTTGGAACGGTGAACGTGTGCTTGAAACAGCCGATATTGATATCAACCCAATCGTTGACCGTGTGGGTGGAGGAGATGCCTTCATTGCCGGTTTGATTCATGGTTTGATCTCGTTTAATGACGAACAAAAAGCGCTGGAATTTGGTGTGGCAGCTTCTGCTTTGAAACACACCATTGAAGGTGACGCACTGATTTCAACGGTTGCCGAAGTAGAGGCGATCCGTCAGGGCGAAACGTCGGGCAGGATCAGAAGATAGACCGTGATCAAAGCCGGTGCTTAGCACCTGGATATTTGCGGTCCGCCGCGCGTAGATATTAAATCATTCATCGAGCCTGGCAGAAGGTGCAGAGCGCCGAAACAGGAAAGGCAGGAAAATTAAAATTATGGCAACAATAGATAAAAATACCACAATCGTTTTGCTGAATGAAACCGGGATACTCCCGCTTTTTTATCATGCTGATGTGGAAATTGCGAAGCAGGTTCTTACCGCAAGTTATAAAGGCGGAGCCCGTGCATTTGAATTTACAAACCGTGGTGCAAATGCCTATGAAGTTTTTGTGGAGCTTGTAGCGTACGCGCTGGAAAGTCTGCCTGGACTTGCTCTGGGGATAGGGACGGTTTATGACGCGGAAACTGCGCAGAAATACATCGATGCAGGCGCTGATTTTGTGGTTGCTCCTTTTACCAATCCAGAGGTGGGCGAAGTTTGTAAAAACGCAGATATCCCATGGATCCCGGGCATTGCGACATTGACCGAAATCTTCCACGCATTGAAAGGCGGCGCAGAAGTGGTAAAACTTTTCCCTGGCGAAGTGGTTGGTTCTGCTTTTGTCAAGGCAGTTAAGGGCCCGATGCCGCATGTGAAAATCGTAGTGACAGGAGGTGTACAGCCAACTAAAGAAAGCATTGAAGAATGGTTTGGTGCTGGTGCTTATGGCGTTGGAATGGGTTCTAACCTTTTCCCGAAAAACGTTATCAGTGAAGGGAATTATGCCTGGATTGAAGAAAAAGTTGCAGAAAGCATCAGTCTGATCAAGGAATTCAGAGCGAAAGCCTGATCTGATAAATCATTTAAAACGGGAAAGCCAACCGAAATCATTTCCGGTTGGCTTTCCTGTTTTATTTTGCCAAAATTCAGTCTAGCGGTTTACCAGATCATACAGCGAATCAATAATATCTTTGATTTTTTTAGCATGAGCATCTGAAAAAGCGAACTCGTCTGAATAGCGGTTTATACCTCTGATCGCTTCTTTGGCCTGATCCGCATTCGCCTGTTTGACCAGTGCTCGTCTCTCTTCTACATATTTTAGAAACTGAGCATTGTACGGATCTGACTGTGATTCAATTGATAACAACGTTATCAGTTCCGTAAATAAGTGATCAATTTGAGATAATTCGTTTACCATGGTAGCGGGATTTCTTTAACAAGTGCCTTAAAGGTAGCATCTCTTACGACAAAAGGGATAAAGATTTGCTCAGCTTTTCCGGGAAGAAATGGATTGATAACGCCGTCGGCAATCTGTTGCGCTGCGGTGGTACCGCGCCATACTTTTAATGTCTGGCCTGCCGGAACTTCGTAAACATAGAATTTTGAAAAATTATTCCAGGCAGGACGCACGGCCGTTCCGCCGATAACGTCACCCACCGAAGCAGGGATTTGTGCCGTCCAGTATCCACCAGCCGGGTTTCCGCCGGTAACACGATAAATTTTTGTTCCTGCCGGCAGTTCATCTGCTTTTGCATCGGAAAAGTTGGCAGCATCTGAAGCAGATAAGTCAAGATCGGTGCTGGCCCACGCCGGATTGGTAACGCCGGATTTTAACCCGTTAGCTACATAATTTCCTTTTTCGATGCCCGGAATGTGATCCCAGTCTTCAATGAAAACGCGCTGATCGTAAATGCTGACCGCCGTTTTCAGGCTATTGAACAGGGCCGACTTATTACCAGATTTGTTGAAAGCTTCCTTCGTTTTTTCTTCGTCAAGTCCTGCGCTGATCCAGCTTTCCACGGTTGATTTTGTACCCTGGCCCAAAAGGGTTTCGAGATCATTCAGCCATGGCTGTGGAGAGACATCGTGGTCTGTACAGCTGATAAAGGAAACACTAAGGAGCAGCCAAAGGAGCAGGAGAGAAACGTAATTCTTTTTCATAAACGTCGAGAATTTTGGGTGAGAAATATAGTTTCACCGCAAAGTAACCGTTTGTGTCCAAAACGACCAAAATGTTTATGAGTTATTAAACTAAAATTGTGAATATAATGAGGGAACGGTGAAAAATCAGTATTCAAGAATATCACTTAACCTGACTGAAAAATCTGTCAGGACATCTTCACCGAAGAGAAATTCGTCAAAAGTGCAGGTAGTCAAGGCATGTCCGGAGCGATAGATGTAGGTAAGCTGAGCTTCTGTTGATATTAACCATGCGAGACGCACACCATTTTCAATCCATTTTTGCATTTTAGCCTTTAAGTCATTCAGACTATCTGTTTCTGATTTTAATTCGATGATAAAATCGGGAGCCAGGTGTGGGAAAGATTTTTTTTCGGACATGGAAAGTGCATTCCATCGATCCAGTTTTATCCATGCCACGTCAGGTACGCGCATGGAAGAATCGGAGAGGAAAAAACCTCCGTTGGATTCCAGTACCTTCCCCGATTTTTGACGGCGATTCCAAATAACGAGCTCTCCGATTAACTCGCTGTTGTTGGAACTGCTTAATGCAAATGTTGGTGTCATTTTTATGAATAATTGCCCCTGTTCATTACGTTCCACAAACAAATCAGGATTGGCCAGGCTAAATGCTACCAATTCGTCATCCGTAAAAGATTCAAGGGTTGGAAAATTCAAGGGAATGATCATACCGTCGTCCATATGTTTTATCAAATATAACAAACACAGACAATTATTGCCACTTTCCTAAGCGCCCAAAAACTCCAGATGTTTCAAAGCCGCCCGCAATTCGGTGTAGGTGACATCGTCGGGTAATGCGGCTTTTGCTTCGTTTAAAGTGACTTGTTTGTTTTCCAGAAAGTAGTCAATGACTTTACCGATCTTTTCTTTCGGAAAAATATCAAAGATTTCCAGCTCGCCGGTACCGATGTAATGTGCCAGGTGAGTTTCAATCGTGGAGGCCGCGAAACCTCTTTCTTCGGCAATTTCTTCAACATTTTTGCCGGCATGAAACATATCAAAACTGACTTTCTTGGTGTCGGTTTTCTCCTTTTTTAGCGGAATCTCGATCACACCCTTATCAATCTGGTTGTCTTCACAATAGGCGATCACCATTTCAACGATTTCCTTTCCAAACTGTTTTACTTTCGCTTTTCCAATCCCTTTGACGGTTTCCAGTTCTGCCAAAGTGGTTGGCAACTTGGTTACGAGTTCTTCCATCGCCTTTTGGGGCAGGATCATGTACACGAAAACATCGTTTTCTGTCGCCAGATTATTCCGCCAGTTTTTAAGTGTATTATAAAGTTCAGCATTCGGGATATTCTTGGAAACGGCAGTCGTTTTGGAAACCGGACTTTTTGTCGCCACTTTGAAATCTATTTCCGCATCCGCTTTTGACCGCAAATACGTGCTGGTATTAAACAGCTCTTTGGAGGAAAGCATCACGGCTCGTTTGACAAAAACGGCACGCTGGAAATTTTCCAGAGCCTGGTCTGCCACTTTTTTTACGGCTGCATTGTCGGTCTCGATTTCAAGTGTTTTGCTCTCCGGGTAAATGGACTGCTCGATCTTTTCAAAGAAATAAACACAGCCTTTTTGCACACGGCCGCTGAGTATTTCATTTTCCTCGGGCAGCCCTGCTTCGGCAAAAAACTGGTTTAGCTGATTTTTAAACTTGTCTGCAACGTTGAAAATATCCTGATCAGCAGCCGCTTTGATTAATTTTAACGTTGTGCTGAGGGATTTGTTGATCACATTTTCATTTTCTTCGGCAACCCGGTTTAACCTGAAAAAAGTATTTTTAATTTCGCTGAAATCAAATAATTCAAATAAAAGTGACCGCTGAAAAGTGATTTTTGAATCCGTTAGTTTATCAGAATCAGGTTCGTTGGCACTGGCTTCTTTCACATAGGCCGCAACGGTGCCGTCGGTTTTTACGCTGCCGGACGAAATCGGCGTGCTTAGCACCATGCCTTCAAAACTTTTACAGCGACTCAGCGCGACATACACTTGTCCGTGTGCAAATGAATTATTGGCGTCAATAATGGCTTTCTCGAAGGTTAAGCCCTGACTTTTGTGAATGGTGATCGCCCAGGCAAGTTTAAGCGGATATTGCGTAAAACTACCGATCACCTGTTCATCGATTTCCTTTGTCTGCGGATTGAGTTCGTATTTAATATTTTGCCATTCGGCCGGGTGCACGTCGATCTCAACGTAATCACCTTTGCATTTTACATAAATCGTATCGTCTTCAAACCGGGTTATGGTACCGATTTTGCCGTTGTAATAAAGTTTATCACGTGACGAATCATTTTTTACAAACATCACCTGAGCCCCGACTTTTAATGCCAGATCCTGTTCGGTAGGGTAGGAGTATTCCGGAAAGTTATTCAGGATCTGCGCCTGAAAAGATCTGGTTTTGCCGTTCAGATCATCCAGCTTAATCCTGTTGATCTCCTGCGCGGCGTTATTGTGGGTGGTTAATGTGATATAACCTTCGTCGTCGGCGGGTTTGAAATTGGGTATATAACGCTGGTTTAAGGCGTCCAATGTCACTTTATCCAGCTGATTTTCCCTTACTTTATTTAATATATCAATGAAAAAGGTATCCGATTGACGGTAAATATGTTTCAGCTCAATCCGGATCGGGTCGGTTAGTTTTAGGGCATTGCTGCTGAAAAAATATACCGTGTCATAATATGCTTTCAGCATACTCCACTCTTCATCCTTGATCACAGGGGAAAGCTGGTGCAAATCGCCGATCATCAGCAGCTGTGTACCGCCAAACGGTTTGTTCCGGTCTTTGTAGCGCCTCAAAACTTCATCAATACCGTCCAGCATATCAGCACGGACCATACTGATTTCGTCAATGACCAGCAAATCAAGGCTCCTGATCAGGTTTATTTTTTCCTTATTGAAACGGCTGTAACGCTGCTCATTGGCATTACTTTCGGGGATATAAGGTCCGAAGGGAAGCTGGAAAAATGAGTGGATCGTGACGCCGCCGGCATTGATTGCGGCCACACCCGTGGGAGCCACAATGGCCATTCTTTTGGGAAGGGTCCTTTTGAGGTTGTGCAAAAAGGTCGTTTTTCCGGTTCCTGCTTTCCCGGTCAAAAAGATATTTTTATTGGTGTTATGAACGAATTGAGCGGCAAGTTCCAGTTGTGTGTTTTGCTCCATGATGATAAATTGATTCCTCCGAAATGATAACCGTTCTGTTTTAAAATACAAAATCAGATAAGTAACTTTCCGTTTATCACTTTCTTATTTGCTTTTATTTTTCTTTAAACGTAATTACCCACCAATCATCGAAGCGACCGCTTGTCCGGTGAATGTCACGCTATCACAAATATATCACAATGAAAAACACATTACTATTTACATTCCTTTTACTCATATCTTTTTCGGCAAAGGCCCAGGATATCTCGGGTCAGTGGAACGGGATTTTAAAACTTCCCGGAGCACAAATCCGGCTGGTGGCCAACCTGGTGAAGACGGATGGCGGGTATAGCGGAACACTGGATAGTCCTGACCAGGGTGCCAAGGGAATTCCTGTGAATGCGGTTGCCTTTGAAAACAGCAATTTAAAACTGGCCATGGCGAGCTTAAATGCTGAGTACACGGCCGTTTTGGGAGCCGATAATACTTTCAAAGGGACATTCAAACAAAACGGGATGACGTTCCCGCTGGATTTAAGCAGGAAGGTTATTGAAAAAGTAAGAGTGGTAAGGCCGCAGGAACCTGTGAAACCATATCCTTATTATTCGGAGGATGTAAAGTTTGATAATACAAAAGATAAAATTTCGCTGGCCGGGACATTGACATTGCCGGCGAAGGAAGGAAATTATCCCGCCGTGATTCTGATTACGGGCAGCGGACCGCAGGATCGTGATGAGGCGATCATGGATCATAAGCCATTTCTTGTTTTGGCAGATCATTTAACCCGGAATGGAATAGCGGTTTTGAGATATGACGATCGGGGCACGGCTCAATCGACTGGTGATTTTAATGCGGCCACCTCAAAGGAATTAGCCTCGGATGTGGAATCGGCGGTTGCTTACCTGAAAACCCGGAAAGAAATTAATGCCAGGAAGATCGGTTTGGTTGGCCACAGTGAGGGCGGATTGATAGCGCCCATGGTTGCAGCGGATTCGAAAGACATCGCTTTTATCGTTTTGCTTGCTGGTCCTGGTCTTCCGGGTGACGAAATTTTGACCAGACAGAGACGTCTGATTGGAAGAGCCAATGGGATAAGCGATGGCGATTTGGATAAAACGGAGGAGATGAATAAAGAGATTTACTCGGTATTGAAACAACAATCCAGTCTTACCGAGACGAAAGCGAAGCTGAAAGTAATTTTCGAAGAAAACCATAATAAAGCGCCGGTAGAGCAGCAGCTGCCCGCTGAACAGCGGGAGGCGGTTATATCACAGATGATCAATTCGGTGGCGACGCCATGGTACCAGTTTTTTATTACTTATGATCCGACTCTGGCTTTGGAAAAAGTCCAATGCCCTGTGCTGGCTTTAAATGGAGAAAAAGATTTGCAGGTTCCTCCCAAGGAAGACCTGGAAGGAATAAAAAGAGCCCTGGAAAAGGGTGGGAATAAAAACGTGACGGTGAAAGAATTGCCAGGGTTAAACCATCTTTTTCAGGAATGCACTACTGGCTCGCCAGCCGAGTACGGAAAAATTGAACAAACGTTTTCACCAACCGCATTGGTCGAAATTTCAGATTGGGTGAAGAATATCGCAAAGTAGCAGATTCACAAATATAGCTGCACTAAAATCCCGGATTCTCCATACCATAGTGAGATCCGGGATTTTGTGTATTTTAAAGTTGTAAAACACAACACTAATAATTTTTAAAAAAAACTGCTATGCTTATTCCAACACTGCTCATTTCTGGTGTATTTGGTTTAATTGCGTTTACCGTCACAAAGAAAAATGCGAGGTACCTGCTGTCCGGTTATAATACCATGTCTGAATCGCAGCGCGCCATGGTGGACATTGACGGTTATTTACACTTTTTTAAGCGGTTTCATCTCATTTTGAGCTCCTCGCTTCTGCTGCTGGTTTTGCTGACGGGCCTGATCAGTAAAAATTTGGCAGGCATTATCATGGGAACCTATCCTTTGCTGGCCTATGGCTATTTTATAGTCAAGAGCCGGAAATATTTTTCGAAAGTGAGGAATGAAAAGAAAAGTACGGTCATTGCTCTTGCGATTCTGGGGGCCACTGTACTTTTCGTAGGAGCATTATCTTATGCAGGATTTAAGAACAGCCAAATCGTATTTGACAAAAACAGCCTCGAAATAACGGGAATGTATGGCAAGAAATTTGAGCGGGCGAAAATCCTGGATGTGAAACTGGTGAACAGTTTACCGGAAATAACGATGAAGTCAGATGGGTTTGCCGCAGGTGATTTTAGTAAAGGTTATTTTCGAACGAAGGATCGAAAAACTGTGCGGCTTTTTGTCAACAAACAGGAAACTCCGATGCTGCTGCTTAATACAACGGAAGGTGAAATATATTTTAGTTCATCAGAAAAGTCTTCGGAAGATCTGTTGCGGGAGATTCAAAAATGGCGGGGATTACTATAAATCAATAATCCCGTTCGACTGCGTCATCGTTGTACCGGAGCTTAAATTAAAGTTGATTAAAAACCGGCCTTATGAAATAAGGGCGACAGAAATCGTAGCGAAAATAAAAATCCCTTTCCAATAATCTGAAAAGGGATTTTTAACTTCATTTGGAGCTGGTTAACCAATAACCGTTTCCTGTTTTGACAACAATTTGATATTTTCTGTAACCGCCTTTTCAAACCCAGGCAGCGTTGCAAGATTAGCGCCCCAAAGCGTTTCGTCCGCTAATACTTTTTGAACCAGATCTGTTGAAGACTCTGCTTTCTCCCATTTTTCTGCAAAATAGGCAGCGGAGTCGCAGCGAATCGGATACGTTTCACCATTGCGCTCGCCAGAATAAATTCCGTCAACCAGTTGAACCGGTTTCATGAACAATAAAAATGCGGCAAATCCTTTGGCAAAGAGCGCCGGAACTTCACTGGTTTTCTGGTAATGATTCAGCAGCGTCGGGATGTTACGCATTTTCATTTTCGCCGTGTACTGCACCGTGATATCAATCAGTTGGTGGCGGATAAACGGATTTCTGAAACGGTCAAGCACCTGATTTCCAAATTCCTGCGCGCGCGCCGGGTCTACTTCATAGGGAATTGCCGGAGCTAGTTCGTTTAACATTACCCCAGCGATAAAATCAGCCGTTTCAGCATTTTCCATACTCTCACGCACGGTATTCAGTCCGTGTAAAAAGCATAAACCGGAAGCCAGCGTATGCGTGCCGTTCAGCAAACGCAGCTTTAACTCGCGAAAAAGATCAATGTTTGGTTCAATGACGACACCTTTATCAGCCTGCGCAAAACTCAACACCGATTTCACATGTGCGTCGCCTTCAATGGCCCACAGACTGTAAACTTCTGAAACGATTAACAAGTCGTCTTTATAACCTGACTTTTCGGCCAGCTCGGCAACTGTTTCGGCGTCCGGTTTTCCAGGAACAATACGGTCTACCAGTGAATTGCAGAACTGGTTATACTGTTCGAGCCAACCGATGAAATCATCACCCAGCGCATGTTGTACGGCCTGTTTTAGTACAATTTCACGCAGTTTCGTTCCGTTGCCAACAATTAATTCAGTAGGTACGATCACCAGACCCGATTCGGCAGAGCCGTCAAAGGCTTTGAAACGTTCGTATAAAAAGGCTGTCAGTTTTCCAGGGAAAGAAACGGGTGGGGAAGCCTGTAAATCATCTTCCACAAACTGGATTCCTACCTCGGTGGTATTGGAAATAACAATCTTCATTTCCGGGTTATGGGCACATTCCAGTATTTCCGACCAGTTGTTGCTGGCTGAAAGTGTTCTGCTGATGGCGCTGTTAATAACCGTTTCGTCAATTTGTTTTCCATTTTCAATACCACGGATACTGTGTGAGAAAATGTTTTTCTGAATGCCAAAAGCATCAACACCACCCTGTGACGTTGATTTTACAACAACAATCCGGCCGTTAAAAATATTTTGCTGATTGGCCTTATTGACAAAAAAATCAGGAAGCCCGCGTAAAAGCACGCCGGTACCAAACTGAATAATTTTTTCAGGTAAAGCCAGAAGTTTTTTGTGGTCAGGATATAATTCAGGACGTTGTTCGAGTAATTCCGGAGAAAGCTGAGATACAGTCATTTTTGTAAGGTTCTTGTTTATAATCATGACGCCGTTTCCCGAATCCAACCCCTAAAAAAAGAGGCACCGATTAGGATGCCTCTTTTGATATTGTATTTCCTGATCCTGAAATCAGGGAAATTATTTTTATGCGTTCAATGTAACAAATCCGCTTTCTTCTTTTTCTTTCTTTTCGTCAGGAAAAACGAAGGTGGTAGCATTGTTAACTTTTTCCGGTAAAAGCGCAATCGCCAGTACTTCATCGACTTTATCCACATAATGGAATTTCAAATCCTGAATGTAGTTGGCTGGTACCTCTTCAACATCTTTGCGGTTTTTCACACACATGATGATTTCTTTCACACCCGCTCTTCTTGCTGCCAGGATTTTCTCCTTGATACCTCCAACGGGAAGTACTTTTCCACGTAGAGTAATCTCTCCTGTCATTGCCAAAAACGGACGAATTCGGCGCTGGGTAAAGATTGAAGCCATCGACGTCACCATCGTGATACCGGCAGATGGACCATCCTTTGGAACCGCGCCTGCTGGTACGTGTACGTGCAGATCGTAATGGTTGAAAATCCTGTAATCAATATCCAGTTCGTCGGAATGTGCTTTAAGGTATGAAAGTGCCGTAATGGCCGATTCTTTCATCACATCTCCAAGTTGTCCTGATAAGGTGAGTCCGCCTTTTCCACGGCTCAAACTCGTCTCAATAAACAGAATTTCTCCGCCCACCGAAGTCCAGGCCAGGCCTGTAACCACACCGGCAAAGTCATTATCCTGATACAGGTCTTTATCAAAAATCTCTGCGCCCAGGAATTTCTCTACATGCTCAACTTTTATCGTTTTAGGATATTCCTGATCCATCGCCACCGATTTAGCGATTTTCCGAACCAGTGTTCCTACTTTTTGTTCCAGATTACGCACACCTGATTCGCGGGTATATCCTTCGATCACGCGAAGCAACGCTGCGTCATCAATTTTTACATCCGTTGCTTTCAGTCCGTGATCTTTACGCTGTTTAGGCACGAGATAACGCTTGGCAATCTGTAACTTTTCTTCAATCGTATAACCCGTCATCTCGATGATCTCCATACGGTCGCGAAGCGCCGGATGAATCGTATCAAGCGCATTGGCTGTTGCAACGAACAATACACGCGACAGATCGTATTCCACTTCCAGATAGTTATCTGTGAAAGAAGAATTTTGTTCCGGATCCAGTACTTCCAGCAAAGCAGAAGCAGGATCGCCGCGGTAGTCGGAGCTTACTTTGTCAATTTCATCTAAAATAAAAACAGGATTGGCAGAACCAGCTTTTTTGATATTCTGGATCACTTTTCCCGGCATAGCACCAATGTATGTTTTACGATGTCCGCGTATTTCGGCTTCATCATGCACACCACCAAGGGCCATACGGATATATTCACGGTTCAACGCCTTTGCAATGGATTTTCCTAGAGAAGTCTTACCAACACCGGGAGGTCCGTACAGACAAAGGATCGGCGCTTTTAAATTACCTTTCAGTTTCAAAACAGCCAGGTATTCAATAATCCGCTCTTTCACTTTTTCCAAACCGAAATGGTCGGAGTCCAGAACTTTCTGAGCTCTTACAAGATCAAAATTGTCTTTGGTATATTCACCCCATGGCAGATCAACCAGTGTTTCCAGGTAATTCAGTGTTACCGGATACTCTGGTGCCATCGGATTGATACGCTGCAATTTGGCAAGTTCCTTATCAAAATGGGCACGCGTAGAGTCAGACCATTTTTTCTGACTTGCTTTGGCACGAATGTCGTCCATATCGCGCTCCGGACTATCAATCCCCAACTCGTCGTGCAAAACTTTGATTTGCTGACGCAGGTAATAATCACGTTGCTGCTGATCGATATCCGAACTTGCTTTCGACTGGATTTCACGTTTCAATTCAAGCATTTCAATTTCCCGCATCATGTACTGAAGCAGAAGCGTAGCCTGTTTATGTCCGTTTCTTTCTTCCAGTAATCTCTGCTTGTCGGCAACTTCAACGTTAATATTTGAAGAAAGAAAATGGATCAGGAATACAGGACTTTCAATATTGTCCAGCGCAATTCTTGCCTCCTGAGGGATCTCTGGGTTCAAACGCATAATTTTATGCGCTCCGTCACGGAGTGACTGCAAAAGTGCTTTTGACTCTTTCTTAGTCGGTGCCACGAACGAATCTTCGATGGCCTCTACTTCCGCAGTTAGATAAGGATCTTCGCTTAAAATCTTTTTGATTTCAAAACGCTGGCGTCCCTGTACGATGATTGTCACGTTTCCATCAGGAAGCGTTATCATTTTCAGGATATGCGCAACCGTCCCGATTTTATGCAGATCGTCGGCAGTAGGATCTTCTTTATTGGGTTTGGCCTGGGTTACAGCGCCTAAAATTCGCATGTTTATATCCGAATTCCGGTAGATTTTCTTCACCAGCCGTATCGCTTTTTGGCGCACAACGGTGACAGGAATTACCATGCCCGGAAAAAGTACAGTTTGCCTGATTGGCAAAATGGCAAGTTCATTAGGTACTTCAAAAGGTTCATCGGAGCCCTCAGGACCACCAAGGGGGACAATTTCTAGGCTATCTAAATCCGAATCGGACATAAGTAGCCGACTATAGAGGTCAGAAGGTTCAAATTTCATAGGCATTCTGTCATAATGACAGATAATCTTTTCCCAATTTATAAATAATGACTTTCAAAAGAAAGGGAATATATAAACAAAATTGCCGTGCCAATGGAATTATTGTCAGGCTATTTGTAAATAAATCCTTTTTAAAGCGTTTGAACGGTTTGTCCTTTCTTAAACAAAAATGTTTTAGGCCCCGATGTATATTTGAGATTTGTCATATTGACCTGGTCGTCAAAGATTTCCATCAGGATCGTATTCTTAAGTTTCCAGCCTTCCGGATTATCGGAAAAAGGAACTTCAAGATATATCCAGGTTGCATCTGCTTCCTCTTCCTTGCCAAGGTAATGAACTTCCGCTTTCTTTTGCGCACTGCTTAACGCAAAATGTTTCCGGATGTAACGTTCTACAAACGGATTATTCTGATCATTATTTTTGATCGAGAAAATACGCTTGCTGTTATCCTCCGAAATACCTTTTTCAAGGTCGTCAGTAAAAATTCGTATGCTTATTTCAAAAGATTTGGCAGGCTTGTTATACTGCATCTGCGTTACGCTGACATGATATTGATGTTTGGGCGCAAATGAGCTGGACAAGCAAAAGATAATGATCAGGAAGAGGAGATGGTTGATCTTCAATGCAAACCTTTAAGAAGATGTAACAGTATTTTGAATTGACCGGCTTACATCATATAAGCCGGTCAATGAATATTTTCTAGAAAACAGCTTTCCAAACGTCGTTGAAAATTGCAAAAGCCATTAAGCCCAGAAGTAAAACCATCCCTACTTTCTGTGCATTTTCAAGGAAAGTGTCTGATGGTTTGCGGCCTGAAATGATTTCGTATGAAAGAATAACAGCATGGCCACCATCCAAAGCAGGAATCGGCAACGCATTCATAAAGGCTAATACCATCGAAAGCAGACCTGTAAGCTGCCAGAAACGCGCCCAGTCCCAAACACCGCCAAACATTCTGGCAATTCCGATCGGGCCGCTTAGTGCTTTGGAAGCAGAAACTTCACCGCGGAAAATTTTACCAAAACCCTTGATGTTATTAAACACCACGGCAAAGGCATTTTTAGTACCTTCCTGCACAGCCTCGCCCAAAGTGTAATTTATTGTGGTAAAAACAAGCAGATTTTCTGCACCAATACCGATGGTCCCTTCGTCAGAAACTTTAACATCGATGATTTGCTGCTGGCCCGCACGGTCGATACCGATCTTAGCGACCTGTCCTTTCAATGGCGGAAGCTGAGCCTGTAATTCGGTGTAAAAACGAATCGGAGAACCATTGATCGAGACAATTTTATCTCCTACTTTAAGACCTGCTTTTTGTGCAGGATCTCCCGGAGAAAGCTCACCAATTTTGAACGGCATGGCAGGACGAATGAAATTGCCCTTTTCTTCCGGATCCGACAGTTTTTCGATAAAGTTATTCGGGATATCGATATCAATTTCTTCTCCGTTACGATCTACCGTATAAGAGCTGTTACTGCCCAAAAAGACATCTGAACTGATCACCTCATTAAAATCGCTGAAAGACTTTCCGTTGATTTTAATGATCTTGTCTCCCGTACGCAGACCGATCTGCTGTGCAAGATCGCCGGCGATGATTCCGTATTTGTTAACCTCTTCTTTGGAAAGAATCTTCTCACCTTCATTGTAAGCAATGACTATAAAAATGATCACCCCAACGATTACGTTCACAATGATACCGCCAAGCATTACGATTAATCGTTGCCATGCTGGTTTTGAACGGAATTCCCATGGCTGAGGATCTTTGCTCATCGCATCCGTATCCATGGATTCGTCAATCATACCCGATATTTTCACAAAGCCACCCAGTGGAATGGCGCCAATTCCATATTCAGTTTCTCCTTTTTGTATACTCCATATTTTGGGAGGAAACCCGATGAAGTATTTTTCCACACGCATACCAAACATCTTGGCGGCAAACATATGCCCCCACTCATGCAATCCCACCAAAATAGACAAACCCAAAATGAGCTGTCCCGCCATAATTAAGTACTCTAAGTATTCCATTCAGATCTTTGAGGTAATTGAAAATTGATAATGGAAAATTGAAAATCAAACCACTTTTCGCGAGGCGATCAAGAGTTTGTCATTTCAAAGATTAAACTTTTACTTTTATTGTTAATACAAATAAACGTAAACTCAAACAGTAAAGTTACGCAAAAGCCACAATTTCGTTTAAAAACCTTTTATGAACGGTATGGGTTATGAATTTTGCATATCGATATCAATGCCCATCATCCGCATCAGCTCAGAAGCATTAAAAGATTTACAAATGCCATCATGCAGCTGATAATCGAATTTTAGCTGGCCATTTTCCACATCAGAGCGAAAGTGAAAGTTGTGCACATAAGATTCGGTAGCGCCCCATTCCCCCAGTTCAAGATCATGCGTGGAAACCAGTCCTGCCGAACTTTTCGTATGCAGCTGACGGATCAGTGCCTCGGCGCCCTTATGGCGGTCGGCTGAATTTGTTCCTTTTAATATTTCATCCAAAAGATAGAAAACCGGCGATTGATTTTTTTCATCAGCCAGTTCCAGCAGTTGTCTTAATCGTTTTAATTCAGCATAAAATGACGACGTACTTTCTTCCAGAGAATCCTGTGTACGCATGCTGCTGAACACACGGACCGGCGCACATGCAAACTTGGCAGCAGAAACGACCGCGCCCATTTGAGCCAGCACAAGATTGAGTCCGATCGTTCGTAAAAAGGTACTTTTACCAGACATATTGGAGCCGGTAACCAGAATGGTATGGCCCAATCCGTTCATATTGAAATGATTGCTCACCCGTTTTTCCTTGGGAATAAGCGGATGTCCCATCTGCGTCGCCTCAATATAAACGTCTTTCTGCCAGGTTACCTGAGGAACCGTATGTTCCGGATAGGCAAAAGCATTTCCCGCCAGACTGTTCATCGCTTCTATATCGGCGAGGACATTGAGCCACGTATTTAAATCATCTTTATGCGACTTTTTCCATTTTTCAAGCCCGGCCAGGCAATACAGATCCCAGAGTGTCGGGATAGATACAAACACGAGAAAATAAGGATTGTTGTGGTAATCCAGCCGTTCAAACAAAACACCGGATTTTCTCAAAGAATGGGCAGCGCCGCGGATTAAGGTCTGCCGTTGTTTCCACCAGCGGGAGCGGAAAGTTGCCGCATCGGCAATATCCAGAAGATCGGCGTAGGCTGACAGTGTAAGTCCCAGGGCGGTGGTGCGGGACGTAAGCCCCTGTAAAACTTCCTTGTAACGTTTCAGGATCAGCAGATGCCAGGTCAGACTCAGGATCAGTACCCAGGCAGGGATCAATCCTGCAAAAGTCAGTCCGGCTATCAATAACGTGGCCAGAGACCAGAACCGCCAGCGTAAAGATGTTTGTAATGAATCGGGTAAAGTTTCCGAGGCCCAGTCGCGGAATGCGCTGACCTGCTGTGCCGCATGCTCATGTAACAAAGCAGTGGCTTCCCAGGTCTGCCGGAACTCCGGATTATTTTTAAATTCCTCAACCGCCTCCTGTCTCATCAGAATTTCTTCCAGCGGAGCATGATTTTTAAGCCAGTTTGCCAGTCTGCGGCTGCCTTCCGCGGTACGAGTCCGGTTTAAGACCCGGTATAACGAGTACTCTCCGAAGATATCAAGGTCAGTAGCGAATGCGTGATTTTTTTCCTGATAATGTATTCCCGTATCTTTTCTTTTGAACCGGAACGATAACCGCTCGATTTCATCGTCATTGATAGTCTGGATATTTCGCTGGAAATTACGCTTCCTCTTGGCCGTTTGTTGTAACCGCATCAGAATCAGAAACAGCACCAGTGCGATCAGCGCACCGATTCCCCATTCGGATTGTCCTGTTTTATTTCCAATCCATAACGTCCCGAAAATACTCAGGAAAGCTACCACTCTTCCGATAGAAAGCAGATTGGAGCGGTCCTGTGCAATTTGTTCCGCTGCTTTTGCTTTCTGAAGTTCAGTTTCGAAAAAAGTGTGTGGGTTTGTAATTTCCTTGTGATTGTCCATCAATGGGCTTCTGCTGTTTCAAACTGTAATTTAATCAGACTTGCATACAAGCCGTTGTCGAGCAGAGATAATTCCTGATGTGAGCCCGACTCGGCAATTTTACCATCTTTAATGACATAAATGGAATCTACTTTTCGGATGGTCGCCAGTCTGTGTGCAATCACGATGGTGGTTCGGTTTTGCATCAATTCATTAAGGGCAATCTGAACCAGTTTTTCAGACTCTGCGTCCAGCGAGCTTGTCGCCTCATCGAGAATAAGAATTTTTGGATCTTTCAAAATTGCACGAGCAATAGCGATACGCTGGCGTTGTCCTCCTGATAATTTCACACCACGCTCACCAACAATCGTTTCGAAACGCTCAGGGAATGACTCAATGAACTCAGTGGCATAAGCTTTTCGGGCTGCTTCATGAATTTCTTCTTTTGTTGCGGAAGGACGGCCGTATGCAATATTTTCATAAATCGTACCTCCAAAAAGCATAACCTCCTGCGGAACGATCGCAATGTTTTTCCTTAATTCTGAAATTCCGTATTCCGAAATCGATTTGCCATCCACGAGAATATCACCCGACTGGTTATTGTAATACCGCATCAGCAGTTGAATGATCGTCGATTTTCCGGCGCCGCTGTATCCAACCAAAGCAATTTTCTCTCCGGCGTTCACGTGGAAAGAAATACCTTTTAATACCGGCAGGTCAGCTCTTGACGGATAAGCAAACTGTACATTTTTATAGGTGATATCACCCCTGACAGGCGAAACCGAAGGTGTCGCGGATTCCTGTATGGATACTTCGGATGTTTCCGCAAGTAGTTCGAAAATACGTTCCGAGGCTCCGACGGTTTTGTTGATCTGTGCATACAAGTCACCCAGACCGCCGATGGAAGCTCCAATGAACGTGGTATATAAGATGAAAGTGAACAAATCGGACAGGTTCATATCACCGGACTGCACCAGACCCGCTCCAAACCAGATTACGCCCACAATACCTCCAAAAATTGCAAAGATGATAAAGGAAACAAATCCGCCACGATACGTTGCGGCATGAAGCGCCAGTTTTACCACGCGTCCCAAGGCTGTCTGATACCGGTTGACTTCCAGATGCTCGTTGGTAAAAGCCTTCACAACATTAACGGATTGGAGGGTTTCTTCCACAATTACGTTAGCGGCAGCCAATTCATCCTGTGCCTTTTTTGACAAACGACGGATATATCTTCCAAAAAACATGGCCGCAACCACCAGAATCGGGAATGTCCCCATCATGAATAACGTCAGTTTCCATGAAGTATAGGAAATAATGGCAATACCCACCACCAACGTGGCGACCTGACGGAAAAATTCAGCAATCGTGAATGACAAAACGCCTTCCAGCTGAGAAACATCGGAAGTTACGCGGCTCGTTAATTCCCCGACACGGCGTTGTTCCAGAAATCCCAGTGGCAGTGTTATAATTTTGGCGTAAGTATCCCGGCGCAGATCGGCCATGGCCCTTTCACTGACACGGGTAAACAGGAATATTCTCAGAAAGGAAAAAACAGCCTGAAAAACGAGAACAAAAACCAGAAAGACGGTGATCTGGTTGATGGTATATTTTGATTTTCCTTCGATCACTTCAACAATGCTTCCAATAAGTTTTGGGAAAGCAAGTGAAGTGAAGGTTGAGAGTGTCAGGAATATCATCCCAACTATGAAAAGCCACTTATATGGAAGTATGTAACGAAAAAGAGCGAAGGTTTTTTTTAGCCCTTCCCAACTAATTTTTTTTACTGCAAACGGAGATCCCGATTCCCCCTCATCACTCATTCTTCTTTTGGCCATTGCAAAAATCTATTCAATACAGGTTACTTAACTATTACTAACAAAGGGTTACGGCAATTATGGATTCATAAAGTTAGGTCAAATGCCTGATAACCATATTCCTATCATCAGGGCAGCAAAAGTACGGAATAATTGATAATTACGGACAAGATTGATCAGCCGGATCATTGAGAATTATCGTTGTTTAAAACAGAATTGCATTTTTTCTGTTTTTTATTAAAAGTAATCCAAATGAATTTGTAGAATGAATCTTACCAACCTCAATTTGTTGATAAACAATTATCTGATTGTAAAGGAGAAGGAAAATATCAGATTTATAGGTACGGATTCTGAGTTTGATAAAAAAATGGATAAAAATCATGATCTTGAAAGATATTTCCTGAAAGCTAAAAAATCTGTTAAGCGGCTCGTTGTTTGCATTTTATAGCGATATTCATGAGGCTTTTGGAATGGATGATATGCAGGATGTGACGTATTATTGACCGGCGCGAAAAATTATTTTCAAAAAAACGGAAAACCCACGCAACCACTTTGGCAACTACAACGTAAGTGTAGAAAAACAAACGACATGCCCGAGTATAACTCCGCCGTTCTTCAAGAACTACTCGACGGCTGTTTGAAAAAGAACCGCCGTAGTCAGGAGCTGTTGTATAAACAGTTTTATGGCTATGCTATGAGCATCTGTTTACGCTATACACGGAGTCGGGAAGAGGCGAAAGAAATAATGAACGATGGTTTTTTAAAGATTTTTACCAAGCTGGATAGTTTTGATCAAAGCCGTTCTTTTAAAAGTTGGTTGAGCAGGGTAATGATAAACACCGCACTGGATCATTACCGGCACGAAATTCGTCACGAAGTTTTGGATGATGTGGAAGCTGCGGATCAGGTATTTGTAGATGAAACTGTAATCAACAAAATGGCGCATGAAGAGATAATCAGCCTTGTACAAGAGTTAACGCCGGCCTATAGGCTGGTTTTTAGTCTGGCTGTCATTGACGGGTACACGCACGAAGAAATTGCCGAACAATTGAATATTTCCGTAGGAGCTTCAAAATCGAATTTGTCGCGTGCCAGGGAAAAGTTGAGAATGATGCTATCCAAAATTAACATTGACAATTATGAAAGAGTTACCAGATGACGAACTGGACAAGCTCTTCAAAAAGTCAGCGGAAGAGCTTGATTCGACTTTTGATCCACAGGATTGGAACGCGCTGAGAAGCAGGTTGGATAGTGCCGATGGAAAAACACCCGCAATGTGGTGGAGGAAATGGTGGTCGGCGGGTTTGCTTGCCTTACTGATGATAGGCGGAATAGGAACGTATTTGCTAACAAATAACCCGAAAGAATCTGATAAAACTTTTGCTGCCAAAAATGCCGGTCAAACATCGATAGGGCCTGCCCCTTCGATTAAAAATGGCGAGGCTAACAATAAAATCGTTGAAGAACAGACTGCCGTAAAACTGGATGGGCAAAGTAAAAATGTTGCCCAAAACGGAAAAAAAGGGCAGCTTGAGGGAATAGGCGCTGTTGCAAAACGTGAGGAAGATGAGATCTCTGCAAGTAAAAATGACTTGCCGGGGAGCGCAGCGGATAACGAAATAACTAAAACAAAAAATAGAAAGATACTGCCCCGTCGCTGGTCTAAGACAGGCGGAGTGTACTTAGAGCCTAACCGTTCTATTGGGAGAGGGGGTGACGGGGCATTTAATACTGAGCAGAAAGCCAGGAAGTATCCGGCGATTGAAGGTGGTTTGGGGAATGTGGCGGAGAAAGAAACTTTGGTTCAAACGAAACGTGGTGAACGGGAAGTTTTCAATTCTGGGAAGGGCGTGGTACAAACGGTTGACACGGATCCTATTTCGGAGTCACAGGCTGCTGAAAATATTCCTTTTAATGCCAGTGATGTGGCTGAGGAAAACCGGTTATTGATCTCAGCAGATTGGCTGGAATCCAGAGCTATGGTTTGGAATAAAGCAAAAGCATTGCCAAAGGTGAAGCCAGCTGAAACGCCGGTTTCGCAACCGGTCAAAGCGGCTGATGAAAAAGAACCTTCCCCGAAATTTGCCGTACGTTTTAGTTATTCTCCGGATCTCAGTACAGTAGGTCTGAAAAATTTATCTAAACCCGGCACAGCCGTTTCGCTACTCATAGAATATGCCTTGTTCCGGAAATTATACATTCAGACAGGCGTAACCAGAAGTTCAAAAATTTACAATGCAAAAGCCGGCGAATACGAATGGCCTGCCAGCTGGTATGACCAGAAAGTGTTGCCAGCCAGCGTTGACGGGGTTTGTAAGGTTATTGAAATTCCGTTGAACGTGCGTTATGACATCACGCAAACGGAAAGGTCGCGGTGGTTTACGAGTGCAGGAGCCTCCTCTTATTACATGCAAAATGAAAAGTACGATTACAATTATGACAAATATGTCCATGGGCAAAAATGGTCAAATTATGAAACTTCAACCGGGTGGTATTGGCTAAGCCACCTCAATGCTTCGGTTGGATACGAATATCGTTTGTCGAAAAAACTATCGCTGATCGCGGAGCCTTATGTGAGAATTCCTGTTAAAAAAGTTGGCTTTGGGAAGGTGGATCTGTTTACGTTTGGTACTTGGTTTTCAATTAGATATACCCCTGTTTTTAAATAAGTAATAAAGTTTTAATACCTGGTAATCATTCCCTGAAAATCGGGGACAGGATGCGTTTTGTCAAATTTTTCTATTCATTCCTAATTATTTCACCATGAACACTACTCAAAAAGAAACGATGAAAAGGGCCGAATTCCTTAGAAGTCTGAGCCTGGGAACATCAACATTAATGGCTGTTTATTGCCTTGGTTCACTGACTGCATGCAGTACGGGAGAAATGGATCCGGTAACCAATACACCAACGCCGACAACACCGGGTAGTACAACAGGGCTTACAGGCAATGCAACAACCTCGGCAGGTGCGATCAATTTTACCGTCGATCTGACCAATGCCACTTATTCAAAACTGAAAACAGCTGGCTCATTTGCGATCGTTGGCGACCTGATCGTAGCATTTTCTACGGCCAAAACATATGTTGCACTTTCGAAAGTATGTACACATGAAGGGACCACGGTGCAGTACCGGAGTGGCGAAAATGATATCTATTGTTCAAATCACGGTTCGGAATTCTCCCTGACCGGCGCAGTGGATAAAGGTCCTGCCGTGGCTGCCCTGAAGGCATACAAGGCTGTTCTCTCGGCTGACGGCAACACATTAACAGTAACAGCGTAATCTTGAAAACTATGAAAGCACTCCGCCACGCAATCATTTTACTTTTTGCAGTAACATCGCTCCATGCACAGAATGACCTGCTTGGAGAACTGAATAAACTGGATAGCAATACAACCATGCCGGTACAGGCAACTTTTAAATCTACCCGGATCATCAACGGGCATTCCGTAGAAACGGTTAAGAAAAATCATATGGATTTTCGTATCTCTCACCGGTTTGGTCGCTTGAATTCGGGATCTTATCAATTGTACGGATTGGATCAGGCTACACTGAGACTGGGTTTTGAATATGGTATTTCTGACGATCTGATGATTGGTGTCGGAAGAAGCACCGAACAAAAAGCATTTGATTTTTTCGGAAAATACCGGCTGATCAAACAAACTACCGGTGCACGACAGATCCCTTTATCGGTAACACTCTTTGGAAGTGCCGCGATCCGCACGCTGCGTCCGGTTTCAGAGGATGAAGCCACCCGCAGTTTTAAAAACAAGCTGACTTATGTATACCAGGCGCTTATCGCCCGTAAGTTCAGCGAGCGACTTTCACTGCAAATAACGCCAACCTATCTATATCGAAACCTGCCTGAACTAGCCGGAGATAAGCGTGGGCTTTTCTCCGTTGGTTTGGGTGGGCGCCTGAAGCTGAGCAAAAGGGTTTCTGTGAATGCTGAATATTTCTGGGCGGCACATGATAAAGATGCCAACCTGCCTTATCATGACTCCATGGCGTTTGGTGTCGATATTGATACCGGCGGGCACGTATTTCAGCTGCATTTTACCAATTCCCTCGGTATGATTGAGAAACAGTTTATCGGAGAAACGACGGGAAGCTGGGGTAAAGGTGATGTGCATTACGGCTTCAATATCTCACGGACTTTCAGTTTTGACAAGAAAAGCAAGAGAGCTCAATACTAAACATACAGATTTATGAGACATCATATAGTCCTGAGCGTAATCCTGCTGATTACGCTTGCAGGAGTATCCGGGACGGTTTTTGCCCAGGGAGGCATGTTTGCAACGGCAGGTGGAAACACCCGGTTTTCTTCCGAAACGCCGATGGAAAACATCTACGCGGAGAACAAAAAGACGCAGGTGTTACTGAACACAGGCACGGCTGAAATCGCGATCAGAATGAATATGCGTGACTTCGTTTTTCCAAATAAACTGATGCAGGAACATTTCAATGAAAATTATATCGAGTCGGATAAATATTCGACGGCGACTTTCAGCGGAAAACTGGATCAGCGTATCGATTTTACCAAAGACGGAACCTATGATGCTTCCGCGACCGGGAGTTTTACAGTACACGGTGTCAGTAAAAACCGGACGATTAAAGGGAAACTGAAAGTGGAAGGGGGAAAAATGGTCATCAGCTCTGATTTCGAAGTGACGCTGGTTGACCATAAAATTGATGTACCCCAGATCGTATTTGTGAAAATCGCGCAGTCGATCAAGGTAAAAGTAGAGTACATCCTCTCGCCATATAAAAAATAGGAGAGGATGTACGTGAGGTTATCTCCTTCTTCTTTTCTTTTTAGAACCTGATTTTTTTCTCGAAACCGACTTCTTTTTACGAGTCGGTTTTTTTCTGTGTGATACTTTCTTCCGTGAATATTTGGATGAATATTTTCTGACCGTCGGTTTTACCGCTTCTTCTTCCTCATCACCGGCCGCATCTTCTCCTGCCACCTGGTCGTCTCCTTCGGCCGTGGCAGTTTTTGTTTTGGAAGCAATATCCGGAAGCCGGGTATGCGTGATCTGATCGAGATTTGAGGCATTGTCAATTCCTTTTAGCCGATAGGAATAGGCGTATGTCCGCGCTGGTAGCCGGTACTTGTCGTGTACACGCGGCGACCAGCTGTCATCACCTCCAAGTCCCATTTGGGCAAGATCCAGATTAACCACAGTCGTATTACCTCGGGAAAGTACCGCAGCACGTTTTTTCGCGGCCAATATTTCCTTGTCGGTATAATCGTGTACATTGACATTAAACACAGAATCACTGATCGCGATCAGGCCAAGACCGTCTTCGTTGGTAATGGTAGCCCAGCGGACATCTGTCTTATTCCCATTTTCCTGAGGACTTATATATGGAAAATGCTGGTCAGCAACGCTGCCTTCATACAATCCGATTCGCCCGCTTGTTTTCCTGTCGGCGTAAGTTTCGTAGGGACCGTTTCCAAACCACTGGATCTTGTTATAAGTAGTGGGCATTTGAAACTGGAAACCAACTTTCGCCAGTTCAGGCCATTCGCCGCTTGGCGTAAAGGTATTTTGTACACGAATATCGCCCGTCGAATAAATGGTGTAAACGGAGCTGACGATCATGCCGCCGGCACGACTGCGAAGGCTTTTCATCAGTGTTACCTTAAACACATGCGGATTCAGTTTTTCAACACGCAGGTCTGAACCAGTCAGTTTCAGTGAGTCCAGGTTTGCGTTTCTCCATTGCGTTGCAAAGCTTTGTTTTCCGCCGCCTTCATCGTTATCCGTAGGTACGCGCCAGAAATTGGCAAAAGGACCCGATTCCAGCATTTCTTCCTTTTTGTACATAAACGAAGACATACGGGCATTTTTCTTGTTAAAGCTGACAGAAAAATTCTGTCCGCTGATCGTCACACCTTTGCCACGAACAAGCGATAGTCGCAAAGCAGGACTGCGGGTATAGGCAACATCCTTTTCCTCCTCAGTCGTGACTTCAAGGGGAACCTGATACCAGGCCACTTCATGATCTTCCGGCGCCCACAATGTCGGTTTTTTTAAACGGATGCTTAGATTTAAAAAGTATTGATAACCCGGTTTGGGGTTATTGGGAAGCTGATATGGAATGGAGAGCTGCTGCGATTGTTTGGGCATTGCGCTCAGGTTTGCAATGGTTCCTTCGCCAATGAATTTCCCGTTTTCCTGTAAGGACCAAACCAGTTCAAAACCGTTTAGCGAGATAAAATCGTAATTATTTTTGATCGTAAGCTGCCGCTGTCCTGCACGCAATGTATCAGGAAGCTCAAACTTAATATACTGATAAACTTTTTTGACCTCATTGATTTCCGGCTGCGGAACACGGTCAGGGTTAACAAGCCCGTCGCCTGCATTGGCGCCATCGATATAGTTGAAATAATCCCAGTAAGGTGTTCCGTCGGCTGTTTTAAGCTGCAATCCCTGATCGACCCAGTCCCAGATAAAACCGCCCTGCATGGTTGGATACTTTTCGATAACGTCCCAGTATTCCTTGAAATTACCAATGCTGTTTCCCATACCATGAGCATATTCGCAAACGATCAACGGTCTGTTTTTATCTTTTTTTACCAGTTCGATCATGTCATTAACCGAAGGGTACATCACCGAAATGATATCAAAATTGCTCAGCGTCGTTGGTTTGTAATTGCTTCTTCCCTCGTAATGAATCGGTCGTGTCGGATCAGCGAGACGGATATAATCAGCCATGGCGTTAAAGTTGGCTCCCATGCCCGACTCATTTCCCAATGACCAGATAATAATCGAAGGATGATTTTTATCCCGTTCGATCATCGCCGTTCCTCTGGCCAGAAAGGCTGCCTTCCATTGCGGTTTGTCAGCCAGAATGATATTCCGTCCCCAGAGTTCATGGCTTTCGATGTTGGCTTCATCCATGACGTACAAGCCATATTCATCGCATAGGTCATACCATTCAGGAACGCTGGGATAGTGGGATGTCCGTACGGCGTTGATATTATGCTGTTTCATCAGCGTGATATCTTTGATCATCAGTTCACGGCTCATCACACGGCCCGTTTCAGGATCAAATTCATGGCGGTTAACGCCTTTAATGGTGATGGGTTTTCCGTTCACGAGCAGTTGCCCGCCCGCAATTTTTATCTCCCGAAATCCAACACGCTGGCTGACGGCTTCAATGGTTTTACCATCCGAATTGAGGATCTGGATGGTGAGTGTGTACAAAGAAGGAGATTCCGCACTCCATTTTTCCGGATTGGTTATCGGAATTTCTACGCGGATAGGGATTTCACCCTGGGGTTCAACATTGCCAATCAGCCGGCTGACCGGGGTTACAACCACCGATTTTTTTGAGTCATATAACGTGAAAACCAATTGATTTCCCGCAGCAGTCTGTTTCGAAAAGTTCTTTACGTAGGTGCTTATCTTTAACGTGGCGTTCTGGTAATTGGCATCCAGATCCGTGCGAACGGCAAAATCGTTGATGTGTACATCCGGAAGTGTAATCAAATTGACATCCCGGAAAATGCCTGAAAGCCGCCAGAAATCCTGATCTTCAAGATAACTGCCGTCTGACCAGTTGACGACTTCTACGGCAAGATGGTTTATTCCGGTTTTTACATCGCCGGTTACGTTGAATTCAAAAGGAGTCATCCCGTCTTCATGATACCCGATCGCTTCGCCGTTCAGCCATACGTAGCAGGCCGACTGAACCCCGCCGAACTGAAGAAAGAAAGTTTTTCCTTTATCATGATCGGACACATTAAACGTTGTACGGTAAAGTCCCGTGGCATTGGTATCCGCGTCGATCCCCGGAGGATTCGCCTTGAACGGATGTTTAATATTTGTGAATACCGGCTTGTCGTAATTACGGCCTTCGCGCGCACCGGCAACCTGCCAGTTGGAAGGGACGTTGAGGTTATCCCAGTTGGCAGTAGAATGCGACGGCTGAAAAAAATCCGCAGGTGCTTTGGAGGGATGGGAGACCCACCTGAACTTCCATGTGCCGTTCAGCGAGCGGACAAAAGGTGATTTTTTATCAAGCTGCAATGCACTTTTTTCGTCTTTATAGGGAACGAAATCGGCACGCCCTTTTTCGGTATTGACACTGATAATTTCAGGATCTTTCCATTCGGGAACGACCTGGGCAGTTGAAGATAAAGTGGTTAGAAACAGAAATATATATAATGCAAGGAACCGGCAGTCATTCAAATGATACATGTTTTTACTAAATCGGGGATGAACTTTACTTATTACAAAAGTAACCTGAGGGTGTAGTATCGGCTGTTTGTAAAAGTATTAAAAGTAGGTTTAAACAAAAAGAAACTGTTGTTAAAAACGCCCTTAATTGCCGTTTTATTTCGATAATGCTTTTATTTGTTCTCTTAATATAAAATTCTGATTATGCTTTTAGCCGTCGATGTTGGTAACACGGATACTGTTTTTGGTCTTTATGAATCAGACGCCTGGACCCATGTCTGGCGGGTGCGTTCTTTGGCCCAGGAAAGTGAATCTCATTATGCATCCAAGTTAATGCTTCATTTTCTGGAAGCAGGCATATCGTTTGGTGATGTTAAAACCGTGGTATTGAGCAGTGTGGTGCCATCGCTAACCCCGACCATTCAGAAAATGCTCCGGTCGCTTTTCAGTGTTGATACCATTACCGTCGGACCGAATACCGTGCCCGGGTTAACGATTGCGATCGATCATCCACATGAACTTGGCGCTGACCTGATTGCCAATGCCGTGGCTGTGATGACCCGCTATAAGCAAAATTGTGTGGTGGTTGATTTTGGCACTGCCCTTACTTTTACGACCGTTTCCAACAAAGGGGAAATCCTGGGCGTGGCAATTCTGCCGGGGCTGGTGACGGCTGTTAAGGCATTGTTTGCCAATACGGCTCAGCTTCCGGAGGTACCTTTGAAGCTTCCCGCTTCTGCGATTGGCAAAAACACGGTTCAGTCGATTCAGGCCGGAATACTGCTCGGGTATGAAGGGTTGGTGAAATCGTTAATTCACCGGATCCGGCTCGAAATGGGCGGCGATTGTATAGCCGTCGCCACAGGTGGATTATCATCCATCATTGATACGCTGCGTGATGAGTTTGTTGAAATAGACAGAAAACTGACTCTCGACGGTCTAAGGATTATCGGTGAAAAAATTAACGCGGCCCGATGAATAATCACCGGCAGGTTCTGAAATCGCCGGTTTCTATTTTTTCTAAATCGGTTGTATCCTGATTGTAAAGATAAACCCAGCACGGCAGAACCGATCCGTCCTGCATTTGGATCGGTATGATCTTTCGGAGATATAAACTTTTCTCCTCGTCTTCAAAAACATCCTCATAGTCATCAAGTTCCGGCAGCAGCAGCGCTTTGATTGTCAGTTGGTAAACTTCTCCGAAAACGCTGCTTTCACTTTTTTCGTCGTAAACCGCTCCCGGATACCAGCTTATTTTATACAGCAAGCCGGGGAATGATCCTTTGCCTTCGAACGTTGATGATGTGTGCAGCCGCTGTGCAAAAGGATTTTCGAACCCTTGCATCAAAGTACCGTAAGTAAACAGAAAATCGGGGTTCGGATGCATGGAAATAAATTGGATTTAAAACTATCTTATAATAGTAATATTATATAGAATTTTTCGGTTCTAATATATAATCGGTCATTCTTAATAACTATTAAGAATGGGATTTTTCTTATATTTACGAGTAAGAGCTCTTCATCTAACCCAGAATTGATATGTACGAAAAGAATCTCGGTACCAAACAAAAGGCGTTACGGATCAATCTTGACCGCCGGATTTATGGCTCATTTGCTGAAATCGGTGCAGGGCAGGAAACGGCTGCCTTCTTTTTCAAATCGGGTGGAGCGTCGGGTACAATTGCCAAGACGATGTCTGCCTATGATATGACCTTCAGTGATGCGATTTACGGAACGGAAGAAGGAGGGCGTTATGTCGTGGAGTCAAGGCTGATGAAGATGCTGAACCGGGAATACAATCTGGTAGAAAAACGTCTTCAGGAAAAGAGAGGTGAGGAGAGCCAGTTTTTTGCGTTTGCCAATACGGTGGTGGCGTTAAACTTTCAAAAGACAAATGAATCGCATGGCTGGATCGGTCTTCAGTTTCAGCTGACGCCGCTAGGGCCTACGAATTATGTGGTGATTCACGTGCGGATGCGTGATGACGAAAATTTGTTGCAACAACAGGCGCTGGGCATTATCGGGGTAAACCTGATGTACGGTTGTTTTTTTTACCATAAATCGCCGGAAATACTTTTGTTGTCCTTAATGGACGACCTCACCCCGGACAGGATTGAAATCGATATGGTGCGTTTCAGCGGCCCCGATTTTGTGAAAGTGGACAATCGGCTCATGAGCCTTCGTCTGGTGAAAAACGGGTTTACTGATGCAGCCTTGTTTGGTTCTGATGGCGGCGTTTTACAACCTTCTGAGGCGTTATACAAAAAACATATTCTGATGATGCGGGGCCGTTTGCGCCCGATCACGAATGTACATATCGATTTGATCAGCAACGGACAAAAGCAATTTCTCGCAGAACCGGATGTGGATGAATCCAAAGTGGTTCTGGTATCGGAGCTGACACTTCACAATTTGAAAGGTTCTGATAAGGATATCGATGAAAAGGATTTCCTTGACCGGGTGGATATTTTGTGTTCGCTCGGGCATATGGTAATGATTTCCAATCACCATGAGTATTTCCGCCTGGTCGCGTATCTGTCGAGGCTTTCGAAACTTAAGGCGGGTCTGTTGCTGGGGAGTCCGAGTTTGCAGGATATTTTCGAAGAAAAACACTACGAATTCCTTCCCGGGGGGATTCTTGAATCATTTGCCACCCTGTTTAGCCGCAAGGTGAAGCTGTTTATTTACCCGACTTTACAGCCTGATGGTTCGGTGTATAGCTGTGAAAATTTTGTTGTGCCGGATCATCTGCGGCCGTTATTCCAGTATCTGATTATCAATAACAAAATTGAAGATATCCGGAATTACAACAAAGAACATATGCACATTACGACAGACAGTGTGCTTGAAAAAATCAAACGGGGAGAACCCGGATGGGAAAAACTGGTGCCGGAAAACGTCGCGGTTATCATCAAGGAAAAATCACTTTTTGGTTTACCAAACGAAGAGAATTATACGAATACGGTGAAATCCATTCATCAGGCTGTGGGTAACTTATAATTTAAACAGCCTTAATACTGGCGTGTCTTCATCACGTCATCGCAAACCCATTTTACGAGGAAAAATTTTCCTGTAAGATGGGTTTTGTCATGTTAACGGTTACAGCATTTCGCGTTTCATTTTAATTATAAAAAACTTCGTTTCATTTTCATCATAGAGCTCGCCGGGTAAAATTGTCTGGGTTGGTACTTAAGTAAAAAATAATTGTACTTTAAGATACTTGTGATTCGGGGTAGGTTTGAAATAACTCGTCTAAATTATTAGCTGTCAGAAGGGTATAATTATTTGTCCGTTGACTTGTCTAAACTTTAAACTTCCTAAATCAGCGACTCATGAAGAACAAAAACGAAGTTTCGCGCCGTGACTTTATCAAAAATACAGCCGGTGCGGCAGTAGCATTTTCCATTCCTTCCATTATTCCAGCCAGCGCTTTTGGTGCTAACGATCGTGTTCGCGTGGCCGTTATCGGTGTAAATGGCCGCGGGCAGGACCATATCAAAGGTTATTCGAGACTTGCCAATGTAGAATTGGCCACTTTATGTGATCCGGATGATGTGATTTTACAAACACGGGCGAAAGAGTTTTCCGAAAAGAATAATGGTAAAAAAGTGAAGACGGAAAATGATCTTCGTAAAGTTTATGAGGACAAATCCATTGATGCGGTCAGTATTGCAACCCCAAATCACTGGCATTCGCTGGCAGCAATATGGGCTTGTCAGGCTGGCAAAGATGTGTATGTGGAAAAGCCAGGATCGCATAATCTGCATGAGGGGCGCAAGATGGTTGAGGCGGCGCATAAATACAAACGTGTTGTTCAGCATGGGGTACAGCTAAGAAGTTCGGAGGCGTTGCAGGAAGCCGTGAAACATATGCGCGATGGTTTGATTGGAAACGTGTATATGGCACGCGGACTGGTATACAAATGGAGACCGGATATTGGTAATAAAGGCACAGAACCGGTTCCGGCAGGATTAAATTATGATCTGTGGACAGGGCCGGCAGAAATGAAACCGTTCTCGAAAAACTACGTGCATTACAACTGGCACTGGCATTGGAACTACGGAAACGGCGACGTGGGGAATCAGGGAATTCATGAAACCGACATGTGTATGTGGGGGCTGGGTGTAGATTCTTTCCCTGAAAAGATAACTTCTTCAGGTGGCAAGTTTCTATGGGACGACGCAAAGGAAACACCGGAGGTATTAAGCTCTTCGTTTATTTATCCGAAGGAAAAGAAGATCATTGAATTTGAAGTTCGTCCATGGATGACCAACGATGAAGGTGGTGTTGGCATTGGCAATATATTTTATGGCAGCGAGGGATATCTGGTTGTCAAGGGATATGATTTTTATGAAACATTCCTGGGGAAAGATAAAAAGCCGGGACCGACACGGAAGGCCGGGGGAGACCATTATAAAAACTTCATCGATGCCGTAGTAGCCCGCGATCCAAAAATGGTCAACGGCCCGGTGGAAACGGCTCATTTATCATCGGGATTGGCGCATTTGGGGAACATCGCATACCGGACCGGGCGTGCCTTGACGTTTGATCCTAAAACAGAAAAGTTTGTGGGTGATGATGATGCGAATACGTACCTGACAAGAAAGTACAGAGCGCCATATACCGTCCCGGAAATTGTATAGAAGATTATTTTGAGTGTGCTTATAAGAGAATAGCCCGGAAAAATTTTTCCGGGCTATTTTAATACAGCTCATGTTGTTTTGCTGCGTTTAATATTGATAATCATATTATTTCTTTTGGAACGAATAAAAATATTCCTGAATAGCAAGCGTGTCATTTTTTTGGATTGAACTTATATAGGATTCATTAAACTCATTGAACATGGTTCCTGATGAGGATGATTTAGTCAATATATCGGGCGATGAAGTATCACCCCAATTCCATTGAACAAACCAGCTAACCCTATTGTATTCAAATACTGATAGTTTTAATGCGGAATAATCTCCATAACCAACCAGCATGTTGTAAGCGCTAAATTTACCATCCCAAACAGGCTCAATTTCGCTTTGATATCTTCCCATTTTATAGTTTGATTCCAAGTTAGCTGCTGTTATAATTCGTCTATTTGTCGATTTAAAAATAAGCTGATTTTCTTTTTTTACAACGGTTAGTGAATTGAATGAATTTGGTATTTCAGCGGAATCTGCAGAGAAGAAGGTTAGCGTTTCGCCGGAGGTAAATGATGTGTCTTTTTTGGTAAAACCTTTTGTGGTTTTAACGAATTTATCAATCACCGACTGATCTGTTATTTCCCCTTTATTTGTAAATAAACGGATTTTAGACTTTTTTGTAATGCCGTTTAAATAAAGTGTAGATGGGAACTGAGGGGCTGGATCGATTTTCGTTTTTTTACAAGCAAAAAAAAGTATGGCAAGGATACAGATGCAGCAGTGTTTCATTGAAAATACTTGAGGGTGAAGTAGATGTTAGGTACATCAAAGTTACTTAATTTTATTTCACCTTCAAACGCAGAAAAGGTGTCCGGTTATCAAAACCAAACACCTTTTCAAATAATAATATAAGTATAAACTCAGCGTTACTCCGCGTAAACCTCCCGAAGCTCTGCGTTTAAACGAAAATTAAAGCGAAGAAAAATCAAACGACTCCAGATATTTCGTTGTGAAGTTTCCGGATTTGAATCCAGGATCGTCCATCAATTTAATATGGAATGGAATGGTGGTTTTGATACCTTCAATGACGAATTCCTGCAACGCACGTTTCATTCTGGTCAGGACTTCCTCGCGCGACTGGCCGCTCACGATCAGTTTAGCAATCATCGAGTCATAGTTTGGCGGAATGGTATAACCGCTGTAAACATGGCTGTCGATACGGATACCGTGGCCGCCAGGGAAATGCAGGTTCGTGATTTTTCCAGGAGACGGACGGAAACCATTTGCAGGATCTTCCGCATTGATACGGCATTCCATCGCAAACAATTTAGGCGTATAATTAATGCCCAAAATCGGCTCACCAGCTGCCACTTTGATTTGCTCCTTAATTAAATCAAAATCGGTAACTTCTTCCGTAATCGGGTGTTCTACCTGAATACGCGTATTCATTTCCATGAAGAAGAATTCACCGTGTTTGTCAACAAGGAATTCAATCGTTCCTGCTCCTTCATATCCGATAGCCTGCGCACCTTTAATGGCAGCAGCACCCATTTTCTCACGAAGTTCAGGCGTGATAATGGGGGAAGGTGTTTCTTCCACCAATTTCTGGTGACGGCGCTGAATAGAGCAATCACGTTCAGATAAGTGACAAACTTTGCCATACTGATCACCAATGATCTGGATTTCGATGTGGCGAGGTTCTTCAACAAATTTTTCAAGGTATAAACCGTCATTTCCAAAAGCCGCAGCAGATTCTGTACGGGCATCATTCCATGCCTTTTCAAAATCTTCCGGTTTGTTGATGATACGCATACCGCGTCCACCACCACCGGCAGTTGCTTTCACAATCACAGGATATCCGATGCCTATCGCAAGTTTTTTTCCTTGTTCAACGGATTCTAACAAACCTTCTGAACCCGGAACAACAGGAACGCCTGCTTTAATCATGGTCGCCTTAGCCGTAGCTTTATCGCCCATTCCGTTGATCTGAGCCGCAGTTGCTCCAATAAATTTGATACCGTAATCAGCACAAATCTGAGAGAACTCAGCGTTTTCAGATAAGAAACCGTACCCCGGATGTATGGCATCTGCACCGGTAACCTCGGCAGCAGAAATAATATTTTGAATACTCAGGTAAGACTGACGGCTTGGAGGAGGTCCAATACAAACTGCTTCGTCAGCAAAACGTACGTGAAGGCTGTCACGGTCGGCAGTTGAATAAACTGCAACAGTTTTTATGCCCATTTCACGACAGGTTCTGATCACACGTAATGCGATTTCACCTCGGTTGGCAATGAGAATCTTTTTAAACATGAAATTTAATTAAGTGTTTTAAGACCGGTCATCACCGTTATATAGGTTCAACAAGAAACAAAGGCTGGTCGAATTCTACCGGGGTAGCGTTTTCTACCAAAACTTTAACAATTCTTCCTGAAATTTCAGATTCAATTTCGTTGAACAATTTCATTGCTTCAATCACACAAACTACCTTTCCTGGTACGATTTCGTCTCCAACACTTGCAAATGCAGGTGTTTCAGGGCTTGATGCGCGGTAGAAAGTACCGATCATTGGGGACTTAATTGTAATCAAATTTGCCGATGCAGCTGGTTCTGCCGGTGCCGAAGGCGTTGCAGGAGCCTGAGCAGCAGGAGCCGAAGGTGTTGTATATACAGGAGCCGAAGCAGAAACCTGTGCCGGAGCAACAGTTACTACCGGAGCAGCGCCATATCTTTTTACCTTAATCTTTAAATCCGTTGTTTCAATGTTTACTTCATCAAGGCCGGACTGGGCGATGAAGTCAATCAGTTTTTGAATTTCTTTAGTTTCCATTTAGTCAAGTTTATACAGTTGCAGGAATAGTAACCTATGATTTTACTCTTTCAACGTAGTCGTACGTGCGGGTATCTACTTTGATTTTCTGACCTTCTTCAATAAATAAAGGTACCATGATACGAGCACCCGTTTCTACTTCAATCGCTTTCTTAGGAGAGTTTGCGGTATCTCCTTTTAAGCCTGGTTCAGCATAGGTCACTTCTAATTCTACAAATGGTGGCAATTCACATAACAAAGCAGCGTCGGTTTCGGTGTTGATCAAAATCTCTACTTCCTGGCCTTCTTTCATCAGGTCAGCCGCTGTTACAAGTTTCTCATCGATCAATACCTGATCGAATGTTTCGGAGTTCATGAAGTTATACCCAACTTCATCTTTGTATAAAAACTGGAATTTATGTCTTTCTACGCGAACCGGAATAATAGTAGCACCGGAAGAGAAAGTATTATCCAATACTTTTCCCGAAGTAAGGCTTTTTATTTTTGTGCGTACAAAAGCATTTCCTTTACCTGGTTTTACATGTTGAAACTCGATAACCTGAAAAAGGTCATGGTTAAAATGTATTACTAGTCCGTTACGTAAATCTGCAGTCGTTGCCATGTTTAATTAATAAAAAATGTATAAAATCTTAAAATGAAAAAATGAATAATGAAACAAGATCATTATTCATTTTACATTATTCATTTCCTTTATCGTAGGCCCATTTCAGGTAAATCGCGCCCCAGGTAAATCCTCCACCGAAGGCCGCAAGTACAAGATTATCGCCCTTTTTCAATTGTGATTCGTAGTCCCACAAACAAAGTGGTATAGTCGCCGAAGTGGTGTTGCCGTACTTCTGGATATTCACCATCACCTTGTCCATTCCAACACCCATACGGTTGGCCGTGGCCTCGATGATACGTCTGTTGGCCTGATGTGGCACCAGCCATGCAACGTCTTCACTTGCAAGGTTATTCTTTTCCATAATTTCAGCGGAAATATCTGCCATGTTTTTTACGGCAAATTTAAACACCTGAGATCCGTCCTGATACACCGAATGCCACTTATTATCAATGGTTTCATGTGTAGGCGGAAAACGGCTTCCTCCCGCTTTCTGATGCAGATAAGGATATCCGGCTCCATCGGAACGGATGATCGAATCTACAATACCATATCCTTCGGTATCAGGTTCCAGAAGCACAGCTCCAGCACCATCGCCAAACAGAATACAAGTTTTTCTATCGGTGTAATCGACAATTGCTGACATTTTATCAGCGCCGACCACAATTACTTTTTTATATTTTCCGGTCTCGATAAACTGAGAACCGATCGTAAGTGCATAAACAAATCCGGAACAAGCCGCCTGAATATCGAAACTTCCGACATTTCTGATGCCCGTCATATCACAGATCAGATTGGCAGTACCAGGAAAAATGAAGTCGGGGGTAGTCGTGGCGCAGATCAATAAATCAATATCTTCCGGAGCAGTATTGGTTTTGGCAAGCAACCCTTTTACAGCCTCAGCGCCCATATGTGAGCTTCCTAAACCTTCTCCTTTAAGTATGCGACGTTCCTTGATGCCGGTACGGCTTACGATCCATTCATCGTTAGTCGCCACCATTGTTTCCAATTCAGCATTTGTCAGAATATAGTCAGGCACATACCCGTGTATTCCTGTTATAGAGGCTCTTGCGTGGGTCATGGTTAATTTCTAGCATTCAAAATTCCCGTGAATTTTGGTAAAAAACATTATCAGAGTTTATTCGCAAAATAGTGCTGTTATGCTCAGCGATTAGTTCAAAGCATTTGCAATGTGAACATACGCTTTTGATTTGACTTGTTTGTAAGCCCATCCCAGCATATTTTTTATTGCCAGCGGTGAAGAAATGCCATGTGCGATCATCACATTACCATTTACTCCGATAATCGAACTCCCGCCGATGGACTCATAATTCGTCTGATCTATAAAATCATCCTGAATCCCTCTTTGTTTGGCAATTTCGTATAGCGACTCTCCTAATTTAAATAATACATTCCCAGTGAAACCGTCCGTGACGATCACATCTGCTTTATTAGTGAAGAGATCTTTCCCTTCAATATTTCCAATAAAATTGATTCGTTTGTTATCCTTGAGCAGGGGATAGGTAGCCTGCGCAGTTAATGAACCCTTCTGTTCTTCCTCGCCAATGTTCATTAAAGCCACACGAGGGCTTTCAATCTGAAATGTATGCTGAACGAACAGAGAGCCAATTTCACCAAACTGGGCAAGTACTTCAGGCTTGCAATCGGCGTTGGCGCCAATATCGACCATAATAGCATATCCGCCTCCAACCTGGGGTACGAAACCGGCAATGGCAGGTCTCAAAACTCCTTCAATAGCTTTTATACTAAAAAGAGCGCCGACATGCATAGCGCCGGTGTTGCCCGCACTACAGAAGATGTCTATTTCTTTTTCCTTCAAAAGCTTAAATCCAATGGCAATACTAGAATTCGGCTTCTGAGAAAGAGCTTTTGTAGGGTGCTCACCCATCTCAATAACATCTTCAGCATGAACGATATCAACGACGGACGAAGAGAAGTTATGCTGGCGAAATATCTCCAGAATATCACTTTCCCGGCCAATTAATACGATTCGGGCATCCGATGGCAGTTCGGAAGCGGCTTGTATAACCCCTTCAACTATTGCTTGTGGAGCTAAATCTCCCCCCATAGCATCTACCGCAATTTTCATTTACACGCTGTTATTTTGTACTAAAAGTTAGAAATCGAAGGTGTAAATTTAGCAGTTGTGCCTTAGTAAAAAAGAATTTCGCAACAACTTTTATAAGGCTGTTGCGAAATTGGCATTCTCATTGTTAAAATTTAGACCGTTTTGGCATAATTTTCAACAACAACTTTGCCTCTATAAACTAGATTTCCTTCGTGTACGTGCGCACGGTGGAACTGATGAATCTCCCCTGTTGACGAATCAACTGACAATTGCTTGCCAGTAAGGAAGTCATGTGCTCTGCGTGTATCGCGACGGGTTTTGGAAATTTTCCGCTTAGGATGTGCCATGATGCTTTATGTTCTGTATGTTAATATTCGGTTTGAAAAACTTTTATATCGCAGACAGGAATTACTCCTGATTGCCTTTTAATTTTTTTAATGCTTCCCAACGTGGGTCAATTTTTTCTTCGGAATCGCTGTCTTCTTCACTTTCTTCCTGACCTTCCGAAGAATAGATAAGAATCACTTCATCGTCGTCTTCCAAATCCTCATCATCATAATCTTCCTCACGAAGACTTGGATGTAATTTTTTTACAGGCAGAGATAATGCGATAAACTCAAAAATGTATTTCGCAACATTAATACGGTTCGTATTTCTGTTTATAATCTCAATCTCGTCTGTCAGCTCCTCATTACGGTCACCGAATTTTAAAATAATCCGTTCACTCGAATCAATCGGCTCTTCAAACGGTTCCAAAGTGCGGTCGCAAAGTAATTCAACCGAGCCTTCCGTATGAAAATGAAGCTGGATCATCGTAGCCGATTTTGTCAAAACAACATGTGTTTTGAAATGGCCATGTTCGATCAGATCTTGCTCTAATTCTTCAAAAAACGCGTCTCCCGACTCCATATCATAGTCATACTGTTTGTCTTCCAAACCGTAAATGTCTATGTTGTATTTACTTAGCTCTTTCACTATTTCTGTCAAAAGGACTGCAAAGGTAGTGTCTTTTCATGTGAATAAAAAAACTATCTACAATTTTTATTGATTTGAACTGAGGGATTTAACACGGAAGATGCTGTTCCTCAACCAGCATCCGTTTTTTTTCTACAAATCCCATTAAATCTTGCGTGCAGGATTGCCAAAAAATGTTGACCCTGCCGGCACGTTTTCAACCACCACAGATCCTGCACCGATTCTTGCATTTTTTCCGATCTCGATACCGGCAACAATGATAGCGCCTGATCCGATAAATACGCCGTCGCCGACTTTTACACGATCATTGATCACGGCACCCGGGCCAACTGTCACATAATCCCCGACTTCGGCGGAAGTTTCAATAACAGACGCAGTCTGGAATAGTGAATGACTTCCCAATTTTGACAATGCCCCAACGGTCACACGTGCTCCGAAAAGATTTCCGTGACCTATGACGGCCGTTTCCGAGATAATGCTGCTTTCGTGAATGGCATTAACGGGCATACTTTTAAAACGCTCGTTCAGCCCCTCGGTTAATTGTTTGCGGACGGTACGTTCGCCTACCGCAACAAAAGTTTCACACTTTTCGCCTATAATATTGATAAAGCCTTCGTCATCCGTTGCGCCTAAAACGCTGATATCGCCGAATTCTTTACCATGTAATTCTTTATTATCGTCCAGAATTCCGTAGACGAGCACATTGTTTTTCTTGAAAATATCAAGTGCCTGCATTCCCAGGGAGCCTGCACCAAAAATTAAAACTGGATTTTCCATAATTGATTTTATTCATCCGCACCTCTTATATGGTTTGACCGGATGAAGGAATAATTGAATTTGTTAATGAATCCGGCAGCAAGTGTTCAGCAGGTATGAAAATAAATTTCGTTGTGCGATGTTATGCCCGGTATCAGGTAATTATTTATAAAAGTACGGATTGATTTACAGAAACGTGACGCGGAACACAAACGGGCTTCCGTACGGCGAAATATTGTTTCCATAATCGTCTAGCTGATTATCGTAATTTAAATTGTATAACGCGGTGAAATGAATAGCCCTAATTAAACGCCCACCCGTTGGCTGGGAGTAAGAAGCCCCAATCATAGGCGAGCCAATCCATTTCCTGGCATCATATTTAATGAAGGAATCAGCTTCTACATTCATGGCTTCGTATTCAGCAATAATATTTATTACTGGTACCACTTGATACATCAGAAATCCTCTTCCTCCGTAGTAAACAGAATTGACCCCATAATTTTTTGATTTGAACCACATCAGCGTCGCGCCAACACCGCCAACCAGCTTGTCGGTGATCTGGTAACCTGCCATTGGTGATACGTTCACGTTGGTGAATGTTCCAAAACTTAACCCGAAACTTCCGCCTAACCTGATCCTTTCTTTGAACGCAAGATTTTTTAATTCACTTTCAACTTTTTTCTTTTCAACAGGAGCTTTGTCTTCAATCGGTGGTATTTCTTTTCTTACCGGCCTTTCTTTTTTCACAGTATCCGGGCGGTAGTATTCGTCTGTCTGGGCAAATACTGTTGATTTAATCGATAGTGTGATGATAAATAAACAGGATAGGAGGATTTTCCTTTTCATTTCTAAATGGTTTATTTTAATATTGTTAATAGTAACGCAAAATTCTTAACTTTTGGTTTATTATTGAGTAAGCCCTCATCAATTCTGCCTCATTCACTGCCTGATAGCTTATGCATTATCATATTTCTGTAACTGACCCTGCTTCCCATTTTTTAACAATTACCTATACAATTCCTGAAATTACAACGGATCGTATTGAAATTCAATTACCTGCATGGCGGCCAGGACGTTATGAAATTCAAAATTTTGCCAAAAATATTCAATTTATTGAAGCAATTTCAATAAGCGGTGATAAACTACCATTACGCAAGATTACCAAGGATCGTTGGGAGGTTAAAACAAACGGAGAAAAAGAAGTTCAGATCCGTTATGCATTCTTCGCGGCGATACAAAATGCGGGCAGCAGTTATGTGGATGAGGAGCTCTGGTATCTCAATTTTATCAACTTTTGCCTTTATACCGAAGGAAGAATTACGGATGAATGCCTGGTCACACTGGCGCTGCCGGAAACATTCGGGATTGCCTGCGGGCTGGCTGCGGCTGGCAAACATCAGTTGAAAGCGAAAGATTTTTATCAGTTGGTGGATAGCCCGCTTCTGGCGTCGGAAACATTACAAAAATCGGATTATACCGTTCGGGGTGTACAGTTTCACATATGGATGCATGGTAATCTGAAACCGAACTGGAAGCGTATTCAGCGTGATTTCAGGAGATTTTCCAGGGAACAGATTGCTACCATGGGTGAATTTCCGGAGGAAGAGTACCATTTCCTGAACCTTATTCTGCCACACGCTTTTTACCATGGCGTGGAGCATCATAATTCTACGATGATTGTGCTCGGCCCGGATGATGAAGGTGAGGGACTTTATACGGATTTGCTGGGTGTGAGTTCGCACGAATTGTTTCATGCCTGGAATATCATCCGTATTCGTCCGATCGAACTTTTACCCTACGATTTTACCAAAGAAAACTATTTTGAAACCTGTTTTGTGGCAGAAGGCTGCACGACTTATTATGGCGATTTGTTTTTAAGACGCGCCGGTGTTTTTAACGACGAAGCCTATATCAAGGAATTACAGGTTTATATGAAGCGTCATTTTGAAAACAATGCGCTCGCTTCGCAGTCGCTGGCGGAATCTTCCTTTGACTTATGGCTGGATGGTTATGACAAGGGTATTCCGCACCGTAAGGTTTCGGTTTACCACAAAGGGGCGCTGGTGGCTTTGATTCTTGATTTGTTCCTGAGGAAAAAGTCAAATCATGTTTCGTCGCTGGATACGGTTATGCAGATCCTTTGGGAGCGTTTCGGAAAACCTTTCATCGGTTATACCATCCAGGATTACAGGGATATTGTGGAGGAAGTGGCCGGTGAGAAAATGGACTGGTACTGGAACGATTGTATTCTGACCAACGAGCCGCTCGAAACCAGACTCAACGAAGCACTGAGTTTTGTGGGTTTACAGATGACCATTTTTAGCAACGGGAATATTCAGTTAAACATTCAGGACGATTTTCGTGCCAAAATACAGCGCGATAAATGGCTGGAAACACGTCAGGTGCTTTCGGAGGAGGAGGAGGAGTGAGGTGACTTTTGCGAAGAACTCCTAAGGAGCCTCCCGCAAGTGTAAAGCCAAGCCTTTGTCGCTCCCAGGTTGCCGTTTATAAATTAAACTTCAAAAACATTTTTTAACAAAGAGATAACCTGATGCTTGCTTAGAATTGGCTGCTCAACTGCTTTAATTAAGATACATTTCCTAAATCCTCCAAAAATGAAAGCAGTTAATATGGCCGGGCGTATGCTGCTTGTTCTGGTGAAAATAATATTGGTGCTTTTTATCGGGCTGATTGCATACTTTCTGGCTGAGCCCTTGTGGAACCGGTATGTCGTTTATCCGGAATTGGAAGAGGAGCGGACCCGGCTTTGGCGGAGTTATAAAAAGCCGGAGCAATTTATACCCCATGCGGACTTTAAAGGCGTTCTTCATTCCCATACATACCGGTCACATGATAGCCGAGGTATTTTGGAGGAAATTATTCCCGCCGCCAAAAAAGCAAAACTGAATTTTATTTTCCTTGCCGATCATCGAATGGCTGATCTGGACACTTTTCCGAGAGGAATTCATGGGACTTTTGAAGGTATCTTGATCGAATCGGGAACAGAATCGCCGGGTGCCAGCATGATGGTAACGCCTCTGCGAAGCGTCGTTCTGGACTGGGCGAAGGATCGTAGTCAGCTAATGCATGAGGTGGTGAAAAATAACGGCATGGTGTTTTATCTTCATTCCGAGGATGAGCACGACTGGGGAAATCCGGATTATCAGGGAATGGAAATTTACAATATCCACTCGGACCTCATTGATGAAAAAAGTCCGCTCAAATTTCTGATCAATGGTATGATCAACAGCGGCGTGTACAGGCACTGGAGTTATCGCGAGCTTTTCGACGAACAAACAAAAATTGTTGCGCTTTGGGATTCTCTGAATAATCATCGGCGGATTGTGGGAATGGCTGCGGTGGACGCGCATAACAATCAAAGTCTGCGGGCGCGATATACCAAAAATGATATGGTGGAATGGGTGGGGCCCAATGCCAAAACATTGTCGGTAAACAAACCCGGCTGGAAGGAAAAATTAATTCTGGGGAAACCTGATATTGCAGGCTGGGCTTTTAAAATGGAGCTCGATACCTATTTCCACTCTTTTAATTTTGCCAACACCCACATCTTCGGTGATTCATTGTCGAGTCGTTCTCTTAAAAATGAACTGGTAAAAGGGCATGCTTATATTTCGTTTGAAAGTCTGGCGCAGGCCAGCGGATTTCAGTTTTTTACCAGCGATAGTTCAGGTAAAGTGAATGCTATTGTTGGAGACTCTGTTCAGGGCAAAAATGCGGTTAAACTCAGCGCAGTTTCACCTTATCCCGTACGATTCGAGCTGTTCAGAAATGGTAAACTAATCGATAGTCAGGAGGATCGTTATGCGTACGAATTTAAAGTCAGGGATAAAAAAGGAAATTACCGGATTGTCGCGAGACTGAAATTCAGGAACCAGTGGCTTCCGTGGGTTTACACGAATCCTATTTATGTATTTTAGCAGCCGCATTCGGGACATGCATTAAGATCTCAGTACGTTTTCCAACGCTTCCGGTAAATCAGGATATTGATATTTAAAATCGGTCTCATCCTGAACCCGCTCGTTGATAACATAATTACTACCCAGAACCACATTGGCCATCTCGCCAAAAACAAGACGCAGTGCAAATGCGGGTACATTAGGAAGCCATTGAGGTTTATGAAGTGCCTTGCAGATTTGTCTGGTAAAATATTCATTTGTTGCCGGAGGAGCAGCAACTGCATTGTAAGCGCCATGCCATGTGTCGTTTTCCATCGCCTCGATGTACATCCGGCAAAGATCATCAATGTGGATCCACGATAACCATTGTTTTCCTGAACCAAGTGGTGCGCCAAAACCGAATTTGGCAGGTTGAGCCATTTTCGGAATAGCACCACCATCGTTGCTTAGCACTATACCAGTTCTGAGTTTCACCGTTCTTACACCGAGCGCCGCCACTTCATCCGCTGATTTTTCCCAGGCAATGGTTACTTCTGACAAAAAATCATTGGCAGGTGGCGAGTGTTCGGTATGCTGGATATCACCGGTATCTTCGCCATAATAACTGCTCCCGGATGCGGAAACAAATGCTTTGGGGAAGAAGTGAAGGGCTTTTAACTGTCGGGCAATCAGCTCAATGCTATCGGTGCGGCTGCTGAAAATTTCTCTTTTCCGCTTTTTCGACCAACGTTCGTCAGCCACGCCGGCACCGGCAAGGTGAATCAGATAATCGGTATTTTCGAGTGCGCCTGGTTCGATATAATTATTTTTAACATCCCATTCAAACACTTTTACCGAAGGAATATTTGTCTTTTTTCGGGTTAGATAGGCAATTTCATATCCTTTTTGAAGGAGTAATGTCGTCAGCCTTTTCCCGATTAACCCTGTTCCGCCGGTAATCAATACTTTTTGTGCCATAAACGATTAGGATGAAATATTTTTATCAATCAGATTACAAAAATGGTGCCGAGGATATTATTCGGGCATAGCCGGATTGAAATCTTTGGGTGGCTCCTGTTCAATGGCTTTTGTGACACGATCAATAATACTGTCGATGGATTCATCCGGCGAAAAGTGCATGGGCGCTTTAAACTGGACGGTGAGCGTGGTATTTCTCTTTTTAAATCGTAACCCTTTTTTATCAAATGCCCTTCTGAAACCGTTAATAACAACGGGAATAACGATTGGCTGGTGTTCTTTGATGAGATAAGCAGTTCCCTTTCTGACTGGTGCAAACGGTTTGGTAGTACCCTGCGGAAAACTTACAACCCAGCCATGTTTAAGTCCCATGCCAATTTTATCCTGCGCGGAGTTATCAAGTTGCCTTTTTACATTTTCACCGTTGGCACGCCAGGAACGATCAATCGTGATGGCTCCGCCAATGCTAAAAAGTTTTGGAAGAATGCCTTCTTTCATCGTTTCGGAAGCCGCTACGTAATAACATCTTGCTCTGGGCGAGAACAGGTAAAAAGGGGGAGAAATGGTATCCTTATACCCCCATTTTGTGGCACAAAAAATGTGGTAAAAAGCGATAACATCTGCGAAATAAGTCTGGTGGTTTGATAAAAATATAACGCCGTGGTCGGGAAGATCCACCAACTGTTCACTGCCCGTGATCCGGATTTTGTTGACAGCCGTATAGCGATAATAGGTAAACCATCCGATCACAAAAATGAAAAAACGTTTAATGCTCAGGAAATTGCCGAAAGGGTCCTTTTCGAAAAGTCCCAGAAAATCAAATCGTGCCAGCCAGGACGGGAGTGCACTGAATATACTTTTTTTTGAATTCATGTAGTAAAGTATGGTTCAATAAAGCGCGCTTAAAGTTAGGAACCGGTTTTCAAATAGGAATTGATCAGCATGTGTTGTGAATAACGAAGGTAAGATATAAAGAGAATCTTATATTTAATAAAATAACCAGACCACAAAAATGACTGTAACCAAAACGATGTTTTTCAGTCATAACAGTATTGAGGAACTATTGGCATGATTCTTTGATTAACGTTCAATACTTACTTAATTTTGACCTACTCACTAACAAAAATTACCCATATTTTATGAATATTAAGTATCAGACACACATACTTGCTTGTTTTCTGGCAGCCGGAGTTTTTTCGGGCTGTTCTAAAAATCCTGTGACAGGAAAAAATGAGATTATTTTTATGTCGCCGGAAAAGGAAAAAGCTTTGGGAGCTGAATCACATCCTTCTGTGGTAGCATCCATGGGATTGTATGACGATAAAAACCTGACTGCCTTTATTAATGAAAAAGGGAAAGCGATGGGCAAGATTTCACATCGCCCCGATGTAACCTATCAGTTTTTTATCGTAGACTCACCTGTTGTTAACGCGTTCGCCGTACCAGGTGGATATGTTTATTTCACGCGCGGTATTATGGCACATTTTAATAATGAAGCAGAATTTGCTGGTGTTTTAGGCCATGAAATTGGGCATATTACAGCGCGCCACTCTGCTAGCCAACAAACGAAACAGGTATTTACACAAAGCGCTCTGCTCGTAGGATCGGTTTTTGCACCGAGTATATCGGATCTGGCTTCCCAGGGATTGGGCTTAGTGTTGTTAAAATACAGCCGCGATCATGAAAGTCAGTCTGATGAACTGGGGGTAGATTATTCCAGTAAGATCGGATATGACGCACACCAAATGGCCGATTTCTTCGGTACCTTGAAAAGAATCAGTGAAAAAGCCGGGCAAAGCATTCCTACTTTCCAGTCGACGCACCCGGATCCGGGCAACCGCCAGGTGAAGGTGGAGCAGCTTGCCACCTCTTACCAGTCGGCACATCAGGCTAAATATAATGTGAACCGGGATGTTTATCTGCGCCGGATTGAAGGCCTTATTTATGGTGTCGATCCAAAACAGGGATTTGTTGAAGGCGGGCAGTTTTATCACCCAGAGTTAAAATTCCAATTCCCGGTACCAGCCGACTGGCAGTCGGAAAATACACCGGCGCAATTCCAGATGGCTTCCAAAGATGGCAAAGCGATGATGCTTTTCACACTGGCGGAGGGGAAAACACTGGATGAGGCCGCACAGACGGTGATCAAGAATTATAGTCTTCAGGTTTCTGAAAACAATAAAACAACCATTAACGGAAATCCTGCCATTGCTTTGGTTGCGAAACAGGTGGCACAAGGGCAAACTGCTCCGGCCGCAAATGCAGCGCAGGTTGCAAGCTGGCTTATTCAGTACAACGGTACTATTTATGCTATTCACGGCGTAGCTGCAAGTACGGATTTTGGGTCGAATTTCAATCAGTTCAAATCAGTTGCACAAGGATTTAAGGCGTTGACTGATCCTTCAAAGCTTAACAGGGAAGCTGATCGTATCAGAATTAAGACAGCACAAAATGATGGTACATTGCGGGATGCCTTAAAGGGAGCCAATATGCCTGACAGCAAACTGGACGATCTGGCGATTCTTAACGGAATGGCTTTGACCGACAAGATTACCAAAGGGACGCTTTTCAAAACTTTGAATAAATAAAACTGTCTGCGGCGAGACGCAGCGTCTGATTTTACGTCGAAAGACTGATACAAAACAAACCACTTGTATTACTGAGGATTCAGTTATGCAAGTGGTTTTTGTATTAACGGTGAACCGAAATTAGGTAAACGCATTCGTAAGTCATGCGCAGGAAAAACGATATCTTATTAAAAAGTGCCTTCGAAGAGGCATTTTCAGAATTGCTGTATTTCTTTTTCAAAGATGCTGCCGATATTTTTGACTTGTCGCGCGACTTTGAATTTATGGATAAGGAGCTGTCGGAGCTTTTCCCGGAAATTGAGAAAAAGGGCGGTAGCCGTTTTGTCGATATGCTGGTAAAAACATTCCTTAAAAATGGAAACGAAGAATGGATTCTGGTGCATATCGAAATACAGGACGGGGCAACGAAGAACTTTCCTAAAAGAATGTTTCAATATTATTACCGAATACTGGATCGTTTTGAAGTGGAAGTGGCGGCGTTGGCGGTCTTTACGGGCGGTATAAATCAAAAGAGCGTTGCACAATACCGTAATGACTTTCTGGGAACAAAAATTGTCTACGAATATAATGTCTACCATATCCTGGATCATACCGAAGAACAATTGTTAACGATGGACAATCGTTTTGCATTGGTGATTCTGGCAGCGCAGAAAGCACTGCTGGCTAGTAAAATTCCCGAGGCTGAGCTGGCGGAACAAAGACTGACCATTGCCCGAGCTCTTATTGGAAGCAAGCGATATGATATTGAAGAAATCAGGCGTTTTTTGTTTTTTCTTAAAACGTTTATTAGAATAGAAAATCCTGAAATAAATAGTAATTTTGATAGTGAGGTAGAAATATTAACTGGAAACGAGAAAGTTATGGGTATTATAGAGGCTATAAAGGTGATAACCTTGGAGGAGGGAATTGAAAAGGGGATTGTGCAAGGGATTGAAACAGGTGCTCAAAATAAAACTTATGAGTTTGTTGAAAACCTTTTACTTAACACCGATTTTGATATTCCGAAAATTGCTGCACTTGCCAATACTACGCAGTCTTTTGTCAAAAAAGTAAAAACAGATATAGGACAAGAGTTTTAACGCTGATTCCTTTATTTAGATAAGAATCGTAAAACCACATCACACAAAGTTGAATGTGATTTTACGATCCAATATCAGGCCTATTTTAATTTTCTTTCGAGAACCTTCATATAATAACCTCCTACTACCGAGCGGGCACGGAAACCGACAGACTTTCCGTCCTTTGTTTCATGCCAGTCAGAAAGCGGAATGCGATCAGGTGTTTTTGTTGCGAAACGATAAACCGGCTGAATGAAAGCTTCGAAATCCTTTTGATTGTCAGCCAATGTCGCCGTCCAGATAATCCAGTCAGATTTGGTGTAGGTTTTGCGGCTGTCGAGCGGAAGACCGAATGTCAGCTGTTTTTTCAGGTAGTAGTTAATTTCCTTTTTCGCCACTTCTTTTGGGAATACATTCAAATCCAAAAGTTTGTCCCAAACCAGATTATACTTCTGGCTCCATGTGCCTTTTTTATCAAAAGTCAGAGCATAGTGATCGCCGTCATTGGCCATCTGGATCCATTTCTGAGCGAATTCTTTAACCAGCGCATTAACCTCTGCCGCTTCTTTTGTTTCACCTAGCTGCTCAGCCAGTTTAGCATAACAGGCCAGTCCCATAATGGCTTTGATCGACAAATTGGTATTACGGGCCAAATGTCCTGCAAAATCATCCGTGCAAAGCTGATTTGAGGGATCAAAACCTTCTTTCTTTAGGTAATTGGCCCAGATGCTCAGCGTCTTCCAGTGTTTTTTGGCAAAGTCGGTATTTTGTTCGGTTTTGGAAACGGCGTAGGTCAGGATCAACATGTTTCCGGATTCCTCAACCGGCATATCTTCACCGTAGGTCTGCCCGTTTGCGAGTGGATAAGTACCCACATCATGCGCTGCAAACGGTTTTGTCCATTTCCCACTTTCAGAATAATAGAAAATCGGTTCCATCATTCCTTTCAGGAGTGTCGGGTTGTAAACAAGAAAGAGCGGTGCAGAAGGATAGGTTATATCGACCGTGCCAATGGACCCATTGCTAAAATTTTCCTTTGACAGAAATAGCGGGGTATTATCAGGACCTGCCACTAATTTATGTGCAGCAATGGCCTGGCGGTAGGCCATCACACACAGGTCTGCATACGTTTTTCCGCCGGCTTTAAGAGCGTCGCCGTAAATTTTCGTGTCAACAGCCTCGCATGCTGAAACAATTTGGCTGAAATTAGCCTCAGCATCTTTTAATTCTCCCTGAATGGTTTTATCGCCATTTTTATTCCACCATGGCAACAAGTTTTTTCCGAAGTACTGGACCGAAAATTCGTCGTCATAGCCGATCATGACATGATTCGAACTGGGTTGGCTGCTTACTTTTCCGACGTCAGTCACAATGGCCATCGCGCGGTCTCCACCGGTACCAATTACTGCCATGTTCATTTGATCCAGTTCACCTTTCTCTGCAAAGTTTTTGATCAAACCGGTTGGTGTCCCCAACCCGGCGCTGAGCACCGACTTTTCATGAGCGGCCAGATAAGCATAACCCCAGTCGATGCGGACATCATCGCCTTTGCGCTGCAAAACCTTCTGGTCCAGACTTCCAATCGACAGCGTGACCAGATCGCCGTCTTTACCTTTGCGCTCCGTTACTTCCTGCGTGCCCTCATGTACTGCCAGAAGACCGGAAACGGAGGTGAGGAGTTGAACTTCATGCGTTTTTCCATCGGTAGCGCGGACGTCATAAATGATATAATTAACCGGCCGGGATAACAAGGCAAGGTTATCCATAAGTAACGGTGCAACAAAACGGGTTCTGATATGGACTGGCCCCGCGTCAAATTCATAAATGCTCTGTGTAGCCGTCATTTTGAAGTTGGCCTGTTTGGTATTCAGGATCACTTCTGAACCTTTCGGAGCCAGCTCATCCGTTAATCCGATATCGATATAACCTGGCCCTGCTCCATTTTTGCAATAGGCGGCCAGTACATTTTTTCCTTTTTTAAGCGTTTTTTTCGCAGCTGCATTTATTCCTTTGATCTCGTAATCCGCCGTAAAACAGTTGGTGCAATTGTAGGCCAGAACACCATTGATGTAAACCGTCACGTCGTCATCGTGAAATATGTTCAGACCTATTTTTTCAAAATTTACATTATCCAGTGTAAACTCTCGGCGGTACCAGACCTCCTTTGGAAACTCGGTGCCGGATTTGAGCATGGCGTCATTTCTGTCCTTTGTCCCAAAGGGTGCCTTTCCGGTTTTCCAGTCGATAGCTTTGAAATTTGCTTTAAACCAGTCAGCCGCTGGTTTGGTTATCGTATAGGATGCATCATAGTTTTCTGTTTTGGCAGTGGGAACAACGGTTTTTAAAACAGGCGTCGGTGCACCCATAAACCGGTAAGTTTTGCCATCGACGCGAACAAGCCCGTCAATCGGATTGGGTTTGCCGGTCCAGTGTCTGGTGGAAGAGCCGGTAAGCTGGTCACCAAAAGACCATACACTGGTGTAAGGATCGATGGTGATCAGGGGAACTGCCGGCGGATGGAAATCCTGTGCAAAACAGGAATAAAATCCGCAAAGCAAAAGCGTCGCGAAAGACCAGCGTTTATTCATTAGCGTGAGTTTTTTATAGTTTAAAACGTTTTAGCAATTGATTTAGGACGGAAAGCTAATAAGATGAATTTTCAATCCGGCGGTATTAATCCTAAATCTCAAAACTTTTTTTCGCTTTCTCACAAATAAAACGTGGTTCTATCGCCAGAGACAACAGAACCACCTTAAAATTTCGTACTTTAAAAGTTATCCCTGGCCGGGATTAACGCATTATAATTTCTTAAAAGCTGTTTTCGCGCTTTCAAGGAAAGTAACAAAGTGAGCGGGATTAAGGTCATAATTTTTGGGTGCAACCAGCAGATTTCCTTCCTGGTCAACGATGCAATAATGTGGCTGCGCATTGTTATTGTACTTCACAATCTGCAAATCTGCATTTTGTGCACCGATGGTTTTCTTTACTTTGTTATCATATTTGGATGTATACCATTCTGATTCAGATAATTCGGTTTTGTCATCCACATACAAAGCGGCGATTACAAAGTCATTCTGAAGGCGTTTTAAAACTTCCGGATCAGACCACACACGGGCTTCCATTTCACGGCAATTGACACAGCCATGCCCTGTAAAATCAATGAAAACAGGCTTATTAACCTTTTTCGCATAGGCCTGTGCTTCTTTAATATCAAAGAAACCGTCCAGTTCGTGTGGTAAATGGAACAGGTCTGCATATTTTTTTGTGACACTAGACGAACCAGCAGGAGCCACACCGACGCCTCTTTTGCTCAGATCAAAGTCTATCGTCGACTGCGGGGGCAAATAACCCGCCAAAGCTTTCAAAGGGGCACCCCACATGCCCGGAAGCATATAGATAACAAAAGTGAACGTGATGATGGATAAAAGAATTCTCGGTACGCTGACACGCTCCACCGGAGAGTCGTGCGGAGTCAGAATTTTCCCCAACAGATAAAATCCTAACATGGAGAATATTACGATCCAGAAAGCAAGGTAAACTTCACGGTCGAGTAAGCGCCAGTGGTATACCTGATCTGCGATACTGAGGAATTTAAGTGCGAGAGCCAGTTCGAGGAAACCCAGGACAACTTTGACCGTATTTAACCATCCACCCGATTTTGGCAGTGATTTAAGCCATTGAGGGAAAAGGGCAAATAAGGTAAAAGGTATGGCAAAAGCGGAAGAAAAAGCGGCCATCCCGACGATAGGTTTCACTACCGCGCCACCGGCTGAGGCGACCAAAAGACTTCCGACGATAGGACCCGTGCATGAAAACGAAACCAAAACGAGGGTAAATGCCATGAAAAAGATCCCTGCATAACCACCCTGATCTGCCTTAGCGTCCATTTTATTGACAAATGCGCTAGGCAAAACAATTTCAAACAATCCTAAAAATGACAATCCGAAAACGAAGAAAATCGCGAAGAAGAGTACGTTTGGGATCCAGTGTGTACTCAAAAAGTTGGCAAAAGCCGGTCCGTTTAAACGCGATACAACGGTTCCTATTAAGGTATAAATCAATACGATAGAGATACCATAAAGCAGCGCTTTTACTTTTCCATTGGTCTGGTTGGTAAAATAACTGACCGTCATCGGGATAATTGGAAATACACACGGAGTAAGCAATGCCACCAGCCCCGACAAAAATGCGGCCAGCGCAAATGCCCATAACGACTTGTCTGCGGCCGGCGCCCCTGCTGAAGACTTTTCACTGCTGCTGAGGTCAACTTTTGGAGCCTCTTTTTCCGAAACGTCTCCGGCCGAATCACCGGCAGTTATGGAAATATTCGCTGTTTCCTGCGTCGTCGTGTCAGTTGGCGAAACTGCATTGGTAGCCACAGATTTTGTTTCGGCAGGTGTTGCGGTTTCCGCCGCAGGAACTGCCCCGGTTGAAGCTACAACCTTTAAGCCCTTAAATTCAAAATCATCGTTTCCGGCTACACAGAGGCCCGATGTGTGGCTGCAAGTCTGATATTCAGAGCTTCCCTTGATGACTGGCTTGTCCGTTAAAATTTTTATGGTTTGCTTGAAAACAGCTTTGTCGTCGAAAAATTTGACGTTCCCGCCCCATATTTCTTCATATTTTGTCTTTGGATTCTGCGGTTTCAGTTTCCCTACAAGCGAAAAAGATTTGTTGGGCGTGAAAGCAAAGCTAGTCAGCATTGGCCCCAGATCAGGATCGAAGTCGGATGAATACAGGTACCAGTCCTTATCAAGAATTGCCGTGAAGATCAAGTCGACGGTTTCTCCTTGTTTTACATCATTTTTGGAGAATGTATAAGTCCAGTGGGCATGTTTCTGGACTTGAGCAAACGCGCTGGTTTTTGCGAAAAATGCGCAAACGATAATGAATAGAAAAATACTTCGTTTCATCTGATATTTCGATAGTAGGAGCCGAATTTAATAATATTCAAGCTTTCTTTATTTGATTAATGATCTAGTAAACTGGTGGAGTTTACGCAGACTTACCTATTCAACGTAATTTCCCCGAAAAAATTCACCACCCGTGTTTACCTTTTGTGAATGCAAAACTGCAAATTGTTAGCCAAAATATTTTTCACATAGGTGAAAAGTGTTGCGTGCGAATATGTTTTTCGGAAATAACTCCCTGATTTCGTTCGAAATTATCATGCTGCTAAACGTTTTCTACTAACTTTGCGACCTCGAAAAACGCATCGTTAAATATTACTTCAATGTCGCAGCCACTTTACGTAGTCAAAATCGGAGGAAATGTTATTGATAACCCGGAAGCCTGTTCCCGCTTTCTGAATGCTTTTGCAAAGTTATCAGGAATTAAGATTCTGGTTCATGGCGGTGGAAAAGTAGCGACGCAAATTGCTGCCAGACTTCAGATCGAAACGCAGATGGTTGACGGGCGCAGGATTACGGATAAACCCATGCTGGATGTGGTCACGATGGTTTATGGTGGACTGGTCAATAAAAATCTGGTGGCTAGTTTACAGGCGGTGGGATGTAATGCCATCGGGCTGACCGGCGCGGACGGAGGTATTATCCGTTCGGTCAAACGGCCGGTAAAAACGATTGACTATGGTTTTGTAGGTGACATTGAAGAGGTGAATGCGGCTCAGGTAAATGCTTTGCTGAATAGTAATTTAGTCCCCGTCATCGCGCCGCTGACGTATAGCAATGACGGGTTACTTCTAAATACAAATGCAGACACCATGGCGTCCGCGATGGCTGTTGCGATGGCTAAATCCTATGATGTAAACCTTATTTACTGCTTTGAGAAGAAAGGGGTTTTATCAGATCCTGAAGATGATGATTCTGTAATTCGTTCGTTAACTCCTTCGGAGTATGCCGGACACAAAGAATCCGGAGCTATAAATAAAGGAATGATTCCAAAATTGGATAATGCTTTCGCTGCGTTGCAGGAAGGTGTTAAGAAAGTTACCATTTGCCATGCGGATGAGTTAGGCGAAGCGGCAGTTGGGGAAGCTGGTACTGTTATCTTTTTCTATAAGTAGAATTTTAAGATAGGGGACTTTGTGTCCCATCTACACTAACAATGTTCAGTGATTTTTCCTTCGGCGAATCATCGATAAAAAATCACGGAAAATGATATTTTCTTAACACTGTATCTAATTCTGCTCTTTTTATACACGTCAGAATTTTCTTCGCTATTTACAGTCTATTCGATAGATATATTAATAAATTTAATGAATAACCTAATTTATTTTTAATAAGTTTATTTATTTATTAAAATATCTTATTAAGTTTGTGTTAAGCTTTTTATTTAACACATAAATCGGCTACTAACCAAAATTATTTAACTCTCTATGGGAAAAAATTTACTTAGGCTTATTGTCATGTTGATGATGATAAGCGGTCCTGTTTTCGCACAAACGATAACGGGAAAGGTTACAACAAGCGGTGATGGACAGGCCTTGCCAGGGGTTTCGATCCTGGTCAAAGGTTCTACCAATGGTACCACAACAGGTATCGATGGACAATTTAGTATCAATGCTTCTTCACAAAGTACTTTGATTGTTTCTTTTATTGGATACAAAACTAAAGAGGTTCTTGTAGGAAACAAAACGGTAGTTGAAGTTGCTCTTGAAGAAGACGCAGCTCAACTAAACGAAGTTGTAGTAACGGCTCTTGGTATTAAAAGAGAGCAAAAAGCCTTGGGTTATTCAGTAAGCACTGTGTCTGCAAAAGACATTACAGCCTCAGGTAATACTAACTTTGGATCGGCACTATATGGAAAGGCCCCTGGTGTTAAAATTACAACGGCTCCTGGTGGAGCTACCAGTGCGGTTAACATACAGGTTCGCGGTATTAACTCACTTACGGGTAACACGCAGCCTCTATATGTTGTTGATGGTATTGTAATCCGTAACATCAGTGAAACTGGATCCAGTGGATTGAATAATGGTGGTTATTGGGGTGATCAGAAGATCCGTGGTAACGGTATTCTAGATGTTAACCCGGCTGATATTGAAACGCTTACAGTACTTAAAGGTGCAAGTGCAACTGCACTCTATGGTTCTGAGGCATCAAATGGTGTTATTGTAATAACAACAAAGTCAGGTTCAAAAGGAGGTAAAGGTTTGGGAGTAGAATTGAACTATACCTATAATACTGAGAAGGTTGCTTTTACACCAAAGTATCAAAATACGTATGGCCCTGGATATGACCGTGTAACAAACCTGTCAGCCGGTGCTGATGAAGATGGATGGTTCCATGATGGGGTAACTTCTGCTCCATTGAGACCATATTTCCGTGCTTATGGACAATTTGGCCCTAAAATGGAAGGTCAGCAAGTAACTTGGTGGGATGGTTCTGTAAAAGACTATTCAGCTCGCCCAAATAACTATAAGGATTTGTACAGAACTGGTTCAAATTCAACGATCAATGCAGCGATTTCAAGCCATACTGATAAAGCATCAATTCGTTTCTCATACACACGTACTGACTACTCCGCTATTCAGCGCGAAAGTGATATGAAGAAGAATACTTTCAATCTTAACTCAAATATCAAACTAGGTAAAAAACTTAGTACTGATGTGGTTGTTAACTATGTGAATACGAATATTCACAACAGACCTGAGTTGATTTCCCGTATTACTGCTAATTATGGCGGTTTTTTCAGTAGAACTGATGACATGAATACATATTTGAATATGTATCAGACAAACTCGGGGTATAAATATTTATTATACAACGATAACAAATATCTAGTTGACGAAAGCCGTGCAAAATACAATATCCGTGCGTCAGATTTGATGGAATACATGTGGAGAAACTATAAGAATACAAACGATGAGATTCAAAATCGTTTGATCAGTAGTGCTACTTTGACATACAACGTTTTCAAGAACTTTACTTTGCGTGGCCGTGTAGGTAATGACTTTACAAGCACTGGAACGGAAACGAAAAATTATACAGAATATCCAACTGCTTTCAATAACGGAACTAACAGCACAGGTGGTTATACGCTTGCAAGCGGAAGATACTCTATATTCTATGGAGATGTTCTTGCGACTTACGCCGGCAATATCTCAAAAGATCTTGATTTCTCAGTTAGCGGAGGTTATCAGGCAAGACAAGAGGAATACTATAACTATTCTGTTGGAACAAGAAATGGATTGGTACAAGAGAACTGGTTTAGCTTAAACAACTCGGTAGGTCTGGCTGAAGCTACTGCCAGCAGAAGTAAGTTGCAGAAATATGCGTTCCTTGGGATGGCTAATTTAGGTTATAAAAACTTCCTTTTCCTTGAGGCCACTGCCCGTAAAGAATACTCATCTACATTGCCTCCTAATAACAACAGTTATGTATATACATCCGTGAACTCCGGATTCGTATTCTCAGAGGCTTTCCAATTGCCGGCATTCTTAACTTACGGTAAGGTTCGTGCTTCTTACGGTATCGTGGGTAACTCTCCACAGATTTATCTGGCTAATACTACTTATAACCAGAAATCTTTGCAAACAAGCAGTGGTTCTGTGCCTATTTTGCAGGCTAACACCAACTATGGTAACAAAAATATTAAGCCTGAAAACAAATACGAAACTGAATTAGGATTAGAGACTAAATGGTTCCATAACAAAATTGGTCTTGATCTTACTTATTATACCAGCCGTATTGTTGATCAAATTCTTCAGACGGACGTACCATCCAGTACGGGAGCAAGTACATTTTTGGCTAACGTAGGAGAGCTTCGCTCAAAAGGTTTCGAAGCCGGAATTTATGCTACGCCGGTTGCAACAGAAAATTTCAAGTGGAATACACGTTTGAACTTCTCTGTGAATAAAACAATGGTTCATAAACTGGCTCAGGGAATTAATCAGCTGGTTGCATATAACGCCGATGGTGGCGCTCTTAAAATCGTTTCTGATGTAGGAGATGCTTTGGGTAACATTTATGTACACCCTCGTTTACAAGACAGCAATGGGAATTATGTAATTTCTGATGATGGTCTTTATGTAATGAGCAACGAATACAAAAAGGTTGGAAATGTGATGCCAAAAGGTCTTGGTGGCTGGATTAACAATTTTAGCTACAAAGGATTTGCACTTGACGCGGTTATTGATTACCGTTTCGGAGGAAAACTAGTTTCTAATCCATTACTTTATCAAACGGGTGCTGGTATGTTTGAAAGCACTATGGAGTACAGAGACAAGGAGAATGGAGGACTTTCGTATTATTTGGATGGAGAGAAAAAAGTTCTTCTTACCGGAAATGCGACAACGGCGCCTAACGGAGGAAGAGTGTATCATGATGGCGTTTTGCTGGATGGGGTAACAACTACTGGTGAAAAAAATACAACAATTGTGGACGCACCTAACTACTATCTGAACATGTACGGATGGTCAACGGGTTGGTATGAAAAAGGAGCGGTTTACAAAAATGACTATGCTAAGCTAAGAGAGCTGGTATTGTCTTACAACCTTCCAAAATCAATTGCTGAAAAAATGCATCTGCAAAATATCCGGGTTTCGTTGATTGGAAGAAACTTATTCTATATCTATAGAACGCTTAAAAACCTGGATCCTGAGGCTCCGGTTGGAACGTCCTGGAAAAATCAGGGTGTAGATGAGGGTTCAAGCGCAGCAACCAGAAGTTATGGTGTTTCCCTGCACGTGAGCTTCTAAACAATCCTGTACTTTTAAATTCTAATAGAAAATATGAAAAAGTCATTAATAAAAATTATTGTACCGGTCTTGTTTTTAGGAGGATTGTCTTCCTGCCAGGACAAGCTTGAAGAGCTGTACAGCGATCCTGAAAAAACGGAAAATGCCTCAATTGAGAAATTTTTCACTCAAATGCTAAACAATGAGCGCGTTTATCCTCAGTATTGGGATATCAGAACGTTTGTTGTTAACCACACAGCCCGTTACTCTCAGTTCCTTTCGTATAATAACGAGAACAAACGTTATCAGCAGCAGATTGATTATACGCAATCCAGGTGGAACTCGTATTACACCCAGAGTTCGGGGAGTGGTATGGTATCTCACTATCGGGAAGTAGAGAAAGCTTACAATGCTTTGTCTGCAGAGAACAAGAAGGTATCCGAGGTATATTTGCAGGCGTCTAAAATTGCATTGATGGATCAAACGCTGCAAATGGTTGATTTGTGGGGAGACATGCCTTTTAGTGAGGCAGGTAGTTTGAATGCAACCGGTAATATTGTATTGCCAAAATTTGACAAAGCAAAAGATGTATATGCGGCAGCTTTAACTGGGTTGAAAGAAGCATCTGATTTCTTTGCAAACAATACACTGAATGCGGGAATCCTGGCGGGTTTCAAAAAACAGGATATTTTGTTAGCGGGAGATACGGACAAATGGAGACGTTATGCAAACTCACTTCGTTTACGTGCGTTGATGAGATTATCTTTTGTTGATGAAGCGGGATCAAAAGCGGCCGTTTTGGAAATGCTTAATAATCCGACAGCCTATCCTTTGGTGGATGAGTCAAAATATAATGTCTTGCTTAACCCAATGACGGACTACAATGATAATCTACGCAATGCTTTGAATGATTTTAACTCGATGTACGCAACACCATATTTGTTGAATACTGTTTTAAAACCTGCAAAGGATCCTAGAATCGAAGCTATTTATGACAAGTATGGTGCAGAAAATGCCGCCAAGAAATTTGTTCAGAATGCTGATTTCAATGCGATGCCTTTGGATATTCCAAGTAATGAGCAGACAACCAATATCACAGCCGGTAAATATGCTGTTCTTGACTCTACTACCTTTTTGTTCAATACGAAGCTTCCAGGCGTAGTATTTACAGCAGCGGAAACAAATTTCCTTAAAGCTGAGGCTTTGGAAAGATGGGGAAGCAGTGCAGACGCAGCCACAGCTTATAATAAAGGGGTAAAACAATCTGTTGAGTTTTATTATTTCCTTAACAATACAAACACAACAAGAGCCGAAGGAAAACTTACAGTACCTTCTGCGGCTGTTTTAGACGCTTTGGTTGCAAGCGCGTCTGTTGCCTATACAGGTACTGCTACGCAAAAGCTTGAAAAAATCTGGGTTCAGAAATGGGTAAACTTCGGTTTCCTTCAATCGATTCAAAGCTGGGCGGAAGTAAGAAGAACAAAATATCCACAACTTACTTTTGTTCGTGACTCTAACACACCGGATGCTCCGCTACCTCCTTCAAGATTGCTATATCCTGGAAGTGAAAAAGCTTACAACGCTGCAAATTACAGTGCTGTTGCTGCATCCGATCTTGCCACTGCAAAGATTTTCTGGGACGTTAAATAATCTCAGGGTTTAAAGTTTATTAAGAGTTAAAGCGGCAGGCCATATGGCTTGCCGCTTTTTTGTTAATCATCTCTTCTTACTTCTTCTGATTCGTCAAAACCAGTATTTGAGGAAAGGATAAAACGCCATGTGCAATCAGTTTGGTCATTTCTACGATGGTGTGGAAATAGGAGCCCAGGACGATATCGATATCGCCATCCTGGTCGAAGTCGGCGACTTCCATTGTCAGCCATTTTCCGTTGGCGGCTTCCGGTGTGGCAAGGGCTTTAAAATTCAGTTTACCTTCATTGGATAAATAAACAAATCCATGGGCAGGATTTTCGAGATCAGAGTAGAAGGAAGTGGCTGCGATATCAAGATCACCATCCTGATCGAAGTCTCTCGCAACGGCTTTGCTGGCGCCGTAAAGAGGATAGAAAAAGGCTTCTTTGAAATTGTCTTTGCCGTCGTTCAGGTAAATTCTTACACCGTGATAATTTTTAAGGATAGGTGACAAATCCCAGTTGTCGCCATTGGTCAGCAGAATATCCTGAAAGCCATCTTTGTTAAAATCAACAAGCTCAAAATAACTCATACCATAAGCCGGCGGGAAACGAAGCAATACTTTTTCCTTGAATTTCCCATTCCCCAGATTGTAAAAAATTGAAATCTCTTCTCTGGCCTGGGCCATCAAAGCAATGATATCAGGTTTTTTGTCACGATTGAAATCTGATATTTCCGCCTTTCTCGCTCCGGGCAAGGCTTTCAAAATATGCTCCTTATCGGATTGAAAACCATCATACCAAACCAGTTTACCCGAATGGTTTCCAAAACCTGAAATTACGGCGTCCTCCTTCCCATCCAGATTGATATCTGCTGACGTAAATTGTACGGGACGTGGGAGTGATTTGATATTGATGGCTGAGGATGATGCGGTTTTTTCGAGCGACATCAGTCTTCCCGTTTTTTGCTCAGAAGGTTTAAAAACACCAATGGTCAGTAACCTTGGTGCCGTATTTTTAGGGAAATCGATATCCGTTGGTGCACTCTCAACCCACCAGGTATCTTTCACCTGAAACTGATTGTCCAGGACATACAGCGCGTTCTGTGCATCGCCAACATAAAATTGGGAGGTGGCTTTATCGAATTTCAGTAAAGTGGTCTGAGGGAAAGGTTTATCGCCGAGCGTGATTTCCTGTGCTTTGAACAAGGGAAGCTGATCGGTCACAGGGGCGGTTGTCTTTTGCGGAAGTGGTTCAGCGGGTGCCTCTGTTTGATAATAAGAGACAATTTTCTGCCACTCTGCATGAGAAAGTAAAGCCGTTTCCGGATAGATATTCAGCTCCTGCATGACCTTTACTTCTTCCGGTTTTAAATCGTCGTATGGGTTTGTGCCTGACTCACGAATCCCGAGACGAAGCCCCATATTGGGCAAAACCGAGGTAACCCAGGTATTTTTGTCCAGCAATGAGGGATCGGGAAAAAGGTGGCAGCTGGCACAGTACTGAGCTGCCAGCTGTTTGCCGGACAGGGAATCGGAAAACGAAATGTTGCCTGCGGACGTGGTGACTTTTTTATCGGTGTCGATAAAGGCAAATGCGGTGATCCAGAGAGATAACGAAACGACCGCTGTGATTTTGATCCATGACATTTTACTATTCGCGTAATTAGTTTTCTGGCCCCGGAAAAACGAGAAGTCAAGACTGGGCGTCCCCGTTTTCAAAACTTGACTTCTCTCATAAAACCTTTCATAACCCTGTCGCCTGAATCAGGAAACAATCAGATTATTCAAAGCTTTCTCAACTTTCTCAAATTCAAAACGAGCCAGTTCCTGTTTCATCCGGGTTTGGATCAGGTCGTTTTGTAAATTCCCGATACTACCCTCATGCGTATGTTTCAGCTCACGTGGTGCCACATAACTTCCATCTCCAATTTCGGCGCCAACCTGACGGTAAGCGTCACGGAATGGAACGCCGTTGATCACAAGCTCATTTACTCTTTCTACGCTGAAAAGAAGATCATATTTGGTATCATCCAGCAGATTTTCTTTCACCTTTATATTTTCCAACATAAATGTCGCAACATCCAGGCAGTCCAGTATTTCGTCGAATGCCGGCATCAGTATTTCTTTCAGAAGCTGCATATCCCGGTGATATCCTGAAGGCAGATTACTCAACACCATTGTCACTTCCATCGGCAGCGCTTTCATCCGGTTTGTTTTGGCACGGAGTAATTCCGCAACATCCGGATTTTTCTTGTGTGGCATGATGCTGCTTCCGGTGGTCAGGTCATCGGGCAAAACGATGAAACTGAAATTTTGGCTGTTGTACAAACAAACATCCATCGCTAGACGGGAAACCGTTGCCGCCAGCGAAGAGATCGCTGTCAAAGCGGCCTGCTCCGTACGTCCGCGGCTCATTTGCGCGTAAACCACATTGTGGTGCATGCCCTCAAATCCCAGCAATGCGGTAGTAAGTGTACGGTTTAAAGGAAAGGAAGAACCATAACCAGCTCCCGAACCCAGTGGATTTCGGTTTGCCAGACGATATGCCGCATTTAATTGAACCACATCGTCAATCAGCGCTTCTGCATAAGCACCAAACCACAACCCGAAAGAAGACGGCATGGCGATCTGCAAATGGGTATACCCTGGAAGAAGATCATTTTTATGCTTTTCTGACTGACTTATCAATACGCTGAAAAGTTTTTCCGTAGCCTCAACAACCTGAAAAAGACGATCGCGGGTATAAAGTTTCATATCCACCAGCACCTGGTCGTTACGTGAACGGCCGCTGTGAATTTTCTTGCCAATATCACCAAGCTTGCGCGTAAGCATTAATTCAACCTGTGAATGGACATCTTCAACACCGTCTTCGATGGTGAAATCTCCCTGCTGAATCTGTTCATAAATCGCATGAAGCTCCGTTTTTAAAGCACTCAGGTCATCGGCGGTAAGCAAACCGATCGTTTCCAGCATGATCGCGTGCGCCAGATTTCCTAAAACATCAAATTCAGCAAGATGCAAATCCATTTCACGGTCGCGGCCGACGGTGAAACGCTCTATTTTTTCAGAAGTTACGGTATTTTCTTTTTGCCAGAGTTTCAAAACAATATCGAAATGAATGAGCGGTAAACCGGAATAATTTCCGCCGCTGCGATGATAAAATGCGTGATTCAGGAATGGTTATCCTGTATCCAACTTTGAATGCGCAAATTTACAATTAAAACCGCTTCATATGGAAATGAAGATGCATATCAATTTTTGTCCGGGAAGTAATCTGGACTACCGGATTTTTCAAATCTGGATGACTTTGAAGGGCCATTTGCTTTTTACTTTTGAGATGTAAACAGCAGTGAAGATGTCAAAACGAAAGATTTTAAAAGAAGCAGATCCGAAGGCATTTGAAACCATGATGGGTTTTGAACGTTATCTGGCGCAAAGTTCATTAACCAAAATCCATGCGGAACTGATCAAAATCAGGATTTCACAAATGAATGGCTGCGCTTACTGCCTCGACAAACATATTACAGATGCGCTCGCCGCAGGAGAGAGCAGTCGCCGGATACATGTATTGAGCGTCTGGCGCGACACTACGTTTTTTACAAAGGAAGAACAGGCCGTTTTAGCCTTAGCTGAATCGATAACCATGATAACAAACGGTGTACCGGACAAAGTTTACAACGATGCCATTGACCTGCTCGGACAAAAGTATACTACGGAGGTGATGATGGCGGCCATTGCCATGAATGCCTGGAACAGAGTGGGAGTTACCACAGAAAGAAAACCTGAATAAAATCTATTAGCCATGAATATTACCTATCAGTTTGATCTGACACCCGAAACAGACGCAATTATAACATTGTATGAAAATGCGGGGCTTAACCGGCCAACGAAGGATAAGGCAAGAATCGGCAAGATGTATGAAAACTCCAACCTGGTTATTTCGGCCTGGGACGGCGATTTGCTGGTGGGTATAGCAAGGTCGCTGAGCGACTTTTGTCATTGCTGTTATCTTTCTGATTTGGCCGTGAGAAAGGATTATCAGAAGGAGGGAATCGGGAAAAAGCTGATTTATCTGACCAGAGAAAAGATCAGTGATGAGAGTATGCTGTTGCTTTTGTCTGCTCCGGCTGCTATGGAATACTATCCCAAAGTAGGATTAGAAAAAGTACAGAACGGGTTTATTATCAATAGGAAATTATAGCTAACGACTGCTGACGACCGACCGCCGAACCGCTAATCAATCATCCTTCTGATGGCCACGAAGCGTTTTTTGTAATAATCAGCACTTAACAGGTCATAACGTACGCCCCCTTTCCAGGCCGAATGTATGAAGCGGACATAACCGGGTGTAACATCCGTGATGATACCGACATGCCCGATCCGGGAAGTTTTGGAGCTGTGACCTTTGAAAAAAATCAGGTCGCCCGGACGTGCTTCCGGAAGTTCTACAATTTCACCCTTTTCAGATTGTGCTTCACTGGAATGAGGTAAAAGAATATCCCATTGGCTGAAACAATAACGGACAAATCCGGAGCAGTCGAAACCTTTTTTTGAAGAACCGCCAGAGCGGTAAGGAATATGTAAATGCTTGTTTGCAAACGAAACCAATGACTCGATCGCATTCAGCGTATCAGCATCAGCCTGCTGTGGATTTTTTGATTGGGCACTGGCACCATTGCCAAATAAAACTGCGCAAAAAAGTAAGCCTAATAAAACGGTACGTTGAATCGTAAAAAACATTCAGGTTGGGTTAGGTTCTGAGTCTAAAACTCCTAATCAATAGAATATATTGTCTTTTTTAAATTTACCTTAGTTGTGTAAAGCTAAACAGGTTTTTTTAGGAATGAAATTTTAGGTTGTATTGATTCTGTTAATATTTTTGATTTAACGGTTAAGTCGCTTATTCCCAACGATTCCGGGTTTCTCTTCTTCATTCCTCACACTAAGCTTCATTCCCCCCATCTTTTTTGCTATTTTTGTGCCCTTCAAAAAGATTATTCAAGAATTAACTATACCTATTGCATGGAAACCACCGATCGTTATTTGCAACGCGGCGTATCTGCATCGAAAGAAGATGTTCATAAAGCAATCGAGAACATTGATAAAGGGCTCTATCCAAAAGCTTTCTGTAAAATTGTTCCTGATACGCTGGCCGGTGATCCTGAGTATTGCACGATCATGCACGCAGACGGCGCAGGTACAAAAACTTCGCTGGCGTATTTATACTGGAAAGAAACGGGCGATATCTCGGTTTGGAAAGGCATAGCGCAGGATGCGATTGTGATGAATACGGATGATTTGTTATGCGTGGGTGCAACGGGACCCATGTTGTATTCGTCGACCATTGACAGAAACAAAAACAGAATTCCGGGCGAAGTGATTGCAGAAGTGATCAACGGAGCGGAGGAAATCCTGGAAATGCTGCGTAGTTATGGTGTTGAAATTTATAGCACAGGCGGTGAAACAGCCGACGTTGGTGACCTGGTACGCACGGTAACGGTTAACAGTACGGTTATCGCCCGTATGAAAAGATCTGAGGTGGTGGACAACGCCAATATCCAGGCGGGTGATGTCATTGTAGGGCTGGCCTCATACGGCCAGTCGACCTACGAAACTTCTTACAACGGGGGGATGGGAAGCAACGGATTAACGTCTGCCCGCCATGATGTATTGGGTAAATACCTTGCTGACAAATATGCTGAAAGTTTTGATCCTGAGGTTAATAAGGATCTGATTTATAGCGGTTCGAAAAAACTGACCGACCCTGTGGAAGGAACACCCCTAAATGTGGGACAATTAATTCTTTCACCCACAAGAACTTACGCGCCTGTTGCGAAAGCTTTGCTGGATGAACTTCGTCCGCATATTCATGGTATGGTGCATTGCAGCGGTGGAGCGCAAACCAAGATTTTACATTTTATTGATAATCTTCACATCATTAAGGATAACCTTTTACCGGTTCCTCCTTTGTTCCGTTTGATCCAGGAAGAAAGTGGTACGTCGTGGCAGGAAATGTACAAGGTGTTCAACATGGGGCACCGGCTTGAAATATATTTATCGGAAGAACACGCAGCCAGAGTGATCGAATTATCCAGATCATTTGGTATCGATGCCCAGATCATCGGCCGGGTTGAAGCTTCGCCTGTGAAGAAATTAACGATTTCGAGCGAGGCTGGGACGTTTTTGTATGAGTAACCTATGATTTAAAGTGAGGGGATTGGCTTGGAAATAATTAATCAGATATCAAAAATTATGATTTAAGCTATGCAAGGAGCCATCCCTTTATTGCCTTTTAAGCAGGATGTTGAGTCTAAGTCCATTTTGAAAAAAGTAGCCAAAGCTCATCAGGCATTAGCGGAGTTAAAGGGTGTGGCGAATAGCATTCCCAATGAGAAAATCCTGATCGATACGCTTCTATTACAGGAGGCAAAAGATAGCTCAGCAATTGAAAATATTGTTACTACCCACGATGAGTTATATCAAAGTAATTTCCTGGCCCATGAGTTTATAACGATCGCGGCAAAAGAAGTCTATAATTATTCTAAAGCTCTTCAGGACGGATTTCAGGTCGTAAAGGAGACGGGCATTCTGACTAATAACCTGATTCTGAAAATTCAGGCTTCGATTGAAGAAAATAAAGCAGGATTCCGAAAATTGCCCGGTACGGCTTTAAAAAATAGCCAAACCGGTGAGGTTGTGTATATGCCGCCACAGCATCCGGACGAGATTATAAGATTGATGAATAATCTTGAGGAATTTATTAATGCTAATGAACTGAGTGACTTAGATCCATTGATAAAAATGGCTGTTATTCACCATCAATTTGAAACGATTCACCCCTTCTACGACGGAAATGGAAGGACGGGGCGTATTATCAATATTTTATATCTGGTCAAGGAGAATTTACTCAACTTGCCAATCCTGTATCTTAGCAGGTATATAAATGATAATAAAAATCTTTATTATCATTTGCTTCAGGAAGTCCGTGATACAGGTAATTGGGAGCAATGGCTTCTATTTATGCTGGATGGCATTGAAAGTACCTCCAAACAGACTGTTGTTTTAATAAGCGGCATTAAAACAGAAATGCAGAACTACAAAGTACGAATGAGGACCGAATTACCAAAGATTTATAGCCAGGACTTGCTGAATAATCTGTTCCGTCATCCGTATACAAAAATTGAGTTTGTGTTGTCGGAATTGTCTGTATCCAGGCAAACGGCCTCTAAGTATCTCGATGAGCTTGCGAGAATAGGCTTAGTTAGTAAAGTTAAATTGGGAAAGGATAATTATTACATCAACGTTGCCCTCTATAAATTGTTAATTAGCGTCAATACTGGTGCCTCGCAAATACGTTAATTATTAGGGTGATTTTTAACATGTTCTTCAAACGTGTTAAGAAAAAATCATTTTTTTAACACGTTTGAAGAACATGTTAAGAAAATCAGATTCCATGCAGTCATTTTTTAGCTGATAATTTCAATTTTTTTAGTGTTAACTTATTGAAATTCAACCTAAAAATATCCTCTGGCATGAAAGTTTTAGAACTAGTTTTACAAACTAGTTCGAGTGTTTCTCACTAAAACATTTCAGAAACCATGGAAAAATTTGACTCAACGTACAGTAAGGCGTGTTTTCATGTTTTGCTGTTTTTCTGCTTAAGTCTGGGCGTTTCCTATGCCCAGCCAACGATCGAATTTGACCCCGTTATTACTGGATTAAGTTCTCCCATGCAGCTGGTACATGCAGGGGATGGTTCTAACCGTATTTTTATCGTTCAAAAAGGTGGAACGATTCTGGTGTATGATGATAATTACGTCAACCGGGGTACTTTCCTGACCGTTACCGGATTATTAACAGGAGGTGAGCAAGGCTTGTTAAGTCTGGCGTTTCATCCGAATTACGAAACCAATGGATTTTTCTTCGTGTACTATGTCAATGCAGAGGGAAATCTGGAAATTAAACGGTTTCAGGTCAGTGCAAATCCGGATGTTGCCAATGCCTCTTCCGGCGTTGTAGTGCTCACAATTCCGCATCCCGGACAGGCAAATCATAATGGCGGCGAGCTCCATTTTGGTACTGATGGTTATCTGTACCTTTCGACCGGAGACGGGGGAAGCGGCAATGACCCCAATAATAATGCACAAAATACCGCCGTTCTGCTTGGTAAAATTCTCCGTATCGATGTCAATACGTCCGCAACAGCTCCATTTTATACCAATCCAGCCAGTAATCCATATCCTGCCGGCAACGTACCTAAAAATGAAATATTCTCGGTTGGGCTCAGGAATCCGTTTCGATGGAGTTTCGACAGCCAGACAAACGATATGTGGATTGGGGATGTAGGGCAGGGAGCGGAAGAAGAAATCAATCATAAAACGGCCACAACGGCCCTAGGTGCGAACTTTGGCTGGCGCTGTTATGAAGGTGATAATGCTCACATAACGGGTGGCTGCCCGCCGATAGCCCAGTTTCATTTCCCTGTGCACACCTACGCGACCGGTTCGGAAGCGGGGCGATCCGTGGTGGGAGGCGTGGTCTACCGGGGGATAGCAGAACCATTGATGCAGGGTTACTATGTGGGTGCGGACTACTTCTCCGGCGATATCCATATTATTGGCCCGGTGAATGATCCTGAAATGACCACCACGATTCAGACATCCATTTACACAGGACTCTCGGATTTTGGCGAAGCCGAAAACGGAGAAATTTTCGCTGTGAGTTTGAATGCAGGAACTATCTATGCATTGTCACCTGCTGCCCCTCTGCCGGTGGAACTGGTAAGTTTTACAGCAAGGCCCGGCGTTGAGAGCGTTCAGCTGAGCTGGAAAACCGCTATGGAGAAGAACTTCCGACAATTTGACGTCGAATACAGCACCAATGCCAAACAGTTTAATAAAATTGGAACCGTTATGTCACAAAGTTTTTCCAATGGTGGTTTATACAATTTTTCACATAACACGATGATCGGAAACACGATGTACTACCGGCTGAAAATGGTAGATCGGGACGATAGTTATAAATATTCAAAAATCATCAGCATCAACCGGAATGGTGATAATCTGAGCGCAAATTTTGTACGGCCATCTTTTATTGATAACCGGATGATGAATGTCCTGATTGAAGAACCATTCAAATCACTTGAATTGGTAGGCGTTAATGGCAGCGTTTTATTAAAGCAGGATATCACCAATAAAACAGGCAATATCGGTGTGCCGGTCGGAGCAATGGCGGCGGGTATGTATGTCGTACGTTTGCAAGGCGATACCAAAGTGGTCAATCAAAAAGTATTGATTTCGCAATAAAATTTCAGGATTTTAAATATTGCTAAAGCTTCAAAACATCTGTTCAGGATGGGTTTGAAGCTTTATCGGTATTTAGAATGTCCTTACATTTTCTGCCACGACCGGATTTTCTCAAAAACTGCTGTTGCTGAAATACTGTCCAGTGTTTCGGTGGTTGTTTCAATATAGTCCGCCTTTGGGCCAATGGGCCCCCAACGACCGGCATGTTTTGGCCGGATATGCGGGTATAAACCCAGCGTATTGATTCCGCAGGCCGCAGCGAGGTGTACCGGACCTGTACTCCCGGCAACCAAACCGTCAGTTTTCTTTATAAAAGTTATGAGCTGACTTAATGAAAGTTGCCCGGTCATATCAATAACGTGTTCAGGCAGGCTTTTCAGCCATGGTTTTAATTCACCATGTTCTTTTTCTGATCCGGTAATAAATATTCTGTACAGATCTTTATCCAGTAAACCGATCAGTTCGGAAAACCTTTTCAAATCCCATTCGAGTGCATTGCCATGTGATTTGGGATGAAGGATAATGGTGAATTTTTCCGTGTTTAAAAGTGACGAAAAATCTTCGGGCAGCGCTGTATATTTAGTCAGCTGGTAATACTCCCATATGTTATCAGGGGCATTTCTAATACCAAGAGGCCTCGCCAAACGGAAATGAAGAATACCCTCGTGATCATCGGAAACCTTACGTCGCAGCCAGACAAACCGGTTACAGTTTGCCCAATGATAAGGCCTACTGATGGTGCCCACACGAATCGGAATTCTGGCTTTTTTCGCAAGAGTCGTAATATGACGCTCTGTTTTCAAATGCAGAATTACATCAAACTGGTACTGTTTGATCAGGCTTACCTGTTCATTTTCAGGCAAAGCAAGAATGTCATCGTAATTAATAAAATGGTCGACGGCATTGCTTGCTTCGGCAACTGACCGGGTATAACTTCTGGCTAAAATTGAAACACGCGTATCAGGCAGCGTTTTTTTTAAATAGCCGCAAAGTGGGAGTGCCAGTACAACATCGCCGATAGCATCAGTCCGGGTTACTAAAATATGCATTTGTCAGAAACGTCTATCTGGGGTTGAAAAAACAGATATGAGCCTTCGTGCCGATTTTAATGAAAAATACTATACCTGATAAAGTGATTATTTGCGAAAAAAATTCACTACCAGGACACTTGGAATTATTGGAAGGCGCTAGTATTTGCTTTTTTTATCTCTGAAACGAGAAGAGAATTGACCCTTTTTTATATATTAATTAACTCACAGATAGTGTATTGTATTTTGTCAGGCGGTTCTGATGTCTGTAAAATTCGGGCTGATAAATAAGTAACATTAAGTTATAAATTGGTAACTTGATAACAATAAGATCACATAAATATCATTGTAAAATCAATGAATCAACCGTCTCGGTCTATGAGTTGCCGTTTTTGGTCTATTAATTGCTATTTTAAGTTATTAACTTCCTTGTTTTTAGTTATTTACGTATTTTATTGCTCTCTACCGGGATTCTTTGGCTCTCCGTCGATTTCGTTTTTACACCGGTTCGAAACGTCGTATTCTTGTATCAGAAGTCAGGAGCAAATTGCTGCTGAGAAACAAAAACGATCACCTTAAAACATTCAGAACCATGAAAACGCTTATCGCATCCGTAGTAGCAGTATGCTCACTTGCTATTTCATCCGCAAGTTTTGCACAATCGACAACCACACGCTCCATTGCAGTGAATCAAACTGAAAATCCCCGATTTATGGTAGCCGAAACAAGTACCGGAAAAGTGGATGTTGTTGTTATTAAGTCTGCACCCAAAACAGCATCGCTTACTTTAATTGATGAATTTGGCCATACCCTGGTAACGAAGTCAATACAAAAAGAGGATGGAGCCACCCGCACGCGTTTTGACCTGAACGCACTTCCCGACGGCTCTTATAAATTAATTTTAACCGAAGGAGGTAGTAAACAGATCAAAGACATTGAACTGAACACGCAGGATGTAAAAACTTTCAGAACGATCTCTTTAAGTTAAATATCAGAACAATATAAAATCGGTTATCCTGTCCGTTGTCAAGGCAGCTTATTCACAAATGAACCATCAAAACGAGCCTGCGTGCTTGATTTGATGGTTTTTTTACAAAAAAGTAAATTAACTTACCACCTTATTAAGGTCTTGCTGAAAATCATTTCCTGAAAATATATTATAACTAATTTATTAGTTATAATTTTAACCCGGATGTGAATAGCCTGATTTGCCAAAAAAGAAACCATATGATTGTTAAGAATACTTCATTTTTGCTGTTTTTGATATTGTTGTTCAACTTTTTTAGCGTTGGTAAAGCGCTTGCCGACAAGCCTGCCTGGCTTGAAAAGTATAATGAGCATCAGGTTTATCAAGACGTTTATGTAGTAAAAAGCATAGAGAAATCCGGCGTCAAGTACAGCAGTTATCTGGTCGATAGAAACGGGAAAAAACTTACGCCTGCATACCGGGATATTGGCAAATTCTCAAATGGCCTGGCGGAGTTCGTCCCCTTTGAAAATCACAGGGGGGCGATCGGGATGCATGGCTACATTAACAAGGCAGGTAAAATTGTGATTCCGCCGGTTTATTATGGTGGAGGGGAATTTCGCGATGGAATTACCTACGTTATTTATCCGGTCGGCAAACAATTCGGACTTTCTTACCTGGATACGTTTGGAAAGGAAATTTATAAAGTGCCGGTGAAGTTATTTACGCGGGATTTTCTAATTGAAAATGCAACCGCTTCTTACGTAGCCAACCACGATTGTCAGGAGGATTTTATATGGTATGTAAATGGCAATCTGACAACGCTTTGCTGGAATTTTGGCCGATATACCGAGGCTGATATCAAAAAAGCGAAGGAACCTTTCCGGTTTTATTATAAGGGGAAATTCGGGATTGTCGATAAAAACCTGATACTACGCGTACCTGTGGCGCTGGATGATATCGATCTGATCTACAAACATTCAGGACGAGGGTTAGCGCGGGTGAAATACGGTGATAAGTTTGGTTATGTCAGCTCAAAAACCGGCGAGATTGTAATTCCGTTTCTTTACGACGATACACAGAAACCGTCTCTGGGGCGTTACTGGGTCAAGAAAAATGGAAAATGGGGCTGTATCAATAAAAAGGGCGAAACGGTTATCCCGTTTTTGTATGATTATGCCGGGCGTTTTATGGATGAAAATCGTGCGTCTGTTTCGTTGCATGGTAAGTTTGGCCATATCGACACGACGGGAAAAATAACAACGCCGATTATGTATCAGTCTGCATCGTACTTCAAACACGGCGTGGCGATGATACAGCTGAACAATAAGTACGCCTATATTGATACCAGCGGGAAAGTTATCACGAAAGAATGGTTTAGTGAAGCCGAGCCGTTTCGGGAAGAAATGGTTGAAACCGAAAGATTTGGCCTTTTTTATGAAGTTTTACCAAATGGCAGTGTAAAATTTAAACGAATTTCCGGCTACTGGAAAGGCGCGCTGATACTGGTCGGGCTGTTTGCGTTAGCGATTGCACCGTGGAGGTTTCTAAAAAGGTCGAGGCAGAAAAACAAAGGCTGACGGATTTTTATGACTTATTTAAAGTTGTCAAAATGCTCCTGGTATTTTCCTTTTGCCATTTCCGCGTCAAAATCTTTTCCAAAAGGTTCTATCACGCCTTCTGCATTCCCACTTAGCGACAATGACTGTTCTTCTTGCTGGAAATAGAGCAAAAGTTCGGTCCCGTTTATTTTTAAGTGAATGCTTTTTGTCCCGAAGTCCGGCATTTCTTTGCGGCGTACCTCGGTTACTTCGTAATGAGTTTTCAGAAATTCAAAATAAGCTTCCAGCATAGATGCTTTAACCGGAATCAGTTTGTACTGCGACACTTTTCCCGTAAAATGGTCATTGCTGAAACGACCTTGCCAGTTTGGCAATTTATCAAAAGTTCTTTTGACGAGTTGGTCGCGGCCTGTTTTGTCTTTTTTCCATTCGAAATAAGTTGTCAGCCATGCAGGTGTGCCATCCCATATAGAAAAGAACCTTGTTTCGGTCCTGTCAAAGGGCACCGCATAGGCCTCATTGGTAAGAAAGTCGATCATCACGAGTGCATATTGAAATAACAATTGGTTTTCGGGATTGCTTCGGCTGCCGATCATGATCATTTGCGTGCCGCCGGGAGACAAGCCAATCAATTGAGAATTATAGGCATTGTAGTCATCCAGTGCTTTAACACGCTCGTACGTATTCACTTCAATGGGGTATATTTTCAGGTTTTTAACGTCAAGTACTACCTGATTGTTAACCATAAGATAATTTCCGCCCGATAAAAAACGATCCCGGGCCGAATCGTCGCCCAGATAAACCCGTTCTGCTGGTCCGGGTTGTCCATTATCACTATCCAGCCATTGGAAGGTAGCAAAATTGCCGTCCTGCTCGTGAAGTGGTGTAACTTTGGGCGCGCCATTGTTTTCAGTAATGAGATACATGCTGTGTGTGCCGATCAGTATCGCCGGCTGACTGGCATCTTTCAAAAATAAAGCCTGCCAGAAAGATTTGGCATTCTCCTTTTTGGTGGGTACTTCGATGAGCTTGCCCTTATAATAAACACTGAAATAGGAGGTATATTGTTGTGCATTAAAGTCGCCGCCATTATTGAACCATGCGCCGGAACGGCTGCTTTCTACGTCCCAGCGGATTTCAAAGGGGCCGGATGCGGCATGACCATCACTTATTTTCTTCGTGCCCGATCCGCAGCCGAGCAAGGTTGTCACTAGACTTAACCATTTCATGTATGACAATATTTGATGTAGTTTATTTTTTTGCATTGTTTTTCTTTAATCAAATACATCAAAATATTCCCTGAACTGGCCTGATGCCAGTTGCGCATTTAAATCTTTTCCGATCTGACGGACCAATGCTCTGTTTTCTGCCGTATTGCTTGCCAGACTTGTGGATAAGCTGATTTTTTTCTCCTGACGGATGTTGTCAAATAAGGTTATCTCGGCTTTCCCGATTTTGAAAATTAAGGTTGCAGAATCTTCAAACTTTCGGCTTTCGATCAGACTTGCATTCCATTTTTTTATGAGGTAATCTTTCAATGTCTCAACAATGGATGATTTGACGGGCTGTAAGGAATAATAATCGTCTTCTGCGGCTGTGCCAGGCAAATCACCGCTGAAATAACCTTTCCAGTAGTCATTTTCAGATTTTCGTGCTATTAACTTTTCCCTGCCATTTTCGTCCACAACCCATTCGAAATGTTTGTGAAGCCATTCGGGGTGTTTACAATGTTCGGGTATAAAATGTGTTTGATTCTGGTCAAAGGGGACGGCAGTCAATGTTTGATGGATGAAATCGACCACGATAAGGCCGTAGATATGTTTTAAGTGGTTATCCGATTTTCTTTTATACCCAACAAAAACAACCTGCGTACGATTTGGCGAAAACCCGGCCGCTATTTCATGTTCTGAGAAAAAATCGCCGGATTTCAGATGGGCTTCGTAGCTGTTCTTTTCAAACGGGTAAAAACGATGTGTAACCACATCAAGCACGCAATTGTTATTGACGAGCAGAAATTTTCCTCCATCCAGATATCCATTGTCCTCTGCTGCGGGCTGACTGTAAGCCTTGTAAGAATAACCCGGTTGGTTATTTTCGCTATCCAGCCATTGATAGCTGCCACTTTCATCTTTATTGTAACTCAGCAGCTCCGATTTTAGCTGACCATTTTTTTCTGTCAGCAAATACATGGCGGCAGATCCGGCCAGGATCGCAGGTTTACCAGAATGGTTCAGGAAAAGTGCCTTGTAAAACAGTTTATCGTCCGATTCCCCATTGCGTAGACTTATCTTTTTGCCCTTGTATCTGATCTGGTAATAAATGGCTTTGTCTGTCGCGAAGGGACTGGTGCCATTGTTATACCACGATCCGTTTGACTCCTTTTTGATAACCCGCTCAATCGTAAACGGACCGCTGGTAATGGTTTTATCAATGGACTGGCAGCCCAAAAGTGCGGAAATACTCAGCCATTTAGTAAGCGCCATAAGGTTGATCATTGAAGCACGGGAGGTGAACATTGAAATCGAATTGGTTTATTCGTCTGTCTGAGGTATCATTTTTGACCGTCGGACAAGAGAGGTACAACTGCTTTCTCCGGTATGGAATTGACTTTGCAAAGTTAAGTGGGGTGTCACGAAGTTTGTTTACCGCTGGGTAATTGAGGTTGACGGCTGGATATTTCGGTCGGAGACCGATGACACACGGGCGTAGTCTGGAGACTACGCCCAACAGCCTGACCCAACAGCCTGACACTACCCATCAGCCTAATACTACGTTTTACTGTCCGAGGCTACGCCTAGCTACCCGAGACTACGTTTAGCGCTACGCGATCCAACAACCTGACCAGTCACTATGCCGAAGGTACGTATAAAGATTATGGTCATCTCGTGTTTTATTCATTTTTCTAGGATGAATGAAGTATATAGTGGGTGCATTTGTTGTCTTTTTTTGTTGATAATGAATGTTTTAGCGTGTGTAATTTTATGCTGAATAGCTGATTAAGATAGCCTGATTAAATGGGTTAAACGGGTATAAAAAACAGAGTGATAAGCATGTGAAGGAACCACGTTTATACTGGTGTAGAAAATCGCTATAAACCGCTCATTTTAAGCGAATAAACTTACATTTATCATATCTTTTCTCCTTGAAAATCCTTATATTAGAGAATGGTATCCATTTAAACTTTATGTATTATGGGAACTGACCTCTATTCTCTTCTTGCTTCTCGATCCGCCTCCATTTTTCGCAGGACATCCCTCCTGATCCTCTTATTCATTACGTTAACAAGCCAGGCTGAAACGATTATTGCTTACCAGTCGGACTGGAAATATCTGGATAATGGCACCATTTTTAATACAAATAATTGGCGTTTAGCTGGATTTGATGACAGCGGATGGCTTTACAGACCGGCGCCGTTTGCCTTTGGAAATCATTTTTATCGGACACTCCTGCAACGGGGACCGAATAACAACACGCCTAATCACCCGGTTTTTTATTTTCGTAAAACGGTCAACATTACCAACGCGGCTGCAAAGAATAGTTACCGGTTAAGGGCTTATCTCGATGATGGCATCGTCATTTATGTAAACGGCGTAGAAGCGACCCGTAAAAATATGAACGCGAATTCAAGCGATCCGTTTACCATCACAGCGGGAGATTCACTCACTATTGATATGAAACTGAACTCGTCGCTTTTTCAGGAAGGAAACAATATCATTGCCGTAGAGCTGCACCAAAATAACTCCGGGAGTACTGATATCCTTTTTGATCTTCAGCTGGAAGCGGATGTAACGCCCATTTCGCTTTCCAGGTATCCATATCTGCAACTCCCTTCCTATAACCAGATGACGGTACGCTGGTACACGAATGTAGCGTCAACCGCAACAGTTCGCTATGGCACCAGTCCGGATTTGGCTTCTTACACCGAAGTTTCCGTAGCAACCCGGGATACGATGCATAGTGTTTTACTTAAAAATCTTAATCCGGACACGAAATATTATTATAGCGTGGGTTATAACAGTGGCAACAGCTTTCAGTTATTGCAATACAATTCGGTTGTTAACTATTTCCGCACCCTGCCTTCTCCCACGGACACAAGCCATCCGTTGCGTTTTTGGTTGCTGGGTGACTCGGGAGCGGGAACCTATCTGAATCCCAGGCCTTTTAAAGTGCGGAATGCCTATCTGGCGTACCTGAATTCCAAAAATAATCCCAACGTAGACGGTATTGTATTTTTGGGAGACAATTCAAATACGCAGGACTATGAGGGAACTCAGCTAGCATTGGACACCACCCTTTTTAGATTCTATAACCGACCGAATGATCAGCAGCTTCTTTCCCACATACCTTCCTGGACAGTGATTGGGAATCATGACTATGAGCCTGAGCCCAACTACGTGCATAGTGATGGCAAAACTTATTATGTCAGAAAAGCATACCACAAACAAACCGCGGCCAGTTTTTCAACATTTGCGTACCCCGACAGTGCCCAAATCGGAGGAGAATCTACGTTGAATAAAAAGGGTTATTATTCTTTCAATCAGGGAGATATCCATTTTGTAGTTTTGAATCCACCACTCATTGAAATTCAAAATATTAGCGATAATTGGTTAACATCCAACTTTGGAGGTTATGACATTTTGAGTAAAAACTCAATTGCGCTGGATTATAATTTTAACACATCCATCGATAATCTGCCACAGGTTAAGTGGTTAATCAAGGATTTAAGTGCAAATACAAAAAAATGGACAGTCGTTACTTTTCACCTGCCACCGTTTTCTACTATCGGACATTTTCCTGATGAAAAGGATTTGACCAGGGTAAGGGAAAAATTGCTGCCGATTTTGGAAAGGCCTGAATTTCATGTAGATGCTTTGCTGGTATCTCATACGCATGCCTTTTTACGGGCGGGGATGATCCGGAAGAAGGGGAATGCGGCACGTACTACCGATTCGTATCAAACAGGAAATAATCTGGGTAGATATCCGGCTTCGCCTCCATATGTTAAGTCAAATAGTGAAACAGCCTACTCTTACATTTTGTCAGGATCTGCCGGGAGAGGATTTTTTGGTAATGTTAACAACAACGGTACCAATGTTTATGTAAATGACTCCGGTTACGATGATCCTGCCAAAGTCAAACACCCAAGTATTTCCACGCCTCCCTTTGACACTTCGCCTCCTATGGACAATTTGACGGGTGATAATACAACCGATTTTTATCACACCAAAGGAGGATCTGTCGAACTTTTTTTTCAGGAAAACCGCCTCGACGTGAAGTTTATAAAGGAATCAGACGTATCGCCAAACTATGTCATAGCTGATTCCTTTGTCGTTATGAAGGATGTGAACAAAAAAACGACCATTACTTCACAGAATGGAGGAGATCTGGTCAATCTGAAGGCCTCCTGGATTGGTGATTATCGCTGGTATTCGTCTGCGCAGCCTACTCAGCTGCTTGCTTCCGGGGTGCGCGAGCTCAGCATGGGGCCAAACAGTAACAGCACTTTTTACGTCAGGGATCAAAACGGATACCTGGCCGATACGTTTATCGTCAATGTCACCAATCCAAGAGGTACCGTGGTGGGTGATACCGTGATCCCTTTTCATTCGGAATGGTTGTTTCCTTTATCAGCAGGTTTTTCAACCAAGGGGGTTAAACTGAATGAACAATGCGTGGTCTCCTGGACTTTTTCTGCTCCTGCTTTTGAAATGCCTGGAAAAGGAATTATCGGTCTTGGACACACGGATGAGGGGTTCAAGCTCTCCAATGCGTTGATTGAGCGGGTTTTTGTGCCAGCTGAAAAACTGTGGTTCAGGCGAAGTTTTATTTTAACTGGCTCTACTGCTACTTATGCCAGTTTTAAGCTTACCCTGCAACGGGACAAAAACCTGGCAACCAGAAAATCCTACACCACCAGTTTACAGACGATCCTGATCAACGGGCAGGAGGCTGTCATCCAAGGCACGTCTTCGAAGGACATTGCGGGAGGAAGGGAGGAAATTGTCTATACGCTGAGTAATGCAGGATTTAACTATGGTGTCAATTACATACTGGTGAGTTATTATTTAACGCCAATGCTCAGCGGAGGATTTCCGGTCAATCCGAGCCTGGACCCCTTTACTTTTGATGCGCAATTGATCAGTACGCCAGCCACGCTGGCACCTCCGCCAGCATCGAAGCAATTCAAAATTGCCAAAACCTCTGTTGAAGCACCACAATTTTGCGCCGGTGATTCCGTGCGGGTACAGTTTACGGCGGTTGGTAACGAGTCTGGTTTTCCCCTGGTTTATGAAGCTCGTCTGGTGACTGCCTCAGGAGATGTACCGCTGGCCGAAGGCGTTCGTTCGCCTATCGCAGCAAAACTTCCGGGTAATATGGAGGCTGGAAAATACAGGATCAAAATCGTGACGAAAAGTGCGTATCTGGATCAGCTCGAAAGCTCAGAAATCCAGATCAAGGCCCTTCCGAAAGCGACGATTGCTCCGGCTGAAACGGCCACCATATGGAAAGGACAGCCATTTTTAATAGGGGTGAAATTTGAAGGAGAGGGGCCGTGGAGTTATGTGCTTTCGGATAACAGCAGCGGAAATTCTACTGTTGCGGAAAAATCTATTGAGGTAAAACCGGTTAATTCACAGACATATTCGCTGAAAACGGTTTCCAACAGTTGCGGGACAGGGCAGGCAACGGGCAGTGTTCACGTGGTTGTTAAAGAGCCTGTTTTGACAGTAACAAACGTGTCGAGAATAACCGTTGCATCGAGAACAGCACTTTGTACCGGTGATTCGCTTTCGGTGGCTTACACGGTGGTAGGGCCCGATGATAAAATGACATATTCCGTTGAACTTTCTGATCAGAATGGGAATTTTAATACGCCCGTTGTTTTGGGAAATGGAAATGCCAGTCCCATTCGTACCTTGCTGCCCGGCACTATTCCGGAAGGAGACCGGTACCGCATCCGGGTGAAAGCTCTGGATTCACCACTGGTTTTTACACAGAATAATTCTGATATGATTCCCATTCATAAAACCGCGACCGGAAGTTTTGTCCTGGATAAGGAAACAATTATAAATACTGAGGAAGTAAAGATTCAGTTTAGCTTCACGGGAAGTTTGCCGGTGTATTATTACCTCAAATATGGCGCCGATACACTCAGCGGAAATACGAGTCAGGCCATATTGGTCAGGATGCTGCTGATCGGGCAGGAACGGGTCTTCTCGCTGGATTCCGTCCGTAATGTATGCGGGTATGGAACCATTGGGGGAAAACGCACGGTGACGGTGTCGCTGGTGGTAGGCAGTGAGCCGCCGTCTTCCGGAATAGCAGTTTACCCAAATCCGTCCTCGGGCCTGTTATTGTTAAAAAATAAACGATCCTGGAAAGAGCCTTTTCAATGGAGTATCTATGGTGTCAATGGAAAATTATTTCAGAACGGAATCCAAAAAGCGTCAAACACCATGTTTATTGAAATTGATCTGCATCTGTTATCCCCGGGGCTGTACATTTTACGGTTGAATGAGAAGGGACGGAAAAGTTCATGGAAGATTGTGAAGGAGTAGGAGGTGGGGAGTTGGGGCGTGGTCTTGGGGCTGCGCCCTTTTGGGAATTCGGATCTTTATTGTTGATCGGTCAGAGACCGATGACGCTCGGACGTAGTCTGGAGACTACGCCCAACGGTGGGACTATGCCCGACGGTGGGACTATGCCCAACTGCGGACTGCGCCCAACGGTCGCTCAAACTGAGACTATGTCCAACGTGTCCAGTTGTTTCCAACCGGACTAACTGATGCTGCGCCGAACCGATGCTTGCCTGTATTTCAGTGGAAGATGATAATTTTTATCGTACCGGATTTACCTATGACATAAGGCTGTCACAACTGCTGTTTTCCTTTGTGGGGTAATAATAATCATTCAATAAACGAAAACAGATATGTTCAATGTATTAGCAGAAATCGCATGGTTAAATGTTTTACTCGCATTTGTACCGTATTTTCTTCTCGGCGCTTTGTGGTTCACGTTGCTTTTTGCCAGGCAATACAAAACTTCATTGGGTAGGGAAAATGAGATACAACAAAACCCCGCGCCTATTTTTATTATCGGACCGGCGCTGTGCTGTCTGGTCATTACGGTTGCCAGTGCAATCCTGATTTATGCATTAAAGATTGATTCGTATGAAGATGCGCTGATCTTTGCCGCCATTATCGGCTTAGGCTTCCTGGTTGCCAATACGGTCAATATCGCGATCAACCCCAATATCCCACGGCCATTGCTTTATGGCCTGATCAGCGGCACCTATCATTTTGTTGGTATCGTGTTGGTCTGTATCATTTTAGTAGCGATGAAATAAGGATTGAGCGTTATTCATCCGGTTAAGTGTTATTTTTGAGGAAATACGCCAGAGGGAAATGACAGAAAGTGAGATCAAAACGTTTTGTCCGGTCAGCCGGCAGCAATGGAGAGCATGGTTGGAGGCGCACCATGAGCAGGAAAAATCCGTCTGGCTGATTTTCTACAAAAATAAATCCAACCTGCCGACAATCACATGGAGTGAGGCCGTGGACGAAGCACTTTGTTTTGGCTGGATAGACAGCATCGCGAAACCTCTGGACGAGGAAAGGTTTATGCGTTTTTTTAGCAGGAGAAAAGCAAAAAGTGTCTGGTCGAAAATAAATAAGGAAAAAGTCCGGCGACTCACAGATGAAGGATTGATAACACAGGCAGGTTTTGATTGTATTGAAACCGCAAAGCAAAATGGCTCCTGGACGATTTTGGATGAAGCTGAAGAGCTGATAATCCCTGCTGATCTGGACGAGGAGCTTCAAAAAATCCCCAATGCAAAAAGCTATTTTTTAAGTTTGAGCAAATCCGACAAACGGAATATTTTGCAATGGCTCGTTCAGGCCAAACGGGCGGAAACCCGGCAAAACCGCATCACGGAAATTGTAACGCTTGCAGCTCAGAATCTGAAACCCAAAGTTATTCAGTGGACAAAAAAATAGTCTGGTTGTTACGCCAGCCCTAATTAACGCATGATCGATCCCGAAGTAACCCGTCTTTCTCGTCTGGTGGCGCTGCTTACCTTGCTTCAAACAAAGCGGGTGCTGACGGCCAGAGAGTTGTCGTTTCGTTTTTCGGTCAGTACCCGTACCATTTACCGCGACATACGAACGCTCGAAAGTGCAGGGATTCCCGTGGTGACGCTGGAAGGTAAAGGTTTTGCCATGCTGGATGGTTACCGGCTGCCGCCTGTGATGTTCACACGCGAGGAAGCGATTGCTCTGCTGACCGCTGAAAAGCTCGCCGCCCAGCGTACTGACGCGACCACCGCAGAACGCACCGCCGCCGCAATGGACAAGTTGCGGGCTGCACTACGGCGTTCCGACCGGGATCACCTGGAAACGCTCACACCCCATATTCAGGTGCTGGAACCGGCCAGTCAGCCCGGATATTCAAATGCTTACCAGCAATTGGTTGCTGCCGTTACGGTCCATCGTGTGGTGCATCTTTCGTACTGCGCTGCCGACAGCGATTTGCCAATCGATCGTGAAATCGAGCCCATCGGTCTTTATCTGAGCCAGCACTGGCATGTGGTGGGGTATTGCCGGCTGCGACAGGCATTCCGGGATTTCCGCCTCGACCGTATCCGGCATTTATTATTGTGTGAAGAAATTTTTACTGCCCGCCCCGAAACCTTGCAGCAATACTGGGCAGATGAGGCAAAGCGGCGTTCAAAGGAAAAGGTCGTTATCTGTTTCCAGGCTTCTGCGGCGCTGCCCGCTTTGGCGCAGCACTTGCAGGATACCAAACACCACTATGGATGGACACACGACGAGCCTCAAACGGATGGCAGCGTGAATATGACATTTCTGATCGGCTCATTGGCTTACCTCGCTACCTGGTTGTTACCTTTTGCCGGGGCTGTCACCATACTCGAACCGCCGGCGTTGCGGGAACACATGCGTGAGCTGGCTCAACGTGCTTATGCGTTTTTTGTTGTTCGATCAGAGACCGGCGACGCTCGGACGTAGTCTGGAGACTACGCCCAACTACCGACTACCCAACTACCTACTACGCCCAACTACCAACTACGCCAACGTGGGAGACTACGCTCCCCGTGGGACTACGCCAAACGTTGGAACCTGCTTCTCTGCCAGACACCTGTTGGTGGTTGCTGTTTTATCTTTTATTATTATTGGTTAAAGGCAGTTTTATTAGTGCACTGAAAGGTTATTAAAAATTAAACCCAAAATGAAATCCCGGTTCTCCGAAGACAAATTTCGACCATTTATCGTCTAACTGTTTAAATCCATCAGGCATTTTTGTATGATAAGCGCGGTGGGTTATTGCAATTGATGGTTGAATAAAAAATCTATCCTTAAAAAGTTTTATGTGATAACCTACCCGGTACGTATTGAAAATCTGAAATCCATTGTCAATTTTATTTCCGTCACCATTCACAAAAGATTGCCAGGCAGGCATTACATTAAGTTCGGCATATAAACCTTTCCACAAAAATCTTTGGTAAGCCACTGAGAAGCCATACTCACGAACATACCCCGGAAATTCTTCTTCCGGCTTTCCGTATGATTTGTTAAAAAATGGGTGAATACCATTCGGCCAAGCATATTTCCAGGTTTTCGGTTCTAATGTAATTACATCTCTTCCTGTAATACGGTAGCCTAGATTGAGTTGAGCGAAGCCGGGGCTGTTTGTAGTAGCCAAATTACCCAATAAAAATATAGTGCTCCCAACGAACCACCGTTTGTAAGTGCTGTCTGTTTTAGCATATTGTGCTTTGAGGTGGAGCGTACCTGCCATCATTAAGACAAAACCAATCAATAAAATTTTCTTTTGCATTTCTTTCCTTTTTTCTTTAACCGATACTGCAAAAGTAGATTGGCAATAGACTTAAAATCGTTCACTTAAGTTAAGAAATGAAGTTACGCTTTGCTTTTTTCCAGGATTCTTGCTCTTAGTCGGCTTAATGATTGAGGTTTGATGCCCAAATAGCTCGCTAATTGGTGTTGTGGAACACGCTGAATAAGGTCCGGTCTTTTATGTAGTAAGTTCAGGTATCGCTGTTCAGGTGACGAAGTCTTAAACTCGTCAAAGTCCATTCGTTGTTTAGCTAAAAGTTCTTCGGATAATATTCTGCATACCGTTTCAAACTTTGGAAATTTACTGTTTATTTCTGCTTCCATATCAGAATTAGAAACGGTAAGTATACTGTCTTCTATGCAGCTTATATAATATTCGGACGGAGTTTTGCTTATAACACAAGGGGGAGTCAAAGCTTCCATTTCTGTGTAAAAAGCAGTAGTTTTTTCTTCACTATCTACAACATAATATGTCCGAATACAGCCTTTCAGAACAAAGTAGCTATCTTTCGATTTTTGTCCTTCTTTTAGTAAAGTCGTTCCTTTCTTTACCGAGCGAAATATATCCAAAGAAACGATTACGTTCTTCTCATCTTCTGTCAGAGAAACGTATTTCGATATAAAGTCAAATAGGATATTTTTCATTGTTACTGTCGTATGTTAAAGTCGCACCCAACGATTCCGGGCTTTGCGAAGGTGGCGATTTTCCACCAAATTCCATACGAAGCATAGAACTTAAAATTTAAGAAAAATTATCATAAGAAGCACTGAACCACCACTTTTGCGAAATACGTGCTGGTGGCTGGTGTTCTTCTCATTCGCATATTTTTAGTACAACATTTCCTTTTTTTCTTTCTGTGTCAACGTATCTGTGTGCCTCAACGATCTCTTCCATTGTAAAAGTTCTGTCAATCGTAGCAGTAAATTCTCCTTTCTCAAACAACTCTTTTAATAGCTTTAGTTGTTGTATGTTTTCGGAAGCGTAGCCTAAATTAGTACTTACATATACACCGTTTTTGTTCAAGAGATTTTTACATTGATTCTTACCATATTTACCAATGGCGTCAAATATAATATCAAACTTTTCAGTCCGTCTTGTAAAGTCTTCCTTGTCATAATGAACTATGTTTTTAACCCCTAATTCGGCAACCAGTTTATGGCCTCTGGAACTGCATACAGCTGTTATATTTGCACTATGATGTTTGGCAACCTGTATTGCTGCTGTTCCTACTGAACCAGTTGCACCAATAATTAAAATTTTTAGGGTTGATTTTTCGGTAATCCTTGCTTTCTCTAAAAACCGAATCGCTGTATGTCCCCCAAATATTATTGCAACCGCTTCTTCGTATGAAGCATTTTTAGGCATTTCCAGTACATTACTGTTCTGATTAACTGCAATATATTCTGAATATGTTCCGAATTTGAAACCAGTCATTCCAAAAACTTTATCGCCAACTTTGAATTTTGAGACTTTATTTCCTTTGCTTTCAACAATACCCGAAAAAACGGTTCCTAAGATGGGTTTTCTTGGTTTTGAAATTCCTAATACCAGGCGCATGACGAACTTCATAAATCCCTTGACATTAAGACTTCTTACCCTTGCATCTCCTGAGTTAGCCGCAGTGGCAACGATTTTGACAAGAATTTGACTGTCTTTAGGTATTGGTTTGGAAACTTCCTGAATTTGCAAAACTTCCGGGGTTCCGTATTGGGTACAAATAACTGCCTTCATCTGATCATTGTAGTTTTAAAAATTAAAACCAAAATGAAGGCCCGGCTGCCAGAAGAAGACTCTTGGCCATCTATCGTCAACCTGTTTAAACGAATCAGGCATTTTTGATTGATAGGGGCGATGAGTCATTGCTATGGAAGGTTGAAAAAAGAACCTGTCCTTGAAAAGTTTAATGTGATAACCAATGGAATAAGTGTTGAAGATCTGAAAGCCCTTGTCAATCTTTTTACCATCATTGACAAAAGTTTGAAAAGCAGGCATCACGTCGACCTGAGCAAAAAGACCTTTCCATAAAAACCTTTGATAATTAAGTGAAACTCCGTGTTCCCGAATATAACCTGGAAACCCTTCTCCTTCTGCTTCATATGATTTTCCAAAAGGAATGCCAATTGGCCAGGCATATTTCCAGGTTTTAAATTCAAGTGAAATCACATCCTTTCCTGTAATGCGATAACCTAAGTTCAGATAAATCATTTCAGGCGGATTGTTATCCGGTATTAAATTCGCTAGCATAAACAAGGTGCTGCCTATAAAATACTTCTTATAAGTACTGTCTTCTTTGGCATATTGGGCTTTAACCTGTAGCGTGCTTGCCATCATTAAAATCAAGGCGAAATATAAAATTTTCTTTTGCATATCTTTTCTTGTTAAAGGATACTGCAAAATTAGATTGGCAGGTAGCTTAAATACGTTCACTTAAGTTAAGAAATGATTCTTAACCTTTATCTTTCTCCAAAATCCTCGCCCTTAACCTGCTTAATGATTGTGGTTTTATACCAAGATAACTTGCTAACTGGTGTTGCGGAACACGTTGAATCAGGTCTGGTCTCTTTTGTAATAGATTCAGATACCGTTGTTCGGGTGAAGAAGTCTTAAACTCATCAAAATTAATTTGTTGTTTAGCCAAAAATTCTTCTGCCAATATTCTGCAAAGGCTTTCAAACTTCGGAAACTTACTAAACATTTCAGCTTCCATATCAGGGGTTGAAAATATCAGAATTGTATCTTCCACACAAGATATGTAATATTCGGAAGGGGCTTTATTGATAACACAATGTGGTGTCAGAGCCTCCATCTCTGTATAGAAAGCGGTTGTTTTTTCATCTCCGCCTATGATGTAATAGGTCCGGATACAACCTTTAAGAACAAAATAGCCATCATTAGACTTTTGTCCCTCTTTGAGTAAAGTTGCTCCTTTTTTAAAGGAACGGAATACGTCTAAAGAAACGATAGCGTTCTTTTCATCATCTGTCAGAGCAATGTATTTTGATATAAAGTCAAATAGTAAATCGTGCATTGTTTTATGTTGTTACTGTCGTCTGTTACACTCAACAAGTTACAATACTTTCAGATGAAATTGTACCAACAATGTGGCTCTTATCGGAAATAACACATGAGCACCTTTACCATCTTTTGCTAAGGTTAGCGTACCAAGACAAAGTGGCGTTCAAAGGAAAAGGTCGTTAGCTGTTTTCAGGCCTCTGCGGTGCTGCCCGCGCTGGCGCGGCGTGTTTATGCGTTTTGTGTGGTTCGGTCGGAGACCGGTGACGCTCGGACGTAGTCTGGAGACTACGGCTGACGGGGGACGCTCGGACGTAGTGGACTCTAATCAAATGGTCTTAGAAAAACAGATTTCATAAATCTGTTTTTTCGATGTATTATTCAAGATCCGGTTTATTTCTTGATTGAAGTGAATTACTTCATTGCCATAATATTTCATTCTCCCAATCAATAGGGAAATCCATCGCTTTGGTATCGACATTAGGATACTTCTTCAAAAGCGTTTTTAGTTTTTCGGAAAATCGTGTATTTGGGTTAACCGTCTGTAATAAGAACCTTACCATTGACAGCATAAAATAAGTCCTGCTATTCCGGATATTTTTGTTTAAAATCCAGGTCTTCTTTGGAGATCGTGGCATTTCCGGGCGAATGCTCATTGATCGATTCCATAGTCTGGTATGGTGCGCACAAATATTTCTTAAATAGACAATGCTATGTAACCAAGTCTCGAAAACGGAATCGGAAAGTCCAAAATGATTAGCAATTTCTCGTTTTTCTCTACTTGGACTCAAATTTTTATAAAGCATTGATAACGTTCCAAACGAAGTAATCTCCATAATCATCCATGCCGGAGGAAGTGGGTCGGAATATTTATTACGAAATGCTTTTATAAATTCTTCATCGCTGCGCTTATATTCTTCTCCAATTTTGATAATTGTTTTTCCATGTTGAACAGGGTCTCGAAATAAAGTATTATCCTCGAACCAGAAACAGTCATGTTTATGAGATAAAATGTAGATCATTTTAGCACGTACACCAACTTCAATTTTTTCCAGTTCTGAAATAATCAAAGAGCGCAGATCACGGTCGAAGCAATATAAATGAAAGGCAGCCGTAAAGCTGCTATTCGGTTTAAACGAATGTTTTTGTTTATCCAAAAGTAATGGGTACCAATAGCCACTTAGACGATAATAACTTACAGTTTCTAATAAATGAAGAGCTTTCGATTCATCCTCGAAAACCATTCCTCTGTCTTTGAGTTGTTGAAGTTGTTGCTGAAACGTAAGAGGAGGTTTTGAATATTGAACCTTATTCATAGAGGCTATAAAAATAAAAAGTTCACCCTAAGCGCCCTGTTCTTACGGGAAGGGGGGTGAACATGTTGATACAAAGGTAATATATTTTGTGCGCTTTGTACAAGGCGGGGTGAAATTAATCCAGATTTGATTAAAAAAATTGGAATCTGGGTATTTTCTATTCTTAACTAAAACGTAGCGGTTGAATTGCTTCGTATTTCGGTTAATGATCGATGAGGATTGGGTAAATTTTAAAAGCGCCAGCCAGCTTCTTTGGCTAAATCTAAGGATTCGGGTTTCAGTAATATTATACACATATAGTCGGCAGCACCATGAAATTCAGGCCAATCATTGTATCCATTTATTCTTCTCCAATCACTTACTTTATAGCCTTTATCCCTAAGTCGCACAATTAGCTCACTCATGATCTTCTTATAGCTATCATCGTCCAATTTGGCTCTAAAAAGATGATGGGTATATGGGTAATTGAATTTTTGATCATTTTCAATATTTTGACTTATAATTTGTAAATGACCTTCAACAATTTCTTCGAATGGTAATGTAGACATAAGAATTTCAATACTTTAATAGTACAACTTTTGAGAAGACAACATTGATAAAATGAGACTTTAATTTTGTCTCGATTCCAAATTTTGAACTTGATTGTTTATTAGTTAATTCCAGCACTGTTTTTCTATTTCCACAGCTAACAAGTTCCAGTGGCTCGAAGTGTAGTCCTTGAAGTCAATGTTAAGCGATTTTAGTTTTTCTTTATAAAATGGAAAGTTTTGAGGGCCATCAAATATCTCTAAGGATTTTCTATAGGCACGAATAAAAGCCACTATTGATGTAACAGAGAGTATTTTGGATTCTTTAAGTTTTTTCTCATTCCAACCTATTTTAAGCCCGGTCTCAGATAACATAGGTTTATTTAGATCCTTGATAATCTTGAAAAATTGAGAAATGTGTCTTCCACAGTATGTTATGTAACCTGACAAATCGGCTAATTTATCAGTAGGTAAATTACCTTCCTTAACCCAAAATTTATGTAGATTTATGTTATTTTCATCAATTGATACTAGATTTTGAAGGCTATATCTAAGGATTGTTGAAGTTGGTATTCCTCCTTTTAAAAGTGGCGAAGTACTTAATAAGCCTAAAAATGGAGAAGTGTTATTTAAATATTCTAGTGTTGCATTTGCGAGCCCAACAGGGATATTATGTATCTAATTATGTCTTTCTTTGGTTAGAAATTCTAATTAAGACTGAAATACCTAAGAAATTTTGAAAAGCTAGTTACGATAATTTTAGCATCAAATATCCGTCCATATTTATTATCTTCATTTGTAATAAATAATCTGTACAGTTTGATACAAATGGGACAGGGAGTCAATGAGTCCGAGAAATATCTTAAATCACTTTGTGATAAGACATTTCTATCGCTATGGAGTCACGCAAACGTATACCGCCAACCTGGCTCAGAATTATGTGATCTGCTAGTTGTAGTTGGTGATGATATTGTTATTTTTTCTGATAAACATTGTGCTTACGGGACATCAGTTGACGCAGGATTAAACTGGAAACGCTGGTTTAAAAAAGCTGTCTTAGCATCTGCTAAGCAATTGTGGGGAGCAGAGTCTTGGATTAAGCGGGATCCAAACAGGGTTTTTATTGACGCGCAATGCATTAAAAAATTCCCACTACCAATTTTACTTAATGAAAAAACGAAATTCCATTTGGTGCTCGTTGCTCATGGGTCGTCTCGTGCCTGCGTCGATGCAATGGGTGGAAGTGGTAGCCATATTATTTATACAAAGTTAAAGAGTGTTGAAGATCACTCTGAACCATTCTATATTGGCGATATTTCTGGTAATAAAACCTTTCTTCACATATTAGATGATTTTTCCCTAGAACTTCTCCTCGAGAATTTGAGTACTGTTACCGACTTCGTAGCATATTTAAGGAAAAGAGAGGTGTTAATGAAAGAGACTTTTATCACCATGGCATTAGGTGAGGAAGAATTGCTAGCGGATTACCTGACAAATTTAGATGATGAAGATGAGCACGATTTTGATTACCCAGCCGAGCGGCATAGTAAAGTTATCCGATTATTTGACGAAGGAGAATGGCAGAATTTTCAGGGTAATCAACGAAGAGTTAACCAACTAAGAGCGAACGAGTCTAGTAAATTTTGGGATGCTCTCATTGAGGAATTTAGTCTTCACGCAATTAGTGAAACTCAACATTATGTTAGTTCTGGAGGATTTCTAGATGCGGAACGTGCTATTCGCTTTATGGCCATGGAGTCAAGATTTGCAAGGAGGTATTTATCTAATGCATTACTTGATATGTTTTCAAAAGTTCCAGAAAATATGCGGATGTTGAGAGTTGTTCAGCCGCAAAAGGCAAATTCTGAAATCATTTATGTGTTTGCACTATTTCCATATTACAATCCCATGAAGGACTCTTCATATAACGATTATCGCACCGTGAGAAGAGAATTTCTTGAGAATTCGATTCAAGTTGCTAAGTTGCGTTTTGATAGTGCTAAATATATTATTGGAATTGGGATGGAATCGGGTGACGACTTTACCAATAAGTCTAAAGATTTAATTGCTTTGGACTGCTCTAATTGGAAAGAGGAATTTCGAAATGAAGCTTTGCGTGTTCAAAAAGAATATGGAATACTTACGCGGCCGATTTCGTTCGAATTCAATGACATTGAATACCCTACAAGGTAGCTTAATATCTGACTTTATGAGCATTTATTTAATCTATTAGCCCAGCTTCTCTCAAAAAGTTATCTATTTTTAATTTCATTGTGTCATTGTTCAAGATTTGGGATTTTGCCTCCTTAATTAAATAGTCAATAGTGGAATCTCTGGCATCAGACATTTCAGAATACTTATTTTGTATGTAAATATCTACTCTCAAATAGTTACTATCCAAACTAAACGATTTGAAAATTGTTTCCATTTGATTGTCAATAACTTTGACAGGTCCATTTGTACTTAAATCAATAACTGGTTTTAGCCATCTCAATTTACCCCATCCATTTGCCCTAACACCGTCAACTAATGAATCACTATGCCCAGTTCCTAGAGAAAGTAATGAAATATCCTTAATCTGTAAAACATTATCATTTAATTTGTAATGTTTGTAGTCCGCGTTTCCCAATACTTCAACTAATGCTCCGAGGGAAGGATTGTTCATGTAAATACCTCCATCAATACAAATTAATCTTTCTGAGGCGTAATGAAAATCGAAAGTCGGAAAGTAAGTTGGGGCGGCGGAGGTAGCTCTAGCGACCTCAACGAGAGTGGAATTTCTATCTGGGAAAAGACTTGCTTCGCGAAATGTGAAGAATACAGGTTTATTTCTATGGATATCGTATGAGGCTATAAATATCGGTTTTAAGCAATTACTTATCCTGTCATCTCCAAAGAATTCTATAAGTACTCTGTTTAAATTATTTGGATTAAACTGTGGCTGAATCCAATTAGTGAAGGCAGTGTACCAATTCATGAATCTGTTTGAGGGCGCAGGGAAGATTTCTTTTCCTCGAACTCTATAAATACTTTCTAAATCATCCAATTTATATTTCCTTTTATTTGCTTCAACAGAGCTCCTGTCTTGAATCGTTAGTGCACTCGCTAATATGCCTCCAGTTGATGTGCCTGCGATTAAATCAAAAGATTGATGAATTTCTCTTTTGGTTACTGATTCTATATACCGGATTACCTGCAATGGCACAACACCCCTTATACCACCCCCATCAATTGCTAAAATTTTGAATTTTGGCGATCCTGCCATTTTATTTGGTGTAAACTTTTTCTATAAAATCGATTAAGATAGTTGTAATTTCTATATCAGTTAAGTCCTGAATTTTATAATTTTTTAGATCTTTAAATTTATCTTCATTTTGTAACTTAAATGACACTTTTACCGTAGCATTAAATTCTTGACCTTCAAATTTGATCGAAGGGTTATTTTTAGTATTATCTATGAGGAACTCGAACTTATTTGTTCCAACAAACATTTGTATAAGAGCGAAGTACGAGTTTCTCTTATTTTCATATGGATCGTCATATAATAGCCTCAAGCTATCATCTGTTGATTTTTCGATTTCATGATTAATTTCCTGCACTATGCGCTTTAATTTAGATCTTGTCAAATCGTAAAACAGGCCTTCAAATTCTCGGATTGTAACAAGATTTTCCTTTCGCTTGTCGATAAGTACTTTAAGTCTTGCTTTAATAGGGTCTTCCATATGTTATATCGTTATTATTAGTTCTTGAATTCTTTTTATTGTTAATTAGTATTTGACTGATCGAAGTTCAAGCCACTTAACATATTTAACTCAGGTGAAATTAATTTTAATAGTATTAATACAAACTAAGTAAGCAAAACCTTTGTACAGTTCCTGAATAATTCTGGGACTCCCGTACGTTTGTTTACTATTTCCATAAATAACCTTGATTTTATCAGTAAGGATCTGGTTTTCAATGGCTGTGTCCGACAATTCATTTCTCAGCCAGGTATAAAATCTGCTTCTGCTCACCTTAAAAACTATACACATTTTCTCGATGGGAAATAATTTCCGATGATTCTTTATGAACCCGAATATTTGCCATCGCTCCTGGAGAAAATGCCGACAGCCTTTTTTAATATATCTCGTTCAAGTTGTGTGTCGCGGAGTTCTTTGCTTAGCCGGGCCAGTTCCTGTTCCGTTTCGCTCAAAATCACTTTTCCATTGCCGGGAAAACTACCATTCTGTTTCGCATAAAACTCTCTTCGCCAACGATATAGCATCGCCGGTGGAACATCTAATTCTTTTGCCAATGCACTAAGGTCGGTGCGGGTGTTGCTTAGTGCAACGCTCATCAGTTTGAACTCCTTGTCAAATACTCTTCTTTCTCCAGACATGAATGTTAAGTTATAAAAGTTTCTCTTAACTCAATGTCCACTTAAATATAGCAGGTCCAGACCTGTTACATTGGATAAGCAATTAATTTTAACCTCTGTCAGCTTCCCATTTATGGGATAATTTTACGCGTAGACATTTCTTTGAACATTTCAGACGACAATGGTGAAGAAACACAAATCTATTGTCTTTGGCTAGCAAAACTGAAAAAAGTATCGCCTAAAATAAGACAAAACCAAAAAACCTAAAACAATACTAATAAAAATGTTCGACTAGACAAAAAAAGACACTTACAGAATGATTTGTAAGTGTCTGATAATCAATGTCGGGATGACAGGATTTGAACCTGCGACCTCTTGCACCCCATGCAAGCACGCTACCGAGCTGCGCCACATCCCGTGATGTTTTTTGTTCCAGTCAGGGAAAGAAAGAAGATGTCTTTCCGCTGTATTTGGGGCTGCAAATCTAATAATCTTTTTATAAAAATTGTCAATGCCCCATGTAACTTTTTCATGGAACATTGACAATTTTTTACATTATATGGATTCGTTCTGCCAGTTTGGGTTAATCGGCTCCGGCTTGCTTTTTCTAAACCATTTGTCACGTATACGCTCGTTCGTATAATACATACACGGTACGATAATTAGCGTAAGGATGGTTGAGAACGTAAGTCCGTAAATGATAGTCCAGGCCAGGATATTCCAGAATACCGCACTTGGCCCGCCGATGATCAGATGGGGTTCAAGGTCCTGGAACAGTCCGACAAAGTCAACAGTGATACCCAGCGCCAGTGGCACAAGTCCCAGTACCGCCGCCGAGGCTGTCAGCAATACCGGCGTCAGACGGATGGCACCGCCTTCGATGATGGCTTCACGCATCGGATAACCGCGCCCGCGTAACTCTTCAATAAATTCGATGAGCAGAATCCCGTTTTTCACCACAATCCCGGCAAGGGCGATGATACCCACACCCGACATGATAATGGAGAAGTCGCGGTCGAAAATAATGAAACCAAGTAATACCCCGATCAGCGACAACACGATCGTGAAGAAGATAATAAACGGTTTTACCACGGAGTTAAACTGTGTGGCCAGGATCAGATAAATAAGCAGGATTGCCGCTCCGAAAGCTGTCCCCAGGAAAGCCATGGATTCATTCTGCTCTTCCTGTTCTCCACCCATTTTAACGATATAACCGTTCGGTACTTCCATTTCCTGGATCAGTGTCTCGATCTGGGCAACAATTTCATTGGCATTATAGCCCGGCAAAACATCCGATCCGAGGGTCACGATCCTACGCTGGTCCTGTCGGTTAATCTGGCTGAAAGTTGTGGAATAATGGATATTGGCAACCGACGTAATCGGCACCTGGCGCAGGGCACCGCCCATGGTCATATCACGATAAACGACGTTAAGGCTCAACAGTTTTTCAATCTGCTCACGATCATCCTTTTTCAAACGGACCATGATCGGATACTCGTCCTTGTCGTCACGGAACTTGGAAACTTCCAATCCGAACAGAGCAGTTCTCACCGCCAGGGCGATCTGTGACGAGCTGATCCCTTCGCGCTGTGCTTTTTCGCGGTCGATGTCAATAACGATTTCCGGTTTGTTGGTCACAAGGTCGGAGCGAAGCTGGTCGATACCTTCAATGCCTGAATCCTGCACTTTTTTCAGTACTGTTTTTTCAAGTTTTTGAAGTTCGGTAAAGTCATCTCCCGAAATCTCGATCGAGATCGGTTTCCCGGTTGGCGGTCCAACGGCTTCACGTTCTACGGAGATTTCTGCACCCGGAATTCCCGAAACTGCTTCCCTGATTTTCTGTAAAATAACCTGAGTCGAACGGCCGCCGCGTTCTGTTCCATATACAAATGCAACGGTAACTTTAGACTTATGCGGTGTGGCAGAACGGTCAGGATTGTTAGGGTCTCCGGCGTTTTTACCTACGTTGGCAATCACCGAGTTCACCATATCCATGGCTTTCTCTTTTTCCAAAACTGCAAAAACCTTTTGCTCGATCACCTTCGTTACCGAGTCCGTTACCTTGGCATCGGTACCAATCGGCAATTTGTTATAGACATATACATAATCCGGATCACCGCTTGGGAAGAAAAGTACCTGTGGTTTCACTATTCCCGTCAGCACAAAGGTAAACACCAGCAATACCACCATGGCAACAATAGCCACAACCGGACGCCAGCCGCGAAGCAACCAGTCGATCAGTTTACGGTAATTGTTTTTCAAAGCCGGTAAAAGTCTGTCCTGGAAGGGTACCAGAATACGCGGCGTAAGAATATAATGGTTGAAAATGTAAAGGATCAGAATGAAAACAAAGAAGTTTCCAACCCCACGATCGATCAGATAACCCAGACCCGCCGCCACAGCCAGTATAATCAGCGGCCGGCGAATGGTTTTAAAACTGGTATCGTGCGCTTCTTTCTCATCTTCGTGACGACCCATAAAGGATACCGCAAAAACGGGGTTCATTACATAAGCTACAAAAAGTGAAGCGCCGAGCGTAATGATGAGCGTGAGCGGCATAAACTTCATAAACTGCCCGACAATCCCGGTCCAGAAAAGAAGCGGGAAGAATGGCGCAATGGTGGTAAGCGTTCCTGAAAGCACCGGAATAAATACTTCACCCGCCGCTGCTTTCACCGCCTGCTGAATGGTCCAGTCTCTGTGCATGTTGAAAAGCCTGTGGGTATTTTCAATAACCACAATGGCATCATCCACCACAAGCCCGATCCCCAGAAGGAAAGCGAAAAGTACGATCGTGTTCAGTGTAAACTCAGTACCGACCATCGGGCCGATAATCGGCATCATCACAAAGGCCACCAATGCAGACAATGGCACCGAAAGTCCAACGAAAATCGCATCGCGGACACCCATAAAGAACATCAGTACCATTACCACGAAAATAAAACCAAGTACAACGGTATTGATCAAATCATGCAAATCGGCGCGGGTTTGAATAGATTGATCCGCAGTAATTTTAATATCCAGCCCTTGCGGGAAACGGTTTTCCTTGTATTCAGCAATAATATTTTCAATCTTATCTGCGGCTTCCACAAGGTTTTCTCCGGAACGTTTGATCACGTTCAGCGTGATAACTGATTTGTTTGCCAAACGTGCGAAATCCTGCTGTTCTTCAAAATTATCGAGTACATCTGCCACATCGCCCAAACGCACGGTAGCACCGGTGCCGGTACGAATGCGGATGTTGGCCATTTCCGTTGCATCGGTATATTCACCTTTCACACGTAATGTCCGGCGAACCCCCTGAACATTGAGTTCACCACCCGAAACGTTGATGTTTTCGCCCTGAATCGCAGTCTGGATATCATAAAAAGTAAGACCCGTTGACTGCATACGCGGCAGGTCCACGTTGATCTGGATTTCCCGGTTTAGAGCACCCAGGATATCCACACGCGTTATTTCCGGCAGTGCTTCAATGCCATCCTGTAAATCTTCGGCATATTCTTTTAACTGTTTCAGCGAGTAGTTACCGGCAATGTTTACGTTCATGATCGGGAACTCCGAGAAGTTCACATCCTGCGCCGTCGGGCCGGTATCGAGGTTTTGCGGTAAATCCGTTTTGGCCTTATCGATCGCATCCCGGACACGCTGCAAGGCGACTTCAACCGCCACGTCCGGCGTAAATTCCACCAGAATTACCGACACATCCTGCAACGCATTGGATTTTATCTTTTTGACACCGCTCAGCGATTTGAGCTGTTTTTCAATCGGTTTGTTAATTGTATTTTCAATATCAGCCGGCGCAGTACCGAAATAAACGGTATTGATATAGATCTGCGGAATCTTGATATCCGGGAACTGCTCCTTGGGCAGGTTATTGTAAACCATGAACCCGGCCAGCGTAATGATGAACGTGAAGATGTAAATCGTCGTCCGATTCTCCACGCACCAGTTGGTAAAGCCAAGGGTTTTATATTCTTCAAATTTCATGTCTAAGAAAGTTAAAAGTGAAGGGCAGTGAGGTAAAGGCGTCGGGCAGAGGGCGACCTTCGCCCCATACCTTTACCCCCAAGCCCACTGCTAATACGTGATAGGTTGTCCGTCCGATACTTCCTGATAGCCGAGTGTGATCAGCTGGTCGCCGGCGGTCAGACCTTCCAGTATTTCTATTTTTCCGTTATAGCTTAGTCCGGTTTTCACTTCTTTGGCCTTGGCTACTTTTTTATTTCCTTCTGTAACCGCTACATAAACGACATTTCCTTTTTCCGTACTTTGAACAAAGTTCTGGTCAATGGCAAGGGCGTTTTTACTCGTAGCGTCGTTGATTTGAATTTGTGCCATCATATTGGGTTTGATTTCCTTCGATGACGGCAGGTTGGCTTCAATGGTAAAAGTCCTGGAAAGCGGGTCCACGGTTGTACTTACAAACGAGATTTTCGCCTTGTATTCCTTTTTCAGATCGGGAAACTTAACGATCACTTCGTCACCTTTTTTCACGCTGGCTGCATAAGTATCGGATACCTTCGCCATCACTTTCAGATTGCTCAGGTTCACAATTCTCACGACTCCAACACCCGGAGAAGCCATTTCACCCACTTTTACATTCACCTGATCCACCACGCCAGACATCGGAGAAACGATGCGGGACTGAGCCAGCTGAGAATTCAAAGTGGCCAGCTTTCTTTCCAGACCTTCCTTATTGTTTTTTGCCTGAAGGAATTGAATTTCAGTACCGATTTTCTGGTCCCAAAGATTTTTTTGTTTATCAAACAACGTATTGGCCAATGTCAGCTGCGTTTTGATCTCTTCCAGTGATTCCCGCAGGATACTGTCATCGATTTTACCAATCGCTGTACCGGCATTCACGTAATCACCTTCTTTTACATACATAGCGGTAATCGCGCCACCTGATTTTGGTGTAACCAGTACATTGTTTTTGGCATCTACCGAACCCTGAAGTTCAACATAATGGCGAAACGTTTCGGCACTTAACGGCGCCACACTTACAGCTTTTATTTTTGCTTCACCGGCTTTTTTAGGGTCCAGTTTGGCAATCTCAATTTCAAGTGCTTTTATCTTTTTATCGGTTTCGCCCTGTTGCGTTTTTAGTTGGGTCAGCTCTTCTTTTTTTGCCGCAAGTCCGTCTTTTTTCTCTCCTGTGCATGAAGCCAGCAAAGCAGCAGCGATCGCTATGGTTAGAATATTTTTTTTCATGAGATATTTTTGTAATTGTTAATTGTCGATTGTTAATTATTAATGGTCGGAATCGGTGGTTGGTTGTTAATGATTGAGAGCTGGATGAGCCGCCCCATTAACAATTAACCCTTAACCATTAACCGCACCGGCGGCCCGGCACTAATCATTATATAGTTCTCCTTTGGCTTTGCTCAGATCCACTTTGGAAATCAGGAAGTCATACAGGGCGGAGTAGTAGTTCGTTTGCGCCTCCTTGAAAGCCGACTCAGCATTGATCACTTCAATGTTAGAGCCAACACCTTCCTTGTATTTAATTTTGGAAACACGTACAATCTCCTTGGCCAGATCAACATTCCTGCGTTGGGTTTCCAGCGTTGCATAAGCATTTTTGATGTTGGTGGCAGCCTGTCTCGATTCCAGATCGATGGACTGTTCCAGTAAAGTCTGGCTTAACTTCACCTTATCAAGCGCCACTTTTTTCTGCTGTACCTGATACTTTTTCGTGAAACCGTCAAAAATCGGGATGTTGACGTTGATCGCAAGGACTGAGTTGTTAAACCATTTTGTCCCAAACAGATCCGGAATGTTGTTTCTACCATTGTTATGTCCGTAACCGAAAGAGGCCGACACCGTTGGCAGATAACCGCTGCGGATATTTTTCAAGTCAAGTCCGGCAAGTTTGAACTGGGTATCGAGCAAAGAATATTCAATGCGGCTGTTGTAATTGACGGCCGTTACCGAAAATTCAGATTTCAACGCTTCAATGCTCAGGTCCTCGATTTTGTCTTCCAGTTTGATGGATTCGGTCATTGGCATGCCCATCTGATATTTCAAAAGCGTATAACTCAGCTCGATCAGGTTCTGCACTTTCTGACGTTCCGTGATCAGATTGTTAATCTGTACTTCCAGACGGTTCACATCCAGAAGCTCCACAAAACCGCTTTTGTTCATGATTTCGGTTTCGCGTTTCAGAGAATCCACACGGGCGATATTGAGGTCAAGCACTTTCGCCCGCTCTTCCGCAACCTGTGCAGAATAGTAAGCTTTTGTGACAGCCTCCGCCACGGTAACTTTCGACTGTGTTACGTTTTTACTGGCAAGTTCACGATATGTTGCCGCAGCTCTTAATCCGATAAAATAGGATCCGCTGAAAATCAACTGATTTAGTGTTGCCGAAGCGCTCCCTGAATATTTTACACCAAACTGAACCGCCACAGGCGCTGCGTCTGGTGAAGCATTCGGGTCTGCAAAGTTTGCCGGAAGGAATACGCGCTGAATGATTACGTTATCGCTGAAATTCAGGTTGGCGGTTACCTGCGGAAGTCCGGAACCCCGGATCTCACCAATGCGGGCTTCGGCTGAGACGGCATCCAGTTGTGCGCTTTTGATATTGACGTTATGTTTGATGGCATAGTCAACAGCTTCCGGTAATGTATAACTGGCATCCTGTGCCCGGACAGATATAATGCTGAAAAACATCGCCAGCGATAAAATGCCACTGCGAATAAATTGTTCATTTTTCATGGGTGTTTGCTTGTGTTGCTGATTCTTCGGTATATTTAGTATAGTATTCAAACCCTGATTCCGTCAATATGCCACGTAAAAAATGGTGTACGAATTCCATCTGAACGTTCATCATATTGAAGCGGTCCGCGGGGAAAATGGTCGGGTCGAAAGCCATTTCCACCTGTTCAATCCTCAAAAGCGACAGTATCTCTACGTTGATATCTTTTCGGTATAAAAACATCTGCTGCCCTTTGATAAGGTTGTCCCGGATACTCTTGATAATGTATTGGTGCTTGTACTTGTAAAACAGATCCCAGGCCTGAGGATGATATTTTTTTAAGTCGTTGAAAAGCACCGGATTCATGTGAGCAAGAGAAATACGCATATAATCCGAGGCCCTGATCATCTCCGCAATCGGGTTCAGGTTCTCGGCATCCATCTTATCCATCTGACATTGCTGCACGTCCAGTTCCTGTTGTACGGCAAGAACCACAATAGCCTCTTTGTCGGGATAGTGCTGGTAGATCGTCCGCTTGGATATACCAAGTTCCTTTGCGATGTCGTCCATCGTAACACTCTTGATGCCGTAGCGCCAAAAGAGATTAAATGCTTCTTTTATAATTCTTTCTTTCACAGAGTAAAGTTGAAATTTTCCAATGATAAAAACTATGAAAACTTTAATAATGTTTAAAGTTTTCATGAATTACAAAAGCGACTTGGTTCAGCAGGGAGGGTGCATTAAATTAAAGATTTGTTAATTTCTTGATTATTAAATTATTCAGTGTGTTTTTTACCTTTGATGTTTCGTTCTTTTGAAGAGGTTTTTAAGTAAACCATGTCATTGAAATCTGTTTACAAAAATATTTTAAATTGTAATTTATTAAGATTTAATACAGAGAAACCAACAGGGTGTCGTACGGAATAATTTAAAAGTACTGGTGATCACGGATCTTGATCCGGAGTTTAAAGTAAGTTCCGTAAGAGAAAATAACCTATTGAAAAAGTACCAAACACGGGATTTGAGGTATGAACATTAAAATATCCATGATAAAGTAATGTGACGGAATGTTTTAAAGTCAAATGATGTTTGGAAATAATACATATTCTGACCAAATTTCGGGTCTTTTCTTTTAACCGTTGTTAGCCGTTAAATAATTAAATGAGAGGAGACGGAAAGAGGCTGGGAGAATCAAAAGTAAAAAAGATAAAATTCAATTATTTATTCAAATCCACTAATAGCTACCGCGAAAAAAAATAAATGAAAAGCTACATTGACCTGATTCAGCAAACGTTCGAGTTCCCTACGATGGAGTTTAACGTTGACAAAAATGAATTGCTGTTCAACAATGTACCACTGATGGACATCATCAAGGAACATGGTACGCCTTTGAAACTTAATTATCTGCCAAAAATCGGTGAACATATTGGTAATGCTAATATGTTTTTCAAAAATGCATTTAAACGGCATAATTATAAGGGAACTTATACTTACTGCTATTGTACCAAATCTTCGCATTTCAGTTTTGTGTTGGAAGAGGCGCTTAAGCATAATATACACCTTGAAACATCTTCGTCTTTCGATATTCCTATTATCAGGGAATTGTATCGTCGCGGGAAAATCAGCAAATCGACTTTTATCCTTGCCAATGGATACAAGCGTCCATTATACACGCAGTATCTGAGCGAGCTGATCAATGAGGGCTTTAATGTGATTCCAATTCTGGATAACCTGAAAGAAATTGAATTCTACGAGCAGCAGGTGACAGCCGATACGGTCAATTTCGGAATGCGTATTGCAACGGATGAAGAACCGAATTTTGCGTTCTATACGTCGCGTTTGGGTATTCGCTATAACGATGTGCAGCAATTGTATAAGGATAAAATCGAGTCAAATCCTCGTTTTAAACTTAAAATGCTTCACTTCTTTATCAACACCGGTATCAAGGACAGTGCGTATTACTGGAGTGAGCTGACCCGTTTCATGTTCAAATACTGCGAAATGCAGAAAATTTGTCCTGAACTGGATTCAATCGATATCGGAGGCGGACTTCCAATCCAGACTTCATTGCAGTCGGGTTATGATTATCAGCAGATGATTGACGAGATCATTGAAAATATTCAGTGGATCTGTAATAAAAACAATGTTCCGGTTCCTCATATTTTTACGGAGTTCGGCAGTTATACGGTAGGAGAGAGCGGTGCGGTCATTTACGAGATCATCGATAAGAAATTGCAGAATGATAAAGAGCTTTGGTATATGATCAACGGCTCGTTTATCACGCAGCTTCCTGACTCCTGGGGTATGAACCAGAAGTATATCATGCTTCCGATCAATAACTGGGATAGTCCGTATCAAAAAGTAAACCTTGGCGGTCTGACCTGCGACTCACAGGATTTCTACAATAGTGAAATGCACAGTGCCGATTTGTATATGCCGATTTTCGAAGAAGAGGCAGAAAAACAATACATCGGATTTTTCCACACGGGCGCTTACCAGGAATCGCTGGGCGGTTATGGCGGAATTCAGCACTGTCTGATTCCGGCACCAAAACACGTTTTGATTGACCGTGATGAGGAAGGACGGATTACTACCCGTGTTTTTGCAGAAGAGCAGGATAGCGATTCGATGCTGCGTATTTTAGGATTCAAAGACGAGTCTTATGTAGCGCCGGTCAATAAGGAAGAAACTGCCGTGGAACCGGAAGAAGAACTGGCTGAAACAAAAAATTAACAAAATATATAACGTTCTTGGAATGAATTCGTTAATCTTACGAATTCATTCCAAAACTTTAAAGTCTAAAAACTAACGTTCTTATACTACTCTAAAAAATTTATGAAAAAGGTATTCTTTCTTTTAGCGCTGTGCGGGACTATCGGCTTTGCATCGTCTTGCACAAAGCATCAGTGCCCGGCTTACGGATCCACTTTGAAAGTTCAGAAGCAAGCGGTAAAAGTACGCGCTTAGTTTTGCAGATCTAAAATAATTTTTGCCGCTTCCAATAGGCTTACAGCGGTAAAATCTCCTGCTGAAACTTCACTTTCAGGAATAATATGAATGGTTTTAAGGCCGACTTTATGTCCGGCCTCCATATCGCGTGCACGGTCGCCAATCATCCAGGATTGTGTTGCATCGATATTATACTTGGCTATCGCCTTTTCCAGCAACAAAGAATCCGGCTTGCGTGACAGCGATTTTCCTGTGAAATCAGGATGCGAAGGCGCAAAATACAAGTCGTCCAGAATACCTCCCGACACTTCCTGCATACGCTCGTGAATGGCATAAACGGCGTCAGGTCCGTACAATCCTTTGGCAATGCCCGCCTGGTTGGTAATGACGATCAGCAGATACCCGGCTTCTTTCAGTAATTGCAGTCCTTCCGGAACACCCGCCGGGATAACCAGCTCTTCCAGTTTGTGTAAATAGTCGCTCAGATCCTCATTTAAAACACCATCACGGTCGAGGAAAATACATTTGGCTAAGGGCATAGGGAACTGGGTCAGATGTTTTGGCTGGAAGAGAATTCTTTTACTGCTTCGATAAAACATCTTACCTTATCCGGCTGCATGTCCGGATAAACGCCATGGCCAAGATTGGCAATGTAACGCTGTGTACCGAACTGGTTTACCATTTTCTTAACCTCCGCTCTGATCTGATCATAAGAAGAATATAACACACAAGGATCAAGATTTCCCTGTAAAGTTTTATTCGGGATCAGTTTGCGCGACTCGGCAATATCCATGTTCCAGTCAAGTCCTACAACCGAGCAATTCAATGTGCCGATTTCTTCTCTTGCAAAAAATGCACCTTTTGCAAAAACCGTCACCGGGACCTCCGTGATGGCATCACAGATCTGTTTGATATAAGGCAGAGAGAACGTTTTATATTGTTCCGGAGACAGAATTCCTGCCCAGGAGTCAAAAATCTGCACGAGATCCGCGCCTGCCACAACCTGTGCTTTCAGGTAGGCGATGGTGCTGTCGGTGATTTTTTGTAATAATAAATGAGAAAATTCAGGATCTGCGTAAAGATGTTTTTTCGCCACTGAAAATGTTTTTGACCCTTTGCCCTCTGTCATGTAACAGAAAATGGTAAAAGGTGCGCCCGCAAAACCGATTAACGGAACACGGTCAGCCAGTCCTTGTTTGGTAAGGCGAATGGCTTCGAGCACATATCCCAGATCATTTTCAGGATCGGCGATTCTGAGTTTGTCCAGATCGGCAATCGTGTTGACGGTCGCAGGGAAAATGGGGCCTTTTTGTTCAGCCATTTCATAAGGTAATCCCATGCCTTCCGGGACTACAAGAATGTCTGAAAATATAATTGCGGCGTCAACGCCTAATAAGTCAACAGGCTGAATGGTAACTTCGGCGGCTAATTCCGGTGTGGTGGCAAGCTGGATAAAACTTCCCGCTTTTTCACGAACGGCACGGTATTCTGCAAGAATTCTACCGGCCTGACGCATCATCCATACGGGTGTGCGTTCTACTTTTTCACCACGCGCTGCCCGAAGCAAAAGATCATTTTTCAATTTCATGCCGCAAAGGTAGGAATTATGTGCTTACAGTGGACGCACTTACAGCCGAAGTACGTTAAGAAGCAGGAGGATTTTTGAATTTCCGTATAGCAAAGTAGAAAAGAAAGGAAAAATCGACTGGTCTGGAACGGTTTTTAAGCGGATCGTTTTATACAATAAACCCGATTATGAAATACTTTCCCCTGATATTGTTGCTGGCCACAGCGTTCGTGTTGTCTTCCTGCGGAGAAAAGGAAATGGCAGAAGATGAAATCCGGCAGATCGGCATGTCGCCCTGCCGAAGTTCTGCTCCGTTTATCAAAACGTTGGGTTTTGATCCCACGCGGTCAAGCCTTTCCACCGATGAACCCGGAATGATGGGAGTGGTTTTGGTGGAACATCCCAGAAAAGTTGCCGACTCGGCCAGTCAACGGACTTATCAGGATGTTTCATGGAATAAAAACGGATGGATGGGGAATACCACCACCGATATTGAAGGCAATATTTACACTGCGCCCTTGCCCAAAGAACATGAAACCGGTATCCCGTTGAGCCAGATGAACAGGGTGTTCAGGATTGATTCTGAAACGGGAACGATGGAGGTTTTGACCAAACTTCCCGAGCCGGACAGTGTAGCAGGGGTGGTACCTTTTGCTGTGTTGGGCATTTATTACGACTGCCATGGTAAAAAGTTATACGTGAGCAGCGTGGCAGGAAGTACGAAGGACAAAGAAAAGGGCGTTATTTATGTGATTGATCCGGAAGACGGCGACATTGAAGACCGGCTTGAGGGACACGATGCGGCGAGCGTTTTCGTTGGCGGGATTACCGGGGAGAAAAGGTTGTACTTCGGAGGTCTTCGTTCGTCTGATATTTATTCGGTAGCATTAACCAGAAACGGAAATTTTAAAGGCGATGTGCGTTCGGAAGGAACACTTAAGCATGTGGGAACGCCCAATGACATAAGAGCCCGAAGCCTGCGTTTTGATGAAAATGGCAATTTACTGGTTGCAGGCTCCCCCTTTCATTTTAGCGTGCCAGACGCCCGCATTAAATCCGAGACTTCATATCAATTTTCTTACGATAAAAATAAAAAGAAATGGACTCTGGTTGACGGAGGTTAAGTTTTCAGACTGAATCAGATAACCCGAAATTGATTTTAAAGGCTGTCCCGGTATGGGTCAGCCTTGTTTTTTAGGGGCTAACCAAGTAAAAAGATCAAAATATTTTCGAAATCAGTGCCATTTTTTTCTGAGATACAATGATATTTGTAGTTACCTATTATTAAAGGATGTTTTATAATGCTGGAAGAATTAAGGAGAATTGCGTTTAGATTTCAGATTGACCCTCAACAAACTGCCGGACATACGGCAAGATTATCTTCGGTTATCACGGTATTAAATAATCTCAATACTTCATTTTTGAATTTTATTGAAATTGAGTTTTTGAAGAACGACAAGTTCAGGGCGGCTTATGAAAAATCGCCAAAGGTCTTGGACGGGCTTAAAAAAGAGCTGGAATTACTGGTTGTTGATCTTAAATTCAGCAGTTTTGAAGCGGCCGTTGCTTCCAATATTGTGGAGCCGCCAAGCCTTTTCACGACGGATATCGACGATTGGAAAAGGAACGCGTTCGCCGACTTCAAGAAAAACATCCTGTTCGGAAATTTCGAGGAACCTCAGTATATGACTCAGATTATTGAGAAATATACGCCCGACGAAAGGAGCCGTATTTATAAACCGCTTTTCACTGCTTCGGCATCCGACAGGCCTTTCAAGCTTTTCCTGATTGACGCGAAGGGAAAAAAACTGAATCTGAGACAGCCGGACAAGAGTTTTACGGACCGTTACTTCCCGAAAAAGGAAAAAACAAAAAAGGAGAAAACGATTTATCGTTTTGCAAAAATATATGCTAAAATAGGCGGCAAGGATGCCTCGGCCGATTTGAGCAAAAAGGATATTAAAAAAGTACTTCTGATTGAGGAGATGGAGCACGGGACGTATCCGTTTGGCCCGGATATCATCAAGTACGATGAAAAACTATATGTCCTGCACGAAAAGCTGAATTGTGAAGTAAACTTCGAAAATCAGGCTTACGTGATATCGTTTCAGCCACTTGATTTGTGCGTGTGGGGAACAACGCGTGAAGAAGCTGAGGCCGCCTTCAATTTCAGTTTTCATGCGCTGTATCAAAACTTCGCCCTGGAATCGGACAGCGCGCTTTCTGAGGAGGCGATTGTGCTGAAAAATAAATTGTTGACCATTGTTAAGGCGATCAAATGAAAGCGAGAAAAAGTAAGGATATACAAAGGGCATTGCAAAAGCAGGGATTCGAATCTTTTTCAGAAAAGGATCATCACCAGTTGCACTATCTGGTGGTGGATGGCAAAAAGCAGGCCGTTTTTACCTATGTGGGCAAGGCGCCGCTAAGCCCGGAATTGATGGACACCATTTCTGGTCAGTTAAAATTAACGGAAGAAAAAACGGCCGAAAGTTTTTTCTCAGGCAGATTGAATCCGGAGAAATATGTCGGAATGTTGAAAGAGAAGGAAATTATTGGATAAGGTAATATATCGTTAGACTTAAAAAAACGAGAGCGCCATCCGACGCTCTCGTTTTTGTTAATCAGGTTTTTGAGGCTAGAAATGGAAATTTAAGCCCACCAGAAAATTACTTCCGGCTTGCGGGAAGTAGAAGTTTTCCTGTATCAGCGTTTTTTCTGAAATATAGCCGTAGGTATATCCATTTGATTCGTAACGCTCATTAAGGACGTTGTTCAGCAGGAAATTCAGCGTAATTTCTTTTGCCCAGCTCGGCTTGATGGTCCAGGTCAGGCGGATATCGTTGGTCAAGTAAGCATCCAGTCTGCGACTTTCGTTCGAGGTGTTATCCAGATATTGTTTTCCTACGTATTTGGTCAGCAACGCAAATTCAAGATTTTTCTGCGGACTGTAGGTAAACTGGTTTCCGGCAATGACATTCGGTGAAAATGAAATATCAGATTTTCCATGGTTAATCAGGTCATAATCACCGGTATCATAGTTGACGACATATTCGGTGAAATTGGCAATCTTATTCTGGCTGAAAGTCGCGTTTGCATTCCATTTCAGGTGAGAATTAAAGGCAACGGCACCTTCCAGTTCAATGCCCGTCCGGTAGCTTTTCGGAACATTCACCCGTATCGCATTCCCGACGTCATTGATCTGCCCGGTTAACACCAGCTGGTTTTTGTAATGCATCAGGTAATAATTCGCAGAAATTCCCCATATTCCTTTTTGCATGCGGAAACCTGCTTCCACGTTATTGAGCCTTTCGCTTTTTGGAAAAAGCCGGGTGGTCGATGCCGTGAAATCATCGCGGTTTGGCTCCTTGTTCCCTACACTATAAGAAGCATAAACGGAGCTTTGCGGTGCGAGCTGATAGGTAATACCGGCCTTCGGGTTTACAAAAGAATAGGACTGATCAAAGTCAAACGAGACCAGATCATTGTCCATCCCATTGATCTTATGACTTACCCGGCGGTATTGCAGATCGCCAAAAGCATTCAGTTTTTCTGTGAATTGATAGTAAAGTTTACCATATAGGTTGAAATCTTTTTTAATACCCTTGTTGAAATAATAACGCTGTCCGTTCTCTGTCGCTCCTGCATTTCTGGCCCAGATAATCTCGCCATAATGATCACCGTGATATTCGTTATATCCGCCGCCGACGCTTGCCGTTAACTTTTTGAAGCTGTTATAGTCCAGAGAAAAAGTGGAGCCGTAAAAATAATTGTCCAGCCACCTGCGACGGATCAGATCGGTGCGTGTTACTGTATCACCTCCAATGACCACGTTCGGCAGGTTGTACGCACTGAATTTATTATTTTTCCGATATTGCTCGTAATATCCCAATCCGCGGACAAGGAATCCATTCAGGTTCAGCGTGAGTTTATTACTCAGGGTGTGCGAGGAAACGATCTGGTAGTGATCCTGACGATAATTATCAACCTCGTTTTTATACGTGTATGAATTGTAAGTCCGGTTGTCTGAATTAATCAGATTGTCAGCATCTTTTTCATCCAGCACGTTTCTGTTGATGTAGGATAAAATACCTTCCCTGTCGCCACGAAGTTTCGCCTCGGGTACGCCATTCCAGGACTGATACGTTTTCTCCTTTCCTGAAAATACATTCACCCGCACAAAACTTTTTCCGCCAAAATAGGCTCCGGATAAATAATAGGAATGCAACTCGGAAGAGGCCCGGTCAACATACCCATCCGAGGAAACGCGTGACAGACGGGCATCAAAAGTGAATTTGTCCTTCACCAGTCCGCTGCCTATTTTTATCGTGTTTTTGAATGTATTAAAAGATCCATACGAATTATTAAGTTCGGCGTATGCCTCTTTGCGGAAGGCATTGGTGCTGATGTTAACCGTTGCGCCAAAAGCTCCTGCACCGTTTGTTGATGTCCCAACCCCGCGCTGAATCTGGATGCTGTTGACGGAAGAAGCCAGATCAGGCATATTAACCCAGAACACACCCTGGCTTTCGGCATCGTTGTAAGGTATCCCGTTTACGGTGACATTAATCCGTGTCGCATCCGTTCCGCGAATCCGGATACCCGTATAACCAACCCCGCCGCCCGCATCACTGGTGCTGACCAGCGAAGGTGTAAAATTTAAAAGTACCGGAAGATCCTGGCCAAGATTCTGTTTTTTAAGCGCTTCCGCATTGACGTTGGTATAAGCCATTCCCGTTTTGTCTGTTACACGGGTGGTATTCACGATCACTTCATCGGCCTGAAAAGTGCTTTTTTGCAGCTTAATGTCAAGGGGATTTTCTGTTTTTAAGTCATCAGGGCCCAGTTTGATGGTCTGGTATCCGATGTAGGATATTTCAAGCGCTGTTATGTTGTCTGAAATATTGCGGAGAACAAATTTTCCATTCGCATCCGTGGTGGTACCGCGAATTTCTCCGGCCCTGATGGTAGCGCCGGGTAATGGTTTTCCATCTTCTCGGTCGGTAATCTGGCCGGTTAATGTTTTCTGAGCAAAAACAGATATGCTCATCAATGTGCTGATAACGAGTGTTAAAAGACAGGTCGTAACTTTTCGCATTGCGATCATTAGTTGTTACGAACAGGCAAGGGGCCGCCTATCCTTTGGTTCAATAAAAATGGTTATTCGATTCAGCTTTTCCGGTAAGTCTGAAAATCAGTCGATTATGGATGTGATTTTCGCTAATCCTGCTTGTAGCTTTCTCTTCCTACGCCGGCATTATCCGGATCAGGTAATATGGGTATGATCTCAGCCCGTTAGGTAGGGCACCCCTTTGAGATTATGGGACAAAGGTAAGGGGTTTGGGGTGGGGAAGCAAGGGGAAGGTTGTTTATTGGGTGCAGGGAATAGACTGGCTCAATTAATCCAAGGCCTTAGCCTTGGACCAGGAAGGTGATTCATCTGAGGCCTTAGCCATGGAAGCAGTGATAGCGGGTCGTGTGGCTAAAGCCTGGTACTCTGTCTTAGGCCTGTGCTCCCAAGGCTGAAGCCTTGGGTTAGTAGTTGTTAGCGCGTCGGAAACCGTCAGTTCGTGTTATTTTTCCACCAATGTCAGCCACTTTTTTACGACATCTTCCAGTTGCCCTTTTCTGGACTTCACATCATCCGGATCCTTAAAAATAACCGTTCTCCTGCCGTCTTTGTAGTCGCCTTCCAGGAAACCGGAGTTATCGCCGATTTTGGCACCGCTCGGGAAAACGAGCATGATCCGTCCTTTGTACAGGTTCATCACCACAATCTCCCTTTTGTACTCTTTTGGATCAAACGGTTTGATAGCTCCGGTATAATAAAAAGTCGGGTTATTCCATTTGATATGTTCTCCGATCTCTTTGTCGATACCAAGCATTATCTGCCTGATGGTTTCAATAATTTTGCCCAACTCGGGTTCAAGTTGCTGAATGTGCTGCGTAACCTGTTCCTGGTCAGAAAGCTTGTTGGGTTTGGGAGAGGCCGGTTTCTTTTTTGTCTTGGTTTCGGCTTTGGCCAGGTTTTCTTCAATTCTGAATTTTGTGATGCGCGTGATCAGATCCAATGGTAATGGTTGATCCAGGGGGAACTGAACGGAGCCTTTTGCACCCTTATAACCCGAAAGTTCTTCTTTGAAAGCTTCGAGTCCGCGTGGAGCGGGGTAAAAGCCAATGTGGTTTTTATAACCGGCGAAGTGCACCAGATTTCCATGTAATGTCAGTGTAGGAATTCCGTAGCCGATTTTTTCTTCTGCATCCGGTGCTGCCTGGTGGAGCGTTTGCCGCATTTCTTCCAGCAGTTTCTGCGTTGCTTCGGGAAAACCTGCGATATAGTTATCAACATCTGGATTTTTCTTTGTCATAGCTGTGTAAAATTATGCCTGGGAAATGACCGAAGTTTGATTTTATTTAACCTTGTTGGCAGCTTTAAGGTGTTGCGGTTCCGTAGTTTCCGCTTTTGCCAGTTTTTTATTTCTTTCCTTTAAAAAGGTATACGTTTTATGTCCGGCCATACGGCTGTTCAACTGCTCGAATATCCCTTTCCCCTGAAACGCATACCAGTTGATTTTTAGCAAATACAGGCTCACGTAAGAATCCAGATTTTCGGCAATAAATTCACCACTTTGCCTGACAAGATCTTCTTTTTCAAAGGATTGTTTGTCAACCCAGTAATTAAGACTATCTGCATTTTTTGTTTTACGCGCACGTTTTTCTCCCGCCGCATACTGTTCCATGCGCCTGTCTGATGGTTGCTGGATGTCCTGCTCGAACTGCTTCCATTCCTGCGTACTTTTCGAATTTACTACTTTTGAATGGGATAAATCTGTCGTGTCCAGGGTAATTTTAATGCCCGGTTCGAGGAAAAACAGCAATGAGCCTTTGATTTGGGAAACATGCAGCTGATAAAGATCCGGCACCAGATCGCGGTCTATTTCAAGATTAAAAACATCCGAGTTAAGTTTTATGGAATGAACAAGCGCGGCAAAGCCTTTTTCACGGGTTAAAAGAATGGCTTTGCGACCTTTGAGCTCGCGGGGACTTACAATCTGGATCTGTACTTTTTGAGAAAAAGCGGATGTCAGCGGAAACAGAAAAATTAAGAGCAGGGTTGAATATTTACAGACTGACCTCATATAGCAAATCGTTATTTTCTCTAATCCGGAAACGCAGAATGAACCGGAAATATATCACAATTCCAGCAGATAAAGCCAATAGATTTTTCCAAGCCTGGTTTCCAGTTCTCGGACTTGTCTGAAACCCATGTTTTCGTAGATGTGCCGTGCTGCATCCATAAACTCGGACGTGTGTAATGCGATCATTTTTTCGCCCGTTTCCCTGGCCTGCTCAATGCACTTTTGCATCAGCGTCTTTCCTATGCCTTTGCCGCCAAAATCCGTATGGACGCCAACCATTCTGACATAGGACCAATCGGACTGGAAAATATCTGTCGGATTTCCATTCGAAATGAAAAACGCCATGCCGACAATATCCTGACCAGTTTCGCAAACATAACATACTGATTTTGAAAGCAGGTCGGGATATGTGTTCTCGCTAGTCAGAAAAGTATGTAGTTTGATCCAGTTTTCATCCGTTAAAATTTCTTTGAACTGACCGTAGGCATTTAAGCCGAGTTTTTGAAGACCGTTGATATCTTCATCGGTCGCAATTCTATACCGGTATTCCATAATGCGAACAAATATCCTGAATCTCAGATTTTGATTTTTTCCACCTTTTCATGATTTGGCAGATAGGTTGGCAAGGCAGCAGAACCATACCAGATAAAGGTTTCGGCTTCTAGTAATTTTTCTTTGATAGCCGGATCAGTATCGAGCAGGCCGTTCGCTTCCTCGATGGTTTTAACATTCAGGATGAAAATCCCGCGATAAGCCTTATCGTTTTTCTTCATCGGCCCGGCTACTACGAGTTTTCCTGCGGTGGCAAGTCGATTGATATTGCCCATATGGCCCCGAAAAAGACTATCGACTTTTTGCTTATCCGCAATTTTGTTGCTGCCTGTTTTTAAAATGACCAGTACATATTGTTTCATACCATACTCATCAGCCCCCAGTGAGTCCGCCAATGTTTTGTTGTATGCGGGATTGGCGGTTTGGGCTTTGGCCTGGATGGCGAGGAGCAGTATGAAAGCAATCGCCTTCAGGAATCGGGTGTAAATTCTGTTCATGGATACGTCATTTTGGATGTAAACAAAGACAATTTACTGATTAAGATTCGTATACATCAGCTCCGCCCAGCTTAAATTATCGGCCAGCTGACTTCTGCTGAACTCGATATGGATAACACGTCTTTTCTGATTATTCGTGGTTCGGCTCGATGCGTGTAAAAGCAGTGGTTTCATAAACATGATCCCGCCTTTTTGCACGTTACAAATCGTTTCAGTCTCAACGTTCCAATCAATTGTTTCAGCTTTGTAAATTCCTTTCAGATGTGATTGAGGAATCACTTTTAGAGCACCGTTATCCATGTTCGTGTCGTCCAGATGGATTCGGATCGTAAAAATATCCTGCAAAATTTCTAACGGCGGTTGCACCGAGAATTGATTTTGCTTTACTGTCCATGGTCCGTATCCCTTGGTGTCCCGTTTTTGATCAACGGAAATGGTCAGATCCTGGTGATACGGCACAAACCAGTTTGAGCTGCCCGGTTTGTCAAAATAAATTGACTTTACAATAAAGAAATCGTCGCCGAAGAAATGGGTGATGATATGCTTTAAATTATTGTTGAAAATCTTGTCGGTTAATGTAGGAATTTCTTTCAGGAATTGTCTGATAGCAAACAAATCGCTGGATTTTCTGAAAGTTGATTTCGTTTGATCGGCTTTTGAAATCTCTTTAATCAAATCTGCAATTTCGTCATTCCCGAAAACATCGTTAACAATAGCAAAACCATCGGTGGCAATATCGTCTGCGAGGTCAAAATTTATTGTCATAAAATCGGCTGGGATTTAATATTGGGGAAGGTTCATTTTAGTGGTTAACAAGTACGGGGGATTTAATATGATAGGTCGGAACTTACAAATATTCGTTTGATTTTTTAATATTTCCTCGTATCAAGTCTACTGGCGGATTGTATAGATCCTTGTTAAAGTTATAATTGCCTTCATTCAGGGGAACAAATCGGCTCGTAAAGGTATCTGTATAAACTATTGGCTGACTAAGCGAGACTGTTTTCTATTGTTAGATGATTATCTGCGTTAAAAACACTCAATTTCTGTATTTTTACAATATTAAAATCGAATGAATCTGCTTAAACGTACATATAATGGCAAACTATACAGACACGGTGGCTGGTCTAACGAGACCCGGTCTTGAAGCAACGCAGCATGCAATGGAATTGGAAGGGAAATACGGTGCGCATAATTACAAACCGATGCCCGTAGTGCTCTCCAAAGGCTCTGGTGTGTATGTATGGGATGTGGAAGGAAAACAGTACCTTGATTTTTTATCGGCATACAGTGCGGTAAGTCAGGGGCATTGCCATCCGAAGATTGTCGGTGCGATGATCGAACAGGCTCAAAAGCTGACCCTGACTTCCCGTGCTTTTTACAGCGACAAACTTGGTGAGTGTGAGAAGTTTCTGTGCGAATATTTTGGATATGATAAGGTGCTGATGATGAATTCGGGTGTTGAAGGAGGTGAAACGGCCTTGAAATTAACCCGGAAGTGGGCATATAAAGTGAAAGGTATTGCGCCGGGTAAGGCAAAAACAGTTTATGCGTCCGGCAATTTCTGGGGGCGTACGCTGGCAGCTATCTCCTCGTCGACCGATCCGTCAAGTACGGATGACTATGGTCCGTTTTTGCCTGGCTATATTATCATCCCCTACGATGATCTTGAGGCGCTTGAAAATACGTTTAAGAATGACCCGGATATCGCTGGCTTTATGGTAGAGCCGATTCAGGGCGAGGCGGGAGTAGTGGTTCCAAAAGAAGGTTATCTGAAAGGTGTGCGTGATTTATGTACTCGATACAACGTTTTATTTATTGCGGATGAAGTTCAGACGGGGATAGGCCGTACGGGAAAAAGACTGGCATGTGACTGGGAAAATGTAAAACCGGATATTCTGGTGCTTGGAAAAGCGCTATCCGGTGGGACAATGCCGGTTTCCGCAGCCTTTGCCAATGACGAGATTATGCTGACCATCGCACCCGGTGAACATGGGTCGACATACGGAGGAAATCCGCTGGCATGTGCCGTTACGATTGCCGCGTTACAGGTTGTAGAGGACGAAAATCTGGCGGACAATGCTGAAATCATGGGACAGCTGTTTCGTAAAAGAATTTCGGATTTACAGCAGAAATGTAGCCTGATATCGTTAGTAAGAGGCAAAGGACTTTTGAATGCGATTGTAATCAACGACACGGAAGAAAGCCCGACTGCCATGAATCTGTGTTACAAAATGATGGACAAAGGGCTTTTGTGTAAACCCACGCATGGAAACAAGATCCGCTTTGCGCCTCCGCTGGTGATTACTGAAGAACAAATGAATGCCGCTTGTGATATCATTGAAGAAGTGTTTTTGACAACAAACTAAATCAACGGAATGAAAAAGGGTCTATTCTTGCTGTTTGTGATTACGGGATTTCTGACTGCATGTCGGGATAAAAATGTGGATCCGGCTACTGATCTGGAAACGAGTAACTGGATCGTTGGTCAGATGAAAACATGGTATTACTGGAATGATAAACTGCCGGCTAACCCTGATCTGACCCTGAAACCAGAGGCGCTTTTTAATTCGCTGCTTTATAAGTACGATGCAACGGCGCGGCCGGATGGAGACCGTTTTTCCTGGATCGAAAGTGATGCGGAAGCTTTAAAAGCAGAGCTCAGCGGCGTTTCAAAAACAACAGGAATGGAATTCAGGCTGTTTTATTATCCAACCGGCGGCACGAACATCGTCGGACTGGTAACTTATACGCTGCCGGGTTCTCCTGCGGAAAAGGCAGGTTTCAAAAGAGGCGACATCATTACCCGGATTGACGACAAGCAGCTGACTGCATCCAATTATTCTGATCTGGTTTATTCCAACAACGCCAAAAAATTTACGTTAGGCGCGCTTAATGATAAAGACTCCATCGTTGAAACGACGACAAAACGGGATGTAACGCCGATAGAATTTCAGGAAGACCCGGTTTTTTACGATACCACATTTCAGTATGGCAGCAATACCATTGGCTATGTCGTGTACCATCAGTTTATCCCGAGTAAAAATAATAGTGATGCCAAAGAGTACGATCAGAAACTGGATAAGGTTTTTGCTTCCTTTAAAGCTAAAAATGTAAATTCCCTGGTGCTGGATCTGCGCTATAACCCGGGTGGATATGTAAGTTCAGCTACCAATCTGGCGAGTTTGATAGGGAAGGGCATCACGACAAACGATATTTTTTATTCGAAAGAATACAACAAGACCGTGACACCTGTTTTGGAAAAACAGTATGGAAAAGATTATTTCTACGAAAAATTTACCTCCAAAAGCCAGAGTATTGGTGCCAATCTGAATAATCTCGTCATTCTCACGTCTTCACGCACGGCGTCTGCCAGTGAATTGCTTGTAAACGGCCTGAAACCCTTTATGAAAGTCACGTTGATTGGCGATAAAACGGTTGGTAAAAATGTGGGTTCTATTACGCTGAGTGATAAGTCGGGGAAGGTAAAGTGGGGTTTGCAACCGATTGTGACCAGATCTTTCAACAGTTTGAAGCAGTCGGAATATTACAAAGGTTTTACGCCGGATAAGGAAGTGCGCGAGGGGTTGAGACTTTATCCGTATGGCAATACAAAAGACCCCCTGCTTGCGTCGGCATTGGAGACAATTACCGGCACACCACATGTGAGGCAAAAGGCGGATCAACTTCGCACCGCCGGATTTGTTGAGGATCTGACGTCCACAATCGAGCGAAAAGCTGGTGGAAGTAATATGTTTTTTGATAAATAATTTACGGATTCTTTTATCTGGGAATCAGTTAAGTTGCCGGTTTCAGCCTTGAATACGTGACTGACAGAAACATCTTTTTAGGATATTTTTATCAAAATTTCCGGATGCGGTATACTTTTTATAATATTAGAGGAGTATCTAATTTTCTAACACTATAAACAGAGTACACTATGGGAATTTTGGCTTGGATTATCGTAGGATTAGTAGCCGGCGCAATCGCCAAAGCATTACATCCGGGAAAAGATCCGGGAGGTTTTATTGTAACAATATTGATCGGGATAGCCGGAGCCGTAGTTGGTGGCTGGATATCCTCTCTTTTAGGATTTGGAACCGTAGACGGCTTCAATTTGGGAAGCCTTTTTATAGCCATTTTAGGCGCTGTGTTACTGCTGTTTTTATATAGAAAATTTAGTACGAAGGCCTAGTCTGTTTTGCTGAAATGGAGAGGGAATAAGGTTGCAATCTTATTCCCTCTCCATTTATTTTGTTATTTTTGACAAATTCCTGAAACGAATTTATATCAACAACCTGATTAATATGAAGCTGGTAAATAATATGACTGTTTGGTTTTTGAGGCGGCGCTTTGAAAGAATCGAGCAGTTTATGAACAACCCCATTGAAACCCAGCAACGTATATTTTCCGAACTTATCGAGACGGCCCGGTATACAGAATGGGGGACGAAATATAATTATGGTCAGATAAAGTCCATTAAAGAATTTCAGGATCAGGTCCCGGTTTCTTCATACGAGGAATTGTATCCTTACATTGAGCGGGTGCTGAAAGGCGAGCCCAACGTGTTGTGGCCTTCGCAGATTGAATGGTTTTCGAAATCGTCGGGAACTACCAATGCACGCAGCAAATTTTTACCCGTTTCTCCCGAAGCCCTGGAAGAATGCCACTATGAAGGTGGCAAGGATATGATGACGCTTTTGATTCAGAACAGACCGGAAACGAGGGTTTTTGATGGCAAGGGGTTGTCAATCGGGGGAACTTTGTACGCCAATCCATTTGATGATTACACACAGGTTGGTGATGTATCGGCTGTGATCATGCAAAATCTTCCGGCCTGGGGCGAATTTATGCGGACGCCGCCGCTGGAAGTCGCGCTGATGGATCATTGGGAAACCAAGCTTGAAAAAATGGCTTCCATTTGTTCACAGGAAAATGTAACCAGTATCTTAGGCGTTCCAACGTGGACGATTGTTTTATTGGATCAGATTCTTGAGTTGACTGGCAAAAGTAACATGCTGGAAGTTTGGCCGGATTTTGAAGTTTTTATTCATGGCGCAGTTTCCTTTGAACCTTACCGCGATTTATTTACGAAAAAATATTTCCCTTCGGAGCAGGTAACCTATCTGGAAACTTACAGCGCTTCTGAGGGCTTTTTTGCTATTCAGGACGATCTTTCCAAAGTGGGAGAAATGCTGCTGATGCTGGATTATGGGATATTTTATGAGTTTTTGCCTGTCGAGGAAGTTGGGAAACCTCATCCGAAAGCGCTTTTACTGGACGAGGTTGAAGTTGGTAAAAACTACGCACTGGTGATTTCTACCAACGCCGGGTTATGGCGTTATCTCATTGGGGATACGGTGAAATTCACATCGAAATATCCGTTCCGTTTAAAAGTAAGCGGAAGGACAAAACATTTTATCAATGCTTTTGGCGAAGAGGTCATCGTTGAAAATGCAGATCATGCGATAAAAGTGGCCGCACAAAGTACCGGTGCGCTGGTGGCCAATTATACAGCCGGCCCCGTTTACATGGGAGATGGCTCGCGTGGCTGTCACGAGTGGATTATCGAATTTACAACAGAACCTGATAACCGCGCCGAATTTTGCCGGATACTGGATGAAACGCTAAGGGAGGTGAATTCAGATTACGACGCGAAACGATATAAAGATATGGCCCTGTTGCCTCCGGTAGTGCATTTTGCGCCTGCCAATACCTTCTACAACTGGATGGGGAAAAGGAACAAGCTGGGCGGACAAAATAAGGTGCCCAGACTAAGTAACGACAGAGTTTATCTCGACGATTTGTTGGAGCTGTTAGCTGTTGGCTCTTAGCGATTAGCCAAATCTGCACTAACTAAATCTATATTATACTTTTACATTATTCGTACGGGGTCGGCAGCTAAAAGCTGACGCCTAAAAGCCAATAGCTCTCCAAATGATTCCCAGGTATCTCAAAATAAAAGGTCTGTATTCTTATCAGTCGGAGCAGGAAATACATTTCGATGCTTTAACAGATGCGTCGCTCTTTGGTATTTTCGGTTCGGTAGGAAGTGGCAAATCGTCCATTCTGGAAGCGATAACTTTTGCACTTTATGGAGATACAGAACGACTGAACCGCTCCGGGGACGACCGTACCTACAACATGATGAATCTGCGGTCGGATGAATTATTGATTGATTTTGAGTGTATTGCCGGAAAAAGTGCGGAATTATATCGTTTTACCGTGAAGGGTAAAAGAAACAGCAAGAACTTTAAAGAGGTCAAAACGTTTGAGCGAAAGGCATACAAATGGGTTGACGAAGCCTGGGTTCCGCTTCCCGATGAAGAAAACGCCGAGCAAATTATAGGGTTGAGTTATGATAACTTCCGCCGGACGATCATTATTCCGCAGGGGCGTTTTCAGGAATTTATTGAATTAAAGGACGCCGAAAGGACGCGGATGATGAAAGAGCTTTTTCAGTTGGAAAAGTACGATCTGAGCCGTAAAGTAGGCACGTTGAGCAAGCAAAATGACCTGGAATTATCCAGTCTTGATGGCCAGTTGATGAGCCTTGGCGAAGTAACGCCGGAAATGGTGGCTGGGGAGGAAACGAAAAGAGAGGAAATACGGCAGCAGATCAGGACGGTCAGCGTGGAATTAACCGAGCAGACGGAGATTGAAAGTCAGTTTCAAAAACTGAAACAGGTTGCGGAAAAATTGCAGCTGCTCGTCAGCCAGATCGCATCGCTTGAAGCGCATAAACCGGAAATGGAATTGCGGGAAGAAACGCTGCGGGTTTTTGAGCTGTGTTCATTACATTTTAAATCGTTACTGGACAGAAAAAAAAGTAACCATGCCGCGATTGACAGAGATCAGGTGACGTATGCGAAAAATGTCCTGAGAAGTAATGAACTTGAAACTTTGCTGTTGCAGCAACGGGAGATATTAAGTGCGGTTCGGCCACAATATGAAAAACGTGAAGAGCTTTTGGATACGGCGGAGGAGCTGGAAAAGGTGATTCAGATTATTGGGAATAAGGTTGTACTGGAAAAAAATAGTAGCGCGCTTACGAGAGGAGAATTGATGCTGGCAGAGAAGGAAACGGCTATCTTATTGCTAAAAAAACAGAAACAGGAGAAGGACGAAGAAAACGAAAAGAAGAAGGCCGTTCAGTCGGATGTACAGGAGTTGAGTCTGATTAAGGTTTGGTTTACGACCTGGGACAGCCTAATTGAAAGCAGGACGGCAATTAAGAAGGAGGCAGACGACTTACAGGCAGATATTGTAAAACTGAAAGCCTCCATTGCTATTAAACTGGAAGAGGCGAACGAACAGTTTTCGTTAACAATTGTACCGGAAGCGACTCTGGAAATGATCCAGCAAAGCATTTCAGATTATTTGGTGCTTAATGAGAAGGCTGGTGAAAATCTGGCCCGGGCATTGGTTCAGGCCAATACGAGGCTGGCGTTGCAGCAATATGCGGACAGCCTTGACGACGGAAAACCTTGTCCCCTGTGTGGTTCGGAGCATCATCCCGCGGTACTGCATACGGATGGGGCAGTTTCTGAGGAAATTAAAAATATTGAAAACCGGCGTCGTGATTTAAACGGATTGGAGCAGTCGGTGCGCCAGTTTCTTTCCCCGGTTGAGCGCATTTTCAACCAGATCGAAAATCTGGAAAAACAGAAAAGTACGATTAAACAACGCTGGCAGGAAGTTAAGACCCGCATGGATGCCCACGATCAGGCTTTTGTCTGGACAAAATTTGATAAGAATAACCGGGAATCCTTTGACAAGCATTTCGAAGAAGTGGTTAAAAATCAGGCCGAGATCAAGGAAAACGAAGCAGTTATCAAAAGCATGGCCGCAAAGATTGACGCGGAGTTGCTGGAAAAAGTTGAGAAGATAGAAAAACCTCTTCAAAATCTTAGAAACGACATTCTGAAAGTTGAAAATACGATTGCGACTTTGACGGATCAGTTGGAGAAAGTCCGGCTCGCTGATTTTGAAACACATGAAAAATCCTCGATTACTGATCAAATCGAAGGACTGAAAAGTCAATACAAGGAGCTGAACCGTTTGTATGAGCAAACAGAAAAGCAGCTGGATATTCTTGAAAAAGAGAAAAACACGATAACCGGAAGCCAGGAGACACTTTTTATTGCACTGGAAGCCAACCGCAGTGAATTAGCCGTTACTCAGACCGCATTACAAAACCAGCTGACCACCTACGGTTTTGAATCCGAGGAATGGGTCAGTAGTATTCTTGGAAAGCCAATTATTATCGAGGCGGAACGCAAAGCAATCGATCATTTTAAAACGGAGCTGAATAATACGCGGAGAGATCTTGATGCATTAGAAAAGGAACATGCTGGCGAAGTGTATGATGTGGAAAAACATGCGGCGGTTCTTGAAAAAAAGGAATTGCTGACGGCCAGCTTGAACAGCAAAAGAAAAGAAGAAGGACGTTTGGATGGTTTGCTCCTGAAAATGGCTGAGGATCTTACTAAAAAGGCATTGTTGCTAAAAGAGAAAGCCAGGCTGGAACTTCGCAAGGAACATCTGGACGACCTGGCGAGGTTATTCCGTTCGAGCGGGTTTGTGGATTATGCGTCGAGTATTTATCTGCAAAATCTGATACATGCTGCCAACGACCGTTTCCATCAGATGACGCATCAGCAGCTGCATCTCGAATTGGGAGAAGGCAATAGCTTCTGGGTGCGCGATTTGCTTAATGGCGGCCATATGCGACTGCTGAAAACGCTTTCGGGCGGACAGAAATTCCAGGCGGCGTTATCCCTCGCTCTCGCCCTCGCAGACCATATTCACATCCGGAACGAGTCGAAACATAACTTCTTCTTTTTGGATGAAGGCTTTGGTTCGCTGGATAAAAATGCTCTGCAAACAGTCTTCGAAACATTAAAATCACTTCGCAAAGAAAACCGGATTGTCGGTATTATCAGCCATGTCGAAGATTTGCAGCAGGAAATTCAGACCTATCTCAGGATTATTGAAAGTGATGAGGGAAGTAAAATTGTAACCAGCTGGGGTTAGGAATTGTCAAAAGTTAACTGGTATCTTTATAGCGGACTAGTTATTATTACATCCCTGACAAACATGCTATTTGAGAATTTTTACCATTCTCTGGAAGGACGGATAGAATCCAAACTAACGTCTGAATACTGGTTATGGAAACTCGTTATTTTTGCAACCCTCGTTTCGGTTTTTCTTGCTTTTCCGCCCTATTCCTTACTGGCAGGGCATCTTAGTGAACATGGAATGAAGCTTGATGCCTGGATTTTTATTCAGAATCAGAGCCAGGATCTTTTTCATCCCAAGGACATGGATTTTGATGTCCGCCGGGAAAATATGATCTTCCGGTGGGTGCTTCCCCTTCTTTCTTTCGTCACTGGTCATAACATCGTACTAATCGTTTTCTTGCAGTCCGTTCTGGGTATTCTGTTTATTCATGATACCGGACGCTGGATTTATTCGGTTTCGAAGGATAAGGTTACAACAAGTTTTTTTGTCCTAGCCATTGCGAACATTTTCGTCTGTGTATGGACTTTTGCTGATATCTACGGGTATGGAGATGGTTTTGCTTATTTCTTCCTTCTCGTAGCGATATTAAATCGTCACGCGGTCGTTGTTTTCATTGCTTTGCAAATTGCATTTTTTACAGATGAGCGTGCGGTGATTGCAGGAGGATATCTGCTGTTATTACAAATGGTGACAAAAGCTTATGATAAAAAGGATTTTGAAACAGTTTCCCTTTTTAAAAATGCGTTTCTGGGCAAAAATACGATTGTATGGCTAGCCTGGATATTCTATTTCGGAATCAGATTTTACGTGCAGAAAACCTATTTTCCACATCATAGTTATTCAACACTGGGGACGCCGGTGTTGCTTGCAGATGCGCACAGGCACGGTCTGGGAAGCAGTTTGTGGACGGCATTTGAAGGTATGTGGTTACTGATGGGCGCGGCGATACTCGCGTTATGGCTTACGAAACGTTATGTAATGTTGCTTGCTTTAAGTTTCGGTTTCATCGTTTTGATTCTGTCCGGCGTATATGTTCATGATATTGACAGAGCATTGTCGTATGGATTTCCATTTCTTTTAATGGCGATTTATATACTTTTTCAAACGGTGACGTTAAAGTCGATACGGATTATAATGTTCTTTACCACTGTTGTTTGTGTGATTCATCCGATGATCTATTACATGGGTTACAACAGAATTTTATGGCTGGAACCATTCCCGGTGAAATTGTTTATGCTGGCTGATTACTGGATGGGGTGGGGTTTTTTCAATTAAAATAGTTTAGAAAAAAATAAATTAGTAACCGTTTACTAAAAAAATATCAATTTAAGTTAAAATAAGATTAATTTAGGATCCCGACAAATCCTAATCCCCGCGGAAAGACAACTCTTGATTTATATGTCAAAATATAATTTAACCCATCTATGCCTCGATTATTACAACTGGACACTTTTAACTCCGATTCCGGAAACCTGACGGTTTTTGAAAAACTCATTCCCGGAACAATCAAGAGAGTATTTTATATCTATGGAGCTGCGGATATTAAACGTGGAGGCCACAGACATCATAAATCATGGAATGCGCTGATATGCATCCATGGAAGCTGCCACATTTATAATAATGACGGAGAGCAGGAAGAAGATTTTATTCTTGATGACCCCAAAAGCTGTCTTATTCTTGAACCGAAAGACTGGCATATAATGGATTCATTTTCAGAAGACTGCATCCTGCTGGTGTTGTCCAATGAATATTATGACCGGGGTGATTATATTGATGAACCTTATATACTGCAATCGCAACAGGTTTCTTTATGATCCCATTTTTGGATTTAAATCAAATCAATAAGCCGCATTTGGAGGCTATTGAAGAGGTTTCATTACGCGTTTTACGTTCTGGTTGGTATATTTTAGGGCGGGAATTACAAGGTTTTGAAAGTGCTTTTGCTGAGTACTGCGGTGCTCGTTACTGTATTGGCGTTGCCAATGGTCTTGATGCCATCGGCCTTATTCTGCGTGCCTATGACTTTCCGGACGGTACAGAAATTATTGTTCCGGGCAACACGTATATAGCCTCACTGTTACCGGTTAGTTACTTAAATTTTGTGCCCGTTCTGGTCGAGCCCGATCCCTATACAATGCTGATCGATCCTAAAAAAATCGAACAATTGATTACCTCAAAGACGCGCGCGATTCTCAGTGTCGATTTGTATGGCCGGAGCTGTGAGATGGAAGCGATCAATGAAATCGCCAGGCGGTACAATCTTAAAGTGATTACAGATGCGGCGCAGGCCCATGGTGCGGTTTACAATGGGCAGAAAGTTGGAAGTATTGCGGATGCAACGGCTTTTAGCTTTTATCCTACGAAAAACCTGGGTGCTTTGGGTGATGCGGGTGCCATTACAACTTCGGACGAAGCTCTTGCGGAGAAAATAATGTATCTGCGCAATTACGGTTCTAAAGAACGGTATAAGAACGAATATCTGGGAGTTAACAGCCGTCTTGATGAAATTCAGGCCGCAATCCTGACCGTAAAACTGCCTTTTCTTGATTCCGAAAATACAAGACGCAAGGAAATTGCAAGACGTTATTTGCGTGAAATTGAGCTGGAAAATCTTATTCTGCCACCAGGAGATCGTATTGATGACGATGCCTGGCATTTGTTTGTTGTGCGGCATCCGGATAGAACTGCATTGATACAACATCTGGAAACATCGGGTGTGCAAACCAATGTGCATTATCCGTTGCCGGTTCATAAGCAAAAAGCCTACGCAGATTTGCACGACTTATCGTTGCCTTTGACGGAACGCATTCATGAACAGGTGATCAGTCTACCGTTGAACCCGGTTCTTTCCGATGAAGAAGTTTCGTATATTATCGGCGCAGTCAACCAGTTTGGGAAGTAGAAATGAAATTATCCGTAATTATACCGGTATACAACAGTGAATCCACAATAGCCTTATTGGTGGATAAATTACAGCAGGCATTACAAGGGGTTTTGTTTGAAATTGTGATGATCAACGATGGCAGCCGCGACAACTCTGAAAAGGTTTGTAAACAGTTGGCCGAACAATTTTCCAACGTACGGTTTGTATCGTTACGACGTAATTACGGTGAATTTAATGCTGTAATGTGCGGTTTGAACTGGGTACGGGGCGATTACAGCGTTATGATTGATGACGATTTTCAAAATCCCCCTGATGAAATATTAAAACTCGTGGAAACGGCCGAAAAGGGCGACTACGATGTGGTTTATACCTATTATTCGAAAAAGGAACATGCGCGGTACAGAAATCTGGGCAGCAGTCTTGTAAACTGGATCACGAGTTATTCGCTGAACAAGCCTAAGGATTTGTATCTGTCCAGCTTTAAACTGATCCGGAAGGAAGTGGTGGAGGAGATTATCAAATATCAGGGGCCTTATCCTTACATTGACGGTCTTATTTTCCGCATTACCCGAAATATCGGGACCGTTCAGGTCATGCATCAAAAACGTGAAGAAGGTGCCTCAAACTATACTTGGCGGAAACTTATCTCGCTTTTTCTGAATATTTTATTCTGTTACTCTTCGTTACCTATCCGTCTTTTCATGCCGATCGGTGTGGGGTTATTCGGTCTTGGTTTTTTACTGCTTATGTTTTTATTTGGGCAGTGGGTAATAGGCCCGGATCCCAAGGGCTGGCAGGTGGTAACGGCTTCGGTGATATTTGTCGGCGGTATTCAATGTACGCTGCTGAGTGTCCTGGGAGAGTATATTGGCAAGAGTTTTATGGCACAGAGTGGTCAGCCACAATATGTTGTAAAATTTAACAGCGATACAGACCAATGATTGACAACCGGCAGGAATATCAGAGTATGTTTGATGTGGAGCAAAAACTGTGGTGGTATCAGATACTACATGGAAAGGTTTTGTATCAGATCAAAAAACATTTCAAAAATGATAAACAGATCAGGATTTTGGACGCTGCCTGTGGTACAGGCGGCCTTTTATCTTTTCTGCGCGACCATGGTTATCAATCGCTGACCGGCTTTGATTATTCGGTTCACGCGATTGATTTTTCAAGAGAGAGAAATCTGGACGTCAGTTTTGGTGATCTGAAGAATGTCGCTGCATTCCGTGATGAAGAAACATTTGATGTTATCTGCTGCAACGATGCCCTGTATTTCCTGAGTGATGAGGAGATTGTTGATGCCATGCGGGTATTTAAGAAAAAACTTCGTCCGAATGGTTTGCTGATCATTAACATTCATGCCTTTGAAGCATTTTCAGGCACACACGACGTCGCTGTGGGCAGTTCGAGAAGATTTGTACGTGCGGATTTTGTGCGTTATGCCCAAGCAGCGGGTTTGTACATTATCGATAATACCTACTGGCCTTTTTTTCTCTCGCTTCCGATCTGGATGGTCAGGAAATGGCAGCGTTATCAGATGCGTTCCGGGAAGCTTGATACTGCTGAATTGAAGTCCGATGTAACTTATCCCGGTGATTTTATTAATGGAATGCTAAAAACCGTTACCGATATGGAAGGTGTTTTTTTGCCCAATGCACCTTTCGGGAGTTCGTTATTTTTAGTACTGAAATAATCCAGATATTAAATAGCAACCTCCTGATTTTTGCTACTCATTACAATTCCCAAACCCATACCGGAAAAACTGGCCAGTAAACCATAAATCATGGGCGGATATTCCGTGCCGAGCCAAACTGAACCAAGCCAGACGACCAGCCCGGCGATCATGGACAAAATACAGCCAAGCTGATTGGCATTTTTCCAGTATAAGCCTGCTGCGAGCGGCACAAACAGCGATACAAGGCTGAATGCGGATGACTCTGCTACGAGCTCAAAAATACTTTCCCGTGTGGATGCCATGAAAATGCAGATGCCGGTGATGACAATGATGCCAATTCTGATGATTCTCAACAATTGTTTGTCGCTTAGTTCCGGATGGAAAAATTTGATCACATTTTCGCCAAGAACCGCAGCCGGCGCCATGATCGCGCTGCTGGTGGTACTCAGGATAGCCGAAACCAGAGCCCCGAAAAATAATATTTGTAAAGGAAGTCCTGAATGAAGCAGAACCATATTGGGAATGATCATTTGCGGATCGTCTTTTCCAAGGTCCGGATATAAATGGTGGCCGCATAGCCCGATAAACAGCGGTAGCAAGGCGATGGTGAGGTACATTAGTGATGAAAGTAATGTAGCTTTAACCGATACGTCGGCTGATTTTGCAGACATCACACGCTGAAAAACGTCCTGCTGCGGAATGGAGCCCAGGCCAATGGTTATCCAGGCCGCGAAATATCCCACGGAATCTTTGAAGGTAAACTGTGGATAAGCCCGGAAAAAATCTTTTGGTGCGGCGTTTATCAGTGGAGAAAAACCACCTACTTTGAAATACAATACGATGGCAACAACAAGCAAACCAACGATGATCATGATGGTTTGAAGAAAATCGGTGATGGAAATGGACCACATTCCGCCCCATATGGTGTAAAGGATAACCACGAAGGAACTTAGTAAAATACATTCTGTTAAGGACCAGCCTAAAACTACTTTCAGTACAATGCCCATAGCGAGCAGCTGGGCTGCAATCCAGCTGAAATAGGAGGGGATAATCAGTACAGCCGACAATAGTTCAGCCGGTCTGCCATAACGTATCCGGAAGAAATCGCAAAAGGTGATGATATTCATTTTATAAAAACGTCTTGCGAAAAATATTCCGACAAGAAACAGACACAGCGCTGCACCAAAAGGATCCTCAATAACGCCTAAAACGCCTTTTTCTATAAATTCTGTGGGCGCTCCCATAATGGTTTCCGAACCGAACCAGGTTGCAAAAGTGGCAGATGCGGCCAGAAAAAGTGGTAATCTTCTGCCGGCCAGCACGAAATCGGTTGTGGTGGTGATTTTGCGTGATGCCCACAAGCCGATTCCCAGGTTTAGTAATAAGTAAGCAATGATAGAAAAAGCCAGCATGTTCGAAATTTTCGGAAAGATCAGTTTACAATTTTACGAACAAAAAATAGGGAGATAGCCATTTTTGCAGATGTTTATTAAGAAAAAATACTTTTAGAGGGTATTTTCTATTGGTTTGGACATCCTTTACTTACATCTTGACTTATTTAATCCTATGATCCGGCGTTTAACTTTATTGTCCTTCTTTTTTTGCCTTTCTTTTTTAACACAGGCCCAGCAGCAAGTCACCAACAATCCTGAACGTATCAAGTGGTTCCAGGATTTGGGTTTTGGCATGTTTATCCATTGGAATGTGGATGTTTCACTGGGTGCGGTGATCAGCCATTCGCTGGCCGGGGCATCCGATGAGTATGTGGACAGATACATCAAGGAGCTTCCTTCGTTTTTCAATCCTAAAAAATTTGACCCGGATGAATGGGCCACGATGGCTCGTTTGGCGGGAATGAAATACGTGGTTTTTACGACGAAACATCATTCGGGATTTTGCATGTTTGACACAAAATCGACCCCGTTTAATGTGATGAACACACCTTTTAAGCGGGATGTAACCAAGGAGATTATCGATGCGTTCCGCAAGCAGGGTATCGCGATCGGGATTTATTTTTCGCCGGAAGATTTTCTATTCTTTCACCAAAACAATATCCCGCTGGGCAGATTGCAGCACGAAAAGCAATTTCCGATGAATAATCCGAAGCTGATGGATTATGACAAACAGCAGGTGAAAGAATTGCTGACAAACTACGGTAAAATCGACATCATGTTTTTTGACGGTCCGGGCGACGGTCTTCGTGAATACGCGTGGAGCATCAATCCTGACCTTGTGATCACACGTGACGCCATGAATACGCCTGAGCAGAATATTCCGGATAAGGCCTCGCCACGTCCCTGGGAAGCCTGTTACACGATGGGGACTGACTGGCAGTACAAACCGACAAACGATCCGCATAAGTCAGGCACCGAAATCATCAACATGCTGATCGAGATCCGGGCGAAGGGTGGTAACTTTCTATTGAATGTGGGCCCGAAACCCAATGGCGAAATTCAGATTGAACAGGAAAGTTTACTAAGGGAGATTGCTTTATGGAATTTTGCTAACCGTGAAGCCATTTATACCGTGAAACCACTGCCAGTGATCCGTGACAAAAATATCTGGTTCACACAGTCTAATGATGACAAATACATTTATGCCTTTGTGACGCGGAATACACCCGGCGAATGGAAGTATGGTGAGCGTCGCGACTTTTTACTGTCCATGATTGAAGGAAATGCGAAAACAAAAGTAAGTGTATTAGGTTATAAGAGCGAGTTGGTTGAATACGTCAATAATTTTGATGCGTCGGTTAAGGTATCGCCAACACCGATTGGCCTGGCCGTGAGTGCGGTGAATGGTCAGCGTTTTTATACCAACCGCCAATGGCCGAATACCGTTGTGTTAAAAATAGAAAATGCGAAGTTCAAAATGCCGGTTGAAGCGAAAACTTCAAAATCAGGCATCGACGGAGCCAAATAGGTACTTTTTCTGGATAAGAAATGAGCCGGGCGATTGACTTCGACCGGCTCATTGTTATTTATTGATTAATTACGACCATACCGGTTATTTCTTTCTCTGTTGGAATACCGGTGGCTGTGTCTTTCGTGATGTCTTTTTTGTCTGTAATTGTCGCGATAAACCACGCGTGGTGGTGGTGAGGGCCGGACAATAATGGTACGAGGCGGGTGACCGTACCCATAGCCGTTATCGTAATAAGGCTGGCGGGAATGATAGACACAGGATGAAACGCTCATCGCCGCTATCAGTATTCCAATATATAAACCCGCAATTCTGATCCTTCTCATGGTTAGTTTGTTTTTGTTGTTATTTATATAACGACAGTAATACAAATTATTACCTTTCTTATGCGGAGGAGGAGGCGTACACGAGATGCAGTTTTAAGTTATCCACAGATGTTAATAACAATAAAAATGCGTTTTGGATAAATGAGATGGGTTTTAAAGGCGATATCCACAAGTTATCCACATTGATGTTGTGGATAACTTGTGGATATCTTTTTTGTGAATATTTGTTAAGCCTCTACATCGTAGATCACAACCTTCTCCCAAAGGTGTGCACAATCTTCGATGAATTTCTTGTGAAGCGGATGAACCTGGTACACGTCATGACCAGCTTCATCGTCGAAAATCAAAACTTCTGCAAAATTATAACTTGCATCAATGACAGGTCTGCGTGTTGAGGCCGGTGTTCCGATGTAAACTGATTTAATAGATTCAATACCTTCAAGCGTCTTCAATCCGGCAAAAAGTGCTTTTTGTGCTTCTTCGTTTTCTTTTTCTTTAAGCCAAAAAAATACGTTATGTACAAACATGAGTTATTATTTATGTGTTGGTAAATGAATTATGAATTCGCCTGTGATGTTAATGATTCCTCGTTTTCAACACCTGATCCCTGAAACAGCTTTTCCAGTTTAAAAGTAAAAGTCGTGCCTTTATCTGGTTTAGACATGACGGCAATCTTGGTTCCGTGCGCATTGATAATATGTTTTACAATGGCCAGTCCCAAACCTGTGCCGCCGCGCTCTTTCGACCTGCTTTTGTCTACACGATAAAATCTTTCAAAAATACGCGTTAAATGTTCAGGTGGAATACCCGGGCCGTTATCCCGCACCGAAATTTCGATATATTTTTTACCGGTATTGAAATGCACGATAACCTTTCCCCCATCATTTCCGTATTTAATGGCATTTTCGATGAGGTTAAGCATGACCTGCTGCATCCGGTCCTGGTCGGCTTTTACCCATGCTTCTGTCAAATCATCGGGTTTTACTTTCAGGGAAATATTCCGGTCTTCGGCGATGTTTTCAAGTCGTCCGAAAATGTTAAGACTTAATTGAAGCATGTCTACTGCCTCGATGTTCATTTTAATATCGCCGGTTTCCATTTGTGAAAGCACCAGCAGATCTTTAACCAGTACATCCAGGCTGTCCAGATTTCTGGCGGCTTTTTTCAGAAAACGCTCGCGGACATTTTCATCTTCCATGGCGCCGTCCAGCAAGGTGTGGATAAAACCCTGCGCTGCAAAAATGGGTGTTTTGAATTCGTGGGAAACATCCGCAAGAAATTCTCTTCTGAACAATTCGAGTTTTTTCAGCTCATCAATTTCCTTTTGTTTTTTAGAAACATAAACAAAAATCTCATCATTCAGGGTTTTAAGCGGGTTTGACTCACGGATAAGCCTTTTGCGGGGCACCATATTAAAATCCTTCATTTTCAGCTTGTGAATGGTGCGGTACATCTTATTCACCTCCCGGAAAACAATAATATCAATTGTGTACAGCACAAGGAAAAAGCTGGAAATAAAACATGCAATGGCTACGACAAAGAGCATGCTGGTATTAACACCTTCTACAAAAGCTAAAAAGGTTGTCGTGATCAGGGAGATAATAAATGCCAGTATCAGGGCAATGAAACGAGGACTCAGCGACATAAAGCGGGTTCAATACTAATTTTATGTTAACTAAAATACACATAATCTGTGAGTTAAAACAGAAAGTATGCGTCAATAAAAAGTTAAAGTTAACATTATGAAAGCAATGAATCCCGATTTCTCTGAAAGATGGAATTTTATTAACATTTAGTTAATGTTAGAGGTAGGCATGATAACAAAAAACGTAGAAAAGCTGGTCGGCTCTTCTACGTTTTTAAGATGTTTGAGGCGATTTTAAAATCCTCCCCGATATTTATAAGTACTCGATACTTTGTCGATGGCAACGATATAGGCCGCGATTCGAAGTGAAACCTTGTATTTTAGCGAAGTTTCATAAACCTTGTCAAAAGCATCTTTCATGATCCTGTCGGTACGCCGATTAACTCGTTCCAGTGTCCATTTGTATCCGATACGGTTTTGCACCCATTCGAAATAGGAAACGGTCACACCGCCGGCGTTGGCCAAAATATCAGGCACAACCATAATACCCTTATCATTGATAATATCGTCAGCTTTGAAGGAAGTCGGGCCATTGGCGCCTTCCACGATCATTTTAACCTGGATGCTTTCCACATTTTTCCTCGTGATAACATCTTCTTTGGCAGCAGGGACCAAAACATCCACCGGAATTGTAAATAAGTCGTCGCCAGGAATTGATTCTGCTCCTGTGAAACCTTCGAGTGATCCGTTGTTGCTGTCGCGGTAAGCTATCGCAGCGGCAATGTCTATTCCTTTGTCATTAAAATAAGCACCTGAGATATCGCTGATCCCGTGGATGCTCACCCCGCGTTCGCGTAAAAGGGCCGCGGCATGTGAACCCACGTTACCAAAACCTTGTACGACAGCCGTTGCGCGATAAGGGTTTATCCTCAATTTTTCCATACCAGCCAGTGCTGAAACCATCACACCACGACCGGTTGCTTCGGTGCGGCCAAGTGATCCACCCAAAACCAATGGTTTTCCGGTAACCACAGCGGGGATTGTCATGCCTTTTGCTTTTGAATATTCATCCATCAGCCAGGCCATTTCACGCTGTCCTGTTCCCATGTCCGGCGCAGGTATATCCTGATCCGGGCCGAAGACATCCAAAAGTGCCATCGTGTAACCACGCATCAAACGCTCCATTTCGCCGGCGGACATTTCGCGTGGGTTGCAGGCAACACCTCCTTTGGCACCACCATAGGGAATATCCACCACAGCACATTTCCAGGTCATCCATGCCGCGAGGGCACGCACTTCGTCCAGATTTACGTCCGGATCGAAACGAATTCCGCCTTTGCTGGGACCAAGAATGGTAGAATGGATGACGCGATAACCTTCGAAGACTTTTATTTTGCCGGAATCCATTGTGACAGGAATTCCTACTGTGACCTGTTTGCGGGGAACTTTAAGAATATGATACATTTCGTCGGATATTCCCAAAAGCTCTACGGCTTTGTCAAATCGCTGCATCATGGACTCCAACGGATTTTCTTTGTCCTTAATTGGAGCAGGTTCTATATAAGTCATTTTAATTTACAATTAAATATCTGATAATAAGTATGTTAATGAATTGTTTATTTATGACAATACAAACATACGCCTTTTCAACATATTTAAATATAAACCTGTTCTTTCTTGAAATTGTATAAAAAATTGATAAAAAAATATTATTTCAAAGTTCCTTTCAATTGTGAAAGGATACTGTTATTTTAGCAATTACTTCCAAATTTTTCATATGGTTTTGCCGGAAATTAAGAATGAAAAAAATACAAAAAAAGGGAGCACAATTTGTGCCCCCTTTTCTTTTGAAAATCGTGATCTTCGATTAAACCATTTCGATTTTAGCACCGAAACGTTTACGATCGTTTTCTTCAAGATATATTTTCCGCATACGCATGCTTTGCGGAGTAACTTCAAGATATTCGTCTTTCTGGATATATTCCATTGATTCCTCCAAAGAGAAATTAATTTTAGGAACGATACGAAGTCCGTCATCCGTACCAGAAGCACGCATGTTGGTCAGTTTTTTCGCTTCCTGCAAGTTTACAACGATATCATTTGGACGAGTATGTTCTCCAATCACCTGGCCAGTGTAAATTTCTTCACCTGGTTCAACGAAGAAACGTCCGCGATCCTGCAATTTATCAATTGTGTAACCTGTTGCAGCACCTGTGTTTTTAGAGATGATCGATCCACTGTTACGTCCTGGAATTGGTCCGCGGAATGGTTCGAAGCTTTTGAAACGGTGCGTCATAACAGCTTCTCCTTGTGTTGCAGTCAATACGTTAGAACGAAGACCGATCAAACCACGAGATGGAATTTCGAATTCCAAATGCTGCAAATCTCCTTTTGGTTCCATGATCAAAAGCTCACCCTTACGTTGTGTAGCCAATTCGATTACTTTACCAGCAGATGATTCTGGAACGTCAACTACCAATGTTTCGATTGGTTCAAGACGCTGTCCGTTTTCGTCTGTTTTGAAAAGAACCTGAGGCTGTCCAACTTGTAGTTCATAACCTTCACGACGCATCGTTTCGATCAAAACTGACAAGTGAAGGATACCACGTCCGTAAACCAGGAATTTATCTTCTGTGTCAGTAGATTCTACGCGAAGTGCAAGGTTTTTCTCAGTTTCTTTCATCAAACGATCACGTAAGTGACGAGATGTTACGAATTTACCTTCTTTACCATAGAAAGGCGAGTTGTTGATTGTGAACAACATGTTCAATGTTGGCTCATCAACAGAAATACGTGGAAGTGCTTCCGGGTTTTCAGCATCTGCCAAAGTATCCCCGATTTCGAAATCTTCAATACCGGTAACAGCACAGATATCACCTGCTTCAACTTCACTTACTTTCACTCTTCCAAGACCTTCAAATACCTGAAGTTCTTTCACTTTCACTTTTTTGAAAACACCGTCCGCTTTACAAAGCGTCATCACAGCGCCTTCTTTCAAAGTTCCGCGCAATACACGTCCAATCGCGATACGGCCAACGAATGCATTGTAGTCAAGAGACGTAATCTGCATCTGTGGAGTACCAGGGTGGATAATTGCCGCAGGAATTTGAGAAATAATGGTATCCAACAAGTAAGTGATGTTGTCGGTTGGTTTAGTCCAATCCGGCCCCATCCAGCCTTGTTTTGATGAACCGTAAACGGTTGTAAAGTCAAGTTGATCTTCTGTTGCGCCAAGGTTAAACATTAAATCAAAAACGTTTTCCTGAACTTCTTCAGGGCGGCAGTTCTCTTTGTCAACTTTGTTAACAACAACGATTGGTTTCAGACCAAGAGCGATAGCTTTTCCAAGTACAAAACGTGTTTGAGGCATAGGACCTTCAAAAGCATCAACAAGAAGAATTACGCCGTCAGCCATTTTAAGTACACGTTCCACTTCACCACCAAAGTCAGCGTGACCCGGAGTATCGATTACGTTGATTTTGTAGTCTTTGTAACGTACAGACACGTTTTTCGAAACGATAGTAATTCCACGTTCGCGCTCAAGATCATTGTTATCAAGAATCAGATCGCCGAATTCCTGGTTTTCACGAAAAAGCTTCGAAGCATGAATGATTTTGTCAACCAATGTTGTTTTGCCGTGGTCAACGTGCGCAATAATTGCGATGTTACGAATGGATTGCATTGTTTTATGAGTCAATTGTTTACGGTTAACAGCAGGCACAGTAATAGGTGCCCCCTGGCTCGCCGCTATGCTGTGTTCTTGCTGAACTTTCTGAAATAAGGTGCAAAGATACGGACTTTTTTCGCTGAATAACAGTAATTTACAATTTTTTTATTGTTAACAATTCAAAAACGCCGTTTAAGCTAAGAGAAGTGCAAAAAGTATAGAAAAATATTAGATGGTTGCTATTTGTGGGTAAGACATATTATAAAGGTTGTCCGGATCAAAATCCACTCCATTTGCCCAGGTCAATGTACCGTATGAGTCAAGTTTTACTGATTTAAAATACGTCTTGTCGGCAAGGCTACTGATCAGCCCGTCATTATTTTTTTTATACTTTGCTATTATCGCAGCCAGATCTACCACTCTAACCTCTCCCGTGTTAAACAGGCAGGAAATGTTATAGTCTTGAACAGACAGGATTTCTTTGATATAGTAAAGCATAATTTATTGCAGCGGATCAATTTTATTCCAGGATTTCAACTCTTTTCCCAGATTTACAAAGTTCTCCAACAGTTCTTTTTCATGAATGATTGCCCAGGCCTGAACCAGTTTTAACTGTTTAGACGGCAGATATCCTTCAAGTATTTCAGCGGTTTTTATATCAATAATCGCTTTGAAATCCTGAAATTCCGCATGAAAGTGCGGTGGATTATGATCGTCAAAAAACATCCTGATAATGATACCAAGGAAACGACTGATCTCTGGCATTACTTAATATTTAGTGTGTGTGAAAAAGGTAATCAATTTAAAGTTAAGAACTTGGAAGTAGCAAAACAACAAGATTAGCCTTCACTTTTAACACCAAACAATAATTAAAAATTCATAAGCATGACAAGAATTTTGGTTTCGTGGCTGTCTTTGTTTTCTTTGCAGGAATTCTATTTTCATTTTATTTCCTACCATGAATAAAAACATAATCGCAGGAATGCTCCTGACACTCACGACGTTGAGTTATGCTCAGGATGATGCGACAAAATACGCAGCCAGCATAACCCCGGAAGATCTAAAAAAACATTTGGTCATTATCGCTTCGGATAGTCTCGAAGGACGGGACACTGGTTCGCCAGGACAAAAAAAAGCTGCGGAATATGTTTCAAAATATTTTAAGGCTTATGGATTACAGCCAATCGCGGACAATGGCGATGGTGCGAAATCCTACCTTCAAAAGTACAAGTTATACAAACGCAGCTTTGGTGATGTATATGTGAAGATTGATGGAAAGAAGTATGAGTTCAATAAAGATTTCTATCTCAATGGATTACTGAATGTGCCGGATGAAACAGAAACGCCCGTGGTTTTGGCCGGATATGGTATTCAGGAAGGAACCTATAACGATTACGCTAATCTGGATGTGAAAGATAAATCGGTTCTGATCTTTGAAGGAGAGCCGAAATCAGGAGATGGTAAATATCTTTTAAGCGGAACCGGCGAGAAAACCAAATGGAGCGGACCGGTTTCGTGGCAGCAAAAAGCAAAACTGGCTTTGTCAAAAGGGGCCAAGTATATCTTTATCGTTACAGATAAAAGTGGCGAAGATCTTGATAAGGAAATCCGTCAGCGTTCTGTCATGGCAAGACGTTTCAGTTCACCGACCTTAAAACCGGTTCAGGAATCTCCAAATGGCATTGCTTCCTTTGTGCTGACCCCTGATATGGCGGGATCATTATTGAAAACTTCTGCGCAGAAATTAAACAAGATCAAAGCTGATATTGATAAAACAGGAAAGCCATTGACAAAATCGGCCACAGGTTCAATCACTTTCAGGGTTGAGCGTGTAAGCGAAATTATCAATACTGAGAATGTTGCCGGCTTGATGGAAGGTTCGGATAAAAAGGATGAAGTTTTGGTAATTTCGGCGCACCTTGATCATATCGGGATTTCGCCAAACGGGGAAATCAACAATGGGGCGGATGACGATGGCTCAGGAACCGTTTCTTTGCTTGAAATTGCCGAAGCATTCAGCAAAGCAAAAGCAGAAGGGAAAGGCCCGAGAAGAAGCATTCTTTTCCTGAATGTAACAGGTGAAGAAAAAGGCCTTTTTGGATCTGAATATTATTCAGAAAACCCGTTGCTTCCTTTGGCTAACACGGTTGCTGATTTGAATATTGACATGATCGGCCGCGTTGATGATGCACATAAAAATGAGCCAAAATATGTTTACGTGATCGGAGCTGATAAGCTATCGTCGGAATTACATGCGATTAGTGAAGAGGCGAATAAGAAGTATGTAAACTATAAGCTGGATTATACCTTCAACGATCCAAAAGACCCGAACCGTTTTTATTACCGTTCAGATCATTACAATTTCGCGAAGAAAAACGTACCGGTGATTTTCTATTTCACGGGTGTTCATGAAGATTATCACCGTCCGGGCGACGATGTCGAGAAAATTATGTTTGACAAACAGGCTCCTATCGTAAAACTTGTTTTCCATACGGCCTGGGAACTGGTTAATCGCGAGGACCGGATCAAGGTGGATAGCCACAAAGAATAGAAAATTTAAATTATAATACCGGGAGACGCAAAGAATAATCAAAACTTTGCGTCTCTTTGTTTTTTAGCTGAAATGTAAATGCGTTAACCAAAATCGTATATGAAAATTCTTTCGTTAGTCCTTGGTATTCTTGCTTCTGCCGGAACCATTTTTGCCCAAAATACACCGGTTGAAAAGTCGTTGTTGTGGGAGATTTCGGGGAAGGGACTTACAAAATCTTCCTATCTTTTTGGTACGATCCACCTCATCTGCCCGGCTGATTTCGCTTTGAGTGATTCATTGAAGGAGGCTATTGCCAAAACCGAGCAGATTGCGCTGGAAATTGATATGGATGATCCCGGACTTATGGCGGCGATGACCAAAACGATGTTCATGAGCGGTGATAAAAAGCTGACGGAAATTTTGTCAGAAAAGGATTATGCGCATTTGAACCAGTTTTATAAAGATTCGCTCAAAATGGATATTGCAGCTTTTGGCAGGGCAAAACCGTTCATGATGATGGGACCGCTTTTTGGCCGGATTCTCGGCTGTGAGCCGCAGTCTTACGAAATCTCCTTGATGGGGCTTGCCGGGAAACAAAAATCAGAAATAATCGGCCTGGAAAGTATTGAAGAGCAGATGGCGATTTTCGATACCATACCGTATGAGCGTCAGGCGGCTATGCTGGTTACGATGATTGATAAATTACCCGAAACGAAAAAGGAGTTTAAAGGGCTGGTGGAATTATACAAGAACCAGGATTTACAAGGACTCTATAACCTGACCCTTCAAAGTGAATTTGGGTTGGATGGACAGGATGAAGTGATGCTCTTTAAACGCAACCAAAACTGGATTACCCGTATCGATAAAATCGTGCATGAAAAGCCAACTTTCATAGCGGTTGGTGCGGCACATTTGGGTGGCGACAAGGGTGTTATTGCACTGTTGAGAAAGGAAGGGTATAAAGTTCGGGCGGTTTCGAGGTAGCTGTGAATTTCTGAAAAGTGAGTATTTTTAAAGGCATTATTCTCTAAATACACACTATGAATTCTTCCAGGTACGTTTTAACCAAGGATTATGATCCTTCGATTTATCAATTTTTCAGCGAAGGCCCTAATGGATTGATAAAAAAGATTATCCAATTTCAAATTATTGATATTGAGGCCAATCTATACAATCTTGCCTTTGGAGACTGGGATGACCTAACCCAACGGATAGATGACCTGGTAGTTTCGAATAACCGCGATAAACAAAAGGTTCTCGCGACGGTAGCATTCGCAGTTATGGATTTTATGCGCAACCATCCTGATGCAGTTATTTTCGCGCAAGGGAGTACAAAGGTTAGAACTCGTGTTTATCAGATTGGGGTTTCTTTATTTTTGAAAGAAATAACGGATTCGTATAAAATAATGGGTTACGTAGATATGGAGTGGGAGTTATTCACCGAGGGAGTAAACTACGAAGCTTTCTTGTTATCTAATAAATAGCTAAATTTAACGACTTAAATACTTTGATTATGAGAGATATAGCCAAAAGAGGAACTATTGTCTTGCCTGAGATCCAGGTTAGTGACACAATCCCGGATGTATCGAATGATCCCGTTTTTTTGCTAAAAAAACAAAAAGCAGCGGCGTTTTTAAAACAACATCCGGCTCCCAAAAATATGCTGCCTTTGAAAAAATAGTTTTCGAATGGCTAAAATAAGTAGCTGCTTGAATCAAAATGCCGAAATCCACTTCATAATCCATTCCGGGTTGAAGAACAATAAAATGATTGCAGCCAGGAAAAATCCGGCAATAACTTTTCCACTGAAACCATCATGAGAAGGTAACGTTGCCTGATTTGTGTTTTTGAAAAATAGCAGGTAAGGCAGTCTTAAATAATAAGCCAGTGCGACTGCTGCGTTTAAAATCCCGCCTATCAACAACCAAAGCATCCACGGAAAACCCTGGTCGTGGTAGCTATCCCAGAGTGCCGAGAAGATCAGCCATTTTGAAGTAAAACCCACTGTTGGCGGAAGTCCTGCCAAAGCAACCATAATGACGGTCAGTACACCTGAAATCCAGATGTTGTTTTTTCCCAATCCTTCGAAAGCAGATAATTCAGTAGTAGCTTTAGGCTGCAAAAGATCAATCAAAAAGAAAGCGGCCATATTGATCACCAGATAAGCAGCGGTATAAAATACAGCAGTTTCAAAACCAAAACGACTGTAAGCTGCGATACCAACGACAAGATAACCCGCCTGTGCAATCGATGAATAGGCAAGCAGTCTCCGGGCATTCGATTGCCATAATGCGCCAACATTCCCTATGGTAATGCTGATCAGTGCAACACCTCCCAGAACCGGAAAATATTGCGAAGGCAAAACCGAAGCAAGCCGCATCAGTACAAGGATAACCGCCGCTTTGGGAGCAACCGACAAAAACGATACCAGAGGTGTAGGCGCTGCTTCGTAAACATCAGGCGTCCAAACATGGAATGGAACAAGCGATAACTTGAAAAGCAGTCCGGCCAGGGTCAGTAAAATGGTAACAGTAATGACAAGGTTTGAGTTATTGAGCAAACCTGCGGTCATGGCTTCGTTGGTGATGTCCAACGTGCCGGTAAGGCCATAAATGAAGGATATCCCATAAAGCATCACTGCGGAACTTGCAGCTCCGAACAGCAAGTATTTCAGACCGCCCTCTGCCGCTTTTTTATAAGGCGAAATGGCAACCAGCAGGTAACTGCTGATGGAGATCAGTTCCAGACACAAATATATGGTCAGCAAATGTGTTGACATCGTCAGCAGGTTAAGCCCGGCGACAGTCGCGATCAGGATGGCATTAAACTCGGGAGGAAAATCGTACTTTAGAACCTTGACATGAATCAGAGCGAAAATCCAGGCAACGATTATCATAACCTTGAAAAACACGGCCTGATGATCCAGAAACAACAACGGATAAAAACGAAACGACGGCTTATCATTCCACTGACCTAACACCAGAACCAATGCGATGACACTGCCCGCCAATGCGATACTGTGGAGCAAGGACGAAGCTTTCTTTTTCTCGAATTGTTTAAACAGAACCAATTCTGAAAAAAGAAAAAAACAGAAAAACACTGCCAGGAAAATCTCAGGAGCAATTCCTCCCAAGCTTTGGCGTATATGGATGAGTTGTTCGTTTAAGTTCAAAAGCGCGGGTACAATTTTTTTGGCAAAAGTACACAAAGATGGTAGGGAATCTATAAGATCAAAAGGAATGTTTGATATTCCAATTAGATTTTTTCTAAATAGCTATCTATCCGACACCCGAATTTACTTTATAAACTAAATCAAATCATGAAAAAATTTCACAGGATTTTGTTCGCCGCCATTTTACTTTTTGGTGCGGAGGCAATAGCTCAGGATTCGACAGGCCTTAAAGGTACTCCGTTAAAGCTGGCTCAGTATACGGATGACAACTCGCCATTTCTTACAAAAGAATGGTTCCGCGGACTGGCAAGGGACAATGCAGGAAAACCATATGACGGGGTGCTGCTGAATTATGATCTGACAAAAGACGAAGTTGTTTATAAAAACGATTCCAGCGCGTACATTCTGGGGCCGGAAATAACCGAGTTTAATATCCCGACCGGAACTGAATTATTTACTTTTAAAAGCGGATTTCCGGCTACTTCCGATGGATTGACTGCCAGGAGTTTTTACCGTGTCCTTTACGATGGAAACACCAAGTTGCTGAAACACTATAAAAAATCGGGTTCCGCAGCTACACAGGAGAGTTTGTACATCCTTAAAGGGGACAAACTTTCGCCTATCCAGCTGAAAGACCGAAATAGTTTTCTGAAAATCCTTTCGGATGAAAAAAATAAAATGAATTACGTTATCAAGGAAGAAAATCTTGATTTTGACGGAGCCGATGATGTGGCAAAATTACTGGCCGAATATGATGCATACAAAGCGGGCAGGGGAGGAAACTAGCAAAACTCCTGGTACCTAAAACAAAAAGCCTGAACGGAAAATAAATTCCATTCAGGCTTTTTGGTGATAATATAACTATTGGGCTAAGTCTTCTACCTTTTTCTTCTTTTTGGTAAAAACGTAGACTACGCCGAAATGACTTTTTAACACACCGCTGTCAAACTTATCCTTTACATAAGGATTTAATTCCAGCGCCAGCTGAATATTCCGGTTTTGCGGCAAAGGTTTGATCCTTACGCCAACATTAACAGAATAACCGTCCACAGTAACCAGATCAGCCTTTGAGTCAGCGATACGGTACAACGGATTCAGCCTTACACCACCGCCAATATACCATTGTGTAATTTCTCCTCTTTTGAAATTGATCATCGGAAGGATATCCACACTCAGGCTGCTGAAAAGTGAATTTGTCTGGAAACGGCTGTCAACCCAGAAAACCTTTCTTGGATTGGTACTTATGGTCAATAAATTGCTCCATGGATAATAACCTACGGATCCCTGCGCCATCAATCCTTCACGGCCGCAAATTAAAAAAAACACAATGAGGATTATAAGTCGTTTCATGGATAAGTCTGATGTTGAAAATAGTATGCTTTACACAATTGAATGAAACTAGCGGCGTAGTGCCTTGCTCATTTTTCCTGCTGCCTGCATTGTGTTCATTTTCTTCATCATCTTACGCATTTCATCAAATTGCTTAAGAAGGTTATTCACCTGCAAAATCGAAGTTCCGCTACCCGTAGCAATACGCTTTTTACGGCTTCCGTCGATAATATCCGGGTTTTCACGTTCTTTCTTGGTCATCGACTGGATGATCGCCTCGATCGGTTTGAAAGACTCGTTGTCAATGTTCACATCTTTCATGGCACTTCCCATACCCGGGATCATACCGATCAGATCTTTCACATTACCCATTTTTTTGATTTGCTGAAGCTGGCCCAAAAAGTCGTCAAAATCAAACTTGTTCTGACGCATTTTAGCGTTAATTCTTTTGGCTTCGTCCTCGTCAAAGGCCTGCTGTGCACGTTCGACCAAAGAAATAACATCACCCATCCCAAGAATCCTGCTCGCCATACGGTCAGGATAGAAGGAGTCAAGTGCTTCCATTTTTTCCCCTGTACTGATGTACTTGATAGGCTTATCAACAATCTGGCGGATTGAAAGGGCAGCTCCACCACGGGCATCACCATCTAATTTGGTAAGTACAACGCCATCAAAATTCAAGCGCTCGTTGAAGGTTTTTGCCGTATTCACAGCATCCTGCCCGGTCATGGAGTCCACAACGAAAAGGATTTCAGAAGGTTTTACAGCGGATTTGATATCCTCAACCTCCTGCATCATCACTTCATCCACAGCCAAACGACCGGCGGTATCGACGATGACGATCTTTTTACCTACTTTTCTTGCATGTGCAACCGCGTTGGTAGCGATGGCAACAGCACTTTTATTTTCAGGTTCTGAATAAACTTCAACACCAACCTGCTCTCCAAGCACTTTCAGCTGGTCAATCGCAGCCGGACGGTAAACGTCGCAGGCTACCAGAAGAACTTGTCTGCCTTGTTTTTTCAACAACTGGGATAACTTACCCGAAAAGGTAGTTTTACCCGAACCCTGTAAACCGGCAATCAGAATAACCGCAGGGTCTCCCTTGATATTGATTCCTTCGGCCTGGCCGCCCATCAGTTCAGTTAATTCTTCCTGAACAATTTTGACGAACATCTGCCCCGGTTCAACAGATATTAATATTTTACGGTCAAGTGCTTTTTCCCTGATCCGGTCTGTAATTTCTTTGGCAACTTTAAAGTTTACGTCGGCGTCAACCAACGCTTTACGAACCTCTTTTGTAGTAGCGGCAACGTTTATATCGGAAATGCGATCCTTCCCTTTTAAAGTACGAAAGGCATTGTTTAGCTTATCCTGTAAGTTTTCAAACATAAATTGGTATGGATGAGATCGGAACTTGAATTGAAATAATGCACAAAGGTATAAATAAAATAAGGAGTACAGGAAAGTTGATTCCCATACTCCTTCATTTTATTCGATTTTTAACGATGTATTTGATGAAAATATTACTGTTTCAGGGCAACACTTAGCTCAGCCGGCTTAGGAGCACTAATTCCGTCGAGCGCATATTGTTTGCTGATGCCTTCATTTACGTAATAATAAGTATCCCAGAAATTTTCACTGAGTGTCCATACACGCACATCAAAGAAAATTGCGTTTTCAGTCAATTTTGTAACCAGGATGTCATGTTCAACATCTTTCAAAGCAGTCGGACAAGCATCTGTTACTTTTCTGATGGAGGCACGGATCGCGTCAACACCATTCTGGCTGCCGGCTGCAAACACCATATCCACACGAATTTTTCCTTTACCTGAAATATTGGTAATCGGTGCGGTAGAAAGTGCGCCGTTTGGTAAGATAATCGTTTTGTTATCCACCGTTACCAGAATTGTATTGAAAATCTGGATAGCTTCCACAACGCCGGTGAATCCCTGCGCACTGATCAGATCACCGACACGGTAAGGTTTAAAAATAAGAATCAACACACCACCTGCAAAATTGGCAAGACTGCCCTGCAAAGCAAAACCAACGGCTAAACTGGCGGCACCCAAAACAGCCACGAAAGAGGTTGTCTGGATACCCAAAATTCCTGCAATACTCAACAGGAGCATTACATTGAGCATGACGCTCAGCAGCGAATTCAAAAACGGCTGAACATCACGGTCTACGTGCCGTCTGTCCATCAAGGAACTAACCATCGAAGTGATTTTTCCGATGACTATTCTACCGATAATAAGCACGAGAATCGCAAGCAAAATTTTTCCGCCGTACTCTGATGCCGTGGCAATGATTTGAGCTTTGATAAGGTCGTAATTCATAATTTTGAGATTAGTGAACGTATAATGAGTTGACTTTCTAAATTTAGACAAATAGTGCATTAATAAGTCACTGGTGTCCTCAAAAAATAAATTTACCGCCCGAGCCGGTAACTGATTTGATAAGTATTATCTTTTTCCGTTAAAATTATACTGGATGCCCATCACAAAAGTCCTTGGAGCGGCTGCATTGTAAGTTGTGCGATCGGTGCTGTTATTGCCTCTGGTTGCGTTGGTAGCATACAAAACATCCGTCAGATTGAGAATATTGGTAAACAACTCAATGCCTTTCCACTGATAACCCACACGGAAATTGAGGACATTGTAGCCATCGGCACGGACGGTATTTACCTGATTTTGATAATAACCGGCTACATGCTGCCACTCAATGGAAGTACGGAAGTTTTTGAACCAGTCAGGGTAGTAACTGAACTCGGAGTTCCACAGCCATCGCGGAGACGAGGGCATATCATTGCCGTTTACATTTTTTACTGCATCAGCCTCACGGTTGCTCAAAGTAAATTCTTCATAGCGGTGAATGGCCGTTGTGCCGCCAAAACGGAAGAAAAATTCCTTTGTCGGCTTATAGGTAAGACCAAATTCAACACCGCGGTGAAGTGTTTTTCCGGCAGATTGATAGTCATAGGAATTGTCGGGCAAACGAACATTCAGCAATTCATTGCGTCCGTTCATCTGATAAAATGCCAGGTCCAGATACACCTTGTTTTCTAACATGGACATCCAGCCACCAATTTCGGCGTTGTTGAACTGAGCCGGCTGGAGGTTATAGTAAAACAAGTCTCCGTTTGGAAGCGGCGTGGTCCGTTTGCGGAAAATGGAAGTCAGGCCGGGCGGTGAAAATCCACGGGAGTAATTGGCATAAATACCTTTTCCTTTGCCCAGGTCATATGTAGCCCCGATTTTCGGCGTAAACTGACTGTAAGATTTGTTGCCGGAAGTATTATCGAGATAGTTGGTATAGTCAAAGGCCATACGGTCGTAACGGATGCCGGCTGAGATCCTCAATTTTGGTATCGGCTCGAAATCATACTGTGCATAAAGTGCCGAGTTTTTAATGTCGGCCTCATAATCCGAATTTCTGATATCCGGACGCTCTTTTACAATGGTATATTTTTCAACCGATTTTTTGTCTGCCCGCAATTGCGCTGCCAGGTCGATCTGATAGGACCAGTAGGTGGAAGGAGAAAAATCCAGCACGGTTCCTGCAATAAGTTTGGCGTTGAGGAAATTAAAACGCTGGCTATGCTGCGCTATTAACCCGATACTTTTAAAATTGCTTGAATTGATTTCACCCTTGGCTGTTTCCTGGCCGGTTGTCCATTTGATACCGTAACTTGGATTTTGACCGTGCTCATTTTTTCTTGCAAAAGCCGTAATAAATGATTGAGAACCATTATTCCAGTCTTTTTCAAACGTTAACCGGGTCCGCAGGGAATTTGATTTCCGGTAGGTGAAATCCGTTGTGCTTACATATTGGCGTGAAAAAAACGCTGTACTATCCACGCTTCCGCCGGTCTGTGAATCGTAATGGCTGTAAGCAAATGTATAAATCAACCGGGTTGACGGTGTGAACTGGTATTCCAGCCGGGCATTCAGCGAATTTTTGTCATAGTCAGAGTTTTTCATCCAGCTATTGGTTTGTTTCGATGTAAACCCACCAACATACACTCCAAATTTACCGACTGTGCCTCCGGCTCCATATTGTAATCTTTTATAACCCCACTGATCGGCCTGTATCCCGATTTTGGCCGTGGGCACCGAAGTGGGGCGCTGGGTGATGTAATTTATTGCGCCACCCACTGCTTCCGGTCCATAAATAGAAGAAACCGGGCCCTTCACAACTTCGATGGAACTGATCGCAAACTGGTTGAATTCCAGAATCGAGTTATGATTAAAAACGCCCATAGGACGGATCGGGATGCCATCTTCCATGTAAAGAAAATAAGCGTTGGTGGTAAACGGCTGGCGGATGGCCATGGAATGTTGCTCATTGCCCAGGTTAACCATCATGACACCGGGTACTTTGTTGATCAGTTCGACCATGGCCGTTGCCTTGGCTTCCTCAATCATCCGCGGCGAAAGTTTTGAAATCGCGATGGGTGATTCCGTCCGTAAACTTGCTTCACGATTACCCGTTACAATCAGCGATTGCAGGTTTTCAATAGCAGGTTCCAGTGCAATGCGCAGCGACCCGTTTTCCTTCGGCATCACTTCCAGGGTAGTATAACCAATACTCGATATTTTGACCGAGCCGTTTTTGTCTGTGTTCCGTACTGAGAAGTTTCCGGTATTATCGGTTGTTGTTCCGCCAGCGGCCGTTAAAATAGTGGCGCCAATGACCGGCTCTTTGGTTTGTGCATCAAACACTTTTCCGTGAATGGTTTGGGCAAAAGCGTTTAGCGTAACGAAGAAAAATATGATGAGTGAAAATAATTTCTGTTTCATTCCCGGGGAATTTAATACGAATTAGTCAGGTTGGATACGTCGGTGATGCGCTTGCAGTGAAGGCTATCCCTGACATATCATGATAAAACATGGGTAATAGACCCGCTGTTTTTGTATAAAAAAATGATGAATAACTAACTCAGTATATTTTGGGAGGCTGCAAGATACCCAAACATGGGGCCGTGTATTGAAGCAGATTATAATAGAAATCGATCTTCTGATCGTCGCCAGAAAGTGATCCCGATTGCAGAAAATCAAAAGTAAATACAGGCTGGGTGAAGAGCTGCAATACAGGAGAATTCTGCACCCGTGCTGTGGTTTCCTTATCCTGTTTGTCCTGTTGCTGTTTTAATTGTTTTGCCAGATAACATTTTCCGTCGCAGTGCAGCTGTGGTTTATCCCGGTTTTCGCATAAGACGCGGGCGATATAGTCCCGGTTCAAATGGAAATAGGCGATCGTTCCCCACGGACTGATGGTGGGTAGCATGATTGCAAATAACAAGATGGATGTTATAAACGAACGCATGGATAAAATTGAAAACAGCATGAACAGTAGTCGCCTGTCTGCGTAAAATGCAGTCAGAATGCGCTTCTTGATACGGTGAAATAAAGAGAGGGCTTATGCCGGAGGATGGAAAATATCGTCTGCGGAAACACGCGCAGAAGGGGGAGAAACGTAATTGAAAGAAAGAGGGGAGTGTACTTTATAAGAAATTTGCGGTGGTATCGCGACTTGCACCTGAAAGTCCAGTACGTGATCCAGTATTTGAGACATATAATCGCGTTCTGCCTGGCGCTTTTCCTGTTCTTCCAGCGCAGCCATTTTCTTGGCCAGATAACATTTCCCGTCGCAATGCATTTGCGGACGGTTGCGGTTTACGCAAAGATTTTTAACGATGTAGTCCCGGCGAATTTCAAAGTCCAGATACAATAGCGGTATCACCCACACTTTTATAAGCATGAGGCCCAACAAGCCAAGCGATATCCATTGTTTCTTAGGACCTTTCACAATTGATCACGATGCTCTGCGAACATCCGTTGAATGTATTTTGGTGCAAAGGTAGTTAGCAGTATCCAGAAAGTGATTTTTAAACTAAAATTTATAGCCAGGCTGTTATTTACACCTGAAAAACAATTGCGTCGTGAAACCACCGGAAAACAAAAATTTCTGTAAATCCCTTGTGTATCCAATACCAGGATAATAATCCGGCGATATTGTGCCGCCGGTGCGCGCCGCAACCACAGCCCTTCCCAAAAAACGGAGCGAAAACTTTTCACTGAGTGGCAGATCATACGTCATATAACCCTCTGCACCAATAGCCAGGTTTTTATTATCACGAAAGGTCGCTTTGTAATCGCCGAAAGTCGGGCCTTTAAACTGATAATTTGCTTTGAAACCGGCGATGGAAAGAATTGGGCCAATGCCGATGCTCATGGGCATTCTTATATTCTTTTTCTCGAAACCAACTTTAAAATAAACACCACTAAATTTCTGGTTGCTGATTTGCCTTGAAGTATCCGCCTTTGAGTAGCCACTGGCGTAACCCGCGCCGATCAGTATACTTCTTCGTGGCTTTTGGGTATTGAACCGGACATAGGGCTCAATAATCATCGTATTCCTGATAAAATATTTATCAGGAAAAACATAGGAAGGAATCCCTTTTACCACATCCAGTCCCAGGTAAACCGGAGTCGAGTATATTTTCTGGGCGTTACCACGGACCCATACCAGGTTCATGACAACAAGCAAGATCAGGCGTTTCATGGCGTTATATGTACTGTGATTCCACCACCGCCATAACCGCCGGTAAGCGTCACCTTGTACTTGATGTAGGATTCATAATTGACGTCAACCTCCTGAAAGGTTGACTTGCTTGGATATGGCCGTAAAGGACGTTTCGTGTCCGTGACAAACCCGCAGTTGTTTTTGTAGTGAAAGTCCCGCTGGTAGAAAAGGGTAAGGGTATCAACGCGGTTATCAAATTCGAAAACGTAGGTCGTGCTATCTGCATTCAATGAGATTGGCAAACTAAGGTCGGGAAACGGTTTGGAGGTATTGAAATCCTCAACCTGTTTTTTGAAAATTTGCTGATCCTGCGCACCAATAGCCTCTATCTTCTTCAATTGGAGCGTATCCTTTCCCCTGTTGAAGTTTATACCAACAGTCAGTTCTTTTTGCGGGCCGCAGTCGAGACACCCATATAAAATCAAAATCAGTAATAATAGAGGTAAAGGGTTTTTCATCGTAGGGTCGTTAAGTACTTACTTTCCAAAGGACAACAGAATTGCTGAAATGGTTGTCCCCGTTTTTATGATTCCATACAGATTTTGCTATTTTTGTTAAAACAATATCTCTAAGAATGTCAGCTGTTGCGCAAACTACTTATTCGGAAGAGAAATATCTTCAGATGGAGGTTAAGGCTGATTATAAAAGTGAATATTTTCGGGGGAATTTTCATGATAGCAGGGGCTACGCCAAATCGTAACCGGATCAAAGAAAAAATCCGTTCGATCGACGCTATTTTACAATTGTCGGATTTATACGATGGAACTGACAATGTAAACGAAGGATGGACTACTCCCGAAGAGTAATTTTTCTATCTTTGCCCTTTAAACAATAAGGTGCTATTTGCTCCGTTTATTGTCAAGGTTGTTTTTTACCGACCTGACCTCAAATACAAAAGCTTAAACATTCACTTTTTACCATTAATATGATGCTTCTACAAGCACTTACTGACTCTACTTTGGCCGCACCTGCCGCTGCTCAAGGGCTCTCTGTTATTGACCTTCTTGCAAAAGGGGGATGGGTAATGTTCCCGCTTGGGATACTATTTTTGGCAACTTTGTTTCTGATTATTGAGCGCTGGCTGGGAATTGGATCAAACGGGAAAATTGAAAGCCAGTTTGTGGATAATGTTAAAGATTTTATTCAGCAGGGTAATCTGAAATCAGCCGAGTCGCTTTGCCGCAATCAGCATAACGCAGCGGGACGTATTTTTGAGCGTGCTATTGGCCGTATCGGTTACCCGATCAAAGATATTGAAACAAGCATTGAGAACGCAAGCCAGATCGAGATTCAGCGTATGGAAGGTAACCTGCCATATCTTGGGGTGATCGCAGGTATTGCGCCGATGCTTGGTTTCGTAGGTACGATTTCCGGTATTATCAAGATTTTCTACGATATTTCTTTGTCTAACGACTTTAACATCAGTACGATTGCGGGTGGTATGTATGAAAAAATGATCACTTCGGGTTCCGGTTTGATCATCGGTTTGATCGCCTATGCAGGTTATCACATCCTGAATATGAAAATTGACCGTTTTGCTTTGAGACTTCAGATGGCAGCTTCAGACTTTCTGGACGTTCTTCAGAAACCAGTTTCTTCGAAGTAATCAGTCACTTTTAGTCTTACTTTTTAAATTTATTTCAATGAAAATACGTCGAAAGAGTCGGTTTGCCCCAGAGGTTTTTACGAGCTCGCTCAACGATATTATGTTTTTTCTTCTGCTGTTCTTTTTGATCATCTCCACGATGTCAAATCCGAACGTGATTAAACTGATGCTGCCCAAGGCGTCGGCTACCCAGCAGATGTATAAGAAGCAAATCACGTTGTCTGTTGATGACAAAAAGGTTTATTACATCGATAAAGAACCTGTCCCTTTTGAGCAATTGGAAATGAAACTCCAGGAGCTTTTTGCCGGTGTGGAAGAGCGTACTATCGTGCTACGGGTGGATAAAGAACTTGCCGTACAGGATCTTGTTGACGTCCTTGAATTAGGTGCGAAACAGGATATTAAAATGGTGATGGCTACGGCTAAGTAGGGCAGAGAGGTTTGGGCGAAGGGATTGCCCCTATCGGAAGTCTGGACTTAATCATTTGTCTTTTATGAAAAGTGCCCTGTGAACATCATTTTCACAGGGCACTTTTTATTGGTGTTTTGTTATATCGGTTGCTGTCACTGATTGTCGCTTGTAGCGCTTTGATATATTTTTTCGATAATTTCCTGTAAAACGGCTCCCTGCTCAGCGGTTGAAATATTGCTTTCTCTTCCGAGGATGGCGTCGATAAAGGCGGTCGTGTTTTTAAGCTGTGTATCGGTTTCGTCTAAAAAAGGAAACTTGATGTCGGCCAGCTCGCCTGCGATTTCTGTGTGAAGCGAAAACGGGTTTAAAACAGCTCCTGCCTTGCTCCCGAAAACTTCCAGATTAATAATTTCTTCTTCTTTTTGATTCAAGGCAAACGAACAGGAAAGCGAAATGCTTTTATTGCCCGGAAATGATAAGTAAGCAAAACATCCGTCTTCCACATCAAATTTCGATGCATCCCAGCTACCTTTTAAACCTTTGCCACCGGTTTTTCCTATGAAATCATGGGTGTTGGCTACGATCTTATCCGGTGTCTGGTAGTCCATGATCCCAAGCGCCAGATCGAGGATATGCACACCCAGGTCTATCAGCGCGCCACCGCCCTGAATCGTTTTATTGGTGAAATTTCCCCATCCAGGTATTCCTCTCCGGCGCAGGTAGTTAGCCTTGATATGATAAACTTCTCCTAGCTGGCCTTCTTCGAAACATTTTTTCAGAAGCAGATACTCGGAAGATTGCCGGCGCTGAAAGTTATAGGCAAGAATTTTACCTTTTTCTTTTGCCAGATCAGCCATTTCGCGGGCTTCTGCGGCAGTCATGGCCGGTGGTTTTTCGCAGAACACGTGGCAGCCATTTTTCAGGGCCTGCATGGTATAGTCGTAATGCAGATTGTTGGGCGTGCAGTTTACGATAATGTCCGGCTGGCAGGACTGATACAAGGTCTCTGTATTGTCAAAAGCATATTCAATGGCGTGTTTGTCGGCCAGCGCACGAGCCTTGCTAAGATCCCGGCCGCAAACGGCAATAATTTCAACCTGATCTGCTAATTTTTTTAAAGCCGGAATATGATTGTCATCGGCAATGTGACCACCGCCTATGATAGCGGCTTTAAGGAGTGACATGGAGTGATGGTTTAAGATTGTCTGCAAAAGTATTCAAATGAAATGATTTGTGTCGGAAGTGAATAAAAAATGCCGCGAGGAAATTTTCCGCGGCATTTGGTATAACATCCATCAAAACTTACACATGCAGGATATTTTGAATTTTTCTATTTAATGTTCCCGTCTTTGCCAGAAAGGAAGTGGTACAACTTTGTTTGTTTTCTGCCAATACTATAACGATAGCTCACTAAACCGTAACGCGGCTGTGTCAGCTTTGGTTTATCTTCTTCTGAAAAATCTGTTTGATTTGAGAAAAATTTGCCGACTTCCTTCATGCTGGCAATCGAACCTTTCTTTTTAAGCTCAATTGCTTTGTCCATTTCTGCTTTGTTGTAATTATAACCCTGCCGTTTTCCCTTATCCTTTTCAATTTTGAAATGAATCGATAAAGTATACTCCATGGATACCGCTTTGCCATTTTGCCTGGCAGGTTCCCACCGGGGCATATTCAGCACAACACGAATCGCTTCTTCATCGATACCGTAACCGATTTCTTTCACGACTTTGGGCTGACGAATGTTACCGTTGCTGTTGACCGTAAAGGATACCAGCGCGATTCCATCTACTGTTACACCCATGGCTTCCTCTGGATATTTGATATTACTCTGGATGTATTTCAGCATTTCTTCATGTCCGCCCGGGAATTCCGGCTGCCGTTCGGGAATTGTTGCCAGTGCCTGTGAAGTTTCCTTTTGCTTTTCCCGCTGTTCCTTAATTTTTTCTATGTCCTGATAAGCCGTAAAAGTCGGTCCGCTTAATTCATTGACCGCTTTTTTAAGTTTGACTGCGTAATTTTTCTTGCCTATTTCAACGGCAAAAGTTTGTGTATCATAACCCACATACCGTACTGTGAGTATGCTTCCCACAGGGATATCTGCCAGTTTGAAATGGCCTACCGGGTCCGTTGTGGTGCCGGTAGTGGTTTCGTTGATAAAAACATTGGCACCGGAAATTCCTGCTCCCGACTCGCGGGTTACATCGCCTTCAATAGTGATCATGTCCTGATTCTGAATGACCGGAACCGTTTCGGTAGCGAGAAAAGGTTTCTTGTTTTCTGTATCCCGAGCATTGGTTTTGACCGCTGGGATCTTTGCATTTTCTGATTCTTCAAATATTTTTTCCCGGGCTGCGGTGAGTGTCAGCGCTAAAAAAACTACCGGGGCAATCACCAGATATTTTCCCAGCGACCACTTCGAATTACGGTTTTTATAGATCATCTTGATTCGGTTTTTAAGAATGGATGAATTGAAAAAATGATTGGTGAGTGCGGCAACCGGGGCAGATAAGGAATACGTAACCAGAAACCGTGCATAATGATCCCGGTCGGGGGCTTGTTCATCGGCCAGGAATTCGTGTATTTCCTGCATCGAGTGTTTGTAAAACCATAAAACAGGATTAAACCAAAACGCCACTTTTAGCACTTCAATCAGTAAAATATCCAGCGAATGCCACTGACGGATATGAACCATCTCATGGCGGATAATCGGGTCGGGATGGCGCTGATAGTCAGAATTGTTAATGACCAGCCATTTCAAAAAGGAGAAAGATCCGATTTTGTCGTGAGGAAGTAATATCAATGTGCAATCCGGAAGTGCAACAGCTTCTCCTTGTCTGATAATTTTTAACAAATCTGTAAAACTATTCGTAAGCCGTTTTAGCATATAGATTGCTCCAAACGCAGGGATTAACCATAGTAACAAGATCCAGTCAAAAATTTGCTGCTCCGATTGCATCGGAATGATTATCGAGGGAATTGTTGCGTTCATTTCGACTGAATATAAAACAGTCGAAGGGAGGATCTGCTCGGATTCCGGCATATGAACCCATGGCAAAACAAACGAAATAAGTAGTGTGCCGATAAGGTATGCGCGGTTCCAAACGAAAAATGTATGTTTACGGAAAAGCAGCCAGTAACAGGCGTAAAATAATATCCAGCAAACGTTCACTTTTCCAAGATATAACAGCGCTTCCATATCGTTATTTCTTTTTGGATTTAATGATGATCACGCCGTTTGTACCTTTTAGGCCATAAATCGATGTAGCTGCGGCTCCTTTTAAAACATCGATTGATTCGATCTTGTCGGCATCTATTTTATCAAGACTGACATTTTCGTCGATTTTGCCGTCTAACACCACCAATGGCTTATTGAAAGCGGTCAGGTTTTCAGTTCTTCTGATTGAAATCTTTGTTCCGGCAACAGACTGTAAACTTTGAGCGTCACCCATAGGAGGTGCTTTGTAGGACGACGCATATTGTCCTCCACTGGAAATGGTTTCTGCACCCAAACCAACGGCTTTTCCCTGACCGGGTTTAAAGTCCTGTGTCTGGTTAAATCCTTGATTGTTTGCAGGGGTAGAATAATTGTAAAACTTTGCAGGTGTTTTTTCGGTATCGGATGTCATCTGAAAATTGATTGGCAAACTATATTGCACCGCCACTGCCTCTCCTCCCTGTTTTCCCGGCTCCCAACGCGGCATTTTCAAAACCACTCTCAATGCTTCTTCATCAAGACCGGCACCTATGCCTTTGATGATATGCGGATCACGGACAAAACCACTTTCATTAACGGTGAAAGAAACGAATACTTTTCCCTGCACATTATCCTTGGCTGCTTCTGACGGATAAACGATCGTTGACGAGAGGAATTTACCCAGGCCTTCAATCCCTCCGGGAAATTGCGGTTCCTGCTCCACCACGGTAAATTTTCCGTTTTGACTTTCCGTTTCGGGCGTAGCTTTTTTGCGAACATAACCCTGAACGGTAACTTCCGAGAGCATATTGTCTTTTTTACGCAACACGATCTCATCCAGCGAAGCACTGCCATTGACTTCAATAGCAAAAGTTTCAAAGTTAATGTGTGAAATGATCAACATACTTCCAATGGCAACATCGGAAAACTTAAATTTGCCATTCTGGTCTGTTGAGGTACCTTTTGTAGTACCTTTTACAACCACCGAAGCACCTTTGACTGCCTTCCCGTTTTCGTCGCTGACGGTTCCTTCAACAGGAATATTTCTAGCAGAAACGATTTTATAATCTTTTCTTTCAATTGCATTCAATAACCGTTCACGCGCGCCTGTTAACATCACGACCAGTCCGATCAACGGGAGAATCAAAAGATATTTGCCAAGGGCCCAGTCGGAATTGCGGTTTTTATAGATCATGATAATGCGTTTTTTTAACATCGACGAATTGAAAAAGTGGTTGGTCAAAGAAGCAATAGGAGCTGAAAGTGCATAGGAAACCAGGAAATTGGCATAATGGTCACGGTTTGGGGCTTCTTCGTCGGCCAGGAATTCATGAACTTCCTGCAACGAATGTTTGTAAAGCCAGATCACCGGATTGAACCAGAAAAATATTTTCAGGAATTCAGCAAACAGGATATCCAGACTGTGTAACTGACGGATATGCACGGCCTCGTGGCGGAGAATCGGGTCGAAATGTTTTTCGTAATCTGCCCGGTTAATCACCAGCCATTTCAAAAAAGAAAATGAGCCGATTTCGTTATGAGGCAGCAACACCAGCGTATGATCTTCCATCGGAATTGTGTCTCCCTGCCCGATCAGTCTGAATAAATCTCTGAAACCTTCCAGCAATTTGACCAGCATCAGCGCGGCACCTATAATCTGAACTGCCCATACAAACTGTGTCCAGTGCAGCGCAAGTTTTGTTGATTCCGGTGTGGACACATAAATCGGGATAGCAGAAACGGCATATACAGCTGTTGGCAAGACACGGGCGTTATCCGGAAAATGGATTAATGGCAATGCAAAAGAAAGAAGCAATGAGCCCAAAAGGTAAAAACGGTTCCAGACGAAAAAGGTATGTTTACGAAACAGCAGCCAGTAGCAGGCGTAAAATAATATCCAGTAAACATTTACTTTTCCAAGGTAAATCAGTGTCTCCATAAATCAGATTTTTTTAGTAGTCACAGAAATTACACCGCTGCGTCCGTCTTCGCCATAGGCCTCAATCGCCTTTTGATCCTTTAATATATTGACAGAAAGAATGTTTTCAGGGTTTATTTTCTTTAAGATATCCGGATCTTTTTCAATTTTTCCGTCGATTACATACAAAGGATGGGTGCCGGTAATGCGAACGGATGGCTTACTGTTTTCCGAGGATTCTTCTACAATCGTTCCTCTGGTTGTCAGTGTCGTTTTAGAGCCATCCTGATTTTTGAACTGTCGGTCGATCAGAGAGGTTTTATTGCTATTTTCCGGCTCAGATTCTTCAAGTTGGAAGTTTATCGGCAGGTTATACCTCGCATTCACAGGGACGCCATTCTGTTTGGCAGGCTCCCATTTTGGGAAGGCAGATAACACGCGCACCGCTTCCGCATCACATCCGAATCCGATTCCCTTTAATACGGTTATGTCTGTCATTTCGCCGGTTTCTGTTACCACAAAAGAAAGAAAAACCCGTCCCTGAACATTGGCGTCTGCGGCAGCTTTGGGATATTCAATATGATCCCCAAGAAATTTATACATCGCCTTAACACCACCCGGGAAGTTGGGTTGCTCCTCAACAACCGTGTAAATTTTCTTTCCTGTCAAATCCACCGGCTTTTTCTCTGTCTTTTGTTGTCCAGACAGCTTGTCTACCGTCTCAGACAAGTCATTATTTTTTTGATCACAGCCAGCCACAAATAATGCGACCATACTAATCGTAGCAAAAGCAAACAGGTAGGAGCCAAGCATCCATTTCGAAGTGCGATTTTTATAGATCATCTGAATTCTGGTTTTAATTTGAGATGGTTTAAAAAAATGATTGGTAAGAGAAGCCACGGGTGCATTGAGTGCATAGGACACCAGGAAAGTGGCATAGTTTTCTCTGTTCGGAGCTTCCGCATCCGCCAAAAATTCGTGGATTTCCTGCAATGATTTTTTATAAATCGTTAAGATCGGATTGAACCAGAAAACAACTTTCATGAGCTCAACCAGCAGTATATCGAGGCTGTGCCGCTGCTGCATGTGCACCATTTCGTGCCGCAGGATCGCGTCAAAATGATTTTCATAATCATTACGGTTAACAACGATCCAATGCAGGAAGGAGAAAGAACCTATTTGGTTTGAATCGATGAGGATAACGGTGCAATCTTCCAGTTCAATTTCCTCGCCGTTTTGTAAAAAAACGTTTAATTGTCGGATGTTTTTAAACAACCGGAACAACATCAGGGAAGCGCCGCAGGCATAAATCAGCCACAGCAGGTGTATCCAGGTAAAAAGATCATATTGTTCAGTCTGATTTCCGGATACGGTAAACGTTTCTGCACTGATTTCATAAATGACCGGAATTTTAGGCGCAGATGCCGGGTAAATCAGAAAGGGGAGGGCTAACGATAAGAGCAATGCACCCATCAGGTAAAACCGGTTCCATGTAAAAAAAGTATGCTGACGAAGAAATAACCAATAACAAGCGTAGAAAAGCGTCCAATATAAACTTACTTTTCCGATATAGATCAGGAGTTCCATGGCTAACGGATGGTTTTTAAGGTTAGGTTTTACATTTTGCTAATCAATTCATTTTCAATTTTTTATTGAATTTTGTTGATCTGTATCGGGTGTTTGGCAAAAGCAAAAAATCGGGTAAAGAGAAAAGAAAGTATCTCTTTTAAAGACAAGGGGGTATTGTGTAAGCGTCCCGGTTTATGGGCAAAATCTTACAGGAAGGTTTACTATTATTTCAATTCAGCATTTCCATGGCTAATAGCACGCTGTTATTCGTTTTTGTGATCGTTGATCAGTTTCATGATCTCATCCAGGTCTTTCGTTTTCAGGTCATTGTCTTTCACGAAAAATGAAACCAGATTTGGCAGCGAGTTATCAAAATAATTGGTCATCAGCTGCTGCATTTCGTAACGTTTATACTCTTCCTCCGTAATCAGCGGGTAGTATTCATGTGTTTTTCCGTAAGCCGTATAACCCACCACTTCTTTCTTTTCCAGAATACGGATAATGGTTGATACCGTATTGTATGCCGGTTTTGGCTCAGGCATTTCTGCCAGTATGTCTTTTACAAAGGCCTTTTTTAATTGCCAGAGTATTCGCATGATCTCTTCTTCTGCGCGGGTTAGTGTCCGAATTTCCATAGGAATATATTGTTGTATTTATAGGAGTTTAAATGATGATGTTCAAAGTTAATACTATTCAATTAGTTTTACAACTATTTTATTAGTTATAACAAAAAAAACGTAAGATATTTTTAAATAAACAGAATAAAGCTGGCTTAACCAACAAAAAAGCGGCAGGGGAGTTTCCCTGCCGCTTCCATTAATACGGATGAAAATAGCTTATTCTACTACGCTCAACTTCACTGTATTTGTTTTGCGTTGTTTTGAAACCGGCATGCTCAATGTATTGATAAACACATCGCCTTTTTTCAATTCGCCTTTTTCGATAAGGAAAAGTTTGATGTCTTCGATAAGATCATCTGTTGACACACCCTGATCTTTATCGTAATAGAATACTTTTGTTCCCCAATATAGCGCCAATGTATTCATCAACACCTTATTAGATGTGAAAATCAATAAGTTCGCTTTTGGACGGTGGTGAGACAAACGGAAAGAAGTATATCCAGAACGTGTGATACCGATAATAGCCGTTGCATTGGTATCACGTGCCAAACGACATGCGCTCATCACAACATTGTCATTCAATTTATCCTGACCTGGTTTTTCGTTTACAAATGCGTGGTATTTGAAATATACGTTGTTTGTATTTTCTTCAACCTTTTCAATCGTACGGCTCATGCTTTCAACCGCCAGCAATGGATATTTTCCGGAAGCTGTTTCAGCACTTAACATCACGGCATCAGCACCATCAAGAACCGAGTTCGCAACATCATTAAGCTCTGCGCGTGTTGCACGTGGGCTTTCGATCATACTTTCCAACATCTGCGTTGCAACGATAACCGGTTTGCCTGCTTTGTTACATTTCTCAACGATCATTTTCTGGATCATCGGAACTTCTTCTGCCGGAAGTTCAACACCCAAATCACCACGGGCAACCATGATAGCATCAGCAGCTTCGATGATTTCGTCGATGTTTGCGATTGCCTCAGGTTTTTCAATTTTAGCTACCAAACGGGCGAATTTGCCTTTGTTGGCGATATATTCCTTTACTTTCAACACTTCAGACGCGGTACGCACAAATGAAAGCGCTACCCATTCCACATCATGTTCCAGTCCGAAATCTAAATCTTCGTAATCTTTTTGTGTTACAGAAGGCATAGAAACGCGGGTATTCGGAAGGTTCACACCTTTTTTAGATTTCAGCAAACCGCCGTAAACCACTTGTGTGATTACGTCGCTTCCGTCAATTCCTGTTACCAGCACTTCAAGTTTTCCATCATCCATCAAAATGCGGTCTCCGATTTTAACGTCATTATACATTCCGTCATAAGGAGTACTTACTTTTTCAGCCGTTCCCAATACTTCTGTATTAGAAAGAATAAGCTTGTTTCCAGCCTCGATCAACACACCATCTTTTTCAGCTACGAGCCCGATACGGATTTTTGGTCCTTGTAAATCCTGTAAAATAGCAAGGTTCAATCCGAATTCTTCATTGATTTCACGAATGGTAGTAAGCCTGGCCAGGTGGTCTGCGTGCGTACCATGAGAAAAATTAAGACGAAATACGTTAACGCCGGCAACTGCCAGGGAATGAAGCATTTCTTTTGTTTCTGATGTTGGGCCTACGGTAGCAACGATTTTGGTTTTCTTGGAAGACATAGAGTTAATTGCAGTATGATATGAATTTACTTAAACACAATCCACGTCTATCACGACATGGACGCCTTTTATGGTTTTATCGGTTAGAATATCGATGACTTTTTCTTGTATAAACGACTTTGCCGCCTTAAAATTAATCTTTTCTCGTTCAAGTTTAATGAGAATGTCGAACAAAAACTGATTTCTTACTCTTTCCACCAGCGGAGGCTCTGGTCCGAGAACCCGGCTTTTGCCTAAATTGACTGTTAATTTTTCGGCTAAAACTGTGGCTGCACGTTTTGATGTACCTTCATCAACGTGTTTGACGGTGATCTTTATCAGCCTGGTAAATGGTGGATAATGAAACTGTTGGCGTTCCAGGATTTCTGCTTCATACATGCCGACATAGTCGTTTTGTATAATTCTTTCTAGGATTTTCTGTGAAGGATTTGCTGTCTGAATCAATACCTTTCCCGGTTTGTCTGCCCTTCTCCCAGCCCGGCCGCTAACTTGGGTTAACATCTGAAACGCACGTTCGGATGCCCTGAATTCGGGGAAATGGATAATGCGGTCGGCATCAAAAATTCCAACCATACTTACATTATCAAAATCGAGGCCTTTGCTGACCATTTGGGTACCCACCAGTATATCTGTTCCGCCTTCTTCAAATTCCTGAATAATTTGCTGATATGCATTTTTTGCACGGGTTGTGTCGAGATCCATGCGTTGCACCCGCGCAGCCGGCAAGAGTAAACCTAGTTCTTCCTCGATTTTTTCGGTACCATAACCAATGGTTTTCACCTTTGTTGAACCACAAGCCGGACAAGTTCTGGGGACCTCTTCTTTATGGCCGCAATAATGGCAGCGAAGCTCCCGGACTTTCATATGATAAGTCAGGCTCACGTCACAATTGGCGCACTCCGAAATCCAGCTGCATTCTTCACATTGCATGTACGGAGAATAACCCCGCCGGTTCTGGAACAGAATGGTTTGTTCCTTATTGTTCAAATTGGTTTCAAGATGCTGGAGTAACACGGATGAAAATTCATTTTTCATCGTGCGTTGCTTTTTCTCTTTTTTTGTATCAACCAAAAGAAAAGTTGGCAGGGCAGCATTTCCAAAGCGCTGGTTCATTTCAACCAGGCCATATCTTCCGCTCCTTGCATGGAAATAACTTTCCAGTGAGGGTGTGGCGGACCCCAGCAAAGTTTTTGCCTTGTGCATATAAGCCATGATCACTGCGACATCGCGGGCGTTGTATCGCGGTGCTGGGTCATGCTGCTTGTAGGATGTTTCGTGTTCTTCATCTACGATGATCAGCCCAAGATTGTCAAAAGGTAAAAAGATTGCAGAACGGACACCTACAACAAATTGAAATTTTCCATCCAGAATGCCTTTCCAGACTTCAACCCGTTCATTATCTGAAAATTTGGAGTGGTATATTCCCATCTGGTCGCCGAATACTTTTCGTAACCGGACAACGATCTGAGTGGTTAGCGCAATTTCAGGCAGGAGGAATAATACCTGTGAGCCGCTATCCAAAGCCTGTTTGATCAGCTCGATATATACCTCTGTTTTTCCGCTTCCCGTGATGCCGTGGAGCAATACCACTTCCTTTTCTGCAAAGGAGTCGTGGATTTGACGGAAGGCGGTCTGCTGGCTTTCCGTTAAATTAATTTCGGCAGTTTGTCCAAGCGGAATATCTGCAAAGCGGGAAACGACGATTTCAAACTGCTCAAAGACTCCCTTTTTGATCAGGGTTTGCAGCGCAGAATCAGAAACACCATTGTCCTGCGAAAAAATCGTCTTGTCAAGTCCTCTTACATTCAATTCCGCATTGTTATGAACAGGAACATGACTCAGATAGCGCATCAGAATATCCTGTTGCTTCGGTGTTTTATCAAGCGAAGTTGTAAGCGCCATTAACGAGCTTTCCGAAGTAAAGGCAGTCGTTAAGCGTATTTTTTTTACAATTTTCGGTTTGTATTTCTCCTTAACTTCTTCAAAAAGAATAACAGCGCGTTTACCAACCAGCGACTTTATGATCGCCGTAATATTGGTTTGGTTGACCATCCTTGCTACTTCCTCATAGGAAAGTGTAGCATGTTTTTTTATTTCATCCAGAATAAACCGCTCCTGATCGGTCAGTAACTCTTCGTAGTCAAATTCAGGGTTATGCTGAATACGCGACTGGCTTGTGATTTTCAGACCGGCGGGTAAAGCCACGTTCAGAACTTCGCCGATATTGCATAGATAATATTCTGATATCCAGTTGAAAAGTTCTAGCTGACGGGTAGTGACAATCGGCTCGTCGTCCAGTAATTCGAGGATGTATTTGGCCTGGTATTGTGTCGGTGGATTCGCGTGCAGATTGGCAACGACAGCGGTAATAACCCGGTTTTTCCCAAATTGTACAATGACCCGCGCACCAACCTTAATCATTTCCGACATATTTCTCGGGACTCTGTATGTAAAGAGTCTGGGAACAGGAACCGGCAGGATCAGATCGGCAAATAAGGTGATTTCGTCCTCAAAAAGGGAGGTCATTGGCTGAGTAGGCAAAAATTTTGTTTATTAAAAAGAGGGGCAAGTTACGATTTTATTGGCTTAATGCTCCTTTTGAACGTTATCTATCTAATGTTCGTCTATTGAATTTTCTTTTTTCTTGGATGCTGGCGTGTATCAAAAACGGCAAGTAAAACAATCTGATTTTTATGGATTTTATATAACAGAAGGTTATGTTTTGTAATTACTGCTTCCCGAATTGAACTACCGGAAGAAACGCTGCGGAATGTATGAGGATGTCTTGTAATTTGATCGATGATCTTCTCCGTCTTTATGATAAAATCTCTTACGAAAGCATCCGTCCAGTTTTCTTGCAGATAATAAATTACGTCATGAAAGTTCTCTAATGCCTTCGGCGACCAGAAAATGTCTAAAGCCATTTCTTATAGGTTTCTCTCGCTTGTGCATGTTGGATGCCTTGCCCCATATCTATTTGTTTTACAGATTCTTTTACATCCGTAATAACTTTGTCTGGGAGGTCCCCCCATTCTTCGGAGTCAAAACTTTCAAATACAGATTTTATCGCATCAATGATGTTTTTATCTTCCGTATCCAGCAGCCTTTTAGCCAGTTCTATTTTTTCAGCCTGAATATCCATAGTATCAAATTTACGTTTAATAGATGAAGAATAAGCTAAGATTATTGAATAAATTTAACATCAATCGCCTGTGAATTCTCCCAGCTGACCATGGCGTTAAACAAACGGATATGGCTGAAATTCTGTATATCATTTTCTGAAATAGCGGTTTCTTCAATAATCCCCGAATCCAGTAAAAATGCTCTTTGTGTTCCCGGGAGCAATGGTGTGATTGGTGTGTACCATTTGCCGTTTTGCTGAAAGGCAACGTTGCAAAAATTGGTATCGGTCACCATGCCGTTTTTGATGATCAGAATTTCGTCAGCGTCCTTTCTTTGCTCATAAAGAAAATTGAGATTACTACGGTCATTGTATTTGTAGGCATAATCCACAGTATCATCATAAACCTTCTGTATTTTCGAAATGGTCCGGGGATGATAAGGTTCCCATTTGATATTATCTACATGCTCAGCATAGGCCAACCGGCATTTGTGAGGTTGCTCCGTAACAAAATCCGGAATTGTAATTAATTCTGAAAGTTTCCATACATCACCAAAGCCGTAAAAATCTCTTCGGGTTTTATTCAGCCGGTTTTCGTGGTATGAAAGATTAAGCAACTGGCGATTCTGAACACAGATCGTCTCAAAGCACAGGGGCTGCGACATGGGCGAAGGGTAAATAAACTTTGTCAATTAATTCCTGATATTCACTTTGCGCATCACTTTTGGCTGTAATCCCGCCACCGCTTTTGAAAACAAGTTTTCCATCCTGATTTTCAATATACCGGATCATCACCGCGCTTTCGAAGTTTTCTCCATCAAAATAACCCATTACGCCCGTATAATATCCGCGCTCATAACCCTCCGCTTCCCGGATGATTTGCAGGGTACTGGGTTTGGGCGCACCGCTTATGGAACCGGCAGGGAGTAATTTGAGCAACAAATCACCAAATTCTCCATTAAAATTATCCGGTAATATTCCGGCAATTTCTGAACTGACCTGTAACAATGTTTTTTGATTGGTTTTAACCGGTTCGATATATCGATAACGTTCCACCCACACCTTGTCTGCTACGATACTGATGTCGTTTCTGATTAAATCGACGATTGTCGCATGCTCGGCTGCTTCTTTTGGATCCGAAAGAATTACTTTTTCGGCATTGGGGAAAGAGGCGTCGATGGTGCCTTTCATCGGGAAAGATGAGATTCGTTTTCCATTAATTTTTATGAAAATCTCCGGAGAAAAACAGACGAACTGGTCTTTCAGCCAAAAACGATAAGGTGCATTGCTGAACCGGAAAATATCTTTTAACCCAAGATTGGTTTCAATCGGTGTTGGAACTGAAAGGTTTACTAAAAAGGAATTGCCCGCGCAGAGATTCCTGACAACATGCGCGAATTTTTTTTGGTAAACTTCAAATGAAACAGGATCCTTATGAAAGTAAAAATCGGGCAAAGTATCGGCTGCTACGTCAGATTTTGCATTACGGAATCCGTTGAAATCAAATAATATCTCAGAAGGATTTATCTGATCCAGCCGCCAGGCGACCGGTTTTTGCGCTAGAAAGTCAATAAGAAAGACAAACGGAATTTTCCGCTTCCCCCAGTCATTGAGGCATTCTGAGAAATTTTGACTTACGTTTATCAATGGGAAATGAAATGATTGACCACTGCTTTTTAACAGTCAGCCAAATTACAAAGTTCAGAAACCAATGTTTTAAATTAACAGTTAAGACTGAACAGTCAGAATACGTAAAATAGTGAAGTATTTACTGAATTTGTGTCTTAATTTTGACTATTCCCTATAACCAAGAGGCTTTTGAAGCTTAAACATCAGATTTAGTTAAAAAGAATTATGCATATACATGACGTTATCATCATCGGCGGCGGCCCTTGCGGACTGGCAATGGCCATTGAAGCGACTAAAAATGGCCTTGATCATTTAATCCTTGAAAAGGGAAATATAACAGAATCCATACGGAGGTATCCGAGAAGAATGCGTTTTTTCTCAACGGCTGAAAACATTGAAATCGGAGGCATCCCGTTTGCCATTTCGGAAGTAAAAGCAAACAGGAATGAAGCGCTTCAATATTACAGGAAAGTGGCCGGATATTATGATCTGAATTTTAAACTTTTTGTGGATGTAACACGCACGGAAAAGCAGGAGGATGGTACTTTCTTTGTATATGCCAGCGATGGGCAGGTCTTTCAATCCCGTAATGTGGTGCTGGCAACCGGGTATTTTGATGTGCCGCGTATGTTGAATGTGCCGGGTGAAGATCTGCCGCACGTTTCTCATTATTACGACGAACCATTTCAATATTCCTACACCAATGTTGTTTTGGTAGGAGGTTCTAATTCTTCCGTTGAGGCAGCGCTGGAATTATACCGGCATGATGCTCATGTTACGATCGTACACAAGGAAGCTGATTTTAGAACAAAGGTGAAATACTGGCTTGTGCCGGACGTGAAAAACCGTGTGAAGGAAGGCAAAATCCATACAAGATTTAATAGTGTCACAAAAGCGATAGAGCCAGGACGAATCCAGATCGAAAACACGGAAACAGGTGAAACCGAATGGATACCTGCTGATTTTGTGTTTTTATTGGTGGGTTATTTACCGGATGAACATTTGCTTTTCCGCTGCGGCGTAGCACTTGATCCGGTAACGAAAGTACCGACCTTTGATCCTGATACCTTTGAAACCAATATTCCGGGACTGTATTTATGCGGTACCGTCATGGCTGGTGTTTTTACTGAAAAGATCTTCATCGAAAACGGCCGTGAACATGCCGCAGCCATAGCCGATCATCTGATGGGAAGAGAAGTCAGGAAGGTGAAGGAGTTGATTGACAGGATATAGATTTCAATGATTACGAATGCACTGGTGTCTACGCACATTAGTGCATTCGTCATGTATCAATCCCTTTCAGAATGCTTTTTGAGGAGAATTTTGGATTTGTTTGATCAGCTCCATCATTTTCTTTAATTCATCCTTGATGATTTCTTTTTCATCTCCTAATAACACCGTGTATCGCCGAAGGTTATGCACCGTTTCTTTTAATTCTTCAATTTCCGTTTCACGAGCGGATGTCACATTTACGGTTTTTCCTGTCAGAAAGGACATAAATTCAACAGGACCAATGTCAAAAGCTTCTGCCAGTTTTATATAGTTTATTAGAGAAGGCGATGACTTGTCATGTTCCCAGGATAAGTAAGTGCTTAGCCCGACACCTGTTTTTTCTGCAACAGTACGTGTAGATAAATGCTTCTTATCCCGCAATTTTCTTAATAAAGTTCCTATTTCCATGGCTAATGTTGTGGTAGTACGTGTATAGACCAAATAATAATGCTTGTGTGAAAATTTCTGTGTTTTATCGGAATATTTAAAAGCTGATTACAATTTAAAACGGACCTGTTTTATTTAAGTATTTGATTATTATGAATTGAGCTTTGTGAACAAATACTGCGTTTTATACAACAAATAGATTAATCGTTATCTATTCATTTCTTTCCCCATACATAGTAAGAGCGAAAAATATTCCATTTGCCCTCTTCTAATGGAAGAAAAATAATAATATTTTTTCGATGAATTATTCAAATACCTGACAGGTAGGTTGTTATATAAGTTTATCGAGGCGTTATTTTGGAAACATCTTCGGCCATCCATTTGTATTTTCCATTTACACGGTCTACAAATCCCGTCCGTAGGCTCGGTCGTTTTAAACTTGTATCTGCGCTGGTGTGAGGATAGCACTTGTATTGAACGTCTTATGAAAACTCCTAATTTTTTAAAATTATTTATCCTGTGGTTACAAACAAAAACTGATCGGTTTTTCAGTGCAGATTGATCGGCTTTTCAATGGTACTTTGTTTGTGTGAAATATACTTTTACGAAGGTGGGTGTTTGGCTATGAAAAGGACAATTTGGGGTGGGGCAAAAGCTTCATAGAAACCAATGCGCAATCGCGGGAACCTAACTACACTTTCAAACATCAGGAAGATGCAATAAACAATGGCCGTTGAACTATTAGTTAACAACAGTTATATAATTCGATAGATGAATTTCTCCGTTAGTATGTTTTATTCCCTTCTTAGTTTGATGATATTCTCTTTTTCGATGGAAGAAAAAAGGAGTAACATAACGATCACTTGTTATGAATGTGCGGGAATGGATATTTCCGTTTCTGGTACCCACTTCTTACGGAATCTACCTAAGGAAATTTATCGCGCATCCTTTGCGTCGTCTGGCATAGCGCATATTCAGCTAACTAACTCTGATACACTACATGTATTTTTAAGGATAGGAGAAAAAGATAATCCTGGCATAGTGGCTACACCATTATACATAGAGCCGGGAATGAATCTGGATCTTGTTTACCATAACGGAGACCTGACATTTAAAGGAGATTTGGGGTTGGTGAATTCCTACTACTACAAACTATTGAAGGTCAGTTTAGAAAGCGGTGACTATATAGATCTCAATAGTCGAAAATACAGTCAATTTTCTGACAAAGAAAAGGAGTCTTACCTGGCCGGCATAAGATTATTCGGAGAAGAGCTAAATCAAATGATAAAGGAGGATCAATCGCTCTCCGATTATTATAAACAGTTATTAATCAGCCATAATTCTATTTCAGAAATAACCCAGCGCTTGCGTGTGGATTCTGATAAGTATTTGGTTAAAAGGAGATTGAAAGTAAATGATGTTACGCCGGATCCTATCTCGTCGGATGTTTTTAGTGAGGTTATTATAGACCCCAATTTACTACAATCGTCGTACTACGTTTTTTGGGTAAGACATAATCTAGGTCTAAAAATTGATGACATTTGGGAATACTACGATGAAAATAAAGATAAAATAAAAACAAGCAGGTATGAATACATTAAGTATGTGATTAAGAGAAATCCGAACTTAGTAAGGTTTCAGGAGCTGATTTTAGCTTTGAGTATAACGCATATATCGCATTGGGATGGGGTTAGATACGATGATTTACTGGAATTGACAGCGTCTTTTGAAGATGACTACCCACACTCAAAGTACTTGCCAGAGTTACACGAGATCCTCGCTGATCATGACACGTTAAGAAACGGGATGCCGATGAAGGATTTTGCCATGCATGATGTCAGTGGAAAGGAATTCAGGCTTTCCAGCCTGAAGGGGAATATTATATACATTGATGTATGGGCGACATGGTGCGGGCCTTGTAGGGAAGAGCTTAAATATTCTATAAAACTATCAAAAAAGTACGCTAATCGAACGGATTTGAAGTTTTTATACGTTTCTGTGGATAAAAATCGGGAATTATGGAGGAATTTTCTGACGAAAAATTTGTCTTTAAAGGGAACACACGGAATTCAATCTCCTGGAAACATGCCATTTGATTCAAGCAGCATTATGAGCTTGTACAAAATTGATGGAATCCCGAGATATATCCTTATTGGTAAGGACGGAAATATAGTGGATTATGATGCAGCACGTCCTTCCAGATTGTTAACCAACAACTATTTGGATTCTCTTTTAACGAATTGATCTGGCTGAGATTATACCTAAATTCTCTTATTTTAAATCTTTCATACATACTCTCTAACTTCCTTGGCTGGTCTTTGGATATATCCCATATCGTTAGCTCTTCCAAAGACAAACCATAGCCAGGCTTGTTCTTTAGAAGAGTTAGTAAAAGCGTTGATATATTATTTTCACAGGTTTGGCTGATGGATACCAGAAAGATTATTCCTCCCGCACAAAAACCAATTTCCGTTTTTTCTTCTTCATCGATACCTTCTCAATTTTTGCAATGAGGCCTTTACCGCCTACGGCATAGCCAACATTTCCTGCAAAACTTACGGCATGAAAAGGCTCATTCCCGATGGTCTGCCATGATTTGCCTTGCTGGGTTGAGGAGCTGCTTCCGGATGGTCCCACCGCCACCAGCGCGAAATCGTCCTTACGAAGCTGCGAATCTCCGTTCCAGGTTGAGTAACGTTTGTGATATAATGCAACTGATTCTTTCAATCCCAGGGGTTTCGTGCTTGCACCAAATTTCCAGGTTACACCTCCATCTTCTGTCAGCAATACGTTTTTGGTTGAGTCGCTGGTGTTTTTGTAATCTCCGCCTACGGCAATACCATTCTTTTTCGACCAGAAATGAAGGCCAAAAATACCGCTTGTCGGGCCGGCAGGCATAGGCGTTTCCGAAACTTGCCAGTGCTGCCCCAAATCGTCGGACCGGAAAACGCGCGCCATTTTTCCTCCGCCGGTACCAATGAACGCTTTGTCTTTTCCAACGGCTAAAATGGAAGTTCCGCTTGCGGCAAAACAAGCTTCTCCCGGTTGTGCTTCCGGCCGGTTTTCCATAGGCAATTCTTTCCAGCTTTTTCCTCCATCCTCGGTCGTGAGGATAAACAATCTGCCATTTATTGGGTCGCCAAGGCATATTCCCTGACTTTTATTCCAGAAATCGATACCATCCAGAAATACCCCGTTTTGTGTAGTTTGGTACACAAGATTCCAGCTTTCTCCGCCATTGTCGGTACGATAAATTTTCCCTTTTCCAAGTTCAGCCGGTCCCGCGCTCATCGCGATAGCTGTCTCTTTTCCGAAAGCATGAATATCCCGGAAATCAAGAGAATCGGCTCCGGGAATTTTAAATGTAGACCAGCTTTTTCCGCCATTTGTTGTCCGTAAAACAGTGCCATTGGAGCCTCCGATCCAGCATATGGTAGGTGTAACCGTATGTACGCCACGCATATTTATTTTTGTTTGCACATCCAGAATGTCCCACTGAGCAGACGCGGAAGTTGCTGATAAAAGCGAAACTGTAATAAAATACAGAAGAAATGTACGGATTTGAATAAAAAGGGCGTTAATTAGTTTCTTTGGCACGGTATTTTGCTAAATTTGGTTAACTATCTATTTTACATCACACAAAATAAGAATTTGGTATGAACAAGAATCAAAAATTTCTGATCGGAACGGTAGGTGCTTTGCTTACAGGCGTTGCCATTGGTTTATTAGTTGCTCCGAAAAAAGGGAAAGATACACGTAAGCTGATTAAAAGTAAAGCAAATGATATTGGTAGTACCGTTAAAACCAAAGCAAGTGATTTAGGTGGTACAGCCAAAGATACGTATGAAAAAAGTCTTGAAGAGTTAACTGTACTTGCTGACAGACTTAAAGAAGGCTTTTTGAAAAATGTTAATTCTGTAAAAGGCAAAGCCGAGTCAGTGGCTGATAACGTCAACGAAAAAGTAAGGAGTGTAGTTAACAATGGTTAATTACTGCCAAAATATATGAAGCCGGTTCCGTAAGGAGCCGGCTTTTTTTCTGTCTGATTATTAATTGCCGATGGAGCTGAAGATCTGGTTTATGAGTTCATTTACCTCTTTGCTGAAATCCTTCTCTTTTCCCGGCAACACGCCTTCGCCACCACCTTTCCAGACCAGCTTGTTTGTAGAAGGATCTACCAAATCAATCAGCAATGTCCCGGTCTTATACCTTCCGACCTCAACCTCTTTGCTTTTCCAGGAATAACGTCTTTGTCCCATGTATAACGGGCGGCCGTCGTTTTGAAAATTTGTTTGCCGTGTCTGGATTTCTTCTTTGACTGAGATCGCGATATTGATTTTCAAAGCGGGGTCTTGCGCCTCGTTTAGCCCTTTTTCTTCCAGATTTCTGGAAATGGCGTCTTTTATAATTGTTATGTTTTTGCCAAAAGTCGCAGAAACGGTATCCCCTTTTGCCTCGATATCATAAAAACCAAAGGTAGGGTAGTCGGCCAATCGGAAGTTATTTTCTTTTTCTGGTTTAAGGATTTTATAACTTGAAGAACAGCCTGTAAGCGTGATTAAAATTAGGATGAAGAGAATTGAAGTTTTCATTGTTGAGAGGTATTAATAGTAAATACGTTCCCAAAAGTTAATAATTAAACTGTGCTTAATCAAATTTAAAGATGTCGGGTGGTAACTATCTCAGTACCAATAGGGCAAGAAGTGATAAGCCAGAAATGAAAAACCATAACGAAACACCCTGAATAAAGGGTTTAACCCCCACAGATCTAATGCTGTCGATATTCAATCCTGCGCCGATCAGGAACATGGTGAGGACTAATAATTTCTTTGATGCAAAAATAATATGGGTGTATACTGAATGATAATCAGTGAAATAACTGCTGACCACCATAGCGACAATGAATAAGCCGATAAAATAGGGGAACTGTATTTTCGCGCCGTTGCGGTTCAGCAGCATGGTAATTAACGACAAGGGAATGATCCACAAGGCTCTTTCCAGTTTGATGGTGGTTGCTGTTTGTAATGCTTCCTCTCCATATTTGGCTGCTGCTCCGACGACAGAGCTGGTATCGTGAATTGCGATGGCGCTCCATATCCCGAATTCATGCTGTGTCATTTCAAAAAGATTTCCCAGAATTGGAAAAATAAATAATGCGAGCGAGTTTAGGACAAACACAACGCCCAGCGCCGTACTGATCTGTTTTTCATTGGCTTTGACCAGTGGAGAAAGTGCCGCAATCGCACTGCCACCACAAATAGCTGTCCCGGATGTGATTAAAAAAGAGCTTTTTATTTCAACACCTAATCTTTTTCCTAACCACAATCCGCCCAGTAAAGTGATCACGATTGACGCCAATGTAAATACAAAACCTTCTTTTCCCGCCTCGAGCGCATGTGATAAATTCATCCCGAATCCCAGCCCTACAACCGAAGTTTTTAATAACCACTGGGCTATTTTATGGTTTTTCTGCGCAAAAGGATGCCCAAAAGCCTGCGTAGCGATAAACCCCAGCAACAGTGCCACCGGAGCGTCTGCAAAAGGAAGTAGACAGGCAACAAACAACAAGCCGAAAGAGATCTGGCGGAATTTGAGAGATAGAGGACGATGTAACGTTTCCATTAGTTCCTGTGCTTAATTGATAAGCAAAAGTAACCAGCGGAAATGATGTTAATAAATCAAAAAAGGTGTGGTTTAATAACCAATAGTTATCGTTTTAAGGATGCAAACCGGATGAAAAGCTTCGATAAAGGTGATGGCTGGCCCTGTCTGTGCACAAATGAAAATGTGCGGGTGATATCCATTCCATCCACATCGATGATGCATAACCGGTCGTCAGTCAGGTCCTGCTGTACGCTGTAAACAGATAAGAAAGCAAAGGTGTCTGAGCAAAACAGATAATTTTTAATGCTTTCGGTGCTGCCAAGCTGTATGTGGATATTCAGCTGCTTTGAGCTTACACCTGTTGTCTGCAAGTATTCTTCAATAATGTCAGAAGTTCCGGAACCGCTTTCACGTGTCAGCAAGGGTAGTTTTAATAATTCCTTTGCTGTAATCGTCCGTTTTTTTAAAAGCCGGTTTTTAGGGCTACACACCAGCACAATTTCGTCTTTTACGAAGGGTGAATATTTTAAATCAGTATTATGGGTTGTGCCTTCCACCAAACCAAGTTCGATTTTTTTATCCACAAGCATTTGTTCAATAACCAGCGAATTGGCCATCGTCAGCTCGATTTTTATTTCCGGGAATCGTTGCTGGAAGTGAGCGAGATAGGAGGGAATCACATATTGCGCAATGGTGGTGCTGGCTCCAATATGTAATTCTCCATCTGTTTTATTTTGTAACAAATTAAGATCAAAATCGAGCTTTTGGTATTGCTCAAAAATCAAATGAGCATGTTGCAAAAGTACCTCTCCTGATCTTGTAAGCACAATCCGTTTTTTTGCCCTGTCAAAAAGCGTCGTATTGTACTGCTGTTCCAGTTCTTTGATATGCTTGGTTACTGCTGGCTGGCTTATACTTAATTGTTCCGCCGCTCGGTTGAAATTGAGGGTCTGGGCTACGGTATAAAAAACTTTCAGTCGGAAATCAAGCATATGTCAAAATCAAAATTACTTACCCGATCACGCTGCCAAGCTCTTTTGCAGCGGCCATGCTTATTCCTTTGTAGAAAATATATTCGTTCATGATCGCATTTTCGTCCTCTTCCGTCGTCGCTTTTTTCAGGTCTTCCATGCATATCTTCATCTTTTCTTCAATGAAGGCCTTTTTCAAACGAAGGATATTAATAAAACTGCTTTTATCAAGCACATCAATTTCTGACGGGACGTAGATTTCGAACTTTTCAGTCCATAAAGAGCTTAACTCGTACTTGCTCGTCAGCCAGCTGATGGTCAGGTCACGAATTTCAGACTCATGGTGGTTTTGGAAATAATCCGTTTGTAAAACAATTTGCCGGCCAAAATTTTCGCGGAATAACGTCAGCAGGTGGTGAAAAACCGGATCTTTAAAGTCGATTCCCTGAATTTCTCCCAAAACATAGGCACAAACCGAAATCGTTGGTTCCAGTTCATTGGCTCCATACAACACCAAAAGACGGATAAATGCCTCTTCCTGATAGTAAAGTTTTGTTCGCTGGGTTTGCTCATCCGTTTCCTCAGGCGCAGCAGGTGACTCCGATTCGAAGAAATCCGGAGGCGGACCGTCATCTGAAAATGGGATATCCTGAGGTCCCTGCGGTGCAAAATTGCCCGGTCTGTTTCCTCTTTCCTGTGGTTTTGGCTGCGTATGAAGCTTTCTGAGCAGTTTATTTCCTTCTGAAATAAGCATCTGCTCATCCACTTTCATCATTTCAGATGTACGGTGGAAAAATACCTGACGTTTGATTGCGTCCGGAATTTTGATAATGCTGTTTACTACCTCGCCAATAACCGCTGCCAATCGGAACGGATCATTGCCGGCATCTTGCAATAATGTCTCGGTTTTGAAAGTAATGAAGTCACGCGAAGCCTTTTTGAGGTATTCTTTAAAGGCCTCGGCACCAACGCGTCTTACATAACTGTCAGGGTCTTCACCGTCAGGAAACAAAACGATGCTGACATTCAGGCCCTCTTCCAACACCAGGTCCAGGCCTCGTAAAGCCGCTTTGATACCTGCCATATCCCCATCATACAAAATGGTGATATTTGGTGTGAATCGGCCGATCAGGCGTATCTGTTCGGTCGTCAGTGATGTTCCGGAAGAAGCTACAACGTTTTCAATACCAGCCTGATGTAGTGAGACTACATCAGTATATCCTTCAACCAGATAACAGGCTTCGAGTTGACGGATCGCGTTCTTAGCCTGGTAAATCCCGTAAAGGATATCGCTTTTATGATATACTTCGGTTTCCGGTGAGTTAAGGTATTTCGGTTGTGATTTATCAGTTTTTAAAATCCTTGCACCAAAAGCGATTACCTTACCTGCGACGTTGTGGATCGGGAATATTACACGGCCACGGAACCGGTCATAACCGGCCGTCTGGCTACCTTCTTTATGAATTAATAACCCTGCTTTGGATAAAATATCAGCCGTATAGCCTTTTTGGAGGGCTTCTTTGGTAAGCGCGTCCCAGGTATCGGTGCTGTATCCGAGTTCAAATTTTTTCTGAATATCACTCGTGAAACCTCTTTCACGGAAATAGCTGATACCGACCGATTGGCCTTCATCTGTTTCGTGAAGCTGCTGCTGATAAAAGTTTTTGGCAAAATTCAGGATGATATATAAGCTGTCCCTCGTATTTTGCCGTAAAGCCTCCTCGTCCGTAACCTCTTCTTCCTGAATTTCTATCTGATATTTATTTGCCAGATACCGGAGTGCTTCTCCGTATCCGACACCATCGATATCCATCACGAATTTGATGGCATCACCAGCCGCCCCGCAACCAAAACACTTGAAGATCTGGCGAACAGGATTGACATTAAACGACGGTGATTTTTCATTGTGAAAAGGGCAACAGGCTGAATAATTAGCCCCTTTCTTTTTAAGAGACACAAAATCCCCTACCACTTCCACAATGTCAGCGGTTTGTTTGATCCTATCGACCGTTTCGGGATTAATGCGCATTCCTTTGGATTCTAAATTTTAAAATATTGCCGGTTTTACTCGGCACGCTCATGAAGTTTCACCGGACTTTTCGAATTCTTGTCAAGCTTCATATTCAGCAATTCAACGATAAACGAAAATGCCATCGCGAAATAGGCATATCCTTTCGGTATTTCGTAGTGGAAAGCCTCGGCGACCAACAGCGTACCAATCATCAACAAAAAAGAGAGCGCTAAAATTTTAATTGATGGGTGATTATTTACAAAATCGCCGATTTTAGCCGCGAAAGCAATCATAATAAAGGTTGATAAAATGACTGCAAGGATCATAATCGGGATTTCTTTGACCAATCCGACAGCAGTTAACACCGAATCAAATGAAAAAATAATATTCAATAGTGAGATTTGCACCAATGCACTGCCGAAAGTTAAGGAAGCTTTACCAGTGGCAGTGTTTTCAGCGGAAGGAATGTGTTCGGTTTCGCCTTCCAATTTGTGGTGAATTTCTTTGGTAGAGCTATATAAAAGAAACAAACCTCCCAAAAGTAAAATAATATCTCTGCCGCTAAGTCCATGCCCGAAGATCGTCAAAAGGTCTTCTTTTAAGCCAATAACCCATGAAATACCAAAAAGAAGGGCGATTCTAAGCAATAATGCAATCAGTAAACCATTGTTTTGAGCTTTTTTTCGTTGAGAAACAGGAAGTTTTCCTGCAACTATAGTAATGAAAATGATGTTATCAATTCCAAGTACCACTTCCAATAGTGTAAGTGTTAACAAACTGATTAGTGCGTCCGTTGTAAAAAGTGATTCCATAGATTTGAAATGGTGAGTTTATTTATGCGAATGTAAGAAGGTGTTGAAGTTTATTTTTTATTAGCAATAAAGTATTTTTGTATCTCGTTAAGCTTTTAATTGATAAATTGATTGTTTTCGGGGTAATATAAATAAAATCATAATCGAAAGTTTTTTTCTGATAACATAAATGTGTTATTTTGTGCTTTCAAATGAGATATATTCAAAGAATTAAGACTTGATATAAAAGACATTAAAAATATAGTGTGTGTATAGTGTGAAACAGGGCATGAAAATTTTTTCATGTCTTTGTTTTTTTTAGACGGTTCTGAAATTACTCCTTAATGTATTGCAGACCACGGGGCAGCAGCCAGATGGTTATCGTATATAGAAAAAATATTTGCCCCGGAATCAGGTTGTATTCCACCCAATTGACCAAAAGCGTGGGTATAAAAAGGAGCATGTAAATTTTTATCCAGTTTACGCTTCGTGCTTTTCGTAAAAGAAGAATACTCTTTCCCAACATAAAAATCAATAATCCGGTACCGATCAGTCCCGTTTCTGCCAGCAATCCTATAAAAGTGTTATGCGCCGACAGTCCGTCTGTTTTGGTTTTGTTACTTTTTGAAATATGCTGAACAGCAGACAATCCTTCACCTAAAACCGGTTTGTTATAAAATTTATCCAGATAAGTATTCCAGATTTTTTGCCGTTCAAGATATGAGGTTTCTTTTCGGTCTTTTACCCAGCCAAACATTCTCTCAATCCGGTATTTGGAATAAGAATCCGGAAGCGCATCAATCAGATTTTTTCCTGTCGACGAATTCAGAAATGAGAAAGAGGAGATTACGATAAGGCTGATTAAGATGATATGAGGAATGCGTGGCGGAATAAAAAGTAAAACCGAGGTTAAAATAAGTACAAAAAGCGGACTGCGCCTTGCCGAGAAATAAACGGCGATCAGAGAAATGACGAAAATGCAGATATAATATGCGGTCTTAATGAGGCTCTCCGTGGTAAATCTCATTTTAATCAAGGCAATGATGCCCATGATAAGGGTCGGGTAAGCCCAGAAGGTATTAGAGGAAAACAAGATATTGGACATAATTATTCCTGGTGCCAGGAATAACATGCTGGCTATATCCAGGATTATGATCACGAAATTACCTATCCATAATACATTTAGTATTCTTAAAATAAATTCTGCGCGGGTATCAGAAATGAATGCTGTTATCGAAATAAATAGCAGAACCGCACAAAGTGAAAAGAAAGACCAGGTGCCGTAGAGCAGATAACTTGATGTATCAAAACTGAGAATCGACGATAACAACCAGCTGAGACCGACGGCGAGAACGTCAACATTATCTCTTAATATTTTTGATGTGAGCCTTAAGTTGAAGGATATGCAATACCAAAAGATCCAGACAGGAATAATAAACCTGACATTGGGTATGAATCGGAGCACTGACGAGGTTGTTTCAACGCCATGTAGCGTGTACCTGAAAAATGAGTAATTACCGATTGTCAGAAAGGAAAAAAGGACAATTGGAAAAGTTACATTTCTGCTGATTTTTTGAATTACGATTTCTTTTGCTGTAAACACCTTACGAGATTGTTATATTCGGTGGTGATCTGATAATGACTTTCAGGGACATTCCGGATTGAAGTGCTGGCGGACTCAAGGTAATCCCGGCTGAGGTAGTATGACAGATAGCTGATAACCTGATCTTCATCGTTCATATCAATTTCCAATGCGATGTTTCCAAGCTGCCGGGCTTTATCGGCGTCCGATGTTCCTTTTTGAAGAATCATCGGTTTTTTGAAAAACAGACTTTCATAAAACCGGTTGGTCCGGGCGTAACGATGATTCCCGGTTTCATTTTTTGAAAAAGGATAAGCAGCCCAGATAATATCTGCCTCACTATAAATGGCTTCTAAACTTTCCGGAACCTGATATGGTCCATGGTAAAAGATGTTTCCCGACTTCCTTATTTTTTCTTCAAAATGACTTGTTTCAGGCATAAAAATGCCTCTAATAATAATTTCAAATTGATTCTTTATTGCCAGTGAAATCAGGCAACTGAGTGAATTTGGACAGCGTAGAACACCAAAGTAGCCAATCCTGATCTTACGATTCAAGTCAATTAGAGGATGTGTAGAGGAGTCTTTGAGCACCTGATCCGAATGGATTTTATTTTCAATAACGAGATAATTCTTAATGTATATTTTTCTGAGCCTGGTAAAATATTCCGAGATAAAGTCAGGTGAAGTGACCACAAGCTGGTCAATATGAGGGATGATTATTTTTTCTATTTTCCTGATTAGCTTCCCGGCAAAATTATTTGAGAAAAAGATCTCACGAATATCGGGAATCTCATAAATGACCGTAGTTTTTTGCCTTGAAATTGTTTTGTAAATCAGTATCGTGAGGGCTAAGTCGAAGCCGTAAACATAGAGGTAGTCATTGTAGGGTGCATTTTTCCATAATTGAACAAAAAGCCGTAAGTATATTCTGAATCGTTTTGTGTAGTTAGCATGGGCAACCTTGCCAAGCTTAATCGGTGTGACAGCTGCTTGAACGGGATAGTAATTTCTATAAACCGCGAGACAAGTGATCACAAATCCTGCTTGTGCCAGACCCCTCAGCCTCGTTTGCTGATGTGCATCAGCCCAGTTGTTGGAAATGAATAACATCTTCATAAGCCATAAATTTTAGCAATAGCCAGAAAACGATTTAGGACTGCCGTCTGGGAAAAGTTTTGAACCGCGAATTCATAGCCATTTTTTTGCTTTACTAACCTTTCTGACGGATTTTGAATAACATACCGGATGATGCTGGCCAACTCATCGGGTTTTTCAGGATTAACCATCCAACCGTTTTTTCCCTGATTGAGGACTTCGGGAATACCGCCAACATTTGTTGAGACAACGGACAAGCCATTGATCAGTGCTTCGATATTGGCAACTCCAAATGCCTCCTGGCGTGATGGCACAATAAACAGGTCGTTTTGCTGCATCAGATTCCTGACCATGGATTGGGAGGCAGGACCTATCAAATGGATGTTGACGTTGGAGAATTTGTTGTGATGGAGAATTTTTTCCTTGAACTGTAAGTCCGGCCCAACGATTTGTAATTCGAAGTTGTATTCTGGTAACAAACCAAGTGCAGTAATCAGATCGAATAAACCGCCTCGCATGAAATCAGATTTTATAAAAAGCACGCTGATCGAAGATTTGAAATCGAGACGGCTAAAATCAGGTGCACCGTGAACAGTCACACCTTTGTACAAAAGGTGCAGTTTAGAGGGAGCTGGTTTGTATTCTTTTAGTACCAATTTCTGCAAATAGCAGGAGTTTACGATGATACCTTCCATGAATCGGCAGGCCAGGTTTTCCATAAAGCGGAAGATATAATGTCGAAACCATTTCCTGGATAATTGAAAATTATGCACTGAAACGAGAATGCTGTTGTCATCATTGATCATTCCTAAAACGGGCGTTTTTAGTTGTATTGCAGACCAAATTCCTGTAATGGCGTTATTGAAAATGACCAGATCAAAAGGAAACGATCGCTGGATTTTCAGGCAGGCCTGATAGTAGGGGAACATTCGATAAATAAATCCCCATGGTTTGGTCAAACGGTTTAATGTTAAACGCAGGCGGAATATGTGATCTTGATCCGGGTGCAGGGAGTCAATGGAAATATCTTCCGTCAGGATCCGGATTTCGGCATCGGTATTTAATCGGTTTATTTCCAATAAATAGCTGGCAAATTTCGCCGGTCCGTTTACCACATTTTCAAATGTATTGGTGCAGAAAAGTATTTTCATTTTCTCAGGATTTGGACATTTGAAATAATTTCAGAAGATCAGGATAATTTGCTGCGTCAGCGGTTTGAAAATTTCTGGTACCAATGGCTGATAAATTCATTTTTTGTGCCAGCAATAGGCAATTTGTCAACTGTTCAGGTCTTTCAAACAGCAAGGCATCCTGATGAGGAAGCAGATCTGTCATTGCTTTCGTTTTCAGTGTAATGACGGGTTTCGAGAAGGACAGGGCAAGGTCAACAGAACCTGAGTGATCAATTCTGGTAAAGGGAAGCACTGCAACGTCGGCCGCGTTGAAATAATACTGAACATCCTCCTCAGCTATGAACCGGTTGTGCCAGATTATACTTGCATGGTTGTCAGTCAGTTGCTGTAACTCCGAGATATATTCGTGATCGAGACTTGCTCCTGCCAAAATCAGATAACTGTCTGATTTTGTTATGGAAATAAAGGAACGAATCAGATTTTCAAGGCCTTTGTAAGGTTCAATCCTGCCAAAAAACAAGTAAAGAAATGCTGACTTATCAATACCCAGCCTTGCTCTGCTTTGGACCTGGTCGGTGAGATTGGTATAATGGTGATGAAACGGAATGTCCCGGATAACATAAATTCGATGTGGCTCTAAACTGAATTCACTGGTAATTTCATTCTTGAGGGCTTCCGAATACACCCGTATCCGACAACAATTCCGTAAGAAAAACCGGTATATCCAACGTTCGGCCAGGAGCCACTTTTGGTTGTGATTTTGAATATTGTGTACTGTATGCACGATAGGGAGCCTTTTTATGTAAATCAGATAACAGATTTCAAAACAAAAAATCAGTGACTTGACACAACTGCCCGGCAGATTTTTGCCAATAATAAAACCATGAATCCAGTCGAAATAAATGATGTCCGGTTCAGAATTCCGTACTGCGGCATAGATGCTGAATAGTTGCTTTTTCCTGCCCAGAGACACCACAAATCCGTGTGTGCTCAGATATTTTATCATCTGATATTGAAACGGATTTTTAGGACCGGCATCCGGTAAAACCAAAATTTTTGTCAGATAAGTGTGTGCCAAAAGTCTTAGCGGGTTATATGATTTTCGTATTGATTAAATACCTGAGTCCTTCAAGCTCATATCCGTAGCGGATTCGGCCTACGTAATGTTTACAAATACTGGTTTCTGGATTTTTCTCAAAATTTACGTCATAGCCGTTGGGGAAATGCCCGGCATCGGACATACCTGCCAGCATGGCAAAAAGTGTTTGTTCTAGCCTGTAATCATTAAAAAATGGTTTTAAGAATGAATCTGTTAACCAGGATTCTATCAAATTAAAGTCAAAGTCATTTTTATTCATCACCCACAATCCCGAATTGATGCGGACCGGGAGATTTATGCCATATTCGTTCGCAAGTTTATGCCGGCTTATCACATAGGCGTCGGCGATATCCCGGTTGAAAAAATTTGCTTTGGAATCCGTTTTCAGTTCCTGCATATATTCCAACGGATATTTGAAAAACAGCACATCTGCATCCAGATAACCAATGCGATCATTTTTTGCCCAAAGCACAATGTCGGTCAGTTTTGAAACCAGGATATTCTCACTGCGCAATCTGAGTAGGTTGGGGTAGGCCGAAAGTTTTTCTGTCACGATCGTATCGGCATCAGATCTTCGGATAAACGTTGAGCCGGGCAGATATTTATGAAATAGGCTTTCAATGTGATTGTCCAGAGAGCCATCGTCATGCAAGATGAAAATGTGACCTTTTTTGCCCAGGTGATTTAAAATCATGGCAGAAATAATTGCCATTTCATAGTCCCGCCTGCATACCAGCAGATGCATAGATGGTTGCTGTTTGTCCGTAATTTCATAAACCGGAAGTCGCGCCATCGCTTGTTTTCTCATGCGTTGCCGGAAAAATTTGCGCGTTTCATTTAACAGGCGCAGCATGATTCGACCGCTGATATTTTCAGCAGAAACAAGAGGAATCAGGGGTGAGTTGATGAGTTTCATCTGCGTTTGATGTTTTCAGTGAATAGCGTTATCAGCTTTTCAGTCAGTGTCTGAAACGATTCCAATGGCATATCCTGACTTATTTTCTCGTTTGTATATCCCGCATCTGTCGTCTGAGAAAGCCTGTGTATTACCTCTCTCAAATCTTTTCTGCTTTTGACTACATTGTATCCGCGCCCGTCATTCAGATATCGGTCGTTTTGATACTGATGGACAAATCCGTACAACAGCGGATCTTTTTTGGGATCAACAAAGTCAATGAGAAAGGACGGCGTTTTGAAATAAGCTGCTTCATAACCGAGCGTTGTGCCAAAATGCAGGAAAGCTTCGGCATGTTCGATTCTCAGGAGCTTGTCATTTGCCAAATCGCTCGGTTTGGTAATGCTCGTATCAAGGACGACATTGTTCAACTTCAATAACTTACCATAAATTGTGCGGTTGTTTTGAAAAGGATATGGCCTGGTCACCAGTTTCCATTCCGGTACGACATCATGCAAATCTTTGGCAATTTGTTCACAATAGTCAACTTCCTGGCTTGTCAATTTGTCGTAACCCGTCGCACAACCCAGGTATATGTAGCGAAAATCATAGAGGGAAGGGGACTCGCGTTTCGATTGAAAATAATCATGGATATAGGCAAATTGTGTGGCACCCCAAACATATATCCGGTTCGGATTGATGTTTTGAAGTTGGATGAGATCTGTTTTGATTCCTTCATGCCAAACAAGATAATTAGTCCGTTTTGAAAAAGTTTTCATTTTACACGGGTGATCCCAGCTGTATACATACGTCCAAACCGGTTTATCCTGAGCAAGAATTTGGGCAAAAAGCCAGTCATGATATATTTCGGTACAACATAGAAAAACTTCAATGTCCGGATGAATTCTGTTACGTGCTTTTATAAACGTCAGCCCATATAGATAATGATCATAGTGTATGATTCCCGGTAGTATTTTGCTGATTTTGAGTAATGCCGACTGAATTGTTTTTTGCCATTTTTGGTGTGTCGGATTAAGTAGTTTGATGTGCTCGGTCATGTAATAATTGTAATGACTGGCAGGTATTTTCCCCAACATCAGATACAGATATTGCCAGAATAAACAGAGCAATTTTTGATATCGGCTAAAAACTGCGATGGGGACAATAGTTATGTTGCCATTGACAAACTGACTCACTTTTTGTATTTCCGGCTCACGGATATACACCACAATTTCGTGCTCCTGACTTAATCTGTCGAGGATTTCACGAATATCGCTGCGGGTATCCAGATACTGGGCCAGAACTCCTATTTTCATGATCTACTTTTATCGGAAATTGAAAAACAGCACTTTGTATAAACATTGATAACCGGCTCTTTTCAGCGGATTATTTATAATGATTTGCCAGGCGAATGTGAGCGCTTCTTTCAATTGCCCGTTTCGTTTTGCGCGATAGGCAAGGTGTCTTTCGAGAAAATTTGGCTCGACGTTTTTCTTTGTTTCAATTAATGCGTTGAGGAAATCGCGAAGTTGTTTTTCATAAGCCGGTGATAAAAGGTCTATGCCTTTTTCGCGGCGACATTGAGATATGAAACAGATATATTCCCAAAAGAAATAGTTAAAAATACCCTCCCTTTTGATGGCATTCGACATCGACTCATTGTGCTGACGGTAATAATAGAGGTACTCGTCACAATTCATAAACCGATATTGTTCTGAGACCCTGAAAAGCCAGTCGATATCCTGTGCCCTTGTTACAAACTTTAGATCACGAAAAGGTATTTTGGTCACATGCTTACGCATGAGTAATGTGCCAAATGTTATTCCGGGGCGGGTGTAATTCGCTAATGAATAGTTTAAGTTGTTGATATTCAGATCTGATATTATTTTTAGCTCTTTTCCGTTTGGATAAAATTTAATCAGATGAGAACCAGCAAGATCGATATCCGGATTTTGGTCAAGTGTATGCACGAGTTTTTCAATGCGATGTGGATCGGAAATGTCATCAGCATCCTGAATCAGAATAAAGGCGCCGGTTGCAGCAGTAAATAATGCGTTCATCGCAGCCGGATAACCGAGATTTTTTTCATGCTTGTAAATTGTAATCCTGATGTCCGATATTTCTTCAATTTTTGCTAACGTCTGGTCTGTCGAGCCATCATCGAGGATCAGCAACTCGAAATGACCATAGCTTTGTTTTAATATCGAATGGATTGCCTCTTGTACATAATCCACACAATTGAAGGCAGGCATTAAAACCGATATCAAACGTGTCGCGACCATCATTTCATCAGCTTATTCTGTGAATTGGAACATTCATCGGATTAAGGATCAAACCCGTGTTTTTGATTTTTATCACAGACTTACTTACAAGACTGTCTTCAAATGATATACATGCGTCCGTATCAATGTACTGGAAAATATGGCCGTTCTGTGATAAAGAGAGTACCACATGATAGGTCCCGGCGGCATACATAATTTCATCTTCAAAGAAGACAGCCTCAAAATTGCCATGGTCAAAATGCGCCGGATTGGACGAAATCGTTCTTACCGGAATATTTTCAGTCGTTACGATCCCTATGGATATGGTCAGATTTGACACCGGATGCATTACCTTAAATCCTACCTTCATTTGCCAAGGTTCGGCAACCAAAAAATTACAGGTCGGACGGCTTTTTGCGTCCTCAATTTTTAAAGAGAGTAATGAAGCCGCATGAATATTATCGATTTTAAAATAGAATTTATTTTGTCGGAGCATCAGGTTATTAAGATAAGAATCGACAACCTGTGCCGAATTTCCTTCCAGATGAACCCGGCCGTTTTGTAATAATATAGCTCTGGAACACAGCGCTTTAACCGAAGCCATGCTGTGACTGACAAAAATGACGGTGCGGCCTTGATTATGACTTACTTCCTTCATTTTTCCGAGACATTTTTTCTGAAATTCTAAATCTCCAACGGCCAGTACCTCATCAATAATTAATATTTCAGGTTCAAGATGGGCTGCCACGGCGAACGCGAGCCGTACATACATACCCGATGAGTATCGCTTAACGGGCGTGTCAATAAATCTTTCTACTGCCGAAAAGGTAATGATTTCATCGAGCTTGCTGCGGATTTCATCTTTTCGCATACCGAGAATCGCGCCGTTAAGGAATATGTTTTCGCGACCTGTCAGATCCGGATGAAAGCCGGTCCCGACTTCAAGCAGGGACGCAATGCGGCCCTTTATTCTGATTCTGCCATTTGTGGGTTTGGTGATGCGCGACAAAATTTTCAACAAGGTAGATTTTCCCGCGCCGTTGCCACCGATAATCCCCAAAACTTCTCCTTGTTTTACTTCCATCGAAATATCTTGTAAAGCCTTGAAATATTTCGGAGGATTAGGCTGGATCGTTTTATTTTGACCCGAATATCCTTTTTGAAAAGACGATTTCCACCATTCAGCCAGATCTCTCGACAGGTTCCCGGTTGAGGTTTTACCTGTTTTGTAAAATTTAGAAATTCCTTCAATTTGAATAACGGTCCGCGACATTTTTCGATGATTTAAAGAAATTTATATGAAAACCCATTAGACATTTACCGCATATCCAACGTCACATCAGACACTGTTTTCTTTTATCAAACTGTATCCACAAATGTCTTTTCGACCCGGTTGAAAATGAGAATACTGAAGAATAAATTGAGCATTGTAAACACGACAGAATATCCCAGGACGGAGCAGGAAAAATAGCCATGGCCGGTGAAACCGTATTTGAAGGCTTCAATAATAATCGCGACGGGATTTAAAAATAATAACCACTGGTATTTTTCGCTGACGATTTGCAGCGGATACACAACCGGCGTTGCGTACATGAGCAATTGTATCCCAAACTGGATTAAGAAGCGTAGATCGCGGTATTTCGTCGTTAGGGAGGAGATCAAGATTCCATAACTAAAACCAAGGCCTGACATCACCAGAATATATACGGGAAATAGGAAAAGGGTGTTATTGGGATGGGTTGATACATTGTCATCGTCAAATAGAAAATAGAGCCAAACCAGCAAAAAGAGCGCGAATTGGATAAAAAATTTGATGAGACCGGAAATAACGAGCGAAATGGGTACGGCGAGTCTGGGGAAATATACTTTCCCAAAAAGATTCTGATTGGTGATAAATGTTTCGGAAGTCTTGATGAGCGATTCCTGAAAGTAATTCCAGATGGTAATGCCGGCAAGGTAAAACAGAATCTTCGGTAAGCCTCCTGTCGACAGGTTAGCAATTTTTCCAAAAACGATGATGTACATCGTGGTTGTCAGGATGGGTTGGATAAAAAACCATAGCGGTCCCAGAATCGTCTGTTTGTAGGTGGCGGTGAGATCGCGGCGGACAAATAAGAGGACGAGATCCCGGTATTGCCATAGTTCGCGCCAGTTGATTTCAAATAAGCCGGTCGTGGAAATTATTTCCATGTCCCATTTTTCCTGTTCGTCATTCATTGATCATACCGTTTTGGGATAACCAGGTCTTTAAGATGGCTGCCTGGTGTTTCGTCGTGTGCGTGTTATCGTACCATTTTTTTGCGTTTACAGCGATTCTGAGTTGATCTTGCGGGTTATTGTAAAGTGTTATAATCCGGTCAACAATTGCAGGGAATGAATTTTCCAGCAGACAGTTTTCCTGATGAACCAGACCGTCAATTCCGATCACAGAGGCTCGGTGTGCAACCAGTATTTGTCCATGATTCAGGGCGACAGCATAGCGGGTCCGACTTCCTGTCGGTTGGTCATAGGGTACAATATGGATGTCAAGCGGGCGTAAAACCGAACTGAGATCAGCTACATAACCCGTACAAATGATATTGGGTTGATCAAGCAGCCAGTTCAGCTCCCGATTATTTTTATCCGGATGACCAACGATCACACATTCAAAATTGATCTTATTTTGAAGATGCGGAATAATGTGTATAAGCAAATTTTTAAGTCCGATCCGGTTTGCTGTCGACTGTGGAGAGCCGAAATGAACTATTCTTATCGGTTGATTAGCAGCCGGATTTTGAGGAAATGCGACCGGCATAATCGGGTATAGGGTCGGGATATATAATGTGGACGATTTTTTGTTGATGGTTAACATTTCATCTAATTCATTTATTGCCCCTCCAACGATGTAATTTCCTTTTCTTTTGATCGCGTCTTTTTGAATCCATTGCGAAAGAAATGCCCGGATGCGATCTTTCCGGAGTTGTCTTCTGATGAGGATCAGTTTCCATAAGAAATCGTGGTGGCTGTAAATTATTTTTCCTTTGAAACGGTGTAAAAGACTGACCAACAAAAAAGGTTGAAGATGTTCTGCCCAAATAATATCCGGCTTGATATCATTTACGATGTTTTGAATTGCTGAAAGGTTTCTTTGGGTAATGGAATGAAATAGCAAAGCGTAAATGGAAAATCTTCCGGGTTTGAAAAAAACCTTCAACACCGATTTGTAAAACGATGCCGGTGTTGATACGGGTGAGAAGTCAGCATGAATCACGATGAGCCGCCTGTCATCTAAATCGGGAATTTCTATTTTGGCAGATTCAGCAGAAGGGAAACAAACGATGTAAACACACAAGGTTTCAATCTCATTTAACAGAGCCAGATGACTCGTTTTAAATGAAGATGCTCCGGAATGATTAAAACTAAAAGGAGACCCATCCGAGATAAAGAGAACTTTTTGCATCGTTTTTACACATTAAATGATGGCGATTTTACCAGGCCGTCCATCCGCCGTCGACAGATAGCAGGGAGCCTGTCATATAACTGGAGGCGTCGGAGGCCAGAAAAGTAAATGGGCCGGTTAGCTCATCCCGGTCACACATCCTGCCCATCGGAGATAACCGTGCGAAGTTTTCAAGAAAGGGTGTTTCATGGTTATTAAAGATCGCATGGGGAACGATGGCATTACAACGAATACCTTCACGGGCATAAAACGTGGCGACGTAGCGGGTGAAATTTGGGATAAATGATTTGGACGCTACGTAATCGACCGGTTTGAATTGTTGCTGACCGTCTCCGAAATTATAGAGCGTCTGATTTGGGGCTACAAGGGAATAAGTTGAGGCGACATTGATGATGTTGCCTGCATTTTGTCTGAGCATTTGGCGACAAACCTGCTGGGTTATCTGTATTGTCCCAATCAGGTTTACGTCGACTGAGTTTCGTAGTGATGCAATCGGATAGTTTTCAAAACGTGCGTTATGTTTACCTGCGGATTGTTCCGCATCAAATTTGGCGTCAATAGCGGCATTGTTTATCAATACGTCCAGACGGCCAAACTTCTGTACCGCAGCATTTACGGTATTGGCGCAACTTATTTCGCTGGTGATATCCAGTGTTTGGAAGAGAAACTGTTTTTCAGGAAAGCGAGCCGAAACGACATTTTCGACTTCGGGACGTTTATTTGTATCAATATCGGCCAGGATTATATACGCACCCTGATCAAGAAACGAGATTGAAACGGTCTGCCCGATCAGGCCATAGGCACCTGTGATCAAAATTACTTTTCCGGCAATGGAAAGCGAGGCGTGTGTGTGATAAGGCTGCTGCATACTATTGGCAAATGGTGATGATTCGTTCAGATTCATTCAGATATTGCAGAGAGGTTTCGTGAAAACATCCTTCGTTAATGCGGTTGAAGAAATCAGACGTCTGTGATTCATACAGCTGATTTCGATGGAAATCCGGGACTTTTCTTTGGCTGATAGAACCGTCGATATGGCAGATAACCAGTTCAGATTTAAGATAATCGACTTCCATGGAGCCCCGCTCAAACACGAAACGATACCAGCGGCGTGGAATTCGTTCATGAAAATTCATATGGCAGTGAGCTGTAATGCCATTTTCGTAGACAATCGAAATATCTGCCGCTGATTCCACATCGATTTCCAGCGGAGAAGAATAGCTTTTAAGTGTATTCCATTTTTTTACCAGGCTTCCGGAAAGCCAGTTTATCAGATCAAGGTCATGACTGAATGTAAGGGCAGCACCTCCGCCGAGATCCTTTCGGGCTGCATAAGATTTTCTGTAATCTTCCCAGGGATGCCAGTCCGGTAAATATTCTCCCCAATAACATTGCATACTGAGCAGAGAACCCATTTTGCTCGTTTCGACATATGTTTTTACCGTTTGAAATAGGGGATGATATCGCAGCATGTAGGCGACCTGGACGCAGATATTATTGTTTAGAACTGCATTTTTCAATTTTTGTATTCCTGTCAATGTATGAGACAAGGGTTTTTCTATCAAGACATAAATACCCTGTCCAGCACAAAATATCGCCTGTTCCATATGTTGTGAAGTGGGTGTACAGATTATCGCAGCCACTGGTTTTATTTCCTGGATTTTGTCAATGCTGGTGAAAATTTTAACTGAGCCCGAAGGCACATTTCGCAGGGGCAAATTCCTTTGCCGGTATACCCAGAGGTTGGTGTAACCCAGATTTTGCAGTACCTGGATATGCCGTTCGCCGATGGAACCGGCTCCCATAATCATGATCGGGTCGTTGTTTTTTATCATGGCAGAAATTTGATACAATCATACTTTCTTATCATTTCCTCTGCCCGGTTGAAATTATCAAGGTCATCAATGTCCAGCGCAAATTTTTGTTCGATGAGATAGGGCAGGATGGTATTGCCTGACATTGATTTTTGTTCCCGAATGACACGGGTTCTGATGACATCCAGCGTGCCGGTTTGCCAATAGATCTCCGGTAAATTTTGCCGTGGTTGATTGTACGGTTCTGAAATCACATCCAGATGTAGCAACGGTTTCATAGGTTGATCCTGATCCTCGACAATCCACATTTTAAAAGGGTTATTGAAGGCGGTTGTAACAACGCGAAGACTGTCTGCACCGGAATTGCGCAGTTTTGTAATACAATTTTCAATGTCATTGTTAAAACGGGCAGGAGAGGTTGGCCGAAGCTGGACCACCAGATCGGGAATATAATTTTTATGTTTTTCCAGCCATTCCAACGCATGGCGGAAAACTTCCAGATCCGTACTCATATCCTGCGCATATTCAGTCGGACGCATGAAGGGAACCTCTGCGCCATAACTTTTGGCTATTTCAGCAATCCGCTCAGAATCGGTCGAGACAATGACGCGGGAAATAAGCGGGCAATCCAATGCCGCCTTGATGCTGTACGCAATCAGCGGGTGGCCGGCCAATAATCTTATGTTTTTATCGGGAAGGCCTTTGCTGCCTCCGCGGGCTGGGATAATCGCTAAAACGTCTTCCAAAGTGTCTGATGTTTTAGTTTATCCAGTTGCGGCTTTTCAATGTCAAGAATATCCTTTTCTTTGAAATTTAATGCCTCATACGTATGATGCAGGTCTCTGACGAGTTTTTGGAGCCCGGGTACTTCCAGTGAGGCCGCATGATCTGTGCCTTTCCAGCTCCGGTCTTTTGTAAAATGACGTTCAATCCATTTTGCGCCCAGCGTGAAGGCTGCTATATCTACCGCGATACCCAAATGATGACCTGAAAAACCAATTTCTTTCACCCTGTTTTCAAAATGGCTCATTAATTTTTTGATTTCCAGTAAACAGACATCTGAGAAAGGAACAGGATAACCGGAGGTACAGCTGTACAAAACCAGCCGTGATCGGGCCTGATTTTCAGTTTCAAAAAAGTTGATGATATTCTCAATTTCTTTCCAGGTAGTCATGCCCACAGAAAGATGAACAGGCTCGTGATAGCTGTCACGGAGCAGTTTGAGCATGTCGAAATTGCAATTGCTGGCCGCAGGGACTTTGATAAAATCAGGATTCAGGCTTATTATTTCCTGTGCGGAAGTGACGTCCCAGACCGAGCAGGCATAACTGATTCCAATGGATTCGGCATATTGTTTCAGTTCCCAATGCTGCCGGATCGTGAATTCAAGCCTTTCCCTATGGGCACCATAAGTGCTGCCATACGCATGATAAAGAACCGGATGCGGTGCGTTGAATTGCTCGTCGGTCAGTAACTCCCTCGGATTTCTTTTCTGAAATTTTACATAATCGGCTTTACAATCTCTTGCCAGACTGATCAGCTCTTTGGCGGTGTCCATACTTCCCATATGGTTGCAGCCAATCTCCGCGACGATTTTTGGTCGTTGATATTGAACATAATTCATAGTGCGTGTGTGTCATGGTTATTTTTATTTATGGTTTACGCTGAGCCTGTTTTTAATTTTTGCCAATGTTCCTTCTTTCTTCAAATCTGCGTTCATGTAAGCATAATCATATCGGTAATAGCCATATTCGCTACCATGATGAGAAGCGTTGGTAACCGGATCATACAATGCGTCGGGGGAAAAATCATTGACGATCATCTGTATTTTACTGATTTCGTAATCTTTTGCCAGTTGGGAAGCAAGCTTATGAGAATCCTGATTGGAATACAACCAGCGTAAAATGAATATAACCATATGGCTGCTTGTCAACAACGGAATGTTATCTGAGACTAATCCAACAGGCGCGGTATCCAGGATAATGTAGTCGTAATTTGAACGACAAAACGATAACAGTTCCTGAAACTGATTTCCTTGTAAAAGCTCCGCAGGATTGAATGGGGCAGGTCCTGCTGCGATATAATCCAGGTTTTGTATGGTCGAGGATTTGACCGGTAGGGCTGACCCAGGTTTTTGGAGATACGTACTTAGTCCATCCCGGTTCATATCCTCAAAAAAATGATGCAATTGGGATTTCCGTAAATCACAGCTGATGACAATAACCCTTTTGCCGATTTTGGTAAGGGACAAAGCCAGGTTAACCGACACAAAAGTTTTACCTTCTCCAGAGGTTTCCGAGGTAATTAAAATTTGTTTTCCTTTTTCAGGATGAAGGTTTTCATCGGTTTTTAAAAAGCTGATTTTGGTACGTATTGCGCTTATTGACTCGGTGAAAATGGTATTACCGGCAAGGAATTTACTTAACTCCCGGATATTATCCTGGTCTGCCTTTGAATCGAAATGGTGAATAAGACCTAAAAGGCTGATAACGCCAGATTTTTCAATGAGCTCAATTCTGACAAATTTTGTATTGAAGTAACGCACCAGAAAGATTAAGGAAAGACCTGTCAGAACGCCCAGAAAAATAGATAAAGTAATGCTCTGCGCAGGTTTTGGTAAAACTTTATCTACTTCCATAAGCGTAATGACCTTAAAAGATGGAAGCATGCCGGCCCGTACAATCGAGGATTCAATTTCTTTATTCAACAATAACGAATAGATATTTTTATTAACCTCGAAGTTGCTCTGGAGATAAATGTAGTTTTTCTCAAGTGCCGGAATCTGATTAAACCGCTTTTTCAGGGATTGGATGTTGGAATCCAGTATTTTAGTAACGGCAGTATTTTTTTGTTTTTGCAGCGATATGTTGTCCAGAATCTGTCTGCGATATCTTCCAAGTTCTTCGTCCAGATTTTTAACTGCCGGAGCGCTAGCACTGTATTTGACCAGTAGTTCTTTTCGTCTGGAAATTAACACATTGAATTGTTCCAGTAACCCGACAAGCACAGCATCCGTAGTTCCGTCCAACCCAACTGAAAGGTAGTTTACAGGCTCAAACGTGGCCCCCAGATTATTTTCCAGCATGGTGATATAAGCCTTCTGAATCTCGGATTCATTCTTACGCTGCTCGGCTTCCCGGGCTTTCCCGGATATTTCAGTAGCTGATGCGTCGATATCCAGCACCGTATTTTTCTGCTTAAAAACTTCCAGCGCACGGGCGGCTTCTTTCAAAGCGGTAGCATATATTTTTACCTGTTCCTCAATAAACCTGAGCGTCAAATCAGAGGAACGTTGTTTTTGTTTAAGATCATGTTCCTGATATGATTCCAGCAGTTTCTCTAAAAAATCTTTGGCAAATGGCCGGTTATGATGTTTGAAAGAAAGCGTAAGCACGGGCATTTCTTCTTCAACTTCCTTTACTTCAATGTGTTTGATGAAGTCCCGGGCCAGCATCGATGGATTGTTAAAGACAAACTTAAAGGCATAGTCATCCGCGATATTTATTTGTTCAACAACAAAAGACAAACCCGGGACTGTAAAAGTGGAACCCTGGATCAGTGCTGTTGCTTTTTTTAAACGGGCAGACTGGTAGGAGATCTGGCGTGTTTTATCAATTAAAAAAGAGCCATTTTCGAAAGTGGCCGGATCAAAATCAAGCACTCTAAGGTGCAGCGGTTTAACGGGATACAGATCGATCTCGCGAAAATCTTTGAGCCTGTAAAAAGTAAAAGGATTATCAAGTTTTATCAGGGCATTTTCGACAACCTCCTGCGATCGAATATTATACTTTTCGGTAAGATAATCGGAACTGCCGTTATTAATGAGGAAGGTCGGTTTGGCGCTTGAAATTTCATCCAGCTCCGACTGCCGCTCTGAATATTTCAGGTTTGTGGTGGCAATGTATTCCGGCGTGATAAGTTTCAGGTATAGAAAACACAGCACTCCGAAAAATAATAGTGATCCGGCCAGCCAGTACCAGCGGCTGCGAATCACCTTGAAAACCTTTTGGAAATCGAGGGAATCAGAGTGATTAAGAAATTCTTCAAAAAAAGCACTGTCATTCCCTTTGTTCATGCTGTGTCAGTCAGAATGTAAAGTATGATTCAGTAGTTTGAAATCCCTTAAACTTTCGAAATAAGGATTCTCAACAGCCTGTTTTATATACTTATACTGACTAACTCTGTGAAGGTCACTTCCCAGTGCGCCAATCCAGCCTTGCTGAATCAGCCTTTCCGCCATAATTTGCTCTGTGGGCCCATATGCGCCGCCAATGGAGAGTAAATTTATTTGGAAAATAACACCGAGCTCATAAATCTCGTTGTAACGTTCCGGGTTATTATGCCACGCTTTGTATCGTTCCGGATGTGCCACTACGGGCTGATAACCTTTCAAAATCATCTCCTTTAAAATATCTCTGAAATAAACCAGATCGTGACGGAGCGACGTTTCAACCAGCACGTAATTGCCTGCCAGTGGGAGAATTTCATCCTTGTCCAGCAATGTCAGGAAATAGTCGTCGGCAAAATATTCAGCGGCATATTTGATGACAAGGTCAGGATATTGTTCACGGGTGATCTCGGTAAGCCGGAGCCAGGCATTGTGGATAGATTCCTGTGTATTGACGAAAAAATCCATCCGGATATGGGGTGTTGCAATGATCTTTCTGATTCCTGCGCGATAATGTGCATCGACAAGAGCCAGGCTGTCATTCAGATTTTGTGCCCCGTCGTCGATGCCCGGAAGCACATGCATATGAAGGTCACAGCCAAGCGTTTTCAGGATTTCATTATTCTCAGAATCTACAATAGCGGGAATCATTATTTGGTAAGATTAATCACAAGTAATGCGAGGTTGAGTGCAATCAGCACGGGTTGAAGAAGTATCAGTTTGCGGGATAATTTCACGGAGCGCATGCCTTCTTTTGAGGGCGGGATATAAATAATATCGTTGTCATACACAGCAAGGTTCATAATTCTCGGGTCGCCAAGTTGCTGGAAATCGTACTCAATTATTTTCTGTTCCTGACCGTCGCCCCGGATAATCTGAATTTTTTCTCCTGCTTCATTGAATTTTATTCCGCCTGCTTTTGCCAATACTTCGCCAAGCGATTGCGTCTCTTTATCCAACGCAATAACCCCCTGAATGTTACAGGCACCGAGGACTTTCACCCGTAAATTGGTAATTGTTACTTCAAAGATGGGATCGCGTACAATATCTTTGTAACGAAGCGCCAGTGAATCGGCAAGTCCTGCCCGGGTCAGCCCCGCTACATGAATCTTGCCGATTTCGGGCATATTAATTGTACCGTCTTCGTGTACGCCTGTTTGATAACCGCCGGTATCAGTACCCGAAGCCCCGGATGTTTTGGCCGGATCGGGGAATAAAGCTGAAAACCAGTTCAGGTTGTTAACCAATAACTTATCCCCTGATTTAATCAGGTAAGCACTTTTGAATTGCTGTACCGGATTGTCAGTGAAATTTTCTGATCTGATTTCAGGTAAATTTCTTTGAGATTTACAACCGGACATGATTACCAGCAACAGCAAAGCTGCGCTGGTAGCGGCCTGAGATTTCATATTTAAAAGCACCCGAAGGCGTTATAGTGTGTGTTATTTTTACTTATTCACCGAAATGAACACGTACTTTTTTTAATGCCGAGCCGATAACCTGGTGCATATCATAGTAACGATATTCCGCCAGACGACCGCCAAATATGACGTTGCCTTCATTAGCGGCTAAATCTTTATATTGGCTGAACACGGCCGTATTCTTATCGTCATTCACAGGATAGTAAGGCTCTGCACCCGTTGTCCACTCTGACGGATATTCATGTGTAATAACCGTTTTAGGCTGCGTACCGAATTCGAAATGCTTGTGCTCAATGATACGGGTAAAAGGCGTTTCGGCATCCGTGTAATTGATTACGGCATTCCCCTGGTAGTTTTCCTGGTCCAGCAGCTGATTGTCAAATTTTAGACTGCGGTATTCCAGCGAGCCGTGGCTGAAATTGAAATATTCGTCAATCTGGCCTGTATAAACAATCGTTTCCGCCAGTGCGCTTAATTCCTCGCGGTTTTGGAAAAAGTCCGTGTCAAGTCTTACTTCAATACCTTCCAGTAAACCTTCGGTTAACTTGTTGTAGCCGCCGATCGGAATACCCTGATATTTGTCGTTGAAGTAGTTGTTATCATATGTAAAACGCACCGGAAGTCTTTTGATGATAAAATCAGGAAGTTCGGTTGCTTTTCTGCCCCACTGTTTTTCGGTATATCCTTTGATCAGCTTTTCATAAATATCAACGCCAACCAGAGAAATAGCCTGCTCTTCCAGGTTTTTTGGGTTGGTAATGCCTGCTTCTTTTACCTGCTCCTGGATTTTCGCTTTCGCTTCCGCCGGTGTGCGCACCTTCCACAACTGGTAAAAGGTATTCATGTTAAAAGGAAGGTTGTAAAGTTCACCGTTATAGTTAGCAACCGGCGAATTGGTGTAGCGGTTGAACTCCACAAAAGAGTTTACATAGTCCCAGATCTCTTTATCGTTGGTATGGAAAATATGCGCACCGTATTTGTGAACATTGATACCTTCTACGTTTTCGCAGTAGGTATTGCCTCCCGTATGTGTGCGTCGGTCGATAACCAGACATTTTTTACCTCTTTTTGTAGCTTCATGCGCAAAAACAGAACCCCACAGTCCTGCACCTACTATTAAATAATCGTATTGAGCCATGTTTGATTTTGTGTGAATATTTTTAACGGTGTGATGATAAGGCAAAGCTAATGAATTGAAATGAGAAAGGCTCCCATCGGGAGCCTTTCTCATTTCAATAGAATTTATATTCTTACTTATGGAAGAAGTTTCAATTCTACACGACGGTTTTTCAATAGACCATCACGTGTTGCACTGTCAGCGATTGGTTTGAATGAACCGAAGTAGTCTACGATTACTTTGCTAGGATCTTTCAAGCCAGCTTCGTTGATAAGGAAGTTTTTAACTGCATCCACACGACGGCGAGAAAGTGCCATGTTGTAACGATCCGTGGCACGACGGTCAGCGTGACCAGCCAATTGCAGACGACATCCGTTTTTGTTCATCAACATTGCAACGTTTTTCAACATATCCTGGAATTCAGGTTTAAGAACGTTTTTGTCCGTATCGAACTGAACGTTTGCAAAGATTTCGCTACAAGCTGCTCCTGTTGCAAGTGCATTTTTAACGTAAGTATCAAAGTCAAGTACACGACCGCTACCGTCAACAATGCTTCCGGCTGGAGAATTTGGTTCTTTATCGAAGAAGTCAGAAACACCGTCACCGTCAGTATCAAGAAGCAATCTTGGATCGATATCCTTTGGACGGTTTGCTTTTGCAACTGAGTCCATTTCTTCAAGTGTAAGGATCTTAACAGGCTTCAACAATACTTTTGGGTCTGTGTAACGAAGGTGGTAGTATCCATCTTCTGGTTTGTAAGCCCATTTTCCGTCTTCTTTCTTAACTTTAAGTGGTTTCTTACCAAGTTTGTAAGTCAAAACAACAGAACCGTATCCGTAGCTATCCAATTCAGAATTTCCTTTGCGGGAAGTTTTGGCATCTTTGATAGCAGTAAGGTTTGCATTTCTGTCGTAGTCACCACCCCAGGTAGCATCCAGATAATCAGAATTTGTATAGTTCAGACGGAAGTCAAGTCCAAGGTCAAGACGTGGAGTCAATTCGTAGCTCACGTTAAGACCTGTTGGAATGATCCAGTCATTTTTCTTGCCAGTTTCACGCACTTTTGGTTCGCTTGGAGACAAGTCATAAGCTTTGGAATCATAGAAAATTTGACCAAACCCAACGTAAGCGTCAACTTTCCAACGCTTCATTTTATTAGGGCCCATCAAAAGACCTTTAAGGTTAACAGTTCCTGACAAAGAAACGTCCTGGTAGTTAGCCTGGAAGAAACGGCTGTAATTACGACGTTTCATACCTTTCAATGTACCGATAGATCCGTCCAAACGAGCACCAAACAAATATGAAAGTTGTTTGTTGATTGTAATGCCTCCTTGAAAAGTTCCTGATTCTTTGCGGCTGTCGTCGCTATCTTTATTAACAGGCCAGAAATCGTATTCTCTCAAATCACCGAAAAACATAGATGGACCTCCATGAATCGCAATTGACCATGTATTCAATTTGTAAGGGCCGTCGTACGTAGCTTTTGGATTGTAATCCGGAGAATTCGGTTGCTCTAAGGGTTGTGCTACTGAAGGCAAAGCCATCAATGACCCCAAGGCAAGCGAACAAATCAACTGGGATACTTTTTTCATACTATTCAAGTTAGCGTTATTAAGATTAACTAGGATTGATCTTTAATAATCAATTTATAATAAAAACAATATATTTTTTCGTGGCCAGATATTCTATTATCAAATGCCTAGTGGGCACAAAATTAGATTAACAATGTCATTTTATCAACTTCTATTTTTGAAATACCTCAATAAAACTGCAATTAAAACAAATTCTTCCCGAAAGAAATGTTCTTTTTCTAACTTTCAAAGGCGTTGCATTAATTTTTTTTCGATTTCTTTTTTCCAGGTTGTAAATGTGCCTTCGATTATTTTCTCTCTTGCTGTATTTACAAGCCACAAATAGAAAGTCAGATTGTGTACACTTGCGATCTGCGCACCCAACATCTCCTCTGATTTCACCAGATGACGAAGGTACGCTTTAGAATAGAATGTACTGACATAACCCCCGAGATTTTTGTCTATTGGAGATAAATCATCTTTCCACTTTTCATTTTTTATGTTTATTATGCCTTCGGTAGTAAAAATCATGCCATTACGGGCATTACGGGTCGGCATTACACAATCGAACATATCTACACCCAACGCGATGCATTCAAGAATGTTGGCAGGTGTGCCGACGCCCATCAGATAACGTGGTTTATCTTTTGGCAAAATGTCGCAAACGACCTCCGTAAGTTCGTACATTATTTCGGCCGGCTCGCCTACGGATAATCCGCCAATGGCATTTCCCTCGCGTTCGTAAGAGGCAATCACCTCGGCCGATTGTTTTCTAAGGTCTTTATACACACTTCCTTGCACAATCGGGAACAATGTCTGGCTATGTCCGTATAATGGCTGCGTCTCGTCAAAGCGGGTGCAGCAGCGTCCCAGCCAGCGATGCGTCATTTCCATGGAATTTCGTGCATAGGTAAAGTCGCAGGGGTAGGGTGTACACTCATCAAATGCCATGATAATATCGGCACCAATGGTACGCTGGATGTCCATAACGCCTTCGGGCGTGAAAGTGTGTATCCCACCATCAATGTGTGACTTAAATACCACACCTTGTTCGTTAATTTTCCTCCCAGTTCCAGCCAGGGAATAAACCTGATATCCGCCGCTATCGGTAAGGATCGGTTTGTCCCAGCCATTAAATTTATGGAGTCCGCCTGCTTTCTGGAGAATGTCCAGTCCCGGGCGGAGATACAGGTGGTATGTATTGCCTAATATAATTTGTGCCTTGATATCCTCTTTCAGCTCCCGCTGGTGAACCGCCTTTACTGTACCGGCAGTACCGACGGGCATGAAAATCGGCGTTTGAATTGTTCCATGGTCGGTTTCCACAACACCAGCGCGTGCTTTTGATTGCGGATCCTGAGTTTGTAACGTGAACTTCATTAATGGTATTAATAAATATGAGTCTGCAAAAATAGGCGGTAGGCAACTAACATTCCTGACAATGACTGTATATTTGTGGGATTAGATATAGAAAAAATTTACAACCCCCCGATATCGTGACAGATTCTCTACTTTATGCGCTTGGCGCATTTGTTCTGATTCAGCTGTTTTATTACCTTTTTGTTTTTACACGCCTGGCATTTTACGGGAGAAGTACAAATTACGGAAATGAAGCCCCTGGTGTGACTGTATTGGTTTGTGCCTGGAATGAAAAGGAAAATCTTACAGAGTTATTGCCACTTTTGGACGCGCAGGAATATCCGGAATTCGAAGTAATTCTGCTGGACGACCGTTCTGACGACGGAAGTGAGGATTTTATGCGTGAAAATATTCACAGCTGGAAAAATATCCGTTACATCCGTATCAACGACGAATTTGCGCACGTGACGCCTAAGAAATATGCTTTAACCGTGGGGATGAAGCAGGCAAAGTTTCCGGTGGCATTGATGACCGACGCAGATTGCCGCCCAAATTCATTACACTGGATTACCGCGATGACTTCTCAGATTAATGAAGAGAAAAATATCGTAATCGGTTTTTCGCCGTATGAAAAGGAATCGGGCTTGTTAAACTGGTTTATCAGGTGTGAGACTTTTTACGCCGCTGTTCAATATCTTTCCTTCTCACTGTCGGGGCTGACCTATATGGGCGTAGGACGGAATATCATGTACAAAACGCAGGTGTTTTTTGCCAACAAAGGTTTTTACCGGCACCGCCATATTATGGGAGGGGATGATGATATTTTTTTAAATGAAGTGTCAACCAGTTCCAATACGGCCATATCCATCGAACCTGAATCTTTTGTTTACTCCAAGCCTAAATCTACCTGGTCGGGGTGGCTGCGGCAAAAAAGAAGACATCTGGCGGTTAGCCAGTTTTACCGGAAACGGAATAAGGTCATGCTGGGAATTCTTTCGGCATCGCATGTGGCAGTCTGGCTTTTGGGCCTGCTTACACTGACCTACGCATTGGTTAGTAAAGATATTCTTTTGCTTCAGGAGCTGGGGATCGTTGTTGGAGTACGCTGGATAATCCAGTGGGTACTCTTTTTTATCATCAATAGAAAACTGGATAATACCGTTGAGTGGTTCAGCTTTTTGTTGATGGATTTTGCATTTTTTATTTATTATGTCTTCTTCGGCTTTTTTGTGATGACAAGAAGAAAACCACGAACCTCATGGAATTAATCTTAAAATACTTTCCGGATTTAACTGATACGCAGCGTGAGAAATTTGCACGTCTGGAAGAATTGTATCAGGACTGGAATTCAAAAGTGAACGTAATTTCCCGCCAGGATATCGATACTTTATATGAAAGGCACGTCTTACATTCTCTGGGCATTGCGAAAGTGATGCAGTTTAAATCGGGTACATCGGTGCTGGATGTGGGAACCGGAGGCGGATTTCCCGGCATCCCCCTTGCGATTATGTTCCCGGATACCCAGTTTCATCTGGTGGACAGCATTGGTAAAAAAATCAGGGTGGTTCAGGAGATCGCAACGGCGCTTGATCTGAAAAATGTGAAAGCAGAGCAGATCAGGGCTGAAAAGCTGGATGATACCTATGAGTTTGTTGTGAGCCGCGCTGTGACACGTATCACGCCTTTTGTGGGGTGGGTGCGCAAGAATATCAGCCGCAATTCATTTCATACGCTTAGGAACGGTATTTTATATCTAAAAGGCGGTGATCTTACCGAAGAACTTGCCGAGCTTAAAATGAAAACACGGAGTTATGATCTGTCGGACTATTTTGAGGAAGAATTTTTTGAAACAAAAAAGGTAGTATACGTACCTTTGTGACCATTTTTTTGATCAGCGTAAACTTTTTCTAACGATAATAATATGAATGAGCGTTTTAAGGCCAGTGGGCTAATGAATCCCCTTTTTCCGGACGAAGTAACATTTGGAGAAAAAGGAGTGACTTTTAAAGTGAAGAAACTTTTCAGAAGTACGGACAACTTTGTTTTCTATTCGGATATTTCAGGAGTCGAAATTGAAAATAGTATCTTTTTTTCAACCATTCGGGTGATCCCTCGCATGCGTCCTGAAATAATTATCAATAATTTTTCGAAGGGAGATGCCAAGAAAGTCAAGGAGTTAATCCTTCAGCAGGTTCAAAGTTAAAAAATATTTTTGCCTGAGACTTGCGTCATATTTATCGAATCCCTATATTTGCACCATAATTCAGATACACAATCGGATTTGAAATTCCTGAATAGCTCAGCCGGTTAGAGCATCTGACTGTTAATCAGAGGGTCGTTGGTTCGAGCCCAACTTCGGGAGCCCTGAATTAGAAGCACTTACGAGATAAAACTTGTAAGTGCTTTTTTTATTTGCAAACAATTTCACAAACATCTTTTATCTTAATATCTGACTACGTTAATTAATGAAGGATCGGTAAACAATCTGAAAAGTCGGAAGAATTAAAATGCTCATAAGTATTAAGGTTGTAAGTAGGTTTTTTTTGACAGTCCCTTTTGGAGCATTTTCATTTCGTAGCATAGTTAGGTTGAATGCTCCCAATCATATTTTGTACAGAATCTAGTTCTTGTAAATTGATCGAGGTATTTTCTTGCTTTTTATCTATAACGAAGGAGCAGATGTACAAATCACTTGTCTTTCCAGTAATCCAATAATAGACAACTTGTTCATCATCATCTTGAATCGATTCTTCCTTGTAGTGCGCACAATTAAATGATCCCAATCTTATATTTTGAACACCTTCCTTAGCAAGTTCTTCCTCAATATACTGACTGGCTTTATCCTCAGAAGAATCTATAAGGTCTGTCCATCGAAAAGATGTTATTCTAAAATTACCTGTCCATGATTTTGCTGCTGCATTAAAAAATGCATAATTATCAGAATCATCTCCATCATTATATTCTTCCCATCCATCGGGCAGGGAAAGAGAAAACCAACCATTTCTAGAAATAAAATGCTTACTACTCATAACGTCTTTTTTACGGATGCTTACAGTGAATAATGAAAAACAACGTAAATATAGTCTTAGAGAATGGAATTGCTTGTGATATGAGATAAGTCTGTGATGGAGTTTGGATCTCTCTGAGGTGCTAAAAAATACACTTAAAGAGAGTGTAACATTAATATGCTATAAATGTATTGGTTTTCTTAAATTCGGGCCTCTTTTATTATACAATATTTAGCCATAGATCCGCTACCTAACATTAACGTTCACAAATTAAGTTTAAAGGACAGGGGGTGTATCCAACTACTAAAACACTAGTGGGGGGTTGTTCAATAAGGGGTAGCCATCAATTCGTATATCAAAACTACATATTAAAAAAAAGTTGCCGTAGTAACATAGCAGCAAAGTCCATATATTGTTGCTTAGGTAAAAGGAGCTCTTTAATAAATTTTGCTATAAACAAGAAAGAATTATCATATCGTGATGATTACTGTTTTCTAAAGAATTATTGGGTTATTACGCCTCTTATTTTTTATACATAAAAATAGCTGGCTAGATTTGACTATTTAATAATTGATATGGTTGTACTAAATGATTTAAAACAAGCCTTGATTAATCTAAATGGTAAAGGTTCATTAAAAGAGATTTTCAGGGAGTATAGTAAACTAAATAGAAATCCTATTATGTCAACTGTGAGGAGAACGTTGCAGCAACATTCATCGGATACTAAGTCTTATTCAAATAAAGAAGACCTATTTTTTTCAGTAGAAGGTTTGGGTAAAGGTATCTGGGGTTTAAGAAACTTTGAAGTTTTTAACATTCGAAACGAGAATTATACAAGCTTTCGAGTTGGTAATGAAACGCCAGAACGGCATATAGCTGTTTACAATAGAATTAAGCGAGATACCCTACTTGTTCAGGAAATTAAGAGGATGGTAAAAAGTACCTGTCAACTATGTCAAGAAAATATTGAATTTCCCAATGGTAAGCTGTATTCCGAAGGGCACCATTTGCGTCCCTTGGGGCAGCCTCATAATGGCCCTGACGTTAAACATAACATAATTATTTTATGTCCTAATTGTCATGTAAGGTGCGATAACGGATTGGTCTGGCTTGATAGGAAGAAAATTGCCAACAATAAGCAAGGAGTTGGGCAAGAATTTATCGATTATCATAATCTCAGAATATTCAAAGTGCCGCAATAATATGATACAAACAGTAGCGTGGTTTTAAGCTTACCTTAGCTATTAAAAAAGCTGCAATGAGAACTTTATACCCGATATTTGTGAACCAAATTCAAATAACGAGGTTCATTTTCCGAAAAAATACTACCGTAATAAGTAGCCTTTTTTGTTTGTATCCTTTATCTTACCATCTTCGATAGTTGCGGATGTAATTGAAATAGGGTCTCTTCGTTTCTACGAAATAACGTGTTACGCTGCTACACTATCACAGGTTTTTCCTATTACCACTTCTTTGCCAGATATTAAGTGCACTACTCTAGTTTGATTTTCATCTCTATTTTTCCGATTTATTGGACAGAAGTTAAGGACTACCAGAAAGAAGTAAATTTAATTGTTGTTTATTTTAAAAATATTTTAGAGTCAGGAAAGTTAACGAATGTGTAATCTTCAACTGAAATATTTATGGTCTTCTTAAATTTGCTTAATGGAATTAACAATTTGTCAGATAAGTATTTATCGACAACATGATATCTAATTATGTCGTCGAAATAGTATTCTGACGATGAATCTTTTGTTTTTTCGTTATATATATCATTACCATTTAGTGTAACAGAAGATATAGTAACCTCTTGTTCGTTTATGTGATCCTTTGCTTTTGTTTCAATTGCGAAAATATTGATAACAACCCCATCCCTATCAATATCTGGGATGTAAAATAAGCTTTGCCGATATGGAACTAAAATATCTCTTAAAAATTCTAAGGTTGCTGAAAATTTAGGTAATTCAATTAAATTTAAAATTTCATTGAAAAATGTTGAATTAATTTGGTTTTGTCTAAAACTTCCTTCTGAATTAAAGTATAAGTCGTAGCAGATTCCGTTTATGACGTGAATTTGTAAGTGGGCACTTAAGTTAGAAATTTGCTTTTCTAACTGCCGTACAAAATTAATACAATTAAAAGAGCCCTGATGAGCCGCTCTTAAAATTAATCGCCCGCAAATAAATAATTGGTTCTTATCTATATTGTTTAAGTTAATGGCGCAAAAAGAGTCAACTGCATTGTTTTGCGAATAAAAGTTACCAGATTTTAAGTCGCTGATTATTTCATCAATCGCAGAATCGCCAATAACATACTGGTTGTCCTTGATAACATTTAATGAATAGGGAAGATTTAAACTGTGAACTAATTGCCCATTGTTAAAGCAAAAATTTCCAATTAAAGAGGTGTGTTCCCAACTTACCTGACTTCCTTTCGAAAAAGTAAACACTGTACCTCGGACTCTTTTAAATAACTCTTCTATTTTTAGGTGAGGTTCAAGTATATGTTCAAGTAGTGCACTTGTATATAAGCCATTTGCACCTTGGCCATCTTTTGCTCGCTGCCCTGGAGATGTAGAGAATGCTATTAGGGTTCCTCTCGGAGCAAAAACTGGCGCCAAAACGTTCTGGGAAATACCCCTTGATCGGGACGCTTTGAAAGGGTCATCGCGACATGCATCTAAAATTATTATGTTGACTTTCGTCCCTGACCTATCCATTACAGAAATAACTTCGTTTAAAGATAGAGAAGTATAAATGGCTCTACCTTCACTTGCGAAATCTGTTTGAACCGATGTCAAATAATTTGTATCATTAATTTGAATTGCATGCCCTGCAAAATAAAAAATTGCTATGTCATAATTTTTTATTTCTTCTCTAAATTTTACAAATGCTTCATTTTGAGATATGTATCCTGCGTTTGTTTCTAGTATCAAATCATATCCCAATCGTTGAAAAATTAAGGAAATACTGTTAGCATCATTTACTGCATTGTTTAAACTGTGATCTGGATAGTCATCATTTCCTATAACTAACGCTATTGTCTTATTATACATCTATGCGAGATTTAATACTTATTTTGGTCGCTACAATGTGAGAATTACACATTTATAAATTCAACTATTTCTGGACGGATTTTAATCCGGGAAAATAGGTAATTTTGATTAGTTTGCAAGTATTCGCAATAAAAGGAAAATTGTGGTTAAAATAAAGTATAAAGAATGAGTGAGCATACCGAAACAAGATTACCCTTACTATCTCTATTAAACAATTTGGGTTGGGACAGAAATCAAATTCAATTTGAGCCAGAATGGAAGGTGCCTAAGTTTCCTAGCGAAGCGAGCAAAAGGGAAGCGGGGCAGAACTTTCAAGGTTTTCCTGTAGATATTGCAATATTTGACAACGCCTCCAACTTGGGTAATTATGAACATATTCAGATTATCATCGAAACTAAGGCCCCTAATGTTCAGGAAGGTGTAAATCAACTTAAAATTTATATGGGCTTGGAGCCCCACGTATTGTTGGGTATTTGGAGTAATGGAAGTAATATTTGCCTAGTATATAAAACACCTGAAGGGGGATATTCTGTTGTTAACAATGGCACTTTACCTCGTCCCGGAGAATCTCTATTGAGATCAGGACTCTCCAAGATGAAATGGAGAGACTTAGTTGATCCTTTAACTTCCGATTTGAAAAAAACCTTTACTAGGCTTTTGAATGTCATTGTTTCGCAGGACAGCAGAAGTACAAGGAGAGATGATCAATTAAATAACCTTTGTAATGTAATTCTTGCTAAATTAGAAGGAGATAAGATAGCAAAATTCAATCCTGAAGCATCTGTTCCGTTTCAGGTCTGGGACACTGAACACGAAACAGCATCTAAAATAAGGCAGCTTTTTCAAGGCATGAGGATTGCTCATAGTGACATATTTTTAACTGACTCAGATAATGATATAAACTTTGACGACCATACAATAAGTCTTGCCGCATATGAATTAGCAAAATTCAAACTTAGAGAAGCGTCTCTAAATGCCGTATCGGAGGCTTTTCAAGTATTTCGAACTGCGAGTCTTAAATCTGCAGAAGGACAGTATTATACACCCTACCCAGTAATAAGAAGCGTTGTAAAATTAATGCAGATACATCCTAGCGATAAAGTTCTCGATCCTGCGTGTGGTACAGGTGGATTTTTGCTTGAAAGTTATCGGCAATTAAGAGAATCTTTTCCAGCAATGGATGATGGAGATGCAAAAGGTTGGGCGCAAAGACATTTATTTGGTGTTGATAAAGATCGCATAAACGTAAAGTTGACAAAAGCAATTATGTTAACCATTGGAGATGGTTCTACTCATACATTTTTGGGAGATTCTTTACGAAAACATCTATGGAGTACAACTTTTCAGGACTTGCAATCAAGTCTTATCCCGATGTCATTCACATGTATTGTAACAAACCCGCCCTTTGGCCAGAATCTTAGAATGAGCAATGTAGATGCAAAGGCTGCTGGGCTTCTCATTGCAAGAAAAAACATCAAGGATTCAAATGGGAACTATACATTTCACAGCACAAAGTTCGAGGATAGAGAGCTTGGTATTTTATTCATGGAGCGGTGTCATGAATTGCTTACTTATGGAGGTAGGCTAGGAATTATTTTACCAGAAACTTATATGTTTTCACCATCATACGCTTGGTTAAGGCAATGGATAAATGAAAGATTTATTTTCAGAGCGATTGTAAATATACCAATGGAAGCTTTTCAAGGGTTCTGTAGAGCAAAGACTAATTTTTATATTTTGGAAAAAAAACCTTTTGAAAATGTCGCATAAGCCTGATTGGTTTCGAGATAATGAAATATTAATTATTAATGCCAATACTTGTGGAATTAATAAAGATGGCCACGAACAATACATTGTAAATCCTGAAACTGGAATAAGGTCTAATAGTGATATTAATGACAGTTTGGCGGAGGCTTGTGATATGATCAGAATTGGAATGTTTAATAGGAGTGATATTGGATATTTTCCAGAGTCCGATGCGCTTGAAAAAGATATTTATGTTCCTAAGTACCATGATAAAGGTCTAAATGAGGAGATACAACACTTAATTTCTGATCGAAATATCTTTGAGTTGAAAACATTAGGCGAGCTGAAAGCTTCTGGTATCATTACTGTTTCAAATGGTCACGGTAGTCCTAGCTCTGATCAACGAATTGGAGAAATTCCATATATAAAGGTTTCTGATTTGCGAGCAGGTTCGGTGAATATAAATCCAACCAATATGATTCCAAGTTCGCTAGCAAAGCAGTTTTGGCGGGGGGAAGAGTCTGGATTAAAACCGTATGACTTAATTTCGCCGGAACGAGCATCTAAAAATATAGGAGAATTTTGTGTGTTAATGCCAGGTCAACAAAAGGTTGTTTTGACTAAGGAAGTTATTGTCATTCGTGCTACTGAATTAGCATCATTCTCTCAGTTTTACTTAATGTGGGCGTTGTCTTTGTCCGCCGTAAGGAGACAGTGGGAGCGAATAGTATTTATGCAAACAAATAGAGAAGATGTCGGAAATAGATTACTTGAAATAATGATTCCATTTCCGCTAAGTAACGAAACAGCTGAACGTGTAGCAGAGCCATTTAAGAGATATTATGAGTCTTTGGAGAATGCAAGGGCGGCCTTCATTTCCTCATTGTCAGATTCAGAATTTAGTCATCATATTCATTTGGGCGAATCAGTTTAACATTGTGAATAAAATTTGACAATTCCAAAGTTGCAAACTACTCGATTGAAACCTTGGAGTTGTCTAGTTTTATTCATTCTGGCTTGTTGTTCAAAATCAATATATCATTTATTGGTATAATGTGTCCGTGTTAATAATGTGTACCTTGCATCTGAACTACAATCTTTTCAGAAATTAAAACTTTTACTTAAATGCTCTACCGAACCATAGGTAATGAAATCTGACTAATTTTTATTTTAATTAATCAGATTCAATTACAATTAATTAAATCTGATTAATTTGGATCAAGAAGAGTTAATATTCGATTCCGCATTTTAGAAATTACTCCGACCTCTACCAATTTCAAATTGAGTTTTTTCTAAGTTTCTATATGCTCTTATGTTGCCAAAGGGTTTAAGTTCAACAGATTTTTGAAAATCTTTCAAAGCTTCTTTTAAATCACCTAACTGATATTTGGCTTCTCCTCGATTATTCCACAATTGATAATATGTAGGGTATTTCTCAATATATTGAGTCCATATGACAATAGCCTCAATATATTTTCCCTGAGTATGATATTCATTAGCTATTGCGAAATCTCGTTCAAGATCCTTGGTGGAGTTATCAAGATGGTTATAATAAAGATATATAATTATGCCTAGAACTAGCAGTAAAATGAACCAAATCATAATATTTAGATAAGTAAAATGGGTATAAAAAATTCAAAAATATTATCCCTTATATATTCTAATTTTAAATTTATTATATTCATTAATTCAGTATCCACTTTTTCACTGTAATCGCTCACAGAGTCTAAGTGGCCTAAATGTATAAGTGGTTCATAAAAAAGCATATATGTCGCTTTGAAAGGAGTAATTCTCCGTGGTCCATAAAAATCATCTAAAAGTTTCGTGTAAAAGCTATGACGATCTGAAATAAATTTATCAGGGTTATCAACTCCAATCTTTATACGCTCCTCCCTTTTCAACTTTGCCATGTCTTGCCTTGAGCTGAGACGATCATTGCCTCCTACACTGAGCCAAAAGTTTTTGCGGACTGTAGAAATTTGAAAAGTTGGAAATTTTAAGAAATGCTGGATAATGTTTTCAGAGTCCTCAATATCAGAATCAATTTTACGAAATTCTCTTAGGACGATCATCGAACTGAGGACTCGAATCTCATCAGCAGAATATGGTATCTTATTGTCCTCAAAATTCATTAATTCTGAAATTTGTTCTGTAAGGAGCCAAAGACGATATGCTTTTTGAATTGTACGACTTCCGTCAGTTTCTGGAGAAGTTGGGAATAAACTATTCATAAATAAATAAAAAAACGTGGAACGTTACATTTACTTAGTCCAACGCGGCTCTGGTAAGCCTACACGACAAAAGCAAAGCAACGCCCACGTAAATCGTAGGCGTTTAACTAGTGCTCCCTGTCGTGTTTAAAATTTACCAGATTTCGTTGAACAGGATTTTTAGCTAAAAGCGAATATTTAAAGCAAGATTATGTCATTTGTGATTTCTGTTTATGAACGCAAGAATATTCATCTTTGTCCTAATTTGCAAATAAATTGTTTGGTGTCCAGCCCTCAGTTTTAAAATGTGGATTATAGCCAGTTTTAGTACTTATTTCTTCAAACATTATATCTGTTACATGAGCTACATGTTTTTCCGTAGTCGCGATAGAATCATGAATTGTAAATAACGGAATATCTGGTCTTTGATCGTTTATTCTTCTTGTAATGCATTCTAGAAATAAGTAGGATTCCATTTTTTGTAAGACCTTTGCGAGGTTATTAGTTTCTTCTGCTTTCCATGCATCTAGTACAGACGAAATAAATGGAAAAACTGCTCTAAATATTCTTTTATTATTCACTAAAAACGGATTGGTGTCGATGTTAGACGAAAATAGTACCGAAAAGATAATCTCCTTCACCTCCCCACGGGAGACTCTTTTTCTTTCAATTTTAGAAAACATGTTAATACAATGCTCATAAAATTGATTATGCTTGACCAATTGCTTATAAGTTTCAATTTCTTCTATTATCCAATTTTCTTCAAAAGTCCCGCACATAATAGATTTAATAGGGGCGCACAGGACGGGAGGGGAGATTAAGATAGATAAATTATAATTAATTTTTTTTAAACTAAACCAGTCATTTTCAGAATTGTAAAACTGAGGGTTCAATAGATTTAATATTAAAAATGGTTGAGAACCACTTAAATCAATACTGGTAAGTTTCTCACCTTTAAACGTAATGAAATTTCTCAACTCACTTTTTAAATTACTTAAATTCGTATGAAGCCTATTAGAATAATGATCAACCTTGAAATAGTAATTTTCTTTTGAAAATCTTGCTACCGAACATTGATAGATGTTATGCTTCATAGTTGTGACATCCTTATTTCTTAAAACTCTCACCTCGATTAAAAACTTAATTTTTAAATATTTCAAAGCGGAGGCTTTATCGAAATCTAAATTATCAAACCAAGAAATAAGATATGGATAGATTTTTTTTGCTTCTTCCAGATCCCGATGATATTTTTCAGAATTATCTAATTTAACATCGGTGATACGTTTTGTCGTAGCGATCTGGCGATATCTTCTCGTAAATCTATATCCTTTCGAAAATTTCCCAACGGAATAGTGGTTATCAGTTTCTAATACTCCACTTTCGATCAAATAATTTAAATACAATTGGTAATTATGAATTTTGGCTTTCAATACTTGGGAGGATAATTTTACAAAAGGAATTTGCCTATTAACTCTGATCTGATCAAGCAAACTTTTATCCCTTAAGGGTATTTCCATTAAAAGATTTAGAATGTACAGGAGGCGATCTTTTGATGGTTTAAATTGCCTGGGCTTGTGAACTCTAAGGTGATAATCAATATTAAAGTTACATGGTACATAAACTTCTTGAAAATATTTTATCTCTTCAACTTTTTTATCGTAAGAGGAATCAAGCTTCAACTCTTCGGTGATCATAGACTTCATGTTTATGATTATTTAAGTTTAGCTCTACGTTGTTCACTTTCTTCACGGATTTCTTGATAGGTCTTACGTTTGCTACCTTCAATTATATTCACTAGGTCAGACTTTTTAAAAAGGAGCTTTTTTCCTCTCTTAAAATGTGGAACTTCTCGTTTTGAAACCTTGGCATATAGCGTTGGTTTTGCAATACACAATAAATCTGCTGCTTCTTCAACTGTTAGGTAGGTAGTGGAATCGTTGGTAATAGTTGGTAGATTTTCAATAATTTGTTTTAGTAAGTCCTTCATTCCTGACATCGAAGTGTCAATAGATTCGATAAAATTTTGTGGTACTTGCATAAGCGTTTTGATTTGTAATTGTTTAACTTATGCAAAAGAACCTCTCTTAAATTTGAATAAAAATGTGATCACAATAATCTCTTTTATCACATCTTTGATCACATTACTCACACTCGATTATTGAGCAGATCTGTGTCTTTTGACCAATGTTTGTAGGTTGTGAGGTATTGGTCTTTAAATTCAAATAGAATTCTTATGGATCTAATAAGATAGTCAGGCCTAGTACCAGGGGTTAATTTTTGCGATAATTTTGCGAAATGTTTGATTAAATTCGTTTTGTTATTTTTTGTAGTCAAAGCATGAGTGAACCTTTTGTCTGAAGTTGTATCGTTGCGTGTTTCTAGTACTTCTGTTAGTATAAGATACAAGTTCGTATATTCTAAAAAAGACAAAGTAGAACGGTTATCTCTTGTAGGATCAAGAAATTTTAAGCAGTCATGTAGTGCAGCTCTGTGATCTATTGAATAAAAATTAGATTTATCATTTAGAGCCTTTACATTATTTTTAGGGACTTCAATAATTTCAGCTTCTAGAAAATCCTTGGAAATTCTTATTAATGGCTGAAGCTTGCTTATACTGGAGGTTTCTTGTTGAAAGCTTCTTTGACTCGGCTCCATTTTAAAGTATGGATTATTTTGAAGTCCAGATGAAAACTGCAAATCGCAATTGAGGTGGTGTTTAATACGAAATTCGAAATCCAAAAAAAAGCTCTTTACTATCTCAAAATATGAGTAAAGTATATAAGATAGGTTAACCCTCTCTAAAATTACTAACATACGGTGTCCGTAAAATTTAGCTCTTGCCGAGTTTGTTTTTTCATCCCAATAAGAGCTCGTAATTTCAATCCAAAGCTGAGATATTGATTGCTCTGTTAATACGTATAGCTCTTGGTGAAGACATGCACCTATATAATCTTCATATTGAAGATGCTGTTGAAAAAAGCCATCGTTGAATTTTTCAATCCAGTCAATAAAGAAGGTGTCGTGAAGTAATGTATCAATCTCATTTAACGGAATAGAGGAGCTTTTGTGTAAATCCATTGTTGAAAAAAAGAACATGTTAAGTTTTGACTAAACTTAGCATGTTCTTTTGAATTTTTTGAAGAATTTTGAAAGTTAACTGTCAGGTCGACTATTGAATGTTATTCTGTTGGCAATTTGAATTTTTCGCTTACGTTAACTTTTGTAAGGAGGTCTGAATATTTGGTCATTACATCATTTTCGTGGCTTCCTAAGTAATTTTCAGTGGTTTTAATACTATTGTGTCCTAGACTTCTTGAAATCAATACTAGCGGTGCATCGTTTTGCATCATGATGGTACTAAAACTGTGTCTAGCTACATAAGTTGTCAATGGGATTTTGATGTCAAGCGTTTTACCCACTTTTTTCATATATTTATTTACCAGTTTAGTGACATTCTGGACACTCATTCTTTCCCTTAAAGGGGATGCATTCAAAGGTAAAAAAGGGAATATGTGATTTTCCGGAGCGGTATTCTTATTGCCCCATTTATCAATCGTCAGTTTAGCAAAATCATGTAGGGGAATTGTAATTTGTTTCTGGTTATTTCTGGAAGTTAATTCAGTCTTTGCCCGAACCACTCTCATTGTTTTGTTTTCGATATTTGAATATCGAAGTCGGCAAATATCCTTAATATTTAAACCATTGCAGAAATAAGAAAATAACCAAATATCGATTGCCATATCTTCATTGCTTCCACCAACTCTTTTAAATTCTATTATACTGTCTATTTGATTTTGGGTAAGAGCTTTTTTTATATTCTGACTAGCAGGGATCACATATTTTCCTTTTTTGAACGGGTAATCCTCTCTACGCATATATCCCGATTCAATAGCCTGATTGACAATTGTCCTAAAGCTTCGAAGGTATATGCCGACAGTAGTATCCTTCGTTCCTTTATTTTTCGCCTCACGTTCATATTTTTTTAAAAAATCAACTGTTATATCATCAAATCGAAGTCGTTTTTGAAAAGCCTTCAATGAATTTAATGCAGATTGATACGATTGCGCTGTGGAAATGCGGCCTGAATCCGTTAGAAATGCTATATATTTTTCCATTAGGGCATAAATGTCTCCCGAATGGGCTTTGGGAGTGTTACCGAAATAATGAGATTCAAAGATTTTAAATCCAAATTCTGGAAGAGCTCTTATTATTTGATTTGCTTTGGACTCCTCAAATTGAATACGAATTTTAACATCTCTTAATAAATCAGGCAATTTTTTTGAGGTTGTTATACGCTCATAATCTTCCATAGATAAATCGATAGCAATAATGTAATCTTTGTATTCCCTAAGATATGTAACTCGTAATTTTAACGGATATTTTCCGTCTTGCTTAATTCTACGTTTGTCGAGGACAATTTTCGCTGTTGCTTTGGATAAACTCATAAATTTTAAGATTTAATTTGCAAACAATTTCACAAACAAACTTTGTGAACACCGATAAATACCGGATACAAAGGATGATAAAAATTTTATTAAATAATTGGTGTAGAGATAGTTGTATTAGAAAAGACAAGTATCAATAACAATCGATTAGTAGAGATCGCACGACTGTTAATCAGAGGGTCGTTGGTTCGAGCCCAACTTCGGGAGCCCTGAATGAGAAGCACTTAACGAGAAATCGTTAAGTGCTTTTTCCTTTTACTATTACCCGGAAATTCGTGATGAAACCGGTGGTGGCTCAATGTTTAGGGTACCAGAACTTTCTTTGATCTTACACTGCCCTGATTTTGCAACGACAAAATATACAGGCCGGATGAAAGATTATTTGCCGGTTTCACCGTGTAGATATTTCCAGTATTAATCAGACTGAACGGAATGGTTCGGCCACTGATATCAAACAAACGGATGTTTTGCTGATTGTCTCCTTTTAGCAGGAATTTTAACTCACGGTTGGCGACAGGATTCCCCAGAATTTCAAAAGAAACGCTGTTCGCATTGTTGGAAACAGAGATAATCCGGGAGTTTTCAAAGCTGCCGTCTCTATCGACTTGTTTTAACCGGTAATAGTTGTTTCCCTTTACAGGCGAGGCGTCCAGGAAGTTGTAATTTAACTTTACTCCTGAATTCCCTTTTGCCGTCACCGTTCCAATGGTCATAAATTCTGCCAGATCACCGCTGCGCTGAATATCGAAATGGCTGCTTCCTGATTCTTCTGTGGTAGACCACGAAAGTGTAATGACGTCGTCCAGTAAATCTCCTTTGAATTTTGTGAGTTTTACGGGGAGCGGAGTACAGTTATTTTTTAGCTCAGCGATAATGGCATTTGGCAGGCTTGGGCTTGAAATTTCAGCCCATATTGATCGGACGTCTTCTCCGGCGGCATATGTGTAAGGAACAGCACTGAGGTCAACAGGAAGTGACGAAGACAGGCTGGTAATGGGACTGGTGTAAATCAGATTGTCACCAGGGCCAAAAACGGTTTGTCCCAATATTAATACACCGTCATCAAGATAAAGTTTGTAGGTGATATTAAAGGCCGAGGGATTGGTGGTTGTAATGTCAAGATCATAGGTTCTGGGGCCTGCTGGTGGATTGCAGTTAATAAGTCCGCTTACAACAGGATCGTTGATTGTAAGGTTGAAATTTTGCGAATAACAGTGTACGGGAGGTTTGTCGCTGGCTGATTGGGTAGACCAGACATCTCCTTTGAGAACAGGAATTGAGGAGCAGGCCCCTGGTATCGGAAATTGAATGTTACCAATTGTGATTTTGTAAAGGTCTCCGCTGATATTCTGTTCTATTATGGTTACTCCGGTGAAAAGAGGGTGAACATTAGCATCGGGACTGTATGTTGATAACAATGACGCAACACCGTCTGTATTGATAGCCAGTGTCGCAAGCACAGCCCCGAGTTCAGTGGCTGTTGGTGCCTTCTTATAATCAATGTTCGGATATTGGCTGGGTGTCCAGAGGTGGACGTAGGTGTACTTGTTCCCATTGTTTTTATCTATCGTAAAAGACAGATTCACGTTGACTATGCAATTCGCTCCGTTGGTTGTAACACTGTTTAGTTCAACTCCGGGATTTACAAATGAACACTGCGCACTTAGCTGATTGAATTGAGCCAGGCATGTAATGCAAACCATGCTCAAGAGGTAGGATGTTTTCATAGTACATAAGTTTAGAACTGGGTCAGATTGTCAACTCAAGATACTATGTATATATAGAAATAGTTTAAATTTTTAATGAAAAAGTTTCAAAAAATTACGCAGTGGTTAAATTGAAATAATTATACATTTTATTTGTAGAATATAAATATAACTAATACTAAATGCTATTAGAAATATATCGAATTTTGTTGTTGAATTAGTTTTATCTGTCTGATTATCAGTGAATATTTTGTTTTTATTTGATCTATTGATAGATAATTAATTTGACACAAAGATGGAATTACATTCACTTGGGTTGGTGAATTAATGGTGTGGGTTGTTCGTTTTGTTTTCTTGTTAAAGTTATATTTTTTGGGAGAGGCGAAGTGCGTTGAGACCTGGAAGCTAATTAACTTGTGCACCCGTAGTATTGGGTATTATACAGACAAGAATTTACTGATGAAACTTCATAAGTTTCTCTCCGTTGTCTTCTGAACAACCGCACATTTTTGAATAAAATATGACAGGAATTACCCTATCCGGAATGATGACAGCAGGATCTCCCGGTTATAAATTTTATACTCAGGGCAGCCATTGTATTTTTCAGAAAGGTCGATGTCTACCCAGTCCCGGTTTAGCGCGTTAATGTAGGTTCCATAATAATCGGGATATAAAGCGGTAAGAGTAATGACGGAATCAGGTTCCATCGAGAGTTCTTCGTGACCAAGTTCATTGACGAAATAATACCCCGTGCATAAGCCTTGTGAGGTTTCAAATTCAATTTTAACCTGGCTGCCCACAACTTCCTGTTGAATAACCTCAACAGAAATCTCTTCTCTCAAATCCTCAGCCGTTCCCAGTGTTTCTTCCTGATCTCCCAAAATTTCAGTCGTATCCATATGAAGTGTTTAAGGCAAATGTCTGTTTTACACTTTAACCTTAAAAAGGCGTACCTGAGGTGGCAGAATCCCGAAAAGATCGCAATTAGTTAATATCAGAGTTGGCGGCTATGGATAACTTAATCACTTCTCCATAGCCGATTTTGATTTCAAAAGCGTCAGCAAGTGCCACATTTCGTAAGTGAGCAAGAATTAATCGAATAACGCCTCCATGCGTCACAATCGCTATTTTTTGAGCTGATGACGACAATAAATCGTCCCAAAATGAAAGCACACGGGTGTTCATTTGTATCATACTTTCTCCACCCGGGACGACGACATTGACAAAATCGTCCATCCATAATTGCAAGTCGGCTTCATTGACGGTATCCCAGGTTTCACCTTCCCAATCTCCGAAATCGAGCTCGGTAAGCCGTTTGTCTGTGATGAAATCAAGGGTAATTTGTTGCGCTAATAAGGTACAACGTGTGGAGGGACTGGAATAAACAGAATCGAAATTTTCGGGGAGCCGGTTTTTTATGGCTTCAAGTTCCTGAGAAAAAGTATCCGTTAACGGCACCTCAAAACGTCCGTAAATCAGACCGGGAGATAGAGAAGGAGTGGTATGGCGGATTAAATAAATTTGCATAAAACAGCAGTAAACAGGTAAAATCCGATTTCACAGACCTGCTGCGTCGTGCCGAGGCAATCGCCCGTATAACCGCCAATCCACTTTGTGAAATAGCGCGCCAGCATCATTTTGATCAGATAAAGTATGGGCAGAGAAACGATCAGCCAGGGTTGATTGAGTAGAAGTATCAGGCCGGTTAACGGAACAAGCGCAAAAATGGCAGCGATCCATAACGTGTTTTTGCTACCAACCTCGGCTACCGGTTTGGCCTTGCTGTCGTGGGTAAAACGAACGTATGAATGTGAGAAAATCATGGTCACGGCCATAAACCTGCTCAGTGTATGTGCATTTATTAAAAGCAGTATAAGTACCGGGAATTGGTTTTGTTTGATTTCGGTCAATGCATTAAGCAGTGAAAACTTCAATCCCAAGAGCAGTATGAGACCTACAACGGCATATGTGCCAACGCGGCTGTCCTTCATAATTTCCAGGATTTTTTCTTTTGTCCAGCCACCGCCAAAGCCGTCGCAGGCATCGGCAAAGCCATCTTCATGGAAGGCGCCGGTAAGGAGAATGGTAGAAATCATGGAAAGAATAACACCGGTCGAAATATTGATGCAATATATCCCAAGCATCAGAAAAATGGAGGAAATTGAGCCAACAATCCACCCGATCAAGGGCAGGTAACGTGTGGCTTTGTTCATATCGTCGGGGTTATAACCGACCCAGGCAGGAGCGGGGAGCCGGGTGTAGAATTGCAATGCGGTGAAAAATAATCGTAATTCCTGCTTCATAGATTTTGGTTTGTTGCCTGGTTACGATCAGATTATACCGACTGGCGGATGATATTAATTTCTTCGTTTTTAAAGCCGATATTCAAATGCTGATGGTCGTGAAAGTTAAAAACCTGGCCGGAATCACGGACCGTTTTTATTTTTGCAAAATCGAGTTCCTGAATAAGCCAGCCTTCTTTTTGTGGCGGCACGGTTGCAATAATGCCCTCTTCCGGCATGTCTTTGTCGGGTGTTGAATAGTAGGCTGCAAAACCGTAGTTTATATCCACTGCCGGTGACCACAGCGCGTTGCCTACTGTCTGGGAAACAACGGTATAGGCCTGATTTTCCATGGCACGGGCCCTTGCTCCGATGTGTACACGCGTTGCACCTCGGATGGTTTCTGTACAGCTTGGCGCTAATATCAGCGAGGCACCATTTGAACTTAAGAGATGGGAACCCAGTGCAAATTCGACGTCATAGCAAATCTGAATACCAAAAGTGCCCCAGGAAGCTTCGAAAAGTGTAAGATTTTTTACACCGCTTTGGATTCCCCATTCTTCATTTTCAAAACGGGTCATGAAAAATTTATCCTGAAAACCCGCCAGGCCTTTTGGCGAGAAAACATACACACGGTTCACATTTTTCCCATCTTCGATGACCGGAATACTCGGCGCTACAATAATGACTTTATACTTTTTTGCAAGGTCAGAAAAGACCGTACAAAACTGATCTTTCAAGGAATCCAGTTCAACCACCTGACGGCGAATGTCGCTTCTGATCTTATCAGAAAAAATACTCACGAGCTCCATTGCCCCATATTCTGGGAAAAGTAAAAGCCCGGATTTTTGCCGTACTGCGTCAGTTACCCATTGTTCAACGTGTGCACGCCATGTGTCAAAATCAGCATGTTCGGTAATCGGATAACTGGCGGAGGCAATGATCATATTTAAAAAATTGTGTGGAAATGATTAAATCAGGGAGATGGATGCGGTGCTTTTAAGGATTACGTGCGTTACACCTTGGAAATGCCTATTCAATTTCTTTCATCCAAAAAATCATGGTTTTGGGTGTTGAAATGGTTTCGCCGAGATCGGGCCATTCCATGGTTGCTTTCAAATCCGGTACTTTTTTATAACCCCTCTTGATCCAGAATACATCATTGGGCCTGTAATCTGCTGGTTGTTCGGGATGATTAACTCTTTCCACCGAGCAAAAACAAGCCGTTTTGAAGGTGCCAAAACTGCTTGCATATTCCTCTCGTGCATCAAAAAAACGATGGCCTAGTCCCAGTCCGCGATAGCTGCTTAACAGGATGCTTTCTCCGAAATAAAAAATGCTGTCAATATTAAAACCCGCTTTTTCAAATGGCCCACGAATATCTGCTGTTTCGTCTCGCAACGGAATACAGGTAGTTGCACCCACCATTTTTTCACCATCATAAATGGCAAATAAAAAAGAGCGGTCAGAATATGCGTATGTCTTCAGATATTCCATTTCATATGCCAGAGAACCCTCATACAAATAGGGATAGTCCCGGAAAACTGCAATCCGCAATTTAGCCAGATCCTCGAAAACGGATTCAATTCCGCGGCCTTGTTTGGTAAGAAATGAAAGAGACATAGTTTTTGGGCTATCGGCGGTCGGCTTTTGATTTTGAATCAGGTTGGTTAAATGGTCAACGGGTAGTGGCAGATTTCGGCAAATTGTTGCTATCATCGGATATCTGGCAGCCGAAAGCTGAAAGCCGACCGCCCTTTCATGAAACCAATTTGATCCAAAGTTCAAGATTATAATACGTAGTTACCCTGCTTATTTTTCCACCGGTCACTTCTAAAAATGCTGCGGCAGGTAATACGTATTTTTGCCCGTGTGCTTCCGGGAAACCTTCGTCGCCCTTTTTATATATCCCGTTCACGACAAACTCGGCAGACACACGTGTATCGGTTGGTTCCGTGAAAAACACCATGTCGGTTAAAGTTTCTTCATAAGAATCATCCATCATCCGCATGAATTCTGTAAATTTTTCAATGCCGACTCTTACTTCGCCCTGGTTAGGTTCATGACGAACTTCCGGGTGAAGCAAGGCAAGCATCCCTTCCCAGTTTTTCTCATTAAAGGAATTGTAATATTGCTTTACGGTGTCTAATGCAGTCATTTTAGTAAAATCAGTGGATCAAAACGTTTTCACAAAGATAAGTTTTGGGTTATTGATTAAAAGGATTTTTAACCAAAGAAACTTGTCCGTTGCCATCTTTTTCATATTTGGCGAGGCAGTTTTTCTGGAATTGCGCATCGAAATTATCGTCTCCCGGAACCAGTGAAACCGGGGCTGGTTTTCCTTCCTGAAAGAAGAAAACTTTCGTGGTCCCATATTTCGTGTAAGGCATCAGATCGCCGTATTTCTGCATTTCCTCCCAGGGGTCTCCCTGTACCGTGACGGCATAAATCCGTACAATCGGGCCTGTATTATTGGGGTTTCGGTATAGCGCAACCTCTTTGAAATTACCCTTCAGATCGTTCACGGTGGGCTGTGAGCTCGAATCATAGATAATATAACCAATCAGCACAGCAATAGCAGCTGCGATGATATACTTAACCTGTTTTTCGTTCATGGTACCTCGTTTGTGAATTAGACAGTGGATCCCAGCGGTACAAAGAGATACACAGACTTTTTTAATTGTCTCTGTGTAATCTCTTTGTACCTCCGTGTACCTCTGTGTAATCTATACAATTTAAAATCAAACTCATTTATCCGACACGCCTGCGCTTTCGAAACTTGCCATTTCGTTTAAAAATGCAACAGCACTTTGCAGCAATGGATAGGCCACAGCGCAGCCTGTTCCTTCTCCGAGGCGCATGTCCAGGTTTAACAAAGCTTTTACCTGCAAATGTTCCAACAGAAGTGCATGTCCTTTTTCTTCCGACTGATGGCAAAAAACTGCGAAATTTTTTATCGAGGGGTTTATCCTGAAGGCACACAAAAATGCAGCCGATGCAATAAATCCATCGACCATCAAAGCCATTTTTTCTTCGGCGGCGGCCAAAAATGCGCCACACATCATGGCAATTTCAAAACCGCCAAAAGTTTGTAAAACCTGTAACGGATCCGTATTTACTGCTGAATGATTGGCAATCGCCTGGTGAAGAATATCGATCTTCTTTCGATACTGATCAGGGTTAACGCCCGTTCCTTTTCCTACGCAATCGGCGAGGGGAATTTGCAGGAGTTTGCTCATGATGACCGCTGCCGAAGAGGTATTTCCAATGCCCATTTCACCAAAACCGATAATATTGGAACCGGTATTACGGATTTCTCGCACAATCTGTTTTCCTTTTTCAATCGCAGCATGGCACTCTTCCTCCGTCATTGCCGGTTGATGCAGGAAACTTTTGGTACCGTGGCTGATCTTGGCGTCGATCAGTTTTTTATTTGGTTCAAAATCGTGATCCACACCTGCATCTACCAAAGCGAGCTCAATGCCGTTTTGTCTCGTGAAAACGTTAATCGCTGCGCCGCCGTTGAGGAAATTCAATACCATCTGAAAGGTAACTTCGGATGGGTAGGCACTGACGCCTTCGCCGGCAATTCCGTGACTCGCCGCAAAAACGACAATGTGTGGTTTTTCTAAAACCGGTGTCAATGTTTCCTGGATGAGGGCTATTTGCAAAGCCACTTCTTCAAGTTTCCCAAGCGCTCCAAGCGGCTTTGTTTTGGTATTGATTTTATTCTGTATCTGTTCTCGTAATGTCATATTGTCTATTTGCTAAGGTTACACAGAGCGGACGCCGCGCGGGGGAACAGAGATTAAATATTTATAAAAAACTCTGTGAAGCTCTTTTTTCCTCCGCGGGTTCTCAGTGTAACCTATTTTTTAAATTTAGTGCAAGCCCGGATACCATCAAGATGGCTTCTTCGGCTTTACTCGCCACATATTGATTTGCCCAGCCTTGTAAATCTGTAAACTTTCTGCCAATTTCGGTATCGGCGTGCACACCCATTCCGATTTCGTTGGAAATGATGATGAATGTGCCTGAAAGCTCTGTTAACGCGTCAATTTCCTCTTTGAAAGCGGTCAAAGAATCGTCAATATTATTCTCAAAGGCGACGAACAGATTGGTAAGCCAAAGTGTTACGCAGTCTATCACGACAACTTTATTCTCGATCGGGAGTTTATGGATATTGGTTTCGGATTCGTAGGTTGTCCACTCGGGGCCACGCTCGTTTTTGTGCAGCTGCACACGCTCCGCGAAGTTGTCGTCCCAGATGTGGGCAGTGGCAACATAAACCGGGGTGTTGGTCAGTTGTTGCGCTTTTTCCTGTGCAAAGCGACTTTTTCCGCTACGTGCGCCTCCGGTGATGTAAATGATCATTTTTCTTCCGGTGTTTTGAAACGTTTGTAAAGGAATAGCTGCCATTTTTCTTCCGCTACGCCGGCTTTGTCCATTTCAGCTCTTGCCAATGTAAAAAACAGGTCGGATAAGCGGTTGATATATGCCGGAATCGCTTCATGAACCGTGTCCGTTTTGATCAGGGAAACAAGCCGGCGCTCTCCTCTGCGCATTTGCGTACGGGCCAGATGGCACAAAGCCGAAACCTCATTTCCGCCAGGTAACAGAAAATAATCTGATGGTGAAGTCATTTCCGATTCAAGCGTGTCAATCCAGATTTCACAAAACTCCGCTCCGTCTTCGGGCATCGGATTTTTGTTTTCTTTTTTAGCATCCGAAGGACGTGCCAAATGTGACATCATGTCCATAAGGTCTTTTTGGATCTTATGCAGGTTTGGCTGCCATGCATGGTCGTTGCCCAATTTAACGCGAAGTAATCCAATGGTGGAATTGGCTTCGTCGAGTGTGCCGATGCATTCGATCCGTACATCATCTTTGGAAACGCGGCTTCCGCCAAATAACCCTGTTGTCCCCTTATCGCCCTTTTTGGTATATATTTTCACTGTAAGAAATGTTAAATTTTATTGATTTTGATGGTTTGCAGCGCCGTAAGGAGGTCGCTGATATTGGAATATTGCGTTGTTGTAGCATTACTGTCAAATGTCCAGACCGGAATTCCTGTCTGCTCCGACACTTCAATGGTATAAGGTAGTGCACGGTTATCGGCTACGACAAAATCTTCACGCTGTAAGGCTCGTTTGGTCCAGAAAACAAGATTGGCGTCTCCCGTCAGATGGATGGCTGTTGAGGAGGCTTCTTTGTGAATGGTGAACGTGCCTGTATTTCTGTCAAAATGGAAGCCGTTTTTGATGAAAGCAGCCTCGAAGCTTCCGTTTAGAACAAGATCTTCGGGTGCACCCGTGATCATTTTTCCATCGGGTTTCATAAGCCACAGCTTATCGGCTGCCTGCAAAGCCAGATCGAGTTCGTGAGTGGAAAGTAAAATCGCTTTATTGGTTTGCCTCGATAGATTATGGAGAAGCCGCATCATTTCCACACGGTTTGGTAAATCCAGATGCGCCGTCGGTTCGTCAAGCAAAATCAGTTTGGTGTCCTGGGCCAGTGCGCGGGCTAACATTACCTTTTGCCTTTCTCCATCACTCAGCTCATTCATGCGACGACCGGCGTATCGAACCGTGTCGGTTGCTTCCATCGCCCAACTGATTTTGGCTTTGTCCAAATCCGCCAGCGTTCCAAGCCAGCCTGTGTAAGGCGTGCGGCCGAGTGCTACCAGTTCGTTGACGGTTAAATTTCCTGCTTCGATTCTCTCGGTTAATACCAGACTCAATTTTTGGGCAAGATCAACCGGTTTAAGGTCAGAAAGCGATTTGCCATCCAGAATAACTGCACCGGATAAGGCTGGTTGCAGTCCGGAAAGCGTGCGCATCAAAGTAGATTTTCCTGCACCATTCGGACCTAACAAACAAACCAGCTGTCCTGGCCATAAATCAAGATTCAGAGATGTCGAGATGGATTTACTTTCGGTCTTTCCTGTCTTATAACCAATGGTCAGATCGCGGGCTGTGAGTAACGGTTGTGCGTTCATGAGAAGGAAGAACGTAAATTATTACGACTAACGATTACCCAAATCACGACTGGCGCGCCCAGTAAAGAGGTGACCACATTAATGGGTAAAACCGTTTGTGAGCCCGGCATTTGCGCAATAATATCGCAAATTAACATAAGCACAGTTCCTACCAGACAAGTGCAGGGAATTAAAATACGGTGATCAGAAGTGCCCAATAATGAACGGGTGATATGTGGAATGGCAATGCCTACAAAACCAATCGGTCCGCAAAATGCCGTGATGCTGCCTGTCAGCAAACTTGTACTTGCCATGATAATAAGGCGGGTTTTACCGACAGTCAGGCCCATGCTGCGCGCATAATTTTCGCCCAGCAACATGGCATTTAACGCTTTGGAAGACGAAAAAGCAATGAGCAGGCCAACAGCGACTACGCCGGAAAGTACGTACAAATGGTATTGAACAATACCGCCAAGCGAACCGAAAGTCCAGAGGATGTATTCCTGCAACTGCTCAGGCTGGCTGAAATATTGCCAGATGCTGATTACGGAAACCGTGATTGTTCCCACCATAACGCCCACAATCAGCAAAATAACATTGTCTTTGATGCGGCCGGCAATCAGCAAAACCATGGACAAAACAAGTGCTGCACCGAGGGATGCCATCACTACGATCAGCCAGCTTCCCGAAATACCCAGCTGTCGGATTGCGTAGATACTTGCGCTGCTTCCGCCTGTTAGCATAACCGCCGCAACGCCCAGTGCGGCCCCTGCGGTTATCCCCAATTCTGATGGTCCAGCCAGGGGGTTTCGGAATAAAGTCTGCATTTGGAGGCCGCTAACGGATAAACCGCAGCCAACAATAACTGCTGTAATTGCTTTCGGCAGACGGATCTTTTCAACAATGAACAGCCATGCGGTCGTATCGGATTCTCCCAAAAACACGATTCTTGCCACCTCATCAAAAGGAATCCGAACGGATCCCAGCATGATATCCAGCAGAAAAAAAAGTACAGCCAGAATCACCAGGCCGATAACAATCAGCTGACGGGAATTTGAAGAAGATGGGGTGAAAAGAGGCATGGACAAATAAATTACAAAAGGTAGTTACGATTAAAACTTTAAACGTCAAAGCCGGGGCGGCGGCCGACAATTACTATTTCACCTGCTTGTAATATACCAGTTCATGTTCGGGCAGCAATTCCGGATGTAGTATCTTGATCAGATCGGATAACACAATCTGAGGGTTTACAGCACCGGATTCCCAGTAATCATTGGAGCCACGACTGTTTACACGTTTATTATAACTGTAAATCTGCCCCGATTTATAGGCTTTGAAATCAGTGTAACGCGGATCTTTCGCCAGTATCTCCTTTTTGTTATCATAGTTGCTGATCCCGACATTCAGCCAAAAATCTGCCGTAAGCGCCACCGGATAAACTGCCTCAAAGTTCAGTGGCAGACTTCCCGTAGCCTTGGTATTATTCCAATGATAAGCCGCACCCGCGTCACGAAAAAACTGGGCCATGTAACTATTCCCATTTGGCACAAACCAGGAATCTTTGGAATTCATGCCGGTGATTATGCTTGGTTTCGTTTTAACTTTTTGGGACAGCGCAGCAAGCCTTTTGTATTCATCCTCCATCTTTGCAAATTTCTTGTAGACAAAATCTTCACGGTTCAGGAGCGCAGCCAAAAGCTTAACCCATTCGGCACGACCCAACGGTGTCGTTTCTACCCATTCGGAATTGATAAGTACAGGGATTCCGGCGGCATTCAATGTTGTGTAACGTTCCATTTTAGAAACAGGACTGCCGGTAGTCATGACCAGATCAGGATGCATTGTGATCAGCTTCTCTTCATTTAATCCCTGATCTTTTCCCACTTCCACTATTTTACCGGCATCAATTTGCCTGATAATCTCGGGATTTGAGACATATTTCAGGTTACCTAAACCAGTCACAATTTTTTCTTCTCCCAAAACGCCAACCAGGCCAATGTGCATGGAGGACATCGCAACCAGACTTCGGATGGGGATTTCAATAAACTGGCTGTTTGGATAACCTTTCGGCTTTTTGGTGCCGCGTTGAAGCAAAACATACTTGGCGGTGTCGGTGCTTTTTTCAAAAGGACTTAAAATGTTGATAACCTTGTAATTTTCATGGTATTCAATCGTAAAACCTTTGGCGTGACGAATCTGGATTTTTTCAGAGAAATAATCCTTGCCGGATGAGGCTGTTTCCGCACTTTCAGTGAGATTGGAGGAACTTCCGCATCCTGTTAAAAACAATACGGGGATAAGAAATAAGGCCGCAAAACGGGCAGCAATGGATAAACGGGAAGGACACGCAAAGGCATTGCGAACTTCCTGGATGGAGGTTTTCTGTTTTTTTGTCATTTGTGCTACTAGCCTTTCTTCCGAAAGCCGTGAGTATTAAGTGAATAAGGCAGGTCTTCTGACTCGTTCCATATCTGACGCCTTCCCGGGGGCAATTTTGAATGATAGAATGAAGGAATGATTGAATAGCTGGCTTTGCGGCCGTCATTCACGCATTTTGTCATTCAACAATTCAAACATTGTTCTGCCCAGTGGCAATTGTCATGAATGTTTGGATGAACTTACAGCAGCGGAGACTGTTCCGGACTTACACCGGTATTCCCTTTTAAAGTAAACGGCTAATTTTAACCCCGGTTACTACCTGATGACTGCAAAACTACTAAGATTTGTGTCGGCGTTGACGATTTGCCGAAATAAATCTAGTGTTGGGTTTGAAGTGGAATCGCTTATTTTAACTTTTCCAGAATAAATTCTACTCTGTTTTCTACGGGAAAAAGCGGGAGTTCTATGAGTTGATAACCTGCCGAAAGATAGGTTTCAGCAAGCGCATGATAAAGTTTTGAAGCCTCCTCGAAAGTTTGCCAACGTTCGGCATCATTGACGTAAATATTTTCCCAGGGCGGAGCCATGAAAACGTAAGGATGGTAAGGATAGGTTTCGAGCGCTCTTTGTTGTCGGTCACTTATTTCGAGCTTCCCCACTTTCAGGTAGGCAACGATATCGGGAATTCCCCGGTCGAAGAAGGTATATTGGCTGGATAGGGCGGCCTTTTTAAATTCAAAGATCATGCGTTCGAGCGCGAGATCGGCAAAAGAAGCGAGGTTTTTCCAGGGAAGACTATCGGTATCCAGCGCCACCTGTTCCCGAATCAGCTGACGTGAAATTTCATCGGAACAATTAAATCCTTTTTCTTTTAAAGCTTCAAGCAAGGTAGTTTTTCCAGATCCCGGCCCGCCGGAGATAATAATTGCGTTCATAGAAGGGCAAAATTACCAAATGAATTGTGTTTTTGGCAATACCGATGATTTGTCGGGATCGAAATGGTGAGTGTTTTCACGAAACGTTCCTATCGGAACGAGAAAATTGTCGGTTATCCGATCATTTCTACCTACGAAATCTGCCTACGGCATAGGATTGTGGTATAATTGAATTTTTTAAGATTGGTGTTATTGTATGACGATCGTGACGGTATATTTTTACGAAATGTTCCTCTCGGAACGAGGAAATTGTCGGTTATCCAATCATTTCTACCCACGAAATCTGCCTACGGCATAGGGATTGTGGTGTGATTGAATTGTTTAAGATAGGTGTTATTTTTTGTCAGGCAGCGGTGGATTTTTCATGAATAAGCGCATTTGATTTACGGCCATGATGATGATTTTATCAAAAGTTTTCCGTCTAAGACGGGAGCTTTTACATGTGCCATCGGCACATTTGGTAGGTAGCAAAGATGATATTTACCGGGAAAGCGTTCCATAGGAACGCCTGGTGTTCTTTTGGTAGCGGTTCATTGTTGTTAAGATTTGCTTTGTCCCACAAGAGATAAACCCAATAATCGAAAAAATTAATTGTCAAAGACAATAACAAACAATAATCACCAGGATCATCAAAAAACAGGTTTTGTGGTTAATCCAGACTACTTTCTCAATTTCCTTTGCGTCAATAATTCTGTCATTTTTTCCGATAAATGGTTTTTCGACCAACACACCGTGATAGATATTAGGACCACCAAAACGGCAATCCATAATGCCAGCGAGTGCTGATTCCGGGTAACCCGCATTAGGACTTTTATGCAGGTTGCCATATTTTAAAATGAATTGAAAACCATGATAACTGCCAGTTACGAGAACCATAATAACGGCCGTAATACGGGCGGGAATGAAATTGGCAACATCGTCCAGTCTGGCAGCAAACTTTCCGAATTGTTCATATTTTTCGCTCCTGTAACCAATCATCGAATCCATCGTGTTGATCATCTTGTACGTCATCATCGCAGGAATTCCTCCCAAGGCGTAGAAAAACAGTGGCGCAATGACACCGTCGCTCAGGTTTTCCGACATGGTTTCCAACACGGCAATCCTGATTTGCTGCGCAGTTAACTGAGCGGTATCTCTTCCTACAATTCGGGACAATTGCTTTCTTCCAGCTTCCAGCCCATCTTTTTCCAGTACCCGAAATACATTACGGCCTTCCGTGATCAGTGCATTGTTCGCCAGTCCATACCATACCCAAATGCTGTTGACCGCGATAAATAACCACGAATTAATGGAGAGGAGTGCATCGTTAAGGAAGTGAAAAAACAGATAAGTTGCCAGGCATAATGTTACAGCAAGGAGCAACCCTTTTAAAAATCGATGCGTACTTTTATTCAGCCATTTATCACCTGCGGCAATGGCATTTCCAAAAACTCTGACCGGGTGAGGCCAGTTATCCGGGTCACCAATGATCAGGTCCAGGATATATCCCATAACCAAAGGAATGATGATCAGCAAAGATTTTTCCATTCCGTGAGCGCGTCGATGAGTAAATGATTTTTTTCAGGAGAAAGCGTAGCGATGCGAAAATGCCTTGGAGTTAAGTCTCTGAAATTGCTCGCGTCGCGAATCAGTAGGCCATGTTTTTCAATTAGAAACTGTTTAAGTTTCGCAGCATCCTGTTTCAGGGTTTCGACAAGGAAAAAGTGCGTTGCGCTTTGGTGAATTTTTAGTGCGGTATTTTGGCTGAGCGTTTCAGTAAATATCTTTTTGTCCGTTAATAATTGCTGCAACGGTATCTGAATCTGTTCATAATTTTCGAAAATAAATTTCCCTGCCTGCAAAGCAATGGTGTTAACTGTCCAGGGTTGTTTTTTTGTTCTGAACTCGGCAATCAAAGACTCAGACGCAACAAGATAACCCAGCCGTAAACCCGGAATGGCATATGCCTTGGTGAGCGAGTGCATGATCATGAGATTGGGGTAGCGGTTTATCAGTGAAATCGAAGAACCCATTTGATACGTAAAATCGATAAAGGCTTCGTCCACAACAAACAGCGTTTGCGGATTGTTTTTAACCCAGTTTTCAAGATCGGGAAAAACTTCGCCCGTTGGATTATTAGGGTTACAGATAAAAATCAGATCTGTCGACAGAGCCGGCTGCTCTGCAATAGCCGTCCATGGCAGAAAAGTCAATTGATGCTGGTACAATGTGCAGGCGTCTTCGTACTCAGCAAAAGCCGGTGTTACGATTGTCGTTTTTTTACCCGCAAAGGTCTGGGCAATCAAATAGATGGTCTCGGTTGTACCGTTGTTGATTAAAACCTGTCCGGAACTTAGCTGATGATGAGCCGCGACCATTTCAGTCAGACTTTCAGCCATTACTTCGGGGTAACGGTTAATTGTTGCCCACTGGTCAAAGATATAATCTTTCAAACCCAACGGCTCGCCGCCGTACCATACATTGGTACTGAAATCTGCGATTATTTGATTTGGATAACGGTAAGCATCGTCGCCGTGGCCTTGTAGCATAGTTTCTTTTATTCCAGACTGCTGTAAATCATTTCCATATCCACATGGGCACGGATGTGATCTGCCAGACGGTCATATTGTAATTCTTTAAATTGTGCATAGTCAAAAGCCTGACTTTGGGTTTCTGTCAAAAATCCGGCAAGCAAATCATCAATCACAAGCTCATTATCCAGAATCCCATGCAGGTAAGTCCCCCAACAGTTTTCGCTCAGATAATAACCATCGGGTTTTCCGTTTGCCAAAATAGCCACCGGCGCGTTTGTGTCAGAAGTTGTTTCGCCCATGTGAATTTCATAACCGGTACACATTTTAGGCTGGTTTCGGTAGGTGAATTCCTGCTGTAAAGTTGTTTTTACCGGTTTTAAAACTGTTTTTACCGGTAGCAAACCAAGTCCCGGCATGGATTCCAAAGATCCTTCCACCTGGTCAGGATCTGCAATCATTTCGCCCATCATCTGATACCCGCCGCAAATACCGATCACCCGTTTACCGTTTTTACTGGCGGTAATAATTGCCGTCGCGACACCGTTATTTTTGATGGTTAACAAATCGTCCAACGTATTTTTACTACCCGGAATGATAATAATATCCGCTTTGGCAACTTCTTCGGGCTGTTGTGTGTAGAACAGGTGAACCCGCGGATCTTTTTCAAGTCTGTCAAAATCGGTGAAATTGGAAAGCCGTTTCAACAAGATCACGGCCACATTAATCTTACCTTCCGTGGTTGTGTTAAATTTATTTTGAAGCGAAACAGAATCCTCTTCTTCGATATGAATATTTTTAAAAAAAGGCAGTACGCCAACGACCGGAACACCGGTTAATTCTTCGAGCATTTTTTTTCCATCTTCGAAAAGTCTGGCATCGCCCCGGAATTTATTGACAATAATCCCCTTGATACACTGGCGCTCTTCCGGTGTTAACAAGGCGATGGTTCCATATACACTACCGAAAATACCACCCCGGTCGATGTCGCCAATCAGATAGGTGGCCGCGCCGGCGTGAAGTGCCATACGCAAATTTGTAATGTCTCTTTTTTTTAGATTCAGCTCGGAAATACTGCCCGCACCTTCCATGACGACCGGTGCATATCTTGCCGATAATCTGTCGTAAGCCTGCGTTACCGCCTGAAATAGTTCTTTTCTGTCATTTGTTTTAAAATATTCAAACGCTGATTGATTACCAACAGGTTTTCCGTTAAGAATAACCTGCGACGACTGGTCGTTTGTCGGTTTTAATAAAACAGGGTTCATATCCGTATGGCAGGGAATGCCGGCAGCTTCTGCCTGAACAGCCTGTGCTCTTCCCAACTCCAGACCTTCCGGCGTGACATAACTGTTCAAAGACATATTCTGTGCTTTAAACGGAGCCGGATGATAACCATCCTGTTTGAAAATCCTGCAAAATCCTGCGCAAATAACACTTTTCCCGACATCAGAGGCGGTGCCAACGAACATAATTGGTTTTGTGAGGATGCGGGGTTTTGACATATGTTAATTTATTGTTTCACGCAAAGCAAATAAGGATTTCGCCAAGAACACAAAGAATCTTAGCGCGCTTTGCTTTTTTGTCTTTTTTGCTTTGCGTGACATTTGAAAGTTTAAGCAATTCTCCCGGACACGGTAACGGTAATATTTTCAGAAGACAATTCTTCAAGTGATAAACATTCGGCGCCCATGACTTTCGCCATTTCGGCCGCTCTTCCGAAACGAAGGTATTCATTTTCGGTATCCAGTACCAAAGCAGGAATGTTTGCCTGAAACAATTGCCCCGATAAATGAAGCGTTTGCTGCCAGGCATCACCACCTCCGGGAAGCGGAACATTTGCCTTTCCGTCACTTAAAACGACTAAAAGCGGTTTCAGATCCCTATCCGGGTTTAGCTGGCTGATTACCTGAGACGCCAGCTGCAAGGCATGCGGTAAAGGCGTCCGGCCGCCGGTAGGCAAATGTTGCATGGCCTGTTCAGCTTGTTCAACGCTGTAAGTCGGTTCTAAAAGCAGCTGCGCTTCCACACCACGGAATGCAATGACACCCACCATGTCGCGGCGTTGGTAGGCATCGGTCAAAAGGCTTAAAACACTTCCTTTCACAGCTTCCATCCGGCTGCTGGCGGCCATGGATCCGGAGGCGTCCACGACAAAGAGAATCAAATTGCCGGTTTTTCCTTTACGAATTTTCTGATGCAGATCATTTCTGGTAATCTGGAAATCGTCCTGATTCCGGATGATGGCCGATTGTACAGTCGCTATTACAGCAATATCGCTCGGTGACTGATCGGGTACAGCCCTGAGTTCCGGGCCGCGATTGGTGTTGATCGCCTGACTGCGCCGGCCTTCCGGCATTTGGTGCGTGACAGGAGCAATATCAAGTTTGAAATTAGGTGTCTCAATTCCGGTTGGTATACCAAAAACCTGTTCTTGTTTCGGTGCGGGCTTTTCCTGATTTTCGTCCTCACCATCCTGAGGCAACAGACTCTCAATCTGTGGGTCTTCCTCTGGTTTTGACTCCGGCTGATTTTGGGGTTGAGGCTTGTTGGGCGCTTCCGGCTGCTCTTGTTGCATGAGTTCGTCAAGCCGGTTATCCCCTTTGTTATTTCGCTCAAACGGTTTTTTCCTTTGACGGTGTACCAATGCAAGTTCCGCGGCCTGTCGCACGTCCTCGGCAGTTACCACAGTACGTTTGTCCAGCGCTGCCAGGGTTATTGCTGTTTTGTACATCACGATATCTGCCCGCAAACTTGTTACGTTTAACTCTGTACAAAGCTGACTGATCAGGGTTAGTAAGCCGTCCGGTAAAACGACCTCCGACAATAATTGCTGAGCAGTTTTAATCTGATTTTGTAAATTTTTCTGGTTGTTAAGCCACTGCAATGAAAATGCTTCCGGGTTAGCTTCAAAGGTAATTCGTCTCCGAACGACCTCGGTTCTTTCAACTACATCGCGGGGTGCCTCCACATCAACCATCAGTCCGAACCGATCCAGAAATTGCGGACGAAGGTTGCCCTCTTCCGGGTTCATGGTGCCGATTAAGGTAAATTTTGCAGGATGACTTTCTGAAAGTCCGTCACGCTGAACAGTATTTACGCCCATCGCCGCGACGTCCAGTAAAACGTCCACCAGATGGTCTGGCAGCAGATTTACTTCATCGATGTACAAAATACCACGGTGTGCCGCAGCCAGTAATCCGGGTTGTAATCTTTTCTTTTTTTCTGATAAAATCCCTTCCAGATCCAGACTGCCTAAAACGCGGTCTTCGGTCGCGCCCAGTGGAAGATTCACAAATGGCACGGGAATTTCATCGATATCAACAGGACATTCTCCGCAGATATCCGCCGAATCATTTTCCTGAATAGTTTTTAAAACTTCATTTTTGGGAATAAGCGGCATGATTTCAGCCAATCCTCTGGCGGCGGTACTTTTTGCCGTGCCTTTTTCTCCTCTGATCAATAAACCTCCGATGGAAGGATTGATGGCGCACAACATAAGCGCGCGCTTTAATTTTTCCTGTCCTACAAGGGCTGCAAACGGGTATTTCATAGAGAAGACCAAATTAAAATTACCTTCACTTCAAACCGATGATTGCGTGAAGGAAAGGTAAAATTAAGGAAACTTTGTTATTCCCTGATGCTGGTTTGGTCCAGCAGCGTCATTTTCGCGATTTCATCCTTGCGTTTGAAGACGACTCCCTTTTGCCGGGAAGCGAATTCGAAAAACTCTTTGGCAGCTTGTACAATCTGCGGACTACCCCCGATCCGGTCGTGAAAACTGATGGACATTTGTCTGCGCCTGACAGCCGATTCGTCATAAAGCTGGGTGAATTCAAGTTTTAGCTGATTCAAAAACTGATCTGCCGAGAAGTTTTTTCCTTCAATTAAAACAATGTCGTTACAGCGCAGGGTATAAGGAACGACGGCAAAATCTTTGTTATTGACCTGAATGATAAACGGTTCATCGCGACTGAGATCATCGATGTGATAAGTGAACCCAAGTTCCTGCAAAATCTTCAACGTATTTTCGCCACGTCTGAGCCAGTTGGCGTTATAGCCGACGGGTGTAAAACCGGTAACCTGCTTCACTGCATCAACTCCGTCTTTGATAAATTTCTTTTCTTCCTCATACGACATGGTATATTGGGTTGCCCAGTTCATGCCGTGTGCAGCCGCTTCGTGGCCACGCCCAACAATTTCCTTAGCGAGTTTCGGATTTTTCAAAACCGCAGAGCCGACCATGTGCGAGGTGACTTTGATATTGTATTTATCCCATAAGTCCAGCATGCGCGGTATACCTTCCTTATAGCCGTATTGATACCAGGTTTCGCCCGGCAAGTCTTTAAATCCTTTTTGCATGTTTTGTGGAAAAGGACTTTCTGCATTATCGGGCTGGCCCCCTGCTTCAAATTGCATAGAAACGGAAATGACCAGACGGGAGCCATCTGCCCATTTGGAGGTTGGAGGGGTGGATGGCTGTTTTTGTATATCAGGACTTAAAATGCTGGCAAGTCCCAGCAAACCGGATTGCTTCAAAAAATCTTTTCTTGTTGTCATGGTGATTTGTGGTTAAACGCAGAGTTAGGGAGTTATTACGCGGAGTTACGCAGAGAGTCTAGTGTATAACTTGTACTTTAATTTACTTTCCAATTTGTACTTCCCTTAACATTATCAAAATACAGCTAGCCGAATTATATATGTAAACACAAAAAACCTCCGCGACCTCTGCGTAATAACTCCCTTACTGTGCGTTTAACTCATTTTAAGAAGTTATCGATGGAATATGAATTGTATTCGATATTGGAAAGCAGAATGGCGAAGAAGGCTATGTGGATTAATTGTGACGGAATAGCTTCCCAGTTTTCAATCATGCCCGTTCCGGATAAAAGCATTATCATGACGACACTGCCCGCTATTAAAGCAGGTTTTGTGAATATTCCAAGAATCAGTAACAGGCCTATTAAAAATTCGGCGATAGGTAACGCGTAACTAAAAGGTAAAACCATAAACTTCGGTATCATAGATTTTTCGAAGTTACCGATCATCCATGCGCTGAATTTATCAAGTTTTGGAAGTCTGACCAGTCCGTGAGTGAACATGCTGGCCGCTATGGCCAATCGAAGAAGCAGGAATGCTGTCGGATTATTTATCATGATCTTGTATCGTTTTTATTTGATGCAAAATTCAGAAACTATACCTTGTGTTTACTTGTATAATCATTGGGTTGTCTTGTAAAATGAAAGGGATGAAAATTGAGAATTTGTTCGAACCGTTTGAGATTGAATATGTAGAGTTGAACGAGTGTCCGGTGGTGGCTCATAAGCATAATTTTTTCGAGCTCGTTTACATTATCGAAGGGACGGGTGTGCAATGTATTAATAAAAATAAAATGCCCTATGCTGCTGAAAAGCTATTTTTGTTAATGCCGCAGGACTGTCATTCTTTCGAGGTGAAAACAACGACCAAGTTTTTCTTTATCCGGTTTAATGATGTTTATTTAAAAAAACAGAACCGGGACTGGATAGAAAAGCTGGAATTTATTTTCCAGAATAATACACATTTACCGGGCTGCATTCTGGCAAACAGAACGGATAAGCCATTTGTAAAATCAATGGTTGAAGCGCTGATCCGTGAACATATTAATTTGCAGATGTATAATCGCGAACTGGTTATGCAGATTGTCAATACGCTGATCACGATAGTGGCCCGGAACATCGCCCTGACTGCAACACAAAAGGATATCAGCAGGAATACCGAAAATGCTTCCTTTGAAATGCTGACTTATATTCATCAGCATATTTATGCTCCCGAGCAATTGAAAGCGGAAAAAATTGCTTCTCAGTTCAATATTTCACCCACGTATATCAGTGAATATTTTAGGAAACTGACCGGTGAAAGTTTGCAGCAATATATTATCAATTACAAAATCAAGTTGGTAGAAACGCGGCTGCAATACAGTAATCTACGGATAAATGAAATTGCATTTGAGCTTGGTTTTTCAGACGAAAGCCATCTGACCAAGACTTTCAAAAAACAAAAAGGTATGAGTCCCTCCGATTTTCGGAAGCAGTCCAACAGAAAAGAAGCGGGCTTATTATCTGCTTAAATATAAGTCAGCATTTGTGTAACGTTATTCAGGCCGGTCTGAATTGTATCAACGGATTTCGTTCCGTGATAATATCCCGCTAAATGCAGCTCATCATACACATTGACAAGCAGACGGAGAAGTCTTTTGTCGTGCTTGCGAATACGGTTGGTATAGTCTTCAATACTTTTCGGTTTGGCAAACTTGATGCCCTCTTTTTGTTTCAGGTATTCATCAAGAATTAAAAGTGCTGCTGAGTATGCGGTTCCGGCAGCCATCTTGACATATTTTACATCAGCATATAAACCATCTTTTTTACCTGCTTTTTCGCGAAGTATTTCTTTCGCATTTTGCAGGTATCTCGCAGCTTCTTCGGAAGGTGAAAGTTTAGTGCCCTGATTTTCGCTAGCCATATCAATAGAAGATTATAAGATATTTATTGATTTGACTCCGGTTTTGAAAAAAGTCATCCCAAAAATAACATAATTTCCTGCCTTATGGTGTCCGTTGGGGTGGCTTAATATTGGCATACTTTTATTAAAAATGAATTATGGCTAAACAATCGCTCTTACAATTCACCGGAAAAAGTATCTACTGCGCCCAGGCAGACGCACATATCGATCCATGGATACCTGTGGACCGCGCGATCATCACGCATGCGCACAGTGACCATGCGCGATGGGGAAGCCGTCATTATCTGGCGCACAAGGATAGTGAGGCCATTTTACGTTTGAGGCTGGGTCCCGATATTTCATTACAAACCGTGGAATATGGCGAGAAGTTTGTCATCAATGGTGTGACATTTTCCCTGCATCCGGCCGGACATATCATTGGATCGGCTCAGGTGCGGGTTGAGTATAAGGGAGAGGTTTGGGTGGCCAGCGGCGATTATAAACTGGAAAATGATCATTTTTCCACGCCTTTTGAACCAGTAAAATGTAATGTGTTTATAACGGAATCAACCTTTGGTCTGCCGATTTATAAGTGGCAGCCGCAACAAAAGATATTTTCAGAAATTAATAACTGGTGGGCGCAGAACAAAGAGCAGGAAAAGGCGAGTATTCTGATGGGATATTCACTGGGGAAAATGCAGCGGATTTTGAAAGGAATTGAGCTGAAAGATCCGGTGATTTATGCACACGGCGCAATTTACATGCTCAATGAAAGATTAAGGCAGGCAGGTTTTGACTTGCCGGAGCTCACGCTTGTAACCAAGGATACGGATAAAAAACTGTTTCGCGGTGCATTGGTGCTTGCGCCTCCATCCGTCGACAGCAGCACTTGGATCCGAAAATTTAATCCTTATTCGCTTGGTTATTGCTCGGGGTGGATGGCGTTGCGGGGGGCGAAAAACCGTCGCGCGGTCGATCAGGGTTTTGTATTGAGCGACCATGTGGACTGGCCCGACCTGAACACGGCTGTGATTGAATCAGGGGCGGAGAAGGTATATGTGACGCATGGTTATACAAGCATTTTTTCACGTTGGCTGAACGAAAAAGGCATCGAAGCGGGAGAGGTTTCTACCATGTATGGAAATGAGGAAGAAACGGAGGACAGAGCGGAAGGCGTAGGCCCGGAGGCCGAAGGTATTGAAAATAGAACGGATTTATCACCCATTCCGGATGATCCTGATCTCAAATTAACCTAGTTTTTACTTGCTAAAAAGTTACAGATCCCGATGAAACAATTTGCTGAACTTTTCATGAATCTGGATCGCACCAACAAAACCAATGCAAAGGTGGAGTTGATGCGAAATTACTTTTTGACGGCTCCCGACGAGGATAAAATGTGGGCGCTAACCTTGTTCACTGGCCGTAGGCCGTCGTTTAAAGTAAACAGAACACAGGTGAAGGAGTGGGCTGCGGCAGAGGCCGACATCCCGATGTGGTTGTTTCAGGAAAGTTATCACAGTGTAGGCGATTTGGGCGAGACCATTTCACTTATTCTGCCCGGGAATGGATCGGATGATTCGGATAAGTCCCTTACAGATTGGTTTTATTACCTGAGCTTGCTGCCGGGAATGACAGATGAAGAAAAACATGCCCATATTCTTCAGGCATGGGCTCAATTATCTCAGCATGAAACCTTTGTTTTCAATAAGTTATTGATGGGGAGCTTCCGGATTGGTGTTTCGCAGACGCTGGTGGTGCGGGCTCTCGCTGAGGCCACTTCCACCGATGCAAACGTTATTGCGCACAGGGTTATGGGGCAGTGGGACCCGTTGGGCACTACTTTTGAAAAGCTGATCCTGGATGAGGGCGAAAATGACAATGCTTCGAGACCTTATCCGTTTTTCCTCGCTTATCCGATTGAGGGCGACGTTGCAGGTCTGGGCAATCCGGAAGACTGGTTTGTGGAATGGAAGTGGGACGGTATCCGTTCACAGATTATTTACAGAAATAATGAGCTGTTTATCTGGACCAGAGGTGAGGAACTATCGACTGATAAGTTTCCGGAGCTCCACTTTTTAAGCAGTGTCCTTCCGAACGGGACTGTTTTGGATGGCGAAATCGTAAGTTATCAGGATAACAAGCCGATGCCTTTCAATGTTTTACAGACCAGGATCGGGCGGAAAAATCTTTCCAAAAAAGTATTGGAAGAGGCACCGGTCGCATTTATTGCTTACGATATTATGGAAGCCAATGGTGTGGACATCCGGAATCTTACGCAGCTGCAAAGGAGGACTCAGCTTGAAGAAATTCATGAAAATATGCCTGTGCAAGCTGTGTTTAACCTTTCGCCGCTGGTTGAATTTAAAGAATGGAGTACACTGCATCACCTGCACCCGACCTCCCGTGAGAATATTGCCGAGGGTTTTATGATCAAACGGAAGAGCAGTACCTACCAGGTTGGCAGGAAAAAGGGTGATTGGTGGAAATGGAAAATAGACCCGCTGAGTGTGGATGCGGTTTTGATTTATGCCCAAAAAGGTTCGGGGCGTCGGGCCGAGCTTTTTACAGATTATACTTTTGCCGTGTGGGGAGAAGATGGAAAACTGATCCCGTTTGCAAAAGCTTATTCCGGATTGACGGATGTTGAGATCGGGCAGGTTGACTATTTCATCAAACGCAATGTGCTCGAAAAATTCGGTCCGGTAAGAACGGTAAAACCTGAACTGGTTTTTGAAATCGGATTTGAAGGAATTAATGAATCTACCCGGCATAAGTCTGGCATTGCAGTCCGTTTTCCAAGGATATTGCGGTGGAGAAAGGACAAGAAGGCTCATGAAGCGGATACATTGGAGAGTTTGAAGGGGATTTTGGAGAAGTATAAATAGTTTGGCAGGCGTTGAACTATGTTAATCTAACATCTAATGTAAAATTTGCATAGTTATCAAAAGGATTCTGATGATTCTCAATAAGGATAATCTGATTACAGATATCGATATATTATTTCTAACTGGTCTGGAATGAAATTTGTAAATTGATATTACTTTTTAGCGCAAATTTCAATCCTACTTAACCTTTGACAAAATCCCGCGGACATATCGCTGTTGAGCAGTGGTTTAAATATAAAAACTGGAAATGGGCGGCTTTTCAAAAAGAAGCTGCGGCTGCTTACCTTTCAGGGAAAAGCGGTCTGGTGAATGCGCCTACGGGTAGTGGGAAAACTTACTCTTTGTGGATCCCGATCCTGATCCGATACATCAATTCTTTACCCAAACAACCTGCAAAAAGGAGCAAGGGATTACAGGTTTTATGGATCACGCCGCTTCGGGCGCTTTCCAAAGACTTGTTCAGAAATATGGAAATGGCTGCGCTGGAAATGAATCTGAGCTTGCATGTGGGTGTGCGTTCAGGTGATACCAGTACGAAGGAACGAGCAAGTCAGAAAAAGCAAATGCCGGAAGCGCTGCTGATTACACCTGAAAGTCTTCATATTTTATTTGCCCAAAAAAACAGTGCAGAAATTTTCAAAAACCTCCATACCGTTGTAGTAGACGAATGGCATGAGCTTATGGGCAGCAAACGCGGAACTCAAACCGAACTTGCCCTGGCCCGGCTGAGAACGATCAACCCGCATTTACAAACCTGGGGCATATCGGCGACCATTGGAAATCTGGAAGAGGCAAAGCAGGTGCTAGTCGGGATGGATTCTGCCGAGGAGGACACCGTAATTATCAAAGCAAAAACGCAGAAGAAAATCCTGGTTGAGAGCATTCTCCCGGAGAAGGTGGAGACACTTCCCTGGGCAGGCTACATGGGAACGCGACTTATTGATTATGTTGTTGAAATTGTACGGAAGAGTAAAACAACACTACTTTTTACCAATACCCGTTCGCAAACGGAAATCTGGTACCGGATTATTATTGAAAAGTACCCCGAATTCGCAGGGATTATGGCTTTGCATCATGCTTCTCTCGACCGGGAAATCCGCGACTGGGTGGAAGAGGCGCTGCATGAAGAGAAATTGAAACTGGTTATCTGTACGGCAAGTCTTGATCTGGGTGTGGATTTTCGTCCTGTTGATACGGTTATTCAGGTGGGGAGCCCCAAAAGCATTGCGCGGTTTATCCAGCGTGCCGGACGGAGCGGGCATCAGCCCGGTGTAGCGAGCAAAATCTATTTTTGCCCAACAAACGCCCTTGAATTAATTGAAGCCGTTTCTCTTCGCGACGGGGTTGAAAAAAATATTATCGAAGACCGTCCGCCTGTTATCCACGCATTTGATGTGCTGGCACAGTGGATGATCACGCTGGCTGTGGGTGGAGGTTTTGACGAACAGCAGCTTTTTGAAGAAATTCGTAATTGCTATGGTTACCAGTTTATTAACCGTGAGGAATGGGAGTGGCTGCTGGGTTATATCACTACCGGCAGTTCGTCGCTGGTGGTTTATGATGAATACAAAAAGGTTGAGCGAATTGACGGCCGCTATGTGGTGACGAGCCGTCGGGTTGCACACCGCCACATGCTGAGCATGGGGACCATTGTTTCCGAGACGTCGTTGAAAGTTAAATTCCAGCATGGAAAATATCTTGGTTCTGTTGAAGAATCTTTTGTGACGCGCATGAAAGCCGGTGATGTTTTCGTCTTTGCCGGAATGAGTGTTGAGTTTGTCAGAATTCATGAAATGACAGTCACCGTTAAAAAAGCGGAAGGAAAAAGAGGTTTTCTGGTTAGGTGGGCGGGTGGAAGAATGCCGTTATCATCTCAGTTATCGGCCTTTATCCGCGACAGGTTGTCGGATGCGATCGATAATCCGCACAAGGAAAAGGAATTGTCTAAATTAAAACCCTTGCTGGAACTCCAACAGGAAAGATCTATCATTCCACAAACTTCTGAGTTATTAATCGAACAATGTGAGACGAGAGAGGGGCATCACATTTTCATTTTTCCGTTTGAAGGACGACTGGTTCACGAAGGGATGTCGATTATTCTGGCATACCGAATCAGCAAATTAAGTCCGATCAGTTTTTCCGTCGCTATGAATGATTACGGTTTTGAATTGTTGAGCGATCAGTATGTCGATCTTGAAAAAATAATGAAAGACGTAGATTTGTTTTCAACGAATCATCTGGTTGACGATATTTACCAGAGTGTGAATGCGACGGAAATGGCGAAACGAAAATTTCGTGAAATAGCAGCGATTGCGGGGTTGATGTTTCAGGGTTATCCCGGAAAATATATGAAAACCAAGCAGGTGCAGGCATCAAGTTCATTGTTGTTTACAGTGATGACAAAATATGAAAACAATAATTTGCTTGTAAATCAGGCCTATCAGGAGGTTCTGACTTATCAGTTGGAAGAAGTCAGGATGCGGAAAGCGCTTGACCGGATTGCAACGCAAAAAATAGTGATAAAAAAAACGAAAAAGCCGACACCTTTTTCGTTCCCTATCATGGTAGACCGGCTCCGTGAACAGCTTACTTCTGAAAAGCTGGAAGACCGGATCCAGAAAATGCTCAAACAGTATAGTGATGCAGATTGAAATAAGAGATAACCATTTTGATTTATTGATTCAAAAAGCCATTTTCTGGCAGGAAAAACAAACCCTACTCATTGGCGACTTACACCTTGGCAAAATCACACATTTCCGGAAAGAGGGAATAGCTGTTCCGCAGATTGCAGCAGAGGACAATTTTGAGCGACTGGACGAATTGGTTGAAAATACAAAGGCATCGCGAATTATTTTTTTGGGTGACCTTTTTCACAGCAAGTACAACTCAGAATGGGAAACATTTTCGGCATGGCGGGCCAAATATCATTTTATTGAAATGATTATCGTGATCGGAAACCATGATATTTTACCCGTAAGTCTGTTTTTGGAAAATAATATTGAAGTGTATAAAAATGATTTTGAAGAAGATGATTTCATCTTTACACATCATCCAAGAGTAGAACCGGACCCGCTGAAATTTGTTTTTGCCGGGCATGTGCACCCCGTTTTTACGTCGTATGGAAAGGGGAGACAGCGTTTCAGACTGCCATGTTTTGTGGTGGATAAATGTCAGGCCATTTTGCCCAGTTTTGGCGTTTTTACGGGAGGATTTGGTGTGGATTTGATTGCCGGACGGAAAATATATATGTTAACGGAACAGCGGGTTTTTGCAGTGGGGTGAATTAAATGATATAAGTAGTGTCACCCCGTTGGGGTTATGCAAGTGACAGATTGTTAAGCTGCTATAATACTGTCATCCCTTCGGGATTGTTTTATTGAAGTGAAGAGAATTTTCGCATGACACGTGCTTCGGGATTGTTTTGGATAATGCTTAAAAAGTTGCCACAAATTTTGTCTCGAAAACTGCTTCCGGATACAAACCCGAAGGGTTGAAAGTATTATAGAAACAAGCTGCTGACGAGCTACGCAAACCCTGAAAGGGTGACATCATATCTCAGGGAACTTTGATCGAATTTTTACTTTTTCTCAATCAGATGTTTCCAATACCGTTTTGGTACGTGCTGTAAATGCAGTTTGATATTCCTGCGCGACGGAATATTCACATGTTTGAAATAATCTTTCCACAACTCCTGATACAAAGTCTCAGAATCATGAAAAACTTCCTTAACAGCAGTCCCGGAACGTGTATCATCTGAAAAATTTAGCGTTATTTCTTCTACTTTTTCCTGGTCATAATAAATTCCGTACTTACGCCGGATATCGTAAATCAGCCAGTTTTGATCTGCATAACGTTCTTCGAAATGTTTGGTGAGAAGCGGAATAACATTAAAATCCGGCTCAATACCAGCATAATATAAGTCGTCCGAAGTGCGCTGAAATCTTACAAAAGCCTCCATTCGGTGTTTTTCGCGATAAACCATTTTGGAAGTCTGATTTACTTTCAAAACATCAGCATTTCCGTAAGCCAGATGTGGTGATTCGAAACCGGAAAAATAAAATTTGATACATGAAAAAATACTAAGTTCTATTCCCGGAATTTCGGACAAATAGCAGCGGTACAACTGAATACAATTTTCTTTCGGGACCTTCTTTTGTAATCCAAGCCAGACACGCTGAGCCTTTTCATCGTCTGTCGTTACTGTGATCGTCTCGGCAAAAAAATCAGATTGGCTTTCGCGGCCGGCTACTGAAAAACCAGATATCTGCCATTTTCTTGCATAAGCATCAAAAACCGCTGTCAGCAATCCGTACCAGGTTCCGTCGTAGGAAATTGTTACGGGTTTATCCGAAAAGATTGTATTGCTGCCCTCCATGAGAAAGGAATTTACTTCTGGATTCATTGAGAATAAACTGACGGATTTTAGCCTCCGTATAATCCTTGCGGTCGGTAACCGGGCTGTTACAGGTTATGAAATATTTTGCCCGGTTAACGGCAATTCCGATTTTTTTAAGATGCTCCCAACCCAATTTGTTAAACCGTCGGGCACCCACGATCTTCTGCGCCGATTGTACGCCAATGCCGGGTACTCTCAGGATAAGCTGCAAGTCGGCCGTGTTGATATCAATCGGGAAAAAATGCATATTTCGTAATGCCCAGCTCAGTTTCGGATCTATTTCAGGATCAAGATTCGGGAACTGGTCATTCAACAATTCCTGAACATGAAAACCGTAAAACCGCATGAGCCAGTCTGTCTGGTAGAGCCGGCTTTCACGTAGAACGGGCACTGCACTTCCCAGGCCGGGTAAGCGGTTATCATTGCTGATCGGCACATATCCTGAATAATAAACACGTTTCAGGTTAAAGCCCTTATAGAATTTATTTGCCGTATGCATGATATCCTTGTCTGACTCACCACTGGCGCCGATGATCATCTGCGTACTTTGTCCGGCCGGTGCAAAAAGTGGCGCAGATTTAAATATTTTCGACTCCTCAGTAGTCCTGATGATCTCTTTTTTAAGATAATTCATCGGGTCTATCATGTCTTTTATATTCTTATCCGGAGCCAGGAGTTTTAGCCCGCTTTCAGTCGGGATCTCGATATTGACGCTTAGCCTGTCTGCATACAAACCAGCCTCGTGCATAAGCTCGTCGCTGGCGCCGGGAATGGTTTTGAGATGGATATATCCATTGAACTTATTCTCGGTGCGTAATTTTTTTGCGACAGAAACAAGTCTTTCCATTGTGTAATCGGCATTTTTAAAAATACCTGAACTCAGAAAAAGGCCTTCAATATAATTTCTGCGGTAGAAGTTCATGGTCAGGTCGACCACTTCCTGAACGGTAAAGGCTGCTCTTTTGATGTCGTTGCTTTTACGCGTTACGCAATAGGCACAGTCGAAAATGCAATGATTGGTGAGCAAAATTTTGAGAAGAGAAACGCAGCGACCGTCTTCGGTATAGGTATGGCAAATCCCGCTGCCGGTTGCTTCTCCTAAACCTTTGTTATGATTCGTTCGCTTGCTTCCACTGGAAGAACAGGATACGTCGTACTTGGCCGCATCAGCGAGAATCTGAAGCTTCTCATGAAGTCTTTCCGACATATCCGTATTCTATAACGTTTGTTGATGATACTAATAGTATCACAAATATACTAATAATTTGATACTTATAATAATTTACACAATGAAATTTTAGAGAAATGGTGGGGAAGCTCCTACGGAGCCCGGGATGGAGGTTTTTATTTTGGCGCTATAAACAGGGAACTCCAAAGTAGCTGTGTAAATTAAATCGGAATAAATAATTGAATGAGATATAGTGCAAACTGATCTTTACGGTATGGAAATCAGCTGGGATCAGTGTTTCACAATTTCGGTTTTGCTATCCACATTTTTCATGAACGTGTGAATTTGACCGTAACGCTTATTCCAGGGATTGAAGAATTGCGTGATCATGGGAATGTGTTTTTTGTTTTTCAGGATTTCAAAAGGTGTCCCCGGAGCAAATTCCTGCAAGGCTTTAATGAATTTTTCATTGCTGGATGCAATCGAAGGATATGTTTTCCCACCCAGAAAAATAGTTATCGGAGGCATGTTTTGATGCAGATGATAAAGCGGTGACGCTTCTTTCCAGATCTTTTGTCCGGTGGTAAAGGTTTTCAGATACGTATGATCGCTCGGAAATTTTTCATCCAGCAGATAACCATACATATCCAGCCCAGCCGCATCGATAAGAATAATGCCTTTAATTGGATTTTCCATGTTAAGTTTCCTGAAATATTCTTCGTCAATTCCTACGAGTGCGGCCAGGTGTCCACCTGCGGAATGGCCTGAAATAAAAATTCTGTCGGGGTTTCCACCATATTCCCGAATATTTTCTTTTACCCATTTTACGGATCTTGCCATGTACTCAGCCATTTCTTTGTACGTCGCGGTTGGGCTTAATGGATAATCAGGAATAACGGTTACGATATCTTTCCTGGACCAGTTTCTGCCGAGCAAATTGTATTGAGATTTCTTACCGGAATTCCAGTTCCCGCCGTGGATGAAAATCAAAACGTCTTTGGGTGATTTTGGTCTCCGGGGCTCGAAAACATTAAGTTGCTGCTCCTGAATTTTCCCGGAAGCCGGGGCATATGTAATATTTTTGTGCGCTTTGCTGCCTGTCCATGCACAACCGGAAAGGGTAAGAAGCGCGGCTCCAAACAGGATAAAAAGAATAATAAGGGATACCCGGGTTTCTGAATTCACGATAAATGTCTTTGATGAAGATACTGAAAGACATACGTGAAAATATACTCTGTGGATTGCGGTGACGTGAGGAGGGATTGTGAGAGGGAAGAAAAAAAGGAGAAGCCAACTTTTCAAAAGGGCACGCCCTGTGTTGACTTCTCCCGGTACTTCTCAGGAAACTTTTCCTGAGCCCGAACCTTTCTCATGGCCGGGTCTTAATATCTAAACCTTTTTCGGAGGCAGGTCAAATGCAACCGCATTGTGCTCAAAATGTCCCTTGTGAGAACCGTCGCAGAATGGTTTGTTGGCAGAAAGTCCGCAGCGGCAGATCGAAAGCACTGTTCTTCCTTCCAATCCGTATGCATTTCCCTGCGCATCTACGATTTCAAAATCTCCGTCAACTTTCAGAGAGCCGTTGTTGTTAACGGTAAGCTTTACTTTTGTCATGGTGAATAATTTTGCCCAAAGGTAGCAATCCCATCGGTTGCAGAAATACCGGCAGGCTAATTTAGCATGAGTACAAATCTAATTTGGCTTCGGATACAGCCCCGGTGTGGTACCCGTCCATCTTTTAAATGCCCTGGAAAATGCGCTTAATTCATTGTATCCAAGCATGTACGAGATTTCTTTGACGTAATAATTTCCGGAACTCAGATAATGGAGTGCCAACGATTTTCTGACATCGTCCGCCAGTTCCTGATAAGAAATTCCTTCTTCTTTCAATTTACGTTGCAGCGTTCTCGGGCTGATATTAAAATTAGCCGCTATTTCTTCCAATGAAACCAGGCCGAGGTATGCGTTTGAAAGCAAGTGATTATAAATTCTGGACTGAAATGTGTTATTCGTAATTTGTTCGGACTTTTTGGTGTTGACCTTTTCCAGCAGACTTTTTTGCAACGCATAATTGGCCGTCAGGATGGGCTCATCCCAGTATTTGCTGTCAAAAGAAAGGGAATATTCATTTGGTTTCCTGTCAGGACGGCACCGGAGTATTCTCTCGTATTCCTTTAAATTGGTAATGTTGTCAGGAAATTTCACGGTTTTAGGCTGGATTTTAGTGAGCAGCAGCCCGTCGAGTTCATGGATGATGAAAACGATAAAAAAGTCCAGTGTCTGCTGAAAAGCGAAGGGGAATTCCTTTCGCTTTTTCGGATCCGGGATCAGGCGTATCGTAAATTGTTTCGTTGCCCGGGTAACTTCCATCACAAAAAAATCCGTAAGCAGAGGTGTTAAAGACGCTGCTATGGTTATGGCTCCGCCAACGGTAGTGCTGCTTTTCACGATTTCGCCCACAATCCCCAGCGCAGTTAATTGCAGCGATTCTCCAAAATGCAAACCAAAAAACATGTCGTTGCTTAAATGTGCCGCGTTCAGCCACAGGTCACTAAGCTGCTTGTGCGAAAACTTAATGTCTTCCTGATTTCTCAGATCACTTAACTCAAATCCTGCAAGCCGGCATAACTTTTCCGCCGGGATATCCCGTTGCACGGCATAGGCCAACAGGCTTAGTACGAATTGTTTCTGATGATTTTCCATAGCGTAAATATACAGTCTGGAAAATCAGGATAATAACGGTTGTCGCGAAATGACAATGAGTTGTCGCCTGATGGTAAGCGTTTGACGGGAGCCTAAATATAGTTTTGTAGAAAAAATAAACGACATGAAAACAGCACAATTCACCATCATTCTGCTCGCCGTTCTGAGTCATTTTTCAAATGCGCAAACCGCAGACAAAAGGAGTCAAAATCTTAATAAACAATCTGTTAACCAATTAAAATTAAATCGTATGGAAACGCAATCAATGGCCTTAGTGAAAGAATTTTTAAATGCAGTACAAACAGGAAATAATGAAAAGTTGGCTGCTATCCTGCACCCGGATATTCAATGGACCCAGCCTGGCGACAGCCGTGTTTCGGGTATGAAGAAGTCGGGCGGAGAGGTTTTTCAAATGGTCGGAACCATGTTTGCGGCTTCTGCCAATACGCTGACTTTGACAGAAATAAAATCGGTCACGGCTCACGGAAACAGTGTGGCGTGCCTGATTCACTGGAAAGCTACCCAACCAACCGGCAAAACGCTGGACGTAGATAACATCGATGTTTACACCGTGGAAAATGGCAAAATTGTGGAGGCAAAAATATATTCTTCCGATCTGAACCAGGAGGATGATTTCTGGGGGAAATAAGCCGGATATGAAATATAGTGCGCCAAAATCCGGCGCACTATTAACTGGTTATGATCGATAACTGTTTTCGGATAACGCGTGTCAGTTCATCGATTTTGAATGGTTTTGTCACAAAATCATCAAATTTACAATCAAGGTTATCCTGCGATGCTTGTGCAAAAGTATCGGCAGTAAACGCCACGATCGGTATTGAACTCAGGTGCGGAAATGAATGACGGATAATTTTTAAAGTCGTCATACCATCCATAACCGGCATCTGCAAATCCATGAGAATGAGGTCAAAAGTACGGTGTTCCAGCGTTGACAACACTTCCTGACCATTGTTGCAAATTTCGAATTCAGCTTCCCATTTATTCAGCAAATGTTTGAGCAGGAGCTGATTGGCAAGAATATCCTCGGCGACAATAACGCTGTAACCTTTCAAAGAAAACGGCGCCTCCTGATGCAGCTGATCTTTAACGGGAATACTTTCTCCTTTTTTGAAAGTCAGTTTTACGCAAAATCTGCTGCCCATACCAGGCTTACTTTCGGCCGTAATTTCACCCTGCATCAGCTCAGTGATTTTACGGGTGATACTAAGACCAAGCCCGGTACCGCCAAAATACTTGCTCGCGTTATTGTTATGCGCCTGTGAAAAGCTATCGAAAATCATGCTGAGTTTATCGGGAGCAATGCCAATGCCGGAGTCGGAGACCTGAATTTTCAGATCGACCTGTCCTTTGTCTTCTTTCAGGATTTCAATCTGTAATTTTACATAACCCTCCGAAGTGAATTTTAACGCATTGCCGATCAGATTGACCAATATCTGGTTCAAACGATACGCGTCACCGATAAGAATAGGCGGGATTTTATCATCAATTTCGAAGGTCAGTTGCAGCCCTTTGTCAAGTGCTTTAAACTCAAATGTCTGGAAGAGATACTGGAGTTTTTCGCGCAGGTCAAATTCGAAATTTTCAAGACTGAATTTCCCGGCTTCAATTTTTGAGAAGTCGAGGATATCATTCAGGATAACCATCAGATTATCAGCTGAATATTTGATCGTATTTAGATATTGAAGATCCTGTTCTGAAAAATCACTGGTCAGTAACAAATCCGTAAATCCAATGATCGCGTTCATCGGCGTCCGTATCTCATGGCTCATCGTCGACAGGAAATCCGATTTGATACGGGCAGCCTCTTCGGCGTCTTTCTTAGCCTGAATCAGTTCTTTTTCAACCAGTTTTCGACCCGTGATATCAATGGCAGTGCCCAAAACTTCCTGAATTTCACCTGCTTCATTGCGTTTAAAAGGCACTTCCCGCGTAATGATCCAGACATCCGAGCCATTTTTATGTTTCAGACGGAATTCTTTTTCAATAACCTCGCCGTCTTTCAGGTTATGCCGCACATGGTCGTAGTGCCTTCTGAATGCAAGCAGATCCTGATCGTCAACCACCTGCGCGAACACAAAAGCTTTGTCAGCATCGGTGTCAGCCGGGTCATATCCAAGAATTTCCCCGATCTGATGGTTATGAAAAATGTTCGTCCACTTTTCAATATCGATTACATAGATGATGTTCGGAGAAAGCTGAGCTACTTTTTGAATAAATTCTTCCTTTTCAATTAACTCCTTTTGTGCAGCTTCGCGCTGACTTTCCACCTCGAACATCTGGCTCATGGTATGGAAAGTCTTCGTCAGTTTCTCCGCATTAACTTCTGATTTTGGGAAATATTCCATCGCCCCGGCCTTCATCATTTCTACGGCAATCCGCTCGTCTCCCTGCGATGTCAGTACGATAACAGGGAGTTTCGGAACCGTCTTTTTTATCTTTTTCAGAAGTTGGAGACCGTTGGTTTTGGGCAGCTGATAATCAATAAATATGCAGGTTGGCAACCAGACTTCTAACGTCATGATCGCTTCCTCGGCATATTTACAGACCCTTATTTCCTGAATTTCAACGTTAGATTTACTGATCGCACGCCGGAATTCCATGGCATCAATCTCATCATCCTCTACCAACAGAATATTTAATGGTGTCATACGTATTTTTGAAAGAAGAGGGCTGACTTGTTATTCAGGGTATTCGCAAAGCGTCCAGTAGCTGTTCAGGGTTGATACTGCTGCAATAAAACGGTCCATCGAAAGCGGTTTCAGGATATAACCGGCCACATTCAGATTGAATGCGTCGATTTTGTCACCGTCCTCATTCGAGGTTGTCATCACAAAAACGGACAGGGAGCTCAGCTCAGGATCCTGACGGATTTCCTTTAAAAATTCGATACCTCCCATTTTGGGCATGTTAAGATCCAGCAGGATAATTCTTGGTTTTGGTGCGTCTGTTGCCGGCGATCGCAGGACTTCCAGCGCCTCCAGGCCGTTATGTGCAACCACGAGTGGATTCGAGATATTATTTTTCTTAAAAGCTCGCTTCACATTCATGATATCTACTTCGTCATCTTCAACCAGTAGGATTGTCATGGGGATAGGATTTGAAATGGACATTTGTAAAGATTGTTATAATTGGTAACTTTTTTAATGTAGATGGGTTTAACTTGTTGATGATCTTATGCTTCTGATTTTTCGTTTGGCCAGGTGAAGTAAAAGGTTGTGCCTTCCTTCATCGTCGATTCAATGCGGATTTTCCCTCCTTTTTCATCCATAATCTTTTTCACAATGGCCAAACCGACACCCGTGCTTTCAAACTCATCACGGGACTGAAGTGTCTGAAAAATTACAAAAATCTTGTCGTGAAACTCCGGACTTATACCCGGACCGTTATCCCGCACAAAGAATTCAAGACCAGATGCATTTTCCTGCCAGCCGATCGTGATTTTCACATCGGGTTTATCATTGTATTTTATCCCGTTTGAAATCAGGTTTTGCAGAATTTGGGTTAATGTGATTTTTTCAGAAACGAGTTCCAGGCCGGCATCTCCTTCGAGTTTGAATTCGATCGGTTTCTTAGCGCTGAATGTTTCACAAAGGTCGTCAACGACCGATTTTATAAGGAATTTTTCCTTGTTGGTTTTAATCCTTCCGGCTCTTGAATAGGACAGAATCCCGTTGATCAGACTTTCCATTCTGTGCACACGGCCCCGTAACAGACGGAACTGTTCTTTGGTATCACCTTCCAGAAGATCGGTGATATCTTCTTCGATCCATTCTGACAAATTATTGATCGCCCGCAGCGGCGCTTTCAGGTCATGGCTTACGACATAAGCAAACTGATCCAGTTCAGCGTTGATCCGTTCCAGATCGCGCATGTAAGATTTCAGCTTGGTTTCCGCTTCCACACGTTCGGAAATGTCGCGGATAAATGCCAAAACATATCCCTGACCGTCCGTTTCGTAATATTTGACACTGGCTTCCACCGGGAAAGTTGTTCCGTCTTCTCGTTTATGAACGCCGTTGACGATCATCTTTGAAGTTCCTTTGAGGGTTTCTACATGCTCCTGCCAGGTGCTTTCATTCTCAAACAGTTTTTCAATGGAACTGATATGGGTGCCGATGATTTCGTTCTGGCTTTTGCCAAGACGTCGGGCTGCTTCGTGATTGATAAAAAGCAATTTCCCTTTGTCGTCAGAAACCTGCACAGCCTCGCTCGACTCGTTGAACCATTCGACCATCCGGTTTATCTGTTCTTCCTGTTTTTTGCGCGAGGTGATATCGCTGACCGTGCCGATGAAACCGATAATCTTTTGGTCGTTATTTAACTGTGCCGACATGGAAACTTCCAGCCATTTTTCATTACCGTCAGCCGTTGTCAGTTTGAAAGTATCGTGGACGGATTGTGTCTGTCCGCCAAACAATGAGCCCAGTTTCCTTTGTCCGTTAGGATTTATCTGGAATTCTGTCCAGTTTTTGTCCAGACTATCCTGAATCTGATAACCTGTAACCTGCTCCCAGGCATTGTTAAGGTAAATAATATTGCCTTCTTTATCCAGCTGAATGAGCACTTCCGAAATACTGTTGGCGACTTCTTCCAGCCTTCTGTTGGTAGAAGCGGCTTCTTCTGTTTTTTCGTCTGCGATTCTTATTAATTCCCGGTTTGCTTTAAATAGTTCGGTGGAACTTTGTTCCAGAATCCGCTCAACACGGCCGATATCATCCTGAAACTCCACATAAGCCTGGTTAACGGAGGCAAGGAATTCCTGAATTCCCGGATGTTCTTCCAGTTCGGGTGGAAGCGATTTCCGGATCTGACGTTTTAAGAGGCGGTGATAAGTTATTTCCGTTGTTTCCAATATGATCAAAATTTTATAATTCCCGGAAAGTTGTGATGGTCATTGTCTGGTTGTGGAGCTCACACAGCGTATCCTGGTCAAAAGGGGCGATTTCACCGTAAGAATAAAATCCTGTAATCACAGGCTTATCCAGAACTTCGGAAACACACTCAACTTCTTCTTCCACAATCTGTTTTAACACCAGCTTCCGGCCGACACAACTTACCAGCAATGCAAATTCGGGAGATTCTCTTTTTCCGTTTTTGGCTGCCACCGCCGCTTCTTCCGCTCCATTAATAAGCCTGTCGGTATTGGCTTTCATCAACCTCACAAAGGAGCCTTCGGGGATATCGCCGGCGAATGTGAGGCTTTTCTCCTCTTCATTAATGCCAAGGATTGTCCGGACCACAGGAGCCCGATCTTCGCTGTCGCGCATGCTGAGCGGGAATAAAAGCCCGGATGACGGAAGTTCCTTTGCCTTATCACCCAGAAAAGATTTATAGAGGTCCAAAGCAGGCTGGCCGTCGATTTCGAACAAAACGTTTTCTTTGGATTTGGTAACGAGCCTGTCGAGACCGAAGCTGTCCCAGCCACCGCGGGAACCAAAACCGATCTGCAAAGCATCACCGTAGAAGCCGATAGCGGCAACAGTTTCGGTAGCTACGACGCCATCGGGTTCTATAATCACCGTTTTTGAAAAATTGGCTCCATCGCCTGCCAGTCCGCCCGTGAGTGTAACGTTTTCCGGCAACTCATCGGCTATGCCTTTGACAAGATCGGTTCCGTTAACTTTGAGACCGTCGGAAACCACAAAAACATGTTTAAGACCATCGGGCGAAAACTGAGATACCAGCTTTTTACCCGCTTCAAAACTATTGAATTCGATATCCTGCAAAGAAACTTTCGCTGATTGCATCGTAACGCTTTCGAATTCAATCGCGGTAACGATCACTTTTCCGTCTGTCACGGTTTCTCCGATAATTTCGCCCGCTGTGGAGCAGCCAGAGAAAATGGCGTTCGGATAGTTTTGGATAAGGTCTTGTACCAAAAGCTGATTTTCCAGAATTTCTCGGTCTCCGAAAGCGAAAATCAGGCTGGGATTTATTGTAAACCGGTCAACGGAATGTTCACCGGTATAGACGAGCTGTTCTATTTTCATGTTGAGTAAAAATCGTTTGAAAAACCGGAATAGGGATACAAGATAATGAAAGTTTTTGAGCTGTTAAGAAATTAGAATACAGCTATTTTTCTCACTTTTGGTTACATAATTTGTGTTGTTTTTTAGCTGATGGAAGGGAACGAAATCCCTTTGATTTTTCGGAATAATTCCACCGCGTAAAGGTCCGTCATCCCGGAAACAAAATCTAAAACGGTCTGGATTTTTGAATATTCATCGGTTGCGTTTGTGATAAATTGTTTAGGGATCAGCTCGACCAGTTTTTTTGAATAATGTGAGTTGTTATTCAGATAAGCCGGGATGAATTCTTCCAAAAGTCCGCCCATAACCTTGTAACCTGCGACTTCGATCTGCACCACGGACGAATAGTTGTAGATCTTCTTAATTGAAATCGTCTCAATGTTTTTCATAACCGAGCGCAAAGGCTCATTAATCCGGTCAATCAGACTATTGTTGAAATCTCCTGCCAGAATGGATTCCTGTTCTGTATAAAAAAGCTCAGAGCAGGCGCCGATCAGCGTATTGATTGCTTTGGCACGCAGCAAACTGATTTTGGCATCGTCATCATCAATATCCGCCAGCCGTTCTTCTATTTTTGCATCATTGGATAGCGGTAAAAGCAGCGCCGCGACGTCATTGTAAGACAGGATTTTCAGCCGGTGGGCATCTTCGAGGTCAATAATATTGTAACAAATATCATCCGCAGCTTCCACCAGATAGACGATCGGGTGCCGCTTATAAATCAGCCGTTCATTTTCGACTTTTGTTAAACCCAGCTCTGTTGCAATTTTTACAAAACCTGCCTGTTCAGATTGAAAAAAGCCATATTTTTTTCTGTAAATCTTTGACTTATCGTGCCCTGCCAGTGATTCGCAGGGATATTTTGCAATGGATGCCAGTGTGGAATAGGTTAACGCAAAACTGCCATAACCTTTTCCCGCGTACGGATGGGTGAGAATACGGAATGCGTTGGCATTTCCTTCAAAATTGGTAAGATCTTCCCACTGCGCTTCGGTTACTTTATCCTTGTAAACTGATCCGGCTCCGTTGGTGAAATAGTACGAGATGGCCGCCTCACCGGAGTGTCCGAAAGCCGGGTTTCCCAGGTCATGGGCCAGACAAGCTGCTGCCACAATATTCCCAACTTCACTGATCAGCGGAAGTTCTTCATCCAAATCGGGCCGGCTCTTTTTCAGCCGGTTATAAAAAATGCGGCCTAATGAACGGCCTACACTGGCCACTTCAAGGCTGTGTGTTAACCGGTTATGGACAAAAATACTGCCGGGTAACGGAAATACCTGTGTTTTGTTTTGAAGCCTCCTAAACGGGGACGAAAATATTAACCGATCGTAATCACGCTGAAATTCAGACCTGGCTTCTGCCTGGTCTTCGATGTTTTTGTCTTCGCTTCCCCAGCGTTTTGCCGAGAGTAATTTTTCCCAATTCATTTTACAATAAATAACGCGATGAAAATGCGGCCTGTCATTCACAATAATACAAATTAGAACTGGTATTCAGTAGTGAACGGGAGGTTAAGGAATTAAGTCAGATTCGGGAGAAAAATACCCGTTTTGCTCCATCGTAGTAAGGTGTACAAAACCCGCATCGACATCTATTGAAACAACTGAGATAATATTCCTGTCGTATTTTCTTATAAAAATGAACAATCTTTGAGCAAAATATCTGCCGAAGTACTCTATTCATGACCCAGCCGAAACATCGTTATTTTATTCTGAATAAGCCTGCCAATATGGTTTCGCAATTTATCAGCCCCGACAGTGTGGGTTTGCTTGGTGATTTGTCCTATGATTTTCCGGAGGGAACCCATGCGATTGGCCGGCTTGACAGCCATTCGGAAGGCTTGCTCTTGCTGACCACCAATAAAAAGGTGACACGGTTGTTGTTTCAGGGAGAAGTACCGCACAAGAGAACTTACATTGCGCACGTAAAGAACGTTGTGAGCGAAGAAACGCTGCATTTGCTCAGAACCGGTATTCCGATCCTGATTAAAGGAAATGTATTCTGGACTACCACACCTTGCGAAGTTGAAATTGTAGAAAAGCCGGAAGGGCTGATCAAACGCTCCCCTGAAAGGGAAGACATTCCGCACAGCTGGCTGAAAATTACACTGACCGAAGGTAAATATCATCAGGTACGAAAAATGGTGCAAACGGCCGGTCACCGCTGCAAACGACTTATCCGAATCTCCATTGAAGATATGGTACTTGACGGTCTGAATCCGGGAGAAGTCCGCGAGCTGGAAGAAGAAGAGTTTTTTCAAAAACTTAAAATTGATAATTGGCGATAAGAAGTATCTTGAATTTGACTTTTATTGTGAATAATTAGTAATAAAATTTCATTTTGTTCTTTGTTTAGAAAAAGAACTTCATGAAACTGAATATATATCCTGATAAGGAAACGAGCTCGAAAGCAGCAGCCGATCTGATTGCCGAACAGATCCGTTTAAAACCGGATTCGTTATTATGTTTTCCTTCGGGAGATTCCCCGACGCTGGTGCTGAAATATCTGGTAGAATATGGTTTACAAGGCACGGTAAATTTCGCTCAATGCCGTTTTGTGGGACTGGATGAGTGGATAGGCATGGATGAAAACGATGAAGGAAGCTGCAAACATTATCTGAATTTCCATTTTTTTATCCCGTTAAACATCCGTTCCGGGCAGGTTGTTTTCTTTAATGGTCTGACCGATGATCCCGAAGGTGAATGTGCAAGAATGGATGATTACATCCGTGAAAACGGCCCGATCGACCTCATGATGGTCGGTTTGGGCATGAATGGGCACATTGGCCTGAATGAACCCGGGACAGATTTTAACCTTTATGCCCACCGCACCGAACTGGACCCGCTCACGGTGACAGTAGCTCAGAAATATTTCCAAAAAAACACCCAGCTAACAGACGGGCTCACGTTGGGTCTGCAACATTTTACCGAAGCAAAAACGGCTGTTCTAATCATATCAGGCCAGAAAAAGGCAACTATTCTGGCCAAGGTTTTGGAAGAGAGAATAACCCGTGAGATTCCGGGCACCATCATTCAGTCGCATGCCAACGCAGTTGTTTTTTCTGATCAGGATGCTGCTTCAAAACTGACAACGTCGGCTTCAATCATTTTCGATCAAAAATAAAAGGTTATGACGGTAAAGGAAGAAACATCCGGGAGCATTTCGGGCAATGGTTTTGATGCGATCGTGATCGGGTCAGGCATCAGCGGTGGATGGGCAGCGAAAGAACTTTGTGAAAAAGGACTAAAAACGCTCGTTTTGGAGCGGGGACGAAATGTGGAGCACAACAAGGATTATCCGACGGCGCATCTGAATCCCTGGGAGTTTGAACATCGTGGCAATCTGACGAAAAAGTTTTTGGATGAAAACCCGCTGATCAGCAAGGCGGCTGGTTTTGGAGACGATACCAAACATTTTTTTGTGCAGGATAAGGATCATCCCTACATCCAGGAAAAACCTTTCGACTGGATCCGCGGTTATCAGGTTGGAGGCAAATCGCTGACCTGGGGCAGGGCTTGCCAGCGGTGGAGTGCGTTTGAATTTACCGCTCCCGAGCGTTTTAAATATGGTATTGGCTGGCCGATCGGTTATCAGGATGTAGCGCCCTGGTATAGTCATGTAGAGGAATTTATTGGCGTATGCGGCAACAAGGATGGACTTGAAGCCATGCCGGATGGTGAATATTTACCACCTTTCGAACTGAACTGTGTACAGACGCTGGTCAGGGACAAGATTAAGGAAAATTATAAGGACCGGTTTCTGGTACATGCAAGATGGGCGCATTTGACCAAACCGAAAGAAGTGCATTTGCAACAGGGCAGAGGCTCCTGTCAGGCGAGAAACCTCTGCATGCGGGGATGCCCGTATGGCGGCTATTTCAGCTCCGTAAGTTCAACATTACCATGGGCACAGAAAACCGGAAATCTCACTGTGCGACCGCATTCGGTGGTTCACTCCATTATTTATGATCCCAAAACAGGCAAAGCAAGCGGTGTTAAAATCATCGACGCCAAAACGAAGGAGGTTATTGAGTACACTGCCAAAGTGATCTTCCTGAACGCTTCTGCGCTGAACAGCAATCTTATTTTACTTAATTCAAAATCAGAGCGTTTTCCAAACGGCCTTGGAAATGATTCGGGCGTACTTGGCCAATACGTTGCTTTTCACAATTACCGGGCATCCGTGGCGGCAGATATGGATGGTTTTGAGGATAAATATTATTTTGGAAGAAACCCGACAGAGCCTATCCTGGCTAATTATCGGAACCTGCATAAACAGGATACCGATTATGTCGGCGGCTTTACGACATTCATGGGCGCTTACCGCACGAGAGGAACCGGAGCCGGGGAACAGACTTTTGGCAAAGGTTTTAAAGATGTTATGACCAAGCCCGGTGGCTGGAAAGTATATATGTACATGCAGGGGGAAACCATTCCCAAAGCGTCAAATCAGGTATCGTTGAGTAAAGATCAAAAGGATGAATGGGGGATTCCGTTGCTGATAACCTCGGTTGGTTACGACGACAACGATGAAAAAATGATCAAAGATTTCCTCAAAGAAAGTGCCGAAATGCTGGAAAAGTCAGGGTGCAAAAACATCAGTCAGCATGATAACAAACAGGCTCCCGGACTGGATATTCACGAAATGGGAGGCTGTCGGATGGGGAAAGATCCTCAAACTTCCATGCTTAACCAATGGAACCAGCTTCATCACTGTAAAAATGTTTTTGTAACGGACGGCGCCTGTATGACGAGCACAGGTAATCAAAGTCCTTCGCTGTTGTACATGGCACTTACGGCAAGAGCTGTTGACTTTGCGGCGAAGGAAATTAAAAAAGGGAATTTGTAAAATTAACTAAAAACGAGGTTTTGGAAACGGATTAACGAAAGGAAACATCGTAGAGATGGGCCGTGATGTCATCTTCAAAACCTGCATGGTTTTGAAGAAATTGCAGCCGGGTTATGGATTTATTTTGTCCCCTTGTTCTGAAAAAATGCTCTGCTTCGATGTTGGTTTGAAGTTTCTTTAAAAATACTCCGCCGTCAATTTCAGAGATAATCGCTTTAAAAACTTCCGTTTTTCCATCTTCGAAGGTAGCTTTCACACGCAAAACAGGAGGCTGCACCAGCACGCGCATGATCTTTCCCCAAAGGGAATATTTAACCTTGATCTCAATCCAGGTTAATTTATTGGCCTGCGAAACCGGTACTTCTTCCCCGATTTTAAATGCCAGATCCTTAATGTTGGACTTGACCAATTGAAAATGCCGGCTGCGTTTTTTTACCACCTGAAGCGTATCCTTGCTGATGGTTGTGGTATCGTAGTTATAGTTTTGAAGCATAGCCAGCGTTGTTTTCGAATCGCTCCAAAAATTATATCGCTGCACATCCGTTGGGCCCGGTACGGTATAAAGTACATAATCGGGTGCTGTCGGCGAAAGGTATTTTGCATAATTCAGGCTCGTCAGGTAATTGTTATAGGCCTGATACGACTGAATGGCCGGTCGTGGATTATAATGCAAATCGTTAAAAAACGCATATGAAATTTCATAAGGCACAAAGTCAACTGTTTTTCCTTTGAAATTCTGGCTGATTTTGGAGTCGATATGGTACTCAACCCGATTTTTTTCGTTGCTTACCTGCTGCTGGAACGGAAGGTTTGAAAAGATTACATCCTGATAAGGCAGTGTCAATTTATTAAATGCAAATCCTATTCCGGTGCTTACAAATGGTGAAATAAGCAGGAAAACCATGAATACATCACCAAGCCTGCTTTTTAAAGTCGTGTTTTCAATGAAGAGATAGGATATCCCCACGAAAAGTGCGCCGTAAAAAAACGGATACGACATACCGGCAAAACCGAACCGTGTAAATCCTTGCTTGAATCCAAGATACCAGGCAAATAGCATCACGAGCAGAATAAATATATCCGAACGGCTTTTGAGAATCAGGGGCAAGGAATAAATAAAAAAGACAGCGAAGCTAAGCACAACGATGACAGCCAGGGCGATATTGAAATACGCATATCGGGCTGTCAGATTTACGAAATCGACGCTGAACATGGCATCGTTGTAATTGTTGATAATACTGAGCGCGCCTTTGACGTAGTTGACAAGATCAACATGAAAGATTTGTCCCAGTATTAAAACCAATCCCAGGTGATAACCCCAGAAAGCGACAATTTTAAGAAAAGATTTGGTATCCGAGACTATTGCCAGCACGAAATAAGCATACAAAATAACGGAAGCTACAATTCCCAGATTTAACTTTATGAAAAAAATCAGCACCGAAATCGTGGTGGCAAGTGCCAGAGAAATAATGGTTTGGGTTCGGTAGTGATGAAAAACCAGGAATATGAACAGGGTAAAAAGCTGAAACGTCGCCTCGGAATTATGAGAAATCATCATAATAAAATAAGGCACCGCAAGCCATTTGACGGTATTATTCAGTGATTTGAAGGTGTATTTGAGAATATAAAACAGTACACCTATCACAAAAATATCATAGATTAGTATCGGCATGATCCCGATGTAAGTCGGTACGCGTGTGCTCAGGAAACCCAGGGGACCATACGTAAAGACCCAGTCTTTGCCAAAAACAAGGCCCTGATGTAAAGCCATGTTGATACTGATCTTCCAGGATGGATCAACACCTCCGCTTGGATTTTCAATCAGTGCTTTTGGTAGAAATAATACGATTGAGAAGAAAATTAATATCCTGAACGGTGTGATTTTTTCTATTACACGTTCGTAGAGTTGGGGCACAGACATTGTAGGCTTGGGTTATTCAATTTGCAAGAATACATTATTTAAATACGAAAAAAAAGAATGCTTTGTCTAACTTATCTAATGGTAACTTATGAGTCTAATTGGAAATATTATCTGGCTGATATTCGGCGGATTAATCGTGGCTTTCGAATATTTTCTATCAGGTTTGATCCTCTGTGCGACCATCATCGGTATTCCGTTTGGTATCCAGTGTTTCAAAATTGGTATTCTTACGCTCATGCCTTTTGGTCGTGAGGTGCGTGAAGTACCGGGGGAAAGTGGCTGTTTATCAACGATTTTTAATATCGTCTGGATTTTCCTGGGAGGTATCTGGATTGCATTGACGCATCTTGTCTTCGGTATCTTACTCGCCATAACCATCATCGGTTTACCTTTCGCAAAGCAACATTTCAAGCTGATGAGCCTGTCATTTGCTCCATTCGGAAAGGACATCTTTTAGATACTATTTTATTTTTTCTACCACCTTAGGCATATGAGGTAACCTAAGATTGCCAATAGATGAGTCTTGGGTTGTCTCCTATGTCGGTGGTAAAATACAATTTTTATGAAGGCAGTGGTGATTACAAAACCGGGGAGGCCGGAGGTTTTGGTTGTTGATGAGCGGTCGGTACCCGTTGTCCAGGATGACGAGGTTTTAATCCGGGTTTATGCGGCTGGGGTAAATCGTCCGGATGTTTTTCAGCGTAAGGGCAACTATCCGCCACCACCGGGTGCGCCGCAGGATATCCCGGGACTGGAAGTGGCCGGTATTATCGAAACATGTGGCGCTTCGGTAGAAAACTGGAAGCCGGGAGATGCTGTATGCGCGTTGCTTGCCGGTGGTGGTTATGCGGAGTATGCGGTTGTGCATGCGCATCATTGTTTGCCGGTTCCTGTTCATTTCAGTTTTGCTGAGGCGGCTTCGCTGCCGGAAACGGTGTTTACAGTTTGGCATAATGTTTTCCAGAGAGGAGCTCTCAAAAACGGAGAGCACTTTCTGGTGCATGGTGGAAGCAGTGGAATTGGGATCACGGCTATTCAACTGGCCAAAGCATTGGGAGCAAAGGTCTTCGCTACGGCGGGATCTGACGATAAATGCGAGGCCTGTATTTCGCTTGGCGCCGATCTTTGTGTTAACTATAAAAACGAAAATTTTGAAGAAGTTCTAAAATCCCAGGGAGCAGATGTGATTCTTGATATGATCGGCGGAGATTACATTCCAAAAAATATAAGGCTGTTGCGCATTGATGGCCGGCTGGTTTTTATCAATACCATGAAGGGGAACAAGGTGAGGCAGGTGGAGGGGCAGCCCTTGGATGAGGTTGATTTTGGGCTGATCATGAAAAACAGACTCACTATTACGGGAAGCACGCTTCGAAATCGGGATGTCGGGTTTAAAGCCGCTTTGACGCGCGAGATTTTGGAAAATGTTTGGCCCTTAATGAATGAAGGCAAGTTTAAGCCGGTTATTTTTCGTGAGTTTCCACTGCCTGAGGCGGCAAAAGCACACGAGCTGATGGAAAGCAGCGACCATATCGGCAAAATCATTTTGACTAATGCCTGGTAACTTATCTGAGCCCTTTGCTGAACGTTTTCCCGGCGAACCAGACCAGCGTTATGAAAATAAATGTATAAAAATAGAACGGCTCAAACCCGGGTGTGTTGACCAGGAGTAACTGGTTGTTGCCAAAAGCGTGAATCAGTGCAGTGAAAAACAAATTGTCGGTAAGGATGTAAATGAAGAAATAGACCATTCCGTAGAAGAACGCATTTAATAAGGTAGAATATAAATCGGCCCATGCCGTATGGTCGCGAAGGATATATACAGACACATGGCAAAGGCTGAAAATGATCGCGGAGGCTATTCCCAGTCCAATAAGTTTTTGTCGGGAAATCCCCTTTTTATCAGCATAATGTGCCGGTAAAAACCGAAAGATGAATTCTTCAATAAGTGCGTTGGGTAATGTGTTGAAAAGGAAGATAAGCGCATACTTGACGACTCGTGCTGTCGGAGGAAGTTCGGGAGCGGTGCCGAAGACGCGCGAGGTCCATAGTTGCACGGCTGCCCATACGATCAGCCCCATGACGAGGGCAGCAGCGAGTTTTGTCCAGGAAAATAGAGTATGATAAGACAACTCTGACCGATAAGGTTTAAGTAATCTTACAAAAAGCAGGCACTCCATACCAAAAATAAAAAGGCCCAGAAGGATGGCCTGCTGCCAGTTTGCAAAAACTTTTTGGACCCATTCTGTAATGAAAATCAACCCGATGGTGTTAGCAAATAGGCAGCATATTAAAAGTATTCTTACGAGATCTTTAAATCGCATAGGTATGGTTCAGAAGCTGTTAGCGTAAGTGGGTGAAGCAGAATTTTACTGTTTCAAATAATTACGATTGGTTGTATTTAAATCAGGAATTCTACGCGGTATCAGGACCAAACAATAAGAATAATATCCTTTTTTCGTTTAAATTTAGTGGAAATCATCGTGTTGATGTGCTAATTCAAAAAAAGATGGCAACAAAAATTAAAGAAATTACAGCCGCCGGTATCACAGGGATGTACATTCATTACTGTCTGGAAAATAACGAAAAGCCTCAATCAGTTTATTTATTCTGTAAGAAAAACGGAATTGTCGAGAAGGATTTTTATGCCTTTTTCTCATCCATTGAGGCGATTGAAAAATCGGTTTTCGTGAATTTCCACAGAATGACCGTTGAACTTATTAACAAAAGCACCGAAGTGGATGCGCTTGGTTTTAAGGATAAATTACTGACTTATTATTACACGTTTTTCGAAATACTGACGGCCAACCGGAGTTATGTTGTTTTTGCTTTGAAAAGTGATCGCAGCAAACTGAACGGGTTGTTGAAACTCAAAGAATTAAGGACACATTTCAAAGAGTTTATAGCCGGGATCAGTCAGGGATATCTGAAAGTGAAAAGCGAACGTATCCATAAAGTGCAGCAGGACAGCCTGGAAGAAGGAGCATGGATACAACTTTTGGTAACGCTTAAATTTTGGCTGGACGATGAATCGGTTGCGTTTGAGAAAACGGATCTTTTCATCGAGAAATCAATCCGTGCCACTTTTGATCTGATTGATACCACACCGCTGGAAAGTGTGATCGACTTTGGCAAATTTTTAATTAAAGAAAAATTGAGGTAGTTAATGGAAACAATAGATAGCATACCTACTTCAAAAATTCAGCGTGCATCCAAATTGATTACCACCGGCGTAAAAATCGGGGGGAATTATCTGAAATATTACGGTGAGAAAATAACGAATCCTGAATCTGCGCGGGATAATCTGAATTCCAACAATGCGGAAGATATCTATGATGGCTTAAAAAATCTGAAAGGCAGCGCATTGAAACTGGCTCAGATGCTTAGCATGGAAAAAAGTTTTATGCCGCAGGCTTATGTGGAAAAGTTCTCGCTGTCGCAGTTTTCAGTTCCGCCTTTGTCGGCTCCGCTGGTGATCAAAACGTTCAGAAGATATTTCGGGAAATCGCCGCTGGATTTATTCGATTCATTTAATCCCAATGCGATTAACGCCGCGAGTATCGGACAGGTGCATAAGGCGACGTCCAATGGGAGGGAACTGGCTGTTAAAATCCAGTATCCTGGCGTTGCAGAAAGTATTACTTCTGATCTGGCTTTGGTGAAACCGATTGCGATGAAGATGTTCAACATCCAGAGTAAGGATTCTGACAAGTATTTTAAGGAAGTTGAAAATAAACTGACCGAAGAAACCAATTATATCCTTGAAATTGCCCAAAGCCAGGAGATAGGGGATGCGTGTGCGCATATTCCAAATCTTGTTTTTCCGAAATATTACGAAGAATTCTCCTGCGAGCGGGTGATCACGATGGACTGGATGACGGGCATTCACTTATCTGAATTTGTGAAAAGCAACCCTTCACAGGAAGCTTTGAACAAGATCGGACAGGCACTTTGGGATTTTTATATGTTCCAGGTGCATCAGTTGAGAAAGGTGCATGCCGATCCGCATCCGGGGAATTTTCTGGTGGATAAGGACCAGAATCTGATTGCAATCGACTTCGGCTGTATGAAGGAAATTCCGGAGGCGTTTTATACGCCTTATTTTGAGTTGGCCGAAAAGGAAAATATCAACAATCCTGAGTTTTTCCGTAGCAGGTTATTCGAACTGGAAATTCTGACGGACAAAGATACGCCGGAAGAAACTGCCTATTTTGGGAAACTTTTTCACGAAATCCTGACGTTGTTCACGCAGCCGTTTCAGGCCGAAACATTTGATTTTTCGGATGAGGTATTTTTTGGAAAATTGGTGGAACTGGGTGAGAAATATGCCAATGACAAACAGTTGAGAAAGATGAATGTGAACCGTGGTTCCAAACATTTTATTTATATCAACCGTACCTTTTTCGGATTGTTCAGCCTTTTGCATGACTTAAAAGCGACGGTTAGTATTAACCAGTTTGCAAATTTAGCTTAGGGAAACAGGATCATATTGAGTGCGTGAAATCATCCGGTTTTACGCACTTTTTTTATAGCGTTTTCGCCAGGCAGACGCTGATGTTCAAATCATCACTTTCGTTGTAATTTTCAGTGATTTGATAACCGTATTTCTGGTAAAGTTTGATCGCATTTGGCTGTCCTTTTCCGGTTTCAAGTACTGATTTTTCATAACCAAGCTCTCTCGCCCAGGTTTCGAGTTCAGCCAGCATAGCAGATGCAATGCCCTTTCCTCTCTGATTATCATCTACAAACATGCGTTTGATTTCCACCGTGTTCTCCTCGAAAATTTTGAAACAGCCGCAAGCAACAGCCTGGTCATTTTCATAGGCAACCACAACCGTATGAAGATCGGTAATGCGGTTGTACTCCTCGTAGTCTTCCGGATTGGTATCGTAAATCCGACAAAGTTCTACATCAAGCCTGCCAGTTAACTGAATAAAATCCGGATTCTCACTATTTGTTCTTAAAATCATTGGGTAACGAGGTTAAATTTAAACGCAGAGTTAATGGGAGTTTCTCGCAGAGTTACGGTGAGTTTGTGTTTATATTCTTCTGCGAACTCTACGTTAAACCGGGCGGCGACCGCTCGGCAAACTCTGCGTTAAAAAAAACTAGACAAACTCCTTTTGCCCCAACCTTACCTTTGGTTTTTTGCTCTTTTTTCTTCGTCCCCACCAGATGATAAAACCGGTTACGGGTAAGCTTGCGGTGATGAATGAAATGATAAAGGCCAGTATTTTTCCTGGCAGACCAATGATAGCGCCAATGTGAATGTCGTAATTCATTCGCATAATCTTGTTCGCCAGCGTTAGTTTGTCGTGATAACGTCCGAAATTATGCGTGACCGGAACGGGTTTAAGGGTATACTGGTCATAATAAATATAATCACATTTCCAGTACGTGCCCGCGATAGTATTGGTAACGGCTGCAATGGTCGATTTACTGGTTTCCGGAAAATGCATTTCGATGGTCTCTGCCGCCGGATTTTCTGCTTTCGTTTTCTCCCATAGAAAATCAACAACTGATGTTTTTGAACCCACAACAGGTTTTCCTTTTGACTCGGGTTCATAAAACTCTGTCATTGAATCTCCTCCGGATGTCGCCCAGTACACACTTTTTGAAAACCACTGAAAACCCATAATCAGGCCTGTGCAGGCAATAATAAGGGCGATCGGGATGGCGTAGAATCCGAGTACATTATGCAGATCGTAATTTTTTCTTCTCCATTGCGCATCCCATTTAACTTTAAATCTTTGTTTTAAAGCAGCCTTGTTTTTGGGCCACCACAGCACAAAACCAGAGATCAGCATAAAGACAAAGATAAGTGTGGCAGAGGCCGCGACGGGTTGTCCAATATTAGGCGGAAGCCATAAATAATAGTGTCCCATCAGAATGAACCGGAAAAAATCGCTGTCCATATCTTTGATTTTTAATATTTCGCCGGTGTATGGGTTTGCATACATCAGGTAATAATATTCAGGCTCAAAACTGAAAAAGGTAATGACCACCGCCGTTTTGGAATCGGCATACTGGACACTGTGAATCTTTTTGTGCGGCAATGCTTTTTCAGCTAAGGTCCTGAACCGGGACGGAGCCAGGAAAGGTTTTTTTTGAGGCTCTACGTAACGGTAAGACTGCGTCGCATTCTGTATTTCTTCCTGAAAGGCATAAATACAGCCCGTTACGGCGAGAATAAACACGATTAGTCCGGAGCCGAGTCCGAGCCATAGGTGGAGAAAATGTATTGCCTTTTTCATGGTGAATGAATTTGAAATGAATGCAACTTTTTAACACGAATCCCGTATCCCGGCTGAAACCGGAATACGGGAAGTAAAATTTATCTTGTTGACCTGAAAGTCGGTCTGGCCAGACTTAAAACCTGAACGAAAGACTGGCTGTTATGCTTCTCAATTTTTGTGGATTCACGGTCGTATAGCCGATCCAGTATTTTTTATCTGTGATGTTATCCACCTTCACGCCAAATCTGAATTTGGATTGCTCGTAAAATGCTGTTGCATTCAAGATCGTATATTCCGGCAAAATGAAAACACCCTGACTTCTGCTGTTAACTACTTTATTGTCACTCGCATAATTTCCGCCAAACCCAAATCCCAGTCCGCGAACCATACCGGAAGGGATACGGTAGCTAAGCCATAAATTGGCTATGTAAGGAGACATTGCTGTTGAGGGGCGCAAGCCCACAACGTCTTCGTCCGCTTTTTCAAATTTTGAATCGTTGTAGGAAAAACCGGCAATCACATTAAAACCGCGTAAAGGGTTTGCGTTGATTTCTGCTTCTACACCCTTGCTGCGCTGCGTTCCATCCTGCACCGAAAAGTTTGGATGAGCGACGTCGCTGCGGATCAGATTTGACACCTGAATATCGTAATAACTTAACGTCGTGCTTAGTTTTCCGTTAAATGCGTTCAGTTTTACACCTGCTTCTGTCTGGTTAGCATGCTCCGGTTTGAAAGTTTCTCCGGCGAAGCTGCTTCCAACCTTATTGGTAAAACCGTTTTGATAGTTGGCAAACACCGAAACAACATCTTTGATCGGCATATAAATCAAACCAAATTTCGGAGAGAAAGCAGTTTGGTTATAACCGCCTGAACTTTTGCCCGTTGTGATATTGTAAGCTCCTTTGTTGTCGAAATAGTCGATACGCAACGCGGCAGAAACGATCAGTCTGTCCGTAATGTTCAATATATCAGATACATAAGCGCTGTATGTATTGGTCACATAATTGTATGGATACACAGAACCTCTACCGCTTAGATAAGCAGCTTCCAGTGTTTTATCATTGAAATAATCATAAGTCGGGATCGTACCTGTCGTTGCAACAGTATCAATGTTTACGCTTTTGAAAACCTGGTCTGAATTATTGCGGAAAAAGTCAAGACCACCCAGAAAACGGTTTCTCATGCCGGCAATCTCGAAATCACCGTTAAAGTTTTGCTGAATTTCAACAACGCGATCCCTGCTGTTGGAAGTGGACTGATCCTCCCTCGAAATATAACCATGGCCAATATCTGCCGGATTTTTTGTTACAGTGGATTTACTCAGCAGGTAGAAATAGGGATTTGTTCCGTCGGAATAGCTGTTTGTGGAAGTGAAATTGGTTGAAGAAGTCCAGTTTTCAGAAATCTTGTAGTTCATCTGACCAAAGAAGTTGGTATTCCTTGAAGTCTGGGCAAGATCACCTCTTGAAAAAGCACGTTTGTAGTCGATGTCCAGCTGGTCGGCTCTGTTAACGCCCAGGCTTGCAATGGTCTGACCATACGGGAAAAAGAAGATTGTGTTGCCCTGATTTTGCCCGCTATAAAGTTCAGCATCAATATTGAATGATAACTTCTCGTTGACTTTGTAAGTCAGGCTCGGCGCAAAGGCAAACATTTTACCATACCCGTTATCCTGGAAACTTCCTTCATAATTATACGCCGTGTTGACACGCAGAAGAATGTTTTTTGCCGAATCCAGCGGCGTGTTTACATCCGCACTGATGCGGTTAAATCCCCAGCTTCCTGTTGAATAGGCAATTTCTCCACCAAACTTGGCATATGGTTTTTTAGTAACACGATTGATCAAACCACCATAAGAAGTTAATGAACTTCCGAACAACGTTGCCGACGGGCCTTTGATCACTTCGATGCTTTCAAGGTTTGCTGCATCAATTTTGGTAGAAACGTTTCCGGCAATTCCATTTCTCAATTTGCTTTGCACGATAAATCCGCGGGAACCGTAATAACTTCCTCCGTCTCCGCTACGCCCGGTTGCTTCCCACATTTTACCGATCCCCGGGGCATTTTTCAATGCATCGTCGATGCTGAAAACGAGTTGCTCCCGTAATAATTCCTTTGTGATGGTTGAATAAACCTGAGGGTTTTCCAGGTTTTTCAGATTGATTTTAGAAACGTACTCGCTCGATTCGCGTTGCAGTTTCCCTTGCGCGCTGATCACGACTTCGGTCAATGTCTTGGCATTTTCTGCCAGTGTGATATCGCCCAAAGTCGTTGTTTCGCCTGAGTTTACCTGAACAGCAATCTCTTTTGTTTCAAGCCCGATGAACGAGGCAATCAGTATATATTTTCCAGCTTCAATGTTTTTGATTTCAAATTCTCCTTTTGCATTTGCTGTTGAGCCCTTTGCGATGCCTTTCAGACCAATATTGACAAACTCGGCACCAACGCCGTCAGAAGTTTTGATAACACCTCTAATACGCCCGTTTGACTGCGAAAAGGCGTTGTAGGATACTAACCAGACCGTCAATGTTAAGGATAGTATAATAGAAAATCGTTTCATTTTGGGATGCACTTAAATATAATTAGTCTTAATAAGCCGCAAAGCTATCGATACATTGGAACGAATCCAAATTAAAATAGCGGATCTTGTATTAGTGTAATTATATTTTGAGATAGTAATATGTGGCGGTTGGCAGTGTTAACCGTTTTTGAGGGGGATGTTTTATTTAATTCTGAAACGGAAGAAGAATTGTCCGTTTACTGTTTTCATTGAAGAAGTAGGTGTGACGGAAAGGTTCGAGAATGGAATAAGCAGATTGATCCCCAACTGATAGCGGCCCGGCGTGAAGGTCAGGCCAGTTTTTACCATGAAAAGATTCGTTTTCATGTACTGAGCTATGTTGTCTTTTTTAAGCAGAAGTTTGGGGCCAGGTAGAATCTCACCCAGATAATTTTCCACGTCGCTTTGTGCCAGAGCACTTCGTAGCGGACTGTAAGAAACACCAGCCGAAACTCCCAGTTTCGAAATAACATGATAATTGTATTGCAGTGAAAGATTGATTCCCGCTGCTTTGATCAGATTGATGTTTTCGTGAAAGGTAGCCGAATCGGCACCAATTCTTTGTATGCGTTTTAATCCCCCAAAATAGGTCTGATTTGCATAAAAACTCAATGTCAAAGATTGGTTTTCTGTGAGATCCTTACTTAGCCAAATTCCCGGGATCAGCAACATATAGGGTTTGTTTGTGCTGTCTGTTGCGGTAAAAATGTATTTTGTGCTATTCAGCGCAGAGGCGGCATTCCATTCCAAACCGACGTGCAAGGTCTCAAATAATGCCTTCTTCTCCTTGGAAGAGCTCGTTTTTTGCTGCGCAGTAACGGAGTTATACTTTACAATTTTTGCCAGATTTTTGCTTAAATTATTGAAATGAACAGACTTGGGTGTTAGATTTTGAACTGAAAATGCAACTTTCTTTGATACATCCTGATTTTCAATGAATCCTGAAATAGGTTGTTTACCTGTGTTATCAGTATTTTTCTGAATATGGGCGTCACTATAGTCAAGTCCTGTTGCTCTGTCTCCCGGTGTTCTGTTCTGCGATTTGTTATTTTGGTCTGTGCTCTTACTTCTTTCCAAGGGTACAACATTGGGCTGGGTGTTTCTAGTCGTGTTATTCCTGGTTACATTGTTTTCAACTTTTTGCTGTCTTTCAAATTTAGTAGAGGAGGATACATGGCTTTCAGACCCAGAATGACCTGATTGAACCGTGTGCGTATCAGCGCCTTTTTTTACAGATTTTGAGGTAAAATATTCTTTTTTAGGCTGTATTGATGGATTTGTAATAATAGCTGAATTTTTATCAGGTCGTAATTTGTCCGGCTGCTCATTCATTGAAACAGTAGTTTTTTTCCCATTCTTGTTTTCATCCGGAGAGAAGATTGAGCCGGAACTGTCTTTGATAGTCTCACGCTTGGTCAAGGTATTTTTGGTATCTTCTCCATGTTCCGTGCGGATAGGATATTGCGATGTGTTTTTATCCTGAGACAGATTTTCTGACTTTAGAGCTGCTTTGTTTTTCTGGTTATTTCCGGGAAGAAAAAACCAGATTGAGCCGACGATACCAAGGATTGCTATAAGCCCAAGACCACCTTTTAACAAAGAGCTGAAGTGACTATCACCCGGAACCTGCGAATCGGGTGCCGGACTGTTGTTGCCCAACATATCGTTCATTTGTGCCCACGCGTCATCCGCCTGAACTTCCGGTTCAGGTAACTTCTCGTTAAGGTATTTTTTGATATGCAGGTTTTTCTTGCTCACAGTCCTTTACAATGACTTTTCGAAAATAATTTTCAATCTGTTGCGGCTCTCACTCAAGTGCCATTTTACAGTACCCTCACTGATCGCGAGTGACTCCGTAATTTCCTTAACCGAAAACCCATCCAGATAAAAAAGGCAGCAAACCCGACGGGTTGCCAACGGCAACTGGCTCAGGTAAACTTCAATATCGTCGTATTCCAGTTTTTCAAAAGGATTTTCCCGTGCTTCAAAAAACATATTTTCTTTGATCTCATCATAATCGAAAGACTGGGTTTTGCGGTCTCGCAGCATGGTAAGCGCGGCGTTTCTCACGGTTGTGTACATCCAGTTAAAAAACTCGCCTTTTTGGGAGTCAAATTGGTCCAGATTTTTAAAAACTTTCATCATGCCATTGTTTATGGCGGTGACAATATCGTGCTTGTCCTCAAAGAAATTTTTGCACAGCGCAAACAGGACAGGATAAAATTGACGATACAATTTTTCCTGACTCTGTCGCTCCCTGCGTTTACAACCGGCTAATATTTCCTCTAATTTATCCAAGCTTATGCTTTAGACGCCGGCAGTGTTGAGCAACTGCCGGCGATTTGTTAATCAGTTTGTCAGGTTTTTCACAGTGACTTTTTTGTCAGGATTACGCCTGTCGTATGGGGCCAGGTGAATTCGTATTTTGTTCCTTTTCGTTCAAAAGTTCCGCTGTAAGTGACGTTGTTCAGTGTTATTTCCAGATTGTAAATCTTGTTCTCACTAACGGGCCAATAAAAGATAATATCATTTTTAGCTTTGGAAGCGTCACCCGTACAGCCGGCCGGAATATTTACCTCACGGAAATTGATGAAGTAGGTGTCGCCGTTTTTACCTAAAGAATAAGTTAGTGAATTATTTGAACACGAATAGTTATTTTTTGTGATAGCCGAGAAGTCGAGATGCGAGGCAGAGTCGGCATAAGTAATGGGTGTGACGCTGATCACCTCATCAGCAGTAAGGCTTTCCTGTACGTCCTGATAAATATCTGTCCCGACTTCGACATTGATAAATACAGAATCAAGGGTGATACTATCCTGTGCCACGACCATGTAGGTACCGGCTTTATCAAAAGTGATAGCCGTACTAACGCTGCCTTTGTTAATGAAGATATATTCCATGGGCGTCACCTTCCACCGATAATTTGTAAGAGCCAGATCACCGGTTAGTGTAAAGATTACCGGCTCCTTTCTTTTAATCCCTGTTACCTTGGAGGCTTCCAGACTATTCAGTTTTGAAGATTTTACTTTGTCGGCTGCTATATCAACATCATTTCTTTCACAGGCTACCAGCTGCATAAGCGCCAGTAAAATAATTCCCACGGCTAATTTTCCTTTCATGACAATTTGTAGTAAAGTTTACGAAGAGAATAAAGACAAGCTTTTCCTGTCAATAAAATAAACTACAAAGAGTGTGAGCGAGGTTGGGTGGGAAGTAATATTAATTTAAGATATTTTATAAGAAATGCTCTTACCGCACCGCACGCGCTAATTGCGCATTCAATATTTTTGAAATTTCTTCATGCTGGGCATAAACCATCAGATGTCCGCCACCTTCGATGACAACATCGGGTTTCACGATTTTGAGCGGAATTAACTTGTCAGCGACGCCGTGGATGTGATATACATGGTCAACTTTGACGGGGTGTTTCCACGTACTCATTTGGATCAGTGCCCATTTCAAAAACTTGCTGTCGGTGTCGTGCAGGATTTGTTTCAAGAGTGTTTTGAGCTCAGGGGTATCTGCTCCGAAAAATTTGTAGGTAAATGAATTGGCCGATTTGAGAACCGGCGCAGCAAACGGGCTTAGCAAAAGGAATTTGATCAGTCCGCGGTTGAATTTTGAAACGGGAATGCTAGTTGGCGTACTTGAAATAAGAATGATCTGCTCTGGACGGATAATGGAGGAAAGTTCGGACGCGATGATCCCTCCGAACGAAAGCCCAACGAGCTGGCAAGGTTTTGTCGTATCCATTTGCGCTGTTAACCTGGAAGCATAGTCATGAAGCGATTCTTTTTTTCGGGGCGGGATCCAGTCGATGTAATGTACATTGAAACGCTCGTCCAGTTTCAGTTTGCTGAAAACCCGTTTATCTGCGCCTAAACCACTTATAAAATAAACATTCATCGCAGCAGATTTTGAGGAGACAGGCTTATCACTGTCCGATTGCCCGTAGGAAATAAAGGCTGAAAGTAGTGAAAACACAAAAAGGAGACGTAACATAGGAAAATTTATTTCGGCGCGAGGGACCGGTTTATTTTACTAAATGTACGAACGGACTTTCAATATGGATTTATATTAACCGGGATATAAAGCAAAACCCGCAGCAATATTCTCGGAGAGAAATCGGCTGCGGGTTTTAGTCTGCTGATTGATATTATTTTGAGAAAGTGTATTTCAAACCGCCCATTAGCCATCTTCCAGGCATTTTTGAACCGAGCAAATCGCTGTATTTTCTGTCACCAAGATTGTCAGCCTGTGCAAAAACAGAGAGTGTTTTTTTGATCACCGCATATTCTGCTCTCACATTCAGGACGAAATACTCTCTGGTAATGGTGGCATCAATGGCTGTTGCCTCACGTTTTGCGCGGTTTTTATATATTCCGTTCACACTGAAAGAGAGGTTGGAAATCTGGTATAAGGCTGAGAAATTCCCAAGGAACTTGGCATGTGAGGATATGTAAAAAGAGGGCGTTGCTTCACTGCTTTCGCTGTTAAGCCAGGTTAATCCGGTAGTTAACCATAGTTTTTGGTTGTCTGTAAGGGACTTTGAATATTGAAAGTCCAGTTCGGCACCCGTTGTGTTAACGCTGGCAACATTTTTTGCCAATCCATAAGTACCGGTTGGCGAAAGGTTATCCTTCCGCGGCATCTGCGCATAGGGAGTTGACGTATAATCGATCAGGTTATTCTGACGGCGCTGAAAGAAGGTTCCGGAAATTTTCACATTGGTAAGGAACCAGTCTGCCCCGGCCTCATAACTGAATGAACTTTCTGCTTTCAGTGAAGGATCACCCACGCTGCTTCCGTTGCTTACGATCGGTTTGTTGTAGTTGTTATAACGTTCTGTAAAATCTGCATCCCGGATTGTTTTTCCGGCGCTTCCCCGTAATTGCCAGTGCTCTTTTTTGTAAGAAAGGTTGACTTGGGGCACGGCTTCGGTTCCGATATTTTCCCGCCAGTCGAAACGGATGGACGGGCTCACAGTAAATGATTCACCGATTCTCTGAGAAAAAGTAACAAACGGGGCAAGCTGGTTGATGGAGTGATCTCCGCGGTCGTTGGATACAATGTTTTTGTTCTGGAAATTAAGTCCGGCTACCACAGTCGTGGTTGGGGTCAAAATCTGCTGCCAGGTAAGTAATCCCTGCCAAAGTTTCGATTTGCTGTTATTACGGATTGAAGCCGAATTGAAAAGGTAATAATCCTGTACGAATTTATACCCGGCGTCAAAAGAAAACGAAGACTTGCCCTTTTTATAACCGATCTTGATCTGGTTCCAGAATGTTTTAACCTTTTCCTGGGCAGTGTCAGCTTTGGAAGTCGTGTAGAAATTCTGAGCTGAAAAATCCCGGTGATCAAACGAAGAACGGAGCGCAACATTCCATGCCTGTGAAAGCGCATAGTTCGCAGAAAGGGATAAGGTGTTATTGTGAAAATACCCGTTGGTTCCACGCTGACGTACACCATCTGCATTATTGGTCACACCGCCAATGGAAGCCGCCAACTTATTTCTCTGGATGAAGGCACCGGCATTGGCACCGAAGTATCCATGTTCACCGCCGGAAGCCGAGGCGTTAACAGCCGTTTTGTTTTTAACCGCATCATCCTGTCCGGATGCGAGTTTTGCAGCAAAAGTTTTTGAAACGATATAAATCACACCGCCAACTGCCTCTGAACCATATATTGCCGAGGAAGCACCTTTCAATACTTCAATGCGTTCAATTTCCGATGGAGCTATGGGGATATAACTGCTGAAATGGCCGGTATTCGGATCGTTGAGTCTTAGCCCGTCCATGATTACCAGAACCTGCTGGTAGGTTCCGCCGCGAAGAACGATATCACTCTGAGAGCCCATCGGTCCGCGGGCCTGAATTTCGACACCCGGGACATAACGCAGCAAGTCGTCAATGCTGTGAACTGGAAGATTCTGAAAGTAATCGCCCTTGATCACCGCGATATTTCTGCCGGACTCGGAAGCTCTTTTTTCAATGAGCGAAGAAGTGACCGTAACCGGGTCAAGCGATATTTCCTGTGCTTTGACAATAGGCACAGCAATAAAAAGAAAGAACGAAATGTAAAGTTTAGACAAATTCATGAACAATGATTTTTGATAAATGCACTGCAAAAGTATTGTCAGTCCGGACTCTTCATCTACTCCGGTTTTAAGATATATGGTAGTCCGGGTAGTTGGATGCTACCCGGATTTTTAGTTAAATAGGGTTACATAATATTGTCATTCCGTCGGGTCGTCGGTGATTTCTTTCTTTTTCTTTTTTACAAATTTGAAAATACTACCTCTTTCCTCAACCGGTGTTTGGTCGCCGAGCAGTATTCCCCAAGGTTCAAGTCCTTCAACACGGTCAAAAATTACCTTTAACATGGCTATTGCCGGGATGGACAAAAACATGCCGGAAATGCCGGCTATCGCACCGCCAACCAACACGCCGATGATGGATACCAACGCGTTGATCCTAACTTTTGAACCAATAACGAGCGGGACCAGAAAGTTGTTATCAATAAACTGAACGACCAGAAATATCCCCACAACCCCCAGAATGGTATTGATTTCAGGGTGACTGATAAAAGTAACGAGTACAGCCAGCACGATCGCAACCAACCCGCCGATGTACGGAACAAGATTTAAAATGGCTGCCATAATGCCCAGCAGAATAGCATACTGCACATTTAAAACCAATAAACCTATGCAGTTTAAGACGGCAACACAGGTGGTTTCCAGCAGTAATCCAACCATGTAACTCTGGATAATGGACTTAATTTCGCTTAATACTTCATGTACTTTGGCTTTATGTTTCTGTGTGAAAACCTCTACCATAAAATGTAAAAGCATTGCGCGATAGTACAGCAGTAAAAAGATATATATTGGCAGTAAAACCAAAGTCCCAAGCGGGCCGGTAACAACGCCCAGTGTATCTCCGCCCTGAAAATTTTCCAGTGTTTGTGTCTGTGCTTTTTGAAGATATTGATCCTGCTGACGATAACTGACGCTGTATTCCCGGCGGATCCAGCGACGTATTTCCCGGTAGAAATCGTTGATATTCTTTTTCAATTTGGGCAATTCATCCGAAAAGTCGGCGATTTGCATAGACAGTACAACCGTCAGCCCTGCGACAAGCAGGATGGCCAGTGTAACGGTCAGGCTTATGGCGAACACCTTTGGAATTCCCATACGGAGCAGCCAGCTCTCGATCGGGCGGAGCAGTACAGCCAGTAGTCCGGCCATAGCCAAAGGCACAATAATATCCTGTCCGAGATAGATGGTAAGCGTAATCAGAGCCAGCGCGATCAGAGAATGTGAAAGCTTATGGTAAAAGGGCTGCGGAGCAAGTGGGCTCATAGAACGTTACGATAAAGCAATAAGTCAGGGTTTTGATAAATAGTCTGCCGGAGCAGAAGAATGGTAAGTTAAACAATAGTTATTAAAATCAGACCAGACCAAAGCCAATGCAATTACCCGAATAAGATATAGGAAAAGGCAACTCAGATGTATCGCAGCCATTGTTTTTCGCGATGTGCCGATTTATAACCCGAATACCATTTGCAGAGCGGATAAAGTACGATAACCACAAACACCCAGATCATATATACATACGGAAGTTCAACGCCCGACCCATTAACAGGCCGCCCAAACTGGAAAGGACCAAAAGGAAGGTCCTTCCACGTAAATCCCTGATAAAACATTAAGGCAAACATCAGCGAATGCACGAGGTACCAATGCAGGAGATAATAAAATAACGGCACTTTTCCATAGACGGATATAATAGAGACAAACTTGTTTTTTACTCCATCCGCCATAGCCATCACCAGAAAACTGATGCCCAAAGTAAGCGAGGCATACAAAAGGGATGGTGGATATTTAGATATGTTTATGAAAGACAGCAGTGTAAACAGCGGCGTTTTCTGCACTTTCCATGGAGATGGATCTCCATAAAAATTGGTAAACCGAAGCACAACGAAAAAAACGAGCAAACCTAGTCCGGTTAGAAACAACGTTTTGCGGCGCCTGCTCTCTTCCTGCATAAATATTTTTCCGGCAGCATATCCCGTCAGCATGATCCCGAACCAGGGAAGAAACGGGTAGAGCACCGCGAAAGTGAAATTTGAAGTGACCGGGAAAACGTCCAGCCGAAAGAAAAACGACCAGATGACCCGAAGCGTGACATCATCGTTGAAATTAACGCCCTGTACCAGATTGTGCCCAAAAACAATCAGTAAACCTATAATGCCGAGTGTTTTAGGAGAGATTTTCAAAAGAAGCGAAAGGATAATAAAACCAAGCCCAATGGCTGCTATGACCTGAAAAACCATCATCCTGAAATGGATATCGGCCCATAACCCTAACGTAATCACCGTGAATTCCAGGACGATCAGCCATAACCCACGCGTGACCAGAAATTTCCTGGCCTCTGAAATATTCGTATTGTTTTGTAACGAGATAAATGCCGATGCCCCAGATAAAAATACGAAAGTCGGCGCGCAAAGATGGGTGATCCATCGGGTGAGAAACAGGGCGGCCGTTGTTGTATCCAGATTCGTTGGATCTTCGGATAAGGCCGTCGTGTGTGTCAGGTCCCGGACATGGTCCAGTGCCATAATAATCATAACCAGACCTCGGGTAAAATCAATGGTATCAATGCGTTTCATGCCGGAAAGTGATTTTGGTTATTACCAAAAGTATAAAATCATAAAGTTTACTGTTGACGAAAAATACGGCTCAGGGAAGGATTCACCCAATTTGATCTCCGTTAAATAAGTTAATAATTGCTTTTTTGGATAATTCAATTAATTTGTGATAAAATCATATTTCAGAGGGTCTTTCACCTGGCTTTTTAATCTCCAATTTTGTTGAATATGAAGAAAAGGACCTTTATCAAATTATCATCTGCGTTAATGACTGCACCTTTGTTTTCTCCTCTGACTGGCTGGGCAACCGGTGAAAAATTAAAAAACTGGGCGGGGAATCTGGAATATAGTACCACAAAATTATTTCAGGCTGGTCCAACGGCGCAGGTTCAGGATTTTGTAAAAAAGCATAATAAATTCAAAGTGCTGGGGACCCGTCACTGTTTTAATAAAATAGCGGATAGCACCGATGAGTTTATTTCGGTTACACAAGCAGAAGAAAGTATCGAGATTCATGCGGATGGAAAAGCGGTTACGGTTAACGCAGGGTTGAAATATGGTCAGCTGAGTCCGTATCTGGATAAAAAAGGATTCGCACTTCATAATCTGGCTTCATTGCCGCATATTTCTGTTGCGGGAGCCTGTGCTACGGCAACACACGGTTCGGGAGAGAAAAGTGGAAATCTTGCCACGGCTGTTTCAGGTTTTGAAATGGTGACCGGGGCGGGGGACATTGTACAACTTACAAGCGCAAAAGATGGCGAGAAATTCCGGGCAGCTGTGGTGAACCTCGGTGCGCTTGGTGTGGTGACGAAGATAACGCTGGATATTCAGCCGACATTTCTGATGAACCAGTTTGTATATGAAAATTTGCAAATGGCACAGCTGAAAGATCATTTTGAAGAAATTGAGTCGACAGGATATAGTGTGAGTCTTTTTACAAACTGGCAAAGCCGGGATATTGCGGAAGTTTGGGTGAAGCGGAAAATTGAAAAAGGTGAAAATTATAAACCTGAATCAACGCTTTTTGGTGCAAAACTGGCTACGAAAAATCTGCACCCGATTCCGGAGTTATCCGCAGAGAATTGTACCGAGCAAATGGGCGTGCCCGGGCCCTGGTATGAAAGAATGCCGCATTTTAAAATGGGTTTTACACCAAGCAGCGGAAAAGAATTACAATCAGAATACTTTGTTCCAAGAAAAAACGCCGTGGAAGCAATTATGGCCATCGCACGTTTGGCGGATCAGGTTGGTCCGCATTTATTAACCTCGGAAATCAGAACCATTGCCGCTGACGATTTGTGGATGAGCCCTTGTTACAAACAGGATAGTGTGGCGATACATTTTACCTGGAAACAGGATTGGCCCGCCGTGAGCAAGGTATTGCCAGTGATTGAAAAAGAACTTGCGCCGTTTCAGGCTCGTCCGCATTGGGGGAAACTCTTTACAATGACTCCGGAAAAGTTAAAGTCTCTTTACGTGAAACTGCCGGATTTCCAAAAACTGGCAAAAGAATTTGATCCGAAAGGAAAGCTTCGGAACGGATTTTTGGATACTTACATTTATCAGAGTTAGTAAAAAGTACGCTTAGGATCAACAAACTACTTAAAAAGATTGAGAGTGAATGGTGCCGCTATCTTGATAGCGGCGTTGCAATTTTTTTGGCAAAACTTAAAATTGCTTATCTATGGATTCGCTATCTTCCCGTTCCTGGCTGTACATTATTTTGTTGCTCATTCCCGTGTTTACGTTTGGCGCGTACGTGTGGGCGAATGCAATGAATGTACCTTATAACGATGATGAAGCCCTGCTTTTTACGATCAATTATATACACGGGCATGGTTCGGGGCTTTTTAAAAGTTTAATCCAGCAGCATAACGACCACCGGATTTTCTTTTCGCGACTGGCGGGCGTCGTGATTGATTTTTTGTACGGAAAAATTAATTTCCGTACCATGATCATTTTCGGCTACATAAACCTGATTCTTGTAGGCCATTCATTCTACTTAATTTACAGATCATTCGGCAAGAACCTGCTTTTGTTTCTTCCGGTCTCCATCGTACTGTTTTCGCCTATCGTGTATTGTACGCAGCTATGGAGCATTACTGCTTTTGAGCAGACTTTGTCTATTGCCTTTTCACTGTATTGCCTTTACTTTTTGCAACCTGAAAAAAGGAAAACCTGGCTTTGGGCTATTCCGCTGGCCGTGGCTGCAACGCTTGCGAATCTGGATGGGGTAAGTGTTATTCCCATCGCTTTGTTTTGGCTGATAACCCAGCGGCGTGTCAGGGAAAGCTGGATTTTTGGCGTGTTTTCAGTGATTTACTGCTACCTGTTTTTTGTCAATTTTCGATTTTCATCTGCTTCTCAGTTTCCTCATATCTCCCAGTTTGTACGTATCGTGTTCAGCGGTTTTGTCGCGCTTTCGGGCTCTATCGTCAAAGTACTGTCCGACTCACATGGCTACGTGATGGCCATTGCGCTTGGCGGGATCATCTTATTGACTTATTGCGCTTTTACCGCGATCAAATATTTTAATCTGATCAGGAAAACCAATTGGGTTTATTCGATAAGTCTTACTGAAATATGCTTTTTCAAGGTGCTGGCCTGTGTTTTGATGATTGCCATGGGCCGCTCGGGAGATAACCCTGAAAGCATTTTGTCAATCCGGTTTCAGATCTATTCGGCGAGCATTTTTATCATGTTTTACCTGTTTGTGTTGAACAATCTTAAAGCTGAACGATTTCAGTATATGCTGTTTTTTGTTTTTCTTTTTGGAACATTAACACTGAATCTATTGGCCTATGTGAAATATCAGGATGCTGTGATTGTTCATAACGACGAATTGAAAGTGGATGCTTTTAATTATCCGGCGCATAATTTTTTCATTCACCAGTATCCCGGTGTGCCCGATCCGAAAGCAGTATTTTACACGTGTTATGACTTTCCCGAGTATCTGAAAAAAGACTGGGTTTCCAGATGGGGCATTGCGTTGAGAAATCAGGGGCAGGAGTTGAAAGCTACTTTTAAAAGCCAGATTCTAACAAAACCGGCAGGATTTACAGACAGTATTTATCCGATTATCAATTTTGAAATAGGTAATTTACCATCGCTTGTGCCAAGAAGAAATGTTTATCTCGCGTTGTTCAACCGGGAAAATTCACTTAAACCAGTGCTGGTAGCGTTAAGGCCGCCAAACAGTGGATGGATCAACAAAGTACTCAAAAGCACATCTGCACCGCATTCTCTTACGGCTACTTTTCCCTCGAAAATCCCTGGTGGTTTTTACGATATTGCTTTGTGCTGGACGATCAATAATGTTCCGGACAGCAAGATTGTTATCCGGAATTTTAAACTTGAAAATTAAGGAAAGCTACTTAATGCGCTCCAACAAAGCCATGTAAAATCCGTCATAACCTTCGTCGGCAACAGAAGTACGGCGTTCATCGATCAGTCTCCATCGGTCGCCAAATTCCATAACGAACCGTGTCACCTGATTTTCAGATTCTGACGGCAACAGGCTGCAGGTGGCATAAACCATTTTACCGCCTCTTTTGACCATTTTGGAATACGTGCTCAGAATATTCCATTGGGTATTGCGGATCGTGTTGAGAAAAGTTGGCTGGAGTTTCCATTTCGTGTCAGGGTTTCTGCGTAAAACGCCAAGCCCGGAACAGGGTACGTCCAGCAAAAGACGATCTGCGGTATCGATGAGCTCTTTGATCGTTTTGTCCGATTTGATCAGTCCTGTCGAAAGAATTTTAACACCATTACGCGTAGCCCGTTTTTGAAGTTCTTCCAGTTTGAAGTTTTCAATATCCAGAGAAATAACACGGCCTTTGTTTTGCAGCGCGGCCGCTATCTGCAGTGTTTTTCCACCCGCACCTGCACAGGCATCAATGACGGTCTGGCCCGGATGAAGGTCCATAAAGGTTGCGATCAGCTGAGAACCTGCATCCTGAACCTCATAAAAGCCCTTCTTATAACTATCCTGTCCGGCGACGTTCTGTCTTTTTTTCAGAACCAGAGCGGTTGGTACCTCCGCAACAGTTTCAACCTTATCTTCCCCGAAAACAGAAATAACGGTTTTGAGATCGGATTTCAGGGTATTGACGCGAAGCACGAAGGGAGCCTGATTATTTAAAGCTGTAAGTTCCTTTTCCCACTTTTCGCCCAGCTCTTTTTCTCCGATTTCATCAATCCAGTCAGGCACGGACTGAGAAATTTTACGGACTTTCAGCGCCTCCTGATACCGGCTTAAAACGGTTTCAGTATTGATTCCTTCAAATTCGGCCCATTCGGGAAGAATATTATCCGTTTCCAGATGCAGGTGTGTAGGCTTGATGATCTGCCAGACGCCAACAATTTTCCAGAAATTGGCAGGCTGTGTAACCTTTTCCATATGTGCTGAAAACTTGATCAGTCGCCACCAGCGCACAATTTCATAGATATTCTCAGCCAGAAAGGCCCGGTCGCGGGCGCCCCATTTTGGATTGGATTTTAACAAACGTTCAACGACGCGGTCAGCTTGTTGCTTATCCGAAAATATGTGTTGCAAGGCATGCACGGTAGCCTCAATAAGTCCTTTATATAGTTTCAAAGTTCAAACAGACAAGTTTGTCCGGAATTAGATTTTACACAGATCACTGCAATCGTGTTAGGAAACAAAGTTCGGGAAAGTTTTTGAGAGTATCAGAGATAACTGCCAGGATGATCGATTCTCTGGTTGCTTTAAATATTTACTCGTTTGCCAGAAATAGAATTTCCTTAAATACTGCTTCTGAATATCGAAAGTTGGTTTGCTGGATTTTTTCCAGCAAAGGCTTGATTGAAGGTATCACTTCCAGTTGCTTTGCCTTTAACAAAACTCCAAGCGTACCGGTGAATTTAAGATTAAGTCTCTTAGCAGCTTTTCTCCCCTTAAAATCGTCAATAATAAGGAGTGATTTTTAATAGTAGAAAAAGCAGCTGGTGTCGGCGATTACAATTTCATATTCTTTCTGCATCACTTAAAATCTCGGATACAGGATAATTATGCAGGAAAACTCCATAGTCTCCCGGTAATTCTGCAAACGTACGCTTAGAAAGCCCCGCCATCGTTGCTGCCTGCCCCAATGACAATTTTCCCGATTCATAAAGCTTCGCAGCGATGAAACGGACGGTGTCATTTTGATATTCATCCAGACTATCGGGAATTTGTAGTGTGATTGTTGCCATAAAGTAAATATACAAATTATTGATAAAATTTTTGAATGAAAGTCAGTCTGTTACCCTGTACTCAAAGTTGTGGAACAACTTCTGGCATCCTTTTTGAACACACCTAAATCTAACCATTTATTAAAAATTGTTATGGAAAATATAAGTATGCCCGCGGATCATAAACAGGTTCGGTTTACGGACCGTAATGGTGTTCGTCATGAAGGGATTTACAGGGACGTTTTGAAGGCTTTTGTTGATACCGAAGGAGGAAAAGATCCCGAGGATATCAGCAATATTTACCCGGAAAATAAAATCGTTGACTGGGAATACCTGCACAAGGATAAAAACCTTGATTCGGATATAATGGTAATTCTTTAACAGATAAAAAAACGGAAACGGGTGATTACTGGTTTGTCGGTAATCACCCGTTATATTATGGATTCGACGCAATCTTTTTCCAGACTACGGCGGCGGTTATGGAGCCTCCGTTGGTTGTGTTGGTGACAATGTATTTTAATTCATTATTGGCCAACGTATAAAAACGTTCCTGCACCGTCCCCTCCCAGTTGGGGTAAAAAGCGTGTGTTACCCGGAAGGTAATTGTTCGCTTTATTTTGTCTACGGTATAGGTTCCAAAGTGCGAATTATTTCCCTGAACCAGTGCCGCATTTTCTTCCGGCGTGGCCTTATTTTTATCGCCCGCCATGACTTTTGGACGGCTGGCTTTCAGGATTTGTATGGCATAGGTCCCACTTTTATCCAGAACCAGCAATCCCACCGGTTCATTGCCATAAGGAAGCGATGTTGAGCCGTCGGCCTGGGTATTTTCCACGTCTACCAATGACCATAGACCTACGAGTTCTTCATCATTTTTTATTGTTCGGGGTTCATTTTCTTGTGCGTAAAGCTTTGCCGACAAGGTTAACAGCAAGAGGAAAAGAAAAAGATTTTTCATGATTCCGGATTTTATGATTGGATTATAAGACAGGCAAAATTATACAGGCAGGAGATTGATACATTTGTACAAATACTCACTAATTCTGTATGATTATGTCTCTTGCGAACCAATTGTTATATCAGCCTTTTGAGATCGAATACAAGGAACTGGAAAGTTTTCCGAAGAAATCTTACCGCAACAATTATTTCGTGCTGATTTACATCGTTGACGGGAATGGTGTGCAGTATGTCAATAACCATCATTTCAATTACAGGAAGGGTAATCTGTTTCTGATCACGCCTCTGGATACTTATTCCTTTGAAATTTCGAGCCTCACGAAATTCTTTTTTCTCAGTTTTAACCAGTCATACATCGATACCAACGGCGATAAAGATTGGGTGTTGCGCATGGACTTTATCCTGAACAACGCCAGTCACCGGCCGGGTTGTATTTTGAAAAACAAAGTGGATAAACCGTTGATTGCGTCACTGATCGGGAATATTGTGCAGGAGCAGGATAACCAGCAGCTGTATCACGGGAAGATTACAGAGATGATTGTAAACACGATTATTCTGGTGGTGGCCAGAAATATTGCACTGAAATTGCCAAAGAATATCAAGGAAAATACCGGAGAAGCTGTGCTTGATATCCTGCATTATATTCAGGAAAATATTTTCAACCCGGATCAGTTAAAGGTTGAAAAGATAGGCGGTCATTTGGGAATTTCGACCAGTTATCTGGGGAAATACTTTAAAAAACAGACCGGTGAAACGTTGCAGCAATACATCATCAACTACAAATTGCGCCTGGTCGAATTGCGGCTTTTGAACAGCGATATGCGTATCAACGAAATTGCGTTTGAGCTTAATTTCACAGACGAAAGCCATTTGAACAGGTTGTTTAAAAAATACAAGGGCATTAATCCGTCCGAATACAGGAAAAATCAGGCTGAAATAGTGTAGTGATTTACCTTAAAAACACGCACAATCACATACCATTGTTGATTCCTCGATAGAAAATTCATGATCAACAACGTTATTATTGTAGACAAAGCTGACATACAAGTTTTTCCCATCGGGGGACAAATGACCATTTACTTCAACTTCTGTTTCTGTATAATTCCCTTTGTTATCACGTGAGCGGATCATTCCTTTTTTGTGGAAAGGCTCATTTTTGTTTAACACCAGAGAAGGGATCGTAACATCGTAACAACATCCACCTAAGATATATCCGTCTTTGTCTTTTGAAAAAGAGGAACATGGAGCAAACCAGGTTTTGACATCCGACTCAGGCGATAGCTTTTTTGAATTGCAGTTCGCTAAAATGAGTATCAGGAACGATAAACACAAGATTTTTTTCATAGCAGAGCGCTTTATGAGTAGACAGCAATTTGACCACAAAGGTTGTAAGCGAAGCCTCAGAAATTATCGCAGTCTCATTTTCCCGAAAACGTAAATATTTTCACGGTCTCATATCTGCGGCCTCCTTCCGGTTTTTTCAAAAGTGTCATATCAATGGCTTCAAAATCATATTGGATCGCAACGGATTGCCACTCGCTCCATGCCAGTTCAAACTGATCTTTCCTCATCCGCGTGGCAATGGTCAGGTGAGGGTTCTGGATAAATTCCGGCTTCGTTTTTTGATAGGTTTTCATGAGATGCCCGGCTTTTTCCTTTACCAGAACCGCTATTTTGGTAATGGGTTCTTTGTTTACAACGTCCATGTAAATGGTGGAAGAGGCGAACCTTTCGAATTTATGCAGCTCCACGAGAAAAGGATCCGTTAGCCGCGCCACTTCATCCAGATAGCCCACAAATTCATCCTGTTCGTTTTCGTTCAAAAATGAATAAGCCAGCGTAAAATGAGGATAGGACCGGTCGGCGTTCCAGCAATTGTACTTCTCCTTGTAAATGCGTTTGATTCGCATGGTTTCGTCTTTCACCTCCTTATCGGGCGAGAGAATTAACAGGTATTCGCACATACGGCCTGGTTGGACAGGAAAAATAGTGTCGCTCATGATTTTAAATTTTAAGATTTTGCCGGTTAGGAATTAGAAATATAAACCAATTCCCGTAAAAAATAAACCAGGCCGCAGCATAATCGTATTGCCGTGCGTATTGGTAGCTAAAAGGTTACTATTCACTGACACCAGCTAATAATTAAAAAATGAATTTCCCAGCTAAATTTGAAAATTTCAACCTCATAATTCCTTCGATTAGGCGTATGGGAGTTGGTCTGACTATGCTTTTGTTCCTGGCAGTACTCTTGGGTTGTTCAAAGGAAAAGGAAGATGAAATAATCGGTGACGACGGTAATGGGGAAGCCAGTTCTTCGATCGTGATCGATAGCACAACCGTGTCCAAAGGTACGGCGGAGGGCAATACGGGTACCGCCGCGAATGAGGATGATGTACTCGCGAATTCAACATTTTCTTCAACAGTAACAATTGCCTTTGGAAACGCGGTGACGATAACGAATCCGCTCGCTGCCGGCGGGGTGAGTATTGTTGAAACCAATGGCGATGTGGTGGTGACCTCATCTGCGTCGGAAGTAGAATACGTGCTTTCCGGCACCACAACCAATGGTTCTGTGAAAATTTACAGCGAAAAAAAATACAAACTGACGCTGAACGGGGTAAATATCACAAATGCAGATGGCCCGGCTATTAACCTGCAATCAGGCAAAAGGGCGTTTGTCGTTTTGAACGATAATACAACCAATACCCTGGCCGATGGTATAACGTATACAGCAAGCGGTACGGAAGATATGAAAGCCACATTATTCAGTGAAGGGCAGCTGATTTTTAGTGGAAATGGCAGTCTGAACTTAAAAGGTAATTACAAACATGCCATTTGCAGCGATGAATATGTTCGGGTGATCAGCGGAAACATTGCGATTACCAGTGCCAAATCCGACGGTATTCACACCAACGATGCGTTTATTGCCGATGGCGGAACCATCACGATGACAACTTCCGGAGACGGGATTCAGTGTGAAGAAGGGTACATTGTTATCAACAACGGTACATTTAATATCAATGTCGTTGACAAGGGAATTGCGGCATCCTATGATACCGATACAACCATCGATCCGTATCTGACCATCAACGGAGGCACCATCACGGTCAATTCGTCGGCGGGAGAGGGGATCGAAAGTAAAAGTGTTATGACCATCAACAATGGCACGATTACTACCAAAACCGCCGATGACGGCCTGAATGCCGGAACTTTTATCTACATCAACGGAGGGAATATTTATGCATACAGCACTTCCAACGATGCGATTGATTCCAACGGAAAAATTACGGTAACCGGCGGAAAGATTATTGCGGTAGGGGCGTCGGCGCCGGAAGAAGGGTTTGACTGCGACCGAAATACGTTCAAAATTACGGGCGGGATTCTGGTTGGTGTTGCAGGCGCAACCAGCACACCGACAGCAAATGTGAGCTCCCAGGCTTCGGTAATTTTAGGAGGCGCAACGCTTAACCAGCTGATCAGCATTCAGTCAAGTGACGGAGCGGAAGCATTAACTTTTCTGGTTCCGAGGACATTTACGACGATGTTATTTTCCAGTCCGAAGCTGAAAATGAGCACCACCTATAAAATTTTCACGGGCGGAAGCGTAACCAATGGCACCAGCTTCAATGGCTTGTATACGAGCGGCACTTATTCCGGCGGAACGCAGTCGTCGACCTTTACCACAAGCAGTCTGGTAACAAAAGTAAGTGGCAGCGTCGGTCCTGGGTGACAGCCGTATTGATTGGACAGCTGTGGATACTCGCAAGTGTTCATAGCTGTCAGCACAATCGCCGGTCATTGGTCGTCACGTTGCCGGACGATTTTATTCATACCAAAGGCCTTGGAAAAACCGGCTTGCTGATAAAAACCGGCGAGCCCTTCCCCTGTAAAGAGTCCGGCCAATGCTCCCTCGGAGGCATGGTTATCCAGCCAGTTCGATATGGCCCGCATCATCGCAGTTCCTACGCGTTGTCGCTGCCAGTCGGGGTGGACCATCACATCTTTTACATAATAAAAGCTGATATCATCTCCGAGTAACAAGACACATCCCACGGCTTCCCCGGTATCCGTATTTTCGGCCACGACTGCCCAAAGTACCCCAGACAGTTGACCGTTCAGGACTTCCTCGCTGGCGGTTGTTGACCATCCCACTGAGTATATAAGTCTTCTGTATTCTGCTACGGTAGGTTTCCGGTTAACAATCCTGATATTTTCCGGCAACTGATTGCTGACTGGCTCTCTGTCGGAAATCTGGTCGGCAAAACTCAGATAGTATCCGTTGATTTCACGGATCGTATACTGCGTCATCCCCCAGGGTTTATTTTCAAGCGGCAGCGCCATATGGACGCCTTTTTTCTGGTGGAATTCATAAAGTGCCCGGATGTTTTTCACCTTGATCCAGATCGAATGTCCTTCAGAAACAGAGGCCAGTTTTGGATTGAGGGAAAATTGAATGTGCACATCATGCCAGGAAACCCCACCGTGATCGGGGGGATCGCCCCAGGTCCATTTTCCGGGAAAACCCAGTACATTATGCCAGTAAGCGATGGTTTCTGTTATACTTTTGACGGAAAGCACCGGTTCAACGTGTACAAAAACAGGCTGCGGATCATTTTCGTGATTGTCCATGGCAGATATATTTCAGATATCCAGTAATTTAAAAATATTTGAGGGCCTGCTCAAAATATTTCCTCTGAATATTCTTTTCCATCAGCAAGTTTTAAAATTAATGCTGGCTTGATCCTGGGTTAACAATCAAAGTTTTTCTTTACCGGGTAAATTTCCTGAGATATTCTGTTTTAATATACGCAGCCTTTTGCTGCCCAATCTGTAACTTTTATCCGATGAAAATCCTGACCTGCCTGACCCTGCTTTTGTTCCTCCCGTTCATCAAGCAAAATGAAACGGACACTATTCCCATGAACAAGATCCAGGTGATCGGATCGCACAACAGTTATAAACAGGCGATCGATCCGGCGTTGTTCCGGTTATTTCAACAAAAAGATTCGGTTTCGGCCAGTAAAATCGACTATGAACATATCAGTATCATTGATCAGCTTAACATGGGTTTGTTAAATCTGGAAATTGATATCTACGCGGATGAAAAGGGAGGTAAATATGAACATCCCAAGGGATTGGACTGGGCTGCCAATCAGAAAAGTTATGACCCGGAAGGGAAAATGAAAGCACCGGGATTCAAGATTTTTCATATGGTAGATCTCGATTTTCGCAGCCATTATTTAACATTTACGGATTATCTTCTGGATTTGAGAAAGTGGTCTGAGGCGCATCCTGACCATCATCCGATATTTATTACATTGGAAGCAAAGGATCAGCCATCGAAAAATCCGGAATTGACTGTTCCTGAAAAATTCACGGAAAAAACGTTTGACGAAGTTGACAAAACCCTTCTGAAATATCTCGGAAAGGAGCATCTGATCACACCTGATATGGTGAGAGGCAAGTTTGAAACGCTGGAAGCTGCCGTGCTCCAAAACAACTGGCCGACGCTGAAAGAGGCCAAAGGGAAATTTATTTTTGTGCTGGACGATAAGGAGAGCAAAAGGGCATTGTATATCGCCGGGCATCCCTCACTGAAAGGGCGCGTGTTATTCGCGGATGCTGATCCCGGAACACCGGAAGCCGCCTTTATGATCAGAAATAATTCCAAAGCACCTGAAATAAAAGATCTTGTGAAAAAAGGATATATCATCCGTACCCGTGCCGACGCAGATACGCAGCAAGCCAGAAATAACGACAGGAGCAGTTTTGAGGCAGCCTGCAATTCGGGTGCACAAATTATTACCACGGATTATTTCGTGAAAAGTACGCATTTCAAGTCCGAATACGTTGTACGCTTTGACGGGAATACCTATTTCAGACTGAATCCGCTTTTTGCCAATGTGCATTCCGGTACCGGACGTTAACACGGATTGCCGGCCAATGAATTGCTCTTGATAGTATTGATATAAATTTCGATCGCTGTGAAACTTGTCTTTTTACTCATAACCGTCTTTTTGGCGGTATTTGCAAAACCGGCTGATCGTAAAGATCCGCTTACACTAGATTTTATTCGCGACTATCCTATAAAAATTGATGGTGGATGCAGTTTTTATACGTATGACACCACGGCGTTTTCAAAGGATAAGGATATTCTGGTGGTCAGTGCTCAAAAAATAGCATTTGTAGAACGTGGAGGCGAGTTTATAATACTTCACCACGTAAAAAGGGTATTGAAACCGAATGGCTACACCGACTATTTTACAGAACCGCATTATAAGATTAAACTGGATGTAAATCTGGTTAAACGGGTGAATGATTATTCCGCGGAATATGCCGGATCATTGCAGCTAAGCCATGGAAAAAGCAGTAAAACCATTGCAGTCCACGGTCGTAATGAGGAACATAATCTGAGAAAATTACGCTAGCACTGATTTGCAATCAGTGTTGTGTGGTCCGGCGTTTGTAACGCTGATCGTGCTGAAATTAGAACTACGGTATAAAAATACCCGCCAAATACCGATCGTATCTGGCGGGTTAATCAGTGAAAAAATAGCAGCCTATACCGTCTCACGGATTTTAAATCCAATCTATTTTAACAAAGCGGTAGCCTTATCGATCTCGGCCGTAAACGTTTTGAGTACATCACTGACGCGCTGTATCCCAAGTTCTGCTTCCGGCCAGTTTTTTTGTTCTATCGCTTCCCGGATCATCGGTAAGGTTTTTACACCATAACCCGTATAAAATCCGGGTGCATAAATCTGGTGTTTATACCATGGACGTCTGGGCAGACCTTCATCACTGATCAGAAAACGTTCGGTTTTGTATAAAATCTGGTTGAGCCGGATCAGCTTGTCGGCTGGAATGGTTGTTGCTTTTGCAGACGCCTGAGCATAGGCAGCAGCGCTTTTTTCCAGAACGATAAGCGCGTTTTCCAATGGTGCGAAGTTCAGATACGGAACAGAAACCACGGGTTTAGGTTTTGTAAATGGCTCTTTCGGATCGGCGGTAAGTTCAAAACGATTTTCGGTCACCAGTTTGTTATGTTCATCCGATTTACCTCTGACCGCTTCCAGGTCACGTTTTATTTCCGTGGCATACGTCTGCACCGTGTTTGAAAAATTGCTGAAATCGAAAGGCAGCACCTCCGCATTGGCAAATCGCAATGCCGAGCGGCCCATGGTTTTGGCCAACGTCGCTCCATACGCGAAATCACCGTCTTTGAAACGAACATAGTTATCGTAGGAGTCATAAATCGAGTGATAGTCTCCGCCGGCATCTTCTCCACCATAACCTACGTTAATCGACGCAATACCCAAATGCTGGATAAAGGGCGTATAATCAGATCCTGAGCCCAGGGCGCCAATGCGCACATCGGTCCTGCTCCGTGCATCCTGTTTGGATGTCGGATTTCCCTCAACCAATATTTTTGAACGCAGCCGATCGATCACACTAATATTTTTTTCAGGATCAATCACATCTCTTCCCACCTGATTCACAAATTTTTCAAGGGTATGCGAACCACCCACACCTAAAAATCCACGGCCATTACCGTCCGTATTCAGATAAACCACCGTTTTTTCAGACAGTACCTTCTGATATTTTTCGACCCATTCGGTGGAACCCAGGAGTCCGGGTTCTTCGCCGTCCCACCAGCAATAAACGATCGTTCTTTTTGGTTTCCATCCGCTTTTTACCATTTCGCCAAGTATCCGGGCTTCTTCCAGTTCGGCAACCGCACCGCTCACAGGGTCACTGGCGCCAAAGACCCAGGCATCATGGTGGTTACCACGCACAATCCACTGGTCCGGAAATTCACTCCCTTTCAAAGTCGCGATTACGTTGTAAGCCGGAACAATGTCAAAATTAAATTCAAGTTTCAGATGTACTTTCGCCGGCCCCGGACCGATGTGATAGGTTATCGGTAAAGCACCCCGCCACGACGGTGGAGCAACCTGGCCTCCCAACGCTTTTAGCAACGGCAACGCATCGCCATAGGAAATAGGCAAAACAGGAATTTTCATCATGCTTGGTGCTTCTTTCACAGTCAACCGTTTATGGTCTTTGTCAGCCACAAAACCGTTGGTGAGCGGGTCTCCCGGTGCAAGCGGCAAATCCACGACAGAGCCTCTCTGAGCCCCGGCATCATTTTTAAAGGGACCTTTCGGGTACACCTCTCCCTGGAAAAATCCGTCTTCTTTCGGATCGGAGTAAATAATGCAGCCGATCGCCCCGTGCTCGTAGGCGACTTTCGGTTTAATGCCCCTCCAGGAATTGCCATACTTCGCAATCACGATTTTGCCTTTGACATCAACGCCTAGTTTGGCGAGTTCTTCGTAATCATCAGGAATACCATAGTTGACAAAAACGAGTTCTGCTGTCACATCACCATCCGCTGAAAAGGCGTGATAAGGCGGTAGTACATCTTTGGTCTGGCCGGACGTGGCGTCTTCTTTCACCGCGCGCTCGGTCAGCGACGCTTTGAATTTTGTCGGTTCGGTTAGTTCGAGTATTCTCACTTTTGGGGTAGGAAACAAAACATGCACGGTATCCAGATGTGCTTCAAAACCCCAGGAAGTTAGTTTGTCGCGCAGGAAAAGAGCATTGTTAAGTCCGTAAGCAGAGCCGAGCTGGTGTGGATAATCAGTCATCCTTTTCATCCAGTCGCGCAGGTTATTTACCTGCAATTTTTTGTCAAATGATGATTCCAGTTCCAATTCTTTTTTGGCGGCGTCAGCACCAAAACCCAGTAAAGACTGTGCATAAACGGGCGTTAACAGAACCTGGGAGAGAAGAAGAACGGGGATTGTTTTTCTGAAAATGTGTTTCATAAACGGAGCGAAAATTAAATTCAGGTAAAGGATATTCCTAATATAGTGATAATTAGGTGACAAGTTTTCTGAACACGGGAAATTGATATCAATGCTGAAATTGTTTCAACATTTAGCATGCGTTTGTTTTTGCACAACATATTGTCCGGTAATTGTTTAGTTAAAATAAAGGCGTTTCTTTACCGAGACTAACCTAAACCTCTCCTTATGAGTAAAAGACTTTTACCAGCCCTTGTTTTTGTACTGCTCATGGTGAAAATAGCTGCCATAGCACAGCCCAAACCCGTTATAGAATCGTATCTGTCCGGTTTTACACGGCCTCTGAAAGTCACCCACGCCTATGATTCCAGATTGTTTGTAGCCGAGGTAGGCGGGAAAATCAAGGTTGTGAAAAATGGCGTGCCCATTCACAATCCTGCTTTTCTGGATATAAGCGCAAAGATGAACAACATTGAGTGGGCCGGCATTTACAGCGTGGCCTTTCACCCGAATTATCAGGTCAATGGATATTTTTATGTCCTTTACATCGTGAAAGATAAGTTTGAAGCGCAAGTTTCCCGTTTTCAAAGAATAGGAAATGCGGATTCAGATATTGCCAGTTCAACCGAGACAAAGATTTTAACCATTCCGTTTACGGATGTCGATGCCGGGCACAGAGGCGGAGATATGGCTTTTGGAAAAGATAATTTTCTCTACATTACGACGGGAGATAACGGTCCGGGCAGCCGGGGAGTACTGGGCGATCCTGAGCTGAATGCGCAAAATGCGGACAGACTTTTTGGAAAGGTGATCAGGATCGATGTGGATAGTCCGTTTCCGGCCGAGAATATACAGCAAAAGATATGGGCAAAAGGTTTGCGGAATCCGTGGCGGTTTAGTTTCGACCGGTCAACCGGCGATTTTTGGGTGGGAGATAACGGACAGGATGGCTGGGAGGAAATTAATTTGCTGAAAGCTGCCGACGTAACCAGTCCTAAAAACTTTGGCTGGGATTACATGGAGGGCAACGCGGTATACAGAAATTGCAGCTGCGACATTGCCACAAGTTTTACGGCGCCGAAGCTGGCTTATCCCGGGTTTACCAACAACGGTGGTAACAGTGCTTCGGCGATTGGCGGATATGTTTATCGCGGTGCCAAATACAATTCTTTTAAGGGGTGTTATTTCTTTGCCGACTACATATCTACCAAAATCGGGATGATCACACCGGATGGTTATACGCAGGGGCCAAAAAGCGGTTTTTTTCAGGATGTGTCTTATCCGTCGATCGTTTCTTTTGGAGAGGACAAGGATGGTGAACTTTACACGGTTTCATTTTTCGATGGCACCATCGGGAAAATTACATTGCCGGGTGACCCGCTGCCTGTTGAACTGGAATATTTTAAGGCCAAAGCAGAGGAATGTGTTGTAAACCTGCAATGGAAAAGTGTTATGGAATCCCGATTCTCTCATTTTGAATTGCAGCGTAGTACCAATGCCAGAACTTTCGAAACCATTGCAACGATACCAGCGTCAGGCGCAAATCATATGTACAGCTTTGCCGACGCGCATCCGTTTGAAAAAAATACGTTCTACCGTTTGAAAATGGTGGATAAGGACGAAACTTTTGAACACAGCAAAATTTTATCAGTGAACACACCCTGTGATGTTGATCCGTTTAAGGTTTTCCCCAACCCAACCACCGACGGGTTTAAGATTGATGGCCTGCAGCCGAGAAACATAGTTTACGTATACAATGCCTCGGGAACGTTGATTGCGACAGTCCCGGTAAAATCAGAGGCGGTATTGGAACTCAGTTTGAAAGGACAAGCCAAAGGGATATACACGATCCATATCGAAGATCCTGCAACCGGTATGGTCAAAAAGATAAAACTTGTGAAAGAATAAGTTGGGCCGGTATCCCGGACCCCCACTTGTATCATGGAAGTGCGGGTCTGGGGAAACCGGTTTTACAAAAATAATACGGATGTGATTTTCACTTTGAGTCCTTCCGCTACGGCCATTCCGAGCAATGTGTCAATTTCAAAAAAATGAAAGAGCTGTTGCCGGATCACTTCCTCTTTATCCGGGACGTCCAGGGCCTGCATGGTTTTGATGATGTGGCCAATCAGGGTTACTTTCTCCTCTGGGGATAACATGTCCTTATAAAAAATACCCGACAAAGGTTCATCTTCGGCCGACCAACTTCCGACATTCAGGTTCATAAGCAGCGGTGTCTGCCGAAAAGGGACCTCGGGACTGTCAATGGGTGCTTTGTCATGTTTTGGAATATATCTTATTTCTTCCAGCTCAAGGTGGCTGCTGCGTTCCGGGTTTTGCATCATAACAAAAGAACGTTGTGTTAGATAATAAATAAGTCTGCCTCCGGCCTTATAATAACGAGAGCAAAGACTGGCTTTACCCTCGTTGAGTACAATACCATTTAATAGACAATACAAAGTTAACTTCCCCCTACGAGCAAGTCGATTGCCATATTCTGGTAAACGGGGTATAAATTATCTCAAATGAATTTTTTCTGATCCTGAAAACTTGTTGCCCGGGCAGATTGTGACCTTCCGTTACTATTGTTTTACAGCGAATTATGTGTTATCTTCAGCAAGCAATTACAGCTTGTCGCAGTTGCTTCAACGTAACAAAGAGATGAAAAAACGGTGGTGTATTTTGTGGCTGTTTCTGGGGCTGATCTGCTGGGAATGTGCGGCTGACAGGAAAAGGCATCGGGTGGTAATACTGGAAAAAGCAGAAACAACGGTGGCAATTCACAGCGGAGGCTCACTGAAAGTAAAAATTCCGCTGCAATCCGGCACGGGGTATGACTGGACACTGGACAAAGGCCAGTCACATATGGAGGAGATTTCGTCTTCTGTTGAAAAAACGGACGGACGAAAAGTGGGAGGAGGGACGATGAAAATATTCAACCTGCATACGACAAAGGCAATGGGCGAGGATCTGTTGAAATTTAATCTGGCGCGCTCGTTTGAAAAAGGGCCGCCGTCAGAAACCAGATCCCTGAATGTGATTATTCAGCCATAGCCATGTTAATCCGGGACACTGATTTCCATGATCAGAATAATAGCGTCGTTGGAAAGTGCCTCAAATTCGAGTTCTTCCAGGTTACGTAAGGACAGCCCGTCGCGAGCCTCCATCAGCCTGTTTTGTACTTCGAAAGCACCTTCAATAATAAAAACAAAAATTCCGTTGTCAGGATTTTTTAGCTGATAAACGGCTTCTTCGCGTCCTTCATATTTTCCGATATAGGCGTAAGCTTCCTGTTGAATCGTTAAATCTTCGGCATACGGAGCAAAGAGGGGTGACAGCTGATTTCTTGTTTCGAGATCGATATTGTTTTCCTGCATGTTAGCCTCAAAAACCGGCTCGTCATTTTTTAACCATATCTGGATAAAATTCACCAGCTCCGTGTCGTAAGGATTGGTAATTTCATACTCCATACCTTTCGCAGCCGCAAAAACCTGGATCTGACCCGCTTCCAGCATACCTGTTTTACCGAGGCTGTTCCGATATTCCAAAGCACCAACAACCGGTAAGATGATAACCTCCGTATTGTGCGCTACCTGCATACCCAGGCTTTTGTCGCCCGTGAGCGTATCGTCATTGAAAATCTGTAAATTTCCAAATGGTGCACGGCTTTCATCCTGGTATTGCCCGAAATTAAAGGTGTGGAAACTACGGAATATGGATAATTGCGACAAGCCCCGCTGGCTCGCCAGATATATTTGTCCTTCTGTTTGTGTAATCATATCGGGTCGTTTTCGGTTGTGGATAACAGATAATCTTTTTCCTGATCAGATTTTTTCGAACCAAGAATCACGCTGGAAATATTCAGGTACGGTTGAAGTGCGATCATTTCGGTTTCCACTTCGGCACCGGATTGGAGGTTTTCGCGCTGATCGCCGTATGCAATAAGCAATTTGCCATCCAATGTGTCAATCCAGGTGACAGGTTCACTGTAAAAGTAAACAGCAATTTTGTAACCATCCTTATCTTTCAGGTCGGCATGAATAATTTCAAACCTGAAACGGTTGAAGGGCAGGCATAATTTGCCGTAAACATTGGCGATATCCGGGACAATATCTTTCAGCTGGCGAATGTAATTGATCGCCGCCGTGCTGACCAGATAATTCAGGTTGGCGGCAGCGGGCACGTTGTCTGCAATTTCCTGAAAAGTACGGTATTTACCTTCCTGGTTGTAGTTCTGCGTCTGCATGAAAAATTCCATCCAGGTATCTTCAAAAACATATTTGTCCCATGCCTTTTGCGCATCGGCATCAATGATTTTCCGATAGCATAATTGAATAAGTCCCTTCGTCATTTCTCAATCCGGTTTATTTCCGGCTGTCAGAACAGAAAACTGACAGCACGCATTTAATTAGCCATTAACTACAATCGTATGCGTAAGCACATAACCGTCAGCCACGCTGCCTGTAAAAGAAGCGAGTTCAGTTCCCACGCCGTCGCCAAAAACATTATCGCTGGCATTGGTTGTATCCTGCAAACCATGACTTTTGTAAGCACCTTGTGCATAAACGGTATTACAAATGGACTGGTCAAAAGCAATCTGTGTAACAAGTAAAGATGTGCCTGAACTGTTGTAAATATGCGCATGAATATGCGGAGCGCGGCCGGAATACCAGCCCGGATAAATACTGGTGAACGTCACGAGTCCGTTGGTATCCGTTGTTTGTCTGCCGCGCAGGAAATGCACGCTGGTGTAGTTGGTCGACTGCATGCCGGTACCGCCGTATTCTGAATAGTTTCCGTCTGCATCGCAATGCCAGATATCGACGATCGCATTGGCGAGCGCAGCACAGCTGGCGTTTTTATTCTGGATTGTAATTTTAACAGTAAGTTTCGTTCCCGAACGTCCTGATGTGATATCAGCCATCACCAGCGAACTTGGTGTTTTGGTGGGAAATGGTCCTGCGGTTTCCGAAGCCGTTGTGGTACATGTGCCTGTGGTTGTTCCCGTCGTAGTGCCTGTTGTGGTTCCGGTGGTTGTACCCGTGGTGTCAGGATCAACGCTGTCGCTGCTGCATGCCCCAACCATCGGCAGAATAAACGATGTGCCCAATGCCGATAAGAAACCTCTTCTTAAAAATTCTTTACGTTCCATAAGTTTTAATAGTTCTGGTTTTTTAGACAATACGCCCGAACGCAAAGTGTTGTTGCTGAAAATGAATTGTTTGAGGTAAAGCATATAAATGTTGCGGTAAATTGCTGTATTTATGAAGGGCCCTGGCCGGATTAAACACATAACCTGTTAATTTGCCGTATGAAAAAATACTTCCTTATTATCACCGCACTGGCTATGGGATGTACCGCTGCCAGGCACCAACCAGGCAGTAACAATGGCTCACTGAGCCTGACAGCCGACGGGAAATTGTTTGCTGCGCTGTTTCAGCAGCGTGCTGCGGAATATAAAGCGCTTTGCCTTCAGGCATTTAATATAGCCCATCTCAGAGTTGACCAGGCGTTGCAGCCGCCGCAGTCGAAACCGCTTGCGATTGTTACGGATATCGACGAAACCGTTTTGGACAACAGCCCATATGACGTCAGGCAGTCGTTGCAGGGAAAGGATTACGAACAGCAATCCTGGGAACAGTGGACGGGCCTGTCGCAGGCCGATACCATTCCGGGTGCTTTGCCTTTTTTGAAATACGCAGCTTCCAAAGGAGTAAAAATTTTTTATCTGACCAACCGTGCAGAAGCGGAGCGGAAAGGTACGCTGGTTAATCTGGTGCGTTTCGGTTTTCCGGATGCCACGAATGACCATTTGATATTAAAGCAAACGGTCTCATCCAAAGAATCGAGACGGCAGACGATCGCTGAAACCCACAACATTGTCATGCTGATGGGCGATAATCTTGCTGATTTCAGCGCATTGTTTGATAAAAAACCGGAGGATGAAAGAGTGAAAAATACGTATTTGTCAGCGGCTGAATTTGGAAAGCGTTTTATTGTTTTGCCCAATCCGGTTTATGGCGACTGGGAAAGTGCGGCCTATAAATACAACATGAAACTGACACCGGTTCAAAAGGATTCGCTGATCCGAAGTATTTTAAAAAGTTATTAGAGGTCAATTTTTACAGGTATCCATGTGTAGGGGATTTGTCCGGTGTGTCGGGCAAATCCCTTTTTTTCTTTTAGGATGATCTTTATCATGAACGATCACGACCTGGGTCAATTTTTCTCTTCCCGCGAGGTTATAGTTTTGGGCTGTGAAATTTACTTCTCTAAGCAGCATTATGGGTCAGGAAAATATAACGCATACTTTTCATATACCGGTTTTAGGACTGGGATATTCTGTTGATACACCGATCAAAGTTTCTCATTTCGGCATTTCCTCCGTGGCCTCGATCGTTGATGACGAGATGATCGAGCGAATGAGAAAATTGCATACGCTGGAAAATGGCGAGGTATATGTCCCCATTTACAGCAATGAGCCGGACTTTCGAAGCCGTCGGATTACGGAATATCTGAATCTGATGGACCGGATTGTCAATAAAAACTTTGAAATGCTGCGGCAGGAAGCTTTTACCGACGGCAGCGGGATCAAACGTTATTTCGAATTGTTGCCTGAGCGGTCGCCTTTAAAGCGGCGTTATCTTAAAATGTTGTCGTCAAACGATGAAGAGGAGAAATGCTGGATTGAAAGATATCTGCGTGACAATATGCAAAAGGGCGCGATTGATGTCAATATCATGTCGAAAGTAGACAAGCTGAACCGCGATGTGCATGGTGAAATGTTACCCGATGAATATTCCGATGCTTCGGCCGCGCTGAGAGGATTTGCCGAAAGTAGTCTTACTTCCTCGCTCGTATTGTCTGCGGGAATGAACCCCCGATTGTATAACTATCTCGAAAATTTCAAAGATTTCTATCCCGATGAAAATGGTGCGCTCCCCAAAAAGATCATTTTGAAAGTCAGCGATTTTCGCTCGGCCTTTATCCAAGCGAAGTTTCTGGCGAAAAAAGGAATCTGGGTTTCCGAGTTCAGGATTGAGTCGGGGCTAAACTGCGGCGGGCATGCTTTTGCGACGGAGGGTTATCTGCTGGGACCTATTCTTGAAGAATTCAAAATCAGGAAACAGGAAATGCAGGAGGAGCTTTTTGCACTTTACCAGTCTGCATTGTTGGCCAGAAATTTGACAGTAAACAGCAGGCCTGTATTGAAAATTACGGTTCAGGGCGGGATTGGAACGGCCGAAGAAGATCGTTTTTTGCTGGATCATTATGAGGTGGATGCCACCGGATGGGGGAGTCCTTTTTTGCTGGTCCCGGAAGTTACCAATGTGGATGACGATACTTTGAAGAATTTGACAGAAGCTGAACATGACGATTATTATGTCAGCAACTCGTCGCCACTGGGGGTTTTGTTCAACAATTTCAAACGAAGCAGTGCTGAAAAACAGCGTCTTGACCGGATTGCTGCCGGAAGACCCGGAAGTCCTTGTAAAAAGAAGTATCTGGTATCGAACACAGAGTTTACTACCGAGCCGATTTGTACGGCATCCCGGCAATATCAGCATCTGAAAATCAAACAATTGCAGGAAATTCAACCGCGCCCCGACGATTTCGAAGCACAGCTGAACCTGATCACGGAAAAACTTTGTCTCTGTGACGGATTGAGCGCATCGACCTTGTTAAAAAACAATTTGCTCAGGTCGAGGGAGAACAAAGCCGTGTCTATCTGTCCGGGGCCAAATCTTGCCTGGTTTTCCAGGGTTTGTTCGCTGGATGAAATGGTGCAGCATATTTATGGAAAAGTGAACTTGCTGGCGAAGGGAAACAGGCCCAATATGTTTATCAACGAGCTGAATCTCTATGTGGAACATTACAAAAAAGACATGGATCTGAATGCCCAGAAATTGAATGAAAAGAAAAAGAAATATCTTCAAAAATTCAGCGATCAGCTTTTCATTGGCATTGACTATTACAAAGAACTGATCCCGAAACTACTTAATCAGACAGAAGCGTACCGTGAAGAAATGATTGGTCAGCTGAAAAAGATTGAGATGGATTTGAGAGGTTATCAGCCTGAAATTATATAAATGATCCTGCCCGATAATGTCTTTTGACTAAAATAGGGCAGGATTTATTTTATTTTCCGGCATATCGAAGACTGGTTTTATTCTTTCTCCTTGATCGTCAGATAATCATCTTTCCCGAAAGTCAGATAGTACGCCAGAATAAGGGCAAATGGAATGGTAAACAGGACAATAAATTTGATATTAGATAACCCCAAAGCGATAAAATGGACAACCAGAATCAATAAAAATATAGTTAGAATGGAATTGCCATACTTGAACAAGGCAACGTTTAGTGCTTTTGTTTCATTGTCGGCAAGTGTCAGTTTGTACTCCTTACTGCCGCGCCAGCCTGTTTTTGCCTGCACTTTATAAGTGCCTGCTGCGACATCGAATTCCCGGGTTTCTCCATTGTAAACCGAACCTATTTCCTGTCCGTTGGTAAAAATGTCAATTTTCTTTGTTCTTTTATTCCACTCCGGTTCCAGTGTAACCTTTAATTTTGCCATATGTAGGAGGTTTATTAAAATGTAAACCCGGCTACTTCAAACTGATTTTGTCTTCAACAGATGAGTAGAGCCGCGGGTTTTATTGATTTTTTGTAAATGGAATAAGGCCATGAACTTACCGAAAATATTGATAAAATGTTAGTGATCGACAAACTTGCCTGGATTGAGATAAAGGACAAATCAATTCTCTCGACCCGAAGTTATGGGAAAGATAAATTTTATATTCCGGGAGGAAAACGGGAAGCGGGCGAAACGGATGCAGAGGCAATAACCCGCGAGATCAAAGAAGAGCTTAACGTGGATTTAAAAGGAGACTCACTAAAATTCGTAGGCATTTTTGAAGCGCAGGCGCATGGACATGCTCCCGGAATTGTCGTAAAAATGACCTGTTACACCGCCGATTACAGCGGTATCCTGGAGGCAACGTCGGAAATCGAGGAAATCAAGTGGCTCAACTATGCTGATCAGGACAAAATCTCTGATGTGGATAAGATCATTTTTGATTATCTTAAAGAAAAAGCGCTGCTGGATTGAGCATTGAAATCAGGCGGTAAAACGGCTCAAAGTCTCTCTTGAAACGCCAAGATAAGAAGCCAGCAAAGTTTTGGGCAAACGCTGATAAAGCTGGGGATATTTCCCGATCAATTGCTGATAACGCGCTTTGGCATCGTATTGCAAAAACGATAAAATTCGCTGCTGTAAAGCCACATATCCGCCGTTGGTTTTGATCCTGAAAAAATGTTCCATTTTGTGCATCTCCGAGCATAACTTGTTTTTATTGGAGGCCGTGAGCATAAGTGCGGTAACATCTTCGATACAATCGATGTTGAGGGTGGCTTTCTGCCGGTTGTAAAACGCCTGGTAGTCGGTTACCCACCAGTTTTCCATCGAGAACTGGAGGATATGATCTTTACCATCTTCTTTTGGATACGTAGATTTCAGCAAGCCTTTCAGCACAAAATATTCATGGTCCACGTCATAACCCTCCTGCACGACGTACTGGTGTTTCCGGAATTTTTTCGGTTCAAAATGCGACAAAACATAATCAAATTCCTCGTCCGTCAGTGTGATTATTTCTTCGAAATGTTTTCTTAACTGTACGCTCATACTGTTTTGAATATCAATTGGATGTGTTGCTGGGAATGATTCTTTTTTCGTAAAAGATCATAGCGGATGTGTGATGTTTGTCACAGAAAAACAGTGATCTGTTTCCTTGTACTCAGTAGGCCGTTATGCCCAACTTTGCATAAAAAAACATCATGAAAATCACATCATTCTTTTCCCTGTTATTGATTCTATTACTTGCCATCAACGGTCTGGCGCATGGCAGCACAAATGTAAATAAACAAACAATAAACCATATGAAAACGAAAAAAGTCCTGATCGTAGTTACGTCTTTTGATGAAGTACCGTTAACCCATACCAAAACCGGGATATGGATCGAAGAGTTTGCCGCTCCCTATTTTCTGCTCACGGAACAGGGGTTTGAGCTCACCATTGCATCGCCCAAGGGTGGCAAGGCACCGATTGACCCTAAAAGTACAAGACCTGATTTTACTACGGCTTCGGTGACACGGTTTTTTGCCGATGCGGTTGCACAGGAGAGGCTGAACCATACAGTTCCGCTTAAAGATGTAAACCCTAAAGAGTTCGATGCGGTCTATTATCCAGGCGGCCATGGACCGATGTGGGATCTTCCTCAACATGCCAAATCCATTGAGATTATCGAGTATTTTTACAATGCAAATAAACCGGTTGCATTGGTATGTCACGCACCGGCGGCATTGAAAAATGTCAAGGCTAAAACCGGAGAGCCGTTGGTAAAAGGTAAAAAAGTGGCCGGGTTTACCAACACAGAGGAGATCGCGGGGCAGTCAACGAAGGAAGTTCCGTTTATGCTTGAAGATATGCTGAAAGAAAACGGTGCGGACTATCAGAAAGGCGCCGACTGGCAGCCATTTGCGGTAAGTGACGGTGTGTTAATCACGGGACAGAATCCTGCTTCCGCAGAGCTTGTGGCGGAGCGGATTATAGCTGCTTTGAAAAAGTAAGCAATGCTTAGATTGGTTCCGATAAAAATCCAGGACGCAGGTTCTGGATTTTTGCCGTTGAATAAAAAGTGTTATTTGTAACTGGTTGGTTGTCAGTATTTGTAACTGTGTTGTGGTGCAATTTTAGTAATTTCAGGGTACAACCACATCAACACGATCATGGACCAGGAACTCGAAAAAATTCGCGATCAGCAAAAGGAATCATGGAACCGGTTTTCGCCGGGCTGGAAGAAATGGGATGACCTGATGATGGATTTTCTGAAACCGATGGGTGATGAAATTGTCAGGCTGATAAATCCGGGAATTAACGATGATGTACTGGATATTGCATCCGGAACAGGCGAACCTGCTTTAACCATTGCAGCGATGGTCAAAGGTGGGAGGGTAGTAGCGACGGATATCTCGGAGGATATGCTGGCCATAACCAGTGAAAATGCAAAAAAGCTTGGGCTTGATAATCTGGAAACCAAGGTGTCTGATGTTTGCGCCTTGCCCTTTGACGATCATACGTTTGATGCGATAAGCTGCCGTTTCGGTTTTATGTTTTTTCCTGATATGCTTTTAGCGGCAAAAGAAATGGCCCGGGTTCTGAAACCAGGCGGCCGGATTGCTACCTCAGTCTGGAACGGCCCGGAAAAGAATTTCTGGGTGACGGCCATTATGGGGACGATTAACAGAAACATGGATCTGCCTCCTCCTCCTCCTTCGGCGCCCAGTATGTTTCGCTGTGCAAAACCAGGTCTTATCGGTGATTTATTTGCGGAAGTGGGATTGAAAAATATTACGGAGAAAGAAATAACCGGAAAAATGAACGCCCGAACTGCTGACGTATATTGGAACATGATGACCGAGGTGGCTGCTCCTTTTGTTGCTGCGTTAAGCAAGGCAGACGACGCGATGAAAAGAAAAATCAAAACAGAAGTTTATGATTTGCTGGCACAAAAGTATCCCGACGGGAACGTCGTTATTGATTCCAACGCTCTGGTCATTTATGCGGAGAAATAATGGCGCCGCACGCGTCGTGCGCGACTTACTCGGCCGTCGTCGGATCGATAACGGCTGAAACCTCGCTGACCGAATTTGCGGGAAATCCGCCTTGTTTGGCATGTTCGAGGATCATTTCCTTGTTTGGAGCAATGTACACGCAATAAATCTTGTCGCCGGTCACATAACTCTGTACCCACTGGATTTCGGGTCCCATGAGTTTTAACACATCACAGGACGTTTGCGAAATACCTTTTAATTGTTCGCGACCGAGTTTTCCGGCATCCGGAATTTCCCGTTCAATGACATATTTTGGCATGACTGAATGATAGTTAAGGTGAAAATAATAGGACAAATAAGATTATTACAGAGCTCAGACTTCAATAGAACCCTCGATCAGTTCCTTAAATTCTTTGATGATATCAATTACATCAAATATCTTGGCCAGGCTTCCCAGTAAGGCATTCAGATAATCCAGCAAATCTTTTAAGATATTGATAAACGCCATAGAGGCGCTGTAATTGACATTTTCCGGAGAATAGAGTATCGAGAATACACGCGTGTTCGGGACTTCGAAGGGAAAAAATTCAGTGATGAAATCCCCGAGCTTTATTGAAAAAGTATTAAGCAGGTTCGCTTTTGCCTGCAAACTAGCCCGCGTAAACCCGATGCTTTCCAGTTTACGATACAACGTGCCGTCGTTTTGGCTATCGTCGTAAAGATTTAAAGTTGTGCGCAGCGATGTCCTGGTTTCCTCCCAGGCTGATTGAAACATATCGCTCGTTAAATTACCGATGTTTTTCTGACCCACCCAATCGGCAAAATTAAAAGGTGTTTCGACGAAATTTTTGAAGAAATATTCAAGAGAGACCAAAAAGCTTCTGACAATCTCCTCATCATTTTCTCTCGACAGATCAAACCGGGGTAACGCATAATGTGCCATACCTGTAAAGATAAGTGGTTAAAACAGACAGTTTTTCAGCAGAAAAACCGGTACAAACCCCTTGTGCTTATTAAAGGTAAGCTAAAAAAGGAAGCGGTGGGAATAATTTTATTATCCGGTAACTGGTTGATTGTTTGTGTCTTATTGTTAATATTTTATTCGTTCTGTAACCGAATTTAGAGTAGAAAGTGCTGTTCAACGAGCAGGGAAGTGGTAATAATTAATCTTTATATCAATAAGTTTCCAAAACTTTTAACTTATTCCGGTCATTTATTTTGATTGTTGAAAACGATAATTTGTAACAGACCAAACCCGCGGCCATTAGTGCTCCGCCGACAATCAACGCAGATGCGTCGCTGGTAAACCGCTTGTCGTCCACGCCCTTGTTGACAAAATCGGCGCCGATGTAGATCAAACCGGCCATAGGAAAGTAAATGGCTGCTTCTGTGACAAACGGGATCCGTCTGGAAACTTTGATAAGTCTAATATTTCGAAACAGAATTTCCTGATAATCCATTCTGCCGGCGGCTTCGTTGGTGACGCCGATGGTGAAGGAGGAGTCGGTAATGCTGGCTATGGTTTCGTTAAACCGGATTTTTTCATTCCTGATCCTAAACTTTATTTTGTCGCCCTCGAAGAATCGATAACGCCGGAATCCGCCCATGAGCGGAGAATAATCCAAAGCCAGGTATTTCTGCCCGGCATTTGCCAGGCTTTTTTGGTTTCCGTTTTGTTTGAAAAACAACTCTTCGCTCGTTAGCGCTTTTCGCGGGTCATAACGGTCCTGTGACGAGGCAGGTAAAGATCCCAAAACAAGTAAGAATAACACCGGAATATATTTTTTCATGGACGCCACGATGGGTTGGTTTGTAGTAAGTTATTCGTTTAAACGAGCTGGTTTGTTGCGTTGCCCCTAATCTGATAATCCTTTCGAGTACAATGAGCGTAAATAATTTTTGTCATCCTATCATTTTTGTTTCAATGGTAAGATCCCTACCCACGAAATGTTCCTATCGGAACAAAAATGCCCGAGTATTCCAATGTGATTGTCCCTTTGGGATATTTCGTTGGTAGAAGATGGAATGGCTTTAAGTGGCTTTCGTTCCGTAGGAACGTTTCGTGACTTTTGTTGAGCGTAGTCTTTTGTTGGGTTGTTGGGCGTAGTCTCCAGGCTACGTCCGGACGTTATCGGTTTCTGACCGAAATTATTGTAAAAGAAGTTATTCCTGTCCAGCGGTCAGAGACCGTGTGACACATAGACGTAGTCTGGAGACCACACCTAACCGAGATTGAGTTTTCATTATTAAACCTGGTTCCAGATTACATTCAGCAACAGCAAACACGAACCGTTCCGAAGGAACGGGCCCCCAGGAATAAAACTTACTTTCTACCCACGAAATGTTCCTATCGGAACAGAAATGCCTGAATATCCTAATGTGATTGTCCCTTTGGGACATTTCGTGGGTAGAAGATGGAGTGGCTCTACGTGGTTTTCGTTTTGTAGGAACGTTTCGTGACTTTTGTTGAGCGTGGTCTTTTGTTGGGTTGTTGGCGTAGTTTCCAGACTACGCCTAACAGAGATTGAGTACCTGGTTCCAGATTATATTCAGCAACAGCAAACACGAACCGTTCCGAAGGAACGGGCCCCCAGGAATAAAACTTACTTCCTACCCACGAAATGTTCCTATCGGAACAGAAATGCCTGAATATCCTAATGTGATTGTCCCTTTGGGACATTTCGTGGGTAGAAGATGGAGTGGCTCTACGTGGTTTTCGTTTTGTAGGAACGTTTCGTGACTTTTGTTGAGCGTGGTCTTTTGTTGGGTTGTTGGCGTAGTTTCCAGACTACGCCTAACAGAGATTGAGTACCTGGTTCCAGATTATATTCAGCAACAGCAAACACGAACCGTTCCGAAGGAACGGGCCCCCAGGAATAAAACTTACTTTCTACCCACGAAATGTTCCTATCGGAACAGAAATGCCTGAATATCCTAATGTGATTGTCCCTTTGGGACATTTCGTGGGTAGAAGATGGAGTGGCTCTACGTGGTTTTCGTTTTGTAGGAACGTTTCGTGACTTTTGTTGAGCGTGGTCTTTTGTTGGGTTGTTGGCGTAGTTTCCAGACTACGCCTAACAGAGATTGAGTACCTGGTTCCAGATTATATTCAGCAACAGCAAACACGAACCGTTCCGAAGGAACGGGCCCCCAGGAATAAAACTTACTTCCTACCCACGAAATGTTCCTATCGGAACAGAAATGCCTGAATATCCTAATGTGATTGTCCCTTTGGGACATTTCGTGGGTAGAAAATGGAATGGCTCTACGTGGCTTTCGTTCCGTAGGAACGTTTCGTGATCAGGTGAACTCGGTTCATGTTGTTTGGCGTAGTCTCCAGACAAAGTCTGGGACGGGGAGCCTTCATCAACTTTCCGTAATCGCCCAAAATTTTGTTCCTTGCATAAATCTGACAGCTGATAGCCGAAAGCCGACCGCCAAAACATGACCGACCTCGAACAATACCTCCATTCCTATTTCACCTTCGACCAGACCGACCTCGTAAAAGTGTCAGCGCTGTTCAGAAGGAAAACTTTGAATAAAGGTGATTATTTCCTGAAAGCGGGTAAACAATGTAATCAGATGTGTTTTATCCAGTCGGGGATGTTGCGGGTTTATGCCGATGTTGATGGTAAAGAAGTAACGCAGTGGATATCCACCAAAGGTTATTTCGTGGCAGATCTATCCAGTTTGCTGTTTCAAACGCCGTCGCGCTGGAATATGCAGGCACTCACGAACCTGGAAATATTTGTGATCGAACGCGCGGAATACAACCGGCTTGGAGAAATTATTTCGAAATGGCCGGAGACGGAAAAGTTGTTTCTGGCGCATTGTTTCACAATGATGGAAGACCGTATTTTTTCATTTATCTCCATGACAGCCGAGGAGCGTTACCAGTTTTTCTTTGAGAAAAACCGCGAATTATTCAATCAGGTGCCGTTGCAATACATTGCTTCCATGCTCGGTATGACGCCCGAAACCATCAGCCGTATCCGGAGAAAGCAGTTGCAGTGATCCCGTAAAAAGAAACTTCTCAAAAATTTCTTATTTCCCTGCGAAATCCATTTTCTTGATTTTTGTCAAGTAGCTTGGTCTGGCCGACCGGTACTTTTGTCACGTACCAAACCAAGTCAGAAATCATGTTTTTAGGACATTATGGTCTCGCCCTTGCCGCGAAGAAAATAGCACCCAAAGTTTCGCTTACCATGCTTTTTGTAGCCGTGGAATTTGTGGATATCCTGTGGCCGTTTTTATTGCTGTTCAATATTGAAACCGTGAAAATACACCCCGGTTTTACCGAAGTGACGCCTTTCGAATTTGTACAATATCCCTATACGCACAGCCTTTTTATGGGATTTGTGTGGGGACTTATCGTGGGAGGCGGCTACTGGTTTTTCAAAAAAGATCTCAAAAGCGCTTTTATTGTCGGTCTCGCGGTGTTGAGCCACTGGTTTCTGGACGTTGTTGTCCATATCCCGGATTTGCCTCTGACGCCTTTTGGTGATTTCAAAGTAGGGATGGGTTTATGGAATTATAAGCTGATTACCGTATTGCTGGAAAGTATTATCTTCTTTGGCGGCGTTTATATTTATGCAAAAAGCACCAAAGCCATCACCGCCCAAGGTACCTGGGGATCGTGGATCATGACCGGATTTTTCGTTCTGGCCAACGCTTACAACCTATTCGGCCCACCACCGGAAGATAATATCATGGTTTTGTTTGTTTCGTTTGTTGTTTTGCAGGTGATTGTGTTGGGGTTGGCTTGGTGGGTTGATGGGAATAGGGTTGGGGTTGATTGAGGGTTGAGTTGGTTTAGATTAATTGAATTCAATTCAATTGTTCAATCTAATCCCCAGATCACGCCTGACGGAAGCAAACACGAGCCGTTCCGAAGCAACGGACACCCGGAAATTTACCCCGATTTCCTACCAACGAAATGTTCCTATTGGAACAAAACGCCTGAATATTCCAATGTCTATGTCCCATCGGGACATTTCGTTGGTAGAAGCCGGGAGAGATCGATGTGGTTTTCGTTCCGTAGGAACGTTTCGTAAAATTCCCTTTGACAGCCGTGTTGAGCCACTGGTTTCGGGACGTTATAGTCCACATCCCGGATTTGCCTCTGACACCTTTTGGTGATTTCAAAGTCGGGATGGGTTTATGGAATTATAAGATGATCACCGTATTGCTGGAAAGTATTATCTTTTTCGGCGGCGTTTATATTTATGCAGAAAGCACGAAAGCCATCAACGCGCAAGGTACCTGGGGATTGTGGACCATGACTGGCTTTTTCCTTCTGGCCAACGCCTACAACCTATTCGGCCCGCCACCGGAAGATAACATCATGATGTTGTTTGTGTCGTTTGTGGTTTTGCAGGTGATTGTGCTGGGGTTGGCTTGGTGGGTTGATGGGAATAGGGTTGGGGGTGATTGAGGGTTGAGTTGGTTTAGATTAATTGAATTCAATTGTTCAATCTAATCCCCAGATCACGCCTGACGGAAGCAAACACGAGCCGTTCCGAAGGAACGGACACCCGGAAATTTACACCGATTTCCTACCAACGAAATGTTCCTATTGAAACAAAACGCCTGAATATTCCAATGTCATTGTCCCATCGGGACATTTCGTTGGTAGAAGCCGGGAGAGATCGATGTGGTTTTCGTTCCGTAGGAACGTTTCGTAAAATTCCCTTTGACAGCCGTGTTGAGCCACTGGTTTCTGGACGTTATAGTCCAAATCCCGGATTTGCCTCTGACACCTTTTGGTGATTTCAAAGTCGGGATGGGTTTATGGAATTATAAGATGATCACCATATTGCTGGAAAGCATTATCTTTTTCGGCGGCGTTTATATTTATGCAAAAAGCACGAAAGCCATCACCGCACAAGGTACGTGGGGATTGTGGATCATGACCGGCTTTTTCGTTCTGACCAACGCCTACAACCTATTCGGCCCGCCACCGGAAGATAATATCATGGTTTTGTTTGTTGTTTTGCAGGTGATTGTGCTGGGGTTGGCTTGGTGGGTTGATGGGAATAGGAGGGTGTTTGAGCAAATAAGCCATTGAAAAAAGTGTATATCATAATGACATAACTTTATTATCAATTATATTTGTAATGTATTCTGAACTCAGTCACGAACTGCTAGTAGGAGTCATCCGGGATTCCGTTAGGTTTCCCTTTTTTGTAGCTCTATAATATGATTCACTGGTGATATTAGTGGATGCAGTCTCCATTGTACGTCCAAGTGTTATCGGTCTGGCCGACCTTAAATCAATAGTATTATTATATTAATAGGTCACAGACTCTTAGGGGGTATTTTTTTATAAATTCTAATTGTGTAATTCGTGGTTTGGTCTAGTATTTACATTTAACCAAACCACGTGTCTCTTTAATATAGAAATAATTGCTTTTTCAGATAAGATTTGGGTACACCGTAATATGAATTAAAAAAAATGCATTACAAATAATTACCCAGATCTTTCAGGTTAACTAATCCACAATTACATTTGATGTGTTCATTATTATTAGCTCTTGCTATTGAAGAATAAGACTTACAAGACTTACAATACAACTCTGCTTCAATTTTTAGCCATTTTTTAAAAATCGTATCAATTTCAGAGGACGTAAATTGAGACGATTCGTTTTTCCAATGAGCACAATAGTTTCTAAATATCGTTCCCTGTTCAAAATTATCAAACATAGTAGAGATTTTATGTTGCCTGTTAGACATCTTGAGTTTTTCCTTGAATCTTTTAACCAAAGGCTCATAAAATTCAGAAAGTGTATAAACATTCTCTAATTTGTATCTTAAAGGTGTTTGCATATTTTCGTTAATAATTCCAAAAGTCATCTCTAGGTATCTACCAAATTTCTGACCGGCACCAATAGGATCATCATCGTCGATTAGATTTTGAATCTCTTCCAAATAGTTATTTGAAAATAGGCATCTTGGCCCTGTTGTATAATCCCAACTTGCAAATTTGTATCTATTCCATTGAGGGAAATCTTTTTGAACTGTATCGAAAAAAACTTGATCGTGAGTAAGAATTAGCACTTGAAATTCGTTGAATTTCTTCGCTATGAGTTGAGCTACTTTCGGTCTTTTAAAAGCGTCGAAACTATTAATAACATCGTCTAAAATAAAGAATTTAAAATTGGGGTTAAAATGTTTTACGGCTGCCAAGAAAATTGCTAAACCAAAGCTATTTATCTGACTTTCACTCATAAACTTATAAGCGGGGGTGATTTTTTCATTAATAAATTCAATTTCTAACTCGACCGCTTTATCTTTTCCAATGACTAACTTTATACGAGGATTTTTTAAGAAATCGTTTGAAGATTCAAGACAGTTATAGCACTCAATTAGGTCGGCTTGGATAATGGTAAATGTATTTTGAATTTCCGTCTGAATGTGTAAAGTAAGCTTTTTGAAAAGCTTTTCTAATTGCGATGTAATACCTGTTAGATAAACTACTTTCTTCTCATTTTTAAGATACTTTGAATAAGATTCAATCAGTTTAATGACATTCCCAAAATCAAGTGCTAAGTTCTTTGACTCATCGTCTGCTGATAGGGCTTTAAGCTTATCGTTTATGGCTACTTTAATAGTCGTTTCGAGTTCAGCTAGGTACTGGATTTTTAAAATTTCGGGCTTTGAATTTATTTCTAAACTTTTTAAGTCTTTCAGAGGAGTTTTTAATTCGGAAATGGTCTTAGGTAGGCTTTTTTTTAACTGGGATAAGTCGTCAAAAAAGTTAGAGAATTTTTTTTGAAATGTATTTTCTGGGTCTAAGTGAATTACTTCAATCTTATTTAATATATCTTGAAATTTTTTTATTAGTGAACTGCTTTTACTGGAATATAAATCCTTCTTTTTTTCTAATTCTTTTAGTGCAACATATTTTTCCGAAATGTGTGTTTCAAGATCTCCTTCGAAAACTTTATCGCATACAGGACATCTTGATTTGTCTTCCAGTTTGGATATAGTTTCCTTGGCGGATTCGTATAGTTCAATTAAAATTAAGTTTGTTATATTAGTTTCATCCGCTTTAAGATCTGTAAAGACGTTTTCCAAATCTAAGCATTCCTGCTTTATAGCAGGTAAAGGATAGAATTGATTTATCCGTTGCAGGAAACTATTTATTTCTGCCACCTCTTTTGCTAATGGATTAGTCTTTATAATTTGGGAAAGTGCTTTTTCTACTATTTGAACATTCCGAAATTCTGAAATTGTTTCGATCTTGTACTTAGATCCAATGTTATTAATGAAGGAAACAATCGATGTATCGTTTATGTCCCCATCTTTTGTGATTAGCTCAATGCTACTTCTACTGTCGCTGAGTTGATTTTTGAACTGTTGTAGTTGATTTGTTATTCTTGTTAAACTAGTTTGAATGTCAGTCTGATTTTTAGTAAAATCTTCAAGACCAAAAAACTTTGAAATATATTTATACTTTTCTCCCTTACTTTTGAATACAAATTCTTGAAGATCAGAGTAACGGAGGTAATTAGGGTATATATTTCGACTTTTAAAATCTAAATAATTACCTGTGAAAGTAGGTGCTGAAATTTTTGTATTATTGAAACTTGCCTTAGCCGATAAGATTGAGGAATGCTTAAAATCTATATTTACGTAGACGTTTTTTCCGTCACTTAATTTGTGAGCATAATCCCTTTCTGATACTCCTTCATTTGATAAATATTCTATTTTAGAATTTAATAACCATTCCCAAGCATCAATGATAGAACTTTTTCCAGTTCCATTTCTCCCATAGATTAGTGCTGAGGTAGCATTACCACCCTTTACAAAGTCAATTATCACAGGAGAGCGAATTCCTCGAAAATTTTCAACTGTGATTTTATCGATTTTCAGCATCGTTATTTAGGTTTAAGGATTCATCAATTTCAACATCAATTTTTTTTACACCAATAGCTACTTTTCTTTCGAATTCAGATATATTTAATCCAGTCCCGGTGAAAAGAGTTTCTATTTTCGTGATAAAAGAAGCTAACTCCGTATCTTCAACTTTTATCTTATTAAGCCAGTCTTTGAAATCCATTACAAAATAATTAAGGTCGAAAATATACTTGGTTTATCCTTCACGAGATATTAATCAATATTCTTGCTCGAACTCGTAATAATCACTCAGTCCTTTTTTATGTGATTTTTTAAGTATTTCTTTCTTAATCTGTCAATAATTAAATCACAAATTAATTCTGAAATCTCTACATCAAGCTCTCCCGGTTTTAGAAAAATATTATTTAATAAACCATTACTTTTCCGTTCAGCATTTATAATCGAAAATTCTGTTCTTTCAATTATTGGCCGCATTTCGTAGCTCTTCAAATACTCTTTTCCTTCAAGCTCTTTCTTTAAGTAAGGAAATCTAGTCGTCAAAAATGTAACTAGATCATCTTTTGAAAATGTGAATATTTCTTTTTCATCATTTATTATACTGTTTCTATTAGTACTACTCATCCAATTTATAAAGAATGAAAAAATAATATTTTGAGTTGATTCCAACTTGTAGCTACGCTTTAAATCCTCATCTATCTTTTCCAAGGACTTTATTTTGAGCCAAAATATTCCGGTTGCAATCAAGCCTGCAATCCAAAAAATAGTAAATTCCTTATTATATGTGTTTAAAAAGCTTAATAAGGGATGATCCTTGACGACATTAGGAAATACCCAGATTGCTGTAATTACAGCAGTAAGTATCAAACTAGTTATTTTGGGAGTTGAATTCTGTTTGTGAAAGGTTGTTATGCTGTTTTGTAGTTCTGTACTCAAAACAGCACTTTTTTTTAATTTTTGCTCTTCAAAAATTTCCTTATTTTGCTGATGAACTATACTTTGTAATATTTTAGTCAATCCTAAAACTTCTGTATTAACTATTAGTGACGTGTTTAAATTAGTTGCCTCTAAATAATCTAAGGCAGAAGTAATCTGTAAGTACAGATTTTCGTCAGCCTCGGATTTGAATTCCCCTTCATTTTTATCAGGGTGTAGAGCTTTCAAACTTTTTTTTAGCTCCTTTTTAATTTTAGAAGGATCATCACTTACTAATTTGAAAAAGTCACGAATTTCGCTAATTGAATTAAAGCTCATATATAGTAATATTATAAGAGCAGTTTGTAGAAAATACCATATGGAATTATTATTGAGTAAGAATAATGCAATCTAAGGAGATGAAAGATCGAAAGATTATATTTAAACAAGATCTTTTGAATAACTTATTTAACGGTAATTCGAATCGATAGCAAGTCTAATCCTCACTCCCCCCTCACCTCCAACAACCCCTCACTCTCCAGATAAACCTCCTTCAACCCCTGCAAAACCTCAGCGGAAGGCTCGGCCCATAAGCCTCTTTGTGCGGCTTCGAGTAATCTTTCGGCGATGGCGTGTAAGGCCCATGGGTTGCTTTCGGCGAAAAACTGCTGCATGTTGGCGTCCAGGGCGTAGGTTTCGGCTACTTTTTCGTACATCCAGTCGTCGATCACATTTGCCGTGGCATCATAACCGAAGAGGTAGTCAACCGTCGCGGTTAGTTCCAGTCCGCCTTTGTAACCGTGTTTTTTGATGCTGTCGAGCCATTTCGGATTCACAACCCTTGAACGGAAAACACGTAACGTTTCCTCTTTCAGGTCGCGCACCACTGGCTGGGCCGGGTTTTGCGAGTCGCCGAAATAATGTTTTGGCTGCTGTCCGGTAAGGCTGCGTATGGTCGCAATCATCCCGCCATGAAATTGCAGATAATCGTCGCTGTCGAAAATATCATGTTCGCGGTTGTCCTGGTTGTGCAGGGCCACCTCCACACCGGAAAGACATTGCTGAAATTCACTGCGGGCATCCACACCCTGCGCGTTCTTCGTATAGGCATAACCGCCCCAGTTGACATATGCCTGCGCAAAATCCGCATCGGCATGCCAGTTTTTTTCATTGATCAAAGGCAAAATCCCTGCACCATAAGCTCCCGGAGCCGCCCCGAAAATCCGGTAACTGGCTCGTTCTTCGGCATCTTCAATCGATAATTCATTGTCTTTTTGCAGTTCAGCCAGATCTTTCAGATAATGTTTGCGGACAAAATTCTGGTCCAGCGGTTCGTCCAGCGCGATAACCTGCTGCACCGCATCATCCAGCAATTCGATCAAATACGGGAAAGCATCACGGAAAAATCCACTGATCCGGGTGGTCACATCAATCCGCGGCCGGCCAAGTTCTTCGAGCGAAATAATTTCCACGCCGGTAATGCGCCGGCTTTCCTGCTGCCATACCGGCCGGGCACCCATCAGCGCCAGCACCTCCGCCACATCGTCCCCATGGGTACGCATCGCCGAAGTGCCCCAGATACTGATCCCGACACTTTCCGGATAACGCCCCGTTTCTTTCAGGTGACGATCCAAAACCTCCCGTGCAAGCTGCTGGCCTACTTCCCAGGCCGCTTTGGACGGAAGCGCGCGCGGATCTACCGCGTAAAAATTTCGTCCGGTTGGTAAAATATGCGCCATGCCCCGTGTAGGCGCGCCACTCGGACCGGCAGGAATATACCCGCCGGAAAGTCCGTGCATTAGGTTGGTAATTTCTTCATCCGTCCGCGCCAGATTCGGTACCAGCTGGGTACAGACAAATTCCAGTACCAACCGAATTCCTGCCAAGCCAGTCGTAGAAGGCGCCATATCCAGCGTTTCATACAAAACCTGATCAATGGATTTTGGATGAAAACGATGTTGAGCCAACACCCGGAACATATGATTGTTCAGCTCATCAATAATTTCCATTGCATCCGCCGCCGTCACCACCGGCCGACCAGCCAGCGACTGAAACTGCGGCGAAACCAAATCTATTTTCTGACCTTTTTTCTGCAAAAGGTCCTCTATTTCAAATCCAAAAAGTAAAGCCATTTCCGACTGTAAACCCGGCACTGTGGCATTAGGCAGTCGGGTCAGCGCTTGCAGCATATCAATCAGCGCATCACCTTCCGGCATTTGTCCGAGGGTGTGCAAACCGTTACGGATCTGCGCCGCACCCAATTCACACAAATACCCGTCGATGTCCTCGATCAGGTGGGCAATATCCTTTCCGTCCATCTCCGCCAGACTCGCCGGCACACCTTCGGGCGTCATATCATCATCCCAATCGTGCTTGTGATCGCCATGGTCGCGGCTCAGCATCGCAGCCAGATCGGCATCCAGATTGGTCTGTTTGATCAACTCCCAGATCTGTCTTTGCAGCAAAGGTAATTTCGACGGATCAAGCGTTTCCACCTGATAATATTCATCGACAAGCTGAGTTAGCTGGGCCAGTTCGCCATAACTATCCGCGGAAGTCATGGGCGGAGTCAGGTGATCCACCACCACGGCATGGGCCCGACGTTTCGCCTGCGAACCTTCGCCGGGATCGTTGATAATAAAAGGATAAAAAAGCGGCAGATCGCCCAGAATTGCATCCGGAAAACAGTTTTCCGACAACCCGATTCCTTTGCCCGGAAGCCATTCCAGCGTTCCGTGTTTACCTACGTGTACAATCGCATCAGCGCCCCAGCCATCACGCAACCAGCGGTATAACGCATAATAATGATGCGTCGGCGCGAGATCCGGCTGGTGATAAATGGCATCAGGATCCATACCATATCCACGTGGTGGCTGTAAGGCTACAAAGGCATTACCAAGTTCAAGTCCGGCTAGGGCGATATGGCCGTCATGGACATAGGTTTCGCCGGGTGCCTGTCCCCATTGTTTGGTTATTTTTTTGCGTAAAGCTTCCGGTAATTCATCAAACCAGCCAGCATATTGATCAAAAGGAACCCTTCCGGCAGCGTTCGAAAGCTGTTCGGGCGTGAGGTAAGTCTGGTCGTAAGAGCAGCGGTCAATTAACTGATGAATTAATTCCGTCCCGGTCGCCGGCAGGTTTTTAATCTGATAACCTTCCGCCTGCATCGAATGCAAAATATTCATCAGCGAAGCCGGCGCATCCAGCCCGACCGCATTCCCGATCTGGGAAGCTTTGGTATTGGAATTGGTAAAAATGAAAGCGATTTTCTTTTTCGAGTTTTTCAAATGACGCAAACGGGCAAAACGCAGCGCAATTCCGGCTACACGGTCAATGCGGTTGTCGAGCGCTTCATACCCTTTTGCCTGTCTATCTTTTTCCTTGAAAGAAATCGGAACGGTAATAATCCGCCCGTCAAATTCAGGAATCGCCACATTCATAGCCGTATCCAAAGTGCTCAACCCGCGACTGGAAGATTCCCAGGCATTGCGGTTCATAGTACTGGAAATCGCCTGGATAATCGGCACGTTCAACTGACTCAATGCTTTTTCTGCGCCGGTATTATCAGAACCTTCCTTTTGAATATCAGTAATCGCAAGCGAAACGGTGTTGACCAAAACATCAATTTGAACCCCTTTTTCTCCATTGAAAAACTGGAAAGCAACAGGTTGTCCGGAAACCGGATCGGTAACTTTGAGTGATGACGTGAAAATGGGTAAAACATTCATATCACGATCTTCCAAAGCGCCGACCATCGCGTCAATAAAAGCAGTATTTCCACTCGTCCAGTGCGAGCGGTAAAAAGTAATTCCGGCTGTGGGCTGGTCTGGATTATATCGTTTAAGCCAATCAGAAAGATCAGCATTTTCGGGTAGATCAGGATGATAAATGCCATGTTCTGGCAAAGTAACAGGCGCGTCGGAGCCAAAACCTGTCATCAACAAATGATCAGAAAGGTAGTAAAGCAGCGAAGTGAAATTGGTATAACCGCCGGCCTGGAGATATAACATGGCATCATGCAGAATCGCGGGCGAAACCGTAGAAGCGGCTGCGAAATCAGGATTCAAATCGCCTGTTCCGCTGACTACAATAAGATGTTGTCCATTTTTCTTCGCCCGATTAATCAGCTCATTAAAGCCCGGAATTGCACTAGGCCGACCGAGAATCCGAAGAATAATAATCTGTGCTGAGGCAATTTCACCGTCAAGCAACTGGGCCATCTGGGCCTCACTTTTCACGGCCATTAAGTTAATACCTAATGTTTTCGGGAAATCATCAGGCAAATCCTGAATGGTCCGGTGTAGTGTTAACAGATCGGTATCCGCATGGGTAAGGAAAACAATTCCTTCCGTCGGCATGGGAGTCTGCCCGATTTTTGTTGAAGCTTCGGAACCCTTCCAGGTATAGAATTGAAATACATTTTCCGACAGTTCTGCCGGTGGAACCAGAAAACGATCGGCGGCAATCATGCTATCGATGTAATCAAAAATGGCAATAATCTGCCAGTCGCTGTTCACTGAATGAAACCAGACGGAATTTCCGTCAAACAGAAGTGTAACGACATTCGCCAACGTGCACGGGCCGAGGCAACCGCCCTTTGTCATGTGCACCACATTCCGCATTTTCCGGCGTAGCCACTCACTTTTGTACAATTCAACCGGAATAGGCGCATACCCGCGATCCACCCGACCGCAGCAGCAAGCGTTGTAACAATAAGACAAATGTCCCCGGCGCTGTACAAGATTGATGGCTTTCCCGTCTGCGCGGGTGATACGTTGGCGTTTAATTTCTGACATAAGTTGTTGGGCTTTGGCTATTAGCGGTTAGCTTTTAGTATGGCCGTTAACGTGTTTTTTGATAAAAAGAAAGACTCCGGGGTAGGAGTCTTTTTAGGTTGATGGTGTGTAAGGTGTTATGGATTTTTAGAGAGGAAGCTTCTCAGACTATTTTGAAGCAATAGTATTTTGCACAAATTCCTCAGAAACTTTAAGTAAACTCGCGATTTGAGAAACAGTGTAATTATCCGTTTCCCATAGACTCATGATGAATGAGACGGTTGCTTTTTCAACGCCTTTCTCAATACCTTTTTTTTCCGCTTTATCGAGTACCATTTCTCTTATTTCCATACTTTTTTGATTACCGGTTAGCGCTCCGATTTCTTTATCAAATTTAACATTATATCCTTGATCTGCAAAGGTTATGTAGCGCTGTAAAAAGATCAGCAGATCATCAATTTTCTTTTTTGAAATCTTCCGCCTAAGTAAGTTTTTTGCCAGCGAATATTTTAGATCAAACAAACTTTAGTATTCTTTCACGCGAAGGCCGCAGAGCAAAAGCTTAGCGTTCTTTGCCCTTTCCTTACCTGCTTTGCGTGAAACCTTTAGACGCGCAATTCTTCAATAAGTATTCAATAAACTCAACCCGCTCTCCCCAATAGCAGTGCACATAAGAAGCAAATGTATTCTGTTTCCGGTAAAGCTGTGTTTCCACTTCAATTCCTTTGGCATTTTTAGCGGTGACGGATTCTGTGTCCAAAGCATTTTCCACTAATCTGGAATAATGAAATTCATGTCCTTTCAATTCCAGATTATTCCATTGCATGGTTCGGTAACCCAGGGCCAGTTTTGAATTTTCCATAGAAGTCGTGCAATCCAAAACAGCAGCCATCGGAAAATTGGCACCTCCAGAGGTGGTAATTGCATTCCCTAAATACATGAGTCCGCCACATTCTGCATAAGTCAGCCCGCCAAGCAGACAATAGGATTTAATACTTGCCCGCATCGTCTCATTCTGGCTTAAAGCATCCGCAAACAATTCCGGGTAACCGCCGGGCAGATAGAGGAAATCCGTTTCAGGGAGTTCCTTGTCGTATATTGGGCTGAAAAAAGTAAGTTCACCAAAGGAAGAAAGGACATCAATGTTTTGATGATAGGTAAAAGTAAATGCCTCGTCCCGGGCGATCGCTATTTTATGCTTTTTTTCGGCAGGAGACTTTTTGTTGATGATTTTTGATTTAGCAGTAACTCTTGCAGAAATTTCCAGTAACCGGTCTATATTAATCGTTTTTGGAATTTCTTCTGCCAGTTTTTCAATAATATTTTCATAATCCGTTTCAGAAGAAATGTGCAATCCTAAATGTCTGGAAGGAATTGCCAGAACTTCATTTTTGGGTAAATAACCAAGCGCCTCGATACCAACTTCCTCACAAGCTTCCTGTAAAAAACGGTAATGAGAAGTGGTACTGACAAAGTTAAAAATCGCTCCAACGACGTTAATTCCTTTATAAAAATTCTTAAAACCATATAGCAAAGGCGCGGCTGAATAAGCCATAGACTTTGCATTAATCACGAGGATCACCGGGATATCCAGTAACTCAGCAATCGCCGCGCTGCTCCCCTGCATTTTATCTGCCCCGTCAAACAGGCCCATTACACCTTCCGTTACAGAAACATCTGCATTTTCCGAATATTGCTGGTAAATATCTCGAACATGCGCTTCCGAAGCCATGAACGTATCCAGATTTATTCCCGGATTTCCAGAAGCAGTCGTGTGATGTTGCGTATCAATATAATCTGGCCCGCATTTGAAGGGCTGTACGATTAATCCTCTGTTTTTCAAAGTACGCAAAAGCCCGAGGGTAAGCGTGGTCTTACCGGAATTACTGGATGGAGCTGAAATCAGAAAATGAGAATTTATCATGTTATTTTTAAGGTACACAGAGCGGACGCCGCGCGGGGTCACTGAGGTAAAAAGAGGTACACAGAGGTTTGTTTTGAAATAAGAAAAATCTCTGTGTATCTCTTCTTAACCGCGCGGCGTCCGCTCTGTGGTTCTCCGCGTATCCTGCCTATTTTAGTACGGGTAATACTACGTTGCTGCCGTTTTTTAAGTCGTGGTGAATGGTGATTTTAGCCGATTGGAAATCGGATTCGTTGGCTTCGAAAATGTTAATGAATTTCTGTGGGTTACGATCAACCAATGGAAACCAACTGCTTTGGATTTGCACCATCACACGGTGACCTTTTTTGAATGTATGCGCGACTTCATTCAGTTTGAAAGACACTTTTTCAACCTTGTCTTTTACAAACGGCTCTGGTTTCGAGAAGCTGTTACGGAATTTTCCGCGAAATACTTCTGCCCGTACCATTTGCTGATAACCGCTCATATCCAACGGTTTCGGCTGTCCGCGCTGAACCTGCGCCGGCAGGCTGTCCGGCCATACATCAATCACTTTTACGACAAAATCAGCATCTGTGCCGGTGATTGACACTAAAAGATTGGCCGTTATTTCGCCTGTCAGGGTCAGATCCGAGGTCAGAGAATCAGTCTGGAAATAAATTACATCCGGGCGGCGGGACGCAAAACGCTGGTCTTCTGCCATGTATTTATTATTTCTGTTACCACTGATTTCGTTCGTATACGGAACCGGTTTGGCAGGATCGCTGATGTATTCGGTTGCTGCTTTCCCGGCTTTCGGTTTTTCCGAAGAAAGTTTTCCTTTGCTGTGGAAGTAGAATGTTTCGGGCTGACTATTCTTGGGCGGCCAAACATCGTAATTTCTCCACTGATTGGAACCCGTTTCAAAAACCGTTGCCTCAACCTGGTTAAATTCTCCCTTATCTTTTAGATAAAAATTGAAAAACCGGGTTTCGATTTCATCCTGATAGTACTGGTTTAGGTCAGCGCCAAACTGATAATCAGCAAACGATTTCCAGCTCGGAGAAGCCCAGCCACCGTGCGTCCATGGTCCCATAACCAATCTCGTATTGTTGTTCGGGGACTGCTTTTCAATAGCGGCATACGTTTTCAGTGCACCATATAAATCTTCTGCATCAAACCAGCCTCCTACGACCAAAACCGCTGGTTTGATATTGGTCAAATGTTTCCTGATATTTCTTGACTGCCAGAATTCATCGTATGTGTCATGAGCGGTAACTTGGCGCCATACACTTTTGGGATCTGAGAAATAGGCATTTGTGTTGGCTTTTTTCAAAGGGCCGAAATCCAGAAAATATTGATAGGCGTCATTAAATTCAGCATTGAAAAAAGGTTTGTAACTTTCTCCGTTTGCACTTTTTGGACCGTCAAAACCACTGTAAAAACCGAAATTATCCATGAGGAAAAATGCACCGTTGTGGTTGCAGTCGTCTCCTAAAAACTCGTCGGACATGGGTGCCTGCGGTGAAACCGCTTTCAAAGCCGGATGGGCGTCGGGTAAAGCTGCTGAGGAATAATAACCTGGGAAGGAGATTCCATAAATTCCCACTTTCCCATTGGAGGCGGTATTCTTCAAAAGCCATTCAATCGTGTCATAAGTATCGCTGGATTCATCGACGTCTTGTTTCGTTTTTTTGTTAGCAATCGCCGGCGTCATTTCCCGGAAATTTCCTTCGCTTTTGTATCGTCCACGGGCATCCTGATAGACAAAAATATACTTCTCTTTCATCAGATTCGTATTTGGCCCCAGGCGTTGGCGGTAATTATTTAGGCCGTAGGGACGGCAGGAATAGGGCGTCCGCTGCATCAGAACAGCATATTTTTCATTGTTATCCCTTGGGGTGTAAATGGCCGTGTATAGTTTGACACCATCCCGCATTTCGATGAATTGCTCCGTTTTCTGATAGTTTTTTCTTACCCAGCCGGTGTCAGGTATAGCCACGTTTTGGGCCCCGGCAATTAGTGGGAATAAAAATAGGAGAAGGTAAATTATTTTTCGTTTCATGGGCATGATGATTGGCATTAATTGTTGTCTTAACAAAAATACATTAAGAATCGGGTTTGTTGGTATGGACAGATTTTAAAGTGTATGTTAGTTTTTAGATATTTACACGAAACGTTCCGATGGAACGAAGGCATTAGGCTCAAACGAAATCTTAGCTACCAGCCAGACGTCCCACGGGGACGTTTTTGTTTATCGATATCTGGCGTTTTTATCGGATTATGGGAATAGCATTAACCGAATCATGGTTCCTAATGAAACACCCCCAAGGGAACGTTTTTTGCAAAATGGTGCCCTTGGAACGTCGTCCCATAGGGACGTTTGGTCGGTAGAAACTAGGTTCAATATCGATCAATTCGTTCCGTAGGAACGTTTCGTGATTTATTGTACACCGTCTTTCAAACGATCTTCAGCCGCTACTTTTCGCTTTAAAACCGGCTTTTTATTTTTGACCTTCCTTCTTAACCATTTCCACGTCAATACCAATCCTGTACTGCTCGCACCCAAACCCCCAAGCATCAAAATAATCACAATGATATCCCATAACGGTCTTTTGTAGAAGATGAACGTGAAATCCAGACTATGTAATCCGTGGTACAACCACCTTTCCAGGCGGCTCTTTTTCTCATGTTTTAAAACCACCTGTCCCGTTTTCAAATCAACGTAATACCATGTTTTTTCGGGTGTATCCATTTTGACGCGTAACACCGGAAGACGTTTATCCTTGTTTTTGGAATAATAATAATCGTCGTAGTCCGAAAGTACCACAGCTTCGGACATATTAGCTGCCGGGTTCAGTGCTTTAACCGTTTGGATAAAAGGCTTGTACGGAAATAGTTCAAAAGCGTTGTCCGACGAATTGTCGGCTCGTAATAACTGGGTATGTTGTTCGTCCTGATAGGCCTGATAATATGGTTTTCCCTGTAATTGTGTATAGTGAATCTCTTTTAGTGCCAGATTGTTTTTAAATATCTCCGATGCTTTCGAAGGAGGCAGCGTAAATAAATCAGGTTTGAAAACGCCGCCTGTCCATTGTTTATTTTCGTCCGGATTCAGTCTGGTAAAGGGTGCCCAATCCCAGGGAGTCATGGATAACAGACCACTGAAAACCCAGGTAAAGGCAAAAATTCCAAAGACAAAACCGGTGTAATGATGCCATCGGAACCACTTTTTTTTATACGGACTAAAAGCCAGTGAGTCTTTATTCTTCTTTTTGTAACGAAGAAGACCCATAGCAATACCAGCGATGCACATGAGTGTACCCAGGGAGGAAGTCCAGACGATAATATCATTCCAAAGAGGTCTGTTTCTCAACAGCACAGTCGGGTAAATCCAGTGTGGAATAGGGCCCAGCCAGGCAAGGAAACGCTGTTTGGCATTAACCATTTGTACTACTTCTCCTGTTTGGGTAGACACATACAGGTAGGTTTCTGCGGGATCGTTCATTTTAAAACGGTGTACCGGGGGCTGATATCCAATCGACCTGGCACCGGCCATCCACTGATCGATTTCAGTTAAGGTTTCAAGATTTTTTGGTTGATATCGATTTTTCAGAAAAGCGACCGCCAGTTTTTGTGCCAGTGTAGTATCAGTTGGAGTCAATAATTCTCCATTGTCTGCGTAAATGGCCAGATTTTTATTTTGAATCGTCGTAATGCGGTAGACAGGCCTGTCGAGCAACATCCCTAACCTGACTGCGCGTAAGGTATCCATGATACTGGCTTTTGTCAAGGCTTCCTTCAGACTTAGATTGGCGTGGCTTAGGTCAACGACGGGTAGGTTTTGTAATCTTTCATTTTGCCGCATCGTCGGATATTTGGCATACATCATCGCGAAACCCGACAAAAACCAGATCACAAAAAGCAGGCTCAATGCGAATCCAAGATAGCGGTGCAGGAGCAAAGTATATTTTGTAATGTTTTTCATAGGAAGAAATTGACATTTTCGCCGGATAGCTAAGATTGTCAATCGAAAATGTTTTGGGCTGATACTGTGTGTTATGCAAAAATCCCGTCCGACGGTTTTTTTCGACCGTCGGACGGGTAAAAAAATTTAGATATTATACTTCAAACTCAGCAGGAAGTTTCTTGTTGGGCCCGGTGAAAACTGGCTTGTGTAAATGGCGTTGGCGAAGTACTTTTCGTTGAACACATTGTTGATATTCAGGCGTAAACCTACGCGCCCGACGCGGTATCCAATTGCTACATCTGCAATGGTATATGCAGGTAACGCATAGGTGTTGGCACTGTTGGTGAAAGTCTCACTCATGTAATTGGCGCCAGCCCCTACACTGAGTCCTTTCAGCGAAGTGGTTTGCAATTCATAGTTCAACCAGGCATTTAACATATTGGTGGGAGCAAAGGATACTCTTTTTCCGGCAGCGACATTGATTTCTTCGCTGTCATACGGCAGGTATTTCGCTTTGGAGAACGTGTAACCGGCCGAGAGATCCAATCCTGGTAAAAGGTTTCCGTTGATTTCTGCTTCAAATCCCTTCGATTCGGCAGAACCAATTCTTTTGTAAATACCACCAGGCAAAGCTTCCAGCTGATTGTTTTTACGCATATAATAAAAGGCAAGATTGGCAGCCCATCTGGATGATAATTCCAGACGACTTCCGACCTCTCCCTGATAACCCGTTTCCGGATCGAACGTCTCTCCATTGGGTGCCACACGCCGTGATGGCTTGAAATAAGTCGAGTAAGAACCGTAAACAGACAATGGTTCTATTGGCTGGTACACCAAACCTGCTCGGTAAGTCAATGCAGATTTTGAAATGGTAGATTCGGGGCCTCTTTCCGTTATATTTCTGTCGGCGTCAACTTTGTTGGTATAATAGGTGCCGTCGAAAATATCATAACGCAGCCCGGCCAGTGCTTTTAAATTATCCGTGATTTTGATCCAGTCCTGCACATAAATCCCATGAACATTTTCCATGGTCGCTTTGTAATTCACGTCCCTGAAATTGATATAACCCTGATTCAGGATCGGATTCGAGATCGCTACGGTTGCGTTTTTGCCAGGACCATAAACATCACCATTATAGGTTTTTCTGTTGAGAAGACTTAATGAATATCCAACCAGTAGTTTATGTTCAATGCGGCCGGTATTGAATTCATAAGTCAGTTCCAGCTGATTTTGCAGGGGTTTTGTTAAATGATTGAAATAAAACGGGAACGAACGGTTGATCGAATCCAGAGAATTGTTCAGCGTCAATTCCTCTGTTGAGAAGTAATTGATGTTATCGTCGTAGTAAGAAAGCTGGTTTGAAACTTTTAACCTCTCGCTGAATTTATGAACATATTTCAGCTGATAGTCGTAGCGCGTATGTTTCAGGAAATCTGCCGGGTCGTTGTAACGCGTGTTGATATTCATTCCCGGAACGACCTTGCTGCCTTCAAGCATGGGAATGCCGGTATCGGTATCATAAATATCTTTATTGGCTCCAATTGTCAGATAGAATAAGTCTTTGTCGGTGGGGGTATATTCCAAAGCCAGATAACCGTTGTTTGTATTAGAACCCGAATGACGGTATCCGTCGGTATCCGACATGCCGAAATCGACCCGGTAACGCAGCTTGTCGCCGATTGCACCGCCGGCGCCGGCACGGATTCTTCTGGTATTGAAGCTGCCATAGGTCGCTGAGAAATCTGCTTTGAAATTGGCTGTCGGGCGTTTTCTGGCAATGTTGATAATGCCACCCAAAGCCGAGTGACCAAAAAGGACAGAAGCAGGCCCTTTTAAGACTTCTATACTCTCAACATTGGCAAGATTGGTATTAGGTGCGCTGGTAGAAATGTTATGCCGCTCATCGCGGGCGCCGTCGATCAATAAAACGAAATTTGAAAATCCACGAATGGTAAAGTGTTGAAAACCGCCATAGGTATTGTTAGCCCGGACACCGGTTGTGTTTTTCATAGCTTCGCCCAAATCATCGGCTCCACGCTGTTCGATTGTTTTTACAGATACCGTGGAAGTTGTGATTGGCATATCACGAAGCGGGACATCAATTTTGTTTACAGAAGAAAACGACCGATTGGCGCCTGAACTGATCACCACCTCCGACAGTTCGTTGGTTTTGCTGTTTAACTTATATTGTAAAAGTGTTATCTCATTCTGTTTGATTTCGATGTTTTCTTTTTTTACCTCATAACCAATTCCGCTTGCCAGCAATGTGTAATGTCCGGCCGGAATGTTTTTGATCTCAAAATGACCGGATTCGTTGGTGATCACCGCGAAAGATGTGCCTTCCAGACGAACGTGAATACCAATAATCGGATCTCCGGTTTCACTTTGGATAGAACCTTTTAATGTTCCAAAATGATGGGCAAAAGCTGTATTGCTCAGCAAAAGTTGAATAAGAAGAGCAATTTTAAGTACATGACTGTACCATGATTTTGGTGAAATTTGATTGCTGTTTCCAGTCCGCGGGAAACAGTTTTTTTGCGTTTGCATACCTTTAACTTTGATTAGAGAAATGAGTTAAAAGCTCCTGGCAGTATTTTGAAATGCAGTCGGAAGGAAGAAGAAATGAAGACAAGAAATTGTGTTTGCTATACCGCAGGGGCACAGCGATCCATGGCAAATTTGCCTGGATAGAAAACACCAAACCTGACGAAGCTTCATTCCGCGAAAGCATTGTCAACATAGAAAAAGGCAGGTCTCCTGACTTGTAACATTTATACCGTCCTTCCCGGGGAAATAATGAGTGAATGATAGAGTGTGAGAATGATTGAATGGTGGAGTGCGCCAGATTTTGGAGCCGTCCGCCATTCAATCATTCACTCATTCAAAATTCAATCATTGGCCCAGTGGACATGCGTGATATAAATTTTTGATGTTACTTACAGTTGCGCGACAGTTCGTGATTTGCACACGATTCCCTATTAATTCACTGATAGTAAAACCTTTTCCTGTTGGAAAAATAAAGAAAAGAACTTATTGAGGCGCAAATGTACGGTTTTAAATCGAAGTTGTCGTACTCGCACGAAACGTTCCGACGGAACGAGTGTCCATGATTTTTCCGTATTTCCTACCCACGAAATGTTCCCTTCGAACAAAAAAGCGGGTGTTAGATGGGATAAAAATTCTTTACGAATTTATTACTATATTCTTGCACGAAACGTTCCGACGGAACGAAGGTTCAGGGTATTTCGTGATTTTCTACCCACGAAATGTTCCTGTCGGAACAAAAAAGCGGGTGTTAGACGGGATAAAAATTCTTTACGGATTTATTAATGTATTCTTGCACGAAACGTTCCGATGGAACGAGCGTCCATGATTTTTCCGTATTTTCTACCCACGAAATGTTCCCTTCGAACAAAAAAGCGGGTGTTAGACGGGATAAAAATTCTTTACGGATTTATTACTACATTCTTTCACGAAACGTTCCGATGGAACGAGCGTCCAGAATGTTTCCGTATTTTCTACCTACGAAATGTTCCTTTCGGAACAAAAAGAGGGGGTTAGACGGGATAAAAATTACTACGAAACGTTCCTTTGGAACGAGCATCCCAGATTTTTCCGTATTTTCTACCCACGAAATGTTCCTGTCGGAACAAAAAAGCGGGTGTTAGGTCGGGGTTTAAATGCCTTAAGGTTTACAATGCGTTATGTTTTTGTCCCTTTGGGACAATTCGTGGGTAGAAAATGGTGTAAAGCGAATGGATTTTCGTTCCGTCAGGAACGTTTCGTGATTTTCGATAAATTGCTTGCTTACAACACACTATCAAAATATGGCTAATACTTACACACAACTTCACATCCAATTTGTATTCGCGGTAAAATACAGGGAGGCACTTATTCAACCGGTTTGGAAAGATAAATTGCATCAATACATCACCGGAATATTTCAGGAGAACCGGCACAAGATGCTTCAAATTAATAGCATGCCTGATCACATTCATATCCTCGCCGGCATTCGTCCGCATCAGTCGATTTCCTCCTTGATACAAAACGTTAAGACAGAAAGTAACAAATGGGTTAAAGCTCAGAATTTTTCCAGGCATCCATTTGCGTGGCAAGAAGGTTATGGTGCCTTTTCCTATGGAAAAAGCCAGGTCCCCGACGTGATCAGATACATCCAAAACCAGGAGGCCCATCATCAAAAGAAAAGTTTTTTAGAAGAATACAGGAAATTGTTGGTGGCGTTTGACATTGAATGGGAGGAGCAATATATTTTTAAGGAATTGGAATAGGCGGCAAGTATTCGTCACGAAACGTTCCGAAGGAACGTTGGGCAAAAGCAATGCATAGATCTTTTCTACCAACAAGATGTTCCGATAGGAACATGTGCTACCCGGCATTTGTCAATATAAAAGTATTTTCAATTTGCCTCGGGTGTCGCTACCGGGGAGTGCTGTTACCAGAACATGTGCTACGGGGCATTTGTCAATATAAAAGTATTTTCAATTTGCCTCGGGTATCGCTACCGGGGAGTGCTGTTACCAGAACATGTGCTACCGGGCATTCGTCAATATAAAGGAATTTTCAATTTGCCTCGGGTATCGCTACTGGGCATTCGTTAATATAAAAGTATTTTCAATTTGCCTCGGGTATCGCTACCGGGGAATGTTGTTACCGGAACATGCACCATCGTACATTCGGCAAGTTAACAGTCTTTGCGATTTCCCTGCTTCATCTCTGCCACGAAGTAGTTTTTGCCGAATCATGTCCCATCGGGACATTTTGTAGGTAGCAATAGAATTTCCAATTTGCCTCTTTTCGTTCCGTAAGGAACGTCTCGTGTGGATTGCCTTAAACTATCATCTCTCAAAATAATTTTGCCTCACTAATAAATTTAATAGTAAGTTTGCACCCGTTAAGTGGTGTGTTAGGCACAAGGCCTAAACACTTAAAAGGGAATCCGGTGAGAATCCGGAGTAGTACCCGCTGCTGTAAGTTCATTAAAAAATCATGACATTCTGCCACTGGGGATTAATGTTAAATGATAGAATTAGTGAATGATAGAATGTTGGAAAAAGCCAAAATCTGGCACACTCCACCCATTCTATCATTCAAAACTCAATCATTCAAAATTGAACCGGGAAGGCGTCATTCGATGGAACGAGCCAGAAGACCTGCCATATAACATCATATTCGGAATGCTTTCGGGAAAAGAAGCAGGAAGTTACTGAGTTGGCAGCGTTCTTTGTTGCTAAGTTGCTTCGTAGTGCATTTTTCATAAGTAGCCCGTCATATGTTAAAACGGGTATTCTCAATTACTTATGTGAAAGGAAATGATCAATTATTTATTAGTAGACTCTCTTCTTCTTGGCGTTCAGCATTCTTTTGAACCTGACCATATGGCGGCAGTTTCAGTATTGGCCACCGAAAAAAATCAGAAACCCAAAGACCGCTTGAAGCTGATCTGGCGCTCGTCGCACTGGGCACTCGGACATTCCCTGACACTTATTTTGTTTGCCTGTCTGGTATTAATCCTGAAATCAAATGTTTCATTGGATATATCCGAGAAAGTGGAGCTGATTATAGGCCCGTTGATGATCTGGCTGGGTATTGTGGCATTACGACGGAATTTTCGGAAACCTAATTTAGCTGAATTATCAGTTAACGCTCAAAAAGTAAGTCGTTCCTTTTGGGTAGGGATGGTGCATGGACTGGCAGGAACGGGTGGCGCCTGCGCCGTGGCGCTGACACTCGCAGCCAGTGACGCTTATACCGCCGTTTGGATTATCGTTATCCAAAGCCTCGGTATTATCCTGTCTATGTCGGCGTACGGATATTTCTTCGCTTTTTCAATCAATAAATTTGCATCCAAACGGGATTCTGTCTTGAAAATCATCAATTACATCGTAGGCGCTTTTTCAATTATTATCGGAATTATGACACTGTATGAGGCTTTTCAGGGATAGTTTTTAAGGCATCACTTTGAAAAAATCCTGCTCAAAATCGCAATCAATTATTTTATCCATACCAATGAAGCATAATTTTTACTTTTCTACCTTTCATCAACTCACGTTTGCCGGTCTGTTAGCCATGACCGTTACCACTTTCTCTGCGCAGGCACAGGAAGTGGTTTTACCTGATTCTACCCGAGAAAATATATTAAATCCTGTTGTTGTAACGGCCACACGTTACGAAACCAGAAAGGAAAAAATTCCTCAAAAACTGGATATCATCAGTCGTCAGGATATTGAAATGACTCCTTCCAATGACCTGACGGATATTGTCCGTAAGACAGCTGCGGTGGATGTTATTCAATACCCGAACCTTTCGTCCGGAATCGGTATTCGTGGATTTCGTCCTCAGTTTTCCGGATTAAACCAGCGTACCTTGTTACTGATCGACGGGCGGGCCGCGGGAGCCACCAACTTATCGCAGATCAACCTGAATGGCGTAGAAAGAATTGAGGTTTTAAAAGGACCTGCTTCCTCTTTGTACGGATCCCAGGCGATGGGCGGTGTAATTAACATCATTACGCAAAGGTCAAAAGGAGATACAAAAGGCAACGGATTTATCGAGTACGGAAGTTTTCAGACATTTCAGGCGGGATTAAATGCCGGCGGAAACCTTACCAAAAAGCTGGATTATGATATGTCGTTCTCCTATTTTGAAAGATCAAAAGATTATAAAATCGGGAAGTGGAATTTGTTTCGTGATGCTTTCGATTTCACTTCGGTCAGAAAAAATTATACGGCTCAACCTGTTCAGGATGTTGATGAGACTAACACGGACGGTCAGAGAAGACCTTATACAAAGCTTCATTATTTTTCTGGTGCGTTGCGACTGGGTTATCAGTTGAACGACAACTGGCGCATTGATATTCGCGGCGATAAGTTCCAGGCAAAAAACGTAGAATCGCCCGGCGAAATTTCTTCGGGTTCTACGGAAGCAAGCACAAAAGATGTGGACCGCGCTGCGTTTGATGTGGCTTTGACCGGTAAAATCGGCAATCACAGTCCGAGCCTGAAAGTTTTCACATCGGAAGAAAATACAAAAAACTATACACTCAACGCATCCGGCAAACCGGTTATTCCCTTCCGTTCTGCGGAACTGGGAAATTCCTGGAAAGGTATTCAGGTGAAAGATGTTTGGTCAATCGGTAACCATTCTTTAATTGTCGGTTATGATTATCTAAATTCTTCTACGGAAAGTCGCCGCTGGACAAACGATACAACCGAACGCGCACCGACGCAGCCGGCTTATGCCATTATTTCGTCCGCATTTTTTGCACAGGCCATGTTGAACTTCGGTCGTCTGACGGTGCAGCCGGGTGTTCGTTATGATAATATTACCTTCGACGTAAAGGAAACGGCACTTTTGCCGACGTATAAGTCAGGTAAAAAAACAAATCCGTTTACAAGTCCGAGCTTAGGGCTGAGTTACGAGGTTATCCCTGCACTGCGCGTGAAAGGAACCATTGGCCGTGCGTTCGTGACAACCGATGCTTACAGCGTAGCGGGGTATAACGAAATACGTGATTCGAAAGGAAGAATTGCGGTCACCGCCGGAAATCCGGATCTGAAAAATGAAAGCAGTGTAAGCTGGGATCTGGGGTTAAGTTTTAACAAACCCAAAACAGGTCTTTCCGCGAACGTAACGTATTTTTCAACGAAGGTAACCAACCGGATCGCCAAAGTGATCAGAACCGTTAATGAACCACTTGAGAATAAAGATGTCATCGTTTCCCGTGCTACTTTTGTCAATGCGGCTGATGCAGAAATCAACGGTCTGGAAACGGAAGTAACGTATGATTTTGGCGCACTTTCCAATTATCGTTATTCTTTGAAAGCGTATGTCAACGCAACTTCGATGTTTAAAGCAGCCGAAGATATTGTTGGAACTGACGAGTCAAAAGTTACCCGCGACATTCAGAACGTGGCTAAAAACACTTTCAACTATGGTCTGGAATATGACAACCTGAAATGGCTTCGTCTACGCTTGTCGGGGCGTTCGATTGGAACACGTAAGGATATCGACTACACCGATCCGATAAATCCGGTAATCGACTATCCTAAATATATGGTGCTTGATTTTACGGCTGCTTTCAAAATCGCTCAAAAACATACGCTGGCATTAAAAATTAATAACGTGACCGACGAAAATTATTATGAAAAGCGGGGTTATAACTTGCCCGGACGCGCTGTTTCGGTAAGATATACGGTTGCATTTTAGAACAAATTAATCGGTTTCAATCAACCGTTTGCTGAATTGTTTCCCTTCGGGATAATAATATAAATCCTTCATCCGTATTTTAGGGTGAAGGATTTTATATTTACGTTACATCTCAATCCACCCACCATGCGATCACGGATTTACGGCTTCATTCTATTTTTATGCGTTTTTCATTGTCTGACTTCGGTTTGCCTTGCGCAATCTGCGTTTAACATAGTTCCGCTTGGGGTTAAAGGAGGAGTAGAGGAAGGCAATATGTCGGCGTACATGATCGCGCCGGTAAATTCGACGGCTTACGTTTGTCTGGATGCCGGCACCATTCATCAGGGAATCGAGATGTCCGTTTCCAACGGAGCATTTGCAGCAACGACGGATCAGGTTTTCAGGAGTTTTATTAAAGGTTATCTGATCTCACATCCGCATCTGGACCATATTTCGGGACTGATCATCAATGCGCCGGAAGATACAGCCAAGAGTATTTATGGCCTGCCAAAATGTATTGAAATTGTTAAAAATCACTATTTCAACTGGGAAAGCTGGCCGAATTTCGGAAGCGACGGAAACGGTGTTTCTTTAAAAAAATACAAATATAAACCGCTGACCGAAGGGCAGGAGATAAGTCTGGAAAATACGGAAATGACTGTGAAAGCTTTTTCACTCAGTCATGGAAACCCCTATGAAAGTGCGGCATTTCTGATTCAGCATAATGGGAAACAGGCATTGTATTTCGGAGATACGGGCCCCGACGAAGTAGAAAAATCAAACAAGCTTCAAAAAGTGTGGGAAGCCGTGGCTCCGTTGGTTAAGGCAAAAACGTTAACCGGTATTTTTCTTGAAGTTTCCTATCCTAATGAACAGCCAGACAACAAACTCTTCGGGCACCTGACGCCTGCCTGGCTGATGAAGGAAATGACCAAACTGGCGACGCTGGCAGGAAAGGAAAACATGCGGGATTTAAAGGTTATTGTTACCCACATCAAACCTACGGGACAAAACGAGGTGATCATCAAAGGCCAGTTGAGTGATGGCAACGCATTGGGTCTCGAAATTATCTTTCCCGAGCAGGGAAGTGCTTTCGAACTATAAAAAAGCCACGAATTCGCACGGCAGAATATCCGTTAAACCCGTGGCACACAAATGAGATTTATGACTAAAACAATCCGATTTGCTTTGATGCATTTGGATTGTGGGGAATTTTAATGTCCGTCCCAAACTCTTTATTAACCTTTTCGATCAGATAAGCCGATAACAGCGGTGAGGCTTCTTCGTGGTTTTGGTGCACAAAGAAATAGATATTCTCAATACCCGCATCGACCCATTTTTTCAACCGGTCCATCCAGTCGTCCAGGCGCGTGTAATCAGAGTCCACATTAGCTCCGTTGTAGCGGACAAATGCTGTTGGCGTAGTCAGGCGCATATGCAGCAAGTCGCGGCGGCCAGCGGTATCGGTGATGATGTGTGTGATGTTTTTCTTTTCCAGGTGTTCATAAAGATGATCGCTGTTCCAGGAACCGTCATACCAGGCGGTATGCCTCAGTTCAAGCGCCAATGGAAACCCGGAAGGCCACACCTCGAGATAATCTCTTAATGCTTCCCAGTTTTTCGGCCCAAAGTTATCCGGCAATTGCAGAAACAGCATGCCCAGCTTTTCTTCGAGATGGGAGATATGATCTAGATAAACACTCGTTGGCTCTTCCGCGTCTTTTAATCTTTTCCAGTGACTGATCCCCTGGTGCAGTTTCGGGAAAAACCTGAAACCTTCCGGCGTTTTGTCGTGCCAGCTGTCGATGGTGTCAACCGGGAAATTGTTGTAAAAGGTGGCGTTTAATTCAATGCTGTTAAATTGTGTGGCGTAGTATGCAAGTTCGTCTTTTGTGCCTTTTGGATAAAAGTTTTTCAGGTCAGATTTATTCCATTTTGCACAGCCGATAAAAATTTCCGGCTTGCCGTTTTTTGATTTTTCTAAAACGGTCTTGTTATCCTTATGGTCGGGAGGAAGTATGAAATCTACTTTCTCCGGGTTTTCAATTTTTCCGAATTTCATGGCACTTTATATGGGAGTAAGGTTTAGGAAAGATGACGGGACTCTTAAATATACCAAATAATTCAGGTAACGAAGCCCCGAAAACTAATTGTATAAAAAAGAAGTGCCATGGTTAAGCGAATTAGCCATGGCACTTTCATCTTTGTTAAGATTATCTTCCGAAATCGTCCTGAACGCGAACGATATCATCTTCATCCGATGGATTGGAAGGATCTGTGTGCTGCCAGATTTCAGCCACAACACCCCATTCATCCACACCGATCAAACGGTGACGCTCGCCCTGGTTAAGGCTGATCACGGTTCCGATTGGCAATTGTTTCATTTCCGTTTCTTCATCCGTATCGCTGATCACAATACCCGCGTTGCCACCGATCACTTTCCAGATTTCAGCGCGACGGTGGTGATATTGCCATGATAAACGTTTTTCCGGAGCTACCACTAGTATTTTAGGGCTTAGCTTTTCATAACCTGCAAAATCTTCCAGGGATAAATGAGGGAAAAATGTTTTGATAAACTGTGGCGCCTGGCTTTCGTCAAGCACAAAAAAGCCTCCCCATGGACGAGAATGGTCTTTTGCTACAACATTGAAGCCTTGTTCGTCAATGAACTTCTGTACATTTTCAAAAACAACAGCTTTGTCCGTTGAAGCAGGAAATACATCAAGCATATTTTGATAAGTTTGGTTATGATCCGATAAACTTCAAAATTAGAATAAAAAGCAAAAAGATGCTCCGATATTTTGGAGCATCTTTTGAAGAGGGCTTGCGTATTTTATTTATCCCACCATATTTTAGTCATAAATGTATCACCGCCCTGTCTTGTAATGGCTTCTTTGATGTTGTCGTTGACACCCACTTCACTTTGCGGATAACGCAAACGGCGTGGGATTTGTCCGTTCGTTTCATTTCCCGGATAGTTTACAGGAATCAGTTTTGGGAATCCGGTTCTGCGCCAGTCGGCCCATGCTTCCATGTGATTTAGTACAGAACCATTGATCAGCCAGTTTTCGGTCTGGATCGCTTCGAGTTTTGCATCCAGACTGCCAGCCGGATAAGGGTTGGCAGTTGCATAGGCTTTTGCGTCGGTGTCAGTCAATGTGCCTCCGTAAGAATTCAGCTGAAGAATCGCAGCTGCCTGGCCTGCTTCAAAAGCTGCTTTGGCATCTCCCGTGGACCAGCCACGTTCAATGGCTTCTGCTTTCAGCAATTGCGATTCTGCGTAGGTCATGATAAAATAAGGGTTGCTCAACGCGTACATGTTCGGTGCAGCGCGGGAATAGTTATCCAGATTTTTTTCGGGAAGTGAAGCCAATGCTGTGGCATCGGTTCCGCTTGGAATTCCTATTTGCTTGTCAATGGAGCGGTCTCCACTTTTCAGCGCCGCTACAACCGGAAGACGAGGGTCTTTCCTTGTTTTCATCATGTCGATAAAAGTTTTGGCCCACTGAATATTATTTCCATCCGCAATTTTTCTTCCTGCACCCAGGTTCCAGGAGTTGGCATTGGAGTTATTCCCTGCACCTGTTTTATCCATTTTAATGGCAAAACTGTCATCGTTATTGGTCATGACACCCGCGTCAATAGCTTTTTTTACCCAGCTCTGTGCATTGGCTGCATCGGCTTTTTGCATGCGCATGGCTATACGCAACATCAGTGAATGTGCACCTCTTTTCCACTTTTCAAGATCGCCGCCGTACACAAAATCAGCAGTTGTCGGTTTGTAAGAAGAAGCATTAAAAGCCTTGGTCGCTTCGTCAAGCTCTTTTAGCATGTCCATATAAATGGCCTGCTGGGCATCGTATTTTGGAGAATTGATCTTACCAATAAATCCTTTTCCTGCTTCTGAGTAGGGTACGTCGCCATAAAGGTCAGTCAGGAATGAAGTTTCAACCACTCTCAGTATTCTGGCCATCGATAGTATGTTCACATCTTTTGCATCCTTACTTGCCAGATCGATCAGGTTGACCAGGTTTTTTATCGAATTTGGATAAGAGCTTTCAAAATAGGCTGCACTTAAATCACCTTGAAAAGTATAGACTGTTCCGCGGTAAAAATTCACTTCCACAGAAGCCATTTGCTGCATGATACAACCCGCATAAATGAAATTGGCACGCCAGGATTTATAACCCGGATCACCGGCAGACCCCGCCAGCAACAGCGATGACTGGCTCAGCAGATAGTCCAGAGGAACAGATGCCGGAGCATTCGGATTGACGTTCACTTTTTCAAAGTCCTTCGTACAAGACCCTAAAAAGGTCATCAGACTCAAAAGGATTAATATTTTATGTCTCATAATGTTATCTTGTTTGATATGATACCGATTCTTTTAGAATTTCAAATTCAGGTTAACACCCATACTACGTGTCGGCGGAGCACTGTAAAATTCCAGACCTTGCGCGTTGGAACTATTATAATTTGATTCAGGATCGATATTTGGCGTTTTCTTGAAAAGTATGAAAAGGTTACGTCCGGTCAGAGATAGTGAGACTGCCTTGAACGGAGATCTCGCACCAAGATATTTCGTTGGGATTGCGTAGTCGATGATGATTTGACGTAGTTTGACAAAGTCAGAACTGTAAACAAAAGGCGTAGCAATGTTGTTGGCGATTCGTTCATAGTATGGCTGCGCGTCTACACGCACTGTATTTGGTTCGCCTTTTTCATTTACGCCTTCGCCGATTATCCCACCTTCACGTCCTACAAGCGTTTCGATCTGATTTCCGCGTCGGTAACCTAATGCGTTTGTTCCGGAGAATAATTTTCCGCCGAATTTACCATCTACAAGGAAGCTTAATCCCACGCCTTTATAACGGAACGAGTTGGTGAAACCCAGGGTCCATGGTGAAACTCCTGAGCCATAACTGATCAGCTCACCCTGAAGTGGATATCCTTGCGCATCGTATACCACACGGCCTTGCGCATCACGTTTGAAGTCAAAACCTTTCACCTGGCTGTAAGGAAGACCTACGTCCTGGTGCACATATGCTGTTCTGGTTCTGTTTTCATCCACGCGCAATGTTTGCAGATTGTCATACAGGTTGATAACTTCACTCTTGTTGTAGGCCATGTTAAAGGAGGCATTCCAGGTAAAGGAATTCTTTTTCAGCGCTTCAAAATTTAACAGAAGTTCTATACCCTTATTCGATATTTCACCTACATTGAATACCGCCGCATTATAACCTGAGGTATAAGATACAGTCGCATTGACGATGTCGTTGGTCGTCTTTCTTGTGTAAAATGCAATATCGGCGTTTAAACGGTTATTAAATAACCTTGTTTCCAAACCAGCTTCAAAGGTTGTTGAAGTCAGAGGCTGCAAAAGGCTATTAGGGATCTCGGTGTTATTGATCTGTGCCAACGGAGCACCGTTGTGCGCACCGGAAAGCGCGTAGGTTAGCAATAATTTATATGGATCCGTTGCACCACCGGCCTGTGCCCATGAAGATCTTACTTTCAAATAATTGATCGCATTAGGCATTTGTATCGCCTCCGAGACAACAAAACTACCACCCACAGACGGATAAAGAATACTGTTGTATCCTTTGGCGAGGGTAGAGAACCAGTCGTTACGCGCTGTGGCCGTTATGAACAGATAGTTGTTGTAAGAAAACTCACCGGAGCCGTAAAGTGAATTGATCCGTTTTTCGATGTAGTTTTCGCTGGAAGTTCTCGCTGCCGGGTCAATATTAGAAATATCATAGAAAAACGGAATGTTGAAATTATTTCCGCCAAGGTTGGTAAGCCGGTTCACATTACGCATCTGGTTTCCTCCCAGGATAAGGTTTAACCCGAACTTATCTCCGAATTTCTTATCGACGCCCAGCATCAAATCCATGTTGCGCTCCATAAATTCCCTTTGATTGGAGGTATATGAGCCCAGTGTTTTGTAAGCGGTTCCATAAGGTTCGATGGCGCGATAGCGGTAATTGAAATAATCGATCCCGATCCGTCCTTTGACATAAAGCCAGTCGGTAAAGTCAAATTTAGGTTCGATGGCACCGATCACCCTGTTTTTCTGGTCGTTGTTGACGAAATCGTAGGCGGCAAAATATGGGTTAGTCACATAAACATTATCAGACCAAACCAGTTCATTTCCTTTGGCGTCATACTTGCTGTCTTTGAACGTGTTAACGTCCATGGAAGAGGCAAGGGAATAAAGCGTGTAATTTGCATTACCCGGAGAATCGGATAGCCTTGGCCTGTTCTTGGTTTTTTCAAAAACATACTTGATGTTGGTTAATACGGTCAGTTTTTTACCAAGCGTTGAATTAACATTCAGAGCGAAGTTGTTACGATGCAGCGTGTTGTTTGGCATCACCCCCTTGTTATCCATGTTGTTGATAGAGAAACGATAGGTACTGCTGGCAGCCGCTCCCGAAAAAGCAATACTGTTGGTAAAAGTGCTTCCCATCTGGTAAAACTTGGTCAGGTTATCGCGTTGAGCAACGTAAGGTCTCGAAATACCGTCATACTGAACCACGTTGGTGCCATCCAGTTTTGAACCCCAGCTGTTTGAAGTAAGGGCTTCCGCAACCGTTGTTGGTTTCAAACCTTTATTTCCCATACCGTATTCATACTGGTAATCTTTAAATTCCTTGATCAGCAGATCTTCTGCAAGGAAATTGCTATTGACTTCCAGACCGATACCTTTTTCCTTTTTTCCACCTTTTGTAGTTACCAGAATAGCACCGTTTGATGCCCGGGAGCCATAAAGGGCTGCCGCAGTGGCACCTTTCAAAACACTGATATTCTCAACTTCATCAGGGTTTAAACTAGAAATACCATCTCCTTGGTCAGCGCCGCCCCACATACCCGCCTGTCCAAGGTTTTCATTGTTGATTGGTATACCATCGACCACGATAAGTGGCTGGTTATTTCCGGAAATGGATCCGTTTCCACGCAACGTGATCCGGGTAGAACCTGCTGGTCCTGTCGCCGTTCCGGTGATGTTAAGGCCGGCTACTTTACCGGCAAGGGAATTTGCCATGTTTGGCGTACGTGCCACGGTCAGTTCCTCTCCTTTGATCTCGGAAACTGCGTAACCCAGTGCTTTCTTCTCCTTTTTAATCCCCAGCGCAGTCACCACCACCTCATTCAGTGCTGTGGCTTCAACGACCAGTGAAACATCAAGTAGGGATGCGTTAATGGTGATCTCTTTTGAATTGTATCCGATGAAACTAAAAGTAAGCACCTTGCCTTTTTCGGCCATGATACTGTATTCGCCCTTATCGTTGGTGGTTGTGCCCCGGTTGGTTCCTTTCACAACCACGTTGACACCGGCAATTTCACTTCCTCCTTCTTCAATTACTTTCCCCGTGACCGTCATTTCCTGGGCAAAACCCATGGTGACGAGCAAGAAAAAGAAGAAGAATGCTGGCACTAGTACATTTTTTCGCATACTGCTTTCAAGTTTTAAAATAGGTTAATTGGACTCTGGGAAATAAAATTAATTATACAAATAGTTACATGTTGCTAATGTGTCTATTGATATAATTAAATTATTTGTTACAAATTTACCATCCTGAAAGTGTATAAGTATAGTTTTATTTTATCAAAAAATAACACAGTAATTAACTCTCGTCTACTTGCAAATGCGTGCTTTTTCACGAAAATGAGCTACTTAAAACAATGATTGATTGTTTTAAGTAGCTCATTTATAGGTTTTTGTAATTAATATAGGTCCAGAATAACCTTTAATTTAGTTATGGTTACGTACAATGGTATATTTTGCGCTTTTTGTTGATATGAAATCATGGCATCGGCTTTAATCCTTCCCAGCGTACCTTCCATTTTCCATCTTTGGGTATCCCCGGCGTAATGTTGCCGGCGTGGTCGAATCCGGCACACATCATGGCGGCGGCGGCCAAAATTCCTCCATTGCCTGGCAGATATATACGCAGTCTTTCGTCCTGGTAATTATGACCGTTTGGCAAATAAGTATTGGTTTTGATATCCATCATCAGCGCGTCCATGGCTTTGTCTGGTCTGTTCAGGCGGGTGGCTGTCATGGCAACCATCGGGAAGTCCCATCCCCAGGTATCATGCCACTGCCATACATCCCATATTTTATCAAAAGTTTTCTGCATCATGGGGATGTTCAGACCTTTTGTAACCGGTAACATTCCCAACGCGCAAAGCACAGCAGGGTGGTCGGTGAGGTAAATGGGGTTGGTGTAGGAATCCGGGGCACTTTCGGCAGCGAGGTAAATGCCGTTAGCCTGCGGAAGCGGAGCCAGCTTATTCAATACATCATCCCATTTTTCGTTGCGCGACAGGCGTGACCGTACACGCCACTCCTGTGCCGTTGTGAGTGCCCAACGCCAATAGGCAAGTTCGAAAGTCGGGTTGAAAGTGTCTTCTGGTTTGAAACGCTCCTGCGCGGGAATCAATCCTTTTCCTAAAATATACCGACCCGTTTTAGGATCAAGGTAAGCATAGGAAGCCATAAAATCGGCGGTAGCAAAAACCAGATTTTTGTATTTTTCAATGGTCGCCTTATTTTTCCGGTCGCGGTAACAAAGTTCTGCAAAATAAATAAAATGCGGCTGTTGCCAGATCAGAAATGCGCCCACATTCGATGGGGCTTCTTTTCCTTCCGGGTCGGTCATCTTTTGCCAGCGTACCCCTTCAAATCCCTGGCGTTTGGCTATGATGCGTGCTTCATTTTCAACCCTGGCATACCAGTTCAGGCTTTTTTCTAACAAGTCGATCCGGCCCCACAACGCATAATGCACACCATGCCACCAGTGCATTTCCAGGTGTGGTTTTCCGTACCAACTATTGTAAGTCAGACCGGTTTCCTGTGGAGGCATAGACCCTGCGCACTGAATTCTCGTTAAATATTGTGAAAGTATCAGCCTTCTTTCCAGTTCTGCGGCACGCGGGTCTGTGCTTCCCTGAAAGTCGATGGCACCGCCGCTAAGCCAGAATTTTTGCCAGTGCCCGATACTGCTGGTTTGTGTCGCGATAAAGTCAATCGGTTTCTCAGTTGTGTTTTGAGCGATGAATTCGGCGGATAACTCAAAGGTATTGGTCGTTTGCGGTTCGGGAGCAATAACAAAATAGTGCGGTTCTTTTTCGGTAATGCTGCCAGCTGTTTTCCATCCCAGGCGGACAAAGTAATTTGTGGAGTCGAGCTGGTGCTGTAAAGTGGAACCAGCCGTGTTTTGGATTACTATTTTTGAATTGTGTTTTTCCGGGGTTTTCCAGTTGTTTCCGGCATCAGCAAATTCATTTGTAGGGTAGGGGAAATGAACCCGGAACTTGATCTGCCCGGTTTTCAGCAAAGCCGAATTAACTTTTACCGCTATCGCGTCCTTATCCGCGTGTCCGTAGGTAATCACTTCGACGGGCAGACCTTCCAGTAGAAATTTGCTTTTGATTTCGCCTGTCCAGAGATCAAGTTGCTGACTTATATTGGTGATATCGCTGATGGTTGCCGGTGTCCCGTCTTTTTTAGTCAGCTCAAATCCAAGATTTCCCAGTTGCAGACGGTGTGGATTTTGGCGAAGAAAATTTACGACTTTCCGGCTCCGCTCGGGAGATGATGCCGGCAGCTGGATCGCGTAAGGAATTTTCCTGCCGTTGGCCTCGTATTCTTTGATACTTTCTTCAATCTTGTAATTTTCCGTGTTGGGATAACGATGCCATCCCCATTCCGACTGTGTACCCAGCGGAACTCCCCTGGCATAAACATCCGGGAAAGTTTGCAAACCCGTAATGTCCGTTGTGAACGTAAAAGCACCATTGCCAACCGAAAGCGAAGCCAGCGTATCCACTTTTGAAATGATTACATTGTGTCTTTTTACAAGTGCCTGCCGGTTAATTTTTGCTGTTTGCGCGAAAATTGTTGTCTGGGAAACGAGAAAATATAGGAAGCTAATTGAAAGCAAAATCTGGGTTCGTTTCATTTGTAATGAAGTTAAAGTGATTTTTGCTTAGAAGAGAAGCGGTCAAAACTTATACTGGCAGATTTGTCATTTGTTTTGTGGGGGAGCCAGAGCAGTGCTGACACCGATTTGTAATCGTGGTTGTATGAGATTGCGTTTTCAACGCGTTACTTGATGTTATTTTTTTGGCTTGCGTTATAAACGCTAAGCCATATCCACCCCGATTCCAAATCGGGGTGGATATGGTATGAGCTGTTGATTAAGATATACAGAAAGCGTAACGATTTTGAAAATGAACAACGAATTCTTCGCCATTCGATAAGTTTCTTTACTGATCTAAGGGAATCACAGAAACAATATGTTATTTCCCTTGCTAGAGAGTGTAATATGGAGTCTGCGGCCCTGGAGTTTATCGAGGCTGGGAAGAAGATACATTATTATGGCGGGGCTTTTGTCTTATTTGATGCACTACACATTATTCAGAACTGGGAAAACCGGTACTATTTTTTTTAATACAACTGTCATTGATGAAAAAAATATTATACTCTAAGGGCCTTAGAATAGATGCTTCTAAGCCATATGAAAGTCTTTATAGTTCATTGTATGACATCAAAAGAGACTTGATACTTTTTGATCAAGTTGTTTTTCCTGAACTTGATTATGTTTGCAAAGAAATGTATAATAGTTTTCACAGAAAGTATCCAATAGATACAAAAATCGTTATTAGAGAATTAGAAAAACTTCAAGAAAGTGATCTAGTCAAAGATTATAAACTGTCTCAAAACGAATTGTCAGAAGAAACTATAAAAGCTTTATTTAAAGACGAGTTAAGTGAAATGATATTTATGGGCGGGCTGCATGTAATTATGGAGCTTGAAAACCGATATAATTTTCAAATTAACAATAGAGAAGAAATTCTTAAAGATGTTGATATAAATGAATTTGAAAAGGAAAAATGGTTAAAATTAAGTAGTATTGAGGAGGTTAGGTCGACGCTTATTACAAGAATAATTGAGACACAACAAGAATTTGATATAATAGACTCAAAACCAGCAATAATCAGAGAATTAAATAAGGATGGTAGTGCCATTCCGATCGATAAACACAATGCTTTTTCTTATCTACTTAAGGATCTACCCTTTCCTTCTACTCAGGTTACGTGGGAAGAAATAGTTGAGTTTAAGCAAAATGAGGATAACCAATTACGTTTAAGACGACTAAGGAAGTGGCTAAAGAAATCACTTGAGGAGAATGTAAATGCAGAAACATTAGCCGATGAATATAGTGATCTTAAATTGGAATTTAATGACTCCATGAAACTGCATAAAATGAAAACACAAAATGGATCACTGAATATTTATATTAAAGCAGGACAAGCTATATGGGGTTTGTTGAGTGGGAATTTTGAAAAATTGGTAGAGTTGTTAGGAGATGAGAAAATTGGAATTAACCGTAGATATTTGGAATTAAGGGAGGCAGAAAATCAATCAGATGGAAAGGAAATAGCTTATAATTTTTTTGCGAATGAAAAATTTAGAGTTTAAAATAAAAATTATAATGCTCTGGTATAAATTACTGAAAAACTGTCAAAGGATTGGCGTATATAATTTAACATTTCCATTTATTCTAGGGGCTTATCGATTAAAAGATTCCAACTTTTCTTTTGAAAATTTAATTGATGAAATCCATGATTCTGAATTACCTGATCAAAAAAAATTAGTGGTTAGGGTGCAAATGTGTCCCATTCTTGAACAGTATGTTATAGGGCTTACCGACAGTTATGGTTTATCTAAATAAGTCCGTTAACTAACGCAATTTCTAAATGTCCGATTTATTACAGTGAATCTGGCAAAAGTTTAGGCAGAACGTACAATGAAGTCTTGGATAAATTAAACGAGTTATATCATAACTTATTAGAAAAAGAGCAATATTCATATAACGAGACAACCAAGTCATGGACTCCATATAAAGACGGAGAAATTGAGCTAATTGAATTCTCTATGTATGACATTTAGGCATGTTAGTAAAGGGACTATATAACTTCCTTTTTATTTTAGCAACAACAGGAAACTCGAAAGTAGTATTGTAATAATCAAACCTTTCGAGATAGTGAAATCAGCGTGATAGTATCTACAAAAACTCATTGTTCATTTCAAAAAGCCTTTTTAAATGAACCAAAGTTGAATATTTATTTACTACAAATTGCTTTCCTTTTAAAAATAGAATTTTTGATGTAAGAGGAAATTCAAAATCAAGAATGGCATTAATAACAACTAAATCACCATCATTTTTTTTACAGGCAGTGTTCCAAAGTTTCTCTAAGGACACTTTTTTCTTCCGAATTGCTGCCATTGTCGAATTTATTTCGAGAATTTCATTCAAATATTTTTCTGTTGCTTCATGACAAAGTAAGAATTCAAAGCCTTCCATTTCACCGACAAGGCAAAAAAAATCGAGTCCCGAGGCGGAAATCATCATAATCCCTCCTTTTTTGTGACTATTACCAATTATTAAACCTCCTTTTCTCCCATCAAGAATAATGTTTGCTTTTGATAATTCATTGAATTGTTCGATTGTTATGAGGGTTTCCATTTTAATTTCCATTGATTTTTACCATAAATATTAAGATAGTTATTTCTTGAATTTTTTCATCGAGATTAACGCTACTTTAAAAGTTTTTGATATACGCATATACTTTTAAAACTCTCTAAACTAGGGTTTTGAGCAACCGACTAAAATTGTCAATTATTCAAAACCCTGCTGACACCGATTTATAATCGTGGTTGTATGAGATTGCGTTTTCAACGCGTTACCTGATGTTATTTTTTGGTTTGCGTTACAAACGCTAAACCATATTCGCCCCGATTGCAAATCGGGGCGAGGAGTTTAAATACGTTTTAAAATTTCCAGACAGGCTCTGGCATTATGATAAGGACATTTCCAGAAGCCGATTTTATCTTCCTGCATTTTTGAATAATCTTCATAAACACCCCAGAACCATTCGCCTTTTCCTTTATCCAGTAAATGTTGCTGAACAAATATCCAAAGACCCGTGACTTTTTCCAGGTATCGGTTATCGTTACTGATTTGATACGCATTTAAATAGCCAACCATACCTTCGGCGGATACCCACCATTCCCTGTGCGTGTCCGCGTGGTGGGTTTCCGGATTATATTCATGGATCAGACTTCCGTCAGGCATAAATCCTCTGGCGGCGGCATCGGCCATGCGCAGTGCGATATCTTCCCATTTTTTTATCAGATCCCGATCATGTAAAACCTCCGCTGCTTCGTGTAACAGCCAGGTGGCTTCGATATCATGTCCATAGGAAATGGCTTTGGATTGACTTTCCCACTTCCCGTTGAAGAACAATTTCATGTGGAAAGTCTCCGGATCAATAATATGTTTCTCAAAAACTTCGAGTAAATGACGGATTTTTGAAGCAACCCGCTGCTCAGGCCAGATCCGGTAGAGGTTCACATAAGCCTCAATGATATGCAAATGTGTGTTCATGATCTTGGGATCGTTCCGGTCTTTTTCGCTTAACCGCAAATCGGCCATCGGTTGCCAATTTTCGCCGAAAGCTTCCCAGTAACCGCCATCTTCGCGATCGTAGCTGTATTTTTCTATCAGCTCAAAAAGGGAAATGGCAAAATCCAGGACTTCCTGTTTTTGGTTATTCTGGTAAAACTCGCTTAAACCGTAAATCGTGAAAGCCAGTCCGTAAATCTGTTTTCTGGTATTGAGCGGTTTTCCCGCTGCGTCCACGGACCAGTAAACCCCGCCGTTTTTCAGATCATGGAAATGAGTTTGAATATAATTGTAAGCACGTTCGGCCAGGAGGTAGTGAACCGGATTTTTGAATTTATTGAAGGCTGCCGCGAAAGTCCATAAGATGCGTGCATTCAATACGCACCCTTTTTCGGCTTCGTGGTGAACGATTCCCTGGCTGTCAATTCTGCCAACGAAACCGCCCAGGGTAATGTCAACCGCATGCGTTACCCAGAAATCCAGGATCGAGTCCAGCTCGTTGGCGATCTCCGATTTGAAATGTGCCTGTTTTTCTAACATTATACAACAGCGGTATGACCGGCACGGGTCAGGTTTTTGTTGATCAAACCTGTTAAAGTATCCACCGAAGCTGTCGAGCGGAAACCATCAGCCGGTGTGTTAACGACATAGTCCAATAACTGTGTTAATGACGTTGTGGCAACGTGCAGACGGGTGTCGGATGAGGCATAATAAATAAAGACAGTTCCGTCTTCATCCAGAATCCATCCGTTTGAGAAAGTCACATTCGACACATCCCCGATGCGTTCTTCTCCCTCGGGGGCTATGAAATAACCACCGGGTTTGTAAATCACCTTGGTAAGATCGTGCAAATCCGTCATGAACATGTACAATACATAACGTAATCCGGCTGCGGTGTTTCGAACGCCATGCGCAAGGTGCAGCCAGCCTTTTTCTGTTTTGACAGGAGCAGGTCCCTGTCCGTTTTTGACTTCGTAAACGGTGTGATAGTGTTTCTGGTCTACGATGAATTCCTTTTCAACAACGGCGTTATCAATCGTTTCGGAATAACCGAAACCGATGCCGCCGCCGGAACCTGCTTCAATAAACCCATCCTGTGGACGTGTGTAAAAAGCATATTTCCCGTCAACAAACTCCGGATGTAAAACCACGTTGCGCTGCTGCGGGGAAGGTGTAACCAGATCTGCCAGGCGAACCCATGTTTTGAGGTCTGTGGTACGGGCAATGCCGCATTGTGCGATGGCGGAAGATTCGTCGCCCGGTCTGGCATTCGGATCCTTACGTTCGGTACAGAAAAGTCCGTAGATAAATCCGTCCTCATGTTTGGTCAGACGCATATCATAAACATTTCCATCGGGTTCTCCGGTTTCGGGCATCACGATCGGATGATCCCAGAATTTGAAGTTATCCACTCCGTTTGGACTTTCCGCAACGGCGAAAAACGACTTTCGGTCTGATCCTTCCACACGGGCCACGACAAGATATTTGCCATCATGTTTGATCGCGCCGGCATTGAATGCGGCATTGATCTCGAAACGTTTCATAAGAAACGGATTGGTATCCGGATTAAGGTCATATTCCCAGAAAATAGGTGCGTGAGCAGCCGTCAGGACAGGGTGGGTATAACGGTCATAAATTCCGTTTCCCGGCCACACGGCCTGATTTTTTCGTTCAATTAGTGAGATATGTTCTTCCCGAAGTTGCGTTAGTCTTGTGTTGAAAACTGACATAATGATTCAATATTTTCGATGAGATACAAAAAGTTATTTCTGAAATACTAAGCCGTGGGCAGCTTGTTGTACCAGGTTTTCCATAGGATAATGACGCACAGGCCAAGTACCGCAGCAGTTATGCCGATTTGAAGAGGCATCATCAGAACCACGAAGACTGGTAGTGCGGTGATGGAAGTTTGCCCAATCGTGCCGATAAACACGTTGAACATATCCATTTTGAAATTGTGGTTAGCAGTGAAATTGGGGTCTTCTTTTACTACCTCGTCGTGAATAGGCCCCCAGAAACCCCAGGGCTTAACGTTCTTGTAAAATTTCTTCAAAACTTCTTTGTCCGTGGCAGGTGTCAGGAGTGAACCAACGACAGAGCCCAATCCGGATAAAGCCAGAATGACGGGGAAGTAATAAAGCGGTACGGTATCGGTGAAAATGTATGGCAAAAGCATAGCCGAGAGGATTCCGGCCAGCATTCCCCAGAAAAACCCATTGCTGTTGAATCTCCACCAATGCCATTTCAAAACATTGGAGGCGATATATCCGCCATATAAAGCCGATACGATCCATTGCAGAATGCTGTTCACATCTTTTGCAAAAAAACCGAGCAGAATGCTGATGCTAACCACGACCAGTCCGGTCAGATAGTTCATCTTTTTAATCTGTTTGTTGCTGGCGTTGGGATTAAATGATTTCAGATAAATATCATTGACCATATAGGCCTGGGCGGCATTGAAGGTTCCTGCAAAAGTTCCCATAAAGGCACCCATCAGACCCACCAGTACAAGGCCCAGCAATCCCGACGGGATGTAAGCATTGAGTACCGCCGGAAGGATCCGCTCAAAATCCTGGCCGTTTGGGGATGCAATGTTGATGTCTTTATAAAAAAGCAAACCAAGAACGGCGATCCCGATGATCAGCAGGTAACGTGTCGGCAACAGCACCACATTCACAATCATGCTCATCAGCGCTGCTTCACGCGGCGACTTTGTTGAAAGGATTTTTTGCATGTCATAATTGGGCGCCGGTCCGGCCAGGCTTGAAAGGATTCCCTTGGCCGTCATCAAGGCGAAGAAATAGCCGAACGGCGAGAAACCGTCTGCTTTAATTTTATCATTCACTTCGCCGATATATCCTGTCCAGTCCAGGTTAAGATCCTTCCCGAAAAACAGATCTGTCCAACCAGTCGGAACTGGCAGACTTCCATGGTCAGCCAGGGCGTGCATGGCTATAACGGCAATGGCGACGGAGACAAAAACCATGATGATATAGTGGATCAGATCGGCCCAGACGATACTTTTCATTCCGCCCAAAAGGGAATAAAAAACGGTAAACAGCGTGAAAATGATCCCATAGGTATGCGCTACATATTCAGGAGCCAGCGCTAACGGGACATAAGGCTGCACCAGGGGCCAGGGAATAAATATTTCGATGAATTTTCCTAACCCGATAAATCCGTACGCCATAAAACCCAGGCAGCTCAGCAAAGCAAATGCAATGATGATCTTGTGTGAAAGCTGGGCATCGCCTTTGTTTCCGAAGCGTGTCAGCATCCATTCGGCACCGGTTGAAACATTGGATCTGCGCAGCCACACCGACAAATAAACCATCAGGAAAATCTGGTTGAACACCGGCCATAACCAGGGAAGCCAGATACTCTTTACGCCATACACAAACATGATCGCGACCATCCATGCTGTTCCGGAAATATCGAACATACCCGAGGCGTTAGAAACGCCCAGCATCCAGTAAGGCATTGATTTTCCACCGAGCAGGTAATCATTTTTACTCCGTTCGGCCTGCTTTTTTAGTACCAGTCCTATAACGGTAACCAGCACCAGATAGGCAATGATGACCAGGAAATCGACGAGTTGAATTTTCATGTAGTCAAGGGTTAAATAGGCTTTTATCTTTTAGCCGGCCTGCCATATAAATTTTCACTGGCGACTTTTTTCTCCAGTAAAATAGTGCCGGACTGCTGTAATTTTTTAAAATCCGAAACGGTATTGTTCCCTTCAAAAGGAGCATAATAATGATCCGGGCGGCCATTGCGCCAAACCAGAACATAACTCAAGCCGGAGTTTTTGATGATCGGCTGGATGATTTTTGTCCACCAGTCGGCTTCCGTTAATTGTTCAAGGCCGGTTTCTGTAATGGCAAAGGGTTTACCGCTTGCTTTTCCAAGGTCACGAATGGTGCCCACCATGCGCGTGGCATTAGCAATAAAAGCAGAATCGCTCTTCGGAGGATTTCTGTGGTAGGTGTCAAAACCCAGGATATCGACCAGATTGTCTCCCGGATAACGTTCCAGATAATGTTCCTTGTTTTTAAAGTTGTCGGTAGAATAGGCGATCAGCAGGTTGTGCACCTTTCTTGTTTTTTGCAGATAATCGACCGTGAATTTCCAGAACTGTTTATATTCTTCCGGCGTACAATGGTCAGCTCCCCACCAGAACCAGCTGCCGGTATGCTCGTGGTATGGGCGGAAAATTACCGGGATAAGTTCGCCTTTTGAACCTTTCAGGGAAAGGAAAAAATCGGCCAGTTTGTCGAGTGTCTTTTCAAAACGCTTTTTGTTCTTTTCATCAGACATAATTTTTCTGATGGTAAATTCTTCCTTGTCCCAGGTTGTTTTTGAAAAATTGACGGGATTGTTCGGATGCCAGCTGATGGTGTTAACACCGCCGCGTTCGTAATTTATTCTGATATCCTCTTTAATTCTTGAAAACGGGACACCGTCGAGATTGTTTACACTGTCGAGCTCGATATGCCCAAGATCGTAACCTACAATTGCCGGGTGTTCCCCTGTAATAGTCTTGATGTCTGAACGATCCTTATCTCCAATCCATCTGCTTTTGTCTGCGTTCAAACCATAAGCCAGGGCATCCTGCTGGCCGAACATGACGCCTTTTTCAGCGCTGCGTTTAAGGCCTGCGTAAAGATTTTTGGTGGCTCGTGTGGCACCCGGATCAATTTGCGCAATGGAAATACCAGTAGCAAGTAAGACGATTGCCAGTGACTGAAAGAATGGAAATGATGATTGGCTTGAAGACATATTACTGACTGATTTGAGTAGAACGGCCGCAGGGACCAGATATTCTTGTTTTTAAAGGCTGAATGTAAAACAATTTAATTAAAATGAATTGAGGATGTAAATTCTGGATGAAGGTTAAAGAATTTAGCTCCATAGAAGCGTACTGTTTATAGAAAAATCCCAGGTTATTCATTTTAATGACTCCGTAGGAGTCGCCTATTTCTAAATAAGAATACAGGCGACTCTTACGGAGTCAATATTACTGGGACACTTGTTTTTCTATAAACAGGATACTGTGTCGATGCTGTTTACAGCAATTAATTAGATCAGTATCCCGGATTTTGTGGTAAACCCCATGTTTGTACCTCGTTCAAAGGAATTGGTAAAACAGGAATCGGGTTGACAGAACCGGCAATTGAACGCTGCTGCGCACGGGTTTTTGTTTCACCCGAAAGCGAGTTGATATAAGTTCCTGTGCGGATCTGATCCCACAAACGAAGTGATTCCATACCCAGCTCAACACGGCGCTCGTGCAAAATGGCATCGATCAACGCTGTACCGGTTACAGAACCTGCAATGTCAGGAAGCGCTGTTGCAGGGATATTGGTAGGGTCGTACGTTGTACCACCTACTTTTGAACCCAGCGGCAATGTTGACTTACGTGCTCTTGCACGGATTTCGTTCAATGCAGCACGTGCCGTAGTTTCGTCACCGGTTTTCGCTGCTGCTTCTGCTTTCATGAGCAATATTTCAGCATAACGCATTCTGCGGATGTTCTGGCCAGAGGCAGATGCCTGCGCAGGCTGGACGATCGCTGCTTTACGGTTAAGGTAACCCGTCATGTTTTCAGCAGGGAATGCAACAGTTTGTCTGACACCAAACAGAATATCTCCGTTTCCGTAAACGGTCATCGCTTTACGCGGATCGTTTGCTTCGAAAGCGTTTACGAGGTTGGTGGTAGGGTTATTGAAGCCCCATCCCCAGGTTGCACGGTTGTTCTGGATCACATTATTGGTAACACCCGTTTTGATAGGGCCCCATGTCTGACCTGATTCTTTTGCCTGAATTTCGAAAAGTGATTCAGTATTGTTTTCACTTACCTCATCAAAAATAGCCGCAAAATTAGCCGTCAAACCGTATTGTCCCGACTGGCTGATTGCATTGGTCAGATCAAGAACCTGTTTCCATGTATGATTGTTGGTGTTGTCCATCCCCAGCTGGTACATAATGGCGCGGGCAAGATAACCACGTGCAGCCCCTTTGGTAGCACGTCCAAGATCGGCAGCACTGTACTGATTTTTCTCAGGCAACATGGTAATCGCCTGTTCAAGATCCTTCTCGATGAAGGCATAAGTTTCCGGTAAGGTAGCACGTTTTGCAGTTGAGTATTCGCTTGTTTTTACCGGCTCCGAAAACAACGGCATCCCTCCGAAAAGGCGAACCAGATAGAAGTAATAATAGGCGCGAAGGAAATGTGCTTCTCCCGCAACACGCGTTTTCAAAGCATTGCTGATCGGTGCGCTTTCGATGTTTTTCAAAACCCAGTTGGCGCGGTATACTCCGATCCAAAGATTTCCCCAAACACCAACAACGGGTGTATTGGTTGGTAATGCTCTCCATTCTTTCAGATACTGGATATCGAGGAAGTCACTTGGCGTACTTCCTTTTTCAGCATCGTCAGACAACACGTCTCCCCACATCCACTCGTAGTTATGTGGCAGGTAATTGCCAAGCCCGTCGTTTCCTTCGTCATAAGACGAAACGTCATAAACGGCGTTAATGGCCAGAAGCGTATTGGTGGAATCAGAGAAATAATTCGTATCGGTTTCACGCCCCAGTGGTTCTTTATCCAGGAAATCACTGCAACCCTGCAACAGCATAAAGGCTGTTATCAAAAGTGCCGGAAAACTATATTTTTTCATTTTTAGAAATATTTAATAGGGATTAGCTTGGAGCGGCTGACATCCCGTTTTGTCAGGTGCCAGCTGCTTTAAGTTTTGTTAAAAGTTTACGCTTACTCCGATTCTTCCTACGCGAGGCTGTGGATAAGCACCCAGGTCAACACCGAAGTTCAATGGATTGTTGTTGAATTCACCAATCTCAGGATCCATTCCTTTGTATTTTGTGAAAGTCAGCAAGTTGTCCGCTGCGATATAAACTCTGATGTTGCTGATGTGGAACTTCTCCATCACACCTTTTGGCAATGTGTAGCCCAACGTAAGGTTACGCAGGCGCATGTAATTGCCGCTGCTTACAAAACGATCGCTGAACTGGTCGTTGTTGTTGGGGTTAAGCTGCGTCATACGAGGCTGATCCGTGTTTGGGTTTTCAGGTGTCCAGCGATCCATACGGCTTGATATCGAATTGAACATTCCGTTGGCGTTGTTCATCCAGTGTCCCAGACCATTTACAAGCTGAACACCCGTTACACCCTGCAGGAAGAAACTTAGATCGAAACCTTTGTAACCAAGGCTCGCATTAAATCCGTAAGAGAGATTTGGCGTGGCGCTTCCAAGATAAGTGCGGTCATTGTTATCAATAACGCCGTCATTGTTTAAGTCAACAAACTTCACATCACCCGGTTTTGCATTTGGCTGAATTGCTTTTCCTTCTTTGGTATAAGCATCAAGATCGGCCTGCGTTCTGAAAATTCCGTCCGTTTTCAATCCGTAGAATACCGCGATTTCACGGCCTACTTCTGTACGTGTAGTCTGTCCAAGACCTGTTACATCACCGCCGGCGATGGGCTCGCCGCCACCCAGGTTAACCACTTTGTTCGTGATTTTGCTTACGTTAAATCCAATATCATACGTAAAACCTTTGATCTGGTTTTTGTAACCGATCGCGAGTTCAATACCCTTGTTGCTCATGCTACCTGCGTTTACATACGGAGGGCCAACACCTGCAAATACAGGGATCGGAACACGAACGATCATGTTTTTGGTATCCTTGATGAAATAATCAGCAGTCAATGTCAAACGGTTGTTGAAAAATCCTGCATCCACACCAAAGTTTGAGCTTGTCGTGGTTTCCCATTTCAGATCCGGGTTGCTAGCCGTTGTAGGGGCAAATCCCTGAACCGCCTGGTCGCCGAAAACGTACATGTTGTTACCCGTAACCGTAGTTGCGTAACCATAGTTTGCAGCACTGTTCTGGTTTCCAACCTGTCCCCAGCCCGCGCGTAATTTCAACTGACTGATAGCAGGAATGCTTTTGATAAATGATTCTTCGGCAAGGTTATAACCGGCAGCGAAAGACGGGAAAGTTCCCCAGCGGTTGGCCGGAAGGAAACGTGAAGAACCGTCTCTGCGAAGTGTTGCCGTTAAGAGTAATTTCTCGTTGAAATTATAGTTCAAACGACCAAAGTACGACTGCAACGATTCATCGGACTGTGTAGCTTCAACCAGATAGTCCGTGCCTTTTGTTGCTGTCAGATACCATTGTGATTTGTCATTTGGTACATCAAGAACTGTCAGGAACATATCGCTGTATGTTGTGCGCTGTGCTTCAAAACCAGCCATCGCGGTGAAGCTGTGTTTGCCAAATGTTTTGGCATAAGTCAGGTAATTGGTCCAAACCCAGCCCAATTGCTCGCCTCTTCCTTCACGCAACGTGCTGTGCTGGCGCTGATCGTCATTGGCCAGATAGTATTGTGGCAAATATCTTTTGGCATGTGTAGTTTTCCAGTTTACACCAAATTGTGTACGGAAATTCAAACCAGGAATAATTTTCGCATCCAGGAAGAAGTTGGAGTTAACCAGCGTTTCGTAAGCTTTGTTGTTTTTGTATTCATCCACAATACGCAACGGATTATAAGCACCACCTTCTGGCACCGGGCGGGTTCCGTAAAAATTAGTAACCGGATCCCACGCTTTCGCCAATGGAGAAACTGTCAATGCACTGGTCAAAATACCACCGTACTGGCTTCCTACATATTGGGTTTTATCGGTGTTGGCGTACGCTGCTGAAATTCCTGCGTCAAGCCATTTTGTTACATAAAAGTCGTTGTTGAAACGCAGGAAAAGCTTTTTAAGCGGAGAGTTTTTGACAATCCCATCCTGTCCGAAATAAGTACCTGTCAGACTGTAACGGTGTTTGTCGTTACCACCCATGATGTTCAGGCTGTAATTTTGAACCGAACCTGTTTGCATTACTTCGTCCTGCCAGTTGGTTCCTTTGTCCGTGCCGTTTTTGAAGGTATTCAGTGTCTGGTATAACTTCTCGTTGGTTGGAAGTACGGTCCCGTCATTGCTGTATGATTCCAGACGTAAAGTTGCATATTGACTTGCATTCAAAACATCTACCGTGTTCCATGTCTTCTGAACACCGGCATAAGTGTCAAATGAAATTTTAGGTGCTCCGCTTTTTCCTCTTTTGGTTGTGATCAGGATAACACCATTTGCACCACGTGAACCATAGATGGCTGTGGCCGATGCATCTTTCAAAATTTCCATCGAAGCGATGTCGCCTGGCGCTAAAAAGCTGATGTCGCTGGTTTGGAAACCATCAACAACATATAAAGGATCACTGTTGTTGATCGTGCCGACACCACGGATACGCACGCGCACTGCTGCGCCCGGCTCACCCGACTGACTAACAATATTAACACCAGGAACCCGTCCCTGAATAGCCTGTAATGGATTCGATGTTGCGATTTTTGTGATAGCTTCTGCTTTTACTGAGGCAACTGCGCCGGTGATATCACTTTTCTTGGTCGTACCATATCCAACCACCACCACTTCGTCCAATGCACGTTCGTCTGATACCATGGTTATTGTGAAGGTTGTTTTTCCTCCGATTTCAACTTCCAGTGATTTCATTCCAACCGAGCTCAAAACCAAAGTTTTTGCGTCTGCCGGAATACCCAAAGTAAACTTTCCTTCCACGTCTGTGGTGGTACCAATGGTTGTACCTTTAATTACCACACCTACACCAGGTAGTCCTTCCCCTTTTTGATCTGAGACCGTCCCGCTTATATTTTGGTTCTGGGCTACCGCCATCAGGCAGCTTACCAAAAACAAAGAGACGGTCATAAGTAATCTTTGAAACATGCTTATGACTCGTTTATCGTTTATGATTTTTAATACAAATTAATAGACTTTTTTGATCGATACTATAATACTATTTTATCTATTCATTGAAGTATTAAAACTTTTTTCAACTAATTTTTGATACAAAAATCACAATATGTATTGCTATTGTATTATTCTAATGAATTTAATTGCACTATACTTATATTTCATGTGTTGAAAATAAAAGTAACTATGATAATATTAAATATGGTACTATTATATCTTTTTTTGAAGTTTAATATCTTATTTGTATGGTGTTAATGTGTGATTTTAACACTTTTGCAGGCGTGGTTTTGTGCCGGAATTTTGTCCGGATGTCTCAGAGTAAGAATGATTTACGGGGATGACCGGAGTATGGGGAAATCACTTTTTGTTAACCGGAATTAGTTGGTGGGATTTGGATTTTTAAGAATTTTGGTGTCAAGTATTTTCATGGGCAGGTGCAGGACTTTTTGAAATATTGAAAACTGCGTTCTGTAAAGCACAAAAAAAATGGGCGACATTGCTGCCGCCCATTTTCAATCATGTATGTTTTACTAAACTTTCAAAGTCCAGCCAAAGATATCTTCTGTTTTACCGGTACGGATTTCAGTAAGATAATCTTTTACCTTGTTTACGAAAGAATCAGCTTTCAATTCAGGTAACGCATAATCCACACCTTCATAGGCGATGGTTGCAAATGGAGATACTACAACCGCAGTTCCGGCTCCGAATGCAGATTCCAGGCGGCCTTCTTTAAGCGCTTCGATGATTTCTTTAACAGAAATTCTGCGTTCTTCAACCGGGATGTTCCAGTGCTGTGCAATGGCTACGATACTTTTACGGGTAATACCGTCCAGGGTCGTATCCGATACAAAAGGTGTCACCAGTTTTCCATCGATTACGAACATTACGTTCATCGTTCCCGATTCTTCGATGTAAGCGTGCTCACGAGCGTCTGTCCAGATCAACTGGTCATAACCTTGTTCCTGAGCCAGTTTTGCAGGGTATAATGAACCGGCGTAGTTACCAGCACATTTTGTTCCGCCCACTCCGCCTTCCGCAGCACGGATGAAATGGGTTTCAACTTTAACTCTCGGAGGTTTGGCGTAGTACGTGCCAACCGGACAGGTAAAGATGATAAAAGTATACGTATCAGATGGTTTTACGCCAATGTAAGCATCCGTCGAGAACATATACGGACGGATATACAATGAACATCCTTCCTGAGAAGGTACCCATGCTGAATCCAGACGCAACAGTTCTGTTAACCCACCCATGAACACTTCTTCCGGAATGGTTGGCATGCAAAGGCGCTCAGCTGATTTATTAAAACGTTTCCAGTTGTCAATCGCACGGAAAAGGAGTGTATCGCCTTCATCGCTTTTGTAGGCTTTCATTCCTTCAAAAATGGCCTGTCCGTAGTGCAAAGCAGCAGTAGCCGGGCTTAGTGACAGGTCGCCATAAGGGACGATCCGTGAATTTTGCCACTGGCCGTCACGGTATTCGGCAATAAACATGTGGTCGGCGATGTTCCGGCCAAAAACAAGGTTGTTAAAATCAACCTCTTTCAAACGTGAATTTCCCGTTTGCTGGATCTCTATTTGCAATGTATCGGCAGTCATAAGGCCTGAAATTTATGCTGAATATTAAGTACGCTTTTATTTCTCGTTTTAGTCCCGCAATTTAATTAAATTATCAATAAAACGAAGATATTTAGTATAACAATTATTTTTTTGAAGATACCCTCGGTTTCCACGTAACTTCCTCAATTCCCAGTTCATAAGTCATGGCGCGGCACAGCATAAAAAGGTAATCTGACAGGCGATTCAGATATTTCACGACGCTGTCCTCTACTTCTTCCTGTGTTTGCAAATGGATCACCCCTCTTTCGGCACGCCGGCAGACGGTGCGGGCAATATGTCCGAAGGAAACAGACTGGTGGCCGCCAGGCAGGACGAAGGCGCGTAAAGCCGGAACGATCGCATCAATTTCATCCATGGAAGTTTCCAGCAGTCTGATATCTTCTTCCGATAAATCGGGCAGGATTTTTTTCGTTTGTTCCGGTTCGGATGCCAGATGGGATCCAATGGTAAACAGCCGGTCCTGAATTTCTTTCAGCAGATCACGACGCTTTTCGTTTACGGGCTGATCACGAAGCAAACCAATGTAGCTGTTAAGCTCGTCTACGGTTCCGTACGCTTCAATGCGGATATGTGCTTTGCTGAGGCGTGTTCCGCCAATCAATGACGTGGTGCCTTTATCGCCGGTTTTGGTATATATTTTCATAGAAGTGTAATTTAAATGAAGGATGGCAGCTGTCTGTGTGACCTGGATTCGCCTCCAAATCCCTCGAAAAGTACTACAATTATTACGCTGACCTGCGGCTTTTGTCAGGTAAATTTCACCGATTTCAATAAGCGGCAAGATTAATTAATTTATATACTCTTTGTCTGATTAGGTTTTGGGAAGTCTCCAACCTAATTTTGCACCCAAATTATGGCGAAAATAGAAAAGATAAGGAGGATTGTTATTTCATGAAAATTGCGACATTTAGTATAAAAATATGGCGTTGGTTCTCAATGCTGATGGTAATCGGTGCTTTGGTTTGGACTTATTCGGTTTTTCCTGAGCAGATTGCAGTTGATTTTGCCAAGTCGGGTTTGGCGGAGGTTTATGTAAATAAAGAGCATTTGTTCTATATTATCATGGCTCTTTTTATCCTGAACAATGTTGTGCTTACTGCGTTTGCAAGGCAAATTCCCAAAATTGATGCCTCAAATTTTCCGATACCAAAAAGAAAAATCTGGGCTGAACACCGGGCGGCTTTAAACGAGCATCTGATCAACTGGCTCTACTGTGTGGTAGCGTCTATTAATACGGTGATCGGTTTTAGTCTTTTAGCTTTGGCAACGATTAACAGCGATCAGTACAAACTGGATGTTTTTGATTTTGCCTGGGTGTTTTATCTTGGTCTTGGCCTGATGATATTGGTTTTCCTGCTTCCGCTGCGTTTATTCTGGACGCCGGTACCGGAAGAAGAAGATACTTATTAGGATTGTCATGGAAAGCAACTGGCTGGAAAAAGCAGAATCTCTGCGTATAGAATCATTCGATTATGATTTGCCGGACGAAAAGATTGCGCGTTATCCGCTGGATCCGCGTGATAGTTCGAAGCTTTTGATCTATGATCAGGGCAATATTAAGCATCAGAAATTTTCGGATTTAACCGGGAATTTGCCTGAAAATACACTGCTTGTATTTAATGACACCAAGGTTATCCCGGCGAGAGCTTACTTTCAAAAGGAAACCGGTGCCACCATTGAAATTCTTCTGCTGCATCCGGAGCTGCCGACCCGCATTATCAACGATGCCATGCTGGTTCGTGATTCCTGTGTCTGGGAATGTATGATCGGGAATAAAAAGCGGTTCAAGATTACGGATACGCTGACGACGGCTCTGATCGTAAAAGGAATTTCAGTAAAGTTGCAGGTAGCTTACGGTGACTATGAGAAAAATCACGTGAAATTCTGGTGGGATCAGGACATTCCGTTTCTGGATATCGTGCAGGCACTGGGTGAAATTCCTTTGCCTCCTTACCTGAAACGTGATACCGAAGAGCAGGATAAGCAAACGTATCAGACCGTATATGCCCGTCAGAATGGAGCGGTTGCAGCGCCAACGGCCGGGTTACATTTTACGGATACCGTTTTTAAAGCCCTGGCTGATAAAGGAATCAGACGATCCTTCCTGACCCTCCATGTGGGTGCGGGTACCTTTCAGCCCATTAAGGCAAGCTCTGTGACGCAGCACAAAATGCATGCGGAACAGGTGGTATATTCCCGGGAGCTGATCAAAGAATTACTGAAAAATACAGAAAGTATCGTGCCGGTCGGGACCACTTCCCTGCGTTCCCTGGAAAGCCTGTACTGGTATGGCGTGAAATTGTTTCGTGCCGAAACTACGCTCTTTAATATTGAAAAGCTTTATCCATATCCTTTTGCACCCGATGAACTGCCTTCGGCTGAGGAATCGTTACGGGCCATTATCGCCTATATGGATTCAGAAAATCTGGATGAGATTGTCGGGGAAACGGAGATTTTTATTTTTCCCGGTTATAAATTCAGACTTTGCAAAGGTTTGGTGACCAATTATCATCAGCCGGGCTCCACGCTGATTTTGCTGGTAGCGGCTTTGGTAGGCGAGGACTGGAAAAAGATTTACAAGGAGGCGATGGATCGCGGCTACCGTTTTCTGAGTTATGGCGATAGCTCGTTGTTATGGAAAAATGACTTTTAAAGGCCCTTCTCAGGGCCTTTTGCTTTTGGCCTGCTTTTGCTGTAATTTGTCATGTGATTTTTGACAAACACCATGGAACAGGCACAAATAGCTGAGCGTAAGTACACCGTTTCCGAATTTCTTGAAATGGAAGAGAAAAGCGAGATTCGTCATGAATTCTATGACGGGGAGATCTTTGCTATGGCGGGAACTACGATGAATCACAATGATATCGTGGATAACGTTCGGACCTTTCTAAAAGGTATATTTCGTCCTAAGGGATGTCGGGTCTTCGCCGAAAATATAAAAGTCGAAGCAATTGAAAACTTTTATTATCCGTATCCGGATGTTATTGTGACCTGCGCGCCGGAAGATGTTAACGGTACTTATATTGTTCGGAATCCAAGCATACTGGTGGAGGTTTTATCCAAATCCTCTGCAAATTATGACCGTGGGGTCAAACTAAGAAGTTATCGGGAAATTGCATCGCTTCAATATTATGTGCTTGTGGCTCAATATGAGTGTTATATAGAGCTTTACTCCCGAACTGACCAGGAAGGTATCTGGACTTATCAGTCTTTTGACAAACCGGAAACCGTGATTTCTTTTGATAAACTCGATTTTGCAATACCGGTTTCAGCTGTTTATGAAGGTATTGTGTTTTTGGAAGAGGAAAAACCGGAATTTTGAAAGCTGGCTACCGGCTTCCCACCTTGATTATCTTCACTTAATACCAATCACCTCACTTAATACCGAAACCCCGTTTTCGTTAAAAGACTCAATCGCAAAGAAATAAGGCACGCCGACATTTAAAGCACGAAGTTCGAAAGTGTCCGGTTCGTCGTTCCAGAACTGATAGGTTTGGTATAATTTGTCCGGTGCAATGCCCCAAAGAATGTTATAGCCAACTGCGCCTGCCACTTTCTCCCAGGTTAAATCGACATTACGTTGATCTTTCTGGCGTATGGCCGTAAATTTCTTTGGTGTGATCGGTGCTTTTTCAAAACCGTTGCCAAAAATCCTGAATTCGCTGATGGCCAGAATTGGCGATGCCACGTGCACATGCTCATAACGTACGTATCTCGCCCTGACTGGTTTTGTAAGCTCAATATAGGCACAAGGGCGGTCGCGTTTGGGTTCATTGGTAAGATCACTGACAAGGGTCCATTTTTTGCCGTCAAGAGATGTCAGAATTTTAAATTGCGTGAAGACTTTTTCAGGGTTATTATCATAAATATTGGATTTGTAGTCGGTGTAATTGACCTGAACTGCCTTTATCTCCTGTTCCTTTTGTAAGTCGATTGTGAGCGTTTCGCCCGGTTTGTTTTGTTTCGCAGCCCAGAAAGTCCGGGGATTTTCATCTGTAATTTTACTAGCCGACATGGTATCCAGTGTCGTGGAAGCGGTAACTGGTTTTTTGTATGACAGAAGCATCCAGCCTGTAAAAAGTTCGTCGCCTTTTCCTGACCACTTCTTAGCTGGCATTTTATGCGGAAAATCGCCAAAACGCGTATTGGCAAACATATGCCCGTCTTTATCAAAACCGGCGGGATGTTGTACAATTCGTCTTTCCATAGCCCAGTTCAAACCGATCCATGACGTGCCTGTGTTCCAGTAATTTCCATGGTTGTCCTGAAAAGTATTGCCGTGACCAGCACCGGTAGCGAACCCGCCCGGTTTGTAAGAAACGGGGTTATAAGGAGCATAGGTGAAAGGACCGAGCGGATCATCGGCAACATAGGTTCCGTTGGCATAAACATTGTATTCCGTGCCGGGAGCACCGTATTGCAGATAATATTTGCCGTTATGCTTGGTCATCCAGGCTCCTTCGGTAAAAGGTTTGAAAGGATCGGAGTGGTTTGGACCAAAACGTTCCCAGCCATGTTCATACTGATTTAGCCAAAACATGGCTTTGTATTCATTCTTGAAGGCCAGTTTTTTGGAATGGTCCAGTTCCGCACCGAAAATCGGATAAACGTTGGAAGAACCCCAGTACATAAACCACCGGTCAGTATCCGGATCGTGAAAAAGCGCGGGGTCCCAGGGACCGATATCCTTTGGCAAACGTGGCGTCCAGCGGTTGTAAAACTCCCAAATTCCCTTTTCGGGTGCGACCGAGTAAAGTATCGGACGCGATTCAAAGGTGGACTGAAATAAAAACAAAGTATCATTAACCGACGCGGCCGCGGGTGCACACATGTCTTCAAAAGGCCAGCGATTAGCCGTAATGTATTTCCAGTTTAACATATCTTTCGAGTGCCAGTAGCCGCCGGAAATTGTTACGAAGAGGAAATATTCGGATTTATGGTTGATGATAACAGGATCAGCACCGGATCGGTACGAAATCTTGTCATTCAATTGTTCAAAATTGTATTTGTAATCGATATCCATCGGGTTGCAATACGTGCTTTGCTGCGCGTAACTGATGTGTAATGTGCAGCACAACAGAGTTATAGTCAAGAGTGAACGAAATATCCGGATCATAGGATGAAGTGTATTTTAATAGAAAATCTTCTTATTATTCTAAAATAAAGGTACGAATTGTACGATGTAAAATATCAGAACCAGGGTGTCGACATTATTCGTTGCAATAAAATCAAGCGTTCCTACCGGAACGCCGGATAATCTGTGCGGGCGTTTTCTACCCACGAGTTGTACCGCTGGTACAAAATTCGGCATTAACCGGGGTATGGGTTTTCACAATTCTTGGGATAATGATTGCAATGGGATAACGAATGCAATATTTTACCTCTTCTCGCTCTGTCGCTAGCACAAAATTCGGCATCAACCTAGGCTAATGGTTTTAAAAAACGTTGTGCCTTTGGTAGAATCTGCCACTTAGGAACCAGCCCCAGGCCGAAATAACATCGCCCTTGATCCTCTTTTCAAATAACTTATCGCTTAATCCATCCGTCAAATCTGCAAGGTTTAGCAAAATCAATCTATCTTTGCACCTTGATTTTTAAAATTGCCAAATAGTATAAAAATGAGAACCGATTTCATTGAAGAATTGCGCTGGCGCGGCATGTTGCACGACATGATGCCAGGAACGGATGAGCAACTAAATAAAGAAATGACCGCCGGTTATATCGGTTTTGACCCAACGGCTGCTTCCCTGCATATCGGTAATCTTGCAACGATCATGTTGCTGGTACATTTACAAAAGGCAGGGCATAAGCCGATTGCATTGGTAGGAGGGGCAACCGGGATGATCGGAGATCCGTCTTTCAAAGCGTCGGAACGGTCATTTTTGGACGAGGACACACTTCGGATTAATCAGGAAGGGATTCGTAAACAATTAGAACAATTCCTTGATTTTGACTGCGGAGAAAACGCTGCGGAAATGGTTAACAACTATGACTGGTTCAAAGAAATCGGCTTTTTGCAGTTTCTCCGGGAGGCAGGAAAGTATCTTTCTGTTAACTACATGATGTCAAAGGATTCCGTGAAGAAACGTCTTGAAACGGGCATTTCCTTTACCGAATTTTCATACCAGCTTTTGCAGGGTTACGATTTTTATCATTTATACAAACATAAAAATGTCCGTCTTCAGATGGGCGGTTCGGACCAGTGGGGAAATATCACAACGGGTACTGAAATCATTCGCCGGAAGGAAGGAGATGAAGAAGGTTATTTTAAAGCTTATGCTTTAACGACACCGCTTCTGACAAAATCTGATGGCTCGAAATTTGGAAAAAGCGAAGGCGGAAATATCTGGCTGGATGCTTCGCGGACTTCACCTTATGAATTTTACCAGTTTTGGTTAAGTCAGAGTGATGAAGATTCTCCAAGATTTCTGCGCGTTTTTTCTCTTAAATCGAAAGAAGAAATCGAAGCTTTGGAAAGCAGCCACGCGGCTGAACCACATCTGCGTATTATGCAAAAGGCTTTGGCTGCTGAACTTACGATCCGTATCCACTCCGAACGTGATTATCAGTTGGTGTTGAAAGCGACGGACGTGTTGTTTGGAAAAGCTACTTTGGAAACACTGCAAAGTATCGCGGTCGATGAATTTGATACCATTTTCAACGGAGTTCCACAAACGGAAATCAGCCGCGCAAACTGGGATGCTTGTCCTAATTTGCTTGATCTGATCTCAACGGTTACGAATTCTGAAATATATCCTTCCAAAGGAGAAGCGCGACGGGCTTTGCAGCAAAATGCGGTTAGTATCAACAAAGTGAAAGTTTCTTCACCGGAACAGTCTCTGGCTGATTTTCAACTATTGCAGGACCGCTTCATCCTCGTTTCGAAAGGGAAAAAAAATCATTTGATTAAGGTCGTTTAACAACCTGGAAAGCGAAGTGATCTTCACGGTCACTTCGCTTTTTAATATCGCAAACACTTTCGTCCCCTCCGGTTTTGGGCACCTTTACCGGAAAACCGGAACAAGGCGTCTATACCATACCAGATTGATATTTCAAAAGCTCCAGTATCAAATCCCAGAGAAGACACAGGCAGATCATAACTGGCCTGAAAGAGCATATTTCCACTTGCCCAGCCTACGGTGCCTATGGCGGCATCCCTTCTGGTGTTGCCCAGAATCATTCCGCGATACCATAACCCTACCAGTAATGGCGAGTATATTACGTTGAAACCAGCATCCATTTGTCGGCTTGGACCTTGTTTCCGGACCTGAACAGCCATGGTCAACGCGCTCTCCCGATTCATATCCCGGCCAAGGTTATTCCCGAAAAAAGCTGGAATTTGTATAGGGATTTTTGTTCCCAGCTGGACATTCACACGTTGATGCTCAATGCTAAGCGCATTGTTGATCCCGATGTTATGCCAGGCTCCGGACAACCAGTAAGATATATCTTCCTCGTATTTAGGAACATATTCCAGGACCGCTCCGCCTGATAACGTCAGTTTATTACTGGACAATCCATTGGAGGACATAGGATCTGTGCTCCCCAGAAATTGAGAAACATATGTCAGATCATCCCCGTTCCAGCTGTTGGATGTCCAGGAACCTTGTATGCCTCCAATTAATCTTAACTCTTTCTGGCCGTCCAGATAAACCATCTTGGAAATTTGAGCAGATAGCTGACTGCTGCTTAGAGCAGGTCCGCGTTTATCGTGTAATGCCTGGAAACCCAGACCTATACCTACGTCTTCCGCATAGGAATCGAACGAAAAAGCAGCAGTTTGGAACGGAATACCAATGGAGGCCCACTGGTTTCTGTAATTGGCAATAAATCTTGGTGTCCCGGCGTCGCCGGCGTAGGCGGGATTTGTATACAAGGGATTAGCATAAAATTGTGAAAACTGGGGCGCCTGAGCCTGTATTTTCACAAGACCACAAGAAAAGATGGTAAGTAGTGTTAGAAATTTTTTCATTAACGAACCAGATAAAGGTTTCCTCTTAATTTGTCAGAAATACGGTTGTCGATGTACAAAATCTCAGCTTCGTATACATACAGGTCGGCGGGCAGCGGATTTCCTTTTAAGGTCCCGTCCCAGGATTCACCCTGTCGCTGACTTCCTGGTGGTACTTTTTTCATTTCAAATACCATTTCACCCCATCTGTTCCTGATTTTCAGGGATATGATTTCCTGAATCCCTTTTCCAAAAAGGGTATAACGATCGCCAAATCCATCGCCATTGGGAGTGAAAGCTTTTGGGATATCAACCTGACAGTCGACAATTACAAATGCAGCAGTCTTTTCAATGGAATCGCGGCACACACCACCTTTACCTACAACCAGTTTTATACCATACAATCCTTTATCGAATGGCATCGCCGGATTTTTAACGTCGGAGGTTTTTCCGTCGCTGAAATACCATTTAAAGCTGTCTGCGTTGTCTGACAGGCTTATCAAATTTGCAGGTCCGGGAGCGCAGATAAGCGAGTCTCCGTTTACTTTGAAATCGGCAATAACCGGAGATAACACCGAAACGGGTATTTTTTTAAGCTCAGTTTTGCAGGATTTGGATCCACGATAGGCACTCAATTTTACTTCATAATTCCCTGCCTCCGAATAAATATGAGTTGGTGAATAATTTAGCGTATCCAGCGGAGAACCGTCTCCGAAATCCCATGTAAAACCAAGCAGTGGATCCGATTTATTGTTAAACTGAATGGCCTGATCCTGACAGGCAACAGCCGCTCCCGTGAAGTCCCCCGTCGGAGTTGTGGTTGTGCGAACTGTCAATTGCGTGGAGTCGTAACCGCAGGCTGTGTAGGCGATCAGCGTAACTTTATATTCTTTTTTCGACTGAGAGAATGCGTGCGTGGGATTTGGAAGTGTTGAAATGCTGCCATCGCCAAATTTCCATATCCAACGATTGGGTTTCGGCACGGTAGCATCCGTGAATTGAACAGGTTCGCCAGGGCACACTTCTGATTTTGACAGCGTGTACAGCGCTTTAACTGTTGTGGGGTAAACTTCTATTTTTACTTCGTCCGTATCCTGGCCGCAGGCACTTGTTACTTCCAGTCTTACGGTATAAGTTCGGACATTATCCTTTGCAGAGAAAGAATGGAAAACGGTATCGCTGCCTGTTTGACGAATGATGCCATCTCCAAAAATCCACCTTGACTTGTCTTTGTCAATACCGGAAGAGCGGTTAGAAAAAAGCAATAGTGCGGGTGTGCAACGCAATGTAGTGGAGTCGACACCAATTTCAGCTTTTGCCAGAGGACGCACAGTTATCTTTTTTGTCTCTGTTTTTTGACCGCATGTATTGCTTGCAGTGACGACAACCGAAAATGTACTGTCTTTTTTCGATTGATTTATGAATGTTTTGGAAGATGGCTGATAGCCTGTGGAGGTAGAGCCATCACCAAAATTCCAGGTGTATGTAATCGATTGATCCTGATTTCCTGTTACATCAAAGGAGACATTTAATGGAGAACAGCCGAGGGTTGCGGAGGGGGTAAATCCAATTACCGGTGGTGGTGCCGTGACGCTAATATCTTTGCGGAGTGTATCGGAGCAGTTTCCTGATTTTGCAACAAGCATAATTTTATTTGACCCCGTTACAAGTGTTAATTCGGGATTGGCTTCCGTCGAAGCACTTTTCCCATTGACAAACCAGACATAAGTGTTTGCCGATACGGAGTTATTTTTTGGCTTAAAGCTGGCACCCGAACAGCCAGAGTCTAATACAAAGCTCGCTTTTGGGCTTCCAATGACAATTTTTGAGGTAGCGACGGCTTTGCAGCCAGTTTGATTGGTTACTTCATAGGTGAGTGTAATCTGATCAGATGTTATATTTTTTATAATCAAAGTGTCACTTTTCAAACAATTGGTGCAGCCTGATGATGTCCATTTTCCGCCGGCAGGTGCACCCTGAAGTTTCAGAAAGTTAGTTCCGCTGCAAATGGTTTGATCCGAAACAGTAACCTGCACACCTTCGACTTTGATTTGCACAGCGTCCGACATGGAACATTTTCCAGTTCCTTTGGTGTACGTTAGCGTATAGTTCCCTGCCGTTTTTGGAACGAAAAACTTTTCTCCATTCAGTGTTTCAACACCTGCGGTGCTCCAATCGCCACCGCCTATATCAGTCCGCAATGCAATGGGGGTAGTGCTTACGCATAGAACGGTGTCTTTTAGGAATGTTAAAATATTGACAGGCTTAGCAGCTGCTACCGAAAACGTATCGCTGATCATTTGAGCACCGCAGGCATTTGTCATACTGGCGGTGATGATGTACGGTATATCACTTAGAGGTAAGGCAATAGATTGTTCCGGTGCAATCGGCTTCCCATTTAAAGTGTATGTCGCGCCCGATACCGGATTGCTGATCTTGTACTGAATAGGTTCACAAGCGTCGGATTGAGGCGTCAATTTTGGTGCTTCCGGGTCAATTACCTTGTATTTCCGAACGATTGGGATGGAATTTCCACAGGCATTGGTTGCTGTCAGTGTAATGGTGTATTCCTTTTTTTCTTTAAACTTAACTTTAACAATACCGGAGTTATAGGAAGTTTTATCAACAAACTCATAGGAGCCGCCACTTATCGACCAGAAATAGCTAGTCTCGTCTGTCGAAATTGTGCCGTCCATGGTTAAGGTTGCTCCATTGGAAATACAAATGGCGGTATCTTTATTGGCAATGGAAAAGCCGGTTGCGCTAAAATTTGCAACAGGTTTTTTGCTCAGTTTAAAATCGATTTCCTTTGAGCTGGTACCACAGGTTTTGGAAGCAGCCGTCAGTTTTACCCTGTATGTTTGATTCGGATCGGTAAACGAAATGGAGGGATATACGGAAGTACTGGTCCGCCCGTCACTGAACTCCCAAAGAAAATTGATATCAGAGGAAGTGGGACAACTGTTGTTATTAATTGAGAGAGACGAACCTTCACAAGCCGCCTGGACAGTCGGGTTGGCCTGTGGTTTTTTGTTGAAAGTAACCCGGAAACCTTTGTTGTCGTTAGGGCAGGTTGCATTTTCTACAAAAATGCTAACCTTGAATTCGCCATTGGAGCAGTTTCTTACGAAATTCTTTAAGTCGTATTTATGATTTAAAGTAAGCGCGGCGTTAAGCGTTATTGGCTCGATAGTTCCATCACCCCAATCAATTGTGTACGATTTACTGGCACACGGACCGGGTGTGACCTTTACACATAAGCTGTAAAGTGAGTCGCTGGGTGCTACACAAACAATACCGGTTCCTGTTCCGTCACAGGTTGTGATGTCAACACGCTCTTGCGCGTGGGACAGTATACTGAGCAGTACTAAAAAGAAAGTACAGGTAAAAAATAATTTCAAATTAAGGGTCTTTTGATAGAGGTATTTACGGGATAGGATTTTTATCACTATTCAACGCGAAAGATAGATATTTCCCTAAATATTGTAACCATTTATTACCTAAATCTATACTCAAATTTAAAATATTTCGGTTGCCGTTTTGCCGGATCAAATAGGTGAGCTTTTCAGAACCGTCCCATTTGCTTTACACCCGTTCGAAACGAAAGATCGAGGCGTCGGGATTTTTCTTGCCAATAATAGCGTCTCTGATAATATCTGCTGCGATCACGCTGAATAATATGCCGTTTCCGCCAAAACCCAGCGCGAAGTAAGTATTCGGATGTTCTTTGACTCCTCCTATAAAAGGCAAACCATCTTCTGTTTCAGCGAAAGTACCACACCATTCATAGTCGATCACAAAAGGCAGATTCGGAAACATCTTCGCCGCCGCGGACGCCAGTTGTTTACTTTTGGAATGAAGCAGCCGGTCTCGTTTTCCGGCACTTTGGAAAGTTTCGTCTTTCCCACCGATCAAAACACGGTTATCTTCCGTTGTTCTGACATAGAGATAAGGACGGGCACTTTCCCATAAAAGTGCATTTTTATACCATAACGGCTCGTCCTGGACGACTGGCTTGCTGACAATAGCATAAGTGGAATGAAGCCGGGTGACTTTTTTGGAAATATAATCCTGAGATTCGTATCCGCTGGCGATAATGAGTTTGCCAGCTTTAATCTGCGAACCATTGTCAAGATGCAGGGTGACACCTTTTTTGTGGTGATTGATCACTTCAACTTTTACCGTATCATAAACTTTTGCACCTTTTAACACGCATGCGTTTAAAAGCGCATGGGCCATTTTGTAAGGATCCAGCTGTGCGGCGTCATGGGAGAGAATCGCTCCGCTTTTCTTCAAGGCAGGAAAGTGGCCTCTGAGTTCGTCCTGTTCCCACCATTCCACATCAATTCCCTGATTTTTTCGCTCCTGATATTCCTTTTTCAGATCCGGGAGATCATCTTTTTTTGAAGCGTAATAAATACTGTCTTTGAGGGAAAAATCAACGTTCCTGCCCAGCAATTTTATGATTTCCTGAACCTTGTAAATGGCCTCCACACATAACTTATAACTTCTGACCGCATCCTTTTTTCCTACGAGTTCAATTAACTCAGTAAGCGGAGTGTCAATTTCATATTGCAAAAGTGCCGTGCTTCCGGAAGTGCTGCCGAGCGCAATATGCCGTTTTTCAATGACCACGACTGGAATGCCGGCTTCCGTAAGAGTCCATGCGAGTAGCGCGCCGGTAATGCCTCCACCCATGATGGCAACATCCGTTTGCAGATCCTCTCCCAAAGCCGGAAAGGATTCTAATACGCCATTTTTGTAAAACCAATAAGGCTGACCACTAAGTAAGTCCATAAGGAAGGTTTATTGTATACCAGATCATGATATTACAAAAACCGTTCCCGGTTACTTCTTGCCGTTAAAAGAATTTAACACAGGCGACGCAGTTGGATTATATTGATACGTCTGCCAGGTTTCATCCTGATAGATTTCCACGACCCTGTATCCCTTATAAGCTGTACCCCAGCTTCCACCAAAGTGTCCGTCGAAGAAATAAGGTTTTTGTCCAAGGGTTTTCTGGCTATCCTGATCATGGTCGTGGCCGTGAAAAATGGCTTTTACATTGGGTGTTTTTGAAAAGAGGTCGGTTATTTCTTTACAGTTAATTCCATTGTCGGTCCATTTTTCAGGTGTGATATGCAAAAAGATATAAATGCCTTTCGCAGTGGAATACTTAGCTATTTCAGTGCGTAACCAGTTGATGTCCGGACAGATATATTCACCTTTTTCGTTGGACGTGTCTCCAAGAATGAAAGCATATTCCCCTTTCGCAAAACTATGATTGGTAGGATATCCCCATGTGCTTTGCCATACATCCAGCCCAACTTTATCGTGGTTGCCGCGGGTTACATAAAAAGGTACGCGTAAATTTTCAAAAGTTGATTTTACGTCATACAAAAGGGTAGGATCATCATGGATAAGGTCTCCGTTGATTACTGTGAAGTCTACACCTTTTTGTAATTTTTCCTGATTGATCCAGCTGATCAAATCGCTGTGAAAAGTTTTGTATTCAGTATTAGGCTGTCCAAAATGTCCATCAGAAGCCACGATGAAACGCAGCGCAAGTTTCCCTGCTTTGGTGTTTTGTTCCGGGAAATTGAGAAAGGATAGTCCCGACATGGCAGGCAAAAATTTCAAAAAGGAGCGTCTTTCAAAAATCATATGGGTTAATCGTTTGGAATGGGGCGTATTGTTGGTACCAGATGTTTTATCAAAAATAGTTATTCAGAGTTGATAATTTATCTTTAATCTTGTGACAGCATATCAAATATAAATATTAGTTAATATTGCCGCATGGATCGCCTTATTCTTCAAAAAGCCGCCTCATATTGCGCATATCAGGAACGAACTCAGGATGAGGTGCGGAAGCGTTTGCAAAAATGGGAAGTCTGGGGCGACGAGGCTGACGAAATTATTGCAGAACTCATTTCGCAAAACTATCTTAGCGAGGAACGCTTTGCGAAAACTTATGCGGGAGGGAAATTCCGGATGAAAAACTGGGGTAAAATGAAGATCAAACAGGAACTTCATCGCCGCGGCCTTTCGGAATACAGTATTCAGCAAGGCATGAAGGAAATCCCCGAGGAATCGTATCTGACAGGTTTGAAGGAAGTTCTGATGAAAAAAAAGACACAGCTTCTGCGAACTGAACCTGACAAATTCAAGCTTAAACAAAAACTCGTTCGCTTTGCGCTGGGTAAAGGATATGAAAGCGAGCTGGTCTGGAAAACTGTGGAGAATTTAAATGAATAAGTTTTTTTGAGTTAAATTGGGATTAGAATTTAAGTTGAAAGGAAAAATAAATCAGGTTTTTAAAAGAAAATCGGCTGATATTGGTTATTATAGTACATAGTAAATAAAGCCACTGGGAAATGTTGTCTGAAGGCAACTCATGAATGACAATTAAAAAATGTTAGGAAAGAAGCTTAAAATTCTTGTTAGCAGAACAGATGCCATCGGAGATGTTATTTTGACGATCCCTATTTGTGATATTTTAAAGGAGAATATTGAGGTTTCTGAGCTGCACTTTTTAGGACGTTCCTATACCGAGGATGTTATTCAGACCTGCTCAGTCATTGACAAATTTGTAAATATTGATCTGCTTGAAAAACTGGATTATGCTGCACAGGTTCAGTCTTTGAAAGACGAGAATTACGATGCAATCATTCATGTTTTGCCCAATATAAAAATCGCGCGGCTGGCAAAGGATGCGAAAATCCCAATCAGGATCGGGACAACCAACCGCTGGTTTCACTGGATGACCTGCAACCGGCTCGTGCAGTTAAGCAGAAAAAAATCTGATTTGCACGAAGCGCAACTGAATTTAAAATTGCTGAAAGCGCTGGAAATCGAGAAGGAATTTTCGCTGGAAAGCATTTTTCAACATTTTAAAATGAGCAGGATTGCTCCGCTTCCTCAGCGCTTGTATGCTTATCTTCAAAAGGACAGGCTAAATATTATTCTTCACCCAAAATCCAATAAGAGTGCCAGGGAGTGGGGCTTACAGAATTTTGCAGACCTTATCAATCTTTTACCAAGGGAGAAATACCGGATTTTTATTTCGGGAACGAAGGCAGAAGGGGCTTTGATGAGAGACTGGCTGCATCAGCTGCCCGAACACGTGGTGGATGTAACAGGCATGATGACGCTGAAAGAATTTATTTCCTTTATATATCATTCCAATGGCCTTATCGCTGCAAGCACCGGACCGTTGCACATTGCGGCTGCTTTGGGGAATAATGCGCTGGGTTTGTACCCGCCTATGCGGCCCATATTTCCGCAAAGATGGGCGCCAATCGGCCCAAAGGCTTCTTTTCTGGTTGGAAAAACGGATTGTAATAAATGCCAGGAGGACATATCCAAGTGTGAGTGTATGAACCAGATTTCCCCAAAAGAAGTAGCGTCTGTCATCCGGAAGTGGGAGAAAAGTGCTGATCTTGTGGTGAAGATTTTACCATAATTTTCAAAATCGTGATGATACAAAAGCGAAAGCGGGGCGTAGTTGAAACTGCGCCCCGCTTTCGCTTTTGTATATTTTGCTGATCAGAAATCTGAATCAAAAGAGATTTTGTGCCCTGAATCTTTATCCTGCAAACCACTCATAACGCCTGCTTTTTGATAATCGCCTACACGTTTTTCGAAGAAATTCGTTTTTCCTGGAAGTGATATCAATTCCATGAAGTCAAATGGATTTGTCGAGCCGAATTGTTTTGGACATCCCAGACGTTCCAGCCAGAAATCGGCGATATATTCGATGTACTGATTCATCAGGTCCGCATTCATACCGATCAACGAAACCGGAAGTGCATCCGTTACAAATTCCTGTTCGATTTTTACTGCATCGAGCATGATCTCGATTACACGTTCTTGCGGCAATTGGTTGACAATGTGCTGCGTGTAAAGCAAACATGCAAATTCACAGTGCAGTCCTTCGTCGCGGGAAATCAATTCGTTTGAAAAAGATAGTCCCGGCATTAAACCACGTTTTTTTAGCCAGAATATAGAGCAGAATGATCCCGAAAAGAAAATCCCTTCGACAGCGGCGAATGCAATAATTCTCTCTGCAAAAACCGGACTGTTGATCCATTTTAATGCCCATTCCGCCTTTTTCTGCACACAAGGAACTGTATCGATGGCACGCAAAAGGTGGTCTTTTTCGGCAGGATCTTTAATATAAGTATCGATCAGCAGAGAGTAGGTTTCGGAGTGAATGTTCTCCATGGCAATCTGAAAACCATAAAAACATTTTGCTTCGGCATATTGTACTTCGCTAAGAAAATTCACCGCCAGGTTTTCATTTACAATACCATCCGAAGCAGCAAAAAATGCAAGAATATGAGAAATGAAATGGCGCTCGCCGTCGCTCAGATTATCCCAGTCTTTTTGATCCTGCGACAAATCTATTTCTTCGGCAGTCCAGAAGGATGCTTCATGGCGCTTATACATTTCCCAGATATCCATGTGTTTGATCGGAAATAAGACAAAACGCAATGGATCCTCTATCAACAGGGGTTCCTGTTTTACAATTTCTTGTGACATAGTTAATTATTTATGAATACAGACCAGATATCAATTGCAGCATAGCAGAAATTTTTGAGGGTAGTTGCTGCCAAAAACAAATCTACACGCTTTGGTTCGGAATTTCAAGAAGATTTGAGCAAATGCAATTCTTATTTATAGCTGCGGCATCTAGAAAAAGTACTGCCGAAATACCCCGATTAGGCATTCATTTGCACATGCTAACCCTGTTTTAAGATTTGAGTTGAATATATTCCTCATCACTTATTTGGTTGGTGTAATAAAAATATTTCTGCAACACTAAAAAAGAGATAAGATCTTCTAATTTGTCATCCAAAAATTGCTTAACATAAGCATTAGCATTTTTTACAATGCGCTGCGCTTCAATCGGATGATCTATGTAATACTGGAGTTTTTTACCCAGATCAGAATAATCTTCGTTGATCAGAATAAAATGGAAATCAGGAATTAGCGTGCCTTCCATAAACCAGGTTTCATATTTTGGCTTAGGCATCACGGCGATTGAATTGGAGGACATGATCCATTTTAGATTGGTAGCAACATCGTTACCTTCCAAACTAAGTACGAACTTGTATTTTAAATGGTCAATAATGGAAATTTTAGGCTTCAGCCAAGCAGGATTTCCGCCTACTTTGTTTACCTGCCCCAGATCACATAATGGGTGATCGAAATAGGTCTCCATAAAACGAACACGGTGCGGCTGAGGGGAGTTTGGGGCGTTTATGGAACCACGTCCTATCAACATGTCTTTTTTTTGCGAATATTGATAGGGATCTTTCACGAAGAAAAAATGTCTCTTTTTTTCCAGTTTAAGAATCACGGCATTTTCGTTATTGTCTCCAATTGGCCTACTTTTTTGTAGAGTTGGAACATTGGGAATATGAATGACATCTTTAAACAGGCAATTTGCCTGTAAAGATTTTTTAAAATATCTCGTATGTTCATATGTGTCAAAATAGTACACACTCGAACCTTTAATTTTATTCATTTCTCCCAATAGTACGGCATTTTCTCCGATCTCTTTTGGGGAACTCAACTTATTATAATAATTCAACCGGCTAGTTAAATAATCAATATCATATTCGTTTTGAGATAGGATTTTTCTACGTAGCGATTTTTGAAACAGAATAGAAGGAATAAGCTTTCTTACATAGTTTTTTATGTAGTATGGTAGTTTGTTTCTTTTAATTTCTAAGACGATTTTGTGAAATATCATATCAATTTTAATATACTTTTTGCAACATTATGGAGTCTTTCCTAAATCAACAAACCTGTAATAACTATAAGATTCTGAAAAATAGAAAGGTACTATTTCCTGCACTATATAGTCGTATAAATATTTAAAACACTTGAAACCGGAATGATGAGTGAGTCTCATTGCTTCTAAGCTATACGCATGATGAAGTTGATACTGTGCTAAGAATTTCACAAAATCATCACAAGCAATATAAATTTCAACTAATTTCGCTGTGTTTAAGATATCTGTCGAAGTGGCAAATATTGATTTTTTTGTAATCTCAAATTTACTAATTTTTAACAATGTTCTGTTTTATATTTAGAACAGTCTGTCATAAAGTTAGTTAATGCTAAAACTCGCATTGTTACTATATTTTTTCATTTTACAAAGAACTTACCGTCGCCGAGACAAGACTAATGTCTAAAAAAATAATTGTTGATTGTGAACGAATGCGGTATACAAATACCGGTTTGTATCATTTCTGTTTGCAATTGGGCAGAGCATTGCAGCATAGGGCTGACGATAAAAACGAAGAGATCGGATTTTACCTCCCCAAAACGGAGAAGGGGATATTCGGCAAAGATGCTGACGAAATTCATCAGCACTTTATACATAAACATTTATTCCCAAGGGTTAGTCATGTCAGTCTCTGGCATTGTACTTATCAGGGGACAAATTATTATCCGTTTGATAAGCATATCCCTGTTATCCTCACAATTCACGATCTGAATTTCCTGTATGACTTAAATTTACCTGAAACAAAAAAGAAAAAGTACCTGGCGCGACTTCAGCGCAAAATTGATCATGCGAGTCATATTGTCGCGATATCCAATTATGTGATGGAAGATGTGAGGAGAAATCTGTCTCTGGCGGGAAAGGCCAGTTCTATTATTTACAATGGGTGTAATGTTAATGACAATGAACCAATTGCAGTGCCGGAAAAGGTTTATGATAAGCCATTCTTATTCACCATCGGGACTATTACCGAGCATAAGAATTTTCAGGTATTACCACCACTGCTGGCCAATAATGATTTGTTGCTGGTGATTGCCGGTATTGAAGGCAAGTCAAATTTCAGACAGGTAATAGAAGAAGTGGCGCGTAAGTGGGGCGTTTTGGACAGGGTTATCTTTACGGGTGCGATCTCGGAAAATGACAAAAAATGGCATCTGGAAAATTGCCTGGCATTTTTGTTCCCTTCCACCGCCGAAGGTTTTGGCCTACCTGTGATAGAGGCCATGTATTATGGCAAACCTGTGATCCTGTCAAAATGTACTTCCCTGCCCGAAATTGGGGGAGATTGTGCCTATTATTTTGAGGATTTTGAGCCTGAAAATATGCAGAAAGTCCTCACAGCAAGTCTGGAAGATTATAACAAAACCCAACCTGCGGAAAAGATCAAGGCACGTGGCAGATCATTTTCCTGGAAGGAGGCGGCAGACAAGTATCTTGCCTTATACCGGAGTTTATATTGAGATAAAACAGATTGGTGTTTAAAGCTTAATCACGTGCTGATACTTGATCATCATTTTAATGTTTTCGATCACGTCAAGAATACCAATATTGGAATGGTTTTTCTTCATCTGACGGTTGAAAGCACTCTTTTTAATGCGTAACCCTTTCCGGTTGTTCAGAAAATCCCGGTAAGCTTCGATTTTGTAAAACTGGCAGGTGAAAAGTCCTACGAACACATCGCAAAGCAGGATCTGTAAATGCCATAAGGCAAGATCTGCTCCCTGGAGATGCAGGTAATGTACATAATACCGGTTACGGAAATGGATTCTTTTGATGGCGCGTTTGTGATTATGGTTTTTGGTGCTGGCCATAACTTCGTGGCGGCAAACGGCATTGTGTTCATAATAACATTTCCAGCCCATTCTCCATGCACGTATCGAAAGCTCCTGATCCTCACCGTAGTACGGATTGAACATTTCGTTAAAACCGTTGATCGTTTTCAGCTTTTTTGTGTCGAGCAGTGCGTTACATCCTGACAAATAAAATGTTGGTGTAAAAGCGTCCATGTTTTGAAGATGGAACAAATCGGACGATTTTATCTTCCGCCCCATGATCTTCGGCTCTCTGGCGGCTTCCCTGATCAGGTCGTCATCCATCCCGATGATGCGACCCATGACGCCGAATGTATCTTCCTTTTCAAAAAATTTATATAACTTTTCAAGGTATCCCGGTTCCAGTGTTACGTCGGTATTCAGCAAAAATATGAGATCCATATTTGCCTGTTTAATACCCAGGTTACACGTTTCGGAAAATCCCGAATTGCTTTCTTTTTTTAGAAGTGTGATGGTATCCCCATAATGTTGTTCCAAATATTCCACAGAACCATCTGTTGATGCATCGTCAATAACAATGATTTCCACCTCTGTTTTAATAGAGGTAAGCACCTGGAAATTATGTTTGAAATACTTTTCAAATAAATGTTTTCCGTTATAATTTGGAATGATTACTGAGATGCTTTTCATTCAATCGGTTATTTAGTTAAACTAATTTTTAATAACCCAAGCGGACGAACTGCCGTTATTGACGTTCCGCATTGTGGTTTTTTACTAAAACAGCCTATGGCAGATGATTCTCACGCTGGGATTGAAACGCCTTTTCTACAAGAATCATTGTATCTGAATTAATAAAGCTCATCAATTACTTTGAGCCATATCGAATGCAGCCACAGTTCATTACACATAAACCTTTGATCCCCATCTGTTAAGAATTATCGAACTCATAATAATCCATACCAGATTTTACAGGAATCTGTTGCAAGTTTTATGCCAATAATGTTAAGACACTGGTTTATTAAAAAGGGTTGGAAGAGGGAAAAATTCTAAAAATTAACTTAGTGTAAAACCATATTGATATTCCAGATATGAATTGAACATTTTACAGAATAAGCTAAAAGAAAGTCTTGATTTTCACAATATTAAAAAATAATACATTATACGTAATAAAATTTTTTCGTATTGTTCGGAAAGTAATATTTTATACTAAATGATTCCAAAATTTTGTCAGTTTATAGTGTGAAAAGATATTTATTTAATCCCGTAATTTCCAGGCTACCACATTCCATTCGTCGACATGATCCAGGTGAACATGGATTGTTTCAAATCCGACACGTTCATGTGCGCGCTGCGATCTTTTATTCGAGGTTGAAATTTCTGTAACGCAAAGGTCATATTGCGGACTGTACAAGGTTTTATGTGTCTGATATAGTTTGTCAAACACACCCTGGCCGCGAAAAGGTTCACCAACGCATATTTGTCCCATCACGTAATATTTATATTGCCCGATCAGCTTGCCGTTCCACGGGATATTATCACAGATCTCAAACATGGGTTGAAGATCCGGGATCAGCTCGCCCATGGCAGGTAACATGGCCAGGGCAAAACCAACAACGTTCCCGTCCACAGTGGCAATGATCTGTGGCGTCGTATCACGCATCAATTCCAGTTGCTCCTTTGTGTGACAAACGGTCAGGAAACCTTGTTGCTCTTTGGTGTCCTGAGAAATATTGGTCTTAAGGTTAAGTTGTTGCAGAGCTAAAATCTGTTCAATATCCCGATCAGTTTTAGCATATGAAAATTCTATTTGAAAAGTGTTATTGTTATTCATGCCTGCTTTTTTAACTTCAATTTGTTCATTCCGACGGATCTAAATCCATCGCTTTCTTCTGAAAAACCATAAAACGACAAGCGAAGATAACACCATCAGGAGCAGTGATACCCAGAAACCCCAGGGCTCTTCCGTCGAAGGAATGTGGCTGTAATTCATCCCGAAAATACCTGCAATCAATGTCGGAGGCATAAAGATGATGGTTACAACCGTGAATATCTTGATCACCTGACTTTGTTCAAGGTTGATCAAACCCATAAAGGTATTCTGTAAATATTCCAGCCGCTCGAAGTTGAACGTGGTATATTCCAGCAGTGAGTTTATATCTTTTAAGATGATCCGTAAATGTTCTTTACGATCTTCCGGGAAATACTGGCTGCGTAAAATACCCGAAAGTACACGTTGCTTATCAATACTGGTTTCCCGAAGCATCATGGTGGTTTCCTGCAGGGCACTGATCCGGAGCAAGACTTCCTGCCGGGCTTTCTGCTCATGCGCCAGGTCTTTACTGATCACCGAAATGTCACGTGAAATAGCTTCCAGGGAGTCAGCGTCTGCCTCGATTCTTGTTTCAAGAAGCATTAGCATAAAATCGACCCCGGTTTGAAAAGTATCCGGACTTACCTTCATTTTCTTTACCGTGTCGGCGAAAGTTTTTGAGTCGCCGCGACGGTAAGTAAAAAGAATATTTTTGTGTAAAATAAATGAAACAGGATAGGTTTTATAACCATCCCGGTCAATACTTAAAAAGTTGGAGTTGGCGTTTATCGTTTCATTCTGCTCGAAAAAACGCGAACTGCTTTCAATTTCTACGATTTCCTGAGGCGTCTGAAAACTGATATCACATTTATTTTCAACCCATTCTTCTTCTTCTGCCGAAGGGGATTGCAGATCAACCCAGACCAGGTTTTCCACCTTGCCCAGCTCGCGGATATCATTCTCGCGCTTGATTGATCGTCCTTCTTTATAAAATATTCTAACCATTAGTCTAGTTCAAAATTGAAAGTTGAGCGTTGAGAGTGGCCGCACGGGTGAAAGTGATCATAAGTAAGCCAGGCTACTCTCAACTTTCCACTCTCCACTTTCAACTTTTCTCCAAGATAGTTGTAATTTTGTGGGATGCAAAATACGGCTTCTCCCGGAATATTTACACTGCAATTTTGGTTGCTGGGTATGAGTTCCTTCTTATTCTCTTCCAGTTTTAATATGCTTATCCCCGAGCTGCCCGGTTATTTGTCAGCAATGGGTGGTGCCGAATATAAAGGATTTATCATCGGACTCTTCACTTTAACGGCAGGCATATCCAGGCCTTTCAGCGGGCGTTTGACAGACCGTGTGGGGCGTGTCCCGGTAATGGCTTTCGGCTCTTTGGTATGTTTTCTGTGCGGATTTCTCTATCCGATCTTCACAACGGTAATGCCGTTTTTGTTATTAAGATTGGTCCATGGATTTTCAACAGGCTTTAAACCAACGGGAACAGCGGCCTATATCGCAGACATTATTCCGGCCAACCGCAGGGGCGAAGCTTTGGGGATTCATGGTATGTGCATGGGTGTTGGTTCTGCCTTTGGGCCTGCTATTGGCAGTATGATCAGCCAGGCATTTTCGATGAATGCGTTGTTTTATACTTCGTCATTTTTTGCGTTGCTGTCAATTGTCATCCTTTTCAATATGAAGGAAACGCTCGTGGAAAAAGAGAGGCTTTCAGCTAATGCGTTCAAAATTACGTGGCGGGATATTTTCGAGCCTGATGTTTTCAGTCCGGCTTTTGTTACATTTCTGGCTTATTTTAGTTTTGGTGCGATCGCGACCCTGACTCCCGATTTCAGCGGTTATCTTGGTATCTCAAACAGAGGGATGTATTTTATGGTGTTCACTTTGTTCTCCATACTGATCCGTTTTGTAGCAGGGAAAATCTCGGACAGAAAGGGGAGGATCCCGGTTACGATAGCGGGTTGCAGCATTCTAATTCTTTCGATGTTCATCACCGGTTATGCCGATTCCGTTACCTCTTTCCTTACCGGCGCGGCCTTTTTCGGGGTTTCGATGGGAATATTATCGCCAGTGCTTTCCGCATGGACTGTGGATTTAAGCAGTGATCATAATCGTGGAAGAGCCATTGCAACCATGTATATTTCTCTGGAAGCGGGAATAGGGTTGGGGGCATTTCTTTCTGCTGCACTTTTTGCCAATAAAAGAGAAAACCTTCCCGTCGTGTTTTTATATATGGCCGCGTTTGCCGCTGGCGCTTTAATTTATTCGATTCTTTTATACAGACATAAAAAAAGAGCCAGCCGTGTTATTTGAGGATACTTACCGTACCGTTGCAGAACCCGTTGAGGGGTTTTTTAAAGATAAAGGGAGTAAATTTATTTCTTTCGTCTTTCCCGTCTCGTCAGAAAATGAGGCTAAGGCACACTTGCTGGAATTGCGGGAAATACATCCCAGAGCCAATCATCATGTATATGCGTACCGGCTGGGTATGGATCGGATGCAATATCGGTTAAGTGATGATGGCGAACCATCAGGTTCTTCCGGCCGGCCGATTCTCAACACACTTTATTCCAAAGAGATCACCAATGTGCTGGTTATCGTTGTACGTTATTTTGGAGGAACATTGTTGGGAATTCCCGGCTTGATTAACGCGTACAGATCTGCAACCGAAGATGCGCTGGAAAATGCCGAGATTGTTGTGAAACACCTTTTCAGCTTGTATAAGCTCAGCTTTTCTTATGTTCAAATGAACGATGTCATGCGGATCGTGAAAGAATTGGAGTTGCCGGTCAGTGAACAGCTTTTCGAAATGGAGTGCTCTCTGATTGTGGAAGTAAGGACCACCTTACTCGAACGATTTATGACACGCGTTGAAAAAGTGGAGGAACTGAAAGTTGAACTGGTTTAACCGTTATCTTTCAGGAATTTGATGAAATCATCCTCATAATCTTTTACCGCTTTCAATAATTCATCCAGTTCTTTCTTCTCGGGAGTGCCTGCTTTTGCTCCATAAATTTCATCAATTCTTTCAGAAGCTTTTTCGTAGTCACTTTCGTTTTTTAATACCATGTCTGATTCTTTTCTAATATTTTACAAATATAATTTTATTGGTAACAAAGACAAAAAGCCGGCCCGAAGGCCGGCTCTTGGATTCAGTTTAGGTAATAAATCTTCAATTAGTATCCTGGATTCTGTGTTAATGTTGGCTTTCCATCCAACTGGCTGTTCAGGATTTCATCCTGAGGTAACGGAAAGTAAAGATTTTTGTCAGTAAATGTTTTTCCTGCCATATATCCTCTTTTGCTAAATGTCCGTCCTGATGGCTCTTTACCAGCTACTGCCTCTTCCGCTGCATATTTGTTTAACACTTTTACTGCAATTCCCCAGCGTACCAGGTCAAAGAAACGGTGACCTTCCATCGCAAACTCAAGGCGCTGTTCCATACGTGTTGCGTTTCGGGCAAAGTCTGCACCTTTACTTGCAAAGGTTCCTGCCGGATAAGGTTCCACCTTGTAGGTAATGGATGCATCTTGCACAGATCCTGTTTTTGCCCGATTACGGATCTGGTTTACATAACCTTCTGCAACAGCCAGATTTCCAAGCTCAATTTCACATTCTGCCAACCATAACAATACGTGAGAAAGTTTGATCATCCTGAAATTGTTGTTAACGTTCCGTTTGCTGGTCGAATGCGTTGTACTGTTTTCTTCACCAAGGTAGTACATCCACTTTTTGCCGGTGAATGGTCCTGCATAAGTTTGATCGCGAATCCAGGAAGAGCCTGGCATAGGTCCCCAATCCAGGAAATTTACACCACGACGGCCTACTGTCCAGTCAAGACGAGGATCGACAGGAATTGTTTTGTCCAGTGTAAATGGTGCAGATGCCGCTATTCCCTGATCGTTCGGTAGATCTACTTTATTATATGTATCAAGTGTACCATCGGCTGCATCGCCAATTAAGGGCAATCCACTTTCCGTCTTGAATGCGTTCACAAGGTTATGTGATGCCTGGTAAAACCCGCAGCAGCCACGTCCGGGGGCACCTGCTGAATAGGGCCAGTTTAGGTTATCTCCCGCATTACCATTGTTACCATTCGTTCCGTCATTTACCGAAAACTGCACTTCAAAAATAGATTCACTATTATTATTTCCGGTAGTTCGGTAATTGTCATGATAGTTAGCCACAAGTTTCTTTCCTGAATTAGTTAATACATCATCAAGTAATGCCTTTGCAGGTGCCCATTTTTTCTGAAACAAGTATGTTTTCGCAAGGAAAGATTTTGCAGCCCATTGTGTAGCTCTTCCTTTTTGAGACTGCGTCGCAGGCAAATTTTTAGCTGCAAAATCGAAGTCTTCTTCAATTTTAGACCAAATGTCCTGTGTATTAGGTATTTTAGTCGAATTTGCATCTGACGAAACATAGACTTTATCATCAATGTAAGGGATTTTGTTCCACATTTTCTTCGCTTCAAAATGAAAGAATCCTCTTAGAAAACGTGCTTCGGCAATTACCTGTAATTTTTCAGCATCAGTCATGTCCTTAACCAATTCTCCGTTCACGACCTGGATGACTTCATTACACCGGGCAACACCATCATATTGATGCCACCATTTTCCTAAAAAATACGTGTTGTCAGATAGCCAGTTGTATTGCTCGATAAACGACTGTTCAGGCTGGTCGCCTGCGTCGGTACCTTTTACGGCATCATCGCTGGCAATTCCACCAAAAACATAATTTGAAACAGTCGACTGGCGGCCCGTATTGCCTGATCCGACACCATCCACAAGCGAGTAGGCTCCGATTAACAATGCATTGACACCATTTTTATTACTCAACTGTTCAACCGAAGCGCGGCCTTGCGGTTTTAGATCAAAAAAGCTGTCTGAACAAGCGAAGCTGATCGCGGTCATGAAAATTATTAAAGCTATTTTTTTCATTTTAGTATATGAAATTTTTGTTAATACCAGAATATTAGAAACCGAAGCGCACACCTACGAGATATGATTTAGCCACAGGATAGGCGCCTTCGTCCACACCTAAATGCTTATCCTCATTATCATTACCCGATCTTCTGAGGTTAATATCAGGATCAAGTCCGGTGTACTTGGTAAACGTGAATAAATTTTGTCCTTGCAGATAAACCTGTGCAGATGCGATCTTTATCTTTTTCAGCAGTGCAGAAGGAAGTGTATAAGTCAACTGTACATTTTTGATGCGGAAATAAGATCCGTCTTCCAAAAAGTATGAAGAGACTTGCTGGCTTGTGGCATCTCCTGAATTTAACCTCGGTAATTTTGCATCATCGCCTGATTTTTTCCAGGAATTATAGAGCATGTCTTTTGATCTGTTCCCTTGGAAAACGTTGAAATCAGTCCAGTATCTTGTATAGTTAAAGATTTCGTTACCATATACTCCTTGCCCAAATACGGTAAGGTCAAATGCTTTATATCCAACATTCAGGTTAACACCGTAGTTGAAATCCGGGTGTGGACTGCCTATGATCGTTCGATCAGCAGCAGTAATGATACCATCGCCATTTACATCCCTGAATTTGAAAACGCCTTCACGTGTATACGAACCAAATTTCGGAGCAGCATCCGCTTCGGTCTGGTCTTTAATAACGCCATCAACAAAATAGCCATAATAGCTGGCAATTGGATAGCCAGCCCTTGTAGCTGACATCGCAGGAAGACGGGTTGCAAATCCAAAAATTGTTGAATTGGGATCATTGTTCAACTTAACAACATTGTTTTTATAATGTCCGAAATTAACCCCTAAGGCATAATAGAAGTCATTCTTTCTATCCCTGAAATTAAGACCAATGTCGAAACCTTTGTTTGTGACCTCTCCAATATTTGTATAAGGGATCGTTCCTGTACCGGCAGTACGAGGAATAGCGATCTGAGTCAACATATCTGTTGTTTTACGGCTGTATAAATCCACCACAACTTCAAGCTTACTGTTAAACAAAACGGCATCTATACCTATGTTTGTAGAAGTATTTGTTTCCCATTTACCATTGGCATTACCGAATTGTACAAGGTCAAATCCTCCAACAATGGACGAGCCTGTACCATTGATGTCATAACCATTGTTCTGAGGATCAGCGGCATAGAGTGTATAGGCATTGTAAACGTTGGGTATCAGCTGGTTGCCCGTTTTTCCCCATCCAAAACGTAGTTTCAAATCGTCCAGTACTTTTCGTGTTGGTTTCATGAAATTCAGCTCTGTCATACGCATTCCAACTGAAAATGCAGGAAAAATACCATAACGATATGCTTCAGAGAAGCGTGAAGACCCATCACGGCGCAGTGTGAAATCTGCCAGAAAGAGATCTTTATAGCCATAGTTAATTTTACCGAACTGAGAGAAGAGTGCACTTCTTGTTGCGCCGGCACCTGCGTTGGCTAATCCGGCTGCTGCACCTGCATCCAGATAACGGTAGTCTACATCATCAAACGCAAATCCACTTCTACTAGCCTGAAAACCTGCTGCGTACGTTTTAACTGCTTCTGTTCCTATCAGCACATTCACATTATGCGACCCAAATATTTTGGCATAATTCAATGTGTTAAACCAGGTAAATGAGCGATCGAGGTTATTGATAACATTCAAACTGTTCGCATTTCTTGCTTCGGCCGCCTCGATATCTCTGTGAAAATACTCAGAACGGTTCGACTGATTATATTCCAGACCAAAGCTGCTGCGGCCGGTTAACCCGGGTAAGATATCAATCTGTGCATAAGCGTTTCCAAATACGTGGGTTCCTTTTGTGATGTTATCTTTTTCACGGTACAAGCGCGCTAATGGATTAGGCGCATTTCCAAGGTTACTTCCCCGACTGCCGGCGAAACCGTTGTATGGGGATGTGTTAGTTCCTCCCAGTGCCTGGGGGCCATTTGTAATATCAAAGACCGGAATAATAGGATGAACACGGATGGCGAACATGATCGGGTTACTCTCATCATTATTCGTGATACCCTGGCGTTCATCGTAAGAAAAAGTAAGGTTTTCTCCCACAGTTACCTTTCCTTTTTTGAATTCCGTATTGGCCCTGATGGAATATCTTTTGTAATTCGTATACTTCAAAATACCATTCTGTTTAAAATAATTTGCAGAAATAGCATATTTCGCGGTATTTGAACCTCCGCTTGCTCCGAGTTGATAATTTGAAATGGGAGCCGGATCAAAAATAGCATCCTGCCAGTCGGTACCTTCCTTGTTGGCTTTGGTAATATTAAAAGCTGTTTTTCCCAGGTTCGGATCTGCAATGTCGTTGGTATAGGTGTAGTTAGCCGGAAGCGCTCCAAATACATTTGGGTAAATGTAGTCTGCGACGGTCTGGTTACCGTTTTCATCAAACTTGTATTGAACCGAAGGAGAAGTAACAGAAGGATTTTTACCTGCACCAAGATCGGATTGATACAGATATTCTCCCAGCTCTCTGGTGTTCAGCAAATCCAGCATTTTACCAGGGCGCTGTGTTCCGGTATAAAAGTCAAATGTGATGCTTGGAGCTCCGGGTTTACCTTTCTTGGTGGTAATGATCACCACACCATTGGCAGCACGGGCGCCGTAAATGGATGCAGCAGACGCATCTTTAAGTACCTGCATGGATTCAATATCATTCGGATTGAGCTGGTTGAGGGTCCCCTGAGTCGGAACTCCGTCAATGACATACAAAGGACTATTGTTATTGATTGATCCGAACCCCCTTATACGTACCATGGTTCCACCGCCCGGAGAATTATCATTTCCAACAGTAACACCTGCGGCGCGACCCTGAAGCATCTGTGTCACGCTGGCCGCTGGCAGTGCAGTAAGTTCTTTTGGGCTTATCACAGTGACCGCACCGGTAATGTCCTGTTTGCGCTGAGAGGCGTAACCGGTAACAACGACCTCAGTCAATGCTTTAACATCATCAACAAGAACAAGATTAACTACTGACTGGGCGCCAGGAACGACTATTTCCTGCTTGATAAATCCAATTGAAGAAAATACCAGGGTGACACTTTCTGCTTTTACATTGATGGAATACTTGCCGTCACTGTCTGTGACGGTCCCGGTTGTAGATCCTTTTAAGGTCACGCTGACACCGGGAATTGCGTTACCATCCGCCGAGGAAGTTACACCTCCTGTAATCGTTTTGTCTTGGGCTTTTGCTGTGCCACAAAATATTGCTGTAAGCAATAGCGCAGCAGCAAACATTACGAATCGTAAATTTTGCTTCATAGATATGAAAGGGATGAGATGTTAAAAAAATATTACTTAATGTCAATTTAGTATCAAAGCTAAACATTAGTCTGGATTTATTTTAATATTTCATTCTTTTAATAAGAAAAAATATAAATATACTAATGGTTGCAAAAGTGAATGAGCGGGTGCTATATTGATTTGGATATGTTTGTATCTGGTAGGAGGAATTTGCCTGGATCAGCAGACACTGAATACGCCATTTGAAGGAAAATCACAGAAAAAATTTGCAACTCAACACGTACTTTTGTGGTTATTCTAAATAGTGCCTTACACGGTTATAAATCAATAGGATCATTTTGGAACATTTGAATGGAATTGAAGTTGCTGAGCAGGACCTGATCGAAGTGCAGGGAGCCCGTGAGCATAATCTGAAAAATATTGATGTGAGTATCCCCCGCAACAAGCTGGTGGTGGTAACGGGTATAAGCGGCAGTGGAAAATCTTCTCTGGCTTTTGATACAATTTATGCAGAGGGACAACGACGTTATATGGAGAGTTTTTCTGCTTATGCGCGTGGTTTTATCGGTGAAATGGAAAGGCCCGATGTGGATAAGATCAGCGGGTTATCGCCCGTGATCAGCATTGAACAGAAAACGACTTCCCGTAATCCGCGGTCAACCGTTGGTACGGTCACCGAGATTTATGACTTTCTGAGGTTGTTATACGCAAGAGCGGGGGAGGCATATTCCTATGTGACGGGCAGAAGAATGGTGAAACAGTCGCAGGACCAGATTGTAAACCAGTTGATGACCCAGTTTCTAGGGCAGAAAACGATTCTGCTTGCACCTGCTGTAAAAGGCAGAAAGGGGCATTACCGTGAGCTTTTCGTACAGATTGCCCGTTTGGGTTATACCAAAGTGCGTGTGGATGGAGAGGTTCAGGACATCGTTCCTAAAATGCAGCTGGACCGCTATAAGGTACACGATATTGAAATTGTGATTGACCGGGTGGTCCCTAAAAAAGAATCCGACGATCCGCAGTCACGTTACCGTTTGAGCCAATCCGTTGCGACGGCCATCAAACAGGGGAAAGGTGCGCTGATGGTTTTGGATGAAAAAGGGGAGACCTACTATTTTTCACAAAACCTGATGGACCCGGAATCGGGGATCAGTTATGACGATCCTTCCCCAAACAACTTTTCGTTTAACTCACCCTACGGCTGGTGTCCTACTTGCCAGGGATTGGGTATGATCGATGAGATCACGGAGGATTCAATCATGCCGGATCGTTCTTTGTCGGTTAGTAAGGGCGGAATTGCGCCCATGGGCGAATACCGCGACTCGTGGATTTTCAAACAAATGGAGGTTTTGTTAAAACCTTTCAAGGTTAATCTTAATACCCCGCTGGACAAATTTCCGGAAGAGGCCATTAAAATTGTTTTGTTTGGAAGCGAAGAACCGGTGGCGGTGCCTTCGAAAAAATATCCGGGAACGGAATGGGATACGAAATTCGACGGGATTATCAATTTCTTAAAACGTCAGCAGGAATCAGGGAATGATAAAATTCAGGATTGGCTGAAAGATTTCATGACCACCAACGTTTGCCCGGAATGTAACGGCAAGCGTTTGAGGAAAGAATCGCTGCATTTTAAAGTCGACGGAAAAGATATTGCAGACCTTTCCAACCGCGATGTTCGGGAACTTGCCAACTGGCTGGTTGATCTGGAAGATCGCCTGGAAGAGAGACAGCGCGTTATCGGGCATGAGGTGTTAAAGGAAATCCGTAAAAGGGTTGGCTTTTTGCTGGATGTCGGGCTGGACTATCTGACGCTGAACCGTTCGTTGCGGACACTCTCGGGCGGAGAGGCCCAGCGTATCAGGCTTGCTACCCAAATAGGAACACAGCTTACCGGCGTATTGTATATTATGGATGAGCCAAGTATCGGGCTTCATCAGCGGGATAACGTCAGACTGATCAATTCTCTGAAAAGCCTGCGTGACCTTGGTAATACAGTTCTGGTAGTTGAGCATGACAAGGATATGATGCTTGCTTCGGATTATATCGTAGATATCGGCCCGGGTGCTGGTCGCCATGGCGGACATGTTGTTGGGGCAGGAACGCCGGAACAGTTTCTGGCCAATGGTTCTTCCACAGCGGATTTCCTCAGCGGGCGTCAGAAAATAGAAATTCCAAAGGTGCGGAGAAAAGGAAACGGCAACTATCTTTCGCTGAAAGGATGTACCGGTCATAACCTTAAAAACGTTACAATGGCATTTCCTTTGGGGACGATGATCTCGGTTACGGGGGTGAGTGGCAGCGGAAAATCGTCGTTGATTCACGAAACGCTTTTCCCGTTGTTAAACCATCATTTTTATAAATCCAGAAGAGAGCCGCTTGCTTATAAATCCATTGAGGGTTTAGAACATATTGATAAGGTGATCGAGGTGGATCAATCACCGATCGGACGTACACCACGTTCAAATCCGGCAACTTATACGAATCTCTTTACCGATATCCGCACACTTTTTGCTGAATTGCCAGAGGCGAAAATTCGTGGATACAAGCCGGGGCGTTTTTCGTTTAATGTAAAAGGTGGAAGATGCGAGGATTGTGAGGGAGCGGGGATGAAAAGAATTGAAATGGATTTCCTGCCAGACGTACACGTGAACTGTGAAACCTGCAAAGGAAAAAGGTTTAACCGCGAGACGCTGGAAGTACGCTTCAAAGGCAAATCCGTGGCGGATATTCTGGATATGACGGTTGAAACGGCACTGGAATTTTTTGAAAACCAGCCCCGTATTTTGAGAAAGGTGCAAACGCTTTTTGATGTAGGTCTGGGTTATATTACCCTTGGACAGCATGCGACGACACTTTCGGGTGGAGAGGCACAGCGGGTGAAATTATCGGAAGAATTGTCAAAACGTGATACGGGTAAAACCTTGTATATTCTGGATGAGCCGACAACCGGATTGCATTTTCAGGATATAAAACACCTGCTGGTCGTGTTGGACAAGCTGGTTGAAAAAGGTAACACCGTCCTGATCATTGAGCACAACCTGGATGTGGTGAAAGTGTCAGACCATGTAATTGATCTTGGGCCGGAAGGCGGCGCACTGGGTGGAAAGATTATCGCGGAAGGAACGCCTGAAAAAGTTTCGAAAGTAAAAGGCAGTTATACCGGATTTTTCCTGAAAGAGGAGTTGAAGGGGTAGGGAGTCTTGGCGTGTTAAAGAAGTCAAGTTTTCAAAACTTGACTTCTTTAAATTATTCACTTAGAGTCAAGTTTCATTACTTGACTCTTCTTTTTTTTACGTACCTATTTTATATATTTGCACGTACTTAATTCGGCTGACATGGATACGAAACTTACATTAAAACTCGATAAAGATATTATTGAACGAGCAAAAGAATATGCTTCTGCTCATAAACGAAGTTTGTCAGGTATTATAGAGTCTTATTTGCAATCTCTCACCGGTCTTGATGAATCTAAGGATATGGACGATATTGAGATAACGCCATTTATAAAAAGTATATCTTCAGGATCGAAACTTCCGGATGGTTTCGATTATAAAAAAGAATATCGTGATCATTTAGAAGAAAAATATAGGTGAGAACCAGAATATTTCTTGATACAAATGCTATGATGGATTTGCTATCCGAAAGACCGCCTTTTTATAATTTCATAGCAAAAATCGCCTCCCTGGCGGATAAGGGAAAACTTGAATTGATCGTTTCAGCACTATCATATACTACGGTCAATTACTTATTGACAAAAATAGATCCGCCGGAAACAATTAAAGATAAACTTAGAAAGTTTCGGATTATTTCAGAAGTGGCCAGTCTTGACGAGGAAATAATTGAGAAGGCACTCAATTCGAATTTCTCCGATTTTGAAGACGCGGTGCAATATTTTAGCGCGTTAAAATCAAACTGCAAAATTATTATAACAAGAAACGCCAAAGACTTTAAAGAATCAAGCTTGCCAATAATGACAGCGGAAGAATTTTTGATAATGAGGACGAAGTGAATGCTTTAAATTTCGGCAAAAGATAATTTCTTCACATCCATTTACTCAAAAACTGACTAAAATTCTCCTTATACTGGTCACTCACCGGAATGGTTACCGCGCCAATTTGAATCGTATTTCTGGTCACTGCGCCAATCTTATCCAGATTAACAATAAAAGAACGGTGCACACGCATGAACTTGGCGGAAGGCAGTTTCTCTTCCAAAGCTTTCAGGCTGGTCAGTGAAAGAACGGGTTTGGTATCCGATTTTAAAATAACCTTTACATAATCTTTCAGCCCCTCCACATAAAGAATATCGTCGTATGCGATACGAACAAGCTGATATTCTACTTTCAGGAATAAGTAATCTTCCTTTTGTTCCGGAGCGGCGGGGCCACTTGCAGCCCGTTGCACAAGTTCCACATATGCTTTTCCCTTGGACGCCGCTCTCAGGAACTCTTCATAATTGAACGGTTTCAGTAAATAATCCAGCGCGTCAACACGAAACCCGTCGAGAGCAAACTGGTTAAAAGCCGTTGTGAAAATAATTCTCGGACCTTGATTGCCCGATTTTTCAATAATCCTGGCAAGCTCAATCCCGGTCAGATCAGGCATTTGAATATCCAGAAAGATCAAATCGACTGATTGCTGATGAATCCCTTCCAAAGCTTCAACGGCGCTGGAATAACGTCCAGCCAGATTTAAAAAAGGCGTTTTATCAATAAAAGCACAAACAAGCCCGAGTGCCAGAGGCTCGTCGTCTACGGCTATGCATTGTAATACATTCATGCGAGTTGCAATTCCAGGTGTACTTCAAATTCTTTTTCGTCCGTATTTTCGCTGACATCCAGCTGATATTTTCCCGGATACAGCAAATCCAGTCTCCTTTGGGTATTGGTCAGCCCAATACCATTGCTTTCGTCGAGCACTGTCCTTTTTTCAGTGAACAGCGTATTTTTTACCTCAATATAAACTTTCGGACCTTTCTGCCAGATTCTGATGTCGATATGGCTTGGTTGTACCGCACTTACACCATGTTTGAACGCATTTTCGATAAAAGGTAAAAACAGCATCGGGGCAATGGAAACATCATGTAATGGCAAAGGAGGTTGCAGATTGACGGTTACTTTATCTGTTAACCGGAGTTGCATCAGTTGAATGTAATCCTGCGCAAAGGCAATTTCCTGGCTCAGTAAAACGGTGCCATGCTGTGTTTCATACAACACATAACGCATCATCCTGGAAAGCTTGTGCAGTGCTTCACGCGCAGCTTCCACATCGATGATGGTTAATGCATAAATATTGTTGAGCGTATTGAAAAAGAAGTGTGGATTAATCTGTGCTTTCAAAAACGAGAGCTCCGAATTGATCTTTTCCTGTTCAAGATTTTGCCGGTATTGTTTGTCGCGCTGGGCGTTTTGAACGGCTGCGACGCTGGTGCTTATCCCAATAATAATAAGCGCAGTAAGTAACGCGAAATAATCTAAACGATCCTGATGTTTTTTATCCCCATTGGCTTCCCGCGCCATTTTGAAGGCCTTGTCCATCTGCTCACCATGGTTAATGGCAATTTTCACCTGCTCCATCAGAACGGCCAATGCCACAACCGACACAATATTGAAGATGATAAAACGCCAGTATTTGTTCCTGGCCAGGTAACGTGGGAACCAGAAATAAAAATTGAGATAAAAAACGGTGATAAGCATCGAGAACAACACGGCCTGCTTGATCCAGAAAGTGATCGGAAACTGGATTTGCCAGCTCAGAGGCTGCCACATCAGAAATAATGCCAGAAAGCTCCAGCCTAAAAGATGCAGGAAAAAGGGAGGATACTTTCGAACTGTCTGGTTGTTCATGAAAAATTTTATTTCAATGCCATTAAACCTTTTAATCACAATACAATCATACAGGGAAAAATCTTAACAGCCTAGCCGATTCGATCAAAGTAAGCTAATAATCGACAGATCGGCGTTGAGGCTCTATGAGCGTATTCGGCGAAAATAGGAAATATTTTGCAGGAACAATTCTTGTATTCATATTGAAAAGCAGGCATTTGCCAAATTTTAGCCCGCTGATTTCATCAATTCTTTTTGCCTTCTCATCGTTCAGAAATGCCCATTGATCGGTAGAACCTACCTTTCCATCTATTGCCTTTTTTTAACCGTAGAATTGATACTTATTTTGAACTTGATTTATACATAATTATTGCCCGATTCACCATGAACATGATAAAACGATTTACATTATTAGGACTTATCCTTGGATTGACAACCACGGCGTTCGCACAGTTTGGCGGCGGTGGCGGAGGAGGCGGTGGCCGCATGGGTGGCGGAGGTGGAGATTTTCAGCGCGGAGGAGACAGACAAAGACAGGCTGTCATTCCGGGAACTGTGGATGATGCACCAAAAGGTAACGGAAGAATAAAAGGTATTCTGGTTGATTCAGTTTCTAACAAACCTGTGGAGTTTGCTGCCCTGGCTTTGGTTGACGATAAAACAAATACGCCGGTGGATGGAACAACCACGGATGAAAAAGGTGCTTTTAATATGACCAAGGTGGCTTCGGGAAATTTCAAGATTTTGATCTCTTTTATCGGATATAAAACGAAAACGTTAAAAGGTATTAAAATTGATAAGAAAACCGAGCTAGATCTGGGTTCTGTCGTTTTGTCTCCTGATGTAGTTCAGTTGAATGAAGTTCAGGTGGTGGGGATGGCACAGCTGATTGAAGAAAAAGTTGACCGTCTGGTTTTTAACGCTGAAAAAGATATCACCAGTAAAGGTGGTGACGCCAGTGATGTGATGCGGAAAGTGCCAATGCTTTCGGTTGACCTTGATGGAAACGTGTCCTTAAGAGGAAACTCCAATGTACGGGTTTTGATCAATAACAAACCGTCGACGATGGTGGCAACCAGCGTTGCGGATGCGTTGAAGCAAATCCCGGCCGATATGATCAAGTCGGTTGAGGTGATCACTTCGCCTTCTGCCAAATATGATGCGGAAGGTTCTGGCGGTATCATCAATATTATTACTAAAAAGAGTACCATTCAGGGTGGAACTTTAAACCTCGATACGGGTGTAGGAAACAGAGGATCAAACCTGGGTCTGAGAGGAAACTACCGTACGGGTAAACTTGGGTTTAGTCTGGGTGGTTTTGGAAGATTCAACTATCACCAGCCGGGTCGCACGGATAACCTGCAAACGGGTAAGGTGGAGGATTTCTCTGTAAAACAAACAACGACTTCAAAAAATAAAGGTGCCTTCGGATCGTATAACTTTGGTACGGATTATGAAATTGATAAGAACACGTCAATTTCTGCGGGTATCCGTTATGGGTTGAGAAACCAAAAAACACCTCAGTCTATTTTAACAGAAAATACAAAAGCCGGCGTAACGACAACTTCGTACCGTGATGTGGATGTGAAGGACTTATCCGGAACCTGGGATGTTAACGTGGATTATATCAAAACATTAAACAAACCACAGCAGGAGTTAAGTATTCTTGGTCAATACAGCCGGAATAACCGTACCAACGATTTTGACGCTGACTTGTACAATTACAAAAGCGGCGTCTCGGAGTTGCTCGGTCAATCGGGTAATAACAATAAGAGCTCCAATCAGGAAACTACATTACAGATTGACTACCAGACCCCGATTAAAAATAATCAGTTACTGGAAATGGGGGGTAAGGGGATATTCCGCCAGGTGCTTAGCCGTTATGACTATTACAACACGGTCAGCACGCCGGATCCATCAAGCAGTCTTGACTATGATCAGAATGTTGCAGCGGGATATCTTTCTTACACCGTTACTACAAAAAATAAATTCACTTTGAAGGCGGGTGCGCGTTATGAATATACGGGTATCAATGCAAAACAGGGTGAGGTTGAGCTTAATCTGCCTGCCTATGGTAATCTGGTTCCAAGTTTGAACCTGTCTAAAACTTTTGGCAAAGGTCAAACGATCAAGCTGGGTTATAACCGTCGTCTGCAACGCCCGGGTATCCAGTTCCTGAATCCGAACGTGAATACATCAAACCCTCAGAATATTACGAAAGGAAATCCTAATCTGGATCCTGAACTTACAGACCAGGTTGAATTGGGAACAAGTTTCTTCAAGAATAGTTTATACATCAACGTGGCTACGTTCGCTCGTTTTACAAACAATTCGATCGAAAGTATTCGTACAACAAGTGCGGAAGGCGTAATCACGACGACTTACGGTAACATCGGAGCAAAACAGAATTATGGTGCCAACATTTTTGGAAACCTTACTTTGTTCAAAATCTGGTCTGTTGGCGGAGGTATTGATGCCTATTATGTAAATCTGAAAAACAATAGCCCTGTACTGGCACTTCAATCCCACAATGATGGTGTTGTAATCAGCGGTCGTTTCCGTACTGGTCTTACGCTGAAAGGTGGCTGGGGAATCCAGGGTGGTGGATTTGCACGTGGTAAAGAAATTCAGCTGCAAGGTTCACAAGGCGGATTCAGAATGTATGACCTTGGTGTTAAAAAAGATTTCAAGAATAAGAGAGGAAGCATAGGTCTGGCGATGGAGAACTTCTTCACCGATGCGCTTAAAATGAAAACCAACCTTTCTTCATCAACGTTTGATCAGGTAAGTACAACCTATCGTTACAACCGTGGTTTCCGTATCAACTTCTCGTACCGTCTTGGTAAAATGACCTTTGTTGAACAGAAAACCCGCAGAAGAAAATCAGTAAGTAACGATGATCAGAAAAGTGATGGAGGCGGAAATGATGGCGGCGGACAAATGCAGCAGGCGGCTCCGGCCGTTACACCAACCGTGACACCGCAAGGCGGAGCGGGCACTGGCCGTCCGGCTGGCGCAGGTAACAGGCCACAGGGAGAAGGTGGATTTACGCCTCCTCAGAAAAGCGCAACCGACAGTACTTCCCGCAGACAGCCTGGCATGAATATGCCGCAGAGACCTGATAGCACACAAAGAGTGCCTGCGGACAGCACGGGAAGAAAGCCGGAAACGGCTGTGCCTGCTGTTCTTCCGGACAGCACTAAAAAAATACCGGCAGTTATCCCTCAAACTCCTGCCGATAGTACTTCAAAGAAACCCTGATACTATTCCTCCGATTAAAAATCAGAATCGGTTATTTATGAAAAAATCCCCATATGCCTGGCATGTGGGGATTTTCTTTTATCAGGTAAAACTTATACCGCTGCGTTCTGAGCGCGAATATCTTTGAGAATTCTGTCAGCTCCGGCTGATAACAGTTCATTGGCCAGAGAAGTACCAAGTTCGTCAGGGAATGCTATGGAACCACTTTCCGAATGGCGGATGATTTCTTTCCCATCCAGACTGATGATACCGCCTGAGATATTTATTTCGTCGTGGTTTAATATGGCCAGTGCAAATACCGGAATGCTGCATCCGCCCTGAAGACGTTTCAGGAAAGCGCGTTCTGCACGCAGACAAGTTTCCGTTGGCTCGTGGTTAAGCAATTTTTTAAGGATCGCTTTCTTTTCATCCGAAAGTGAAACTACATTTTCAATCGCAACACTGCCCTGACCGACTGCCGGTGTAAATTCGTCCAGCAATAAGTGTTCGGCGATTTTGTCGTCATATTCCATACGGTGCACGCCTGCATAAGCCAGAAGCAACGCGTCACACTGGCCTTCTTCCAGTTTGCGCAAACGGGTTTGCAAATTACCACGCATATCCACCGTTTTGATATGGGGATAATAATGTTTCAGCACGGCGATCCGGCGCGTTGATGAGGTGCCCACCACGAACACTTCCCCGCTGTTTAACGAGAGATTAGTGTTGTGGCTAACCAGTACGTCGTTTGCATGCTCACGTTCGGTAAAAGCGATGATTTCAAAATCATCGTCCAGATGTGATTGCAGGTCTTTGGCGCTGTGTACCGCGATATCGATATCGCCGCTTCTCAGCTGATCCTCCAATTCCTGGGTAAATACACCTTTACTGCCGATTTTGGATAACGACCGGTCCAGGATTTTATCCCCCTTGGTTTCTATGATAACGATTTCTGTGGTAACGCCTCCTTTTTTAAGAAGTTCTTCAACATAATATGCCTGCCATAAAGCAAGTTTACTACCGCGTGTTCCTATTTTAATATGCATGTTTTTATCTTTCAGCTAATGGTTAAAGGCCATTAGCACTTATTACTTAATTCTTTGCTTTGAGGTATGTGGAGTACAAATTTAAGAATTTGTTTCTAAGCTTAAACCCCAACCGTATCCCCTTCATCCGTAACGATTTTCTCCTCAATATAAGCAACAATCAAAGAAGCAATATCGATCCCGCTGATTTCTTCTATTCCTTTTAAGCCTGGGGAAGAATTCACTTCCATAACCAAAGGGCCTCTTTCGGATTGTAAGAGATCAACGCCGGCAATTCTCACACCCAGTGCTTTCGCCGCAGCAATGGCCGTATGTTCTTCTTCCGGAGTCAGTTCAACCAGAGATCCCTCGCCGCCGCGATGCAGGTTGGAACGGAAGTCTCCTTCATGCCCCTGGCGCTTCATAGCGGCCACTACTTTGTTGCCGATAACAAATGCGCGGATATCAGCTCCTTTGGATTCGGCAATGAATTCCTGAATAAGGAAATTGGCTCGCAAGCCGTAAAATGCTTCAATCGTGGATTTCGCGGCTTTTGTTGTTTCAGCCAAAACAACGCCAACCCCCTGTGTGCCTTCCAGCAATTTGATGATCACCGGCGGACCGCCAACCATATGGATAAGCTCATTAACCTGCGCAGGATTTTTTGCAAAAACAGTTTTAGGGATATCCACGCCGGACTTCGCCAGAACCTGCATGCTGCGCAGTTTGTCCCGTGAACGTAATATGGCCTGCGACTTCACAGTCGTGAAAATTTTCATTAGTTCGAACTGCCTTACTACCGCACAGCCGAAAGCGTTGACGGACGTACCGATTCTCGGGATCACGGCATCAATACCCTTTATAGGCTTCCCTTTATAAATGACAGTTGGTTTTCCTCCTTCAATCATGACAAAGCACTTGACGTGGTCAATAACCACAGCCTGGTGACCTTTCTGTTTGATTGCCTCCACCAGACGCCTCGTTGAGTAAAGGTCAGGATTGGTGGATAATATGGCGATTTTCATATAAATCTAGTGGATTAAAAGAGTAGGGCTGGCCTCCGGATCATGGCTCTTATGTCTGGCTTTTTCAGCATTATGCTTGGCGGAAAGGTCTTTTTGTGACACATCGATCAGGAAACGGCCTTTTAATAACTTACGTCCCAGGAGAATCGGGTAACTCATTTTTTTACGGTTAGCCAGCGAAAACTCGGTACGTATCTTTCTGCCGAAAATGATAATCTGTGTTTTTATAACGTATCTTTTTTCTTCTTTACCGGAAGAATTCCTGACAACGGTTTCCTTGAATTCACTGACGGAAAATGATTGCTGCGGCGCCCCTTTTTTAGCATCCAGATAAAAACATAACCTGGTTTCATCGCCATCTTTAATGAGCCGGACACGTGCGCAATGTATGGAAGATGTGGTAGCACCCGAGTCGACACGCACAGGGACGTTGTACCAGGCAAGTTCCGGTAAATCCACGATGTCGGTCGCCCCGATGAGCTCAATCTTTTTTTTCATCTACGTTGAAAAAATGGTGCAATAGTTAAGGAAAGGTCAAGAAACACCATTTTTGCTCTTACGTTTCTTTCGATATGGTAATAAGCAACGTTTACTTCCTGAACCATATTTTCCAAAGCGTCGAAATTAACTGCTTTGGAAAAATTTTGTACGAATGTAAGTTCTTCCTGCGGAACCCGCAACAGCTCCGCCGCGCCCTGACTCCAAACCAGCATATCGCGGAAAAGTCTCAGCGCATATTCAAAAAGACCTTTTTGTTTTTCCTTGTTCATCCCATCAAACGCGTCCGCCAGTTTAACCAGACTAGCCACATCGTATTTGTAACAATACCGCATCCACTCGGCAAACCAGGCGGAGCGGTCATCCGACGTTTCATGCACCAGCCTGAGTGCTTCTGACAGGTTTCCGTCACAAAGATAGGCAACCTGATTCGCAATGCTCTCGCTTACAGATTGTTGTTTTAAAAATGCACGCACGTCTTCGTCAGAAAAAGCAGGTACGGCCACGCGTTGTGTGCGGGAAATGATGGTAGTCAGCAGGCGGTCGGATTGATCGCTTACCAGTAAAAAAAGTGTTTTATAAGGCGGCTCTTCCAGTATTTTTAACAGCGCATTGGCGGAAGAGGCATTCATGATTTCGGGTTTCCATATTAACAGAATTTTATATTCACCCTCATAAGATTTAACAGAAAGTTTTCTTAGGATACCCCGAGCTTCCTCCACGGATATGTTCCCTTGCTTGTTTTCTGCGTTAATAAAGTCCAGCCATTCGGGGAGAACCCGGTAGGGCGTGTCCAGTAAAAAGGTACGCCAAAGTGGCAAAAAAGCTTCGCTGGTATTGCCGCTTATCTTTTTGGAAGTCGCGATAGGAAAAATCGAATGAAAATCCGGGTGGATTAATTTATTCATTTTCGCGCAGGAGGCGCACACACCACAGGCATCTTCTTCGCTTCGGTTTTCACAGTTGATATAGGTGGAAAATGCCAGCGCCAAAGCCAGACCTCCGCCTCCGCTGGCACCGTCGAAAAGCAGTGCATGCGCCAGATGGCTCGTTTGCACGGATCGTCTCAGTGTTGATTTTATATGTTCCAGTCCCGGAATATCTCTGAAAAGCACGGTGGTTTGGGTTAATCTGAATTCTTAATTTATGATAATTTCCGCTGGTCTTGAGTTTGTTCAAATACCTCGCGAAGTATTTTTTTGTCGGTTTCATCAAAGGTCACACCACGGCGGCTTACCGTATCCTGTGCTACTGCCATGGCTTTTTCAAACCGGTACTCTGTAAATCCTTCGGCATTGCCGCCCCATGAGTAGGAGGGGATATGTTTGGATTGAAAACCCGCGCCAAAAACATTGACATTAACACCGACTACCGTCCCGGTATTGAACATGGTGGAAATTCCTGCTTTGGAATAATCGCCCATAAACAATCCGCAGAAAAGTAAACCCGTACTTTCCAGCTGCTCTGTCACATAACTGTGCAGTTTCACCGGCGTATGGTCATTTTTAAGATTTGAGTTGTTGGTATTAGCGCCAAGGTTACACCATTCACCCAACACGGAATTGCCCAGATAACCATCGTGTCCCTTATTACTATATCCGAACAAGATACTGTTGCTTACTTCTCCGCCTAATTTGCAAAAAGGCCCAACCGTGGTATTGGGGCGGATTTTTGTGCCCTGCGCCAAAACAGAATTGTCGCCAATCGCAAACGGTCCCTGAACCATGGAGCCTTCCTGTATCAAAGCATTACGGCCGATATAAATTGGGCCGTTCTCAGCATTTAAAACCGATGCTTTGATGACTGCACCTTCTTCAATAAAAATATTTTCAGGGTTATAACAGTGTGTAAGCGGATCTGTGAGTTTTTGGGATCGCCGTGAGCCTTTGATTCTCTCAAAATCCAGTTTGATCTGCGCGCCGTTGTTGGTGAAAATATCCCAGATGTTCCGGATCACAACAACTGGTTCGGCATGGATTATGTTTTTGTAATGGGTGGAAGCCTGTGCAGGTGTCCAGTCGTGAGTGGAAGTCCTGACAGCCAGTATTTCGTTTCCAGTTGAAATAAGAACTGATTCAGTGGCCAGGTTTTCGATAGCCTTCACCAGCAAAACATCAGGGCAAACTGCGCCGTTGATATAAATCTGATCTTCTGAATGTATCGAAGGAAATCGCGGGCTCAGATATGCCTCCGTTTGATAAGAAACCGGAGATGCCAGCCAATCATTCCATTTCTCAGCGATGGTCCGGATTCCGCAGCGGATTCCGGCAATGGGACGTGTGTATGTAAAAGGTAATAATTGTAATCGAAGTTCTTGATCGTCGAATAGGATGATACTACGCATATCGTGTTTAAGTATGTATCGTCAAAGTTCGGCCATTTTTTTGGTTCGGACAAAAAAAGAAAGCAGTCTCGTGATCGCTTTCGCTTTGAGACTGCTTTCCTTACGACGGTTAACCTAAAAATAAGATTAAGCTTCTTTCGTTCCGTAACGTTTTCTAAATTTATCAACACGTCCAGCCGTATCTACAAGTACATTTTTACCTGTGTAGAATGGGTGTGATTTAGAAGAAACCTCGACTTTGTATACAGGATAAACTGTTCCATCTTCCCAGGTAATGTTTTCGCTGGTTTCGATTGTCGAGCGTGTAATAAATTTAAAATCGCTGGATAAATCCCAGAATACTACTTCTCTGTAATTGGGATGAATATCATTTTTCATTTGTATATGCAATTATGTGTTTCGATACAATTCTCAAAAAGGATTGCAAAAGTAATTATTATAAACTGACGGAGCAAATAATCTTATACAATATTTTAAGAAATTGATTGTCAATGTGTTTTAGATACCACAACATTGGACGAATTGGCAAAAAACAGCGACCCGTCTCCGGATCTTTTTTCAATCCGTCAAATTCGCCGGAAACAATAAGTTATCGCGTACTTTCAACGGTATAAATGAAGCTGTCAGCCTTGTAATAACCCACATTGTATTCGATCGGTCTTTCGCCCTGATCAAAAACGAATCTTTTTCTTAGTAAAACCGGGCTTCCGTCCGGTATTTTGAGCTTTGACGCAATGAAAGAATCCGCTGCTTTAGCGCTGATTTCCTCTTTGGATAACGTTGCAATCACAGAATAATCATTTTCCAGCAACTCGTACAATGGACGCTTAAAATCTTCATCACCTGTTAAACCAACTCTTGGGTGGAAATAAGAAGCAAAATAGACAAAGGGTTCGTCAGGTTTTCCTCTCACCCTTTCCATTTTTAACACTTTCCGGTCTGTTTTTATTTCGAAAAAGTTGGCAAGATATTCATCCGGGAAAACCCAGGTTACGTGCAGTTCGAAGTTTTTGATCGGTATCCCTCTCAGTTTCATTTCCTGAGAAAAACTAAGCCAGTTGTTGGATTTTGAGCTTACTGCTGCATTGGAAACCTTTGTACCGGTTCGCTTTTTGCGCACCAGCAGGCCTTCAAATACCAGTTTATTTATAGCCTGTCTTAACGTTGTCCGGGATATGGCCAGCTGTTTCGCAAGGTCAACTTCATTGGGTAATACCATGCCGTTTTGGAATTGCTCCTCGGCAATTAATTGTCTCAGGAGTGTTTCGGCCTGGGCATGCAACGGTATCGGACTTTTGTGGTCAATAGAGTACTTCATCTAACTTTGAGAGCGGTTATTGGTACAATAGTAAGAAATTTTCCCGTTTGACTTGTCGATACATATGGTTTTAGATCAGCAATAAATACAAAACTTTATGTTTTTTGAATAAATAATCAAATTAAATATTAGAAAATATCTTAAATGTTAATATGTTTGTACATTACAACATATTGATGAAATATACCTTGCAATGCCCATGAAGGCAGAAATTGTAAAGATGTAATCAGATATGTGTAAACAATAATACATGATGAAATATAACGGAATCAATTATCCAGAATTCATATAAATGAAACGATCGAGAAAGCTGCTTAACAGCGTGGTTATTGGGCTGTCGGTATTGACGACTGCTTTTGCAGGTAATGAAAGAGACGGTGTATTTAAATATGTTGACCCTAAAATCGGGACAGCGCATAGCAGATGGTTTTTCTATACACCTGCTGCTGTGCCTTATGGAATGGCCAAACTGGCACCTTCCACGAATGGACATTATGGCAATCCATCCGGTTGGGAGGCTGTGGGTTATGATACGCGCCACAACTCCATTGAAGGTTTTGTCCATTTTCACGAATGGCAGGTCGGCGGTATCAGTTTTATGCCAGCGACCGGTCCTTTGAGGGTAAAACCTGGTGATCTGGAAAGAAAAGAAGAGGGCTATCGGTCGGGGTTTGATAAAAGAAATGAAATTGCACAGCCGGGTTATTACAAAGTTTTGCTGGAAGATTATCAGATTACCGCCGAACTTACGGCAACCAAACACGTGGGATTTCACCGTTATACATTTCCGCAAAATAAGGAGTCGAGGATTTTGCTGGATATCGGAAATGAGCAGGGTGAAAGCGGTGAGGTACGGAACGCGGAAATCAGGATGACGGACGCCACGCATTTTGAGGGATTTGTGATAACTTATCCCAAATATGTAAAAACGTACGACCCGAAAGGGCAGGTTTCCATGTATATCTACGGAGAAATCAGTAAAAAACCGGTTAACGTAGGCGCTTTTACAGCCAATGGTATTCAGCCGAAATCGAATGCGGCGAAGGGAAAAGGTGCGGGTTTGTATCTTGAATATCAAACAACAGTCGGAGAAGTGATTGAAATAAAGGTTGGCCAGTCTTATACTTCTGTTGCCAATGCCAGGGAAAATCTAATGGCCGAGGCTAAAAACCTCTCTTTCGAAAAGGCAAAAATCAATGCCCGGAATACCTGGGAGGCTGAGTTGGGCAAGTTGTATGTAGAAGGGAGCAATCAAAAAGATAAGGTTAAATTTTATACAGGTTTGTATCATGCGTTGCTGGGAAGGGGCACGTCCAGTGATGTGAATGGGTCATTTCCAAAACATGATGGTTCGATCGGGAAACTGCCCAGGGATAAAAACGGGAATTTCAGTTACAGCATTTATAATACGGATGCCATCTGGGGCGCCTATTGGAACATTACCCAGTTGTGGGCGCTTTCCTATCCGCAGCACTACAATAACTATGTTCAGTCTCAGCTTGAAATTTATAAGGCAAGAGGATGGTTTGCAGATGGTGTTGTCAATGGGAACTTTGTTTCCGGCGTTGGTACCAATATGGTCGGGCTTGCGATCGCGGGCGCTTACGCCTCGGGAATCAGAGATTATGATACAAAACTGGCTTATGAGGCGGTAAAAAATAACGAACTATCGTACAGAAACAGGTTGGAAGGCTCGGGGAAAATGGATTTGTCGGCATTTATTAAGTATGGATATTCACCTTATCTGGTAAAAAATGTAACGGACTCGACCGGGTCGCATTTTTCCGCGTCACATACGCTGGAATACAGTTTCAGCTCGTTTGCCGCTGCACAAATGGCTAAATCACTTGGTAAAAAGGATGATTATCAAAAGCTGATAAAATATTCGGAGGGCTGGAAATTACTTTTTGACCCGATTGAAAAAGTGATACATCCGAAAGATGCTGCGGGGAAATTCATCGATAAATTTGATGCGATGGAGCCATGGATAGGGTTTCAGGAAGGTAATGCGATACAGTATACCTTTTATGTCCCGCACAATCCGGCTGGGTTAATAACGGCGACGGGGAAATCAGCTTTCAATGAAAAATTGAACAGTATTTTTGAGACAGCTCAAAAGAACAGTTTCGGAGGAGGCAAGGAAATTGACGCGTTTGCGGGGATTAAGTCGTTGTACAATCATGGTAACCAGCCTAATCTTCATGTGAGCTGGCTGTTCAATTTCTCCGGTAAACCATGGCTGACGCAAAAATGGACCCGGGCAATCTGCGATGAGTTTTATGGAACGGAAAGTATTCATGGTTATGGTTACGGGCAGGATGAGGATCAGGGGCAGCTGGGCGCGTGGTATGTCATGGCGTCTCTCGGGCTGTTTGATGTGAAAGGTCTTACCGATCTGCGACCGGTGATTCAACTGGGTAGCCCTGTTTTTGATAAAGCGTCGATCCGGTTGGGCAATGGCAAGATTCTGGTGATTGAAACACAGAATAACACAAAGGAAAATGTATATGTCCAGTCGGCCAGGTTTAACGATAAAGTTCTGGACAACTGCTGGCTTTATCGGGATGAGTTGATGAAAGGCGGAAAGCTGGTGATGGTCATGGGGAATCAGCCGAACGAAAACCGGGGTAAAACAGCACCACCGTCAGAACAATAATAACGATATCAGAAAGCCGTTATTATCCGTATCAAGTATCCGGATAATAACGGCTTTTTCATAAAAAAGATAACCGTCAGATCATTTCTACACTTCACTGATCTGTTTTTGAAGTACTTCTATTCCTTTTTTAGACTGACTATCAAAATCCTGATACACGAAACATTCAATAGAAAGTCCGCCTTTGTATTTTATTTTTTTCAAGGCGGAAAGATAAGGTCTGAAATCGTCGCCTGCCACGCCTGGCGGAGTCCGGTTTTGTTTTTCGGCAATATGACAATGCACGATATGTTTTCCAAATTTGACGATCTGATCGGCCTGTTCGTCCTCCTTTAACATATGGTATATATCACAAAGCAGCTGAAAAGACGGACTATTCACCTCATTGATAATTTCCACTCCTTCCGATAAGCTGTTAATAAAATTGGTTTCTCCGCGGTTCAGAGGTTCCAGTGCAATCGTCACACCGTGCTTTTCTGCCAATGGAGCCATTCTTTTACTCAGTTCTATATGCTGCGCTTTTGCTTTGTTGCGATCAAAACCCTCAGGAATAACCCGGGATGCGCCGCTTCCAAAAACAATGTACTTGGAGCCACATTCTTTTGCTCTTTTTAAAGCCAGATCCGTGCGTTGTAAAATCGCTTCATGGTTGGCGTCAGGTCCGAGTGTCTTCAGATCGCCAGGCAGCAGGATTACATAAGAGCGGATAGGGAACTGGTCGGATTGCAGCTGCTGAAGATTTTTTGCATACTGCATATCCCCGTTTTTCGGGATCAGGAATCCGCCGACAGATTCCTCAATGTAAGAACATCCATAATTTTTTAACAGTGCCGCTTTTTCATAGGATGCATAAACACCCAGCGGCAGGGAAAATTTAGCTCCGAAATCGTCCTGAGAAGCTGCCCGCACAAGGCTTTCTGCGCCCAGGGACAAACCAGCGCAGATCCCGGCAGATTGTTTCAAAAATGTCCTTCTTGACTGAGACTCAAATGGCTGATCCATATCGGTTATTTTTTAAAAGTATATGTATTATTAAAAAGGAAGAATCAGGACAATATGTATATAAAAAATAGGGGTGATAGAAAAAAGTTTACAAATTTGAAATTTTATCGATAAATTATTATACGGTAATATATTGAATATCAGATATTATTACATTGAACTTTTGGTATTTCCTAGACTCCTGCGAAAAAAAAGTGTACAAATATTTTTTATAGAAATATGAAAAATAATTTTTCTATAAACCAAATATACCTCCGCATTGGTAATCGACTTGTTTTAAGAATATTAACAATTTGATAATTTGCACTATCCTTACAAAGTGATTTTTTAGGTTAAATTACCAGTTGCACTTTTGATTTATTTTCAGTTATTTCATGGAAATTTATTTCTCCCTCCCCTTAAATCATTAACAACTTTAAATCTCTTTCACCTCAGAAAAAAATTGACATGTCTATGTACGTTATAAAGCGTGACGGTCGCCGTGAGTCGGTAAAATTCGACAAAGTGACTGCCCGTATTGAGAAACTGAGCTACGGCCTGGATAACAATTACGTCCAGCCCATAGAGGTAGCCAAAAAGGTCGTATCCGGTATCTATGACGGGGTAACCACCGCCGAACTGGATAACCTTGCTGCTGAAACAGCAGCTTCGATGACTACCAAGCATCCTGATTACGCTATTTTGGCGGCCCGGATAGCAATCTCAAATCTCCATAAAAACACATTGAAGTCGTTTTCGGCTACAATGAAACGTCTTTATACTTATATAGATGATAAAACCGGCGAAAATGCTTCGTTGATTTCCAAGGAAGTTTACGAGGTTATTCGTCAGCATGCGTCTTTGCTTGATTCTACCATTATATATGACAGGGATTACGCCTACGATTACTTTGGCTACAAAACCCTGGAAAAATCTTATCTACTTAAAGTTGACGGAAAAATTGTAGAGCGTCCTCAACAAATGCTGATGCGTGTTGCGATTGGTATCCACCAGGACGATGTGCAGGCAGCGGTTGAAACGTACCATTTACTTTCTGAGAAATGGTTCACGCACGCTACGCCAACCTTATTTAACGCGGGTACACCGAAACCGCAGATGTCGTCCTGTTTCTTATTAACGATGAAAGAGGATAGCATCAATGGTATTTATGATACATTGAAACAATGTGCGCTGATCTCACAGTCGGCTGGTGGTATTGGTCTGAGTATACATAACGTGCGGGCAACCGGCTCTTATATTAAAGGTACCAATGGAATGTCCAATGGTATTGTTCCGATGCTTCGCGTATTTAATGATACAGCCCGTTATGTGGACCAGGGCGGCGGAAAACGTAAAGGTTCTTTTGCTATATATATGGAACCCTGGCATGCCGATGTCTTTGATTTCCTTGATTTGAGAAAAAATCATGGCAAAGAGGAACAGCGCGCACGGGATCTTTTCTATGCGATGTGGATTCCGGATTTGTTTATGAAGCGCGTGGAGGCAAATGACACATGGTCGTTATTCTGTCCGCATGAGTGTCCGGGACTGGCTGATACGCACAGTGCGGAATTTGAAAAACTGTATGAGCAGTATGAACTGGAAGGCAGAGCCCGTAAGACGATAAAAGCGCAGGATCTCTGGTTTGCCATTCTTGAATCGCAGATTGAAACAGGTACACCTTATATGTTGTATAAGGATCATGCGAACTCTAAGTCAAACCAGAAGAATCTGGGGACAATCAAGTCGTCGAACCTTTGTACTGAAATTATGGAGTACACTGCTCCTGATGAAGTAGCCGTGTGTAACCTGGCCTCGATTGCATTGCCAAAATTTGTGGAGATGAAAGAAGACGGTTATTACCGTTTCGATCACCAGAAATTATATGAGATTACGAAAGTGATCACCCGCAATCTGAACAAGATTATTGATCTTAATTATTATCCTGTTCCGGAAGCTGAGAAAAGTAACAAAAGACACCGTCCGATCGGTATCGGGATACAGGGATTGGCGGATGCTTTCTGCATGATGCGTATGCCATTTGATTCTGACGAAGCGCGTCAATTAAATAAAGATATCTTCGAAACCATTTATTATGGAGCGATGGAAGCGTCCATGGAGCTGGCCAAACTTCACGGTCCTTATGAAAGCTGGGAAGGCAGCCCGATTTCAGAGGGGATATTCCAGTTTGACATGTGGAATGTAACACCTGAAAGCCAGAATTGGAATTGGGATAAGCTGCGCAAAGAAGTTATTCAGAATGGTGTGCGTAACTCATTATTGCTTGCGCCGATGCCAACAGCTTCTACAAGTCAGATTTTAGGGAACAATGAATGTTTTGAACCATTTACATCCAATATATATGTAAGACGTGTTCTTTCGGGAGAATTTGTTGTGGTGAATAAGTATTTGTTGAAAGACCTTGTGAAGCTTGGTTTATGGAATGAAGAAATGAAAAACAACCTGGTTCGTGCCAGCGGCTCGGTTCAGGCCATTCCAAATATTCCGCAGAACATCAAAGATCTTTATAAAACTGCATGGGAAATTAAGCAGCGCAGCATCCTTGATATGTCTGCTGACCGCGGCGCTTACATTTGCCAGTCGCAGTCTCTGAATATCTTCCTGGAAGAACCGAATTTCGGAAAATTGACCTCTATGCATTTCCACGCCTGGAAAAAAGGACTGAAAACGGGTATGTATTATCTACGTACACGTGCCGCGTCTGCCCCGGTTCAGTTTACATTGGGCAAACAAGCTGAGGCGCAAATCGAGCCGGCTACCGAAGTGGTTGCAGAAAAGGAACTGAATTATGTACAATATGCCGAAGATCATACGAAACCGGTTGCACCTCGTGACAGCCGCTCGGATATGCAGTGCTCATTGGATGATCCGGAAGGATGTGAAGCATGCGGGTCTTGATTTGAACCGGTGGTAAGAATAAAAACAGGCTTCAGCTTTTTAAGTTGGAGCCTGTTTTCGTTTGGGGAGGCTTATGTATAGATAAATGTTTAAGATTGGGGGTATTGAACATAATCTGATATTAACCTAATTCGTTGTTGAAATATCGTGTAGTTAATTTGTACACATGGAATGATTTTTGGATGTTTTGTTCAACCAGGTGTAGTTCGGTTGGGTGTAATCCTTTGTTGGGATTGATTTTTACTGGGATTAATCTTGCTGGGCGTAGAATTGTTTTTTGTTGGGGATTGATTTTTTGCTGGAGGGTAGTCTCCAGATTTGTTGGGCGTAGTCTCCAGACTACGTCCCGGCGTCATCGGTCTCCGATCGTTATAAGATTTACAATATATTAAGCAGCAAGGAAATTAGATTGTTGAATAAACAGATAACAGGCCAATGAAAACATATAAAACCGTTCTTCGTGCAGTACTCATGCTTGTGACGATCTCCCTTTTACTACTTGGAGCGCTTAGCTCGTATCAAAACTGGTCGGATAGTAAAAATATCCTTGGAGTTGGATTAATGCTTTTCATTGTGATGGTTGCAGATCATTATATAAGTAAACGCATGCTGGCTAAACGGCAGAAAGATTCGGAGGCGGGTGTTTAAATTAGTTTGTGTTCTTTCATAATGTATTTCCCTGGTACTGTCAATAGGATTGGTATCCGAGATCCAGCTTTACATTTCGCTTGCTTCATTAGTATCTCCCTGTTTCTAGTATTGGTAATGGTTCATGATTCTGAGGCTGACTAGGAGTTAGTAGCGACTTATCCGGGAATCCTGCACATATTGTTTGGTATCGTTGCGCATTAGAGTGTTTGTTGGGCTATAGTGTGTTGTTGTTGGGTGCTATACTGTTTGTTGGGCTATAGTGCGTTGTTGGGTGTTTGTTGGTCGGTGTTGTTGGTCGTAGTCTCCAGACTACGACTGGGTGCTGGCGGTCTCTGACCGCATTAATGCCAACATTCTATATATAGTGTCACATTTCTTCAAAAGGAAAGCCTGTCCAGCCCCATCTCCAAGGTCTTCCTGCACAATCCCGACACCCAACCCCGAATCCACCGCACACTGGCCCTGCGCACCCAGCCTTTTAAGGCTGTTTCCCTTGTCCCAACGATCCACCCCTGCAACAGCCAAAAAAACTTTCCTAAAAACGC
>NZ_JAMXKF010000004.1 GCF_024220585.1 Dyadobacter diqingensis
CTGCTTACAAAAATGTTACTGGCTAAAAACAGATAAGCCCACCATCAAAAGTGACGAAGAGCCCAACTTCTCCGAAATATCCAGGTAGAGAACATAACCACGCTTGATGAGCTGAGAAAAATAGTAGACCGCCTCAACACAGATTTTGGCGACTCGGTAGAAAAGTTTGACCTCTTTAGCAGGCTAAGAACCATTAAAAATGAAATAGAACAAAGAGGAGAATAGTATGCTATATTTCTATAAACAAATAACCCATCCTATCAATAACATGCATGCCTACATGCATCACTTTTTTAAGCAGTTGTTTGCAGAAGCCAGCCTCGTCTATAATCACGGCAGTTTAATACTTCCCTATTTTCAAACTATTATAGACCATCACGACGTACTTGATCAGAGATTACAAGTGCTATTTGAAGCGTATATGGGCCTCGCTGTAGCAGAAAAAGTGCAGGTGCAACAAGCCTACGGCAACAATAACAGCATCGCGCAGGTATGCAACAATGCTATAAGGCCGGTAAAATTTGATGAACTGCCGGTAGGCATACGAGATCCGCTAAAGGGATTATATGGATCAAGAGGGGTTTTGTACCAGATGCTAACGGCCAAAGACAATTATGATGCGGTAAAGAAAAGGTGCGGGTCACTAAAAGGGCATTTTGAAAGCTTTCGTGTACACAATCCTTTATCGGTATGTCCCTTTTGCGGCATGGAAAACCTGTTGACGGATTACGATGATACCAAAAATGAATACGATCATTACCTTTCAAAAGGCGACTATCCGTTTTATAGCATCAACTTCAATAACCTTACACCCGTTTGCGATTACTGCAATAAAGCCGGCAACAAAGGTCAAAAGGATATTCCTTTCCAACCTGGCACAAACCTACAGGTACAAGATGAGCTTTACGATCCTTATAGTGTTGCCTATCCTACCCATGCCATTGAGCTAACTATCAATGCTAGTACCACAGACCTAAAAAAGACATTGATAGCTGGTCGCTATCCATAGATTGTACCGCCGCCGCTAACGTACGCAAAAAAGATCGGTGGCTAGAAATCTATAATATTGAAGGCCGGTTTAAGGCCAAGATTGCAGGTGATAGCTATCGATGGAAAGATCGGATAGTAAGTAAACACACCTTACGTTGTAAGAAAAACAAAATGCCATTTGCCAATTTCAGGGAAGATATACTTGATGATTTTATCCAACCTCTAAAATGGAACAATGGCATACTGATGAAATGCTTTGACGAGTTTATCATGAACGACCCAAATTGCGAGGCAAATTTGAATGGGACAATATTTTAGTTTTCAATTCTCAACCTCTGATGTTACTGGATAGCAAAAGGCTTGGAAAAGGCATTCTCTGGGATCAATTCTCTAATTAGTTCTATTTTTGATGCAATCGAAGGATCAGTAAGACTGTTCAATGTATCAGATGCCATTAAATGAAAGCATTTAGCAAAGAATAGGTCAAATGTATTCAAAGAAAAACTAAACGATTGCTAAAAATATTAAGGCTAATCAAGGTTCTTATTAGGATACGCCTCACATACCAATTTTCAGCTGCCCACTGTACTTTCGTATAGTAGTGCAAGTGGCATAGTTGCTCACCTTATTCAAATTGAAACCACCACTACTGAATTTAGAGTGGTGCTGTATTTTTTATTTTACTTTCATAAATTCGCGACATTGTCTCAAGCTGTTATAAGAAAATTATGTCCTCAAATAAATATACTCCTAGGAAGAAAAAATGCTTGCCAGCTTCCTTAAATCTTGAAGCAAAAAGTTCGAGATTTGTACTATAGGGATCACAAAAGGCACGCGAAAGTGTGCCTTTGTTGTTTAAAATGTATTGATTTTCAGCATAGTTGACAAAAAAAGATTAAGTTGAAAACTTGTGGAGTGTACAGGATTTTTCGGGTCAGATCCAAACCTTGTGTAGTGCATAGGATTTTTCCGGGTTTGTGCTTTTAATCAAACCAATTGTTTTGGAGAGTTTCTTGCCGCTTATCGAGTTAATCTTACCGGAGTTTATAATTGATAATTACTTACTGACTCATGTGAGAAGTCAGTAGAACGTTATCATCTCTATTTGGAAGAGAAAAATTATTCAGAAGATGATCGAAGAAAACAGACTTACTCTCCAAAGGATATTTTCCTGCCATTACTCTGCAAGATTTTCCGATTCGAGGCTACAAGGTGAGCTTTTGTATGCTGAAAATCGGGTTTCTCAACTTTCGATAGACGTGCGGCGGACCTAGCAAAATCAAAGCCATTAGAAGTCAATTCCGAGGGGTTCGGAATGTCGAATTCTTGCTGTACAGATAAACTCAGTTATATGCTTAATCCAAGTTGCTCCACAAATTTTGAGCTTGATCTGATCGCAATACTCGTTCCGCCGATGCGTTCTATCGGTCTATGAACTCTACCAGTTAGCAGAAATGCAATTATTTCTTCTCTGCCAAAACCCCTTTGATTTCTTCACACATTCTTTTTACCTGCAAATACGAAGCCTTGTCATTTTCTTCTTTGTCCAGCTTTATGATTAAATCACCCGGCGCTGATTCGATTTTTACATGAGTCCTGTCATTTAGAACCGTAGTGAAATCCCAATCCTCGGTAGATTCTATGTGATTTGGGGCTATGCCTTCGTTGATAAGATGTTGAACCCGCTCCGTTTTCTCTTCGTCATAATGCGCGGAGAATTTATAAACATCTTCGGAGTCCTTCACTGATATACTTAAATTGTCAGGATTTTTGCAGGATGTGAAATACATCAGTAAAATGATGGCTGATAATCCGGGTAGTAAGGAACGTTTCATGGCTGTAATTAATAATGTAAAACATAGTACTATGCAATATATAGTACCAAATTGTTTTTTGCACAATTCTATACATGAACGGAATAAAAGCCTGATGAAAGTATCAGGTGGCCTTCTTTCATCTCCACAAAACCTTCTGCCGGTAAGACAGCTTGAAAGACCAGGATTAAAAATCATCCGGAGTGGTAGTCCATTTCCCGGACTTATTACTTTAATATCATCTCCAATGCTTTTTATTCCTGATTCTTTCCAATTCCTAAATATATTCAGGATGACTTGCATACATCTTTTGCGTAATGCCTACAACCTCATTTACATATTTTTCACAAAGCAATTCTGGATTGTAGCTGCTGAATTCCTGGCTCAGATTTTTGACATTGATCTTGTAAACACTGTTTGAAAGCACTTTTTCTACACTTTGCTTAATCTGTTCCGGTCTCGGAAACTCGGTTTTCAGGTCGATACCGAGCTTGAAATAACCTACCCGCGCATTGATCTCATTTTTCCCTTCATGAATTCCTGCGACCACAAGTGGCAGTTTGTTTTCAATACCAAGCATAACGCCGCCATAACCACCGTTCGTTACATATACGTCGCAATGCGGCATGATTTCATCAAAAGGAATAAAGTCCCGGATGATGATATTCTGCTGTGGATATCGCTGCGTCAATTCCTGCGTTTTGGAACCACCGGTGGTCGCAATCACCAGATAATTGCTGGCCTTAAAAGCTTCCAGCGTTGGAACAATGATTTTTTCAGGATCCTTTTCCAGGGTTCCCTGTGTTACTAAAATCACTTTCTGATATTTTTGAAGGATCTCACCAAGATCGTCGGTCTGTTTTTTAGTACCGGCGTAAGGCAACAGCGCACCGATAAACCGGATATTTTTACTTAAATCAGACCGTTTGTATTCAAACCCTGGTGTACCGATTTGAAGAAGGAGATCGGATTTTTGGCCCATCACATCAAAAACGTTACCGGTTCCTGACTCCATACCATATTGAGCGAAGAGATTCCTGTATAACTTGTTCAAATCTTTAAAGATCATCTGGTCAGCCATTTTCCGTTGAAACTGCTGCTTTATTTTTCCAAAGAAAGTATAGGATGGATGAAGTCCCAAACCCGCCGGCGGACAGTCACGGGAGTTTTCTGTAAGCGGAAATACGCCGATTGAAATGACCGGTTTATGAAGTTTATCCTTAATGAAAGGAATGCCTGTAAAAGCGATGTCGCTGATCATCAGATCGAAATCCCAGCTCTCATCAATCGTTTTGATATCTTCATAAAATTCTGTCGACCTGCGTATAAAGCAATGCTCAATATCGTATTTCAGTTTGCTGACCTGGCTGTTCAGTTTGAGCCGTTCGGAAAAAATTTCATTTACATTGTGCTGGTTAAAATCTACGGCTTTGACAAAAGGATAATAAGGGATATCCAGTTTTTCGATTTTATGCTGGTAAATACTACCCGAATACCAGCGAACGTCATGCCCCAACGATTTAAGATGCATGGCGATACTGGTCAACGGATTAAAATGTCCATCAAATGGAATGTTTGCAAAAAGAATTTTTTTCATGGCTAATTGATTGTACTGGCTGTTTAATTTTTCATACGCTAATAGATGCGACAAAATTACCAGTATTAAGATTGCCGCGAAATACGAGCTTTTACCCATTTTAATAGGTACTTATACGCAAATCTGCTATGCGAGTATGTCCAGTCTATTACCGGATAAGCATATATGTCTGCGTGGTGGGACGAGGTGAGGATAAGAATCCTTTCCGAAAGTATATTTTACCGCTGATTGAAAGAAATGTGCAGATTGTCCAACTCAACCGGCAGATTGTATAAGTGTATCTATGCTGCGGGGTGTACTTTTGTGATCTTATTTAGAATAAGTCTATTTATGTATAATCCAGTCAGTTATCAAAAGACTGAAAAAATTTACTGTGGTTCTGACTTCATTACGCTACTACTTGTTAAACTGTTTCAATAAATATAAAATAAAAATGAACGTATGACCTGACGCTATCCAATCTACATTAATACGAAGTAACTGAAAGTAAAAAAGCCGGATGGCTGGAACCAACCCGGCTCATTGCGCAGGAGCGCAATGCTTATAAACGCTGAAACATTTTAAAGCAATGCAAATTAGTAAAATTCTGCATACAGGGATTCTTTGTGCCCTCTCATTCATCACTTTTGCCCAAAATTCTTCAATTACCATTTCCGGGCACGTCAAAACGGAGGAAGGCGAGACATTACCCGGCGCGGCAGTAGCGCTGAAAGGCACTGCAATCGGAACATTTTCGGCTAATGATGGCCGGTTCAGTCTGGAAAACGTGCATCCCGGATCTTACCAGCTGATCGTCTCCTTTCTTGGGTACCAATCACAGTCGAGACAAATCACGGTAAAGGTCGGCGAGCATACGAAATTGAATTTTCGTATGACTTCTGATACCAAGGAACTCGAATCGGTTTCAGTGATCGGAAGGACGGAAACCAAGGAAATCAATCGTCAGGCTTATAACGTTACGGCGATTGACGCTAAGAAACTTCAAAATTCGACGCTGGATTTATCACACGCATTGGACCGCGTATCGGGCGTTCGGGTTCGTGAAAGCGGTGGGGTAGGCTCCAACATGAATTTTTCCCTGAATGGATTTACCGGCAGACAGGTTAAATTCTTTCTGGATGGTGTGCCGATGGACAATTTTGGTTCTTCTTTCCAGCTTAATAATATCCCGATCAACCTGGCTGAAAGGGTCGAAGTTTACAAAGGTGTTGTGCCGATCTGGCTTGGTTCGGATGCCCTGGGTGGCGCGGTGAATATCGTTACGAATACGAAGCAAAACAGCTATCTGGACGCATCTTATTCCTACGGATCATTCAATACCCATCGCACGGGAATCAACGCGGGTTTTACTTCAAAAAATGGGTTTACAGCTCAAATCAACGCTTTTCAGAATTATTCTGACAACAACTACTGGATCAACGTGGATGTAGCGGACGTTAATACCGGGGAATATTTCAGAAACCAGCGTTTGAGAAGATTTCATGACACCTACCACAATGAAACGCTGATCGCCAATGTGGGTGTGGTCGGAAAGAAATTTGCTGACAAACTTTTGGTCGGGATAACATTGGGACAAAACAAGGCGGAAATACAAACGGGTGCGAGAATGGTAAGTGTTTTTGGCCAATGGCACCGAAGAGGAAATATCGTGATGCCAAGTTTGAAATATCAGAAGAAGGATCTTTTTGTAAAAGGGTTGAATGTGAATATTTCTGCCAATTACAACCTTGGACAGGAACAGAATATTGACACCGTGTACCGCCGTTATAACTGGTTTCAGCAATTTAAACAATACGAAGGTTTAGGTAGCGAAAGAGAGCGGTCACTGTATAAATACCGCAATAACAATGGTTTGGCGACCGCCAACGCCAGTTATACAATCAACAGTAAATATTCGGTTACGATCAATAATGTTTACAATACCTTCAACCGTAAAGGACGGGATGAACTGTATCCGGATGCTGACAAGTATGAGCAGCCTCGGATTAATACAAAAAATGTACTTGGCCTGGGTTACAAATATGATTATAGTGAGCGGTGGAATACTTCTCTTTTTGTCAAGCATTTCTCGCAGCATAACAAGTATTCGGTGTCCTATAACCCGAGTGGAAACTATGGCGATGTTGCCTACAAAGAGCAGAAAAACAGTTTCAGTAAACTGGGATATGGTGTGGCTTCGACCTATTTTCTTGCTAAAAATTTGCAGTTAAAAGGTTCATTTGAAAAAAGTTACCGTTTGCCGGAAACGGATGAGCTCTTTGGAGATTTATTGAATCTTGAAGGAAATATTGAATTGGATCCTGAGACAAGCAATAACTACAACCTCGGGGTCAGTTTTCAGACGCATATCAACAAGATCCACCGGTTCAGTATCGATGCCAATGTCCTTTACCGTGATGCACAGGGTTTTATCCGCCCTAAGTTAAATGCAAACCAAACGAAACAGGTGATGGATAACCTCGCCGATGTGACCAACTTCGGTGTGGACGGTGAGGTGCGGTATTCATTCAGACAATTGTTCACGGCTGGTGTAAACCTGACGTATCAGGACCTGCGTAACAACACGCGATTTGAGGACGGTTACACGACTGAAAGTCCGCTTTATCGTGACCGCATTCCTAATATGCCGTTCATGTTTGGAAATGCTGATGCGGCTGTTTTCCTGAAAGATTTTGGTCACAAGGGCAATACGCTGACGCTCGGTTATAACCTTCTTTTTGTGCACGCCTATTACCTGTACTGGCCAAGTTTGGGAAGTGATAAACTGGATATTCCACGCCAGCTGAGCCATGATGTGAACGTGGTTTATGCCATGGCCAATGGGAAATACAATGTTTCGCTGGAATGTAAAAACATGCTTGACGGAAAGCTGTATGACAATTTCAGTCTGCAAAAGCCGAGCAGAGGTTTCTACGTCAAGCTAAGATATTTTATTAGTAAATAGTTTAAAATCAATTCAATAATTATAATAAACCAACAATGAAAAAGTCATATTTACACTGGTTTTTGGTGTTAGGGATGGGAATGTTTTTAGGAGCATGCAGTGATGATAAAACCGTGGATCCGGGAACGGACCCAGGAACAGACCCGGGAACAACTGTATCACGATATGTCGTTGCTTCTTCACCCATCGGCTCTTCGGGCGTAGCGGACTATCTTTTAACCACAAGTGATCTGTCGCAGGGAACAATCAGCACCGTAGGAAAAGGGATTGAACAGGATGGATCATACCGCTATTATCTGACGCATAAAGGCAAGTTTTTTAGCCTTTTATACGGTCAGGGAAATCCTGGTGCAGTGACAACCTACACCATGAACGACAAAGGGGAGCTGCAAAAAACGTCTGATTTTCAAAGTGAGACGGTACAGGTATTTGCGCCTGCAGGCGATGATATCCTGACGATTAAAGTGCCAAGAAGTGGTAATGAAAGTGCTTCCTGGTTCAGAATTAATGCGGACCAGTCTAAAATTGTAGCGGAAGGTCAGGTTAATATCGTAAAACTGGCCGGAAACGGTGAGCGCGCGCACTTTACCTGGGCAACACAGGTTGGCGACAAAATTTTCGCTCCGTACATGAGCATCAAGGGTGCAGCACCGGATGTTTTCGGAACTGCGTATCCTGACAGCAGCTGGATTGCCGTTTTTGCTTACCCAAGCATGCAGCTTGAAAAAGTTATCAAAGATAACAGAACTAGTTTCTTTGGTTCTTACTTCAACAACGGGCTTACCGTGGATGAAAACGGAGATACTTATGCGTTTTCTCCCGCTGTGGCGTCTAATAGCGGCAAGCAAACTTCAACCAAACCTTCCGCATTCGTGAGAATCAAAAAAGGTACGACCGAGTTTGATCAGACCTATTACTTCAATGTGCAGGAAAAAGCAGGTGGCAAAAAGGTAATCGGGCAGACTTATCTTGGAAAAGGAAAATCATTGCTTTACATGCTGACCGATCCTAATGATCAGTACAGCGCGAAACGTCTGGCGATTTCTGATATCTACAACAAAACCTTTACCTGGGTGACGGGCGCTCCGGAAAGCATTACTTCCGGTTCAGCTTCTTACAACAACAACACAATCAGTGCCGATGGAAAAACAGTATTTGTAGGTATTAACACAGATGCCGGAAGCTGGGTTTACAACATCGATATCGCAACTGCGACAGCCAAGCAAGGTCTGAAAGTGGAAGGTGGCGCAATTACAGCCATCGTAAAAGTAAAATAATAACGAATCAGGTTCAGCAAACAAACCCTGTCGACCCCGAAAAGGAAGGCAGGGATTTGTCTTTACTTAAATTTCAACCTGGAAAACCTTTCGCTATGAAATCATTTTTGACCATTCTGATCATCCTGACAAGTACTGTATTTTTTTCCTGCTCAAAAGACAAAGTTGAGACCGACCCTGAGAATTATTTTAAGGCCAAATGGAAGGTGGATATTGAAACGAAGGTGCTTGCGGTCACTCCGGAACCCAATATGATTATTCCTCCCAATGAACCTTATACCGTTGCATTATCCGACAGCGGCAAGGTTTCGCTGGATCTTCCGATGCTTATTTATCCGGTATCTGATAAGGAATACCGACAGGACTGGCAATATGATTCGGATCGTAATGTGTTGAAAATTAACATGGTCAACGGGATCGAGCGTCAGTTTCGGATCAATAACGAGGATCGGAAGCAGGATTATTTCATTGCGACATTACTGACTACCGTCCATGCCGGCTCCGTGTACCGGTTTACCAAAATTGCTGAATAAACAAACCAAGTGTTTTCTGTTTAACCTATTCACTGAACATAGTTATTATGTCAACTTTCAGAAAAATCAATAACTGGCTGCATTTATGGCTGGGGCTTGCGTCAGGAATCATCGTATTTATTGTTTGCGTGACTGGCTGTATCTGGGTTTTTAATGAAGAGATCACCGGACTGATGGAGCCGGAAACCCGTGTCGAACGTCAGGATAAGCCCGTGATCATGCCATCTCAGTTGATGAAGATTGGCAGTACGCTATACCCCGACGTTAAAGTTTCCTATGCAAATTACCAGCAGGGCAGGGCTATTAACCTTGGTTTGGGTGAACGTCGCGGACCCAATATCACACTAAAAATAAACCCTTACACAGGTGAGGTCATCAGTAAGGAAGTACATAAAAAGGGCGAAACGAATTTCTTTCGCTGGGTGCTGAACGGACATCGTTTCCTATGGATGCCGTTTGAAATCGGCAGGCCGATCGTAAACTATGGAACGCTGATTTTTGTCATTCTGCTGATCACCGGCCTTGTTTGGTGGTATCCTAAAAAATGGACGAAAAGCACACGCGATAAAAGTTTTAAAATCAAATGGGATGGCTCGTTCAAGCGTGTAAACCTTGATTTGCATAATGTGCTGGGCTTTTACTCCCTGTTGTTTCTTCTTGCCATTGCCATGACCGGGATGGTTTATGGTATCAAATGGTATAGTGAAGGGCTTTATTGGGTTACTTCCGGTGGTGAATCACTTCCGGGCAGAGACAGAGAGGCCAATTCTGACTCATTGATGGCTCACAAATTTTATACGCCGCAGCAGGCTATCGATAAGGCCTGGACTACGGTGATTGCAAAACATCCGAAATCCGAAGGATTTTATTACAGTTTCCCGGATACTGCCAAGGCGAAGTCGGCGATTTTTGTGACGATTTACCCTAACAGCGGCCAGTTTTATAACAACAAGAGTTACACTTTCGACCAGCATACGTTAAAGGAATTGCCGAGAGACAAGGTGTATGGCGCAACCTATGACGGGGCACCGTTTGGTACCAAATTGCGGAAAATGAATTATGATATCCACGTTGGAAGCATTCTTGGTTTTCCGGGTAAAGTACTGGCATTTCTTTCCAGCTTAATTGGGGCAAGTCTTCCGGTTACCGGATTTTTGGTCTGGTGGGGCAAGAGAAATAAAAAGGACAAAAAGAAAACACCAAAGAATTCAAACAAGTCGGCAGGCGGCAGTCCGGACGAAAACCTGGTTTCCAAACCAAGGCCAAAGTTCCAGCCGGCTATGAAAAAGGCACCGGTCAATGGCTGATCAGCATTTACACTTCATCTTCATAAGAGCCGGGATTGAGGAAACTCAATCTCGGTCTGTTTTAGCTGGTTTTGTTCGGAGCGCAGGATCGGCCGAACTCCTTAAATAATAGGTTATCCATAAAATTTATGCGTAATGATATTATCAAATGAAATCCAACAGTACTGCAAGTCGAACGGACTACGCTGCACCAACAAAAGACTGATGCTTGCCGATTTTTTACAAAAAGAAGAAGGAAGGGCGGAGGCTGAAACGTTGTATATGATGTTCCGAAAAAATTCTGTGAGAATTAGCCAGGCGACGATTTATCAAATGCTTGACTGGATGGTTAAACAGGGATTTGTCGAACGCGTTCCAGGGAATAACCGACGAAATATGTACTGTGTACGTAGCCTGGACCTGGTAGCAAAGTGACACAAATAGAATTATTTATTTTCATTCTAAATAAAAATAAATAATTTAGCAAAAGTTTTCTGTTTCAGGCAGTATTTTATGTCTGAATGAATAAAAAAGCCATGAAATATAATACTACAAGAATAATACAAAAAACACATGATACTACGCTAGCTCACAATTCGGAATTTCCCCTGCATGACCTGGGTGAAGATTTTTTTGCGATTACAACCATTGAAGGCGGTGACGAGCATTTTTTCAATGGCGTTCATCGCCATGATTTTTATGAGGTGCTTTGGTTCACGGATGTAAAATGCCGTCACGCGCATTACATCGATTTTGTTAAACATCCCATAGCCAACAATCAACTATTTCTACTCTTGCCTGACCAGGTTCACAGCATGGACCGGGGCGATAAAACAGGATTTGTTTTTGCAATGTCAAGAGACTTTTTCGAACGTCTGATCGCTGCGGATATCTTCAAATTGTTCTATCACTCGGTCAATTTTTCGGTTGTGATTCCCGATTCAAAGCTTGATCTTTTCCGGACGCTTGTTAAATTGATTCAACTCGAAAATCAGACAGACAAACGGCCGGCAATCCTTGAATCCTACTTACGGAGCTGGTTTTTGCACTGTATCGAACTGGAAAAGGAGGTAAAACGTGACGACAGGCCGGATGTCAGGATGCAGTCGCTGATTGAATCGGTTGAGGTGAATTTCAAAGATGAGCGGAAATCTTCTTTTTATGCCAGCGAGTTGTCGCTGAGCGCCAAGAGACTCAATGAGCTTACGAAGGAAACATTTGGCAAAACGATCAGTCAGATTATCAACGACAGGCTTATTCTGGAAGCGAAAAGGGAAATAAGTTGCTCTGAAAAACCAATCAAGGAGATCAGTTACGAACTGGGGTTTACGGAGCCGTCGTATTTCACTCGTTTTTTTGGCAAGCAAACCGGGTTTTCACCGGAGGATTTCCGAAAGAGAATGGGAATTATGTATAACTGAAATTTAGGAATGTCATCTAAAAAGCCATAGCCGCGAGTCCGAGGTTATGGCTTTTTAGACCGCTGTAACACAGTACTAGTTGATCGCAACCATGGCCTTGATCACGCCATTTTGCGGATCAAGCCAGCTCTCAAACTGATCCATTACTTCATCAAACTGAACCCTGTGGGTAATGTAGGTGGTCGGTTCGACCAGGCCGTTTTTCATGCTGCTGATCACATGTTCGAAGTCCTGGCGTGTCGCGTTCCGGCTGCTCATCAGCGTAGCTTCCCGTTTATGAAATTCCGGATGACTGAAATTAATTTCGCCCTTTTGCAAACCTATCAGAACATATCGTCCGCCGTGTGCCAGATAGGTGAAACCCGCATTGATCGCCCTTAAACTTCCCGTTGCGTCCATGACTACCGTCGGCATATCACCGTTTGTTAACTCACTCAACCGCTCCGTAACATTTTCAGTCAGTGCGTTAATTGTATGATCCACGCGAATGCGATCACGACAAAACGCTAATCGTGAATCATTGATATCCAGTGCAATAACCGTCGCGCCCGCGATTCTGGCAAATTCCATGGTTCCCAATCCTATAGGGCCGGCACCCACTACAAGCACCACATCACCGGGTTGGACGCCGGCTCTGCGGACACCATGTGCACCAATCGCCAATGGTTCTACCAGTGCCAGTTCGTCGAAGCTCAAACCATCGCCGTGCACAAGCGAGTAGGAAGGAACGGAAATATATTCTGCCATTCCGCCATCGATATGCACACCCGATACTTTTATACTGGTGCAGCAATTCGGCTTGCCGGCGCGACAGGCAACACATTTTCCGCAATTGAAATAAGGAACAAAAGTTACCGCTTCACCAACTTCAAAACCAGGTGCGTCATCGAGAGCCACAATTTCGCCTGCAAGTTCATGGCCCAGAATACGTGGGTAATTAAAAAATGGCTGCGTTCCTTCAAAAGCGTGAAGATCTGTACCGCAAATGCCGATTCTTTTTATTTTGATCAGGGTATGTCCGGGCGTCAGCTCCGGTTTTTCAGCTTGTTGATAAGCAAAATGGCCGGGCGTTGTACAAACAAGCGTTTCCATGGTGTGTACTGAGAATTAGGATTTAAAAATGAGCCCTAAATTGCTCATTGGTAATTTAGGGCGGTTTTTATTTTCAGGAATTAGCCAATGCGCGGTCCAGGTGAACATAACCGCCGTCCACATAAATAAGCTGGCCGGTGGTATGGCTCGATTTGCCTGACAACAAAAACGCGGTTGTATTGGCAATTTCTTCTGCGGTTGTCATCCGGTTTTCCAACGGGATATTCGCCACAATGGATTTTAATTTTTCTTCCGGATTTGGTAAAGTCTGGATCCATTTTTCGTAAAGCGGCGTCCAGCATTCCGCAACCACAATGGCGTTTACGCGGATGCCGTATTTCAACAATTCAACGGCCCATTCACGCGTCAGCGCATTTCTTCCTCCATTGGCCGCAGCATAGGCCGAAGTTCCACCTTGTCCGGTATCAGCCGTTTTGGAAGTAATGTTAACGATGGCACCTTTGGATACTTTCAAAGCGGGCAAGGCATATTGTGCCATCAGGTAATAGTGGACCAGGTTTTTGTGCAACGAAGCAATGAAGTTTTCATAGTTCCCATTTTCCAGGCCAACACCGTCGTTCACACCCGCATTGTTTACAAGCCCGTCGATCCTGCCAAACTGAGCGAGTATTTCTTTAACCGCACGCTCAGATGCCTCAGGCTGGGTCAACTCAGCTGCAATCTGAAAAGCTTTCAATCCTTTGGATGTAATATTGTCTACCACTGTTTGGTTGTCCTCCGCATTTCTGCCAACGATCACCGGGACAGCACCTTCTGCTGCCAATACTTGTACAATTCCCTCACCAATACCTTTCGCACCACCCGTTACGATTATGACTTTATCTTTAAGCTGTAAATCCATTTTTTAAGAATAATAGGTAATAACTCACTCAGATTTTTAATTAGTTAATGTGAAACACCCAGGGTCACATTTTTTACCGAACTGTTTTTCACCGCGAAGTAAAGCACCACAAGGAAACACAATGCCGGTACGATATAGGCGGTCTGGATGGATGATTGATCCGAAACCCAGCCCATGATCACCGGGAAAATAGCGCCACCGACGATGGACATAATCACAAGGGAAGAGCCGATTTTTGTCTTGGCCCCAAGTCCGCGGATACTTAATGCGAAGATCGTCGGGAACATGATGGACATAAAGAACTCGACACCTACCAGGGCATAAACCGATACCATCCCGGAAGTTACCACCGCCACGATCAGCAGCGTAATGTTAAGCACACTGTAAATTGCCAGCAAGCGGGGAGGGGCGATAAAACGCATCAGATACGTGCCAATAAAACGGCCCACCATAAAGCTGAGCAATGCCCCTGATAGCAGATAAGCGGCCGTTTTTTCATCGATTCCGGCAACTTTATCGGAGAAACGAATGAAGAAACTGCTGACACAAACCTGTCCGCCAACGTAGAAAAACTGTGCAAATGTACCCAGGATAAGGTTTTTCTCGCCGAGGATTGAACCGGATGCTTTTTCGCTTGTATCTTCTTCCTCTACAATTTCGGGAAGCTGGGTGCGCCAGATCAAAACTGCGACGATGAGAACAATAACGCCTATTAGCAGAAACGGTATTTTTACGGACGCAGCTTCTTCTGCCAGATAGTTATTCAACTGCTGTGCACTCATGGCCTGTTGCTCCTGCGCCGAAAGTGTTTTTCCTGAAAGAATAAATGCGCCTCCCATCAACGGGGCCAGAAATGCCGCCAAACCGTTGAAGGACTGGGCAAAATTAAGTCGTTGAGTGGATGTTTCAGCGTCTCCAAGAACGGTGATATAAGGATTTGCGGCCGTTTCCAGCAAGGTTAGTCCGCTGGCAATAATGAAAAGCGCAATCAGAAAGAAGCCAAAATGACGAAGTTCCGCAGCCGGATAAAAGAGGAATGTACCAAAGGCGAACAAAATGAGCCCGAGCGTGATCCCCGCCTTGTAGCCAAACTTTTTCATGAAAAGTCCTGCCGGCAATGCGATAAGAAAATAAGCAATGTAAGAGGCCGAGTCAATCAATGCGGACTGGACGTCGGTCAGCTGGCAGGCTTTCTTCAAATGCGGTATAAGAATCGGATTAAGATTGAGTGCAAAACCCCACAAAAAGAAAAGTGAAGTGATAAGAATAATAGCCAGACGGGTTTTGCGATCTGTCATAAGGTTAAGATAAGTTTAGTGGTTTAAGGAGCTTAAAATTAAACAATGCAAAGGAATTATATTTTATTATAAAGAAGAGAATCGTATTTATCCAAGTAATAAGATATATTAACATGTTTTTTTATTTGATATGTTTATTGATGTATAAATATCGGCATGAAACCACAGCTTCTTAAAGTCCCGACGGCACCGGCTTATTCATTCAGCGTTCGCCAGGACCTGGTTCCGAACCTGAATAACCGTTGGCATTACCATCCTGAAATTGAACTGATACATTTTCACAAAGGTACGGGCACGCAGTTTGTCGGGGATAGTATCAAGCGATTTGGTGCGGATGATATTGTATTGGTAGGTTCAAATCTACCCCACTACTGGCGGGATGATGACGATGAAATTTTGTACAAGCCTACGAGCTCGCCTTATTCCACTGTTGTGCATTTTACCAGTCATTTCTGGGGAGAGAAATTTCTGGATTTAACGGAAAACAAACCCCTGAAAATAATCCTGGACAAAGCTCAGCGTGGCCTGCTGCTGACCGGGAAACTAAAAATCAGGATTGCTGAGCTGATGGAAAAAATGCGATTCGCCGAGGGCCCTGACCGTATTATCGTGCTGATGGAATGTCTGATTGCGGTGGCCAGGTCCGAGGAATATGTGATGCTGTCTTCGGTCGGTTTTCAATATGATCTTTCAGAATCTGAAAATGACCGGATCAACGCGATTTATGATTACACGCTGTCGAACTTTAAGCAAAAAATAAGTCTGGAAGAGATCGCCTCGGTGGCGGGTATGGTGCCTAACTCTTTTTGCAGATATTTTAAATCCAGAACCGGAAAAACCTATTCTCAGTTTTTAAACGAGATCAGGGTAGGGCATTGCTGCAAACTTTTGATCAATAACAGTGTGAGCATAAAGCAACTCGGTTTTGAAAGTGGATTCATGAATTTTAGCTGTTTTCACAAAAGATTTAAAGAAACCACTGGGCTAAGTCCGCAAAGTTATCGTCAGCTTTACCGAAATAAACAGCCCAGGATGGTCTAAGATATACAAAAACCGGGCATGATATACCTTGATATCATGCCCGGTTTTTTTGTATCCAGCCCTACTTCACAATAACCTTTATCGCTTGTTTCTCGTTACTGCCTTGTGTTTGCAGTTGCAGGTAATAAACACCCGCCGGCAAGACGTGATTTGCTTCAACCGAGAACGAATCCGATGATTCTGTTTTTCTGATATTGACAGGGATTTCAATTCCGGAATTATTGAATAGTTTCATCGATGAAGCATCCTGATTGGCAGCTCTAACCGTGAAATTTCCCTGGTTTGGATTTGGATAAACGAAGTTCCCGTTTTTATCAGATTTTACCAGAACGCCGATAATTCTTGACAACTCGGAAGTACCGTCAAAATCATGTTGTTCCAGGCGGTAATAGAATACCTTACTATCCTGAACATCTGTATCTGTAAACGTATAAGTTGATCTGGCAGACGTGGTTGCGTTGCCTGTTACATAACCAATCTTCTCAAAATGAGAGCCGTTATTACTTTTTAACACATCAAATCCCTGATTGTTTTTTTCCTCGGATGTTTCCCATTTCAACGAAACCCCTTTATGATCGGAACTTCCACTGAATGATATGTAATTCACAGGCAATGGTTTGGTCAGGTTTAATCCGATCAGAACCGGGTCGTGATCAGAAGCGCGGAAGTGGTCGGCGTTGTAAAAGCTGGTAATTTGTCCTGCCGATTTAAACTCGGTGTTGTAATCCAGCACACTCGGTTCGTCGGCATTGATATGCCATTTTTCTGCGCCGGTTACCTGGGAGGTCAGTGTGCTGGTGGCCAGCGCATGATCCAGTGAGCCAACCTGTCCGTCAAAAACATAGGAATACGAAGTTTGCGGAAGCAAATTGTTATAGCCTGCAGCAGCCAGTTTTGTCAGCGGTTCCTCCTTCGCATAGGCATTTAAATCACCCAGGATAAGGTAGTCGCTGTCCGCAGTACCCGTTGGTTTGGTTGCAAGCCAGGTTGCCAAATCCTGCGCCTGGCGTGTACGTGTTCCGTTTGATTCGCCTTGTCCGTCGCCAGCGTCCGCATCGCCGGCTGCGCCAGCGCTTGATCCTTTTGACTTAAAGTGATTTACAACCACAGTGAATAGCTCGCTGTTAGCAATCTGTTTGAATGTTTGCGCCAATGGGCGACGGCCTACCAGATCAAAGGCTGCACTGGTGGTTAAGGTAGCCGGCGAGCCTTCGGGTATAACTTTATCGGTTTTGTAAATAATACCGACGGAGATCGCATCCGTAGAAATACTTGAACCGGTGGCGGCAGGGTCAACAAAGGCATAGGTTCCGCTGCTGCCCGGTTCTGCGTTAAGTCCGTTGATCAAATCCTGAAGGGCGGTAGTAGGTGTTGCACCGTTGGACTGCAATTCCATAAGTCCCAGTACGTCTGCTCCGGAACCGACCATTGCTTTAATCACTTTGGTACGCTGTCTTGTAAATTCTTCTGCGGTATTGGCGCCACGGAAATCAGTGCCACTCACGTTAAGATCCAGCGATGTGAAATAATTTAAAACATTGGCGCTGCCTACTGTTAACGTGGCGGAAGCCCCAATACTCGGCGGAGATACCGGGCGAACATTTGCCGCCGTAAAGTTAACACCTGTTGCCGTCTGAATTCTATACCCTTCAAGGCGTTCGTCAAGAATTCCGGTAACATTGCTTACCTGGTCACCACCCCGCAAGGTGTTGACGGCACTTAACGGATTTCCGCCCCGACCAAAAATAACCGGATCCGGGTTTTGCTTTCCGCTGCCGTCGTCAAGGATGATTTTTCGCTTTGCATTTTCAGCCAGATATGCAGCGTATCCGGCGACGCTTGGTGTATTGAACTGGGTAAACTGATCAAGTCTGGCATCGGTTCCGGCCAGATTGTTAGTCCCTTCGGCCGCGAGAACAACCTGACCGTAACGGCCCAGCTGAAAGTATTCCGTGACAGCCAGGTTGCCTGTTGCAGCACTCAGGTTTACAAGCATGCCTTCATAACGTTCAAGATCTGATACGTTTGCGACAGGCAGCTTAACTTCGGTAACGGTCGGAAGCGGAGCGGTACCCAGGTTAATGACACTGGTCAGCGTTTTTAATTCCGTTAAACTTGTGGTAACGCCGCTGGTTGTACTTACGAAATCAACAACGGTTCCGGTAATACGGACTTTGTCACCTTGACTGACCGTAACCAAACCAGCCGGATCGGCCGTGACATTATAGACAAAGATCCCTTCCGAAGTTGCAGGATTGGGGTCCACGTCGGCATCTTCCTCCTGTACATAAAATCCGTTCAAACCATTTGTTCCTAAAAACGTGCGGGTAACAATTCCTTCTATCGTTTGAACCCCTGTTAAAGTCGCTGTATTGCCGCTTCCCTGAATGTCATGGATGAAAGTTGCTGCTACCGGCGCAGTGCCTAATGTGACGATTTCGCTGCTGAATTTCTGAAAATTGTTTTCACCAAGATCTTTGGCAATAATTCCGTCACCGTAAAAAACTTGATCTCCATTGTCCACCAGCAGCTGCACCTGACTTGCTCCGGTTAGTGGAGACGGAAGGTCAACGATGGACTCAAAACTTCCGCCTGCATTCAGCGAGGTAAGATCGGCCAATTGTAAAACAGGAACATCGGTAGCGATACCCGTCCAGGTGAAAAGTCTGAAATCCTTTGGGGCCGTTCCGGTTGCAACGTCGGCAGGTCCAGCCAGAATTAAATATTCTCCCGCCGCATTGCGCTGAATTTCACGAATTCCGCGTCCGCCCAGATCAAGCTGGATAGGTGTACCAAAGGTCGCCGGACCAGTACTTGGGTTGCCGCTAACCAATGTAGTCATGTTCGTCCAGGGCACAATCAGTGCTGTGGTTCTTGCATTGGTAGGAAGATTCGGTGCTCTGAATGCGATAAAACCGGTTGTCCCGTCCGGCGCGACGGTAAGTCCTTCAATATTGAACCCGTCAAGAGCTGGGTCTTCCGGCGTTTTGCCTATCGCCGTACTGGCTGCAAAACCTAAAACGTTGCCATTCGCATTGTCCCAATCAAGCAAATCGGTTTTTAACCCGTCATATCTTCCCACATAACTTAATGTAGTTGACGCGCCATTGGCCGTGATATCGGTGGCAAACAGGCGGCTGCGGTTCGGACGGCTGTTTCCGTTTGAGGCATTTCCATGAGAACCCAGCCAGTAAATTCGATTGCCAATTTTTACAGAAGACTCAATATCCACTTCGCGGGGCAGTCCGCCAGACAAATCCGTAAGTCCCAGTGAGGTAGTATAATCAAAACCCGCAACAGGTAGACCTGAATTCGTTCGGTTGTAGAGGCGAAGAATCTGGTCTTCATCATCCGCTACCAGCATAAAATCCGCATCTACTGCCTGCGCCGTGGATGCATCACTGGCCTGTGTCAGGAAACGTGTTGAGGCAGGCGTGGTTGACGCAGCAGAGGCCGCATACTTGATTACATAAGAGCTTGTCAGAGAGCCATCAGAGACTGTAACGGTAATATCAGCATACCCGGCACTGCTCGGTGTGATTTTCAGATTACGGCTATTGGTATTTCCCGTTGTAAGTGTAAGATTGGCATTGGTAACAACGGCAGTATTGCTGCTGAGTGCCGTCACAATCAGTGAACCTGCCGCGGTTTCAATATCGCTGACATTAAATTCAAGACCGATCGTGCGGGCAGGATCCGTAGGGTCACCTAGGACACCGCTAACAAAAGCCGCGGGATTAGCGACCGGGCTATTGTCAGGAATACTTAGATAGGTTGTCGTTTTTTCGGCGTCAATAATTGTTTCGTTATCTGCAAGGATTACTGGCGGATTTGGGTTGGGGCCAACCGGACCACAGGAGTTAAGCGGAGCATCTGCTCCGGCAATGGTCAGTCCCGTGCTGCTTGCTGTCGGGTTGACGGTACTTACAGTGCCCCAGACACCATCATCGTCCGTTGCGCATCCAACCACCAGGCCGGTTATGGAATTTCTCTGCTCTATTCTGCGGATTCCGTTGGCATTTGAATTAGGGATGATCGCGTTCCATGATCCTGCCGCCGTGGAGTAGGCGGGAACCAAATTGGATACGGCTGCTCCGACTGCTTCCATGGCTTCAACGGGTGCTATGTAAAGCGGTCTTCCTGAGCCAGCTGTGTTATCATATATCACCACCAGATTTTTCGCCGTGGCATTGGAAACTTCTTTTAAGAAAGAACCATTGTTTGCTCCGGCGGCGTTGCTGTATCCAAGTACCGTAATACCGGAATCAAGCGCCCGCCGGGATAGAATTGTACCTGTGGTGGTGCCTATAACAATACTTGGGTAAACGATATTACCGGCGGTAAACCGCGCATTCCCGGTATTGACAAAGCCAAACCAACCAGTATAACTTCCGCTGGCGTCGGTCGTGAAGGTCTCATAGCCATTGGCCGTTGATAAACCAGGTCCCGAAGTATAGGTGTATAAATTTCCCGCGGTATTAATTAAAAGCGGGTTTCCGGCTCCCGAATTAGTGGAAGTGAAGTCCGTTGTAATGGCCGCCTGGGTGTAATAGCGATAGGATGTATTGGCCGTCAGCCCGGTAACTGTTGCTCTGAACATAACCGGCAACCGGGTACTGCCGCCGCTGGACATATACAGCGGTGTGAGTACCGACGTGAAACCTGCCTGGGTCAGGTTCTGGGCATGTATATTGCCTGTCGCCGTGATCAAAGTGAGCAAAAAAAGGAAAGCAAGATTTGCCTTCCACCTTGTAAAAATTCTCATCATTTGTGTTTTTGTTAATTGTTTAAAAGTAATGCAGAATGTAAATGGGTTGGAGATTACGAAAACAGGTGAAGGGTTTTTTATCGTGTTGAAAAACAGGAGTTTAAATCTGTATTTCTTTTGTAGAGAATAGTGTGTGTACGTGCAGGTCTTGGTGTTAATTTCTCTTCAAGCAGGTTATTCACGGATTTTATTCTTTAATGCACTTCAAAATTCTGGCTATTATCCTGATTAACGCGAAGTTTACCGATGAAGATTATGTTACCTTTTTTTGATAAATGGTCATGGTTTAATAACAGGTTACCGACGAGCACCCACAACACCAAAAACCGGAACAGTTGAAGAAGTAAATTTGAAGATCAGCGCTTTACAGTAATTATTTTTCGTAGGGTTTTAAAACAAACCGGAAAATGGTTTTCTTTATTCTCTCGCATATGATTGCTTACGGACCGATTGCTCCACGCATTTAATAATATTAAACGATACGTTATGTTTCAGGAAAATCTACTGCTTATTCTTGTGCTTCTTTTTGCCGTTTTTATGCTGGTCATGCTGGCGCAGAAACTTAATATTTCATATCCTATTTTTCTCGTGCTGGCCGGACTGGGGATTAGTATAGTACCTGGTATGCCACAGATCGAAACGGAGCCTGAGTTGATTTTTCTGATATTCCTGCCTCCGCTGCTGTACGAGGCTGCCTGGTATACTTCCTGGAACGATTTCTGGAAATGGCGCCGACCCATTGGTATGCTTGCTTTTGGCCTCGTGTTTCTGACGGCCATGATCATCGCATATGTTTCTACCGCCATGATCCCGGGTTTTACACTGGCGCTGGGTTTTCTGCTGGGTGGTATTATTTCTCCTCCCGACGCCGTAGCGGCAACCTCCATTTTGAAAAACGTTAAGATTCCCAAACGGATTACCGCAATCCTGGAAGGCGAAAGTCTGATCAATGATGCGTCCAGCTTAATCGTTTTCAGATTTGCGCTGCTCGCTGTTATTTCGGGGCAGTTTTCTTTGCAGCAGGCCGTTGGTCAGTTTTTCATTGTTTCACTGATGGGTATCGCCGTTGGGTTGCTGATTGCCAATTTCATGTACCTGGTTCATCGTTTCCTGCCCACCACACCGAGTATCGATGCTGCGTTAACATTGATGACGCCCTACATCATGTACGTGGCGGCGGAACACTTTCACTTTTCGGGTGTGATGGCAGTGGTAAGCGGAGGACTTTTTCTCTCATATCGGTCTCACGAAATATTTACAAAAAGTGATGCACGTTTGCAGGCGACAAGTGTCTGGGCGACTGTTGTGTTTGTCATGAATGGACTGGTATTTATTCTGATCGGTCTGGAACTGCCGGCTATTATCGAAAACCTTGGGGATTACTCGACGGTTCAGGCCATTCAGTATGGTTTGGTAATCAGCTTAATAGCCATCGCTATCCGTGTTTTATACGTGCTTCCCATTGCCTATGTGCCGCTTTGGCTGGGTAATACCGTCAGAAGAGATCCTGTGAATCCGCCCTGGAAGGGGCCGGTTGTCGTGGGTTGGGCGGGCATGCGCGGGGTGGTTTCCCTGGCTTCGGCGTTATCGATTCCCTTACTTTTAGCCAACGGAACGCCGTTCCCACATCGTAACCTGATCCTGTTTATCACATTTATTGTGATTCTCGTAACGCTGGTTTTTCAGGGACTGACCTTACCTATCCTCATCAGACTCATCAAAATAAAAGATATTGAAGATTTCGCACCCGAGGAGGAGCAGGATGCAGCGATCCGTCTAAGGCTAATGCGTGTGGCATTGAAAGAACTGAACGAGAAATACGCTTTTGAGATCAGGGATAATGAGCTGGTTGGTTTTCTTAAAAATCAACTGGAAAATGATATTTCCCTGGTACATCAAAGACTGGAATCGCTTGAATGTGATGATACCGAGAAGGAAGAAATTGAGCTGTATAACAAAGTTCTTCTTCATCTGTTTACAGTGCAGCGGGCAGAATTATTTGCGATGAAAAAAGGCAATCATTTTAGTGATGAAGAGCTCCGGAAAATGGAGAGACAGCTGGATTTTGACGAGGCAAAAATTAATGGCGTATATCATTAATGCAAAGGGCGAATATTTTTCATTGACTGCAAATTCGAAAATCATGAATGTGCCGGGAAACCTTCTGGCACATTCATTTTATAATCCAAATTACTCACTCCACGGTGAATGCAAAATGCAGTCGCAGAAATTTTTGCGGTGAAAATTCGGGATCATGTAAGCACAAACATCGGCTTTGATATTACCAAAAGTGGTCTCGGTTTTATGTTCAAATCCTGAAAAGAATGTTGGGATAATATTCTTTTTGAAGTTGTTACGTGGAAAAGCGCGGATAATTTCTTCGCGGTTTGCATCACTCAGGTTTTCGTAACCTTCACCCATTACATCCAACCCCACACCAGCGTACATCAGTGCCACTTCCGCCTCTTTGTGTTCAGCGATACCGATGGTCGTGTGCAAGGCGATGGTGTCCCACACAAGCTGCAACGATTCCTTTGGCAGACCATGACTTTTCAGGAAATCTCTTGCTGCATTGGCGCCATCTACCTCAAACCGCAGGTCCGGACTGCTGTAATGCGGAACCAGCCCCAAATCATGAAAGACAGCGCTTACATATAATAATTCGGGATCATAACGCAGGGATTTCTGTTGCCCGTTCAAAGAAGCAAACAGGAAAACACGAAGGGAATGATTATAGATAAATTCGGTGCCATGTTCGAGCAGTAATTCGGTGGCCTGTGTTGCGAGCGTACTGTCGGGTATGGTTATCCCCGCAACAGATTTTAGATGATTAACTGACATGTTTTAAATGGTTTAACGAATGGATTGTGATAAAAAACTGATGCACAAAACTAGTTAAGCCATGAAGGCCAGGGAATGTCAAACCCGGTCGACTACATGCCAATTTTTACAAAGCTGATCCGGTAAAGCTGCGGTGAAAACTGTGTGTATTTTTTGAAAAAATGGCTGAATTGTTCCGCAGTAGAGAAATTGAGGTCAAAAGCGATCTCTTTCACCGGTTTGGTGGTAAACTGCAAAGCCCGTTTCGCCTCGGTGATGATGTGGCTGTTGATGATGTCTTTCGGGCCTTTATCGCTGTTTCTTTTGCAGATATCAGACAGCTTTCTGGTCGGAATGTTAAGTAGGGCTGCAAATTCTGAGACGTCATGCATGCTTTGATACCGCTCTGCAACCAGCGCCATAAATTGTTGGTAAAGCTGACTTTCGTGACTGTCGTATGCTTGTATCAACGAGTCATTCAGATTGCCCGTTTTAATCATGATAATTTTCAGGTAAGCGGCCAGCGCATCCACTTTGTTTGGATAATCATCACTCGAATATTCCAGAAGCAATGTTTGAAAAAGTGATGAAAATTCATGAAAATCAGGAATGGGAAGGTGTTGGTTGGCAGTAATATTATTGAACAATACTGCCTTGCAATTATTGGCGCTGGCAGGTGTTTTCTCCCAAAAACAATCACCAAAACAAAGCTCGTACCCGGAAACGACGGTGCCCACGGCGAAAGAAAATACCTGTCCCTTACCCAGCAAAAACATTTCATTTTCCACGACCGGGTAGGTTTTGTCGTCGATAAACAGGGTGCCCGAACCTTTGCGGATCAGAAAGATACGGTTGTAGGTAATGCGTAAAACCGTGCTTGTTTCAACCACGTGCGCATCCCACAGACTAATCGAAAAGGAATCCCGGATTTCCTTATCAATTAGTGTTTCAAAAGAAATGGTTCCGGTCTGGTCCATCATGTGGCTGGTTATCCTGCGTTAATAGCTCTTTTAAAAAATCCGCCGATGAAACTGCCTGCAAATGTGAGAATACAGCTGCCATAGAGACTGAAATTTTCAATTTCCTGTCGCCCCGCGTTTTCAGGGATGTCCGTAAACAAAAAATACCCGGCCAGCAGAAAAACACATTGGCAAATGGCCAGCAGCCAACCTCGCACAGGCTCGACAAAACCAATGGAAATGGCAGAGATGACCGCCAGGAAATAGGGGAGGTGGATGCTTTCGGCCCCTTTTATTTCAACGATAATAATGGCGCTGGTTACAACAATCAATACCGAATTTGCCGCCAGTCGTTTATCCAGAAACGGTGTCTTCGTTTGCACGGTCTGATTTTCACCAGCGAGCTTCATTTTCAGGATATCACTTTCTTTCAGGAAATCTTTCTGCGCTTCCGCATCGAGCCCAAGTGCCTGATAGGTCAGTCCCCGCCAGCGATAAGGAGCCTGGCTTTGATCTCCGTCATACAAAACAGCCTTGTCCAGTGATTCCAGCGCGTCTTTCAGCATACGGTTTTCATAGTCCAGTTTTCCTTTTTCCAGATGCAGCTCGGCCAATGTTCCGTCGTAGCTTAACCCGCTGATCAGATCTTTCCTGGCTGCATCCGTATTTCCCAACTTTTTGTAACAAAGCGCCCTGTACAGATAGGCGACGCTGGACTTAGGTTTGGCTTTTATTTTTGCGTCAAAATAATCAAAGGCCAACTGTATCTGCGCGTCGTTATAAAGCTTGATGCCGTCTTTCAGACTGGCGGCTTCCTTTTCCGATTTGGTACGCAGATCCGCGTAGTTTCTCAAATAATATATATAGCCAAATACGGCCAGCACAACTAAAAATTCCATCTTTCGGCACTCGGATTGATACAGGGTTCAATATTACTTATAAAATGCTTCGGGCAATCATTCCGTATTCCGGAAATTTCCCTTTTTCAGGAAACACCCTGTAAAGGAAAGCCAAAACTTGCCGGAAAAGTGCCTGACTAAGGGACTTATTGTTAAAGAAAGTTAAACCCGGCAGCTGACCCGAAATGCTTAACTTTTTTTAAGACAAACCAGTCAATGCCTGACTATACATTTCCATAGTTTTGACCGATGAACCTGAATGGTAAAATTCTTTGCTGCTCACTGTAAGTGCCTTACTAAAATAAATGACAACGGATATCGGTATCAAACACTACAAAACCCATGATGACTTTCAAAAGGATTAACAACCTCACCGGCTGGATTGTTTTTGCAATTGCTTTGCTGACATACCGGCTGACCATCGAGCAAACAGCCAGTTTCTGGGACTGTGGCGAGTTTATCGCCTGTGCGTTTAAATTACAGGTCCCGCATCCGCCAGGCGCTCCGTTTTTCTTATTGGTCGGCCGACTTTTTTCTATGTTCGCCCTGGGTGATGTTACCCGGGTTGCATTCTGGGTTAACATGCTTTCGGTGTTATGCAGCGCATTCACGATCCTTTTTTTATTCTGGACGATAACGCTTTTGACAAGAAAGCTGATCGGAAAACCGGACAACGAGATGACGCCAGGTGATGTGATACTTTCCATGGGAGCGGGCATTGTAGGCGCTCTGGCTTATGCCTGGTCCGATTCATTCTGGTTTTCAGCCGTTGAAGCGGAAGTTTATGCGATGTCTTCCTTTTTTACAGCGATTGTGATCTGGGCGGTTTTCAAATGGGAAAAAATAGAAGACGCTTCTGAGGAAAACCGATGGCTGATCTTCATTGCCTATCTCACGGGTATATCTATCGGTGTTCATTTGTTAAACCTTGTTACCATTCCGGCATTGGCTTTGGTATATTATTTCAAAAAATATCCCAGACCGGGGTTTTTCGGAGGTGTTATGGCTTTAATGGGTGGCCTGGTGGTTCTCGGGATTATTAATTCGGGGATAATTACCGGCCTACCCACACTCGCCGGGAAATTCGAAATATTCTTTGTTAACACGTTCGGGCTGCCTTACAAATCAGGGATTATTGTTTTTATCTTTCTCTTTTTAGGCTCCCTCGTTTGGGGTATCCGTTATGCGCATCAAAAGGGAAAAGTACTGCTCAATACCTGCCTGTTGTCATTTGCTTTTGTGCTTATCGGTTATGCTTCCTATCTGCTTGTTCTGGTTAGGTCGGAGCATAATCCGCCGATCAACGAGAATAACCCGAGTGATGTGTTAAGTTTTGTTTCGTATTTAAATAGAGAGCAGTATGGAAGTCGTCCGTTGCTTTACGGGCCATCCTTCACTTCGAGACCGGTCAGCCAGAAACGTGACACACCGGTTTATCAGAAGAAAGACGGTAAATATGTGATTCAGGGTTATCGCTACGACTATGATTACGAACCGGGAAGCAGTATGCTTTTGCCTCGTTTGTACAGCACTCAACCGGGGCATCCACAGCTTTATCAGCAGATGACGGGGCTGGCAGAGGGCCAAAAACCAACGATGGTACAGAACCTTTCTTTTATGTTTTCGCATCAGCTAGGGCATATGTATTGGCGTTATTTTCTCTGGAATTTTGTGGGGCGTGAGAGTGATGTGGAAGGGGCGGGAGCGATGCTGCCCTGGGATGTTGTCAAAACGTATCCGTCGTCCATTGCTCAGAACAGAGCGCATAACAACTTTTTCATGCTTCCGCTGCTGCTTGGACTGGCTGGTATAGTGGCGCTTTATTTCAAAAACAAAAAGGATTTACTGGTTTTAGGCCTGCTCTTTTTACTGACGGGAGTTGCGTTGGTGATTTACCTGAATTCGCCGCCTGTGGAGCCCCGGGAGCGCGATTATATTTACGTTGGGTCATTTTACATCTTCTGTATGTGGATCGGGATGGGCGTTGTCGCGGTGGCCGACGGCGTCAGGAAATGGTCGGGTAATGCATCAAAAAGTGCTGTTTTTGCAAGTGTAGTGAGTCTGGCAATTCCGGTGATCATGGTGATTAAGGGCTGGGACAACCATAACAGAAGCAACCGTTATCATGCTGTCGATTTTGCTAAAAACCTGCTCAATTCCTGTGCTCCCAATGCCATTTTGTTTACCGGCGGCGATAATGATACTTTTCCGCTCTGGTATGCGCAGGAGGTAGAGGGTTTTCGGACCGATGTGCGCGTTTGTGTGCAGACTTTTCTGGGTACAGATTGGTATATCAATCAGTTGAAAAGGAAAACCAATAAGTCAGAAGGCCTGCCTTTGTCTCTGGATACCAACAGTTACGCATTCGGGAAAAATGATTATCTACCGTTTTACGAGATTCCGGGTGTAAAATCCGGTATCAATCTCAAAGAATACCTCGAACTCATCGGGCAGGAAAACAAGGCGATTCAGGTGCCGCTGACGAGTGGTGATATGGCCTCAATTTTGCCGTCGTCGGTTCTTTTTCTCCCTGTAAATACGAAAGAGGTAGAGAAGATGAACATTGTCAAAAAGGAGCTGTTGCCGCTTTTGGCGGATTCCATGAGCTGGACAATCGGCAAAAATGATTTGTATAAGGCTGATCTGGTGATGCTTGACATCATTGCGAGCAACAACTGGAAAAGGCCGGTTTATTTTTCCAGTACGATGGGTGGTTCTAATAACCTGGGGCTGAAAGAGTATATGCAGCTCGAAGGATATACTTATCGCTTGCTGCCTGTGCGTGTGCCGGGTGCTTCGGATGGTTATGTGAATTCGGATGTGATGTACGACAATCTGATGAATAAAATGTCGTGGCGGGAGTTGAGTAACAAAGAAACATATTACGATAACACCTATCTGGGCGCCCCGGTCGCGACGGCAAGAATTGCGTTTTTACGTCTTACAAATCAATTACTGGCTGAAAATCGTAAGGAAGATGCCCGAAAAGTAATGGATAAGGCGTTGGCGGTAATGCCAGACAACAGCATTCCTTACGATCAGATTTCGTCAAATTATATCGGGATGCTTTTTGATCTCGGCGAAAACAAAAAAGCTTTGGATACTGCCAAAACCATGGCCTTACGTGCCAATGAAAATCTGGAATTCGCCAAAAAGAATCAGGTTTCGGGAAGCCGGGATATTAATGCGGATCTATACATTTTGCAAACAATCGTGCAGGAATGTAAGCAGGCAAAACAGGACACGGCTGCCAGAGAATACGAAGCAATTTTCAGAAAACATTTACTGGCGTTCAATCTGTACAGCAGCGACGCCGAATAGTATTTTGAAATGATAAAACCAGATTCTGTTTCTTTCGATTACGAATAGAACGGAATCTGGCTTTTATTAACACGACCGGACGTTACTCGACATATGCTCTCAAAATGTTGCCGATGATTTCATTCCAGCCAGTCGCAAAGTTCTCGCGTCTGAAATCTTTCAAATCGGGAAAGGTTTCAAGACCTTCGTGTGTCAGTTTGATTTTGGTTTGATCTCCCTCGGGCAGAAGTTCAAACGTTACGATAGAATTTCCGGGATAGCCATCATATCGCCAGCTGTACGCCAGTTTTTGCTCATGTTCAACTGCCGTAACTTTACAGAGATGACGAAATTTTACCCCTTCGTTTTCTCCGTAAAACTCAAATTCAAACCCAACTACCGCTTCGAATGTTGCGATATCAAAATACCACTGTTTCATTTTTGCGTTGTCGGTTATGGCCTGCCATACTTTCCCGACCAGCGCATGGTAGGTTCTTTCAACGACCAGGGGTACTGTTTGCTCTATTTTCATTTTTATCCCAAAATTCAGATAAAGTGTTCCTGCATAAATCTTTGGTTTGCCGACAATTACGGCTGCACGATGTCTATTTTTGCCGAAGTTGAGATACCTCCCGGGTTAATTCCCGGCTCGGCCTCCGGAATGGGAATACCCAGTTTTTCGTAATACGTAATCCAGACAGGAAAGAACTGATTACTGCCGGGCTGCTTAAAGGTCATTGGTTCAAGCACAAAAAAGTCATTTCCACCATTCGCTCGTTTAAAAGCATCATAGATCAGCTCGGAGCAGTAATATTTTTTATTGTTGTATAAAAACTCGTCGTCATACGGAACGCCTTTTTCTGCGAGCGCATAGTTAACAGCCCTGGCAGCGACACCGGCGTATTGTTTTTTTACCCTCCCCACGAGCATGGGATTGGTGGTCCGGTCCGTGAATTTTTTTAAAGGGGTAAGCTGAACTTCCGTTCCGATGGCTTCGATGATAAAAACGCCGTCATTTTGCACCGAAACAAGACCGATATGCGAAAAATGTTTACCGCCATAACTTTTTGTAACCTGCTCAATGGCATCGCATAACGGCCCGCAGTCGAGGTCCTGGAAAATGAAATCTCCGGTTTTGAGCTTAATGCCGGCCGGGATCTGTGCCTGTGAATGTATGGACGAAAAGATAATGAGCCATACGAAGATCAGAGTGTTTTTCACTTTATGAAACTGTAAAATGTTGATTTTAATAAGTTTATTTGACGAACAGCTTAATGCCATTCGTTGATTTTAAAACGATCTGCGGATATATGCCCACGTGATGAGACGGATCAATCGCAAAGTCAAATCGTTTGATGAGTGACGCCAGAATCAGCTGCATTTCCATCATGGCAAATTGCTGACCGATACACAGGCGAGGGCCGGCGCCGAAAGGTAGGTAATTAAATTTGGCCCGGTTTTTTACATTTTCAACACTGAAATTTTCCGGGTCAAAAATAAGCGGGTTTTGCCAGATGTTAGGGTTCCTGTGCAGTTCATAAATGGACATAAACACGGACATTCCCTTGGGAATGATTTGTCCATCGACCTCATCCACATCCAAAGATTCCCGGGTCATGGTCCAGGCGGGTGGGTAAAGTCGCATGCCTTCTTCGATAACCTGACGGGTGTAGGAAAGTTTTAACAGCTGGTCGAAAGTCGGGACCGTATCAAAAATTTCGGCTTCCTTACGTATGCGGGCGACAATCTCAGGTTGTCTGGCCAGCTCCAATAACAGCCAGCTGAGGCCGGTGGCAGACGTTTCATGACCGGCCGCAAACATGGTGATCGCCTCGTCACGAATCTGCTGATCGTTCATCTGCGCGCCCGTTTCTTCATCGAGGCTGTCCAGCAATAGTTGAAGCAAATCGTTGGGTTTTTCAACCATACCATGACGCTGATGTATGAATTCAAAAACCAGCTTGTTAAAGTAAGCCAGGTCTGTTTTGAAACGCGATCGTTCTCCATTCACCAGCATCAGAGGGATCCGGTAAGGTCTGCGCACCCGGGTGACAAGATAACGCTGGGTCCTGTTGACCTGGTGGTAGATTTGCATTTTGTCTTCATTGGAAATATTGCCAAACAGCGTCTTTAATGCGATATCGGCGGTAATGCCCATCATTTTGGCATCGATATCAATGGCTTTCTTTCCTCGGAAAATTTCCATTTCCTCCAAAAAGTCCGTCGTGATTTGCCCCATCGTAACGAATAGCTCCTGCAACCTTTCACGGTGAAAAGCCGGCTGCACAAGTCGCCGCTGACGAAGCCAGAAATCTCCCTCACTGGTGACCAGGCCGTTTCCAAGAACCGGATTCAGCATTTTTGATGAGCTTCCCTTTTTATAGTTTTTGTTATTTGTTACCAAAACCTGTTTGAAAAAGGCAGGGTCGCGACTGACGGCAAATTCCCTGAACAGCTTCAATCTAAAAGTATCGCCACAGGCATCAAAACCTCTTCTGATTGCCAGCAGCGGATCTTTTGCAAAAATAAAGGGCGCCTGGATGTTGAACCTGGCAATTTTAAATTCAGGGATATTCGACATGAGCAATGTTTTATTTCAGTGCGCTTTTGTTTATGAACCAATTGAAAAATTTCAAATGGCCGGGAATGCCGTCCGACGGTTTTTCACCGTCGGACGGCTAAACAAATTCTCAGGTAAAATAATGAAAAGAAATGCTCACTCCGACAAATTCCTGATTAAATTGTCTGCGAAAACAATTGTGATTGAAAATGAAAAAAGAATGGAGTGAAGAAGAATTGAAAGAAGTGGCCCGACAACTGGGTAATCCTGATGGTGCCAATGGCGTGAAAACCGGTGAGCGCATGAACCTCAGCAATGCAAATATGATTAATCGTGGTGTTGAATCACTGGATATAAAAACAGGTGAAACGATTTTGGAAATCGGGCCTGGCAACGGCTCTCACGTCGGTTCCATTATCGGGGTGGCGGAAAAGGTTATTTACCATGGTATCGATATTTCCGAAACCATGATATTAGAAGCCAATAAGTCAAATGAGGATTTGGTGGCGAGCGGAAAAGCCATTTTTACTTTATCCGATGGTAATAAACTGGATTTTCAGGATGATTTTTTTGACAAGATATTTACAGTCAATACCGTGTATTTCTGGCAGGATCCTGTTGCTTATGCGAAGGAGATTTTCAGAGTTCTGAAACCCGGTGGCGTTTTTAGCCTGGTGTTTTCTGACAAAAGTTTCATGGAACAGTTGCCTTTTACAAAATTTGGTTTTCAGTTGTATGACAAAAATCTGGCTGAAACACTTTTGAAGCAGTCAGGGTTTTCAGTGAGTGAAACGATAGAAGAAATTGAGACGACACAGAGCAATTTAGGTGAATTTGTGGATCGCCCGATTGTAATCATGCGCGCGACAAAGTAAGTTTCGGCGGGAACCTGACAGAGAAATTATGGCAGATACGGATAAAATTAAGCTTTACAATACGCGCGCCTTCACCAGCAAATTTATGCAGCCGGAGGAATTAAAGACCATTGCGAAGATAGAAACCGATAATTTTTTTGTGACCAGACTGGAAGAAATGTATAAACTGGTGACACGTCCCGTGCCGGCTTCCCGATCTACAATCCACAATTGTCTGTACGTTACGGAGGGCGAAGCGGTGATGAAAATTGGCAGCGAGCAATATACGGCGGCAAAAGATGAAATGCTTTTTGTTCCGGCAGGGCAGGTGTTTTCTTTTCAAACCGGTGATGTAAATAAGGGTTATATCACCGGTTTTCACAACGATTTTTTGCTTGGCAAATTTGCTAAAAATGATCTTTGGAAGGAATTTGAATTTCTGAGGGTTTGGGGAAATCCGCACATAAAACTGGATGTCAAAACTTCCGGCTTTGTGCTGAACCTCTTTCAGCGGCTGTTGTTCGAGTACACCCATCATGGTTTAAAAAACCAACTGATCTATCAGACCTATCTGCATGCGCTTTTCTGTGAAGTACAAAGCGTTTACGAGCCGTTATCAGGCAGCAATCAGTTTGCCGCGGTGCACATCACGAACCGTTTTAAGGAATTGATTTTTTCAAATATCAAAGCCAGACACCTGGTTTCCGATTATGCGTCACTGCTCCATATTTCACCCAATCATCTGAATAAAACCGTTAAGACGATTACCGGGAAATCTCCGACCAAGTGGATTGACGAAGCGATTATCTCGGAGGCTAAGGTATTGTTGTGTCAGTCAGCCCTGTCGATCAGCGAAGTATCTATGGAAGTTGGTTTCGAAGATCAGTCGTATTTTACCCGATTATTCAAAAAATATGAAACTGTGACACCCAGTGAATTCCGGAAGGGGATTGAAATATCCTAAAAGTACCCTCGTCTGTCCTAACGCAAAACATCATTAAGGATGACCTTTGTCAGGTAAAATTTAAATGTGCATGTATCCCTATTTGTTATTTTTTCATTCGCTTTTCAGGTGGTTAGTCCTGATCAGTCTTTTGTATGCGTTGTTCTGTGGAGTCCGTGGCTGGTTTGGAAAACGTGCGTTCAGTAAAACTGATGATACCGTCCGTCACATTACCGCGACGATATCCCATATCCAGCTCACGATCGGATATGTGTTGTATTTCAACAGCCCGATCATCGCTTATTTTCGGACAAATTATCATGAGGCGGTCAAACAGATTGATTTCAGGTTTTTCGGGATGATACACATTATCCTGATGACGATTGCCATTTTCGTTATCACCATCGGATCGTCAGTGGCAAAACGCAAGCAGACCGACGCGGCCAAGTTTCAAACCATGACCTTATTTTTTGGTATTGCCCTTTTAATCATATTCATGGCTATTCCCTGGCCGTTTTCACCTTTGGCCAACAGACCTCTTTTCAGATCTTTTTAACATGATGAAATTTTTTAAAACAAAAATCGGGAGGCTGCGTCTGGTGGCCTTACTGGAAGGATTATCGCTGATTGTTTTGGTTGGTGTGGCAGTGCCGTTGAAATACGCTTATCATGATCCGTCGCTTGTTAAAACCATGGGACCGGTTCATGGTATATTGTTTCTGTTGTTTGTAATCAACACACTGAGCGTCGGTTTGGAGTACAAATGGAAATTCGAAGAGACCACCTGGAAGGTTTTATTGGCTTGTCTGATACCATTTGGAACGTTTTATGTCGATTATACCATTCTAAGTAAAATAGCGGAGCGCGGCAAGTGATTTTTGTAGTGGTTGTCTGTGCTAAAAAGAAAATCGCCATTCTAACCATATCGTAACTGACGCGTGAAGTATAACTTAAATTGGCTTGTTGAACGTTTTGAACTTGAAGATCGTCTCAAATTTGTATTTTTCTGGGGGCATCAGCCCGACCGCAACGGTATTATCACATCGTCGTGTTTCAGTCAGTGGTGGGTAGCACCTTTCGTTGTGGATGGCATAATTTATAAGACGGCTGAACACTGGATGATGGCTCAAAAGGCTTTGCTATTTGATAATCACGATATTTTCGAGAAAATTGTCGGTGACAAATCTCCTGCCGAAGCCAAAGAACTGGGCAGGCTGGTCCGTGATTTTGACGAAAATATCTGGTTGGAAAAACGCTTTGAAATCGTTGTCGAAGGTTCCATGCACAAGTTTGGCCAGCATCCTGATCTGAAAAGGTTTCTGATCAATACGAATGACCGGATCCTGGTGGAGGCTAGTCCCGTGGATACGATCTGGGGCATAGGGTTGGCGGCTGCCGATGAAAAAACGAAAAACCCGAACCAATGGAACGGGCTTAATCTCTTGGGTTTTGCCTTGATGGAAACACGTGATAACTTTTTAAAAAACAGATAAGTTCTTATCTGTTGCGTCTCTTACTTCTTCTTCCAGAGATTTGGTAGTAATTTGTCGTGCAGTAAAAGTCGCCAGGTACCCCAGTCGTGTGCGCCATCGCCGCCGATGAAATATTCATGTTTGATACCATGTTTTTTAAGCGTTTCATGCGTGGATGCCGAACGCTTTCCTACGAAATCAATTTCACCGCTGCCCAGGCCGATCAATAAGTAGTCAACCTTATCTTTCACTTTTGGGTCATTGAAGAAAGCCGCATTCATTTTTTCGGTTCCAAGATCGCCGGCACTGAGGATCCCGAATGAACTGAAAAGGTCGAGATCGTTCATGCCGACCATCTGTGTGTGACGCCCACCCATGGATAACCCGGCGATGGCCCGGCCTTTGCGATCGGTTATGGTGTTGTAATTCTTGTCAACAAAAGGGACGATTTGCCCCCGGAGTTCTTTTTCAAACAACACATATGTTTTTTCCAAATGTTTGGGGTCGCTCCGGTGCAGTACCTGATTGTTAGGCATCGCAATAATCATCGGAACCATTTTCCCCTCGGCAAGGAGGTTGTCAGCGATAAAGTTGGCACGGCCATCGAGGCTCCACCCCGACGCTAGTTCACCACTGCCACCTAACAAATACAACACCGGGTATTTCTTCCTGCTATCGTATCCGGGAGGCGTGTACACGAACATTTCGCGTTCTCCATTCAGCACATCGGAGTGATAAATATGCCTCACGACATTTCCGTGAGCAACTTTACGCGCGTCGTAATAAGCCGGTGCACTGCCATGAACGACCACACTGCTGTATCCTGGCTGATTCGAGGAGCCGGTAATCGTGTTGTTCGGATCGACGACCGGCACGCCATCCAGTAACAAACGATAAACATAAATATTGGGTTTTACCGGTCCAACGGTTAAAGTCCATAAACCATCATCCCCTTTTTTGAACGGGACGGGATCTTTTACACCCAGTGCCAGCAAAATTGGGCCGCCGGTCAGACGGACATCATGCGCATCGGGCGCTTTCAAACGGAACGTAATGGTCTGGTCATCGCGCACCTCGGGAGAAACCACATTACCACCATAAGGCACCAGGTTTTCTGTGTTTTTCTGCGGGTTCCAGTCCAGGTTTACATTGGCCTGCTGTGCCACAGACAGCGAAGTCGCTGCAAAAAACAGGAACGACGAAATCGAAAAATTCTGGATGTGCGACATATTCTGAAAGGATAAAATTCGATGCTGAAAATGCTGGGAACTGGATCTGTTATGCTGATAAAAGCCCGTACTTGTCCTGCAAATACTCAACATAGCGATGATAAATTTCAGAATAAAGCAGGCAGCTTATCAGAAAAGACAGCGGGATGTCAGGGAAATCGTAAAATATTATATTTTTGACTATACGAAAACCGATGTTCAGATGCTCTTGAATTTTCCGGCAAAATATAAACGGACATTAGGATACGGCGTTTCGCTGGCTGCACTGCTGTTTTTGCTGAAATGGCTTGAACTTCGGTTTATCATCATCGATCATGCTTTTGAAATTTATGCCGGGGCGATAGCGGTAATTTTTACGGCTTTGGGTATATGGCTGGCGCACAAGCTAAGCAAGCCTGAAATGAAAACCATTGTTGTGGAAAAGCAGATTTTCGTTGAACAAAACCCGGCATTCGTGCTTAATGAAACCGAATTTGAAAAACTGGGAATAAGCAAACGGGAACTGGAAGTGCTCCAACTCATTGCAGACGGATTAAGTAATCAGGAGATCGCCTCGCAACTGTTCGTTTCGTTGAATACGGTGAAGACCCACTCCTCTAATCTTTTTTACAAAATGGAGGTCAAAAGCAGGACGCAGGCCATCGACAAGGCCAAGAGGCTGAAAATCATTGCCTGATTTATGGTCATACTTTCAGGTGAAAACCGGGGAAGTTTGCAAAATCACCCAAAAGTATGAGTGGAAACCGTGGGTTAACGTTCACCTTTGCTTCATGTCAAATCAAAAACTACTCCTGAAATGAAAAGAATTGTTCTTGTTTGCGGATTTATTGCAGGTGCGATTGTCACCGCGATGATGCTGGCCTCTACGATCCATTGTTACACCACGAAGAACTTTGAAGGGAGTATGCTTCTTGGGTATGCGACCATGGTTCTGGCTTTTTCAATGATCTTTGTCGGTGTGAAAAACTTCAGGGATAAATATAACCAGGGACATGTCACGTTTGGGACTGCTTTTAAAATAGGTCTTTACATTACACTGGTAGCCTCAACCATGTATGTAGTCGCTTGGTTGTTTGAATATTACCTCTTTGTCCCGGATTTTATGGACAAATATTCCAGTCACATGATTGATCAAATCCGACTGAATGGCGGCACGCAGGAAGAAATCAAAGAAGAAACCGAGAAAATGGCAGGCTGGATTGATATGTACAAAAACCCATTGGTGGTGGTGGTGATGTCCTATTCGGAAATCGTGCCGGTCGGGGTGGTTGTGTCGCTCATCAGTGCTTTTGTTTTGAAGCGAAAGGCGGCAGAGGTTTTCTGAGTAAGATATAGTTAAAAGTTTCTGTTTTTTACCGGTCCGACAGCCGGAAGAGCCGTCGGACCGGGCGTCCCGTCGGATGGCTTTTTCGGCCATCCGACGGGTAAAAAACATGCTGCGGTTGCTACCCCCTAAACCTCATGGATGAAAGATACGGTCAGAAATACCCGTGATTGCGGGGCGGTGATAACTTCCAAAACGGTCGCAAAATGCCCTTTCCAGTGATTCGCGATGATCGGGGTGAGCGATGCTGATCAGCGCACGAGCCCGTTGTTTCAGACTTTTGCCAAACAAATCCACGACGCCAAATTCTGTGACAACCCAGTGAATATGTCCTCTGGTTGTGACAACGCCGGCACCTTCCCGCAAAAATGGAACAATCCGAGAAGCGCCGGCCGACGTAACGGATGGCAATGCAATAATCGGTTTCCCGCCCTGCGAAAGTGAAGCCCCGTGAATAAAATCCATTTGCCCGCCAATGCCGGAGTATTGATAGGTACCGAGGGAATCGGCGCAAACCTGGCCTGTTAAATCAACTTCCAAAGCAGAGTTGATCGCAGTAACTTTTGGATTTTGACGGATAATGCTCGTGTCGTTGACATATCCGATATCCATTACCCGAATAGCCGGATTGTCGTTGACAAAATCATACAATTTCTTCGTGCCTACCATAAAAGAAGTGACCGATTTTCCACGGTTCAGCTTTTTTAAACTGTTGTCGATCACACCGCTTTCAATGAGCGGGATAACGCCGTCGGACAACATTTCGGTATGTAATCCCAGGTGTTTGTGATGTTTCAGATTTTTAAGGACCTGGTCAGGAATCCCGCCTATACCTACCTGCAACGTGGCGCCATCTTCGATAAGCGAAGCAATATTTTCACCGATCTGAACAGTCGCAATTTTTACGTTGAGGGCATAATCAACCTCCGGCAGACTGTCGTCGCACCAAACCATCGCATTGATTTTGCTGCTATGAACAAAACCGTCACCATGCGTTCTTGGCATATTCGGATTTACGAGGGCAATGATGAATTTGGCTGTGTCAACAACCGAACGGGCAATATCCACTGACGTGCCAAGCGAACAAAAACCATGGGCATCCGGTGGGGATACCTGTATTAATGCTACATCAACAGGCATGTTCCCGCTTTTGATAAGCTGAGGAATCTGGCTCAGAAAAATCGGAACGTAGTCGCCGTAGTCGCTATTGACCACGGAACGCGTATTAGCTGAAACAAAGAGCGAGTTAAAAAAGAAACTGTTATGGTGCGCAGGATTATTAAAATCCAGGTCACCAAGCGTCGTGATGCTGATAAACTCAACATTTTTAAGTTCCCAATGTCTGCGTTGAAGCGCTTTTACCAGGCGGACCGGCGTTGCCGCGCTTCCATGGATAAATACGCGATTTCCTGATTTGATATGTTTGACAGCTTCGTCGGCTGTGATGTAAACTGGCGTGTTCATATAAGTATTCGTTAAGTGGACTTTTATCCAATCCTCTGCTATTTTTTTTACAGGATGAAAAAAATGATGATGTAAAATTCCCCTTTTCATGTGAAGCTGATTATGACTTTGATATGCTCAAATTATGACGATAATCAGCTAATTATCAGTAAATAACTAATAGTTATTTAGCTTTTTTGTCAGCATAGTATTGGCTTTAAGGATGTTGTACTTCAAGTATCTTTAAAGATACTTAATAAATGTCGTTGCAACATTTCATCACTTTCGGACGTATTAATTGCATAGCGCCCAATAATTACTAGTGAGATACGCTCGGCGGTCGGTTTTTAATGTAGAATTCGGGGGTGGATTTTGTCAATATCATCTATAATTCCCCGAAGAAATATTTGACATACCTGAGAACGATATCGATAAAAATTCATGAAAATATGGTTATTCAATTCTGTGGTTTATCCGGAGTTGGTAAAACAACTTTGGCCACCCAAACCAAAATGCAGCTGAACCTGAGAGGAATTGCTGTGGAGATTATCGACGGCGACGTTTACCGGAGCAAGTTATGTAAGGATCTCGGTTTTTCGAAGGCAGACAGACAGGAAAATATACGCAGACTGGGTTTCATTGCGAGCCGTTTTTCAAGCTACGGTATGATTGCCATCATGAGTGTGATCAATCCTTATGAGGAAACCCGTCGAGAACTCGTCAATTCCTATCCCGACGTTAAAACGGTCCATCTCGACTGCCCTGTTGAAACGCTCTATAAAAGGGATACGAAGGGTTTGTATAAAAGAACGCTTCTGCCCGAGGGCGACCCTCAGAAACTTCATAACCTTAGCGGAGTGAACGACCAGTTCGAAAATCCGCAAAGTCCTGATTTATATATCAATACTGAGTCTAAAACGATCGAGGAATGCACGGAAAGCCTATGCGGCTTCATTTTGGCTCAGCTTAGCGTGAGCGACCCGTTGCAACCAATTCCGAAAGACAATATTATCCTAAACTCATAATTTATGCAGAATAAAACGCTGATTATTGCCGGAATGCATCGGTCCGGCACTTCGTTAATTACGCAATGGTTATACCGTTGCGGCCTTCATGTAGGAGAAAATCTGCTGGGATCCGGTATCGGCAATGAAGACGGACATTATGAAGATCTGGAATTTTACAATTTCCAGGTCCAGGCGCTGCGGAATATGCAGCTGCACGACTCAGGAATTATTGACCACCCGGTAGACTCACTAAGCGTGGAGGAAAAAGAAAAACTTCGGGAGATCATTGTACGCAGGAATAAGGCGGTCGGGGAGTGGGGATGGAAGGATCCGAGAACCTGCCTGTTTTTAAAAGAATATCGGGAACTGATTCCGGAAGCCTATTATCTGGTTGTTTTTCGGGATTGGAAAACAACGGTAAGTTCGTTGATCAGCCGGACTTATAAAGTGGATTTTAAGGATCAGGAAATTGTAAAAAAAGGTTTGTTTAAAGAATTGAGAAAAAGGCGGACTTACAACAAGCGGATCAAACAGCTTTGTGCCGATCACGCGTCCCATTTTGTCAAGGTCTGGACTTTTTATAACCAGGAGATATTAAGCTGTATTTCAGGTATTAACGAAGAAAATTATACCATTATCAATTTTGGCCGTTTGCTGAAATCGGACCAGGCGCTGTTTACAAAACTTAAAGATGGCTGGCAATTTGCGCTGGACTACTTTGCTTTCAAAGACATTTACAAACCGGGGTTGCTGAGCAAACAGATTGATTTTGGCCGGTTTATAGACAAAAAACTGATCGAGGAAGCCAACCGGCTTGAAAGGATCCTGGAACAAAAAGCGACCGCAAACTTCCGTTATCCGTTGGCGGAACAGGCCTGAAAATGGCCGGATGAGCCATAAATAAGTAAAAGGATGCGCAGCTTTGAAAAGTACACGCATCCTTTTGCACTAATTTTCTTCCTTATATAAGATCATCCTGGCATGGTAGAGAATGCCGTCGATAAACTTTCCGTCGGCAATGAAACCGGTGTCATCCTTGTAATCAATATGATTTCCGGTGATTTTATAACTTCCCCGGTAAGCGCTTTTTCTGTGCCAACGGGATTCGTCATAACGACCGCCAGGCAGGATTTTGTGCCGGATGTGGCCGTCTTTGGTTACCCACGTCCCGAGATAAAACGGTTCGTTTGCCATTTTTCTGTGTTGGTTATGCAGTTTGGAAAGAGTAAATAAAACAGGTGATCAGGTATCGAAGTCTGTCGCGGTGGCGAGTGTCTTCCAGCTTTCAAGATCTTGTTGAATGACATCGATTTTCATGGCGGCAAGGTCGTAGGCATCCTGTCCGAGGAAAAGATGTACAGGAACCTCGGTTTGAGCAGCGACTTCTATCAAAACCGCAACCCCTTTTTCAGGATCTCCTGCCTGGTTGCCATTGATGTCGTTCGCATGCGCTTGCTGGCTCGCTCTCGCATCTTCATACGCAGCAATGGAATAGGCAGGGCCGATCATTGACTCCTTGGTCAGAAAACTGGTTCTGAAATAACCCGGATAAACGACCGTTGCACTGATTCCAAACGATTTTGCCTCTGCTGCCAGCGCCTCGGTGAATCCGGCGACAGCAAATTTGGTAGCACAATAAATTCCCCACCCGGCGAAATTGGCGGTATAACCTCCAATCGATGAAATGTTGAAAATTTTGCCGGACCGTTGTGCTCTCAGATAGGGCATGACCTGGCGGATCACATTCAGAGATCCGAAAACATTGATATCGAAATTCTGGCGGGACTCTTTGTCGGTTAATTCTTCCAGTGTTCCGAAATGACCATAACCCGCGTTATTTACAACTACGTCCAGTTTGCCGAATGCTTCAAGGGCTTTCAGGATGGCGAGTTTGACGCTTTCTTCGTCGGTCAGGGTTACTTCAAGCGGCAGGAAATTCTCGCTTGCTGAAATGCCAACAGCTCCCGTCAGCGCATTTACTGTTCTTGATGTTGCAGCCACTTTATGCCCGGCTGCCAATAATTGCTGTGTGAGGGTCAAACCAAGACCTTTGGAAGCTCCCGTCACAAACCATACTTGTTGATTGTCCATTTTTTGTTCATTTAGTTTTGTAGAACAAAGGTATGGCGGATTTGAGCGGGCGTTATTGCATCAAACAAACGGATGATTGCGAAATTCAAACAATCAAATTATATGCGAGGTTACAAAGAGGAAAGTACAGCAAAAACCTAAGCCGAGCGAAATGCCGTGGGAGTTGTTTCTGTTTGTTTTTTAAAGAAGTTGTTGAAATGAGCAGCCTCCTCAAATCCGAGGCAATAACTTATTTCGGCGATATTCCAGTTGGAATGTTTCAGTAAAGCTTTTGCTTCGCTGGTAATGCGTTCTGCAATATGGTGCGACGTGGTTTTGCCGGTTGTAGTCTTCAAAGCACGGTTAAGATGATTGACGTGAATCGATAACTTCTCTGCAAAATCCTGAGCCGAGCGCATGGTAAAACGCTGCGAAGGAGATTCGATCGGGAACTGCCGTTCCAGTAATTCCGCAAATATCGATGCAATACGCGTGTTGGCATCCGTATGCTGATAGAGCGTTTCTGTCGCTTCCATTTTCAGCGCATAATGCACCAGTTCTGTGACATAATTTCTGATCAGGTCATATTTGAAACGATAATCAGAATTCAGCTCATCGATCATTTTTTGAAAAATCTGGCTGACGTGTTTGTCCTGCTCCGTGCTTAGCGAATAGGAGGGTTTATTTCCCGGCATAAACATGGGCAGGTCGCCGATGCCGCCGCGTAGTTTTTCCGTAAAAAAGAACTCTTTGAAAATACAGAAGAAGCCTGTGTTATCGTCGGAGTCATCTTTCGCATGGAGTGTGTACGGGACCTGCGGGTTGAAAAAAATCAGCGTGCTCCCTTTGGTTTCAATACTTTTATCCGCATAATGATAAATATTGCTTCCTCTGACCAAACTGATCTTGTAAAAATCGCGCCGGCTGTATTTTGCCGGTGTGCCGTTCTTTCCTACGCAATCTTCGATCCGGAAAACATTAAATTGCCCGGGTTCCTGTTGCAGGTTGACTGGTAAATTCTTGTTGTTATAAAATTCCTGGATTGTCTCTACGTTCGATTTCATGATTCAAATGGCTAGTTTAATTCCTGATCAGTCTCTTTCGTGGTTTAGGAAAGGGTAGTGTTCAGGTGATGTCACGATACAAATTTAGCAGTCCGGTTGTCATTTTAATTACAAAAAACAAACGGATGATTGCAAAATTCAAACAATTATCTGCTGCGTTGGTGGTACCTGTGATCTAATGGGAGCAAGAAATCACTGAAACTGCTTTACTGATTTTTGTTCCAGGATGTTTACGTTATGCAAACATTACTTTTTGGCTGTCTGAAAATGGAGACAAAACTTTTCCTATTGATTACCTTTGCAGCATGGATTATTTTAAAAAGCTGCTTGAATTACTCAAAATAGAACGGGAAGAAGACCGACAGTCTTATCTCAAACTTACAGAATCAAGTTCGGTTTCAGAGCGCAGGGCCAACGGCCTGGCCTGGTATCCGATTGCCATAAGAGGCTCAGAAATGAGCAGAGGAGATTATTTGACGGTTGAAGTCGAGAGGACGACCCATCAGGATATTTCGCATCAGCTGCGGTTTGGTATGCCGGCTGTGCTTTTTTCAAATCATGAACCCAAAAAGGACAGGGTAGAGGGGACGATAACGCATCAGAGCGGAAACCGTTTGAAAATTACTTTACGGACGGATGAATTACCCGACTGGTCCAGAGATGGAAAATTGGGTATTGACCTGCTTTTCGACGACAACAGTTACGACGAAATGCAAAATGCGCTTAAAACAGCGGGTAATCTGGATGAAAAGGATGCCGAAGGGCGCCTGGTCAAAATCCTCACAGGTGAAAAAGAACCGACTTTTAAGCAGGATGTACCTTTTTATAACGCCCCGAAATTAAATGATTCGCAACGGATAGCCGTAAATAAAATATTAATGGCCAATGAGCTGGCTATTGTCCACGGCCCGCCAGGTACCGGAAAAACCACCACACTGGTGGAAGCGATCAAAGCGCTGATCAAACAGGATAATAAACAGATTCTCGTGGTGGCACCCAGTAACACGGCCGTTGATTTGCTGAGTGAAAAGCTGTCAGATCAGGGATTAAATGTGTTGCGGGTTGGAAATCCGGCCCGTGTTTCGGAGCGTCTCATGTCTTTGACACTGGATAGTAAAATGACCGGGCACGCCAGTATGAAGGAAATCAAGACCCTGAAAAAGCAGGCGAATGAGTTCAAAAATATGGCGCATAAGTATAAGCGGAATTTCGGGAAGTCGGAACGTGATCAGCGGAAAGCGTTGTTCGACGAGGCACACAGAATTATGAAAGACGTGGGCAAAGCGGAGCAGTATATCATTGATGACCTTGTTTCGAAAGCGCAGGTGATTACGGCAACGTTGGTCGGGTCAAATCATTACACCGTCAGAAATCTGAAATTCAACACCGTCGTGATCGACGAGGCTGGGCAAGCGCTTGAACCGGCTTGCTGGATCCCGATACTGAAATCACAAAAGGTAGTGCTGGCCGGAGATCACTGCCAGTTGTCGCCAACGATCAAATCCAGTGAGGCTGCCAGGAAGGGGTTGGCCAATACGTTGCTCGAAAAATGTGCATCCATGCATCCGGAAGCGGTGGTATTACTCGAAGAACAATACCGTATGAACGAGGCCATTATGGGTTATTCATCGAAAGTGTTTTATGAAAACAAACTTCGCGCGCACCGTTCGGTGGCGGGCCATTTGTTGTTTCCCGGAGACTCGCCGCTAGCTTTCATCGATACGTCGGGCTGTGGTTTTGACGAAAAGCTGGAAGGCACAAGCTCAACCAACCCCGAAGAGGCGGCATTCCTTTTCAGGCATCTGAACTATCTGGCGGCTGAGCTGACCGACAATAAGGAGGTAGGTTTCAGTACGGATAATTTTCCGTCCATTGCGGTTATCTCTCCGTACAAACAGCAGATTCACATTCTTAAAGAGCAGCTGGCACATTCACCGGCGCTTCAAAAGTACGGTGACAAAATTTCGGTTAATACCATTGATAGTTTTCAGGGGCAGGAACGGGATATTGTTTACATCAGTATGACCCGAAGTAACACAGAAGGCGAAATCGGGTTTTTGTCTGATATCCGAAGAATGAACGTGGCGATGACAAGGGCCAGGAAAAAACTGGTGGTGATCGGCGATAGCGGCACGCTTTCACAGCTGCCGTTTTATTCAGATTTTGTGGCCTATGCGGAAGCGCTGAATGCCTACCAGAGTGCCTGGGAGTTTGCTGATATATAATTAGAATGACGATCCGCAGTGCTGAAATACTGCGGATCGTTTTTTAGACAACCTCTGCCTGAAAATAACTGGACTCCTCTTTGATTTTCTTCGCAAAAATACCGAGCAGATACGTGGATAAAGTACCGGCAAGCACGCTGATTTCCCGGTTTTGGTCCTTTTGCTTCACCGCTATTCCTGTTAATGCCGTAATGAGGGTAATTAAATAGTACGGATCATTCAGGCGGTTTGAAACGGCAGCTCCAATCCCTGTTGTAACCGGTAGGAGGCCCAACGCCCATTTTTTCGCTTCGTCCGGCTCCCGGGCATAACCAGCCTCCTGAACGAGTGTAGTAGCACTGACAGCGGTGGCAGCAGTAAGCCAGCCTGTATACAAACTGATAAATTTCCGTAAAATGTGTTCAGCTCCTTTCACGTCGGTCTGACCAATTTCCAGCGCCCGGTGAAGACCGATCGCGGCTGGCAGCATGCTGATGGTCGTAATCGCTGCACCGATACGACTCTTTTTATCTGATTTAGCAAAAAAGTATCCGAAAATGGCGGTTGACAAATAATTAAGCCGTAACCAGGATTGTGCCTTGTGATATCTAGGGTTTTGCAGTTGTGACGGCATGGCCTGATGAATGGCCAAAGCAACGGTGCCCACATAAATCGCAGACCACACAATGCCGAAAGTCGCGTTTGCAGGCGTAACCAGATTTCGGTCAACTTTATCCTGTCGCTTTTTATCGAGTGGCGTTTTCAACGTGTTTTTGCGGGGACGGCTGAAAAAATAGGTACCGATAATACCGCCGATCACAATGGCGGCCGTCGTATATCTTCCAAAACGATTGACTTTCATTTTTTTCCTTTTTAATTTGATTGATGAATCAAAAAAAGGTACTTGATGTACCTTTTTGTCCTGGGAAAAATATAAAATTATTGTGCCAAAATAATCTAAACAAGGTCATCGACCGGATGTACCCTTTTTTCTGTACAACAGGTCCATACCAGCAGGTTGGCATGATTGACCACATCGGCCGTGATACTTTGCTTGTACATATCCTTCGGATCCCTGTTCCCGTGCGTGGCCATCAGAATCATATCCGAATTCATTTCACGGGCGAATTGCAGAATACCCTGTCTGACATCGTCGGTATTTCTCACACTCATCGTATAATTGCTTAATTGATAATGGGATGCGTATGCTTCCAGAGCCGTCTGTACTTCGCTTTCCTCTTGCTCTTCGTCTGTATTGATGCGCAACAGATGCAGTCTCGCACGGAACATTTCCTGTATGGCTTTGATCTTTTCAACGACATCTTTTTGATTTAGTTTAAGATTGGTCGGAAAAACAATATTGTGAACCGACCTCATCGTTGTTTTTTTCTTGACCGCAAAAACGGGAACCGGTGAGGTCCGGACAATTTTTTCAACATTGGATCCCATGAAAAACTCATTCCAGCCTCTCGAACCATGCGTTCCCATCACAACAATATCGATCTGGTTCTTTTCAATCACTTCAAGCACGATGGGGGTAATCTGACCATGCCGTACCAGGTGACTTACTGCCACCGACGGATGGTTATCGCTCTTCATAAAGTGGACAAATTTCTGTTTCTGAGCCTCGGTTGACAACGCAATTTCCTCAGTATCAACCGGCATTCCTGGGTCCGGGTTTTGTAAAACAGTCAAAAGCAAAATTTCGGCGTTGTTAACTCTCGCCAGCTCCGTGGCAAACTGTATGGCCATTTCTGCATATGCGGAAAAATTACATGGCACCAGTATTTTTTTCATAACATTCTATTTTAAGGGCATTTCAATGAATCAGATTTACGAAATATTTGTCGGAATTCATTCAAGGTATCCGACTTTATTAACGACCATCTGAGACGAAAATTCATAAAGTCTGGGAACTCCGGTCGCCAGGTTTATATCAGAAATTTCATCGTGACCAATATTTTCAAGATACATCATAAGCGCACGTAAACTATTCCCATGCGCGACAATGAGGATGTTTTTGCCGGCAGCGAGCTTGGGTTTAATTTCTTTTTCAAAATAGGGGACAACGCGGTCGTAGGTATCTTTCAGGCTTTCGCCGTGAGGAGGAATGATGTCATAACTCCGGCGCCAGGAAAGCACCTGCGCCTCCCCGTATTTTTTTGTCATTTCCAACTTATCCAGTCCTTGCAGATCCCCATAACTCCGTTCATTCAGCGCAGGCGTTTTCGTGACAGGCAGAGACGGCTGATTAATGGTTCTCAAAATAATGTTGAGCGTGTGAATTGCTCTTTTAAGTACCGAAGTATAGGCTTCGTTTAACGGGTAATGCCGGATCAGCGCTCCTGCTTTTGTTGCTTCAACGATCCCTTCGTCGGTTAACTCGATGTCTGTGCTGCCTGTAAAGCGGTTTTCTAAATTATATTCAGACTGGCCGTGGCGAACAATAATCAAATTTGACATAATAAAAGAGGATATGTTACAGGTCTGAATGCTGATGAATCCGGGCTTTCAGGGTAACCGTGAGTTCCTGTTCATGCAACACCGCAGTTCCTTCAAAGGTTTTGTTTTAAAATCGGTATGGCGTGTTTATTTATTTTTCTGTTGTAAATCAGGGTTTTATTTTTAGTTTAAAGTTCGTGAAATACGGCTGGGAAACATATGACGATTGTCATAACTACCGGCAGTAATTATCATCATGTGAACGCTTTTTTGGGTTATGTTTAATGAATTGTAACATTTCTGTCAGTCTGTCTCGTCGGGTGCTAATTGACGATGTTGCGAACAAAGAATAACAGAAAGACCACATCGGAAAATCATTCCTATCCGTAGAATACCAATTTGCAAAATCCCGGAGGGATGAAATTATTGTAGAAAACAAATGCCCGACTCCGATCCAAACCCCATCGGGGTGGCAGATTTTGAGACCGGCGACTGAACAAGATGCAATTCCTATGTCACCCTTTCAGGGTTCAGATTTGGATCTTCGACGTCTTTCTACAATAAGTCCATCCCTTCGGGATTTTAGCTAGTGGATATTTTATGGACTGATTGTTTTCGATCTGGCTTATTCAATTGAAGGGGTAGTCAGCTCAAATTTTTATATCAGTTTGGCTTAGTGGCTGTGATGACTTTTCAGTAGAATACCCATAGCAAAGAAACAATCCCGGAGGGATGAAATTATTGTAGAAAACAAATGCCCGACTCCGATCAAACCCCCATCGGGGTGGCAGATTTTGAGACCGGCGACGGAACAAGATGCAATTCCTATGTCACCCTTTCAGGGTTCCGATATGGATCTTCGATGTCTTTTCTACAATAATGCCATCCCTCCGGGATTTTGGCTGGTGGATACTTTATGGACTGATTGTTTTCGATGTTTTCTACAATGATTCCACCCCTTCTGGATTTTGGTTAGCGGATATTTTATGGATTGATTGTTTTTGATCTGGCTTATTCAATTGAAGGGGTAGTCAACTCAAATTCTTGTATCAGTTTGGCTTATCAGTTGTGATGACTTTCAGTAGTGCCAATGGCAAAGAAACAATCCCGGAGGGATGGATTTATTGTAGAAAACAAATGCCCGACTCCGATCCAAACCCCATCGGGGTGGCAGATTTTGAGACCAGCGACTGAACAAGATGCAATTCCTATGTCACCCTTTCAGGGTTCCGATCTGGTTCTTCGATGTCTTTTCTACAATAAATCGATCCCTTCGGGATTTTGGGTAGCGGGTATTTTATGGACTGATTGTTTTTGATCTGGCTTATTCAATTGAGGGGGTAGTCAACTCAAATTCTTGTATCAGTTTGACTTATCGGTTGTGATGACTTTTCAGTAGTGCCAATAGCCAAGAAACAATCCCGGAGGGATGATATTATTGTAGAAAACAAATGCCCGACTCCGATCAAAACCCCATCGGGGTGGCAGATTTTGAGACCGGCAACGGAACGAGATGCAAAACCTATGTCACGCTTTCAGGGTTCAGATTTGGATCTTCGACGTCTTTCTACAATAAGTCCATCCCTTCGGGATTTTGGCTAATGGATATTTTATGGACTGATTGTTTTCGATGTTTTCTACAATGATTCCACCCCTTCGGGATTTTAGCTAGTGGATATTTTATGGACTGATTGTTTTCGATGTTTTCTACAATGATTTCACCCCTTCGGGATTTTGGCTAGTGGATACTTTATGGAATTGATTGTTCTCTATGTTTTCTATAATAATTTCATTTCTCCGGGATTTTGGTTTATTCCCGATTTGGCTTATTCAATTAAGGAAGTGGACAACTCAAATTCCTCCAATTGTTATGTTTTACAGATTGTAATCCGGAATTTCAATCACAACCTTGCCTTTGGCTGTTTTGTTTTTTAAAGACTCGTATGCATCTTCAACCGAATCCATAGAAAAGCGGCGTGGATCAACCAGAGGAATCAGCTTGCCTTCTTCCGCCATTTTGCTCGCCGCTTCCAGAATTTTACCATGATGGGCGCGACCTTTACCTGTCAGTAAGGGGAGAAGCGTGAAAACCCCTGAATACGTAGCGGCTCGAAAGGACAGCGGAGCCAATGCATGGGTACCCCAGCCTAGAATACTCACCACATGACCGTCATACACTTTCGCGGCCTGAAAGGACTGGTCCAGTGTTTCACCTCCAATGGTATCAAGAATCACATCAAATCCTTCGCCGTTGGTAAGTTCGTCAACATATTGTGTGACGGTTTTGGTTGTGTAATCGATCGGTGTGGCACCCAGGGAGCGGATATAGTCATGTTTCAGTGGAGAATCAGTGGTAAACACTTTTGCTCCGCTGGCCAACGCAATCTGTACGGCAATATGCCCGACTCCGCCGGCACCGCCATGAATTAGTACCTTTTGCCCCGCCTTTATATGTGCTTTGTCCACGAGTGCTTCCCATGCGGTTATGAAAATTAACGGTAGCGCTGCGGCCTCACGCATGTCAAAATTTCGGGGTTTGATTGCTAGCAAATCGGCGTCTGCCGCAACGTATTCTGCGAGTGATCCCTGGTTTCCGCCAATACCGCCAATCATTCCGTAGACTTCGTCACCAGGGCTGAATTTAGAAACACCTTCTCCGACGGCCTCCACAATTCCTGCCATGTCGATACCGGGAATTTTATGAAGCGGTTGTTGGGCATGTCCGGCCTGGCCGGCTTTTATTTTGAGATCGAGAGGATTTACTCCGCTGGCCTTAACGCGCACCAAAACCTCTCCATTCCCCGGTATAGGCTTATCCGTTGTAACGACTTTAAGGGGCGTGTTGTAAGCTTCTAAAATGATTGCTTTCATGATTATTAATTGAAACAGGTGATTTTTTGATTAGTTATCCGTAAATTCTATGAGAATTTGTTCCGTATTTGTTTTGCAAAATTGTACAACATATTGTCGTGTAATGGAGTAAAAGTTTTCGTTTTTGGGGTAACTAAATAGCAGCACCGGATAATCTCCTGGCCGTTGGTGGGAAATATCGTTTCCAGTTAGTAACTGGCTAGTTTTTGCGTAAAATAATTTCTATCATTACATTTCTTCACTTCCTAACACTTACATTATGAGAAAACTATATCTGTTTTTATTCCTCGCTGCTCTGTCTGTATCCTGCTCGAAGGACAAAGAAGCAGAGCCGGCAATTGTTTTGAGCGATAGCGATTTGAAGCTGCACTACGACGATACCCATCAGTTTGCCTTAACAAAAGGTACCGAGGCGGTTGGTGCCACCACTTTTAAATGGACATCCAGCGATACAATCGTTGGGAAAGTGGACCAGAACGGTAAGTTTACCGGACGGCGCATAGGAACCACCACCATCAAGGCTGCCTCCACGGATGGCAAAACAACACTTCAGTCGAAAGTTACCGTTGACCCTTATAGCACTTTGTGTGTGGAACCGGTTACGGATTTTAAGGCAAACCAGGCGGCTGTAAAAGCGAAAGAAAAGCGGACTGTGTTGCAGGAAGACACAGCCACCATTGTTTACAAGGCGGAGAATGCAAAGTTGAGAGGCGTGGCATACGGGTTTAGAAAAAATGCACTAATCCAGTCAGCACTTATTTTTACAGAAACCAAGCCTGTTCTTGACGAAGCCGCTCTTTTCTTAGCAGAAAGATATGAAGAGTTAGGTGAAGAGGACGGATTCTATTTTTACACCGATAACAAAGTTGTGGTCGTAGTGACAGATGACGAAACCATAGGTTTTGTTGCTTTGTATAATCCTTATCCGGCTGGCGGCTTACGAACTTCCGTCCCACTCATTCAGACGATGAAGGCGTCGGCGAAAATTCAATTACAATCGATCAAAGCAAATTTCAAAGGTTTTTAACCACTGGAACAAAAGTTGTATATAAATAAATCAGGCGGGAAAAGGTGTGTAAACATCAGATCTGCCTGATTTTTTTGTATTAAACTTTTGAATCTATGGTGCAGATAATTGCCGAGAAAAAGGAACATCCGTTTGAGTGGCTGGATATTACCGATCCTGATCCCGAAGAGGTTCACACGATCGCAAAAAAATACAAACTGCATGAATCGTCTGTCAATGACTGTCTTCAGCCCGACCACCTTCCAAAATATGAAACTGTGGGCAGTGACGGTGATATCTTTATTATTTTCAGACTGCATACGGCGGATGTTGTCGATCAGGCGGATACGGTCAGGGAGCTCACGGATAAGGTTTCGGTTTTTATTAAGGACGACAGAATTATAACCATTCATAAGAAACCCTGGCCGCAGGTTGAAAAGATCAGGGATGAGTACATTCACTCGGAAAACTGCAAGTCGGTGTACCATATTCTAAACGAAATTGTCAAAACGGGCTTGGCGACCTATGATGACCACGCCATGCGGTTAACCCGTGAAATTGAGTTTTATGAGACCAATATGTTTCTAAAAAATAGAAAACAATCCTTGCTCGAAGGATTATACTATCTAAAAAGGAAGGTGGATGTGACCCGTCGCATTCTCATTCTGACTTTTGAGATTGTGGATAAAATTGATAATGAACCGGGTAATACCTACACGCGGGATACGCGCGACCTGTACGTGAAACTTCACAATATTTACGATTCGCTTTTTGAGAACACCAACCACCTGATGACGATTTATTTCTCCTTGTCGTCACAAAGGACCAATGAAATTATCCGGGTGCTGACTATTTTCTCGGTATTTTTTATGCCGTTAACCTTCATTGTGGGTGTTTACGGGATGAATTTCGAATTCATGCCGGAGCTGAAAATGAGGCTGGGATATCCCGGTGTAATGGTGTTGATGGCCATTATCACAGGTTTTATCTACTACTGGTTCAGGAAAAAGGACTGGTTGTAATGCATTAAAGAAATAGCCCGTATTTTGTACCGTTGGATTACTCGAAAGCAAGTATTGATATAAATCTTCTATATTGCAAAACCGAGCCAAACGGTCCCAAGGGACGGATGCAGCCGGAATTTCTAAACCTTAATCTATTAAACCCCTAAACCATGTTCTGCTTTCTCCGAAAGGCCTTACCGTTATGCTTATTCGCCATCTTTTTAACCGGATTATTACAAACTGCGGATGCGCAAAGCAAAAAACCGAAGTTTAAGGTGATCGCGTTTTATACCGGAAAAAATGATCAGGCGCACATCAGTTATATGCACGAAGCGAATAAATTTTTCCCGAAAATCGCCGCTGAAAATAATTTCACCTACGACTCAACAACCGATTGGAGTAAACTGAATGCGAAGTTTTTGTCGGATTATCAGGTGGTTTTGTTCCTGGATACGAGGCCGGAGGCACCAGAACAACGGGCCGCTTTTCAGCAGTATATGGAAAACGGAGGAGCCTGGATGGGTTTTCACTTTGCCGCATTTGCTTTAACACCTTCCGCTTTTAATCAGGACTGGGACTGGTATCATGAAAAATTCCTGGGATCGGGGCAGTATGCCAGTAATACCTGGCGGCCAACTTCTGCCGTGCTGCGGGTAGAGGATCGTAAAAATCCGGCAACAAAAAATCTCCCTGAAACTTTTAAGGCGTCGCCAAACGAATGGTATCGGTGGGAACATGATCTCCGTAAAAACCCGGATATAAAAATATTACTATCCATCGATTCGACCAGTTTTCCTTTAGGAACCGGCCCTAAAAAACATGAAATCTGGCATAGTGGTTATTACCCTGTCGTTTGGACCAATAAAAATTACAAAATGCTGTATCTTAATATGGGGCATAACGATATCGACTATGAGGGTAAAACCAATAAAACGCTGTCCTATACCTTTGATAATGAGATACAGAATAAGCTTGTGATCGACGGGCTGTTGTGGCTCGGTACAGGTAAGAAATAATTTTTAAGCCAAGTACAGAATTGCACCAGAATTCATGGCTTTTTTTGTACAAAATATCAGGGCATGAAGCTATTACTCATAGAAGACGAAAAAGCGCTGGCAACCAGTATCCAGAATTATTTCCAGCGGGAAAATTTCATATGTGAATGGGCAGCGGACTATGAAACGGCCATTGAAAAAATAAACATCTATCAGTACGATTGCGTTCTGGTAGATATCATGCTCCCTGACGGCGACGGACTGAATGCGGTAAAGGAATTGAAGCGGAAATTTCCGCAGACCGGGATTATCATCATATCAGCCAAAAATTCGCTTGACGACCGGATCGAGGGATTAAATCTAGGCTCCGATGATTACCTGACCAAACCGTTTCACTTGTCCGAGCTCAATGCGCGCGTGCAGGCAGTGATCAGGAGAAGAAGTTTTCAGGGTAATCAGCAGATCCGTTTTGGGAAAATCGTCATCGAACCACAGGAACATTTTGTGTCCGTCGAAGGGCAGGAAATTATTCTTACACGGAAGGAGTATGACCTGCTTATTTATCTGATCGCTAATAAAAACCGCGTGCTCACAAAGGAATCGATCGCGGAACATTTGTGGGGCGACGATGCGGATTTGATGGACAATTTCGATTTTATTTACACACATATTAAAAACCTCAGAAAAAAGCTGATGGACAAAGATTGTCCCGATTATCTGAGATCTATTTATGGGGTGGGTTACAAATTCAGTGAACAATGAAACTGCTGGTACAGATCCTGCGCTACCAACTGGTAACATCCATGCTGGTCCTGTTTCTGGGAGCAGGGCTGTTTTATGTGTCAGTTCGTTATCTTATTGATCGTGAGGTTAATAAAGAATTGTTTCAAAGTCAGGTAAAAGTGCGCTGGCAGTTGCGGCATCTGGAAACTTTGCCGGTTTATATTTTGCAGCTTGGTGATAGTTTGCAGATGGAAGAGGTTCGGTATCCCGGAAAAATGCTGGTCAGGGAAACTTTTATGTTAAATCTTGCAGAAAACGAATACCAGCCTTACCGCCAGCTCGTGTTTTATGAACGAGCGTTGGGACAGTGGTATCGGGTAACGATCAGCAAGTTATTGCTTCAACGACAACGACTTATGGAGGCGGTTGTAATGACCGTGACCTTTATTGTGGCACTGCTGCTGGTTTCTTTGTTGTTGTTAAATAGTTGGTTGTCAAGACGTTTATGGAAACCATTTTACAAAACATTGGGCAAGCTGGATCAATACCAGATTCAGCAGCACGAAACTTTGAGGTTTGAGCGTGAACAAACGCTTGAATTTGACCAGCTGAATCAGGCCGTTACCCAGCTCACGAGCAGGATCGCAACGGCTTATCAGAACCTTAAAGAGTTTACTGAAAATGCGTCGCATGAGATACAAACTCCGCTGGCGGTTATCCTCTCAAAAATTGAAGGATTGTTCCAGGATGAAACTTTAACTGAGTCACAACTTGTTACATTATCAAGCGTGAGTGAAGCAGCAAACCGGCTGGGGCGTTTGAACCAGGCATTATTATTGCTGACAAAAATAGAAAACAGGCAGTTTCTGGCGGGAACGGAGCCGGTTAACCTGGTTCCGATCATCAATGGGAAATTAAGAGATCTGGAAGATTTGATCGTGAAAAGGGAAATAAGTATTCAGACAGAATTGCAACCCGTTGGTCTTGTGATACATCCGGCGCTTGCTGAAATTCTTGTAAATAATTTATTGACAAACGCGATACGCCATAACGTTGAAAAAGGAAAGATTATTATTATCTTACGCGAAAGATTTTTATCCGTCCGAAATACGGGAAAAACCCTGAACGCGAACCCTGAGCAGTTGTTTGAACGTTTTCGTAAAGAAAGTACGTTATCTGCTTCGTTGGGTCTGGGCCTTGCGCTGGTAAAAACCATCTGCGAGGTAAACGGGCAAACTTTAAAATATGATATTGACAACGAATGGCATTCTTTGACCGTGAGTTGGTAACATAAAGATTTTTCATGGCTAATAACAAAGGAAAGGGGGAGGTTTTTAACCTTCCTTTTTTTATGCAAAAACTTCAACCTTCGGAAGAAAGCCGTAGTAAGTACACCTCCTCTCCTCCGAAATAATTGTCCCCGTTTTGCATCAAAATCGCACGCTCTGCGATATAGGTGAATATTATCATTTTGTAATCATTGCCCGGGACGAAAATTTTATTTCTGGCAAAGGGTTAAAATGTGTCATAATTCATCGAGGCTCAACTATGAATACACTGGAAATCTCTTTGCAGCGCTACTTCCCCTGGCTGCTCATGCTTGGAATTTTATTGAATGTGCCGGGTTTATGGCTGGACGTGATGGAGCCCGACGGCGCTCTTTACGCAACCATTGCCAAACACATCGTGCAGCATAACGACTGGATTAATCTCTATGGTGATGGGCACGACTGGCTTGACAAACCGCATTTTCCATTTTGGATGGCAGCTATCAGTTACAAGTTTCTGGGGATCGACGGCTTTGCTTACAAGCTACCTGCTTTCCTGTTCTGGCTGGTGAGTCTCTTGTATACTTATCTGACGGCGAGGGATTTGTTTAATCATACCGTTGCTAGAATTTCAGTGTTGATTTATACCGTCGCCTTGCACAGCACGCTGGCTAATTTTGATGTCCGCGCAGAACCGTATCTGACTACCTGCATTATTGCCGCGATCTGGCATATGTTGTGTATTTATGAAAGGAAGCACTGGATTCATATTTTTGCGGCGGCCCTGTTCTCAGCCTGTGCGATCATGACAAAGGGCATTTTTGTTTTAATCACGCTGGGTGGCGGGTGGCTGATATTTTGGGCTATTACGCAGCAGTGGCAACAGCTTCTCAATTATCGCTGGTGGCTTTTTCTTGCGTTGACTTTCGTTTTTATTCTTCCAGAATTGTTTTGTTTGTATCAGCAATTTGACCTTCATCCCGAAAAAGTTGTTTTCGGTAGGACCAACGTTTCTGGTCTCCGTTTTTTCTTTTGGGACAGTCAGTTCGGGCGCTTTTTTAATACCGGTCCGATCAAGGGAAAGGGTGATCTTACCTTCTTTTTGCATACCACATTATGGGCGTTTCTACCCTGGTCCATAGGACTGATTGCGGCAATTATCCATATGGTCAGGTTTGACAGGGCACCGAATCCGGTGCGGTGGACTATCTATGGCAGCACCATCATCACGTTTGTGCTGTTTTCGTTGTCTAAATTTCAGCTGCCGCATTATATCGTGATCGAGTTCCCTTATTTTTCAATACTCACAGGTTATTTTCTATACAAAAAAGCACAGGATCCAATCCTGAAACGACTTGTCACTTTCCAAACCATTTTGATGTATGTTTTGTGCGTGTTAATCCTTTGGCTGCTGTTTTTTACCAAATTGCAGTATGCCATGGCGGGTGCGATTTTCACCGTAACGCTGACGCTTGGTGCTACTTTTGTCAGGTTGCGCGCTCCGATAAGTCAGCTGCTTTTTAAAGGATATGCGACGTCGGTTATGCTCTATGTATTTTTGTTTTATTTCTTTTATCCATTTTTACTTCGGTATCAATCGGGTACGGAGGCCGCCCGTTTGATCGATGCACGAAATGACGATGAGATTCCGGTGGCTTCCTATCAATCGTTTTCGTACTCTTTTGAATTTTATTCCCCTGGTGATGTGAGACTTATAAAAAGTAATGCACAGCTCGGGCATTTCATTAAAAACAATCCCTGTTATCTGTATACCACAGCCGCAGTCGGGGATAGTCTGCTCAAAGCCGGGGTGGACGCTGAAATTCTGGCGACGCCACGGAATTTTCATATTACAAAATTGAAACTGGGTTTTCTGGATCACTACAAGAGGAGCTCAAAACTGCAAACCCGTTATCTGCTTTTTATCAACGATAAAATCGGATTCAAGGCGAACTGAGAGAACAAAACGAAAAATTTTAAAACTTCAGAATCTCTTCAGAATTCCTACAAGATTACAACAGGATCGTAGTGCAATTTTGAAATAACAATCAAGAGAGGCCGGCGGCAAGGTTCAGCTGGCTTTCCCGAAAAGTCTCTCTTGTGAGTTAATTCATCTTTCAACTTATCATCTTTTGTAGTCATGTTCGAAAAACAAAATATTAAGAAATTAGCTCCTGCCGCACTGGCTTTCGCATTTTTGGGCGGTACTTCTTACGCCACCTATGAGCACCTGAGCAAACCAGACACCATCTCAAACTGGGTGGAATCCAACATGCCGGTTGTAAAGGCCAGGCTGGACGAAAAAAGTACTGGTGCCAATGTGGCGATGATCCCGGCGGATTTTTCTTTTGCTTCTCAAAAAGCAACGGCCGCCGTCGTGCATATCAAATCCACCCTCAAAGCAGAAAGGACGGTAAGCCAGATGGAAGTGCCTGATGAGTTGAAAGAATTCTTTGGCGGACGAAATCCGTTTGGACAAGATGCGCCGCAGGGAAGGGGCAGGGGCGAAAAACCGCAGGCTTCGGGTTCGGGTGTGATCATCAATCCGGACGGATATATCGTCACCAATAATCACGTGGTTCAGGGAGCTGAGTCACTGGAAGTAACTCTTGCCGATAAACGTACCTTTAAAGCCAAGGTGATCGGCTCGGATCCTAACACGGATATCGCATTGATCCAGATTGAAGCGAAAAACCTTCCGGCCCTTTCTTTCGGCAGTTCGGAGAATGTCAAGGTAGGACAGTGGGTGCTTGCGGTTGGAAATCCTTATAACCTCACGTCGACCGTTACGGCAGGTATTGTGAGTGCAAAAGGACGCAGTATCAATATTTTGGGTGAAAATTCAAAAGCGCCGGTCGAGTCATTTATCCAGACGGACGCAGCAGTAAATCCCGGGAATTCGGGTGGTGCGCTGGTGGATCTGAATGGAAACCTGATCGGGATTAACACAGCCATTGCGAGTCCGACGGGTCAGTTTGCCGGTTACTCTTTTGCCGTTCCGTCGAGTATCGCGCATAAAGTTGTCGAAGATATTTCAAAATTCGGTTCTGTGCAACGCGGTTATCTGGGTGTGGGTATCAGTGAGGTAGACGGCGAAAAAGTGAAGGCTTATGATCTTAAAGTAGATGAAGGCGTCCGCGTTGAAAATTTCGCTGAACAAAGTGCAGCCCGCGAATCGGGGATCAAAGTAGGAGACGTAATCACTAAAATCGACGGGCACACGGTAGAAAGTGTAGCCCAGTTGCAAGAGGCGATTGCACAGCATAAACCGAGCGACAAGGTTGTGGTCAACGTCAACCGCGACGGTTCCGAAAAAGTGATTACCGTAACCTTAAAGAGCAGCGCCGGCACAATGGTCGCAGAGAAATCCGCACAGACGCTCGATAACCTCGGAATTGAATTGCAGGATCTGACTGCTCAGCAGAAAAAAGCCTGGGACGTGGAACACGGCGTACAAGTGAGCCAGATTAATGCTGGAAAAGTCCGTCAGAATACGGATATGCAGGACGGATTCGTTATTACAAAAATAGATAAAACACCCGTGGGGAGCGTGCAGCAGGCAATGAAAGCATTGGAAGGTAAAAAAGGTGGGGTCATGATCGAAGGTGTTTATCCGGGAAGTCAGGAAACACAATATTATGCGATTGGTTTGTGATGAAAATCCGTAGGGGCGGGTTTCGTGCCCGCCCTTCCACAGATGCCATGTTTATTTTTTTAAGGAAAACTGTTTTCTGAGTATTAAAAATTTAATCATCGTAAAAATGAAAAAGAATCTGATTGTGTTGGGAGTGCTTAGCATTTTAAGCAGTGTGGTTTTTGCGAATAACCCTCGTTCCAAAGTGGCAGAAGGTGCACCGGCCCGCACCTATAACTGGATTGTGCCGGATATGAAAAAAAATCAAAACCCGATGTACAGCAGCACGTATTCCCGCCAGCGGATACAAAAGGCCTTTGACGAGGCGCTGAACGGCAGAGGCTTGGTAAGAGAAACCCAGAATCCGGATTTGTTGCTGCAATTTCATACCTACACCCAACGCGTTCGCAGGAATTATTATGGCGGTTATCCCATGGTGGGTTATCCGATGATGGGCTGGGGAAGATACGGCTGGGGAATGCCCTACGGCGGATATGGCTATGGTTACGGCGGTTATCCCTCTTCAAGCAACAATACCGACGGGACATTGATATTGGATGTGGTGGATGCAAAAACCGGCGAGGTTATCTGGCAGAAAGCGATTTCCGGCGATGTCAGCAATCCGAATCATCTGGAAAAAAGAATTAATAAGGGCGTGAAAAAACTGATGAAGGATTTCCCCGTACGTCAGAGCTGAGCAAATAAAAAAGCCAAAAAGCATGAACAGGTGTCCACAAAGATGCCTGTTTTATGCGTAATAAAAATAAAAGCAAATTCCTTTCAATACCGATCAAAACTACAATATTTCAACAGAATGTCTGTGTAAATTTGATCAGTTAAAGGTTAAAAAGTAATTCAAATTTTAACAGGTAAGCACATGAAATCGCTTAAAAAAGGTAATCCCGATATTCGTTATGACGGAGATAAAACCTTTCAATTCCGCTCATTCACAACCATTTTCGCAGCAATAGCCCTGGTAACCGTTTCCATTACAGGTTATGGCCAAAACGATCAGAATAATTACGGTGCGCAGCAGTCCTATTCCAACCGTCCGTCGCGACCTGTTGAGCAAAGCATTGCCCCAACCGTGGCTCCGTATAGCGAGGAGATCAGAAATAATATCCTGATCGCGACACAGTATCCTGATGTTTTGGAGAAACTCGCCCGTATCCGGGAATATACCACGCAAGCTTTTCAGGGGACAATCCAGGATTATTCTCAAAAAAAGCAAACCTGGTTTTATGAAATTTCGCGGTATCCCGACCTGATGCATGATCTGGCAACATTGCCCCGCAGACAATCCAAAGACCAGGTTAACGGACTTTTGAATAATCCGTCAAAGGAATTGCAGGAAGCTGCGTGGAAATTGTATAACAATCACCATGCAGATCTAGTGACGGTCGATAATCTGAACCAGCAGGCGATCAATTCTTTTCAGGATCTGATCAGCCCGTTAAACGGCGATGCCCAAGAAGCATTTAAGTCATTGCAGGAAATGCCCGATGTATTGTCGATCCTGAACGATCACAGAGACCTTACAGCGCGACTTGGTGAAGACTTTAGAAACGACCCGGACGGAACACGCCAGAATCTTGCGGCGCTGCACGATAAGATAGAAGCTGAAAACAAAGAAGATCTTGCTAACTACAAACGAGATCTGTCACAGGATCCGGAAGCGCAAAAAGAATATGATCAGGCTTCCCAGCAGTATGCAGCGTCCGGCGGATATAGTTATCCTGCGCCAACAGGGGATAAAGTGATCAATTATTACAATAATCCGTATTCTTACTGGTTCGGTTATCCTTACTGGTATGGCTCACCCATGTGGTACCCTGGCGCATTTGGTTTCAGTGGCGGATTGTATTACGGAGCCGGTTTATACGGATATGGTTTCCCGACCTGGGGTTTTTCAACCTGGTTTTTTGGAGGTGCCTACCGGTATTATCCTCATTTGTATCGCACTTACGGTAATTATTATCGTAACCGCTATATCAGCAGAGGCCAATACATTTCTCCCCGTAATGGCTTTATCGGTGCAGCCGGAAGACATTACAATCCGGAAATGAGCGCACGTTCAAACTGGTTGTCATCACCCCGCAGTTATAACCGCCCCGGCGTTCAGTCTCAGGGATTCCGTACGGCGCCCAACCAGGGTTCTTACAACCGGAGTTATAACAATAGCGGAAGAAGCTACAACAGCGGCAGTTTCAGAAGCGCACCCTCTTACGGAGGTGGTTACAATCGCGGTGGATACAGCGGCGGCGGTTTCAGAAGTGGCGGTGGCGGAGGTTCCCGCGGAGGACGCCGGTAATTCACATCAGATTTTCAAATAATCAAAAAGCGGTATTCAAACCAGAATGCCGCTTTTTGATTATCCAATACTATATTTTATTTCCTCCCGGCTCTCCATTTTTTTATATCCCTGTAAATCGTTCCGGGATATAAGGTAAGTCCATAACTGTAATAGACGCCGCCAAATCCCTGCCGGATATTCCCTTTGGAAAGTGCATTGCGATAACCAACCTGTACGTTCAAACCGGCCCAGGGTGTCAGACGATGTTCGGCGTAAACACCGAGCTGGAAGGGCTGGAAATACCGCTCCCGTCTTCTCATGATCAGGTCTTCAAAGAAATCTTTGTAATGCGCGGATTCTTTTCCCAGACCAATTTCAACCGGAGCCGAAAGAATCCATTTGGGTGTTTTTAAAATCGGATACCAGTAGGCGAGACTCACAAACTGCACATCCGTTTGTTTGATACCCGACAACTGAATGGTCGGCGAGAACATTTTCCGGAACCTGATCAGATTGTGCGAGCCATTGTATCCCAGCCAGTAATAACCCAGTGTCAGACGATGCAGTTTTTTGCCAAAACTTACACCGGCCCGGACGCCCCAGATATTGATATGTTTGTGGTCAATAAAAGTATTGCGGGAGTCAAGGTTAAATAAAAATGCAGCTTTTTTTGTGGCAGTACTATCTTTCTGTGCACGGACTGTGCTGAAAATCAACATCAAAACAATGCACAAAACAACGGATTTTACGCCGTTAAAAGATACTGTATTGCGCAAGCTGATTTTCATAGTAGATACTTCCTGAATCTGTTATTTTAAAAGTTTTTTTCTTCTTTCTCTGCTGCTGTAAATGTATTCATAAATCGTTGGTAAAATCAACAGCGACAATAATGTTGCTGTCATTAACCCACCGATTACCACGATAGCCAGGGGTTTTTGCGTTTCCGAACCAATCCCCGTACTCAATGCTGCGGGCAAAAGGCCAAGCGATGCCATCAGGGCTGTCATAATAACTGGCCGTAAACGTGACTTTGCACCGTCTTTGATTGCTTCAATCAGCGGCATTCCCGCCTGCAGGTTATGACGGAATTTGTTCACAAGAATGACGCCATCCTGTGTTGCCACCCCAAACAACGCTATAAAACCAACACCGGCTGAAATACTGAAATTGACACCCGTAAGCAGCAACGCCAAAATTCCACCTATCAACGCAAAAGGTACGTTCAATAGTACAAGTACAGAGTCAAGCGTGTTGCCAAATGATGCAAACAGAATAAAGAATATAAGCAGAATGCTGATCGGAACTACTACCATCAACTGCTTTTCAGCACGCTCCTGGTTTTCGAATTCCCCGTTCCATTTTATTTCATATCCCTTTTCCAGTTTCACATGGTCTTTTACCTTTTGTCTCGCTTCGTCCACGGCACTTCCCAAATCTCTTCCCCGTACCGAAAATTTGACGGCAATGAAACGGGCGTTGTCCTCCCGGTATATGAAAGCAGGGCCGGCCTGATTTCTAATGCCTGCTATTTCTTTCAGCGGAATTTTTCCACCATTAAGCGTTGGAACGAGCAGGTTTCCAATCTGATCGATGGATGACCGATAGGGGAGATCGTAGCGTAACCGGAGATCAAATTTGCGCTCGCCTTCATACACCTGGCTTACGGCTTTTCCGCCGATAGCCATTTCGATAACCGCATTGGCATCCGCGGCATCAACACCGTACTGTGCCATTTTATCCGGATTCAGCGTAATTCTTAATTCGGGTTGCCCGAGATTTCTGAAAATGCCCAGATCTTCGACACCTGGTACGGTTTTCAACTGAGCAAAAACCTGATCGGCCTTTTTGTCAAGCAAATTGAGATTGTCTCCTGTGATCTTGACGGCAATAGAACCTTTTACCCCTGACACGGCTTCTTCTACATTATCCGAAATGGGCTGAGAAAAACCGAAGTCAATGCCTTTGTAACCAGCCAGTTTTGCCTGCATCTCGGCTATCAGCTCTTCTTTGGTGATATTCCGTTTCCATTCCTCTTTCGGGAAAAGGTCGACGAAAAATTCCTGGTTGAAAAAACCGGTCGCATCGGTTCCGTCGTTAGGCCGGCCGGTTTGTGAAATTACACCTCTTACTTCCGGGAATTGTTCGAAAATCTGGCGGAATTTGCGGGTGTAATGATAGCTGTCTTCCAGGCTTATCGACAGCGGCATACTGGCCCGGACATAAATTGAGCCTTCGTTCAAATGCGGAAGGAATTCGGAACCGACCCAGCGAAACGAGAAAATGGCAATACACAATGCCGCCACCGCGGTAACAACAGCCCTTTTAGGGTGCAACATGACGTGGTTGAGCAGTGGTGAATAATTTCTGTTCAGCCATTCGATAATGGGGTTATGACGTTCGCGGACGTTTTTATTGAGCAAAATGCTGCTCATCACCGGAACGAAGGTCAGTGCCAGCAACAGAGCTCCCAAAAGTGCAAAGCCCATGGTGAAAGCCAGCGGACTGAACAACTTGCCTTCTACTTTTTGAAACGAAAAAATAGGCAGCAGGGCTGTGATAATAATGAGCTTGGAGACGAAAATCGACTTGCCCATTTCGACGGCAGTTTTGAGAATTCTACCCAGTTTTGCCCGTTTATTGAATTTTTCCATGCCTTCCTTTTCGGCCCAGTGTGCCAGCATCACGAAAAGTCCTTCCACCATAACCACAGCACCGTCAATGATAATACCAAAGTCAATCGCACCGATGGAAAGCAAATTGGCACTCATGCCTTTGGCACGCATCAGAATAAAGGCAAACAATAGGGCAAGCGGAATAACCAGTGCTACGGTCACCGTGGTGCGCCAGTCAGCGAGGAAGATCAGCAGGATCACCGTCACCAGCGTAATACCCATCGCAACGTTTTCTCCTACGGTGCTCAGCGTGTGGCTATTAAGCTCGGTACGGTCATAAAACACTTTAATGTAGACATCATTGGGCAGCGCCGTATTATTCAGATAATCTACTCTCGCTTTTAGTTTTGGTAAAACCTCCCCGGGATTTTCCCCCTTTCGCATCAGCACAATACCTTCCACGGCATCGTCATGGCTATCCCGCCCGACAATACCCAGCTGAGGCAAAGCCGATTCATGGACAGTTCCGATGTTTGTCATACGCACCGGAACACCGTTAAGGTTTTTTACGATGATCTTTTCAATGTCGGAAACGCTGGTGACAATCCCGATGCCGCGGACCACAAACGCTTGCTGTCCCTGTCGCAGGACATCACCGCCCACATTGACATTCGCTCTTTGCAAAGCACTGTAAACATCCAGAGCGGTCAGACTGTACTTCGCCAGCAAATTAGGGTTAACGCTCACCTCAAATGTTTTGATATGCCCGCCAAAGCTTACCACGTCTGCTACACCCGACACCGCTTTCAGGTTTTTTTCAACCACCCAGTCCTGAATGGTTTTCAGTTCGGTATTTGTTTTCGTCTTTGATTCAAGGGTATACCGATAAATTTCTCCTGTCGGGCCAGCGGGCGGCTGAATTTCGGCGTCGACACCTTCCGGCAGATTGATGTTTGCAAGTTTTTGAGAGGCTTCCATTCGGGCGTTAAAACCATCGACTCCATCCTCGAAAACAATTTTTATGAAGGAAAGTCCGAACAGGTTAATCGACCGTAATGCAGATTTATGGCTTATCGAGTTCATCTCCGTTTCGATCGGAATGGAAATAAAACGTTCCACTTCTTCCGCGCTCCGTCCGGGCCATTGTGTGATAATCACCACTTCCGTGTTCGTGACATCCGGATAGGCTTCCACAGGCGTAAAGTAAAAACTCACGGCACCGGCTACCACCACAAGCAGCGTGATGAAAAAGATGATGGCTTTATTTTTGAGCGAAAATCCAATGATACTTTTTATGAGCTTGTCCATCGTATCAATTGCTGGTTAATTCGCTAAATAACATCAATGCCCCTTCGGTTACGACCTTGTCGCCATGCGCCAGTTCCCCTTTCACATACATGAATTTTGAGGTGTTTTTCAGGACCTGAACTGGCACTGCCTTGTATTCACCATTTTTCACTTCTTTAATGACAAAGTAGCTGTCCTGACTGAATATCACAGAAATCGGGCTGACCGCCAGTAATTTTTCAGGCTTTTCGATATGTAATTTGATATTGCAGAACATATCCGGTTTTAATAAGCCACCCGGATTAGCAAGTACGACCCGGGCCTGTAAAACCTTGCTGTCGTTGTCGATCACCTGACTGAGGTTAGAAATTGTGCCCGTAAAAACTTTGTCGGGGTAGGCCAGCGTGGTAATGCTTACCTGCGATCCCTGTTTTACAGACTGAATATCAGACTCGTAAACATTGATTAAAACCCACACGTCTGTTAAGTCTGAAATGGTAAACAACGGGTCGGAATTGTCCGAACGGATCTGCATATCCGGGTTAACGTTTTTCTCAACGACATACCCGTCCTGCGGCGCCTTCACCGTAAAAACAGGCTGTTTTCCCGGACCAGCGCCACCGTATAACTTCAAAACCTGATTAGACCGTTCCAGTTCGGAGCTTGCAATTTCGAGCTGTTTTCGTGCATTGACGAGATCATTTTCGGATGAAAATTTGGTTTTGTAAAGCTGTTCGACATTTTCTGCGTTCCGTTTCGCGATATCGTAATTCGCCTTTGCCGTATTCTGATCTTTCAGAAAATCACTGATATCACTGCTCTGCAAAGTCGCCAGGATCTGTCCTTTTTTAACGTAAGCACCCAAATCAGCCTTGACGTCAAGAACGGTTCCACTCACAATCGGGAAAACTTTGTCCACTTTTTTCTGGTCGAAGGATACCTCACCAGTAAATTGTAACTCTTCTTCAAAATTCCGTAACTCCACGGTATCGGTTCTGAAAGCGGAGCCCGTATCTTTTGTCTCAGCCTCCTTGGGTTTTTCGGATCGATTGCATGCGGCCAGCCACAGGAAGGCAAGCGGAACCAGTCGTAATACTGTTTTCATGGGTTCGTTTTTTAGAAGGTTTTCGTGTTGGTGACAAAGTTGAGTTGCTGCTGAGACTGGAACAGGTCGTTTTGCAGGTCAATCAGGTTTAGCTGTGCATCACGGTGAGCGCGGATTTTATCAATAAAACTGACGAGATCGATCACCCGTTTGGCATAATCTTCTGTCGCATTTTTTGAAATTTCTTCAATGCTTTGCAGATAGGCCGGTGTCAGTTTTTGCTGCTGGATCAAGGCCTGCTGATATTGCTGCGATGCTGCAATCACATCCTGTTCGACCTGCAAATGGGTGAGGTCAGAAGTAACTTTTGATTGATCAATACCCACTTTCGCGCTTTGGATATTACCCTGATTCTTATTTCTTACCGGAAGATCAATAAGTGCCTGCACACCCACATAATGTGGGAATGCGGAACCAACGCGCTGGTAGTCTGCCCCAAGGGTAAGGTTGGGTACGGCCAGTGATTTTTGATAAGTCAGATTGTTCTGGTTGTACTGTATTTGTAACTGAGCAGCCTGAAGGTCAGGTCTGTTTGCATAGGCAAGGTCAAGAAGCTGGGGGAGGCCGGGTGTTGTGGGGATTGTCGTTTGACCGGTTTGCGGAACAATATAAACCGTTCCGCTTTCTGTTAACAAAACACGCATAACCGATTCATCATGTGCTATTTGTGTGTTAAGGTTTGCGAGGTCACGCTCAAAGTTTTTCTGTTCCAGTTCAAGCCTTGTAACCTCATACGGCGCTATTACCCCTAGTCTCAGTTGTGCCCGAAAAGCTTCCAGTAGCGTTTCCAACCTGCCTCTTTCGGCATTCAGCATTTTCAGTTTGGCCTGGCCGTTAACGAGATTGCCGAAAGTTTGCGCGAGTGTGAAACGGACGTTCCGCATCACATCCTGAAAAGCAGATTGCTGCAAGGCGACATTAGACTGCGCCAGTTTCACGAGTTTGCTGCGGCTTGCCGTCAGGCTCAAAACCTGTTGAAGCTGAATATTAAATACGCCGCCTGTCGGGTTAACCAGATCGTCCTGTTTGCCATAGGGCAGGAATTTGTGTGTGTAACCGTTATAAAGATTGGTCTCAACAAACAGGTTCGGGTTATACCAGAGTTTTGCCTGTTCAACACCGGCCTCGGCAATGTTCACATTGAATTTTTGCGCGATGAGCACGAAATTCTTTTGAACGAATCTTTCCTGAGCCTGTTCCAGTGATAACCTCAGCGTATCCTGCCCGCGGACCGGAAGAAAAGTTAGTAAGGATAGTGCAAGTGATGGTAAAGTGTGTTTCATATGAGGTGAGATTATCGAATTATTTTGAACCTAAAATAAAAAATTATTTGCTGCTTATAATCTGCCGGGGATATTTATTTACGAGATTCCCATTTTGTAAATAAACGGAGGTTGTTTTTTTGTTATCTGCTTGCAGACAAAGAGATAAGTGTCGGTCAAAAGTGTGGGTTCAGTAGGATTTAGTCGATTTCTAACACTGTTAAATATAATTACTTTGAAAATACGTCCGGAATAGCTCAGGATTTGTTTTTGTGATATTTCGCAGCCACGACAGGCACATAGCAATTGCCGGAGCCTTTATTTATTTTTATCATCACACCGGATTAATTCTTAAAACGGTAAGTTATTCCAGATTCTTTCCAGTTTTGTTTTTGACCTTTACCGATTATGAAAATACTGATAATTGAAGACGAAACGGAGCTGATGGAAGTGATTCGTCAGTCGCTGGAAAAAGAAAATTTTCTGGTGGAAAGTGCTTCGGATTTTCACAGTGCACTGGATAAGGTAATTTCCTTTGACTATGACTGTATTTTACTGGACATCATGCTTCCGGGTGGGAGCGGATTGGATATTTTGCAGGAGCTGAAAAATCTGGATAAGTCGGATAACGTAATCATCATTTCGGCCAAGGATTCTCTCGAAGATAAATTGACCGGCCTGGACCTAGGTGCCGACGATTACCTGACCAAGCCATTTCATATCGCAGAGCTGAATGCGAGGATTAAATCTGTTTTGCGGAGAAAATCCTTTGGAGGTAAAAATACAGTTGAAGTCGCGAACGTAAAACTCGATCTGGATGATCGCACCTTATTAATCAGCAACGAGCCGCTGATTCTCAACCGCAAGGAATTCGATATACTGACTTACATGGTTGTTAACAAAAATCGTTTGGTCAATAAAACGTCGCTGGCTGAACGTGTCTGGGGGGATCACATGGATGAGGCAGATGACTACGAATTTATTTACTCGCAGATCAAAAACCTGCGCAAGAAATTGAAGGATCACGGTGCGGGTGTGGAAATCCAGGCGGTGTATGGGCTCGGTTATAAACTGGTGATACTATGAAACTTCTGAATCATACGTTAAAGTATCTTTCAATCACGTTGTTTGTAATCATCAGCGTCTGGGCGGCGATTTTTTACATCAACATGCTGGATGAAGTTTATGACAGCCTCGACGACGGCCTGGATAATTACAAGCTGCTGATCATCAACAAAGCCGGGGAAGACTCTACGATTCTTTCCAAAACTGAATTTGCCGAAAGCAATTACGAGATACGTGAAATCCCGGAAGCCATTGCGTTGCAACGGAAGGATACGCACGTTGACACGTTGATGTATATGGTCAACGAGGAGGATTATGAGCCGGTCCGGATGCTTACTTCTGCTTTCCGAATGAACAACCGGTATTATGAGCTGAAAGTGATTGCGTCGATGGTGGAAGAGGATGACCTGATCGAAGATTTACTGTATTCCTTGATATGGCTTTATCTGGCGATGATTGCCAGCATCCTGCTCGTCAATAATTTCCTGCTGCGAAAAACCTGGAAGCCATTTTATGTTTTGCTGGAACAACTGCGGGTTTTTAAACTGGGGAAAGATCCGATGCTCACCCCCGCGGAGACCAAGGTGAAAGAATTCAAGGAACTGAATGAGGCCGTGAGTTTGCTGATTAACCGTTCGCTGGAAACCTATCACGGCCAAAAGCAATTTATCGAAAATGCTTCACACGAACTGCAAACACCTTTGGCGATCAGTATCAACAAGCTTGAACTGCTTACCGAAAAGGAAGATATGGATGAGGCCAATCTGATGGCGATCGGGCAGGTGATTCAGACTTTGGAACGGCTGACGCGGCTGAACAAGTCTCTTTTATTGTTGTCAAAAATTGAAAACAAACAATTTCAGGAAAATGAAAGGGTTGATATCAATGCTGTTTTTAAAAATCTGATTGAGGAATTTACCGATTTTGCGGATTATAAAAACGTAACCATTTCGTATCAGGAACATGGCCAGCTGTATGCTGATATGAGCAAAAACCTGGCTGAAATATTCGTTACCAATTTCTTAAAGAATGCGATTGTTCATAATGTTTCGAACGGTTGGGTACAGATTACCGTAAACCCGACGTCATTCACGATCACAAACTCTGGAAGTGATGTGCCGCTCGACAAGGACAAGGTTTTTCAGCGTTTTCAGAAGAAGTCAAACGAGAAAAACACAACAGGTCTCGGACTGGCCATTGTGAAGGCGATTTCGGATTTGTACGGGATTTCGGTGGCCTATTCCTATAAAGACGGACATCATATGACGGTTTCTTTTGAATAGGGAAGAATCCGGTAACGGATTACCAATTCTTTCCGGTTTTGACTTTTAACATTGTGGTATCAAACGTTAAAAGTATGAAACACATCATCAGAACACTCGTATTGGCCATTACCTGCTCGGCAGTATTCGGACAAACGGACTCGTTACCGACATTACCCGTCAAGATTCATCACGCGGAACCGCTGTTCATTGACCTTATTCGTGACCTGGGAGCACGTAGGGGAGAAAAGGAGCTGAATGTAGGCTGGGGGATGGAAAGCCAGAATGGTTATGTTGCCAATACAGGGTTTTTCGAGTATGAGTTTTCACCGGTCAACAGACTGGGGCTTGAAGTGGAAGTTCCGTTTACATTTTACAAACCGGCATTTGAACACAGGGAAGGAGAGGAAGCACCCAGAAACCGGATGGAGGGGATTAAACTGGCGTCACAGTACACTTTCCTTGTTTCGCCGAAATACAACATGTCGATGGCCGTTGGTTATATGCATGAGTTCCGGACGCATTCCTTTTACTCGTTAAGCCATGGGTCCGTTCCGCTGAAAGGCCATAGCATGAGTCCGTTTTTTGTAGTGGCTAAAAGGTGGGGGAAACGGATTCATTCCATGATTTACACCGGTCCGGAATGGGAATTTACAGCAGGTGAAAAAAAAGCTGAAAAATACTACCAATTGAACGCCAGTATACATTATCAGTTGAAAAACGGCGGAAATTTGCTGGGTGTTGAAGTCAATCAGGAATATCTTGGCTGGAAAGCGGAGACGGTCGTCAGGCCGCAGGTCAAATTGGTAATCAGTCCCAACCTTGCGTTAGGATTAGTGACAGGAATTCCATTAAATTTAAAGGAACGTGGCATCAGTTTTTTAGCGCGGGTCATTTTCGAACCGCCAAAAAGAAGAAAATAGCATTTTGTTAAAACTAAATTGAATCCTATGAAAAAGTTAATTTTTGTAATGTGCGGCATGTTTTATGCTGCGGTAAGTTATGGCCAGGACATCAAGGAAACAGAGGTGCCTTCGGTTGTTTTAAATACATTCAAGCAGCAGTATGCCAAGGCCACAGACGTGGAATGGAAATTGAAGGCAGGTTTGTACAAAGTGGAATTTGAGATCGGCAAGGACGATCATGAACTTTGGCTTGAAAAAACAGGGAAGGTTATAAAACATAAGGAGGAAATTAAGGCTGAACAATTGCCCAAGGAAGTGGTAGCGGCGATCAACAAAGATTACAAGGGGTATAAAATCCATGATCCTAAGAAAACCGATAATGCGGGTGTGGTGACTTATAAGGTTGAATTGAAAACGGCAACTTCCGAAATGCACGTCACTTTTGATAAAACAGGAAAGGTGGTTAGCAAAAAGGCCGACGACTAGTACCTGAAAATATTGCAATTTTCTTTTTTACTTCCATATCGAAAGATTATAAGGGATATTGCAAAATGAATTTCAGGTAAAAGTGCATTTTTTCGAAATTTTGGGGTATAAAGCAGAAATAGAAAAATTTTTTCTTGAAAAGTCCGTTCTGTATTTATAAATTCAAAATGTATTCCAAATTCACCCATATCTTGGTACAGGTTTTGTAGTAAGATAGTGTAGCAAGATTATGTCGTTAAGTGTCAATTATTATTTCCAGAGTATGAAGTATACTGAAATTCTTGAAGTGGTTCGGCAGTATATTGAGCAGTTTTACGACGCCAAAGAAGATTCGACGCTGACCTTCCATAATTTTGCGCATACGCATGATGTGGTAACACACGCGACGAAAATGGCGAAACATTACGGATTGGACGAAAGGGAAACTTTTGTTGTTACGACGGCTTCATGGTTTCACGACACGGGTTATTACACCGGCGAGGCGAACGGGCACGAGCAAAGAGGGGCTGAAATGGCCGGCGGATTTTTAAAGAATCTTGGAGTAAAAGAAGAGCTGATTCAGGAGGTTCAAAAATGTATCATGGCTACAGTCATGCCTCAGAAACCTGAGAATCTTTTGCAGCAAATCATGTGTGATGCAGACTTGTACCACTTTGGGACTGAACAGTTTTCGGAGCGGAATATGCTGATGCAGGAAGAAGTAGAACGGAAAACCGGTTGTAAAATTGACAACAATAACTGGCGGAAGGCTACGATCTGCTTGCTGGAATCACACTTTTTCAAAACCGGTTATGGTCGGGAATTGCTGGAATATGGCAAAAAGAAAAATCTGGAACGGTTGAAACGAAAAGAGACAAGAGGGATGATGAGAAAGTCGCACATTCCAAATTCTTGTCTGGGTGAATAAATTCCGGCTTTTGGGAATGATAAAACATAAAAAGGGGAGAGGTCATAGCGACTTCTCCCCTTTGATTTTATAGATCAGCAGGTCTACTTCTTACTTTTGATCGGTAAGGTAAACCAGTGAAAACCATCTCTTGCGATCAATGCTTCTGCAATTTCAGGACCCCATGAATCTGCCGAGTAATTCGGGAAGTTCAGGCTTTTTCTGCCCTGCCATGCGTTCAAAATCGGCATGATCAATTCCCAGGCCGTTTCCACCTGGTCGCCGCGCATAAACAAAGTCTGGTCACCAAGCATGGTATCCAGGAGCAGGGTTTCGTATGCTTCCGGTGCCTCGGTGGTGTAAGTTCCTTTATAATCAAAAACCATATCCACCGCATTCAGGTACATATCAAGCCCCGGGCGTTTGGCCTGAACTTGCAGACGTATACTCATTTCTGGTTGGATGCTGATAATGAGCCTGTTTTGCTGCCAGCTCTCATTTGCCTCGGTCGGGAATACCAGGTGAGGAACATCCTTAAACTGGATGGTAATGACGGAAGCCGACTGGTGCAAACGTTTTCCCGTACGAACGTAGAACGGAACGCCCTGCCAGCGCCAGTTATCCACGAAGAACTTAATGGCTGCGAAGGTTTCGGTGTTCGATTCCGGATCAACTTTTGGCTCCTCCCGGTACCCTGGAACTTCCTTGCCCTTCATCCATCCGCTTCCGTACTGGCCTCTTACCGCCGACAAGCGTACGTCCTCGGGGGTAAATTTCCGCATGGCTTTCAACACGTCTACTTTTCTGTTACGGATTTCGTCGGCATCAAAACTTACCGGCGACTCCATCGCAACCAGACAAAGCAGCTGTAAAAGGTGATTCTGGATCATATCGCGCATTGCGCCTGAGCCGTCGTAATAATCGCCACGCTCTTCAACGCCCAATTGCTCGGTCACGGAAATTTGTACGTGCTCAATGTAATTCCGGTTCCAGATCGGTTCGAGGATCGCGTTTGCGAAACGGAAAGCCATGATATTCTGTACCGTTTGTTTCCCAAGATAATGGTCGATACGGTAAATCTGTTTTTCGTCAAAAATGCCTGAAAGCAGTTTATTCAGTGCAACAGCCGAATCCAGATCATGGCCAAAGGGTTTCTCAATAACAATCCGGGTTTTCTCCGGATCCTGAAGATTGCTTTTTGAAATGTTCTCAGCAATAATCGGGAAGAAATTAGGCGATACAGCCAGGTAGTAGATTACATTGGCTTTGGTACCCCATTCAGCATTGTGGTTATCAATACGAACCCCAAATTCCTTGTACGTTTCGGCATCCTTGATATCAGAAACCTGATAATACAAATGTTTTGAAAATTCAGCCCACTTATCGTCTGCCGCTTTGCCGCTTCGCGAAAAAGAATTGATTCCTTCAAGAATTTTGCCCTTGAAATCGTCGTCAGTTAATGGTGTACGGCCGGTTCCGATAATGGAGAAATCGTCAGGAAGCCAGCCTTCCAGAAAAAGGTTATATAAAGCCGGAGCCAGTTTTCGGGAATTCAGGTCACCGGTACCGCCGAAAATGATGAATATAGTCGGCTGTGATTTTAATGTTGAATACATGATGTCGTTGTTTTACAGAACGTTTTATATTTCCGGTCAGTTTTTTGGAACCCATTGCGTGTGGAAAACACCTTCCTTGCCAATCAGTTCGTAGGTGTGAGCGCCAAAGAAATCGCGCTGTGCCTGAATCAGGTTGGATGGCATCCTTTTACTGCGGAACGCGTCAAAATAACTTAATGAAGAAGCGAAGGCAGGAATGGCAATGCCATTGGCAACCGAAGCAGAAAGGACAGACCGTACGCCCGGGATGGTTTCGTTCACAATTTGAGCGACATTTTCATCCAGCAACAAATGCTTCAGACCGTTATCTTTTTCGTAGGCGTTGTAAATATCGTTCAAAAACGATGAACGGATAATACAGCCACCCCGCCAGATCTTCGCGATTTCAGACAGATTCAAACCATACCCATATTCAGCCGAGGCATTGGACAACATCTGCATCCCCTGAGCATACGTGATGATCATACTGAAATGAAATGCCTGTTCCAGTTCTGCCAAAAACGTTTCCTGATCCACGCCCAGTTTTGCAGTTTCGGAAGTGCTGTACAAAGTAGCAGCCTGTTCGCGGAGCGCTTTGTATTTTGACAAATCCCGCATGGCCACGGCCGCATCGATCGTCGGGATAGGAGATTGCAGATCCATCGCTGCCTGCGAAGTCCATTTGCCCGTTCCCTTGGCCCTTGCTTCGTCTTTGATATCATCCAGAAGCAAGTGATCTGCACCTGGTTCCTTATAGGCAAATATGTCTTTTGTTATATCAATCAAAAATGACTGCAACCGTCCTTCGTTCCATTTTGTGAACAATTTCTGGATGGAGTCGCTATCCAGCTTCAACCCGTTTTTCAGGATTTCATACGTTTCGGAAATCAGCTGCATCAGGCCGTATTCAATTCCGTTGTGGACCATTTTGACAAAATGGCCAGCTGAACCTTGTCCTATATACGTGACACACGGTGCGCCATCTACCTTCGCAGCAATCGCTTCCAGAATTGGCTTCATCACTGCATAAGCCTGCTTATCGCCGCCTGGCATAATGCTCGGTCCCCGGCGGGCGCCTTCTTCTCCGCCGGATATTCCCATGCCAAAGAAGTGATAGCCAAGGTTTTCCAGGTATTCAACACGACGGTTGGTATCCACAAAATGAGAGTTTCCTCCGTCGATCAGGATGTCGCCTTTGTCGAGCAGCGGTAATAATTCTTCAATTACACTGTCAACAATTTTCCCTGCCGGCACAAGCATGGTGATTGCGCGTGGCGTTGTCAGACTTGCCACAAACGCCTTGATGTCACTGAAACCTTTTACTTTGATGTTTTTTCCTTCCTCTTCAAGCAATGCGCCTTTGCCGGCATCTTTATCATAACCCGCTCCCGCAAAGCCGTGATCACCAATATTGAGAAGTAAATTCCGGCCCATAGTGCCAAGGCCTATCATTCCAAAATTATATTTTTGTTTTGCACTCATAACTGGCTGAATTTTTCTTTTTTAAGACCTTCAAGTATCTTTTTGGTAGACTCGAAATCGGTATGATGAAAAGCACGTATGCCTAACTTTTGCGCCGTGGTCGTAAACATGATCCGGTCGTCGAAATAGACGCATTGCGATGGGGTAGCTTGTGCAATACCCATGGCCAGATTAAATATTCCGGGATCAGGTTTACGCATTTTCACTTCACAGGAAGAGATAAAGGCGTCAAAACATTCGTGCAGTTTGAACTTGCGGACACGGTAGTCGTTCAGTTCTTTTCCTTCATTGTTGATGGAAATGACGCGAAAACCGCAGTCTTTTTTCCATTCTTTAAGCCATTTCAGCATATCCGGCAGCTCTAACGACTGCGAATAGATAAAGGCTTTAAAATCTTCCCGGGCAAAATCGCGGGGATGATTGAAAATGACGGTGTCGAGATATTCGTCGAGGGTTATACTACCGATCTCATATACATTGAATATGAAATTGTGAAGAACGTTCACTTCGGCATAATCAAGCCCGAATTTTTCCGCTGCGATCTGACGTGATTCGTGCCCCCAGCCATTGCTGAGGAGCACGCCACCGATATCAAAAAACAGTATTTTAAGATCAGTACTTTCCATTATTCCAGTTTAGTTGCCTTTGGATTTTTGGTCTTCAATAGCCTGCAATAATTTTTCAAAAGGCTTATTAAATTTGTCAATTCCTTCGTCTTCCAACTGTTTTGTGATCGCGTCGATGTCAATTCCGACTGCTTTGATTTTTTCAAGGATCTCAGTTGCTGTATCCAGATCATCTTCCAAACGGCTTGCAGGATCACCGTGGTCGCGGTATGCTTCCAGTGTTTCCAAAGGAATAGTATCCACAGTATCCGGGCCGATCAGTGCTTCAACATACTTAGTATCTTTGAAAGCTGGGTTTTTGCTGCTGGTACTTGCCCAAAGCAGACGCTGTGGAACGGCACCTTTTTCTGCCAGTTTTTTCCAACGGTCCGTGCTGAAAACTCTTTTATAAATTTCGTAGGCTTTTTTAGCGGAAGCAATAGCCACTTCACCTTTAAGCTCGCCCAGACCTTTTTCGTCAAGCAACGGATCAACCAGCACATCAATGCGGCTCAGGAAGAAACTTGCTACGGAAGAAATGTTGTTAACCGGCAGACCTTTTGCGGCTCTTTCTTCCAAACCTGAAATGTAAGCTTCTGTAACGGCCTCATAACGGTCCAGCCCGAAAAGCAAAGTAACATTGATGTTAATTCCTTCGCTGATGGCTTTCTGGATAGCAGGAAGACCAGGCTCAGTTCCCGGAATTTTGATCATTACGTTTTCTTTATCAACCGCCTTCCATAGTTCGATGGCCTGTTTGATCGTACCTTCCGTATTTAAAGCCAGGAAAGGGGACACTTCAAGACTCACGTAACCATCACCGCCTTTGGGGGCTTCATCATAAACGGGTCTCAACAAATCGCAAGCCAGTTTGATGTCGCTCACCGCAAGACCAAAAAATATTTCTTCGTTTGTTTTATCTCCTTTCGACAACGCGCTGATATCCGCATCGTAGTCAGAACTGCTGCTGATAGCTTTTTCGAAAATTGCAGGGTTTGAAGTTACGCCTCTCACGCCGTCTTCTTCAACCAGTTTCTTAAGTTCACCTGTATTAATAATCTTGCGGTCGATAAAATCCAACCAGATGCTTTGACCGAACTCGTGTATCTGTTTTACTTTGTTACTTGCCATAACCAACTTTAATTTGAATTATTAATTTACTTTTCTAATGATTTAACTTTTCCAAGACGACGTAAGTGCCGTTCTAACCCTGTAAACTCTGCATTTAAAAATGCACCAACCAGTTCCTGAGCGGCGTTGTTACCGGTTACCCGGCCTCCCAGACAAAGGATATTCAGGTCGTCATCTTCCACACCCTGATGAGCCGAAAAATGGTCGTTGATAAGGGCTGCGCGTGCGCCAGCAACTTTATTAGCTGCCACCGAGGCACCTACGCCACTGCCGCAAACGGCTATTCCGCGGTCTAATTCGCTGGATGCCACTGCCTTTGCCAGCGGTATTACAAAATCGGGGTAGTCGTCCTGATTGTCCAGTTGATAAGCACCGAAATCTGTTACTTCGTGCCCAAGCGAAACGATGTAGTCTCTGATTACTCCTTTTAACTCAAATCCGCCGTGATCGGCTGCTATTCCTATTTTCATCTTATTTATTTAACAACGCTTTTGCTTTATTAATTACATTTTCAACCGTAAAACCAAAAACTTTATACAATTCCTCTGCCGGTGCAGATTCCCCGAAAGTAGTCATGGCAATGATGTTTCCTTCGTCGGTAACGTATTTATGCCATCCCAGCGGAGAACCCGTTTCAACAGCCAGTCTTTTTCTTATTTTTTCAGGAAATACCTTCTCTTTGTAAGTCGCATCCTGCTTTTCAAATAACTCCCAGGACGGCATACTGACAACCCTTGCGGCGATTCCTTCTTCTGCCAGTTTAACCTGTGCGGATAAAATAAGTTCTACTTCCGATCCGGTTGCAATAAGTATAATCTCCGGTGTTTTTTCTGAATCAGAAAGGATATATGCACCCTTTTCTAACTGTGTTGCTTTGCCATATTTTTTCTGGTCAAGAATGGTCAGCCCCTGGCGTGTGAAAACCAGTACAACCGGCCCGTCCTGATGTTCAATTGCCACGCGCCAGGCTTGTGCTGTTTCGTTGGCATCTGCCGGGCGAATTACCAGAATGTTGGGGATCGAGCGAAGCGAAATCAGCTGTTCTATGGGCTGATGAGTGGTGCCATCTTCTCCGAGACCGATGCTGTCGTGTGTATAAACAAAGATAGGCCTGATTTTCATAACGGCCGCCAGGCGAATAGGCGGACGCATGTATTCAGAAAAAATCAGGAAAGTCGCGCCGAAAGGAATGACGCCTTTTGTCAGTGCCATACCGTTTAAGGCTGACCCCATGGCGTGCTCCCGGATGCCAAAGTGAAAATTACGGCCGTCTCTTTTTTCCGGAGTAAAAGAATCAAATTCTTTCAGGTTGGTATCTGTTGACGGTGCCAGATCCGCCGCGCCGCCGATAAAGTTTGGCAAACTTGCCGCGATGGCATTTAATACTTTTCCCGAAGCTTGCCGGGTAGCCATTTTTTTATCCGAAGCATCGAACACTGGCAAGTTATCTTTCCAGCCTTCGGGCAAAGCACCCGTTTGAGCCAGTTCATATTCAGCAGCCAGTTCGGGATACTTTTCCTTGTATTCTTTGAAAAGTTCTGTCCACTTTTTTTCAAGTTCTGTGCCTTTTTCTCCGACCGCCTTATAGTAAGCAGCGACTTCCTTTGGAATCACAAAGGACTTTTCAGGATCAAAACCGAAAAACTCTTTGACCAGTTTTACTTCATTCGCACCCAGCGGAGATCCATGCGACCCTGCTGTGTTTACTTTATTAGGACTTCCGTAGGCTATTTGTGTCCTGACTTTGATCAGTGACGGACGATTTTTTTCTGCCTTTGCATTACGTACGGCAATAATCAACGCCTCAATGTCATTACCATCTTCAACCACCTGCACGTGCCAGTTATAGGCTTCGAAACGCTTGCCGACATCCTCATTGAACGCAATGTCGGTGGGGCCTTCGATGGATATGTGGTTGTCGTCGTACAGGTAAATGATGTTGCCCAGTTCCAGATGTCCGGCCAGAGAAGCGGCTTCCGAGGTAACGCCTTCCATCATATCGCCGTCGCTGCAAATCGCGTAAATGTTATAATCGAATAGCTCGAAACCGGGTTTGTTGTAACGGGCGGCCAAATGTTTTTGCGCAATCGCAAAACCGACACCATTGGCAAATCCTTGTCCAAGCGGACCCGTCGTGACATCGATACCAGGAGCCAGTCCGTATTCCGGATGACCCGCCGTTTTACTGTTGAGTTGTCTGAAATTTTTGAGGTCGTAGAGTGACAGATCGTAACCTGTCAGGTGGAGGTAACTGTATTGAAGCATGCAGCCGTGGCCGGCGGATAAGATAAACCGGTCGCGGTTTGGCCAGTCGGGATTTTTAGGGTTGTAGTGCATGTAATGCGCCCACAAAACATGCGCCATCGGCGCGGCGCCCATGGGCATTCCCGGATGCCCCGAGTTGGCTTTTTGCACGGCATCCACTGATAATAATCGCGCGGTGTTAATGCCTGATTGTTCAATTTCCTTTGTATCTGATCCCATTTTAAGCTATTCTATTAGATTAGTTATTTTGGTAAACCGATAAACCTGCCTTTCAGAAGCAGCATTTTGCCTGCTTAAATCTTCTAAAAAAAATCAAGTTACCAGACTTGTTACGGAATTCCTATCATATCCGGCAAAGACTTGCGATATAACTTTTGTTACAATGATTACATTCTGTACGCCAACAGGATAAACCGCTGGCCTTTATACCGGCAATGGATGGTTTTCTCGTATTCAAAATTGATGTTTAAAAAGATTGAATGAAATAGCTCTTTGAAGGATTGTGTTGTATATATTCTCTTTTGGTTGGGGCAATGGGCATAGGGGTGGGAGACAAAAAAAGTTATCGGCAGGTTCGGGGCTGCGATAACTTTTTTGTGCGGGGTTAAAATTGCGGGAGACGGACTGGTTAATTTTACCGCCAGTAGGGCAATTCTCCGTCTTTTAGTAGCTCTGTGCGGTCGAAACCGGATGCGCTGTTGGTGTAGATATTCTTTGAAGAAAAACCATCATTGCTCGTATTGGTGAAAATAATCCGGGATCCGTTTGGCGAAAATCGGGGGTCGAGATCGTTCGTGCCATCGGATTTCCCGCCGGAAATATCGGTCAGTTCCCCCGTTGAAACTTTAACCAGAAAAATATGGGCGTTCAACTGGCGACCTTCGTTATTCTGAAAATTACTGATATCAATCGTCAGAGCCGCGTACTGGCCATCGACGGAGAATGCCGGATTGCCGATTTTCCCTGGCTTATCTGTGATCAGTTCGCTGAGGACGCCGGTGGCGGCATTGATCAGGTAGATGGTGTTGTCATAAACGGATCCGCCTGTCAGTCTTGCAATAATCAGATTTCCCTGAGCGGTCCAGTCTACGCCCGCGAAAAAACGCCCGACAGGAGCTTTCGCCACGACACGTAACCCGGTCCCGTCAGGATGCACTGCGTAAAGCTTATCGTAATTGGGATAAAGAATCTCTGTTCCGTCGGGTGACCAGCAGAAAGATAATTCCATCAGTGAGACACCTCCAACGGGCACCACGGTGACGCGCTGTGGGTTTTTACCCACCAGATCGGCGGTATAAATATGCGGATCCGAATTGATGTTGGAAATGAAAGCCAGTCTTTTACGGTTTGGGCTAACCATTGGCCGCCAGTTGGAGCCGTTGCGGGTCACCTGGATGGTTTCCTTGCCGTCTGTTGCGAATATCTGATACAGCTGGTCTACTTTTCGGGTGAAAATATAGGGCAAATCCGGCACTTCCCGCGTTTTGAAAGACCAGATTTCACTGTAAACCGGGTTGCTGATGCTGTCGGTCGCGACTACCTGCCAGTAATAGGTTGATTCATAATCGAGATTGCTGACAGCCAGCGTATCATAACGAAGCCCGCTCGCAATGGGAATCGACGTATTTTGGCCTTCTTTGAAGAGGATAACGCTATACCATAATGAATCCTGATCAGCATCGGAGGATTTCCAGGCCAGTGTTGTGGAATTGGCGATACCCGTACTTTTATCCAAAGGTTTAATAACCGAAGGCAGAAGAGGGGATTTGTTTTGATCCCTGTCCATGGTTAGAAAAATAGCCATGTCGGTGGCCTGGCTTTCCAAAACCTGGACCGAGGTGATATCGGTCTTAAATTTATCTGCCGAGGTCTGCACCGTGTAACTTCCCGTTGGTAATTCGGCCACCTCAAAACGTCCGGATTCATCAGGTTCGATGGTTTTTCCTGAGGGGTTTATCCGGACCAGGACATTTTTAATGACACTTTTATCCTTCAACGCCAGCACCCGTCCTTTAATCGTACCAAAACGGGTAGGCTCTACATAGGTTTCTTCCGCGCAACTGAGCAGGTGTGTCAGCAAAACGAGTAAAGCAAAACGCTTTAACAGGCGGGCGTGATAGGGTTGAAGCGTTTTCACGGCTATATCGTTAGTAAGTGAGAGAATAGGTTGATGATTGTGAATTTACTTTTTGGTGTAATGCCCACCCAGATAAATGGAAAGCCCAACCGACGCTTTCCAGAAAGCATCATTATGATTGCCCCTGGAAGCCAGATCAAAACTATCCTCAAAAAAATAATTGTACTGCCCCGAGAGGTTGACACCTATTGTTTTGGAAACCATATATTCCAGCCCGAAACCGGCATTCGCCATTTTATCTGTTTTGCTTTGGGAGTCAAAAAAGGATTTTTCGCTGGCGGAAACGAAACCGGCACCCAGCTGGACAAAAGGACTTATTTTCTGATAGGGAAGCATACGGTATTGCACGTTGAGCTCTCCGATTTTGACTTTCCTTTTAAAGTACTCCTGTGCGGCAAAGTTGCCGAAAGTGCCACTCGCCTGAACGTTCCAGTGTGGGGATAAGCCGAAGTTTACCGCCACGCCCAGACCGGCTTTACTCGTAGACGGGCCAAAATCTCCCGTGTAACGTAGGACGGAAGCGTTTGGCATCAGTGAAAAACGCAGACGCTCGGTATTATCGCGTGCTCCGTAAATATCCGTTTCCCGTGATTCCGTCTCTTCTTTTTTGTATTCTTCCAGCAAAGTCGCGACCCGTGTTTTTGAATTCTCTTCCGCCGTCCAGAGCCCATCCCTGATCCCTTCGATGACCAATGATTGTACTGATTTTTCAATGGCTTCGGTTACCGCCATTTGTGAGGGTTCGTTCACGGTAAATCCCGTTTCCGCTTCCAAAAGGCGTTTAAACTTGACAAAACGAAAAACACCGGCCTGCACGGATTGCGACAGAATGGTTTTAGATGTGTAAATGGTTTTGAGTATTTTTCCAGTTTTCGTAGCCACGGCCCGCAGATAAACAGTCACACGGTCCTGCCGGTATTGTGTTGAGCCACCGGTGCCAAAATATTTTAAACCGGCACCGCCTGTGATGATATTGGCGTCGTACGAAATAATACCTCCTTCCAGTATAATCCCGGCAAAAAGCAGGGGGGGCAGGTTCTCATTTTCCGGCTTGTACTGAGCTATGCTTGACCGGATGATTTTACGTTCATTCAGCAGATTGCTTACATTTTCGCGCTCGATGGTCATGAACCAGCCGCTTTCTTCCAGCGCTTTGAGCAAGATATTGGTTCCCCCTTGTGTCACCGCCGTGGAGTAGTTGATGCCGTTTTCGGAGGGTTTGTATTGCCCGGTCTGATCGCGGAATTTATACACCGCAACAGCCAGTTTGTCTGACGGCGGAGGCAATGTCCTGAGCCCCGGCGTAACGCTGGTTTCTTCCCCAATGCGGGCTTCACGTGGCCGGGTTGGCTGGTTAAAGTATGGACTGCATCCCTGGAAAATGAGCGAAATAATGATGAGTGTCAGGCAAGAAAAACTCCTGAGGTTGAGTATTCTTTTCATAATGATCGGCGCTAAGCATTTAGGAGGTTTTTAATCTGTTTTCTTGTGGAAATCTGATTGTCAACAGACTAATAGTAGGGCACCGTGATCGATGTTTCGCCGCCTTTCCCGTCGGTTATCCTGACAATGAGACCGTTGGATCCCGGACTGACGTCCACAACAAATCCGCCAAACTGATAGGTCCCTTCCTTGATGCCTTCTTCGCCAAACTGGTCTTTTAACAGGCGCTGGGAGATTGAATTCAACAGCTGCCGGTTTAAGCTATTGGTGAAATCGGCCAGCGGATCCTGATTCGCAGCGGACGACAGCTTGGCTGCGTCGGGATCTTTGGTTTTGTCCTGAGCCTGCGCCGAGCTCATCAGCCAGTTGTAGTTGAACGTATCGCCGCCAAATGACGGGTTCACCGGACGATAAACCAGTCCCTGGGTTAAGCCGGTTTGGCATGTCGTTACCAACAAAAGGAGTAGTAAATAATGTTTCATAGAATTGAGATGAAGTTCGTTTTAGACTGTCAGCGAATACCGGAGCCCGATTGATCCTGCGACCCGAGCTGATTCTGGATATCCTGAAAGCTGATAAAATATTGAATGACCTGCTTTACCGCCTCGGAAACCTGAATGGCGAGCGCATCGGGGCGTGGCTGGGCAAAATCCTGCCAGATTGTTACATCGTCTACTTTTATCAAAGCAATATTATTCAGACCGGGTGAGGGGATTTCCTCTATTTCAATCACCAGCTCCGGATTAGCGGCCAGGCTCAATTTTAACTGTCTCTTCGAAGCGGTATCCAGCTGGATACTGCTCCATTCATGATAAAATGTTTCGTAAAGATCCCGGCCTATTTTGGTTTTGGTATTGTCAAGAATAAATGCCGAAACCGCTTCTTCGTCGGACATTGTTTCGTCTAACAATTCATTTAAATCGTCGGCGTTGGACCCTAACAGGTCGTTTTCTGACTGTGCATAGGTCAGTGCCGGGGTTATCAAAAGAAACAGGGTCATGAATATTGTTTTCACCGGACATCAGGTTAAGGGGTTATTTTACCGGGAATGTATTCGATTGAATACTGAGCCGCATCCCGCCACTTTGTTCAATTTTCAAGGAAGGCAATTGGCCATAACCGGCTCCATCGAGCGTTAGACTGTTGTAGTTTTGCGTCTGGTTTACCTGAAAGTTTATACCGTTACTCGTGAGGTTTGTCAGAGAAAGCATATTGCCATTTCCCGTTTGTTCAAGCCAGTATTGACTGTTCAAAGTTTTGGCACTGAGGCCCAACGTATTTTCGTTACCGTTCTGGCGCCCGGTAATTTTGTTTCCGGTGCCTTTCAGGTCTAGATACAGGTTGTTGGAATTCCCGTTTTGGTAAATTGAAATGTCGGCATCCCGAAAATTTGCTTTGTCAAATCCACCAATTTGCCTGACAATTGCTTCACCCGTCGTCACATTATTGCCGGCGTAGTTGGCCTGACCCTGTGTTTGTTGCGCAAGGACAGTAGCCGGAAATAGCATGGATAGGGCTACATAGTATAAAATGTTTTTCATATCGGCCAGGTTAAACGCGATGAATTTTAGTGTTCTTTTTTTTGTGAATAGTGTGAAACAGAAACGTTGTTCCCCTGACCGCCCTGGATTACCCTCACGTAATTCCCGCCATTCGATTGCGTAACCGAAATGACGTTTTGTCTCCGCAAGGAGTCGCCATCGGTGAATGTGGTTATCACAATGCTGTTTCCGTCTTTTTCATAGACCCGGGTATATTTTCTTTTTCCGGATCGTCCTGTTGTGATGACGGTATCAATTCTGAACGGTTTTGGGGAGGAGTCTTTTTGGTCAATAATAATTTCATTTGTTTGACTACGGACAGCTGGCTCATGACCCGGTTGTACAGGCACCACGTCTTGTCCATACAGTTTACTAGTACCGTAAATGACGAACAATGATATTAAGTACAACTGTTTCATAACAAGTGATTTATTGTCATTTTTGGTCGGACTGTTTACAGTGCAGGCGTCCGGAAAGTATTGTTTTCGAACGCCTGTACCATTTCCTTATCCATTCCGGTAAATAGGGAAATTTGGTATGCTGATGGTTTTGTTAATTGGTTTGCCGCACCACCGCTCCGTTTCGGCTTCCGTCCTGAAAGATGTAGGAATATTGGCCCCAGTTACCGGATTGGTACACTTCAATCCAGTTTTTGTATCCGTATTGGTGCGTGTAACTTTGCAGAATTTCACCGTCTTGCGAAACTTTGGCAGAGTTTAAGTCGCCGGATTGTGTTCCCTGGGCCGAGTTATTTTTACCCATCTGAGTGGTTTCGTATTTATTTCCTTCTCCCCATTGTGTCACGTACGAGCTGTTCCATTTTCCGATTTGTTTAACATAGGCGTCATTACGTGGTTCTGACCAGTGATATCCATGCTGCTCAACATTGGAAAAGTTTGCATATCCAGCCTGAGTTACGTCAGCATGGCTATTGTCGTTGTACTGTTGAATGTAAGAAGTGTTTTGAGCGAAAAGGTACGTGCCGGCTAGTACAGCGACGAACGTAAGAATAATTCTTTTCATAGAATAGAAAGTTTAGTAAAGTGAGAAAAAGTGGACTGTCAATCGGAATGAATAAGGTTTTTAGATAATGCCAATAAGATTGCGCAAATAGACTGGCGTTTTTCCGGAAATGCTGTTTGCTGTATTAGTCGAAGCCAATCCGCCATTCTCCTCGGGCTGAGAAGATTAGAAAATACTAAAAATATTTAACTAATTTATTATCAATAAGTTAATTCTATTCTAATTAGAAAAAATACTTAAAAATGGGTATCCCGACAGATTTTAAAGAAAGTTATACTGAATTTTCAGTACCGGTTTTAAACCATTTCCTTGTTGCTTTATTTTGTCATTACCGTTAAATAAGTCAGTGTAGAAATAGTATTATTTTATTTTATAATACTAATATATTTGAACTGCACTAGCTACTCCGTCGTTCTTATCATTTTCACTTATCCCTCTCAAAATGAATATGAAAGAAATATGCTCATTCACTTTTTTCGTTTAAGACGATCTGAAAAGTAAGGCAGTCCCGGCTGTTTACTTAAAAGTTTGCTCTTATTGAAGTTGCCCTGGATTTTTCAGGACATAGCTAGAAAATTTCTGCTTTTTTATTGAACGTATTTTGGTATACGTAAGGTTTGTCGCATCCCGGAACAAAACAATTTACTCAGCTTCTGGCTTGCCGGTTATCCGGAAGTCATTGAAATTTTTCCAAAGGTTATGTATTTACTCAATGAAATTAGTTTCGCTGACGATCCTGTCATTGTCTCCATCCGTAAAGGAGGCGTGGAAAGGGAGAAGTCAGTCAAGAAGATGATCGCAGATTATCACGGATATATTCACAAGTTACATATCCAGACCAACGTTAGTCAGAATATTTTAAGGGACATTTACATTGACACGATTATCGTAATCATCGCAAAGATTGAGGATGGTTCGTTTAAAGGCGAGAGTAAGCTGTCAACTTATCTTTATCGTATTTTTTACTTCAAAACGATCGATTTTATCCGTAAAACCTCAGTAAATAAAATTGACTACCGGGATGACGTTCCTGACTCCCAGGATTTTTCGAAAGACATTGCCAAAGCGGTTGAGGTGGATGAGGACATTGGGCGAATGATTCGTCTGCTCGATAACATGTGTCCACCCTGCCGGCAGATTATCATGGACTGGGCTTACTGGGGGTTTTCGGCGGAGGAAATTGCCAAGCGGATAGGTGAAGATGATCCGGTTAAATTTTCAAAAATCAAGTATGGCTGCATAGAAAAACTGAAAAAATTATGGAACAAACAGGCTGAAAATGTCTGAGTCGGAATAACGGATGTTGCTGATCAGGAATGCCTGAAAACAAAATCGTTTGGCCGGCTCAATTTTTGGGCCTGACCAAACGATTATTTATTGTGGATGCTGAAACGTTTAATTATAACCCGGATTCTGTTTCAGTTTAGCGACGCCGTTTACCACACTCATATCGATCTGATATTGCGGGATCGGGTAGTAGGTGTTTTTTCCGGCGGTAAATTTCCCGCCGTTCAGATCCGTCGTGATTTTTGATTCATAACTGAAAAATCCGTTCAGTTCTTTGTCGGCAAGACCCCAGCGTACCAGATCGAAAAACCGGTGGCCTTCCATCGCCAGCTCAATACCTCTTTCGAAATAAATAGCCTTCAATGCAAAGGCTTTGCCTTCTGCCGAAAATTTGCCGTCTGCGTACGTTTTTATGGCATAATTTGCCGCCGGTTTTGCTGAAAAACCACCTAGCGGATTTGCTTTGTCAAGATATTGATAAAGCCAGCTGGCCGGTTTTGCCGCTCGCGCGCGTACCAGATTCACATATTCCTGCGCCTTTAACAAACTTCCTGCATTGGCCTCCGCTTCCGCCGCCATCAGCAGAACATCGGCATAACGGATTACCAGCACGTTGATCGCGTTCCCCGGGGCCCATGAGCTCAGATCTGCATAAAGGTCCTGATTTTTTTGACGGTGGATATTCTTTTTTGGGGCATAGGGGCCCGCATAAGCCTGGTCACGCACCCAGTCCATGCCGGGATACAGTCCCCAGTCATGGTAAGGAATACCTCTTCGGCCGACCGTCCAGTCCAGGCGAGGATCCAGCGTGCCTTCGTCTGGTGTAAATGCGGCGGAGGAAGTAAGGCCCATATCACTTTTCACGGCGTGTGCGTTGGCTTCATCCAGATACGGAAGGCCGTTGGCATCGGTACGGAATGCATTAACGAGGTCTTGCGTTGGCTGAAAAAATCCGCAGCAACTGAATGGCGCGCCGGTGCCGTATGGGAAATTCAACATACCGCCCATGTTGGCATTGGTAATGTCGAGCGTTCCGTCATTGGCAACCATCTGGATCGCAAAAACAGATTCTGCATTGTTTTTGGTGGAGGCGTCGAAGTTGTTTTGAAAATCAACCAAACCGTATTTCAGTCCATTGGAAGTGATGCCGCCTTGGATAACTTCTGTGAAAACCGGAATTGCCAGCGCGTCTTTTTTCTCATACAAATACGTTTTCCCCAGATAAGCCCCGGCCGCCCATTTGTTGGCGCGGGCCACCTGCGACTGCGTGGCAGGCAGATGTTCATAGGCGAATTTGAAATCAGCTTCGATCATCGGCCAGATATCGACGTCGTTCGACTGGTTGAAGTCGGTGGTTTTTTCATCAATCCAGGGCACCATGTTCCACATTTTCTTCAACTCAAAATAATAGTGTCCGCGAAGAAAACGGGCCTGGGCTTCAATTTTTGCTTTGTCATCTTCGGAGATTTCTTTCACCAGTGCCAACACTTTTAAAACGGTGTTGGCGCGGGTCACTCCTTCGTACAACGCCTTCCATTTGGTGTTGAAAAATCCGTTATCAGCACCTGTGTTAAATGTGGCAATGGCGCTGATCGGTGTCTGGTCGCCGCCGTCACTTCCTTTGTGCGCATCGCCGCCGGCTACGGCGCCATAAATCCAGTTATCGGGAGCAGACTCCCAGCCGCTTCCGCCGGTGAAATCACCCTGGCCATCCAATGCTGCATAAGCACCGGTCAGCAGTGCGTCAATGCCTTTGGCGTTGGCCAAAACATCGTCACCCAGCGCACCCTGCACCGGTTTGTCTAAAAAATCATCCTGACAAGCCTGCGAAAGTAAAAGAGTTGTGGCAAGGCAGAGCGCACTTATATATCTGATCATTTTGTTCATGTCCTGTCGCTTTTGAGATTAAAAAGTAAGGTTAAGACCAACGGTGTACTGGCGCGACGAAGGGTAGGAGCCCTCATCAATACCAAAAATTGTCTGACTGTTGTTTGTGTTTCTGCTGATCTCCGGATCAAGACCGGAATAACCTGTAACGGTAAACAGGTTGGTCGCCTGCAGATAAAGTCTGAACTGCTGAACTTTGATCTTTCTTAATAAGCCCGGCGAGAAATTGTAGCCGATCTGAACATTCTTTGCTCTCAGATAAGACCCGTCTTCCACGAAATAAGAGTTAGGCACATTGATGGTGCTGAAAGAACTTGCGTTTTCCTGGATCGGCGCTTTGGCATTGTGGTTTTCGGGCGTCCACGAATTGTACAAAGCCGTTTTACTTTTTGCACCCGAGCGCGATGAGTTGAAATCGGTCCACCACAAAGTCTGGTTCCAGACTTCGTTGCCTTGCACACCATAAAGGAACAGGCTGAAATCGAAGTTTTTGTAGTTGAAACCCAGGTTTAACCCATAACTGAAATCAGGGTTCGGATTGCCAAGCATGGTTCTGTCGGCGGAGGAAATGATACCGTCACCGTTTGTATTGGCATAGCGGAATCGTCCCAAAGCGGCACCTTCCTGATACACCGCATCCGCATTGCCGGTCTGCTGAACAGCCTGCGCATTAGCCTGATTTATTTCTTCCTGAGAGTTCCAGAATCCGGTAACCTTGTATCCAAAAAACTGACCGATGGAGTTGCCAACCTGGTTTCTGACAATCGAGGCGCCGTCGAAACCGCGACCTTCCAGGTCAAAATAATTAGCACTGTTGGTAACTTTAAGAATCTTGTTATTGTAAGTGGTCAGCGTTAATGTGGCATTCAGTTTCAAATCCTGAGCAAGATCGAACTTGGAATTAATTTGCAGGTCAATCCCTTTGTTTTTCATTTGACCAATGTTAACGAAAGGAACGGTCCCACCGCCGGCTGTGCCAATCAATGACGGATTGAAAAGCAGGTCCTTGATTTCCTTGACGTAATAATCAGCGATGATATCAAGTCGGCCTTTGAAGAAAGTCGCGTCGATACCGATGTTGGTACTTACATTTTTCTCCCAAACTGCGGAAGGATTCCCAATCTGGATTTTTTCAAAACCTTCCAACGCCCCCGATCCGCCGGTTCCGTTCAGGTCATAATAGGAACTGCGGCGGTTTGATCCGTAGGTGGTGAAAGCATTCGAAGAACCCACGTTGATCTGGTTTCCCATCACACCATAGTTGGCGCGGAGTTTCAGGTCATCGAGCCAGGAAATTCCTTTCATGAAATTTTCCTGAGAAATCCGCCATCCCGCACTTACAGCAGGGAATGTTCCATATCTTTTGTTAATGAATTTCGAAGATCCGTCGCGTCTGATCACGGCTCCGAAAAGATATTTATCATTGAAAATATAATCAACGCGACCGATCAAAGAATATAAGCCATCTGCGGAGCGGCTGCTGTAATTGCTTCTCGTTCCTGAGCCGGTCGACAGGTTCATGTAATTTGGGTCGAAGGAGAAATAACCCTGCGTACTCCCGCCGGAATCATAACCTTTGCTGTTGTAGCTTTCGGTGCCGCCTACAACTGTCAGTTCATGTTTACCAAGACTTTTATGAAAAGTGACGAGATTGGTCCAGGTCCAGTTATAGCCGGAGTAAGCATCTTCCCGGTACGTGTTGGTATTGCTGTTTTCCTTGTTTTCGTATTGCGGGAAATCGAATGAAGTGGACCGGCCTGAATAGTTTTCTCCACCGAAACTGGTGCGGAAAGTCAGATCTTTAAATAAATCGAATTCTGCAAAAATGTTTCCAAAAAGACGGTTATCCTGTCCTTTGTTATAGCGTGTACGATCACGCATCGCGACCGGATTAAAAGCATCACCCATGCCTGCCGCGCGGCTTCCCGCATAGTTTCCCATGATGTCGTGCACAGGTACAATCGGCTGCAAACGGAATGAAAATGCGATGGCCGATCCGCCGTCAGACAATGTAGTTCTTGGGTTGTCACTGATCGAGTATGCCAGGTTTTCACCAATACGGATGTGTTTGCCAATGTTATACTGACTGTTTGAACGCAGCGTGTACCTTTTCAGATACGTGTTGGTTAGCGCGCCCTGCTGATTAAAATAGTTTAGCGAAAAAAGATAATTGCCCTGATCACTGCCGCCGCTTAGCGAAACATTATGGCTGGTCGATGGAGCGGACTTGAAGATTTCGTGAAACCAGTCTGTACCTTGCTTATTCGCTTTCACGATCTGGTTGAAACTGTTAAAATCATCAACAGAGGTATAGTTGGGATTGACATAATAAAGCGACGGATCTGTTTTTGGATCACCTTCCTTAGCACCCGTCGGGAGAATATAGTCGGGGAGAACCGGTGATGCGCCATAACCATACTGATCATCGCCCACTTTCAAACCCGAATTTTTCTGTACCTGGAATTTCAGCTGTGCCTGTTCCTGCGGAGTCAGGGTGTTCCAGACGTTGCCACCCGGAGGTGTCTGAACGCCATACCAGGCCGTGTAGTTTACTTTTACCTTATCTTTTCCTTTTTTTGTTGTGATAATGATCACACCATTGGCAGCACGAGAGCCGTAAATGGAAGCGGAACCAGCATCTTTCAGCACCTGCATAGAACCGATATCATTCGGGTTAAGATCCGAAATGGATGTCGTAGGAACGCCGTCGACGACATAAAGCGGGGCATTATTTCCAAAGGTATTGATCCCGCGGATACGGACCTGCGGTGTTTCGCCGGGCTGTCCGGAACCGAGGATGGTAACGCCTGACGCTCGTCCCTGCAACTGGCTCGTTACCTGGCCGCTCGGCGTCTGATTCAGCTGGTCCACATCGACAACAGAAACGGCGCCGATTAAATCTTTTTTACGTTGCGAGCTATAACCCGTTACAACAAGCTCAGAAAGTGTGGAGACATCCGGTTTTAGCTGAATATCGACGACAGACCTTGTGCCCACCATGACTTCCTGCGCCATAAATCCGATGAAACTAAAAATCAGGATTGACTCATCGCCTGGGACATTAATCTGATAATTTCCTTCCACATCCGTCATGGTGCCTTCGTTGGAAGCTTTCAGACGAATGGCCACGGAAGGGAGTCCTTCACCTTTTTCGTCGGTCACCTTACCCTTAATCGTACGGACGCTAACCTCGGAGGTGAGATTTTGTGCGTCACGGATTTTTTCAGCCCTGGTTTTTTCAGTCACACCGATCATGTTACCAACCTGCTTGAATTCCAGTGAGGTCTGTTTTTCGATGAGGTTCAAAATATCGTGCAGCGGGAGCCCCATGGCGTAAAGCGTGATCTGCGGCGCGTTCCGGATCAGTTTTTCGTCAAAGGCGAAAGTGACGTGTGCCTGCTGCTCAATTTGTCGGAGGACATTTTTGACTCTTGTCTGCCTGACATCCATATTGACGTGCTGGGCTTCGCTGGGACTGGCCATCAGCAATGCCGCACTTAACAGGTTAATGCCTAGAATTAGCGTAGAAATGCGCATACATTTTTTCAATAAGGGTATTCCCTTACGGTAATAATTCACCATATTTGTCTGATGTTTAATGATTAACATGTTAAACGTTCCCCCTTCTGTCTGTTGATGGTTCGAAGCATTGCGCAGCAGGAGAGGATCTCAAATCGGGAGCATTTGCAGTGTTCCCGGTTTTTTTTGATTGTACTTTCCTTGAAAGCCAACCCGGTTCTGGTGTCTTTTATCTGATTACGATGGTGCTGTCGTTTAGTTGTGAATAGTTAAATTTCTTCGAAAAGCTCATTACCTTCAATACGTCGGTTAGTGGTTGATTATCAAGTGTTATCGTAATTTTCTCCTGTTCCAATGCTGCGTTTTCGACAACAATATGCTGGTCGAATTTTCTTTCCAGCGCATGAAAAACTTCTGACAACATTTCATCTTCCAGTATAATTTTATTGTCTTTCCAGGGCGCAATCGCAGGCGCACTGATCTCGTTAACTTTTATCTCAGACTTCTTGTTTTGTACAACAATCTGTTTGTCCGGCAGGAGCATCACGGCTGGCTGGTCTGGTTTGTTGATCAGCGTTACACCCACTTTTCCGGTCTTCACCGAAACCTTAACCTGAGGGTCGTTGTCATATGCCTTTACATCAAAGGAGGTTCCCAAAACCGTTACATTGACTGTTTTCGTGCGAACAATGAACGGGCGTTTTATTTCATGAACCACATCAAAAAATGCCTGCCCGTCGGTTAACGTAATCTCGCGAAGTTTGTCTTTGAAAGTAACCGGAAAAGTGATGGTGGACCCGGAATTTAGCCAAACCTGAGAACCGTCGGAAAGCTGGATGGAGACCGTCTGCCCAAAAGGCGCGTGCACCGTTTTGAATTCTTCTTTTGGAATCATATGCATTTTGTTCCAGGCAAAGAGAGCGCATAGCAACACCGCAGCAGCCGATGCAGTCCATACCATAAAACGACGGAATAACCCCGAATTCAGTGGCGCGATTTCTGAATCCCGCTGTCTGTTTTCTCTGAGACGTTGAAGGATTTTTTGCTTTAACTCGTCCGATGTTCCCAATGAATCAGAGAATACGATCTCGGGTTCCTCGTCCGATAATGCACTTTTTTCGTACCAGCCGTGAAGCTGTTTTTTTTCGTCCTCTGTGGCGGTACCGTCAAGGAATTTTTGTGCCAATATTTTTAAATGCGCCTGGTTCATGCTTGCTTAGGATTTACCCTTTGCAATACTTAGAGTAAGGAAGTGAATAAAACCCCTTAGTCGGCGATCAATTATTTTTTATTTATTTTTAAAAGCAGCTTAAAATTGGGTCATTAGTGCTAATTGCAAAATAAAATGCATTGAGCCGTTCAGGCTCGCGCGGACAATTTTTAAGGCCTTGGTAAGGTGTGCTTCGGCAGTTTTTGGCGATATTTGAAGCTCTTCGCAGATATCGGTCAGAGATCTGTCCTGTAATTTATTGTATTGAAAAACAAGCCGGCATTTTTCTGATAACTTATTGGTGACCGTGGTAATGATTTCAAGCAGTAATTTATTTTCAATATCCTTTTCGATCGATACGGATACTGACATTTGCTCCCGTAATTCTTTTTCAAAAGCCACCTCTCTTTTTGATTTGGCAAGATACCGGTAAACCTCATAGCGCAGCATGGCGGCCAGGTATTGTTTCAGAGAAACAATGGTTAAAGTTTCCCTTTTTACCCACAAAAGCATGAAGGTATCCTGCGTAATTTCTTCGGCAATTTCGGAGGACTTTACAATTTTATGCGCCATGTAGAACAGTTTGTCCCAATAACGGCTATAAATTTCCTCAAAAGCTGCCTCTTCTCCATTTTTTAACAAAGTAGCTAGGTCGTCGTCGGCAAGTTCGTCGTAATCTACCATGTTGATCAATGATTTAGCAAGAGTTTAGTTTAAGTGTTCAAATATATGATAAATAGTTTTGAAGCAGTATAAATTTGTTATTGGGCGATATTTTAATTGGTTAAATTATTATATGTCCAAATAAAGTTAATAGTTATACTATGAAAAATAATGTTTTGTTCGGTTTGTGCTTGCACGTGTCTGTTGTGCAATTTCCCGTCTGTGTCGCGCAGCCTGTATATTACGCTTTGGGTGATACGCAAAATTGCTGTAATGAAAATTAGTTATGATCTTTGGTCTAAAAGTTAATCAATAACCGCTTATGTCGTTAAAAGGCCCCATTATTTCCATTGAGGATGATGAAGATGATCAGTTTCTGCTGAAAAGTGTGCTGGAAGAAATGAATATCCCAAATCAGATCCGGTTTTTTGAGAACGGATTGGAAGCGTTGAAATACCTCGAAGAGACGAAGGAACAACCTTTTTTGATTTTATGCGACATCAATATGCCTGTGATGAATGGCCTGGAATTGCGCCAGTATATCGACGGGAACGAATATCTGAGAAAGAAAGCAATTCCGTTTGTCTTCCTTAGCACCTCCGGTAATGCCGCTTTGGTAGAAACGGCTTATGAATCAACCATTCAGGGTTTTTACAAAAAGGAAAGCGGTTTCAGTGAGTTCAGAAAGCAAATTGAACTGATTATTGAATATTGGAAAGCATGCCTGCACCCGAATCATTTCAAATCGAGTAATTGAAATTTTAGTATAACTTGACACCCAATACAGCAGGGTTAACTGCTGAAAAGCCGTTTGAGGTGATCAAACGGCTTTTCAATAATGGCGATTCGTTATTTTGACAATTGATCAAATTCTGCGTCGGTTAATACGATTTCACTAGCTTTCAGATTTTCGTGCAAATGCGCGATAGAACTTGTGCCGGGGATCAGCAATATATTGGGTGAGCGTTTTAATAACCAGGCCAGGGCAATTTGTGCCGTGGTTGCGTTATGTGCCGCTGCAATTTTCCCCAATTTATCCGCAAGTTTTTGAGGGCCCGAAGCCAGGGGGAACCAGGGTATAAATGCCTGTCCTTTTTTTGAGGTATAATCCACAATTTCTTCCCATTGCCTGTTGCCAAGGTTGTATAAATTTTGCACGGATACAATGGGCAAGATTTTCTCAGCTCTTTCAATCTGCTCAATGTTAACCTCTGACAATCCTACGTGTTTAATTTTCCCCGCTTTGACTGCATCGGCTACCGGTGCCAGTGTTTCCTCCACAGGAATATTCGGATCAAAACGGTGCAGTTGCCAAAGGTCAATTACATCGACTTTGAGTCTTTTAAGACTGCCTTCTATATTTTCCTGAATGAATTTCGGATCCCCGTTAGCAACCCATTGATTTGGTCCCGGACGCTTAAAGCCACCTTTCGTTGCAATGACAAGTCCTTTTTTGTAAGGATGTAAGGCATCAGCAATTAGTGATTCATTGAAATGCGGTCCGTACGCGTCGGCGGTATCGATAAAATTTACGCCCGAAACGACGGCTTCCTGCAATACCTTTTTTGCATTTTCGCGGTCCGCAACTTCACCAAATACGCCGTGGCCGGTCAGCTGCATGGCACCGTATCCCAGACGGTTAATTTCAATATCGTTTCCTAGTTTGTATGTCGAGAATGATTTTATTGTTTCTGTTGCCATTTTATACGGTTATTTCTTGTGATTAAAAAGGTCTGAACCATGTGATCTGCGAACCAATTTGTTTCTGGTTACTGTTTCAATTGTAATGTAAAATTATACAACTGTCTGTTGGATTGTGTTGTATAATTCTGCTTAAAATGGGTAAATTCGTTCGTATGATCAAAGATAATCTCCATGAGCCGTTTCAAATCGTGCTTAAAGAACTTTTAGAAAAATGTCCGAGGCCGGTGCATAAGCATAACTTTTTCGAAGTTGTGTACATCGTTTCCGGAACAGGGCAGCATTTTATCAACGACAGCACATTTAATTATCGTGCCGGCCATTTGTTTTTACTGACCCCTGACGACTCGCACCATTTTGATGTGGATAGCCCAAGTCAGTTTTTCTTTATCCGTTTTAATGATTTTTACATTAAATCGAATAATCTTGAAACGGACGCAAAGCAGCGACTGGAATTTATCCTGAAGAATGCCAACCGGGAACCTGGCTGTATTCTGAAAAATGATTCGGACAAACTTATCGTCAGGCCGATCATCGAAGCGATTATGCGGGAGTCGGTGAGCAGGGATTTGTACAATAAAGAGCTGATCCGCCAGTATGTAAAAACGCTGATTGTAATTATGGCGAGAAATATCTCCCAGGGAATGCCTGCGGCAATTAATGAAGGCACGGAGGAAAAAGCGGTGGATATTCTGCAATACATCCAAACTAATATTTTATCTCCTGAAAAAATACGCACAGATGAGATTAGCCGGCAATTTGGCATTTCAGAAACTTATTTGGGACGTTATTTTAAAAAACATGCCAATGAAACGATGCAGCAGTATATTACAAATTATAAACTAAAATTGATCGAAAACCGGCTGCTCCACAGCAATATGCGCATCACGGAAATTGCCGATGAAATGGGTTTCACAGACAAAAGTCATCTGAACAGGATCTTTAAAAAATACAAAGGTGTAAACCCAAGTGATTTCAGGAAAACAGGAAATGCCGTCATTAGTTTATAAGGTCAGGCCATGCTGGTTTTCACGATACCTAGTTTTTTCATCTTGCTGACCATTGTAGAAACCGGTAAGTTCAACAAAACCGCTGCGCCATTGGGGCCGGAAATGCGGTTATTGCATTTTTTTAATACAGAAAGAATGTGATCACGTTCGAGTTCTTCCAAAGTTTTTACCGGATAATCCGAATCGCCGGAAGGCACTTCGGCTATACTTTCTGAAATAGAAGGCAATACAATTTCTTCGATACAGTCATTGTTTGTCAGAAGTATGCTTCTTTCGATCAGGTGCTGCAATTCCCTGATATTTCCTGGCCAGTTGTAATGACGCAGCTGCTTCATCGCAGATTCGGAAATTGCCCGGATTGGTTTGTTAGAAAGTCTTGAATAATGCCTCATAAAATGGCTTGCGAGCAGTGGAATATCTTCACGGCGTTCGCGGAGCGGAGGGAGGGAAACCGGAAATACAAACAAACGATAATACAAATCGAGGCGGAACCGTCCCGCAGAAATTTCTTTTTCGAGGTCCCGGCTTGTGGCGGCAATAACCCGGACGTCTACTTTGATCGTATTTTTTCCGCCAATTCTTTCAATCTCTTTTTCCTGTAAAACGCGAAGCAGTTTGACCTGAAAATCAACCGGCATTTCTCCGATTTCATCCAGCATAATGGTACCGCCCGCTGCCTGCTCGAACTTCCCGATCCGTCTTTCATAAGCTCCGGTAAAAGAGCCTTTTTCATGTCCGAAAAACTCAGATTCTATGAGGTTGGGCGGAAGTGCCGCACAGTTTACTTTTATAAATGGTTTGTTTTTTCTGGGTGATAGCCTGTGAATAACCGTGGCAATGCCTTCCTTCCCAGTACCACTTTCTCCGAGAATCAGTACGGAAGTATTGCTGGGAGCAACTTGTTTGACAAGATCAAAAACGGTTTTCATCGCAAGGCTCTTTCCAATAATCCCTTCAAAGTCTGGCTGAGTTTCATCTGACGGTGCCTTTTCAGAATCCTGTGATTTAAAAGTGTTTTCAAGTTGTGCGACGTTTGACTGCCTCTCTTTTTGCTGTTGATTGTACTGATGCCTGTAATGTGCGATATCTAACGTAACCAGCAAATCTTTTTCGCGAAACGGTTTTACCAGAAAACCATATGGATTTGTTGCCTTTGCCTCCTGAAGAACCTGCTGGTTGGAATTGGCAGAGAGATAAATAAAAGGCAGGGACATCTCGTTAAGGATACCGGCCAGGTCAATGCCAGTCCGGTCGCCCTGTAAATATATGTCGAGCACAACGAGGCAGGGCTTTTCGGCTTCGATCATTTCCAGAGCTTCCTGCACGGAAAACGCGATTCCGCAAACTTTGTAACCGGCCCGTTCCAGGGTTACGCGGATATCTCCGGCTACAATGTATTCATCTTCTACGATCAGGATTTTGTTGCACATATTAACGGGTTTAGAATAGGGGTGTGTCTACTGGTGAATTCCGTATCGGATATTCAAACTGCAAATAAGTAATATAATTCTAACAATGGATGTTTTGCGATGATATGTACAACATTCGTGATGATTTGTCAATCTGTTTTTTCCGAAAATCTGTTTATTAAGCTTGTCAAACGGCCTACACAACACGATGAGCAAAATTTGTTAAAGTATACCGAATGGTATATATTTGTACAAATATAACTTTTTGATATGTCAAAAGCTGAAAAAACCAAGGCATTTATTATTGAAAAAACCGCGCCGATTTTTAATAAAAAAGGATACGCGGGCACTTCAATCAATGATATGACCGACGCGACAGGGCTGACACGCGGGAGTATTTATGGGAATTTTGAGAATAAGGATGAAGTAGCGCTCGCTGCGTTCGACTATAATCTTCAAAAGGTCAATACGATTTTTCGTGAAGAGCTGGGGAAGCAGGATCGAATAAAAGAGAAATTACTGGTTTTTGTAAACGTTTATGTCAATTTTCTTTCGCATCCCTTTCCGGTAGGAGGCTGCCCGATTTTAAATACGGCGACAGAGGCAGATGACACGCATCCGGAACTAAGGAAAAGAGTATTGAACAGTATTGTGAATTGGAAAAATACAATATCCGGTTTGATCGAAACGGGTATTGAAACAGAAGAGTTTTCAGCATCTGTAAACCCTGAGCAAATTGCGCTGACGATAATCGCGACCATCGAAGGTGCCGTAATGATTACGCAGACAACAGGAAAACTGAATTATCTGAAACTGATTATGAAGTCGGTTGAAAAAATAATAAACGACCTGGAAGTGTAACCGAAATTCTGAATTTGTAAGGCAAAAATAAAAGCCACATAAGATCCTTTTGCAGAATCTTATGCGGCTTTTATTTTTGAGCCTAAAACAGATTAGACGGTCAGTTTCACGATCTGAGCCTGTTTCTGTGCTTTCAGTGATAATTCGGTGGCGAGAAAGCAGTGCTCCTGGGACATTGCCGTTTCCGTTCTGTTGATCACATCATCAACCAATTGTTTACCATAAGGCAATGGTTCGTTGCTGCAATCAATGTATTTCGTTTCTTTTTGTGTAACCAGGAATAAGTGGTTGCCTCCGTCACGGCCAGCGATATCGACATTCTTACGAAGTTCAATAAAGCCTTCTGTTCCGAGAATTGTCAGGCGGCCATCACCCCAGCTTTTGAGGCCGTCGGGTGTAAACCAGTCTACACGAATATAGCCGGTACCACCGTTTCCGCGAATCATACAATCTCCAAAATCTTCAAATTTAGGGTATTGCGGATGGCTCACATTTCCCACCTGCGAAGCTACTACTTCTGCTTTATTTGAGCCCGTAAAGAAAAGGAACTGGTCAAACTGGTGAGAGGCAATGTCGCAGATAACGCCGCCATATCGTTTCGCATCGAAGAACCACTCCGGGCGTGAGTTTGCCGACATGCGGTGAGGTCCCAGCCCGATCGTCTGTATCACTTTTCCGATAGCTCCGGCCTTGACAAGTTCACCGGCCTTCACAGTAGCTCGGTTTTCAAGACGTTCGCTGAACATAATCGAATAAATCCGACCCGTTTCTTTCTGCACTTTACGAACCTGCGCCAATTGTTCCAGTGAGGTTATACCGGGTTTGTCGGCCATAAAGTCTTTGCCATGCTGCATCACACGGATTCCTATCGGTGCCCGCTCATCGGGAATTGCCGAGCTGAGGACAAGTTGTATGGATTTGTCTTCCAGAATCGCTTTTTCAGTTGCAACCAGTTTTGCGTCCGGATATTTCTTGCCAAACGCAGCCGTCAGATCGGCTTCCTTGGCGTAATAAGCGACCAGCTGGCCACCGCCTCTGATAACCGCCTCCACCTGTCCATAAATATGGCTGTGATTCATACCGATCACCGCAAATTTGATTCTTCCGGGCTCGATAATTTCTTCATCGAGTTTTGCTGTTTCGGAAACAACCGGTGCGCTGATGGCCTCACCCGGAATGGCTGACATCATGAGTAGTCCCGCGGCAGTACTCATTGTATTTCTGATAAATTCACGTCGGTTATCTTCTGCTTTTTTCATTTTCAGGTTGGTATCAAAAATGATCGTTTTCTTTAAAAAGGGTACTGTTATTACAAGACTGGATATTCATTTAATTACCCTTAAGTCGTTCGGGAAATGAACATACTGACAACGGACATAAAACATTTTATATTACTTAGAAGAATTTAAAGACAGTGTGCAGGAAAAATAGAAAACCGGGAGAAACATTGACGTCTCATGGAGAATAGTATGTTTAGAAATTGCAAAGTATCATAATTAATCGGAAATTGCGCCCCCAAATTTTTAAAATTATAATGACCAGTATTTCCTGCGGAATCGATTTCGGAACTTCCAATTCAAGTATAGCAATAGCAAACCAGGGTAACGTCCATCTCGTTCCGGTAGAGGGTTCCAGCACAACAACACCAAGTGCAATGTTTTTTCTCCGTAAAGGTAATATTCCTTATTATGGCAGAGCGGCAGTCAACATGTTTCTGGATCGGAATCCGGGACGTTTTATGCGCAGTTTAAAACGGGTACTTGGCACCCCGGTGATGCGTCAAGGAACGATGGTCAATGGCGAACTGATGCGTTTTGACCAGATTATCATTTCATTTTTACAGAATTTAAAAGATAAAGCGGACGCGGAAGCTGGTCGTGAAATAGAAAACGTGGTGATGGGCCGGCCGGTTCATTTTGTTGACAACGACAGCGCGGCAGATATCAGGGCGGAAGCGGAGTTAAAGGCTATTGCGAAACAGTTGGGATTTAAAAATATCGATTTTCAGTTCGAGCCGATTGCCGCCGCCTTTGCTCATGAAATTAATATAACCGGAGAAAAACTGGCGATTGTTGTGGATCTGGGGGGAGGAACTTCCGATTTCACGGTAATCAGATTATCCAATAAATACATCAACAAGGCCGATCGTACTTCTGACATTCTGGCGAATACCGGTATTCGGGTAGGAGGTAATGATTTTGATAAGGACCTGAGTCTGGCGGCGATCATGCCGGAACTTGGTTACAGAAGTACTTATGGTTCTAAAAATCTGGAAGTGCCTCTGTATCATTACTTTGATTTGTCCGAATGGAGTAAAGTTAACTTCCTTTACACCACCAAGATCATATCGCAAACCAAGCAGATACTTTTTGAGGCACATGATAAAACCCGTTACAAACGTCTTTTGCAGGTGCTTGAACAGGAAACAGGTCATACGCTCCTGGCGGCCACGGAGGAAACAAAGATCGCACTGACGTCTCAATCTGAATACGATGCGCCGTTTGATTTCCTTGAAGACGGACTGACAACCAAAGTTACCCGCGAGCAATTTGATGAGGCGATCATTCAGAAAATTGAAAAAATATCCAATTCTGCTTTACAGTGTTTATCGGATGCAAAAGTTCAGAAGGAAGATATCGACCTTGTGATTTTGACGGGTGGGTCAACGGAGGTGCCTTTGATACAGACAGAATTTAAGAAATTGTTTCCAAACGCTGCGTTGGCGGATGAAAACAAACTTTCCAGCGTAGGCCTAGGTTTGGCCTATGACAGCCAGAATAAATTTGGCTGAGAAGATCCAAAATATATAAACAAGAACGGAGCTGTATTTATCGTACAGCTCCGTTCTTGTTTAAAGCAATCAATAATATTGAAGTTATCTGGCCTTTGAAATTCTTCTTATTTTGCCATCACTTTTGGTCGTGAGATACATTTCTTTTGTGAAGTAGTTGTATTCGATCCTCAGGTCTACCCGTTTCGAATTGGACATTTTCTGTAAATTAGTCGGTTGGCCGTCTTTAACAATATCAATTTCATACACCGTCGAATCCGATAACTGCCTGTTGATATTCGCGAAAAAGATGCGTCCGTTAACAATATCACCGAAAATGTATTTGTCTTTAAGCGCAGTCAGTGTCCCTTCATAAACAGAGCCGCCGCTGATGGCATTGCCGTCCTTATGGTCATATTCCAGGTAGGGCATGATATATTTTTTGGAGTCATTGACCTTAAAAACGTTTTTAAGGTCCGCAGGTGAAATGCCATAACTTCCTTCCCGGGTATTCCAGCCATAATCACCACCCTTGACGATCACATTTACTTCTTCAAAATTGGCTTCGCCAACCTCTGCACTAAACATAATTTTTCCGTGGTTAAGATCCCAGGACAAACGATGCGGATTTCTGAAACCAAAAGCCCAAATCTCTTTTCGCGTTTTGGGATCAGCATTGTATACAAACGGATTGTCTCCCGGAATACCATATTTCCCGTTCGGACTGTTGGTGCCCAGCGGGTCAATTCTGATAATGGTCCCGAGCAATGAATTGAGATGATGCGTTAGTTCGGGATGTTTACCGATGGTTGAGCCCCCGTCACCGGTGCCGATGAAAAGCATACCATAATCCGAATCCTTTTTATCAATGCCGGGAATAAAGTTGATATCCTGTGTTCCGTGCACACCGGATGGGACGTTGATTCGTAATAATTCTCTTCTGGTGCCGTCAAAAACAGTGCTTTTCACGTCTTTGATTTTCCACTCGGACACGACCCACTGCATAGCAACCTTGATCGAATCAGGAAATTCGTAATCCGCTTTTTTGCCCGTAAATTCTTCGGTATGGGTAATGTAAATCAACCCGTTTTTTTGATAATCGGGATGAAATGCAAAACTGCCAAGGCCGGTTCCAAGGCCCGGTGTATTGATGTAATGGTCAATTTTTTGCCGTATATCCAAAAAAGTTGTAACCTGTCCCTGGTTGACGCGATAAATAATTCCCCGCTGATCGCTCACGAACAACGACCCGTCAGCAGATGGGTGAGGCCTCATGTTCGCAATCCGGGTAAGTGGAGGCTTATCTGAGGAAGCAGGAATCTGGACAAAATCTTCCAGTTCAATCTCTATCCCGGATTTTTTAACAGGCACACCAACTCTTTCGCTTGTTGATGCCACCTCGTTTTCGGCTTTGACAACGAGCGGCTCAATCGGATTCAGCGCTGTTTCCTTGTCAATGTAAGCGAGGATTGAATGGATCTCGGCTGGTTTCAGGAAATCGAAAGAAGGCATAACCATCTTAAATTTTTTGCTGAGATTGACAGCTCTTGGATCTCCTGAATCAATAACTTTCGCCGGGTTCAGGATAAAATCTGTCAGCTGTTTATCAGTAAGTAAACGGGTGATACCGCCAAGTCTGGGGCCGATACTTTCATCGGTTATGGCGTGACAAGATGCGCAGTTGTTGTTAAAAAGTTCTTTTCCCTGGGCCAACGTCTTATTATCAGAAGGATAACCGGAAGTTTTCTTAGAGGATGAACAATTGACGAGGAAAAAAATAGTGACGGAAAAACAAACAGCATAAGCTAAAAAACGGTACATAGAAAATCTTTCAGGGGTTTAGGATTTGTTTTACACAAAGCCGAATTTACGTTGCGATACATTCGGTTTTGAGAAGACGAAATTATGAACCTTTTCCACTATCAAAGCGCATGATATACAGAATTTCTTTTTGTGGAGCTTCCGGGAATTGATCTGGCGGTGCAGCATTATCACCAATGGGTGGCTGACCTCTAAATATGTATACAAAAAAGCCGGAGCAAGCTCCGGCCATATCTACGTTGAGTAAAAAGAAATCAGTATTGTAATTATTCTACGTTCTTACCGTTTTTGTCAAGTTTAACTCTGGCATTTTCCTTGCCTTTTTTGACGGAGAGATCGTAGTATTGTGTTTTGTCATCTGCGGTTACCAGAAAAGCTTCAACAACTTTCCATCCGGCAAAAGCATCACTATTTATAGTCGCTTTGACAGCTGCTGGCAAATCTTCCGGTTTTACCGAAACTTTGTCTTGTGTTACTGTCAAAGCAGCTTTGTTTTCTGCGATTGGAGTAGCCTGAACAGTGGCGAAAGAGATAAGAGTTAAGGCTACTGCCGACATTATTAGCTTTTTCATAATCTGTGTTTATTTGATTAAATCAGTATTACTGTGCCCTTGCACTTCCACAGTTTTGTTAATAGGATCGTGCCAGAACCAATAAGTAACTTAAAGTCAGTAGATTATTGTATGGCTTAATATCACCAACTGTTTACTACATACCCCACTTTGGGGATTATCTCTTCGAAGCTACATGGTTGAGTATGATGTAAATGTGAATTTATTTATGGAAATTAGCCTTGAAAAAGTCACACATTCGTCACACATCTATGAAATCTGCTATACACCTGAAAATTATTTTACTCTGCGTTATTTTGTCGTTTTCTGCCGTTGCTCAGGACGCGAAAAAATACTTGTTGCAACTGAAAAGCGGATCGTTTGTGCCTGAGCGTAATGTCAGTGTAAACAAAATAAAAGACTTAAACCGCCGACTGATTCCCTTCAATAAAAAATCGTTTGTAATCATTCAATTTGAGAAAAATCCTTCTGAAACAGAGCGGCAAACCTTGAAGAAAGATGGTATCGAGTTGCTGGACTACGTTCCGAACAATGCCTACACTGCAACAGTTACCGGTTCCCTCAATGAGACGCTTCTGCAAAAATCGGGAGCCCGCGCCGTGGTGTTTCCCTCTGTTGCGCAAAAAATGCAAACTTCTCTGGCCAATGGGACCATTCCTGCACACGCTAAAAAAGTAGCGGGTTATGTGGACCTATGGGTGAATTTTCCAAGATCTTTCACCGCGGTTGAGGTTTTGACCGCACTTAAAAATGACCACTACGAAGTGCTTTCGGATGTTTACAAGGATTATCAGGTGCTCGAAATTCGGGTAGAGGAGTCAAGACTGAATGATTTGGCCGAATTACCGTTTATTCAATACATACAGCCAATACCAAAGGAGGACCGTCCCGTTAACAATCACAGTACTGTTAACGGGCGTGCTAATATCCTTAACTCGTCCTTTGGTACGGGGAGGAATCTGCGCGGTGAAGGTGTGGTTGTTGGAGTGGGCGATGAGTCAAATCCATTACAGCATATTGATTTTAGCAACCGGGTGATTAATCGCGCGGCCATTGATTCAGGAACACATGGCGTACACGTTATGGGGACGCTGGCAGGCGCCGGGATTGTTTCGGAAAAGTACGCGGGTTATGCACCTAAGGCAAAAATTGTTGCGCAGTTGTATTCCAATATTTTGGCTTATGCGCCGGTTTATGTGCAGGATTTTGGCATGGTGATTACGAATAACTCCTATGGTAACAATGTGGCGGACTGTTCTACTTTTGGCGAATATGATCTGAACTCGTATATTCTCGATCAGCAGGCCTTTCAACTGCCATATCTTCAGCATGTTTTTGCTGCCGGAAATAGCGGAGCAATGAATTGTGCGCCTTTCTCAGCAGGATTCGGCAGTGTTGTCGGCGGATATCAGGCGGCAAAAAATGTCATCACTGTCGGTAATACTACCATGGATGGTGCTATCTGGTCAAGTTCTAGCAAAGGACCAGTTTCCGATGGACGAATTAAGCCCGAAATTTCGGCTCAGGGAACGCAGGTATTGTCTACCTATGCAAAAAATAATTTATACATCAATTCGACAGGCACCAGCATGGCTTCTCCGGCTATTGCCGGTGGGCTCGCGTTGTTGTATCAGCAATATCGGAAACTTCATGGCCAGAGTAATCCCAAAAACGGGTTAATGAAAGCGATTCTTTGTAATGGCACCACAGATCTCGGCAATGATGGTCCCGATTACCAATATGGATTTGGCTGGATGAACTTGCTTCGGTCCGTTAAGATGATCGAAAACAATAGTTATCTGACCGGGTCGGCGACACAAGGCATCAATAATCTGCATGAGATAGAAGTGCCGCCAGGGACAGCAAAACTGAAAATTATGTTGTACTGGAACGATCCCGCTGCGTCGATTTTTGCAGCGAAGACCTTGGTCAACGACCTGGATCTTGAAGTTAAAAACCCGTTAAATCAGAAGATCTTGCCGCAATTGCTCGATCCTGCGCCAGCGAATGTTGGCAAACCTGCATTAACGGGGGCTGATCACATTAATAATATGGAGCAGGTTATTATCAACGATCCGGGTGCAGGGACCTATAAATTATATGTCAACGGGACTGACATAGCACAAAACCCACAGCAGGAATATTTCCTTGTGTATGATGTTATACCGGTGTCCACAGAACTGACTTACCCGGTTGGGAAAGAGCGTTTCAAACCAGGAGACGATATCTATGTCAGCTGGGAATCGTATGGAAATACGTCCAGTAATTTTACCGTTCAATATTCGACAAATAATGGAGCCACATGGAGTAATGTACTGGGAAATCCGGTAACCAGCAATCATTTACTTCGCTGGGTGATTCCCGATGTCGTGACGGACAAGGTGAAAGTGAAAATTATTCAGAGCGGAACGGGCCTTGAAGTGATCAGTGAAGCCTTTACAATCTTACCGCCTCCGGTGTTTAAAATTTCGGATGTGCAGTGTGAGGGGTATATCGCTTTGGACTGGCAGCCGGTGACTGGCGCAACGGATTACGAGGTGATGCTTTTACAGGGTGATGAAATGGTTTCTGCCGGCACCACAACATCAAACAGTTTTGTTATTCCAGGTATGTCCAAGGACAGTCTTTACTGGTTTTCTGTGCGGGCGCGGTTGAATAACAATCCGGGACCTAGGGCAGCCGCGCTTTCAAGAAAACCCGATAGCGGAACCTGTGCCGGCTCAATTTCGGATAACGATCTCAAACTCGAAGCTATTGTCTCACCAATATCTTCCGGCAGGCAGTTTACGTCAACAGCCCTTTCGGATCACACGCCCGTAACGATCCGGGTCCGGAACCTCGACGACCAGGCAACCTCAGGGAATGTCGCTGTTAGTTATTCTGTTAATGGTTCTCTTAAAAAGTCGCTGAGTGTGCCGTTATCTATTGCTGCCAATTCATTTACAGATTACATTTTTCCCGACGACCAGGATTTGTCTGCCCCTGGAAGTTATGTTATTTCAGCTACGGTCAACAAGGCCGGAGATGTTGTCGTAAAAAATAATACCCTTTCGAGAATCTTTAAACAATTGCCTAACAACCCTGTTGCGATGCCTTTTGTTGATAACCTTGAATCGGCATCTGACCAGTCCTTTGTTGTAGGCCAGGTGGGGCTGGATAACGCGGACCGTTACGATTTTACCAATTCTTCAACTGCCGGCCGTCTGCGGAGTTTTGTTAATTCGGGTATGGCATATTCGGGCAACAGAGCACTGACGCTGGACACAGACCGGTTTTTCCCAAGTGAAAATACCAATTTCCTTTACGGAACTTTCAATTTGTCAAACTACACGTTAGCCGACGATATCCGCCTGGTTTTTAGGTATAAAAACCATGGACAAACGAATCATGCCGACAACAAGGTTTGGATAAGGGGTAGTTATGCCGATAACTGGATTTTGGTCTATGATCTGTTTGCGAATCAGAATTCAGCCAGCCAGGGTTATAAACTTTCTAACAGCATTGAACTGGCCAATATTCTTTCCGATCAGGGACAAACCTTGTCAAAAAGTACTCAGGTCCGATGGGGACAGCATGGTAAAAGAATTACGGCGGATGTATCGAGCGGGGCAGGATATACTTTCGATGACATCCAGCTTAGAATTGAAACGGATGACATTCAAATGCTAAGCCTGAATAGTATAACGGCGGCCAGTTGTGGGCTGGGCAGTTTACACCCTGTCACGGTGACTATCCGCAATAGTTCAGACCGCGTGATTAGTAATGTTCCCGTGAGTTATAAACTGGGAGCTGGCAACGAAGTGAGTGAAATAATCCCGGTGATTAATGGCAGACAGACAATTCAGTACACATTTAATGCAAAACTGAATCTGGCGGCTTTTGGGGAATACTATATCAAGGTTTGGTCGACGCTGTCTACCGATACTTATGCCGACAATAATATGGTCGACCTTACTTTCTATAACAATGCCCTGGTGAGTACTTTCCCGCATCTTGAAAACTTTGAGAATAACAATGGTGGCTGGCACAGTGGCGGAGCGAGTAAGTCATGGTCGTACGGGACGCCAGCTTCGGTCAAAATTAACCGGGCTGCAAGTGGAACCAAGGCTTGGAAAACGAATTTGAATGGAAATTACAACAACCAGGAAAATTCTTATTTGTATTCTCCTTGTTACAACATCAGCGGTATGACTAATCCGACATTAAGTCTTAGTTTGGCACTGGACATCGAATTTTGCGGTAATGAGGATTGCGATCTGGCTTATCTCGAATATTCTATTGATGGAAATGTCTGGACCCGGCTTGGTTCCAAAGGACAGGGAACAAATTGGTATAATAAAACCACAACCGATAAACAGGCATGGAGTGTACAGGATTATACAAGATGGCACGTAGGGACAATCCCGCTACCTGTTACAAACGGAAATATCCGTCTGCGATTTGTGATGCTTGCTGATCCCGGAACGACGCGGGAGGGGATAGCCATCGATGACATTCATATTTACAATAACAATTCAGGGATTTATGACGAAAGCACCACATTGTCACCCGTTTCGCAACAGCCGGCGAGTCCTTCCGGATGGATCGATTTTAAGCAAAATGGAAAACTCGTAGCATCGGTAAATCCCAACGGGCAAACGATTGGAGCCACAAGTGTGCAGGCTTATATCAATGGCGGAGCCATTCGTGACGACGGGAAACAATATTATCTTGACCGCAACATAACCATAAAGCCAACGAATGCAACGCTTGCTGCCAACGCAACGGTTCGTATCTATTTCCTGGATACGGAAGTAGAAAAACTGATCAGCGCAGCTACATGCGTGGCTTGTCCAAAAGTGAAAACTGCGTTTGAGCTTGGCGTTTTCAAATATACGGACGCGGACAAGAGTAAGGAGGATGGCAGTTTGACCAATAATCAGGCCGGGATATGGAAGTATATCACTTCTTCGGGTACTGTGAAAGTTCCGTTTGATAAGGGTTATTATGCTGAAATAGGAGTGAAGGATTTCTCGGAATTCTGGTTTTCCAATGGCGATAATAGTAATCCGCTTCCTGTGGATCTGGTCAGCTTCAATGTAAGTAAAAAGACGGGTACTGAAAATTCAGATGAGGTGATCGCGCAATGGGTGACGACTTCGGAAATTAATGCCGACCGTTTTGAAGTGGAGCGTGCAGATGGGGCGGAGGATCTAAAACTCAAACGATTTAAAAAACTTGGAGAGGTTATGGCCGCAGGTGATTCAAAGTTTAAAAATGAATACCTTTTTACGGATCAGGAATCTCCAAAGTCAGGCGATTATTACTATCGTTTGAAAATGCTGGACCGGGACGAAAGCTTCAAATATTCATCGGTCAGAGCCGTTTCGTTTGATCCGAATGCTGATTGGAGAACGTATCCGAACCCTTCTGCCGGCAGTTTTCAAATACAATATCAGGCGGGAGCAGGCATGCAGATGGCCATCAAAGCATATGATCTGACGGGAAATCTTGTCTATAACCAATCCCTTACGGCAAACGGAAAAAGACAGCAGCATCGGATGGATTTGTCCGGGTCTGAGTTTTCTGCCGGCTTATATATCGTGGAGGTTACTTCAAGCGATCAGAAGAAAGTTTTCCGTATCGTCAAATTGTAGTTTTTAAATAATTCTGTTTCAAATATTTAAGCTCAACTTTGTGTTTTTTAAAGTTAAGGCCGTCGGTAAATCCGGATGCGCCTGAGAAAGACTTTGTGATTTATGTAATAAAAACATCTTATTTTTCCACGAAACGACATTTCTATGCGTACAGACCTAAAAACATTCGAGTAAATAAAATTAAAAATTTATGAAAAAGTTATTAGGCCTGTCCGCTTTGTTTTTGTTAACTTTCTTATTTTCTGAAAAAGCCTCAGCCCAATCATCCCTAACTTTACTTGGCACTTACGGGAGTACAAATCAGAATGATATTTCAAAGGGTATCTTCGGTGGAGGAGCGCAGTATCGTTACTTCATAAAACCAAATATTGCAGTAGGTTTATCGGCAAAATATCTTGTTGAAAATCTTAATCATGAACTATCTTTAAAGACACTCAGAGGCCGGGCGACAAACGTTCCTGTCAATCTGATGGCTGAATATTATTTCAAAACAAAAGGAATACAGCCTTATGCGGGTTTGGAAGCAGGGCTCAACATTCAAAAAATTGAAGGGTATAATATCATCATTGATAAATCGGCCGTAAAGCCTGGCATTGCGCCGAAAGTCGGAGTCGTGCTGCCACTTGGAAGAAGACTGGGTTTTATGGTTGAAGCAGCTTATAATATCACACTGGGTTCGGATAATTCGGTGCACATGGACCCAACAAAGCCAGACAATGATCTTTATCTATTAAAAAACAGTAAGCAATCGGTAACTGTGACTGGCGGAATCCGTTATATTTTCGGAAAAGTTCCTAAGAAACCCGAAGTAACACCTGAGCCATAACAAGAAATAGATTACACATTTAATTTTAAATCATCGGCTTAGCGGTTGATGATTTTCTTTTTTGCCGTACTTTCGGAAGACGTTAGTCCTGCCATTAAAAGTTTGATTTTATGTTTGATACGACCAGTCAGTTACTTTCAATAAGACCCGCTGTTGAAACCCAGCCTGCGGTTAACACTGCGGAAAAATTTCAGAATGATACACTTCGTCCGGTATTAAAACTACTGAATGATAACCTGGTGCGTGTGTTCAGGCATTATGTCTTGCAAAGAAAAAGCAACTTCTTTGAATTAAATCTGACCGATCAGAAACTGTATATCACCGATGTCTTAAAAAAGGACCAGAAATTCAACAGTTTGGTTAAAGGAATGGTGATCGGGCATTTTACGGAGTACGAGTGGAATGAATACGTTGGCCAGGAACAGGAGATAAATCGCCGTATTTCAAATCTGATTGAGCAGCGGATCGTGAGTAATCTATCCAGCTGAATTTTACTGACAGACATCCACTTATCGCTGCTTTTTAAGATTTTTTTAAAATATTCCTGAAATTCTAATAAAAAAATAATAACGAGGTCATCGTGACTTAGCAATTGCCAGTTTTTTAAGTCTGATATTTGCAGTCAAATTATTGATGATTTAAATAGCTGTAATTCAAAAAGATAAATAGATTGTTTCGGTTGGTGCTTAAAAATATGGCAGTAAAACGTTTTTCTAAATTTGTGACCATAAATTTATCACGGTTACAAAAAGTAAAAGAGACACCTGTTTTAATAGAAAATGGTCAAATGAAGGTTGGTGGTTTAGGAAACTATTTTTAAATTCACCTAGTTTTTATTTAGTCTAAGAACTATATAGCCCTAACTATGATATGAGTACCTTACATATTAAACGTATTTATGAACCAAAAAATGAGGCAGACGGCTTCAGGATACTTGTGGATCGTTTATGGCCTCGCGGATTAAAAAGAGAAGAGGCATGTGTTGACGAATGGCTTAAAGGTGTGGCGCCGTCAACGGATTTGAGGAAATGGTTTAACCATGACCCTGAAAAGTGGGAAGAATTCAGGCAGGACTACACTTTCGAGTTAAGGCATTGCATGTCATCAGTTCACGATCTGGTTGACAGGATTAAAAAACACAAGACGGTTACCTTACTTTATGCTGCCAATGACGAACAATATAACCACGTTGTTGTGCTTGAAAAATTTATCAATAATTTGTTAGAGTCCTGAGATTTGTCGGGGATTGATTAGGACTAAAATTGCGATACAGATTTAAGATTAGTTTAATTTACATTAAGTAAGCCGTTGCAACGTTATTTTTTGCAACGGTTTTCTTTTTTATAGGTGCGTATTTTAATGTCTTTTTGTTTGTGCATTTGATCAGATGTCAACATAAAACATGAATAATGAGGCCGTAAGGAATAGTAGGTTTCGATACAGTCCCTGACAAGCCTTTTCATATCAACTTGAAATTGTTCAAGCATGAATTCGTCTTTGAAAATCAGACCTGTCCTGGCCGTAGAATTGGTAGGCCTTCGATCAGATTTTTATGTTTACGGAACCGGTGATGCGAATCGGTAGTCACATGGTAACTTTGCTTGGGATAAATGTATAAGTGGTTGGCATTCCATATCGAAAATAACTTATCTCGTCCGACAACAAGTTCTGTTAAGCACTCTCGTAAAAGATAATAGAGCTTTCTGGTTCCTATCCGTGACATTTTTAGGACCAGGTTATTGACTTTCAAAGCAGTTTGCTGATGCTTCGTTTTCGAACTCTTTTGCGATAATACATCTGTCTGCTAACGCTGAGTAATCTGCAGGTAGAAACTAGTGTTTCTTTTTGTTCTGATCCGGTAAATCGCCTGGGGGAGTAGTTTTTTCTTAGCGGAATTTTGTACCGCGCGGGCGGCCCCGTCCTTTTACACCAGATCAATCACTATGTCAAATATGATCGCTTTCTTGCCTGATTTCTCGACCTGCTTTTCCAAAAAAGCCTTTTGCTTCTCTAAGAGCTTCACCTTTTACTCTAACTCTAAAATTTTTTGTTCGGGAGTTTTAGGCATATTCGAGGGCGTTTGATTTTTTCAATCAAATTTATGGTATTTACCTAACCAAATCGTAACGGTTGTAGGATTTTGTATACCATACTTCCGAGCAGTTGCTCCAATTGACAGTTCCCCACGTTCAACCTCTTTCCCAACTTCTAATTTAAAAGACATCGAATAGTCTTTTTATATTATTTTAACATAATTGTTTTTAGTACCTTCTTGCATAGCTATACAGTTTGAGTTTCGCTATTTCCGGACGAGACAATGTCCGAAGCACTGGAAAACCGCTAGAAGGATTCTTTCAATGACAATCAAGTGCATGCTTTTTTGGTGATATGTGGCGTTGACGCACATTTTTTCTCCGAGTACATGGAATTTACGATACAAGCCGTTTTTGCTGAAAAAACGATCATCTCTTTCTTTACAGTATCGAAGATCACCAGCACTGTTTTAGCTATTGATTTTCCACCTGAATAAGCATTTCAAAATCCTTATGCCCATTTTTGATTTTGATCTGATTATTCCTTTTAATCATGAATAGACTTCTATTTATATGCTTGCTGGCATTTACACATTTTTGTGCTGATGCGCACCACGGAAATCTTTCCGGTGTAATCTACGATCGCTAGTGGTTTACCTCTTGATGGGGAAGTGTTCAGATTTCTGGTTTGAACAAAGCGACATTTACCAATGAACTGGGCCAGTTCAGGTTTGATAATCTGGTTGCCGCTGAGTATAAAATCGAGCTTTTCCATTTGGGTTTTCAATCACAAATCCTGCGTCAGATCGTGCAGGATGATCAGACGGCCTTCGTGAAAATTGAGCTTATAGCCCTGGAGGTTTCGCTCAGCGTGGTGGTTGTTTCTTCAGTTCGTGCAAACGACCAGCAGCTGATCGGCAATCTTGATATTAAACTCGGTCCGATAACGAATTCACAGGAAATACTGCGTATGGTGCCTGGGTTATTTATAGGCCAGCACGCAGGGGGAGGGAGGGCAGAACAGATATTTCTACGTGGATTTGACCTGGACATGGAACCGACATCCGGCCTACGGTAGACGGAATGCCGGTAAATATGGTTTCACCTGCACACGGTCAGGGTTATGCCGAGCTGTATTTTGTAATTCCTGAACCCTATCATTATTTCGAATTTCTTTAAAAAGTTACATTGTTACTTTTACTATTCGGTCGTTGTATTGATGTTCTCTTTTTTCGCGATCCTCTCACGAATCAGAGATAATGGTGGAAAAAATGAGATGGTCTAATTCTACCGCCTCAATTCTGCATATTATAAAACACGACTGATCTGCTCGTAATGTTTCTGGCTTGGCATCAGGATGATATTTGAAGATAAACTGGAAAATAATCTTGCTGGTAAAACGTAACCGAAAATCGAACCAACCACAAATGCAACCAACAGGATGTATACGAATCTCAGCCTCATTTATCGGAAGTTATTGCTTTGATTATTAGTTAATTGCAAATAATTATTTTGGTGGCGATTGCAGCGCTAATTTATATCATTTACGCTTCAACACATTTTGGCTTTAGTGCCTGGGGATTCCTTCCTGACACATACTCCACTGCTGTTGTTGTCCCATATTTTAAGTTTCATCTGCTTATGTCAGTTGAATAAGCTGTCCGGCTACTTGCAAATACTATCAGCCCATGTAAACAGCTCATCAAGGTCATAATCTCCGCTGTGAGGCTTGTCCCAAGGTAATTCGAGGTTTACGTCTTTCCCGTTATTTAGAAGATAAGTACCCAAAATAACGGAGATAGCCAGACCGGTATCTTTGTCTTTTGAGCCATGACGGATTCGCCAATGTGCCGCAGTTTTTGTTGCGGAGGCACCAATATAATTCATCGGGTTCATCATTTTTATTTCAAGTTGGTTGGCTTTTGTAGCACCTGCGACAGTTGAGTTTTTGACCCCAAAATCAGTAAAATGTTGTTTGTCGATTTGAGATGTTCCAAATAACTGATTTTCTGGAGTCGAAACATCCAGAGCATCAAATGCAGGCGGCGTTTTCTGACGTTCCATATAGTTAAGGTAAGCTGCGAAGTCGATATCAGTCACCTTACCATTGTCTATTTTGAGCCAGATTTGTTTGGTCAGATCTGTACCCTGGTTTAGCGCTTTTTGCGCAGAAGCAATTACATAAGATTTAATCAATTCTTTAAAATTTCCATTACCCGACGGATCGAGGGTTAAAACTTTGCCTGTTTTATCTTTTAGTTTCAAACTATTAAGGTAGGCAGGAAACAATGTTTTAAGCTCTGATGAAACTTTAATCTGCTGTTCACTGAGGGTATTCTGTGTAGGAGAATTGGTAGCATCCGGTCCAAACCTTCTGTTTTGATAGGTATTGATCCCGTTAAATTGCCACTCGTAGGCCATATCGGCATGATCAAGATTGGTTATTGGGCAGTAAGCGGAAACTCCAAAAATTTCGTCACTTGCCGGTGCTGCGCCCAAGGCCGATAAATAAGGTTCATAGTCGGAATTGTCACCATTTGCGCCCAATAACGACGACATCGCCCCGCCGGCACTCGTACCGTTGGATATAATTTTCTGAGCATCACCCGGCATTTTTTGATCGTTAAATTTCAGATAGCGGATCGCTGCTTTTAAGTCCACAATAGCAGCAGGTGCCTTTCCGGTATTTGTTGTTCGGCCACGAGCCCCGGCTGAAGCCACTACATATCCTTTTGACATAGCTACTACCACAGCAGATTGTTTTTTACCAGCTCCCATCACCCCGCCATCCGAGGTCCCCTGCGGACGATTTGCCATAAGCGGCATTCCCCCCATCGGATTATTGCCTGTGGTCGCAGGTTTGGCTGGCATATATCCACCGATCTGGTTAGGGAAGAAAATAGGAGCGGTTTCTGCTGTGTAGCCATTCACGGCCCCTCCCTCATAATAAGTTTCCGGAATATAGATATTCATGATTTGCCTGGAAGTATCAACCGGATTTTTTACATACACAATCTTTTCAAATGCCCTTACTTTGAACGTTTTGCCGTCGAGGGTAAGTGTTTGTGTTTGATAATGCTGCGGATTAAACTCTAAATTGTACTCCGTTTTCTTCTGTGCAAATAAATTGCCGGAAAGACAGATAAATGCAGCTACTGCGCCTGTTCGTATTGTCATCATTTGATTATTTATTGTTATGAATGTAACCTTTTAGTTTGACTTCTTTAATGCACTTTGGTCTGTCTATTATTTAAGAGCCAGGCTACTTTTGAATCCACCGCAGTTTGTGACAAAAGACCCAGTGTCAAAACGGCACAACCAAACATAACGGCCGGCATAATAACGGTTGTACCATTGTGTAAAAAGCTAACAAACCAGGAAGCCACTACGCCTGCCATCATCTGAAGGCTGCCTAACACTGCTGAGGCCTTACCGGCAGAAGAATCAAATTGTCTCAGGGCAATGGCGGTTGTGTTGGGATTTATAAAACCGAGGCAAAACAAAAACATGAAAGTAAACCATAATGTTAAAGCTGGCCCCGCCATATCTATAATATTGAAGCCGAGTAAACCTGTGCTTACTACAACCAAAAGAACAGCAGCGCAAAGGTTTAGTTTTTCCGGTTCAATCTTTTTCAATGCCCACCTGTTTAGCTGGCTGCCTGTTATTAATCCGCAGGCATTCAGGGCAAACGCCCAGGCATAACTGTACTCGGATAAGCCATATTTTTCCATAAAAACGAAGGGTGATCCTGCGATATAGGCATACATTCCCGCATAGCTGATCCCACCCGCCAAGGCATAGATTAAAAAAATCCTGTTCCTGATAATTATGGAATAAGCGTACGGAAATGAACTTAATCTTAAACGTTCGGACATATCTGCTTTGCCCGTTTCTGGTAGTGCCCAGTAAACTACCGCCAGTAAAAGCAGAGCAATTAAGCCCATAACACCGAATACCCAGCGCCATCCAAGCCAGCCGTTAACGAGCCCTCCAACGGTAGGAGCGATGATCGGCGCAATTCCCATAACAAGTACAAGTATGGAAAGGACTTTGGCTGTTGCTTCCGCTGGAAACAAATCACGTACAATAGCTCTGGCAGCAACCATTCCCACACAGCCGCCTAGCGCCATTAAAAGACGAAAAGCGATTAGCAAGTCGACGCTCTGTGCAGTGGCACATCCAAGCGAAGCGATTAAATAGATAACCAGACCTGCTATTAATGGTTTTTTTCTTCCAAACCTGTCAATTAGCACACCATAGACCAGCTGACCGATACATAGCCCGGCATAATAACTGGTCAACGAATAGCCGATGGTTGAAATATCGGTTTTTAAAGAAACGGCCATTTTGCTGAATGCAGGTAAGTACATGTCTATTGAAAATGGACTGAGGGCGATGAGTCCCCCAAGAATTAAGATAATCTTCGTATGTGCAGTTTTTTTCATCAGTATTGCTTATTTCAAAATCTTGTAATCAATTGCATTGCAAAATTTGGAAATGTATGATACATTGATGGCTATTAATTGACTTATTTAGGATACAAATGAAACATTGGCTGAACTTTGAAGGCATTAAAGAATAAATTATCCATAGATATCGCCAAGTACGAATGGCTTTACGGTGATCGCAGCACACGCCCCGAAAAGGACTATGTCTTCTGCGAACGGCTGGAAACGCGCAGCCCAAAATTTGGATGGGACATCAAGCCGCATATACATCCGGATATTTTACAGGTTTTTTTTATTGAGGAAGGAGAGTTTTTGTTGGTAGATGCTGAAAACAAAACTGAGCTGAGTGCCCCTTGTCTGCTTTTCATCCCTTCCAGCGCCCTGCATGGTTTCGTTTTTAACAGCGGCGTAAAAGGGCATATATTGACAATGGCTGAGTCTTACTTCGATAGCCTATTTCCCAATTTGAATATTTTACCGTCAAGAGCTGATAAGGTAATCCAAGTCAACTCATTTAGCAGATCATGTCCGGCAGATCGTATTTCTCTACTGATTCAGTCAATTGATCACGAACTGACACATGAAGAAACAGGGAAAGGGTTGATGCTGCTTGCCTGTCTGCAACAATTATTTTTGCTGATTTACAGACTGGTCGGACCGGGTAAAAATAACAGGGAAGATATGGAGCCGTCGGTCCGCCATTTTAGGAAATTTGAATACCTAATCCGAAAAAATGGAGGTTCTACCACGTTAGCCGACCTGGCCAACGAGATGGCTGTCACCCCGGTTCACCTAAACAGAATTTGCAAATTAATATCAGGAAAGACTGCCAGCCAGGTTATTCAGGAATATCTTGTTGGCCAGGCAAAGAATTATCTCACTTACACCAGTTATTCAGTATCTGAGATCGCTTATGTGCTCAACTACGAATATCCTAACTATTTTGCACGGTTTTTTAGAAATCATACCGGCATGTCTCCGACAGACTTTAGGAAACGCCAGATGGACAAATGACCTTCTCAGACTTGCTATGGGAAGGACTAGGGGAATAATAGTAATAGCAAGTGATCTTCTGCCCAAATTTATACCACACATTTTTCGTCCCACAATTCTAAGTGACACGAAAGCATGTGTAACGTCTTAATGCAGAACTACGGCTTCAACAATGATAGGGGTAGTTCTGCGGCTATAAATGGATTGCAAGATTTCAGAACGAGTAATTGGGCTGTGATGTCTGCGTTCAATTTCTAGCCGATTTGGCAGCACTAATGCAAGGGGCGAGGTGCCAACCTCAATTCAGAAGTTGCGTCATTAAGGTTATTTAGAGCCATGTACTTAGTAACAAAATGCAGCACCTCAGTTTCCGGAAGTGTTTTTGCGATAACCCGATGGAGTAACCTGTTTTAGTTTATAAAATTGCTTGTTGAAGTTTTGCAGCGATTGAAAGCCGCTTTCAAAACAAACCTGACTAATCGGTTTACCTGTGTTCGCGAGAAGCCTGCAGGCGTAACCAATACGAATCTCATTTAGAAATGTATTGTATGTCTTCTTCGTGCACTTTTTGAAATAGGCGCAAAACGCAGGAACGCTCATATTGGCAGCACTGGCTGCTTCCTTCAAACCAACGGGTTCTTTGAACGAATTGATTGTAAAATCAAATATCTTGTCAATTTTATCATTGCCCTTTGAGTTTGATTGCCTGACCATTCCGGTAGATAGCAAAGTATAGTCGCTGGATGAGGCTATGATATTAAGGCAATTGCATAGGCTGATAATTCGTTGAAAGCCCTTGGTGTTCTCCAAGCCCTCAATAATGTTGGTGAGTAAAGACCTGCTTGTTCCTGAAATCTTTAATCCCTGTTCTGATATGGCAAATAAGTCCCTGATGTGAGCGCACTCGTCGGACAAAAAGAAATCCTTGCCCCAGCAATCTTCTCTAAACTGAACGACAATTGCACTCGTTATTAAGTCTTTTTCCCTTTTTTGAAAAGTATGCGGAAGGTCCTTGGCCAGGAAAAATATATCCCCGGTTTCAAACTCACCGATGTAATTGCCTATAAAGCTCATGCCTGAGCCTTCGGTAAACAAAATCAATTCGTATTCGATGTGATAGTGCCAAGGTACTTCAAAGTTCGGTGTGCGGTAGGTACGACTAATAAAAGAGCTGTTTTCTGTTAGCGGAAGTTTTTGAGTTATCGGCTTCATTTATTTCTGGTTAACTCAATATTAAGGCATGTATCGAAATAATATACTAAAAATAATAAGATAGTTTCTAAACTCGATAAGATAGCGAGAGCGTTGCATCAGCTTCCCGGGTAATTTTACATCCGGTAAGAACCAAATCAAATGGGTTTGAAGAATGCTTAATGTAGTCCTGTTAAACGAACTAAACCATATTTTTAATGGTAATAAACTACTTCTGTCCCAGATGGGGAAGCGAGGACATTCCGTGGGATGCGTTTTGTTGGAAGGTTAAAGCCGCGGGTTATGATGGTGTAGAAGCCGGAATTCCTTTTGACGCAACCGAAAAGGATGAGATCGCTCGGGCATTAAAGAAGCACAGTCTATTATTAATTGGGCAGTACTTTCATTCATTCGAAAAAGATTTTGGAGCGCATGCCAGCAGCTTCGAAAAAAACCTTCGTAACATAGCCAGTTTAAATCCTGTGTTAATCGATGCTCAAACCGGAAAAGATTACTTCAGTCAGGAGCAAAATAGTTGGCTTTTTTCAATAGCTAAGAAAGTCACAGAAGAAACAGGAATACGGATCGCTCATGAGACACACCGCAACAAGGCATTATTTGCAGCACATATTGCAAGGGATTTGCTGACGATTAATCCGGATGTATGCATTACTGCCGATTTCTCCCACTGGTGTAATGTGTCGGAGAGTTTGTTGGAAGAACACGAGGAGTCGTTAGAATTGGCCATCAGTCGCGCGATACATATCCATGCAAGGGTTGGTTATTGTGAATCGGCGCAGGTGCCAGACCCGCGGGTAGAAAGGTGGAAAACAGAGGTGGACGCTCATTTACTTTGGTGGGACAGAATCGTAAATCTGAGGGCAGGCACGAAAGCAGAATCGTTTACTATTACGCCCGAGTTCGGACCTTATCCCTACATGGTTCATCATCCTGCAACGAACGAACCGATAGCGTGTCAATGGGATATCAATGTTTACATGATGCGGTTACTAAGAGAACGTTATGAAAGATTTTCTACTCCCCACACCCTAAATGAAGGTTAGCATGGCATATGCAAATACGAGTGCTTTGACGGTAGATTTAAATCCGCTGTCAAATTTCAACAAAAAATACATCCTGCGTATCAGCATTATTTCTGCTCTGGGTGGTATGCTGTTCGGATTTGATACAGCCGTCATATCAGGCACGATTCCGTTTATCCAAAAATACTTCCGGTTGGATGAAGTGACGCTGGGTTGGGCTGTAAGTTCCATTTTACTGGGTTGTGGCCTCGGTGCTATGCTGGCTGGCAAAATAGCCGATGCGCTGGGGCGAAAATTAGCTTTATTTATTTGCGCGTTTTTATTCGCGGCAACGGGCATAGGTGTGGCACTTGCTGAGTCACTTTTTATCTTCACAGTTTTCCGGATAGCTGGTGGGATTTCGGTAGGTGCAGTTGCCATGGTAGTACCGATGTACATCGCTGAAACTTCGCCTGCTCCCTTCCGCGGAAGAATGGTCGCCCTGTACCAACTGGCTATTGTATTGGGTATTTTATTGGCCTATGTAGCTAATTATACCCTGAGTGACCTTGGAGAAAACAGTTGGCGCTGGATGTTTGCGGCACAGGCTATTCCCGCAGTGATTTTTTTCTTTGCCTTGTTTTTGGTACCCGAAACGCCTCGCTGGCTTATTCAAAAATCCCAGAAGGAAAAGGCATATAATGTACTTTCAAAAACAGGCGGCCAGGCTTACGCCGAGGCAGCGTTACGCTCAATCAGCAACAGTTTTGCCAGCCAATCTGCCGGCAATTTGAAGGACCTGTTTCTTCCTCAATACAGTAAAGTGCTGTTTATGGGAATACTTATAGCATCCTTCCAACAAATTACTGGTATTAATGCGGTATTATATTATGCCCCTGAAATTTTTAAGAGTACGGGTGTAAGCGCCGCTGTTGCCGCGATACAAACCATTGCAATCGGCGTTACTATGCTGGTTTTTACCCTAGTCGCAATATGGCTTGTCGATAAAGTTGGCCGTAAAAAATTATTGCTTGCAGGCTGCCTGGTAATGGTGATATCACTGCTGGCAGTGGCTACCTGTTTTTATCTTGATTTTTATCAATACTACCTAGTCCTTATCTTTTTGTTAATATACATAGCCGGCTTTTCTGCAAGTTTAGGTGCCGTAACCTGGGTTATCCTTTCAGAAATATTTCCTAACCGCATCAGGGGGCTTGCGCTTTCTTTGGTGACCCTGATTTTATGGCTAGCAGATTTTCTGGCAAGCATTTCATTCCCGGTCTTAAATAAATATCTCGGTACATCGGCAACGCTGGCATTGTTCGCCGCTTTCTGCCTGGTGTACTTCGTTTACCTCAAATTCCGGGTCCCGGAAACCAAAGGGAAAACGCTCGAAGAACTGGAAGCTCAACTGATTAACCAATGAGGTGAACCCCTAGAAAATTAAGCGTTTCAACAGGCTCCCAGCTATATTTTTTTGTGCCGAAAATTCAAAAGGATACCGTGTTATCCTGCAACGCAATCTGCAATAATTATTAAAAAAATAGACCATGACTAACGAAAATCAGTTTTTGAAAAACAAAAACATCACCGAAGAAAACATACGTTTTTACCACGAGTACGGATATCTTGTTGCCCGGGGCCTATTCGATCCCGCAGAAATAGAGGAATTAAAAAGAGACACAGCAAAAATATTCAGAGGCGAGTACGGACACACAGAAGGGATGTTGCCCGCAATCGAAAATGAAAGCGACGTTGATGTTTTAAAGAAATATGTGGCCATCCATTTTCCCCATAAAATATCGCCCGTAATAAAAAATTATCTGTTTCATCAGGCGGTAACGGAGGTGTTGACTAAGATCGTTAGTCCGAACCTTAAATGTATGCAATCGATGTTGTTTGTAAAAGGTCCGGGCAAAGCAGGGCAGTCCTGGCATCAGGATGAATTCTATATCCCTACCCGCGATAAGTCGCTGATCGGCGTTTGGATAGCCATTGACGATGCGAGCGTAGAAAACGGATGCTTATGGGTTATTCCGGGCAGTCAGAAATCTGGCTTTATAATGCCCAGGATTGATAACGATAGCAAAGAATATGCCGATGTAGATACGGTCGACGTTTCCGGCTATCCCGAGGAACAGGTCATTCCTTTGGAAGCAAAAAAGGGTGATGTCGTATTTTTTAACGGATACCTTTTACATAGCTCGTTAAGGAATAAAACCAAGGATAATTTCAGGACTGCTCTTGTCAACCATTATATGAGTGCCGAAAGCATGTTACCCTGGGACCAGGATGGGAAGTTTCCGCTTACTGCCGATTTGCGAGATATTGTATTGGTGGCGGGTAAAGATCCCTATGCATATCGCCCGATTGCAGACGTAAATCAGCCTTACCTGAGGCCGGAAGTATTGAAAATCGTTAAGAACTAATAAGCAAAATCCCGATAAAATGTTGAACAAATCTACTTTGTACTTTTTTTGCCTAAGCATTTTGATAAGCTTTTGCAGCTTTTCTAAAGAGTATCATGTTGCTAAAAATGGAAGCGATAGCAATGAAGGGTCGTCAGGAAGGCCTGTTCAAACTATTTCGGCTGCCGTTAAACTGGCTTATCCGGGAGACACCATTACGGTCCATACCGGAACTTATAGAGAATGGGTGAATCCGCTACGAGGTGGGAACAGCGATTCCAATCGCATTGTATACCGTGCCGCGTTAGGTGAAAAAGTACAGATCAAAGGCTCCGAGGTTGTGACCGGTTGGAAGAGGGTACAAAACGGTGTATGGAAAGTGATCCTGCCAAACTCTTTTTTTGGAGATTATAATCCCTACAAAGATTCTATCAATGGAGATTGGTTTATTGATAGAGGTAGGTTACACCATACGGGTGAAGTATTTTTTAACGGAAAATCTCTTTTTGAAAAAGAAACGCTTGCCAAGGTTTTAAACCCGGTTGCGATGCAGGAGATTAAGGACGTTCAAAGTTCTTTAAGCACCTGGTATTGCGAAAGCGATGAAAAGAATACAACCATTTGGGCTAATTTTCAAGGAGAGGACCCTAACAAGGCTTTGGTAGAAATTACGACCCGCCGAACGTGCTTTTACCCTCAGAAACCAGGGATCAATTACATCACGATCTCCGGGTTTAGTATAAGTCAGGCAGCGACGCAATGGGCAGCACCTACGGCTGAACAGGTAGGTATGGTAGCAACGCACTGGAATAAGGGCTGGATTATTGAAAACAACATCATCAGTGATTCCAAGTGTAATGGTATAACCCTGGGCAAGGAACGCAGCACGGGGCATAACGTATGGACGACAGATAAAGAGAATGTGAACCGTGATGGGAATATTCACTACATAGAGGTAATTTTTAATGTGGTGCGAAACAACTGGAACAAAGAGATGATCGGTTCGCACATTGTTCGCAACAATCGTATTTTTAACTGCGAGCAAACCGGTATTTGTGGGAGCATGGGCGCTGTTTTCAGTACCATTGAGAACAATCATATCTATAATATCTGGGTCAAGCGGCAGTTTGATGGTGCGGAGATCTCAGGAATAAAATTTCATGCGCCCATTGATGTTACGATCAGGAAAAACAAGATTCATGATAGCGCCCGCGGTATCTGGCTTGACTGGATGACGCAGGGGACCAGAGTTTCCCGTAATTTGTTTTACAATAACGCTAAACAGGATTTGTGGTTGGAAGTAAATCACGGGCCCTACATCGTAGACAACAATATTTTTCTGTCCTCTGAAGCTATTAACAACCAGTCGGATGGCGGAGCTTATATTCACAATCTTATACAAGGCGTTGTGGTAGTCCGGCCGGATCTCAACCGTTTTACTCCCTATTTTCTGCCGCATTCGATTGATGTAAAGGGTCTTACTACCATATTTGGCGGCGACGACAGGGTATACAACAATCTTTTTATTGGCAACGACAAGCCCGAACGTACACATGGGCTGGAGGCGTATAACACTGCAAAGCTTCCCGTATGGATTGAGAACAACGTATATTGCAACCATGCAAAGCCATCGCTCAAAGACTTAATGCCAGGTAATTATTCGGCGTATAATCCCGATATTAAATTGGTTGAACTAGGCGACGAAACCTTTCTCCATATAACTTTCGACCAGGAACTTTCCAGTCAGAAGGGAAAAATGATTACAACCGATTTACTGGGCAAAGCCAAAGTTTCCAAAGCGCTTTTTGAAAATCCTGACGGCACCGTTCTGGCGATTGATACGGACTATTTTGGAAACAGTCGTACCGCTGACAAAATATTTGCAGGTCCTTTCGCGAATGTTAAACCGGGAAAAGTGGTGTTAAAGGTCTGGTAAAGAATGCGCCTATTGTTGATATCATGTTAACCGCGCACAGAAGTATTTTGAGTAGCTGTTAAATGAGATTTAAATGCAGCAAGTGGTATAGAACAAAAACGCTTCAAACAATTTAAAGCAATTACTTGATTTCAATGAAAAGACAATCAAATGCCAGGATTAAAGCCTTTACCGCTTTGCTGTTTATCTCTTTTTCAACGGCCTTTGGACAATCTATTCCAACGCCACAAATCAGTTATCTGAACGAATTTAAGTTCGGTGATACGTCGAAGGTAAAACTTACCGGTCCGGCCAGGGTCGTTAATGTTGATGGACGCAGGGGTTTGAACACGACGAGTATTCATAGTGTGCTGGCACTAAAAGCGCACACCATGAAAGAAAAACGGGGAACGGTATCCATGTGGGTTATGTCGCTGGAAGATTTGGGAACTTCGGGTGGGAAATCTACTATGGCTAAAAGTAATCCGTACTGGCAGACATATCCTTTACTCTCGGATTGTCCCGACCCGCAGAATGTAGTACGTGCAAATTTTAAAATGGTCTGGATGAACGCATGGCATCCAAATTTAATCGCTCTTTTTGGAAAAGATAAATTTTATGAAAATGCTTTCAATTTGCCCCACAAGGCCTTAGTTGCGGTAAGCCATTTTAGTTTTAAGAGTCGAAAATGGTATAATTTCGCCCTTACGTGGGACTATGATAAAGATGAATACCGGCTTTATCTAAACGGTATTTCGATAGGGAAGGAAGATCAGTTTAGAAAGCAGAAATTTCATCGGGATTCGATTAATACGTCCTTGTACATAGGAAACCCAACCTTCTGTTATTCCGACATCAAATTTTATAATACAAATCTCACTGAAAAAGAAGTGTATGGCGTGTTTAGAAAAGAAGTAACCCGATTCGACCTGCCGTTAGAAGAGGAATTGCAGCACACCTATGCCGGAAAAAAAATCAAACCCTTTCAATGGAAAATTGACGAGAGTTGGACGTCAAAACTAAATTTAAGCCTGACAAAATCGGCTGACATAGATAGTTTTTATGTTCAGGGAAAACCGGTCCAGGTTGAAATTACCAGAGAAGGTCTGTTGATCGAAACGATTGATAAAGAAATGAATGCAGCCGTACTCGATTCTCAAATGTATGTCTGGACTAAAAAACCTTTTGAAGGCGATTTGTATGTAGAGTATGAGTATAAATCACTACGCCCGGGCGGTCTGAGTTTGCTGCTGACACAAGCATCGGGTATGAACCGCGAGGACTTTATGGCCGATTATCCCTTGCGAACCAGTGGTCGCATGACCATGATTTATGGCGAGGATGTACGTAGTTACCATTGGGAATATTACAGGGAAATGGCTGATATGAGAAATGATTTGGACAACTCAGCTTTTATGAAACAACCCTGGAATTATCCGCTGGCATTTGCAACCCGCAACGTTCCGCTAGCCAAAGACACGTGGCATAAGCTTCAATTCTTGCAAATAGACAACAAGTTGGTAGGTGCAATTGATGGTGTTATCATGTTTGAATGTACTGATGACGGATTTACAAACAACGGGCCTGTTCTGGACTTTGGGCGAATCGCGATTCGTTGCATGTTACGTTCAAAGATGGTTTTTAGAAATTTGAAAGTTTATAACAAAGAAAAAATAAAAACGGAAAAGTCAATTGACGGTGAAAGAATAATAAAACTCAAAGATTGATTGAGATTTAATTTGAATTGAAAATAGTTCAGGACATTAATTTATAAGTAAAGAAAAAATGAACAGTACCTCAAACATAGTTTCGGGAAGAGTATTTTTAATATTGCTATGGTTAGTATCGAACGTTGCCAATGCTCAAAAACATATTCCTGAAATGGCTTTTTCCAAAGAAGAATTAATCTTTCAGACAGGTTTTGAAGGAACAAGTCAGGTCGTGCGGGATTTGGGTACCAATGATTACGGCGCCTCGCTTGAACACATCGCGGGCAGTGACAACACACTGTCGCCTAAAAATAATTGGGATAAGGACTGGAAAGATGTCCTGAATAACGGTGTGATGCAGCTGCAATATACGGGCGGTGATTCTACGAAACGATTTGCCCGCATCGAATCCGACCCTCAAAACCCCAAAAATCATCTGCTCAAATTTTGGTTAAATGATTCCTGGGCAGCTTCCGAAAGTCAGCAAAAAGCGCGTATTCAGGCCAATCTCTATGGCATAAAAGGGGGTATTAAAGAGTTTCGCCAGTCGGTACGGGTGTTCCTGACCGAGGATTTCAATGTGTTGAAAAGCTATCCCCATAAAATTACATGGCTTACCATTTCGGAGTTTTGGAATAATGAATGGTGGCCGAAGGATGAAAAATATGGCTTTCGCATAACACTGGGCATCGGAAAACCCACCGAAGAAACCAGTGAGCTGAATTTTATTTTGAATGCAGAAAACGGCTTGTACAATGAAATCTGGAACGGAGATAATACAAAAGTGAAGGTGCCGATTGGAAAATGGTTCACCCTGGATTATTATCTTAAAGAGGGCAACAAAGAAAATGGGCGGGTGGTCATTTCAATCACCCCCGATGGTGAACCGACGCAGTTGATAGCAGACGTAACCAACTTTACGCACCGCATCGAAGACCCCAGCCCGGATGGGTTTACGGGCTATAATCCGATGAAACTTTATACTTCCAGGGAACTAGTGGCTCATGTTAAATCGCGGGGGAAAACCCTGCAAATCTATTGGGATGATTTTAAACTGTGGGCAAGAAAAAAACCATAACAGGGATAAGGACCAGTTTGCCATCAATAGCAGGTTTAAGTAAAAATAGACTATGAAGCCAATCCAGTATTGCAACTTTTCCAAATTTTATATTGCGTTATTAATCGGTATTTTGAGCCGTGTGAATCTTCATGCCCAACAAAATTCAGGACGGTACTGGAATCAGGATACCCAGCTCGTTCCCTGGCGAATGCCGTTGCCGGTTGATGCTAAAAAACTAAAACAGGTGGATCTGGACAACGACGGCGATCCTGATCTTATCTATAGTTTTGTGCATAACGAAGTACCCATCGTCTGGATCGATGATGATGACGACATGAAACCTACCGACGGGGAAGGCGATGCTGACAGTGATTGCTTGTTGATTGATCGGAATAAAGACGGAATTTATGCCGGGCCTGGCGACTTCTCCATTGACTGGTGCGATGAAAACAGAGATGGCGTAGCTGATATTCAGGTTATTGTCAATAACGGCAGTGCCTCTGTCCGTAACTTTTTTGACTGGGCCGCTGAAATCATGTACGTCATGGACGACGACAAAGACAACATCATGCATTTTGTGGACTGGAACGCCATCACGATGCTGGCCTGGGAGCATAACGGACACGCCAATTTTTACGAAGATTACCATGGGAACACCTCATTTATTAAGATGCACGCGTCCTCGTTTCGGATCAACGACTTGCGTTATAGCTGGGAAAACCCGTTCCTGTTTTATGATTCAGACGGGGACAATCTTTCCGAAATGGCGATTCGTTTTGTAAACACCCCCACTTTCAGAAATAAACAAGGTTCCAATCCTGCATTTGCTCCAATCGATACGGCCTATGATGTACATTTCAACGGCAAAATGGATTACGTGGGTCTAACCTGGGATTTGGACAATGACAATGCGGCCGGCAACGAATTTGATTTCGATCTGAGCATCCTGCTTAAAGGCGAAGGCTTTGATTATTCCAACCAAAAACACAGGTTCAATAGCCTCAAAGGACTCGGTAAACAAGCCGAATTTTTGTTCTTCGACAAACGCTGGCGGCAGTTGGATGAACTTATTTACCCTGACAGAAATCAGGCGTGGAAATTAACATTTGACAAAGGTAAATGGAAAGAATGCTCTCTTGTTTTCGATGAAGACGACGATTGCAACCGTTGGGAACGGGTGGAATTTTATGAACCTAAAGACCTCTACAAAGTGGGTGCTGGTAAGGGAGGGGTAGACAATAATCCTCAGGCTGATGCCATAGGTGACCGGGGCGAATTCGATACCGATTTTTCCGGGAATGGCAACTTGTATATGGGTGCATTTGACGGCAAAATCCATCTGGTTGGCGCCGAATGGGGCACATGGCGAATTGACCAAACGGCCTTTTCTTTCCAGGGTTATGGCGGAATTTACGACCGTTGGCGCGGCAAAGGCCGGATGCAAACCGAGCCGAAACAGTTTGCAGTTATCAAATATGCGGACACAGACCTGAATGGCTTTATAGACAAACTCTGGTACGATTTAGATGGCGACAAAATGTTTGAAGACAGCGTTTCATTCAAGGAAATTGGCGTGAATGACGTGCACACGACGTTTACGGGCAAATCGCAAACGATAGGGAAATCTCAGGAACGGTTTAAAAAAGTCATTGAAAAAAATTGGCAGCGCGCTAAACAGGCAATACAAATTGCTGAAAAAGCGGGCTTGCCGACACACTGGTATAATTTCTACAAGAAGCCCATCGGCCTGCACCAAAAATATGACTACGGATTTTGGCTCAATTTCTACATCTACCGGGATTTGAGAGATCATTTCAACGCCGTAAGCAATGTGGCTCAACTGAAAAAATTAGACAAGGCCTATTATTCAGGAAATTGGAATCTTATGGATTAGTATTGATCTGGGCAAACCTAAGATGCTATATTTTAGGCATAGACTGTTGATTTTGCATTAACTTAAATAGCATAAATTTTCTTTTCCTTCAAAATACCTCATAAATGTATTAGTTAGTTTTTCGTCCTCATTTGGATAGTTAATCGACGTGAGTTCGCTCAGGAATTCATACTCAATTATATCAGAATCCTGTTTTTGGAACCAATGCGTCAGGTTTCGCCGCATAAATACACTTCTTCGGATTCCTGGTTCACCTATGAAATCTCCCGCCTAAGCAGTTCCATTTCTTTCTCTTATCAGCATAAGCTCAAACGTTATATGCTGCTTCCATTGGATTTCAAAATATGGAGTCCGATCGGCACATGCTGCCAAGGAGCCGTCTGAATCGGTTGGAAGCTTCCGATGGATATTTTCGTATGAGATATTCAACGAAATTTTTGATAAAAAATATTTTGCCTTCAAAATAGCAGATAAACTTAATCGAATAACGGAGGAATGTCATCAATGAAGCCTTTTACTTTGTGTTATTATTTAAAGATAAAATTGTCTTAAAGTAAATGTAAAACAGAGCTGACACTTTGGTTTACACCAGCTATTTGTTAAGTGTACTTTGGCTGGTAAAACATTTCCTATTGTTAACGAAAACTACCGACGATCATGAATCTCAATATCAAAGCGGAAAAGGTTAATACATACGATGCCATTGTTATCGGTTCGGGTATCAGTGGGGGATGGGCAGCAAAGGAGCTGACCGAAAAAGGACTCAAAACACTTATGCTGGAAAGAGGCAGGGATGTGAAGCATATTGAAGACTATCCTACAACCATGTCGGCGCCTTGGGAGATGCCTCATCGTGGAAGACTACCGGTTGAAGTAATAAATCAAAATCCGGTCGTAAGTAAAACCGGTTATGCATTCAATGAATATAGCGGACATTTTTTTGTAAAAGATGCCGACCATCCATTTGAACAAGTAAAGCCTTTCGACTGGACGCGGGGCTATCAGGTGGGTGGAAAATCACTGATCTGGGCCAGGTGGGTGCAACGGTGGAATGAAACCAATTTTGAAGAAAACTTAAAAGAGGGAATTGGTGTCGACTGGCCGATTCGTTACCAGGACCTGGCTCCCTGGTACAGTCACGTTGAGCGTTTCATAGGCGTAGCCGGTAACAAAGACGGGCTCGCATCTCTTCCTGACGGCGCGTTTTTACCGCCATTTGAGATGAATTGTATAGAAAGCCATTTTCAAAAGAAGACTGCTGAAAATTATAATGACCGCCATTTTATCATCAGCCGGACTGCCAATTTGAGTGAGCCATCAAAAATTCATACGGATCTGGGAAGAACAGGCTGTATGTCAAGAAACTGGTGTAACCGGGGTTGTCCATTTGGGGCCTATTTTAGTACCCAGTCGTCAACATTACCGGCGGCCGTCAAAACCGGCAACCTTAGCTTACGACCATTTTCGGTTGTTCATTCAATCATATATGACGAAAAAAAGGGGAAAGCTACGGGGGTTAGGGTAATTGATACGAATACTTTGGAATTGACAGAATTTTATGCCAAGGTTATTTTTGTCAATGCTGCAACGCTTAACAGCACACTCATTTTGATGAACTCCATTTCAAGTCGTTTTCCTAACGGATTGGGAAACGATAGCGGAGCATTGGGGCATTATTTGATGGATCATAACTACCGCGCCAGGATTAGCGGCATATATGAAGGCAAAGATTTTGATGACCACTATTACTACGGACGACGCCCAACGGGTACTTATGTTCCACGTTTCAGGAATATGGGTACCGACCGCCGAAAAGACTTTGTCAGGGGATATGCTTACGCTTGCAGTGGCTCGCGTCAGGGATGGGAGCGGGGAAATGCTTCGGACGGTTTTGGAGCAGAATTTAAAGAAAGTATGACAAAGCCGGGGATTTGGAGTTTCAGTATGACGGGAATGGGGGAGATGCTTCCGCATGTGGATAACAAGGTAAGCGTTAATTTAAGTAAGACGGATAAATGGGGCATGCCCACGCTGAAAATTGATTGTCAGTGGCGTGAAAATGAGAATGCTATGGTGCTTGATGCGCTCAATCAGGCCCAGGAAATGATGGAATCGGCCGGAATTAAGGTGGTAGAGGCATATGATAATCATCAAAATCCGGGACTGGCCATTCATGAAATGGGGACTGCCCGCATGGGAAGAGATCCTAAAACTTCGGTGTTGAATGGATTTAATCAAATCCATGCCTGTAAAAACGTGTTTGTAACTGATGGTTCCAGTATGACCTCCTCGGCCTGTCAAAACCCGTCATTAACTTACATGGCTTTGACTGCGCGAGCGGTGGATCACTGTGTAAAAGAGATGAAAAAATTAAACTTATAATGTGGCATTAAAGATCTCCACCTAATTTATTAGTGTGGGATTTTTGCAAGCCATATTCACCGTGATGGATGCCATGAACGGTTATTTCCTTTAAAATCACTTTCAATTTATATGGACCGCAGACATTTTCTCAATCAGGCAAGTCTACTCGCAGCGGGTTCGTTGCTTACCCCATTAATTACCCAGGCCAGTCAGAAAGCGAATCCTACCATTTTGCTTATTTCGGGCTGGCAAGATGTTAACATTGGTGATATCGGGCATACACCTGGGCTTCTGCATGTATTGGAGACTTTTATGCCCCAGGCAACCATTATCCTTTGGAAAAGGAGCAATGGTGAGGAGGTAAAAAAACTACTCAATCACAATTTTCCGAAGGTGAAAATTATTTATGGCAGTGTTACCAAAGATAAAGATGTGGACAATCCGGAAATTACAGAGGCATTTCAAAAGGCCGATGTCATGATTCACGGGTCAGGCCCGATGTTAGTTGCGGCAGACAATCTGGCAAGCTGGATGAAGTATAGCAATAAGCCCTTTGGTATCTATGGGGCTACGCTAGAAAATCCGAGTCCATATCATCAGGATATTTTAAAGAAAGCTTCTTTCATTTTTACACGGGAAACTAAATCAATAGAACACTTGAGAAAGGTAGGCATCGCTGGGGAACATGTGCAGTTTGCGCCGGATGCCACCTTTTTTATCCATATCCGTAATGATCAAAAAGCGTTTGGGTTTTTGAAGGAAAATGGACTGGAAGACCGGAAATTTATTTGTGTTGTACCGCGTCTGCGCTATACGCCATATCATAAGTTCAATGCCAACAGCAATGGATGGAGTGCCGAAAAGATAAAACTGGTCGAAGGAACGAATGAAAAGTATAAGGAAATTGATCATGAAAAACTCCGGCAAGCGATGATTGCCTGGGTATGTGAAACAGGAAACAAAGTGCTGGTTTGTCCTGAGATGACCTATCAGGTAGATATTATGGATGAGCTGCTCATCAATCCGTTACCGGCTGATGTCAAACCATTTGTGGTGAAACGCGGTTACTGGCTGCCGGACGAGGCGGCTTCGGTTTATGCCAAAGCGCATACTGTACTGAGTTTCGAATGTCATTCACCCATCATTGCTGCCGCTAACGGTACGCCATGTTTCTATCTGCGCCAGCCCGAAGACACCATCAAAGGGCAAATGTATTATGATTTGGGCTTCAATGACTGGACTTTTGAAATGAATGAAACAACAGGCGAGCAGCTCACCCAGCGATTGCGGGAAGTTTGGAAAGATTACAAAAAGGCGAAAGCTCAGCTTCGAACCAATATGGATAAGGTAGCAGGAATTTACAAAGACCGAACGAAGCTTGTGAATAAAGTTGTAGGCTAAAAAAATCTACTGACATACAGTTGTCAGCAGCACCAAATATTTTTGGAAAAAAACATAATTTTAGATCTTATGAACTTTGCATCCATCCGGATTATCACCGCAGATATCAAGCCGTTAGTTCGTTTTTATGAACAAATTACAGGCTTGCCAAGCATTCAGTATACAGAGGATTTTGCTGAATTACGCACGCCTTCATTTGTCGTAGCCATCGGCAGTACCCGGACCTTAGCACTTTTTGGGGGAACACATCTGGCCACACCACGATCTAACCACTCAATAATACTGGAATTTCGTGTGGATGATGTTGATGCAGAATACCATAAGTTGGCAGAGCAGCTTGGCAATAATATTGTGCAAATTCCAACTACAATGCCTTGGGGAAACCGTTCAATGCTGTTCCGTGATCCGGATGGCAATCTTGTCAATTTTTTTACACCGGCTACTTCTGGTGTGAAGGAGAAAGCTGATTAATGCCAGTAGGATGTTATTGAACTAACGGGTAGGTAATTAATGACACTTGTAATATTGCTTTGCTCTAATGACAATGCTCTTTATTTATCACCCGTTGGTGACAAGATCTTTACCAACGGTTGTTCTCCATGGCTTAGATAAAAGGCGATAAATTTTAGCGGCTTATCGGCAGATGCATTTTCAAAACGGGCGATTGCCGTGCCGGCAGGTTCGTAAAAAGCGTCACCTGCGCTCAGTGTCCGAGCTGGCTGACCCAGAATTTGATAAACAAGGGTGCCTTCGGCCACATAACCAACAACCGGACAAGGGTGCTGGTGCAGCGGCGCGTGCTGGCCGGGAGTCAATGTGATTTCCTTTGCCAGAAGTTTATCAACCACTCGGTCGTCAAGTGAGACAGAAAGCAGATCCTTACGCCCAACGGATTGCTGTGCGTAAGCGGTGATGCATAACATCGTAAATAGCAGAATGTAACAAATCTGTTTTTGCATGATAATTATGTTAGGAAAGAAACCTGATAAATATCTTGGTATCGGGAATGGTTGAAAAATATGTAAAGTCCGTTTTTGTGGACTGGCAGCGGTCGTCGTTATCGCCAATGATATGGCCGTTTGGTAGATTGTTCATAAGCGGGGATTTTTATCGAATCAATAAGGGCGTTCTGAGTTTGCCCGTAAATTTGACAGGAAGATTCCAAACCTGATAGAAATATGATGGTTGTAGTTGCTGAACTACGGATTCGAATGTTTAGGTTATGACCATCCACTTTTATATTCTCCTCTCGTTCGCGTTCATCAGGGGCCACTTTGTCACAGGAAGATGATAACACTGTAAAATGCGCGATCAGGAATACAGTGCTCACTATTTTTTGAATTACCTTCATTTTTGATCGTCTTTTGGTTGGATCACGAAGGTAGGGCAGAAAAGAAACCCTATGCCGCAAAATGGAATGAAGGCCGGAAATCTCCGATGAGCCCCAATTATTTGCTACCGAAATCTAAAACCAAATAAATTAGAAGATGAAGGGAATCTGTTTGGGTTTCTGTTATTATTTTATGTTGATATAGTTATATTTGTTTTTCTTTTCTTTATAGATTGATAGATGTAGATTACTTGGACAAGAAAAATTAATTTCCGTGAAAAAGAATGTAGTCTTTGATGAAAAAGCACTGCTGATGCTGGTAGAGCGGGGAAGTGAAGCAGCTTTCACTTCGCTTTTTTATCATTATAAAGACAGGATATATTCTGTTTCTTACAAGCTGACCAAATCCTCATTTTTAGCCGAGGAAGTTGTACAGGATGTTTTTCTGAAACTTTGGCTGCGGCGTGAGAAACTCACTGAGATAGCAGACTTTCAAAGCTACATTTTTGTAATGGCCCGTAACATTGTATTTACTTCGATGAAACAGGCACTTTCCACGCAGATACTTGATGAAGAACACTTTCAGGATGTAGCTGTTTCGTATAGTAATGCAGATAGTGCGTTGCTTGCTCAGGAATACGAACTTATCATCCAACAGGCTGTTGACCGTTTGTCTCCAAAGCAAAAACAGATTTATTTGTTGAGCAAGGATAAAGAAATGACGCGGGATGACATTGCAAAAAATTTAGAAATTTCTTCTGAAACTGTCAAAACACATCTTGCCCGAGCGGTCAGGAGCATTCGTGAATACAGCATGTCGCGCCTCAGTATGTCCATATCCTGGCTGGTCATTTTCTTGATAAAATAATTTTTTAACTTTTTTTCATACCATTGTCACCCGACCTGGGATTTTTCCAGTCTTGTATTCAGGACGCATGCTCCGGATTTAACAATTGGACTATGAAAAGCGAACGTTTACAGGATCTGTTTCTTCGGTATTATAATCAGGCAATCAACCTTCGCAAGACCCTGCGGATGGTTGGCGCGCGTGGCTCAATGCTGAGTCAAGCCTAAAAATCTCCTGATTTTTTTCGGTAAAAATGTTCCCGGTTACAATCCAGGTATGCTAATCGCCGATCTGTCCTTAATTAAAATCAAATGATGCTTGCTTATACAGGTGCAACATTGCCAAACTAGTTGATAGGAAAGTTAGTTTATCTAGGTTCAATTCAGTATAACGTATATATGATACGTTATAACTAAAAACGCGCTCATCGAAACGGTGATTTGGGTTTGAATGAATCGTGTTGCCCAGTAATTAAACGTGAAGTTCTGGTGTGTAAGACGAGCCCGACGCGCAGGAGCTTACTCTTTTCTTAATACTATGGTTACTTTAAATTTTATGGCATACTAGCTGGCATTGAAATCCTGCGCGTCTATCTGGCTCATGATGATCATACACACTATATGTATGCTCCACACCTAACTGCCTCTGGCAGATGCATGGGACATAAATCTATCGATGTTAAATTTATTTTAAGCGGTATGCTAAGGCCCAGTTTGGGGCCTGGCTGGTATTTTTCCATGCCGTGTAAGAACGAACCCAGTCTCGGAAATCATAACGTTTTAGGCTAAAACAAGATTATTCAACTTTTTTTTTAAATTTTTTAGGGGTTTTGCCCGGTTTTTCTACTGTACAGTTAATTACACTAACAGACCATCCAGGATGATACTAAAACAGGTTGATGATGAGCGTTTGGTGCTCTTTCTTCAGGAGGGGAAAATGTCAGCCTTCGAAGAAATATATCGACGTTACTGGTACAAGCTGTTTGGCATTGCGTATCATCAGACCGGTGTACGTGAGGAGGCAGAAGAATTGGTGCAAGAGGTTTTTTTAAGCCTTTGGCGTCGCAGGTCAGAGGTAACGATTCGGCATTTGGATTTATATCTCACGCTTGCTGTCAAGAATCAAATCTATGACTACATCAAGTCACGCATCAGCTTTAGAAAGTATCAGGAGTACCTTGTTTTTCAGGAAATTTCCCAGCACTATGGCACTGACGAAATTGTGAATTTCGCTGAGTTGTCAGAAGCAGTAGAAAAAGTATTGAGCCATTTGCCTGAAAAAAGTGCCGAAGTATTCAAACGAAGTCGTTTCGAAAACCAATCGGTAAAAGAGATTGCTCTCTGTTTAAAGCTAAGCGAAAAGGCGGTAGAATATCATATCACCAAATCGCTGAAGTTTTTGAAAGATAATTTGAAAGCCTATCACTCGGATAACTAATCGCCGATCCGGCAAAAATAGATCAGCAATGACTCAGCAGGAATTCAATAAATTGTCACGGCGGTATTTGGAGGGCCAGACGACTCAGGAAGAAGAAACTTATCTGATGGAGTGGTTCGGCGCGCAACCCCCGTTAGTTCAAGCCGACTTAACCGGATCACAAAAAAATGCACTGCAAAAACAGATCTGGAAGAAAATCCATACGCGGATCCGGCCCCGCTGGCGCGTTCTCAGCAACCAAACTGCCTGGATCTGTGGATTGGCCGCTTGCATGGTTGCGGGGTTGTTTTGGTTTACAGACCTACGATTATTCGCGGTAAGGCAGCTTGTTTCATTTATTGAACCAACCATGCAAGAGGGCATTGAAGTAACGAACACAACTCAGTCAGATCAACAGGTTAAACTTGAAGATGGGACAGTGGTGTTGCTTAGGCAAAATAGCAGCCTGGTTTATGACAAATCATTTAATGTATCGAAACGGGTTGTTTATTTGAAAGGAGAAGCATTTTTTAAGGTCAAGCGCGACGTTACAAAACCGTTTGTTGTCCATACCGGTGATTTGGTAACCGAAGTGCTGGGTACCAGTTTTCGAATTCGGCCTAATCCGAAAACTAATCAAATTGAAGTATCCGTAGCGACGGGGCGCGTTTCGGTTTATACTGAGAAGGACGACCGGCCGGCCGAACGAAATGGCCATATTTTGACCCCAAATCAGCGGGTTATTTTCGATGTTGCCTCGAAAAATATTACTCCGGGTATTGTGGAGGCACCTGTACCGATCACCTCGGGGGCAGCGCCGGCCCAGATCTTACTTTTTAACAATGTGTCGTTGGATGCGGTAATGACGGCACTTTCTCAACGTTATGGTATCGAATTTGTCATTGCCAATCCCAAATCCAGGGATTGCCGGATCACCGCCGATCTGAACGGCCTGTCCATGTATACGCAACTTGACCTGATCTGCAAATCCATTGATGCCACCTACCAGAAACGTGGTACGGTCATATTCATTGACGGTGATGGTTGTTAAGAAAAAAGCCGGAAATGTTGTCGCATTTCCGGCTTGAATAAAGTGCCCTATACAAACGCCAATCTGTGGTAGGGCGCTGTTTTCCAATTTGGTCAAATTAAAAAACAAGTAAATGTATGAAAAAACCATTATCAATCCCCAAAAGCTTGTGGACCGTTATGAAAATCACCTGTTCTCAACTGCTTTTGCTCCTATTGTTTGCCGGCATGGCCGTTGGCTATCCAACCCATGCTCAGGACATACTCAACCGGACCATTTCGATGGATGGGCGGGACAGGGAATTAAGAGACATCCTGAACCAAATTGAAAAACAAGCCGAAGTAAAGTTTGTATACAGCACAAAGATCAAATCGAATCAACGTCTGACGATAAGGGTTAGCAATCGCAAACTATCGGCAGTGTTGGACGAATTGCTGCTACCTCTCTCCATTAGCTACGAGATTATTGAAAACCGAATTGTACTCAGAAAAAACAAACCGGTTGATGGGGATCTCCCAAATGTCGAGCTTCCTTCGAACAGTCTTGAGCAAACGATAAAAGGGAAGGTATCCGACGAAAAAGAAATAGGTCTTCCGGGGGTCAGTATTACCGTTAAAGGTACTCTTCGGGGGACAACCTCGGACGTTAGCGGAAATTTTACACTCGATATCCCCGATGAGAAAGCAGTGCTGGTGTTTTCGTTCGTTGGGTACTTATCACAGGAGGTGACCGTGGGCGTCGGACAAATGTCATCTACGCTGAACGTGTCGCTAAAAGTGGATACTAAATCGTTGGACGAGGTAGTCGTTATTGGCTATGGTTCGGTTAAAAAGTCTGACATCACCGGCTCGGTCAGTAGTATTAAGGTGGACGATCTGAAGGGAACGCAACTAACCTCTGCAGCTCAGGCACTGCAGGGTCGGGCGGCCGGGGTGCAGGTTACTAACGGCGATGCGACGCCCGGCGCGCGCCCTAACATCCGAATTCGGGGTACAAACTCGCTGGGCACCAGCAGTGAACCGCTATTTGTGGTCGATGGTTATCCAAGTAATGAAGATATTTCGTCGATCAACCCAAACGATATTGAATCTATTGAAATCCTAAAAGACGCATCCGCCACAGCCATTTACGGGTCTAGAGGAGCTAACGGGGTGGTTTTAATTACAACCAAACGTGGAAAGGCCGGCAAGTTTTCCATTAATCTGGAGGGATACCACGGCGTTGGTAACGTGACTAAAACCCTTGACGTGATGAATGCCCGGCAATATGCTGAATACCGCAATGAGATTGTAAAGAATACCGCTGCCCCCTCGGCAAAACCTTTTGCTTCACCGGCAATTTTAGACTATCTCTCCACACATTCGACCGATTGGCAAAAAGCAATGTTTGTAAGAGCGCCGATTTCGAGCCTGCAATTGAGTATGAGTGGAGGCGATGAAAAGTCAAGATTTCTATTGAGCGGTGAATATTTTAGTCAGGGCGGTGTCCTGCGAAATACAGATTTTAAACGAGGTTCTTTACGCTTTAATTTCGATCGGGAAATATCCCGCAAACTGAATTTTGGATTGACCACCGTATTGGCCAGAACCGTAGGTAACACGACCTTGGTTAACACGAGTGGCGGCACGGAAGGCGGTGTTTTGTTAAACCTGCTGCGGTTTAACCCTGCGATTTCGGTTTATGATACGAACGGGAATTATACCTACGGAAATGGCTTCCAAAAAGATGCAGAATCGGACCAGGCATCAGATATTGATCAGTTGGGCAATCCGATCGCCTATACCGAGCGCGTTACAAACGTCAATTACTTGCACCGGGGCCAGATCAGTATGTTTGGCGAATATGAGGTTACAACAGGTCTCAAACTTAAGCTATTACTCGGCGGCGAGTATCTTAACAACTGGCAGAACTTCTATGCGCCTTATGATTTATTTGAACAGGCCCAAAACGCTGGTACCGCTAGTCGATTTAACAGGGTAAGAACCAACTGGCTAAATGAAAATACGCTGACCTATTCAAAAAACTTCAATACGAAATTTACTTTGTCAGCATTAGTAGGATTTTCCTTCCAGAAGTTTAAAGATGAATCAAACACGGCAGTAGCCACTAATTTTTTCACCAATTCCTTTTCATTCAACAATCTTGGCGCCGGCGCAGGGGCATCAGTTAGTTCGACAGCTAGTCAGAATCAGCTCAACTCGTATTATGGGCGGGTCAACGCGCAGCTCTGGGAAAATCTTTTGTTAACCGGAACCCTAAGGGCCGATGGGTCAAGTAAGTTTGGGGCCAACTTCAAATACGGTTACTTTCCCTCGGGAGCCATAGCATACAAATTAACTGAGTTGCCACTGGTTAAACGCTTGACGGGTGTTTCTGAACTGAAACTGCGTGTAGGATATGGACGAACAGGGAATCAGGAAATTGATCCGTATCTATCGCAATATGGCTATGATTTAGCCAGCGCTTCCAGTCCGGGAGTACCCAATGGCGCTCTGGTGTTTGGTTCGACAAGACAGGTAGGGGTGGCCGCCAGTCGTCCTGCTAACCCCAATCTTCGCTGGGAGCAAACGCAATCGGTCAATGCCGGGATTGATTTCGGACTGTGGGACAACCGGTTGACCGGAACCTTCGATTATTACACCAAACGAACCAACGATTTATTATGGAGCGTGGCGCTGCCTGCCACCTCCGGTTTTAGCGGAGCCTTCAAGAATCTTGGTTCGATTCAAAACAACGGGCTGGAATTGAGTATTTCTGCCTCACCGGTTGTTAGCAGACGAATTAAGTGGACTACGGTATTCAATGCAGCCATGAACAGGAATAAAATTTTGAGCCTGGGTGAAGAACCGTTCAGGCTATATGGCTCCGGCACGACCCAGCCGCTGATTGCCCGCGACAACTTTATCATTCTGAAACCTGGTGAAGAGATCGGCAAATTTTTTCTCTACACATTTGAAGGGATCTGGCAGTCTCAGAATGAGATTGACAACAGCTCATTTAATTCCACCTACAAAAGCAGTTTGAAGCCGGGTTTCGCAAAATATAAAGATGTCGATGGCAATGGCACGATCAATCCAAATGACCGGAGTGTTACGCGTGGTTCGGCTTATCCTAAGGTTGTCTTTGGTTTTAACAACACGGTTAGCTATCAGGGGTTTGAGATTAACTTTTTTCTGCAAGGCCAGCAGGGAAACAAAATACTGAACTTGAATAAATACTGGATGGAATACCATCCAACCTCAAACAAAAGCACGAATGTGCTCGGCCGGTGGGCAGGTGAAGGAACCAGTAACCAACTACCCGCTGCCGGGTTTGAGTCAAGCCGTTTGCTGGCACAGGACTTTTTGGAAGACGGCAGTTATATCCGCTTAAAATCCCTTTCACTTTCCTACCAGGTGCCAGGTAAAGCCAAATGGTTGCAGGCTACCAAAGTCAAAGCTTTGCGTTTTTATGTGACCAGCACCAACTTATTCACTCTGACAAATTATTCAGGATTTGATCCGGAGGTAAACTCCTACCGGAACAACCTATTTCTGCAAGGTGTCGATCAGGGGGCCTATCCGGTGTCCCGTTCCTTGATTTTTGGGCTAAAAATTGGATTTTAAGTTAACCTTTTGGCGAACCATATTATGAAATTGTTAAAAAAAATACTACCGCTGCTGGCAGCTATGTCAATGCTTACAAGTTGTGAGCAGTTTTTGGAGGAAAAGACATTCACCAATTTGAACGAATCGATCTTTCCGCGATCTGAGGGTGATCTACGGGTGTTATGTAACGGGTTATACAATATGTTCGAGGTGAACGAGCATTACGGCAGAAGCTACATTACGATCTCTGATGTGTTTTCTGATGAGATCACCACGATCGCGTTAAGCGGTCCGAGGTTTGAGATGCAAAATGCCTTAATCACACCCGGGAATATTGAGCTTTCTATGGCCTGGTCCAGGAATTACACAATTATTTCCAGAGCAAATGTGATTGTAAAACAGGCTCCGACGGTGCCTATAACCGAGCAGAAAATACAGGCTTTTATCGCCGAAGCGAAATTCATTCGCGCGTTATGTTATTTTGAGCTGGTCAAGTTTTTTGGTGATGTCCCGCTGGTGCTCGATCAGCCTACTTCTATCGATGATTTGCAGGCATTAAAGCCTTCCAGAACAGCCCAAAAGGAGATTTACAAGCAGTTGGTAGACGATCTCAGGTTTGCGTCTGAGTATTTGCCCAAAGAAAAAGCAATTCCGTCGACGTTGAAAGGTACACCGAGTGCCGGGGCTGCCACCTCCTTATTGGCAAAGGTGTATCTAACCCGGGCCTATTTGCCTTTTGCGGAGGCAAATGATTTTTCAGATGCCGCAGCTGCATGCAATAAGGTTATTGCATCGGGTGACTACGACTTGTTTGCGAATTATCAGGATGTGTTCGACGTCAATAAGGAGAACGGAACTGAGCATATTTTTTCGATACAGTTTGATCAGGTACCCAACAGAACCAGCGGTATCACGGGCTTTTTGACCCCAGTGCAAGTTTATCCGCGGTCGTTTGGCGCTTTTCCGGCCGAGCGCAGATTTTACGATGAATTCCCGGCAAATGATGTGGTTCGGAAAAAGTTTGTTTTTTATGATCGGGGTGTGGGGATCGGAGGTGGTAGTTACGATTTTATTTCAGCTCCGGCCACCAATCCATATTGTGCCAAATACCGTGACGACGTGCTTGCGCAAAACTCGTTTAACGACAGGTGCAACTACCTGATCCTGCGGTTTGCCGATGTACTGCTGATGCAATCAGAAGCACTTAACAGGATCAACCCGACTGATCCATCCAGGTACACCGGGATTAATCGGGTAAGGGCAAGGGTTAATCTGCCGCCGCTTGCAGGGTTGAATCAGACCGCTTTTGAAAATGCCATTTTAGATGAGCGGCACTGGGAACTGTGTTTTGAGGGAAAACGGCGGGATGATATGGTCCGCATGGGAAAATTAGTAGCTATTCTGACGGCCAAAGGCAATACGAATATAAAGGAATTCCACCGGTACTATCCTGTCCCTCAATCTGAGATTGATCTAAATCCCAACTTGTTGCCACAAAATCCAGGATACTAATCGCAATGACACCAACTTTTCGTCTCAGTGGAGCTGATTCCCTGGCAATTGGAATTACCATTTAATTAGACAAAACAGTTGCAACGTTGATCGTGAAATGCTATAAAAAAATACAGATGTACGCTTCTTGTTTAAAATTATTGATATTTTATTTCTTATTGGCATTTGCTTCTTGTTGGGGCAATTCGGCAAGTGCCCAGGAGCCGGTCAGACGGAGTGCCCGCCGAACGGTTCAATCTTATAAGAGAAAACCGGCTTCTGCAACGGCAAATTATCCCGATGATAAATTCATAGCAAAGGGAAAGATTCTGTTTCAAAAGAATTGCTCTTCATGTCACAACTTTTTGCAGAGGGGAATTGGTCCCAATCTTGCCCATGTCACAGCTGAGGTTTCGCCGGATTGGTTGAAGAAGTTCATCAGCAATGCACCCGCCAGGATTAATCAAGGGGATGGACGGGCAGTCCGGCTATTGGAGGAGTATAAGCAGCTTATGCCAGCGTTCCCAACTTTGACCGAATTTGAGCTTAATGCTCTGCTGGCTTATTTACAGGCCAACCATAAACCACAATCCCTCGCCCCTCAGCCCGGAACTTTGGGCGTCGGACTGAAAAATCCGGTGCCTGCCAAACCCATCCAATCGGGTTTAAAGCTCCGGCTCAGTGAAGTGCTTACAGCGCCAGCGACGGCCAAAGCCGCTCCCCGGGCACGGATTAACAAAATGGTAGTTTTGCCCGGATTGTCAGGCCAGGATCAACCTGACCGGGTATTTATTCAGGATCTGAGGGGGACTCTCTATGAGCTGCTGGACAATAAACTGCGGATTTTCATGGATATCCGTAAACAATTGTCTGGGTTTGTTGATGCCCCCGGCCTGGGTACAGGTTTTGGAAGTGTTGCTTTTCATCCTGACTTTTATCAAAACGGGCTTTTTTACACTACGCACAATGAAAACGCGGGTGCGGCTCCCGCCGGTTTTACCTACCCGGATTCTATTCACGTCACTTTGCAGGGGGTAGTTACGGAATGGAAAATGCGTAGCCCGGCAGAGTCTATTTTTTCAGGAACTCGTCGCGAGTTAATGCGCATCAATTTTGTCTCGGCTATTCATGGGCTTCAGGAAATCTCTTTCAATCCCATGGCGCGGCCAGGCAGCGATGACTATGGACTTTTGTACATCGGGGTGGGTGACGGTGGTGCCACGGAAGAAGGCTACTATGGACTGTGCAAAGACGAAACTCAAATCTGGGGTTCGGTTGTCAGAATCGATCCGCTGGGCACAAACATCGAGATGGGTAGTTATAAAATTCCTCCCGGCAATCCCTATGCAAATGACCAAAACCCGGCAACGCTTGGTGAAATTTTCTGCCGGGGGTTTCGGAACCCGAACCGCATTAGTTGGACTTACGACGGGAAGATGCTTATCACTGATATTGGACAGCACAATGCGGAGGAGGTTAATTTTGGCATGAAAGGAGCTGACTACGGCTGGCCGGAAAGGGAAGGGACGTTCCGGATCAATCCCCGGGGTGACATGAGCATAGTTTATTCCCTGCCTGCCGACGATTCATTGACTACCTATTCTTATCCTGTAATTCAGTACGATCACGACGAAGGTAGTGCCATTTCCGGCGGTTTTGTGTATGATGGAACGTCATTGCCGGAGCTCAGGGGGAAATACATATTTGGCGATATCGTCAATGGACGTATATTTTTTGTCGACAATAAAGATTTAATGCCCGGTGTTCAGGCCACTATTCAGGAATTGGAACTGGAAGTTGACGGGCAGGTAACCAATTTTAAGACCCTGTGCGGCAGCGAAAAAACGGATCTGCGGTTTGGTATCGGGCTGCATAAGGAATTATATCTCTTCACAAAGTCCGACGGTAAAATCTACCAGGCAACAGCATGTAAACATTAACTAACACTCATTGATCATGACACTTTCAACCCGACGTTCATTTTTTAAATCTTCATTAGGCTTATTCGCGCTGGCTTTGCCTGAATGGTCGTTGCCCGCCCAGGCACTGGAATGTATTGTCCGGCCTCCAAAACTATCATTTTCTACGCTCGGATCTCCTGCCTGGTCACTGGCTACCATCCTGAAAACAGCAGTGGAAAATGGATATCAGGGTGTGGAGCTTCGAGGGCTGCAAAATGAAATGGATTTGACCAAATGCCCTGAATTTAGTAGTGCTGAACGCGCCGCTCAGACCCGAAAGTTGTTTGCTGATCAGGGAGTTCAGATTATCAACCTAGGTTCGTCAGCCCAGCTACACCATGCCGATATTGCCAAAAGACGACAGAACATCGCCGAAGCTCAGCGATTTATTGATCTGGCTCAGCAACTTGGCTGCCCTTATGTGCGCGTGTTCCCCGACCAGTTACCTGCTGACCAGCCGCGTGAACACACGATCAGGCTTATTAGCGAAGGTTTACTGGAATTGGGTGACTATGCCAAAAAACGTTCTGTTACGGTTCTGCTTGAATCGCACGGGGAGTTAACCCGGAGCGATTTACTGATCCAGATTATGACTGCTGCTGAACACTCGAATGTCGGTCTGATCTGGGATGTGTTCAACATGTGGATAGACAGCCACGAAAATGTTGTCGACGTATACCGGAAGTTGAAGAAGTATATTCGTCATACGCATATAAAAGACGGTATAAATGAAAATGGCAAACACCGCTACACACTGATCGGGCAGGGGCAGGCACCGCTTCACGAAGCCATTAAGGCCTTGGTGGATGGAGGTTATCAGGGTTTTTACAGCTTTGAGTGGGAAAAGCGGTGGCACCCCGAACTTGAAGAGCCAGAAGTGGCCATGGCGCATTACCCGACTGCGATCAAGGCTTATTTTTAAAAATGCAAACAAATACACAACCATTTCAGCCAGAATGAAACAAGTGATCAGTCTATTCTCGTTCGTTACTTTTTGGGCAATAATGCTTCCGATGCCGGCATACGGTGCTAGTTCCAAAAAAATTTGCTCCCCGTTCTGTACGCCAATTTTGGCTTCGGATACCAATCAAATTTTGTCCGTTGTGTATCCTGCCCTAACCAAACGGGAAGGATTAGGCTTGCATTTACCCAAGCCGCCTGTGCAGCACCCGCGGCTTTATCTGACCGGCAAAGATATTCCCGGATTAAAAGAAAAGACTGCCAGTCCATTACTTAGGGATTGCTGGAACAAAATTGTTGATGCAGCCGCTTTCAGCACCGACGGCTACCTGCCTCTGACTGGTCAGACGCACAATAATAATATAGCGGTAAGTAATGCCATTGAAGCAAAGGCACTCATGTATGTGCTGAATAAACAGGCAGACCTGGGTCGGGATGCTGTTGATGCCGTATTGCATTATTACGCAACACTAAAGATCAGCCCGGATCGTCCGGATGTGACACGGGAAGTAGGCCGTGCAATTGTAACCGGGTCAATGGTTTACGACTGGTGTTACGATTTGCTAACGGACGCCGAGAAAACCACCCTTATTGGCCGCATGGAAACACTGGCTACAGCCATGGAAATTGGATGGCCTCAGATCAAAGGCAGTTCGCTGACGGGTCACACAGTCGAAGCACAGTTATCCAGGGATATGCTTTCGTTAGCCATTGCTACCTATAACGAAAATCCAAATATTTATAACCGGGTGGCAGGCCGCATCTTCGCCGAATTTGTCCCGGCCCGCCGTTTTTACTACCCTGCCGGATACCACCACCAAGGGAGTGCTTATGGCGCGTATCGTTTTAGTTGGGAGATGTATGCCACGTTTATCTTCGATCGGATGGGTTACCCGGATTTGTATGGAAAGGAGCAAAAAAAAGTGCCCTATTACTTTATCTACGCCCGGCGGCCCGACGGGCAATTGTTACGGAATGGCGACGATTATAATGAACATTCGCACCGGTTTGGCAAATGGTGGCAATTAGGTCAGAGTGCGATGTTTTTAGCAGGCAGCTATCACAATGATCCCGTCATGCTAGCCGAAGCGCTCAAAGAACGCACCATAGGTGAATCCCGTGACTACCTTTTTGAGTTTCTTTTTTCTAATAAGAAAGCCATTAGCGCAGCTAATAAGACATCGCTTCCACTCACAAATTACTTTGCCCCTCCGTTTGGGGCAATGATTGCCAGAACCGGCTGGGAAGACGGGTTAAAATCCCCCAGTGTCGTAGCTGAAATGAAAGTGCAAACTTACAATTTTGTTAACCATCAGCATTTGGATGCAGGCAGTTTTCAGCTCTACTACAAAGGCCCGATGGCGGTCCAGTCCGGGGTATATCAAGGTATAAATGGCACGTATGGCGATGAACATTTTAAAAACTATGCCCAACGATCCATTGCCCATAATACCCTGCTGGTTTACGATCCGAATGAGAAATTTACCTGGCATTCAAAAGCAGTTCGCAATGACGGCGGTCAACGTTACCCTAATGATGCCCATGAACCCGACACGCTAAATGAAGTAATCGGACGGGGCTACAAAACCGGGCAGGTACTGGCACACGCGGTCGGGCCAGACCCCGTGAAGCCAGAGTTTTCCTACTTAAAAGGGGAATTGGCCGAAGCGTATTCGGACAAGGTGAAAAGCTTCAAAAGATCATTTGTGTTTCTGAATTTTAACGAACCTGCAATCCCCGCTGCACTAATTGTTTTTGACCAAGTTAGCGTTTCTGACCCGGATTTTAGAAAATACTGGTTGCTGCATACGGTGGAAGAGCCGATGATTGAAGGAATACGTACTACCGTAAAGCGGACCGGGAGGGGTTATGGCGGAAAAATGATTAATACAACCTTGCTTCCTATGGCAAATGATCTGACTATTGATAAGATAGGAGGGCCAGGAAAGGAGTACGATGTATTTGGCGTTAACTATCCGCAGGCTGTCAATCCATCGACGAGTTCAGCAGACAGTACAGTCTGGCGCATACAGGTCCGACCTAAAAAGTCAGCAGCCGAAAACTCATTTTTGAATGTCATGCAGGTGATGGATATACATAATACATCCCCAGTAGACAAATTGCCTAAGTTGGTAGAAACAGAGGAGTTTATCGGAACAAGAATAGGTGACAGGGTGGTATTATTTAGCAAAAACGGACGGCTCGTCGGCGAGCAATTTCATCTGAAAATAACCGGAAAGGGTGTAGTAAAGGTATTGATTGCCGATGTGCAGGAAGGTGATTGGAAAGTCAGTTCAAAAAATAGCAATAATCAAATCAAAAGTGTTTCGCAAGTATTATACCTGACACTTGACGCAGGAGATTATACATTTTCAAGAAAGTGAACGGATATTTTATCGCCGGGTTGTGGTTAAAAAATCGTGTAATTGGAATACCCATTATACATTTGGACTGAAAACCAGATTGGTTTTTCAAAGATAGGTCAATTGCCAAAAGGTGTAAGAATCAACCTTATGAATGGGAAGCAAGTTGCATTTGTAAGATCCAATAGCAGTTTACGACTTAACCAATCCTTAACGACCCAAATTTCTTCAAATGATCAAAACCGGTGAACCAGTCAGATTTTACCCGCCAAATTAACATTCAGTAAGTATCAGATTTCGGCGACCGGGTTATGCTTGAAAAAAGCGTAACCCGGTGTTTTTTCGATGACAAAAAAATGGCTTTATACTCCTGAAATAGGTTCCGGAATTTGTTAGAAATAATAAAATTCACATATAATGGCCTGGTGAAAAAATAAATTTTCGGAGGTTATGCAGGATTTTTTTTAAAATATAAAGACGATGCTTGCGAACGGTTAATAGATCAGACTGTGAAATGTTCTCTATTGTAATGTGTTGTAAATAAGTAACTTATGGTTATTTGATTCTTCTGATTTACTTAACGGCGATTTAGATATTGAGATGAAAACCGTGTATGAGAGTCTTGAACCCTAATTGCGTTAAATAAAAAAAGATCAAGCCGGTAGGTTTGATATAGAAATTTTTTGTAGAATTGTTGTGTCGTATAACAGCTACGTATTCAATTAGTTGCTATATCGACTACTTATCGTAACCTTTAAAAACTATACTTTACTCGCACTTTGATGAACAAATTAATTCTACAAGCAGCTCTTGGATTTCTTGCGAGCGGCCTCTTTCAACAAGCGAAAGCGCAGGTTGGCGTTGGTACGCTGACACCGGACGCGAGCGCACAGCTCGACGTAAAATCTGACACAAAAGGCGTACTCGTGCCGCGAATGACCTCCGCCCTTCGGACAGCCATTGTAAGGCCGGCAGACGGGTTGCTGGTTTATGACACGAACACAAAAGGTTTTTGGTATTTTAAAAGCGGAACCGGTTGGGCGAAGATTGATGATGCGACACTCGCATTGCCTTACGCGGGCAGCGGAACGAATGCGGCCCCTCTATTTTCTATGACCAATCAGGGAGCAGGTGCTGCATTACAGGGCGTGGCGGCCGGTACCGGAGCAGCTGGCCTGTTTAAAAACACGAATGCCACAAATACGGACGGCAACGTCTTAACCGTTGAAACCAATGGGAATGGGAATATTCCTGACAACAAACTGGGGAATGCCGGCTCCTTTCTGGTGAATAATAACAGCAGTGTAAGCGCAGCCGTGCGGGGAGAGGTGAATACTATATTCGGTAACTTTGGTGCGGCGGGTTTGTTTGGGATTACTTCGGGTACTGGTGGGTTTGGAGGCTTGTTCCACGCCTCTAACACGACGGGTAATGGCCGGGCTCTGGTGGCAATATCGGACGGCAACGGCAACGCCATTACCGCCAACGCTGCAAAAGCTGGCAATGGCATCGAAACGAACATTGATGGCAGTGGTAATGCGTTGTATGCCTGGGTGCCCAGCTTTGCGACAGGCCGTGCAGGACGGTTTGAAAATTTTAATGAAGACAATGAAACTGATTTGCTCACCGCGAAGACGGTAGGAAACGGAATTGCCGGTAACTTCCTTGTTGACCGGACAACAGGCACCTCTCCGGCGGTAAGAGGAGAAGTAAATTCAATATTTGCCAACTTCGGAACAGCGGGCGTGATGGGCATATCTTCCGGCACGGGTGGTTATGCAGGCCTGTTCTATTCGTCCAATGCTGCCGGTAATGGTCCCGCGCTGTTGGCCTTAACAGAAGGGAATGGAAATGGCCTCACTGCAAATGCCGGCCGCAACGGGGATGGCGTTGAAGCCACTGCGGACGGGGACGGTAATGCGATTTATGGCTGGACACCAAATTTTGGCACTGGTAGAGCGGCACGGTTTTCTAACTTCAACACAGCTAACGTAAATCCTACGGTTCACGTTACCAACTCGGGACCGGGAAGCGCGCTGTTGGTCAACCACACCGGTGCTAGCGGTAACCTGGCGACGTTGCAAAGCGCAGGAGTCAACGTAGCGCGCATCAACAAAGCAGGAAGGGGCTTTTTTAACGGAGGTACACAGAACAGCGGGGCCGATATCGCAGAAGCATTCGACGTGATCAGTGATGTTTCGGAATATGAGCCCGGTGATGTGTTAAGCATTGCAACCTCCAAAGACCGCACCATCGAAAAAAGTGCTGGCGCTTATTCCTCTCTGGTATTGGGTGTATACGCTACCAAGCCCGGTGTGTTGCTGACCGAGGAAAACATTGACAGCGATCTGACCGGGAAAGTGCCTATGGGTGTAGTGGGCGTGATTCCTACCAAAGTATGCCCGGAAGGTGGAGCGATTCAGCGGGGTGATTTGCTGGTTACTTCTTCTATACCCGGTGTTGCCATGAAAGCCGATAAGGCAAAGGTAGAAGCAGGACAAGTTCTTGGTAAAGCCTTGCAGAATTTCGAGGGCGACGGAGTTGGTAAAATCAATGTGTTTGTTAATGTTAAATAAAAACGTCAATCCATCACGTATTATGAAATGCTATCTGATCATTGCCATCATAGCTTTAACAGGCATAACGGCAAAAGCCCAAAACCGTTTCAATACCAATGAAAGTATCGCCAGCCAGATAAAAAACGGAACAGCGCCCGGCCTATTGTTTAGCGAGCCCGCTCCTGCAAAAAAAGAAAGTGTGACGGACCCCGTAAATAAGGAAAGCCTTGGCAAGCAGATCCGCAGCAATACCATGCCCGGTTTGTTGTACAAGACAACCACTGCAAAATCTCAAACAGACTTGAATATACAAGCTAAACCCGAGGTGCCGTTGGTTAACGATAAGGCTACGGATAACCAAAGCCGCCTTAAAAGTAGTAGTCCGAAAACTGATCAATAATCGGGATAGGAATAAGGCTTGGCAAGCAGTCTCCGATTGACTTTATTACGGATTTCAATTAACGTTGTCCGGAGAATTTAGAAATACTTTACCCGTTGACAGATGACAACCAGTCAATCTGTCAACGGTTTTTTTGATCAGATAGGCAGCTAATGTAAGCAGATCAAATTTGGTCAGAAACTTTTGTGATGTCTTAAAGCATTAACTTAAATACCGGATTTAAACCATAACTATTTAATCAGATAGACGCCATTGGCTGACTTTGAAACGGCTTGTCCATTTTGAGAAACCTTCGAAACATTAGCCCAGCCATTACATTTTGCGTTATTGATATAAGTTTCCAATTTCATTTTAGCCAATACCTTTCCGCTCAATTCGAAGGAAAATTCCGGATCATTCAATTTTCGGGATTCTTGAATCAGCATCGAAATAAAAAATACATCATCCTGTATAGCCAGATCCTCCACATGTTTTTGTCGGTTATTTTCCAGATAAGACACCTTGATCTTTGCAGCACTGTCCAGATCAGCAGGGTAGGTAAGCGATCCATCCATTATTTGAACAGCAATCTCCGGAGGCGGCGCCTGGCAATCCATACGATTGTCACAACCAGTTAAGAAGCAGGTAATTAGTAATAGACAAGAAAATGATAAATTACTCTGAATTAACGACAGCTTCATAACATTGATAGAGTTTGTTTATTCTTAGACACACAATTGACTCGTTACGTTGCAATCTCCTTTCCAAACCTTTCGATCTCGAAATAGCCATACGCGCTTTCCGGGCATCATGGCCCCATTCTAATATGACTGCCGAGTGATGTTTCTTATATGAAGTGGTGGTGGTTGTTGGCAAAGATGCTATTGAATCTAGGTTAGGGTAATGAAAAATAGCAAAATAAAATCCTGTTGGGAGAAATAATGAATACTACGCTTGCTAGTATCCCTCTCTACTTTGTTGGATGAGGTGTGATAAGCTATACCTGGATGTATCCGCCACCGTCCAGAGAAATACCCTTTTTAAAGCTGTCGGTTCCTCTATTTGGGTCAAACTCGTAAAATAGGAGGTTTTACGTAAGAAGAAATGAACATGGCAGGGTAACCGCCATCAAGTACCCAGTCAGGAGTAGATACCAGTATTTTTTACTTTTTATTAAAAAAAAGAGAACGCCTATGAATCCGGAATTTCCTGCTGCCGTTCCCGAAATACCGGTCAGTGATTTGACGAGCGCTGCAGCCTATTATGAACGCGTTCTTGGTTTCAGTATTGACTGGGGCGGTGAGGATGGCGGGATTACCGGGATCTCAAAAGGACATTGCAGAATGTTTCTCACGGACAATTCCTTTCGGGAACATTATCGCAATAAGGGGCCTGTACTGGTATGGATTAATCTGGACAGTAAGGAACAGGTTTATGAGCTTTATAGGTTTTGGAGTGGACAGCAGGCCAGAATTGTTTCGCCGCCAGAGGCGAAGCCATGGGGTTTGTATGAGTTCACAGTCGCCGATCCGGACAATAATCTGTTCCGGATTTTTTACGATTTTGCCACACCGGAACGCGAGGGGATTCCGGGCTCTTCCAGTCAGCAGTAGTAGAAGTTGAAATTTTTATGGGCAGCTTACAACAGAATAACACGGTTTGATTGGTTTTCAGGCTGCGTTTATACACCTGGGTAAATTATTTCAGTTCCATTAAAGACAATGAGCATATGTTACCTGCCATTATATCAAAAGTTAAAAATACTGTTTTGCTTGATGGTATCATGATTAGTTTTAAGCAAATCAATGAAGATTTCAATTTATGTTTCCAGACGGTAAAATGGATCTGATAGCCACTTGTATGTTATTCACGCAATTTTCGCAGACCTGCAATTCACTACTATGATACAACCAACTGAAATGAAATTAGACCTGCCAATGGAACTCTCCCGTGGTTGCATGTCAACGACTACCAAAGTGTGGAACGTTTTAGCTGCAAGTAAAAACGGTGATCTGGACGCAGTTAAAGCAATGGTCGATGAACATCCTGAACTTGCGTATGCCCAGTATAACTATACGCCGCCTATCCATTTTGCTGTACGAGAAGGGCATATCGATTTAGTGAAGTTTCTGTTGGCCAATGGAGCGTATGACCCCAGCTATAAAATTTATCCATTTTTGGATACTCTTCCAACAATTGCGCAAGACAGAGGTTACTATGAAGTCGATAGATTACTGAATGAATTTGTAGCCAGTCCTTCCTCACATAAATTTAAAGGAGATAATGGAAAAATTTTCTTCGACAGGACGGATTTGCAAAATGAATTTGAAAAAGCCGTTGATATGGAAGATTTGGAGAGCGTAGCAGAAATACTGAGAAAAAATCCCGACTTCGCAAGAGACGAAACATATTTTTGGGCTGAGGGAATTTTAACGTTTGCTGCCAAAGAAAACAATCGGGCAATGATTGATCTTTTGTCAGGCTGTGGAGCCAAAGTTCCCGACATCTTAAAATGGACACAATTTTATTATTTTGAACATGATGAAGGGGCAGCTTACATTATGGAAAAAGGAATGAACCCTGATACTATGAGCTGGCAGCATGTAACTATCCTTCATGATATGGCCCAAAAAGGGCATTTACAAAAAGCCGAACTGCTTATCAAATATGGTGCAAACTTAAACCCTGTTGACGAAGAATACCGGTCTACACCGCTCGGAATGGCTGCAAGATGGGGGCACATAGAAATGGTGAGATACTTAATAGCACAAGGTGCAGACTCAGGCAAAGCCGGTGCATCCTGGGCAACTCCTCTTGCCTGGGCAAAGAAACGGGGACATGCTGAAATTGAAGAAATCCTACTGAACGCAGGAGCGACCAGGAAAGGCAAATGAAGCGAAATAGGAAGTTTGCCGTTTCTGCAAGGTTATCATATTACATCGGGACCGAACGGGGAATCGGTAATTACTAAAATTCAAGCCAATTATTTCCAGAATCTCACAAAAAGAGCCAGCGGTATCAGATCTCTTTGTATCTAACCTGTTTTTAGCCATCCTGCTTTGTGAACAATCGGCGTTATTTCCGGATTGATGTTTTGAATTAACATACGGAGCCTCGAAAAAAACGGCAGACATAGCAAGAATTTGCTATTGTGTTGTATCGATTGGTTGCTTTCTTTTGCGTCGTTGTGTCCAATAGGTAATACACAAAGGATCGTTTCAGTCCGGTCGTCGATCTGGCTCCGCAAATAATCTGGATATACCCTTATTTTTTCAAAATATTTATGAAAAAACTTCTTCTTTTATCTTTATTTATAATCATCTGTCAACCAGAATTGTATGCGCAGGATGTAATCAAAAGCAGGATTGATAATTTTGCGGTGAAGACAGGCGCTATTTCGTCTATCAATAAAGCAACAGGCTCGCTCAGTCTCCTCAGATTTCCATCCGATAAGCCTCTCACTATTTCCGGCTCAGGGGCTAGGGAGAAATCGGTAAATTTCATCAGAGGAAATGCCGGCCTTTTAGGTATCAGATCCGGAAATGACCAGTATACTTTTAGCAAACTTGAAAAAGACAATATTGGGCTGGAGCACGTCACATTGCAACAGCGCTACAATGGCGTACCTGTATTTGATGGTTTGATGAAATTCCACTACGATAAAAAGGGCGCTTTAACTTCGGTCAACGGGAACCACATTTCCGGTATCAAACTGAACGTGAATCCGACTATTTCGAGCTCGGAAGCTAGTAAAATTGCTGTCGATATGGTAGAAATTCAGAAGCCGTTGCGATCAAGGCAGCTTCTGTGGGCAAAAAACATAAAGTTGGAAGTGTTCCAGAAAGGGCTGGTGCAGGGATACGAGGGGAGAAAACATCTGGTGTTTGAAATAGAAGTCGGAAACGGAGCGGACGTGCGCGAGTTCTTATTCATTGACGCGCATAGCAGAGAGCTGGTAGAACAGTTTACAGGAATTCATTCCATCAACCGGGAACTGTACCAACCAACGTATTTGCCTGCAAACTTACTTTGGAAAGAAGGCGACGCATTTCCCGAAATATTGGATAAGTGGCAGCGTTCTGAAATAGAATCGGCGGGTCATATTTACAATCTGATGAAAAATGCATTTGGACGGGTGGGTTATGACGGAGCCGACGCTAAAATGATTACCACGCATAATAATCCTGATATTGTGTGTCCAGGGGCACTGGGAAGTTGGAATGGTACTTCTACTAATTTTTGTTCCACCACTGCATCCGACGACTTAGTTGCGCATGAATGGGCGCATGCTTACACACAGTACACCAACGGACTTGTTTACTCTTTTCAGTCAGGCGCGCTGAATGAATCCTATTCGGATATTTGGGGTGAAACTGTTGATCTGTTAAATTCGTATATGGATGAGGGGGAAAATCGCGCGCTGCGCACCTCGGCTTGCGGAAGTTCTTCACGCTGGTTGATCACCGAAGCTGCCAGCACAGGCGTCGCAAGGGATATGTGGAACCCGAATTGCTATGGAGATGCGGGCAAGGTTTCCGATATACAGTATTTTTGCACGCTTGCCAACAATGGTGGTGTCCATCATAATTCCGGGGTTAATAACCATGCCTATGCACTTCTTGTAGACGGTGGAACTTACAATGGGCAGACGATTAATGGCATAGGTCTGACAAAAGCCGCTCACATTTTCTGGCGTGCGCAAAGCAATTATCTGACCCGGACCAGTGATTTTTTCGCGCAGGCGGATGCGTTGGAATCATCAGCAAATGACCTTTTAGCAGCAGGCACCAATTTACCTGCTCTTTCTACTTCTGACGGAGCTCCAACTTTATCAGGTCAGGTGATCACGGCTAATGATCTGGTTCAGCTCGGGAAGGTTCTTTTGGCAGTTGAAATGAGGACACCACCACCTTGCAAAGTCCCAAAATTGTTTGCCGATGCTCCTACTCAATGTGAAGGAGCTATTTCGGGAGTGATCTTTCAGGAGAATTTTGAAGACGGACTGGCAGGTTGGACTGCTTCGGCAATTCCAACTGATCCGGTAAATTTTACCTCGCGTAACTGGGCGGCTGTCGCAAGCAAGCGGGGCAAAAGCAATGTTGCCTTTGCAGCTGACCCGAACATTGGAGATTGTTCCGCCGGCACTGGCTCAGAGACTGGTGTGCTGAGGCTTCAGAGCCCTTCGATAACCATTCCTCCGGGCACGTCCGGCGATATACTTATGTCTTTTTACCACTTTGTCGCAACTGAGGGTGGATATGATGGCGGCAATATCAAGATTTCTATTAATGGAGGATCCTGGACCTTGCTGCCTGCAAGTGCATTTACGGCGAATGGATATCTGATGAACCTCGAACCAACAAATAACAGTTCTAACCCGCTCGCCGGAGAGCCGGCGTTCTCAGGATCTGCTCAGCTTCAGGAATTAAGTGCATGGGCACAAAGTCAGGTTAATTTGAGTGCAGCGGGTGTCTTAGCGGGGCAGACCGTTGCGCTTCGCTGGGAATTAGGAACTGATTATTGCGGAGGAAATGATGGTTGGTATGTCGACGATATTCTGGTTTATTCCTGCTCAGTGCCGGCAGTTTCCTTCTTCGCTGCTGCTTCATCTGCGAATGAGTCAGATGCGGCCATAGATAATGACTGTCTGGATTATGTAGAAAAAACGGTTGCTGTAAAAATAGACAAAGCGCCGACGCAGCCGGTCACCGTTACGTTTTCTGCCGCAGGAACCGCCCGGCAGGGTGCTAACGGAGACTACACGATTACTCCCGCGTCGGTAGTACTTTCATCCGCGAACCTTAGCCAAAATGTGACTTTGAGAATTTATGATGATGCTTACGTAGAACCCAATGAAACGGTTGTGCTGACCTATGGCCTTTCGACCACAGGTAATGCTTTTGCGGGGGCAGCCAACCAAAGCCATACTGTGGTAATCAAGGATAATGATGTCATCCCTGCCAAAGACGCGGTTATTCCGGTTTTTCAGGAAGATTTCAATGACGGGTTGAGTGGGTGGAATATCATCAATGGTGGTAGTTCTGCTGAAACCTGGCAGGTGAGACCAAAATACTATGAAGGCTTCACCCCCGACAAAAGTCCATTTTTATTTGCTGACAGCAGATTACCAGGTCCGGATACTAAACTTGATGAAATCATTGAGTCTCCGGTATTTAATACCAGGGGAATGACGGGACTAACTTTAAAGTTTAAACAGATCTTTAACGTGTTTCAAAATCAATTTAATGAATACGGCATAACCGAGGTATGGAATGGAAATTCCTGGGTTACCGTTCACGTGCAAGATCAGAATAGTGGCGTCAGGGGATGGTGGACGGCTTTGGATGAGGTAATTATTCCCATTCCTGATGCATATGCCAACGAAAATATGAAGGTAAGGTTCCGGTACGTCACAGACTTTGATAATTTTTGGGTTATTGACGATGTTACCGTTACCCGGACACCTGCAAATGCAATACAATCAGCAGTAGACGCAGGAAGCTCTGCGTATCTGGGTCCCAAAGAGACGGCGTATTTTTACGGAACATCAGGAAACCTGATCGCCAAAATTGAAAATCTTACCACGCATGACTACGGTTGTACGACCGTGGAGATTGACAGAGCAGGTACGGGCAAAATGACCTGGGTAGGCAACCATAACATTACCAAGAAAACTTTTAAAGTAACGCCAACCAATAACAATCCGAATGGTGAATATACGATCACGCTCTATTATACTGCTGCTGAGCTGGCAGGATTTTCGGGTGCTGAGATAAAATCGATGGGTAAAAGTACAGGAGCGATCGGAGCCGGGAACACCCTGGGGAATTCATTTACCGCATTGAATGTCGCTTCCGCTTACAGCACGGACTTTGCTTATTCTGCAACATTTAATTCAGGATTTTCAGGCTTTGGATTGTCCGATGCGCCGGCAGCCGATGGACCGTTGCCGGTGACACTTGTCAGGTTTGAAGGAAAAAATACTGCTGAGGGCAATTTGTTAAGCTGGACAACCACTTCGGAAATTAACAGTGACTATTTTTCAGTGGAGCACTCCATGACTGGCAAAAATTTCAAGGAGGTTGGTCGTATGTTGGTGAGCGAAAACTCTTCGATAAAACAGGAGTATCAGTTTCTGGATACGAATTATGAGCAGGGAATCACTTACTACCGTTTGAAACAAATTGATAAGGATGGCAAGTTTGCATTCAGTAAGATTGTTGCTATTGATTCTCCGAACGGTAAGCAAATCAGATTCTTCCCCAATCCGGTACAGTCCGTGCTGACCATGGAGTTACCTGACCCGTCACTGTCTTCAGTTGACGTGCGTGTGATAAACACATCCGGTCAGCAGGTGATGACCAGGAAAGCCGTAATAGTGAACAAAGGTAGTGTTAGTATTGAGCTTGGCCATTTGCCAACTGGTATTTATCAGATCATAGCGACCAGTGGAAGGGCTGCTTACAACAAATCTGTGTTGAAGGAGTAGGCCAGATTTAGGTAACTGATGAAATAATACGCCCTTCTTCAGGGTTGTGGAATGCACCGCCCCCAAAAAGCTAGACACTTCTTGGGGGCGGCGCAGCTTCAAGCCTAGTTTGAAAAGGTTACACTTGCGACGTTAAAAAACGGGTATCTGGGGCTGCTCACGATGGAGGAAAAGAAGTTTACAGCTAGAAAAGATATCTGGCATCACAAGCGTACTGCTCTCTTAATCCCGTGCAGTTTCGACTGTCCGGTCAAACTTTACCTCTCGCAAAAATTGTTGCCCAACTTGCCAATTAGTCCAGTGTGCAGAGTTAACTCTGTTGTACTTACTGATCCTTTCTCTTCCGATAGATCTACCGCAACCCTCTTCAAAGATTCGTCAAATTCGTGAGATCCGTCGCGTTCATTTTCTTATAGTTAAATTTAACTATTAAGTCTGATTATTTCTGTCGCCTGACAAATGTAGTGATGTCATGTCAGGCCATCTTTACTGTTGCAATTCCTTACTCCCGACTGATAATTTGGGGCTGTCTATGTGCTTGTGACCGCTCTTTCAAAATTGTGACGTTTTTGTGACGCCCATTTTTAGCGTTTCGGTGACATAGCATGCTTAATTTGTTAAGTCGGCAGTGATGGTTACGGGATTGACCCGGTTGACCGTGCTACGACAACCTCTTCTATCATTCCTAAATCACAAAACCTATCAGATTATGGAGCCATTTATTGGTGAAATCAGGGCGTTTGGCACAGACACGCTTCCACAAAATTGGGCATACTGCGATGGTTCGCTGCTTTTAATTGAGAAGCATATCGACTTGTATATCCTGATCAAGAACGACTATGGTGGCGACGGGATTACGAATTTCGCGCTGCCGGATCTCCGGTCGCGGGTTCCGGTTGGGCAAAGTCCTGAGAACCCTGTCGGTCATCAGGGAGGTTCGGAGTTGGTACACCTGAGTGTGGAAAATTTGCCTGCGCACAATCACCTGCCCGCATGTAATACGTCCGGCAAAGCTGATTCAAAAGACGCAACCGATGCTTTCTGGTCAGGTGGGGCGGAACGTGGATCACGCTATGCACCAGCACCGGGAAGTATCAGTATGAATACCGAAAGCGTTGTGCCCGATGGGGGTGGCGTGCCTCATGAAAACCGGATGCCGGTTCTCGCCGTTACTTACATGATCGCACTGGCTGGCTTAAAGCCCTTATTTACTTAACCGCTAACCCATCTGATATTTTATGCTACCCTATGTTTCAGAAATCAGGAGTTTCGCTTTTTCACAGGTACCAATGGATTGGGAACCCTGCGACGGGCGCTTGTTGCAGGTCAATGATTATACAATGCATCTCTTTTTGCTGATCGGAACGACTTTTGGGGGAGATGAGAACCATTTCAGGTTGCCAGATCTTCGGAACAGAACGATCATCGGGAGCGGGCCGGAACATCGGGCCTTTACGCAAGGAGGTGAGCAGACGCATCAGCTGATTTACCAGGAGATGCCCAGGCACCATCACACGGCCACAGCGAGTGTCAATGGTTCGGACAGCGTGACGCCGAAGGACAATTTCTGGCCTTCCGACGCTGGTTACGCAACGCACAATGACAACACGATGAGCGACCAAGCTACCGGGAAGGTGGGAGGTGATGTCCCCCATAATAACATGTCACCCTATCTGGCGATTAACTATGCCATTTGTGTCAAAGGGTTTCCTCCGCCGCCGGATTTTAAGATTGTATATGATTTCGCGGGTACGATCAGGGCTTTTCCTAAAATACTTTACAAGGGCTGGTGGCTTCCATGTGACGGAACTGTCTTGCCGATTGAGCATTATAAAACATTGTTTTCTGTGATCGGCTGGACCTATGGCGGCAACAAAAGCACAACATTCGCACTGCCGGATTTGCGGGGACGCGCGACGGTCAACTGGGGCAAACCCGAGGGACTTTCTCCCTACCGATTGGGAGAAAAGGGTGGGGAAACGATGGTAAAGCTGACAACCGATCACATGCCGCGGCATAATCACACCGCTTTGGCCAGCACAAGGGGCAATACCACGCAGCCCGGGGGCCATGTATGGGCTAATGAAGACAGACGTCCCCCTGTCGATGGTTTTGCCAGCCAAAAAGGCGAAGGGGCGGTAATGAACCCCGCTGCCCTCGGTGAAGCGGGCGGGGACCAGCCGCACAATAATATGATGCCTTACCTGACATTGGAATACATGATCGCCGCTGGCGGGGATATGCCCTTTAATTCCTAATAAAATCTCTATTCATAACCACAATCAATCAATCAATCAATCAATCAATCAATCAATCAATCAAAATTATGGAACCATTCATTGGAGAAATAAAACTAATCAGTACGCCTTGGGTACCAATGGGTTGGCTTCTTTGTGATGGGTCGCTTCTTCCGGTCAATGAGGAATTCCAGACGCTCTTTTATTTGCTCAAAAACCTGTACGGAGGCGACGGTGTTACGAATTTTGCGCTACCCGATTTGCGCTCGCGTGTCGCTGTGGGCCCAGGCGAGCACAACGTCCTGGGGAAAAAAGGAGGCTCGGAGTTAGTTGCGATACCATTAGAAGGCCTGCCCGCGCACCGACATGTCCCGGCTTGCAGCACTGCGGAAAACGCCAACTCAAAAGACGCGACCAATGCGTTTTGGTCAGCAGCCCCGGAAGGGGGTCGACGGTACGCGTCAGCACCCGCTAATTTTCAAATGGGGCTGGATAGTCTCCAATTCGAGGGAGGAGGGCAGCCGCATGAAAACCGCATCCCTGTCCTTGCTCTCACCTACATCATCGCATTTATGGGTATTTTTCCATCAGGCAATTAATGAATTCCAATCATTAACCTACATTTTATGAACGACTTACTTTCCGAGATCAGAATGTTCGCTTTCCCTTCTAGCGTAAAAGACTGGATTCCGTGCGATGGCCGAGCATTAGCAATAAATCAAAACCTCGCATTATTCAGTCTGATTGGCACGACATACGGCGGGAATGAAAGCGTTTTCAACGTTCCTGATCTTCGTGAGCGGGTGACGATCGGAAACGGCGGGGTATTCCCGGACTTTGCCCGCGGCGGTGAAGCGAAGCATACGCTTACTATCCAGGAGATGCCCCGGCATCGTCATCAGGCGGTTGCATCTTCGAATGGTGCGAACAGTCCCACACCCAGAAATCACTACTGGCCCTCCGATGCAGGGTATGTTTTGCAAAGCAATGCAGTAATGAGCGATCAGGCCATCGACCAGGTGGGCTATGGGGTGGCGCACGAAAATATGTCTCCATACGAGACAGTCAATTATTGCATTTGCGTGTCGGGCATGATGCCGAGTGGGCCAGCGGAGGACTTCTTGGGAACGATCAAGGTATTGGCCGGCAAAGTAGGGTCGAGGGGTTGGGTTCCCTGTGACGGGCGTCTGTTGGCGGTAGATCAAAATGAAGCGCTGTTCAGCCTGATCCGTTTTACATATGGGGGGAATGGCACTACACAATTCGCCGTACCCGATTTGCGGGGGAGGGCACCCGTCTGCTGGGGGAAACCCAAAGATCTCACACCATATCAACCTGGTGATAAGGCAGGTGAAGTAAGCGTGAAACTGACTGTTGCGCAAATGCCGTCACATTACCATCCGGCTTTGGCCAATGTAAACGGTAATTCGCAGCAACCGGATGGTCACGTCTGGGCGAATGAAGACAGGCGTCCCCAAGTCAATGACTTTGCGAGCGAAATAGGGAATAAAGTGCTGATGAATCCTAATGCAATCGGGGAAGAAGGTGGGGATGAGTCGCACAACAATATGATGCCCTATCAGGGAATTGAATTCTGGATAATGACTTCGGGTATCTACCCATCACGCCCATGATCTGTATGACCAAAATTTCTTGCGACTTTTTCTTAAGAAAATTTCTTGCGACTTCGTTACTGATAACCAGTCTGATAACGAGTGCTTATGCAAATACTTTTAACGTAAACCAGACTACCGACGGAAACGCTGTGACACAGTTGCGCGGGGCGATCCTGGCGGCGGATGCGCTGGGAGGAGGACCACATACGATCAATGTTCCTGCTGGTACCTACAACCTTACGCTCGGTTCGATTGAATTTGGTACCGTTGCACAGAATATCTCCATCGTAGGCGCCGGACCGGGCCTGACTATTGTCAACATGACGACCACGGCGCAGGACCGTATCTTCCTCATCAATCCACCGGGTTTGAATCCCAACGTGACGACTTCGATATCGGGTATTAAGTTTACCAACGGGAAAAGTTCGGATAATTACGGAGGGGCTGCCATCCTCTGCGGAGGGCCCAACAACGTCATCAATATTACCAACTGCGCATTCGAGGGCAATGTGGCCGAGTACAGAGGTGGTGGTGCGCTGGCACTGATCGGGGGTGGGACACTTACCGTAGACAATTGTACATTCACCAACAACCAGGCGGCTTCCTTATTAGACGCCAGCAGCGGCGGGGCGATCCTGGTAGAGTATAGCGGCGGAGACACTCCTGTAACCGGCAGTGCTACTATCACCAATTGTACATTTACCAGCAACTCCGTAACATCTACACATTACAATTATGGTGGAGCCATTGGCGTGAAAGCGTTTAATTCTCCCACAACCACTTCCTTTTACACTAAAATTGAAAAGAACGGATTTTTTAACAACAGCACAGGTCCGGGTATGGTGGTTAGTGAAGGGGGCGCTATTCATATCAACAGCGACTTTCCGGTAAATATCAATCTCAATGCTTTTTCCGGAAATACGGTAAGCGGCTCGGTTAAGGATGCTTTGACATCGATCAGGAACGGCGACGGGATAGTGAATGCAACCAACAACTGGTGGGGCTGCAACACGGATCCACAAGCGGGTGGTACCTGCGCAGAGCGCGCCCAGATGCTTGGTGTAATAGGCACCGGTGTACTTACGACCAGTCCATGGCTGGTTTTGAAGCCGGTCGTCACCAGTTCAGCTCTTTGTTTACCTTCCGCGGGACAGACATCTGTTGCTGCCAGCTTCCTGAGCAATTCTGCGGGCACTGCAATATCCGTAAGCAACCTTTCCGCACTGATTGGTCTGCCGGTAAGTTTCAGCGCGGTGAATGGAAATATTTCAGGAGCACAGAGCACTATCCAGGCCGACGGCAAAGCCACGGCAACTTATACTGCGAGCGGCGCAGGCAATGGAAGCGTCAATGTGATAGCCGGATACCTGACAAGTTCCGACCTGACAGCACGTGCGACCATCACGACTGGCGCTGCACCTACGATTGGTACGAATCCGGTGAAGGTTACTACCTGTCCCGGCGCTTCATCCGTCGCGTTTTCGGCTGTGGGCAGCAGTTCTACCACCATGTCCTATCAATGGTATCGGGGAAATACTGCATTGTCCAATGATGGTAAATATGCCGGTGTCAGCACGCCTACGCTGACGGTCAACAACGTCGTTGCAGGTGATAACGGCGGGCAGTTTAAAGTTAAGATCAGCAATGCATGCGGAGAAACCTTTTCAAACAGCGTTGCACTGAATGTTCTTACCGGGCGATTGTACGTTGCCGAAGGAGCATCCGGTGAGGGCTCGGGCTGGGACGATGCTTTGGGTAATCTCAGCAATGCGCTTAATATTGCGGCGGGTTGTTCGGGAATTACCGAGATTTGGGTGAAAGCGGGAACATATAAGCCTTCCGGCCAGCCTTACAACTTTAATCTCGGGGACTCACGGCACAATGCATTCTATCTCGTCAACAATGTAGCGATCTACGGAGGATTTTTCGGTAATGAAACTTTGCTGTCCAGCCGAAATCCGGGAGCGAATCAAACCATCCTGTCGGGTGATATCGGTTCGTCTGGCAATGCAGACAACTGCTATCACACCATTGTGACGGTAAACAATAATGCGACTGCGCGATTGGACGGTTTCATCGTGCGCGACGGCAATGCGGATGGAATAGGTATCAGCAAGAATGTATTCGGCGCCATTATTGAGGCATCTTCGGGCGGGGGAATGGCAATCTACACCTCGTCACCGGTGATCAGTAACTGTATTTTAACAGTAAATAAGGCGGGGCAGGGAGGTGGTATTTACACGTATGGCGATGGAACAACACCGCTGATCAGAAACTGTGTGATATCGGACAATTTTAGTAACAATATCAATGGCGGAGGTATTTTCAATGGATTTAGCACCGCCGCGACCATTCAGAATTGCACCATCTCACGGAATACCGCGTCAGGCGAAGGGGCCGGGGTCTGCAATTATTTGTTATCTCATCCGCTTTATGTTAATACGGTTATATGGGGAAACAGTGGCCCGGCGCCGGCCGGTATGCAAGACAATATCGCCAGTCCGGTGTTAGCCTATTCACTTGTCCAGGAGGGGCATAGCGGCACCGGTATTTTGAGTTCAGATGCATTGTTTGTGGACCAGTCGGACCCTGATGGTCCTGATAATAAATGGATGACAGCCGATGACGGACTTCGATTATCGGCGTGCAGTCCGGCGGTTAACACCGGTTTTTATACAAACAATATTCCTTCCACAGACATTCTGGGCCAAACCAGGGTATTCGATGTGACGGCGGATATGGGAGCCTACGAGTTGCAGTCATACCGGGATGGTAGCAGCCTGGCGCAGAACGGTGATGCCGTTTCCATGACGATCGTGAATGGTACCACAAATAGTTTCCTGGTATCCGGGTGCAGGGTCATCGCACAAGTGAGTCCATCCGAGTCGCCATTCGTGAGTGGGAGCGTACAAGCGAAGACGTTCGTAGCGGGAGACGTTATTTCTAGTGGGGGCGTAAAATTTGTTCAGCGTCATTACCAAATCCTGCCAGCCAGCAATGCGGAAAGTGCGAAGGCACGAATCAAACTGTTTTTTCTCCAATCTGAATTCGACGCTTTTAATAGCAGTACGGGTGGGGCAAAATTGCCAATGTCATCTTCCGACGGTGCGGGCAAAACCAACCTGCTTGTGGTCCAGTATCACGGTACATCAGTCACCGGGTTACCTGGATCATACACTGGCGGCACGACAACCATTAACCCGACCGAGAATGATATCTTCTGGAACAACGCCCTGAACCGGTGGGAGATCAGTTTCGAAGTGACCGGTTTCAGTGGTTTCTTTATAACCAATGTCGATCCGCTTCCACTGAAACTGATCAGTTTCGACGCGAAGGTAGTTGAAAATAGCACCCTGCTCGAATGGTTGACGGCAGAGGAGGTCAATACCAGCCACTTCGAGATACACCGGAGCGCCGATGCAAAGCATTGGGAGATCATGCCAGAACAGCCTATCGCATTCGGGAGCGGCGGACATCGCTATACGGCTACTGACAATCAACCGCTGACGGGCCTGAATTATTATCGTTTGAAAATGATCGATCTGGACGATTCCTTTGCTTACAGCCGGATCGTTGCAGCTGAGCATAGGAATATGTTTCAAATGACGGTGTATCCCAATCCTGCTACTACTTTGCTGCAACTCGAACTGACAGGGGCGGGTATGCTCTCCGGAAACGTTGAGTTATTGGATATCAAGGGTTTTGTGTTAATAAATTGTGGGTTGAAAAGCGGAAAAGCGACATTGTCTGTGGGTAGCCTGACTAAGGGTATTTACGTAGTACGTGTGCAGAGCGGCGCCGTAGTTCAGACACGGAAAGTGGTGATCGAATAGTCAGATATTCATCATCACCTCTTCCAGGCTTCGGTCGTCGGGGACGTCAATCTTTTTCAGAAGCCTGTATTTGGTGGTACGCACAGCGTGGCTGCTAATGCCCAACGTAGCAGACATTTCCTGATAGCCCAATCCCAGTTTGGTTAGTGCAATGAAGCGTATCTCGCCCTGGGTGAGCTCCGGGAATTTCTCGCGGAGACGATGGAGGTAGTCGCCATGCACCTTGCTGAAAAGCTTTTTGAAATAATCCCAGTCGTCCTGTGTCAGGATGGTACCAGCGCGAAGCTGCGACAGGGTCGAAGCATCGGGGATCTGTTTATTTTCCAATGCTTCGATCTGCCTGCTCTTTTCGGAAATGTTGCGGGCAAACTCTTTCAATTGCAAGGCAGCATTTTCAAGTTCCTGTTTTTTTTGCCTGATTTCGAGTTCTTTCAATTGCTGGGCCTGTCGGTGCCGTTGACGCTGGATTTTATAAATGTACGCAGCACCTGCGGCTACAATCAGCACCAGGATCAATGCAAGATTACGCTGGATTAATTTTTGTGTCTGGTCCGACTCCGCCTTTTCCATTTGAGCACGGAGTTTTTGCAATTCAATTTTCTGGTGCGCCCGCAGCATCAGTTTTGCATTGTACTGATGGATCAGGCTATCCTTGACGAATAAAGCGGAATCCAGATAAGCCTCGGCTAATCGTACCCTTCCGCGAGCGGCAGATACTTTCACGAGAATAAAATAGAGGTCCTGGAAATGCCGGTAGCGGTCAGGAAGGCAAAGATCAAGATAACGTCGGGCGGTTTCAGCCAGCTTCCCTGCTTTCTCAACTTCGTTGTTTTTTAAGTGAATATCGGCCAGGATAATCATAATTTCGGCTGCGCGCCTAAAATCTTTTTGTGATACGGCGTGGTCGATATTGTATTGCAGCAATGGAACCGCTTCTGTGTAGTTACCCCTTACATATGCATTCTCGCCCAACCCGCCACGCGCAATAGCTGCCCAAACCTCATAATTACCGGGAGACTCCTTGCGGATAGTCCTTCGATAATAATGATCTGACGAATCCAGGTTGCCCTGTTGCCGGTGAATCATTGCGATCGCACAAAGTGCCGCGTTATGCCCTGCGTGCAGATCAGGGTTGTATTTCAAAGTAAGGATCTGCCGGAAAAGTGATGACGCCTTTTTATAATCCGAAAATTCGTGGTAGGCATGAGCAATATTGAGCAGGGCATAGACCTTATCGGGAAGTTCGTCTGTGCTCAACTTATTAAGAATATTTTCCTGCTGAATAAAGTATTCAAACGCCAGTTCATAATTTCTGGCACCGGTCCAGTAATAGTCGCCAAGCACCTTAAGCGAACGCAGGCCAATTTGCATGTTATGCTGTTCCGCCGCTCTGGCACCAAGTTTATTGATCATCGAGACGATGCGCTCGGTTTGTGTTTTATGCCAGATGCTCAGATAATACGCCTTCAAAAGATCCGATTCCAGTTCCAGTTCACTGTCATGATGCGCCAAGGCATAATTTTTCAGAGAAGATATTTCCGAAAACACCGAGGCTGAATCGCCGTTGTCCATCACGCGGATATAAATCTTACCGATATCGCGGAAGCGCTGCGGGTAAGTTTTGTGCAGCAGATGATCCCATTGCCCAACGGCACTGCCCGTACTAAGCGCGCACAGTATGATGGAAAGAATAACGTTGATGAGGAGGTTCATGTTTTCGTAAATTTTGATTGGGAGGGGAATTCCCAGTCATCTCATAAAAGGTTTATGAAGTGAATTTACTGTTAATGAACGACGGCTACAAAGAGGTTGTGCATCGAATTAGTTTACGGTTCGAATTTTGGGTAGGAGAATGTTGGCTATGAGTATCAAAATCGTTACACTGTACCTGAGGACAGCGTTCCAGAAGTCCAATCAAGTACCGTGCAGAGGAGGGCTGCTTGTTGTACCTCTCCGTGAATTGATTTAGTTTCGACCAGGCCAAGAATGCGCCTCTGATCATCTTCACCACTTTTGGAGCTTTAAAAGAAAAAAATAGATTAATAAACTCCATTAAAAAATTAAAGCCATTAGCTCAATCGGGATCCGCTTCGCTTGATCACAATTGGTATCATTCATTTTTTACTTGGCGCCTCCACTTTCGAAATCTAAACTTTAACCAGCAATTGGTGCTTTCGTTTCTTAGATTTATATTCTGTCGGGAGCATGTTGAATTTTGCTTTGAACGACTTTGCGAAGTAATTGGGAGCCGTAAAACCTGTCATGTAAGAAATCTGTGAAATGCTTAGATCACTGTTTTCCAGCAGAACCGCCGCTTTTTCAAGTTTGATGGAGCGAATGAATTCGATTGGCGTTTGTCCGCTCATTTCGAGCACTTTACTGTACAGGGTTCCCCGGCTCATACCGACGTGTTTGCTTAGATTTTCCACGCTGAGCTGCGATGTATGCAGATTATCTTCAATATAAGAAAGTATATCTTTGAGCAGTTTTTCCTGACTCGATTCGATCTTTGGATCTTGCCCGGAAACCTTGATATGCCGGGAATAAACACCTTTTAACAAACGATTTAACAGGATCAGATTGTTGATTTTTGCATTCAGAATATCAAAGTTGAATGGCTTTGTCAGGTAATCGTTTGCTCCCGAATTCAGGCCTTCAAGCTGCTGCTGCTCACCAGTGGACGCGGTAAGAAGGATGATCGGAATGTGATGTGTCCTTTTATCTGACTTGATTTTTTGACTCAATGTAATGCCATCCATTTCCGGCATAGCGATATCACTCACAATGAGGTCTGGGTGGTGACTAAGCGTTTTCTGCCAGCCCTCTTTTCCGTTAACTGCTTCGATCACATTGTAAAATGGCATCAGACTTTCTTTGAGATAATGTCTGAACTCATCGTTGTCTTCTATGATCAGAACATTTGAAGGATCTTCGATGTTTGGTTTTTCCTGCTTGCTGAGAGAAGTCGAGTCGGCATTGACTTTTACCGGCTCTGGGTTGCGCTGCTCAGGCGCATGAAGTGGCTGGCAGTCGGCACTGACTGGTAGTTTTACAACGAATGTACTTCCGGAACCAGGACGGCTTTTGACAGCGATCGTTCCCTGATGTAGCTGAACAAATTCCCGCACAATGGACAAGCCGATTCCACTTCCCTGATTAAGCACAGACTGGTCCGTGTCATTTTGGAAAAATCGGTCGAAGATTTTTTCATGTTTATCCTCAGGAATACCAATGCCCGTGTCTGCTATGGCGATCACGAGCCACGGTTTTTCGTCAGAGTCTGTTTGCCGAGAAATTTCTAACGTTACTTCTCCACCTTTGGGCGTAAACTTGAATGCATTCGACAGCAGATTGAATAAGATCCGTTCCAACTTGTTCGCATCAAAATCCATAGAGAGCTGACTGAGCGTACTTTCGGTTTTAAATTGAATACCTTTTCTGATCGAAAGATCGCTGAACTGATCGCAGGTATCTTTGATGTACGAAATGATATCTTTACTGTCAAGGTCCAGACTTACTTCCTGCTGCTGCATATTTTTCAAATCCAGCAGCTGATCCACGAGATTAAGTAATCGCTTTGCGTTTCGTTTAATGGCTATAACCGGAGGTTGCAATTCGGTCGATTGCGTCTTGCCCAACAGGTTTTCAACAGGTGCCAGAATTAAGGATATGGGTGTTCTGAACTCATGACTTAAATTGGTCAGAAACTTTATTTTGAGTCTGTCAAGTTCCTGGACTTGCTCAGCTTCCGCACGCTGCTGCTGTTCTTTAAACTGCCTTTGAAGCTTTTGTATGCCACGACGCCTCATCGAAAATACAATGACGAGTGGCGCCAGGATATAGAAAATATAGGCGTAGATGGTAAGATAAAAAGGAGGTTTTACAATGACGGCTACCGAAGTGGTCTGAGGACTCCAGTTGATTCCGTCGCTACTGGCCTGAACTTCAAATATATAGTTGCCGGGACTCAGGTTGGTATAACTGGCGAAGTTATTAACGCCTGTTTCGTTCCATTCGGTTTGCATGCCCACGAGCCTGTGCCGGTAATGCACCTGTCTGGGATTTGTATAATCCAGCGCGGTGTAACCTATTGAAAAATTCTGTTTGTAGTCCAGGCTTATCGTTTTGGCTACTGAAATATCGGCGTCTATGAAATTTGAATCAGCCGGCGTAATGCTGCGATTTCCAATCCGGAGATCTTTCAGGATAATGGGCGGCATGTTTGTTCCGGAAGGCAGACTGCGGGTATCGATATAGTTGAATCCTGCAATACCTCCAAAGAAAAGCATATTGTCGGAAGCGCGGATACCTGAGCCCAGGACAAAGGTTTTGTTCTGAATGCCGTTGTAGGTGGTATAGTTCGTAAACTTTTTGCTCTTGACATCAAAAGAGCTAATCCCTTCATTGGTGCTTACCCAGATGCGCCCCTGGGCGTCTTCCAAAATCTTATTAACGATATTACTGGCCAGTCCTTCTTTTTCTCCGTAGGAAATAAATTTTTTAGACTGTGGATTGTACAGAGCCAATCCTTCGCCGGATGTGCCCACCCATATATTTCCTTTTTTATCTTCCAGGATGGAAAATGCGATATTGCTCGGTAGATTGCTGTTGCTTTTATTGAGCACGATTGATTGTTGGGTAACCGGGTTAAAAACGGCGACGCCTGTTCCATGCGAGGCTATCCAAAGCTGCCCGCGACGATCCTGCACAATATCTCTGATGTAGCCATTTAGCGGGATAGCCCTTTTCGACATAGGTGTTCCGGGATTATAAAATCTTGTAATCCGTTGGGTCACCGGATCGAACTGGTGCACACCACCGCCATTCGTGCCAATCCATATTTTACCAGCTCTGTCTTTTTTTATACAGAAAATGTCATTGTTGCCCAGGCTGGAAGTATCTTTTCCGCGTGTAAATTGCGTGTAGGCACCCGTGTTCGGATTAAACCGGAAAAGACCATCCTGAAAGGTGCCTATCCAAAGTTCATTCTCGGAGGTAAGTTCCAAAGTCAGAATCGCCAGTCCCGAGGATGCAGCTTTGTTTTTCGGGTTGATCTGAAATTTTTTGAAAAGGTTGGTTTTGCGGTCATACAGATTCAGGCCGCCGCCGTCCGTACCAACAAACAAATTTCCTGACGCATTTTGAGCGAAAGAGGTGACAAACGGCGCACTCAGCCCGTATGGATCATTTACGTCCGATCTTTTTAGTCCGAAAATAGCCAGATTTTTATCATACTTATTTACACCGCCTTTGTAGGTACCAAGCCAGCATATACCTTCATTATCGATCAGTAAACAACGCACAGATTTGTTGCTCAGACTAAACTGTGTTCTGGGGTCCGGGCCATAACGTGTAATGTTTCCATTATCTGTATTAAGAATGTTAAGACCAGCGTCAGTGCATATCCAGATGTGCTGATCATTTTCCTGTGCGACCGCAAAGACCATATTACTGCTCAGCGAATTTTTATTCCCAGACTGATACCTGAACGTTTGGATGATCTGTCCGTTGGTATTGAATTTATACAAACCACTGAATGTACCAACCCAAATATTCCCTTGTCGGTCTTCAATAATCGATTTTACAGCATGTGAACCGGCATCCTCAGACAGAAATTGCAAATAGTTAATATGTTCCTCTCCCTTGTCAGCAGGATTTATTTTAAAGAGACCGCTGTCCGAGCCAATCCACACGTTTTGCTTCCTGTCGACTGCTACGCTGAGAATCATTCCTTTTGAGATTTGGTCAGGAATACTTGCTGCGGAGGAAAATGTGCTGATTTGATGGCTTTCCGGATCTACATTAATCAACCCATTTGTAGTGGCTACCCAGAGCCTCCCTGTTGCATCACTGCTGATACTGGTTACACTATGCGGAGAGGGGATGCTCACAAATGAATCTCTTTTTCGGTCATAAAGGTGTAAACCTCCTTCAATCGTTCCGACCCAAATGCGGCCGGCTTTGTCCTGATGTAAACTTGAAATGTCGCTGGACCTTAATGACGCCGGATCTTTTTTATTGTGGCGGTATACCAAAACATCGGTGCCATCAAATCTGTTTAAACCGTCATCCGTTGCGAACCACATCAGGCCATAGCGATCTTTTAAAATGGCCGTCACGGTGTTTGACGATAACCCGTCCATGGATGTAAGTGAAGTGAACTTTGGCTCCGGACGCTGTGCCAGAGCAGCAAATGCCAATATACTTAACATCACATGTAAGTAAGCGAAACGGAATATGAAATGGATTTTGGATTGCATTGATCTGATGGGTTAAATAAGCAGCCCTGTTCCATGACGACAGGATTTGAGGTTGCCCGTTAAGCGTGGAAAAAACTTCGAGGCTTTGACATACCGGATTATTTTCCGCAAACGAAAAATAATGCTAAAAATACAAGTTTGTCACAGAATCGGGCATTTTTTTCGCGCATTTGAACAATTGTATCTGTAAAATGAACAAATATGCTCACACCTGAGCATTGCCGTGAATTACTTTTGTAGGAAATAAATCAAATAATATCTGGAAAAAATTATGGACTGTCTTGGTGCATACGCTTAGTACTTGTTAGCAGTTTGGATCGTCATTATGAATCTGAGCTCATAACATAAGCGGCCACATCAGGGATCTATAACTATGCCGAAATTTAGTATTGTCAAATTGACACTAATTTAAATATTTTATCTAACCCAAATTCTATGACATGATACTATACGCCTTTAAGAAATACCGGCCGGCGCTCAGGTATTTCCCATCACGAATGGCAGCTATTTCGGCTCCGCAATTCATTAAATCTAAAACATTAACCCATAATTAAATTATGCATGACTGTCTATTAAACCGTAACATGTTGGCAAGGATCGCGGGTTTATCCGCCCTTCCCATTTTATTGCTGGGCGGGACTTCGGCCAGTGCTTTTACCGGCGGTACAGCTTTGGTCAACCATAACATGAAGCAAAGATCCGCGTCAGTTGCCGATATAGAAATTACCGGTAAGGTGACGGGTGAGGACGGCGTTGGCGTGCCCGGCGCGAGTATTCTCATAAAATCTACCACAAGAGGTACCATCACAGACGCCGATGGGAATTTCAAACTCAACGTCGATGGAGGAAATGCAATTTTGGTAGTATCTCTGGTGGGTTATGTTTCACAGGAAATTACGGTCGGATCACAAAAACAGATCAACGTTTCGCTAAAAGGAGATAACAAAGTACTGGATGAAGTAGTGGTGGTAGGGTATGGAGTGCAGCGTAAAAGGGATGTGACCGGATCCGTTGTTTCGGTAAGTGAAAGTACATTGAAAGAAGTGCCCGCGCCAAACCTGATAAATCAATTGAAAGGTCGCGCAGCAGGAGTTTCCATCATAAGTAACGGGAGTACGCCTGGTTCTCAGGGGCAGATCAGGATCAGGGGAAACCGGACGCTAACAACGAGTTCAGGATCAAGCGACGGCCTGGATGGCCCGTTGGTGGTGGTTGATGGGATACCATTCGGCGGTCTGAATGACATAAATCCCGACGATATCCTTAGCCTGGAAGTGTTGAAAGATGCATCCGCAACAGCGATTTATGGTTCGCGTGGCGCCGGCGGGGTAATTTTGGTTACCACAAAAAGAGGAAAAGTGGGCAAGCCGGTATTCAGCTATGATGGCTATCACGGAGAAACGCGGGTTATGGGTAAGTTCAATGTGATGAACGGTCCGGAATATGCGCAGTTTAAATCCGATGCCGCGAAATACAACCGCACAAGCCCGGGAACATCCGGCTATGTGCTAACTCAAAAGGAGCAGGAAGCGCTTGATAAGGGTATTTCCACCGACTGGCAGGATCTTATTTACAAGCCAGGTTTTATGTCTAATCATCAGTTAGGCGTACAAGGTGGTAGTGAAAATACGCAGTACTCGTTGGGTTTAGGTTATTTCAACGAAACAGGGATTATTCCCAGCCAAAGTTTTCAGCGGTTCAATATCCGTGCGACTATTGACCAGCGGATTGGAAAACATGTAAAAATCGGGCTTAATACGCTGAACACGCTCACGTATCAGAAGACACCTGGTGGAGGCGGCATACCGGGCGGACTTGTGCGCCTGACACCATTGGCATCGCCTTACAACGCGGATGGTACCGTTAATACATTCCCTTCGGAAGGTTCGATTGATGCAGCTGGTGTAAGTCCGCTTACGATTTTGACTAAAAAAGATTCCTACATGGGACGTACACGCGCGTTGCGGACGTTCAACAGCGTTTATGCAGAGGTGAATATTTTACCAGGATTAAAATACCGGTTCAACGCGGGTCTGAATTTCAGCCAGTCGAACTACAATGGCTACAATGGTCCGCTGACCTACTTTAATTCCGCTACAACACAGGCATCCTCAAACGCCGAGATCAGCAATACGGAATATTGGGATGTAAACCTGCAACATCTGCTCTATTTCGATAAAACATTCGCAGGCAAGCATAAGCTGGGTTTTACCGCTCTTTACGAGTATACTAAAAACCACTCGCTGGGCAGCCGCTTCACTGTGACCGGTGTACCCGCAGATTATATCAAAACATCTAACTTTTCGCTTGCTTCTGGTCAGCCTGTCGCGAGTTCGGATTTTGGTAACTCGTTTTCTGAAACCGGATTGCTGTCGTACATGGGAAGGATTAATTATAGCTATGCCGACAAGTATTTGCTGACAATGACCCTTCGTAGGGATGGTTCTTCTACATTGTCTCCTGGAAATCAGTATTTTAATTACCCGGCTATTGGCTTGGGATGGAATGTGATTGAGGAAAGTTTTATGAAATCAGCCGGTTTTATTTCCAACCTTAAACTGCGCGGTGGCTGGGGTATATCAGGAAACCGGAATGTAGGAGCGTACTCAACGCTGGGTGCGCTTTCGGCGGGGTATTATAATTTTGGAACGGGTACTGCCGGACAGCAGCTGGCTTATACCGTCACAAGTCTTCCTGCCAATGACCTGACCTGGCAATCGACTTCGCAGCTGGATATTGGTATCGATTTCGGTATTCTGAACAATCGTATTACCGGTTCGGTGGATTGGTATCATCAAAAAACCAAGAATATCTTGCTGTCGGTTCCGTTACCGGCGAGCAACGGTGCCAGTTCTACGCTGAAAAACCTTGGGAAAACGGAAGGCAAAGGGGTGGAGGTAACTACAACCTTTGATATTATCAGAAAACCAAAAGGTTTCAATTGGAGCGTAGACGCAACTTATTTCTTCAACCGGGAGAAAATCACGCAGCTGACGACACCACAAGAGTTGTCCAACATAGGCGCTGGTTGGTTTGTAGGGCAGCCGCTTTCGGTTATTTATGATTACAAAAAGCTGGGTATCTGGCAGACAGCCGACAAGGAAAACGGTACTTTGGCCAAACAAACATCTCCTGTACAACACCCCGGACAAATCAGAGTGGAAGACCTTAACGGTGATGGAAAAATTGATGCCAACGACCGTCAGCTTCTGGGTAATTTTCAGCCCAAATGGGAGGGAGGCCTTACTACCCGTTTCAGTTTCAGAAATTTTGATGCTTCCATAGTTACTTATGCACGTATGGGCATGAAAGTACTGGTGCCTTACCTTACGGGTAACTCCACAGGATCGGGCGGATTTGCCTTCTTTAACCAGAGCCGGGTGAATCAGGTGAAAACGGATTATTGGACAGATACAAATCCAACCAATGCCTTCCCAGCCCCTGATGCCAGCGGCGCTGTGGCAAACTTTGGCTCGACGCTCGGGTATTACGACGGTTCGTTTATCAAGTGCAGAAGCATCAACCTGGGTTATACTTTCGAGAGTAATATTTTCAAAAAGATCGGTGCGACATCGGCCAGGATTTACGTAAACCTTACCAATCCATTCATAATCTATTCGCCTTTGGTGAAAGACAATCTGGCTATCGACCCTGAGGGAAATAGCTATGCCAGCGGCCAGTCGACGCTAAACCCCGAAGCTTCCAGCGATCGTGGAGCACCCGAACGTCAGATTTCGGTAAATCTTAATAATCCTCCGGTAAGACAATTCACTGTGGGCGTTAACCTTAAATTCTAATCCGATCATGAAATCTATAAAAACTCTGATTACTGCCGCGCTGATCGTTTCACTCAGCTCCGGTTGTGAAAAAGTGCTCGAAGAGCATCCGCAGTCCCAAATTGTCCCTTCTTATTTTAACAGCCCGTCAGGCGTACTCGGAGGGATAGCAGGGGTTTATAACGATATTCGGGGCCAATGGGGGACCGAAGGATTTACCGTCGAAATGCAGGCCGGAACCGATGAGTTCATTCAAGGTGTCAATGCCGGTACTGGTAATGCATATACTTACAATGGTTTGAACAGCAGTAACTTTGGGTCGGCCTGGGGTGTTGCTTTTCAGGATATCAACACCTTGAATGGCGTGCTTCAATATGGTCAGACAATTGATCTGAATGAAGCTACACGGAAACAGTATCTTGCACAAGCCAAATTTTTGAGGGCTTTCTGGTATTTCTACTTGGTGCAGACCTGGGGCGATGTGCCGCTTCACACGGAGTTCATAACCGTAGCCTCGCAGGCAGCTTCGCGGCAACCTGCGGCAGCGGTTTATGAGCTGATCATTAAGGACCTGACAGAAGCTGCGGCTGACTTGCCTAACCAGCCTACCGCTCCATTCCTTGGAAAGGCGGCAACCAAACCAGTGGCGCAGTTCCTGCTTGCCAAAGTATATCTGACCCGCGGATGGTTGAATAACACAGCGGGTGATTTTACGCAGGCTGCAAAAATCTGTGATGAGATTATTGCCGGCAAATCTGCTTATGGTCTGGATTTATGGCAGGATTATGGTGACGCATTTGTTCCTGCAAACGACTATGGAAAAGAAACGATGTTTGTCAGCGACCACGTGCTGGATCCAAAATATGGTTATTACAGCGTCGGTGGAGCAGCCGGTGGCGGTGCGGCGCAAAACCTGAGTCCATGGTTCACCAACTGGAATTATCCTAACAACAGTGGTATCAATTCCATTAAAAATGCTGCCGGTGCTTTTGTGAACAGCGGAACTTCCGGCATGATCCGCGATTCTTACTACGGTCGCCCCTATGTGCGGATGCGCCCGAATTCGGATAAGCAGACTATTGGCACGCGTGCTGGCAAAAACTATTTTCTTGATCAGGCCTTCACAAACCGTGATGTCGATTCACGTTTTGCCAATTCATTTTACACGGTTTACATTGCAAACACTGCTGTAACCAATACGGCCACTACTGCCAACAATACCCGGGGAATCGGTTATACCACCGTACCTGGTTCGGACACAGCTGTTTGGCTGCCCGATTATGAAGTGCCAGGCGCACCTCAGTTTGTAGGGTCCAGGCCATTTAAGGGTATTGTAGTACCGCCAAGCCTTTGGAACAACGGTATTTATCCGGCATTGAAAAAATACATGGATCCCAGTCGTGGTGCTAATTTCAATGATCCATCCACGCGCCCTGCTGTATTGTACCGCTTTTCCGATGTTTACCTGACGGGTGCTGAGGCGCACTTCAAGGCGGGCGACGCATCCAGGGCAGCAACGCTGATCAATGTTTTACGGCAGCGCTCAGCATTCAGGAAAACCAATAACACGGCTCAGAATGCAGCTGCTGTCGCAGCTATGACCATCACCTCCGCTGACGTCACTCTCGATTTTATCCTTGACGAACGGAGCCGCGAGTTTTTCGGAGAATGGCAGCGTTGGCATGACCTTGTAAGAACACGCTCACTGGTTCGCCGTGTGCAGGAATGGAACAAAGAGGCAGCACCTTACATCAAAGATTTTCATATGTTACGGCCAATCCCGCAATCACAGATTGACAGGGTGGTGGAGGGGCCTAAGTTTCCACAAAATACAGGATACTAAAATTTTTTTAGAGACCTGATCCAACGATCCTGAGATGTAACTGCACCAATTGCGGTAAGGCATCTCAGGGTTAGTTTTTGTCCGGAGATGTTGCCGAAATATGATCCGGATAGTAGACATTCAACGATTTACAGTTTTATAGTAAACTAAAAATGATGATTCGATTTAATAAAAAGCTGCTGGTAACATTTGCGCTTATTGTTGCCGGTGCCGGTCAGGTAATCAGCCAGAAAGCACCCGGGAAAATCAAGCCTCTGGTTAATGGTTTGTATACCGCCGATCCGTCAGCGCATGTTTTTAACGGAAAAATCTACATTTATCCATCCCATGATGTTGAAGCAGACGTGCCTCAGGATGACGAAGGCGGACATTTCCAGATGCGGGATTACCATGTTTATTCCATGGACAAGATCGGTGGAAAAGTGACCGATCACGGCGTTGCGCTTGATGTAAAAGATGTGCCCTGGGCCGATAAACAAATGTGGGCGCCTGATGCAGCTTACAAAAACGGGACTTACTTTTTTTATTTTCCTGCCAAAGATAAAGAAGGCGTATTTCGAATAGGCGTGGCCACGAGCAAGTCGCCGGCCGGACCTTTTAAACCTGAGGCAAAACCAATTGAAGGAAGTTACAGCATCGACCCGGCAGTATTCACTGATACGGACGGCAAAACTTATATGTATTTCGGAGGGATCTGGGGCGGTCAGCTGCAACGCTGGCATACCGGAACTTATGATAAAACTTTAATGACGGATCTTGGAAAAGGTCATGAAAATGAACCTGCTTTAAGTGCGAAAATCGCGGTGATGAAAGACAATATGTTGTCATTTGCTGAGCCTTTACGTGATGTTCAGATCCTTGATGAAAACGGAAAACCATTACTGGCGGGCGACGCCAACCGCCGTTTCTTTGAAGGAGCATGGTTGCACAAGTACAACGGGAAATATTATTTCTCGTACTCAACAGGTGATACCCATCTGCTGTGTTACGCAGAAGGCACCTCGCCCTACGGACCATTCACCTACAAAGGTGTGATCATGAACCCGGTTGAAGGCTGGACAACACATCATTCTATTGTGGAATTTAAAGGAAAATGGTATCTGTATTACCACGATTCGGAGCTTTCAGGAAAGACACATCTTCGTAATGTGAAGGTTAGAGAACTGCTCAGAGACGACAAGGGAAATATCAAAACGATAAATCCCTAAAATCATTATTGAGATCAACTTACTCTGTTTAACACTAGAAAACACAGATATGAATATTGAAAGACGTGATTTTTTATCGACGTTAACACTGGCCGGCGCAGCCACGTTATTTTCGGGGAATTCGCTGTTGGCATCAACCGGTCCCAAAAAAGAAAAACTTGGTATTGCGCTGGTTGGTCTGGGATATTACAGCACCGATCTGTTAGCGCCTGCCCTGCAATTAACGGAGAAGTGTTATCTGGCCGGGATTGTAACAGGTACGCCTGCGAAAGCGGAATCCTGGAAAACCAAATACAATATCCCGGATAAGAATATCTACAATTATCAGAATTTCGACCAGATCGCCAATAACCCCGATATTGATGTGGTGTACGTGGTATTGCCACCATCCATGCACAGAGAATTCGTGGTAAGGGCTGCCAAAGCAGGCAAACATGTGTTTTGCGAGAAACCTATGGCACCATCTGTTGCTGACTGTGAGGCGATGATACAGGCTTGTAAAAGCAACAAAGTGAAATTGGCCATAGGCTATCGCTGCCAGCACGATCCTAATATTCAGGCGATCATCAGGTTGGCCAAAGACCCAAAATTCGGTAAGGTGAAAATGATAACCAGTGCAGCCGGATATTTCGATGCACGTACAAACCACTGGAAACAAAACAAAGCACTTGGCGGCGGAGCCATGGGGGATATGGGTGTTTACGCTTTGCAGGGTGCACGCCTTGCAACAGGCGAGGAGCCGGTAAGTGTTTTCGCGCAGGCATCTACCACCCGTCCTGAGATTTACAAGGAGGTCGAGGAAACAATGATGTTTATGCTGGATTTCCCGGGCGGTGCGAGAGCTTCCTGCCAGACCAGTTTCGGTATTAATATGAATTACCTTCAGGTAAACTATGAAAAAGGATGGGCTAAACTCGAACCACAGTCGGGATACAGTGGTAATAAAGGAAGTATGTCAGACGGCACCATTATCAATTTCCCTATCAAAAATCAGCAGGCCAGACAATTGGATGACGATTGCACCGCGCTTATGGCAAATACCGACCTGATAGCACCCGGTGAAGAGGGACTTAAAGATATTCGGGTTGTTGAGGCCATTTATAAATCCGTGGCAACTGGCAAAGTCATAAAAATCTAAACGATCAACCTGATGTGGACCTGTTTGGCTCGTGTTTCTGTTCAGGTCGGTTACTCAAAAATTTACCAATTCGTTATAAAGTTTAATACATGATGATTAAGCAATGTATCTGCACAGCAATTGCAGCCGGCTGGCTATTTTTTAGTCCTTGCGCGTCGGCACAGACAACCACGCTGGTCAACCCGATTTTGACCGGTTTTTATCCTGATCCAAGTGTGGTTCAGGTAGGGACTGACTATTACCTCGTTAACTCCACATTCTCTTATTTTCCGGGTATTCCGGTTTTTCACAGCAAGGATCTTAAAAACTGGAAGCAGATAGGCAACGTTATCGACCGTGCAACACAGATGGATTTTATGGGTGAAAAACTGACCCGAGGCCTTTTTGCTCCTGCGATCAGTTACCACAACGGAACGTATTATGTCACCTGTACCGATATTGATCACGACGGTAACTTCATTGTGGCTGCAAAAAATCCTGCTGGCCCGTGGAGCAATCCGGTACGTGTTCCGCAGGTTCATGGCATTGATCCTTCTCTTTATTTTGATGATGACAACAAAGCCTACATTGTGTATAACAGCGATGCCCCGGATCGAAACCCTTTGTATTCAGGACACAGAACCATCCGGATTTATGAAATTGATCCGGTCAGTTTGAAGGTTATTGGTGAAGAAAAACAGTTGGTCAACGGCGGGGTAGATCTGAGCAAAAAGCCGGTCTGGATTGAAGCACCGCATATCATGAAAAGAAATGGCTGGTATTACCTGTATGCTGCCGAAGGAGGAACTTCGGTCAACCACACAGAGGTGGTTTTTCGAAGCAAATCCGTTTGGGGACCTTACATCGCTTATGAAAACAACCCGATTCTGACGCAAAAGGGATTACCTGACGACCGAAAGGATCCGATCACTTCGGCTGGTCATGCACAATTTGTCGAAGGCCCCGACGGAAAAACTTATGCCATTTTCCTGGCCGTAAGACCTTATGAAGGCGATTATTACAACACCGGACGAGAAACTTTCATTACACCGGTGGAATGGAAAAACGATTGGCCAATCATTAATCCGGACGGTAAAGAAATCAAGTATACCTATGCAGTTAATTACAAAGAAGTAAAGCAAAAGGACGCACTTCCGCAGCTTGGCAATTTTGAGTATACCCTCACGTTTGAAAAATCATTGGATCCTGCTTTGCTTTTTATGAGAACGATCGACAGCAGTTCGTTCTCGCTTTCAAAACAAAACGGACTGACAATGAAACTGAAACCCGAAACCGTTATGGAGCTGGGTAATCCGTCATTTATTGGCAAGCGTCAGCAGCATTTGTATTGCACAGCTGAGATCGAACTTGATTTCAAACCGAAATCGGAAAACGAAAAAGCAGGTCTGACCATTTTGCAGGACGAGTCGCATTTCTATTATCTGAGCAAATCCCTGGACAAGGGGAAACCTTCCATTCAGCTTTTCAAAGCCAGCGCCGATGGGAAAAAAATGGAAGTGATTGCCCAAAAGCAGATTGCAGAAGATGGCAAGCCAGTCAGGCTGCGGATTGTGGCGGAGGGTGAGTTTTACAGTTTTTACTATACCACCGGGTCTTCCTGGGAGTTGCTTCAAGACAAGCTGGATGCGAAATACCTGAGTACCAAAACAGCGGGCGGTTTCATCGGTTGTTTGTTTGGTATGTACGCAACTTCTTCCGGAGATCAGACCACCAATTCTGCTTCATTTAAGTATTTGAAATACAGTGGTAATGATCCGATGTTTAAAAAAGCAGCAAGGTGAATTTTCAAATCCAACAGTCCTATATCTCCTTACGTTTCCGTTTTCCAACGTTCCCATTAAAACCATGAAACAACTTATATCGATAGTCATGAGCCTGATGATGCTTACTTTTGTAAGCGAGGCCCAGGAAATATTAAAAGAAATGCCGAAAGGTTATGATGCTGTGCAGGCCGGAGCCCCGGTCGGGAAAATCGATACCATTCAATATCAATCCGGGACCGTAGGCAGTAAGCGTCAGGCGCTCGTGTATACGCCGCCGGGTTTTAGTAAAAAGAAAAAATATCCTGTCTTATATCTTCTGCATGGTATTGGCGGGGATGAAAAGGAGTGGCTGAATGGAGGTAATCCGCAATTGATTCTGGATCATCTTTATGCTGAAAAGAAAATTGAACCCATGATTGTGGTGATGCCAAATGGGAGAGCCATGAAGGACGACCGTGCTACGGGAAATATCATGGCGGCCGACAAAGTCGCTGCATTTGCAACATTTGAACAGGATCTGCTTAAAGATCTGATCCCGTTTATCGAGAGCAAATATCCTGCCTTGAAAGACCGGGAACATCGTGCCATCGCGGGGTTATCCATGGGGGGAGGGCAGTCGCTTAACTTCGGATTGGGTAACCTGGATCAGTTCGCCTGGGTGGGTGGATTTTCGTCGGCCCCTAATACCAAAATGCCTGCGGAGCTGATGCCTGATCCACAGGAAGCAAAAAAGAAGTTGAAATTACTTTTCATTTCCTGCGGTGATAACGACAGACTGATCACTTTCAGTAAACGGACGCATGACTACATGTTCGAAAATCACGTTCCGCATGTGTATTACATTGAGCCCGGTGTGCATGATTTTAAGGTATGGAAGAATGGCTTGTATATGTTTTCTCAGTTTCTTTTCAAACCGGTTGACAATGCGTCTTTGTCAAAATACACCATTCTGGGCACGCGGGCTGCTACCAACATCCGGTCGGCACAATATCCTCAGATCCTTCCCGATAACCGCGTAGTATTCCGGGTAAAAGCGCCGGAAGCGCACAGGGTTCAGATCGACCTTGGCAAGAAATATGAAATGGCGAAAGATACCGGCGGATATTGGGCAGTAACAACGGATTCGATCGGCAAAGGTTTTCACTATTACTCGCTTCTGATTGACGGCGTGGCATTGGCTGATCCTGCCAGCGAAACCTTTTATGGAATGGGCCGCATGGCCAGCGGGATTGAGATTCCGTACCGAAATGGTGATTATTATGCCGTTAAAGATATTCCGCATGGTGAAATTCGTATCAAAAAGTATCTGTCAAAAGCACTTGGTGGCTGGCGTGAAATGTATGTGTACACGCCACCAGGTTATGACAAATCCACTGAAAAGTACCCCGTATTGTACCTGCTTCACGGAGGCGGCGAAGACCAGAGAGGCTGGGCTACGCAAGGTAAAACAGACCTGATTCTGGATAACCTTATCGCAGAAGGAAAAGCCAAACCGATGGTTATTGTCATGCTGGACGGTAACGTAGGTGCAACAGGTGGCATAGCGGGGTTCAATGAAAATGTATTGAAGACATTCGAAAATGAGCTTAAAAATGCGACTATTCCTTTTGTTGAAAGCAACTTTCGGGTGCAGACGGATGCAAAAAACAGAGCACTTGCAGGGCTATCGATGGGCGGATTGCAAACACTTTATGCCGGGATCAGAAATAGTGAATTATTCTCGTCTTTGGGTGTATTCAGCTCCGGTTGGTTTGCCAATAATACTGCACTCACCACTCCGCAATATGAGTTCATGAAAAACAATGCGGACAAGATCAACAGCAATATTAAGAACCTGTGGATATCCATGGGCGGACAGGAAGATATTGCCTTCAATAATTGCAAAATCATGCGTGCAAAATTTGATGAGCTGGGAGTAAAATACACATACAGCGAATACCCCGGCGGACATACCTGGCCGGTGTGGAGACATGATTTGTTTCAGTTTTCACAAATTCTATTTAAATAAGAGCTGTCAGCAATCGGCCTTCGGCGGTCGGATTAACACTAACAACGAAATTTTATACGATTGTGAAAGCCAAAAGCCGATGGCCAACAGCTAATAATAACTCATTCTCTTAAACAAAAAAATTAATGATAAAATCATCTGAATTAAGATTTTGGGTTCGGTGTATGGCTGTATTGGGGTTATTATTTTCCTGGACTGACCTGCTGGCACAGAAGACTCTTAAAGAAGCATATAAGGATTATTTTCCGGTTGGTGTGGCCGTTGCCCCCAGGAATTTGTCAGGACCCGAGGCAGAACTGATCAAACAGCAGTTCATTAGCATAACCCCTGAAAACGCAATGAAAATGGGGCCGATTCATCCTGAGGAAAATCGCTATAACTGGCAGGATGCGGACGCGATTGTGGAGTTTGGACAGAAAAACGGGATTCTGGTAAGAGGGCACACGCTATGCTGGCACAGTCAGGTGCCTAACTGGTTTTTTACGAATTCCTCGGGACAGCAGGTTACAAGAGAAGAGCTGCTGGGAAGGCTCAAACAGCATATTACGGATGTAATGACCCGATACAAAGGAAAAATTTACGCCTGGGACGTGGTGAATGAAGCAGTACCGGATACGGGAAAGAGTATTTACCGGCAATCGAAATTTTACCAGATCATAGGGGAGGAGTACATTCAGAAGGCATTTGAGTATGCACATGCCATTGATCCGCAGGCAAAGCTATTTTACAACGATTACAATACCGAGAGCGCTGCGAAAAGAGAGAAAATTTATCAGCTGGTTAAAAAACTAAAAGATAAAAACGTCCCGATTCATGGTGTCGGATTGCAAGGTCACTGGTCCATTTACGAACCTACACAGCAGGAGCTGGAAAAGTCTATCAGACAGTTCGCAGATTTAGGCCTGGCTGTTCAGGTTACCGAGCTTGACGTTTCTGTATATCCCAAGGAGCATGAACGCAGGGCACGAAAAGATACGGATCAAAGCATTTATACGGATGAAATGATGCAAAAGCAATCAGCTCATTACAAGATGCTCTTCGATACATTCAGGAAATATAAAGGCACAGTTACGGGTGTCACCTTCTGGAATGTGTCTGACAGATCGAGCTGGCTGGATAATTTCCCGGTGTCCAATCGTAAAGATTACCCGCTATTATTCGATCAGCATTATCAACCCAAAAAGGCATTTGAAGGAGTAGTTAATTTCTAAATGCTTTTGTTTAAATCGTACATTCATTTACAACATGATGACAAATTTGGCATAAACCGAATTTGTCCAACTACCCGGCTCATCGATGAGGATTTTCAAGTTTACATTTCTGCTCTTTTTTCTACACTACGCTCTACCGGCACAGATCCGCTTGCCACAGCTGATTGCTGACAATATGGTATTGCAGCGCGATCAGCCAATCACGATTTGGGGCTGGGCCACGCCGAAAGAAAAGATAACGGTGACACTGAAAAACAAAAGTTACAGTGCGGCGACAACTACGGATGGGAAATGGAAAATTCAACTGCCTGCACAGCCAGCGGGTATTGGTTATGAGCTTATTTTAAAAGGTAAAAACCAGATCCGGATTAAAAATATAGCGTTCGGAGATGTGTGGTTATGCAGTGGACAAAGCAATATGGTCATCAATATGGAGCGTGTCAAAGAGCGTTTTCCTGATGATATAACATCTGCCAATTACCCGGATATCCGCAATTTTTTTATTCCGACACTTGCAGCGCTTAACGGTCCAAAGGAAGATCTTCCGAAATCAGAATGGAAAACAGCGACTGCCGAAGATGTGCTAAGTTTCGGTGCTGTTGCGTACTTTTTCGCCAGGGATTTGTATGATCGATACAAAGTGCCGATTGGCATTATCAATAGTTCTGTCGGTGGAACTCCCATTGAAGCGTGGATCAGTGAAGGCGGTTACAAAGACTTTGCTGATATTCAGAAAACCATTATGCGTAACAAAGACACCAGTTATGTGAAATCGCGCAGTTTTCGCCCGGTTTTAGTCAATTCAAATTCACGCGACGCAAGCGATCCTGGAAAAACAGCGCATTGGGAAAGTGAAACGTATCAGCCAAAAGGATGGAGAAACTTTAACATCCCGGGCTATTGGGAAGACCAGGGTCTTAAAGATCTGGATGGTGTAGTATGGTTTCGCAGAGAATTTGAAATTCCCGAAAGCTGGGTTGGCAAGCCGGTTAAGCTTTTTATGGGGCGCATTATAGATGCTGATGAAATGTATGTCAATGGTAAAAAAATTGGTAACACCACTTATCAGTATCCACCCCGCCGTTATGAAATTCCGTCGGATTTGTTGAAAGCGGGTAAAAACACGTTTGTCATCAGGGTCACAAATCAGATAGGGATAGGCGGCTTTGTACCGGATAAACCTTATTTCATGACGGCTAACGATCAGCAGATTGATTTAAAAGGAATCTGGCAATACAAGGTCGGGCAGGTTTACAAACCTGCGGGCATTCCCGATGGCGCCAATCCTCCTCTCGTGGCTCAGAACCAGCCAACTGCGTTATTCAACGCAATGGTTGCTCCGGTACTACCCATGAAACTGAAAGGTTTTGTGTGGTATCAGGGCGAGTCGAATATCAGTAATCCGAATGCTTACAATGCGTTGATGCCGGCGTTAATCCATGATTGGAGAAGACTTTGGGCTGATGAAAATTTGCCGTTTTTAGTAGTACAGCTGCCTAATTTTCAGGATATCAGCTACACACCATCTGAAAGCAATTTAGCTATAATCAGAGAGGCGCAGAACAAAGCACTTACGTTGAAGAATACGGCCGTGACGGTTACAGTGGATCTGGGTGAGTGGAATGATATACATCCTTTAAATAAAAAAGACATCGGAAAAAGACTGGCGCTTTCTGCCCGAAATCTTGCTTACAAAGAGAAGAATGTCGTTTACAGCGGTCCAAGGCTTAAATCACAAAGTATTTCGGGCGATAAGGTTATCCTGACGTTTGACGACGTGGCGGATGGAATACGATCCGGAGACGGAGAAGATTTGCGTTGGTTTGCTGTGGCCGATTATGACAAACATTTCGTTTGGGCAAAAGTGAAAATTTTGGGCAAAAATCAGATTGAGTTGTGGAGTGAGACGGTAAGGACACCGAAATATGTCCGCTACGCCTGGCAGGATAATCCCGAAGGAGTCAATTTTTACAATTCCGAAGGCCTACCGGCTTCGCCTTTCCGGACGGACGCAGAAATTTCGGATGAGTCAAAACCCTGGAAAGGGAAGAAAGCTGCCGTTGTATTGACCTACGATGACGCGCTGAATGTACACCTGGATAACGTCATTCCGGCTTTGGATTCTTTGAGTTTAAAAGGTACTTTTTATCTGACAGCCTCCTCGGACGCAGCCCGCAACAGGATCAAAGACTGGCGTGTTGCGGCGGGCAAAGGGCATGAACTGGGCAATCACACGCTGTATCATCCTTGCGATGCGAGCGGTCCGGGTATGAGCTGGGTGAAACCTGAATATGATCTGAGTAAGTACAGTCTGGGTAGAATTCAGGATGAAATAAAGATGTGTAACGCCTTTCTAAAATCCATCGATGGTCGCGATAAACGTACATTCGCCTTCACCTGTGGTCATAAAAAAGTAGCCGAAGGTGAATTTATACAAACACTTTCTGATGATTTTGTTGCTGCCAGAGCGGTGCGGCATGAAATGCATTCGTTTGAAGAACAGAAGCTGCTGGATATCGATTGTTATTCGATGGTTGAACAGACAGGACAACAGATGATAGAGCTCGTAAGACAAGCGCAGCAGAGCGGCAAGTTGCTTGTCTTCCTGTTTCATGGTGTGGGTGGAGAACATGCACTGAATGTTTCCAGTCAGGCGCATAGCGAGTTACTGCATTATTTGAAAGAACAGCAAAATGAAATTTATATCGATACCATGCTCAACGTCGCAGAGCATATTCGTCATGTGAAAAAATAATTCAAGTACGATGTTAATATCTCTGATTATCAGCTTTCTAGATATTCTATTCAACGACACAAATCAATACCGCATTTATTATGACCAGAAAATTCCTGTTATTATTTTTCAGTTTTATCCTGATCGGCGCAGCATCATTTGCCGCTGATCCATCACCCTCTGACGGTGATGACGGGTACAAGCTTTGGCTTAAATATGAGCCGGTTAAAAACTTATCCATTAAGGCTGAATACCTTCGCTTTGCAGCTTTTATTAGCAATTCGTCCGGAGGTGAGATCGCGCAGAGTGCGTCCCGTGAGCTGCAAACAGGGTTGGGAAGTCTTTTGGGCAAAAATGTTCCTGTTACAAATCTATCGGGGAGTAAATCTGGTGGTATCGTTTTCAGGCTGGAACCTGATACCGATCTGAAAGATGAAGGTTACCGGATTCAATTGTCTGGCGGCAACATTGTTATTAGTTCAAAATCAGAAAGCGGTATTTTGTATGGAACTTTTGCCTTGTTAAGACATATGCAGATGCAGCGTTCGTTAAAAGGTCTCAACATTGCAAGCAGCCCTAAAGTACGTTATCGGATGTTGAATCACTGGGATAATCCGGATGGTACCATCGAGCGTGGTTATGCGGGGGCGTCTCTTTGGAAATGGTACGAATTGCCCGAGCGTGTTGACCCGCGTTATCAGGACTATGCACGCGCCAATGCTTCATTGGGAATTAATGGCACGGTGCTCAATAATGTCAATGCCAGCGCACGGTTTATGTCACAGGAATATATTGCGAAAGTTGCCGCCATAGCTGACGTTATGCGGAAGTATGGTATTAAAACGTATTTGTCTGTCTATTTTGCTGCGCCCAAAACATTGGGTGGGCTATCGACTTCTGATCCGTTGGATCCTCAGGTGCGTGCGTGGTGGAAAGAAAAGGTCGCTCAGATCTACAAAGAAATACCTGACTTTGGCGGTTTTTTAGTAAAAGCTAATTCAGAGGGTGAGCCCGGCCCGCAGGACTACGGTCGCACACATGCCGATGGCGCAAACATGCTGGCAGAAGCATTCAAACCTTATGACGGCATTGTAGTCTGGCGTGCTTTTGTCTACAAGGCAGATCCGAATGCAGACCGTTTTAAAGCAGCTTATGAAGAATTTGTACCGCTGGATGGCAAGTTTGATCCCAGAGTAATTGTACAGGTCAAGAACGGCCCTATTGATTTTCAGCCACGAGAGCCATTTTCGCCTTTGTTCGGGAATATGCCTAAAACACCGCTGGGCATGGAATTCCAGCTTACGCAGGAATACCTGGGCTTTGCTTCACACGCCGTATATGAAGCCCCTATTTTCAAGGAATGTCTGGATTCGGACACCTATGTAAACGGGAAGGGATCGACCGTTGCAAAAGTTGTAGATGGAAGTTTACATGGATATTCACGCACACTGATGGCTGGTGTTGCCAATACAGGAAACAGCAGAAACTGGACGGGACATCCGCTGGCGCAGGCCAACTGGTATGCATTCGGAAGGCTTAGCTGGGATCATCAGCTTAGTTCAGAAGATATAGCCCGTGAATGGACTGAGCTGACTTTGACGCGTAATCAAAAAGCGCGGGAGAATATCGTTGGACTGATGATGCGATCACGTGAGATCTATGTCGATTACAACACGCCTCTTGGACTCTCCCGGCCCTGGATGGGCGTTCACTTCGCTCCTGAACCCTGGCAAAATAGGGGTTCCCGGCCAGACTGGACAGCCGTCTATTATCACCGGGCTGATTCCGCCGGTCTTGGGTTTGACAGAACAGCTTCCGGCAGCAGTGCCCTGGCACAATACCGGCCAGAGGTAGAGCAGCAATGGAATAATCCTGACAAAACCCCATTGACATATCTGCTATGGTTTCATCACGTTGGCTGGGATAAAAAGCTTAGCACCGGACGAACGCTGTGGGAGGAACTTTGTACCCGTTTTTACACCGGTGCAGATTCGGTGTCATGGATGCAGCAGCAGTGGGATCTGGCAAAAGGAAGTCTGGATCCGCAGGTATATACCGATGTTGCCCAGCGATTAAAGGTTCAGCATAGAGAGGCGATCTGGTGGAGAGATGCCTGGGTTTTGTATTTACAGACTTTTGCCAAAAAACCGGTTCCGGCGGGCTTTGAGCCGCCGAAACAGACTTTGGAAGAAGTCAAAAAGTCGGTGGATATTTATCTGATGAGATAGCCGGTTTAGCATCAATTAATTTAAAGATTTATCAAAATATACTTTTCAATGAAGCAGTTACAGTCGCTTGATTACATAATTTTCTTTGTCTACTTTATCATTGTGTCGGTATATGGCTACTGGATTTACAATCGGAAGAAAAGTGAATTAGCTTCAACCAAAGATTTTTTTCTGGCGGAAGGATCTTTGACCTGGTGGGCAATCGGGGCTTCTTTGATTGCCTCCAATATTTCCGCTGAACAGTTTATCGGGATGTCCGGAAACGGTTTTTCGATGGGACTGGCCATATCAAGTTACGAATGGATGGCAGCTGCAACACTGGTAATTGTTGCGCTCTTTTTTATGCCAATATATTTGAAGAACAAGATTTTTACCATGCCCCAATTTTTAAGCCAACGTTATAATCCAACAGTTAGCCTCATCATGGCAATTTTCTGGCTGGGGTTATACATTCTGGTGAATTTGACCTCAATTTTATACCTGGGAGCATTGGCCGTGTCTGGCATTTCAGGTCTGGATTTTGACCTGTGTATGTGGGGGCTTGCTATTTTTTCAATTGTGATCACAATCGGGGGAATGAAAGTGATTGGTTTTACCGATGTAATACAGGTTTTCTTTCTGATTATCGGTGGACTTGCGACGAGTTACATTGCCATCAATCTGGTTTCGGATAATTTTGATACAGCAGGTCTGTTCAACGGCCTTAAAATGATGAAAGAAAGTCACGATGATCATTTTCATATGATCTTTAAAGAAGGCAGCACGCATTATATGGAGTTACCCGGTCTGACGGTTCTGTTAGGCGGGATGTGGATCGTGAACCTGAATTACTGGGGATGCAACCAGTATATTACCCAGCGTGCGCTGGGGGCGGACCTTAAAACGGCGCGTAACGGACTGCTGTTTGCCGCTTTTTTGAAACTTTTGATGCCCGTAATTGTGGTACTTCCGGGGATTGCTGCATATACACTTTACAATCAGGGGCTGTTTCAACAGGAAATGACTGAGAATGGCGTTATCGTTGCAGATAAGGCCTATCCGGTATTGCTGAACTTATTACCTGCCGGATTGAAAGGACTTTCATTTGCTGCACTAACCGCAGCCATTGTCGCATCGCTGGCAGGAAAAGCCAATAGTATTTCAACGATTTTTACGCTTGATATTTTCAAGATTTACATTGGTAAAAACAGATCCGAAGCACAGCTTGTAACCATTGGCCGGATCGTAATTGTAATTTCGATGATCATGGCCATTCTGATTTCGCCATACATGGGCATCAATAAAGCAGGAGGTTTTCAGTTTATTCAGCAAATGACGGGGTTATTGTCTCCCGGGATTTTTGCGTCTTTTATTATGGGTTTCTTTTGGAAGCGGAGCAATTCAGCCGGCGCATTATTTGCCATTGTCGGTGGTTTTATTGTAGCACTGGGTATGCACAACAACTGGCTACCCTTCGCAGACTGGACACAAGTGCCGTTTTTGGATAGAATGGGTTGGGTTTTCGTGATTTGTATCGCAGGAATGTTTGTGCTGGGCTACATTTTACCTGACGAGAAAAAGGGCCTTGTAATTGATCCTTCCATGTTCAAAGCCCATAAAGGTTTTGTTTTTGGAGCTGTCATTATTCTTGTTTTGCTGATCGCATTGTATACTTTCTTTTGGTAGACAGCATCATTTCTGAGGAGCAATTATTTAGTAATCATATCAGTAAAAGGCCCCGGGGGAAAATGTTTTCCCGTGGCCTTTTAGTTAAAACGGAGATGGAAAAATATTAACATTCTGACAATGGGTCAGCCATGTAACTTATCCTGGCAATTTTTGAAACCAGTATATTTTTAAAGTTCATTGAGGCATCGTTAAATCATTTATTTCTGTCGGCAGCGGGCGATAATAAATTGTGTTATGCTTTAATGTTAATAATCAAATATTCTTAATTCACGAGCGGAAACTTTCCAACGCTGTTCAAAACTTAAAACGCAGGTTACACCTCATTTATCTGAGACATAACCTGCGTTTTTAATAAACATAACCTTATTGGTAATCAATAGATCAGAGGAATTTAGTTTCTTACAAACGAGCCTTTGAAGTTATCCAGACGGTAGAAATACATCCCCGGTGTAAGGAATGAAACATCAAGCCCGGCTTGCCCGGATTTTCCGAGGTCAGATTGGAGAACTTCCTGTCCGAGTATGTTCAGGATAACCAGTTTTCCATTTACCTTATTTCCTTTGAGATCTATTGTAAGGATATCTTTAACCGGATTTGGATATACGATTACCGGCGTTAAATCTCCGTTTTTCACTGATCTGATCGAAGAATACATATAGGTTCCATCCAAATCGACCTGTTTCAGGCGGTAGTAGCTGGTACTTTTAAGTGGAAAAAGATCAGTCAATGTGTAACGGTTTTCTGAATTACTGTTTCCATATCCCTTCACAGAAGCAATTTTTTCAAACTTCTTGGCATCTGCGCTTCGCTCGACATCAAATCCGGCATTGTTCTGTTCAGAATACGTGGTCCATTCCAGATAAACAGTGTTTTCCACAGATTTTGCGCTAAACGCGCCTAAACGGACCGGCAGTGCAGTTTCATCTAAGGTAATTTCCAAAGTTGGGACTGCGGTTGCCAGGCCTGGGGCCAAGTAGCCATCAAATGAGCCGACAGATGGCTGTGACAAGGATGTTACCCGATTAAAAGTGAAAGTGCTATTGTTGGTCGTTAGATAATAGCTGCCGATAGGCGCTTTGATTCCAATGTAAACGCCACCCGTTATCCCCACTTGCAGGTTGCGCGCCGCACTCAGTGTAAAATCCTCATTTGCCGTAGCCGTTTTCAGGTTTGGAGATGAAGCAATTGCGCCTGCTCCTTCAAATGTGAAGGTACCCACACCAGTTACCAATACCGGCGTGTTTGCAGGAATTTTGGAAGTAGTGATAATTTTACCAATTATTTTTGGATCTGTAAATTCCAGATTGTAGGCTTTTACACCTGTTGGTATGCTGGATTCAAACGGTAATACCAACATTTTCATTCCGTTCAATGTCGCGCGGTATGTACCTGTTGTGGACGTAAAACCTAGTGGCGTGTAAAAATCCCCACCCATATCGCTCAGTTCAAGTTTTTCGCAGATTGATCCGTTTACGACGTTCGTCTTGTCATTCAAGACGCCGCTTTGCGTGTAGAAGACCCCGTTCTTATTTGCCGCAGCAGCATGCCAGTCTGTTTGTGAAGCGATTCCAGTGGATCCGGTAAAATCAATGGAAGTGTAACCAACATCGTCCAGACAATCCAAAAGATAACTGTCTGAATCATTGTAAACTCCTGAAAATTTATAGCCTTTTTCATTACCAACTGCCAAATACACATTCTGGAATTTGAAGGTCAGTGCCGAGCTGAAATTGTTATTCCGAAGTCCAATAATTCCGGTACAGCCGTTGGTAAGCACATTTTCAGAAATGTCAAAAACCAGGTCAAAATTGGCTCTTCTGGGAAAGGCGATATCTCCATAATTTTGCGACCTTACTGCCCCGTCCTTGTCAACATAATAGAGCGTGGTTTGGGCAGAAGTGTAAAGGTTGGATGATGACAAACTTTCTACTCTGAAAACCAGTCTGTTAAATTTGCCATTGAGCTGCACATATCCATTGGCAGCAGTTGTGTTTGTGCTGATCAGCGGCATGTCGGTTTTAAATGTAACCGTTTTGTTGCTTAGCTTGTAAACTGTGCCAAAGGCAGGGTTGGTCGTAGTTTTTCCATCTATTTTTTCGAAGTTAATGAGCTCACTGCTCATTTGTGAAACGGTTCGCTCTCCGCTTTTACTGAAAACAAGTGTCGTTATACTCGATGCGCCGATGGTTACCTTTGGTCGGGCTGTTTCACCAGTAAATGCTACATCTGTTTCGATTAGACTTGTTGCGGCAGTGGTTGTTATCGCTTTCCCGGACGTAGAAAGAAACGGCAAATCAACGGATAAGTTATAGGAATTGGCCGAAGAATTGATCACCACTACAAAAACTTTATCGCCTGTTTCGGAGATGTACGAAGAGCCGTTCAGCGCGCTGGTATTGTCGTTCCATATATTTTGGATTCGTTTCGCACCTGTGACATACTTCGCATAATGGGAGAGTATATTTCCGCGTTTGGTTATGGCTCCGGCAACAGTTCCAAATTGTCCATCACCCATTGGCCCGTAATAACGCTTGGTCGCATAATGTACCCACGCGTTGACATTGGCAAGCATTGCTTCATTTATCTTCGTGGCGAAGTCGAAGGCGTCGCTTTGCCAATTGTAATTGCGGGAAGTGCCTCCGGAATTCCAGTTGATCAGGTACTCGGTCATCCAGGCTTCTTTACCCTGCGCCTGCACATTAAGCAGTCCTGACTGGATTGCGCCATATTGATGTCCACCGAAAATTTCAAAGTTGGCCAGTACGGTCGGATCCAGGAAAGCGGTTGCATAACTGTCAGTGATTCCAACGGTTTCGGGAGCTATGATCTTACAATTGATCTTGTCACCCTGCTCCCGAATGAACTTGGCCATTTGCGCAGGCGTCCAGATACATCCGGCATAATCGACCTGATAATCGGGCTCGTTTTGCAGGGATATTGCGTATAATTCTACCCCGTTGGTTCTGAGATAGGTTACAAAATCATCGAGGTATTTTGCATAGTCCGCATAATGTTCCTCTTTTAGATTTACCGCCCTAACCACACCATTTTCATCCGTGTAGCGCGAGGCAGTTGTATTGTAGGTTTTCCATTCCGCAGGCATGGACCAGGGGGAAGCGAATATCTTCAACCCCAGCGATTGCGCCAACTGAGCGGTAGCCAGAGATTGCGGCCAGTTGGCTTCTCCGATAGGAATATAGATCCGCATGATGTTGTAACCTGCTTCGCTGTTTTCGCCCCACATTTTTCTGATTTCTTCCTCAGTCATATGGTTGTACCCAAACTGGGGGCTATTTACAAACCCGCCAAAACCGGTGATTTTCTGATAGGATACATCTTTATTGAGCTTTACGGTCGCATTTCTCACCTGGGCAAACGCAGAAGTGTTAAACAGGGTTAACGCAGCTATGAATAAGGCTGGAATAAATAATTGTAGTAATTTTATTTTCATTGGTTTAAATGGTTGATTATTAATGTTTTAGTGGGAAATGTATTGCGTAATGCAGCAAGCGCGCTGAGTTTGAAACGTCGTGTGCAGAAACGGTGACGCTTCTGCACGGCTAATCCGGCGGGACATCTTTTACCATAATATATATATGATTTGCTTAATAAATAATATAATTTTATTGAGCAAAGTACGGCAGGGAGAAAATGAAACTATGGCACAAATCGTCAAATTTGTGGTAAGTATGTTCGGTTGGTGAAGGAAGTCTGATTTTGCTTGTGTATTTCTGTGTTCAGGCAGTCACGGATAGTACTGAGACAGCCAAGAAATACAGCCATATTTTTATTTGAAAGAAAAATATGTGCTACTTTAGAATGCTTGCCGCTTTGTAAGGTTGTTTTATGATTGCGATGCAGCATGATGTGTGTTCAACCGTTCTCTAACAGGTGGAAAATTAAATAGTAATACTATGGCGAAATATTCAATTACAGTCAATGGTCAAAGCCACGAAGTCGATGCTTTGGAGGATATGCCGTTATTGTGGGTTTTGAGGGACATTATCGGTTTGAAAGGGACCAAGTATGGTTGCGGAAAAGCACTGTGCGGGGCCTGTACAGTTCATTTAGACGATGTCGCAATCCGGTCGTGCAGCTATCCTGTTTCTTCAATTGGTGCTGCAAAAGTGACAACCATTGAGGGGCTCGCCGAGAAAGGTGATCACCCGCTTCAGAAGGCCTGGGAGGAACACATGGTTCCTCAATGTGGCTATTGTCAGACAGGGCAGATTATGAATGCGGCGGCGTTGTTGAAAACTAATCCAAACCCGACCGAAGAAGCTATTCAGCAGGCTATGGAAGGAAATCTCTGCCGTTGTGGTACTTACAACCGTATAAAGGCTGCCATTATGAGTGCGGCATCTGTCTCAGAAAAATAATGCGACCTTAAAAAATGATGTTTATGAAGAAATTATCAAAAACTCAGGGCGGTGTAGCCGTCACATCCGAAGTCTTCAAAGCATCCCGAAGAGACTTTCTTAAAATGGGAACGCTTCTGACGGGAAGTTTGGTACTGGGCGTAAGCTTTTCGGGTTGTGATAAAAAGAGCAATAAAAAGGTCGCGTTTGCTCCGAATGTATATCTGAGCATTGACGGTCAGGGGAAGGTAACCATTGTTGCGCATCGGTCGGAAATGGGACAAGGGATCAGAACCTCTCTGCCGCTCATTGTTGCTGATGAACTTGGGGCAGACTGGAACAAAGTGAAGATCGTGCAGGCGGAGGGTAATGAAAAAAAATATGGTAATCAGAATACGGATGGCTCCTTTTCTGTACGGATGTTTTATAAGCCGATGCGGGAAGCGGGAGCGGTAGCGAGGCTCTTGCTAATGCAGGTGGCTGCAAAAAAATGGGACGTTTCGGTAGATAGATGTGATACGGAGGCAGGTTATGTAATTTTGACGGGAACGGACAAAAAGCTTGAGTTCGGGGAGCTGGCTGAAGAGGCCAGCACTTTACCCGTGCCGGGGGTCTCAGCAGTAAAACTTAAAGAACGTGCGCGGTTCAACATGATCGGCAAACCTACGCCCATTGTCGACCTGCATGATATCACAACCGGTAAGGCGGTTTTCGGGATCGATGCTGCGGTAGAGGGAATGAAGATAGCCGTTATCAAACGTAGCCCGGTAGTGGGAGGTTCGGTAAAATCCGTCAATGATCAGAAAGCTTTGAAGGTGCCCGGGGTTCACAAAGTGATAACAGTCAAAGGTGCCGGTTTGCCGGCCACATTGAGCAAACCGTTGGCTGGCGTAGCCGTCATCGCAGACAATACCTGGTCGGCGATCAAAGGCTGCGAATTACTTGAAATAGAATGGGAGCTTGGTCCTAATGCTTCCTACGATTCGGCTATTCAAATTCAGGAACTTACCAAAGAGATAGCTAAAAGTGGCAAAGTGCGCAGGAACAGGGGCAATTTCGATGCAGCGAGAGGGGGCGCTAAGAAAGTGATTGAACATACCTATATCGCTCCAAACCTGGCCCACGCCACGCTCGAGGCACCTGCCGCTCTGGCGGTAGTGAAAGACGGTATCTGTGAAGTCTGGGCCTGTACGCAGAATCCTCAGGGTGCCATCAAGGCTGTTGCCACCGCACTGGGTTTTGCAGAAGATAAGGTAAAAATGAATGTCACACTGATTGGAGGAGGGTTTGGGAGGAAGTCAAAACCTGACTTTATCGTTGAAGCTGCGATACTTGCCAAGGAATCTGGTATGCCGGTAAAAGTACAGTGGACAAGGGAAGATGACATTCATCACGATTATTTTCATTCTCTGAGTGTTCAGCGTGTTGTAGCAACGATCGATAAAGATAATAACCTGAGCGGTTGGAATCATCACATTGCCTATCCATCCATTTCTGCCACAGAAGATCCGGCCGCATTGCAGCCAAGTGACGGTGAATTAGGTCTTGGTGCAACCGATTTTCCCTATCAGGTCCCCTCAATCAGAATAGAAACACATGATGCCCGGGCGCAGATTCGCGTCGGTTGGCTGAGATCGGTTCGAAATATTCCACAGGTTTTTGCCATAGGTACAATGCTCGATGAAGTTGCAGAAGCAAGAGGAATTGATCCCGTGGCAAATGCTCTTGAGTTGTTGGGGCCAGATGGCAATATTACTTTTAGTCAGGAAACGGGAAAAGAGGCTTATCCGAATTACGGAGAGGACATTGCGGTGTATCCCTGGGAGACAGCCCGGATGAAAGCCGTGATTCAGCGAGTGGCTAAGGAGTCTGGCTGGGGGAAGAAGCTTCCGGTAAGATCCGGGCTCGGTTTTGCCGCGCACAAAAGTTTTTTGACGTATGTGGCCTGCGTTGTGCAGGTACATGTTGACGAAAATAATACTGTGACTATCCCGGAAGTCCACTATGCAGTAGACTGTGGTACCGCTGTCAACATTGACAGGATAAAATCTCAGTTCGAAGGAGGTGCGCAATTTTCAACCAGCATAGCTCTGAAAAGTGCTATTACCGTTAAAAATGGTCAGGTGCAGGAAAACAACTTTGATGGCTATCAGATCATCAGAATGTCTGAATCTCCTCAGAAGATCCATGTTCATATCATCGACAGTGAAGCAAAACCAACAGGAGTAGGTGAGCCGCCGGTTCCGCCTTTTACACCGGCTTTGTGTAATGCGATATATGCTGCGATTGGTAAACGGGTATACACCTTGCCGATTGACTTAAGGACATAGTGCTCAAAACAAAATAAAAAGGTGAGCAGGATGACCTCTTCTTCTTGTTCACCTTTTTCGCGCCATCGCGGATATTTTCATGTTACGAAGTGGGGACTTGTTTTTCTGATTTGGAGTTGATTATTCCGGATAAATAATTTAGGACATCAATTTTTAAATTGTCAGTCAATGGACAGTAATGAAAAAAGTAAAATGTACGTAATGAAAAAGACTATCATTATTGCGTGCCTTTTGGCCGGCGTGACTTCCTTTGGGGATTTAAAGAAGAAGATTCAACTGCTGCCACTTATATTATATTAAATATTCCTTATAGAGATACTGTCTTTTCAATATCAAATCAAAAGTTATGCAATACTGCAACTATTACTCTTGAAGGCACATCACTGGTTTGAGCAGGAGGTTATCTGTTATAAACTTGATGTTTTTCTTACGAACGGGCAAAAACATCTATTTTCATATTATTTCTAAAAATATTCCGAAGTAACGAGTAGTTTATAAAACAGGTTACTTTTGGTTATAAATAACCCACTCTCGAAAAGTACGGATTAAAAGAACGTACTCCCATTGCAATTCTCAGCACCTGGCCTGCATTAAGTAACCTTGAATTGTGCATACGCGTTTTTAGTTTTTGAGTAAACCTTACCTTCTTTTATCAAAATTTTAACCACCATGGACGAGAAAAATTTGAGGAAATCCCTGATCAATCCGATTTTGGAATGGGCAAAATCCAACCAGAAAAGTGAGAAGCATCGGGTAGAGAAATTGTTTACTGAAAAATCGGTCAGCTTTGCCGAAGCACCTGCCGATGAGCCCGAGGAGACGGTTTTTGAGGTTCCCGCACAGTTTAACGGGAAAGATTACATTACCATGTTATTGCACATTGACGCAGAAATAGAGCATGGATTGATGCTGCAATACCTTTACTCGGCTTACAGCATAGGCGGGCCGCAAATCCCGGACGCGCATAGGGAAGCGGTACATAACTGGAAAAATATTATTCTTGGTATCGCCAAAGAAGAAATGGGGCATTTTATTTCTGTACAGAATGTGCTGAAAATCATTGGTGCGCCTTTGAACTTTGGGCGGGAAAGTTATCCGTGGGACATTCCGTTTTATCCCTTTCCGTTTACACTGGAAAAGTTTACATTGAAGTCGCTGGCCAAGTACGTATATGCAGAAGCGCCCTCCGACTGGCTGGACAGTAAGGACCCGCTGGCTATCGAAATTAATAAAAGCGTTCATGCACAAGCGTCTGATCCGCACACGGTGGGTGCGCTCTTTAAAGTGCTGCTTCAACTGATCAAAAATCCGGATGTGATACCGGACGAGGCTTTTCAGCCGGCAACGTATCCATATCAGGCCAAGTTTGATGAATGGGGGCGTGGATATACCGGAGGTGACCGTGGCAGTGCAGGGAATAATGTATTTACAAACAGTCCGGACGTGTTGGTTGCACCTTTGCTTTCCCGTGACGATGCCTACAACGCCTTATCTGAAATTTCGGAACAAGGCGAAGGAGAGGAAATAGATACGGAAACACCTTCGCATTTCGAACGGTTTTTATATATCTACAAGGATTTCAAACGCATACAAGAGGAAACGGGCGGAAGTTTTGATCCGTCTTATGCGGTGGCAACCAACCCTTTTGTAGGTGAGCCGGATAGCCAGGATTCTTCCCAATCGGATGAGCCAGCCCTTGATCCGGAGCAGAATGCGATCACCAATCCCGAAGGTATACTTTGGGCCAATTTGTTTGATATTCGTTACCGGCTGTTGCTTAATTTCTTGAACCATAGTTTTTTATTGGATAATGGGAATAACAATTCGGGCGGGTTTACCCCTCGTGGGCTGATTATTAATTCGACGTTTGGAGAAATGTATAACCTCAGAAGTTTGTCGACCATTCTGGTGCAGACGCCGCTGTCAACAGGTAGCCGCAAAATGGCGGGCCCTCCGTTTACTTCTCCTTACAGTTTCGATTTGCCTTTTGGAGAGCACAACCGTTGGAGGCTGCATAAGGATTTGCTTGTTTCTTCGGCTAACCTGATCGAGGAACTAAAAACATTTGATCCGCAGCCTCATAGCCAGTATCTCAACGCTTTGCAGGAAATAGACCGTAAGTTGTTACAAACGATCGCGCAGCTTATGGAAGCAAATCCGGCATAATCTTCATCTGTCCTGTTAAAAGAGAAAATTGTTCCCTCAACATTATGAAAATACTAGAACTACGCATACTTCCACCCATTGCAATAGGGCGTTTGGGTGAATCTGATAAGCCTTTGGCCGCTTATGACCTGGAAATATCAAAGGGAAAACCGTTGGATTTCAGGAAAATAGTACCGCAGGAAACTTTCGAGGTCGACCCGGTAACCGGGGAACTTCAGGTACATACACCTTCAAAAATTAAATTCAAGGATGCCGAAACGCTTGAAGATAAAAGCGGGAAAGCACATCCCGTGGCTCCTTTTCTCGAAGTTTTTGCAATTACGGATAAAAAGCCGGACGAGCTTGTACCGGTGACTGAGGACCTGCTTAAAAAAGCGGGTTATAGCCTGGATGATATAAGCTGGGATGTAGAAGTAGGGAATATCAAAATATTCAGGAGAACTGCTGATCCGGACGACAAAATGTTCGCAGTTATCAACGATATCAAATCACATGAACTGAAACCTTTGCAGGGGCGTTGCAACAATTTTATCGACGGAAAAACACTGCCGCTGGGTTCAATCCAGTTTATAAAACCTACCCAAGATTTCCCTGAATTAAGGCTGAGATTTACACCTGCCGCCGGGAAAGTATATGGCTCAAGTTTAACCAGATTTAATGGGAGCAAAGAAGAAGTTGATCCCATTTTCAAAGGCAGAGAAGATGTTATTTTGTATGATATTCACAAAGGAAAGTGGCACGGTTATTCAGAGGGCAGCAGCCCTAATCCGCTTTATACCAATCCGGCGCAGATATTTGCCGGTTATGCAACCAGCGACGGGAGCCAGGTAAGCTGGGGATATCTGGATGATGAGTGCGACGGATTTGTGAGTGTTAAATTAAAAGTGTCGGCAGAGAAAACCCTTTCCGCCAAAGCACATATCAGTGCCGGGCCGCCGGCTTATGCGCCTGATACGCTGCCTATTCGTGTGGTATCTGACGAATTGGAACAGATACTGCTCAGTACGGATGTGGAAGGGGAAGTGACGATGGATGAAGCGGAAGAAATTGTTCGCCGCGCATTTGAAACGATACGCCTGATGAATACGACGATCATGAACGGTAACAGTTACGAAGGGAAACTGAACGTGGCCAGCACGATGTTGCGACAAAATACCAACGATTTCGGAAGGTTGTATGAGCCGATCATGGCAACTTCAATTGTCGATAATCTTGCGCTGCAAGTGTTACACGAACGGGTTTTCACAGGGTTAAGTACGGGCGCTTCACCATGGTTTGCTGATGTGCTTCGCAGGCCAACAGAAATTGGAGATTTGTCGGCAAAAGCCCTCCGTAAAATGCCTGCTTTGATGCGGGGAGCAGACGGACGTTCGCTGACATTTACGTATCGCCAGATTAATATGATCATCAAAGCGGCTTCCAGTTCGTTGTTCAGAAGCACTGATCCTGACGGGCCGTTTACAGCTTATGGCTCGCCCTTAAAAGCGTCCAATCTGACCGCCCAGCTGCATTACCGTGGCAAAGGAAATCCCATCGCGGTTTTGCCACGTACCGCTATTTCCAATTGTTTTCCTGGTTTGGAATTGGATTTCAGAAATCTATGGAGACGGGCTTTTCACGGTATTGTGCTGATTGAAAACAACAATTACGTGATCGAAGCCGAAGATCCGAAACTGGACAATCTGGTCGGGCACAGGCTGGTGGCGATAGAAAACCGGCCGACCATGGTTTCGACATCGGGACCTGTATTTCCGGATGGCGACAGTGTGCCGTTAAAAACGTTTGCCAATCCCAATGGCGTATCGTTTATGGAATGGTCTAATTCGATGGTGAATGTCTTGCAGAAACAAGGTCAGGAAGTCTTGTGCCATTTTACTGCCGAACCTTCTAAAGTGGAAGTGGTAGTCGACCTCGATGATCTTGATAACAAGGAAAAATATATTACCGTTTTATTGACAGTAAACAATATTTTCGATGGCAACAGTGCGGCTTTTTCGGAAACTATTCTCAGGCCTGGGGAGCTGACGCAGGGGTTATGCGCTCCCTGGCAAAACGACTACCGCGAGTGTGCCTGTTATTACTGGGCTGCCAGCAGACCGGATTATGTAAACGTCGTGCCTGATGAAAATGGGTTGAGTACAGGTGATAGCTGGATGGCCAAGAAACGCACCGGGACATACATTCCAGACGATCGTGTCAATTCAAGATTGCTCTCTTATGATGACCTTTTTAAGAATTGGCAGGGAGAACTGAATTTCATCATTGAAGGAAAAGATGCACTTGAAAGCGGAGAAACAGACCCTGTTCAATGATGGTAAAAGAAGCAGTTATTTCTAACGAAGGGGGAAGTGGAAATGTGATTTTCATAGCCCCCAAAATGGCCGCATTCGTAGCTGAGCAGTCGAGGCCTTCGTCACCGTTTATTCATATGATAAAGGGTGGACGTGAAACGCAGCTCTTTATCCCCAACGGAAGCAGACTTTACACGGTTACGGAGGAAGTTGAAAAGCGAGTCTCGTACCTGATGAAAACGCGGGATGAAGTAAGTTTGCAGGAGGAACTCGTACGTCTGGGATTGGCAGCTCCCGAATATATCGATGACGTTCCCTTGCAGAGTCCGCGCCTTTATGCACTCTCTCTGGCGATTGCCCAAAAGTGCAACATGGGTTGTACTTATTGTTACGCCGATCAGGGAAGTTTTGGTGGTGCTACCAAAAATATGTCGCTGGAAACCGCTTATGAAGCCATTGATTTATTGCTGAAAGATTGCCCTGAGGGTGAAAAAGTGCAGCTTACGTTTCTTGGCGGGGAGCCGCTCATGAATCGTAAAGCCATTGTGTCCGCCACCGAATACGCAGTTGCGAAAGCTCGGCACAGAAATATTCAGGTCAATTTTTCGATCACAACCAACGGTACGTTATTGACAGAAGCCGATGCCGTATTTTTTGAGGAGTACGGTTTTGCGGTCACCGTAAGTCTGGATGGTGTAGGGGAGAGTCACGACTCGCAAAGGCCGATGAAAGGCGGAAAAGGAAGTTTTGATACGATCTTGAAAAACCTGCGTCCGTTACTCGCGATGCAAAAAAGGATGCAGGTGTCGGCCCGCGTCACGGTGACGCCCAAAAATCTGAATTTACCCGGTATGCTGGATGAATTTGTCAGGATGGGTTTTCATAGTATAGGATTTTCGCCGCTGTTGCGATCTCCCAACGGGCAAAATGAAATGGGAAAAGAAGATTTGTCGGTATTGCTGGAAAATATGATTGCCTGTGGATTGAATTTCGAGAAAAACGTACTTGCAGGCAACCGGTACCCATTCCTGAATATGATCAATGCGTTGCAGGAAATTTCAAAGGGCACACATCGGCCCTATCCCTGCGGTGCCGGAGCTGGTTATATGGGTGTTTCGGCCGATGCTGAGTTATTTGCCTGCCACCGTTTTGTGAATGAAGAGGTTGGGAAAATGGGCGATTTGAAAAATGGTATTGATACGACTGTGCAAAACAACTGGCTTTCTTCGCGCCATGTCCATAAGCAAAATCCGTGTACGGAATGCTGGGCGCGTTATTTGTGCGGCGGGGGGTGCCATCATGAAGTGATTGAAAAGGGACGGCTCGCCTGCGATTATATCCGGTCGTGGTTGTACTATACAATACAGGCAAACGAAAGGTTATCTCGTTTAAAACCAGACTGGAATCTTTGAAAATATGAGATCGTTTCCGGAACGTTTTGACATACTCATTGTTGGCGGCGGTCCTGCCGGTGTTACGGCTGCGATCCGTTTGCTGGATCTGGGACATAGCGTGGGTTTGATTGAGCAGGAGATTTTTCCCCGGCAGCAAATCGGAGAGTCACTCTCGCCCGGCATACGGAATATCTTTTCCTATCTGGGTGCCGGAGAACTTTTAGATGATAATCATTACCTCAATAACATACCAGCCCGCGTGCATTGGGAGACCGAAAGGGCGGTTTATATCAGTGCTGAGCAGAGAGCTTCGGGTATTGTGGTGGACAGGGGGATGCTGGATCAGCAGTTATTGGAATTGGCGCGGAGCAAAGGTCTGCATGTTTTTCAACCGGCAAAATTAATCTCGTCGCTTTACGACGATGGTGTCTGGAAACTGGATGTGAAAGACGGATCATTTATTCGCACTGTTTTCAGCACCGTTGTGTTCGATGCGCGTGGGCGAAAAGGGTCTCTATTGCATGAACGACTGGAAACCGCACCACCCTCAGTAGCCATTTGGACCCACGTTCCGGCGCAGATGATGCCTCTGGAAACGCGTATCGAGGCTATTGACGAGGGATGGTTATGGGGCTCTCCCGTCGTTGGTAACCGATACCGGGTGATGGCTTTCACGGATTCAGACGCCGTGAAAGGAAAAAAACTTTCGGCGCATTTTTTGGCGATGGTTGGCAAAGCCGGGCTTTTTGAAGCTGTTGATGGTCAATTACATGGGGACGAACTGCAAACCTGCCCGGTCACTTCGTTTATCCATAAAGAACCCTGGGACAGACAGTTTATAAAAATTGGGGAAGCGGCCTTTACACTTGACCCTCTGTCGTCTACTGGCGTGGAAAAAGCGATGCGCTTTGCCATGCAAACGGCAGTTGCGGTTCACACGTTACTCCGGTATCATGAACGTTCTGTTGCGCGGGATTTTTATGAAGATAAGTTGATAGAATCGGCGGTAAACCATGCGCGCTGGACAGCCGCTTATTATGAAAGCTCGCGGTTTTCAAAAGAGAATCATGCTTTTTGGTACAAAAGAGCCAATTTTCAGTTGAGCGGATCAAAGGAGTCCAACGATTTTACCAGACAGTTTTCTCAGAAGTTCAGCCAGCCGCTTTCGGTTCACGCAGTGAAGAAACCACCCGCGATTCCCGTGAACCCGCTTATGGATTATTTAAGGGACAAACCGGTCAGGTTATCGCCGAGGCTGACATACAGCGATGAGTTTGCCGTGACAGGTGACCGGGTAGAAATCAAGCGTGCCTTGAATCATCCTGCACTGGAAAACCCGGTGGTTTATTTGAATCAGACAGAACTCAATCCGCTATTGGGCCAGTTGTCGGAAGGGGTAACCTATGGCCGCCTGACAGACATTTGGAGTAAATCACTTCGTCGGGACGATGCAAAAAAGATAATAACCTTTTTATGGAGTCGTGCCATTTTTCTTTCGGATTGATTTTATCAATTAAGCGTTTTTTGAAATCGTAACATTTATTCTGGTTAACTGCTTTTTAAGAAAATTTTACCACCTCTTTAACATATACAATGAGCTCAACGATCAAATCAGTTGCCATCTACCCTCCGCTAGGCGTTGCCAGGGTAGGAAATTCGAATGAATATTTTTTTGCTTCGGAAATACCCGGTCATCCGGCCATTCCGGAAAACGGGTATAAGGATGATCTTGGAAGAGTGAAGAAGCAAGCCGTACGTTTTCGCATTTATGGATTGGATGCAGATGGAAATGTTGTCAGGGAAATAACGGGTGATGATGCCACGATCAGCTGGCGGGCGCATATTGCCAACCGGAAAGCAGGCTGGTACCAGTTTTTGAACGCACTCGATTTGCCAGGTTTGGGCATTCCTTCGGCTTTTCGGAACAGTGATGTTACCGGGATTAACCGGTCAAAGCTTATCATTGATCCGGGGGCACGCACCATCAGCGGAAAAAACGTAACGGGGCCTGAATATCATTTTACCGGGGGTAAATTTTATGAACTGGAAGTGCCGTTGGGAGAGGTGCAGACGGATGAAAAAGGCCGGCTTGTCTTTTTGGGCGGCGACGGTAAATCTGCCTCTTATACCAATGCCCCCGCAATCACTTTTGCCAATAACGATGGCTGGCACGATGATGTATCCGATGGAACAATACGCGCAACCGTAGATTTTGAAGGCGAAACTTTTGAAGCCACGCCCGCGATGGTGGTGGTAACACCTCCCAATTTCGGTCAGGGACTATACTCTGTGGTGACTATGTATGACGTCGTTAGTGATCTGTACATCCGCAACGGCTGGTTACAGAAACCGACTGATATTGTTTTTTATGAACACATCTATCCAATTCTGGAACGCACGGTGCAGACGCAATGGGTGAATGAGGGTTTTTATATACTTTTCGGGCAAAACTCGCCCAGCGATTTTACCGCAGATGACCTGTTAAAGAAATTGTCGGATCCTGCTGAAAGCACCAGGGAAATACGTGATAAAGTATTCAACTGGTACCGGAAGCCCGATGGGGATCAATATGAACCGGAAAAAATTCCGCCATTTTACGGCGATGCTTTTGGTGATTATGAGGCTTTGCCAAATGTAGACTTACCGCTGACAGTGACCCAATATGAATGCATGGAACGCTGGGCAAAAGGCGATTTTACGACAGGTAAGCCACTTGGAATTATTCCTTTTGACGATCTTAACCCGGCCGAACAAACGGCAGCACTTAACCGTGCACCTTTAGAAGAATGTCTTGGAGGGCCTTTTCATCCGGGTATTGAGATCACCTGGCCTTTCCGTAACCTGATTTTTTGGGATCAGCCATTCAGAATAAAAATACTTCCGGAGAACGAAACGCCTGCTGATGACTATGGCCCGTTGCTTTCTCCTGCCATTGCGCTGGCTGCCAAGGGACCCCTTGATGGAAGCGGTCCCGGCTCGTTAAGCCGGTGGCTGGGTGTGCCCTGGCAAACTGATGAGGCAAGTTGTCTTTCAGGTTATGATCCGTCATTGTATCTTACCATACCGTCATTCTGGGCGGCGCGGGTTCCGAATCAGGTATTGTCAAAAGACAGTTTTACCCGTCTTTCAGATACAGGTATGAACGATGCGCAGCGATTGAAACACCTGGACTATCGTCAGGACTGGCTGCGTGACTTTGGTTCTCAATATCAATCCAAGATCAATAAAATGGTTAAACGCTGGCATGAGCTGGGTATTATTGTACAACACCCACTTCCGCAAACAGGTACTACTAAATGGCTGCCTGAAAAACTTTGGGTGGAATCAGATCGGGTAGGTTTTACCGAAGATGATCCAACCTACAAACAGGTATTGGAGGCTGAAAATGCGACACCGCGGGTGGTGCATGAAGCCGTTGTCTTATTGAAAACAGTTGCGGGAGACACGGAAAACCCTGCAAGACCGGAACGTAAAAGACGTAGCTTTCGCAGGGATGAGAGATAAATGAAAAACGATATTTCTGTATTGATTGCCGGTGGAGGGCCTGCGGGTATCGCTACTGCACTGAGCCTTGTGAACAGAGGCATAGCATGCATGATTGTGGAACCTGAAATGCCGGCTGATTATAAGGTTGGCGAGACCATTCCGCCCAATGCTAAACCGATGCTTATCAGATCCGGGATCGACCAGTTATTGGCCGATCCCGCACATCTGCCTTGTTATGGGAACAGTTTTATCTGGGGAAGTGACATCCCGGCCGAGACGCATTTTTTTACACAAACCTACCAACAAGGTTGGCATATTGACCGGACTTTTTTTGAACGGCAACTACGACGGCATGCCTTATCCAAAGGTGTTGCCTGGTTGCAGGGAGAACGGGTAATACATTGTGAAAAACAGGAAAACGGATGGGAAGTGAGCTTACAGGGTGACGGAAATAGCCGGTCAATAACCTGTGATTTTCTGGTTGATGCCACCGGGCGAAGTTGCCGGATAGCCCGCTTACTGGGATTGCAACGTACGCGCCTGGATGCACTGACAGGCATTTCTGCTATGATGACAACGGAGAAAAACATACAGCCATATCATACCTACATTGAAGCGACGGTGAATGGCTGGTGGTACGCGGCACCTTTGTCTGACAAAAAACTTTCCGTGGCTTTTATGACGGATGCCGATCTGATGGACAAACAGATGCAGCAGCCAGGCTATTTTCTGGAAAATGCAGCAGAGACTTCGCTGATAGGCTCTTTATTAGAAGGAAGATTACAGACAGAAAATATCCAGATAAATCTACATCCGGCTTCCACGTCGTTACTCCGGCAGCGGTTCGGCGATTCGTGGCTGGCCGTAGGCGATGCTGCCTATGCTTTTGACCCATTATCTTCTTATGGTATTGTATCAGCACTGGAAGGAGGTTATTACGCAGGTCATGCCATCGCCGATGCCTTATCAGGAGAATCGGATGCTTTGCCGGCTTATGACGGGATCATCAGTCAGGCTTTTCATATTTATCTGAAAATGCATGCACAGCAATATCAGTTGGAGCGGCGGTGGGAAGCGTCGGGTTTTTGGCAGAGACGTCAGCAACCATTCGTGGATGACTTAAAAACAGTCGCCCCGTTCTCTCAGCGTTTCCCGACGATCTAAATAGAAATTTTAAAGGGAAACAGTTTAGTTGACCACTTTTTTAGGGGCAATTAGAAAATAGAGCAATGCGCCCAGGAAAGGCAAAGCAAGAATTACGATCAGCCATACGAGTTTGTCGATTTTGTTTTGGAAGGAGCTTCGCAGCACATCGATGAGCGCGTACAGAAAGGGAAATGAGAACACCAGAATTACGATCAGTACTTCAAATCCGCTAAGGCCCATGAATGTTAAAATGCTCATATCTGATTGGTTTTATGTTGCTTCTAAAAATAGGAAAAATTCAGAAATAATTTTGTAACTCATATTAAATATTGGATACTTATGTTTAAGCATGTTGCGGCAGAGAACAGTAAAAACCAAAACAAGTGATCCGCATGTCACCCTGGACATGCGGATCACTTGTTCAATAATTGCTCAAAATTTATTTGGTCCCACCATTATTATTAGCTGCTTCGATAATCACATTCGCAACGGCTTGCGGCTGAGACATAAAAATCACGTGACTTCCCTTTACTTCTGTGATTTTTGTGTTTGAACGTTTGTACATATTGATCTGTATCTGAGGTACGATACTTTTATCTTCGGTCGCAACGATGCCATAACTTGGTTTGGTTTTCCAGGCTGCATTTGTTATCGGTGTAACAAAACTGGCTGCAACGATCGGCTGCTGGGAGTCATACATGAAATCCGTTTCTTCCTGGCTAAGATCGGCTGCAAAACCGGCTCTGAATTTTGCTTTGTCGTAATAAAGGAACCCTTTGTCGTCAGGTTTTCCTAATCCGCTTTCAGGTGCGGCAGGCAGTGAAGTTGCCCATTTTAACGTGTTTTCACCTTTGTCCGGCTGGAAAGCGGCAACATATACCAGCGCTGCAACTTTTGGATTGACACCTGCCTCTGTGATTACAGTTCCTCCCCAGGAATGTCCAACCAGGATAACGGGACCATCCTGTCTGTCAATGATGCGATTCGTAGCATCCACGTCTGCCTGAAGAGAGGTAAGCGGATTCTGCACAACAGATACATGATAACCTTTATTTACCAGGATATGGTGGATGCTTTTCCAGCCAGACCCGTCGGCGAAAGCGCCGTGAACAATGACAATATTTTTAACAGCCTGTGCCTGTGATACGGTGCTGGTGCCGAATGCTGCGAATAAAATGAACAATGAGGCCAATAAACTACTTTTGATTTTGCTGCTTAAGATTGAGTTTTTCATCTTGTTTGTTATCGATAGGTGATGTTTGAATTAACGATACAAAGGTGCGGCAAAAGACAGGAGCGGAAAATGCGCAGAGTTCCCGAAGAATTGTAAATATTTCCCATTTGACTGAAATCTGGGTTTTAAAATCTCGAAATCGACCGTTTCGGCGGGATTATAGCTCTTGTCAAAGCGGACAAAAAGAGAAAGCACCTGGTCATTAATCAATAACAACCAGGTACCGTTTTCGGGAAAATACAATATTATAATTCGATTAGCGGCAAAACTTTGTCGTTCCGGAATTGAAGCGGCGACTGTGAAGTATGTTTTTTGAAGAAATTGCTGAAATAAGCAGGGTCTGTAAAGCCAAGTTCGTAAGTGATCTGCTTCACTGACTTGTCGGTATAAAACAGCAGGCGTTTTGCTTCCACCAGTATGCGCTCGTGAATCACTTGCACCGGTGTTTTGTCGTTGTATAGAGCGAAAATATTGGACAAGGTTTTGGGAGACTTATTCAACCTTTCGGCATAATAGTTGACAGAATGGTCCGTCCGGAAATTAGTTTCGACCAGGATGTTAAATTTCCGGAAAACATCGAGTCTCTGATCCCGCAGTTTCGGGTCGGGGACATATTTCGAAGTGGCGAGTTTTGTGACAATAATGATCAGCCGTTTCAAAAGCATCAGCAGCATATCACTTTGAATATGGTCCTTCGTGTTTAGTTCTTCCGTAAATATGTCAAGCAGCAATTTGAGCCTGTACTGAGCGGGATCGTCGAGACTGATAAAAAGCAGGTCGCCCATGCCAAAAAGAAATCCGACACAGCTCACTTCGGTGTCATGGTCGATGATGCAATAAAACTCCCGGTTAAATTGCCAGGCAACGATATCTTCCGGTCGCTCAAAATAGAACGTCTGGTCGAACATCAGGGGAAGTATCGTTTGGGGCATAAACTGGTGGGTTACACCATCAATCGTTACGGCTTGCTGTTCGCCCTGATTCCAGGCTATCGTAAAATATTTTCTTTCACGGTCCCGCGTGTAAAATTGTCTGTCAAAGTCATTTTCTTTACTGATAAGCAGCAGATCGCCGCCGGTTTTATGGTCTTTGATAATGAGTTTCATGAATGGCTAAATCAGGTTCGATAATTAAACCGGATATTTAAATCCGGCAATAGTAATTGGTTTTTCAGCAAAAGTACATATTTCACAGTCACCAGAATAGTCATTGCCCCGTCCTGCATCGATGATAATTTTCAACTTTGCAGTAGATAACCGTTATAATCTATGAAGTAATCAGGAGATCAGGCTGGGCGGCTAATCAGGTATCTGGTCACAGCGGTGCCGTTCTTCCTAAAATGAATATCACTGTGGACTAAACAACAATGAAATGTTCGATAAATACTTTATTTTTATGACGACCTAATAAACTGAATTCCTCTATGTTGAAAAGAATATTGATAACCTTACTCGTTTTTCCATTTCTGCATTCCGCTTTTGCACAAGCGACGTTACCGGTTGCTGCATCCGGAACAACGGCCTATGGCAGCAATACCAAAGCGGGAAAGTATGCTGATTTGAGAGGATTCAAAATGTACTATGAAGTTTATGGTACCGGTAAACCCATGCTGTTTATTCACGGAAATGGTGGCTCCATCAAGGATTTTAAAAACCAGATTCCATATTTCTCGAAAAATTACAAGGTAATTGTTGCGGACAGCCGCGCACAGGGGAAGTCTGTGGATAACAGCGACTCGCTTTCCTATGAAATGATGGCTGACGACTTTAACGCTTTGCTTAACAAACTTGGAGTAGATTCATGTTATGTGGTGGGGTGGAGCGACGGCGGTATCAACGGCCTGCTTTTGGCGAAGCGTAATCCTGAAAAAGTTAAAAAACTGGCGATCACCGGTGCAAATCTTTGGCCGGATACTACGGCACTTGAACCAGCACTTTGGCAATGGATTGTGTCCGGAAATGATAGTTTGGCCCGGGTGCCGCAAACTCCGGAGGTTAAAGCCCAAAAGAAGCTTCTGAATTTGATGATATTCAACCCGCACATCACAACTGCCGATTTAAAAATGGTCAAATGTCCTACGCTGGTGATCGGAGGTGACAACGACGTAATTCTTCCAAAACATACGATGGTAATCGCAGAGGCCATTCCGAAATCTTATCTTTGGATCTTACCAAATTCCGGGCACTCGACACTGGTTGTTTATAAAGATATATTCAACGGCGTGGTCGGTGATTTCTTTAAAAAGCCGTATCGGAAAGAGAAAGGATTGTCTCAACTGGAATAAATTTTAGAAAGCTTTATTTAAACCCACAGTTAATTCAAGTGCGTGATCCTGTGATACGGCTGGTAAGGGTTCCATAGGTTTTATGGGAAATTCCAAACATATGGCTAGTTTTACAAGGAAGTTATGGTAAACTAAATTTACTATGCTTTCGTTTGTAAAACCAGAATGAATAACGAACAATGGAAAACCATATCAATACCCGACTACTTTATAAGGTGATATATGTACTGAAAAGACTGACCGATGAGTGGGTGGAGGAGGCGATCACGCAGTATGTACCTGGGTTTAAAGTTGGTTACATTCCGGTTTTTATGTGTATAGGCACCCAGGGGATTTCCAATAACGAGGTATCAAAGGAGCTGAAAATAACGAAAATGGCGGCAAGTAAAACAATCAAGGAATTGTATGCGCTTAAACTGATAACCAGTGAAAAAGACCCGCTTGATGCCAGGTCGGAGCGGATATTTCTGACCGAGAAAGGTTTGGAAGTCAGCGTTAAGATAAAACAGTCGGCGGACGAAATGGTTGGTGCATACCGCGAGGTTGTCGGCAATAAGAACTATGACTCGGCTATTGATGTACTTTTGGCCATTACGCATTACCACGAGGAGATCAATCCGGGTAAATAACATTCATCTCCAATCTGTCCTTTATTTTTCTGTGAAAAAATGGTAAACTTATTTTACTAAATTTATTTGTTTTGGTAAACTTAGTTTACTACTTTTGTAAAGTAAGTTTACTAATTTATTTCATGGAAACAGAAGAAAAAACGCAAAGCCTGACCGGTAAGGCATCCAGGACGTTGATTATCGCAGGAATTGCGATCGGTGCTATCTATTTTACATATCACAAAGTCGATCATGCTTTGCATTTTGAAAGCACGGATAATGCGCAGATCGAGACAAATGCGATTCCGGTTATCAGTCGTATAGCTGGATACGTTAGGGATTTTTCGCTGCTTGATTATCAAAGTGTCCGGAAAGGAGATACCCTTGCAATTATAGATGACAGCGATTTCGTTCTGGCCGTTCAGCAGGCACAGGCAGATCTGCTTGCTGCCCAGGCTGACCTTGCTTCTGCCCAGGCACAGCTTCCCACGATCGGCTCCAACAGAAACGTAGCCGCCGCCGGTGTGAGCGTTGAAGAAGTTGGCCTCGACAAAGCTAAAAGAGATATGGCCCGCGATGAAGCGCTTTATAACGACGGCTCGATCACCTTGAGGCAACTTGAAAATAGCCAGTCGGCTTACAAAACGGCTGTTTCGCTGTTGGCATCCAGTAAAACCAGAGTGCAGCAGGCAGGCGTGCAAACAGGTGAAGCCAATGCACAAATACAGCGGGCGAAAGCCACGATTGCAGCCAGAGAAACTGCATTGGAAAGGGCTAAGCTGGATCTAAGTTATACGCGGATTATTGCTCCGTCTACGGGGAAACTGGGTAAAACCAATTTAAAACCAGGGCAATATGTGCAGGGCGGACAACAGCTTTTTGGCTTGGTGAGTAACGACAAATACTGGATTGTAGCGAATTTCAAAGAAACACAACTGGAATATATGAAAGTTGGGCAGCCTGTGAAGATTGAGGTAGACGGATACCCCAACCAGGAGATTTCCGGCAAGATTTCAGGTTTCAGCGATGCGACCGGCGCCAAATTCTCGCTTTTGCCGCCTGATAACTCCACGGGTAATTTCGTGAAAGTGACACAGCGTGTGCCTGTGACGATTGAAATTGATAACGCGGAGGCACTGGCTGGCATCTTAAAGGCAGGTTTAAGTGTTGAAGTGGACGTAAAAGTTAAATAGTGCACACCTGAAAAATGGCCAGTCAGAAAAATAAGTTTGTCAAGATCATCATCGTGATCACCACGATTTCGGCTGCCATCATGGAGCTGATTGACACGTCAATTATCAATGTTGCTTTAAATAATATCAGCGGTACGCTCGGCGCAACACTGGAAGATGCTTCCTGGGTAGTAACGGCCTACGCAATTGCGAACGTGATCATTATCCCGCTAACGGGTTTTTTGAGTACCTATTTCGGTAGGAAAAATTACTACCTGGCGTCGATCATCATTTTTACAATAGCCTCTTATTTGTGTGGGACTTCGTCTTCACTGTGGATGCTTGTTTTGTGGCGTTTTGTTCAGGGACTGGGCGGAGGAGCTTTGTTATCGGTTTCGCAGGGCATTCTTTTCGAACAATTTAAACCCGAAGAAAAAGACATAGCCGGCGGGATTTTTGGGATGGGTATTGTACTCGGACCAACGATCGGCCCTGTTTTGGGCGGTTATATTGTAGACAATTACCATTGGGCTCTGATTTTCGATATCAATATTCCGATCGGTATCGTTGCAGCGCTGCTTACCTGGAAATTTGTCGAGAAACATCCGGAAGAGTATAATATTGACAGAAAGTCAATTCCAATTGACTACACCGGTATTTTGTCGCTAACCGTAGGTATTGGTGCGCTGCAATATGTATTGGAAAAGGGACAGTCTGAGGATTGGTTTCAGGATGAAACGATACGTTATCTGACCGTAGCGGCAATCGTCGGAATCAGTTTGTTTATCTGGTGGGAATTAAACACAAAAAATCCTGCGATCAATTTAAAAGTAATGAAAAGCAGGAATCTGGTCGGCAGCAACGTGCTTACTTTTGTATGTGGATTTGGACTTTTTGGATCGGTATATTTGTTTCCGGTCATGGTACAGCGGGTGATGGGATATACTCCGACCGAGGCCGGGCTTTCCATGATTCCCGGTGCGCTGATCACCATTTTTGCCATGCCGTTTATCGGTGGCGGGTTAAGCAAAGGCATCAAACCGATTTATTTTGTATTCGCTGGTTTTATACTTTTCATTCTGCATGGATATACTTCGTCGCTGGCAACTGCCGAGGCTGGCAAGTGGTGGTTCACCCTAACACAGATTTGCAGAGGGCTTGGCACGGGATGTCTGACCGTTCCGCTGATCAGTCAGGCGGTGGTAGGGTTGCAGCCCAGGGATATGCCTTACGGAATCTCACTGAACAATATGTTCCGTTCGCTGGGCGGGGCTTTCGGGATTGCGATCATGAATACCTACGCAACCAACCGGTTTGCTACCCACAGAAATGACCTGATCTCAAACCTTCAAGGGAACAATCCGTTGATGACAAGCCGACTGGATGGCATCACACAAGGGATGATTGCCAAAGGCCTTAATCCACTTGCTGCGAAACAGGCCGCATATGGCAATCTGGATTTCGTTGTTTCAAGTCAGGCACAGATGCAGGCTTATCTGGATGGATTTTTATTGATCTCCCTGTTTTTTATCTGCACCGTCCCATTCATGCTTATGCTGAATAACAAAGGCATGGACGCCGAAACCAGAGCACAGGTTGCAGCGGCAGCCCACTAATCAAAAATTTTATACATATCATGAAACGTTTCATTTTCATTATTTTTATCGGTTTGCATACCGTGCGCGTGGGTGCGCAGCAGGCACCGGCTGACCTGAAAACACTGATCAATCAGTCCTTTACTTATTTCCCTGCATTCAAAGAACTTGATCAGGCGATTGAAGTAGAGAACAAGCGGATTGACCTGGCAAAAGCGGCTGGGCAGCCTTCCGTTTCAGCCACTGGCTCTTATAATTATCTGCACCCCGTATCGGTGGTTTCTATTCCGATGGGCGATCAGGTTACCAATCTAAGCATTATGCCTAATAATAATTACAAAACCATGGTCAACGGAAGTTATACACTTTGGGATTTTGCTCTTGTTAAAACGGGTGTGGAGCGTGCAAAAGTGGGACTGCAATACGCAAAAGATAACGCCCAATACAATAAAAATCAGATGGCCTTTCAGGTGGCCAACATTTATTATCAGATTGCTTATCTGAAAAATGCCATCGCGATACAGGATAGCGTGATCAGCTTTTTACAGTTTAACAAACGGGATACGGAAGTTAAATTTAAGAATGGGGATGCGTTGAAATACGATGTTTTATCCATCCAGTCGAGCATTGATCAGGAAAACAACCGGAAAATCGATCTTCAAAACAGTTTGAATAAACAGTATAATTTAATGCACTACGCGACGGGTGTAGAGGTGAGTAAAGAAATGACTGTTTTTGATTTTCCAAGTTTATCGGCCAGTAACGATGTCGCTGGTATTCTTGAAAGTGCAAAAACGGGAAATGCCGAATATCTGCTTTTAAAAGATAAAATTGCGCTGGCTGAGGCCGAATTGAAAATTAGTCAGACACAGGGGAAACCTTCTCTGGTTTTGAACGCAGGGACGGGATTTGCAAATGGTTATACACCCGAGATCAATAAGTTTCGCTACACTTATCAGGCCGGTGTGACGTTGAATATCCCGATTTATCAGGGTGGGCGGATTAAAAAGCAGGTCAGTTTATCGCAGGAACAGCTGATGCAATCCAGACTCGCGCAGCAGACACTCGATAATACTTTCAGGAAAGATATCCAGCAGGCGTTAACCGATATCGCAAGCAACCGGTCGAGCCTGGTGAATGCACAAGGGCAGATCGACGAGGCGAAACAGGCACAAAAGTTTGCGCAGAGCCGTTTTAAGAATGGTACAGGAACCAATCTTGAACTTACCAGCGCAAGCACGAATGTGCAAAGAGCGGAACTGACACATTTGCAATACCGGTATCAGCTTTGCATCGCAAGTCTGGAACTGGCCCGGTTGGAAGGTTTGGTATATTGGTAGGAAACATTGATATCAGGCAGCTGAGGTGAAAGAAACGTTGAGAGGATTTGCTGCCTGATTTTTATTTGAATAACCCGTTAAAACGGTTTTTGAAACCACAAGTGCGACGATTATGGATCTATACCTGCATACCATTATGTACCAGATCATTGCCGACCTGGAAAATGCTTCGGTTCACTACATTATTTACGCGCGATATTTTTTCTTCGGCCAGCAGATGTACGGTTATGAACCTGTGCATATTAACAAGAATTCTGTAAAAGCCATCAGTCTGCGTCCCGATAGCCTTGGATGCAGCATGATGCTGGATGCGGACAGCTCCGAAGAAGCATTTTCCATTGTGATCCCGTTTGATTTTATCGGAAAGATATCCAGAATTTTTAAAGCCGCTGGTGAAATAGAACAGACCGTTTTTCAGAAGGGAAAGTCCCTGGAAACGGACTCGCTGCCTGCATTTTAAAGTCTTACAACATCAGAAAACTTCAATCATATGAATATTACGACCGATATATGTATTGTAGGTGCGGGATCTGCCGCACTATATATGGCCCTGGAGGCGACATCCGATAATATCAAATGCCATATCTTGGAAACTGAGTCAGCCGCTCAGTTTGATGCAACGGAAATGGTATTGACGGAATATCTCAAAACGACGCTTTCAGAATATATCCCGTTTTGTTTATCAGGAGATTTTTTCAGGAAAGTAGACAGACAAAGCGACGGCCAATACCTGGTCACGACGAGCTGCGGTGATGATATATCCTGTAAATACGTTGTGTTTACCAATGATGGGAAGTATTTGGGGTAGATACGGGATTATAAGAAGCGATTTAAAAATTCCGGAAAAATCACCCAATTTGCCAATGAAGTATGGAGGTGGTAGGGGAGCTCAGGTAAAATAGCCTAACAAATGAAAAAGGATGTCCATAGCCCTGGACATCCTTTTTCATTATTACTCAGCTTGAAATTCTTGTCATATGAATATTAAACTGTTAAGTGAACGGATCATTTTTTCAGCCCTTCGACCTTCGAATAGATCAGGTCAGTAACATTTTTGGTTTTTACGCCGATCCTGGCAAAGACAAAACCCGTTTTTCGGAGATTGGATTTGTCGGATGCCGAGAGCGATTTTAAATCCAGGCTGATGGTATTGGCTCCCGTTGTGAGTGCATTGAACGACTTCTCATAAATCTTTGAAGTGTTGTCGACAATGGCTGTGTTGCCGAGGTTAATAACAACTTTTTCCAAGGTCGCATCGGGTACCACTTTTTCAAGATTGAATGTTACGCTGAAAACCGAATCCTGGTAACTGCTGTTGTAATCCGAAATCCAAAAATAGGGGGTTACGTTGAAATTTATCCCTTTGCTTTCTCCGTTTAAGGTTAGCCGCAAGGTATCCGCACTGGGTAACCACGGGCCTCTGCCGGGCGTGATGTTGAGATAATAGTCGCCGTCAAAGGTTTGAATAGTATAAGTGCCATCTTCCCGGGCAAACATTTTTACAAATCCCTGATCCCACTGTTTGCCAACCTGGTGCAATTGTATGATATTGGAACTGGTTGCATCGGAGGCGGTTCCCAATATTTGTAAGGGCTGTCCTTTATAGAGGAACTGGCCTGCTATGGTTGACGAAGGATAATCCCAGTTGTCAATTTCTGTGCTGCAAGATGACAATCCTAATGTCAGCGTACACAAAATAAGTGCATATAAACGATTGAAGATATTATTCATAAAAATAGGATTTTAGTTTATTGAAGTGGATTTTTAACCAGTTTAGGATTATTGGTAATCCAACCCGTTTCGATTAACCCGTAGTAATCCATGAGCGGGAAATACCTTGGCGTGGCAGCCATTTTGTAGGATACCTGTTTGGTAAACACCCATTTTCCATGATTGGGGTCGCCGGGACTTACCACTTTGTATGGAAACAGTGAATAAATTTGCGCCGTCGGATTATTCGGCGTTCCGTTCCAGATCGTATGGGCCAATCTCCATCGTTTGAGATCCCAGAAGCGGTGATCTTCAAAAGCGAATTCCACGCGGTTCTCATTTACGATATTTTCGAAAGAGAGGGATGCTTCCGTGAGCGGTTTTATGCCACCGCGTTCTCGGGTCACATTAATGTATTTTACTGCCTCTGCTTTTTTGCCAAGTTCAAACGCGGCCTCAGAAGCGATCAGATAGGCTTCGGCAATCCTGAATCGCGGCCACCACATTTCGCTGAAAGTGGGATTCAGACCTGCGTTTGGCGTTTCATCCAGGAATTTTCTGACAAGAAACCCTGTCTTATTTACATAATTATCGGAGTTCGCTACCGGTCCGTTTGTTGACGTGATCAATTGTCCGGATGCGTCAGATACACCCGCGACAGAAGTTTTGATACTGTAAATTCCTCCGTTATTGATTAGCTGTCCGGCCTGCAAAATCACGGGTGTTTTCCTGTAAGGTGCATTAGGATAGATAATGGTTCCCCATAGCCTTGCGTCTTTGGCAGCAAACGGATCTTCCACCGAATTATAAAAGACATAACTTCCGTCGGCATTTTTTACCTTGATCGCGGGATCCGAACCATCTCTGTTTTCAAACGATTCCACGAGATTAAGAACGGCTCCAAGGCGATTTCCCTCCGTATAATCCCGGTGGGTATAGGGCATAGCAAAATTTGTAAACTGGGTAACCACATTAGGTTTAAGGCGATCAAGAGCCCATATCACCTCTGTGTTGGCTGCTTTAACACTGGTTGCCTTGTAAAATGAGTTTTCAAGATCACTTACATCTTTTTGCAGCAGATAAGGACTTTCTTTGATGACGGTCTCTGCTGTTTGTAAAGCAATCGCATAAAACCCGGCTGCCTTATCTGCCGGAATACCTGCTTCCCATTTTTCCGTGCGAACTGTTGGGGTAATTTTGTTTCCGTAATTTGCAATGGAACCAGCATAAACCGCTGCCCGCGCTTTGAGCATAAGTGCCGTCCATTTATTGGCAATAGCCGAATTTGTCGTTTTTGTTGTGGCCAGATTTTTAGCGGCCTCATCACACTGCGTCATTACATATTCATAAACTTCGGCCTCCGTGGACCTTGCCACCTGAAATGTTGCCGGGTCAACACCTGATGTATAAGCATAAACGACATCGCCAATAATGGGCATGCCACCAAGAGACCGGGCCATACCGAAGTAGTACCAGGCTCTCAGAAAAATACACTGCGCTTCAAGGTTAAGCCGGTCACTTTCCAGCAAAGCCGCCTTGGCGCCATCCGAGCGTATTCCCTGTAAAAAAAGGTTCATTCGTCTTACCAGTCCGTAATCATATACGCGGTAAAAGTTGCGGGGGATAACTTTCTCGTCATCTGTTGTAGTGGCGGCGCCTTCACATCGGTTGGCTTCATCCAGAAGGTGATAACTGCCATAATCTCCGTTGTTCTGCCCAAAATTCACCGAGGCGTAAAAATTTGCAAGTACCGACTGGATTAAAGCCTTGTCGTTGTAAACTTCACTTTCCGGTATGGTATTCGTGGGATCTGCATCCAGATCCGAACAGCTGCTCAGGATTTGGATCAGTAAACAAACACATCCCAGGCTTATCAGTATTTTATATAGTTTCAGATTTTTCATCGGGTCGGATATTAGAATTTAACGGAAAAGCCAACATTGATCAGTTTGGGATTGGGATACGACATCCCCGAATTTGATGTAATTTCGGGATCAAGTCCACCAGGCATATTGGAGAATGTCAGCAGGTTTTGTGCCGAAAGGTGTACCCTAAAATTGGAGATTTTTAGTCGGCTTAGCTGTGAGGCCAGGAATGTGTAACCGACTTCGAGATTTCTCAGTTTTGCGTAGGTTACATTCGTTTGCCACTTGCTGTTTGGCCAATGGGTATTCATCCAATTGTTTACGCCCTTTGTTAAGAGCGGATACTTCCCAATTTGAAACCCGCTGTTTTTATCCCAAATATTATTGTACCAGGTCGAGTTATCAGCCAGATATTGAGAAATGTTGGCATTGCCATCAAAATACCGCATGTAACTTTGCTGCTCGTAAGTGTAGCCTGAGGCACCGACGAAATCCGCTCTGAAATCGACTCCTTTCCAGGCTGCTGCGAAATTGAATCCGAAGTTAATCCAGGGTGTTCCGTTGTTGACCCGGTATGTGACATTTTTCATGTCAAGATCGGTTATGAAGCCATCATGATTCACGTCTTCATACATGTAATCGCCCGGTCTTATGGTGGTGTTTCCGTAGTGATCCTGATCCACCGGGTAGTTTGCGATTTGTTCCCAGGATTGAAACTGGCCATTAGCTACGAGTTGAAATGTACCGTCCCTGAAACGCCCTGTGGTATTGCCAAGATCGCGATATTCGGAATAGGCATTAGCCCAGTGCGGCTTGTAGCGTTCAGCAGTAATCCATCTTGAAAAAGTGAAATTTCCGCCAAATGAATACGTGAAATCTTTGATGTTGTCTTTCCAGTTTAAGGAAAATTCAATCCCCCTGGTATGATCGCCGTTAAGATTTTCCGATGGGAGCGTAAACCCGACTTCATTTGGTAAAAGTACGTCGTACCTGCTCGCAAGTTCACCGGTTTGATGCCTGTTAAACCAATCAAAACCAGCAGAAAGGCGATTTGAAAGAAAACTCGCGTCGATACCAAAATCCAAAACATATACGCGTCCCCAGGTGATATTATCGGTTGCCAAGCCGGTGACCCTGCTTGAAACAACATCCTTCCCGTCCAAAATGGCAGAACCCTGATTGAAGTTATAGCCCGTAATGTAGGACAGGGCCGTTCCCAGTTCTTTACCAAGCACGCCATAGGAACCCCTTAGCTTTAAATCACTGACTGTGGAATTAAGAAAGGTATTCTGTTGCCAGAAATTCTCCTGGGAAACCCGATAAGCAACCGATCCCGAAGGGAAAAAGCCGAAGCGCTTGCCAGCTTTGTAAAAGTAAGAGCCATCATAACGTCCCGACAACTCAACGATGTATTTGTTGTCATAATCATAATTGAAGCGTCCGATTACACCAAGCCGTTTCTGGTCGAAACTAATGTCATCGGTTAAGGTAGTTACCGATTTAATATTCAGTCCCTTGATTCCGTCAGCTTCGGGATTTCCCAACACATATAACCTCGGGTAATTTCCGGATTTTGTCTCAACCCCTCCAACCAGATGTAAGTTGTGTTTGGCGAAATTATTATTGTAGTCAAGCTGAAAGTTGGAAGTAATTTCTTCGCTATTCTGCATGTTACGTTCCATGTACCGGGCCGAACCCTGGTAGGCAACACTGTATTTATCCGTCGTGCCATTGTAGGCATATAAGACCGGTGCTTTTTCCTGCAAATCTGTTTTTGTATTTTTGAACCAATAGCTGACCAGTGCACGGGCCTTTAACCCCTTTACGATATCATATTCCGCCGAACCATTCAGTTGTATAACCCGGTTTTCTGCGACATATTCGCCGGAACGCTCCTTGCCAATCCAACCATAACTGTACTGCGGATCGATGGAAGAGATTGCCGGATAGTCAGGATTATTATTTGCAAAAGGTCTTTTTGTAGGAAGATTTCTGAATGCTGCATTCAGCGCGAAATCGTAGTCATCACCGGGAAGGCCAGGTTGATCCGTATGCTCGATACGGCCCATGATGTTCAGTCCGACTTTAAATTTTTTGCTGATGTTTGCGTTGATCGCACTTTGGAAATTGGTACGGTTGAAGCCGTTAAAATTCCGTAACATACTTTTCTGAGTAACGTTGCCGACGCTCACATAGTAGTCCATGTTTTCCGAGCCGCCGGATATATTGACGTTTCCATAGGCCTGCGGCGTGGTTTGCCAAACATAATTATACCAGTCAAAAGACTTATGGCTTTCGTCGGACTGGTTTACCCATTTATTATATTCTTCTTTGGTTACAGTTCTGGCTGCATCAGAGACATTATTATAGGTTTCATCCTGAATGATGGCTTTGAGATAAGTGGCAGCGTCGGCCGGTTTGTTGTATCCGGTTGGCTTTTGAACACCATAATATCCCTGAAATGTAACCATGGGTTTCTGATTTCTTTTTCCTCTTTTCGTCGTGACAACCACGACACCATTTGCGGCCTGCATACCGTAAATGGATGCCGATGCATCTTTAAGGACCGATACGTTTTCAATGTCATTGAAGTCGAGCTGTGAAAAACTGGAATAATCTTTCTGGACGCCATCAATGATAATCAAAGGTGTTCCGTAATTGCGGATCTGAAGTGTGGGTTCACTTCCGGGCTTGCCGCTGGTTTGCCGAAAGTTTATTCCCGGTGCTTTTCCAACCAGCGCTCCACTTGCCGTTGTTGCACTGGAATGTGATAATTCCTCTGCATTGACAGTCGAAATAGCTCCCGATATGGTAGCTTTTTTGTTGGCAAGACCAAAACCGACTACCACGATTTCATCCAGAGACTTATCATCAAACGCCAGGTTCACGTCGATAACCGTTCTGTTACCAATTTCGGATTCCTGGGTTTTATAGCCCAGGAAACTATACACTAATGTTCCGGTATTTTGTGAAATGGCAAGCGTGTAGTTTCCATCGGCATCCGTGGTGGTGCCGGTTTGGGTTCCTTTAAGAATAATGTTGACGCCGGGCAAACCGACGCCCTTTTCATCTTTGACTTTCCCTTTGACATCAATTTTAGAGACCTGTTTCAGGTTTGGCAGGAGAATCAGCTGCAATGCTCCCGTATTCTGATCGGTCCTGACGTTAAGGATTATCGTTTTTTTATTGACCTCGTACGTAATGTTCAACGGGGTCAGGAATTCCTGCAATACCTGTTCCAGTCGCTGATCCTTTACGTTGATGGCCGCTCTCCGTTTTGCCTGAATAACCTGAGAGCTATACATGAATTTCACGTTTGTGATTTCCGTGATTTTCGAAAGCATATCCTTGATTTGGGCATTTTCCATTTTGATGGTTATTCGTTTTTCAAGAATGTCCTGCGCATTTGAAGTGTGGGCCGAAACGATGCCGGCAAGGCAGATAATCAGGAAAAAAGGGATCAACGTCGCTTTCATAAAAAGCCATAGTAAGCGTTGGATGACTAAGTTAACTTTCATACATTTGAATTGTTTTGTATCAAGTGGTCGAAAACGTTTGGACAAAATGATTCCACACAGGTTTTGTGTCATAAAACCTTACTGTAAAAAGTATGTGGTGGAAGTTTAAAGACCGGCAGTGCCGCAAACACTGTTGGTCTTATACTTGGCAGAAGTATTATGTGATCATAGAGCGTTGTTTAGGTTGATAATGGGGACTCAGTTTTTGCAATTTGTAACCGTTACCAGGATCCTGCCATCGACGACCACATAATGCGCCTTCATTGTTTTGCAGATCATATCCAGTTTTTGAAACAGCGGCTCATCACCAAGCGAAGCGGTCAGAGAGCAATCCTTAACCTGATTTTCATCAAAGATGATTGGAATGCCGTAGGCTTTTTCCAGACGGTTAAATATGTTTTTGAGTGGCGCGTCCGTAAATTCAAAATCTCTTGGCGTAGCGGATCTGTCGATCATGACAGGATTTGAAGTAAGAGTTTTTTCAAATTGCAGATCTCCTTTTTTATAATCTACTTTTTGATTTGCAGTGAGCATTACTTCTTTTAATGTCGACTGAGGCATTTCAGTGTTTAGGTCTTGTTTGGATGAAACGGAAACTTTGCCGGTCTTCACCGACACGGAAATATTCTCTTCGGAGTCAAATGATCTGATGCTGAAACTTGTTCCCAGCACCTTTACTGCCAGTGCGTTGAAGTGCACAATAAAAGGTTGTTTCGGATTTTTTGTTACCTCAAAAAATGCCTCTCCCTCTAAGCTTACGATCCTGTTTTTACTGTCAAAAACCGTAGGGAAACTGACGGAGCTGTTCGGTTCGAGCGTAATGCTGCTGCTGTCGCTCAAATAAAACGAGATGGGTTTATCCGTGTGGTTTTCCTTTTTGACTATACCTTCCTGACTGTCAGAAAGCAAAGTTTCGATGTTGTTAGAAAATTTATTTTGCTGCACGATCGAGTAAATCCAACCTGCTCCCAAGAGGATAATAACACTGGCGGCGAGATAATAGGAGTAAGTGAAAAACCTGGATTTTAATTGTATACCTCTGCTCTCAGAAGATCGTGAAGCTTTTTTGTGCTTGTCTAAAATTCTTTCGCTAAGGTGATTGATATATTCGTCGCTGACCTGTGGAGCGTCTTCCGCGATATTATTCAGGAAGTCTGTTGCTATACGCATTTCTCTTTCCAGAAGAGGATACTGCCGACGAAGATCATCCCAAAAGAATCCAGGCTTTGATTTTTCTATCAGTACCCAGTCCCTGAATGACTTATCGTTGATAAAATCAGAGGACTTGAAATTTTCATACTTATTCATGAAATCGAATTATAGTTCCACATTGAAACGATTAGAAAAATACGTGTTGTTTATACTCGATTTTTTATATTATTTATGAAAATATTTTCACCTTACTGGGTAAGTTTCTTGTAATGAGTCAATTGAAGAAGAGTAGAATCAGTATATGAACCCAGTTTTCACGAAGTATAGCGAGGCTTTTCAAGAGTAAATTCGATACCGACTGTTTGTTGATCTCCATGATCTCGGCAATTTCATCGTTACTCCGGTTCTCATAGTAACGTAAAAACAGTGCCTCCTTCTGTCGTTTCGTTAACGAAAGAAAATGCCTGTTCAGCTTGATAGAAATTTCCTCAGATTCGTCTGTGGCAACAAGAACTTCCTCAATGTTTTCCAAATCGGTAAAAATATCCTCATTGTCATGAATTGAAAATGCGTTTGTATTTTGCTTAATGGCGTGGATGAGGTTATTTCGAAGGCATTTGAAGAGATAATTTTTCAGACACGCAGGATTACTCAGGAGTTCTCTTTTTTCCAGAAAACCCAGAAACAAATCCTGAATTACGTCCTCGACAAGCAAGCGATCGTTCGTGAACTTACTGCCATAATGAAGAAGAGGACGAAAATAACGCAATAACAATACGTTCATGGAACGGTCATCACCTTCCTTGAACATCGCCCAGACGAGGCTGTCTGTTAAATTCTCATCATGATCAAGTAGCATTTTTTCCATGCCGTCTGAAATTTGCGTCAAAAGGATATAATATTTCTCTTTGAAAAGAGTACTGCAATGTTGCAAATATCAGTATTAATTCAATAATAAATGTTAATTATACAATTATTAATTTGAGGGTGAGAATACGTGGATAATAATGGATGCGGACGCCTCCATGACGCGTTTTGAGCATTTATAGGGACGATACCAGATATTTTCTCATTGATTATCCCATGTCGGGAATTAAAACGCAGATCTTAGCAGGACTTTAAATGTGTACGTTTTGTGTACCCATCACTCATAGTGGCATTATTTGATAATCATCTGACTATCCCTGTAAACAATTCAGGTGATTGTCGTTTTTTCTTAATTCAATATCGAACTAGTATGGCACAGTTATTTTAATATTGACATAGAACTACTTTGATGAGCGTTAGTTAATGTCGCCGTTCTCGAGACAAAACTTTAACTAGATCTTCATATATCCGTAACGGTTTATTTAACCCGCCGTGCAGCTGATTTTTGACTTTATTGGTATCGTCACAATTAAAAATTACCCTTTCTAAAAGTTCTTACCACGGTCGCAGAATTTCTGCTGACGGACTCTTCATAATTGATCTTGCAAAAACGTAATGAAATTATACATCAAATGCATGGTAGGTATTCACTGCAAAATGCTGGTGCGTGAGATACTGGAAAAAATCGGGCTTCATTCGGGAGCTATCGAACTTGGCGAAGTTGAGATCCTTGAAAATCTGACAACAGAGCAGCGGCATCTGTTAAAGCTTATGCTGGTAAAATCAGGATTTGATTTAATAGAGGATAAGAAGGTCATTTTGGTAGAAAAAATTAAGCATGTAATCGTACATATGGTACATTTTGCAGGCGATCTGCCGAATACAAAAAACTCAAATTATTTGAGCGAAAATCTAAATAAAGACTACCGTTATCTGGCCAAAATATTCTCGGAAGCGACGGGGACAACGATAGAGCGGTACATCATTGCTCAAAAAATAGAGCGGGTGAAGGAATTCTTGTTATACAACGAGATGAACCTCACACAAATATCCTATGTGTTAAACTATTGCAGCGTAGCACACTTATCGAATCAATTTAAGAAACTGACGGGTGTTTCTCCTTCCGGTTACAAACAGCTCGGGCACAATAATCGGATACCTCTTGAAAACTTGTAAAATTGTGTAACTAATAAGCACAATTACGCAATCATTACGGATAACATTTCAATCACCTTTGATGAGGTAGAAACTAATCTACCTGTTATCCTAATTTATATGACACGTTTATTACTATTAGTTCTGTCGGCTGTCACGGTAATTTCTTTACCCAACGTATGTGACGCCCAGGTCGCGCCTGATTTAGGTACTGCTTCCAGCTATGCTTTATTTACCAACAGCGGGGCATTTACAAGCGACGGAGCCACCGTTGTCACAGGTGATATTGGTACCAACGCAGGAGCATTTTCCGGTTTTCCAGTAGGCGTAGTCATTGGAGAAACCCACGTAGCTGACCTTGTTTCTGCGCAGGTAGCCCTGGATGTAACGGCTGCTTATGATGAATTGACGCCCCAGAGCTGTGATGTGGTGTTAGGAACAACCTTAGGGAATGGACAAGTCCTTACCCCGAACGTTTATTGTCTTGGGGGCGCTTCAACGCTCAACGGAAACCTGATTTTAAATGGAGGAGGTGTAGCCGGCGGAATATTCATTATAAAAATCAATGGCGCGTTGAGTGCAAATGCATTTTCAAGCGTTACTTTAACCAATATGGCTTCGCTGGATAATGTCTACTGGCAGATAAACGGCAGACTGGATCTGGCAGCCAGCGCTGTGTTCAGGGGCACAGTCCTTGCCGCCGGGGCCATTGAGCTGATGACTTCTTCTTCACTGATAGGCAGAGGTTTGACGACGGCCGGGGCGATTTCGCTGCACACCAATATTGTAACAAATCCACAGGCTCCGTTACCCGTTACCTTAACCAGCTTTTCGGTGAAAAAGGGTGAGGGACAAACGGCGTTGCTTGCCTGGACCACTACAGCAGAGACCAATAGTGATCATTTCGAAATTCAGAAGAGTATGACGGGGAAGGTGTGGAAAAAACTGGGATCTGTAACAGCAAACGGGGAAAGCAGTACAATGATGACCTACACATTTACAGATGAAATTCCTGAAAACGGAAACAATTTGTATCGGCTTAAAATGATCGATAAAGATGAGAGTTTTGCGTATAGCCGAATCCGTAGCATAGCTTTTTCAATTGCGGTGAAAATGGTGATATATCCTAATCCGACTACTGATTTACTGACGTTGGACGTGGATGACATGAGCCAGATAAGACAGATACAGTTAAATGATGTGACAGGAAAAATTCTGTACAATAAAGCTAAAACCGGCGTTCAAAATTTGTCGGCTCATTTGGATGTGAAGAACCTTTCGGCTGGTATCTATCTGGTGAGAATTACGAGTGAAACAGGAACCGTATCCTCACTGAAAATTTTAAAACAGTAATTGAAATTAAATTCCATATGTCAGTTTACACTATACACACCTGATTTGGATCAATAATGTTTTTGAATTTTGATAGTGCTGATATTTTTAAGCTTGGAAGAGCATTGCAGACAGCGGAGGAGTTAATATTTCCAGCGCCAGTGATTAATTATGAACGCTTTGGAACTCAATAAAAATAGCTGACAATCATATAACTTATTCAATCATTCGTTGTAATTTTAAGTGATATTTATGACTCTTGATGAGAACTATTGCGGCTATTTTCCTGATTATACTGCTGCTCTGCAACATGATGGGGTTGCCCGTAGCAGTGTTGTGCCTGGATCACGAATATGCGATTGCAACGCCGAAGTCAACAGGAAGTAAAATACGGATTATAAAGACATATCAGCCTTCGCTTTCTGGCTCAGTCAGGGTGGAGGCTAATGGTTATGAAGGCTTATATCGTATCCAAGATCAGTTGTACAATGTGGTCAGCTGCGTACATCAAAATGATACTCTTTTTGTAACACTGCAAAATAATGAAGCGGCCTGGCAGCGTTTCTCGGAATTGGCCGAGATGATGCAGGAAGTGAGTTCCGGAAAGACCGCCTCACATCCGTTTAGTAAAGCTATTAAAATGCTTGATGATCTTGCCAAGGTATTTTTACAAGTATCTGCACCCGAAATTGATTTTAAAAACGAAAGTGAAAATCATCACATCAGCGCTCCCTTTCCCGATTTAGCGTACACTTTTCTTTCTCATGTTTTACCTCTGCTTTGCCCGCCTCCCGAAACGCCCCGTTGTAACCCGCACGTTGCTGAGCAGTTAAGCTGATCCGGATTTTATGTACACGCATTTTCAGGTTTGAAAATGGTGGATAATTCCTGCACCGGTTTGCGGGCTGACAATTTATGTTACCCTTCACTTCGACGGATTGACTTGTGGACCGTTTTTTATTTTTTAAGCAAAGCAAAAACATGACTAAGATAGCAACAGAACCCATTGGAAGTATTCCGAGACCTGCGTATTTACAGCAAGCTATGCAGGCTTTTCAAAAGAGTGAAATTCAGCAGGAAGAACTCTCAAAGTTATTCGCCAAGGCAACGAGCGAGACCATCCGTCAATTGGAAGCGACAGGTTCACCTGTGATTTCGGACGGGGAACAGTCCAAGCCGAGTTTTGCCACTTATGCCATTCACGGATCGCCAGCTCTTGCGCCCGGTGGGGTGGTCATTCCATTTGCTGACGGCCACACCAGGCAGTTGCCTAAACTGATTTCCGGTCCATTCCGATATCAGCATTTTGCAGCTGATTATTTAAATGAGGCGCGGAAATATACCTCCCTGCCGGTTAAACAGGCGGTGATATCGGCATCTGCGATGAGTTTGCTCTATCCCGCCGAAGGTATTGAAGGATATTCACAAAGTCAGTTTATCAGCGATTTGCTGGATCAGGCGGAGACGGATATACGAAAATGTCTGGATGCCGGTGCTTATAACGTACAGATTGACTTTACAGAAGCTCGGTTGTCGTTGAAACTTGATCCCAGCAAAGGCTTGTTGAGTCAGTTTATTGACCTGAACAATCAGGTGCTCGACCGCTTTACGGATGCACAGCGGAGCAGGATAGGCATTCATACCTGTCCCGGCGGCGACCACGATTCCACACATAGTGCAGACGTTCCCTACACCGAATTATTACCACTCTTTTTTAAACTTCGCGCGGGTAATTTTTATCTGGAATATGCCGGTGAAAAGGATAAAAAATCTGTTTTGGAATGCATACGTGAAAACATTGGTGGCAGTCAGAAAATATTTCTGGGCGTCATCGATGTGCTTAATCCGGTCATTGAAACGCCCGGGCAAGTCAGTGACTTATTGCTGGAAGCGTATGAATACATCCCGATCGCACAGTTGGGCTCCACGGATGATTGTGGTTTCTCTCCATTTGCTGACGATATCTCCACTGCGCGTGAAATTGCTTTTGAAAAAATAAGAGCCAGAGTAGAAGGAACGAAACTGGCTGAAAAGAAGATAAGGTAAATATTCAATACTGGTTAAAAACGAATCTGAAAGTCCTGACTCGCAGCAAAAATCCGCTGTAAGTCAGGACTTTTTGTTTTAATGTCATTTTAATTTGCGAAGTAAAGCCGGCATCTTTTATCTAGGCTTCATGAATGGAAATATGGGTTCAAACAGTATTTGATCTTTCCGGAGTATAATATTACATCTGTTTAATTATAAAATTAATCCTATTTACTGGCGGTCACACTGGCTGATGAAGGATTAAAAAGAAATTAAAAAACGACTAAAATGTCCAAGAAATAAATGGATGAAGTCTATTTTGGCGACGTTCCCGACATCGTTTGCGTAAAAAAATATCGTTAAAACCTTTGGCATCTCTTGCCAATATCTAACCTTCCTTCTGTCAAACGAAGTGATAATAAAAATGACAATCAATTATTTCTTCGATTATTCACATTCTGATTCGGCCATATTTCAACCTGTAATTTTCTGGTAAAACCTGATTTATTCTCCTGAAAATTACATGAAAAGCACCTGTTTTTGAATATGAATTTTGCATTAATAAATAGAATAATATAAACTGTTATGATGTATGTTTAGAAAGCTACAAAGTGCGTCGGCCTTAGGGTTGCTACTCATGTATGGAATTTTACCGGTTGGTAGTCAGAAGGTTCATGCCGGAAATCGTCTGAATTTCACGGAAAATCTGGTAGTGTCGGCAGATGGAAAAAACAGGTCAAATTCTGTTTTTGATATTACGGGAAAGGTGACGGGAGATAATGGAGAAGAGCTTCCGGGTGTAAGCATTTTGCTGAAAGGAACAACGACCGGTGCGACTTCGGACGTAAACGGATCGTACAAACTTACGATCCCGGCCGGGAATGCAACACTGGTTTTTTCTTACGTGGGTTATGTCAGCCAGGAAATTCAGGTGAACAACCGGTCGATTATTGATGTAAAACTTGTGACAGATACCAAAGCGCTGGAAGAAGTGGTGGTGGTAGGTTACGGTACGATGAAAAAGAGCGATGTAACAGGTGCAATTACCTCTGTAAAATCAAAAGATATTACGGCCATTCCGACAACGAATGCGCTACGGTCGCTGCAAGGAAAGGTTTCGGGGATTGATATTACGCAAAGTTCCGGACAGCCGGGCGCGGATATTAATATCGTTTTGCGTGGAAATAGGTCGCTGAAAGCAGACAACAAGCCGCTGGTTTTGGTCGACGGAATTCCATACGGTTCGTTTATTGATATCAACCCGACGGATATCGCCTCGATTGAAGTTTTGAAGGATGTTGCTTCCACGGCCATTTACGGAACCCGCGGTGCAAATGGAGTCATTATCATTACAACTAAAAAAGGGTCGTCAGGTAAATCCAGTTTGTCGTTCAATTCATATGTTTCGATGAACAAAAAAGCGCTTTACCCGCGCATGATGAACGGTGAAGAATATGCTCAGCAGAAACGTGAAGCCTACCGGACAACCAACGGTGATGTATACAGAAAAGATGAGGATATTTTTCAGGTAACGGAGTTACAATACCTCAAAGACAAACAATTTGAGGACTGGCAGAGTTATATTTTCCATAGCGGTCTGATGCAGAACTATGAGATCAATATGACTGGCGGCAGTGAAAAAACCACTTTCGCAACGTCATTCGGTTATCAAAAGGATAAGGGATTGCTGCTTAATGATGTTTATCGCAGATTGAACGGAAAGATTAGTGTTGACCATAAATTCAACAACCGGATCAGGGTGGGCGTGAGCGCCATTTATTCTTATAAAAATCAGGATAAACGGGATAACCCTTTGAACATGGCAAACAAAATTTTGCCGATCGCCAAAGCGTTCAACGACGACGGAACATTGATTCTGAATCCGGCGCCGGGTTACAGCGCGCAATTCACGCCGCTGGCGGATGAGCAACCGGGCGTTTTTGTAAACAATATTGTTGATAAGCGTTTATTTTCTTCTGCGTATCTGGACGTGAAAATAACGAATGAGCTCTTCTTTAAATCTACGATAGGTTTGGATTTCAGAGACTTCCGCAATGGATATTACAGAGGATATAACACGGTGGCGAACGCGGGGCGTAATTCTACTTCCGGTGTTGAGCTGGAAAATTATTTCAATTACACCTGGGAAAATACGCTTAATTATAATAAAACAATCGGAAACCATCAGATTCAGGGACTTTTGGGCACGAGTTCGCTGGGGACCAAATTTGAAGAATATACTTCGTCGGGAAATAACCAGGCTTCTCCGATCACTTCCTTTCACGATCTAAATTCGAATACGATCTCCAAAGCCATTGGCAGTAAATTGAGAGAGACCAAAATTGCTTCGTTTTTTGGAAGGGTGAATTACAAGTTGAGCAACAAATATATTTTCCAGGCTTCGTTGCGTACGGACGGGTCTTCGGTATTGGCAGCCGGAAATAAATGGGGTTATTTTCCATCGGTTTCAGGGGCGTGGCGTGTGATCGAAGAGCCGTTTTTGCGGGATAGTAAAGTGGTCAATGATTTGAAACTGCGTGTAAGCTGGGGGAAATCGGGTAATGCTGCTATTGATCCATATGCTACAAAAGGAGGTTTAGGATTGTCCGCTTATGCTTTTGGTACGAGCGCTGCTTTCGGGTATTGGCCAAGTATCATTCCGAACCCAAACCTGACCTGGGAAACAACAGGAACCTGGAATGCCGGTATTGATTTTGGTTTATTGGGTAATAAAATCTCGGGAACAATTGACGTGTATCGTTCAAGAACCAAGGATTTGCTGCTGCCAAGTTTGCTGCCAACGCACACCGGTTACAGTGAAATTCTTGAAAACATCGGTCAGGTAGAAAACAAGGGTATCGAGTTGGCTATTACTTCTCAGAATCTCAACGCAAAATCTTTCAACTGGTCGACAGACTGGACTTTTACTGTAAACCGGGAAAAGATTATCGCACTGAACAGCGGGGTTACGCGTAATGAGGCCAGCAGCTGGTTCGTTGGCGAGCCAACAAAGGTGTTTTATAATTACAAGAAAATCGGGATCTGGCAGCTTGGCGAAGAAGAAGCTGCTTTGAAATTCGGAAGTAATAAACCGGGTGATGTTAAGGTGGCTGATATCAACGGAAATGGCGTGGTTGATCCAGGTGACCGTACCACGTTCTCGCAGGTTCCGAAGTTTTCATTCGGGGTTAACAACCATTTTGAGTATAAAAATATTGATTTAAGTGTGTTTGTTTACGGCCGTATCGGGCATTACATCAACTACGAATACAACAGCAGCGCATACAAACCAAGTGCACTGGAAAACTCATCGAACGTAGACTACTGGACACCAGAGAATCCGACCAATGCTTTTCCAAGACCGAACAGTTCGTATTCGACAACGAATTATCTGTATCAGACGACACTGGGTTATGTGAAAGGGTCTTTCGTGAAAATCAGAGATGTGTCATTGGGTTACAATATCCCTACTTCGCTGGTGAAGAGAATCGGGGTTGGCCGTGTGCGGGTTTATGGTACACTGCAAAACTATTTCACTTTCAGCAAGATCAAGGATTACGATCCTGAACGTGGCGGCGATTTGAGTTTCCCGCTTGTGAAGCAGATGATCTTTGGTGTAAACATTGATTTTTAATCATTCGGGTAAATGAATCCTGAGATGAATTATTGAAATTTTAAAACAGACATTCCAATGAAAATCAAAATAGCGGCCTTGTTGATGGCTTTTTCGCTTGCCGGGCTTACTTCCTGCGAAGATTATCTTTCCGAAACCAATAAAAGCGGCCTGACCGAAGACCCGTTTTTTCAAACCGAACTCGGCATTACAGCGGCGGTGAACGCATCCTATTCCGGAACCAGGTTATGGTATGGAAAAGAATTTCCATCCGCATTTGCAGAAACAGGAACTGATCTTTTCCTTAGGGGAGGAGATAACAAAGCCAACCAGATTTCGGATTATTCCGTGGACTTAAATGGTGCTCAGACCAATCTTAAAGACTATTGGGCGCATTTGTACAAAGCACTGAACACCTGTAATACCGCTCTCAAACTGCTTCCCGCACCAGTTTTAAGTGAAGCACTGAACAAACAATATGAAGGAGAAGTCAGGTTTTTGCGGGCTCATTATCTCTGGCTGATTACCGAAACCTGGGGTGATGTTGTATTGTCGACGGAACCGACGATCGGTGTGGTGACAACAGCAAAAAGATCCAGTGTTGAAGAGTTTTATAAAGTGATTTTTGCAGATCTGGATATCGCGATCGCAAATCTGGCGCCAACCAAATCGACCACCGGACGTATCACGCAGGATGTGGCCAAGGCTTTTAAAGCCAGAATGTCGCTGACCCGTGCCAGTGCAACCAATAACGCTGCGATGTACGCGCAGGCTGCGACCTTGGCGAAGGAGGTTATTGCCTCGGGGCGGTACTCCTTGTTTGCGGACTTTAAATCGCTTTGGGATATGAAAAACGCAGAAGGCGGAGCAAACTCGGAGGTGGTGTATTATGTCAATTACACCAACGACGATACCATGAACGGAGATTACGACGCGGCTGCCGGCAAGGGCAATAACAGTCATTTGCATTTTATCATGGTGTACGACAAGCAGCCGGGCATGGAGCGTTCTGTCGCTTATGGCCGTCCGTACCAGCGTTATGTCCCGACTTTGCATTTACTCGATTTGTTTAACGAAAACGTCGATCAGCGTTATGCAGGGACTTTCCAAACGGTCTGGAAAGCGAACATGGCGAACCTGAAAGCCGGTGCTGTTAACGGGTATCCGAAAATGGCTTTGGGTGATACTTCGATGGTTTTCCTGAAAACAGTTGCTACCCCTGAACAAACGGCTAATGCGTCTGGTCGTTATAAAATCTTCGACCGCAATACGATGTATAAGACTGATGGGACACTCTTGCTGAGATCGCAGTTTATTCAAATGAGCAAATTTATGGATCCGACGCGTTTGACTGCTAATCAGGAGTGGAGCGCTCGTGACGGTTTCGTCATCCGAATTGCAGAAATGTACCTGATCGCGGCGGAAGCTTTGATGAATACGAACCCAACGGAGGCCTTGAAGTTTATGAACGATCTTCGTAAAAAACGCGCCATTGCCGGTAAAGAAGCCGATATGGAAATCACGGCAAAAGACCTGACAATAGATTTTATTCTGGATGAACGCGCCCGTGAACTGTCTGGTGAATTGTTCCGCTGGTATGACCTGAAACGTACCGGGAAACTGGTAAGTTACGTTCAAAAATACAATATGGATGCCAAAGCAAACATTAAGGAAACGCATAACTTGCGTCCGATTCCTCAGGTTCAGCTGGATGCGGTGACGAACAAGGAAGAATTTAAACAGAATCCGGGGTACAACTGATCTGTTTGAAAAGATAACATCTGCCAACTGATTTCGCTGCGTTTCCGGACTCAGCGAAATCAGTTGTTTACATGGAGTTAACTCCATAAAACGCTTAATCCCATGTTTAGCATGAAGAAATTACTATTATTTGCCTGTTTGAGTATTGCTGCTTTCACCGCTCAATCGCAGGATTATGACATAACCCAGTATGGTGTAGGTATCGATAGCACTAAGTTGAGCACGCGCGCTATTCAGGCCGTGATCGACAAGGCGCATGCCAGTGGGGGAGGTACGATTGTCATTCCCAAGGGAGTGTATCTTAGCGGTGCCTTGTTTTTTAAGCCTAAAACGACATTGAAATTGCTGGAAGGTGCGGTATTGAAAGGTTCTGACAATATTGCCGATTATCCGCTGATCCCGTCACGGATGGAAGGAAGAAGTCTGGATTATTACGCTGCCCTGGTGAATGCCTATAAGGTTGATAATTTTAGCATTTCAGGTCCGGGGACCATTAATGGCAATGGCTTGCGGTTTTGGAAATCATTTTGGGCACACAGGGACTCGCTGAGAGCGGTTGGAAAACAGACCACCAATCTGGAAGTTCATAGGCCGCGCCTGCTTTTTATCTGGGGATGTGCCAACGTAAATATCCAGAATGTCAAACTGCACAACGCCGGTTTCTGGACGACGCATTTGTATCAGTGCAGCAATGTGCTGATCGAAAATTGTGATATCCGCTCGCCTTTCAAACCCGTCGCGGCACCGAGTACCGATGGCGTCGATATTGATGTTTGTAAAAAGGTTACGGTCCGGAATTGTTACATTTCTGTCAATGACGATGCGATTGTGATCAAAGGCGGAAAGGGACCAGATGCACATAAGTTGCCCGAAAATGGCATTGTGGAGGATATTCTGGTGGAGAATTGCACCTTCGGCGCCGCGCATGCGACCCTGACACTGGGAAGCGAGAGTATCCATGCCAGAAATATTACCATGCGGAACTGCAAAGTAGATAACAATTGTCCTATTTTAAAATTGAAAATGAGGCCGGATACTTATCAGATCTTTGAAAATATAACGGTGAGCGATATCACTGGCACCTGCGGGACGATTATCGAAATCAAGCCGTGGACGCAATTTTTTGATCTGGGTGACAGCAAGGAGAAACCGTATGGCAATGTTCACAATGTCACCATGTCCAATATCAAAGTGACGTGTCAGCGTTTTGGAGACCTTGAAGGAAATCCTTCCGATAAAGTTTCCGATATCGTTTTCAAAAATATCGAGGCTAACGCACAGGTTACTTTGCAAAGCAAATATCAGGGTATAAAAGCGGAGAACGTGTTAATCAACGGAAAGTCATTGGTTATCAAATAGGGAAGCCAAATTTTGGAGATTCAGTAAGGTCACTGAATCTCCGAAAATATGTTTTTAATTAAATGACTGTCGGTATTCCAAAGGCGTTGTTTTTACCTTGTTTTTAAATAGTTTGCTAAATGACTGCGGATGTTCAAAACCGAGTTCATAAGCGATTTCACTTACCGATAAACTGGTCGTAGACAACCTTTCTTTTGCCTTTTCGATCAGTTTGTCGTGTATATGCTGCTGAGTGCTTTGTCCGGTCAGCACTTTCAATAATCCACTCAGATAATTGGGCGATACATGTAACGTTTCGGCGATGTAGTGGACAGTAGGAAGGCCCTGCTTCGCCAGATTGTCGCTGTTGAAATAGTCGGAAAGAATTTCTTCCAGACGGTTCAGTATCTTATGATTGGAGATTTTTCGGGTAATAAACTGGCGCTGATAAAACCGCTCGGAATAGGTCAGCAACAATTCAAGCTGAGCAATGATAACATCCTGGCTGAACCTGTCGATATTGGCATGGTATTCCTGTTCAATATTCTGAATAATTCCGGCGATCGTCGTTTCCTCTTTTTCTGAAAGGTGCAGTGCCTCATGTACCGAATAACTGAAAAATTCATACTGTTTGATTTTCTGAGCCAGCGGGGTATTCCAGAGAAAATCGGGATGAACAAGTAATGACCATCCCGAATGTTTTATTTCTCCGTCCGCTTCAATGGAAAAAACCTGCCCTGGCGAAATGAAAAACATGATACCTTCGTCAAAATCATAAGCCTGCTGACCGTATTTCATCTTGGCGTTAAAACTTCTTTTCAGCGCGATGGAGTAAAAATTATTGACGATGCTTCGCGGCTCGTCCTCACGCAGCCGTTTCACATCCGCAAAATTGACCACGCTGATCAGCGGGTGTTCCGGTTTGGGCAGGTGCCTGAACTGATGCCATTCAGCAATCGTTTTGATTCGGATTGGTTCCATGTTTGCCATTTTCCAAGGTAGCTAATTATTTAAAAACGACGGCAAATTCTTTTGCGAAATCCGCCAGTTTTACCTTTCCCATCACGGCCGGTTTGTTGCGGTAATAATCTTCCGACAAGAGACCGCTATGCAGGGCGGCGTACATTTCAACGAGACCGGCTGCAATAACCGGATTCATTCCAGCCGTTACAAGGGCACCTAACGTTTGCTCATCGCTGATGAGTGTCCATGTCAGATCCTGCTGCCCGATAGCCTTTCCCAAAATCGTAGCAGTTTCGGTACCAGAAAGTTCCTGGCTTACCACATAGCGGATTTTCCTTCCGGCAAACGGTGTAACCAGTTCTTCGGCGATCGCAGCAGCAATATCGATGGGAGAAACCCAGGGTATGAGATCGTCTGCTCCGTAGTTCGCAGCAATAAAACCGGCTTTTTTGATCATATCGACATAACCGAACAAATTGTAGTAGAATGATGTCGGACGCATGTGCACAATGGAAATCTCGGGAGACAGCGCGTTCAGGATTTGTTCGACGTTGTGCGCACCAGTCAGAATCCCGTTTCCTTTGTCTAAATGAGCACCGATACTGCTGAGGTTAACCACCCGTTTCACCCCGGACTGCTGAATGGCCTGCGCATAGTTCCTGCCCAGTTTTCGATAATAATCAATCAGATCAAGGTTATGGTCGAAATAGTTATTGGGCGGCACCATGGAATAAACGGCGTCTGCTCCGGTAAAAGTGTTTACCAGAAAATCCACATCTTCCAGTGATCCGATGGCTGCGGTAGCTCCCAGCGTTTCAATCTCATTTTGTTTATCGGATTTGCTGCTGATTACTGTCAACTCATGCCCTTTTTGTACTAATTCTTCGGTCAGTGGTTTGCTGATATTTCCTAAGGAACCTGTTATTACAATTTTCATTTTTCTTTTGTTTGTTTGATGTTGCAAAGTTCCGCCACAGCAAACAAGGAGGCGTAGCTGAATCTACTTTTGTTGTAGTCGAATGCAGGGTGTTCCAGTTTAGTTGTCAGTTGTCTCTTTTCTGTGTTAACAGCAACCACTGACGAATGGATTATCGAAACGTCCCGTCGGGACGTCTCGTTGGTAGTAAGGACAATTGGAGAGCGGTAAGCCTCGTTCCGTAGGAACGTTTCGTGATTATATGGACCGTCAAAAATACCTGTTGGATATTGTGCATTGTTAAAGAACTTTGTTAACGCCGGGAATTCTAACAACAATATATCCCAATAGAAAGCTCAATGCCACGCCAACAGGCCCGACAATTAAAAATTTAAGTGCAGGATCAATCGGCCAGCTCTTTGCGATTAAAGATAGCGATATTAACACAAGAGGGTGTAAAATATACACCCCAAAAGAACAACGCGCCAGCGCGGTTAAAAATGGAGACGTTGTATTCCAGTACCGTTTTCCAAAGCAGATTAAGGCAGTAGAAATCGTAAAACCGGTGAGCTGTTCCCAGCTCGCATACAACAGAGATTCTGGATGGAAGCCGCCGCTAAACCATCCCAGAGCACTGTCAAACACAAATTTGAATGTGTAAATAACCGGAAAACCGATCAGAATTAAACAAGCGGTGATGGTCGCCGATTTTTTGTATCGCGAATATTCCAGCTGATCCAGCCACTTGCTATTGGCCGCAATGAGACCAAATGTAAACATCGCAATGTATTGTGGGAAGTGCCCGAGTTGAAAACCAAATGGACTCAAAACCCATCCCACGGGAAAGATAATTCTGACTAAAAAGCTCACGAAACCAATCGCTATTGCAACCAATAAAATCCTGTTGACAGAAGGTAATTTCCATATTTCAGTTTCGGAAGTCAGAAACCGCCGTATTAAAATGTAAACTCCGGTAAACAGCAAAAGAGCCAGCACAAACCACATAACGCCAAAACTTATCCAGCCATCGTATCCGGATAGAAATTGTAAAAACGTGATATAATGCTCCCCTCCATAGTAATAAACCAGATAATCCATGATAGGCGAGAGAATGAAAGAGTAAAAAAACAGCGGAATGCCGAAGCGCAGAAGACGATCTTTGATGAATACAGCGGTACCTTTTTTATTCAGAGAAGAGGGAATAAACAACGCCGACAGAAAGAAGAAAAATCCCATAAAAAATGCCTGGTTGGTTGACACGAAAATGGTCATGGGAATGATTGCGCCGGCGTTTGCGGTTTTTTCGGAATAATACCATGATCCCGGTCCGCCGTATGTTACGCAGGCATGATGCAAGATCACCAAGGCAGTCAGTATTACTTTTAAATTATCAATATAAACGACTTTATTTTTCGGCTGTTTTTGCAGGGTTGCCGGTTCTTTTGCAATGACTGACATTAGATATTGATCTGTTTATATGGAATAGAAAATCGACAGCTTTTTAGTTTGATGCACTTTTTGAGTTGGAGGTTGCATGACGTTGTTTTAAATGCAGTTTTTAGGTTATGTGACGTAATGAGTTTATGCTATGCGTGATGTTGTGTAGTGAAGTTATGCGGCGGTGAAGTTACGGTGGTGTTATGTGTCGTTATGGCGTCGTTATGCGTAGTTTCTAAACTACGCATTTTTAATAATTTACCGTTTTTAACGGTACGGCTTGATAACGACTTTATAAACATATTTTGGCGACCGTTACAAACGGTCATTTATTAAAGGTACGCAGTGTTCGCTGAACACTACGCACAACGGCTGAGGTTATGGTGTTGTTATGCGGCGGCGTTATGCGTAGTTTCTAAACTACGCATTTTTAATAATTTACCGTTTTTAACGGTACGGCTTGATAACGACTTTATAAACATATTTTGGCGACCGTTACAAACGGTCATTTATTAAAGGTACGCAGTGTTCGCTGAACACTACGCACAACGGCTGAGGTTATGGTGTTGTTATGCGGCGGCGTTATGCGTAGTTTCTAAACTACGCATTTTTAATAATTTACCGTTTTTAACGGTACGGCTTGATAACGACTTTATAAACATATTTTGGTGACCTTTACAAACGGTCATTTTTTAAAGGTACGCAGTGTTCGCTGAACACTACGCACAACGGCTGAGGTTATGGTGTCGTTATGCGGCGGCGTTATGCGTAGTTTCTAAACTACGCATTTTTAATAATTTACCGTTTTTAACGGTACGGCTTGATAACGACTTTATAAACATATTTTGGCGACCGTTACAAACGGTCATTTATTAAAGGTACGCAGTGTTCGCTGAACACTACGCACAACTGCTGAGGTTATGGTGTCGTTATGCGGCGGCGTTATGCGTAGTTTCTAAACTACGCATTTTTAATAATTTACCGTTTTTAACGGTACGGCTTGATAAAGACTTTATAAACATATTTTGGCGACCGTTACAAACGGTCATTTATTAAAGGTACGCAGTGTTCGCTGAACACTACGCACAACTGCTGAGGTTATGGTGTCGTTATGCGGCGGCGTTATGCGTAGTTTCTAAACTACGCATTTTTAATAATTTACCGTTTTTAACGGTACGGCTTGATAAAGACTTTATAAACATATTTTGGCGACCGTTACAAACGGTCATTTATTAATAGTACGTAGTGTCCGTTGAACACTACGCACAACCGTGCACGACTGTGGCTTAATCTTCATACTTGTTATAATTGGAAAACAATTCATACCTCAAAACCGAACAAACTGCTGAAATTTTCACAGTTTGTTCGGTTCCGGAATTTCCTACTCCTTAATAAAAGCCAAAAGATCCTTATTAATCGTCGCGGCTTCCGTCGTTGGCATGCCATGAGGGAAACCCGGGTATGAAATAAGCTTCCCGTTTTTAACCAGTTTTACAGCTTTTACAGCCGTTAGTTCGAACGGAACGATCTGGTCGTCTTCGCCATGTAATACCAATACAGGCACGTCCACGCTTTTCAGATCTTCTGTGAAATCTGTTTCCGAAAATGCCTTGATGCAATCGTAATGTGCTTTGATGGCGCCCATCATACCCTGACGCCACCAGTTGTCGCGGATGCCTTGCGATACCGTTGCACCTTCGCGGTTATAGCCATAAAACGGTATCGTGAAATCCTGAAAATATTGCGGGCGTTTGGTGGCTGTACCTTCTCTTATTTCATCAAATATCGACAAAGGAATACCATCCGGATTGTTTTCTGTTTTTGCCATAATTGGCGTAACGGCGCTGATCAGTACTGCTTTTGCAACACGACCTTTTCCATGTTTTGCTACATAACGAATCACCTCGCCGCCGCCGGTTGAATGACCAACGTGGATTGCATCTTTCAAATCAAGCGCTTCTGTAAGCTCGGCAACGTCTGCTGCATAGGTGTCCATATCATGGCCGTCGGCGGTTTGGCTTGAACGGCCGTGTCCGCGGCGGTCATGTGCGATAACCCTGAATCCCTGGCCCAGGAAAAACATCATTTGTGCATCCCAGTCATCACCGGATAAAGGCCAGCCGTGATGAAAAACGATCGGCTGCCCGGTCCCCCAATCTTTGTAATAAATTTCGGTACCGTCTTTTACTGTGATCTTCGCCATGTTTTTAGTTGAAAGGTTATGAATAAAGTTTTTGGAAATATACTTTTTTAAAATCAAAAAATTGTGTCTGTTCAATCCCACTGGCTCGGTTTAAATGGCCGGTGCTAACGCTAGACGCTATATGAAGCGGGGTGATCTGGTGTTTTATGCTTCCAGAAGATTGTTGCAGCATTAATCATTTTCTCCATTGGTTCCGATGAAAGGATGGTCAATAGGCCATCGTGAAATAACTGCTACTATGGCATTTCAGGAGTTAACTGCCTCAACATATTTTGTTGTAATTATAAAAATATCAAGTTTATATATGGGGATTTTACTCTGTTGATTGTCTGTAAGGCTGTCTTTTATCTTGTCATTGTAATTATTCCGAAAAATGATATGTCTTTTTGGTTAACCGGCATTTGTTTTAGAAATACAGACTGACAGGATTGAACGCAGTAAAATTACTCTTTACCAAAAACAAATGTTATGAGAAAATTAATCCGAATGATGATCCTGTTGATTGCATTTACAGGAGCCCTGAATTTTGTGGCAAACGCTCAAACCTACAACTGGAAATCGGTACGAATGGGTGGTGGCGGAAATGTGACGAGCATTAAAGCGCACCCGAAGGTGCCAAATCTCTTTTTTATCACCACCGATGTAGGTACGCCCTATCGCTGGAACCATGCGACTCAGAAATGGGAAGACCTGATGTGGTATAATAAAATACCGACGACGTACTGGAACTGGGAAGCAGCCGCCAAATGCGGAGATCTTGCTTTCGATCCGAGCGACGTAACCGGAAACATTCTTTATGCTACACATCAGACCGGAAAAGGTACGGTGCCGGGTGGTGGAACCGCTCCCGGAACGGTTATGAAATCAGTAGACCGGGGTGCTACCTGGACCGACCTTGAACTTCGGATAACAGTTCTGCCTAACAGCGACCAGACTTATACCGATCGTCTGGCTGTCGATCCGAATAATAGTAATGTCGTGTATGTAACAAGCCGCGCAAATGGTACCTATAAAAGCACGGCAGCCGGTGCCGTAGGGTCCTGGGTAAAGGTAAATACTACTTTGCCTGATTCTGTGTCCGGAAGGTTTATCTTTTTTGACAAAAGCGGAGGCGTTGTCAATGGTGTTACCCGGAACATCTTTCTGGGTGCCAAAGCGGGCGTATACCGCAGTACCGACGGAGGAAATACGTTCGCTTTGATGGCTGGTAGTCCTGGAGAGCCCCGTCGTGCAAGCATCAGCGATGACGGCACTTTTTTTGTCTCGCAATTAACTGCAACCGCAACACGTCCGTTGGGAGGTAATAAATTGAGCAAATGGAATGGAAGCAGCTGGACAGATATCTCGCCTGTAACCGGCAAAGAATTTAGTGGAGTAGGTGTGAACCCTTCCAATAGTAATGAGGTGATTGTCTCAACGACCGGTTCCTGGAATCATGATGTCTCTTACCGAAGCACGACTGGCGGCAGCGCAGGCAGCTGGTCATCGATGGTCCCTGCAACCAGGGATGCTACTGAAGCACCTCATTCCGGCGGAGATGGTGCCAATGGAAATATTGGTCATAATGTTAATGGTTTTGCCTGGGATCCGTTTAATACGGGTCAGGTCTGGTTTTCGGATATGCTTGATGTTGGCCAAACGACCAACGTATGGGCTTCAAGGGTTACCTGGAAATTGAGAAACAACGGATTGGAAGAAATTGTGGTTGCCGGTCCGTTGGTTTGCCCGCCTTCGGGTCCTAACTTTCTGATATCGACTACGGGTGATGTCGGTGGTTTTGACCATAAATCGCTTGATGTTCCACCTGCAAAGGGGATTGCCAACTTTTTTATAACCAATACAGGTTCGAATACATCCGGCGGAGCAGTACAATACAACGATCCGAACTTTATTGCACGGGTAGGGAGCGATGGCTGGAATGGCATAGGAATAGGAGGATACTCAACCGATGGCGGATTATCATACAATAAGTTTACTTCCATTGCCGGGGCAAGAGGTAGAATTGCCGTCTCTGCCACCAGCAGAAAAATGGTCTGGGTAACGCAGGGAGGCCTTACTTATCAATCTTCCAACCTCGGGACCAACTGGACTGCTGTCAACGGTATTCCTTCGGCGGTTTTAAAACCAGGAAGTATTTACGATATCTGGGCAGGGATGCAACCATTGGCTGCGGATAAGGTAAATGGTGATATCTTCTATATTTATGCAAATGGTAAAGTTTATGTCAGCACCGATGGCGGTGTGAATTTTGCAGCAGCAGCCAGCGATTTACCCAATGTAGGTAACGTGGCCCAAATGAATGTAGAAACAACTCCGGGAAAGGAAGGAGATCTCTGGATCGCATTCTCTGGCAACGGACTTTATCACTCCACCGATACGGCTAAAACCTTTACGAAAATAAATCCTACTATTATTACGAGACCGAAATGGGTTGCTGTCGGAAAGGCTGATCCGGCTGTATCGTCCAATCCGGTGATCTATGTAAGTTCGGAAGGAACTGCGATCAATGGTGTTTCTTACGGTGTTTTCCGTTCAGATGATAATGGTGCTAACTGGACGACGATCGCAAATCCTGTTCCGGGTATCCTGAGCACTATGGCGGCGGATCTGAACGGCAGAGTATATCTTGGAATTGGCGGAAATGGGATCTTTGTTGGCGAGCCGGCAGGCGGCCCGGTCGTCTCGGTATCTGTGACGCCAGCGTCCGATTCTGTTATTGTGGCTCATACTTTACAGTTGAAATCGACCTTAACACCTGTTTATCCAACCAACAGCGCTGTAAGCTGGACGTCATCTGATGCGGCCATTGCGAGTGTGGATGCTAGCGGGCTCGTAACAGGTGTAGCTGTGGGAACTGCTACGATCACCGTTACAACACAGGATGGTGGAAAAACGGCTCAAAGTATCATCAGGGTTACTGCGCCGAACGGAGTTACCGGTGTAACATTGGAACCGGCAATATCCGTAGGATTAGGAACCACACGAAACTTGACAGCAACTGTTTTGCCAGCTACGGCGACAAACAAAAATGTTTCGTGGATTTCTTCGGATACTACGGTAGCGACAATCAATGCAAGTGGTTTGGTTACAGCACTTAATTTGGGTGCAACCACCATTACCGTTACGACGCAGGATGGTGCCAAAACGGCTACCAGTGCTTTGACGGTAGGAACCGTCGTTCGCGCGAATAATTGCGGAGGACCAACCATTGGCAGTTTTATTGCTGATACACCACAGTCGGCTTCGATGTGGGTTTCATCTACTGCAACAGCGATTGATTTGGCAGCAGTTACAAATCCTGCACCGGCAGATGCCTATAAATCGCAGCGTAACAGCGGTCAGCCGCTTACTTATTCCTATGGAAATCTAATCCCGAATGCGCTTTATGTGGTACGGCTTCATTTTGCAGAAATTGCTGAGTCAATTACAGCAGGCAAAAGAAAGTTCAATGTAACGAGTCCTACGGCAGCCGATACGATACTTAAAAACTTTGATATTTTTACCACGGCCGGAGGTCGGTACAAAGGTATCGTGAGGGATTTTCAGATCCGGTCGAATGCCACGGGTGTAATCAACATTGTATTCCGTCCGATCGCCAATTTTAACTATCCTGCGATTAACGCTATTGAAGTGGGACTTACGCCGCTTACTTCGGTTTCTGTAAATCCATCGGCGGCCTCTGTCGGTGTTGCCGATACAACACGTTTAACGGCTGTGGTTTTACCGGTCAATGCGACGAATCAGCGCGTTGTCTGGACTTCTTCAAACTCTGCGGTGGTCAGTGTTGATGCTACCGGGCTGGTTAAAGGAGTTTCTCCCGGAAGTGCTGTGATTACAGCGACAACCAATGAAGGGAAAAAAACAGCCTCGTCAACGGTAACGGCTTCGAATACAGTGGTAACCGGTGTAACGGTAGATGCTACCGCAGCAGTGGGTGTAAATAATACCATCACACTTTCGGCTACCGTACAACCTGCCAACGCAACAAATAAGGTGCTCACGTGGAGTTCTTCAAACACAGGAGTGCTCACTGTCAATCAGAATGGTGCCATCACAGGCGTGGCGCCCGGAACTGCGACGATCACCGTGACAACCCAGGATGGTGGTAAAACTGCCAACAGTGTGGTGACCGTGAGTAATGTATTGATATCAACGGTAACGCTCAGCAAACCATCCGCGACGGTTGGCGTGGGAGATACGACTTCCATTAAAGCAACGGTTGCTCCGTTGAATGCAAGTAACAAAGCAGTGGTATGGAGTTCATCCAATCCGGCTGTCGCTACCGTAAGCAGTAACGGAATCGTTACCGCTGTTGCTGTCGGAACTGCTACCGTTACGGCCGCAGCACAGGATGCCGGAGGCGTTTCATCCGGTTCGGCGATAACAGTTATCAGCGCCGGAGCATGTGGTGTGCTTACGAACAATAGCTTTGAAAGCAGCTTTGTAAACTGGATCAGAAACCCGAATAATGCCGCTGCAACCATCAGTACATCGGCACAAAGCGGATTAAAAAGCGCTGCCATTACAGCCGATCAGGGAGCTATTAATTACGGAAAAACGATTCCGGTAACAGGCGGTACGGAAATTACGTTTGACGTATGGGCCAAAACAGAAGGTACGCCAAATCCTTCGAATGCTGCGCAGTTGATCATGCCATACTGGGCAGGTATCGGAATCGATTTCTATGATGCGCAGGGAGCCAAAATTACCAGTGGCACAACACAGTTCCAGGCTTATCCATCGCCAACGTCCAGCGTGTTTACCAAGTATACGGTAACCAAACTGGCACCTGCCAACGCGGCAACGATCGGTATCTGGGCTGCAAAAGCAGGTCCGAGTGGCAAGTTGTTGCTGGATGATTTCTGTCTGACCATCGCAGCACCTCCACTGGCTTCGCAAACGATTTCATTTGATCCTTTGGCTGCAAAAATCGCCGGAGACAGTGACTTTGTTGCCAATGCCGCAGCCACATCCGGTTTACCTGTAAATTATTCGAGCTCTGATACCGCTGTTGCTACCATTGTAAACGGTAAAGTTCGTCCGATCGCGCCGGGTACAGCGGTGATTACTGCAAGACAAAATGGAAATGAAAGTTTCAGTCCGGCCGAAGCAGTTAGCCAAACGCTTGCCGTTTCTTCTGGCTTGAAAGTACTTTATCAGGATGGCGACAACGGTCAGGTTGACAACAACAACGTGAAGCCTTATCTGAGTATCGCCAATCAGGGTGCTACGGCCGTGCCTTATAGTGAATTAACTATCCGCTACTGGCTGACGGCAGAGAATTTTGCAGGAATAAACAAGTGGATTGATTTCGCGCAAATTGGAAATAACAAGGTGACTATGGAGTACGTGCCACTTGAAAAACCGCGTAACGGAGCACTGGGGTATATGCTGTATCGTTTTGACAGCTCTGCGGGAAATCTTTCTGCCGGAGCCGGTTCCGGACCGATTCAGTCGAGATTTGCCAACGCGGACTGGGCCAATCTGTCTGAACAGGACGACTATTCTTACGCCAATACCGCTGCTTATGCTGAAAACCAGCATATTACTTTGTATCGCAATGGTAAGCTGTGGTATGGTGTTGAGCCTGACACCACGGCCAGCGTTCTGGATGTGAAAGTCTACTCGGAAAGCAAAAACACAAGCGCAGCCACCAATTCCATCAGTACCTGGCTTAAAATTGATAACAAAGGCAACCTGCCTGTGGATTATGCGGATTTAAGCGTTCGCTACTGGTTCACCGCAGACGGCACTTCCAGCCTAAACCACTGGGTGGATTTTGCTCAGCTGGGGGCAGGCAACATTGGAGCGCAGTTTGTTACAGGTCAGCAGTTTGTCAACGCAGATTCGTATTTTGAGTTGAAACCAGCTGCATCACTGGGTAAATTGCATCCCTTAAGCAGCACTGGAAATATTCAGTATCGTATAACCAAAGCCGACTGGTCGTCTTTTGATCAGGCTAACGATTATTCTTACAAAACTGCCGCACCTTTGGCTGAAAATAACCATATCACGCTTTACTACAAAGGTCAGTTGATTTATGGTCAGGAGCCGGCTGCGAGCGGGGCAAGAATAGGTGTTCAGTCAGAGGAGATCGCTGATAATAAGCTGACCGTGACGGTGCTCGGAAACCCTGTCGTTAAGGAGCATGCTGATCTGATTATCAGAGGTGCATCGGGATATCCGTTAAAAATGACGGTGACGGATTTGAGAGGTGTTCAGTTGTTTGAGAAAATAGTAAAAGACCCATCTCATACAGAGCAGCATGTTTTACCTCTTGGAAAAACTGCCGGTCTTTATCTGATTAACGTCACTTCGCTGAATCAGAATGTTGTGGTAAAATTGATAAAACCATAGGTTCATCCGATCAGTTGAGCTTGAAAATATCCCGGATGGAAACGTCCGGGATATTTTTATTTGCCTGAATTTCAATTTAAATGTATCCGTCAGAGTATTTATTTGTAGCATATTTGTTTTATTACTATTCTCTGAAAAAAAAATATTATTTCAGTATGGGGATAAGGCGCTCTGCCTTGTCTGTGTGATTAAATTGTTAATCCGTAGCCAGATCAATTCAATGATATGACAAATATTTCTACCCAAAAACCACCGGAGCAACCTACCGGACCAAAAATAGAAATCGATGACACCGGGCAGCAGGAGCCGGTAATACTTCATGATGAATATTTGATCCGGGAAATGTTTGGCCAGAATCCGCAGAAGGGCTGTGAGTTGCTTTTTAAGAGGTATTATGCCAATTTGTGTAACCACGCAATTCGTTTCGTTCACTCCTCAGAGGTGGCGGAAGATATTGTTTCCGAGGTTTTTGCAGCTTTCTGGCAGAATCGCACGTTTGAACAGATTAATACCTCTTACCGTGCTTATCTTTTCAAATCGGTCCGTTACCGGGCTTACAATTATCTTAAGTGGGACCTTAACCGGACTTCGCCGCTTGAAGCAGTAAATTTCTCGGTTATTACGCACACGCCCAATCCATATGAGGCCTTGCAATACAGTGAGTTGCACCAGCAGGTAGAGCGCATTATCCAGCAGTTGCCGCCGCAATGCCGCAGGGCTTACCTGATGAAACGGGTGGAAGGTAAAACACTGGAAGAAATTGCGCGGGAACTTCAAATTACGCCAAAATCTGTGGAGGCGCTCATTACACGTGCCATCGCGAGGCTACGTAATAACCTGAAAGATAGCTGGTTTTTGTGTCTGGCGATTTTGTTTTCTGCAAAATTATAAACAGGATATGGGGATAGCTGTCGGGTACTTGTCTGAATGGCAAATCAGCACAAAATGACCGGAGCGAACACATTTAAATCCGTTTGAAACTGCGACCAGACTTATAAATTATTAAAAAATATACAGATGAAAGAACCGCTATCAAAAGACCTTCTGTTTGATTTTTTTGACGGAAGGACAACATCCATGCAGCGAAAGCTTGTCGAAGACTGGCTGGCTGAACCTGAAAACGAGGAGTTTTATTATCATTGCCTGAACGAATGGGAGAGTCATCATCCACAATTTACACCGGCTGTTGACAACGCTTTTGCACGGTATCAGGCTTTAATGAATAGTGAAGAAACGATCTCCCAATCGCCGGTTAATACAGAGATAAGGACTCGACCGTTGTATCTCAGAGCATCGTTATGGGGCGCTGTTGCAGCCTGCCTTGTACTTGCCTGCGGGTTTGTTTTTCAAAAGCAGCTGCTTTATCAATCGCTTTCTTCGGCTAACGGACAAATCGCTTCCTATCAGCTTTCGGACGGAACGCAGGTGGTGCTGAATGCCAATTCTGTGTTAAGGATTCCAAGATTTGGTTTCGGTGATGGAACCCGCAAAGTGATACTTGAAGGTGAGGCCGAATTTAAAGTAATCCACACAGAAGAAAACAGCCGTTTTGTGGTAGCCATGGACAATGATTATTCCATTGAAGTGCTTGGTACCGAGTTTGTTGCTTTTTCCCGTGAGCGCGGCACGAAAGTGTTTTTGACAAAAGGGAAGGTAAAATTAAGTTTGCCGCGTGGAAAACAGCTTTATATGAAACCCGGAAATCTATTCGTAGCCGGACGTAATGGCCAGTTTTCGGTAACACCGTCTGTGGCAGCTGAGCAGTTTACCGCCTTCAAAAGAGAGATGTTTTATTTTGATAATACGCTGCTCTCTGAGGTTGTCCAGCAAATGAATGACCGTTTTAAAGTGAATGTACGTATATCCGATCCCGTTTTGGCGCGTCATCGCATCGGTGGTGTCTACAAGGCCCGGCAAGCGGATGATCTTTTGGAAATACTATCCGAGCTGCTTCATCTGGAAGTGGTAAAACATGAAGAATATATCGAATTAAGAAAATCAGATAACCATCTTAATCCATGACGAAAAGATTTTTACAAAAAACCGGCATTGTGCTAAGCATGTTATCGGTTCAGCAGCTTAGTATGGCCCAGCTTGTTTCCTTTGCAAGGCCGGTTGAGGTTTCTCAGTCTAAGCAACTCGGGACACGAATCAATGCAAAAAGTTTAAAGGATTTTCTGGCCGATTTGGGCAAGCAGTATCAGGTAAGTATTTTGTATGAGGAAAAAAATATCATCAATATCATGGTGCGGGATCAGGAACTTCCGGCCAACGCCAACCTGGAAAAAAAGCTTGCCGATATTTTAAAACCTTATAACCTGCGGTTTAAAAAGGCAGGAAAAGAAGCTTACGTAATTATCCCAAGAAACGAAAAAAGAGCGGTTGAGGCTGCCATGGCAATGCTGGAAAAGGAAACCGCGATGACGACCTCCTCTTTTGAATCCATTAAAGAAACGGCAACAACGATAAACCGTATCGTGCGGCCGGACGAGACCATTATCCGTGGAAAAGTTACCGATGAAAAAGGGGAGTCTTTGCCGGGTGTGAGTGTGGTGTTAAAGGGTTCGCAGCGTGGTGTTATTACGGATGCTGCCGGCAAGTTCGAGATTTTGACAGGTACACCGGATGCCGTTCTTATTTTTTCATTTGTAGGATATCTTCCCAAGGAAGAAATTGTTGCTAACCGATCGGTGGTGGATATTACGCTTTTGATTGATGATAAGACGCTGGAAGAGGTGGTGGTGATTGGTTATGGAACAGCTAAGAAAAAGGATCTGACAGGAGCAGTATCGGTAGTCGGTCGGAAGGAATTCGGTGACGTGGCGGCAACTTCTGCGCAGCAGCTTTTACAGGGTAAAATTGCAGGCGTGCAGGTTATTAATTCCAGTGGATTGCCCGGTGCTAATGCCAAAATTGTTATCCGGGGCATAGGTTCCCTGACCAATTCTGACCCTCTTTATGTCATTGACGGGATTCAGGGTGGTGATATCAATTCAGTGAGTCCCTATGATATTCAGGATATTACGGTATTAAAGGATGCAGCATCGGTCGCTATTTATGGGTCGTCAGCGGCGAATGGAGTTGTTTTGATTACCACCAAAAAAGGCAAAGCAGGTACGCCGAAAGTCACCTACAATGGCTACGTCGGGCTGGCCCGGCCGTGGAAAAAACTGGATATGCTTAACGCCAGTCAATATGTGCAGTTGGTGAAGGATATTGACAATGCGCAGGGAAACAAGGTGCCCGAGAAGCTGAATACGCCTTACGTGCAGGAAACGCGCACAGATTGGCAAAATGAGATTTTCAGAACGGCCAAAATAACGGAACACCATGTGAACGTGACCGGCGGGAGCGAGAAAGCGACGTATAACTTTTCAGCAGGTTATGCCAATCAGGAAGGTATCATGAGAAATTATGGCTATCAGCGGATCAACCTGCGCACCCAGCTGGAAGAGCAAATCGGGAAGCGTATCCGTTTGGGGCAAACCATCAATTTTAAATATAACCGGACGACGGGTAATGCGCCAAGTTTTGTGGAGGCGCTGCGCATGCCACCTTATGCGCCGACAATGGATCCGACCAACCTGGGTGGATACAGCAAAGTGACCACGATTATTGATCAAAACGATGCGTTGAATCCGCTTCCGGGTATTTACCTGACAGAAAGGTTGTCGAGAGGGATCTCTAATCTGTTTCAGCTTTGGGGTGAGCTGGAAATTATCAATGGGTTGAAATTCCGGACGCAGGCTAACATCGGTCTTTCGAGCAGTAACAGCTATAATTACACAGGTGAGTATCTGAATGGCAACACGAAAGTTGATAGAAAAATTGACGAAAGTTACGGTTTCTCAGTTTCGCCGATCGTTGAGAATATCCTGTCATACAATAAAACGCTGGGTCGTCATGATTTTAGTCTGATGGTGGGAAACACCTTCAATGAGGGCAACAGAAGCCGCGGTGTCAATTTAACAGGAGCTGGTTTTACAAATGATCTTATCAAACAGATCGGTGTATCCAAAAGTAACAGCATCACGGGTGCCAGCTCCGGAATTTATGCTTCACGTTCTTATTTTGGCAGAGTTACCTATGCTTTTCAGGACAAGTATCTGGTGAATGCATCGCTGCGTCAGGATATTAATCCGGCCTTTGGGAAGGCTTACCGCAAAGGAAATTTCCCTTCGGTTGGGGTAGCATGGAAAGTAGCTAACGAGCCTTTTATGAAAAATGTATCATTTATTTCGGATCTGAAAATCCGAGGAAGCTGGGGGGTAACGGGCAATGCAAGCATCGGACTTTTCCTTACCGATCCGACTGTTTATCGGGGATATGGCAATAACAACATTGTTTATTCTTTTGGAGACAACAAAGCCTTTTCGCAGGGCGCTACGATTACCCGGGTTCCTAATCCGTTCCTGAAATGGGAGGAAACAACACAAACCGACTTTGGGCTTGATTTCGGATTGTTGAGAAACAGAATCCAGATCAGTTTTGATTATTATAAACGCAATAGTAAGGACCTTTTGCTTGATGTAAAACTTCCGGTTTCGACGGGGCTCGGTGATATTTATTCCGATGCAAGTATGGTGCAAAATGCGGCCAATGCAGTTAATAAGGGCTTTGAATCCGCGATTTCTTTTAACGGGCAGGCAGGCGATTTCAATTACAGCATTTCGGCCAATGCAGGTTTTAATAAAAATAATGTGGTATCCCTTGGCAATGGCGGTCCGATTGTAAGCGGTACTACCAACGGAGGAATCAATATTACCAAAACTGATGTCGGCGCTGCCATTGGTTCATTCTACGGCTTTGAAGTGGATCATGTGGTTTCCAGTGCCGCGGAGGTAGCAACCTACAACGAACTTGCAGTGGGCAAAGGATTCAAGAGTTATCAGGAAGGGTTAAAAGCTGGCGATATCGTGTATAAAGACAATAACGGAGACGGCCAGATCACGGACGCGGACCAGAAGTTTCTGGGTTCAGCTATTCCGAAATGGACTTATGGCGGTTCTCTTAATATTTCCTACAAAGCATTTGACCTTTCTATGGGATTGGCCGGTATCGGGAATGTTAAAGTTTATAATGCGATGCGTTACTGGACAGAGGGCACGACCCGTCCGTTTAACTCCTCCACAGCGGTGTTGTCTGCCTGGAAAAATGAGGGTGATGTTACAGATATGCCACGATCAGGCCAGAACACACCATCAAACCTGCGGGCTTCCGACCGGTTTCTGGAAAATGGATCTTTTATGCGCCTGAGAAATCTGACAGTTGGTTATTCCATTCCGAAAGCGGCATTGAACAGCGTGGCAGGAAAGACATTTTCAAGCTTCCGCCTTTACGTGACGGCCATGAATTTACTTACTGTGACCAACTACAAAGGATATGATCCGGAGGTAAGTGCCGTCAGCAGCGATGCTAAGTCGTTTATTTTTACAAGAGGGGTTGATATGGGGCAGTATCCTCAGCCGCGTACTTTCATGGTAGGGCTTCAGGTTGGTTTTTAAATCTTACAATTAATTCTTTGTCATCATGAAAAAGCATATACTCTTTCTGGCAACGCTGGGTTTTCTGGCAACCGGCTGTGATAATTCTCTGGACAATGTTCAAAATCAGACCAACTATAACGATGATACCTATTTTACAACGGTACCGACGATCGGTGAAGCGGTCACGGCGACTTATGGCCTGTTGCTTTACAAGGGACTTTATTCGCGGGATTTTTATTACCTGATGGACCTGACCGGCAATGAAGCGGAAGCAGATGCACCGTTGCTGGGCGATGTGTTGCAGCTCCACGATTATAGTTACGCGTCCAATCACGCACAGATTAACGATCTTTGGTCGACAACCTATAAAATGACTTTGCGGGCTAATCTGGTCATTTCCAAAGCCGCGAAAGTGGTACCGGTTTCCGATGCTGAGAAGACAAAGCTTCAACAATATGTCTCCGAAGCTTATTTTTTGAAGGCATATGCCGAGTTTTTATTGGTGACGCTCTGGGGAAGAGTCCCGATCCGTAAAGATTATGAAGGGACAAGTGAGTTTTACCTGAGCAGATCTTCCGTGGAGGAGGTTTGGAAACAGATCGAATCGGATTTGAAAAACGCAGCGGATGGCCTGCCGGTTATTTACGCCAACAGCGCGACGGATCTTGGACGTGCCACCAAAGGCGCAGCGATTGCATTACTTGGTAAATCTTATTTGTATCAAAAGAAATACGCAGAAGCCGCGGCTCAGTTTGAACTGTTGACCAAGACGCCGTTTACATATGATCTTGTTAAAAACCTGGATGAGCTTTTTACCAAATCGCCGGTGAAAAATGCCGAGACTGTCTTTGATGTTCCGCATAAAGCCTGGGGAGGTTGGGGAGAAGGGAGCCCTTATTACATGTTTGGTTCGCAGGAAGGATCGACAAGCGGTAAAAACACGCTAACCGGCCGTGCGATGGAGTATGGCTGGAACGACTGGCGAAATGTTTTCATATCAGACGCGTCTGTGAAAGCTTTTACCTACACCGATGAAGCGGGTGCCACTTTTGTAGACCCGCGTGCTAAAAATACGTTTTATGGCGACGCTGCCAGTGGAGGAGATGTTACCTTTTGCGATAACTGCACGGGAGGCGTTAAAACTTATCCGTTTGCAGAAAACGGAAACGGTTACCGTTGGAGAAAGTATCAGCCTTATGAATACAAGGAAAAAGCGGAGCTGCCACAGTCCGATATCAACTCGCAGATTATCCGTTACGCAGACGTACTTTTGATGCTGGCAGAATCCTATATCAATCTTGGGAAAACAGGTGACGCACTGCCACTGATCAACAAAGTAAGAACCCGGTCTGGTGCTTTTGCTTATACGGCGCTGGGCAGTAAAGAGGAGGCATTCAAAAAACTGATGCTTGAAAGACAACTGGAATTGGTAGGCGAGCAGGTTCGCTTTTTTGACCTCGTGCGATGGGGTATTGCAAAAAATACGCTCAATGCGGAGAAAAAGGTTAAGTATCCAACAGGAACTCAGCTATTTTTTCAGGACAAACACGTGCTTTTTCCTATTCCGTTAACAGAGAAAAATACAAACCCGGCCGTAGCTAAGGACATTGTAAACGACTGGAATTAATAGTATAAGTCAATCATCAGAGGCGTTAAGATCTTGTTCACTTGTGAGCTCGATTTTAGCGCCTCTGTTTTTTTGTTACATGATGATTTCTTTTTTTGGAGATTCTTTACCAACCTAATTTTTTATCAAACACAAGCTTCTATACTCTTTGGGTGCCACTTTATTAATTTTCTTAAAACAGCGGTTGAAATAGGATATGTTCGTGTAACCACATTCAAGGGCGATTTGAGTCACGGGCAGATCAGATTGTTGTAAAAGTTTGCAGGCAAAACTGATGCGCACTTCGTTCAGGAAATCTGAGAAAGTCCTGTTGGTAAGTGTTTTGAAAAAACGGCAGAAGGAGTGGATTTGTAATCCGGATACCGAAGCCGCCTGTTGTAGTGTGATTTCATCCTTGAAGTTTTGTTGAATGTAATGCATAAGTTTATGTACGCGGCCCGGAGCCTGACCTGAATAGGCAGAAAGCAGGCTGGGAACATTCAGCCAAATGAGTTCTTCCGGGTCCAGCAGGTGATTTAATATCTGTGTGAATGAAGCCAGTAAAGTAATGTTTTTCTGCTCAGGCATCTTTTTCAGAATGTCCGTTATCAGGATTTTCTTGGCGCCGCATATACTGATGCCCCTTGCAGACTCAGTAAAAAATTGCCGTAACTCCTTCGTGTCTATGAGTCCTTCCAATTTTTCGCTCAATACATCGGGATTGATATAAAGTGCTATCGATATTGCGTCATTCCCACCGGAACCAGGCTCGGGTTTGCTATACCAAACATGAGGAACGTTTGGTCCCACGAATGTCAGATCGCCTTCTTCAAAATGCTCGATCGAGTCGCCAATAATGCGCGTGCCAGACCCCGACAAAACATAAACCAGTTGACATTCGGTGTGAAAGTGAAAGTCAGTTGAAAAATATGGCCTGACAATTTTCTTTACGACAAATGGTCTTCTTGACTGTGCAAAATCGGGGAGAAGCGTGTAAGTGGCTTTCATATTTCAAAAAATTCAAAGATCATGCAAACATAGTATTATAAAAAATCAATCTGTAATCAACTTGATGGATAATAGGGTAATAGTTTTGTATAAAATCTGTAATAGATTAATCATGTAATAAATGTCTGTATGGTTGTTTAGGATTTGTTATGCGTATTTTATTTTATAATGATCTGTTTATAAGTGTTTTGTGTTTGGAGTGAAGCTTGCTGATTAGTACATGTTTTTAATTTTTTAAATTAGTATCATATTGACATTTTATAAATGCATATCACGGCAATAGAAGTAAAGGACAAAAGATTTGATCTGGCTGATGGTGCTGGTTCGGATGCCACACACACGACCCCACAATATGCTTATGCAGTCTGTTGCCTTAAAACAGATAATGGCACAACCGGTTACGGTCTGGCGTTTACATTGGGTGCAGGCACCGATTTGGTCTGTAAGGCAATCGAATATCTTTCGGGATCACTCGTGGGGCGGGAAATTGAGGAGCTGATGTCAGACTTTGGGACCGTGTATCGTAAGATTGTCGACTCGCCTTCATTTCGCTGGCTTGGACCGCATAAGGGGGTGGTGCATCTGGCACTTGCGGCTGTTGTGAATGCGTGTTATGATCTGTGGGCTAAGTCGCGACATGTACCTTTGTGGAAGCTGCTTTTGGATTTAACGCCCGAGCAACTTGTTAACACCCTGGATTTAAGTTATCTGGAAGAGGTGTTGACGAAAGAGCAGGCGATCTCTTTACTGACTGAAAATCTTTCCGGTCGTGAAGCACGTAACAGGGTTTTGTCAACGGGTTATAGGGGTTATGACACTTCGGTTGGATGGTTTAATTATTCGGATGAGAAGATTGTTGCAAACACCAAAAAAGCCATGGATAGTGGATTTTCCGCATTGAAACTGAAAGTGGGCTCTGACGATCCGCTGCGGGACATCCGCCGGGCTGGCCTGATACGAAAAACTGCGGGAGATAAGGCAACAATCATGGTGGATGCAAACCAGAAGTGGAACGTGCCCGAAGCATTGGATATTTGCCGGCGTTTGGGTGAAATCAACCCGTTCTGGATTGAAGAGCCTACGCATCCCGACGATGTGATTGGTCACCAGAGCATTGCCAGGGCCATTGCGCCGCTAAAAGTGGCGACGGGAGAACATATTCCAAATAAGGTTATCTTTAAAAACTTCTTTCAGGCCAAAGCGATGGATTTTTGTCAGGTCGATGCGGTGAGAGTGGGCGGGATTTCGGAGTTTTTGACGATCAGTCTGCTTTCGAAAAGCATGGGAATTCCCGTGGTGCCGCATGTTGGTGATATGGGACAGATTCATCAGCATCTGGTATTATTCAATCACATTGGGATGAACCACGAGCATTTGTTTTTGGAACATATACCGCATTTAAAGCAGTATTTTGTCAATCCGGCAGACATCGTGGATGCTTATTATCAGGTACCGCAGACGCCGGGCAGCAGCAGTGACCTGAAAGACTGAACGATTATAGAGTTTATTGTAAAAGGTGATATGGGTGTACTAATCGATAAAGTGATTTTTCTTACCGGAGGAGCCGCCGGTATTGGTAAGGAATGCTGCAAGGCATATCTGAAAGCAGGCGGAAAAGTGGCGGTGATGGATTCTGATGAAAATGCGCTGAAGATACTTGCAACTGAATTTCCGGAAAGCCTATTGCTGACGTGCGCGGGAGATGTGAGATCGGGGAGTGATGTAAAATCTGCGCTTGAAAAGACGATCGAAAAATTTGATAAAATTGATGTCATCCACAACAACGCCGGTATTGCCAGCCCTTCCAAACCACTGGATCAAACCAGCGAGCAAGAGTGGGAGGGACTGTTTGCGGTGAATCTGAAAAGCGTTTTCTGGACAACTAAACACGGTATCGACTATCTGAAACAATCCCGCGGCTGTATTCTGAACACGAGCAGTATGGTCGGTGAGATCGGGCAGGAAAATCACGCCGCTTACGTGGCTACCAAAGGGGCCATGAGCGCGCTGACCAAAGCGATGGCACTTGATTATGCACCGTTTGGTGTACGCGTGAATGCTGTTTGTCCGGCCGGGGTATGGACGCCGATGTTGAAAAAATGGGTGGGGGAGCAGCCAAATCCGGGAGAAATTGAATCTTATCTGAATAACATACACCCCCTTGGTTACTGCCCGGAAGGAGATGTCATTGCTGATGTAGCGGTTTTTCTGATCTCCGATGCAGCCCGGTTTGTGACTGGCAACATCATGCCTGTAAGCGGTGGTGCGGAATTGGGATATAAAAGATAAACCATTATGTCTGTAAAAAGAACCTGTATGGCGCTGGATCTGAGAGACGACCAGAAACTCATCGACGCCTACGAACAATATCATCGTCCGGGCCATATCTGGCCCGAAATTCCTGAGGGCATCAGGCAGGCTGGTGTCCTGGATATGCAAATCTATCGGATCGGCACCAGGCTTTTTATGATTGTCGATCATGAAGAGAATAGCAGTCTGGCTGAAACTTTTGAAAAAATGGGTGACATGCCAAGACAGCCGGAATGGGCCGCATTAATGGCCGGATTTCAGAAAACACTTCCTGAGGCAAAACCGGGCGAGCAATGGGTAGCCATGGAGCCGGTGTTTCTACTAAATGAGCATCTTAAATGAAAAATCGAAATTCGGTGATCGTGCCCTTATTGGTGGTAATGAGTTTGATGTTTATCTGGAACCTCAGTCGGAATATCAATGACATACTGATTCCGCACCTTAAACGCGCTTGCCAGTTGACCGACTTTCAATCATCTCTGGTTCAGTCAGCTTTCTTTGGTGGTTATTTTTTGCTGGCGTTGCCGGTCGGACAATTTATCAGTAAATATGGATACAAAGCTGGCATGGTTACAGGTCTGCTGACCGCAGCCGTTGGTGCTTTTTTGTTCTTTCCTGCTGCTGAGATACGTTATTACCCGCTTTTTCTGGGAGCACTTTTCATTATGGCTGCGGGATTTACGTTTCTGGAAGTGACCGCTACGCCATATGTGTCGGTGCTTGGTGATCCCGAACGCGCATCCAGCCGACTAAGTCTGGCTTCTGCCGTAGGCTCTTTGGGTGCTACGATTGGCCCTTTTATCGGTAGCCAGTTTTTGCTTCATGCCACAGAAGTTTCACCAGCTACGGTTGCAGAATTCACGCCTTCCGAGCTTGGTCAATATCTTAATGCAGAAGCGCAGTTGGTGAAAACTCCGTATTTGAGTTTGGCGGGCTTATTTGTCGTTATTGGCATACTGCTGTGTTTTGTCAAACTGCCGAAGATTGAAGAAGGCAATGAAACATCCGGTAGTTTGAAATCAGTTTTCAAATTCAGGCATACCATTCTGGGGGCTTTGGGTGTTTTTTGTTATCTGGGAGCGGAAGTGGGGATCGTGAGTTTTATGATCCGTTATGCCAAATCATCCGGAATTCCCGGTCTGACCGAGCAGAGTGCCGCCTTGTTTATTACTTTATACATGGCTTTGGTATTAATCGGTCGCCTGGGCGGTGCTTACTGGCTGCGGCGCGTCAATCCACCGAAAATGCTTGCATTGTGTGCTGTGGCAGCTATCGTTTTGATTTTTGTTTCACTGTTAACAGCGGGTTATTTGTCGGTTTATGCCATTGCTTTCGTAGGTCTTTTTACCTCCGTGATGTATCCGATTTTATTCACACTTAGCATAAAAGACCTGGGAGCTTTTACAAAAACCGGCTCGTCGCTGATTATAATGAGTATTGTCGGAGGGGCCGTGATACCGCCTGTTATGGGTTTAATTTCAGATTCATTTACTATAAAACATGCATTCCTAATCCCTGTAATCTGTTACGCTTATCTGGTGTATTACGCAAAATCGGGTCATCGTATCCGCCGTGATATGGCAGAAAAACGTTCAGGAAATATTAATCTCAATCGTCCGGTTTTATGAAAAAAATTATTCTCTCGTTACTCCTTACATGTTCTGTTTTTCAGGTTTTTTCCCAAAACGGGATGCCGTTATCTGATAGGTTGAAATGGTGGCAAGATTCAAAAATGGGACTTTTTATTCACTGGGGACCTGTTTCTCTGATCGGAAAGGAAATCAGCTGGTCGAGACAGGAATATGGTACTGCCAAATATGACTCGCTTTACAGACGATTTAATCCAACAAAGTTTAACGCCAAAGAATGGGTGGCTCTTGCCAAGGCATCGGGAATGAAATACATCGTATTGACGGCCAAACACCATGATGGTTTTTGTTTGTTCGAAACGAAAACGACCGATTATAATATCATGAACACACCTTTCGGACGCGATGTTTGTAAAGAGCTGGCGCAGGCTGCGCATGAGGCAAACATGCCGATATGCTGGTATTTTTCGGTGGCCGATTGGAAAGATCCCGACTGTCGTAACCCCAAAACGAATGATGTTTTTTCAGAACGGGTTTTGGATCAGGTGCGGGAGTTGTTGACGAATTATGGTAAAATAAGTTTGTTATGGATTGATTTTGAAGGCTGGCCAAGCCCGGTAGCTCCGAAAAAAGTTTTTAACCTGGCCAGAAAGTTGCAGCCGGAAATCATCATCAACAACAGACTGGAACCCTTTACGCCTGACGAGTCCCACGGTTATGTGGGGAAATATGCAGATTATGCCACGCCTGAGGGTTTTGTGGCTGGTTATGGCAAAACGGCCTGGGAAACCTGTACCAACATGGGGCACCAATGGGCGTGGAAATTCAACGATCAGCCTCGCAGTCTTAAAGAATCCGTGCATACACTGCTGCGTTGTGTAGGTGGAAACGGAAATTTATTGTTCAATATCGGACCGGACAGCACGGGTGTTTTTCCGGAAGATTTTGCAGCGAGAGCGCGTGAAATGGGTAGCTGGACCACAAAAAACCAGCAGGTGATTTATAATACAAAAGGCGGCGTGTATACACCCGGGGTAAATTATGTCAGTTCCTTTAAAAACAATAAGTTATATGTTCATTTGTTAACCAATTCAGAAACTGAATTAACGTTACCTGCTATTGGAGCAAAGGTCAAAAGTGCAGCTTTGCTTGACGGGACAAAGATCAGTTTCAAGCAAACTAATAAGGATTTGAAACTAAGTTTTCTAGGCGATAAAATGGATCCTGTCGCCACGATAGCGGTTTTAACCATGGATCAGAATTTGTCGGCTTTGGCACCCATTACGCCGTTCTCAACTTCCGGTTCGGTTGCATATGGCAAAAAAGCTACGGCTTCAAGTTCCGTAGGGCAATTTTACCATGATCCCGCAGCAGCTTTTGACGATAACCCCAAAACAAGCTGGAAAATAGGGCGTAAAAAAAATGTGGATTTTGACAAACTTTATGGTAAGGATGTACATTACTTATCCGATGATATTCTTGCGGTATATGAGCCGTCGGGCTGGCTGGAGGTAGACTTGGGCAAACCTCAGGTGGTTGGTAAAGTAAAACTTGGCGAAACCAGATACAGCGATTCGGAAATCAGGAAATTCCAAGTACAATATCAGGCAGATGGTAAATGGGTAAATTTGGCTGATGGTAATAAAATGGGAGATTGGAACCAGGAATTTAAACCTGTTACTGCCCAAAAATTCAGACTGGTTATCGACGAATATTACAGGTATTTTGGGGTGAATGAATTTGAGTTGTTTCCGCCAACGAAATAAATCCGGTTTTTGGACCTGTTATTGGTAACGGTTTTTGTTGGCTCTGTTGGTGCGTTTTTTGAAAATTTATTGTATTTAAAATAATAAGTATCGTCTTTAAAATGAATCGTTTATCTGTCATTCTGGTTGTGTTTGCCGGCTTATTCCTTTGCCCGGAAACAGGATTTTCTCAGCAACAAAATCTTGCTGAAAAATCACTGGTCAGCCTTCAGCAGCAATTTGTTGATCTGGGCTTCGGGATGTTTATTCATTACAACATTCCCACCTACGGACCGGATGACTGGGCCGATCCGGATGCGTCCCCTGCAATTTTTAACCCAAAAAAGCTGAACACAGATCAGTGGGCAGAGGCGGCCAAATCAGCAAATATGACGTATGGGTGCCTGACGACAAAACATCACAGTGGTTTTGCAATATGGGACACGAAAACCACGGATTACAATGTCATGAACAGCCCCTATAAAAAGGATATCGTGGCGGAGTATGCCAGTTCGTTTCGCAAGCAGGGCTTGAAGGTCACGCTGTATTACTCCATTTTGGATACCCACCATAAAATTCGTCCGGGGCAGATTACGCCTGCCCATATTGCCATGATAAAAAAACAGCTGACGGAGTTACTGACCAATTATGGTGAGATTTCAGCACTGATCATCGACGGCTGGGACGCACCCTGGTCAAGGATTTCTTATGACGATGTGCCTTTTGAGGAAATTTACAATCTGGTTAAATCGATACAGCCAGCTTGCCTTGTCATGGACCTCAATGCTGCTAAATATCCGTCTGAGGCGCTGTTTTATACCGATATAAAATCGTACGAGCAAGGAGCCGGGCAGCACATTTCCAAAGAAAGCAACAGGTTGCCGGCGTTATCTTGTCTGCCGATCAATCAATACTGGTTCTGGAAATCTTCCTTTCCGACAACGCCGGTCAAAAAGGCCGATGATCTTGTCAACAAAAATCTGATTCCTTTTAATAAATCGTATTGTAATTTTATTTTAAACGTGGCCCCAAACCGGGACGGGCTTATTGATGACAATGTGATTACAACATTGAAAGAAATCGGAAAACTATATAAAAAACCGGCTAGCACTCCAACGCTCCCTGCTAATGACGGGCCGATTATCTCTTCCAATTTGGCCAAAGGCCGTCCTGCGAATGCCAGCTGGGCGAATGACATGATGATCATGGACTTTGCCAATGACGATAATTTTAAGACCAGCTGGGAGTCAAATCCGAGTGTTAAGGAGCCCTGGCTTGAAGTGGATTTGGTGAAGGAAACCGGCTTTAATAATGTGGTAATCACTTCGTCCAAAGTGCATGGTGGCCGGTATCAGCTGGATTATTTTGCTAATAACAAATGGTATCCGTTGGGCGAGGGCATAAATGAAAACAGAATCAAAGTGATACGCTTCGATCGCGTCAATGGCCAGAAAGTGCGGGTGAAATTTACAAACTTCAAAGAAGCACCAACGGTTGCGGAGTTTGGGATTTATAATGAGAGGAGGTAGTTTTTAAACACGGATTTTTGGTTAATATCATAGTTTAGTTTTTCTTTAAAACTAAACTATGAATTTCGGTCTGGCGTTTCAAATCTCCTCAAAATCAAATGTTTTCCCACTTCTCCGTAAGTATTCTTTTGGCGTTACACCGAACTCTTCGCGGAAACATTTTGAGAAATAGGAGAGGTTGGAAAATCCTACGTCGTACATCACGTCGGAAACGTTGCCTTCTTTATTTTCAAGAAGTAATGAAGCTTTTTTTATCCGATACTTTTTAATGATCTCGTTTGCTGAAAAATGTGTCAGAGATTTTAACTTCCGGGATAAATGTGCAGAGCTCATACCTATTTCCGAACTCAAAATTTCAACACTGAAATCGGAATCTGAAATGTTGGCTTCAATAATATTCATTACCTTTTTGACGAACTTATCATCCATGCTTTCGCTGCTGGTTTCCTTGGCCGGAGAAACGATAAGTTCGTGCCTGAAATACTCAGTCAGCTCCTTTTTTCGGTGAAGCAGATTCCCGATCTGAGCGTCCAAAAGTTCGATGTCGAATGGTTTGGTAATGTAGGCATCTGCGCCGGTGCGTATTCCCTCGATCTTTTGCGAGGTCAGACTTCTGGCAGTGAGCAGGATCACCGACAGCTGGCTTGTTCTAGGTGTACTTTTGATTTTTTTACAAAAAGTCAGTCCATCCATAACCGGCATCATCACGTCGGAGATAATCACGTCAGGCAGGAATTCATTCGCTTTTTGAAGTCCTTCTTCTCCGTCTCCGGCCAACAGAAAACGATATTTATCTTTAAGACTGATCCGGATAAAATCAATCATATCCGGGTTGTCTTCCACTACGAGCAGTAATGGTTTTTCCTGTTCTGATAACGGTTCAGCAGGTTGGAGCGGAACAGTTGAAGCAGCATTCAGAACCTGGTTTATCTCAATGTTCTCATGCTCAGGTGTTATGTCATTCGTTTGTTCAAAAGGCAGATGGATAGTAAAGGTGCTTCCTTGTCCGGGCGCACTTTTTACATGAATTTGCCCCTTGTGCATTTTTATGTATTCCAAAGTGAGAGCCAGACCAATGCCGGACCCCATTTCCATTTTAACAGATTCGGCAGTCTGATAGAAGCGCTCAAAAATCCGGGCCTGCTCCCCGGTAGAAATACCCACGCCGGTATCTGAGATCTCTATTTCAAATACTTCCGCTGGAAATTCACTATTCCGGACTACACTGGCTTTAAACGTTATTCTGCCGCCTTTCGGGGTGAATTTGAACGCATTTGACAAAAGATTAAGGATCATCGTCTCAACTTTTTCCGGGTCTACATACATGTCGCAGGACGGCACATTGTTTTCGAAAATGTACTCAATCTGATGTCTGACCGCCTTATCCGAAAAGTGAGAATACAGTTCACGAAGATGCCCGATCATTTCCACTCTGGTCGGGTTCAGATAAAGGGTGTCGCTCTGCATCTTTTTGAAATCCAGTATCTGGTTTACCACGCGAAGCAGCCGGTTTGAATTTTTCTCGGCCAGCGCAATCAGCTCATGGTTTTCGGGACTCAGCTGTCCGTCCTTCATAATCTGATGTATGGGAGGCAGAATAAGGCTGATCGGCGTGCGCAGTTCGTGCGAGATATTTGTAAAAAATTGTTCTTTGGTCTGTTCGATTTCTTCGGCATGGGCTATTTCCAGCTTGCTGATCTTTAATTCATTTTCCAGTTTTATCCTTCCCGAGTAAATCCTCAAAGCGAGGTATATCCCTGCTCCTGCAAGTAAGGCATACAGCGCGAGAAAACCCTTGCTCAAAAAGAAAGGTGGATTTACGGTGATTTCCGTGCTGCTGATCCGGTCACTCCAGATGCCATTGTTGTTGGTGCCCCTTACTTTGAAAATATAAGTGCCCGGTGAAAGATTAGAATAAACAGCAAAATTTTTCAGTCCTGAGGTCGTGTTCCAGTCTTCATCAACGCCTTCCAGTTTGTAGGCGTAGGTGTTGATTTCGGGTTGCCAGAAATGCAGGGCGGCGAATTGCAGTTCAACAGAACGCTGGCCGTAATCGAGCTCTACTTTGGGGGTAAATGATATGTCTCTGTCCAGAATGATCCGGTCGTTTATTTTTTCTCCGATGGAAACCTGTTGATTGTTCAGCAGCAGATTGGTCAAAAACACCCGGGGTTTGTATCCGTTTGCGACTGCTTTATCCGGAGAGAAAGAGATATAACCATTGTCCCCGCCGAAAAAGAGCACCCCGGAATCTGAGCTGGCCACGCAGCCTGCATAAAAACTTTTGAGCGGCAGGTTTTTGTTAAGCGGGTAAAATTCTACTTTTTTGCTATTGATCGTAAATTTTTCCAGAGCGGTATTGGTCGCCGTCCATAGGTTGCCGGTTTTGTCTTCGGTGATAGCCGTCCGTGTCACGTTGTTGTTTGGGATTGCATGAAAATTAGCTTGGTCGGTTTTAGCATTATACCCGATCAAACCGTTTTGTGTCGCTGCCCAAAGCATTCCATTTTTTGCGATGAAAAAGCTGCTGACCGTTTTACCTTCTGCCACTTTTTGAAAAGCCGCAACTTTTACTTTTTTGAATGTTTTCAGATCAAGCCGGAACAGCTCATCAAATTCGATGAGCCAGATGGCGCCCGCGGCGTATAAAAATTTCTCAGTTTCTACTTTGGATATCAGCCGAAAATTCAGGTTTTCAGGATTTTCGAGATCTCCTTTTGTCTGAAAAATTCCTCCTTCCCAGGTTCCAACGAGCAGCGTTCCGTCAGGGATCTCAATGAAATTATTGATATAATTGGAAAGCAATCCGGTCGCCTTACTGGCGGTGAGGCTCTGCATGGTCTGCGTATGCTCGTTCCATACGTTAATACCTGCGACAGTCCCGATCCAGATACGGCCGCGGCTATCTTCCCGAAGCGTGGTCACATTGTTGATCAGTAAACGGCTTTGCTTGGGCGTTTCTGCGTCAAATTTTCTCATTTCGCCGGTCGCCGGATCAAAACGGATTACACCGTGTAGTGTACCAATCCAGTAAATTCCTGTTTTGCTGATTAAAATGGATTTTACCTGATTGCCAACAGTTTGTCCATTGAGCTGATTTGTGACATGATGGTACTGGTACAGGTTGTCATACTGATTAATCTTGCTGATGCCGTTGGAAGTAACAAACCAGAGCACGCCGGCTTTATCCTCGAAAATCTGCCAGATTACATTATTGGCAATCGAATAGGGTACTTGCGGGTTATGGAAATAGGTCAGGTTTTTTTGCCGAATGGAATTGTAAACATTAAGGCCAAAATCTGTTCCCAGCCAGACATTCTGTTCGCGATCTGTGTAAATGGATTTGACCACACCATTACTCAGACGAAGTTTGTCGTCCGAATAATTCTCGTTTTTACCTGTTATTGTGTTAAACTTGCAAAGGCCTGTATCTGTGCCCACCCAAAGCAGTGAGTCTCCGCCCTGTGCAACTGGTTTAATATCGCAGATAAGATTGTTTTTCAACTGCGGGCTTCCTTTCTTTTTTAGGTTAAAGCGGGTAAAGGTTTGTGATTTGCCGTCTAGTTTGCTGACCCCGTCATAGGTTCCGATCCACAGATTTTTTCTTTTATCCTGATAAATTGTCCGGACCGTGTTATGGCTGAGTTTCGAGTTCTGCGTATTGAACAACTTAAAAGAAGCATCCCTGATATGGTATCGGACGAGTCCTGTGGTTGTGCCGAGCCATAAGACTTTGTTACCATCTTTTAAAATGCAGCGTATCGCCGTATGGCGACCAAGCGGGATGCGTTTGATTTGAAACGTTATCGTGTTGATTTTGCATAAACCGTTTCGGGTTCCAACCCACAGATCGTCTCCATCGCTCAGGATTGTCTGGACCTCGTTGCCGGGAAGGGAATTGACACCGGCTTCTTTGCGGAAAATTCTGAAACGATATCCGTCGTAACGTACCAGGCCATCGCCGGTGGCGATCCACATGAAATCATTTTTGTCCTGTGCAACGGCATTGATCAGGTTGGTCGGAAGGCCTTCACGAACAGATAAGGTGCTGAAAATTTTTTCCTGCCCGTAACCGGCCAGACATATCATCGTTAAAAAGGAAATGATCAACCATGTTCTTCTGATCCTGCCGTCCCGTTGCATTCCTTTTTTAGCGTAAAAACTCATTTTTCGAACAAAAAATATAACAAATACTATACGAATATCGGAAAATTATTGCTTTGTGTCAGATTATTTCTAATCGAAATTTTCCATCCGATCTACCTTGCATCGCAGTTCAGGCTGTGAATTCATAAATCTTAATCCATCACGCAATGAAGAAAAAATTACTGCTCTTGCACATTTTCCTAATGGTATCCTGCACCCTTGTTTTCGGGCAGCAGGTCATAAAAGGAAAGGTCACCGATAATTCCGGAGGCGGACTTCCCGGAGTAAACGTTGTTTTGAAAGGTAATACGACTGGCACATCCACAGATCAGAATGGAGATTATTCACTGTCAATTCCTACGGCTTCGGGCGAAAATCAGACGCTGGTATTTTCATTTATAGGTTATGTCAAACAAGAGGTTTCACTTTCGAACCGAACAGTTATTGACATAAAACTGATCACGGACACACAAAATCTGGATGAAGTTGTGGTGGTCGGATATGGAACAACGGCTAAAAAGAACCTGACGACGGCTATCTCAAAAGTGGACCCGGCCAAGATCCCGACATCAGCAAATAATAACGTGTCTGAATTGCTTTTCGGACGGGCGGCAGGTTTGCAGGTTACGCAGCAAAGCTCGCAGCCCGGAGGTAATATCTCAGTTTCCATTCGTGGAAAAGGAGATCCGCTTTTGGTTATCGACGGCGTGGTTTACCCGGGCAGCAGCATGGAGCCAGGCAACGGATCGGTGGAAATACAAGGTGTCAACCGGGGAGGGCTTGCGGGACTGAACCCTAACGACATTGAGTCTATCGAGTTTTTGAAAGATGCCAGTGCGGCCATTTATGGCGTTTCTGCTGCAAACGGGGTAATGATTATTACCACCAAAAAGGGAAAGGCCGGACGCATGAGTGTAAGTTATGACGGAAGCCATTCGTTTTCGAGAAATATGCCGTACCTGAAACCGCTTAATGCGCAGGATTACATGCTTTATTATAATCAGCTGAGCAAGGATAAATATCAGTCCGACAGAAACATGGCACCTTTTGGCAAGGCAGCGTCTGATTTGAGTGGTTATACCCAGAAATATACAGATCAGCAGATTCAGAACGCGGGAGCCGGTACCGATTGGCTTGGTGAGGTTTTGCGCCCTGGAAGCGTTGATAATCACAATATCAGTGTTAATGGAGGAACCGAAAAAGCGACTTATTTTTTCTCGGGCAACTACTTTAACCAGGTAGGTTCGCTGAAAAAATCAGATCTGACCCGGTTCTCAGGAAGGTTAAATGTATCGTTTGTTTTAAGTAAAATATTCAGGTTGAATGTCAACGTGAATGCGAACCGTAACAAATACAGCAATCCGCAGGCAGGTTGGCAGGCGGGTGGTTCGGGAGCACAGGGTTTTAATGCCCTGCAAGCGGCACTTGCCTATCCTTCGTCAGTTCCGGTTTACAATACCGATGGTACTTACAGCCAGTTTGCTATAACGGGAAACCCGGTTTCACTGCTTGATATCAAGGATAAAACCAAGGCGCAGGGATTACTTGCCAACACTTCGCTGGATATTGACATTATTCCCAACACGCTTACCGCGAAACTGCTTTACGGAAATAACAGCGAGTATTCGGTGCGTGATTTTTATATTCCTGTCACCGTTTTCTGGGGACAGCTTTACAAGGCCAGAGCCTCGCTTGCTGAGACACGCCGTCAGAACCAGACTATGGAAGGGACATTATCCTACAAGAAATCCTTCGGAGACTGGCTTAATCTGGATGTTGTCACTGGTGTAGGCCAGTATCTGGAAGACTATTCGGGATTCAGTGTTGAAACTTCCAATTTACAGGATGCGATCAATACGGATAATCTGGCTTCTGCAACAGGGCCAAAAGTTATAGGCTCATATCGTGGCGTAAACAAATTAAGGTCATTTTTTGTCAGAAGTAATTTCGATTTCTTTGATCGATATCTCCTTTCTCTTACCGTTCGCAGAGACGGAGCAGATAAATTTTTCCCTGATAATAAATATCAGAATTTCCCATCAGTTTCCGCCGGTTGGAAAATTAACAACGAAAGATTTATGGAGAACATAAAGACTATCAGTACATTGAAGCTGAGAGCCAGTTATGGGACAACGGGGGAACGTCCGGGTAGTGTGGCTTACGGGGCCTATGGTGCTGATCCGAATGCAGTCACATTCAGCAACGGATCGGTCGTTTACTTCCCTTACCGCCTGACTGCTTTTGATAACCCAAATCTGCGCTGGCCAATTACCAAAACTTTTAATGCCGGACTGGATTTCGGATTATTCAAAGAACGGATTACAGGTTCAATCGACGTCTTTACCGAAAACCGGACAAGACTGTTAAGTAGCGCGACCACGCAGCAATTATCGATAATTTCAACTTCTCCGATCAATGGCGGTCATCAGCGCAGAAAGGGAGCCGAGCTTAGTCTCAATACCGAAAATGTTAAGACCAAATATTTCAGCTGGAATACGACGTTTAACATAACACATTTTAAAAATAGATGGGTGCAACGTTTTCCAAACGATCCGCCTGCTCAGTATGGTCATGTCAATGATCCGGTTGGTGGTGATATTATCTACGTTTACAAGACCAACGGCATTTTACAGGTCGGTCAGGAAGTGCCTGCATGGCAGCCAGCTGCTGCAACAAAACCCGGAAATCCGATTTTTGTAGATCAAAATGGTGACGCAAAACTTGATTACCAGGACGTGAAAAGTTATTCGGGCATACCGAAGGCGATTGTGGGACTTGGCAATAATTTCACTTACAAGAAGTTTGACCTGAGCGTGTTCTTGTATGGGCAGTACGGCGCCTGGGGCAATGATTACACCACGCTTTGGGGGGATCCGGTCGGGTTATTATCCGGTAATCAAAGTGGTACAGAGCGTATCAAAGATGCGTGGAGCATTGCCAATCCCAACGGAACCCTTTCTGGGGCAGCCTACAATGAAGGTGCTATTGCGCTTGATGCAGGACTCGATACTCGTCTCGTAAAACGCGATTTTCTTCGCTGCCGTAACATTACGCTGGGTTATACATTCAGCTCGGAGGGTCTTGCCAAATATGTAAAAAGCGTAAGAGTTTTCGCCGACGTTCAGAATGCCTTTATCCTGACTGGTTTCAAAGGCGTGGATCCTGAAATACAAGCCAGCTCGATCAAAGGCGGTCCCGCACCTTATCCAATGGTAAGAACAGTATCGCTGGGACTGAAGGCCAATTTCTAACATCAAGACATTCAATATCATGAAAAAAATATTCTTTGCCAGCGTCATGGCTACGGTCGTTTCGATCAGCAGCTGCAACAATAATTTTGATCCGGTGATCACCGGTGTGCTTTCTCCGGCTAATTTCCCCAAGACAGAAGCGGATTTTGAACTGTACGCATTGCAGGCCTATAAGCCGTTTGGCTCAAAGTGGGGATATAGCGATGTCGAGTATCAAAATATGTTCTTCAGTCCTGAATACGGCCATCTTGCCATGTTTGACCTGCCGACTGATCAGATGAACATTTTTACGGAGTGGGGCGGTTTTTGGGAGTTTTTCAGTAAAGGAGATTTTACTTTCCTGAAAACACAGGGAAAACAGAGCCATTTTGAGAAAGTCCGTTATGTGACACGCATGACGCAGGTCATTGCCGACGTGGAAAAGTCGACGATCAGTGAAACCGCAAAAAAGAAATTTATTGCCGAAGCACGGATGGGACGCGCCTGGACGATGTACTATCTGCTACATATGTATGGCCCGGTTCCGGTCATTCTCGATGCTTCCAAAATCAATACGGATGCTGAAAGTGATCTTACTCGTCCGTCCAGAGAGTCTTTTGTTTCGACTGTCGTTTCGGACCTGCGGTTTGCTGCTGATAATCTGCCGTTGAGCCCGTCGGAATACGGAAGGTTCAACAAAGGCCTCGCGCTGGGTATGTTAACCCGGTTATACCTCAATGAAAAGAACTGGGCGGAAGCGGAAAAGGCTGCAAGAGAAACGATAACACTGGGGAAATACAATCTTGTCAGCGATTATGCAGGTCTTTTCAGGGAGTCTACCGAGGTAAACTCAGAAACAATTTGGGCTGTAAACTGTGATCCCGTAGCACCGACTAACGGAGAGGGAGGTGGGAATTTTAATGCCATGGCACTTTATTGTCTTCCCGGCGACTTCAAGAGTGTAAAACTGGGCGGAGGCTGGGGCAGCCCAAGTGGAGTATTCTGTCCAACCTGGCAATTTTATGATTCCTTTGAGGCAACCGACAAGAGGCGCGCGCTGCTCATTCCAACCTATACCGATAATGGAGGAAAGGTCAGGAGCCGAGCCAATATGCGTGGCCCGGTTTTAAGAAAATATCCTGACGAATCTTCTCCCGGTGCTGATATTCAGGGCAACGACATACCGGTTTTACGTTATGCTGATATTGTTCTGATGCTTGCTGAGGCCATTAACCAACAGGCCGGCCCGACTGCCGAAGCTGTTGCGCTCGTAAACGAGGTCAGGCTGAAACATGGTGGATTGGCTGCGCTTCCCGCTGCTGCGACGGCGTCGAAGGCAGATTTCAATGATGCGATTCTGCGTGAAAGAGGCTGGGAATTCTACTTTGAGGGAATCAGAAAAATTGATCTGGTCCGTCATGGTAAATGGGCATCCGCACTGGAAGCTGCCGGGAAAGTTACGCATGGTCCTTCGGAGTTGTTTCCGGTGCCCCAGTATGTTATCAATGTGGGTGAGGGAAAAATCAAGCAGACCCAGGGATATTGAGTGGATAAAAGTCGCAGTTTCTCAATTAATTAAAATTAATATTTACCGAAATGAAGTTTACCGGTCTTCTTTTGTCGATTTTTTTCTTTGTAATTCCATCTGTCTTTTCGCAAAGTACGAATGACGTTTATGTCGACAAACAGGGCGTTATGCGCTGGGGGAAAACGAAGGAGGAGGTCCATGGTTTCGGTGTAAATTATACCTTGCCATTTGCCTATGGGTACCGGGTGGCGAGAGAGTTGAACGTATCACACGAGAAGGCAATTGACGATGATGTATACCATTTCGCAAGGCTGGGGCTGGACGCATACCGCGTGCATGTCTGGGATACGGAGATCAGCGATACCCTGGGAAACCTTATCGACAATGAGCATCTGAAATTACTGGATTACGCCATTAAGAAAATGAAGGAGCGCGGTATGAAGTTTATCATTACACCGATTGCCTATTGGGGCAACGGCTGGCCGCAGCCTGACGAAAAAACGCCTGGTTTTTCCGCGAAATATGGCAAGGCAAATTGCCTGACGAATCCGGATGCGATCAAAGCACAACAGACGTATTTGTATCAGTTTCTCAACCATGTTAACGCTTACACGGGTATAGCCTATAAAAACGAACCGGACCTGATTGCTTTTGAGATAAGTAATGAACCACAGCATGGCGGAGTGCCCGCCGACGTGACAGCGTTTATCAATGGCATGGTGAAATCCATGCGCAAAACCGGCTGTAAAAAGCCGGTTTTTTATAACATCAGCCATAGTATCCATTTGGCAGATGCTTATCTTGATGCTGACATTGAGGGTGGTACGTTTCAGTGGTATCCCACGGGATTGCAATCAAAACATGAAATTCAGGGTAATTTGCTGCCAAACGTCGACGATTACAAAATCCCGTTTGCGGATAAACCGAAGTTTAAGAAACTGGCGAAAATTGTATATGAATTTGACGCCGCAGATGTTGGGCGTTCCTACATTTATCCGGCTATGGCGCGTAGTTTTCGTACGGCGGGTATGCAGGTAGCTACCCAATTTGCATACGATCCGACCTTTTTTGCCTGGGCCAATACGGAGTATGACACGCATTTTATGAATCTGGTTTACGCGCCTCAAAAGGCATTAAGTTTAAAAATTGCGTCAGAAGTTTTCCATCTTGTGCCATTGTATAAAAGTTTTGGCAAATTTCCGGCGGATACCACTTTTGGTGAATTTCGGGTTAGTTACGGCCAGGATCTTGCAGAAATGGTCACAAAGGAAAAATTTATGTATACCAACCATACATCGACAGTTCCGCCAGCCAGGGAATTATTACAGCATGTGAGCGGCTTTGGCAATTCCACAGTCGTAAAATATGAAGGAACTGGTGCCTACTTTCTGGATAAGCTTGAAAATGGCGTGTGGCGACTGGAAGTTTTACCTGATGCGGTTTGGATAAAAGACCCTTTTGGAAGGAACAGTTTGAAAAAGGAACTTGCAGTGGTCAATTGGCGAAACTGGCCCATCGTGATTGATTTGCCTGATTTAAGCCAGGAATTCAGCATTGTTCCGTTGAATAAGGGCAACACGGTAGCGAAAAAGATAAATCAGGGTGGATTTTCAGTTGCGCCCGGGAGTTATCTGCTTGTCAGAAACGGGGTAACAGCAAATTTCGACAGCGACAGTAGGTTTGATAATATCAGGATAGGCGAATTTGTTGCTCCCGGCGGCACCCTAAAACAAACCCATGTGCTTCACGAACCAAAGGCAGAAGTTTCGGCCGGGGAAAGTGTCAGGTTGGATTTTACCATTGTGTCGCCAAAGGCACCGGATGATGTTCAGGTTTGGATTTATCCAGCGGATGGACGGCCGTTCCCGATAGAACCTGCGCATCAGCACGGTTACGGGTTTTATGCGCAAATTCCGGCAGAAGTTGTTAAACCGGGTTATCTGAAATATTATGTTGTAGTGAAGGAAGATAACGTTTATAAAACTTATCCCTCGGGACTGTCAACCTCGCCTCAGGACTGGGATTTTTTTGATGACAACGCGTACCAGATTCGTGTCGGGTCCAAATCTGCCCCGGTTGTATTGTTTGATGCTGAGTCTGATACTGAGAAGCTGATCAGGCCTTACCTGAAAACTTCTCAGCTGATTCCTTTGTCTGAAAATGCAGGAGCTGAGTTACAGATAAGTTTGGAGAAACCGGAAGCCTACGCGATGCGATTTAGTTTCAAACAGAAGACGGATGGGCGTAAAACAGATTTTAGTTCTGCTAAAAAACTGGTTTTTTCAGGCCACTCATTGACAGATAAGCCATGTCAGATCCAACTGGCGTTAATTGGTAAAGATGGATCCGTTTTTGGAGGTACGGTGAAAGTGGGGGAAAAGATTGGAGAATATGCGCTGAAGATTGATGCGTTGGAAAAAGTAAGTTTTGTCAGTTTGCCAAGACCATATCCCGGCTTTTTGCCTTACCTTGTTGAAACCAACACGGCTACCGGCAAACTGGATCTGGCAAGTGTTGAAACATTGCAGATTTCAATAGTAAAAGATGCCAGCCAGCCAGAAAAAGCTCTGCAGGGCGTAGCGATAAGAAGCGTTGTATTGAAATAGGTTTTAATTGTTCATCGAAAAATGACACAGATTTGGCCAGGCTGACTTAAATCGGGCCGGGTGAGTGTCATAAATATTAAAAAGCTTATGAAACTGGTTCGAAAATCAGTTTCATAAGCTTTTTGCGTTCGGGGGCTTACGTTTTGTTTCAATGAAATATTCCGGGTAATTACGTATAACGATATATGTTATCCGATTTGAATGGAAATCGAATAGGGAACAGAATCTTACGGGACGACTTTTTCTACTGTTTCGGAAATTCTCTCAATGGTGAGACCGATCACGGATCAAATGTTCGGGCTATACTACCTAAATTAATCGTCGCATAAAACACCTGTCGACAGACGACTTGCTCATGGTGTCAGACAACAGAATATAGATTTAAAACCTCCTGATTTCGTAGATAAACACCGTTTGTATGCTTTTTCTGTCACAGCAGACAGGCTTTTCAGTTGTCCGGCGACAAATTTTATTATGCCGGAATTTCCTTCTTATTTCCATACTTAATGGACAGTTAATCCGATTATGTCATTGAAAAGTATGATAAGTTACCGGAAGTCAGGCGCATTTTCAGTAAGGGTTAAATGGTTCGTTTTCTCATCCTTTCCACCAGCAAGTTCACTCCTGAATACCAGATAAATCAACTGTTTAATTAATCTTTTTGCTATGAAAAAAACAATATTCTTGCTTTGTTTCCTGCTGACTTTCTCGCTTCACGACCTGCTCGCACAGAGCAAAACGATTACCGGGCATGTCACAGATGCTTCTACAAACGAGGCCCTGCCCGGTGTTAACATTTTGGCCAAAGACACCCAGATTGGCACTGTCTCCGATGCAACTGGCAATTTTAGTATTACAGCGCCGTCGGGAACTACCATTCTGGTTTTTAGTTCGATTGGCTATCAAACCACAGAAATTACGATTGGCGCATCTTCTGTGATTAAGGTGACATTAAGTACCGATACCCGGCTGTTGGGAGAAGTGGTGGTAACGGCTTTGGGTGTGGAAAGATCGCGCAATGCGCTGCCTTATGCAGCGACTCAGATTGACGGAGCCGCCGTTACCGCTGGCCGGAATCCGAACATGATAAACGCTCTGGCCGGCAAAGTTGCGGGACTGAATGTTACCCAAACCAATACCCTGGGCGGTTCATCCAATGTCGTGATCAGGGGGATTAAATCGTTAACTGGAAATAACCAGGCGTTGTTTGTCATAGATGGCGTTCCGGTTAGCAATGATGCCTCCAATACGCTTAACCAGTCAACCGGCAGAGGTGGATTTGATTATGGAAATCCAGTCGGTGACATCAATCCGGATGACATTGCTTCGGTCACCGTTTTAAAAGGGGCGGCAGCCACGGCTCTGTATGGTTCCCGCTCTTCGAACGGGGTGATTTTGATAACCACTAAAAAGGGAAGGAAGGGACTTGGCGTGACGCTGAACAGTGGTGTAACCTTCGGTTCGGTTGATAAAAAAACACTGCCGGTTTATCAAAAACAATATGGAGCAGGTTACGGCGAGTATTGGGGCGAGTTTGATGTGGATGGCGATGGGGTTGAGGACAATACGGTTTCCTTTTCAGATGATGCTTCCTATGGTTACGCATTTGATCCCTCGATCCAGGTTTACCATTGGGATGCTTTTGATCCGTCGTCACCGAATTATATGAAAACCCGACCATGGATAGCTGCCAAACACGGTCCGGAATATTTTTTCGAAAAATCCGTCTCCAACAATAACAGTATTATCATTGATGGCGGTAACGAAAAGGCTCTTTTTAAGCTCGGCTATTCCCGTAATACCGACAAAGGTATTTTACCCAACAGCCATATCACCAAAAATATGGTAAATTTTTCAGGATCACTGAATTTGACCTCAAAGTTATCTGCCAGTGCAACCGTAAATTTCAGTCAGCAGGAGGGGTTAGGAAGATATGGTTCCGGCTATGATGCTATCAACCCGATGCTGGGTTTGCGGCAATGGTTTCAAACCAACGTCGATTTGAAGGAACAAAAGGAAGCTTATTTTCGCAACCGGAAAAATATTACATGGAACTGGAAAGGTCCCGATGATTTGGTCGCAGCCTATTCTGATAACGCTTACTTTACGCGTTACGAAAACTATGAAAATGACAGTCGTTACCGGACGTTCGGGAATATGGCTATGAACTACGAAGTTGCCGACTGGCTGAAATTAACCGGCCGTTTTTCCCTTGATACCTATGATGAAAAGCAGGAAGAAAGGTTTGCAGTCGGAAGTACGAACAGCGATCACGATCCTTATTACCGACGTTACAACCGGACGTCGCGCGAGTTCAATTTTGATCTGTTTGCCAATATCCACAAAACAATTTCCAAGGAGTTTAATCTGACGGGTATTGTGGGGCTGAACATGCGCAGGTCACGGCTGAGCACGGTCAGGGCTTCAACCAGTGGCGGTTTGGTTGTACCCGGCTTATATGCGCTGTCAAATTCCCTGAACCTGCTGTCTCCACCCATTGAAAGTGAGCAAAAAATAGCCGTGGATGGGGTATTTGCCAATGCAACGCTCGGATACAAAGAGACGGTTTTTATTGACTTATCTTCCAGAAGAGAACAGTCGTCGACTTTGCCAAGAGGTAACAACGCCTATTTTTATCCTTCGGTGGCCCTGAGTTTTGCATTCTCAGAACTTTTAAAAGAAATACCCTGGTTAACGTACGGTAAATTACGGGCGAACTATGCAGAAGTAGGCAGCGACGCACCTTTTGCGGCTATCAATAAATATTACAACAAACAAGATGAGGAAGCAGGTACACCCGTGGGAGGATTCGATGGCATCCCGCTTTATTCTGTTCCTAATACGCGATTTAATCCGAACCTGAAACCGGAGAGGACCAAAAGCTCAGAATTCGGCCTGGAAATGGCGTTTTTTAACAATCGGCTGGGATTTGATGTGACGACTTACAAGGCCAATACCATCAACCAGATTCTGCCGGTGTCCGTGCCTACGACAAGCGGTTATAGTTACAAGTTTGTGAATGCGGGGGAGGTGCAGAATAAAGGCGTTGAAATTTCACTTTCGGGGACACCTGTCAAAACGGAGTTGTTCTCCTGGACGGTTAATGCCAACTGGTCGCGGAACACAAATAAAATAATAGCGCTGGCTGAGGGGGATAATATGATATTGGCCGAATATCAGACAGGAGTAAGTTCCAATGCAACAGTGGGGCGTCCGTTTGGGGTAATCAGAGGGACGGGTTTTGTTATGCATGAAAACGGAGGCAGGCTAATTGACGAAGACGGCCAGTACGTGCGCTCTGAACCCACCAAGGAAATTGCAGATCCCAACCCAAAATGGATAGGAGGGATTTCTAATACGATAAGTTTCAAAGGTTTGTCGTTGTACTTTTTAGTCGACGTTAAGCATGGCGGGCGTTTATATAATCTCGACACTTTCTATGGCTTTGGAACAGGTTTGTATCCTGAAACAGCAAGGCTGAATGAATTGGGCAAACCATCACGATTACCGGTTGCAGAAGGCGGTGGAATTCTTTTGGAAGGCGTCAAAGAAGATGGCTCCGTAAATGATGTACGGTTGGAAAATACCGAGAGCTCACTGGGTTCCAATGCTCCCAACGAAGCGCACGTTTATGGTGCCGGTTTTGTGAAACTTCGGGAAGCGTCTTTGAATTATTCTTTACCGGCGAGTCTCATATCACGGCTAAAAATCTTCAAAGGAATTGATCTGTCATTGGTGGGTAGAAACCTGTGGATCATTCAGAAGGATGTTCCGTACTCGGACCCAGAGGCTGGCCTTGGGACTGGGAACCTGGGGATGGGCTTTCTGAGTGGGGCATATCCTACCGCCCGCAACATTGGATTTAATATCAAACTGAGATTTTAACGATTAGCATCACATGAAAAAGACATTGATTTATAGTATTGTGGGCCTGTTTATGGCAAGTTCCTGTGTAAATGACCTGGATGAAGATTTTAATATAGACTCAAAAAAAGCAACTGCGGTGCCGGCTGTCACGCTCGTGAGCAACGCCCAGTTCAACTTGTCCAATATCATCACGACGGCCGACTACAACAGTAATCCTTTCCGATATTATTTGCAGCACTGGGCGGCCGTGCAATATCCCGACGAAAGCCAGTACAATATCAACACCAGAGAAATTAACAAGCTCTTCTGGGACATATTGTACCGTGACGTGCTGAGTGATTTGCGCGAAGCCAAAAGAACAATTGATGCGGACATTTTTCTTGCTGCACCACAGAGAGCCAACCAGCTAGCGGCCATAGAGGTTTTAGAAGTTTATGCCTGGTCGGTTTTGGTAAACACTTTTGGTAATATTCCCTATACCCAGGCCATGGACTTTTCCAATGTTCAGGCCGGTTATGATGACGATGGTGATATTTATCGCAATCTGATAGCCCGTTTGGATGCTGCAATTGTGTCGTTAAACAAAAACAAGGATGCAGCCGGATTAGGAACCGCCGATTTGTATTACAGTGGTAGCGTCGAGAGCTGGATAAAGTTTGCAAATTCGCTTAAACTGAGGCTCGGTATTACCATTGCAGATGCCGACGTTGCAACGGCGAAAAAAGTCGTGGAAGAAGCTGCGGGCCACGTATTTTCTGCCAGCACTGACGACGCGAAGTTGATTTATACGGCGAACACACCCACTGCCAATCCTATTTATGATGCATTACGGCAACGGAATGATAACGTAAGCGCCAATACTTTTGTCGATGTACTGAATGGCCTGGCCGATCCACGTCTCGACGAATATTTCCGGCCGGCTACTGCTGGCCCGAATGCAGGAAAATATGTTGGCGGTATTTATGGTGCGTCCAATGTCTATTCCAGATTTGCCCAGCCGAGTGCGTTACTCCGCAATCCAAAATTACCCGGTGTACTTTTATCATACACAGAGATAGAATTTTTACTAGCAGAAGCCAGATTAAGAAACTTTGTTGTTCCGGGTACCGCCGCGGAGCACTACAAGGCAGCCATTACCTCCTCTATTGTGGACGACTGGGGCGGAAGCGCTGCGGAAGCTGACGCCTATCTGCTTAGACCAGAGGTGATTTTGGATGCAGTAAATTGGAAGAAGAGTATCGGAATGCAAAAATGGATCGCTTTGTACAATCAGCCGGTTGAAGGCTGGAAAGAGTGGAGGCGGCTGGACTATCCGGTGCTGGAAAAACCAGAGCAGGCTCAATCGGAAATTCCGCTCCGTTTTCCTTACCCATTTTCAGAACAAAATCTTAACAACGCCAACTACAAAGTCGCGGCCGATGCGATGGGGGGTGACGTAGTAACATCGAAGATATTTTGGGATGTGAAGTAGTGTGGTAAGAGTTGCTGCTTTTTATTGAAAATAAAACAATTTGCTGGCTTCGTATTCAAGTCTTACTTTTAGATTTGAGTATGAAGCCACAGTTGTTTTCGTCAATAGTCAAACTTATCGCCATTATTTCCGATCCCTTGAATGTGTTACATTTGAGATGTGAATTGTTCAGCAAGGATGTACGCAGTTTTACAGCAGTAAATGGAGAAAATACCAGTAAGGCATATCAACACAAAGGTAAAAGAGCCGGATTTTTTAAGCAGTTTCAAGATACGGAAAGTGGAGAACCTGTTATCGGGGGAAGATATGGTTCAGGCGCTTCACCGGCATAGTTTCTTTTATATTCTGCTGATAGAAAAAGGTTCTGGTGTGCATTACATCGATTTTGTTGAGTACCCCGTGACAAACTTTTCCATTTTCTTTATGCGCCCGGGGCAGGTTCATAAACTGACATTGGACAGAGGCAGTGTTGGTTATCTCATGGAATTTGCCAGCGATTTTTATTCTCCGCTTGAACAATCGGGCATTCAGATATTGCGAAAGGTGAGCAGCAAAAATTACTGTCAGCTTGATGTTGCCAGGTTTAGCAAGTTACTTTTTCTCCTGAATTATATTTTCCAGGAGTATTCCGCCAGAGAGGATAAGTTTCAGGAGGTCATTAAAGCCAGTCTCGATATTTTTTTCATTGAACTGGTCAGACAAAGCCGAAACCCGCAAAACTCTGGTGGCAAAGGCAGTCAATATATGCAGGATCGCCTGGAAGAGCTTTTGGAATTGATAACGTTTCATGTTGCAAACCATAAACAGGTCTCGGATTACGCGCAAATGCTGAACCTCACTGCGTACCAGCTTAACGCAATTACCAAGTCAACGCTGGATAAAACCTGTTCTGAGCTTATTAACGAATACATTATACTCGAAGCAAAAAGATATCTTCTTGCAACGGGTAACCAGATAAACCAGATAGCATACCATTTGGGGTACGAAGATGTATCCTACTTTATCAGGTTTTTCAAAAAACATGTTGGGGCGTCTCCTGAGATATTCAGGCACAACTTTAAGTAAATCCTGCTTAACTGCATTTTTGTCCTATCCATCTTCTTCGCCAGCGAAATACTTTTGCATAGTCAAACTGATATGCCAAAAAGTAATTTCCAGGGTATGAAAACAAAGAATAAATTAATCGCATCTTTCAAAATCTGGGTCGTCATCTACCCGTCCATCACGTTGTTTCTGTTTTTCTTCGGAAGGTTATTGTCTGAATTGCCATTGTACCAAAGAACATTCATCCTGACGATTGCATTGGTTCCCTGGATCGTGTTTGTTGGGCTCCCGTTGCTTGATTTTTTCATTCGTTTAGGCCAATCCAAAACCGATGGGAGATAAGGCTATTTCAAGTGCAATAATTACATTCAAACCGTAAGAAAATGACAAACAACAAAATTTTCGACGTGATCATCGTTGGAGGAAGTTATGCCGGACTTGCGGCGGGCATGGCGCTGGGCCGGGCGTTAAAAGAGGTTTTGATTATGGACAATGATCAGCCTTGTAACAGGCAAACTCCATATTCGCATAATTTTTTGACCCAGGATGGCAAACCTCCGAAAGAGATTGCAAAACTAGGAGAGCAACAATTAGCCATATATAAAACGGTTAGTTTTTTTAACGGGCTGGCGGTTAAAGGAATAAAAACAGAAAAGAGTTTTGAAATATATACTGCGTCGGGTGAAGTGTTTCGGTGCAAAAAAGTGATTTTCGCCACAGGTATCCGGGATATTTTACCTGACATAAGCGGCTTTTCCGAATGCTGGGGCATTTCAGTACTTCACTGTCCTTATTGTCATGGTTACGAGGTCAAAAATAAGCAAACCGCTGTTCTAGGGAATGGAGAATCCGGTTTTGAACTCATCAGGCTGATTTCAAACTGGACAAAAGATCTGACCTTGTTAACCAATGGAAGTTCAACTTTGACGAAGGAACAAACGGAGCAACTGGAAAAGCACCATATCAGAGTTGTCGAAAAGGAAATTGAAAGATTGGAACATACAGGCGGGTATCTCAAAAACATTGTTTTTAGAGATGGTACGGAAGTTTTGGCAACGGCTATGTATGCGCGTAATCCGTTTGAACAACATTGCTGGATCCCGGAGTCTCTGGGATGCATACTAACCGCCGAAGGTTATATCCAAACAGATGTTTTTCAGGAAACCTCCGTGCCCGGCGTTTTTACCTGTGGTGATAATGCGACGCGTATGCGGACAGTAGCGAATGCAGTTGCAACCGGGACTGCGGCCGGTATCACAGTGAGCAACCGGATCATTTTTGAAGAATTTTAAACAGAATAATTGATAAGTACCATTTTAAATAAAATTAAAACTAACACATCAGAAAATGAAAATAATCATTGTAGGCGCATCAGGAACCATTGGGAAACGGGTTGCAGGTTCTTTGGAAAAAGATCATGAGATCATTAGAGTGGGTTCTAAAAGCGGGGATTTTCAGGCAGATATTACTTCACCTGAATCCATAGAAAATTTATTCAGACAGGTAGGGCCGTTTGATGCATTGATATCGACAGCAGGTGACGCCTATTTTGGCCCATGGAAAACCATGACTGATAAGGAATTCAGAAAGGGCATCGATAGCAAGTTGATGGGGCAAATTAATCTGGTACTGATCGGACAAAATTATATCAATCCGAAGGGTTCGTTTACCTTAACTTCCGGCGTTTTGACGTACGATCCTGTGCTAAGTGGGTCTAACCCGTCGGCTGTAAACGGAGGAATTGAGGCTTTTGTTCGTGCAGCGGCGATTGAGTTGGAAAACGGTGTTCGGATTAACGTGGTAAGTCCCACGGTTGTGGAAGATGCGCCGGAATATTTCTCCTATTTTCCCGGTCATATCCCGGTCACGATGAAACAAGTTATCTTCGGATACCAGAAAAGTGTGCTCGGTGCGGGTACAGGGAAAGTTATCACGATACATTGATTTTCTTCGGGTAAGGTAACGCAAGCTGCCAGGTCATTATTCTTATGGATAAAGGTCTGGCAGTTTGCACGTTTATGCCATTAGGGAGCTGCTTTGAAATCTGTTTTGCATCGCAGATAAGCTTAACCAGGAAGTTACTTATTATCAATTAATGTAGGAATAGTAATATTATTTTCGCTTCACCCCCGTTTTTGTCCGTCTCGGCGACGAACTGCCATGCTTTTTTCTTGCAGTCATTGAATTTTGACCCATTAATCAAAGTGTCTGAATCACCAAGGTGAAAATTTCACGGATTAAAACAGTATTCAACTTCAATTAATGATAGCAATGAAAAAAGCGAGTACCCTTATCGTAGCTTTACTTTTGTGCGCAGGCTTTAAAAGTTTTGCGCAAACTGCGGCACCTGCCGATTTTTTTACCGGGAAATGGGAAATCTCAATTACGGGCACACCCAATGGCGATTCAAAACTGGTTACGGAATTAACCAGAAAGGATGGTAAACTATCCGGAGAACTCAAAGACCCATCAGGGAAAATGGCTGAGGTATTGCCTATTACGAAGATCGAAGAGGATGGGAGGAAAATGCTAATATATTTTTCAACACAGGGAATGGATCTTGGGCTGGCTTTGGAAAAAGTGGACGACGACCATTTGAAAGGAGCGATCATGGACAGATTTGATGCAACTGCGGTTCGGATCAAGGAATAAATCACAGAAGCCCGCTAAGAAATTAACTATTCAATTCATTTTTAATCAATCATTGTAATGAAAAAAGTAAGCATTATTCTAGCCGTTTTGTTCCTGGGTATCTTCTGCAAAAGTTTTGCCCAGACAACTCCATCCTCAGATTTTTTTGCCGGGAAATGGGAGATCAGCCTTTCCGGAACCCCCAATGGTAATGTCCAGTTTTTAACTACGCTGACACGCAAGGATGGCAAGCTGTCGGGTGAGCTGGCCAATGCATCAGACGCAACACAAGCAAAAAGACCGATTACAAAGGTGGAAGAAAGTGCTAATAAAATTGTAATCTATTTCGAGTCTTCACAAGGAGGTGAAATCGCGCTCGAACTGGCCAAGGTGGATAATGATAATCTGAAAGGAATGCTTATGGATAGTTTTGACGCAACGGCAAAACGTTTGAAAGAATAGTACGAATGTTTTGTGAAAACAAATGATGTGCAGTGAGTGCCTGACGCGGGTTTTTTTACTCATTGCCGCATGTATTAATTTCTGACTGGTTGCAGAGAAAGTAGAAGTCAAAAGATTCGACAGCGAATTGTGTAGCAGAAATCCCCTGCAAATTAAAGCAAGTCAGAAAACCCGGTAGTCCGCTCATTTACTTCCAATCAGGTGAAATTATGACCAGATCAATACTAGCTATTTCAGGTATTTTACTTATTACGCTCGCTTTCCGACCGGTCGGAGAAAAACCGTCAAAATGGTTTCCGCAATACGATTTTGACCCGGCGAAATTTAAAAACCCTTCTCAGGAATTTGGCCCGATGGCCCGATGGTGGTGGCCGGGGAATGACGTTGACAACGGTGAGTTGCAACGGGAAATCAATCTTTTTGCGGACAATGCATTTGCAGGCGTCGAGATACAGACGCTAAAACTGGGCGTACCCATTACCGCTGAAAATCGGGATAAACTGTCAAGCTGGGATAGCCCCGAATATTATGACCATGTGAAAATGGTTATGGAAGAATCCCGTAAAAGAGGGCTTATCGTAGACATGACCAACGGGAGCGGCTGGCCGGCCGGCAGCTCTATTTTAGAAGCGGATGAGGGTTTTCGAAACCTCAAATTTGAAGCGATAACAATTGGGGGTGGAAAATCTGTTGCGGTGGCTTTGCCCCGGATAACAAGTAAAGCAGGTACCTCCGTGTTGCAGGCCGTTGTGGCTTCAAAAGTTAAAGGGGGGAAAGAAGCGCTATCACTGAGGACAATTCCATTGGAGATAAACGCCAGCATCATTCTGACAGAAAAAGTAAAAAACGATTCCATACGCTGCACATTACCGGAAGGAAACTGGAAAATCATTGCTTACTGGAGTCTGCCCAGTGGTGAAAAAGCCATGACATCCGAAGCGAAACAGGCTTATGTGGTTGACCATTTTGATTCCACAAAGGTGCTAAAACTCTACAACCATTTGTTTGGCGAGCGCACAGGGTTAAAACCCTATTTTGGCAACCCCATGCGCGCTATCTTCAACGATAGTTACGAATTCAAAGCTGACCGACATTATTCGGCTGATTTTATCGCTTATTTTAAGAAAAGGAGGGGTTATGACCCTACACCTTATCTGGCAGCAAATATGCAACGCGGATATAACTACGTCCAGTTCATGAACCCGAATGCACCAAAGGATTTCACATTTGACGCTGAGACGGACGCCAGGATACGTTACGACTATGATCTGACGCTGAGTGAACTGCTCGGCGAACATTTTCTGAAAACGAGCCGTAACTTCATGGAGCCGAAAGGGTTGTTGCATCGGACACAGGCTTATGGGCTAAATATGGATATGATGTCCATTGCGGGACAGGCGTCGATACCGGAAATGGAGAGTATGCTGGCGTCGGAGGCCAATATGAAAATTGTGTCTTCGGGCGCGCACCTCTATAACAGGCCCCTTGTTTCGTCTGAATCAGTGGTGTTTATGAACAGGGCGTACATGACAACGCCTCAAAAAACGCGATTGGCCGTGGACAAATTGTTTGCTGCCGGTGCACAGCAGATCATTTATCACGGCATTCCATATCGCTATGTTCCCAAGAATTTTGCCAGGGAAGGTTGGTATCCATTTTCGAGCGCTGCGCTGCCGGTCGTCAATTTTTCCTCACATTACGGTGAATCGGATATTTTCTGGAAATATCAAAAGGATATCAATCAATACATTCAGCGTATACAGTACGCGTTACGCTCGGGAAAGCCCAGGGCTGATGTGTTGATTTATTTTCCTTACATGAATGTGGACAAGATGCCGGAGAATCCAGAGGAAATAATGACGATGGGAGAAATGCCGGGCGTGGAACCGCCGTTAAACAAACCAAAGGAAGCCCTGGATGACAAACATGTGTGGGCGGAGAAAACGTGGAAACTTATCAATCAGCTGGAAGCAAAGGGTATCACCTGGGAATGGGTAAATGGCAATTCCATTCAGGATGCTGCACTGACGAAGGATCAGCAGATTAATATCAGGGGAAATATCTATCAGGCACTTATACTGTCGGACCGGGTTAGCATGGAAATTGAGACTTCGCAAAAAATAGCTCAACTGGCCGGCAAAGGCATGAAATTGTTGACTTCGGGTGTTTTGCCAACCAAACAGCCTTCTTTTCTAAACTGGAAAGAAAATGACAAACGGGTAGAAAACTTGTTGAAAACAGCTGTTAAACAGAAGAATAGTCGGCAGATAACCAATGGTAATCAGTTGCCCGACTGGATTTTGACATTAAAACAAACCGTAAAGTTTGACGGACCTTACAGTTTTACCCGTCAGGTTCAAAGGGAAATGACGGACGGAAGCCGGATTCAGTTTATCTGGAACAAGAGTGATCAATGGCAAACCATTTCGCTTTCGCTGGATAAAAAATACGCATATAGTTACTGGCTTGACGCCGAGAAGGGCAGTCTGACTGAAAACATAAATAGGGGAAAAGCAACTTATCGTATCCCGCCGTACGGCTCCGTAATACTGTATGCTTCCGCAAACCGCCGGGTGGAGAATACTTTGCTTTCAAAACCAGTTTTAAATCCTGTAAACGCGGTAACACTTTCAAATCTTGACAAATGGACGATCGTTGCGGACGGTGTAAAAGTGACAGAGAGCAACCTTTTTGACTGGAAAACAAATGAAGATTTCAAATTGATCGGAAGCGAAAGTGTATACACCAGCGCTTTTGAACTGAAAGATGTTGGTGCCAACAGTCACTATTTTCTCGATATGGGCAAGGTTTATCATACTGCCGAAGTAATAATTAATGGCAAAGCGGCCGGGAAAAGAATTTACGCCCCATATGTTTTGGATGTGGGTGAGTGGCTGCAAAAAGGAATAAATAAAATTGAAATCCGGGTCCTGCCTACTTTGGTAAACCATTTTATCGGGGAAGCGATGGCGGGGAACGAACATTATAAACAGTTCAAAAAATCGGAGGGCCAATTCATGTCCAATGGTTTGGTAGGGCCTGTCAAGATTTTCACAACCAGAAATTAAACAAATGAAGCTATATCTATTTATTTGGGGGATAATTCTTTCCGGAGTTGCCACGCAGGGTTTTAGCCAGGAAACCAGCAAGCCTGTTGCTGCCGGCCGGTTAATTGCTTTTGATGCTGACTGGAAATTCAGAAAGGGAAAAGATATTGACGCCAGGGCAACAGATTTCAATGATTCGCGATGGCGTAAATTAAATGTCCCTCACGATTGGAGTATTGAAGATTTGAATGATAGTTCTTCGGACAGTGTTGCTGGTCCGTTTTACAAAGGTGCAGCCGGTAAAAATGCAACCGCGTTTACCGTTGGCGGTACTGCCTGGTACCGGAAGCGTTTTGTTTTGGATAAGAGTGCAAACGGCAAAAAAGTTTATATTCAGTTTGATGGCGTTTACATGAATTCCGATGTCTGGATTAACGGGCATCATTTGGGTAATCATCCTAACGGATATACCTCATTTCATTACGATTTGAGCGAATATTTGAACCCTGCAGGTCAGGCCAATGTGATCGCGGTCTGTGTGAAAAATGAGGGTGATAATTCGCGGTGGTATTCTGGTTCAGGTATTTATCGCCATGTATGGCTATCCATCGTAAGCCCAACGCATATCGAAAATTGGGGCGTGCAAATCGTTTCTTCACAGGTTTCCCAACAGTCGGCCAACATACAGATTACAACAGCGGTTAAAAAATCGGCTGGCAGTGCAACGCCTTATCTTGTCACCACCGAACTATATTCTCACAGCGGAAAACTGGTTGCCACAAACAACTCCGAAGCTACTTCGGCTCATAAGATTGAACAAAAACTCGTTGTCAAAAATCCTGAATTGTGGGATATTGAAAATCCGGTTTTGTACAAGGCAAAAATTATCCTTAAACAAGGCGGAAAGAAGGTTGACGAATACATACAAACGTTCGGGATACGCAGTATCCGGTTTGATGCAAAAACGGGGTTTTCTCTGAATGGTAAAAGCCTGAAAATACGTGGTGGATGCGTTCATCATGACAATGGTCCTCTGGGCGCGGCAGCCATCGACAGAGCGGAAATAAGAAAAGTGGAATTACTTAAAAAGAATGGTTACAATGCGGTAAGGCTGGCTCATAATCCGTTTTCATCACAATTTTTAGACGCATGCGATAAGTTAGGTATTTTGGTGATGAATGAGGCATTTGACATGTGGAACAAAAGTAAAACGCCAGATGACTATGCCAATTATTTCAAAGCATGGGGTTTTAAAGACCTTGAATCCATCGTGATGCGCGACAGAAATCACCCGTCCATAATTATGTGGAGTATTGGGAATGAAATCCCGGAGGTGATTGATTCAACGGGATACATCACAGCAAGGTTATTGGCGGCAACTGTAAAAAAGCTGGATTCGACCCGGGCTGTGAGTAACGCCATTCCATTTTATCTGGCCATTGTTAATGGTAAAAACTGGAACATGACAGCGCCCGCGTTTGCCAGTCTGGATGTGAGCGGATACAATTACACACCAAATAAGTATGAGGACGATCACAGAAAATATCCTGAGCGGGTGATTGTCGCCACTGAATATTTCCCTCCCAAGGCATTGGAAAACTGGGAAGCCGTTGAAAAAAATAGTTATGTGATCGGGACATTCAGCTGGGCGGCTATGGATTACCTGGGTGAAGCTGGGATTGGCTTAGCCAGAGTCAAATCGGCGGGCGAAAAAACCGGCGGTTTTGTTGAGACTTTTATGGCTCCTGAATGGCCGGTTTTTAACTCATATACCGGCGAGTTGGATTTGATTGGAAACAAAAAGGCTGCATCCTATTATCTGGACGTGGTTTGGCGGAGGAGTCCTTTGGAGATGATGGTTCACCGCCCGCTTCCGAAAGGAACGAAGGAATATCCCGGTTTTTATGGATTTCCGGACGAGTTGAAATGCTGGACCTGGCCCGGGCATGAAAACGAATCATTGGAAGTCAGGGTTTTTACGAGAAGCCAGAAAGTGAAACTGGAATTAAACGGAAAGGTTATCGCGGAGCAAACTGTTCAGGCAGGATCCATCACGACAGTATTTACGGTGCCCTACACGCCTGGAAAACTCATCGCCCGTTGTTATGAGGGAGATCGGGAAATTGCATCACAAACCATCGCCACGACTGGTAAACCTGCTGCGCTCCGATTGAAAGCTGACAGAAATTTAATCAGTACCAGTCAAAATGATCTTGCCTATATTGGTGTCGAAGTAGTAGATGACTCAGGGAACGTAGTGCCCAGTGCCGCTGATTTGTTGGTTAAGTATCAGATTTCAGGAAATGGCAGTATCGCGGGTGTTGGAAATGGTAACCCCAGAGATATGTCCAGTTTTCAAAAACCGGAGAAAAAAGTATTTCAGGGAAAAGGGCAGGTGATTGTTCGTTCCGGGAAAATTGCAGGGAAAATTACAATCAAAGCCGAAGCAGAGGGGCTGAAAGGTGCTGCTTTAAGTATCAGAACACGTTAGACATTTTAATAAAACAGCAGATTTTTAAATCAATAATCTGCTGTTTTGTTAACGGGTTATTTTTCTGAGAACAATTCATTTTAATCAAAATAGGGGTAAAAAGAGATCCGGTTGTCACGCTTTTGGAGTGTGTCGAATAATTTTGAATAAATTAGGTAAATGCGCTTTAACTTTGATCTGGGGTTTCAGGCGTCTGGTTTATTTTTATACATTTTTAATATGAACCGGATTCAGTTTTTTTTCAGGATGATGACGCTGATCACATTGTTTTTTGTGTTACCGGCTTGTCATGCGCAAAAGTTTCTCAATCGAATTGTCTCGGTTTCAGTTAGAAGTAAACCTGTCGCCGATGTGTTAAAGCTGGTTGGTGAGCAGGGAACGTTTCGTTTTTCCTATAACAGCGATATTATTCCCGGCGATAGCCTTGTCTCGGTCTCGGTACAATCGGTTTCGGTTAAACAATTTTTGGATGCGTTTTTAAACGGAAAGTATCTTTACAAAGAGTCAGGGAATTATATAATTCTTCAAAGACCGCCAAAGGAAAAATATTATCAGATAACCGGACAGGTTTTTGATTCTGAAACCGGTAAAGCTGTCGACTATACCAGTGTTTACTCTAAGCAAATCCTCGTATCCACTTTAACGGATGACGTCGGTTTTTTCAAACTCCGGCTCCGTGATCGTAACTTTCCATTTTCGCTTACGTTCAGCAAAGTGGGTTATGCCGACACCTCGGTTGTCATTAACTCCGATGTAGATCCGGGCATCAGGTTATCCATTGCACCGAAGGCGATAGAACTTGACACACTCATCATCACCAATACCGGCGGAAATAACTCATGGCTCGCCAGATTATTCGTCTCTTCGCGGTTGCGGGCGCAAAGTCGGAATATTGGTCAGTTTTTTGTCGCGTTGCCATTCCAGGCTTCGCTGACCCCTGGTTTGAGTACGCATGGAAGGTTGAGCTCCCAAATTATCAATAAGGTCTCTGTGAATATTTACGGAGGTTATACTGCCGGAGTAAACGGGGTCGAGATTGGCGGACTTTTTAATATTTCCAAGAAAGATGCACGGTATTTACAGATGGCAACCACCTTTAATGCTGTCTCAGGAAATTTTACCGGTGTGCAAATGGTGGGCATTTACAACCAGATTCTTGATTCCCTTTCAGGTATGCAGATATCCGGATTTGGAGGGCTGGTCAAAAGGCATGTAAAGGGTGTTCAGCTTTCCGGCGTAGCCAACGTTTCAGGAAGTTTGCGGGGAGCCCAACTTTCCGGATTCGGAAATATTACAGGTGGAAACATGAAAGGTCTTCAACTGGCAGCCTTGTTCAACTACGCCGGAAATCTGAAAGGAGTTCAGATAGGCATGATTAACCTGGCCGACAGTTCTTCCGGGTATAGCATTGGTTTTCTTAATCTTGTCAAAAAAGGGCACGGTGCCTTTTCTGTTTATGCCAATGAGCTGGTGCCGTTTAACATCGGGTGGACATCGGGCAACAGGAAACTGTATAATATCCTGACTCTTGGCTCCTCGTTGAATAACAGCAGCCGAGCATACACGTTCGGATTTGGTTTTGGCCGTGAATTTGTTCTGAGCGATAAGCTGAAACTGAATACAGAAATCACGCATCAGAATGTCTATCTGGGAAACTGGAAAGCCCGACCGATCATTTATCGTTTTCAAACCGGCCTGAATATCAAACTGACCAAACGATTATCTTTAAATGCCGGTCCTTCTTTCTCAATGTTCCATGCCAGGCAAAAGGAGTTTAAAGCCGGTTACCAGACCTTTGCCGAAAAAGGATTTTTCCATTTTAAGGTAAACGAAAAGACACAGGCGTGGCTGGGCTGGCAGGGTGGGGTGAGCTGGAATTATGGGCATTGGTAAAGTCCTTTTCAAAACTATTTTTATCTTAGATGCAACGTTTCTAATTACACCCTGTGTCAATTCATTTGACAGCCGCAATGTGCCGTTTCCTGTTTCACATGTACACAATAATATTTACTTGCAATCCGCAATACCGACAGAAAGAATGCCACAAGATTTACATTTAAAGGACTGATATGACAAAACCGCTATCGCTGCTGGCTCATTGCCTCTTGTTGGTTATGTCGTTTACGTTAAGTACATGTAACAATGTAAACGACCTTCAGGCGCCGCCACAGGAACTGGTGCCTGAGTTAGTCATTTCCGTTTTAAGAGATTCTTTGCCGGGTGCCGAAAATATTGTTTTCAAAACGGTTGAGGAAAACAAGTTGTGGGAGGCTACGTATAAAAGACAAAGTCAGCAATACTATTCGGCAATAAATCGGACGAAAATTATTGCGACCTACAAGCTTCTTGGCGACACGGTGAAAAGTGTTCTGAGGCAGGCGACCGATCTCGTGTCGTTAAGAAATGCTCAGCTTTCTGAATTTAAAGAAAAGGAAAGAGGCGGTAATATGAACGTCAGTGAAGAATTTTCGTCAAAGTATCTGTTTGATAATCAGTCTTATCTTCTTACCTGGGTGCCTGCTGTTGGCAATTCTGGACGAAGTTATGTTATGAATCTGGATAAATTTTCAAAGTTTGGGTTCATCACCCTGGACATGAGTGATCTTCCGGCGGCAGTGCAAACGTTTTATCAGGCAAGGAACCTTTCGCACCAGGGGACAAAAGTTTACATTGGAGAGTCAAATGAAAAAATATTCCGTAGTGTCGGGTCTGTTGGTAGTAAAAGTTATGAGTTTATTTTTGATCATGCCGGACGCGTGATCTATTCACCTTATAACATTACAGAGCGATACAATGCCCTGAATCTTATACCTCAATTTGCGCAGGGTTACATTACAGCAAAAAAGCAATTCGAAGGTTTTTCCCTTTTGTCCGGGGAGAAATTTGAAGAAGCTGGGCAGGTAGGGTATAAGTTTTCTCTTTTGAAAAGTACGCCTTTTGCTGAATCTTATTTTTTGTTTTTTGACAATTCCGGAAATCTTAAATATCTCACCTACAATGTCGTTACGAATTTTTAACATGAAACTTTTATTCAGCTTTTTATGCCTGGTAGTATTGCTTTCAGGATGCCGCTGGAAGGAAACTGAAACTGCCGAGCCATTGGAATTATTGCCCGATTCCGTGACATCTCCCATCGTGGCAAGATTTAAAAATGCCACAAATATTACCGGTTATGCATTGGAAAAAGACAGGATCTGGGCGGCAAGGTTTCAATCGGAGGGACACAATTACAGTTCGGTGTTAACAAAAGATAAACTGCTTTCGACTGCAATGCTTAGTACCGAATTTCCGGATTCTCTGAAACCGGACCTTAAAAATTTAGCGATAAATGGTGGTGTATTTTCAAATTTACAGAAACTTGAAACCGAAGGGATTTTCAACGCCTGGCAATACAAATGTGATTACCTGTGGCATGGTGACACGTATCTGTTGAGCTGGAAACGTGACGGTAGTTCTTTGACGGTCAATATGATACCCGATTGCAAATTTGAGTATAAATCGTATTCAATTGCACAGCTACCGGTGAAAATTCAGATTTTTCTTGCTGCGCGAAATAAGGAACTTGGAGTTTTGGTGAGTGAGGAATATACCGTGAAGATTGATCCACAGGGTAAAAAACTCTATGCGATGAATGTTAATTACTTAGGCTACGGTACAGTGCTGGACCTTTTGTTTGATGATAATGGAGATCTTGTTGCCACTGGACCCTTTAACTACGCGCCCTATATTGTTGATAATGGCAACAAGCCTGCCAAACCTGTCGATGACCTGAGCCTGATTAATCTTCCGGACAACATGATGAAAAAGCTGACCTCCCGACCGGGAATGGATGGTTTTGTAAAAACTCAGAGCCTATTTGCCGTCTGGAAGTCTGTGTACTCCGGTGTGACTTCCTATTCTGCATCATTTTCAAAAGGTAACGAATCCTTTTCGTACAGGTTAAACCCCGCGGGTGAACTGTTGACGATGCGTTATTTCGGTAGTAAAGTGACCTTGTAGAAAAATAAGCACATCGTTTCTGAATGAGTTTTTTCCGCCCTAACAAATATAAAACACTAACGGATCTTGTACATGCCTGCCAAAAGCAAGATGCAAGGGCGCAGACTGTCTTGTATGAGCGGTATAAAACCAAACTGGCCGGTGTGTGTGCACGTTATGCAAGAACAGATGCCGAGGCGGAAGATATTTTTCAGGATTCGCTGGTAAAGGTTTTTCGATTTATTCAGGAATTGAAAGAGCCTGAATCGGTTGATAGCTGGGTGAAATCGGTTGTTGTCAGGACGGCAATAAATTATTATAACAGAACGACAAAAACAGAAGCGTTAAGCGTCTCGCTTGACTTGCTGGGTAACGATCCGGAGAACGACGATTACGGACGGATCATTGATCAGATCGACATGGCCGTATTGATGGAAGTGATAAACCAGTTGCCGGATGGATACCGGATTGTGATTAACATGCACTTGATTGATGATTACACACACGTAGAAATTGCTAAAATGTTATCGATTGCAGAGAGTACTTCCCGGTCGCAATACATGCGCGGGAGAAATTTATTGCTGATGAAATTACAGGAACTAGGAATAACGCAAAATGAAATCTACTGACGAACCGATAGATGAGGTATTGCGAAAAGCCCTCAAACGTAAATTCGACACCTTTGAAAAGGAGCCGGATCCATCGTTAATACAGTCTATTTTTCATACATTGAAAGTGGGGCAAAGTCCTGGTATTGCACAGCAGTTTATCCAGTTGTCTTTACTTTTTGCCATTATCGTGACCGCAACACTGATGTTTTTGTCGTCATGGGAAGAGGATCCGAAAAATACCCTGGCGGGTCTCGTTACACCGAAAACTGAAAAAGGGACGTCGTTGCATAAGGGTATTGTGAAACATGATAAATCCCTTGAAGGAGAATTAAAAGGAAGAAAAGTATACAGCGACGAAAATAGAAAGGATGAAAAATTAACCCGGGAGCAACCGGTTGAAATTACGCAGGAAAGTGTACGCTTATCTGAAAAACTGAAACGTCCGACGGTTGCCGCAAACAAGCTTTTACGGAAATCAGAAAAAGGGCTCGTAACAAAAACTGAACGGTTCAAGGATGATACTGAATCGCAAAGTGACGTTTATGACGCGCAAAAATTAAGTGTTTTACCTGTTTTCGCCGGTGAAAAAAACAGAACAGATTATAGGAAAGAGATCGGTGTTGAGCAGGAAACGACTTTCCCTACGCAGGCTTCGGATGTAGCCGGCAATGACGGTCAAAACAAAGCTTCACCAATAAACAATCTTGAATTACTGGACAACAGACAGCCCGTCTTTTCCAGCTTCCCGCGAAAAGAGATGGTTGTCAATACAACGCCTCCCGTTGAGGCGTTTCCTGCTGTTAAGGATCGAAATCAATGGCGGTTTTTAGCCACTGCTGCATCAATGAATACGTTTCAGCTGCTCACAATTATTCCTGATCCCAAAATAAGGTATCAGAATTTTCGGTTTCCGGACAGGATTTCGGTCAGCAGCCTTGGGCATAAATTTAATGTGGGTGTCGAAAAAAATGGTTTTCAGTTTCTGCTTAATTACGGGCAGTTCAAGCAGTCGTTGATCTATGAAATTGCGACCGATGAATTTTTGGTAGAACATGACGAGACGAGCGATTATAAACTGATCAGGAAAGGAACACCTGTCGAAAAAAAAAGTACATTCAGGCTTTTGGGACTGGGGGTTAAGAAGCATGTTGTGGCAAAAAATGGCCCGTTCAAAAATTACTATCTTGATCTCGGTACAGAAGTTTCCCGGGAATTGTCCACTAGACAAAATGCTGTTTGGGGAAATTTCGGCATTGGAAAGCAAATAACGGTCAGTAGAAAAACGTCTCTGGTTATCGGTCCTTATTTTGAATACAGCTTTGTGAAATTGAAAAATACAGAAAACAGGTTTCAAATCCAGCCTTATCAAATTGGGTTATCCGTTGGTTTGAGATATTTGCAAAAACAATGAATAACCAATTCAGGAAATTTCTGATCCGGTATCTTCGGATACAGAACAAGGTTATCGGAATACTTGCCGCCATATTGATGTTGGTGGTATTGATAATAATGTTACAAATTGACTTGTCCGGAAATGATCTGCTATTTGTGATTCTTGTATTTTCCGGAGTCGGCTTAAGTTTTTACGCCGTTTATCGGATTTTCAGGCTCATGTTTTCTGACTCGGACACAGGAGATAAACGATCAAAATGAAAATGTGGCTTCGCAGGATTTTTGGAAAAAATGGAAGGCAACCTGAGGATTTATATCAGATTGAAATAACCGACATTTTCATCAGGGTGCAAACTCCCAACGGAGATTCGGAGCAGATATTCTGGGACGATATTGATTGCATAAAACTGATCAATACCGATCAGGGACCTTGGATTCCCGACATTTGGTTGGGTTTATTTGGTGAAAAAGACAGCTGTTACATCCCTCACGGAGCAGCTGGATTCGATACAATCTACGATCGCGTTAGCAAGTATGAAGGTTTTAACTTTGAAAATGTAGCGAAGTCTATGTCAAGTACAGAAAATCAGGAGTTTCTATTATGGAAAAAATGTTGAATATTGGGTTCCGGATCGGGCATCTTTAAGACCGGCCTGCGTTTGAAATTGACCGGCTAAAACCGGACACACCTTTAACAAATGTTTTGATGAAACCCGTTATTATCTGTGTCGCAATCCATTTGATGTTTTGTTTTTCAGGCTTTTGTCAGGACTTGTCGGGTGTGTGGTCGGGTATTGTTGAACAACCTGGTAACGAGTTTGGACCTTTTACGCTTGACGTTCGCATCAATCAGGTAGGTAAACTTTTGAGCGGCGAAATAAAAACGGGCTCGCGATATGGTTTCGTCGTCCAGAAATTTCGTGGCCTTATCTATGATGGCAAGGTATTGATGAATGAATTTGAAGTAATTAAAGATTCTTCGAATGCAGGCATCGCTTGGTGTCTGAAAGATCTGAAAGGTTTCTTTTTTGTCGAAAGAAATGAAAAAAAACGAATTATTGAGGGCCCTTGGACCAGTAAAAAATCGTATCAAAAAAAGGCATACTTAGCCGGAAATTGTCCGCCTGGTACATTCAAAATTTCTCAAACAATAACTTCCAGTAAAGAGGCTAACAAAACACCTTCCGCAGTGCGCGGAAATTCAGGGAAGTCTGCCACAAAGATGCAGATGACGCAGCGCGAACCGGATCCTGTACAGGTTGACTACGTCAGTGCTTCGGCGCAGAATCCTAATGATAGCAGGGCGGTTGAAAAGCGTGTTTCGGACGGTGAAACAGCCGCTTTTCCCAAACCAAAAGTAGGCGAAAAATTGACGTTGTCTGTCAGATTTGAACAGAGTAAAGCCGTGATTTTACCGGAATCCAAACCGGAGCTCGACCGGTTGCTTGAATATTTGCAAGCTTATCCAACCATGGAAATTGCGCTGCTGGGGCATACCGATAATCAGGGTGACCCTGCCAGAAATCTCGCGCTTTCCTTTGACAGGGTCAATGTGATAAAAAGATATCTGGTCGATCACCGCATCTCTACAAACCGGATCTCGGTCAAAGGTCTTGGCAGTAAAACACCGGTTGCTGTCAACAACAGTGAAGAAAACCGAAGACTTAACCGTCGGGTTGAGATGATTGTTACGAGGCAGTAATTTCAGGGAAAGATCCTGAAATCTAAAACCAGTTACCATCTGTAAATATTTTTTCTGAAATTAACCCAGCCCAAAGCAGCCAGTAACAAAGTGAAAACAAGCAGCGGTGCAATCGCGCCGGGTAAGCTTACAGGTGTATTGTCCGAAAAGGTTTCTACTTTGAATTTCGCCCAGTTTTCATTATTCACCGCCGATTCACTGAAAATTTTAGGATAGAAATATAGCCTCATTTTCTCATGAAAACGGCTGGTTTGATCCATGAAAGCAAGCTGGTTTGTCAACCCCGATTTCGCTATTTCATCCAGCTGTACCTGCATATGAACGGTAGGGATAAATCTGGCGATACCAATACTGGCCGTGTTCCGTAATCCAAGCTTTTTCCGCAATTCGGCAACTTCCACGGAGGCATCATCGTCCCCGGCCTGCTGCATGGCATAATACCAAAGCCAGCTGAATTCGGCCTCTGGCAACGGGAATTTTTTGAACTCCGGATAATGCGCGTAAAACTGATCCATAGTCGGTTTTTTGTCCATATCCCATTTTTCATGATACCCTTTTCGCTGTTTCACAGTCGTTTCAAGCGCTTCGGGAACAGGATATTTACTGACCAGATAACTGTTGACGACCGCCGGTAAAATGACGATCAGACTTATCCAGACCGATAACAGCAAAACCGCATTGTAACTCGAACTTTTTCCCAGCGAAGCAATCCAGAAACTCACACCAAACCAGAAAAGAATGTACAGGAACGACATGATCAGCAGCAGGAAAAAGCGTCCATCGACGGGGATGTTTAACACCACCAGGGCCACGAGCAGGATGACCAACAGGGTTACGATTATGGCTGACAACCGGATCGCAAATAACCTCAGAACGAGCCCGAACAAATTGTTGCTTTGCACTGCCGCGACTTTCCAGGTCCCACTTTCTTTTTCTTCTGAAATGATATTGTAGGTAAAAGCAATGATAAAAAGCGGAAAAAGGTAGATCAGCACAAAACTGAAATCAATATTGCCAAGCAGCAAATTACTCGGATTTTGCAGATCGGCATCGTATTTCTGCGCTTCGAGGCCCCGGATGGTTACGCTCTGAATGGAGGAGTTTACATCACGTTGCCCGATCGACAGGCTGTTTATCGGCTTCGTTTCGTTAATCAGCGAAAACTTAATGTAATACAGCAGCAGTCCTATTTCCTTCGGGTGATACTGAACATTTCTGGCGATGTGTTCTTTTTGGAAAACCGCTGCTTCGGCGGCATTGCCCGTTTGTTTTTCAAGAAACTGTTTTCCGATGATAACACTCACAAGTCCGGTTATCAGTAAAAATAGCAGTCCAATTTTCACTCCGTTCGAGGAGATAAAATTTTTAAAGGCTAGTTTGATCATTTTAGTTTACGTTAAGCTTTTTGGACATCAGTTGAATGATGCAAATGAGCGCTGTTATCCAGAAGATAAAAGCTAAGAAAGTAATGACCTCCGTTTTCAGGACAGCGGAAATGCCGGTCGGGCGGTACTGAAATTCGGGGACTTCCTGCCAGTGTTTTTGATCGATGATATAAGGTTTATCACTCGGTCCGGGCTTTTTGTTGCTGATGTATTTAATTTGAAGTTCGTTCATTTTTTGCGCCATCGCGTAACGGTAAGCCTCGGCTTGCCGCTGAAAGTCGATGTAGGCATTGTAGTCGGTCCCCGAAAGGGTCATCGATAGATTTTTGATCGCCATAAACGGATTGAAAAACGCCATCGTTTTTGAAAAACTGTTCTGATCCTGATACACTTCCAGGAGTTTTTCGAAATGCTGGTCGTAGATGCGGGCGCTGATTTTTTCTCCTTCCGCCATAATAAACCCACTGTAATTAAAAGGGAGCTGCTGCACGGAATCGGCCCGGTGAGCCAGCAGCAGGGAATCTTTTATGTTTTTGTAATGTGGATCGTTGGGATTATGGCTGTCGCCCTCTTTGAGAATGTCATTTTCGATCCCGGTCTGGAAAGTAATTTTGGATGGCGCCGGGTAAATGTAAGTGCCTAACGCCTGGGAAGCTCTTGGTAAAACAATGGTTAAGGCCAGCCACAGGCCAATCAGCGAAACCAACGCTGATTTTGACGTCTTACTGGCGGCCGAGATCAATATCGCGATCACACAAAAAATGGCCAGGTAGATAAAATAGGCGAGTGAAACAAGCAGCAAACGGAGGATCTGGTCAAGCGAAATGCTGCCGTTTTGAAGCATACTCCAAAGTAAAATGGTGGCAAGCATAACAGGCAGATATAGCGCCATTGTCACCTGGATCATACCCAGACTTTTACCAATCAGCAACTGTTTCCAGCTGATTCCCTGTGTTAAAATAATTTTTAACGTGCCGTTTTCGCGCTCGCTGGCTATGCTTCCAAAGCCTAAGAAGAAGATTAACAAGGGCAACAGAATTTGCAAAATCTGCGCAATACTTATCTCTCCAAACCGGAGCATGCTGGTAGAAAAACCTGCCTGAGAAAAGTTAACGGCGTTTTGTTTATGTGCTTCAAGAAAAATGGTATTTCCAAAAAAGCTCTCCATACCAAAATCGAAAATACTCAAGGGCGCTTTGGGACGAAAGGCAAAATGACCGTAATGCGCCATCCGGTGGGGATGTTTGTCGGGATTATCAAGCCAGTCCTGTCTGGCCTGATTCTGGAATCCGGATGTTATTTCGTTTTGGTCAACAAAGCTTGTCCAGCCGGTGTAGGCCGCATAAGAGAGTAAAAAAACGATGAAAACAAGGAGAATAAATAGGGCTTTGTTCTTAAAGGCGTTATTCCAAAAATGTCTGGCAATCAGTAATTCAGGTATCATTTTCCAAACGTTACGTTAAAATTGATAAGTCAGGGTCAGGGTGGCGTTTCGAGGGGCGGCCGGGAACAGACGTGCGTAGGTTTGGGCTCCCAGCCAGTAGGTTTTGTCAAATAAATTCCCTGCGTTTAAGGCCAGCTGGATATTGCTTTTTGAAGGATTGTAAAAAATCGCCGCGTCGAAAACCATAAAGGCGGGTACCATAAAGTCGCGGGTAAACCATGGTACTTTGTTGCCCTGATGCTGGATGCCCAGTCCAATACCTAGATCTTTTAAAGCGGATGATCGGTTGAAGTTATACCGGGTCCATAGGTTGGCGCTGTGTTTTGGTGTGTTTTGTTTTCTCGCGCCGATCAATGACTGGTTCTGATCCTGGGTTATTGTTGCGTCAATGAAGCTGTACGACGCATTAATCTGCCAGTCGGGTGTGATGTAGCCGGCTATGTCCCACTCAATCCCGCGACTGCGTTCCGCACCACGGGTGACCAACAAGTCAGGATTGGCCGGGTCGTTTGCATTCATCAAAATGTTTTTTTGCTCGATTTCGTAAAGTGCAACATTAAGTCTGACCCGGTTTTTGAAAAGATCCGCTTTTAGGCCCAATTCTTTCAGGTCACTTTTTAACGGCGCAAACTGACTTCCGGCAGGTAACGATCCTGTTTGTGGCATAAGCGTTACCGTGTTTGACTGCGGCTGATAACCTTGCAGATAAGTGCCATAAAAATTCACAGCCGGACTTGCCGCATAAGTAAAGCCGATTCGCGGGAGTAAAACCGTTTTGTGCATTTTGAGCGTATTGGGCGCTTCGTAGTTTGTGATATCTTCAAACCATTCCTTCCGCAAGCTCCAAAGAAGTGTAAATCTGTTCCACTTCATTTGATCCTGGATATAAATGGCGTGATTCGTCGTCAATGCCGGGGGCAGGGCAGTCCTGACGTTCAGGGTGTAATCTTCGGCATTTCTAATGGTGTATGAGGGGTTTTGCAGGTCAAAATGACTGACGTTGGGTTTGGGTAAAATCTTGCCGCCAATGGTAACGCTTTGATAATTAGCAGCATTGGCTAAAATAAAAGAGCCTGCAACGGAACCGTCTTTTAACAGAAAACCTCTTGCTGCATTTTGTCCGCCGCCTTTGAGTTTTTGCCATCGGTTTAAGTCATAACCCACCAGAAGTTTGTGGGAGAATGGACCCGTACCAAAATCAAAGTTTAGATAACTGTTCAGGTTATCCGTGTTCCAGTATTGCTGACGCTGGACAAACTGCATCGCGACCATGCTTGTAATCGGCGTGTTGCTGATATCAGGGGCGAAGGCGTTTGTGGTCCTGTGTTCCTGCAAATTTTCGGTCCAGGACTGCTTCATGTACGCGCTGTTGAAACTGATTTTCGAACTGATCTTCTGAGCCAGACTCATCATGATGATAACTTCCTTTGACTTGAAAAAGTCGTTGGATGCGCCGAGATTAAGGCTTCTGGGTGTACTTTTTAAGTCAGTCTTCCCAGCAACGGCTCCAAAAATAGGTTGCCCACGATCCAGATTTCCGTTAATGTTGCTGAAAATCAGTTCAGCGTTAATGGCTGTTTTGTCGTTGGGTATATAACTTATCGAAGGTGAAACCAGGACGGACTTGTTCCCGACCAGATCTCTGTATGACCGTGCTTCCTGATAAGCGCCGTTGAGGCGGTACAACAGCGTTTTCGATTCGTTCAGAGGGCCCGTAAAATCGAGCGTACCCCGGAATGTACTGAAACTGCCCACACTCATACTGGCTGTTTTTCTGGGCGTAACAAGCGGTTTTTTCGTCACGAGGTTGATACTTCCTCCCGGATCAACCGACGAAAAGGTGGCGCTTGCCGGGCCCTTGATCACTTCCACTCTTTCGATGTTGGTCGTCAGCGGTTGTAAAAAATAGTATTGCCGGGTCCGCATCCCGTTGATGATTTGCCCTTCTTCGTTTTGGCTGATACCTCTGATCGTATATTGGTTGTAGTAACTCGACGGAATCACGCCACTCGCAATTTTGACCGCATCGGCCAGGTAAAATGCCTGCCGGTCGGCCATCAATTCTTTGGTGATCGTGGAAATAGACTGAGGTATGTCCTTGTTCAAAGCGGAGATCCGGGTAGCTGCGAAGGAATACTCACTGTTGTAGTCTTTTGCCGTTCGTCCCGTCACTTCAACCGTCTGGAGCTGATTGATTTCAGGTACAAGGGCAATGACCAAAAAGCGGCTGGTATCTTTAATCCTGATTGTTTTGTAGCCTAAAAATGAAACCTGTATCGTTCCCTTTGCTTCCAGCGAAAAGTCACCTTTGGCATCCGTGGTTGTTCCTTTTTGGGAGTCGGGCTGTGTGATGGTTGCACCGGCTATTTTTTCGCCTGTCGCGGCGTCCGAGACGTTGCCGGATATTTGGGCTTTCAGAGCAAGTGAGCTAAGTAATAATAAGATCGTAAAGGAGTGTTTCATAACCGGGTTTTGTTCAGATAATCGGAGTGAGGGTCAGACAGTTTGCAGATACAGTTTTTCCAGCTCGTTAGCTGAAACATCTTTGGCGCTCAGCGCGGATACCAGATGTCCTTCTTTCATAATGCCAATGGTTGTTGCAACTTCCCTTGCGCGGAAGATATCGTGTGTGGCCATGAGGATGGCCGTTCCGTTTTTTGATAATTCTTTAATGATCTCTGAAAACTCGTTGGACGCTTTGGGATCCAGCCCGCTGGTTGGCTCGTCGAGAAGCAGCACTTTGGCCTTTTTAGCAATGGCGATCGCAATACCTACTTTTTGACGCATTCCTTTTGAATACCCGCCAAGCCGCTCATGGAAAGACTTTGATTGCAGGCCGGAGGTGGTCAGGAGTTCTTGTAACTCTGTTGTAGAATATTCGAAACCGGCCAGTGACGAAAAATATTGCAGATTTTCTACACCGGTCAGGTTAGGGTAAAGCATGACGGTCTCAGGTATGTAGGCGAGGTGTTTTTTTATCTCCTGCGGATGCTCTGCAACCGAAATGCCGTTGATCCGTGCAACACCGGAGGTAGGTTGTACAAATCCCAGAAACAAATTTATCGTCGTGGTTTTTCCGGCGCCATTCTGTCCGAGCAGTGCAAAAATTTCGCCCGGATGAATCGTCAGGTTTAAGTTATTAAGCGCGATGTGATCGCTGTATTTTTTGGTCAGATTTTCGGCTTGAAGCATGGTGGTATTTTTTGAGGTGTTGTATTTCAGTTTTTATTGACGGTCGTTCATAAATGGCTATTCTACTGGGATTTGGGCCTTTTTAGGTCTTAGCAATCGCCAGAAGATAGTTTTTGAATAAATGCAATAATGTTGCAAATATATAATTTTATTATTTTCGCAACTATGTTGCATTAAATAATTGTGGATTTATTTTCTCCTAAAAAATGATTCCCTGACAACATACATTGTTGTCAGGGAATCGGAAGCCAAAAGATATTCGGGAGAAATAGGGTAGCTGTTTCGGATTTTTTCCATGTCACCTGTCGCTTTTCATCAACAGGTTCGGTTCCCCGGATTAGGAAAGTTATGCCACGGCTGGTTGACTGATGTATTGAGGTTTTACAAGGCAGGCTGTCTGATGCTGCAAGGTGAAATTAATCTCTTTCAATTTTTCGAAATGGTCGGTCAACAGTCCGTGTGTTTCATAGGACAGGTTATCGCTGTCCAGAATTTTTCGGTAAAGTCTGATCGTTTTGTTTTCCTGTTCCAGTATCATGTCGGTGAGTAAAGATTTACTTTCCGAGGTAACGATCAGATTGTGAAGCCCTTGTTTCATTCTGAAATTATCGATGTCGCCGTCATCCAGCATCGATTTTACCTGATCGTATAACCAGTGTATTTCTTTTTTAAAAAGCAGTGAAATCATATAGCCTTGGCTGCATGTCCGTCTGAGCGGACCAAGATCTTCCAGCGTGAGCGCTTCTTTGTATAAACTTTCTTTCAGCTGATACAGATTCCAGAGTTTAACGATGTCGGATACGAACGAATATATATTTTCCATGGATGAAGTGATCGTGGTTATTCTTTCGGCAAAGCAGTAAAAAAGTATGCCGTGCGTTCGGGTGCTTCCGTAATCCGCCTGGTAGTACTGGTACGGGAATTGATAGTTCCACATTGTTTCCACAGGTTTCGGTCTTGACATATTTTTTATGGAAGTAATCACAGATATTTTTGGGGAGGGCAAAAATCTGAATACCTATCACATGTGCCTCCGGGCGGCGGTAGTGTTTTTACTGACACTGATCCTGATCAGGATCAGCGGGAGGCGCTCCTTTGGAATGCGATCACCGTTTGATAATATCATTGTGATGCTGCTGGGTGCTATTTTAGCGCGAACCGTTGTCGGCGCTTCTGAATTTATCCCGACGGTCTGTGCTGCCTTTGTGATCGTGATTATGCACCGCCTTTTTGCGTTTCTTGCTACGACGAATGAACATTTCAGCAGTTACATCAAAGGCGAGCGTATTGTGCTTTATGAAAACGGACAGATGATCGGCGAGAATATGAAACGTGCATTGGTGAGCGAAAAGGATTTTTATGAGTGCCTGAGAAAGAGTCTGAGTATGGAGTCGCTGGAATCCATTGACCGTGCTTATATGGAGTGTAACGGGGAAATCAGTTTTGTGAAAAAAGTTTAAGATTCGTTACTTATCGACTCATTCGACACCTTCCAGGAGTCCTTCGCAGAGCGTTTTCCATTGAAACCTGGAAAGCAATATTTTGGCCGAAGAACCGGCTATGGTATTTCTTAACTGGTCAAGAGGATTTTCAGACGACTTGTTGATCATTGTGTTTCGGTCATACACACCGGCGGTTATCTTTAAATTTTCTCTGGTGACCACAAAAGAACTGGTGGTTTCTTTTGCGTAGAAGTGGGCAATTTCATCATCAGTGCCAGCCGGGTTCACAGATGGTCTTACGCGCATACCAATACTTTGCACATCCTGAGAAACGAACTCTTCAATTTCTTCCACCCGTACCCAGTCGTGGCCCATACCGGATTCCGTACCCGGGCCGGGAATATCAATTTTGATAAACTGTCCTTTTTTTACAAAGCCTGTTTCATCAGTTCCTTGGGAATCTGTCAGCTGAAAGGCGGCCATGGGTTCACCCGTAAGATTTTGCCAGTTGTTGATGTCGATCAGCCTCAGTTTCACAATTTCATAAATCTTTAAAGCGGCATGTATGGACTTAGCCTCCGTAAAGCTTTCCGTGTCAATAACGGTTCCTGTTACATTGACAGGGACTATTCCGGTGTAGTTTTTTGCTTCCATAAAATGTGTCCGTCTATCGTTTTCTGTCATATTTGATTTTTAAAAACAGCATCATAACATTCAGTAAAAGAGAAAACACATTGGTGGAGATAATCGGAATGTCTTCTTTTTTGATACCGTAGTATGTCCACAAGCCATTGCCTACAAGCAAAACGGCGAACATCAAAACTGATACGTCGGCTGCCTTTTTTTTCTTAATTGTTGTTATCAATTGCGGTATTATAGATGAAGAAGTGAAAATTCCGGCCACCAACCCAAGCACCTCGATAAATTCCATAAGCTGTTGAAGTTAGTTGAACTGATTGGTCTGGATTATTGGCGTTGGCGAGTATATCAGGTCAACAATCTTATTCGTGTAAATGTCGTGCCGGGGAAGACTGGTAAACTATTTACTGACCTGAAATTCATGGCATTATTTTTTTTGCAGAATCGAAAAAAACAAAAAGCTATGGAAACATATGATTTGGCATCGGCAAGTATAAAAGAACTTGAGGCGGAATACACAGCCTCAAAAAAGTGCCTGGAAAGAATTCCGGAATCTTTGTACGAGTACAAACCGCATCCCCGATCCATGGGTATGGGATACCTGGCGCTGCTGGTTGCCGAAATTCCGCTCTGGATCACCTTTATGATTGAAAAAGGCGAGGTCGATTTTGCAACCTATGCGCGCTATGAATGGAAGACGACGCAAGATCTGGTGGATCATTTTGAAGAATGTTTTCAGGGCGCGGTCAAAGCACTTAAGGGCGTGACAGCCGAAGATTTGGAGCGGCCGTTTTATTTGAAAAACGACGGTCAGGTGATTTTTGAAATTCCCCAAAAAGACAATCTGACGATGACGATCAATCATTGGGTGCACCATCGCGGGCAGCTGACCGTATATATGCGGCTCAATGATATACCGGTGCCTTCCGTTTATGGCCCTTCGGCTGACGAGAAGGTGTTTTAATCTGCTACGGGTTTATTGATTCGTAAATGCTGGAAACTGAGATTTGTTTTCTTTCTTTACTAAATTCGGGTACTTCTGCTGAAATCGTTTGGCATAGGTACCCGAATTCTTCATTTTAAAGATTGGGAGACAGCGCGGGCTCACATTTTGGTATAATTTTTCCAATTTTAATGGGTTATTCGCGGATAAAATCAGACGCTTGGCAGATTTTTATTTCGTTTCACGACGTTAACAGCGATATTTGATAACATGAACCGAATGAAAATTTTTGCCATTCACGTTGCTTTCTGGATCCTTTTTATACTTTTTGGGGTGTTGTATAATGTGGCGGCACACCATAATCTTCATGTTACATATCAACTTTATTGGCAGGATTTAACCGACCCATTCACTGCAATTGGCTACGGGCGTACGATCCTGACCTGTTATCTGAGCCTCTGGCTGTTTGAATATCTGTTGGCTCGTAAACAGTATTTTCTTTGCGTATTTGCCATTGCTGCGCTAATCACTTTCGATATTTTTCTACGTTTCGTTATTGAACAACTATTCATCGGACCTGTTTTTAACTTATGGCAGTTTTACCAGCAAATCACTATAAAGGAATACGTTGTGAGTAATGTTTTTTTTAGCGCGATGGGTATTTTTCTTTGTTTTATGCTAAAAGTAGTTAATGATTACGTTCGCAATGAGGATATCAAACATGAAAAAAATCAGATGGAATTACAGTTTTTAAGATCCCAAATTAATCCTCACTTTTTATTTAATTCCTTCAATAATCTTTATGCGCTGGCCCTGACCGAACCGGAAAAAACACCGGATGTTCTCTTAAAACTGGCGGATCTGACCCGGTACATGTTGTACGAAAGCAATGCGGAAGGCGTACTTTTGTCAAAAGAAATTGCTCATATTCATAATTTAGTGGAGCTGCAAAGCCTTCGTTATGAGGAAAATTTTTATGTTGAATTGAAACTCAATTTAGATCAAAAAGAGCTCGTCATCGCTCCGCTTCTCCTAATTTCCTTTGTAGAAAACGCCTTTAAACACGGTAAAGTAGATGAGCCGGATGACCCGGTGACGATCAGTCTGACAACTTTGGATAATGATATGACCTTTTTTATAAGAAATAAGATAAGTCGGCTGAATAAGGATTCAGCAGGTGGTATTGGAATCAAAAATGTTCGCAGAAGGCTGGAACTTCTTTATCCAAATCAGTTTGACTTAAAGATTGTAGAAAGTGACAGCCATTTTTGTTGTACTTTATTGATTAATTTGGCTCAAAAACTATGATAAGCGTTTTGGTCGTTGATGATGAACCGTTAGCACTGCGCGTGATCAAAACACATGCAGAAAGGATTCCATTTCTAAAAGTGGTGTATGTTACCACGAATGTTCTAGACGCTTTAACCTTTTTGCAGTCTAACCCGGTAGACCTGATTTTTCTTGATATACAAATGCCGGAGCTCACAGGGATGGAGTTTATGAGGATATTCCCCGGTAAAGCAAAGGTCATCCTGACAACCGCATACCAGCAATATGCTTTGGACAGTTATGAATATGATGTTGTTGACTATCTGCTGAAACCCGTTTCGTTTGAACGGATGCTCAAAGCTGTTCAAAAAGCCCAGAATCAACTGACGGCCGAATCAGCGCTGCGTTTATCGTTGGATAATCCTGATACCGACGCTCAGGTTGAACCCTCTCCGGAATACATTTTTATCAAAACCGAATACAGGCTTTTGAGGATAATGTTGGAAGATATTCTGTATCTCGAAGGTGGTAAAGATTATGTAACCATTTTTACAGGGAAAGAAAAGTTCCTCAGCCTTGCCGGATTGGCTAAAATTCAAGAGCGTTTGCCACACCCCAGATTTCTGCGGGTACATAAATCCTACATTATTTCCGTCAACAAGATTGACGCTGTTGAACGTCAGAGAATCTATATCGGGAAACAGGTCATTCCTATCGGAGATACCTATAAAGATGACTTTGCCAGCCAGATCAAAGGTATCTGACTTTGTAATAGTCTTCATAATGCACGTTGATCATTTGTTAGATATTAGGTTTTATTTTCGCGGCTGAATTTGACCGGTTGGCGGATTTCAGGTAATGCGATTTTAAAATGTATCCTACTTTCGTCGACGTAACAATTCATGAAATAGGATGAAAAAATATCTGTTAGTTTCACTTTTGGTTTTCATTTTCGGGCGAATAAGTGCCTGCACAATTTTCACGGGAAGTAATGGCAAATCGGTACTTGTCGGCAATAACGAAGACTACTCACCTGGCACAAAGTCGTTTCTGTGGGTTCGGCCGAGATCAAATGTCAGGAACGGTTATATTTTTTGGGGATTCCGGGAAAAATATCCGGAAGGCGGGATGAATGATAAAGGCTTGTTTATTGACGCTGCGGCACTACCGGAGGAAATAGCCATCAAAAGAGACCCGGCAAAACCTGATTTTAACGGATATCTGACTGAAAAGATATTAAGAGAATGTGCCTCGGTGGCTGATGTCATTGCGTTGGTAGGGAAATATAACTTGACTTGGCAGCAGAAAGCACAAATTATGGTGGCGGATAAATCCGGAGATTATGCCATAATCCATGCAAACTACATCATAAGAAAAGAAGCTCCCGTTTTTGCGCTGACGAATTTTGCAATAAATGTGACCGGAGACAGTCATTTTACATGCTGGCGAAAAAATACAGCAATTGCAGAACTTACTGCCCATCCTATTTCTGTCGACCTGTTTCGGGATATCCTCTTTAAAACTGCGCAGCGTCAACCCGACAATGCGACTGTTTATTCACAGGTTTGTGATTTGAGCAAGGGGATCATCTATCTCTATCAAAACCTCAATTTTCAGCAGGTTGATACGATTTCACTAGACGATATATTGAAAAAAGGCAGGCATAATATACTGATTAGCTCCATTTTTCCGCGCAGTATCAGTCGTGTTATGGAGCGAAAAATCGAGCGATCAGGGATTACAAAAGCTTTGAAACTTTATCATCAACTGAAACAATCGCCCGGAGAATCAGTTTATGATTTTTCAGAAAATGAGCTGGATGATCTTGGCTATCGATTGTTAAACCGGAAAAGATTTGAGGAAGCAATGGCTGTTTTTAAATTAAACAAAGAGGTTTATCCGCAGTCGGCCAATGCTGTGGCGGGGTTGGCCAATGCTTTTTTGCTCGGCGGAGCTACTGAACAGGCTGAAACGCTGTACCGGAAAGCAGGAGAAATGGATTCATTTAACCCATATGTTGGTATTTTCAAACATAAAAATGACAACCTGTTCTCTTTCAGGATTAACGGTTTTAGTGCGGCAAATCATATTCAAATTTACCTGAAAAATTTGCGGTCTAATGCCACAATAAGTATTGAATTAAATGCTTCAATTCCCGGGCAGTGGGCTGCAAAGATCAATCTGCCGCCCGGAGAATATAGTTATTCCTACAAGGTAGACGATTCGTGGATGATTGATCCAAATAACAAACTAACTACAAGGGTCGGGCAATATTCCAATTCTTATCTGATATCAAGATGAGAATTCAAGCCACATAAAGGAACATTCCCTTTTGACTTATCGCGCCAAAAGAGAATCCAGATAGCTGGTGTTTTCCATAAGTTGCGAGGGATGGAGTGCGTTTACATCGATGATACTGCCGTCTCTGTCGATCAGCAGGTATGCCGGAACCCCATTGATTTTATATAAAAGGCGTATATCAGCGGGATTATTCTCTATCCATGGTTGATTGCCGTGAACGCCCTTTAGGGTTGGATTTTTCTTTAAAAACTTCTTCCATGCCGCAATATCAGAATCGACCGAGACATAGAGGAAAGTCAGGTTTTTGTTACCTGCGTATTTTCGGGCCAGTTTTTTTGAATATTGCATTTGCTCAATGCAGGGGCCACACCATGTTGCCCACACATCGACATAGATAAGTTTGCCTTTCAAATCGGAAAGGTTGAATTTATTTCCGGATACATCTGATAAGCTGAAATCTTTCGAAGGCATACCCGGTTTCAACTGGGCAAATTCAGCCAGAATTTCGTCGAGATCAGCCTGATACTTCGAACCGGGATAGTCTTTTTTGTAGTCGTTCACAATGCTCAGTAAGTCTTTGTAATCGATATAATCCAGAAGTGAATTCAACGTGATACACAATGCCATAAAAAACTCCTGGTTCCGGTTTAATTCGGGATTGAGCATGACGGCTTTTTTTATGTATGCGTACAGACTAATCTGATTGTTATCCATTTGATCATAATGGAAATTAATCAGGTCCATCAATTTCTGATTGATAACCCAGCTTAGGCACTCGGTATACAAAGTCGCTCCAAGCGTTACTAAATTGGAATTAATTGAAAGACCAGAGAAAAATTTCGGGCTCAGAATATTGCTGCTATCTACGGCTGGTTCGTCATCCGATCGCTCCATGGCTGCATTGTTCAGGGTAATGATCTGATTCAGTTCGAAGAGCAGTCGCTCCTGGATTTCCGTTGATGAATTCGCGCTGTAAAGTAGTTCCTTGTAATCGTTGGAAAGTTTCTGCTCAGCCCTGACCTTTTCATTGAACTGCGAACCATATTGTCTTATCATGGACAGATAATCCTCTTTTTTTTCGTCCGAATTTTTATGAACGCGGGTACCGTAATGTTTCTGTCTCAACAGCGATCGTTTAATTTCTATGGGTCTTAAATCTTCCAGATAATTATTGAACACATCGAGATCTCCCTCGTATTTCGCTTTCCCGTGTTCAAAGCTTATCCGAATATTGCTGCCTGGTTCCAGATATGGGTTTGTCGTAAACAAATTAACACTGTCATTTTTATTTACACGAATAGAAACCCGCATCGTATCACGATAGTCGGCATGTAATGTGGCGATGCCCGATGCATCAAACATTGCCGAGTCGAGGCGTTTTTCTTTTTCATTTAATAAGGAGCGGTGATATACGGATACCTCTTTCCCGACACACTCCTGACAGGTAACCTCAATGCCGGAAGTTTTTTTGTCAGGCACGCAGGCGCTCAAAAAAATCACTGGCAAGCAGAACCACAGGAAGTATTTTGCTAATTTCATGTAAAGTGGAGTTACGTGCTGAGACAGACTGTGTGGGTTGTATACTAATTTATACCTTAAAGCAAAAGGGTTACAATGTCTACTCTAACTCAACTATGGGTTACTATTAGGAGGCCTTTACAAAAACAGACTAAGGAAATCAGCCATTTCCCGAGTCTGTTCCAGCGGTGTTACGCCGTGATTTTTTGAATCTGTTTTATTTCTTCCAGTGAATTACCTTAAAAACGATCTCTTTGTACTCGTCCCGTTCATACAAAACACCGACGGAATTTTTCGGGATCTGTACCAGATCCGAATAGGCCGTGAAATCTTTGATGCCTTCCGAGCCCTTATCAACCGGGTATTGTTTACTCCAGGTTTTTCCGTCGTCAAAACTGATTCTTAGCGTCAGGTTGTCCCGTTTTAAGGTATCGGCGGCGTTTGAAAAAGCCAGGATGTTTTTGGTCTTATATTTTCCAATGGTCAAAATACTGCCTTCGCAAACGGGGTCGGGGAGATTGTGATCGAAATAGGTTGTGTCCCAGCGGCTCCCGCCATCACTGCTGATCGCTACGATCCGGGCTCTTACATCGCCCTTTTGGTTACGGCTGTTAAATAGCAGTCGCCCTTCAGATATTTCTGCCGCAGTAGACTCGTTGGAGCCTTCGAAAGAAATGTTTTCGCTCAGTTTGAAAGTTTTACCATGATCATCCGTATAAAATCCATGTGCCTGATAATCGGTAAAATGAGGTTTGGGAGGCCCCGCCGTATGATTGGCCGGAATATATATTCTTCCTTTGAAATTTCCTTCGCTAAACTGCATCGCGTGACCGGGTGTAATGGCATAACTTCGCCAGTCTTCCGGAAAATTGTAGACCGGGTTGCTGGCAGGTTGTTTTGGCTTGTGAACCTGCGTGGTAATGTTGACAGGCTCAGACCAGCTGATACCCGAATCAACGGAGGTTTTATACCAGATCTCCCGTAGGCCTTTCCCTTTTCTGACCTCGCCCTCATGGTTATTTCCGGTGTTATAAAACAAAAACAATCTGCCTTTTGGAAATTCAGGATCGGATAAATCGACCACGGGCGCGGGATTTCCCGCCTGAAGTTTGTCATAATCGGCAACCACTTCGAGGCCGGACCAGGTTTTGCCCTGATCTTTGCTGCGTTTTAAAACAATATCAATATCGCCAAAGTCACCGCTGCCGCCCACACGGCCTTCCGAGAATGCGAGTAATTCTCCGTTGGGTGCCCGAACGATTGCTGGTATACGGTATGATTTATAGCCGCCGGATCCGGAGGTGAAAACCGGAGTCGGGGCAAAAATTTGTTCAAAGCATGATACCAAAATACCTGTTAATAAAATATTCGAAATTTTCATTGTCAAATGTTGTTATCGTTTACTTCATAAAGGCCCGAAACCGGATTATTTCCTGTTACATTTTTTAAAAGCTGAGCGGGCAACCGTTTAAATGATTGCCCTTGCAAGTCTGTATTACAACTCCTTTACCTTCCTTTTATTTGACTAAGTTTTTTAACGGCTAGTTATCGCTGCTGGGTGCATTATGCAAAAAGTCATTTCCCTGATCCTTGCTCTTTTTGAAGTCCAGCTTACCGAATTTGTATGTTAGGCTGACACCGAACGACCGGTAAGGGATCAGTACGGTGTTGTAAGCCACATAATTACCCGTTGAAATCGTTGTGACCTGACTGACGTATTTGGTAAACGGATTGGTAGCAGTAAAACCGACACTGGCATTTTTATGATAAAATTGCTTTCTGAAAGCAAAATTGTAGGTAAGCTGCTGGGGTTTTTTGCCCTGGATCGTGTTGACCGCCGAGGAGTAGTTTCCAAACCCTTCCAGCGTCAGGTCGTTAGGCAACTGGTAGGTTGCGTTCAGGTTAAAACGCCAGTTTGTTCCGTTGGTAACATTCCCGCCGAGTAAATTATTGACCACACGTTTTTGAGTGACCATCATATTTCCTCTCAGATTCAGACGGTCGGTCACTGGCATGGAACCTGATAAACTGGCTCCTGAATTATATTCAATACCAATATTCTGGCGCAGAGTGACGGAAACATTTTGATACGTCGAGTCGCCAATCATATAGGTTGGATAAAAAGTCGTGTAAGATTTCACATCACTCGTGTTGATCCGCTCAATGAGCGCGAGATAAACGTTGCCCCCATTTTTGAAGGATTTATTATAACCCAGTTCAAAATTATTTCCAATCTCGGGTTTCAGCAGTGGGTTGCCGGCTGTGATATTATATGGGTCGCTCAGGTTCATAAACGGGTTAATTTCCTTGTATTCAGCTCTTTCGATACGTCTTGTGAAAGCGAGTTTTACAGATTGCTCTTCTTTGAAATTGTGCGAAAGGATTAGCGAAGGGACCAGGTTATTGTACGACGGAATGAAGGTGTTCGGATAATCAATTTTTACATCCGTATGCTCCCATCTCGCACCGGCTTTTACTTGCAGCCAGTTAAACATGGAAAAATGGGTTGACAGATATCCAGCGTAGATATTCATTTTGTAATTCAGCTGATACGATTGCGTAGGGTCGTGGATAAACTGGTTTTGTGTTGGCGAAAAAACACGGATATCGGCAATGCTGTTGATGTTTTGCAAAACCGTTTTTAACCCGGTCTCAATAATGAAACGCTTGCTGACTGGATGTGCATAATCGATTGAAATGTTGGTCTGTTTGTCATTCCCTGGCGTATTTCCCATGGTCCCCGAATGGGTAATTGATTCGCCGTTGTAATGTTGAACCTGGCTATAATCATTACGTGGTTTCCCGAAACTCGAACTGTAAAGTACATTCAGCTCCTGACCTTCCTTTTTTAATTTTCGGATGTAATTCAGACTCCAGTCAAAGGACCCGATACTGTTTTTACTGGAAGAATTACGAATGATGTCCTGAACTAAAACTGGGGTTCCCGATGGATTGAAGGTAGTTTGATTGATGTCGGTGATACCGTTTCCACTGCTGCTGAAACTGTTATAACCGAATGAACCGATCAGGTTATTCTTTTTACCAATAGTCCAGTCAAAACCCAGCCCCGAGCGATAACCGCTTCTTTTAAAATCCTGATAACCATTTTGAATCAACCGTGTGGTAGTTGTATCCACACCGTTATGCGAAAGCCTGTCCTGCGTGTTGGGTGTTCTGGAACTCAGTTGCTGGTTCCCGCTGAAAAAAGCGTTAAGCCCAAAGTTGTTCTTTCTGAAATTAAGGTTTGCTGAACCGCTTTGCAGTCGTGTTCCCGCCGTCACACTGATGTTCCCGTTTATTCCCTGCAAGCGATTGTCTTTCAGGATAATGTTAATAATCCCACCGGTTCCCTGCGCATCATACTTTGCACCCGGACTGGTAATGGCTTCAATGCTTTTAATCTGGCTGGCAGGAATGGAAGACAGTGCGTCCGTCAGGCTGTTGCCGAAAACGCTGGACGGCTTCCCGTTAATCAAAAACCGGACATTGGGGTTCCCCTGAAGCTCCACATTGCCGTCGATATCCACCGAAACCTGGGGCACTTTTTTTAGTACATCCAGCGCGATACCGGCCTGGGAGGTAATATCGTTCGCTGCGTTGTACACAATTTTGTCGATCTCGTTTTCAACGATCGCCGTTTTACCCGTCACGGTAACTTCCGCCAGCATATTTACCGAGGGCGAAAGCAGAATTGTGTTCAGTGAAACGGCTTTTTCTGCGCCGGTTATGGTCACGTTTGGGATTGTTTTTTTCGTGTAACCAATAAAATCAATGGATACCGTGAATACACCTTGCGGAAGGCCGGTGATTTCAAAATTACCGGAAGTATCCGTGACAGCGCCATTGACAACAGTATTAGTTTTCTGGTCGGTGAGACCCACAGAGGCATATTCGACAGGTAAATTGCTCGATGCGTCTTTAATTTTTCCAGTTATTTTAAAACCCTGCTTTTGTGCATAGCCTGAAAAACAAAAGGAGAGGAATAGGAGTGCAGTAACTACAATAGGCCTCATGGCAAAAATGATAAGATGATGAAGCAAACGTAGAGGCCAATTCTGAAAACATTTGGATTTAGGACCCCAAACCGGAGCAATTTGAAAAATTAATCACATTTTAATTTGAGTCCGGTAAGTCTGGGCCTTTTTCGCTGCTCAAAAAATGAAGCAGAAACGGATTGTTAGAATACACTATCAATTGTCTTGATTATGAGTCGATAACGGACATTTTGTTATAGTTTTTTAACGACTATTCAGGAAAAACGGACTAAATGTGATACGATAACTGTTTCAGAAGTCGTCTGTTTTTGAGTCCTCCCAGGGTTACGCACGCGCTCGTATACATGCGAGAGAACAAAATGAGGTTTTCAGTAAGTTAAATTCAGAAAAAATTCAGAATCTGATTTTAGGTTTACTTCCATTATGTATTGTATGAAGGTGAAGAATTTTAAGGAGTTTAAGCGAGGAGCGGAAGTAACTTCTCTGGCAGACGAATGGTCAGGACGAACAACCTGGTTTTTCAGGAAAATTTTTGTTTTACATCTGACAGTCATCCTGGCACTCCCGTCTTTTGGGCGGACGCAAGATACGCTGATCAAGAATCGGCCGCTTCAATTTCAGGTCAACAGGTTATATGTTCCGGGTATATTGATGGCTTCCGGCGTGCTGACCAATGCGTTTTTCAAAGACCAGATCAAATATAAAATTGTCGAGCAGCGGAACAGGCACTTCGGCGATTTTCACACGTCAGTAGATAATTATCTCGAATATGTGTCCATTCCGATTGCTTATGGACTGGATGTTTTTGGTGTTAAATCGAAAAATGATTTTCTAAACAGGACTGCCATTTTGGTAAAGGGAGAAGTCCTGATGTATGCGACGGCTCAGGTACTCAAAGTTTCAACACACCAGTTGCGTCCTGACGGCAAGGACCATTACTCTTTTCCCTCAGGCCATGCTGCTCAAGCTTTTGCGACGGCCACTTTTTTGAGTGAGGAGTATAAGGACCGCCTGCCCTGGATGCCTTATGCAGCTTACACCGTGGCCGGAACTACCGGATTATTACGTATCGCCAACAACAGGCATTATCTGGGTGATGTCCTTTTTGGCGCGGGGCTTGGGTTATTGTCGATGAAAATTTCGTATTGGACGCACCGTTACCGATGGGGAAAAAATAAAAGGAAAGAACTATCTTCGGCCGTTTATTGAGAAATGGAATAATTTGAAGAAAAATTTACATTTTAAGCCAGTGCCGGCAAAGGGCACACAACAGAACCTAACAAATGATCAGTACCCTTAAAGCGCCGGTTGTCAAACCAACAAAGAAAAAAGCAAACTCTTTTCAATTAGCAGCCCTGATGATAACAATCGTCATCAGTTTGTCAGTTATCAGCAGAATTGCATTATTATTTAAATCAGCATCAACGGTTGATTTTACTTTTCTCAATCTGATCGGCATTTTCGGGATCGGATTATTTTATGACTTGATTAATGCCGCGTATTTTATTCTGCCGCTGATGTTCTACATCTGGCTTTTGCCGGGCAGGATTATGAACAAACGCTGGCACCGGTTTATGCTTTACGGCATCTTTTTCTTTTTCACCTTCGGGCTGTTGTTCAACATCGTGTCGGAGTGGTTTTTCTGGGACGAATTCAGTTCACGTTTCAATTTTATTGCGGTTGATTATCTCGTTTATACCAACGAAGTGATCGGTAATATCCGCCAGTCTTATCCGGTGGAAATGATTGTAGGGGTACTTTTTGTAACAACCATTGCAGCCATTTACTTTTTAAGACCGGTTATAAAAAATGCCGGGCGTTATTCCCTTTCTTTCAAATACCGTTCCTTGTGGATGGCGGGCTATATCTCGGTTCTGGTAGCTTTTTATTATCTCGTCGATAATAAAATAAAACAGTTTTCTGAAAATACTTACGTCAATGAACTAGCGGGCAATGGCTTGTATGAGCTTTTTGCAGCTTACCTGAACAACGAGCTGGATTATGCCCAGTTTTATCAGAAAATTCCGGATGTCGAGGCGTTTAAAATGATACGTGCACAGATCAAAACACCTGAAAGTCATTTTGTAAACAATGATCCGTTTAGCATTGAGAGAAAAATCGTTAATCCGGGAAAAGAGAAAAAAATGAACGTGGTACTGATCAGCGTGGAGAGTTTAAGTGCAGACTTTCTCGGCAGTTTTGGTAATACGCAGAAAATAACGCCAAACCTGGATTCGCTTGCCGGGCATAGCTTGTTGTTTACGAATTTATATGCAACCGGCACACGTACGGTACGCGGGTTGGAAGCGTTGTCGGTCGGGACACCGCCGACGCCTGGACAATCCATTGTCAGAAGGCCAAAAAATGAAGGGCTGTTTTCGATGGGAAGGGTTTTTGAGGAAAAGGGATATCAGAGCAAGTTCATCTATGGTGGATACGGCTATTTCGATAACATGGGTTATTTCTTTGATCATAACAACTACAAGGTGGTTGACCGCAAGAAAATAGCAAAGAAGGATATTGCCTACGAAAATATATGGGGTGTTGCAGACGAAAATCTGTTTATGCTGGCAACGAAAGAAATTGAATCGACGATCAAGGCGGGCAAACCGGTTTTTGCGCATGTGATGACTACTTCCAACCACCGTCCGTTTACTTATCCCAATGGCCGGATTGACATTCCATCGCATACCAATCGTGAAGGAGCCGTTAAATATACCGATTATGCAATCGGTAAGTTTATCCGGGAAGCCAGCAAAAAGCCCTGGTTTAAGAATACATTGTTTGTCATCGTGGCCGATCATTGTGCATCAAGTGCCGGAAAAGCCGACTTGCCGGTGAACAAATATCTGATCCCGCTTTTGATTTATTCTCCGGGAAATATTGTCCCGGCCAAAATGGAAAGACTGATGAGCCAGATTGATCTGGGGCCGACGATCCTCGGTCTTTTAAATTTTTCATACACCAGTAAGTTTTTTGGTTATGATATTTTCAAGCTGGAAGAAGGGCGGGAGCGTGCTTTTATCAGCACCTATCAAAGTCTGGGTTATATTAGAAAAGACACGCTGATCATCTTAAAACCGCAGCGGATTGCCAACACCTTTATGCCCAACTTTAAAGATGGTACTGCCAGAGAAACTAATCCGAATAAAACATTGACCAATGAAGCTATTTCATGGTATCAAACAGCGAGTTATCAGTTTAAAAATAAGTTGATGAAATAGGCCGTGTGAGAATCTTCTCAGGTCACAGAATGACAACCAGGATGCCGGAGATAATCCGATCGGCATCCTGGTTATTTTTTTGAAATCAACCAGCTCTAAGTACGACGTGCAGATTTATCGGAGCAGTTAATTGTAGGGATCAGTATAAATTATTTAGATTAATTTAAAATAATTTTGTTCGAACGGCTTGGGTTTGTAAGTTTGCATTCTTAACGGGATGCTTCTAACAACGGAATGACAAAGGTGAATGCTTTCATGCACGGGGAGATATTGGATCAGAGAACTTTTGAGACGATTTATAATATGTACTGGAAAAAAGTTTTCGGTACCTGTTATAACCATTGCAAGGATGGGGAACTTTCCCGCGAAATGGTGCAGGAAATATTTTGCTCGTTGTGGGAGCGCCGCGAAACGATCTCTTTGCGCGAGCCTATTGAACATTATCTCGTTAAAGCAGCCAAATACAAGGTGATCGATTATCTGAGGAGCAAGCCGAAGCAATTTGTGCTGTCTCCGGATGTTGAATCAGATTTTGCCTGTAATACGTCGGCCTGCACAGAAAATGACGTGCTGTATAATACCCTCACGGAAAGGGTGGGCGATCTGGTTGACAAGCTGCCATGCCAGTGCCGGTTAGTTTACAAGTTAAGCCGGGAACAGGGCCTGGACACTAAACAAATTGCATCTTCACTGCTTATTTCCGAAAAAACGGCAAAAAATCATTTAACCAAAGCACTGAGCTTCTTGCGGTTAAATCTCGAAGAATATAAATAACAGCAAAAAAATACTTTCCGCACTAGGACTAATTCAGGACTTCCGCGACTACCTTTTTGTAGTCACCAGCCGGAATATGTTTTGATGAAAATTACGAATGAACTTCTTGAAAAATATGCTCAGGGGCTTTGCACGCCGGAGGAAGTAACGCTAGTGGAGAACTGGCTTGCTGACCCTGCTTCGGAGACCTGTTTTCCGGAAGGTGTCGATATCTCGAAGCAAGGTGAAATGGCCTGGGAAGCAATCCGTGAGAAGTCTTTTGATACGGAACCTGTTAAAGTAAAATCCTTACCTCATTCCAATGTAACACGCTGGCTGGTTGCAGCCTGCATGGTGTTTATCTGCGGACTTGCGGTTTTCTTTTCCAAACGAAATGAGGAGCAGAATGCCGGATCGGCAGCTCCGAAACGGTATGTCACATTTAAGACCAAACCTGGTGAAAAAACACGTATAAAACTGAAAGACGGCACGCTGATTAATCTAAATGCTGACAGTGAGTTACGGGTTCCGGAAAATTTCGATGATTCTGTTCGTCTGGTTTCACTGAAAGGAGAGGCTTATCTGGAAGTTGCCAAAGATCCCCGGCATCCGTTCATTGTTAATACAAGCGATGCAAAGGTGAGGGTGCTTGGAACAAAATTCAATGTAAAAAACTATCCTGAGGAGAAAACAACAACGGTGGTTGTGCGGGAGGGAAAAGTCCAGCTGTCGCAGGCATCGTCAGAAAAGGAAAAGTTGATACTGACCGAAAACGAAAGAGGACAGTTTAATGCTTCCTTTGGTTTAAAAGAAGATAACGTATACGTGAACCGTTACATTGGCTGGAAAGAGAATAAGCTGGTTTTTGACAACCAGGACATGAACGATATTGCCAGAACGATCGGGCGCTGGTATGGTATTGACGTCAAACTGGGCTCGCATCACATGGGCAAGCAACGGTTCACGGGTTCGTTTGAAAATCAGCCGGCCAGTTATGTAATCGAGAAAATCTGTTATGTAATGGACTATAAATATAAAATCAGTGACCGGGAAATAAGCATCTACTAAACCGGTCATAGCCCTGAATAAAGAAAAAGCCCCGATGATCCGTCGCCAAACATCCTATCGGGGCCATTGTTAACTAACCATTTTAATTAATTAACCGTTTTTACAAACTTATGTACTCTTTGTCAAAATCCCTCATAAAAAGACGAGTCCCGTTTTTTTATTTGTTTCTCATCGTGTTTTCAATTCAGGTAAAAGCGCAGAACCACTCCGTACTCAACCAGAAGATCAGCATAAGTCTTAAAGATGTAAGACTGACTGAGGCTTTGGAAGCGATCGGGGATAAAGTGGGATGTACGGTCTCGTACAGCAATACCAAAGTGGATGCTGAAAAACGTGTCAGCTTGGATTATACGGATATTTCGGTGCAGGATGCCCTGGCACGTTTGCTGGGCAGTTCGTTGAAAAAGGTTCATGTGAGTGGTAAATCGATATTTATCCAGACGCAGTCCGACGGCAAGGGGATTATCAAAGGTTCTGTGAAAACACCGGATGGAAAGCCTGCGCAATTCGTCAATGTCGGGCTGAAAGAGATAACCAAAGGTAGTGTAACCGATCAGGATGGTTTTTTTGAGATAAAAGGAATCAGAGAAGGTAATTACACACTTCGGGTATCATCGGTGGGGTTGAATCTTCAGGAAAAACCGGTGCAGGTAACGGAAGGTAACGTGACGAAAGAGGAGTTTGTTTTGACTGAAAATACTTCTCAGCTTGACGAAGTTGTCGTAACCGGTTCCAATGTGATTAACAAACCTGTTTCGCTGGGAAAAGCCAATATCAGACCTTTGGATTTGCCACAGTCGACGGGCGTTGTGAGCAGTGTTGTGATTGCCGACCAGCAGATTACCAGGCTTGGCGACGCGCTTCAGAACGTAAGCGGGGTTTCTTTGACGCAGCAGCGTGGGGGAGTGGCCGAAACTTTTTCTTCGCGTGGTTACAGCGTGGGTATTGCCGGTTCGTCAGGCAGTATTTTCAAGAATGGCGTCATTTCCAATACGCAGGGTTTTCCTGAAACGAGTACGCTGGAATCCGTTGAGGTTTTGAAAGGCAGCGCGGCATTGTTGTACGGAAATGTTTCTGGCGGGCTGATTGTAAACATGGTTACTAAAAAACCGAAATATGAATTCGGGGGAGAAGTGTCCATGCGCGCCGGAAGTTATGGTTTGTACAAACCCACGCTGGACTTATATGGGCCGATTGCAAAAAACCTTGCTTTCCGGGTTATCGGAACGCATGAAACCGCGAAAAGTTTCAGGGATGTGGTGAGCTCGAAACGTACTTTTGTCAACCCTTCCTTGCTTTACAAACTTGGCAGTAAGACCGAAATACTTTTGCAGGGTGATTATTCAAAGCAAAATCTGACACCGGATAACGGCATAGGATCGCTGAATGCAAACCGTGATGCCCAGATTATACCGGGTAGAAAACGTTTTTTGAATACAGTATGGGCATACAGCCACATCGATCAGATCACAGGTTCGGTTAATATCAACCATCAGTTCAACAAGGTATGGAAACTGAATGTGATCGGTGCTTTGCAGGCGACGGATGTTAACTCTTTTTCAACAAACGTACCGAACAGCATCGCGGCAAACGGCAACTGGGCGCGCGGGCTGACAAGGGCTAAAACGGCTGAAAACAGCAAAACGGCACAGGTAAACCTTAACGGGAATTTTAAAACGGGTGCAGTCGGTCACCAGCTTTTGGTAGGCGCTGACTACGTAAATCTGGAAAGTCTGAGCCATACTTTTAAAATAACTTCGGGTGGTAAAACCGTAACGACCTATGATACGATCAACATTCTGGATATGAATAAGTATGTTCAGCGTACGGATATCCCGGATGCTGACGCCGTAACACGCACAACTTCTCCTTCGCACCGTCTCGGATTTTATGTGCAGGATATGGTAAGTCTGACCGAAAAAATTAAAGTGCTGGCAGGTGTTCGGTGGTCCTATCAAAAGACCATTCAAACGACAATCCTGAATCTCAGCGATCAGGTTGTGACCAGAGGTACGGCGGAAACGGTATCAAACAGTGCGTTTTCTCCAAAGGCATCGCTTGTGTATCAGCCCATCAAAACGACATCGCTTTATGGTAGTTACTCCAATAATTTTACGATCAATACCGGTCTGGATATCATCGGTTCTCAGCTGAAACCATCCATTGTCAATCAGTATGAACTGGGTGCGAAAAACGAATTTTTCAATGGACGGATTTCTGCCAACGCCAGCGTTTACCGGATCATCAACAACAACATGGCCCAAATGGCACCAACCAAGGCAGACGGTTCAGTGAATTCAGATGCCAATATTAAGGAGCTGACTGGTGAAACCACCAGTGATGGATTCGAAATTGATATCAATGGAAATATATCGAAGAACTTTTACTTCATCACGGGTTATGGTTACAATTACATGCGTTATACCAAAACTGCCGAACTGAAAGGTTCTTACATCACTGGTGAAAGACTGATCAATAACCCGGCACATAGTGCGAATGCAACCCTGTTTTACACTTTTGACACCGCTAAACTAAAAGGATTAAAACTGGGTGCCTCCGGATTTTATACGGGCAAGCGTTATGGCGGAGTCAACAACACGTTCGGACAAACACCGGAATATAACAGGCTGGTGCCTTTGACGGGATTTGTAACATTTGACGTGTCGGCAGGATATGGTTTTAAATCGGTTTCATTGCTGGTGAAAATGTCCAATATCTTCAATGAGCTTAACTACATAGCGCACGACCGATACAGTATCAACCCAATCCCTCCCCGTCAGTTTGTAGCAACGCTGGCTTACAAGTTCTGATTTGAATTTGTAAGCTAAGCATGTCAAAAACGCAAGCGACCTTTCCTGTTACAAGAAAGGGCGCTTGCGTTTTTGATAAAATAAGGGTTATGAAGAAAATTTCACAAGAAAGGAATGCCAGCCATACTCAAACTGGTAGGTGAGGTCCCAACTGTTCATCAAACAGATTTCCTTGGATATGGCCAACCCCAGCCCCGTGGAGGTTACATGCAGCTGACTTTTTGTAAACCGCTGGAAAATTTGCTCCGTCGGAAAATCAGGCGCTGAGCCTGTGTTACTGATCGAAAGTGTTTGTTGTGTAAGCGTAATTTTTACTTCACCTTCCACTGGCGTATATCGGAGGGCGTTGGACAAGAGGTTGGAAATCAGGGTATCAGCCAGATATTTGTCGGAAAATGCGCTGCTGGTACCAATATCTTCGTTTAAAATAATCTTTTTGCTGTCAAACAAATCTTCCATGTTCCTGATCTGGAATTCGAGGATTTCGTGAAGTGCAACCTGTTGTTTGTCCACAAAAATATTGTTGTCCAGTTTGGCCAGTAGCAAAAGACTTTTGTTCATTTTCGCAAGCCTGTCGACGCCTGATTTTGCCTGTACGATATACCCGGCCATCTGTTCACTCATTTCCAGCTGACTCATCCGGTCCAACTTGGATTGAATGATGCTTAACGGCGTTTGAATCTCGTGGGAAGCATTCTCGGTAAATTCGCGCAGCGCCAGATATTCCCGGCGACTCCGTTTGGTGAGGTCTTCCAGCGTGTAGTTGAGCTCCTTGAACTCATTGATACTGGATTCGTAAAGTTGCAGTTCGGCGGGGGAACTTACCGAAAAATTCTGGACATTTTTGAGGTTTTTAAAGAATGGAGTCCAGATCTTTTTGTTGGAGAAATAATTGATCAGCACCCCCGATCCGGTCAGCAAAAATGCCGTGAGCAGGAAAATATAAAAGATGGTAAGATAATACTGATCCCAGCCGATATGTGAAGTCATCACAATGGCCTGGTAGCGATCCTGGCCAATTTTCTGTGTTTCGCGGATGTAATGGTACTCCTCATATTCGTTCTGGATCCGGTCGTAAAGCAGCGAGTCACCAAAGACAATGCCCGTTGGCGTTTCCGGAGCAACCTTCACAATTCTGATCAGCGGCGCATCCATGAAATTACCTGCGCGTGCATTCGCGAAAATCTCGTCAGCCTGCAATTCCAGCTGTTCATTCATTTCATCCCCGATGGCTTTTTGCAGGATCATAAAAAGCGCAACGCCGGTAAAAATAAGGATGGACACCGATGCAATCAGATAGTCACGGGTTGTTTTATATAGCAGTTTCATGGGCAGCCTTGTGTTTTTGAATTTACTCGTATTTCCATTTGTATCCCATACCGTGGACCGTTTTTATGTAGTCATTGGGTGTGTACGCAGCCAGTTTTTTACGCAAGGTATTGATGTGAACATACACGGTGTCATAGTTATCTGCCACATCATAATGGTCACCCCAGAGATGCTCAGCAATGGATTGCCGGCTTACCACACGGTTTTTGTTGATCGCAAAGTATAATAAGAGTTCGTATTCTTTTTTAGTCAGCCCCACCGGCTCATCTTTGAAACATACCGTTTTGGAAGCCATATTGATCACCAGATCATCCACTGTTATTTCATTTTCGCCATCAAAAGATCGCCGTCTCAGCAAAGCGAAGATACGTGCGTTAAGCTCTTCCATATGAAAAGGTTTGGTAATGTAGTCGTCGGCGCCCAGCTCTAGACCGCTTACCTTATCATGCAAAGAATTTTTGGCCGAGACGATCAGCACGCCCGGATTTTTGTTTTCGGTTTTGAGGGTTTCCAGTAGGGCCAACCCGCTTCCGCCAGGCAGGGTAATGTCTAGTACAATGATATCGTACTGGTACAGATGCAGTTTTTCCTGTGCCTCGTAGAAATTAGAAGCTTTCTCGCAGCGATAACCCTGCTCGGTCAAATAGCTGTCCATTTCATCAAGCAGCAGCGGCTCATCTTCAACTAGTAGTAATTTCATAAGGTACGCTTCTAACCTCGGATCATCATCTGTTTTGTCCGGATGGTCAGACAGGTTAGGGTTTAGAGATAAGGATCAGATAATATAAGCAGTTATTGGAAAATCGGTGTGCAAAGGAAGGAAATTAATTGAAATTGGCCGAAAGTTTAATGAATCTAAATAAATTTTAATTATAAGTTATTATAATTTTCGTAAATTTATTTACTGATTTTTAGCTGGTTACGACTTATGTAACATCTTGATTTTTAAATTTGACTCTGTTAATCTTATTTGGAATTAGTATAGTTTAGAAAAAATTCAGAATTCATTTTTTAATTCGCAGCATGAAAATTCTGATAATGGAAGGTTCGGGGGAAGTAGCTGATAGCGTTGCCGAAAATTTGTCCGGTCTAGGCTATCAGTACAACTTTGTGCAAAACTTTGATGAGTTAAAACTAAATCTGAAAACGGGTGGATACGCCTGCGTTGTACTTGACACTTCGGTGGCGGGGGACCATAGTACGGGGGTTATTGAAGAGCTAAGAATGATCAGCAAGCACGCCGGACTGATTGTTACCTCGGATAAAGATTCGTTTCGCGAGCGGATCAATGCTCTGAATACCGGTGCGGATGATTATCTGACAAGGCCGTTTGAGCCTTCCGAGCTGGCAGCAAGAATTCTGGCTTTATGCAGAAGAACGGCTGTTTATAACAATGATATCCTGGTTTACAAAGAGATCAAAATTGACATGCAGGCTAAAATGGTGACTGTGAACGGTGCGCCAATAAACCTGACGAAAAAGGAACTGGAGCTGCTTCTGTATTTTCTGGACCACAAGAACAGTGTCATTAAGAAGGATAATCTCATCACGTTTTTGTCCGGTCAGCTGCATGAATTTAAAAGCAGCACAGACATTATCTATGCACATATCAAAAACCTGAAAAAGAAGATGACCGATGCCGGATGTACCATGTATCTGAAAACCATTTATGGTATCGGATATAAATGGGAGGAATAAAAATAGCTGCTTTTTTTTGCTAAGTAGTTTATAATAAGTCCAATTAATGATGAATTTGAAACGCAGTAATAACACAATTTAATCAAATCAACCCTAGCAAAGATGCTTAAAATTTCCAACAAATTACGTTACGCTTTTATCGCCCTTGCTGTGGCAGGTATGTCGTCATGCAGTGATGATGACGATGTGACACCGCCAGTTGTAGTCCCTCCGGTTGTGGAAACGCCATTACGTACAAAAATCGAATACGCAACCTTGACGCCAACAACTTCTTATGCAACATTTTTTGTTGATAAAAGTAACAAATCAACAGTAGATCTGTCGAACGGAAATAACCGTTATAAAATGTTTCAGGCGCTTAATGTAAACATCAGTTCGGCGATTTCGGGCAACAAAACCGTTGACGCCGCTGTGCTGAAAAACATGTTTGGCAACACTGGAAACGCCTTCGCGGATTCGACAAAATTGAATACCTCAGGTGTTCAGCTTCGTAACGTTGTGGCTTCATCATGGCCAACTGCCGATGCAGAAGCAGTGCGGGTGAGATTTGAAGCTCTTTTCACAGAGGTTGCAGAAGTCAGCAAGTCTGTCACTGAAACGGGAGAACTAGGTAAGGCCGGAAAAGTTGGTACGTACCTTGTTAACAAACAAGGCATTGAGCCAATCCAGATCATTCAGAAATCGTTGATCGGTGCTTTGCAGTATGACTATATTGCTAATGTTCTTTTAACCAAAGGTTTGGATGCCGATAACAAAACCGTAGTAACCGGTAAAACTTATACGCAGCTTGAACAGAATTGGGATGAGGCTTACGGATTGTTGACTTTGAGCCCAATTTACCTTGCAGGTTCTACGGACGACAAAAGAGGTACTACGGAATTCGCGTTGGGTTCTTATGTTTGGGAATATAACAAAGGTGCTTATGCAAAAATCTACCCTGCATTTTTGAAGGGCCGTGCGGCAATTGCCAATAACGACAAAACGGAGTTGAAAGCTCAGGCTGATTTTATCAAAGCAGAGTTTGAAAAAGCAATCGCTGCGGCAGCCGTGGGTTATCTGGGAAAATACAATACAGCTACAACGGATGCGGCACGTGTTCATGCGATGGGCGAAGGACTTGGATTTATCTACTCGCTGCGTTTTGCAACGGTTAATGGCGGAACTGCAAAATTCTCGGACGATATTCTAACGGCATTAGTGGGTTCAACAAACGGAGTGTGGGATTTAACGCCTGCGAAAATTGCAGCTGCATCGGACGCAATCAAAGCGAAATTTAAGTTGTAAAATAGAAGAATAATACCTTTTACATAAAAGGATTGCCGGCATTTTGCCGGCAATCCTTTCCCTATTTATTATTGATATGAAAAAGTTTAAATGGACACAGGCCGGATTAGTATTGCTGGTAGCCATTCTTATTTATGCCTGCTCTGACAGCACCGACGACAAAGGTACCGAGCCTGTTGATCAGAGTAAAAATCGTAAGGCAATTTTAACCCACTGGGCAGATAACATCATTGTTCCTTCGTACGCAAACTACAAGGTAAAACAGGACGCCATGATCGCCAAGGGTACTGCATTTGCTGCCAAACCGGATGCAGCTTCGCTGACTGCGTTTCGTCAGGCCTGGGCTGATGCTTATGTGGAATGGCAGAAAGTTGAACTTTTTGACGTAGGGCCAGGGGCAAAACGTGCCATCAGAAGTTATGTTAACATCTATCCAACCAATGTGAAAGGGATCGAAGCCAACATTGAGAACCCGACAGCCAGCCTGGAAACGACGGTATCTTTTGACAGACAGGGATTTCCTGCATTGGATTATCTTCTGAATGGAGTTGGTAGCAACGACGCTGAAATCGTAAATTATTATGCGTCGGCTACGGATGGCGCCAAAAAATTGGCCTACATCAAACGGATCACAGACCATATGGACGCGCTGCTCACGGGCGTAATCGCGGATTGGAATGGAACGTATCACGAAGATTTTATCACGAAAACGGGTACGGATATCGGATCGCCGATGGGAGAACTTGTTAACGGGTATATCCTTAATTATGAGCGTTACATACGTTCCGGGAAATTCGGAATTCCTTCGGGAGCAATGTTGAACGGCGTTGTAGCAGCGGATAAAGTGGAAGCATTTTACAAGAAAGACTTATCCAAAACATTGGCGCTGGCGGCACATCAGGCATCGTCGGATTTCTTTAACGGTAAAAATGTTAAAACCGGCGCAGAGGGACCGTCTTTCAAATCTTATCTGGATGCCCTGGGTGCTAAGGATATTGCAACTGGCAAAACGCTTAGTGAGACCATTAATGCTGAGTTTACAGCCGGCAAAAGCAAAATTGATGGCTTGAAACCTAACCTGTATCAGGAAGTACTAACCAACAATCAGGCTGTGAAGGATACATATACCGAGCTCCAAAAAGCGGTGCGAATGTTAAAAGTAGACATGACATCGGCGATGAGTATTACCATTACCTATACCGATAATGACGGAGATTGATTGATCTCAGTCACATTGAAAAACGTACACCCGACCGGATACACTCGTTATAATGATTGCATATTTAGAGAAAAAGTCTTCTGCTGCCCCACTGGCTGTGTTCAGGATGATGCTCGGCTTGATGCTGTTCATCAGTCTGGCGCGTTTTTGGTGCAAAGGGTGGATTTATGATCTTTACATCAAACCACGTTACTTTTTTTCTTTTTTCGGATTTGAATTTGTGAAGCCTCTCGGACAGTATACGTATCTGCTCTTTGCGATTTGTATGCTGTCGGCGCTTTTTGTCATGGTGGGCTATTATTACAGACCCGCCATGATCACCTTGTTTCTAAGTTTTACTTACATAGAACTTATGGACAAAAGCACCTATCTGAATCATTATTATTTTATCAGCCTGCTTTGCCTGATGATGATATTTCTACCGGCTCATGGCTATTTTTCAGTAGATGCTTACCGCGATAAAACACTGTTGTCAGGTTTTATTCCTCGCTGGTGTATCGATTCGATTAAGCTTCTGGTATTCATTTTGTATTTCTATGCGGGTCTTGCCAAGCTGAACAGCGACTGGCTTATTGCCGCGCTTCCGCTAAAAATTTGGCTTCCCGCCCGAAACGATATGCCGGTGATCGGTTTTTTGTTTAATTACGGGTGGGTACCTTTTGTGTTCAGCTGGTTCGGCTGTCTGTATGATTTGTTTATCGTGTTTTTATTGTTAAACCGAAAAACCAGGTTATTGGCTTATTTGACCGTCGTTGCATTCCATTTGATGACAGCGATATTATTCCCAATTGGCATGTTTCCTTACGTCATGATCGGGACGGGGCTGATCTTTTTCTCGGCAGATTTTCACAGGAGAATTATCGAAAAGGTTGCTTTTCTTTTGAAGCTCCCGGCAGCTTTTCCGGATGCTCAGAATACTTATACGTTTTCAAAGACAAAGGGGAAATTACTGATCGGGGCCTTTACGTTGTTTTTTGGTTTTCAGCTACTGTTCCCTTTCCGTTATCTGTTGTATCCGGGCGAGCTTTTCTGGACGGAACAGGGTTACCGGTTTTCGTGGCGGGTAATGCTGATGGAAAAGGCAGGTTATGCGCAGTTTACTGTGGTGGATAAAAATGGAAAGCAGGAGGTGGTCAGTAACACTGAGTTTCTGACGACACTTCAGGAGAAAATGATGGCTACGCAGCCGGATTTTATAGTACAGTATGCACACATTTTGAAAGATTATTATTCCAGACACGGTTTTCAGTCTCCGCAGGTCTACGTAGATTCATACGTGACACTGAACGGCAGACTGGGAAAACCACTGATTAACCCAAAAACGGATTTGGCCAGGGAAGTTGATTCATTCCAAAACAAGTCCTGGATTATCCCCCTAAATGATGAAATTAAAGGTTTTTAGTACGATTTTGTTTTGTTTTTCGATGGCCTGTGTTTTCGGGCAGCACCGGGTCAGCGGTATAGTCCGGTCTCAGTCGGACAGTATTCCCCTTCAATATTGCCAGGTTGTTCTGGATGATCATCATGCTGTGATAACGAATCAGGATGGGGTATTTTCTTTTTCCGCCGTATCCAAAGGAAATCATGTTCTGAGGATATCTGCGAATAATTTTAAGCCTGTAAAGCAGAATATCGTGGTAAAGGGTAGGGAGTTATCGCTGACGATATTTTTGCAACCCACGGAACAGGATCTGGACGAGGTTACTGTGTCGGAAAAGAAGACGGATTTCGGTTTTTCCAGAATGCGCGGGGTTGAAAATATGGGTATTTATGAAGGTAAAAAGTCCGAAGTGATCACGCCGGATCAGCTCGTAGCGAACTTATCTACTAATAATGCCCGGCAGATCTACTCTCGGGTGGCAGGTCTGAATATCTGGGAAAATGACGGTGGAGGTTTGCAGCTCAGCATCGGAGGCCGCGGACTCGACCCCAACCGGACGTCAAATTTCAATGTCAGACAAAACGGTCATGATATCAGTGCCGATGCGCTGGGATATCCGGAAAGTTATTACACGCCTCCCGTGGAGGCGGTTGGCAAAATTCAAATCGTGAGAGGTGCCGCTTCGCTGCAATACGGAACGCAGTTTGGAGGACTGATCAATTTCGTCATGCGGAAACCGGTTCAGGACCGCAAGCTTGAACTCGTAGCCAGGCAAAGTGTTGGTTCTTTCGGTTTTTATAACGCTTTTACAAGTGCCAGTGGCACCGTGGGAAAACTAAGTTATTATACTTTTTTTCAGTACAAAAAAGCAGACGGCTGGCGGGATAATTCGCATTTCAACAACTACACGTTTTATGCGGATGTGGATTATCGTCTTACCGAAAAAACGTCTATTGGTATTGATGTGACGCATATGAACTATCTGGCCAAACAGCCCGGTGGACTTTCTGATGCGATGTTTGCGAACAATCCGAAGCAGACTAACCGGGAGCGGAACTGGTTTGATGTCGGCTGGAATATGCTCGCGGTGCATTTTGATCACAAATTCAATCCAAGTTCAGACCTGAACGTTCGTCTGTTCGGGTTAAGTGCGCATCGGTATTCTGTCGGGTTCCGTCCCAACCGTGTGGCGACGATTGATGACAACAGCGCCCGTGACCTGATCAAAGGTGAATTTACCAACTGGGGTGCGGAAGCCCGGTATCTGAAAAGATATAATATTGCGCAAAAATCGTCTGTTCTTTTGGTGGGCGGTAGATATTATCACGGTTTTAACCATAGTTTGCAGGGGCAGGGCAGCACTGGTAAAGATGCGGATTTTACTTTTGTAGAACCCGAACGTTTTATCACCTATGACTATCGTTTTCCAAACCGTAACGTTTCGCTTTTCGCAGAAAATATTTTCTATCTGAATGAGAAACTTTCCGTAACGCCGGGCCTGCGGTACGAATTTATCAGCACCAAAGCCGACGGTTTTTATGGCAATGTTCAGCGCGACCTGGCTGGTAACGTCATCAACATTACCCGTACCGATGAGTTCCGGAAAAACAATCGTCAGTTTATCCTGGCGGGTATCGGGGTAAGTTATAAACCCTTTACCAAATCGGAAATATATGCGAATGTATCGCAAAATTATCGCTCGATCACGTTTAGCGACATGCGTATTTCCAACCCTTCGTCCGTTATTGATCCCGATATGAAAGATGAAAAGGGTTATTCGATTGATCTGGGTGTGAGAAGCCAGCAGACTTCGTTTTTTAATTATGATGTGAGTTTGTTCTATCTTAATTACAACAACCGGATCGGCGAGATTCAGTTTTACGACGAAAGCAACCGGATACTACGCCTGCGCAGCAATGTGGGGCAGGCGGTGATCATGGGAATTGAATCCTATGCCGAGGCTGATTTTCACAAAATGCTCGTTCCTGAAAGTAAGGATTTTAGCACGGTTTTGTTTGGTAATTTTGCCTTTATCAAATCCGAATATAAAAAGAGTATCATGCCCGGTGTACAGGGCAATCAGGTGGAATTTGTGCCTAAGGTTAATGTCAAAACCGGCGTGAGGATCGGTTATAAAAAGATAAAGGGATCTTTCCAGTTCACGCATTTGACTGATCAGTTTTCTGACGCCACCAATGCACGGGAGGGAGGTATTTCTTCGGTCGTAGGTTTGATTCCGGCCTACACGATCATGGATGTCAGTTTGTCTTATGAATTTAAAAAATTCAGGGTCGAGGGAAGCTGCAATAATCTGGCCAATACCATGTATTACACCAGAAGAGCCACCGGTTATCCCGGACCTGGTATTTTACCTTCGGACGGGCGTGGTTACTATCTGACCTTACAGGTGAAAATCTAGTTGATTTTCCCAAAAGTAATATCCAATTCCACCCGATAATCATTATCATTCAGGACAGCTCCGTTGCTGAATGATAATGATTGTTTGTAAATGTGATCCGGTAGTTGTTTTAACGCGTGTTGGAATCATGTTGATTTCTGAGAAGATAAAGATACATTGTAAGTCAGCCGGGATCATATCCTATCAAAAGAGATTGCTGGTGGCCCGGACACTGGAAGAGCTGGATTGCGCCGTGACCGCCGATGAAGTTTGGTCGTGTGTCCGTTCTGGCGGAAACAAAGTAAGTTTTCCGGCTGTGTATGGCATTCTCAATTGGTTAATCCGCAACGGTTTTGTAGAAAAACAGGCGCACAGCGAGCGGAGCATGTTGTACACGATCCGTAAGTATTAAGGCTGGCGCCGGGTTTGTCAAACTAGAATTTGTAATTGTAGCCAACCCGGATGATCTGCGTTTCGTAATAGTCGGAGCTTGCGTAACGAAACCCGCTTCCATCGACCGTTTTTTTGATTACCATCGTATTAAAAAGATCGGTGGCATTTAGGAAGTAATCACCATTTTTTACCTGCTTTTTGATACCCGCATCGACTGAAAATCTTGATCCCGTTTTGCCCTGTGGTATAATATCCGGTGCCAGATACACCATTGATAGTTGTGCTTCCAGTCCCTTCGCCAGTTTCAGCATGGCATTCATTTTTGCGTTACCCGAGGTGAGTTTTTGCTTTACACTGGTATAGGAGCTTGTGACCGGATATTTATTTTCGACTGAAAATTTGTTGATTATATTCCTGTAAATCGTCATACTGGTATTCATCGTAAGCCAGGGAGCAAATTGTTGCTGCCAGATCACCTCAGCTCCTGAATTGTTACTTCTGCCTGCGTTTTGGAATATGTTATAAATGATCGTACTGCCGGGAACTGTACTGCCGATGCGTACGATGGTACCGTCGGTCATTCGATGGAAAAGTGCAGTGTAGAGGTAGCCCGCCGACCAGTTTGTTTTGTAACCCACTTCCAGCACGTTGGTGAACTGCGGGCGTAGAGCAGGGTTTCCTATTTTGATAATCTCGGCATCGTCATATTTTGGGAAAATGCGGATATCCACTTCATTGGGCCTGTCGACGCGCCGGTTGTAGAATAAGGAAATCCTGTTTTTGTCATCAATTTTATACGTCAACCGGATATTTGGGAAAGGCTGTGTGTAATGATAACCGGAACTTTTATAGGTCGGGTGATTTGGATTGACACTGTAACGGAGGTCGACATACTCAACGCGAATGCCGGCTTCTACTTCCAAAAGCCGATTCTCGAAAACATAGTTACTGTACAAAGCGGGAATGGTTTCGTTGTAATTGGCCCAGCCGCCCGCAGCACTGTCGATCGGAGAATTAAGTCCAGGGAAAAACTGCATGTTGGTCGGAATGTAACGTTTCCGCACTTTAACGCCTGCTTCCAAATGGCCGTATTTCAATGGCTTGATGTAGTCGACGGTCAGGTCAGCAACATTTTCATCTGAAAGCAGTTTAAACGCGTCTTTTCCGGTAAATGCCGGCAGGATATTGGTGAAAAAATACTTTTCATCTTCTCTGTGAAAGGTGTAATTTAAACCAACATTCAACAAATGCCCCGGTTGTAAAAACTTGTGTTGAAAGGTTGACGTGGCCGTCACTGTGGTTTTGAGCTCATCTTCCAAAAATTGCCACAGGCGTTTTCTCTCTGACAGGTCGGCGTTGAAAAAAGGTTCGTCTCCACGATCTATGATTTTTTCGCTGCTGAAAAGGGCAGAGAGCGAAAATGTGTTACTGGCATCCAGGTTATAATCAATACCGGTTTTAGCCGTAACGATATTGGTATTTCGGTTTCTTTTTGTTTGCTGACGGACCACTTCGCCGTTGTCATAAGAACGATCAACGAACTCGTTTTTGTTGAGGGTAGGTGTGTGCAGATAGTCTCCCTGGAAGTAGATGTTGACCTTATTTTTCCGGTAATTCAGCGCGACTGACGGGTTGAGTTTAAATGTCCGTCGGTACTGCGGACGAATATCAGGCAGGTTTTCCTTTTTTATCCAAAGTGCACCGAGTCCGGTTGATAACCCGATTTTCCCATTAAAACCTTCCTGTTTATTCTTTTTGTAAATGATATTGATTATCCCCGCATTCCCGTTTGCGTCATATTTGGCGGACGGATTATTGATCACCTCGATCTTTTCAATCGCCGAAGCTGGGATGTTGTCAAGGCTGGTCTGGTTTCCAAATCCCGTCAGAGCGGTTTGTTTGCCATCGACAAGGATCACCACGCGGTCATTGCCCCGGATTGAGACCTTACCATCCTGATCAGTCGTAACACCCGGCAGGTTTTTCATCACCTGCAATAGGGATCCGCCGCTTTGACTGATGTTATCGGTTACCGAGAAAGTCTTTTTATCCATACGCCCGTCCGGCCCCTCACCACCGGATCCCGTGATGGTTACTTCATTAAGCTGCCTGGGATTTTCCAGCAAGCGAAACACACCCAAATCTAAAAAGGAACTCAGCGAACCGACCAGAACAGGATGCGTTGAAGTTTGATAGCCGAGATAAGAAATTTCTACAACATAATGTCCGGTTTTGATATCGGTAAGACTGAAAAGTCCCTTATTGCTGGTGATGGTTCCGGAGATAAAGGAACTGTCGGCCTGTCTTTTCAAAGCAATGTTCACAAACGGCAGCGGCTTGTTTTCCCTGAGATCCGTAACGGTTCCTGATAAAGTAACTTTAACGGACTGTGCGGTACTCTGAAAGGAACACAAAAGGATCAGGGCCAACAAAAATAAACTTTTCATTATATCTTCATTTGATTCATGGTGAGGCAAAGAAGCGGTACGATTTTGAAGAAATTTTAAATTTTTACGACGAGTGAGGTAAAAGGAAATATGTTTTATTTGTTTAGTCTATTGAGTTAATAGATTATTTATTTTACTTTTGTCTTTCAGTATTCGTGCCGAAGTAATTTTAAATCTTACGACCCAGTGGCCATAAGATTTAAGAATAGTCAGGCGGAGTTTAAAAACCCATCTATTTAAAACAAATGACAAACATTAAAAATGAACGCCGGGTTATTTTGATAACCGGTGCGACTTCCGGCATAGGCAGGGAAGCCGCTTTTGCGCTGGCGAGGCAGGGTGCCCATGTGATTGTTCACGGCCGGGACCAGGCGAAAACAGAATCCCTGAAGCAAGAGATCATTGATGCGACCCGCAATCTTTTTGTCGATTCCATTGTGGCAGATCTGTTTTTGTTATCAGAAGTGAGAAAAGTAGCAGCGTTAATTAATGAACGCTATGCACAACTGGATGTGCTGATCAACAACGCCGGTGGACTCATGGGGCTTCAACGTGAAACGACGAGTGAAGGACACGAGAAAACAATCGCGCTAAATCTGCTGGCGCCTTTTTTGTTAACAGGCTTATTATTGGATAAACTCAAAAAAAGCAGCGATGGCAGGATTATCAACGTGTCGTCCGTCGCGCATAAGCAACTGGCCAAGCCCGATTTTACGGATATTGAAAACCAAAACCGCTATTCCGTTGCAAAGGCTTATGGTGATGCCAAACTCTATCTGATCCTGGTTTCTCAGAAACTGTCGCGAAAGCTGGAAAAGGGAGGTTTTGAAAACATAACGGTCAATACCCTGCATCCGGGTCTTGTAGCTTCTAATTTTCTGGGTGGGAGCGGGCTTACCGGTCTGATCAAATGGATAGGAAAGTTGAGTATTCCTTTCTCAAAAACAGCTGCTGAGGGTGCTGAAACCATTATTTATCTGGCGTCATCCAACGACGTCAAGGGCGTAAGCGGGAAATATTTTAACAATGGCAAGCCGGAAAAAATCGGCCGGAAATATGACTTTCCCAAAAATGAGAATACCGTCTGGACGTATTGTGAGCATGCAGCAGACATCGTTTATTGAGCAGGCACTTATTCTTTTGTAGAAGTATTTATAAAATTGAATAAAAATTTGCATTATTAAAATTAATAAACTTACTTTGTCTATCAATTAAGTAGACTTATTAGTTTTCGAACCACCCGAAGCTAAATATTAATCCTGAAATCATCATTATGAATGCGATTAATTTACTTCCTGGGGCATATCGCCGGCATAGCAAAGGTTTACCATCTTTCTTCTTTCAGCAATTTTGTTGTTGCTGTTGATTCTGTTTTTCTGCAAACAGCGCCTTTCCATTTCCCATATATCCAAACCGTGAATTAAAGCCGGGTCAGGTTTTTCAAAGCCCGTTTTCTAATCACCGGATTTCTTCCGGATCGGGGAGAGGTATACACTTGTCGAAACGATATTTCCAATTCAAAACTATACCATCATGCAATTCACCGACAGCCTCATTTATTATGAAATTCTGACGCTTTTTGCCGTCATCAGTATTGCCGAGTTTTTTACAGGATTGTACAAAAGCGAAAAGTGGTCCAAAAACGAGTGGTACATCAACTTTGCCGGTCTGTTCTTGTCCAGTACCATCACCAGGCCGATTAGTTTCCTGCTAACATCCTATGTATTAAATTATTTCTTCGCCGGTTATTTTGACTATTTTTCAAATGTCCCACTTTGGCTGGGCGTCATTATTACCTGCCTGCTGGAAGATTTTACACAATACTGGTGGCACAGGGCAGCGCACACTTACACCTGGCTTTGGAAAGCGCACCGGGTACATCACACGGCGCCTGAGATGAGCGTTTTTCTAACCGGCCGCAATTCATGGATTTATCTGCTGCTTTTTCCTTCGCGTATAGTGTCAACGGTTCTTGTGTTTCTGGGTTTTGGTCAGGCGTTTCTGATCGGATATTTTTTCAAAGCGTTGATCGGGATTTCTGCGCATTCAAGCGTTCGCTGGGACAAGCCGTTATACGCCATTAAGTGGCTGCACCCGGTGATGTGGGTCGTTGAGCGTACCATTTCTACCCCTGCGACACACCATGCACACCATGCCGCCACCGATGCAGACGGGATTGGCGTCATCAATGGAAACTATGGCAACATGTTTTTTATCTGGGACATGATTTTCGGGACAGCCAAAATCACCCGGGAGTTTTCTGAGCATATTGGTCTGGAAGACTACCACGAGGAGCCCTGGTACGTACAACTTGGCTACCCGTTATTCAAGTCAAAAGATTCAAGAAGCGAATTGTCGGAATAAATTCGAAGCCCACCATTAACCAGACTACCGATGAAAAATCCAAGACTGATGCTCATTCTTGCCGGGATTATTTTGTCCTTTCGTGCATATTCACAGACTGTCATGTACGATGTGACCGTAGCCGGGCGCGTGGTGGGTTCCGTTAAAGTTATCCTTTTTGATGCGGGTGCGAAAACCGTTAAACGACGTATTGAGGCACAGTTCAGCATCCCGTTTTACTCGGGTAGTTTTTTCAGCGAGAACGATTTTGCCGACGGCTTTTTAAAAACCTCACTTACCGAGCATTATGTGAATGGTAAGCAGCGGGAGCGGACTTTCACTTCAAACAAAAAACCGCAGTCGTATCGCATTGATTTTTCGGGAAAAACGGCGGACAAGGAAAAACCAAAGGATCTGAACCAGGCCATCAATCACACCATCACCAATCTATATTACGAAGAGCCGGCCAATGTAAGTGCAGTTTATTCGGAAAGGTACGGTCAGATGTGCAGCGTAAAAAAGCTTGATGAGAATCGTTATGGTATCAGTTTACCGAATGGCAAACAGAGTATTTATGCCTACGAACGTGGCCAGTGTACGGAGGTTCAGTCGGAGCTGGCGGGCATGAAACTGAGGATCGTCAGAAAAATGAACCAGTTAGCCGGAAAAGTAAATCACAAGAATATATCATATTAATCATATCTTCTATTTTCTTACAGGATTGCAATCTGTTGATATAGAGTAGTGTATTAAATAATTTCTTGAAGCCGTATTAATTAACTACAATAAAGTTTGCTTTAATAAAATTATTTAATTTATTTTGTCTATCAATTAAGTATACTAATAATCTTTACTTATAAACCACCTATTGGTAAGGAGTCAAATTTGTTTAAATCATATCAACTATGAAAGCAAGATCTGTACTCACCATGTTCGAATCGCCTGCAAAAAAGGTGAAAATTATTTTCCCGACTCCCCATTGTCCGTGCCGTATCTGATCAGGTACGGATTTATTGTTAGGACATCCCGTTCGATTTTTTGAAAAACTGTTCACCCGGCATTTGTAAGGTTTGGGGTAAGCAGGCTTATTATTTCCGTGCGTATAGGCGCCAGCGGCATGTGTCGCGTTGTGTCTTTCTATGCCCAAACCGCAACCAATTTCCAGGTCATTCATTATTAACCCCATTCAGCATGGAACAAAAATACATTACCTTTTTTCATCGCTCGCTTATCCGGAAACGTGCCCGGACCATTATTCCATTGGCCGCACTGCTAATGGCAAACCCGGTGTTGGCTGAGCAAAAGTACTCCGCACTCCGTCACAACCCCTACAATAATTCGGCGGCCATTTTCGCCGATAAAATCGTAACCGGAACGCTGAAAGACAGGGACTCGGGAGACTTATTACCCGGTGTTTCAATTTTGGAAAAAGGTACTTCCAACGGAACGATTACGGATAAGGATGGTAAGTTCAGCCTGTCGGTAAACGAGAATGCCATACTCGTGTTTTCGTTTATTGGTTACAGTCCGGTAGAACAGCCTGTAAAAAACCAGTCTGTTTTTAACCTCGGTCTGGTTACCGATACCCGCCAACTTAGCGAAGTGATGGTCGTTGGGTACGGTACACAGTCCAAAGCGGAGTTCACCGGTTCTGCCGTACGTATTGCAGGAGAGGCAATTAAAGAACAACCTGTTCAGAGTTTCGACCAGGCACTGGCAGGCCGGGCAGCGGGTGTCAGCATCGCTCAGCCAAACGGGGTTTTGAATAATCCTCCTGTGATCAGGATCCGGGGTGTAAACTCCATATCGCTAAGTTCTTACCCGCTTGTGGTTGTGGATGGAATTCCGATCAATACCGGAAACGTCTCGTCCAGCACGGCGGTTCCGAATAACCCTCTGGGTGATATAAACCCGGCAGATATTGAGTCTATTGACGTTTTAAAAGATGCAGCTTCCACTTCCATTTATGGTTCCCGGGCCGCAGCCGGCGTTTTGCTGATCACGACAAAAAGAGGGAAAACAGGCAAGCCGCGTATTAATTATGAAACCTGGGCTGGTGTCTCTGAGGTTGTCCGGTTACCGGATCTGCTGAATGCGGAACAGTACATTGCAATAAAAAATGAAGCGGTTCTGAATGCAAAGGTATTAGGCGGAAACGCAAATAATGACAAAGTAGCGTCAGCTTTGTTTTTTGAAAATAAGAATCCGGATGGTTCTCCGATCGACACCCGCTGGTATGACTATATCTACCGCAAAGGAACTTCGCAAAATCATAATGTGAGCGTGTCCGGTGGGACAGAAACGACGAAATATTATTTTTCTGCCAATTACACCAAACAGAAGGGTTTTTTGGAAGAAAACGAGTTTAAAAGAAAGGCGGTCCGTTTCAACATTGACCAGACGATCAACAGCTGGCTGAAACTGAAAGGTAGTGTTTCATACAATACCAGTTTCAATCTTTCGCCTTATGCAGGTTCGCTGCCAAACTCCAATTTCTTTCTGGTAGGAGCTGCCAGGCTTGCGATATCGCTTCCACCAAACGTGCCGGCTTTTAATCCGGACGGCAGTTACAACATCAGCACAGCCAGTCCGAACACCATCGGCATGGGAAATAATCAGGTCGTGAGCAATTTTGGTAACCCGGTTGCTTTGCTTGAACTTAACCGGTATACTTCTGAAAATGACCGTGTCATCGGGAGTTTCGGGGCTACGGTGAATCTTTTGAAAAATCTGGATTTTAATACGTCCTATTCCATAGACCGCCTTCGTACGGATAACGTGAGTTTCGACAGCCCGGTGCAGGGGAATGGTTATTCCAGCAAAGGCTCGGCGAGTAATGTTTCGGCAGTACGCGACAGCTGGAACTGGACCAACACACTTACCTTTAACCAGACTTTCGGAGGCAAACACGCTGTTTCGGTACTTGCCGGATACGATGTTCAAAAATTCAATAACTCCTCATGGGGGGCTACAAGAACGCAGGCGGCTGATCCGTTTTACAAAAATTATCAGGGAAACTGGGGTTCTATCACCGCTTCTGACAACGAGTTGAGCGAGCGGGCCTATCTGTCATTCTTTTCAAGGATTACGTACGATTTAAGCAAGAAATATTTCCTGACACTTAATTTCCGCAGAGACGGAAACTCGGCTTTGGGAACGGATAAGAAATACGGGAATTTTGGTGGTGTGTCGGCAGGTTGGGCTTTATCAGAGGAAGAATTTTACAAGAACTCCGCGGCGGCCTCGATTCTTAACAACATCAAGCTTCGGGCAAGCTGGGGACGTGTTGGTAATGGTAATTTAAGCAACGCGTTTAGCTCCCTTGAATTATACAGCGGATCTCTTTACGGAAATGTACCGACGTCGGCAATTTCACAGGCTGGCAATCAAAACCTGGGTTGGGAAACCAGTGAGCAAACCAATATTGGTGCGGATCTTGGATTCTTCAATGATCGTTTTCAGGTAGAATTGACTTATTTTAATAATGATGTCAACGGATTGATCCTGAGTGCGCCACAGGCCGTTTCAAAAGGTATTCCGAACAATTCGATTCTTGGAAACGTCGGTTCAATGTACAACCGCGGAATAGAAATTGGTATCAATGCGAACCTGATTCGTAAAGGCGATTTTTCATGGAATGCTTCGCTGAATTATACCAATCTGAATAACAAAGTAACGGCGCTGGCCGATGGAAATACCGATATCGTGGGCACAACCCACGTTTCTTACGAAACGACAAATATTACGCGGGTGGGGCATTCGGTTGGAAGTCTCTATGGAGCAAAAACCGCCGGGGTTAACCCTGAAAACGGTCGCCGTATTTTTATCAACGGAGAAGGAAAAAAGGTTCAGTACAGCCAGGTTGCTGCGGCAGGCGAAAGTCCGTGGACCTATCTTGATGGAAGTAAGGCAAATGCGATAACCGGTGCGGATTACTACCTGATCGGTAATGCGTTGCCGAAATGGTATGGCGGTCTGGTCAATAATTTCAAATACAGGAATTTTGACCTGGGCATCAACCTGACTTATTCAGGAGGGAACCTGGTTATGAACGGAACCCGCGCGACCTTGCTTGACCAACGTGCATATAACAACTCGACGGAAATTCTCAACCGCTGGCAAAAACCGGGCGACGTGACCGATATTCCGCGACTGGTTTACAATGACCAGCTGTCAAGTGGTTCTTCTTTCCCGGTTTCAACAAATGCTGAAAAAGCTGACTTTCTGAGGTTACAGAACGCGTCACTGGGTTATCGATTGCCATCGAATCTTTTCGGTAAATCAGGCATTGCTTCGGTTCGTATTTATGCACAGGTTTCCAACGGGTTTTTGTGGACGAAGTACAAAGGAACGGATCCGGAATCATCCGTGAACGGAAATTCGAATACGACGCCCGGTGTGGAGAAGAACTCAATCGGTCAGGCGCGGACGTTTACTGCGGGTCTTAACATTGGTTTTTAATCAAGGAATTTAGCAAAGAAATACTATGAAAAAGTTTAAGAATATATTAATCCATTCTCCGAAATTATACCTGAGTCTCGCTCTGTCGTTATCTGTGCTGGCCTGTAACCGGGACGAACTTTTGAACCCACAGCCGGAAACTTCCGTGAGTGGTGCCAATGCCTTTGATACGCCGGACCGGATTTTGTCGCTTGTCAACGGGATCTACAAATCGGCCAAAGCTGCGAACTTTTACGGAGGTAATTATTACACCTACTCGGAGGCAAGAGGGGAGGAATTTATCAACAGAACCAGTAATACCTTCACGGCTTTTGAGGCGTGGAGCCAGGCACTTAATTCGGGATCTAACTTTGTGGCCGGTTTCTGGGCATCGGGTTACTCGGTGATCAACAACGCTAATATCCTGATCAAGGGAATCGCAGATAACCCCGGAAAAGTGACCGATGCAGTAGGCAAACAGTACGTGGCCGAAGCCAAATTTTTGCGGGCATTAAGTTACTTTGATCTGGTGACGCTTTACGCAAGACCCTATAATGAGAACAAAGGTACTTCACCCGGTTTGCCACTGCGTTTGCAGGCAGAAACAACAACGGCCAATAATGATCTGAAAAGAAGTTCGGTCGCTGAGATTTATACGCAGATCATCAAGGATCTTGACGAGGCTGAAAAAGACCTTCCGTTGACGTATTCCACCGCTTTGTTAAATGTCACAAGGGCACACAGAAACGCGGCGATTGCGCTTAAAACAAGGGTTTATCTGAACAGTGGAAATTATGCGAAAGTGATCGAGGAGGCAAAGAAGATCGTGTCGGAAACTGCGCCTTTTACGGCTTCTTCCGGTGTCGCGCACAAGCTTCAAAACATTGTCGAGATTTTTACGACGAACTACACGAGTACAGAATCCATTCTTTCGGTTCCGATGACAGAGCTGGATAATGTAACCGGTCAGTCTTCGTTCCCTTATGTGTTTAATGCAAACTCTGAATACAATCTCAATCCTACGGGTATCTGGGGAGACACCGAGTGGAAGTCGACCGACGCGCGCCGGACTTTTTCAAGAACAGCGTCGGGCGTACAGTTCCTGACAAAGTACAACAAGCCATCGCCGTTTCTTGACTATCTTCCGATTATCCGTTATTCGGAAGTGTTGTTAAACTATGCCGAAGCTGCTGCCCGTACCGGCGATCTGGCCAAGGCTGTCAGTTTGCTGCAAGCGGTAAGAACGCGGTCAGACGCTGGTTATGTGTTCCCGACTGATGCAATTGGCACACAGTCAGCCCTAGTTTCGACGATTCTGAAAGAAAGAAGAATTGAGCTTCTGGGAGAAGGATTCCGGTCGAATGATTTGGTGAGAAATCTGTTTACGTTGCCTGCAAAATCAAGCAGTGCACTAATTGCCCCGGCGGTAGAGCCGTCTCAGGCAAACTATATTTTTCCTTTGCCAAACACGGAGATAACGTCAAACAAACTTCTGCTTCAATAACCAGTTGTCCGTTCCGGGAATCATCCCGGGGCGGGCAACAATATTACACTAGTTATCCGCCTGTTTTTTTGACTGAGCTTCTACAATCAATTGTAAATCGGCATTCTCGGCCGTTACATGTGCGTATGTTCCTTTTCCTAATGCCGTCAGTTTTTTCAGTTTTATACCATTGTTAGGATTTTTGCCAAAAGTAAAAATGCTGAGATAAACGTCCTGACGGGCATTTTCACCAATGAGTTGCAAGACCTCTTCACTGACCGGAAATTCACCGTCGGTAGCCAATACAATCCGGTTGTTGCCGGCACGGATATACTCCTTGTTCGCTACTTTATAGGCGAGTTTTATTCCTTCATTGCCATCCGTATCACCGGTAGATTGGAGTCCGTCGATCGCGCGTGCAATTTCATCCGTTTTCGTTCCCGATGTTGGTTTTAACGCGACACGCGCCTTCCCTGAATACACGACTATGGAAATCTGATCTTCGGGGCGGAGCAATTTCAGGAGGGATTTGACCGATTTTTTCAACAGTGGCAGCTTAATCGGCGAATCCATGGATGCTGAAACGTCGAGCAGCAACACCATGTTGTTGGCAGCAAAGCCATTTAACGACCGTGACACTTCTGGCTGCGCAATTCCATTGCTTAGGTAAACGGTATCAACGCGTACACGTTCGACATAAATGGTATCGCGCAACGTTTGTTTAATACCTTCAATAACAACTTTTTTTGGCTCACTTTCTAACCTTTCAGGCGCATTTTCCCTGCGATCGTTCCTGGTCACCGGTATCAGGTTGCTAGTCCGGTTATCTGGTATTTGCTCGGTTTTTGCTGGCTTGGCGTTATCCCGGTTTTGTTTTGGGATGCGACGAAAAGCAAAAACGTCTGGTTGGTTAATGTGTTGGAGCAGTCCTGCATTCGCCAGTTCACAGAATTTATTGTATTGATAAACCAGCTCGTTGTTATAAAAATAATAAAAGGATTCATAAGGGTGAGCAGTCAAAGCGGGTGAGGGCATTTTAACTTTCTGAGCCATCATAGCCAACCTGGAAGTATTGGCGGAGAGATCCTCATACGGCGAATAGGGGCAAAGTCCGTTGCTGCGGCCATACCGCTTCAATCCGTTCAAATTCTGATATTTATCGGCAATCAGCTGCCGTGCCTGTGCCTCCGATTTTTCAGTATTGGGAGCCTGGTTTGTTTCACCTTTCAAAAAGTTTTTAACACCGAAAAGTATTTCTTTATCGTCGTCCATGGTTTTGGCCAGGGCGCTGCCGCCTAAAAACCAGGAACTGGCCGGATTTGCATTGGGATAACTTTCATGAATGCGTCGTACATCTGTGTATAACTGCTCTTTTTTCTTGTCAAAAATATCAAACAGGTCAAGATAGCGGTCAAGGATTGTGTCTGAACGGCGAAGTTGGTCCTTTAAGTATTCCTTTTGATTCGTATATTGAATCAGTTCAATGCTGAGGTTGTCCATTTCCTGCAAGATACTTAGCAGCACTTCCGCCTGGCCTGTAATGGATTTCCGATAAGGCTGCGGAATAGATACACTGGCACTGGTCAGGAGTTGATACAACGACAGGGGCACCTTATAGTCCGTATGGGAATAGGTAAGCGCCGCGTGGGTGCGGCTCCGCGATGGATCACGGTGGTACTCCGCCGAAGACTGATAATTGCGGATCAAAAGCTGTAACAAATGCATTTGTCTCAATGATTCATTGATAAAACCCACATAATCATTTAAGACTCGAATGGTAGCAGCTGACGCAGGTTTTGCAGCCTTTTGTACCTCGAATGAGATAACAGGTTTGTTTTCAAACGGTGCTGTTCTCGCTATCGGTTTATCAGCCAATTCCTTTGGCTCCGGTGTAAATACCGGGCTCAATGCGGGATAGCTAAGTAAGGGTATGACCGACTGGCTATAACTTACAAAGGACTGATAGCTGGCAAGTAAATCCTGATTGTATTGGTTCAATAACGAAAAATAGACCTCGTTCCCGTGATGTGCATTTTGTTTTGCCGCGAAATTGTGATCATCAATGGCGTGTCTTTTAATCGTCTGTATAGCTGCCAGCGCGGACTTAAATGAGCCCAATGCTGAAGAGGCCGGATATTCAATCTTTAATCCGGACTTTTCAAAACCTGATAACATGCGGCCGTCGGACAGCATACTTTGCTGAATCTTATCAATCGGCCAATCAGCACGGGTTTCTTCGTTCAGATAATAGGGCAGGGATTCAAGCAATTGCTGCTGACTAACAAGAACTGCCTGCATGGCTTTTGCCGCACTCAGATTAGGATCGGTATCCAAATCGGGCTGATAGCGAAGGAATACACTCTGGATTTGCTGATAGAAAGCCGCTTTATCCTGACCGAATTTCCTAATAACTGATTGCATTTCAGTAATCAGCGTATTGGATTGTTTTAGATCGTCATCCTGATAAGCTTTTAAACGAACGTGTGTTTCCAGCGCTTTTCCGGTGTCGTCAAGTTTTGTCAAAAGTTGCCAGATAGCGTCAGTACTTGTATTGAGCTGTTTTCTTTCAGCCGCTGTTAAGCCTGGTCCTTCCTTCGCTTTCTTGTAGTAATACTCTTCAAGAGGGCCGGAAGATGGAAGTCTTAATAACAGTCCGTTGTTCTTTCGGTACGCCTGAACATCACGCTCATAGGCACTCAGCATCCGAAATCTGTCTGTCAATATTTCTGCCGATTCATTCAGAAATTCAACGTATTTGTTTAATGACTGCTGAGGCACTGCCGGTTGTGTATATCCGTTGGTGAACATGGTCGTGAAAAATAACAAAAAGAGTAAAAAACGTTTCATGGCTTCATTGAATTGATGCATTGCTTACCGGTCGCAACAGGGCAAAGGTCGTTAATTTGGGATAAATACGTTTCGACAATCCTGATCCTGCAAACGAACCGGGGCGCTATTCACACTGCTGAAATTCATCAATTTCGGTAAGTTTCATAAATGCGGCTAAGGCAAATCAGGATTTTTTCCCGGACAAATGGATAGTATATTATCGTCTATGAGGAAATAGCCAGTTCCCGATAGCTTATCTTGGATTACCTGTTTCCCGATAAATTCGAGTAGCCTGGTTCGTCTCGATAGTGGTGTTTTGGTCTGAGCTTCCCAATATTTCGGCTCGGGTATGCCGATAATTACCAGTGCAGGAGGCATGGCAAATTCATACCACATGTCAAATTTTGTTTCCCTGCTGATAAAATGTATGGTGCCGCTTCTACCGGCTTCGGAATAAGTTAAATTTCCGGTTTCTTTTTTGATCATGATGTCTTATTTTGTCGGTTTCAAAATGGTTTAAAACGAATTTTTAGCCCATATGTAACCGGCAATAAACGCCAGAATAAAACCGATAGGGCCGTAGACGAAGATGCAGGTCATGCTCGCTTCCACACCTCTGTCATGGCTGTTTGAAGATAACTTGCCGATCAGGTAATAGCTCAGGAAAGCGGAAGCGGCGTAACCGACAATACCAGCAATCAGTGCAATGCCAAAGTATTTCATAGATTTTGAACTAGTTAGATTGAGCTATATTTAAAACAGGAAGTGTTGTTCCGGCGATTTCCTTGATGAGTATTGGTCGTTCTGTTTTGAGCTTTGTAAGGAATGGTTTGATATCCCTGCCATATTTTCGGGTACTTACCGCGAATAAAAACACACCTTTTTCTCCTGATTTTGCCTTTACGGATTTGAATCTGTAAATATCCCTTTCCACCAAACTATTCCGTTCATCGGCGGCAGTTTGCCCGATCAGGCAATCGATTATTTTTTCACCAGTCGCGGCATTGCTGATTATCTCAAAGTTAACATCATGATTGCTAAGTTTCAACTGTTCCAGTTCACGTATTTTTATATTGATGGCTTGGTCTACCGTTGAAGCTGTTATTACAAAATCAATCATGATCATCGACTTATAATTCGGGAATTCGTCTCCCGATTGAAGATATTCCTGTTTGTAGAGAGAGGCATCCGGATGTGAGGACCAAACGAGCTGAAAAGCCTTGCTTTGGAAGCTAACCGGGCTTTGAATTCCCAGATAATTAACCGCACTCTTTTTGGGTTGACCGGAGCACAGTCCAGAAATAATCAGCATGACAGACAAATTGATAAGTATTAGGTTATTTTTCATGGCGTTGATTTATGTTTTAATTCGGTACTGGGTAACCCGGTTCAGAATGAAAAGGGAAGTTCATACTCTTTACTGATAACTTTTGAACTGCGAGTTTTGACCTCGATTTTCGCTTTAAGCGGTGAGCCGACAACGAGATAGTTTTTAACGAATTGGTTGTCGTGTGCCATCCACGAATTATCGGCAAGCAGATAATCGGTGGCTTCTGTTTTTGAGGCCTGATACGCCCATCGTTCGGTGATCAATGGTTCAAAGTTGATTATGTGCCCCATGTAAAGGACCTGAATTCCCGGCAGCGATTGATTGCCAAGTTCGGTACAGGCGACGACCGTTATTGTTAAAGAAGAACCATCTTCCAGATCTTTTACTGACCACTCGTCGATTACTGTTTTTACGTTTGCCATTTTTGATTGATGTTTTTGTACGTGAATTTATTTCGATACAAACGTAACATCGCAGAAAGTGTCCGGCAATTTTAAAGGGTATACAAAAGGTTGATCACCATAAAATAGGGGTATACAAAAGGTATACAAGGTCGCTAACTGCATTTTAAGGCACTTTTTTGAAGGATATATTATCGAAAATATACCCGGGACCCGGAAACTTGATACAATCTTTGATCGGATATACAATTATAATCCGGGTTAGGAAAGCTGCTATTTTATATTTTACTTTGTTATTCAAAGTACTTTTATTAAAAAGATACTGTGTGACTGGAAATTGGATAATGCCTAAGTTGTGTTTATTGCTTTTAAAAAAAATGAGATGAAATATTTTGTAAACGAAGGCTCGATTGTGAGAAAAATATGGGGGCAGGCAGATGCTATCCTGTTTATTTTTGCAGGGGCATCGGCCGAATTTGCTCTGAACAAGGCTGTTGACTGGCTTTACTTTACAGGTCGGCTTCCCGCAGATCCGTTAGGACGTCTTTTCTCAACGGTTGCTTACGCACGCCAGATCGTTTTTTCAGAATATGATGCGGCGTTAAATGCTATTGATAAGATCACTGCAATTCATCAGGGAGTGGAGCAGCAGAGGGGAGCCAGCATTCCTGATTGGGCCTATCGAGACGTGTTATTTATGCTGGTAGATTATTCGATCCGCTCTTTCGAAGTGCTGGAAAGAAAGCTGACCGAGGATGAAAAGAGTGAAATTTTTCGGGTTTTTAATCTGGTTGGCGACCGGATGCATATTTCCGGTTTGCCAGGAAATTATGAGGATTGGCGGACCATGCGGGACGAACATCTAAATGAAAATCTGCTAAAAAGTGATTTTACGGTGGATTTGTATAAGCAATACAAAAAACATCTTGGCCCGATAAGGTATCAGCTGCTGCTGCAGGTACAGGTGCTGGTTGTGCCTGAACAGGTAAATAAGTTGCTTGCTCTGGGTAATTTCCGGGTTTTGGATCCTGTTCTTTCGGTGTATAAGTTAAGCCGTTTTTTTGGAATCGAAAAGTTTATCAGAAATGGAATATTGCCAAAGGATTACAAAAAACAGGTCATTGCGCTGGACTCTGCCTGACTTTTTTACCGTTAAATATGTTTAATGTAATCTTCTTAAATGTCTATGAGGTAGTGTGTTGTCGATTGCATAAATTTACCATACACGAAACCCTATGATATGTTATGAAGAGATTTCTAAAAATTGTCGGCATTATCTTAGCCGTTTTGATACTTGCTGCCGTTGGCGCAGCAACTTATGTGAAAACAGCCCTCCCCAATGTTGGCGAGGCTCCTCAACTCGTCATCGAAAAAACGCCTGCGCGGGTCGAGAGGGGCAAGTACATCGCCAATCACGTATCTGTTTGTATGGATTGTCACAGCACCCGTGACTGGAACCGCTATACGGCCCCGCTGGCTGGAAATTTTGGAGGTGGCGGCGAAAAGTTTAGCCGCGATCTGGGCTTCCCCGGAGAATTTTACGCCAAAAACATAACGCCATATGGGCTCTCGCAATGGACTGACGGAGAAGTTTTCAGGGCTATTACGACAGGGGTTAGTAAAAAAGGCAATGCCCTCTTTCCGGTTATGCCTTATCATGCTTTCGGGCAACTTGACACCGAAGATATTTACAGTATAATCGCCTATTTACGTACACTCGAACCGGTGAAACACGATGTACCTGCCGCGGTAGCAGATTTTCCTGTTAACATTCTGATTAATACGATGCCAGCCAAGGCAGTTCCGGCAACAAAGCCGGCCGAAAGCGACACTTTGAATTACGGGAAATATCTTGTGACGGCTGCGTCCTGTGTTATGTGCCATAGTCAAATGGAAAAGGGGCAGATCGTCGAGGGAAGTGAGTTTGGGGGCGGAATGGAGTTCAAAATCCCATCCGGTACTGTCAGGTCCGTTAATATCACACCGGATAAAAAAACCGGATTGGGGCTTTGGAATGAGGACGTTTTTGTCAAACGTTTTAAGATGTACGCGGATTCAGGATATGTCCCCCATGCGATCGGACCGAAAGACATGAATACACCAATGCCCTGGACCATGTACGCGGGGATGAAGGAATCCGACCTTAAAGCAATATTTGCGTATCTGCAAACGCTGCCGGCAAAAGATCATGCAGTTGTTAAATTTGAGCCTAATTGATTGGTTGATTTGATGTCTGACATCTTATTCGTGAAAAATTACGTTAATGGAAATGCCCGGCTGAGTCCGGGCATTTCTATGTTTTGATTAATAGGGAGCCAGGAAATTTTTCGATTAACAAAATTGTATGTGCCGGATACAATAATTTGTCAGCAGCTACATTATTATTAGTAACTAATGTTACATTTGATCATTTTATGTGACAGTTTCTTGTTGAAATATTAGCCATTAATTTACACAATTAAAACAGACCCTAAAAGTTTAAAGTATGATCAATGCGAATTTACCCTGGATCGAATCACCTTTTTTTGAAGAAATATTAGCAACAAAAAAGTTAACTGGTGAGCAATTGAATTTTGTCAGGGAATACCAGCAAAATGGTTTTGTAGTGATTTCAGGTATGTTATCGGAATCGCTCGTAGACCGTACAAGAATTGATGCGGAAGAAAAAGCATTTAATCCTGATTTTCCTATCAAGACGCAGCGGGACGAACGTCGTGTGCAGGATTTTTGGAAAGTTTCCGAGGCTTCAAAAGAATTGGCCTGTCACCCGAAAATTCTCGAAATGCTTAGCTTGTTTTACGACAGAGAGCCTATTCCTTTTCAAACGTTAAATTTCAAATTCGGGTCGCAGCAGAGAGCGCATTCGGACACAATTCATTTCAGTTCGCTGCCAGCGAAGTTTATGTGTGGCGTTTGGGTCGCCTTGGAAGATATCACGGAGGAAAAAGGGCCGGTGTTCTATTTTCCGGGCTCGCATCGTTTGCCGGAATACGATTTTTCGCATATTAAAACGGATGCAAAAACACCGTCATATCAGGATTACATTGAGTACGAAGATTTTATTGAAAAAATTGTAGATGCCAATAAGTTTGAAAAGAAGAAATTTATTGCTAAAAAAGGTGATGTATTGATTTGGTCGTCTAACATCATTCATGGCGGCTCTCCTGTGGAAAAAGAGGGCACTACACGCTGGTCACAAGTGACGCATTACTTCTTTAAGGACTGTTATTATTACACCCCGATGTTGTCAAACATGGTGACAAAAGAACTTTTCCTTAGAAATAACCTGGAAAATATGCTTACTGGGGAAAAGGTTACTCAGACGTATAATGGTGATCAATTGAATTCGCTACCATCCGGAAAGCACATTTTTACTCTTTTGCAAAAGCGGCTAAGAGCAGGTTCAATCCTGCTAAAAATGCTAAAAGGGCAGGTGTAATCATGAAAATTTTGTACCCTTACCAAAAAGAATGGAATGTTCTGTTTGGTAAGGGTATGTTATGATAACGATTTAACTACTTCTGCTGGTTGTAATCATAACTAACCATCCAGTTAATCCCGAATTTGTCAGTTAGCATGCCGAAAAATGAGCCCCAGAATGTTTTCTCCAAGGCCATGTTTATTCTTCCGCCGGCTGACAATCCGTTAAATATTTGCGTGGCCTCGTTCTCGCTGTCAACGTTGATTGAAATCTGGATGTTATTTCCGTCAATCGTGTATTCCGCCCATTCGCCACCCACATCGCTGCCCATAAGTAATGTTTCTTTGCTGATCGGTAGGGAGATGTGCATAATCTTTTCACCATCGATTTCATGTGCGTGACCGTTTTCCGATGGAGGCATATCTTTATATCGGCCGATAAAGGCAAACTCTCCGCCAAAGACAGATTTGTAAAAATTAAATGCTTCTTCGCAATTGCCTTTAAAATTGATGTAGGGGTTAATTTGTGCCATAACTCACTGTTGAATTTGTTGAACGTGATGAAGTTTGGGAAATGCCAGGTGAAATATTTTTCTCGACACAATCAATCAATTCCCTGCGTGCAGGGCTACCCGGTTTCCCTCCGAATCAATAAATAAGGCCATGTACCCAATTTCTTCCGTAATCTGCTTCCTGGGCATAATAACCTGTCCACCGGCACCTTCAATCTTGTCGATGACGGTCTGTATGCTGGGATTGGCATTGAGATAGACCACTGCGCCATCCGCGGAAGGTTTGTACATATCGCCTTTCACCAATGCACCAGAGACTTTCCCTGACTGCCCGCTCATATCATACGGGAGAAAAGTCATTTCTATGCCCATCATATCCTGAGTTTGCATTTCTACATCCAGGATCGTTTCATAAAATTTTTTTGCTCTTGCAGTATCCTCAACCGGTATTTCAAACCAGTTGAGCGCGTTCGTATTTGGGCTGATTTTTTCCATGATTTTGATGTTTAGTGTGGTTATAAATTTAAGTAATAAAAAATATAAATTCTTCTCCTTAAAATTATGTTTTTGGCTTCCTTGTTAAATTTTTAAGGTACTCAATGATTACCTTATTTTGAGATTGATACGCTTACAAGTTCTTTGGTCACTCGTCCTCGCCAAATATTTTAGGGCGTGTGGATATGAAAAAGTACTAAAACGATTTACCCAATACATCGTTTAAATTCCCACAAAATGAAGATTTTTTCGGCCGCATTTTTTCAAACGTTTGCAATTTGATTGCAAACGTTTGCATGTCCTATGTATTATTTTATATTTTTTATATTAAAAATACAATATGTAGTATTGTAGTGTCAAAAGTACACTATTTGTTTATTCGGTGACTTAACCACTCTGCTTATCTACAATTCATTGTTAAAACTCGGTTCTATGAAAAACACTTCGACAAAAATCAGATTATTGGTCAGGCTTGCTGCACTAGTGATCTTACTAAATTGCCGGTTCCTGCCTGCTGACGCGGCTGGTTGGGAAAAGAGGAAGCCGGATGTGGCCAGTCAATCCAGTCAGGACATTACAGTTAAGGGTAAGGTTGTATCCGGGGGAAAGGAAGGGCTGCCTGGGGTGACTATTCTCGTTGAAGGTTCGTCGAACGGAACAACGACAGACGCGGAGGGAAATTATTCTATACAGGCACCTGCTGAGGGCGTGATCATTTTCAGTTATGTGGGTTATGTAACCCAGAAGATCCCGGTTCAAAACCGTTCTGTGATTGAGGTAAATCTGGCTGCCGATACCAAGACATTGGGCGAGGTAGTTGTGGTGGGTTATGGCACGCAGTCGCGTAAAAACCTCACGAGCTCAATCACCACTTTGAAACCGGAGGATCTGAACCGAGGTGCGATCAGCGACGTAGGACAGTTGCTTCAGGGCAAGGTGCCGGGACTAAACATCACAAGAAGTGGAGATCCAAACAGGGCCGCGGCCATTATATTACGTGGAGCGTCTACGCTGAGAGAAGGCGCTCAGTCGCCGTTATTTGTCATTGACGGTGTTCCGGGAGCAGATATCTCGGTAATTGCACCGGATGATATCGTGTCGATGGATGTGTTGAAGGATGCGGCTGCAACGGCAATTTATGGAAACAGGGCATCCAATGGGGTTATTATCGTGACTACAAAAAGACCTGTGAAAGGGCAGCTTCAATTGAGTTACAGCGGTTATTTGTCAGTCGATAAGGTTTCCAACCAGTTTAAAATGATGGATGCCGGTCAGTTGCGAGATTATCTATCCAAAAACGGGCAGGCACTTGCGCCGGAAGATGATCTGGGTGCAAGCACAAACTGGCAAAATGCCGTACAAAGATCAAGCGCGATTTCGCATAACCATAACATTTCGCTTGGAGGTGGAACGGAACAGACTTTGTATAGTGCAAGTATAAATTATTTCGATCAGCAGGGGATTTTGAAAACCAGTGGTTTGAGCCGGGTTATCGCCAGATTGTCTGTTGAACAAAAGGCGTTTAAGGATCATTTGAAACTTGGCTTGTCGGTAAGTAATTCCGTGAGCAATGCCGATTTGGTTCCTTACCGCAACACGGTACTTTCGCAGATGCTGACTTATTTACCAACCGTGCCGGCCAGGAATTCCGATGGTAGTTATTACGATAACTTTAACCGTACAGGTTATTACAACCCGGTTTCTTTGATGGAAAACGGGAAGGAGAATTCAAAGTCTAAAAACCTTTTAGGGACATTCACAGCACAGGTTAAGTTGCCGTTCGGATTTACTTATGATGCGAATTTATCCTATCAGAATTTCCAGTCTAACTACGGTTCTTATTACAATAGTTATTACACCAAATATTACAATTCAATCCGTAGTACACCTGATCCTCCGGCAAACCCGGGCAACATCAACCTGACAGGACAGAATGGTATGGCAACCCGCAATTCGTATCAGAATACGACAAAAATTCTTGAAACATTCCTGACCTGGAACCGGACTTTTGGTGATCACACATTGAGTGCAGTGCTTGGTTACTCATGGCAGGAAAACATCAATGGCGACGGATTTCAGGCAACCAGCACCAATTTTCCGGTTGATAATGTGAGTTATTACAACCTGGGTTTGGGAAATCCATATGCTATTCCATCGTTCCGCGTGGACTACGGTCCTGATAATTATCAGCAAACGCGTCTGATTTCGGACTTTGCGAGGGTGAATTATAATTTCAAAAACAAATACTTGTTACAGGCGTCGGTGCGTCGTGATGGTTCGTCGGTTTTTGGGGTCAATGAGCAATGGGGTTATTTCCCATCGGCAGGTGCGGCATGGAGAATCGCGCAGGAAAATTTTATGGCAAACCAGAATTTTTTCGATGATCTGAAACTACGTGTAAGTTATGGTGTTACAGGTAATTCCTTAGGGTTTAGCCCCTATACAACCAAGCTGATTTATGGAAGTGTCGGGACCTTCTATTACAACGGATCGCAGATTTCCGCTATCGGCGCTTTACAGAACGAAAACCCGAATTTACGTTGGGAAAAAACGGCGACATCCAATATCGGACTTGATTTCTCACTGGTAAAAGGGAGAATCAGCGGTAGTCTTGATCTTTACAACAAGAGCACAACCGACCTGATTTACAACTATCCCGTGAGCACGGTACTTTATCCGAATGGCACGCTTACTGCGAACGTTGGTGAAATGAGCAACAAAGGGGTTGAATTTGCGCTTAACATTATCCCGGTAAAAACGGCTGACTTTTCGTGGTCCACAAATATTAATGTAGCGCATAATAAAAACAAGATTGTGAGTCTTTCAAACCCAACGCTGAAATCGGATTCGGTGCTGATTGTACAACCGGATGGTGGCGGACAAACAGGTGAAACGGTTCAGATTATTTTGCAGGGACAGCCCATAGGCCAGTTTTACACTTATCAGTACGCAGGTAAAAATGCCGACGGCGTTTCGCAATATGTTGATTCAAAAGGAGAGTTGACCATCAAGCCGCAGATTAAAAAGGATTATCACCTGGCGGGAAATGCGCAACCGAAGGCACTGATAGGTTGGTCGAACAATTTCAAATACAAGAATTTTGATCTGAATGTATTTTTTCGCTCGGCGCTGGGAGGCAAGATCTTCAACGTAACCCGTGCTGATTTATTCCGCCCGTCTACCGCACGGCTTAACAACATTCCGGTGGAAGTGGCTGACGAATCGGTAAACGATAACAACTCTTACCGTTACTCGTCGAGATTTATTGAAAGTGGAAATTACTTGCGACTGGACAATGCTACGCTGGCTTACAATTTCAAAAATATCAATCCGGCGATCAAAAACATCCGTATTTATGCATCGACCAATAACCTTTTTGTGATCACGAAATACAAAGGTATTGACCCCGAAATTAACCAGGGCGGGATAGCACCGGGCGTGGACGCAAGAAACTTTTATCCGAAAACCCGCTCGTTTTTGTTTGGGATCAATGCTACGTTCTAGTCTGATTTTCGACGATTGGATAAATATTTAAGGATCAAAATTTTCAGTTATCAAGATTTTATCAATATGAAAAATATAAGAAATACTTTTCTGGTTCTGATGCTCGGTTCCTGGCTGTCGTCCTGCCATGACCTGTCCGTGCCGGTGGTTACACAGCTTACACCGGAAATTTTTCCGCAAACAGCCCAGCAATTTGTACAGGCTGCCGGCCCGACTTACAACGCTTTTCGCGGAAGTTTTGCAGTGGAATATTTTTTCATGCAGTCGATCAGTACCGACGAGTCGATTATGCCTGCACGGGGAGGGAACTGGTATGACAACGGTCGCTATGAGCAGCATCATAAACATTCCTGGACGCCCGATAACGCACACGTTGCCGGGACCTGGAACTGGCTCACGTCAACAATAAGTACCAGCAATCAGAATATTTTTCTGATTGAAAAAGCACCGGAATCTGCTGCAAAACTGACCAGTATTGCCGAACTGCGGACAATGCGTGCGATCTGTTTGTTCATCATGATGGATTTATGGGGAAATGTACCGTTAACCACCACTTTTGGAGATGCAACACCGGCAACTTTGAAACCAAGAACAGAGGTTTTTGCATTTATTGAAAAGGAGATAAAAGAATCCATTCCCAATCTGGATCCGGCTGTGGGACAATCGACTTATGGTCGTCCTAATTTGTATACAGCCTATGCTTTGCTTGCGAAAATGTACATGAATGCAGAGGTTTATACGGGCACACCACGTTGGAATGACGCGATAAGTGCCTGCGACCAGGTGATCAATTCTGGGAAATATGCGCTTGAAAGTGATTATCGCAAAATGTTTTTCGTAGATAACGGACCTCAGATCAAGGAGTTTATTTTTGCGATTCCTTACGATGCATCTGCACCCAATGGCTTGATGTTTTATGCCCGTTATTCGTTGCCTCGTTCACTGCGCGCGAAGTTCAGTCTGAACCATACACCAAGTGCGCCGATGAGTACTTTACCTGAATATTATGCGCATTTTAACGACCCCAACGATGTTCGTAACAGACAATGGATTACCGGGAAACAATATCTTTACAACGGAAGTCCCGTCATTGTAAAAACAACGAAACAGGGTTACGACGAGGATTACGCGGGCGCAGACAAAGGCGCAGCGATAGACTATCACGTGGAGCTGACACCCGAGGTTATTATCAAAAAGCCGGCAAGTTTTGATACCGGAAATGATGAAAAGTCATGGAACATGGGTTACCGGAACAATAAGTTTTACGCCGACAGTACTTCCGCAACAAGAAACCAGAATAACGACGTTCCGTTTTTACGATACTCAGATATCCTTTTGTTGAAGGCTGAGGCTATTTTAAGAGGCGGTGCTGCGACAGGAGGCCAGACGGCGCTTTCGCTGAGCAATCAAGTCCGGACGATTCGTAAAGCGGCTATCTGGACAAACGTTACGCTCGAAGACATTTACAGCGAACGCTGCCGCGAACTGGCCTGGGAAACCTGGCACCGCAACGATATGATCCGTTTTGGGAAATTCGAAGGCAAATGGGGTGTTAAAACCGATACAGATGTGCGAAAAAGGATCTTTCCGATTCCGACAGGTGCCATTCAGCTTAATCCGCTGTTAAAACAAAACCCGGGATATTGATCGGAAGTTATTTAGTTAAACGCCTGAGACAGATTGGATGTCTCAGGCGTTTTTTGTGTATTTAGATCGGATAAACCGGATAATAGGCTTACCTTCGTCCCCCAATTTCAAAAAGGCTCCTTATGAATTCGCAGAATCAATTGAGTGAAGCTCCGGTAAAATCTTTGTTTTTTAAGTATTACATACCAGCACTCATCAGCATTTTATCCGTAACAGTTCATCAGATTGTAAATGGCGTAATTCTGGGGCAGCAGGTAGGAAAGGAGGGACTGGCTGCTGTTGGCTTGTATGGGCCGGTTATAATTGTTTTTATTGCTTTGACGCTTCCGGTGATGATAGGAGGTGGTATCATGATAGGCAAAAGTATCGGGGCGGGAAATTATCAGAATACACAACAAATTTTTCAATTTGCCACTACCCTTGCTTTGTTATTTGGAGGGATTATTGCAATAAGTTCGCCTTTGTTGGTTCGGCCCATTGCCGGGTTTCTGGCTGGTAATAATCATACAAAAATCGTAGATAACCTTTGTGATTATATGTCATGGCAATTGATAAGTCTGCCCTTTTTATTCCTGAGAATGTTTTGGGGCAACTTTATCAGTAGCGATAGCGGTCCAAAGGTTTCTAGGAACGCGTCGCTAATTGGGGTGGTGCTTAACATTATTTTAGACCTGTTTTTAGTTGTAGGGTTGGGTTTAGGAGTGGAAGGGGCATCTATTGCAACAGCCGTTTCTATTTTTCTTTCAGCATTTTACCTATTTTTTTATATTCAAAAAGGAAGAAACAATTTTAGCTTCCGTGATTTTCAATTTACGCTTAAATTCAAAGATTGGAAAGAACTTGGACATTTTGGCCTTCCGTCTTTTGCTTCGGAAATCTCGTTTTCATCAGGTCTTTTAATGATCAGTCACAGTGTTGTTCCTTACGGAGCTTTGGCGGTTGCTGCTTTCGGATTAGTTAATTATTTGAGCTTTATATTTATTCGGTTGTTTACAGCAGCCATGATCGCAGCACTCCCAATCGTTTCATTTAACATTGGAGCAAAACTGCCTGCCCGCGTTCTGGCTATTTTTAGGTTTGCATTCGGGTTTACACTCGTTCTGGGCTTGGTTGTAACAGCAGTTGGGTTCGTTATCCCGGATTTACTCGTTAGTTTGTTTTCTGATAATGAAACGGATGAGTTTGTCAATGTTGCAGGTAACGCAACGAAACTATATTTTATTCTTTTTCTCGGTGCGGGCCCCAATTACATCCTGTCATCTTATCTCCAAAGCATTGGCAAGTCAAAACTGGCTACGCTGATCAATATTTTAAAAGGTTTTTTATTTATAGCAGTTTTTATGTTTCTGCTCACCGATTATTTCGAAATGGGTCTGAACGGAATTCTATTATCCCGTTCGTTTGCCGAGATATCTACATTGATTCTTGTCGGTGGATATATGCTATGTAAAAAGGGTAATTATTTTTCAGAAGAGGTGATTATGTCAAAAGTTTAATCTTTTTTCGATTAATCGACGCTAAGCACATTTACAGGATTTGTTCGGGCCGCTGAAATGCTCTGAAAGCTTACCGTGATTAGTGCAACTATGAAAAGGGAAATGGTTGGCAGAATAAATAACCAAAGGCTTAAAGAAATGTGGTATGCGTAAGTCTTGATCCATATTTTGATGAAAATAAAGGCTATAGGGAGAGCGATAATGGACGATGAAACTACCAATTTTAGAAAGTCACCGGCAAGATGGATTGTCACCTGACTAACTGAAGCTCCAAGCGTTTTACGGATTCCGATTTCTTTTAGCCGTTGTTTGGTTGCGTGTAGCGAAAGACCGAACAACCCCATGCAGGATACAAGGGAGGTTAAAATACAAAGCAGATTGAAAAACGTTGTGGTACTATTTTCGGCATTATACTGATTTTTGAAGTGATCTTCTAAGAAGTAATAGTCAAAAGGGCTGTCTGGGAAGAATGATTCCCAGCTATTCTTAATCATTTTAATGCTACCAGCCATGTTGTCCTTATACGCTTTGCTGGTTAGTTTTATTGACATAACGGGGCCGTTATTTGCCGTGAAAAGGAGAGGCTCAATGGCTGTTTTTAATGAACGCTGATGAAAGTCATTGACTACACCGATGATCCTGCACCTGTTTTCTCCCCAGTATATGATTTTCCCAATTGCATTTTCGGGTTTAGCAAAGTGCAGGCTTTTTGAGCCAGCGTTATTGATGATCACACTTTCAATTTTTGTTCCAAACAATTGATCGGGAAACTCAGTTGCTCTGAAATTTCTTCCGGCCAGCAATTTGAGATGATATGAATTAACAAATTCATGATCCGTAACCTGGATGGTGAAATTATTGTGAGCCAGATCCTTGTCTTTTTCCTGTCTGACATCTCCCTGCCAGTCAATTGCATCGCCCGGAACAGCACTTGACGTTGTGACCGAATTAACAATAGCAAGGTTAACAAGCTGTTTTTTGAAACCTGCCATGCTGGTCAAATACGACGTGTCGACATGGGATGGTGCTTTTAGTACCAGTGTATTGGAAATTTTGATCTTCAAATCCTGATTTGTCATGAAGTTAAATTGCGCGTTTAACGCACAGACACAAATCAGGAAAAACCCGCATAAAGCAAATTGACATACTACCAGGGTTTTTCGGACATTGACATTACTGCCGCTCAAAGTAATTTTGCCTTTCAGGGAAGTAACAGGCGTACTACTGATGATGATCGCAGGGTAAAATCCCGATATCAGGGCGAATGAAAAGAATATTGTTATTACAACTATAAGGGAGATAGGTGATATTTGGAAGACATTGAGATAATTTTGAATACCGATGTAAGCGTAAATGCTAGCTGAAAAAGCTTTAATGAAGACCGTCGCCAGAGCGACTGCCGTGAGGTTGATAATAATGGATTCGAGAAGGAGTTGCAATATTAAGTCACGACGATTTGCGCCGGAGAATTTCCGTATCGCCATCTCTTTTACACGTTCAGAGGCTCGGGCGGTCGCCAGGTTAACATTGTTTATCCAGGCAACTATTAGAATAAAAACTGCCAGAATGGTCAGGTAACCGATTGCTTCTGGATTCCCAGGCTCATGAATCTCATCTGTAAGACGGGAATGAAGGTAGATATCTTTTAATGATTGCAGTTCATAGCGCGTATTGGCATCCGAAACTTTTGTTTTACCAAAGGCAAAGGTTTGAAAACGGGTAACTAAGTCTCTTGGTGAATGATTTTTTGCGATAAGAATGTAATTGTATAGAAATGAATTCCTTAAAGCAGGACTGTCCGACACCGAAGACAAAGACGCAAGAATCTCAACAGGATTCAGGTGGGAGTTTTTCGGAAAGTCAGCCATGATGCCTACTATGGTGTAGCGTTTGTCTTGCATGCTGCCTTTCAGGTGAATTATTTTGCCCACTGGTTCAATTTTTCCAAAATAAAGTTTTGCAGCAGATTGCGACAATACAACTGTATTAGGATTTTTCAACACAGTGTTCTTATCCCCTGATAATAGGTCAACAGAAAAAAAACTGAGAAATGAACTGTCCGCAAAAAACAGGTTTCGCTGATTGTAGACCTGTTTTTCGCTGCCATCGTCAATTTGTATTGCGCAGTCAAACCATGAACGCGTCGACAGTAACTGAGTATTTGCTTCTATCGCGGGTAAATCTGAATTAAAAGTAGCTCCAAGAAAAGGAGACGAGAGGGCGGTTTGATCAGTTTTGTCGAGAGATATTGTGCTTACGCGATACATCCGATTGTAGTTTTCAAAGGTTGTATCGTAACTCCGTTCGAAATTGATATACTGGAAGATCAGAACAGAGGATGCAATAGAGATAGCTAACTTTCTAAACATTTGGAGAGATCAGGGAAAAGATCTTAAATAGTAACAAGTGTGAAAACAGTTAAATAAGGTAGCCTGTTTTGTCAAAATAGTTTGAACATCTAGGTTAATAAACTATATTGTAACCACAGAAAGAAATGGAAAATTATCTGCGTCAGTAACTGTGGCTTACTTTTATGATTTTATTTGCACACCTTATCCTGGCCATAACGATCCTAACTTTAACAGGTTATTTCCGAACTTATCAGCCTGATAAAGTCAACCGGATTTTTGGATACCGAACAAGCTTTTCTATGAAAAATCAGGAAACGTGGAAGGAAGCAAATCAATTTAGCTCCCGTCTACAATTTAAGTTTGCGCTGTTTTTTACCGTATTTACGCTGTTTTCTTATTTCTTGATTGGTGGTATCACTTCGTTTTATCTATCCTGCGCGTTTTTGACCGTAATTTCCATTGCTGTGATTCCTCTCACTGAATACCATTTAAGAAAGAAATTTGATCACCAAGGCAAACCCGTTACGAAACCATAATCACATGCCTGAAAGGCGTGAAACCGGTAATGTAAACCGAAGGTGCGTCCATGGCTGGTAAGGAACCCCGCAAACTGATGTTTTTGTGCAACGCCTTGCCCGGACCGAAAGTGATGATATTTTCCCCGAGCGTATAGGTTCCATTACCTTCTCTTAGCAACCAGGAATCTTTACTGTTTTCGATTTTGACTACGCCATTAAGTACTCCTCCCGGTCGGAATATGAACTCCCATGCAACCGGTACCCGTTCGGTTCCGCTAGTGGCGATCTCAATTTCAATGCCTTCTCTTGTTACGTTGATGGAAATTTTGGTTTCAAGTAGTTGTACTTCGCTTTGCGGACGATCGGTTCTGGGCATTTTTTCCCAATCGCCGTCCGGAGATATTTTGTCGACTGGATAAGGCTGAAAATATGGGCCGTCTAATTTTTGGATTAACGCCCATCCGCGTTCCGTTTTGGTAATCGTGTCTGACTGAAACTGACCTTTTCCGAAAAACGAAGAGGCAAAACGCACGCCCTGTAAAACGGCATTTCCCTTCATGAAAGTGAGCCAAACCGGGTTTTTAGCGATCAAAGTGCTGTCCCAATTGTTGTGTCTGATTCGCACCAGTCCTGAGTTCGGGAAAGATTTTACGTATTCGACAGGCAATGATTTTGCCGGGGGCAAATTGCTCCATAAAGATGGGTCCGCCAGGAAGTAATCCAGAAAACCTCCAATTTTCGGACCGGCTGTTTTCTCGATCAAGGTGCACATGGCGGAATAAGATCCGTTGTTATCCAACAGTGCCAGATATCGGTATGGATAATAGTAATTTTCCAATGTTCCTACCAGGGCTTTGTCTTGCCTGCCCGATGCATCTGTAACAATTTCGCCATTCGGGTGAACATAATACATGGTCATGTCCAGATTGCGACGGACTGCGTCAAGAAGTGCGGGTTTGTTGAATCCTTTGGCAATAGTGATCAACAAGCGGTCTGAAAGTGCAGAATAGATGTAGGTGCTTTTTTCGTTAAACTGACCGTCCTGGTCAAGATCTATGTGTTCTCCGAGCCATTGCTCAGCTCTGGCAGCATATTTTGGATCCGGCCATAACGTGTACAGTTTTGCCAAAGCAGCCGAAACTACCCAGCGATGATTGGGTGTGTGAATGCCACCAACGGCAAGTGCGTCGCCTGCGCGAATCAGGAATGTTTTAAGGTTTGCGAGCAAATTTTCCTGGCCTTTGGTTTTGGATTTTTCTATTAAAACATAAGCCATCACCAGCCGCTTGACGATGAATCCGGTATCAGGTGTGGAATGAAAATTTGTCGATAACAAATCAATAGTACCATCCGAATGTTGTGTTTTTATCAAATATGTCGCTGCCAGATTCATATCATTTAACAGGTCAGCCGATTGGTAAAACTGTGAGGAAGGGGAGGATAGTGCACAAGAACCCCATTGGATGACGGCCGCGGTGTTATGTGGATTCAATATATCGAATGCATCCCTGACCCCGCCAAGATCAGGACTTTTTTCATCCTTAACCTGTAAAGTTCTCAAATGAGTAATCCCGATATCATTGTTTTTTACAAGAGCCAACAGCCACGAGGGCATTTTTTCAAGCCGGCTGGGAATGATGCCTGAAATGTTCACGATCGGGGCCGCGCAGCATGTGACAACTGACTTCTTAACAAATTCTCGTCTGTTCATGGAAACCGGGTTTACCTGTTATTTAAAGTAAAGCAGCGCTCAGGTTTACTAATTCATTTTGTAATAAAATTTGTTTAAACAAAACTATTCCGGGATCGTATGAGTTTTAGCGGCTTATTATGTACGGCGTATAGACGTAGTGGTGTGGTTATAGTCAGGTAATGTGTTGCTTGAAACAGAATAGTAATCCGGTGTTTTTTTGAAGTGATATTGATAGGATACTGTTATAAATTTACTTAAATTAATGCATAAATTGTTGACTGTAAACGTCTTCCTTTGGGAAGTTGTATATGAAAAACACAAAGATATTCCTTAGCGGCCTGTCATTGATGACCGGCGTTTTCTTTGCTTGCCAGCCTAAAAAGCAAGCGGAAAACAATCAGACGATTTCACAGATTATTTGCCGTACACAGCTTACTGATAAAGACTGGTATAGTTCAGGAAGAAAAGCCCCTCTTTTCGAAGGGCTTGGCAATGTGCATTATCCGATAACTACCCAAAGTAAGGAAGCGCAGAAATATTTTGATCAGGGACTTATGCTGGCCATGGGTTTTAACCATGCCGAATCTGCCCGTTCGTTTTATCAGGCAACGAAAATTGACTCGACCTGTGCGATGGCCTTTTGGGGATTTGCCTTTGTGCTGGGGCCAAATTATAACGCCGGCATGGAACCGGATAACTATGCCAGGGCATATAAGGCGGTAAAACAGGCGGAGAAACTTTCCGGAAGTTGTACTGCCAAAGAGAAAATGCTGATTAGGGCCTTGTCTAAACGCTATCCGCCCGGCCCTGTTGAGGATCGGAAGCCTTATGACGTCGCATACTCGGAGGTCATGAAAAACATATATCGGCAGTTTCCAAATGACGAAAACGTTGCTGCTTTATATGTTGAATCGGTTATGGATTTGCATCCGTGGGATTTGTGGGAAAAAAATGGAAAGCCGAAACCCTGGACAATAGATATTCTTGCTGAGCTTGAAAAATTAAAGGTGCGTTTTCCTAAACACATCGGTATTCAGCACTATTATATTCATGTCATCGAGGCCTCTCCAACACCTGAGAAGGGACTTGCCAGTGCTGCCATTCTCACGAGTCTGGCGCCGAATGCAAGTCACCTGGTGCATATGCCTTCTCACATTTATATTCATACCGGTAATTATCACGAGGCTTCGTTGGCCAATATTCTTGCGGTAAAGGTGGATAGCACGTATCTGAAGGGCTGTTACGCGCAGGGAGTTTTTCCGCTTATGTATTTTCCGCATAATTATCATCTGCTGGCGGCTACCGCAACCATGGAAGGTAATCAGAAATGGGCCATGCTGGCTGCCAATAAAATGGCAGAATATAGTAGAAAAAATTTAATGCCGGATGCTGCCTGGAGTACCTTGCAGCACTATTATACAATACGGTACCACGTCGCGCTGAAGTTTTCTTTGTGGGATGAGATCATCAAAATGAGTAATACCGATTCTGTTAAATTGAAGTATCCGACTGCTATTCGTCACTATGCCATGGGACGTGTTTTTGTCGCTAAAAATCAGGTTAAGAAAGCTAAGTTGGCGTTGTCGGAACTGGAAAAAATTACGGCGGATCCGGAGATTTCCAAATTGACTTCTGCCGGTATAAACCCGTTAAATGCCGTTTTGGAAATTGCCAGCCGGGTGCTGAAGGCTGAAATTGCCAGCAAGGAAGGTGATGTTTCCATGAGCGAAAAATGGCTGAGGGAAGCCGTGGCGCTGGAAGATAAGCTTAATTATAATGAACCGCCTGACTGGTTCTTTTCGGTGCGACACGATCTTGGCAATTTGCTGCTTAATGAAAAGAAATATGATGAAGCGGAAAAGGTGCTATTGGCAGACCTGAATATTTTCCCAAGAAATATCTGGGCATTGAAAAGTCTGTATAAGACACAGGTGAGCAAAGGAGAAACGGAAGGCGCCAGACAAACAAAGATTGCGCTGAATTTAGCCGGGAAATGGGCGGATAAGCATGTTAAAGTATTGTAGAACTGGTGAGCTTCTGACTTGAAAATTTTCATGGCGTTTCTGTTTAACTGAAAACAGAAACGCCATGTCTTTGGAATTACTTTTCAGATGAAGGAATCAGCCTGGCTTTCAGGTCGGGATCTTTCATGTTTTTGTCCAAAGGAAACATCGGACGTTTGATTCTTTTGTAACCAAGTCTTTCCAGGTTCTGGTCAACGCCGCCGGGTGTTAAAGAAAGGATCCAGTCGGCTCTCATGGCATAAAGTTCAGGCTCCAGATAACCTATTTTCACCACAACGATGTCGGATTTACGAGGATTTAGTCCCAATCGCGTGAAGTCTGCTTCTTTGTGATATGGTTTACGCTTTTTGGTAACAATCACATGAACACTTCCAACTTTTACCACGACTTCGGTTTCTGCGTTTTTGTCGCCATGCTCAATGGATTCGACGGTTCCGACCAGCCTTACCGGCGGAGCAAAACGGGAATCAACTTTCGCGCCTGCATAAGCATTAACTTTACCACCAACACCGGCCGCAATAGCGCTTTCTACGAATTCTGGTCCGGGGATCGAGGCATAAATAAGTGAGGGGCCGTTTTCTGATTTGAATTCCGGGCGGGCAAGAATTTCTTTCAAAGTCCAGGTTACATCACCAGCGCCACCTGCCGTTGGGTTATCACCAGAATCACTGATAAAAAATGGGTGCGTTTTGCTGGCGACGGCTTTGTCAAGACTTTCGCTTAATGAGCCTGTCGGCGCCACAAATGCAAAGTCTGCTCTTGCTTTCCAAAAACTTTGTGCAAGCTTTTCTGCCGTTTGTGTTACGGTAGTTTTATCGTCGCCAGTAACCATTACTACTGCATGGTTGCGGGGTTCGTCAGCCCATGCATAACCTACCCAGATTGCGGCATCAATAACGCCCGGTTGTTTAGAGGCGGGGTCAACTGCCGCATAAATTGTCTTTGCAGGTTCTATTCTTGTGCTGGTTTTTTCGCCAGGCAATAACACCGGAACAGGAATCCAGGCTTTGTAAGCAGGTTTTCCTTTACCGCTTTCCAACCGTGACAGCAAATTATCAACAGCGCGTTTTTTGGTCTGCATAGCATCTTCGTGCGGTGCCATCCGGTAACAGGTGATCAGGTCCGTGTTTTGTGCCAGACGTGGCGACACATTACCGTGAAGGTCCATCGACGTTGAAATAAGTGTCTTTTTACCAACAACTTCACGGATTCTTACGATCAAATCGCCCTCGGGGTCATCCAGTCCAACGACGCTCATGGCGCCATGAATGTCGAAAAATAATCCGTCATAAGGTCCGTTCTTTTTGAGCAATTCCAGTGTCTGTTTCACCAATGACTCATACGCCTCACGAGTCACCGTTCCACCAGGCAATGAACGTCCCACTAGTGCAGGAAGCCAGATAGCCCGTTTTCTGTTGACTGAGTCAGCGGAAAAGAAAGGATACGATGTAAAAATTTCATCTCCGCGTTTAGGATGGAACGCCTCTTCCAAAGTTAGCGCAGGTGAAAATGTACTGGATTCGATCGCAAGACCGGCAATACCGATTCGGGGAAGTGCTTTTTGTTTGGGGCCTGTTTCCTGTTGTACAGGAGCCGATAATCCGTTGATTTTTTCAGGAGCCGGAACAAATAACCGAGATACTGTTAAGAAAAAGGAAGTGATTAGGAAAAATGTAAGTTTCATACATTAAATTTTGTCAAATAAACATTTTAAAATATTTTATTAAATATAATCAACTTTATGTAGCCGTTGTGAATTTGACAAAAAACTTTCCCCGTATGTGTGTTAACTGCTATTTATTGGTTATTTAGTCTAATATTCTCCGCCCTGCTTTAACGCTTGTAGACGATCGTCATTGATTTCGCCTGGGTGGGATTTGGTGTCTTTGGATTGTCGGTATAATTGAAAAGCCAGATCATCGTGCTGCCTTCAAAACTGACATTGTATATCTGGATAGGAAATTTCTCGTCTCCCGAATTGATTGTGATTTTGTTCCCGCGTTGCCTCCACGTTGTTTTGCCATTCATCGCTTCCAGCATTTTCTTCATGTTGGTACAATCGCCGGCATCAATGGTCACTTGTCCGCCAGGTGCATAGGTATAGGTAATCGTTGCGGCGCAGGGCATGGATTTGAGCTGCGACTGAAACATGTCTGACTTACTTCCGTCATTTTTTGCGAGTATAATGGAAGTTCGTTTCCATGTTCCGGTGATATTTTGAGCAGAAGCGAAGCTGCCCATTAAGAAAAAAATGGCAAAAGACAGCATGAGATTTTTCATAACAATTAGTAAGCTAGCTGATGTTTTGACTGATAGAACCTCATTAAAAATAACATTATTTATCGTTTAATTTTCATCCTGTTTTAACATACTTTTTATTGATATTTTGAGAAAGGAATGTCAGCAGATTCGTCTTCGTTCTGAACGGTATCATATCATAAAGTATGTTAAATGGCCGGGAATCCCCGAATATCACAAAACGGTTTACCTAGATTTGACGTATTAAAACAGAGAGTAGAGCAAGAGAATAATTTTAAATTTTATTTTTCAACGATGATGAAATACCATTTTTGGATCGTTTTGATTTTTGTTTGTTCGCATGCTGCGTTTGGACAAAATGCGGTAAAAATCAGGAGAGAGGAAACCGGAGATATCCTTAAAGCTGAGACGGAAATCGGTTTAAAAACGGAGGCCGACAGTCAGAAAGTATTCAAGAAGAAGTTTATTCCAAATCCGAAACGCGCGGCTCAGTTGGCGGCGATCTTGCCGGGATCGGGACAGATTTACAACCGCGATTACTGGAAAGCGCCTCTCGTTTTTGCGGCTTTGGCGGGAGGAACCTGGACGGCCATTTACTGGCATGTCCGTTACCAGGATTTTGTTCAGGCTTACAAGTCATTTTATGATCTTGTTCCTTCAAGCGAAACCTATGGGCAGTTAAAAGCAAGTCTGGCTACGGATCCATACCTGCCGGTTTTTTATCGTGGTGGTATTTTGAATGGAAAGCGTGATGACGCCAAGCCCATGACAATTGATCAGGTTAAAAAGGCAAAAGATACCTATCGCCGGTATTTTCAAACGGCGGTCGTAGTGACGGTTGCTCTTTACGCCGTTTCAATTATTGAGGCGAACGTCGCTGCACATATGAAAACTTTTGACTTGTCAGATGATCTCACACTGCGTGTTGAACCCAGGATTAGTCAGCCGATGGTCAGTCAGCCTGTGCCTGGTGTCCGGCTGGTTTTTACATTAAAATAAATCGGACATTCGTCGCGTATAAATTCGTAACGAATGTCCTCCTTTATTATCAAGGCAAATGTTATTGTTTTACAAATTTAAGAGAGGTTTTAGCGCCATCCTCGTAATTAATAATCAGGGCATAATAGCCCGGTTTCAAGCGAGTCACAACAATCCCAGTTTCATATAAATACTTATCCCGACTGAGTGTTTTTCCGGTCAAATCATAAATTTCCAGTGAGCTGATCTTTGCCGATACGTTGGTTTTAAGATATAACCTGTCACTTACCGGATTGGGATAAATGGTAATTTCGTCGGAATTTTTGAAATCCACATTTTTAATACTGCTGAAAGCATAGCTGTCATCTTTGTCAGTCATTTTTAACCGGTAGTAATTAATCCCATTGCTGACGTCGCCGTGAACGAAGCGATATGAATTGTATTGACTGCTTTCTCCCACTGCTTCAATCCGGCCGATATTTTTCCAGGTTTTTGCATCGGCGCTATGTTCAATTTCAAAATAAGCCGCATTGGTTTCAAAGGCCGTGGCCCATCGCAGGACACTTGTTTGTGATTCAGATTTTGCAGTAAACTCGATCAGTTTAACCGGCAGCGCATTTGCGGGTTCAACAGCAGTGATCAGCTTTAACTTGGAATCGGTAAATGTACTGTAAATCTGATTGTTGAAAAGTGTGCCGGGTGAGAGTATATATCCGAGTACACCGTTGGTGTAATGCGCGATTTGAAGTTTATTTTTATCATTACCGTTTAGTTCTGCCGGAACAAAATTGATCTGAGCTTTACCGTTGTAATTTACCTCGTTGATAAACCGAAAAACATAATTGATGCTGTTTTTTGAATTGATACTAACGGGAATATTGCTCTTGTAAAGCACAGTGACTTTGGGCGAAAAGTCGGCCGAAGGTGTAAGCACCAGATCTTCAAAAGTAAAAACGGTACCCGCTTTCACGGTCATTCCCTCATTGCCAATGTTCACGCCCACCTGAGCGTAGGAACCGCTGATCGTGAGACAGCATAGTAAAATAAGTATGGGTTTCATTGGATTTTAAATAGAGTTGGAGATGCCAGCCGTCGCCAACCGGCACCTGATTGAGATGGCATTAAGGCAAAAATGTCAGAGCAGGTTGAGCAGAACGTTCAGTTAACATTGCCTCAATTTTCTCTAAACGGGCATTGGAAACTGATTCTTTTTGTTTTGAAGCAGCCAGTTCTGCTTTGAGCAGATTTACCTCCTGAATTAAAGCCTGAATCGCAATCAGATTGACGCCATCGAAATCGGCCTGATTAATGCTTTTAGGTTCTCCGATTGTTCCCAGTGAATCGGTGCCGAAAGCTGCAAAGAAATCCTGAGCCATAGGTCCGTAGTGACGGAAAGTTGTAACGTCCTGTCCTTTGTAATTCCAGCTTCCCAGTTTCATTTTACTGATCTTGGCAAGAAAATCAGCGCCATCTGCCTTTCTGAAATTCTCTTTGCGGGTTGAGTCTGAAAGCACAGTCCAGGCATTGCCGCCGTGAGCAAGCGCTACGCCAATCGTCGCCTGATAATTGGTGAACAACTTGTAGCCACTGTTAAAACGCATAACCATTTGATTATCCAGGTCCGGTTTCAGGAACTCACCATTGGTTACCTGCGTAGCGTCACCGAAAGCAAAACTGCCTTTTTTCAGCATGGTGTGACAATTTGATCCCAACGTCACAGAATAATCACCGCTTGACCAGCTGTTGAAACCAATGGCGGTTGTATATTTTCCGGTGGTCGTGGTGGTATGACCCATTGCGGTGGAGTAGTCTCCCGAAGCATCTGAGCCATAACCCAGTGCAACGGAGTAGTCGCCGATGGCGGAATTGGTATTACCCAGTGCTACGGAATAGTTACCCCCGGCAAAACTTTGTTTGCCCATGGCAATCGCACTTTCTCCGGACGCAATATTGGTGTTCCCAATGGCAACGGCACCTTTACCGGAAGCCTTACTTACTTCACCCATTGCGATGGAAAACATATTGGTTGCCTGTGCATCTTTCCCGAACGCGAAGGAAAGTTCGCCAACATTGATAGGGTGCCACTGACTGCTGGTGACCAGTCCTGCGCGGAATGCCGTTTTGTTTCCAAACCATACAAGTTTTTTCCCGCTGCCGGTCAGGTCGTAACCGAACAGTACATCTTTATCTTCAACAACATGGAAAAATGCCTGCGGGGTGGACGTCCCTATACCTACTTGCGCCATGGTACTTTTTGAAAACAGGATAATTAAAAGGGATAAAAGAAGTGCCGGATTTTTGCGTGTGTGAAAACCAGCGGATTTTAAAAGAGAAAATGAGTGACAGTAAAGAAGATTTTTCATGACAAATTTTGAATATAAAAGAATGATTAAAGCCTCGTTTGGACACGAAAGTATTTTCGTTGGAAGGCGTTGCAAACTTAGGTCAGTTCACAGCGAGGCTCCAATTTTTGGAAGTATACAAGAAGTAAACGACCGGATATTTAAGGTATACAAAAGGTGGACGAGGCCAGTTTAAGCCTGAAAAAGTGCTGTTTTCTATTTCTTTTTGGAGGATTAGCAGAAAATCGCAGGTGTCCGGGGGGGCCTTTTGATCAAAATACTATTTGACACGATATCACAGGATCATTGACGGTTCCGGGTTGTTCTGTACGGGGAAATGAGCAGGGTATTAAATCAGAGACTGCGATAAAATGATTGAAAATTTATATCATCAGCATGGAAGAAATGAATTATTTCATTTGGAATAATATAGAAATAATTCATTTCTTTACTTGATATTCAGAAACCAAATAATCAAAAAGTAACTACACTTTAATTGTGTAATATATTGTTGATTAGATAGTTATTTGATTAAATGATTAGTAGAAAGAATTCCTGTTTTTGGAAAATGCTTTTTTAGATCACGGAAAGATTATCTTTGTGAACATAATCGATATTGACCTGCAAAACTTTGGTTTTTAGTATTTCAATATTTTTTTTCAGACAGTGCAACGCCTTTTGGAGTTTTTGTGTCTAAAAGTATAGTTAAGTAACGTTATCACATTTCACCAGTTTATGAACGTATTTTTAAAGTTAGGTTTTGCCCGTTTTCATCACGTAATGTGTTAGCAAGTGTTCCAGGATTTACCCTTAACGGAAATATCCGCCAAAAGTCAACTTATTAAATAATCCTCCTGATTAATAGCAAAAGCATATCGTGGTTAAGCGTATTTTTTCTTTTCGAATTTTATTGAGTTTAATAGGGATTTTAACAATTCCGATGGTTGTAAAAGGCCAGATTGATGTTACCACGCCGCTGGAACGGTCTGTTTATCAACGTGAAATAAATGGATCGGCTGACGTGATTATCAGTGGTAACTACGCAATCCCGGTGGATAAAATTGAGGTACGGGCAACTCCTGTTGCTGATGGGCAAGGGAAACCCATCAATTGGACCACCTTGCAGGATAAACCGACCGGTGGGATATTCAGCGGGAAACTGGCCATATCCGGAGGCTGGTATAAAGTGGAAGTCCGCGGCTTGAAAGGAGGCATCGCAATCGGAAATATCGATGTAATTTCACGTGTTGGTGTTGGTGAGGTTTTTATCATTTCGGGACAGTCTAACGCCCAGGGAATGGACGAATCCAATCCGTCGGCACCTTTACCACCGCCTGCGAAGGACGACCGGGTAAACTATGTGATATTTGATAACGATGCCCAGAACAGGTGGACGGATGCACCCGTTGCAAATATTCAGTCTTTGCAGCTTCAGACAGCCTGGAATGGAGGCGGCCAGAACCCCAATATTATGGGGCCAAGAGGCCATACTTCATGGTGCTGGGGTATTTTGGGGGATCTTTTGGCGCAACGTCTTAATGTTCCCATTTTGTTTGTGAATACAGGCTGGTCGGGGACTTCGATACAAAACTGGCGCGAAAGCAGTCAGGATATTATCACCACCAATGCTTATGCGGCTGCCGTTAAATTGCCGGCGAAAATGCCTTATGGAAATCTCAGGCTGGCGATGCAGTATTATGCAAAACCTTTTGGTGCGAGGGCGATTCTCTGGATGCAGGGTGAAACCGATAATTTACCACGCAGGACAAACGCAGACACTTACAAAAACGATCTTAAATCCGTTATTGCCAAGCTTTCATCGGATGTCAATCATCAGATAACCTGGGTTATTGCGCGTACATCAAAAGTGTCTATTCCTGATGATCCTAAATTTACCTCGGTTACAAGCTCCGATATTATCGCCGGGCAAAATGCCGTTTTAAGTGACCTGCCAAACATTACATATCCCGGACCGGAAACGGATAATCTTCCGGCCAACCGTAGTGATGGAACACACTTTTTTGGTGAAGCTGCATTGAAAGTTTTGGCAAATGCCTGGAACGAAACACTAAATACGAATTTCTTCGCCACGGTTAATCCCGTTTCTGTTTCACAGGAACCCAAAATTACCAGTGTTTGTGCCGACAATAACAACTCTGTAAACCTCTCTTTGCCGGATGGTTACCTCAATTACAAGTGGGCGATAGAGGTAAATGGGAGATACAGCGAAAATTTCGGAAGGTTTATCAATGTTACGGAGCCTGGCAAATATACGGGTACAGTGAAAGATGCGTTTGGAAATGCCCTGGTTACGCAAACGATGATTATTAACACAAGTATCAGGCCGGTTACGCCGACAATTCGTGAAATTGGTTCACAACAGGCCTGTGCAGATTCTTCGTTTACTTTTTCAATCAATCAGGGGAATGACCTTTACAACTGGTATAGGCAAGGGAAAAGTGAAGCACTGGCAACAAACACATCGCTGACGGTTTCAGACGGAGGGAATTATTTTGTAAGAAGCGAAAGTGTATTTGGATGTTTGTCCAATACTTCCGACGTGTCTTCGCTGACCGTTCGCCCGAAAGTTCCTACGCCGATTATTGAAAGAACGGGACCATTTACTGCGCTGGCAACGATCAATCAAACAGATTTGAAAGAAAAATATGACTGGAAAGTCGGCGGTGAGATCGTTACCAGTTCAACGACTAATATTATCAAAACTGCTCAAACAGGAACTTACTCCGCAAGGGCAGGCGTAACTTATATACTGGGGAATAATCTGTTGACCTGTTATTCAACTTTCTCAAATGACCTTCAGGTGATCACAGAAGGTGTTTCTGATGTGGTGGTATTTCCTAATCCAGGCACCCGTGATAACGTATATGTGGAATCACTGGATGATATAACAGACGCAGAAATCATTGTGTATGATTTGTACGGCAGGATAATGACTACGCAAAAGCAGGATATGAAAAGTCGCGTCAAGATTTTGATAAAGAATTTACAGCCAGGAAAATATGTTGTACGAATCAAAGGTGCCGGTATTGATGTGGCAAGACAACTGGTAGTTAACTAGTATTTCTCAAATAAGCAGGTGAGCGTTACCTGTTGATGATCTTTAAATGTAAAAAACGGCTATATTTCTGAATGCCAGAAATATAGCCGTTTTTTATTTTCAGAGGGTAAGTTGTGTATTTAATGGAAACCTACCGCTTTTTAGAGCGGGAGGTTTCCACCCTAATTCAGATTGAGCGTTTGCGGACCAAACTCTTCAAAATGGATGAAGTCTTTGCTAATTCCCTTGTTAACCAGTTCTTTATAATGTTTGCTGATAAAAGGGGCGGGGCCACAGATGTAATATTCTGTATTCGGCGCGATCAGCTCATTTCCCAGCACATTTAAATCTACCCAGCCCTCATACAAATCCTCGTTGGTCGTTTCATCACCAATTTCATTGTAGAATATGTGCTTGTTGATGGCTTTTTTCTCACCTGCCCAATATTCAATAACATCTTTAAAGGCATGAACATTTTTGTCGCGACACCCGTGAATCCATGTTTTTGGTTTTTTACTGCCACTTCTGATCAGTTCCTCGAGCATACTGATCAGCGGTGTTTGCCCCACACCACCACTGATGAAGACAACCGGATGATCATTTTCAGTTTTTAACGTAAAGCTTCCGGTCGGCGCTGAAACATCGATTAGGTCTCCCTGATTCACAAAATCATGCAGCCGGTTGCTGATCATTCCGTCCGGATTCAGATTTCCGGAAGTTTCTTTTTTGACGGAAATCCGGTAATACAATCCATTTGGCGCGCTGGAAATGCTATACTGACGTGGTTGCAGGAGATTAAGTTCTGGTAGAAAAAGACGTACGCTGATGAATTGACCGGGCAGAAAACTGGCTACCGGACCTCCGTCAGAAGGGTATAGGTGGAACGAAGTGATCTCGGTGGATTCGGCAATTTTCTCCTTCACAATAAACGGGCGCCATCCGGTCCATCCGCCTTTCTTTTGCACTTGTTTGTTGTAAAGATGTGTTTCATGCCCCGACATGATCTGCGCCAGCTGGGTATAGGCAACTCCCCAGGCATCGATAATTTCCGGTGTGGCGGCTGCTCCAAGCACCTCCGAAATTGACGCTAAAAGATGCTCGCCAACGATGATGTAATGCTCCGGTCGTATATCTAGACTCACATGTTTCTGCCCGATGCCATCCACCACAGGCATTAGCACCGCTGGATTTTCGATATTCTCAGCATATGCCAATACTGCCATCGCCAGTGCTGTTTGCTGTCGGCCGTTCTGCTGGTTGCCCATGTTGAAAACGTTTTTCAGTTCCGGATTATGGGCAAACATCCGTTTGTAAAAGTGCGTGGTCAACAATACTCCGTTTTCTTTCAAAACCGGTACCGTGGCTTTGATAAGGTCTTTTTGATCTTGCGTTATCATTCTTAATTCTGTTTTGATGTTAATTATTTGATTTTGCGGAGGTGATCTGATCTCTTAACCCATGATCAGAAAGCACAAACTATCTTCACTGGCTTCCAGCGAATGGAGAATATTCACCGGGATTTCAATGTCCTCATGCTTATAAACGACCGTTAACTTTTCATTTTCTTTATAAATCACCGAACCTTCATTTACTAAAAGTCGGGTAGGGACAACTGTTTTATGTTCTTTCAGGATCATTCCCTTTTTCATTCCGATCACGATGGTCTTGAAATGTTCATTTGAGCGGATAATTTTAAGCACCGGGTGATTGGCTGTTTCTAATTGCGATAACACCTCTTTGATAACCATAATTAGTTTTATTAAAATATATAAATACCTTTTTATCTTTTTAATGTATAAACAAAAAGAATTCATTGGGTAAACCGGCATTACTTTCAAAAAGCAGAAACGTATTGAAGTCTTTTTATGCTGTAAATCCGTTTTTTGAAAAATAACTTAACCGGGTGACGGAACAAAGGTAGTGGTAAAATTGAATAATAAAAGATGTATTTGTCTTTTATTATTCAATTTTTTGAAAGACAGATATAATTTCTTAACAGCAAGGTAGTTATAACGATCAATAAAATTTTTTTCGCCAATCAAATGTTTGGTATATGCCGGGCCGACAGAAAATAAGTCTTTTGACAGATGTTATTTATACTTGAAAAACCCGTTATTTGATTTTCAGAAAGCCAGCAAAACATAATGTTCAAAAATTTAACAGACCACATCGCCAGGTTCGTTAGTCTAAGCGAAGACGAGCAGGAAATATTCGTTTCATATCTGAAATACAAGCATTTAAAAAAGAACGGGTTTTTACTGGAAGAGGGGCAGGTTTGTCATGGTAATTATTTCATTTTAAAGGGGTGCCTGAGGCTGTATTTTGTGAAGGATAATGGGAATAAACAAATTATTCAGTTTGCCATTGAAAACTGGTGGATGACTGATTATACAAGCTTTGAACAGAAAATTCCTTCCGGCTTTTTTATCCAGGCGATTGAAGAAACCGAGGTGGCTTACATTGAAAGCAGCTCGCAGTACGACCTTTTTGACGGGGTACCCAAAATTGAAAGGTATTTCAGATTGATCTTACAAAAATATCATTCCGCCTCATTGATGCGGCTCCAATACATTTATGACCTGACTCCCGAAGATCGTTATCGTCATTTTTACGGTTTGTTTCCCCAATTTGTTCAGCGAATCCCGCAATATATGCTGGCGTCCTATCTTGGGTTTACGCCGGAGTTTTTAAGCAAAATCCGCGCAAAAATGATTTAATGAGATATCCTGGAAGATGTATATTTTGTGTGTCCCGTGAAATAAAAGACTAAAAACTCTTTTATTGTTATTGTCTTCACTATATTTGCCGATAATCATCGGGGGGATATTTGAAACGGGAGAGGACCATCAGGTGTTTAGGGGATATTATTTGGCAATTCAATGGAAGTTACACGGGAAATATTGGATCTTGAAGACGTGAAGCTGCTGGTCGATAGCTTTTACGATAAGGTACGGGAGGACGATAAACTGGCTCCGGTTTTTGAGGAGCGGATTCAGGGAAACTGGCGCCCGCATCTGCAAAAGATGTACAAATTCTGGCAGACCGTTTTGCTGGGCGAACACACTTATTTCGGGAGTCCGTTCCCGCATCATGCCATGCTGCCCGTGGACCATTCACATTTTGCTACCTGGCTTGAACTGTTCAATCAAACCATTGAGGAGCTGTTTTCGGGAGAGAAGGCGGAAGAGGCGAGATGGAGGGCTCTGAAAATGGCGGAGTTGTTTGAGCATAAAATTACATATCTGAGAGGTACGAAAGAAACATAAAATATTATCTGTTTGGATGTATTTCTTAATCCTGATTAAGTTTTTTTGGCAAATCAACTCCGAAATTTGTCCTATTATAAACTTAAACAAAGACATGGAAAAGAGAATTAACATCGCAGAAGTAGAACCCACAGGATACAAAGCCATTCAGGCACTGGAAAAGTACATTCAAAGTACGCCGCTGACCGCCAAACATAGAGAACTGATCAAAATCCGCGCATCACAAATTAATGGCTGTGCTTACTGTATCGATATGCATACCCGTGATGCACGGAAAGCCGGTGAAACCGAACAGCGCATATACGCACTGAATGCATGGAGAGATACGCCATTTTTTACGCCGGAGGAGCGTGTAATACTGGCATTAACTGAGGAGGTGACCCTGATCAATAACCACGTTTCTGATAAAACCTATGCTGAGGCAGCTGCCTTGCTGGACGAAAATTACCTGGCGCAGGTTATTCTGTCGATCATCACGATCAACGCCTGGAACCGTATTGGCATTGCAACGGGCATGATGCCAGCTTAAAACATATTTTAAACTGATCACTAAATGACAAAATATCAGCATATCGCCGCGCTTTTGCTGCGCCTGGCAACGGCCGCAAATTTTTTATCCGCAGTGGCAGACCGTTTCGGGTTCTGGGGAAAGCCGGGTGACCCGGGTGTCAGCTGGGGTAACTGGGAGAATTTTGTGTTGTATAACCAGCAGGTCAATTCCTTTTTACCGCCTTCGTTTGCGCTATTTTTAGGAACAACGGCGACGGTACTCGAAATTATTTTGCCTGTGATGCTGATTCTTGGATGGAAAATAAGACTGGCAGCATTGGGTTCTGCGGCCCTGACGCTTGGTTTTGCGCTCGCTATGACTTATTCGTTTGGCATTAAAGCACCGCTAAATTATGCTGTTTTTGTAGATTTCACTTCCGCATTTCTCCTGGCTACCATCGGGTATCACAGATGGAGCATTGACGCACTTTCCGCAGGAAATACGAGCTCAAAGGAAAAGATATTTGTCTGAATTAAAAAGCGGACGAAATATCAGCTTTGAGTTGAGAACAAGTGTGTTACGCTTTATTCTATAAATTTTAAAGCTGCCATTTATGCGTCCTTCAGAAGGGGCATAAATGGCAGCTTTTTAGTGAAGTTCTAAATTTCGTAAACGAGTTAAATGGTAATCACCAGTCTTTTACCGGAGGGGACATCCATATTCCAAACGGTTTCTACGTCTTGTAGTGGTGCTGAAACTGTTTCAATTTTTAATTTTCCGTCGACGGCGAGCTGGAACATTTCTGGCAGTATTTCGCTGAAAAGTTTACCCATAACTGCCTTGGGCAGACTTCCGATGCCGGATCCTGAGATCTGGATGTTAGAGCTTCTTAAAATCCCGGATGATAACTGGATTTTTTCACCGGCCATACTTCCAACGGTCACAAAGCGTACCTGATGCGTTAACTCGCCTTTGCCTTGCAGTGCCGTGAGAACAAGCTCTGCCGGATGTCCCCAGAGGTAGTCTATTACGATGTCGATAGGGGAAGTACTGTGAATTGCTCTGATATCTTTCAAAATCTGTTCGTCATCTTGTTTTAATGAAATGACCTCATCGGCGCCAAATTCGATTAGCTTGTTTAGCATTTCGCTGTTTCGGCCAGTGACAATAACTTTTGACGCTCCGTAATATTTGGCGATTTGCACCGCGACAATCCCCGTCACACCTGTTGCACCGTTGATAAGAACTGTTTCGCCCGGTTGCAGATTTGCCCGGAACAAAATTGCCGGAGCCGATCCCCAGACTGCATTAGGGAGCGCCGCCGCTGTGAGGTCATTAAGCTGGTCTGGTATTCTGACAAATTTATCTTTGTCAATCAGCGCTTTTTCGGCAATCATGCCCTGACGTCCTACTGCATAAACCCGGGTGCCGTCGTCCAGCATTCCAACGGCTTCCATTCCTATGAGTTGAGGCTCTGTAAGTTTTTCTGAACTTGAATAATGTTTGCCGCTTGCGATACCTTTATCGATATTTTTTACTGCCGCTGCTTTGACGTTGAGGATTAACTGATTATCATTTTTGATTTCCGGTTCCGGATATTCTCCGAATTTTGGCGCTTTACCGAGCGCATACAATATGGCTGCTTTCATTTTACTTCGTCGTTTTTGTGATGTACAAAAGTAGTTCTGTACATCACCGGCGGACGATAACAAATGTTACAAAATACAAGGCAATCGTTTTAACAAACCGTCAGATCAGTCTTACTCCAATTTAGTTGGAAGATCAAAACAGCCTTAACGGAGAAAAACAGATCCCGTCGGAATTTCTTCTGCTTTGGAAAAGGCGATTTTGTATTTTGACGTATAGTCAGCTACTTGTTGAGCGTTGTTGCGTTTTTTTGCAATTTGACGTAACCCCACATAAGACCAGCCGTTGCCTGGATTCCAGATAAGATCATCCTGATAAACTTTCTCTGCAAGGGCCGGTTTTCCCATTTTTAAATAATAAGCGCCCAGGAACTGACGTGCCGGAATGGGCCAGTCATTTGGCTCTGTGTAGATCAGGCCGTCTTCAATTTTAATTGCTTCATTCAGGCTGGCGATAGCTTTTTTATATTTTTTTTCGGAGAACAATATCGAACCGTTCAGAATTTTTTCAGCGATCCGGGCGATGGGCAGGGGCGCGTTGAAAGGAATTCTCCGCTTTTCTAAAATTGGATCTTTGATGTTTTTTTGAATGGAAGCAAGGTGCGTTTTTGCCACTTTTATTTGTCCGGTTTGCACATAAGCCATGCCTTTCGCAAAATCATGAAGCAGCTGTGCATACGTCCATTTGGCGTTTGGCTGGTTTTCATCTTTCAAAATTTCGTCCCACTTTCCAAGCCGAACCAGCGTTAAGGAAGGCAGCATGTAGAGATACTGGTCATAAGTGGTCTCATAGGTCGGCGATACGCTTTTTCTGCACCGGATCGCATCTCTAAGCCCCGTTTCATACATTCCGCCGCTCATGGCGCAATAGGTTTGTACGGCGAAGTAATGCGGACTGTGTTTGGCAAGGTTAAGATTTTTTGCCAGAGAGTCGTAATGAAGCAGATTTTGATCGGCCAGATCGTTGACCATCACACCTTTTTCGAATAGTCCGTTGCGCTCATATTCGTGGCTCGACATATGCACCATGTGCGCAACGCCCGGGAAAAGATCTTTTAACTTATCTGCATTGGGTAATGCAACTTCCGGATGACGAGAGGCCTCTGTAAGATGAATGTGGTAGTGTAACGCCGCTGGATGATCCGGATTTTTCTTTAATATCTCTTCACATAAATGCACGAGCTCATTGGTCCAGGCTTTTGGTGTTCCATCATTATTCCAGAAATCCCAGGCATGAATGACCATGACCGCATCGACATATAACGCCTTAATATCAAGATCTTCGGGGTACGCCAGAATCAGTTCCCGCGTTGAGGCGGCATAAGTCTGGTTCAGCGCTTTTCTGTTTGCGTCGGCAGCATCTTCGGAATAACGGTAATTCATCACATTGATCAGACTTTTTTCCCGATCTGACACGCCCGCTTTCTCATTCATATTTTTCAATACGTCATGTATTTCGGCCGGCATTTTATAGGAATGCGCCGCGTTGTAGTACGGCCCCATGGCCAACGCCTGTCCCCAATACGTCATGGCAGATCCCGGATCAAAACGCGATGCTTCCTTGAACGAAGCAAGCGATTCTTTCATATGGTAGCTGTAATACATGTTGAGCCCCTGGTTGAAATAAAACTGGGCGCTGTCGTTGGCTGTGGATATTTTGTAGGCATGCGTGCCCCAACCCGGAAGCGGTGAAATGAATTTACCCGAAGCAGATGGTCTGATATTTCCTCCTGCAAAAGGCGCACAAACTGTAATATTATCGATACTGCCGGTTGATTCCTTGTCTTTTTGTAAGAAACCAAACATGAAAATTCCCGTAAAAAACAATGGGAATAAAATAATCAGCAGAACATTTTTCATTGTTATACACTCGGTTTAGGTAGAATATGACGTCGGTTTGCAGGATTGGCTAATCGACAGATTTTACATGCAATTTAAAAATTTTACATGGAATCTAACCCGGTATATGAATAGGACTGCTTTTATTTTCCTTTGTCCATGGCCATTTTTAAGGCGAGACCAGCCAAAATTCCGGACATAAATCTTTTTTGAATGGTAATGTAAGAAGGACGTTTTTGAAACCAGGTCGCCATTCTTGCAGCAAATATCAGGATGATAAAATTGACAAACCCGCTGATCATTAGCTGTGTAAAACCCAGCTGCATATTCTGCATCACCAGCGAGCCGTATTTCGGACTGGTAAACTGCGGAAAAAACGACATGTAGAATATGGCTACTTTGGGATTAAAAACGTTCGTCAGAAAACCCCTTTGAATTAGTTTCAGGGGCGCATCCTGTGACAATTTTTTCGGTTCAAAAAGAGAGCCACTATCGGGTTTTATGCCCTGCCAGGCCAGATAAAGCAGGTAAGCAACACCCAGCCATTTAATCACTTGATAGGCCATCGGTATAGCCATAAAAACAGCGGTCAGTCCAAAAGATACAAGAATGATGTGAACCAGAAATCCTGCCAAAATACCGGTCAGTGATAACATGCCCGCCTTTTTCCCCTGCGTGAGAGACCGTGAAATGAGGTATAACATATTCGGGCCTGGCGTGAGTACCAGTCCGAGGGCGGCGAGAGAAAACAGCAGAAGGTCATTGTAAGGGAGCATGGCGAAGAATGGAAAGGTTTGAGATTAAGTAACCTGTCAAATCTCATGTTTTAACATCAAAGGAAAATCCTCCAATTTGGATAAATCCGGTAGTCCAGTGTCATTTCAATTCCCATCAAGGAAACCGCACTTGACATACCATTTGCAGCAATTCAGATAATTCCGTGTTGACCGTGAGATTGTTATCGCTGACTTTTGTGCCAATAAAAACAATAGCCATGAAAAAATATAAAACAGTAGTTAACAAAGAGTATGTTTCTCTGGTTTGCCGCCCGGATGGAGAAACAGTCGTATTGCCCAACTAAAATCCTGATTTTTAGGGTAATCCTTTTTTTGCTTTTCTTTTTCCAGTTTGGTTTGGTATCCGGCCAGCCGAACTGGAAGCTCGTGGCCCATGAAGACGGCATCCAGGTGTTTAGTAAAACCGTGATGGATTCGAGGATAAAAGCGTTGAAAACAACATGTGAAATTAAAGCTAATCTGGCCCAGCTAGTGGCGTTGCTGCTGGATGTGGAAGCCGCCAGGCAGTGGATATGCCATACGAAATCATGTTCACTTTTGAAGAAAGTGTCAGCCTCCGAACTATATTATTACACCGAGGTCGCTTTGCCCTGGCCGCTGAGTAACCGTGACTTTGTTACACATATGAAAATTTTTCAGGATCCGGTCACCAAAATTGTCACGATCAATACGCCGGCTGTTCCCGGTGTGGTGGCTGAAAGGGCGGGAATTGTCAGGGTAAATCATTCAGTGGGGACCTGGGTCTTAACACCTTTGGGAAAAGAGTGCGTTAAGATAGAATATACTTTGCAGGTCGATCCGGGCGGGATTATTCCTGCCTATATCGTCAATGCTTTTGCCGTTAATGCTCCTGTTTTAACGATCAAAAAGATGAGGGGAATTTTGCCAAAGTATAAAAATGCCGTGCACACCTTATTTCTGATTTCAGAACCCTGATGTTGGATGGCCTGCTGTTTGAAAGTCAATTTGATGTCAAACGAAAAGGGATGTTTATTACTGCTGCGAATCATTTCAAGGTTTTAATAACATCAGCGCTTATCCAAAAGATATCGCCATCACGGCTAAAAAACAGATATTTGCCATCAGAAGAAACAAATGGGCAAAATTCATAACCATCAGTGTTCACAAGATTACCCATATTTTTCGCTTTTTGCCATTTACCCTGCTCATCTTTAAAGCTGATGAATAAATCGCCTTTTCCGAAACCGTCCGGCCTTTCTCCACAAAAAATAATGTATTGGTCGTTTGGCGAAATAAATACGTCAGCCTCATAAAATTCCGAATTTACCGCCCTGGTTAATTTTTCAGAAGGTTGAAATTTTCCATTGGAGAATTTTGAAGAGAAAATGTCGAAATTTTTGTCATTAGCCTGATTCGTCAGCCCATTGGATGAAAAATACATCGTTCCATTGGACGTGAACGACATGTAATATTCATTTTTTGAGGTGTTAATCGATGTGCCGGCGTTTATCGGTTTTGACCAGCCGCCTTTTTCTCTTTGCAAATACCATATATCGAAATCTTTTACTGGGCCCTGTCCATCCGCCGCCTGATCCGAAATGAAGAACAGTTTGCTTTGGTCGGGCGAAAGAAACGGGTCATTGTATTCATATTTATCGCTGGCGATCACAGCTGTCGGCTTAGTCCAGCCGTCTTTCAGCAATTGAATCAGGTGAATCTGAGGTTTTTTATTGACGATCGCAGCATAGTAAAAGTCCTTCCCATCCGAAGAAAACACCGAACCGTATTCATAGCGATCCTTTAATGAAACAATCTCCGGCGCGAAAATTTGTGCCTGTAATCCTGGGGGCCTTTGATTGAGATATGGGTTGTTGGAAATTAATTTCTGCGCATTGACCGGAAGCCATTGAAAAGATAAAAACAGACCGGTAAGTAGTATAAATTTCTTCATCAGATTTGGGTTGTAAGTATGACTATTGATGATGGATCTAAATCAGGATTAGCAAATGTTTTGCCAAAGCCCAAAACCAGCTCTGCGAATCGGGGAGAGCTTTTTCAGGAAAAGTTCAGCGTTCACAACCGCACGCAATGGTGCGTTGTCGCAACATATCATTTCATTTACAGGATAACTTACTTCCGGTTTTTACGCTCCGGTACAATTTTTGATGCCTGTGAAATTACAAACTTAACGTTAAAAATTATAACTGATGATTCTGTCGATCAACCGGGCGTCTTTTCCGGAAACCACTTTAATATGGTGACGATTAACTATTGATTTTAAACCACTTAGATTTTAATTATTATGGATAACAAGGTATTGCCATCGAACCTTTCTGCTGTTTTATTTACCGACAAAAGTGGCGTTAGCAGGGAAGGTGTTTACAAAAAGGGATTGAATGCATTTGTTGAATCATTGGGCGACGAAGGACCTGAGGATCCCGGCAACATATATCCGGAAGACATCATTGTCAACTGGGAGTATCTGGATGGGAAGGAAAATCTGGATTGAAACAGACAGCTATTGTGATGATATTTTATTTAACGCTGTTAGGTTTTACCCTATTTGTTCATGGGGTTAGTATTTTTCCTTTCTAAGTGTTTGATATGTTGTGTTTTAGATATGTATCAGGCCTCTCCTTTTCAAATATGTCTGAGGATTTGTCTGGTAACAAATATAACGACATGGCGACGAGTAGAAGGAGAAAAATATTGATAATTGTGGCGGTGCGGTAGGCGGTAAAATAGTAAACCGAATGGTCTGCTTTACCTGACAAACTAAAAAATACACCGCCTATAATTCCAATTCCAAGTGCAATCGCCGTTTGCTGGAAAGTAGCGTAAGTACCGGACGCTGCGCCTGCAAGTTTAGGAGGGATACTTTTTAGTGTGAAAGTAAGGAGAGACGGCAATACGGACCCGCAGCCCATTCCATACAGGAATAGAATTGACAGGATTAGATAATGGTTTGTGGATGAATTATTGAAGGCAATAATGTGCAGGATCAGTGAAAAAATCATCACGAACACGCCGGCAATCAGAACCAACTTGCCAAAACGTGGGATAAAACGAATGGCCATGACGGAGGCTAGAACATAACCCAGTCCCTGGAAAACAAAGAATACACCCGTTTTGGACGAACTGACTGCGAATCCACTTTGAAGAAGTATGGTGTTGATTAGAAAATAGGTATCCTGAACCATGAAGTAAAAAAGCGAGGCACAGAGACCGAGGTTAAAGTCTTTGTAAGAGAACAGTTTCAGGCTGATCAAGGGCTCTTCGTTTCTTTTCGTTTTAAGTTTCTGATGGAGGATTAACAGAATGAATAATACGAAGGACAAGGCAAGTAAAGCTACACTCCATGCAGGCCAACCGAGTTCCCGTCCCTGAATGACGGGAAATATGTGGCATATGAGTGTAAGAGACAATAGCATAACACCGGTAAAGTCAAACTTAGCGGCTTTTTGTGACTTTTGCTCTGGTAAATATCTGTATGCCAAAATTGCCGAGACCAAACCAATGGGAAGGTTAATTAAAAAAATCAACCGCCAGCCCTCGGAAATAAAAGTGGTATCCGGTAAAATGCCTCCCAGCAATTGGCCGATCACGGAAGCGCTGCCAGCGATGCTACCGTAAATTCCCAATGCTTTAACACGTTCTTTATGACCGGGAAATAACACCTGGATATAGGCAACACTTTGCGGCACCATAAATGCTGCACTGATTCCCTGAACGAGGCGACTGATAATGAGCTGGGATGCCGTTTGTGAAAATCCGCATAACACAGAGCTCAATGTAAAAAGTAAAGTACCGGTAATGAAAACTTTCTTTCGGCCTAAAAAATCACCCGCTTTTCCGCCCGTGATCAGAAAAGCCGCGTAACCGAGAAGATACAGGGCAATGACCAGCTGTACATCTCCGTCGCTTCCGTCAATCCCCGTTTGGATAGACGGAATGGCCACGTTTACAATAAATATGTCGATAACAGAAAGAAAAACGGCCGTGGAAACAATCCAGAGTGACGACCATTTTGAGGAAATACTACGCATTATTTTATCAGGTTTTGACTACATTTATGAGTCAAAGGTGAAGGCGGGACACGGCTTTCACAAGTAGTTTGTAAAACGATACCAGGTATGGGAAACAGTACTAATAAAGAGAATCAGGCAGTTGGAGAAGAAGAAAATTTGGGTTTGACTGAAAATAATTCTCCTGTCACGGGAATGTTCAAAGTTATTGGAGGGAAATGGAAGATTTTGCTGCTCGCCGCGATCCGTGATGAATGTCCTGCGAGATTTGGAGAATTAAAACGAAAGATGGAGGATGTAACGCAGACGACCTTAACAACTCAGTTGCGCGAGTTGGAACGTGACGGGATTATTTGCCGAAAGGCATATGCGGAATCTCCTCCAAGGGTGGAATATAAGCTAACGGAGCTGGGAAAAACTCTCATTCCTGTTATTCAGGTTATGAGCGAGTGGTGGCATGTCTATTGCCAGAACAAGGAGAATCAAATCTACGGAGAAATTGATTTTGCTGATTTGTAATAAAAGTATGGTGCTTAAAGATTTACCAATTGTTTTTCGCCCCATTCCGACAACGATTGAATGATCGGGATAAGCTCCAGGCTATTCTCGGTTACCTCATACTCGACCCGCGGCGGTACTTGCGGGTACACGATACGCGTCACCAAACCATCTCTTTCCAGTTCTCTTAACTGCTGGACCAACATCCTTTCGGAAATGAGAGGGATGCTGTCTCTCAGCGCTCCGTATCGCATCTTCCCGTTTGCCAATCTCCATATGATGGTGAGTTTCCAACGGCCTCCAATCAGGCTTAGTGCATTGGCTGTGCCGCAGCTCTCGTTCAGGTTTTGGCTATTGATGGTATTGGTAGAGTTCGTTTTTCGCATTTCTTACTTTTTTGTTAGTAGTTAACAATTTAAACAGTACTATCATCAGCGAAGTTACTTCTTTATGTTTGTTCAAAAAACAGAAAGTAAAAATGACAAACAAAAAAGTAGTACTGATCACCGGCGCAGGCCGTGAAGAAGGATTGGGTTTTGAAACAGCCAGGCAGTTGGCAGTTGAAGGTTACACCGTAATTATTACCGCAAGAAATGAAGACCGGATTAATGCCCTGGCTGCAAAGCTTCAGCAGCAAAATCTTGATGTTATTCCCTATGTTTTAGATGTAGACAGCGATCAGCAGGTTGCCGAAGCGGCTGTCATGATCGATGAAAAATATGGCAAACTGGATGGGCTGATCAATAATGCAGCGATTATGTCACTTGAAAATCTCACAATAACCGGCGGAGATTTAGGTGCTGTCAACAGTGAACTGGAAACCAATGTGATATCGGTTTGGCGCATGATGAAGGCAATGATTCCTTTGCTGAAAAAAAGTAAAAGTCCAAGGGTAGTCAACGTGTCGAGTGGTATGGGATCATATCATGATGATGCTTTTGGTTTGCTCAAACCGCCAATGGATTTTATTCCGGTTTATAGTCTTTCCAAACTTTTGCTAAACGGTCTGACGATGAAAGCAGCATTGGAGTTAAAACGGCATAATATTCTGGTCAATGCGGTTTGTCCGGATTTCACGGCAACGTACGCCGAAACGAAGGAAATGGGGGCAAGGCCGGTAGAAGAGGGAGCGGCTGGCATTGTTTGGGGCATAACCATACCCGATGACGGTCCGAGCGGTGGTTTTTTCCGGGATGGTAAGGTGCTTGCGTGGTAAAACCACAAAATTGATTTGTACATTTAGCAGTGTATTCGTAGAAAATCATGCATTATCACGACAATCTGTTAAATGGAAAAATCGATAGGAATTATAGCAACTGAGAATGCTGCGAGGGCTGGCGGACATTATGTGCAGGCAACCACGTATAATGGCCTGATTTATGTTTCGGGCCAGTTGCCCGTCAACATCGACGGAAGCCATAATAACGACGAACCGTTCGAAGTCCAGGCACGACAAGCGTTGGATAATTTGTTTGCCATCCTGAGGGCGGCAGGTTCCGGACCATCTCATTTGCTCAAAGTCACTGTTTACATCGTCGATGTAAAGAACTGGCCATTATTTAATCAGGTATATGCTGAAATGATGGAGACAGCCAGACCCGCGCGCGCTATCGTACCTGTTCCTGAGCTGCATTATGGTTATTCAATAGAAATTGACGCAATTGGCATCATTCCGGATAGTGAATGACCTATATAATTAGCGGTTAGAGTTGTTTAATGTAAATGACTTTAACCGCTGATTGTTAGTTCATTTTTTTTACAAAATATCGTCCAGTGTTTTCATCAGATCAATTCCTTTTTCTAAAACCGGCCTAAAAAGATCCCCCTCTGCCTGCAGTCTCTGTAAAGCGTTAAAAATTGTGAAATCTTTCAGTTGCAGGCCTTTTTTGACTTCCTCCCAATGTAACGGCATCGATACAGTTGCACCGGGTTTAGGTCTTACCGAATACGGTGCGGCAAGGGTGGCTTTGGCTCTGTTTTGCAAATAGTCGATGTATAACTTACCCTTCCTGTTTCGCGTCATCCGCTCTATGCTGGTAAATTCAGGCAACTCTTCCTGCGCCTGCATGGCGATCCATTTGGCAAATAACTGGCATTGGTCGTAAGTATATCTTGCACCCAACGGGATATAGATGTGGATGCCTGTGGAACCGGAGGTTTTACAGTAACAGGGTATACCGATTGAATCTAGTATTTTTTTTATGGCCTGAGCGGTCAGGATGACCTGTTCAAAAGTGTTTCCCTCATCCGGATCAAGATCAAGAATACACCAGTCGGGATAATCAGCCGATGTAATCCGGCTATTCCACGGGTTTATTTCGATACAGCCGAGATTTGCCATATAGAGCAGGCTGGCTTCATTCGTAGCAACCATATAATTTTTGTCCACTTCGTTTTCGGTACTATATGGAAATGTCTGAATCCAGTCCGGCGACTTTCCTGTAACATCTTTTTGGTAAAAACTTTTACCCTCAATACCATTGGGGAACCTGTTTAGAGACATCGGTCTGTCCTTTAAATAGGGCAGGATAAATGGCGCAATCTGATAGTAATAATTTATTAGATCACGTTTTGTAATCTTCTCTTTGGGCCAGAAAATCTTTCCGAGGTTGGTGAATTTTAATTCGTTACCATCGACTTTTCTAACCTGCGTTTCGTCTGTTGGATTAAGAAGCGACTTACGGTTTCCTTTTTCCGGAACTCCGATAGGAATTACCTGTTCTGTCTTCTCCACGACTTTTTCAACCGTTTGTTTCGTCTCGCGGGTCACGTCTTTTGCATTTTTATCGTCTCTCAGGCCTTCAAACGAAGGGTGTCGGAAAACGCCGTCGCTGGTTACTTCTGTAAAACTCACTTCACAAACCATTGCCGGTTTCAGCCAGGTAGCCTTCGCTTTTGGTGGATTTGGTCTGAACCGTGTGGGTTTATTGTAATCGGGAGTTTCCGGAAATGGACTTTCTTTGGTTATCAATGGTTTGAATAGTTCCAGCATTTCTGTTTGCTGCTGGTCCTTAAAACCCGTCCCGACTTTCCCGACGTATATAAATTGACCGTCGTCGTATACGCCAAGTAAAAGTGAGCTGAACTGTTTGGACGACCCGGCGTTTTTGGTATATCCGGCAATAACCACCTCCTGACGCTTGCTGATCTTAATTTTCAACCAGTCTTTTGACCTTGTTCGCGGAAAATAGGCACTGTCTGAACGTTTCGCAATAATTCCTTCCAGACCCAGTTCTTTCGCCGCATCAAAGAAAGCCATTCCGTCAGCCGCCACGCTATATCCGCTTCGGATCAGTCCGGCTGGCGGCAAAATAGTTTGTAAAATTGCTTTTCGCTGAGAAAGTGGGAGATGAGTGAGGTCTTTGCCATCCAACCAGAGAATATCAAAAACGTAAAACAGCAGGTCACCGTCGGCCTCGCTTCGCCAGTTTTGCAGCGAGCCGAAATCCGATATTCCTTCGTCATTTACGACAACGATTTCGCCGTCAACAATGGCATTCACTTTCCAGTCGGATACCGCAGAGTAAACCGGGTAAAACTTATCGTTGAATGATTTTTTGTTCCGGGATCTTAGATCTGCTTTCCCTTTGCTTATAAAGGCGAGTGCCCGGTAGCCATCCCATTTTATTTCATATTCCCAACCGGGATCATCAAAAGGCTTGTCGACAAGAGTTGCAAGCATGGGTTGAATATCTGCATCGAATTTTTGCGTGGGAGCTTTTTTTAAAACCGCCGGGACATTCAGTTTCTTAACCTCTTTTATCCCGGTATCTTCTCCAATCTGCTTTTCTATCTGTTTTTTAGCCTGATTTTTCTCAGCGGTTTTTTCATCTTTTACGGTGCTGCCAGGTTGGATGATGGGGCGGCCATAAATCTGGTCGGGTGCTGTTTTCACCGCTTCCAGCGTCTTGTCAGAAATGACAGACTTATCTTTTTTTGTAATGTCGGTAGTCGAGGCAAATTCGTCTCTGTGTTTAATCAAAAGCCAGGCGTTATCTTCCATGCCCTTGGTTTTCACCAAAGCAAATTCGCCTTGCAGTTTGGTTCCATTAAGTCTGAATTTCAGGGAGCCAGATTTTAGTTCTTTTAGTAATAACTTTTCCTGCACCTTTTTGCCTTTTGTTATTTCCAAAGGCTCATACGTGCCTTCATCCCAGACGATCACCGTGCCAGCTCCATAATTTCCCTTCGGGATAATTCCCTCAAAATCTTTGTAGTCATAAGGATGATCTTCTACCATCATCGCAAGCCGCTTCACCGACGGATCTGTCGAAGGGCCTTTTGGAACTGCCCAGCTTTTTAAAACACCATCCATTTCCAGCCGGAAGTCATAATGCAAACGGGAGGCATGATGTTTCTGGATAACAAATCTGAGCTGGGTTTCCGACGGTTTTCCTGCCTCAGGCTCCGGTGTGTTACTGAACGACCGCTTTTTCTTATACTCTACAAGACCCATAACCTGCACATTTAAATTGTTACCCTCAAAGCAACAAACTTTGTGCCAGCGCCTTATCGCATTGTAATGGGTGAGCTGTCATGGCTCAGAAACCAACTCGGTGTATTTTATTTAAAAATAGGAACCTGTCGGTTTTTGCTGACGGTGGAATCAGCGGATTCCCTTTTGTCTTCTTCTGGCGGGCAAATGATATCGCAGGATGCCAGACTTATACCCATCAGGAGGATAAATAATTTCTTTGTCATCTTAATATCGTTTATCGTGAGTATTATTTGAAAATGGAATTGCTTCTTTTCTAAGCTTACAAAAACGTGCCAATGAGCACTGGTTTACACGATATTTTGGTGAAAGCTATGTAAATTGGATCTTTAATAAAACTAAACCCATGAAACGTAGAAAAATTTTAAAAGGTCTATCGGCCCTGCCTTTGATTGGCGCTTTGCCATTGCGATCTGCTGCTGAGACTCTTTCCTTGCCCCGGAAAAAACGTGACCTCATTCAGGAACTCGGCATCCGTTCTTTTATTAACGCCGCCGGCACGTTAACCTATATGTCCGGATGTATTATGGATGAGGAAGTTGTGGAAACGATTGAAAATACCTCGCGGCATTTTTGTATGATTGACGAAGTGCAGGATATAGTCGGTGCTAAAATTGCACAACTTGTACACGCTGAGGCTGCTATGGTATCCTGTGGCGCATTTTCAGCGATGACCTTGGGGCTTGCAGGAATTTTGACCGGACTTGATATCCGGAAAGTTGAGCAGCTGCCACATCTGGATGGAACGGGAATGAAATCAGAAGTGATTTGCCAGAAATCACACAATGAAAGATACAATCATGCTTTTTTGAATACGGGTTGCAGGGTTATTGAGGTCGAAACAATTGAAGATGTTCGCAAAGAAGTCAGTGAGAAAACGGCTTTACTGCATTTTCTGAACATTCAGGCAAATGAAGGGAAAATTAAACATGAGGAATGGGTCGCTTTGGGCAAAGAATTGGGAATACCGACGTCAATAGATATTGCCGCTGATGTCCCGCCGGTTTCAAATCTCTGGAAATTTAATGATATGGGTTTTGATCTTGTATTTATTTCGGGGGGAAAGGCAATGCGTGGGCCGCAAAGTGCCGGTATTCTGATGGGTAAAAGAGATATTATCGCCGCCGCCCGATTAAATGCACCGCCGAGGGGTTTCACGATAGCCCGGGGACATAAGGTCAACAAAGAGGAAATACTCGGGATGTATGTGGCGCTGGAAAAGTTTATTTCGGGGGATCACGAGCGTGAATGGAAATCGTGGGAAACGAGCATTGCACGGATTGAAGGTGCTGTGAAAGACCTTCCTGGTATAACTACAAAAGTTGCAGTTCCTGAACTTGGTAATACAACACCAACACTTACAATATCCTGGGACGACAATGTCGTGAAACTGACAGGAAAAGAACTGCGTGATCATCTTCGGTTTGGAAGTCCTTCCATCGAAGCAGGGTTCGGTGGTTTACCGTTGTATCATTACCAGGCAGGCTCTGATTCGGTTGATCCGGCAATCGCTGAGACATTAAAAGGCGCCAATCTGATCAGGGTAACGGCCTGGATGCTTCAACCGGGTGAAGACAAAATTGTTGCGAAAAGAATAAGGGAAGAATTGCTGAAAGCAGGTAGTGCAAAGGGTTAAGGTGTGTGAATCAATTTGTACATTGCTTTATGGAAATTGGACATTGATATGGCCGTCTGTCTGATCTACTTTTGAGTTAATGTCCGATAATGTTCCGGGCGATGGCGCGTTGGCTTATCCTCGGTTTCGTCACCGGTATTGCTGGAAATTCTGAAATTATAAAACAGACAATCATGAAAAATGTTATCCTGACCGGAACAAGCAGTGGTTTTGGTTTACTTACAGCAAAAACGCTGGCAAAAAAAGGTCATGTGGTTTTCGCCACCATGAGAAATGTGAAGACGAAAAACGCTGAGTCTGCGGAGGCCTTGAAAAAATGGGCTGAGGAGGAGAAAGTGACTGTGCACGTTGTAGAACTGGATGTTACCGACGATAAGTCTGTGAAAGATGCAATAGAAAGTATTGCAAAAAAAACAAACGGTGCCATCGATGTGCTGATCAACAACGCCGGCTCGGCTTTCATCGGATTGAATGAAACCCTGAGCGCGGATCAGACAAATCAGATTTTTCAAATTAACGTAATAGCCGCCGATCGTATGATTAAGGCTGTTTTGCCGGTTATGCACAAGCGAAAAGACGGTTTGATCATTACGATTTCCAGTGTTGCATCGCGTCAGCACACGCCGGTGATGGGTGTTTATGCCGCCAGTAAGGCAGCTATTGATGCTTTGTCGGTGAGTTATTATTACGAGTTAAAGTCATCCGGAATCGACGTCGCGATTGTTCAGCCTGGTGCTTATCAGACGACCGATATTGTAAGCAAACAAGCAGTACCAGCCAATCCGTCAGCAGCGGAGCAGTATGGGGAAGATATGATCAATTACACCAAAGCCGTTTTCAAATATTTTGAACCCACCGAAGCAAGTCGTGACCCGCAGGAAGTAGCCGATGTGATCGCCGATTTGATTGTCACACCAAAAGGAGAGCGAAAACTATGGAGCCTGATCGGTGCCGGTCCGCTAACCGGTACGATTGACAATATCAACAACAGCATTCACCAGTTGATAGAAACCATTCTTGGTGCAAGGCACGTAGAAGCCTGAAATAAACAGAATAACCCAGCTATATTACCGGCTGGGTTATTCATTGTTTCGGTTCGGAGTTCAGTTTTTAACAGAAAAGTTTCGTCTGTTTTTCAATGCTCGCCTTTGTTTTCCACCTGACGTTACACAGGAAGACTTATAGAATTATTTGTTTTTCAAATTCAGATAATACCTTCGTTCCTCATCACTGAGATGCTCAATGGCATATCGTAAAAATGTCCGCGGCATGGTTGCCGCGTATCGATCCAGAAAACTGATAAGTCTTACCCGGTCACTTTTGCCTGCTTGCCTCAGCCACCCGCCGGCAGCTTTATGAATCAGATCCTGCGAATCGTTCAACAGGATTTCAGCGATATTAAACGTATCATCCAGATCTCCGTGTTTTAAAAAGTACGCAGTACTGACCATTGCGGTACGCCGTTCCCACATATTTTCAGAAACCGCAAGCTGGTACAGAATATCTCTCGGTTTATCATTTAAATATTTGCCAATTACATAAATACAACTTAAATCAACAAGGTCCCAGTTATTGATCCGGTCGTGTCGTCGCAGATAAAGGTCGTACAACGCCTTTCTGTCGGCCTCAGGCATTTTATTACTACGGGCCTGTTGGTTCATGATGCTTAAGGCACCTGTCCGTAGTTCATGTACCGGGCTTTCCAGCAACTTTTCCAGTTCGTCGGTTGGCATTTTTATAAACTCCTTTGCAAGTGAAAACACATTTCCCATACGTACCCCTATAAATACATCACCTTCGCCATACTGGCCTTCGCCTGATTTGAAATAACGCTGGATTTTCACCAGCTCTTCCGGTGACTGCATGGCGTATAACTTTTCGGTAAAATAGGCGGCGGAAACATTTGTATGCATAAAGAGTACTTTTTTTGACCCGGGAAAAACTGGTTTTGCGTTACAAAGTGGCCGAAGCTTTACTTAATAATGTAGCCAATACTTCGTAATCTACTTTTTGTCCTTCTGTTATGGTTGCTGTTTTTCTGTCCGGACTGGTGGTTGACTTGAAAAAACCTTTGATTTCGTCCAGGGATGCGGCGTTAAAGATCATAAAGGAAATCTTATCCTTGGCGCCATGAATTACACAGGCGTAATGCCCATTTTTTAAGTAATGCGGCTTAGCATACTGCAATCGCTCCTGAACCTCGGGAATTGTGTTAATGATCATTTTTCTTAATTCACCACACACTTTTATTTGCCATGGCTGTAATTTGTCGATGTACTGCGATACTTCTTCGTTCATTGTCTGGTTGATGGTTACTTGTTTTTAATAACTGATTTCTTTTTATCTTCATTTTGTTTCATGCGCAAGGCTACAAGTTTTTTGATAAGTCCGTCCGGAATAGGTTTCTCAGGCGTAAACCGCACCGTTCCGGTGGATGTGCTGAAATCTTTAAGGTCGTCTTTCAGCGCATCTACTGCACTGTCGTTCCAGGTGTACAGAGAACAGTGATTTTTAGATGCTTTAAAACCTACGAGCATCAGGCCGAGATATTTGAAAGCGGGCATTTGGTAACTTATTACTTCTACTGCCTCCGGAGCTATCGCACGGATTTTTAGCCTGAGCTCAGCCAGCGCGCGTTGGGCATTTTCTGGTTGTAAATCTAAATAATCGTCTATCGTTTTGACCGGTATGTTCATATGATTACGGGTTTTTCTTTTCGTAATTTTCCCCCAAACCAGGTGCATGGTAAGGCTGTAACTGCAAGCGCAATCGGATACCAGTGCGGAGACATATCCCAGGCGACAATCACTCCGATGGTGCTGATGACAATGCCAATAATCCCAAGAATAATGGCATGCCTTGTTCCATGCGCCGGTGCAAGTATAGCCGTGATATATCCTCCTGCTACTGCATAAGCGCAACGGTAAACCAGCGCCAGCATCAACATCCATGGGACTGAAAGACCTTTTTCGGGTGCCGGAAAGATACCTAGTGTTTCAAGCAAAATGTCCGTCCCGGTTGACAACAACACGATCGTCATGATGCCGGCGGCTATTGCTCCGATACTTTTTAATGGATTCTTAGTCATACTTTTAAACGGTTTGGGTTGTTAAAAGCATTTTGAACTTGATATGGCAAATATATCAGGATAATCTAAATCCCGAAGGGTGCAAATACGACAACATGAGGGGTTGTTTCCGCCATGTATTTAATTGAAATAAAATATTAATTTACGACGATTTTTTATCTATTTTCAAGGCGGGGAGGTTAAGTTCTACTTTTATAAACCGGGCCTCCATTTATTTTTTTGTAAACCACATAACACATTATTATGTCTGAACAAACGCAGCATTACGTATTGAAACTTATTCCGTCCCGGCCAACATTTGTAATGGATATGACAGAAGAAGAAAGGGCAATCATGCAAGCGCATGTTGTTTACTGGACGAAACTGATGGACAAAGGTATTGTGGTGGTATTCGGACCGGTTTTTGACCCGGCCGGCGCCTACGGACTTTCAGTCGTGGAGGTATCGCACGAGGACGAGGTGATCGAAATCATGAAAGGAGACCCGGCTGCTGCCATCAATACGTTTGAATATTATCCAATGAAGGCGGTTAAGCCAGCCAGAATTTAACCAGCTGATTTTAGTTTATGCTACTTCAAAACAGATCATTATGGCATACGATGAAGTCTTCGTCAACAGAATTCGTGAGGAACTTGGTAACGAAATTGCCGTAGAAGAAAAAAAGATGTTTCAGGGCGTCTGTTTTATGGTAAATGATAAAATGTGTGTATGTGTCCGGGATGATGATATGTTATGCCGGATCGGTGCGGAACAGGCTGCAATAGAACTGGAAAAGGATCAATGCCGGCAGATGGTCAGTCAGGGCTGGGTGATGAAAAATTTTGTATTTGTACCGAATGAAAATGTAAGAACAACCCAGGCTTTGAAATACTGGATCGACCTGGCTTTAAGGTTCAACGTTGAGGCAAAAGCATCCGGAAGGAGGCAAAAGAAACAGGAATAAAAATTACAAAAGGCCGGTAACATTGAATTGCCGTTATTACCGACCTGATTTCTTCCTGTTCAAATTTAAAAGACTGTGCTTTAAGATTTTGAATCTATTTCCCGTATTTTCTCCGATCTGACGATAGATATTACCCAAAGTATCAGAATGCCAATTAAAAGGTAAAAAACCTGTTCCTCTCTTTCAAGACGTAGTGTAGATGTGTCCATAACTGGGTTAATTAAAATTGAAAATGTTTAATTAATAATCATTACAATATTCATTAACGGAGGGTTTTTTAACGACAGGCAAAATCCGATTTTGAGATTCGTCTAAGATCAGGTTTAGAAAGATGATATAATTTACTTTGTTTGCGTGATTTAACCAAGTTTTATTGAGCAAACGGCAGAAATTTTTGAAGATTAGGTTCTCGCTCTGACTTTTGTGAAAACCCATAGGACTAATACAGCTATTAATAGAATAAAAACACCTTCTTCACGGTCAATTCGCAAGTATGATGGATGCATGTCGGATCGAATTAATTTAATTTATCATAAAGACTTCGTAATGATCGTTTGGTCACAAGAGAGTGGAAAATATTTTACCAGGTACAGAAATTACCCGCCATACTTTCTCCGGTTTTATATTTTTCGTTTGTTCCAAAGTACATTTCATCTTCATGATAAACGAGCAGTGCCCAGTTAAGACTTTGGTCGATAACAGTTAAATCGCCTGGCGTGCAGTAATAGAAATGATCAAAATATTTGATCAGCAATTTCCATGGAACAATCATCGCTTCGGTTGGTTGCCAGGACAAAAAAACGGGCTTGTCAAAAGCGAAACCACGCTGATAAAGCCATTTTTTGGTCGCTTTTTCATTTCCTTCCTGTATTCTGGTTTTGTCAATGGTTTTGAAAAAATCCTTTTTGAAAGGCGTGTTTGCATGAAGATTTGACTGCACTGTATAATCCCAAAGAAACTTTGACGCTTTTTTGCCGAGCGGTTTGAGCTGATCGAGATGTTGTTCCGGTAGTTTGTCATGGTCTTCATTTACAAAGCGATATTTCAGCCGGAACTGATTCATCGGAATTACATCGTCGTTGAGGTTGGTAAAGTCGATTTTCATGTTAAGGTTAGATGCCTGATCCCGGAAAGATCATGGAGTTAAAAAGGAATAGGTATTTGTGGCGACGGAAGATCGGTTTACAGTCGCCAGCTTAGCTCACCGTTGATCCAGACGTGATCGTAAACGATGCCGTTGTCGTCATTTTGATTTTGTATCGTAAAACAATTGAGTGAGGTTGAATCTGATTCGCAAAGTGTTTTTTCAGCAGGAATATTGAAGTCGTACAGAGACATGACTAAGCCTACCGATAATGAAGTTTCAAAAGTGTTGTTCATGGCTATGATAATTTTAAGAATAAAAGATTTAGATTTTGTTTAGAATGGCGTTCATTTCAAATGATGATACAAAACTAGGTAATGAAAAAAAGGACTGCAATTTTCGGGGGTATACAAAAGGTATATAACCCCGAAATGCAGGTATACAAAAGGTGTACATGACGTTATTTTATTGACTTAATCATGTTTTTAAGGGTTCTGATGAGTATTTTTTTATCAGATTTGCTGAGTTAAGAATACTCAGCTCAGGATTCTTCCGCAGCTTCGATCATGGACGTTGACCAGATATTGTAAAGCTCTGTCCAGGCGTCCCGGGTTTGGTCATCCCACGAATTTCCAAGGCTTTGTTTTAATGTTGAAATTAGCACTTCTCCAACAATTTGATAATGTTCGGGCCTGGTCCCATACTTTGCGTGCCGTTTGGCAAGCGCTGCGATCTCGCTTTGGATATCGTCCATCTTTTGGAGCTTAGTCACCATATAGGTAATCATATCCGTTAGCTTGCCGATCTGGCTTTCCATATCGGATTGGAACATGTTTTTAAGACACGGTGCTACGGTAAAAAGTTGATCGTAGAACATCACCGCCGGATTTTCAGGCTGGGCAATGACCTGGCTCCAGGAAGTTTTGACAATAAGAATATTACGTTCAGTCATAATACTAGGGGTTATTACTCAGTGATTTAATTTTTGTTTTCATTGAACTGAAATATTTTCAGTCGCACGGATCATCACACCGGATAAAATGGAATACAAGGCAAGCCATGCTTCTTCGGTATGTTCGTTCCACTGTTCATCCAGTTTGTATTCGAGCGTTTGGATAAGTGCTTGTCCTACCAGCTCGTAATGCTCCTTTCGAACGCCGTAATGTATGTGACGCACTGCGAGATCTTCGATCTGTGGAATAATCTGGTCGAGTTCGTGAAGCCTGGAAATTACAAAATCCAGCATGGTGACCAGTTTTTGAGATTGCCCGTCGAGGTTTTCTTTGAAGAGAGGCCTTAAAGAAGGATCCAGTTCGAATAGCGTTTGGTAAAAAAAGTTACCCTCATTTTCGGTATTGTTGACCAGATAAAACCAGGAGTTTTTTACGATTGAGATTCTTGTGTCAGTCATCGTGATATTGTTTGAATGCGTTTGACGATTAAATGTTTGTTAAGAAATGAGATTTCAGGCAGATGAGGCGGTTATACGCTCGCCATTGAAATCAGCAGTTGGTTGGTGGTGTAATCCAGATAATACTTCAATGAGTATTGAATAAGGACAGGAAGCAGATTTTGTTTTAAATTTTTCATGGCTGTTTTTGTGTAAAATGGAATGATAATTGTCTGACAAAAACCGTAGCCGGTCGTCGCTGTCAGCACGATACAAACGTATGACCGTCAGGCCTATACATCCTATTTTATGGGGTATACAAGAAGTGAACAGATGAAAAAGGGGGGTATACAAAAGGTGAACGTCCCTTTTCCAGCCAGGAAAAGGGACGTTCAGACCTTAAAAAGAAGCTTTTTGTAATCAGACAGTCATCAGATAGTCGGATAAATTGCTGTCTTCCGGGAGATTAAGTTTTTTGCGTAACCGATGTCTTGCGGTCTTCACGCTGTCGGGAGAAATGTTTAATAACGTGGCCGCTTCCTTTAAGTTCAGGTTTAGCCTGATCAGTGCGCATAAGCGAAGCTCGCCACCACTGAGCTCCGGGTTTTCTTTTTTTAGTTTAGAAAAGAAATCCTTGTGCACCCCTTCGAAATAAATTTTGAACTCGTCCCAGTCTTTATCGAGGTTAAAACTGTAATCAATCAGATTGATAAGTCTACTGAAAAGGGGCGTGTTTTCATCTTTTTGTCCGGTTTTCAAAGCGAGAGAAACGGTTTGCCGAATGTCTTCCAAAATACTGTTTTTCTGGATCAGGTTAAGCGTGTGGGTGGTGAGGGCCTTATTCCGAAATTCAAGTTCTGTAATCAGCTGCTGTTCTTTTTCCTGGCTGGTTCGAATTTCTACTTCGGAAAGCGCCTGCTGCACGGCATGTAATTCTCTGTTTTTTCTCACTTTGAGCCGTTGTCGGTTAAAAGCCAGTGCTACGAGGATGAGTCCTGCGGCGAGTCCCAACGCCATGGTGTTCCGGGTCGCATACCCCAGATCCTTCTCTTTCTGAAGGAGTTTTATTTCACTTTGCTTTTTCTCACTCTCGTAATGTACGCGGAGGTTCGCTATTTTGTTCGCATTTTCGGCGCTGAATATGGAGTCTTTCAATGCTGTCGAGAGCTGCTGAAAATGATAGGCATTAGCATAATCCCGAACCGTGCCATATACAACAGCAAGGCCTTCATAAGATTGCTGCAAGGCTGGTTTCAATCCTAACGCCTGTGCGGTGGTTAAGGCAAGTCTGTAATTTTCAATGGCTTTTTGGGGCTGGTTCAGTTTCGTAAACACATTCCCCAGGCCGTTATAGGAGGTAACCATCAATCGCTTGCTTTGAAATTGCTGGTTGATTTCAAGGGATCTTTCATATTGCGACTGCGCCGTAGCGTAATCTTTTTTCTGGATATAAATTTCACCCAGATTGTTGTGACAGATAATCTGACCGTTAACGTCTTTGAACCCTTCAAATAGTTCGAGCGCCTTTGTGGCATTGCTTACGGCATCCTCGAATTTTTTCTGTTTTGTGTAAATCGTTGCAATGTTAATGTAGGAGCCAGCCATTGATTTTTTATCACCTTCCTTCGTCCAGATATCCCGGGCCTGCTTGTAGGAAATTAATGCTTCCTCGAAATTCTTCTGGTTCTTGTGGACGTTTCCAATACTATTGATGGTGGACGCCATCCGGGTTTCATCGCCCAGTGCCAGGAAAATGGCAGACGCCTGCTGGTAATTATCCAGCGCTTGTCCATAGTTACCCTGTTCACCGTAGACCATGCCCATGTTGCAAATGGCCCGGGCAACGCCGACTTTGTCGCCCAGCTCTTCATAAATTTTTTTGCTCTGCCCGTAATTGGCCAGGGCCTTTACATAGTCATTTTTCTGCCAATAATAGATGCCGATACCCTGGAAACTCTTGGCTTCGCCGCGCCTGTACTGGATTTTTTTTGCGAGATCCATCGCCCGTTTTGCATAAACAATGGTTTGTTCGGGGTCGGATGCCCAATACTCGACGGCGATATCTACCATCAGATTAACCTTCGTGGTATCGACGGTAGATTGTTTTAATAATGTCTGGAGGCTGTCAGCTTTTTTGGATTGTGCAAAAATTGGAGTTGTTAAAAAGAACAATAACAGGCTAATACTGATTTTCATAAGAACGAGTGCGTCATTAGATTAAGGAGTCGTCAAAATTATGTCAAATAAAAATGTTAATACTTACCGTTAACTTAAAAGGACTACCGTTTGAAAAAGAAAGCCAAAATGCGTTTTCTGAATTGTCAGTTTTGTCCTGTCCCGGAAAAAAAATCAAAAAAGTTTTACAAAAGCTTGCAATTATAAATACATTAAATTTACTTTGTCTATATATTTTATAGACTTATGGCTTTGAACCACCCTTGTGCCCTAAGCAAAACCAGAAATTATTCGTTTATGAAAGCGATTGTTTTACATGATTTCGATTTGTCTGCAACGACAAACAAGGGGGTATACCGCCAGCCGCTCTTTCCTGAGCTGTGTTGTTGTTGATCCCGCTTTTCTTCCCGCAACTTATTTAAAGTTCTGAAATATCCCGGCAGGCAGTGATGTCGTTCAGGCGTAGATTTTCGGTGGTTGTCAATTTGCAAGTGTACGGCATACTGTCCAGGGGTATTTCAGGAAATATTATTCCAATTAATCACATATTGTTATGACAACAGATGATGTCGTTCTGCTTGTCAAGAAAATTGCTGTTGGCATTTTTCTGACACTTGTTCCCTTTGCACTTATTGCCGGAGGAATCTGGTTTGCGTATACCCTAATAAGTTAGTCTCTTATTATCATTTACTTTTAGTTGTCACGGTATGAAAGTTGAAAAAGAAATCACGCAAAAAATAAAGCGCGATGCGACCATTAGTGTCTTTTTGTATCTGCTGCCCATTGTCTTGATGTTCAGCGCGTTTTATCTTACGGGTTACAAACCCTGGCAGGGTAGCAATGTACTACCTTTCAGGGTGCCACAATTTCTGGAAGGTATTTTTAAAAATCTGAGCTCATGGGGCTTGCCGGTTATCGTGCTCGTTATCGGCGTGATTGAATTTTTTGCGGGCTTGTATGAAAACAAATGGACTAAAAACGAAAGTGTTTTGGATATCGTTTGTTTTGTTGTCCCTAAAATCATTGTAAGGCCCGTTGTTACGTATTTCAGTCTGCAATTGCTGCCGCAAATACTTCCACACGCCAAAGATGTATTTTCGTGGGTTCCATTCTGGTGGGCTTTCGCTATCATCGCTGTGGCCGACGATCTTACGCAATACTGGTACCACCGTCTGCATCATCAGCTACCCTGGTTATGGCGTTTTCACCGTACGCACCACAGTGCCAACTATATGGGCATGGCAATGGCCAGTCGCCAGAATATTATTTACACGATCTTTTTTTCACAAACTTATCTTACCGCAGCACTTACTTACGTCGGTTTAGGTTATGCCGCACTTTTTGTAAAAGTGATTAAGTCACTGATTACCACAGGTGCGCATTCAAGTATTCCCTGGGACAAGCCTTTTTACCAGATCAAGTGGCTTAACCCGGTCGGCTGGGTTTTGGAAAGATTAATTTCAACACCTGCAACGCATCATGCACACCACGCCGATACGACGGACGATGGCATAGGTTATTATAAAGGCAACTTCGGGAACATGTTTTTCCTTTGGGACATTATTTTCGGAACAGGTATCATTACAAGAAAATATCCAGCTTCCTATGGCATTAAACACTATCAGGAAGAGGAATGGTATGCGCAATTTCTTTGGCCGATTATAAAATCGAAGAAGGAAGGCAGCGAACTTTCGGCGGATGGCCCTATGGTTGGCGACGCAGTTCCTGAAACCAGGGTTGAGCCGCTGCCGCTTGAAACAAGAGCAGCGAGTTAATTTACAGCGCCTTAGACAACTGATATCATCTGCGATTTCGTAACTTAGGTGATCTTAGTTGTCTAAGGTGGTAAGAATGTTTAAACCATTAAAGTACCTTTATTTTGAAGACAGCCACCAGTTTAGTAAAAAGTTTTGCGCTTGCCTTGATCATTGCGTCACCTTTATTTGCACAAAAGAAAAAGACAAAAGCGCCGGCCACATCACCAAAACCCAACATTGTCCTGATCATGGCCGATGACCTTGGGTTTTCTGACATAGGCAGTTATGGGTCTGAAATCCAGACGCCCAATCTGGATAAACTGGCACAGGAAGGAATTCGTTTTCGCCAGTTTTACAACAATGCGATTTGCGCTCCCACCCGTGCGTCTCTGCTGAGCGGACAATATCAGCATACGGCTGGTATGGGTTATTTCAATATCGACCTGGGTACACCGGCGTATCAGGGATATCTTAGCAAACAGACTGTGTCGCTTGCGGAGGTTTTAAAGGATGCCGGTTACAGCACTTTGCTTTCCGGAAAATGGCACGTCGGTGACGACAGCACGAGCCAATGGCCGAGAAAACGCGGATTTGAGCATTTTTATGGAAACATTGGCGGTGCAAGTGATTATTTTGTTGTTAAACAATTACCCAAAAACAGGCGCAGTTTTTTCGTGAAAGACGACAAAGTCGTGCATCCTGACGATGAAGATAATTTTTATTATACCGACGAAATCACCAAAAATGCAATTGGTTTTCTGAAAGACCAGAATGCTGAACAAAAGCCATTTTTTCTGTATCTGGCTTATACATCTCCGCACTGGCCATTACAGGCTTTACCTCAGGATATCAAAAAATACGAAGGTAAATATGATATCGGCTGGGACTCACTCCGCATTCTTCGGTTCAAACGTCAGCAGGAGCTGAATATTATTGGGAAAAGCCAAAAAATCAGTGTCAAAAACAGCGACCTGCCCGCCTGGAACAGCCTTACCTACGATGAGCAAAAGTTATGGGCTCGAAAGATGGAAGTATATGCTGCTCAGGTGGATAATCTGGATCAGAACATTGGCAGGGTAGTGGAAGAGCTTAAACAATCCGGCAAACTTGATAACACGGTTATCTTCTTTATTTCTGACAACGGCGCAGCCGCTGAAGATGTCAGCCATGGATTTAGCGGGCGTAATGTCCGTAACTGGGGCCCCGTAGGGACTGCCGGTTCGTATGATTCCTATACGCGGAGCTGGGCCTATGCGTCAAACACACCGCTGAAATCTTTTAAAGGTTTTCAATACGAAGGGGGCATCAGCAGTCCGTTTATTGCAAGATTTCCCTCCAAAATAGCGGCCGGCGGATTGGTTGACGGAACGGCCCACCTAATTGATATCGCTCCGACCTTGTATGAAATTGCTGGTGCCAAATACCCTCAGAACTATCATGGCAATGTAATAAAACCGCTGGCCGGGGAGAGCCTTCTGCCTGTGATCTACGGAAAAGAGTGGAGCCGCTCCAAACCGATCTTCTGGGAAAGGGCTGGCAATAAGGCTGTAAGAAAAGGTAAATGGAAACTCGTATCGGTAAGAAGCGATTTGTGGGAACTGTATGATATTGAGGCGGATAGGGGAGAAACGAATAACCTGATCGGTCAGCAAGCCGATATTGCCAATGAGTTGAAGGCCCTTTATGAGGTCTGGTCAAAAGACGTTGGTGTAGAAGACTGGAAGGTCATTGGAAAAGGCAAAGGTTTTGAATCGAGTTTTAATCCTTGATTGCCCGGATCAATGATCCCGAGCCCGGAAAATATAGAAGAAGTTAATCATCGCCCAAAAGAAGTCAGGTTTTGAAAACGGGAACGCCCAGTCCTGACTTCTTTAATTCGTTGAATTTTCACTCGTCTGTTATTGATTATCAATTCATTAAATATCAAAAATTCCTCTCTCTTTCTTTGGTAATTAGGAAAATATAAGTTTATTTTGTCTATAAAATAAATAGACTTATATCTTTCCTTGATTAGCCACCAGTCGAGTGAAGACCCAACCAATTACTAACCTATGAAAACGGACTTTTTACTCCTTTCACAGAAAACTTATTACTTTGGAATGGTTTCACCATTGAACCTGACGCAGCCGCAATGCTGTCAGGCCTGTATCAGCTGTTGATCCTGGTCATTCGACTTGTCAACTTATAAGCATGTTTTTGACATGCCATCTGAATAGTCAAAAAATCTCCCCTAATCGTTAATTCTTGTAGCAGGCTGGTTACTCTAAGTCAGGGTTTACCGCTTTTCGTATATACTTGTAAGTTATCTTTTTCGGATAATTGCTATTGGGGAAGTGCGTGCTTTATCAGATCGTTTCAAACAATTAATTTACCATTATTTTTCCCACAAAATGATTAAGAAAAATCTCTACCTGATATGGATATTGGGTGCTCTGATTTTTACCTCGTTTCAGGTAAAAGCCCAGGATGTCATCAAAGGTGTCGTCAAGGATGAATCCGGTCAAGGTTTACCGGGTGCTACGGTTGTTGAAAAAGGAACTACCAAGTTTGCATCAACGGATGTCGACGGGAAATTTACGATTCCTGCCGGGAAAGTATTTCCTTTCACGATTCAGATCAATATCACCGGTTTTCAGCAGCAGGAAATTGAAATATACGAGCTGACGGACGAACCAGTGGATGTCATTTTAAAAACGGCCAATGTGCTCGACGAGGTTGTCGTGATTGGTTATGGTGAGCAAAAGAGAAAGGATATCACGGGCTCCGTGGCTTCCGTGCCTCTGGAAATAAAAAGCCAGCCCGTTGCTTCGGTTGAACGTCTGTTACAAGGTTCGGTAGCGGGCGCGGTGGTTACACAAACTTCCGGTCAGCCGGGTGGAGGAGTAAGCGTGCAGATCCGTGGCAATAACTCGATCACGGCGGGTAGCGACCCTCTTTATGTAATCGACGGGTTTCCAATTAACAATGACTACTCGCTGACAGATGCCGGCGTAACAGACGGGTCAAAAATTAACCCTTTGTCTTCTATCGCAACAGCTGATATCGAAAATATTGATGTATTGAAAGATGCATCAGCGACAGCGATTTATGGTTCCCGTGGTGCAAACGGGGTGGTTATCATTACCACAAAAACGGGTTCGAAAAACAAATCGTCGATCAATTATGACGGATTTTATGGTACCCAGGAAGTAATCCGCACACTGCCTCTATTGAACGCCGGACAATGGTGGGCATTGAGAAAAGATGCAGCAGCTAATTCGGGCAAGACGGTTTCTATACCGAGCGTAACAGGTTACTCACTGGATACTACCGGTGTGGGTACTGACTGGCAGGATGCGGCATTCAGGAAAGCGACGCAGCAAAGTCATAACTTATCGATCTTGTCAGGTTCTGATAAAACAAGACTCGCTATTTCGGGTAACTATTTTAAGCAAAACGGTATTCTGCAAAAAACCGATTTCAGAAGGTTCTCTGCACGTGTAAACCTGGATCACCACTACAACGACCGTTTCAGAATTAATGCCAGCTTAAGTGCCAGCAATACCAAGGCCAACGTAGCGCCTGCCAACATTATCGGAAACTTGCTGCAAACGCCTCCGGCTTTGCCTATTTATCAGAACGACGGAACATTTGTAGTGAACAGCCCATTTGAATCGGCTTTGCAAAATCCGATCAACTCCCTTTACAATCAGCTGAATGAAACGATCACAAATCGTTTTCTGGGGAATGTTTCGGGTGAGTATACAATCGCCGAAGGCCTTAAAGCCAAGGTTTTGGTTGGTGCTGATGTTGTTGGAAACAAACAGAACAGATATTTGCCAAGTACAACCGCAGAAGGTCTTGCTTTGAGCGGTGACGCGATCGTAGGTACGGTTTCAACAACCAGCTGGCTGAACGAGAATACGTTAAGTTATGATAAGGAGCTAAACGAAAAAAACAGGATTAACGCAGTTGTAGGTTTCACGGCCCAAACTTCGCAGTCGAAAAGCGCCATTGCGGAAGCGGCTGGTTTTGCAACAGATGCCTTTCAGTATAACAATCTTGCAACGGGTATCACAAGTATCGCACCGCGTTCGGCTTCCAGTGAATGGTCTCTGGCTTCTTATCTTGGTCGTATCAATTACGTTTTTGATGATCGCTATCTGTTTACTTTCACACTTCGTGCCGATGGATCTTCCCGTTTCGGTGATGGCAATAAGTGGGGATATTTTCCTTCGGCTGCGATTGGATGGAACGTCAACAATGAGAAATTCTTCCAACAGTTTAAAAATATCAGTCTTTTAAAATTGAGATTAAGTGCCGGAACGACGGGTAACCAGAGCATTCCTCCTTATCAGTCATTGTCGCAGCTTGCTTATTACCGTTATAACTTTTCCAATACCACGGTTTCAGGGTATGCGCCTAACTCGGTACCAAATCCAAACCTTGGATGGGAAAAAACGTTTCAGGTGGATGCCGGTATTGACCTTGGATTGTTCAAAAACCGTTTGAGCATCATTGCGGATTATTATTACAAAAAGACGACGGATTTGTTGTTGACAAGAACGGTTGCCGGTACTTCCGGATTATCAGATTTCTATAACGGGCAGGCTTCTACGGTTTACCAGAACATTGGCGAAGTGAGTAACCAGGGGATTGAATTGTATGTTAATTCTCAAAATACAACCGGACCTTTCAAATGGAATACGATCTTCATTTTTGCGAAAAATACCAACAAGATTTTAAGTCTTGGTGACGGCGTGGACCAGATTATTCCTAACATCAGTGCGCCGTCAATTGCGAAAGTGGGTTATCCATTGGGATCATTTATCGTGTATAAAACGGACGGTATTATCCAGCAGGGAGACGCCGCTCTGACACCGCAGCAAAACAAAAGCCCTGGTGGACAAAAATACAAGGACATCAATAACGATGGCGCGATCACACAAACGGGAGACCGCGTGATTATTTCAAATCAGCCTGGCTTTACAACCGGTTTGACCAACACATTTAACTATAAAGGATTTGACCTTACTGTTTTCTTCCAGGCGTCTATCGGAGGAAAGTTATATAACCAAAACCGTGCTTTGCTTGAATTGGGGACGGGTTATATCAATGCCTCGGACGTGGTGCTGAATCGCTGGACACCATCGAATACGGATACAGATGTGAAAGCTGCGTTCCAGGATCCTGCCATTACGATCTCAGACCGCTTTATCGAAGATGCGACTTATTATCGTTTGAAAAATATCTCATTCGGATATTCTCTGCCGAAAGCACTATTGTCGAGAATAAAAGTAGAGTCGCTTCGGGTTTATGTTTCTGCGCAAAATGCAATTACCTGGTCGAAGTATACCGGTTATGATCCTGAGGTTAGTCTTAACGGACAGTCGCTGATTAATAAAGGTGTGGATCAGGGTGTTTATCCAAACAACAAATCGGTTCAGGTTGGACTCTCGCTTTCGTTCTAAACGGATCACTGAAAGTACCTGAATTATTAAAAGATATAAACAAGACTGGCGCCTGAAAAGCAACAGCAAAATGCTATAAATTATGAAAAGTCTGAAATATTTTCTTCTCGCATCCATGACGATCGGTCTTTCGTCCTGCGATGAATTTTTAAAAGAAGAACCCAAATCGTTCCTGTCGGAGGAACAATATTATAAAACGCAGACCGATGCTATCAACGCGGTGAATGCAGTTTATTTCCTTCTGAATTCCGGTGGCAGCTCGGTGCAAACGCCTTATAATACGCTGTTCAACACGGGTATGAATATGGCCAGTGATGACGAAGATCCGGGACCTGGCGCGACGAATGCCGACGTAAGATCGCTTTCCGTACTGGCCCATTCATCAAGTAACCTGCGTATCTATGAGATCTGGCAGCAGCATTATGCAGCGATCAAAAAGGCCAACGTAGCTTTGGAGAAGATTCCTGCGATTGAATTTGACAATGCCTTAAAAGAACGCTTGCTGGCAGAAACCAAGTTTTTACGTGCGTTGTACTATTTCAATGTCGTGCGATTGTACGGAGACGTGCCTCTGATCGTGGAATATCAGAAGTATGTCAATGCAAATGACTATGAAATTGCAAAATCACCGTCGGCAGATGTTTACAAACAAATTGAAAAAGACCTGACTGAGGCGGCTGCTGTTTTGCCTGCTACTTATGCGTCACCGAACGTAGGCAGAGCCACTGCTGGGGCTGCTAAGGCTCTTTTGGCAAAGGTTTATCTGACAAAGGCTTCTCTTCCTTTGAATATCAGCGCACATTATGCTGACGCTGTGAAGAAAGCGGAAGAAGCGCTTTCAGCGGCAGACGGGGGCACGGGAAATTATGGTTATGACCTGGTATCCAACTATGCCGAAGTATTTTTGCCTGCCTTTAAGAATAATAAGGAACACATTTTTTCGGCGCAGTTTAAATCCAACTCGCTGAACCAGGGAAATAATGAATTTCCACGGTCGATCCTTTCCGGTATTCCGGGACTTACCGGCAACTATGCGCATATGGTACGTTACTACACGCAGGGAAATGACAAGTTTTTTAGTATTTACAAATTGTTCCGCCCGGATGACAAAAGAAGGAATGTGACCTTTGTAAGAAATTTTACCAGTCCATCCAACGGACGTAAATATGCGTTGCCAATTGCCAATACGGCTGTCCCGAATGACTCTACGCCTTTCTGGAATAAATGGCTGGATCCTGCATCGTTAGCAGTTACCAATCAGTCGGCTGCGAATGTTCCGATTATACGTTATGCTGAATTGCTGCTCATCCATGCGGAGGCAGAAAATGAAGCAAACGGTCCAACAGCTAAGGCTTACAAATCATTGAACAAAATCAGAACAAGAGCCGGGCTTCCAAACCTGACGCCTGGTTTGACCAAAGACCAGTTCCGTGACTCCGTTTATCTGGATCGTCGTTTGGAACTAACTTATGAATATCAAAGATGGTTCGACCTGATTCGCCAGAAGGATGCTGATGGAAAATCAACATTTGTACGGAATCAGCAAAAGGTTGGCAAAACCAACGCAGCCGAAAAACATCGCTTGTATCCGATTCCACAGTCTGAAATTGATAACAATAAGCTGCTGGTTCAGAACCCCGGTTTTGAATGATGCTGATCTGAGTTGACAAAATGAATGAAGGTAAATGTCTTTTCTTTTTACAGGAATCAGGGCATTTACCTTTTTTTTAACCGACCTATTTTGAAAAGAACAATAACCACCGGCTTGCTTTACAGCCTTTCGACACTCCTTTTTTTTCAGGGAAATGTTTGCGCGCAAAAATCAGAGAGACCCAATATTGTCGTCATACTGGCTGATGATATGGGGTTTTCGGATCTGGGAAGTTTTGGCTCCGAAATTTACACACCCAATCTGAATAAACTGGCCGGAGAAGGGTTAAGGATTACCCAATTTTACAACAGCGGACGATGCTGTCCGTCAAGAGCTGCGCTGCTTACCGGGCTTTATCCGCATCAGGCCGGTATCGGTGATATGATTCAGGATAAAGGATCGCCCGCGTATCAGGGCTATCTGAGTAAACACAGCGTCACCATTGCTGAGTTGTTGAAAACGGCAGGATATCATACCATTGTTTCGGGTAAATGGCATGTTGGTCAGGTGGAATCGGCATTGGCGCACAACCGAGGTTTTGATAAATCCTTTACCATGCAGAATAACGGAAGCAGTTATTTTAATTCCGAACCGATTTATAACGATGGACGGACGGTTACTTTTCTTTTAAATGGAAAGAAAATTGAGCGACAGGATACCTCCCGTTATCTCACACAGGCAATCACTGATTTTGCTGTTAAGTCGCTTGATGAAGTTAAAAGAGATGCCAATCCTTTTTTCCTGTATGTGGCATATAATGCTCCTCACTGGCCGATTCAGGCTTTGCCCGAAGATATCGCCAAATACAAAGGCAAATATTTGAAAGGCTGGGATGCGCTACGTGACCAGCGTTTCAAAAAACAAAAGGAAATTGGTATTGTAAACGATAACTGGCCATTGTCGCAACGATTTGAGCAGGCACCTGATTGGAATAAATTAACCGCGTCTGAGAAAGATTTCTGGGATACGCGCATGGCCATTTATGCGGCGATGATCGATCGGATGGATCATGGAATTGGTGAGATTTTGGCCAAGTTGAAAGAAATCAAAAAAGATAAAAACACGGTCATTCTTTTTGTTTCGGATAATGGCGGGAGTGGGGATACAGTGAAGGACTGGGACTATGTGACTCAGAAAAATGGTACGCCAGGTTCGGTTAATTCGATTGACAGTTATTACCCGCCCTGGGGAAATGTCAGCAATACGCCTTTCAGATTATTCAAGAAAAATACCCATGAAGGCGGCATCGCTACGCCATTCATCGCCTGGTATCCTGAGAAAATAAAAGCAGGAATAACAAGTGATCATGTCGGGCATTTGATTGATATCATGCCAACCTGTCTGGATTTGGCCGGAATTACCTATCCCGTGAGATTTAAAACGGAAATACTCACGCCGCTGGAAGGAAAAAGTCTTGTCAATGTTTTTAAAAATAGGGCGGAAAGTAATAGAGGTCCACTTTTCTGGGAACACGAAGGCAGCCGGGCGATACGCAATGGAGACTGGAAACTTGTGGCTGAAATAAATCAGCCCTGGGAATTGTACAACCTTAAAACAGATCGTGCAGAAACAAAAAACCTGGCAGCTACTTATCCTGATAAAGTCAAAGTCCTTGCGGAAGAATATCAAAAATGGGCTGAGAAGGTTGGGGTTCTGGACTGGAATAAGATCAAGTAAAGTTCTGAAAGTTAATAGGTTATTATAAATCGTAAACACAAAAAATGATGAAAAATCTATCTTTTCCTGTAAAACAAATGACTTTGGCTGCCATGGCCTGGATAGCTTCAAACCAGGTTGTTGATGCGCAGCATACGCCTTTGCAGCCGTACAAAGGCAAGATTGGTAAAACCGTAAAGGAAACTCAGGAATCATGGCCGGAAAAGAAGAAAGCCGCCAAGGGATCACCGAATGTGGTCTGGATTCTGTTGGACGATATCGGTTATGGAGCGATCAGCACTTTCGGTGGCCTGATCAACACGCCAACCTTGGACAGCCTTGCCAACAATGGATTGCGTTATACCAATTTTCACACGACAGCCATCTGCGCACCAACGCGGGCGGCACTGCTTACAGGCCGAAACTCTCACTCGGCCCATATGGGTCTCTTTCCTGAAACGGCTATTGGTACGCCTGGATATGATGCTCAGATTCCGTTCGAAAAGGCAACGGTAGCCGAAATTCTAAAAGAAAACGGATATAATACTTTCGCTTTAGGGAAATGGCATATTACGCCATTGGCTGATTTAACACCAGCCGGGCCATTTAACCGCTGGCCAACGGGAAGAGGTTTTGAGCAGTTTTATGGCTTTCCGTCGCGCGGGAGTATTGATCAGTGGCATCCTGAACTTTGGGAAGGTACACACCGTGTGAAAGATCAGCAGGATGGAAAACATTTCAACGAGCTCATCGCAGATCGGGCCATCAGTTATGTGTCCGGGCAGGGATCGGGTGGTTCTGAAAAACCATTCTTTCTTTACATTGCCACGGGAGCTGGTCATGCGCCACATCAGGTTGCCAGAGAATGGTCGGATAAGTATAAGGGGAAGTTTGACGAGGGCTGGGATGTTTATCGCGAAAAGGTTATCGCCAATCAGATCAAACTGGGCGTGGTTCCTAAAACTGCAAAAGTTCCGCCACGTAATCCGGGTGTTAAAGACTGGAATACATTGTCGGCCAATGAGAAGAAATTGTATGCACGTTTCATGGAAACCTATGCTGGTTTTCTTGAATACACGGATCATGAAATTGGCCGGGTGATCAACCACCTTAAAGAATCTGGTCAACTTGAAAATACCTTGGTGTTTGTTTCCGTGGGCGATAATGGCGCGAGTAAGGAAGGAACATTTGTCGGGACTGTTAACAACTACGGCACTGGAATTTCGGAGGAAGAACGTTTAAAAAAGAATATCGAAAATATCGACCTGATCGGCACTGAATTTTCGAAGGTAAATTATCCTTTGGGATGGTCGGCAGCAACTAATGTTCCTTTCCGCCATTGGAAACAGGACGCCAATTCAGAAGGCGGCACGCATAATCCGCTTATCGTTTTTTATCCCAAAGGAATCAAGGACAAAGGTGGTATCAGAAATCAATACGGCCATGTGATCGATATTCTGCCGACGACACTGGAACTGATCAATGCAAAAGTGCCTGAAAACATTAATGGCTACAAGCAGGAGGCGATCGAAGGGACGAGTCTGGCGTATAGCCTGAATGACCCGGCGGCAAAAGATCGTCATACGGTTCAGTATTATGAAATCAGAGGTTCACGTTCGATTTACAAAGATGGCTGGAAAGCTGGCTCTCTGCACGTGAAAGGGCAGAATTATAACGAGGATAAATGGGAGTTGTATAACTTGAAAGAGGATTTTAATGAGGTAAATAACCTGGCCGAGCAAAATCCTGTAAAACTGAAAGAGCTGAAAACCTTGTTCGATACCGAGGCAACGAAGTATAATGTTTATCCACTTAAGGACGGCACAGAGCCTTTCGTTTTGCCGACAGTTTACAAGGATATTGACCGGGTTGTACTTTATCCGAGACAATCAACCATTGTGGATGTCGCCGGACCGTTTGCTGTAAAAAGATCATTCAGCCTTATTGCGGATGCTGAAATCAAAGGTGTCGAAACCGAAGGAGTATTATTGTCACGTGGCGGTTTTGAAGGTGGTTTGAGTTTCTTTATCCAAAATCACAAACTTAACCTCGTGTATGCGGTTGGCGATGGAACGAAGTATGTGATATCTTCTGAAAATGCCACGCTGCCAACCGGGAAGGTACAACTTCGTGCGGACGTGAAGTATGCTGAAAACGGAACGGGAGTGGTTAGTCTTTTCGTGAACAATGCCAAAGTGGGCGAGTCTAAGCTGGATAAAACGACTGGTTCGGTTTATCTGCATGAAGGGGTTAATGTCGGTATCGATGATCTGACTCCGGTAGCGGATTCGTATAAAGTGCCTTTCGCTTTTACTGGAAAAATAAACAAGGTTGTGATTGACTATAACGCGGGTCAGCAGGCGAATCTGAAATAATGGCTCGTGGCTAAAGCCGGACAGATAAGGATGGCTCCTCCCAAGGCTAAAGCCTTGGGTTAGTGTGGACTCAGACTCTGAGGTATGGGAGTCGAACTGTGTCGGGAGATTGGCTAAAGCCGGGGATTGGTGAGGCTACTTCTTCCCAAGGCTAAAGCCTAGGGTTAGTGTGGACTCATACTCTGAGTTATGGGAGTCGAACTGTCTCGGGGGATCGGCTAAAGCCGGGGACTGGTGAGGCTACTTCCCCCCAAAGGCTAAAACCTTGGGTTAGTGTGGACTCTGGCTCTGAGTTATGGGAGTCAAACTGTGTCGGGAGATTAGCTAAAGCCGGGGACTGGTGAGGCTACTTCCTCCCGAACCCAAAGCCTTGGGTTAATGTGGACTCAGACTATGAGTTATGGGAGTCGAACTTCCTCGGGGGATTGGCTAAAGCCGGGGACTATTGAGGCTACTTCCTCCCGAGGCTAAAGCCTTGGGTTAGTGTGGACTCAGACTCTGAGTTATGGGAGTCGAACTTCCTCGGGGGATTGGCTAAAGCCGGGGACTATTGAGGCTACTTCCTCCCGAGGCTAAAGCCTTGGGTTAGTGTGTACTCAGACTCTGAGTTATGGGAGTCGAACTGTGTCGGGAGATTGGCTAAAGCCGGGGACTGGTGAGGCTACTTCTTCCCAAGGCTAAAGCCTTGGGTTAATGTGGATTCTGGCTCTGAGTTATGGGAGTCGAAATGTCTCGAGGGATTGGCTAAAGCCGGGAACTGGTGAGGCTACTTCCTCCCGAACCCAAAGCCTTGGGTTAATGTGGACTCAGACTATGAGTTATGGGAGTCGAACTTTCTCGGGGGATTGGCTAAAGCCGGGGACTATTGAGGCTACTTCCTCCCAAGGCTAAAGCCTTGGGTTAGTGTGGACTCGGGCTCTGAGTTATGGGAGTCGAATTGTCTCGAGGGATTGGCTAAAGCCGGGGACTATTGAGGCTACTTCCTCCCAAGGCTAAAGCCTTGGGTTAGTGTGGACTCGGGCTCTGAGTTATGGGAGTCGAATTGTCTCGAGGGCTTGGCTAAAGCCGGGAACTGGTGAGGCTACAGCCTCCCAAGGCTAAATCTTTGGGTTATGGTCGACATAGCATGTGCGGGATGTTCACTGCTCAATAGTATTAACCCAAGGCTTTAGCCTTGGGGAGTGAAGATGCCACGAGTGTCCGGCTTTAGCCATAGCCAGCATCTATCAAAATTTACAGTACAAAACTCAATCGATTGACTTTAATAATAAATAGAAAGTTTCATGAAAAAGTATATTGCTCTTGTTGCGTTACTACTTGTTTTTTCGACGGGCTGGGCGCAGCAGTCTGAAAAACCGAATATTCTCTGGATTGTCAGCGAAGATAATATCCCTATGCTTGGCGCTTACGGAGACACCTTTGCGACGACACCCAATCTGGATCGGTTTGCAGAACGCAGCATACTCTATGAAAATGCTTTTTCGACTGCGCCGGTTTGTGCACCATCACGGAATACGCTGATCACAGGCATGTATCCGCCGTCGCTTGGAACCGAGCATATGCGGAGTACTTATCCTGTGCCGTCGTACGTCAAGTTTTTACCAAAGTATCTGCGTGAAGCCGGATATTACACCACCAACAACGCAAAAAAAGATTACAATACAGTGGATCAGCCGGAGGCCTGGGATGAATCCAGTAACAAGGCTTCCTATAAAAACAGGAAAGCCGGACAACCGTTTTTTGCTGTTTTTAATCTGAATGTATCGCATGAAAGCTCTCTTTTTGAGCCGGTTGCAAAACTGAAACATGATCCGGAAAAGGTTTCATTACCACCGTATCATCCGGACACGCCGGAAATGAGACATGACTGGGCACAGTATTACGACAAGATTGAAGACATGGATGCCCAGTTTGGGAAACTTATCGAGGAGCTTCATCAGGCAGGACTTTCTGAAAATACGATTGTTTTTTATTACGGCGACAACGGTGGTGTACTGGCCAGGAGCAAACGATTCATGTATGAGTCGGGATTGCATGTACCATTGATCGTCCATTTGCCGAAGAAGTATGAACATCTCGCGAACACAAAGCAGGGCACTAAAACAGATCGCCTTGTGACTTTCCTTGATTTTGCCCCAACAATACTAAGTCTGGTTGGGATAAAAATTCCGGAATACATGCAAGGAGAAGCATTTCTGGGTGCAGAGCAAAAAACGGAACATCAATATGTTTACGGTTTTAGAGGCCGTATGGACGAGCGTATTGACTTTTCACGGGCGGTGCGCGACAAGAGATTCAGGTACATCCGTAATTATCTGCCGCACAGAATCTACGGACAGTATCTCGAATATCTTTGGCGCGCGCCATCCGTGCAAACGTGGCAAGACGAATTTAAGGCAGGAAAGCTAAACGCCATCCAGTCGAAATTCTGGCAGGAAAAACCGGCTGAAGAGTTGTTTGACGTGCTCGCAGACCCGCACAATGTGAAAAATCTTGCGGACGATCCCAAGCACGCTTCGGATTTGATCAGGCTTCGTAAAGCGAACAAGGATTGGCTGGTCAAATCGCAGGATGTCGGCTTTATTCCCGAAGCGATTTTGTCTGATATTGCCGCCAATATTCCCTTACGTGATTACGCTGTAAGTGAAAAATATAATCTTAAACGTATTCAGGAAACGGCTGACTGGGCATCATTCCGCAAGACGAGTTATACTGGCGAGCTGATTAAAAGACTATCCGATACAGACCCCACGGTACGTTATTGGGCTGCCACGGGACTGTTGATCTTGAAGGCAAAATCAGGTAAAGCAGGTTTAACTTCGGCAGTTAAAGATACTGAACCTGCAGTACGTATTGCAGCTGCCGAGGCCCTGTATCAAATCGGCGAAAAGGAACTTGCGATCAGCACATTAACTGAGGCACTGCAAGTGAAAAATATAGTCGCACGGGTGCAGGCGTTAAATGCATTGAGCAATATTGGTGCAGACGCAGCACCTGCGCTTGACAATGCAAAAGCACTGATAAAAACAGAGCCGGGCATGTTTGATTATGATTCAAGAGCGGCTAAGGACTTTGTAAGCAGATTTGGGAAATAGATTTAGCTCAACCTCCATACCGGTAATGCCCGATAATTTTGTAAGAAAACAAACAGTCGGCCAAAACCTGGCCGCCGCCGATGTTATGTACGATCAAGTTGCGCCTGCCATCGAAGGATTTTCTGTTAACGACGATGCCTATATGCGTGATACCACCTCTTAAATTCCAACAAACAATATCACCCGGTTGATAGTCCGACGGAGTTTGTGAAGTAGATAGCGTGGTGCCATGCCTCGAAAAGAACTTCATCAGGTTGGGGACGCGACGGTGATCAATATTTTTATCGGTAGATTTCATTCCCCAATTTCGAGGATAACTGGAAAAGTTCTTTTTCATATCCTCATGGACTTCTTTCTGCAAATCGATACCCATTTTTCGGTAAGCGCGCACGACCACATCCGTACATACGCCCCGGTCAGCAGGAGGGTCGCCGTTTGGATAACTAAGTGCAAAATACTTCGGATCGTATTTGACATAACTTCTGGTGAGTGTGATGGCGGCCTCCGAGAGCCGCATCGGAAACGGTATTTCAGCTGCCAACTTAATGACCAGCAAAAAACATATCACAGTGTGAAGAATCCGTTTATGCATAAGAATCGTGAAATATCATGGCTTTTTACGATTAACGAAACTATTAGTTGGAAAGATGTTAAGATGAATGTTTTTATTTGATGGGGGGGAAAGGCTGAGGGAAATAGCTCGTAATTTGAGATAAGGTTTTATTAAAGTAGAATTATGGATGTGGTTTCTTTATCCAGAACATTCTCCGAGATCGCGCAAACTTTTTAATACTTACCCTCTAAAACATACAGAATGAAATTATTTTTACAACTTAGACATTGGCAGCTTTTCGGGCTACTTTGTGGGCTTCCGGTCGTTTTCCAGTTTTTGGGGAATGATATTCTAATCAACAATGCAGGTTCTCCCTTGTTGATTTGGTTCTTTGCTGTAATGATGTTGGGCATAACCATTGTATATTTTGGCTGGTTCTATGCGATCGGGACCTGGTTGTACAAAAGGTTGCCCGTTAAGTCTGGACTCAAACTAAATCGGTTCAAATTTGCTATTTTCTTTCCGGTAGGATATATAGCGGTCGCATTGTTTCTGGTCAGAGAAGCGATGATAAATGTCTCGTCGGGAGCTCAACTGGGAGCCGGAATGTTCATTGTCATCCTACCGGTTCACCTGTTTTCTATGGCTTGTATGTTGTATGCTTTACGATTTAATGCAAAAGCTTTAAAATCGGTAGAAAGTAGGGAGCCAGTGAAGTTTTCCAACTATGCCGGGGAGTTCTTTTTATTATGGTTTTTCCCGTTTGGAATCTGGCTTATTCAACCGAGGATTAATAAATTATTTAATGATTCGCTGACGGAAGGGAATGACCTGGCGGTTTCGGACTTATAGCATTCTCGGAGGTTAATCGATTATATACAACTATTTTCCAGACAGATGTGTATTTAATCTGTCCAAGCCAACGGCACTTCAATATACTATTTTAATTACTAACTTTATTTTCGTCTACGATCAAATAGTTGACCAACTTGTTAGAACAAAACGATGGCGTTAATGGCAAATAACTCAAACTGTGTGGAAGCGCAAATGTTGATCAGGAAACCTGTGGCGGATGTTTTTGAGGCATTTATTGATCCGACGATAACGAGACATTTTTGGTTTACGAAGGGGAGCGATAAACTTTTGGCTGGTAAAACGGTCATCTGGGAATGGGAAATGTATAATGTTTCCGCCAAAGTCCTTGTACTTGACATTTTACCGAATGAAAAAATTGCCATTGAGTGGGGAGATCCGGCTACCAAAGTCGATTTCGAATTCAGGACATTAAGTGACGGAAATACCTATGTCACAATCAAAAACTATGGATTTGATAAAACCGGTGACGCGCTTTTAGATGTTATTAAAGACTCAACCGGCGGATTTACAACTGTGTTGGACGGGTTAAAGGCTTATCTCGAACACGGCATAAATCTTAATCTTATAGCCGATAAGTTTCCGAAAGAGGCCATTCAGCATGGTAACTAAAACATTCTTTGAAAAATAAGGTATGGCAAAAAATAAAACTACCGAGACTGAAAATAGTGTGGACGCCTATCTCCAGGCAATTCCGGACGAAAAAAAGCGTAAAGACTGTACCTTTATTGTTGACCTGATTCATCAGGAAACCGGGCTTAAACCCAAAATGTGGGGTACAGGCATCGTTGGTTTTGGTAGTTATCATTATAAATATGATAGTGGCCACGAAGGTGATGCGCCGCTGATTGGGCTGGCTGCCAGAGTAAATGCCATCACGTTGTATATCAGTACTGAATTTGAGGATAGACAGGAATTACTGGCAAAGTTCGGCAAATACAAAATGTCGAAAGCTTGTATTTACATCAAAAAAATTGAGGATATCGATATTGAAATCCTGCGAAAAATGATAAACAATTCTCTTGCCTATATGCGTAGTAACTACCTGAACTAGTTATCGCAAAGCCGTTTGGGAATTCATGCGTCGTCGCGATTCGGCACCTTGCCTGAAAAACTTCAGGCCATTCTGGTAATCTTTTTTGAAGTTTTGATTTTAATTAACTTACTTTGTCTATAATACTTATAGGCTATATCTTTTCTGCCAACCACCGGCAAAAGAATCAGTAGGAATATCCCACCGTGACAGGTGTGATTTATTCTTGATGTTCAAAATTTTCCCTGCAACTGGAATGGTGGTAACGATCCAATCAATTTATGTTCCCAAAACTGAATTTCTGATCAGGAATTTGGCTGTTTGGAACGTCCGGATTTTTAGTTTTAGATCTCCATTGTAGTTGCAAGATGTTGATAACCTGATTGTTTATGCTGTGATTTTGGAGAAAGATCAATAAGCGGAAAATATTCAGGTGTAGCCAGTCTGACCTATAAATTAAAACCTTTTTACAATAACTGTTCAAACCATTTTATGATGAAAAACCTAAGATTACCCGGCTTATTACTTATTGCATTGTTTTTATACACAGCCGTTTCTGCGCAAACGAAGCAGAAACGAGACTTGCTGACTTTCGAACAATTTGAAGAAAAACTTAAAGCGGCAGGTAAAAACGCTCAGATTCTGGATGCACGTTTGCCGGAAGAATATGTACAAAATCATTTGGAAGGAGCTGTGAGTTTTAACATCGCAAACAAGGCCGATTTTGAAAAGGAGAGTGCAAAACTGGATAAGAACAAGCCTGTTTTTATTTATTCCATCGGCAACGGCAGGAGCGGAGTTCTTGCAAAAGACCTGAAAAATGCGGGTTTCCAGGATGTTACTGAAATTCCTGGCGGATTAAGTAAATGGATCGGGTTGGGCAGGCCGGTTATTTCGACAGTAGGCAAGGGTTTGTCAAAAGATGAATACACTGCTTCGCTAAAAAGCGACAAGCTGGTGTTGGTGGATTTTGGATCAAGATATTGCCCGGGTTGTAAAAAACTCGCTCCAACGATCGATTCTCTTAAAACGGAACAGGCTGGTATCCTCAAAGTGATCAATATTGAGGCTTATGAGAATAAGAATCTGGTGAAGGAATTGGGCGTTGTAGGCCTGCCTACATTGGTACTTTATAAAAATAATGAGGTGATCTGGAAGAAGACCGGAAGTGCCTCCAAAGCAGAAATAGAAAAAATACTGGCAGGGCAGACGCTTTGAGAAACGGTAAAAGATTAATGTTTTCAGGGAATAAGACAGAGAAATTCGGACACTCGACAGGACTGATCAAACAATTCCTGTTTATGAGTAAAATCCTGATTGTCTGTCTTTTCCTTTATCAAGGTATTTGATTTAGTCGCGTAACAGATGGTTCATAAATATTCATCGCTCATTTTTACGATGCTCATGATTGTCATGACGTTAACTGTCGCTTTCTCGTTCAGGAAAGACAGACAGAAAAATGATCGTTCTCAACAAAAGTCGCAACCCAATATTGTCTATATTCTTGCGGACGATATGGGATATGGTGACATCAGATATCTCAATAACAAATCTCAGATTGAAACGCCAAATCTGGATAAACTTGGCAGGGAAGGCATTGTTTTTACGGACGCACATTCCGGCTCAGCGGTGTGTTCCCCGACCCGCTATGGAATTTTGACGGGCCGTTATGCCTTTCGTTCACGATTAAAAAAGGGTGTCCTTGGTGGATATTCTCCGATGCTCATCGAACCTGACCGATTTACGGTGGCTGATCTTTTAAAGAAGGCAGGTTATCAGACGGCAGTAATCGGGAAGTGGCACCTGGGCCTGGATTGGACGCCGGCAGATCCATCCAGAAAGGTTGATGCAGCCGTTTATGACGACTGGACAACCACTGAAAATCTGGACATAGCCAAAGGTGTGGTAAAAGGCCCTAATGATCTCGGTTTTGATTACAGCTACATCATTCCCTCATCTCTGGACATTCCGCCTTATATTTATCTTGAAAACGGTAAGCCGGTTGATAGTAAAATCACGAACATCACCGGAAATAAAACACCGAGAGGAGTCTTTTGGCGTGATGGAAATGGATCTGAAAGTTTTAAGATTGAAAAGTCGCTTGATATTTTCGGGCAGAAAGCAAAAGCGTTTCTTGCAGATAGCAGGAAAACCTCGGGGAAACCTTTTTTCCTGTATCTCCCGTTAAGCAGTCCGCATACACCCTGGTTGCCGTCTGACAAGTTTAAAGGCAAGTCCAAAGCCGGGTTGTATGGAGATTTTGTATCGCATACCGATGCAGTTGTGGGAGAAGTTATTAAGACTTTGGATAGCCTGGGTTTGGGAGAAAATACGCTCGTTATCTTCACTTCTGATAACGGAGCCGACTGGAAGCCTGGCGACAAACAGTTATATCCTGCTCACCAGGCCAACTATATTTTCCGTGGGCAAAAGTCGGATATCTGGGAGGGAGGCCATCACGTTCCATTTATAGCAAGATGGCCGAAGGTGATTTCAAAAGGCAGCAAATCGGCACAAACAATATGTTTAACCGATCTGCTGGCCACGACGGCAGCTATTACCAATCAGAAATTACCAGATACGGCTGCTCAGGACAGTTTTGACTTCTACGCCGTCCTTAAAAATCCAAAAGAGCAGAAAACGGTAAGGGAAAGCATCATCCATCATTCGATCGAAGGAATGTTCGCCATACGAAGAGGGAAATGGAAGTTTATTGACGGAAAGGGTAGCGGAGGCTGGTCTTCAAAGGGTGATGCGACGGATCCTGCCGGGCAACTCTATGATTTGGAAGCTGACCCAGAGGAATCAAAAAATGTTTATGATCAAAACACCAGTATTGTCGAAGAATTAAAGGGCTTATTAGAAAAGCAGAAAAACCAGGGTTTTAGCCGGCGTTTGTGAACTATGGTGCACAATGGGTATTTTCATTTGCTTTGAATCAGGTTGTTGGTTTAGTTACTAGTTCGAGTTTTTTTAGCCGATTTATCGGCATCCTGTTTATAGCTTGGAAATTGTCTTCTTGCTGGTTTGGCTCCGTAGGAACCTCCTTCACTTTCCGGCAACTCCTACGGAGTCCGGATTTTCTCGGTCTCGAATTTTGCTATAAACAGGAATGCCCGATGGGCATTACATTCGATTTGGGCCTGAACCCGATTTTACCAAAGCATTCTCGCAAGAAAACTGCCCATAAAGCCAAAAAAACAAGAAATCTCTTGGTATTGTATTTTTATTAAACTTACTTTGTCTATCAATAAAGTAGGGTATTGTATTTTCCTTTAACCACCACTGGAAAAAACAACCGTAATTTCGTTTAACCTATGAGAACGATGAATACATATTCTTCGCAGCTTTATGCTGTTTGTCTGGTGGTTTCCCCGTCGATTCCTTTCGCGTCTGGCTGTTGTTGTTAGTCAAATCAATGCTTCTTTTTTAATTGTCAATATCTCATTTGTAACGGTTCGATTGTTTCAGGCAATTTCCGGTTACAGCGTGCTCAAACTATTTAATATCTGTTAACATCATGAAAACATTTAAATCATTACTCTTTGCCACGGGTTTGTCACTGGTCGCTTCGTCACCCATTTTTGCGCAGGAAACCAGTCAAAATAAAGTTGTTATCACAGGTGTCCGTTTTGCTTATCCGCTCGTTGATAAGTGGATCAAGCAATACAGTGCGGAAAATCCCAAAGCGCAGATTGTTATCGAGACCCGGACAATCACGGATCCCGAGAAGTACGATCTTTTAATCGAGGCTTATGATCAGGAAAAAGAGGTGAAGGATGGCCGCGAGTATGTGTCTATTGGCCGTTATGCGCTTTTACCCGTTGCTAATTCCAAATCGGAGTTTGCCAAAGAGTACAGCGACAAAGGACTGATCGAAAAAACGTATAAACAAATTTTCTTCCATGACATTTATGCGGAGAAAGATAAATCCATCACCACTCCTTTTACGGTTTATACCCGCTTGCAGAAAGCTGGCGCTCCGTTGACATTCGCAAAATATTTCGGATACGAGCAGCAGCAGATCAAGGGGAAAACCATTGCCGGTGCCGACGAACATTTGATCAAGGCCCTTCTGAAAGACGACACGGGCATTACTTACACAGTGCCCGGTCTCGCTTTCGACCTCACTTCACGTAAACCAGCGGAAGGTCTGACGATCATTCCGGTAGATCTGGACGGAAACGGAAGGGTTTCCAAGGAAGAAAAAGCGGTTGATAACCTGGATCAGTTTTTGCAAAAACTGGAAACGGAAAAAGTGAAAAATATTCCGGTGGAATATGTACATTTTTCAATTGCTAAAAACAACAGCAATCCGGAGGCTAAAAAGTTTCTTCTGTGGGTTGCCTCACATGCAGAGGAGGATCTGCATCAATATGGTTATCTAAAACCGGAAGCGAAACGCCTTCAGCTTGAAAAAGAGAAACTGGAAAGATTCTCTGCGGTAAAATAAATATTGATATTACGTAAATAAGGTCTCCTGTTGTTCCGGTACCAGTTATGCTGGTGCCGGAAAATTTAATCACGCTGCGCTGAACCCGGTGCAGGTCTTCTCCCGCCTGAATAACTTATTCCTTATCGATTTTAAATATACCTGCAAATGAAGTTTAAATTTGTACTTGCCGGTTTACTTTTCGTAAACCTGACTACCTCTTTTGCCCAAAAAACGAAAAAGGCGGATACCCGCCCGAATATAATTCTGATCATGGTTGACGACATGGGTTACTCTGACGTCGGGTCTTATGGTTCGGAAATACAAACACCTAATCTGGACAATCTTGCCAAGGAAGGAATTCGTTTCCGCGAATTTTACAACAATTCCATTTGCGCTCCGACAAGGGCTTCTCTAATCACCGGTCAGTATCCCCACAAGGCAGGTATCGGTTATTTTGATGTCAACCTGGGCTTACCGGCTTATCAGGGCTATCTCAACAAGCAGTCGCTGACCTTTGCCGAGGTATTACGGAATTCGGGTTACAGCACGCTGATGAGCGGGAAATGGCATGTTGGAGGCGATAGTCTGGCCTGGCCGAATCAACGTGGGTTTGATCACTTTTACGGTTTTATCAAAGGCGCAAGCAATTATTTCGATATTGGCGAGTATGGACAGGCGCCGCCGGTTGAGCTCGTGAGGGATAACAAAAAGATTAACCTTAAACCGGGTCAGTATCTGACAAACGAAATTACCAATAACGCCCTTGAATTTTTGGACGAGCAGGACAAAACCGGCAAACCATTCTTTCTGTATGTGGCTTTTAACGCACCGCACTGGCCCTTGCAGGCTTTGCCGGAAGATATCGCGAAATACAAAGGCAAGTACGCCATTGGCTGGGACTCGCTCCGAAATGAGCGCATAAAAAAGCAAAAGGCATTGGGTATTTCTGATCCAAAACAAGCGGTTGCAAAACGAGACAGCGAGGTCGCCCTTTGGGATCACCTGACATTCGAGGAAAGGAAATTATGGGAGACCAAAATGGAGGTTTACGCAGCGATGGTGGACCGTGTGGATCAGAACATCGGCCGGTTGAAAGAAAAACTTAAGCAATTGAAAAAAGACGACAATACCCTGATTGTCTTCATTTCTGATAATGGTGCACAGGGTGGATTTTCGGCAAAAAACCGCAGAAAACCGCCGCGCAACAGCGGACCGATCGGTACGGCCGGTTCCTATGATTATCAGGAGCAAAACTGGGCCTATGTATCGAACACACCCCATACCAATTACAAGAATAACATGCACGAAGGTGGTATCAGCGCTCCCTTTATCGCGTGGTTTCCGAAGCAGATCAAAGCGGGAAGTATTGTTAAAGGAACGGGCCACCTGATTGACCTTGCACCTACTTTTTACGAACTGGCGGGAGCGCAGTATCCGGCCAAACTCAACAACGCCGTTACAAATGCGTTGCCGGGAAAAAGCCTTGTTCCGGTGTTAACGGGGAAATCGGAGGCTGTGGAGCGGGGAGAGCCTATTTTCTGGGAAAGAGCAGGGAACCGGGCGGTTCGTAAAGGAAAGTGGAAAATCGTTTCGACATACCCGGGCTATAAGTGGGAGCTTTATGACCTGGAAAAAGACCGTGGAGAAACCACCGATCTTGCAGCTGCCAATACCGAAATCGTGAACGAGTTATCCGCGGACTATTTTAAATGGGCTGACAAAACCGGTGTGGTTGATTACGACAAAATTAAACCGGCCAATCCTTTTGGAGCACCGCAGGCAACTCCGCTCAGAACTGCGCAGCAAGGTGGCCGTGGGGAATGATTTGCTACGTATATTCTATATGGTTCTATTGAAATCAGTAATATGAAAACAACAATATTCAACTTTGCCGACCGGAAGCGCTGGATGGCTCTTTCGCTTTTTTTGAGCACTACAACACTGCCTGTTTTCGCGCAGCATGATCCTGTTCAGCCCTTTCAGGGAAAAGTAGGTAAAACAATCGAGGAAACTGAACAGTGGTGGCAGGAGCAGCCCAAAGCGCCTAAGGGTGCGCCTAACGTCGTTTGGATACTGCTGGATGATGTGGGCTTCGGTGCAACTTCGGCATTCGGAGGCCTGATTGACACGCCCAATTTTGAAAAACTGGCCAATAACGGACTGCGTTATACCAACTTCCATACCACCGGAATTTGCAGTCCTACCCGTGCTGCTCTGCTGACCGGAAGAAATGCCCACAGCGTGGGCATGGGACATCACGCAGAGCTGGGAATCGGGGCACCGGGGTACAATGGAAACATTCCTTTTGAAGCCGGGACCGTCGCAGAGATATTCCGGGAGAACGGTTATAACACCTTTGCATTGGGAAAATGGCATGGCAATCAGCCAAAGGACCTGACGATTGCCGGGCCTTACAACCGATATCCAACCGGTCGTGGTTTTGAACATTTCTACGGGTTTCTGGGCGGAGCTACCGATCAGTGGCATCCCCACCTGGTGGAAGAAACAACACCCATTGACATTGAACCCAATACCCGCCACCTTAATCAGCTGCTGACGGACAAGACGATTTCGTACATTGCCAATCAGAAATCGGCCGATCCTGATAAACCGTTTTTTGTGTATTACGCCACAGGTGCCGCCCACGCGCCACACCATGTTTCAAAGGAATGGAGCGACCGTTACAAAGGAAAATTTGATGGTGGATGGGATCAGTATCGTGAGCAGGTCTTCAAACGACAGCAGACGCTTGGTCTTGTACCAAAAGGAACTGTGCTTCCGCCTCGCCAGACCGGTATCAAACCATGGGAGACACTTTCCGCGGACGAGAAGAAAATCTATGCGCGATTTATGGAAGTGTATGCCGGATTTTTGTCCTACACCGACTATGAAGTTGGCCGCGTGGTGGATTATTTAAAACAAATTGACCAGCTAGACAATACGCTTATTTTCCTCGTTGTGGGAGATAATGGCGGGAGCAAGGAAGGTACTTATACAGGAACGACCGGTATTGCTGAAAAATCACAAGGCGATGACGCTAAGTTTTTGTTGTCTCAGTACGACAAGATCGGTACTGAGTACAGTTATCCCAATTATCCGCTTGGCTGGTCGCAGGCTACCAACACGCCTTTCCGTTACTGGAAAAGTGATGTCAATGCTGAGGGCGCTTCGCATACCACTTTGATCGTCCATTATCCCAAAGGCATTAAGGAAAAAGGCGCACTTCGGAATCAATACACGCACGTCACGGATATTTTACCGACAACCATTGAGCTAACCGGGGTAAAAGTGCCGGAAGTGATCAATGGGTATCCGCAGCGGCCTTTACACGGTACCTCATTGGTATATTCTCTCGACAATGCCTCGGCGCAAACACGCCACACCCAACAATTTTATGAGCTCCACGGAGGACGGTCCATTTATAAGGATGGCTGGAAGGCCAGTGTTTATCATCCCCGGAACGTGTTTGGAGAAACAACGACGGACATTAATTTCATCGCGGATTTCAAGCGTGATAAATGGGAGCTTTATAATCTCAATGAAGACTGGAATGAAATCAACGACTTGTCGGCGAAGTATCCTGAAAAACTCGAAGAGCTGAAAAAGTTGTTTGATCAGGAAGCGGAAAAGTACAATGTATATCCTCTTAAAAATTTCAGAGCCGGTTTGACACCGCCCGTTATCCGCGAAAAGTCAGTGATATATGAGGGCACGACGATCAAAACACGGGTAAATATTGGAAAAGGGGCGGTGAATATTACCGCTAGTATCGAAGTGCCAGCCAAAAATCCGTCGGGTGTCATTTTTTCAAACGGAGGATTGATTGGCGGAACGAGCCTCTATGTGCAGAACAACAAATTGCAGTATCTGCTGAACGATGGTGTGAACCCGATTACTCTGACTGCGAATAAAAGTCTGGTGGCGGGCAAAAACGAGATTCGTGTAGAATTCACGGATGACAAAAAAGTGAACCTTTACCTTAACAACGACAAGGTGGCCGAGCAAAGTAATATCAATAAAACACGATACCTCAATTCTGCTTCCACGGACGGATTTAGTGTGGGAAAGGATCTGAACTCTCCGGTTACCAAGTCTTATGGCGGCACGTTTGCCTTCAACGGGATTGTGAAAACCCTTGTTATTGAACAGGCTGAGGATAAGGAAGAAAAGGTGGGTTTGTTAAAGAAGTAACATTTTTAAAGTGAAAAGGTATTGACCTTGATATGAAAAAGATTCTTCTAATAGCTGCTTTGTTTACAATAGCTGCGAATGTTTCCGTTGCGCAGAAAAAAACAGGCAAGCCGAACATCGTGGTAATTCTGGCGGATGACCTGGGTTATGGAGATATCGGAACTTTCGGAGCGACCGACATTCGTACGCCCAACATCGATGATCTGGCCAAAAAGGGTTTAAAACTGACTTCGTTCTATTCTTCTTCGCCTGTATGTAGCCCCACCAGAGCAGCACTGATCACAGGACGTTATCCGCGCAGACTGGGTATTGATCATGTTTTCTTTCCGGAAAGTTTCACCGGGATTCCAGCGGAGGAAGTTACCATCGCGGAGGCGCTGAAAGGAAATGGTTACAAAACGGCTATTTTCGGGAAATGGCATCTGGGGCATCACCGCCAATTTTTGCCTCTGCAAAATGGTTTTGATGAGTATTATGGAATCCCGTACAGCAACGATATGCAGGGTGTGGTGTACCTGCGCGGCAACGATGTGGACAGCATCAAGGTTAACCAGAAATACACAACCAAAACGTACACGGACGAAGCCGTTAAGTTTATTGACAAGAATAAAGACAAACCATTTTTCCTGTATGTGACTCATAACATGCCCCATGTCCCGCTTTACGCTTCTCCGGCATTTGAAGGGAAGTCTAAGAGAGGTTTGTATGGCGATGTTATTGAGGAAATTGACTGGAGTGTTGGTGAGGTTGTCAAAGCCTTAAAGAAGAACGGACTGGAAGAAAATACACTCGTTGTTTTCACCAGCGATAATGGTCCGTGGTTGATTTTCGATATAGAAGGTGGCTCGGCAGGCCCTCTTCGACAAGGAAAGGGTACCACTTTCGAAGGCGGTCAGCGTGTTCCGGCTGTTGCTTACTGGCCGGGAAAAATAAAACCGGGAAGTGTTTATGACGACATCGCCACCCAGCTGGATTTGTACCCAACGATCATCAGCCTGACGGGAAGTCAGAAAACACAGACAACAAAACCGCTGGATGGTGAAGATATCAGTCCGGTACTTTTCGGAACCGGAAAGCGTAAGGCTGATGAATTTGCCTATTATTCCAACGGGAAAATCGAAGCGTTCAGAAAAGGCGACTGGAAAATACGTTTGCCACAGGCCGATATCAAAATCAATGGTATCGTGGTTGTTCCGGCAAGCGATACTTTGCTTTTTAATCTAAAAACAGACTTATCTGAAAAAAATAACCTGCTGAAAACCAATCCTGCCAAAGTAAAAGAATTACTAGGCGCACTGGAAGTGTTTAACAAAAAATTGGGTAACACGCCTCCGGCCCTGGTGCAGCGTATGCCGTCTGACGACAGTCATATCAAAAAGCGCGCTGAACGGGCAGGAAAAAGCAGTTCAAACAAATAATCTACGGTTTATGACGGTCAAAACAAGAATTCTACTGCTATCGAACTTATTGCTTTTGGGCGGCACGGCGCTGCTGGCCCAGAAGCAAAACGATCTTAAAACAGCACGTCCTAATATCATTTTTATCTACACGGACGACCAGCGCTTTGACGCATTAAGTGTCGTGCAGAAGGAGCAGGGCAGCAGTGCCCGCTTTCCCTGGTTTCAGACACCCAATCTCGATCGTCTGGCGAGTGAGGGCGTAAGGTTCCGGAATGCTTTTGTGATCAATTCGCTTTGTTCGCCAAGTCGGTCCACGTTGCTTAACAGCCGGTACAATCACTTGAATGGTATTGCCAATAACCACACCGGCCTGAAAGATACGACAGTCACCTATGCTACGGAATTGCATAACGCCGGTTATCGGACTGCGTTTTTCGGAAAGTGGCATATGGGAAATGAAAAGGGAAAAAGACCGGGCTTTGACTATTCAGCCAGCTTTATCGGTCAGGGAAAATACGAAGACTGTCCCATCGAGATCAACGGAGTCGCGCAGCCAAGCAAAGGTTGGGTAGACGACGTTTCGACGACTAATGCTGTCAATTACATAAAAGAAAATAAAGACAAAACTTTTCTGTTGACGCTGGCTTTTAAGTCCGGACATGGCCCTTTTCAGCCTCCTGTAAGGCACAAGGATACGTTTGCCGATGTGACGCTGACCAAACCTGCGAGCGAAAACCTGCCTTCTCCGTATAAGGGGCAGATAGATGCGGGCCGGCGTAACGGTGCGGCCGCGGTGCAGCAAAATAATGGCGGTTCCTGGACTGACAACAACGACCAGAAAATCCGTAACTATTTCAGAACTTTAAAGGCGATCGACGAAAATGTCGGACGTGTGCTTGCCACGCTGGATTCTTTGCATCTTGATCAGAATACGGTGGTAATTTTTTCAAGCGACAACGGGTTTTTCTTTGGAGAACATGGTCTGGGTGATAAACGGGCGGCTTACGAGGAATCGATTCGTATTCCGCTGCTGGTCAGATATCCGGCCAGATTTCCCAAAGCAAAGAAGATTGACAAAATCGTGTTAAATCTTGATGCTGCCCCTTCGATACTTGATCTCGCCGGTGTAAAAGCGCCGCAGTCATTTCAGGGCAAAAGCTGGGTGCCGTTGGTAGAAGATAAGGCAAAGGACTGGCGTACATCGTTTTTGTATGAATATTTTTATGAAACCGGATTTAACACGCCGACCATCAAGGCGGTGAGAACAGAAACGGGTAAACTGATCCAGTATCCGGGGGAAGACGGTTGGTCGGAGCTGTATGATCTTTCCAAAGATCCCGGCGAATCCAATAACCTCTACAACGCGGCCTCGGGCAGTAAATTGAAAACCCAGCTTCAAAATGAGTTGACAAAACAGGAAAAGGCTGTGGGTTACGTCAATCCGGACTATGCCGATCCGCGACCGCTGGATGAAAACGGAAAGTATAAGAGACCTCAGAAAGAGCTTATTCCGTAAAATGTATCACAGAAGAAAACAAACGAAGTATAATGGTAAAATATATCAGTAAATTTTCGCGGACATTGGTAGTCGTGGGCGTCATGTTCTCCGGTTATGCCGAAGCGCAGGTGTCTTCGGGTAAGAAAGAATCCGGCCAACCCAAAAAGTACAACGTGTTGTTTATAGCCGCGGATGATTTGAACAATGACATCGGCGCTTTTGGCAATACTTTTGTGAAAACACCCAATATCGACAGACTGGCGCAGCGTGGTGTACGGTTTGACAGGGCTTACACGCAGTTTCCGTTGTGTAGTCCCAGTCGTTCTTCCCTGTTGACCGGGCAGCGGCCCGACGTGACGGGTATTTATGAATTGCAAACTCACTTTCGCAAGAATCTTCCGGATATTGTGACGCTGCCGCAGCTGTTTAAAAACAATAACTATTACAGCGCAAGGGTCGGTAAGATCTTTCACTATGGCGTACCGGGACAAATTGGTACGGATGGACTGGACGATGCTGTCTCGTGGGATCATAAGATCAACCCAAAAGGACGGGATAAAACCGAAGAATCGCTCGTCAAAAATCTCACTCCCAAACGGGCTCTCGGCAGTGCGCTTGCTTATCTGGCAACGGAAGGTACGGATGACGAGCATACCGACGGTATCATCACCAATGAAGCGATCAAATTACTCGAAGAAAAGAAAAACGATCCGTTCTTTCTTGCCGTGGGTTTTTTCAGACCGCATTCACCTTATGTAGCGCCAAAGAAATATTTTGATCAGTACCCACTTGACAAAATACCGCTTCCTAAGGAAGTGGAGAATGATCTTGACGATGTGCCGGAAGCAGCATTATTTACAAAACCATCGCATTGGGGACTTACCGAACCGGAACGTCGAGAGGCGTTAAGAGCTTATTACGCGACGATTTCCTTTATGGATGCACAGGTTGGTAAACTGCTGGATGCGCTGGACCGTCTGAAATTGTCGGACAATACCATTATTGTATTTTGGAGTGATCACGGTTACAACGTGGGGCAGCACGGACAATGGATGAAACAGAGTTTGTTTGAAAACTCAGCACGGGTTCCTTTGATTATTTCCGTGCCGGGCGGCTTGAAAGGAAAGGCATCCGGCCGTACCGTGGAATTGCTGGATATCTATCCCACACTTGCGGAGCTTACCGGACTGGATCCGCATCAGAAATTACAGGGAAAGAGTTTGACTCCTTTGTTGAAAAATCCTGCTGCAAAATGGGACAAACCGGCCTACACGCAGGTGCGGCGCGACAAGATTTTCGGCCGTTCAGTCCGGACGGAACGCTTTCGTTATACCGAGTGGGATGAAGGAAGGGCAGGTGTGGAACTGTATGATCATCAATCGGATCCCGGCGAATTCAAGAATCTTGCCAAAGAAAATAATCATGTCAAAACGGTGAATGAGCTGGCTATTTTACTAAAAAATGGTTTTCCGGTGCATGAGTAATTGTAAATCAAATTTTTTGTATAAAATTTGAGAATATTATCAGTGAACATGCAAGTTATCAGGTTTATAAGATCCTCTTCGTTAGTTATTTTTCTTGTCACGCAGTGCTTCTCCGGTTATGGACAGAGGCGAGAAGGGCGGTTGTCGGTCAGTCCGGATATGGTTATCGGATTAATCAACAATCGCCACCAGTTTGCTTCGATCGGCAAAAGCCGTCCAGGGAATTCAAGGGACGAAACGCCCCGTCCGAATATTATATTTATCCTGACGGATGATCACCGCTGGGATGCATTAGGGGCCGCGGGGAATAAAATTATCCGGACACCCAACCTGGATGCACTGGCGAAGAGCGGAACGTTGTTCAAAAAAGCTTACGTGACGACTTCTATTTGTTGCGTCAGCCGGGCTAGCCTTTTGACCGGTCAGTATCAGTCGAGGCATAAGATTAATGATTTCAAAACCTGTTTGTCTAAAAAAGCGCTTGCCAAAACGTATCCGGCATTGCTGAAAAACGCGGGTTATAAGCTCGGTTTCATTGGTAAATTCGGACTGGATGATAAACGCCAGCCCGATACACTTTTTGACTATTGGGCCAGCGCGCGTGAAGAACAGCCGGTTTATGAAATGATCAACAAGAGCGGGAAAATGATCCACCATACCGACAGTGTTGGAAAAGATATTCGTCAGTTTTTGAATCAGTTTGCCGGAAAGGAGCCGTTCTGTTTGTCGGTAAGTTTCAAAGCACCGCACGAGCTTGATGGTAACCCGCCTACTTTTCCTGCCCAGGAAAAGTTTAAAGGCTATTATCAGAATGTGAGTATTCCGGAGCCCGTAACCGCCGATCCTAAATACTGGAACAGCTTTCCAGAGTTTTTCAGGAATGATAAAAATATTGCACGGGCCAGGTGGAAACCTCTATTATCTACGCCGGAGCTGAGGCAGGAAACAACCCGTAATTATTATCGTCTGATCACCGGCGTTGACGAGGTTGTCGGTAATATGGTGGCGCAGTTAAAAGAACTGGAAATTGACAAAAATACGATCATCATCTTTATGGGTGATAATGGTTTTTCGCTTGGAGAACACGGTCTGGAAGGCAAATGGTACGGATTTGAAGAGTCCATCAGAGTTCCCCTGATCATTTCCGGAGCTCCGTTGCCGAGAAAGTTGAGAAGAGAGGAAACCGATAAAATAGCACTCAACATTGATATTGCGCCAACCATTCTGGCTTTGGCAGGTGTGCCTGTGCCGTCTACGATCCAGGGTATGGATTTAATCAGAATGATGAAAAAGAAATCCACTGCCCGAAAAGATTTTTTCTATGAGCATACGTATCTCGGAGGTGTTGCATTGCCGAAGGTGGAAGGGGTGGTGTCAGAGCATTTTAAGTACATGAAATACATCGAGCACAATTACGAAGAATTTTATGATACCCGAAAAGACCCGAATGAGACAACCAACATTATCAAAAAGAAATCAGAAAAAGCGAAGTTGAAAAAACTACGCAACCGCTATGCAGAGCTCAGAAAGGAAGTACGATAATTAACAAAAACAGCCTCCGTTTTATCCTGACAGATAAAACGGAGGCTGTTTTGTATAAAAAGATCAAATTAAGGCACCAGTTTGTAAATGGCTCCCTTGTTGTCATCCAGCAAAACGGTCAGCACATAAAGCTCACCTGCCAGATCTTCTCCGAAACTGTAAACATGCCAGTAACCAGGATCTCTTGAAATCGAAAGTTTTTCCCGAGTCCATTTGTTAGCTACCCCTGGCGATAAGTGCCAGATCGGCCCCATCATGTCTCCGAAAATATACTTTCCTGTTAATGCCGGAATGGCCTTACCACGGTACACAAAACCGCCGGTGATACTCAGGCCTTCGGGATGCGGATATTCCGCGATAGGCGCAATGGCTTTCGCAGGTTGCGGATCCTCCGCATTGAATGCATGAAATCCTTCGATTGGTCTCCATCCATAATTTCCACCCTTGGTGATGATGTCTACTTCTTCGTATTTGTTCTGGCCAACTTCGCCTGCGAAAAGCTGGTTGGTTTTGCGGTCAAAGCTGAAACGCCATGGGTTACGCAATCCGTAAGCATAAATTTCTCCTTTTGCATCGGCTGTTTTTACAAATGGGTTGTCAGTAGGGATCGCGTAGGGTTGTTTGTTGACATCAATTCTTAAAATCTTGCCCAACAGATTGGACAAATCCTGTGCGTTGCCATACTTGCCGTGTTTATCGCCGCCACCGCCGCCATCACCGGACGAGATATACAAAAATCCGTCAGCACCGAATTTCAGATCGCCGCCGTTGTGATTGGATTCGGGCTGATCAAATACCAAAACCTTACGCATCGAATTCTTATCGGCTTGCAGCGGATTGCCTTTGCTGACCGTGTATTCGCGAACCTCTGAGTGGTTATCCACACCTTTTTGAGAAGGAATTACCGACGTACTGCAATACACATAGAACTTTCCGTTGGTGGCATAGTCAGGGTGGAATGCCAAACCTAACAGACCCCGTTCGTCGTATCCGTCTTTTTTCAGAACTTCCTTTGTGATGTCGAGAAAGGGCGCTGGTAGCAATTTTCCCTTTTGAACAATTCGGATTCTGCCTTCCTGCTCGCCGATAAAAAGCATATCCGGCGTATTTTTAGCGACTGCAAAAGCCGTTGGATGTGACACCTGGTCGGTCACAAGCTGTAATTTTACGTTAACCGGAGATGTTGCAGCCTGTCCGAAAGCGGTGGCGGACAACAAAACCGTTGAAAAAAACGGAATGAAAAGTTTTTTAAGCATCGTTTGAAATTTGGGATTTTGAAGAGTTGTTAGGGGCAAGTTTTAAGTTGCTGCACAAATTAACGTAATCGTTTACGGAAAAATGACAAAAGTGCGTAAACTTATTTTAATTTCAATGTAAATTGTTGATTATCAGTCATTGTTTTTAAGCGAATGATCAAATCAACTTATGGAGGTTTTTAGGGACGATTCTCTGAAAATAGGAATGGGTTCAATCACGCAACGGTTGTTGGTGATAACACTGCTATCACTTGTAATGATGCCATAAAGCAGTTTGAAAGCTTCCTGTCCCATAACAACCGTTTGCTGGTCCATCGTGGATAGGGAAGGGGTTGTATGTTCGCTGAACATATCGTTGCAAAAGCCAAAAATACCGAATTGCTGAGGCACCTGAATCCTGCTGTTTTTGAGTTGTTTCAAAATACCGAGGGCGGTAAAATCTTCGGCTGCAAAGATCGCATCCGGCGGCTGGGGCAATTGCAGCAGATGCCTCGTACCTTCCATTCCCGACTCTATGGAAATATTTCCGGTGTAGATCAGCTCTTTCTCTACCGGGATATTGTTTGCTTTTAATGCCGCCAGGTAGCCGTTTAACCGGTCGCTAAAAGTTCTGATAAATACTGGCCCCGAGATATGGGCGATTCGCCGGTAACCCTGATCAATAAGATGCTGGGTTGCCAGAAACGCACCCTTGTATCCATCAATCACCACGGTTGGCATACCCAAATCTTCCGGCACACGATCAAAAAAGACAAGGGGAATATTTCTCCGTTTTACTTCCAGGAAATGGTCATAGTTCAGCGTATTTCTCGACATCGAAACGATAATCCCATCGACACGGGCCCCGATGAATGTTTGAATTCCCTTTACCTCTAATTCATGCAACTCGTCACATTCATGGATCAAAACGGAATAACCTTGCTTGCGGGCCAGGTTGGTAATGCCATGAATCACGGAGCCAAAAAATGCGTTTTCAGCGGTCGGGATGAGTACGCCAATAACGTGAGTTTTGCCTGACCTCAGAGAAGATGCAATACGGTTCGGATTGTAGTTAAGCCTTAAAGCAGCCTCCTTCACAACATCCTTGGTTTTTGCGCTGATTTCAGGATGGTCACTGAGTGCCCGGGAGACCGTCGCGGCGGTCATTTTCAGTTCTTGGGCTATATCATTTAGGGTGACGCTGCTTTTTTTCAATTTGATACTTTTTTGTAAATGTAATAAAGATTTGAAGTCGAGCAACTATTGAGATTTGTTTTTGAACTACCGGTTATTATTAAAAAGTATTGAATTTACATTAAGTATAAACTTTATCAATTGATTAATAATTAATAAAAGTATTATACATTTGATATGTATTTAAAATATAATTTATATTGAAAGTGTATATAATTATTGTTATTGTAGTCAATTGGTTATAGTTTGTTGTGTCGATTTGTGTATAACAAAAAAAGGTGATCTGAATTGCTCAGACCACCTTTCGTGACAAAGAATAGTATTATAAACCGAAACCTAAGGCTAGTCCTTTCACAGGTACCGGGAAACTATATTTCATGAGTGCCGTTCCGGTCGCCAGGTCAACAGTGTAGTAGCTGGTATTACCTCCGACGGTGAAAATAGCAAATCCAGTTCCTGAAACATTGCCAATATCAAAACCGATATTCGGGTCAACGTCAACCCCAAGAACTTTCGGATCAATCAGAAGACCTTCGTTTGGCGGGCTTTGTTTGTACAGAAGATTCGATTGGCTGTCGATATCAAACAGCGCCGTGTTCGTTCCTATCACACCCGGATAACTGTTGGTGTATGCCACCGCTGTTGCAAAGGGAGTCGGGCCAGCCGAATTTCCTATTTTCAGCGGTCCATCAACGGCCGTTACACCTGTCGTAACATCGATCCGTAAGTTTTGTCCGTTGTCGCTTACTACGCGAAGTCTGTCGGCTGCGGGGTTAAAGTCGACACCAAAGTAAGTACCACTTATGGTAACCGGCGTGTCGTTCATAAGTTTAAGGCTAACCAATTCTGTTGCAGCTCCCGATCCAAGATCAATACCGTATATTTTACTGTTGCTGCCCAAAGCGTGCAGACGCCCGTTGACGGGACGGATATCAATTCCCAGTAACGTTACACCACCAGGTACACCAATTGCCTTGGTTCCATATTCGCTTCCGTTTGTAGGATTGAATATTTTAAGATTGTTTGACGCATCCAGTGCGTAGGCAACGGGCAGAGCAGGGATCGCGATACCAATAATGTTAACATTTGCCGGAAGGTTACCCAGTTTTTGCAATTTACCGGAAGCCAGATTTACATAATCCAGTTCCCATTTGTTGTCAAACTTAACGGAGGCGATTGGATAAACATCAGCTGCATTTACATCTGGCGAAATATCAAATCCGCCCACATCTTGAATATCAAGCCCCAGCCCGCCAACTGTCACAAGCGTTCCCGGGTTAGGAGGATTTTGAATGTACAAGATATCGGCGACAGGGTCAATGTCATAAAGTGTCGTGCCTACTCCGCCAGGGGAAGCAGTCACACCGGCGCGACTATTCGTGTAGGCAACGGCGCCAACTTTTGGACTTGCAGGCCCGTTCAATGGCGAATCTCCCGGAACGACAGCGCCGGTTTCTGGGTGTAAACGTAGATTCTGTGCAGTGTTGGTTACTACGCGGATCCGGTCCACAGTGGGGTTGAAATCAAAACCGATGCTGGTGCCTGATAACGCCGTCGCAATCGGAGCCGCGCCGATTCTGGTTGCTTTTCCCTGTTGGTCTCCCGTTTTTACATTAATCTGGTAAAGGTTGCTTTGCGCGCTGATGGCATAAAGCTGTCCCGTGGCGGGACGAAAATCAATACCGGCCAATACATCACCGTTTTCCAGACCTGTTACGGAAAATGATCTTAGTGGTGTGGAAGTGTTTTTAACATTAATCTCATGCAACTGATTGTTGTCAGACAATGCATAGAAAATCCTGTCGGGAAGCGCCTGCTCGGTCGGAGAGAGGCGGTGATCTTCGCAGGAAAACAGACCCAATGCCACTGCCAGCGTTGTGGCAAGTGTTAGTTTTTTGAGTAGGGAGTTAGAGATTGTCATGAAATACCTGAGTAAGTGAGTGAATGTTTTACAGAACTCACATACGATCAAATACACCCTTTGGATTAAAAATGAGTATTAATTTTTAATTTTATTTTAATCGAAATTTAATGTGCTCATTTCTTCGCTTAGCACACAAGCGTTTCTGACTATTTTAATCTAGCCAGAAGGTCAATGAGAGGAGACGACAATTAATCGACAATATAAGACAGCGAGGCATTCTTATACTCCGGTTTTTGAAGTTGTTGTTTAAGCATTTTAAATGATTCGAGCGGTCCCTGTGAAGCCACCAGATTGACCAGCCACGCAGGTATAGAACCACCCGGGTCAACTGCAATGGTATATTCTACCTTGACCTGTTTTTTAGATATCGGTAAAACGACCCATCGTCCCTGTGACTGGGTAACGCGGACAATTCCCTGCTTAACCGGAACAAATCCGGAAACACAGGGTGCGTCAATGGTGATGGTCTTCGTAGCCGGATTTTGTGAGACTGCGATATGCGCTATGAAGTCTCTGTTTTGTGCAGGCCAGGGAAGTGTTACCTCTGAGTAATAAAACAACTCCGACGGGGATACCTGTTTTACCAAAACACTTGATTTTGTATTGTAAACCCACTCCGTACTCTTGTCAATATTCATGATCACCGACACAAACTGCGACGCTGATGCGTTCAGTATACTTTCGACTTTCAGTGCCTTGATTTTTGAGGTGAGCAGCGATTTGGTATAAACCCTGACCCCGTCTTTCTCCGTATGAAATTTCCAGTTTTCCTGGGCATAACTGTTTGCAAACCCACTGGTGAGAACTAAAATGGCTAATATTTTTTTGAACATCTGAATTTACGCTAATCGGATCACGCGATCTTGCATGATAACTTGTTTCAGATGTAACAGTATTTTGACAAAAATAATTACCGGTTTAATTGTTTGAAATCGTAAAATACCTGGCTGTGGTCGCCGTCTTTTTTTGTATAGGCAATCAGCAATCCTGCCTGACCTGAGGCAAGTGCAACAGGATGAGTGGCATTGGTGTTGGCAGCCGTAATAAAACCTGTTTTTAATAACTTACCACCATCGCTGCGCGTTTGCAGACCGATCCTGAAATTTCCTTCTTCGGTAAGTTCGTCCCAAACGACGGCGAGCTGACCATTCGGGCTTGCAGCAATTTGCGGGTGCTTCGCAGAGGCTGATGCGCTGATGCTTTGGCGCGTAGAAAAATTCTGACCATCTTTGGAGTTACAATAGAAAATACCCTTTCCGCTGCCCATCGTATACCATGCAAAGTGCATTCCATTTTCATTTCCAGTCATGGTGGGTCCTGTATGCGGACAGCCACGAATAACCCAGTTGTCCGCACTGATGCGTGTTGCCGGTGAAAAAGTTTGTCCGTTGTCTGCCGAAAGAGAATGGACCATATCACGGATGCTGTCGCTCAAAATAGCCCTGTAAGTAAGGTGCAGCTTGCCTGTTTTATCAACAAACAGTTTGGTGCGGCAGCACTGACAGGTTGATTCAGCGACACGCGTTTCATTGACAAAACCTTCTTTTTGTTCTGTTTTTGAGAAATATAATGCTGAGCCTTCCATACTCATTCCTTCGTGATGACCTTCATGGTGATGCTGGTTTGCTTGTGCCGGTTTCCTGGAATCAAGCCAAACAACGCCGATTTCTCCGTCGGGCAGCAAAGTCATATCGAAATAACGTTCGTCGTTGCTATAAGATTTAGCAGGTGATAACTGTTTAGCCTCCGTCCAGGTGGCGCCTTTGTCGAAGGACTGGGTGTAATACAACAAACCTGCGTATTTATTTTCCTTGCTTGGGTTGCTCACGGCAAAAATGGAAAGCATATCACCATTCTTTTTATAGATTATTTTTGACAGATTTTCGTCATGCGGATAAATACCCCGGGAAGCAGAAATTTCCTTTGATCCTGAAAAAGAGCGTCCGCCATCTTTTGAAACCGCGTAGTACAGTTTGTATTGGTCGGTACTGACCTTTTGTACCCAGCTCAGAACGGGGTTGCCTGATTGATCGGTCGTCAGATAAGCACCCGATGCATCACCTTTCGGCAGGGAAATCATCCTTGGTCCGGGAGAAATATCTGATGATGGATTTGAAAAACGGTAGGCACTGATAATGAGCGTTACGATAACGAGAAGAAAAGATGCTTTTTTCATATTAATCTGGCTTGTGGATAAGCCTGCTGGGAGTATCAAAAATCTTTAATAATTACGAAGTGAAATTACGCATAAAGTTGATTGGTTACCGGCTGTCCCCACAGAAATTGAGGGAGATTGCCTGTTAAAAAATAAAGAACCCTGGAAATCCGGAGTCCTTTACAAAATATCGTAACCTTTAATTGATATAGATCATACATCAACTACATACAATATTAATAAATAAAGTACACTGCTGAAAATTTACCTTTCAGAAAGACTGTTTACCTTTTAACATTCTATAAATAATAGTAAAAATGCGTTTCGTCTTTTTTGAAGCCAAACTTTTCATAGAGTGCCTGCGCGCTGGTATTTTCGATGCCAGTCTTTAACGTTACCCACTGAGCATCAGTGTCTGAGCCAAATTCTTTGACTTGTTCCAGCAAACCTGTTGCAACCCCAAACTTCCGGTACCGTTCCGAGATAAACATATCATTGAGCGTCCAGGTGGATTTGGCTTTCAGGGAAGAGAACATGGGATAAAGAAGCGTAAACCCCATAATCTCCCTGGAATCGTCATTTATCGCGGCAAAAATCGTAGCCTGATTGTTTTCAAGTCTGTCTTTTAAGAAATTATAAGAAACTCCCAAATCGGATTCCTGGCCAAAATGTACCCGGTATTCGTTAAACAACATGGCGAGCTGCGGAAGGTGATTGAGATTACACTTTTCGATAAGCATGAAAAAAGAGAAAATTTTAAAGGAAATAATTGTCTGTCGGCCAAAGGTACTATCCTGCGATTTTTTATTTGCCTCAGGAAGCGAAAAAAAACCTGCCCAAGAGAAGGCAGGTTTTTTAAATACTCTCAACCGGGATCTATAAAATTGAAACGACAAATCTCGTAAATGCTGCATGCCTTTCATGCGTGCGTAGCAATATTGTAACGTAGGCAGGCGAATTAAAAATGCCCTGGGCAAATCGATTTAACCGAATTTTAATACTGTCCGGCAATCGTATCGGCTTGTCGTTAATCCGCTATTCATAAGCCGCTGAACGCTAATTAACAACGCAAATTTTGGCTGAATGGAACTTTATAAAATAATATCTTTGTTGCCCGTTGAAATTGGTGACTTTTTTTGGTTAAATTCGTATATATAATAGACAATGGGAGATATGTCTGAGTATCGGAGTACGCTTGGCTAGTCCGCAGAGAAAGCGGTGTTATGCAGGCAGGCTTTATGTGTTGATATATTTAGATAAGAAAGAAATTACGTTTAAGACTATATGGGTTATCGTTATCTGGGATTCGTTGCATGTTCTCTTACCCTTTTAAGCCACTATTGCTTCTGTCAGGAATTACAGCCCGGTCTTTCGGGAATGGGTCCCTCCAAGTGGATAACCATTAAACATACGCAGGCACCTGGGGCGAGGTTCCGCTCTGTAAATTCGGAGACGCAGCGTTACACTCAGGAAGATGTGTACGTTCGTGCATGGGTACCCGTTATCCATAAACCAAAATATGCCATTGTGCTTGGCCCTCATTACAGGACCGAACAGCTTGAAATGGATACCAAAGGTGAGAATCCAATGCACCAGATGTCGAACTGGAAACTTCGGTCCATGGGGCTTGACATTAAATCGTTTTTTAAACTGGACAGCACTTCATTTTTGATTGTGGCCTCTCAGCTGAATAAAAGTGGAAGCATGGCGGATATCCCGCTCAAAAATGTCCCGCTGAATTACAGCTTTACCGCAGTTTACCTCAAAAAAAAATCGGTGGACAAGGAAATTGGATTTGGTATTATGGCGAGCAAGAACAGAAACCTTTCGGTGTTGCCGGTTTTTGTTTTTAACTATAATTTTTCTCCAAAGTCAGGTATCGAAATAAGCTTACCCAAGAAAATTGCCTGGCGATACAACTTTTCGCCCAAGGATATTCTTTATCTGAAAAGCGAGGCTGTCAGCAGGAGTTATTACATCGCCGAACAGAACAAGGAATCCGGGTTGTTCAGGAAGATCGATATGGATACGGGGATTATGTATAATCGCCAGATAAATAAAATTATTGGCGTTGAATTATTTGGCGGTTACCGGACAAATATCAGCAATACACTTCCCGCCGGTGTGGTTCCGATTAAAACTTCCGGCTTTACCGCTTCTATTGAGTTGTACATTCGTCCGCCTTTTGGCTTGCTTAAAAAATCAAAATAATACCTTTTGAAGAATTTTTAGTCTGATATAATTATCAGACTTTTTTTGTGCCGGAAATATGACTTTTTGGCACAAAATTTCTAGTTATCAGTTGGTTACATTTTGTTTAGCTCAGTGATATGAGATTGATGAAGCCTTAATTCGGGTTGTAGGGACAAGAAAAAAGCCTCAGTATAACTAAGGCTCTTTTGTTCATTATTTAACCCAGCACTCTACATTATTAGGTAACTGATGTAAAAGTAGAACAACTGAATATTAAAAGCAAGGTTTTTGTAGAATATATTATTTTATTATTAGTAATTGTTATACAATAAAAACCTGGTTTGTAGTAGTAATTCGCTTTGTAGAATAATATCTGTCATAAAAGAAAAAATCCCCGCAGACGCCGGGATTTTTTACTAAATATTTCTCACCTCAAAATGAGCAGAGCCCATTTTGAATACTTGTAATATTACAAAAATCATGCTAGAAGACATATCTAAAAAAGGGTATTTATATATAAGATACTTTGTGACAGTTTATTAAAAAATTTTATGTATTAGAAAATTTATATTACACGACATTATTTCTTCTTAAGCTGTGGGGAAGTTTCTAAATTTTATGACATGTCAGGTGAAAGGTGATGACGATTTGGCGAAAATGCACACAATGTGTCGAAAGTGGGGAAACGCGACAAAACTTTTTTGAAGCGTGTGACTGGTTACAAATGTCCGTAAAACAAAAAAATCCCGGCATATGCCAAGATTATTTGTACACTACAACACACACTATAGGCCACTTGCGTGGCGCTGGAACAAAATTATAGAAATCTTGCTATAAATGAAATATAATATTTCGACAATTTGTAGATAAAAGATAACATAAGGCCTAAATGTGACTTTTTGGAACAAAAATTGCGGTAAATAATATGAAGGGGTCGTGATTACCCAGTTGGACGCTCCATATTTAAACCAGATGCATCTGTAATTAAAATGCATTGAAACTTATGAAAGATTTAAAAAGTAAAGAAAAAAGAGGAAGATTAATCATTGTTGCCTATCGACTACCATTTAAGATCATCAGCGAAAACGACCAGGTCCGGTTGTTTCAAAATTCCGGGGGACTCGTTTCTGCCGTGCTCTCTTTGGTACATGAGCAGGAGGGATCGCCCTTTAATTCCGAAGAGAAAATCCAGTGGATCGGATTTACGGAGAACACTGCGGAAGAGCTTGAAGGACAGTCGCTTGAAAATGACAGTTTCCAGGCGCATCCCGTATTTATTCCGGCTGATGTCAATGAGAATTACTACGAAGGATTTTGTAATAACCTGATCTGGCCTTTATGTCATTATTTTCCTTCCCTGGCCAAATTTGATGACGCTTACTACGAAAGTTATCAGGTTGCCAACAGATTGTTTTTTGACAAAGTAAAAGAGATTATCCAGCCAGATGATGTGGTCTGGGTTCAGGATTACCAGCTCATGCTGCTGCCGGACATGATCAGGCAGGAATTCCCCAAAAACAAAATAGGGTTCTTTTTCCACATTCCGTTTCCATCCTTCGAACTGTTCCGCATGTTGCCCGTCAAGTGGCGTCAGGCGATCATCGACGGTATTCTGGGTGCAGATGTGGTCGGGTTTCATACCAACGATTATGTCGAGTACTTTTTGAAAGCGGCCCGGATGGTTTCCGGCTATGGTAATAAGTTACATTATATAAATCTGAGCAACCGGATCGTGAAGGTGGATTCGTTTCCGATCAGTATCGATTATAAAAAATTCAATTCGGCTTATGATGAGCCTGAAATTGTCAGGGAACGCGAACAGGTCCGCGAATCACTTAAAGAAAAAATAATTTTCTCGGTTGACCGTCTGGATTATTCGAAAGGAATTTTACATCGCCTGCACGGCTTTCAGAGATTTTTGGAAAGGTATCCCGACTGGCATGAAAAGGTCTCTTTTGTGATGGTGGTTGTCCCTTCACGGGACAGTATCGAGCAGTATCAACAGATGAAATCTGACATAGACCAAACCGTTGGACGGATTAACGCCAATTTTGGTAATATCAACTGGCAGCCGATCATTTATCAGTATCGCTCGATGTCTTATGAAGAGTTGCTGGGCATGTATACCGCGAGTGATGTTGCGCTGATAACGCCCGTGCGGGACGGGATGAATCTCGTTTGCAAAGAATATGTGGCGAGCAGGAAAGACCGGAAGGGCGTGCTGATTTTGAGCGAAATGGCGGGTGCAGCGGCAGAGCTTGGAGAGGCGCTGATTATTAACCCGCTCGACAACCAGGATATTGCCGATGCCATAAAAAAGGCTTTCGAGATGTCGGAGGACGAACAAATGAAGCGTATGGATGCCATGCAGACCCGGATCCGGGAGTATGATGTATTCGCGTGGACCAATGATTTTTTTACTCAGATGATTATGCTGGAACAGGAACATGAAAGACTTCGTCAGGTTTTTCTGACGAACAAAGGGATTGATAATATTCGTAAAGCTTATAACTCAGCGTCAAACCGAATTTTATTTTTTGACTATGACGGAACGCTGGCTCCGATCGTTCCGGATCCTGCCAAGGCAATCGTTTCGGCGGATACCAAGAAACTGATCATGGATTTGGCCAAGCGTGACACCGTTATCATCATCAGCGGCCGGGATCGTTATTTTCTGCATGAGCTGTTCAAAGAATTACCTGTTCATATTATTGCTGAACACGGCGCTTTGATCAAAACTAAGGATAATCCGGAATGGATCCTGAATGACAGTTATGAGGAAAACTGGAAGGAGAGCATCCGTCCGATTCTCGACATTTACGCAAAAAGATGTCCCGGCGCTTTTGTTGAGGAAAAGGAAACTTCGCTGGCCTGGCATTACAGGACGGCCGAAGATAAGGAATATGCGGTGCGAAGAGCCCAGGAATTAATCTGGCAGCTGAAAAGTTTTGTTCAGCCCGAGCTTAACCTTCAGATTATTGATGGGAACAAAGTCGTGGAAGTAAAAAAGACTGCTTTTAACAAAGGCACGGCCGCTCGCTCATTTGTTGAAAACGGAAACTATGATTTTGTTCTGGCGATGGGGGATGATACTACGGACGAAGATATGTTTGAGGCCTTGCCTGCCAATTCGTATACCATTAAAATCGGGGATGATCTTTCCGCGGCAAGAAACCATATCAGGAATCAACAGGAAGTATTTCACTTTTTGAAATTTATGATCTCTTCACCAGAGGAGTAGGTAGTATTGAAATGATAACAAACAAAAACAGCAAGTCAGGAAATCCTGCTTGCTGTTTTTGTTTGTAACGCTGCTGCTAAATTCAGACGGCTAATACGTTATCGTTGTTTTCCAGATTTTCCATTTTTATAAAGTCACATCTGAAACCCGCAGAACGCAAAGCCGACTGTATACTGCGAAAATCAGCCAGTTCTGATCTCATACTTAACAGCAGGTCTTTGAAATCATAAGCCCAGTGTTTGACATTTAATTTTTTCAGAACGTCATGCAAACGCTGAAAGGAGAGCACATCGGGTAATTTGGTACGAAAAGATATTTGATATGTTGGCTTCATTGCTATTAGATCGAATTTTAAGATAAACAGGGATTTTAACCGCTTTGTATGACTCGTGTTAACTCATAACGCTTACATACTTCAAAGATCATTATAATTTATAATTAATCCAAATAAGAATTAAAATTATTTATTTATACAAATGTAGTTTATCTAATAGTAATTATCCGTGATGTTTTGTGATGAAATCGTTAAATATTCTTAATGACTCAAATTTTTGTCATTCTTTCGATAAGCCCAATAAAAAATCTGGGGCAATACCGTGAACGATAGGAACATACAAATCAGCAGACCGCCAACAATCATAATGGCCAGGGGCTTCTGAATCTCTGAACCCATACCGTTGGAGAGTGCCGCAGGTAACAAACCGAGTGATCCCATTAACGCTATCATAATAACAGGACGGATACGACCATAGATTCCCTCTGAAATGGCTTCTTTTAAAGGAAGTTTTTTGATCAGATTATCTTTCATAACATGTACCAGAATAATTCCGTCGATGGTACAGACCCCGAACAAGATAATAAACCCGATCCCCGCTGAAATTCCGAAAATGGTTCCTGTGATCCACAGCGACAGAAAGCCACCGACGAATGCGAAAGGAATGGTGATCAAAGATATTAAGGTATCTTTGGCATTACCAAAGTTCATGTACAGAAGGAAGATAATCAGTACCAACGCCGCAGGAATAATGACGGAAAGTTGTTGGGTCGCTCTTTCCTTGCTTTCAAATTCTCCTGCCCAGACAACTTTCCCGTTTGTCGGGAATTTGACATTTTCGCGAACCACTTTTTGCGCCTCTGCAATGGTGCTTCCCAGGTCCCGGCCATCGATGCTGAAACCGATCCCGATGTAACGGCTGCTTCCTTCGCGGTAAATAAAAGCGGGTCCTGTTTTGGTACCGATACTGGCAATTTCTTTTAACGGCACCTGATGGTTATCGAGGGACGGGATAAGAATGTTCCCGATTTCCTCCTCGGTATCCCGGTACTCTTTCTGATAACGGATGGTGATATCAAACATGCGGTCGTTTTCGTAGAATGTCGATGCCGCCTTGCCGCCAATGGTCATTTCGATCACCGCCTGTGCGTCGGCCATGGATACGCCATGACGCGCCATGCGTGCTTCGTCGAGACGGATTGCAAGCTCAGGAATACCAATGTTTCGGTAAACCAGCACATCTGAGACGCCTCGTACTTTGTGGAGATTGTCGGCTACCTGGTCGGCGAGTTTTTCCATGTCGTACAAATCCTCGCCGAATATTTTAACAACCAGTGAGCTTTTTACACCAGCCACATATTCCTCCACATTGTCCTGAATCGGCTGGCTGAACCCAAGCGAGACACCCGGGAATGAAGAAAGTGTGGTTTTCATTTCTTTCAGCAATTCGTCCTTCTTAATATGCCTCTTCCATTCGTTTTCAGGTTTGAGCTGAATATGGAACTCGTTGTTAAAGAAACCTGTCGGATCGGTTCCGTCGTTGGGCCGGCCGGTCTGGCTCATCACAAACTGCACTTCCTGAAAAGACCGCAGTGTATCGCGTAATGCATTGCCCGTTTTGACGGATTGTTCAAGACTTATGCTGTTGGGCAAAGTGGCCCTTACATAAATCGCGCCTTCATTCAGTTTTGGAATGAATTCAGTCCCGTAGGTCAGAAACTTTCCTACACAAACCATAAATAAAACCACGAAAGCTCCCATCACCAGACGTTTGTTTCGGTCGCTCCAAAGGTAAAGTTTGAAAATATTGTTCCGGAAAAAGTTGACCACCGGATTATTTTTCTCCTTAATATCCTTCCTGAGCAACACCTTACACATGGCCGGTACGAACGTGAGGCTTAAAATGAGGGAACCAACAAGCGCATAACCGAGCGTAAATGCGAGCGGGGTAAACATTTTTCCTTCCACTTTCTGGAAAGAGAAAATCGGGAGCAATGCGACGATGAGGATTATCTGTGCAAAAAAGATATGAGAAGCTACATTCTTTACACTCCGTTTCATCAGCCCGAGTTTTGACATTTTATTGAATCTATCCACGCCCAGCCGGTGTGAGCTTTTTTCCAGATCGACATAAATTTTTTCCACAATGACCATGGTACCTTCGAGCAGTAAGCCAAAGTCGATCGCCCCCAGAGAAATCAGGTTGGCGGGTAAACCCTGAATTCTCAGCATGGTGATGGCAAAAAGAAATGAAAGCGGGATTACCAAAGCAACCGTGACCGTGGTGCGCCAGTTGAAAAGGAAGATGAAGACGATTACGGATACGAGCACAACACCTTCGGCGAGGTTATGCGTAACGGTGTTGACGGTGGCGTTTACGAGTTCGGTCCGGTCGATCACGGGTACAATTTTGACGTCAGATGGAAGGATCCGGGTATTTAGTTCGTCAATGGTTTTGCGTAACTTAACGATTACATCACTTGGATTTTCACCTCTCAGCATCACCACGATGCCTTCAACCAGGTCCTTCTCTTCACCAAGTCCTACCTGCCCAAGTCTCGGTTTTGCCGTAATATTCACCTCCGCGACTTCCTTGACGTGAACAGGTGTTGACCCCTTCACGTTGATAAGGATATTCTCGATGTCCTTCGTGCTTTCCAGCAAACCAACCCCACGCACTACATAAGCCTGATCACCTTTCTGAATGACATCTCCGCCTACATTGATATTACTTTTCCCGACAGCCTCGTAGACGTCCAGCGGGGTCAGGTCGTATTGAGCCAGCAAGGCAGGGTTCACCCGTACTTCATAAATTTTTTCTTCACCGCCAAAACTGGCCACATTGGCAACACCCGGTACCGCCACGAGTTCCCGTTCGATAACCCACTCCTGAAGGGCCGTAAGTTCCTTGAGTGGACGATCGCTTTTCAAAACATATCGAAAAATCTCGCCAGTGGCTCCATAGGGCGGCTCAATTTCGGCCTCGGCGCCTTTAGGCAAATCGATGTTTCTCAATCTCGTTGAGGCATATTGCTGTGCGTAAAAATCCTCAACTTTATCGTCAAACAAGACGGTAACCACCGATAAACCGAAGAGCGAAATCGACCTTACCTCTGTTTTCTTGGGTATGGTGTTCATTTCCTTCATCACAGGCAGTGTAATAAATTTTTCTATTTCTTCCGCACTTCTTCCCGGCCATTGGGTGATAATCCTTGCCCGGGTGTTGGTTACGTCCGGAAAAGCTTCAATGGGTGTTTTGATATAACTCACAACGCCCACAAGCGCCAGAACGGCGGTCATGAAAAATACCAGCATGGTATTTTTCAAGGAGAACGCGACAATACTTTGTGTTAATTTCTGCATGAAAATCGATATTATTTACCCGTATTTAGTACGTCTGAGAAAAGGAGCAGCTGATTGTTGATCACAATATGTTCACCGGCCGAAAGTCCGCTTTTGAAAAAGACTTTGTCATTGTCCTTCACATCCACGATCACTTTCCTTGGCTCCAATGTGCTGTCAGGTTTTTGTATAAGCAGGTAATTCTCGTTGTTATGAAAAATGAGGGCATTGGCCGGAACGCCGATCGCAATCTCTTTGGTGTTTTTCTTTACCACGGCTTCGATCGCCAGGCCCGGTTTCAATTTCAGATCTTTGTTTGGCATACGGATGCGGGCTTTCAGAACACGCTCCTGCGGATCAAAAACCTGGGAGATTTCGGAAATAATACCTTCGAAAGTTTCACCTGGATATGCTTTTGATTTAATAACGGCCTTCATACCTTTTTGTACAAAAGGAAGGTCTACCGCATAGATGTTAGTTGTTACCCATACATCGGATAAATCGGAAATGGTGAAAAGATCGGCGTCACTGCCGCTGATCTGTGTTCCGCCGGAGATGTTGTTCTGAACGACATAACCACCCACGGGTGCTTTGATCTGAAAAACTCCCTTTTCGGTACTTGCATTGTAAAGCGACAGATTTGACTGGATTTTTTCGATTTCCGATTTGAGAATATCCACTTCGCTTTGTGCTTCTACAAGGTCTTTCTCGGAAGAAATCCGGTCCCCGAACATGGATTCGGCAACGGATAACTTTCTTTTTGCGACCAACAGCTGCGATTCGAATGAACGTTTCTGCGAGGTCAGATCCGTGAGCTCACTGCTTTTAAGCTCAGCCAAAACCTGCCCTTTATTAACCTTATCGCCAAGGGAGAAATAGGTTTTTGTAATCACGCCGTTGATCAGACTTGCATAATGCACGACCTGATTCGGGTTGTATTCAATCTGGCCGTTTAGCCGTATCGATTCCGTTACCGGTTCCAGTTTGGTTTCGTACGTGATTACCGGATGAGATACCATTTTTGTATTTTCTTTGGACGGAGCAGCCTTGTCCTGCGTGGTTTCACAGGATGAAAACGCCAGACCGATCACTAGCGCAGTCAGGATATTGTATGTTGTTGCTGACATATTGGTTTTTAGATATGCTGTTTTAGAGGTTGAGGTCGATTTTGGATTAAATCGGGCTAACGGATTTCGCTGGCTGTCACGAAATAGAGATCTTCCAGATTTTCGATCAGTTGCCTGGTCGTGCTCAGTATCGTTCGTTTGTTGGAAATGTAGGCATCGAAGAAATCCAGGTATTCGACCATATTGATGCGTCGCTGGATGAAATACCCGGTGTACGTTTGAAACACCTGATCCAAATCCTGTCCATAATTTGGATCAAGTGCCTCATAAGCCTGAAGACTGTTTTGCAGGACACGAAAAGCCTGAGTTACTTCTGCCTCAATGCTTTTTGTTTTCTGCTCGGAAACTACTTTTGATTTTTCGATTCCTATTTTGCTTTCCAGAATATTTCCCTGATTTCTATTGAAAACAGGCAGGTCCATTTTAAACCCGAAACCAATAAAGTTGAGCAGGAAATTTCCACCGCGGTCGTAATTGGTGCCGAGCGTCAGGTCCGGTTTTCTTTGGGCGTATTCCAGATCATATTTTTTGCTGGCCAGTGTTTCTTCCAGAAAACTTATTTTCCCATCGGGCCGGTTTGTTACCGCGCTGAGTTGCAGCTCATCAAGCGTCAGCGACTTAATCCCATCCAGATTCACGCTGGCAGGTATATCCGCTTGTATGTAACGCTGGGAGGGAATGTTTAACAGTACCGAAAGTTCCTTTTGAACACCGTGCATTTCATTACGTGCTTCGAGTATCTGCTGTCCTAATTCCAGCTTCAATGCCTTCAATCTGAAAACCTCCGTTTTGCTGATGTTGTTTTGTCGGTACTGATTTTCAAATGCGGCAAGCAGTTTTTCCAGTGCACTGTTTTGCTGAGTCAGAACAGCCAGAAAAGATTGTTTGTACGAGAGTTCAAAAATGTTTTTACGGAGGTCGGTTTTCAGATTTCTCAGCAGTTCCGAATAGTATTCCGCGGCTATGTCCCGGGAAACCGATTCAAGGGCAATCCGTTTTTTTCGCTTTCCTGCGGTCTCAATTCGTTGTTCAAGGGCCGCCGAGAACTGCTGGTTTTTTCCAAATTTTCCGATAATCGGTGGCAGCCTTTCGCCCGAAGAAAGCTGGTTTTTTGTAGCCCAGAGGTTAACTTCATCCACACTAAACTCGGGATTGGGCCAAAGTTTGGCCTGAATAACCTGGGCTTCTGCCTGGTTAATATTCAGTTTCTGGATGATAAGGTCCAGGTTATTGTGTAAAAATAGACCCTCGGCTTCTTTCTGGTTGATGACCAGCGTGTCCTGTAAAACAGGCGTGACAGCGATGCTGCCATAGTTTAAGAAGAGGGAAAAACTTAATGCAAGGAATACCTTCACAAAATCAGTGATTGATGAAGGCACAAAATTAAACGCCCCGGATTAGAGGGTTCTTTAAGGTAAATTAGAAAAGGATGAGCGCAACATTAAAAGTAAATTAGAGAAAACTCAGAAATTGAGCGTGATGCGCGTTCCGCTGTTTGGCTCCGATTCGATAGAAATTCCGATGTCGTGATTGCTGAAAATCCTATACGCGATGGCCATTCCGAGTCCGTTCCCTTTGATTTTTCCGGTATTGTGCCCCCGGTAAAAAGGCTCTGAAATGTGCTGAATATCCAGGGCACTGATGCCGATACCCTGATCACGGATTTGAAGGATCAACTTGTTTTCAATGTTTTTTAACGTGATATCAACCGGCTTTTGATCTGAAAACTTTGCCGCATTTTCAATCAGATTGTATAGGGCCATGTAAATCTGTGTTTTAACACAGTTGTATTCAAGTAAACCGCTCGTATTTTCGGGCAGGTCCCAGTGGAGGTTGATTTTTGTCGTCTGGTATTCCGTTGCAAGTTTATCCAGCACCTCCCACAAGATTTCGTCAATCCGCTCGGGTTGTGTTTTCTGCTTGTTTTTCTGATCTAAACCGGATAAAACCAGTAAGTTTTCCAATATTTTTTCGAGACGTTCGGCGTCGTTTAAAACGTTTTCACTCACGTTTTTATACTCCATCATATTCCTGTCTTTTTGAAGCAGTACTTCAAGGTCACCAACAATGGAGGAGAGCGGACTTCGTAGTTCGTGAGAGGCGTGGCTGATGAAGTTTTTCTGGATCTGAATGTTTTGGTAAACCTTTTCAAGAATGGAATTAAATTCCTGAAACAGGTCTTCGAGTTCATCTTTTGTCCTGGGATAGGTCAGCTGATGTTTCTGCCCGTTCATGTCAATATTTTTGACCTGCTCAATGATCTGTCTGACAGGGGAGTATGCTACTTTGGATAATGTGTAACTGAGTGTTACTATAACGAGCATGCCTAGGATCAGCGCGATAAGCAAAATCCTGACAAATTCGCTTTCCTGTGCTTCAAGTATGGGGTTATTTGCTTTAATGATAATGCTGAAAGAACCCTGATTATCACGATAATAAATGGTATAGTAAAAAGCGTTGCCAACCTTGAAACTGTAATGGCTGTTGGCCCGGATGGTTTTGAGAATTTTGGCAGTGATATTGGTGTCAGGATCAGCCTCTCCGTAATGAATAAACCCTTTTTTATCATACAGGCGGATCTCCTGGTTGGCGCTTGCGGTCAGAAATTTCTTTTCAATTCTGCTGTATTCTTTCGTGGTCAGCTCGTCCTCTTCGAGATAAAACATGGCAGTCAGTGAAGCTGTTCGTGCCAGCTCCTCAAAGAAAATTCGCTCGGCAGATCTCACAAAATTGAGATAGATAAGCACCGACGAAATGGTAAAGACCAGGCCGAAAACCAGTGAGGAATTCAGCGTAAGCTTGTGTTGGATTTTCATTTGTCACCAGCGATCATGTAGCCGCGACCTTTGACCGTTTTAATGAGTTTTTCCGAATAATTGCTGTCTATTTTATTTCGCAGGTAAGAAATGTAGACATCCACGACGTTGGTAAATGTATCCATGTTGGTATTCCAAACCGTGTTCAGGATCTGCGTGCGCGTAACGATCTTGTTTTTGTTTTCAAGCAGATAAACTAAGAGTTTAAATTCTTTGGCGGAAAGCTGTATTTCGTTTCCCTCTCTTTGTACGCGATTGGTATCCATGTTAACGGTCAGGTCGGCACATTGCAATGTCTGGTCAGGTGTGTAGTGCAACGCGTACCGGCGGCGCAGCGCCTTGATGCGGGATAACAGTTCGGGGAAATGAATTGGTTTTACAAGATAATCGTCTGCACCAATGTCGAGTGCTTTTATCTTATCTTCGGCTTCACCAAGTGCGCTGAGCATCAAAACAGGCGTGTCTATTTTTTTATATCGGATAAGCTGAGCCAGTTGAAGGCCGTCAATATCCGGAAGCATGACGTCAAGAATAAACAAATCCCACTGCTCGGCTGTAACCAGGTCCCTCGCTTCATAACCGTCGCTGGCCAGCTGCACGACGTACCCGGCTTCCTCCAGACCTTTCCGGAGGAAGCTGCTGATACGGGAATCGTCTTCAACTACTAATATTTTCATTTATAATCGGTTGTGGCTTTTACGCCCAGGCTCTTTCTAAAAAGTCAACCCAGTTTTTCCACATGATTTGTTCAATATCCTGTTCAGAGTAACCTCTTTTGTGCAATATACCCGTAATGGATTGCAAATCGGCAATAGAATCCATGTCGCCCGGCGCTTGTTCTTTTCCGAAAGCACCGTCAAGATCCGATCCGATACCTACATAGGAGGCATTTCCGGCCAGTTGACAAATATGATCAATATGTTCGGCAATATGTTCGATAACCAGACCGGTATTTTGGGGGGTAGATTTCCCGCGAACCCAGCCGGGAATCATCATCCAGGCATCAAATGCCATACCGATCACCGCTTTTCGCCCAATCAGTTCGCGAATCATTTCGTCCGAAAACTGGCGGTTATGCGGTGTCACTTTCCGGGTGAGGTTGTGGCTGGCCCATACAGGCCCTTTATAAATCTTCATCGCGTCCCAGAATGCGCTGTCGCACAAATGGGTTGCATCCAGAATCATATTCAGGCGGTCCATCTCAATCAGCAGATCTTTTCCTTTTTGAGACAGGGGCTGATCAGAATCGGTACCGTAGGCATATATACCCGGGCCATAATGCGCCGGACCAATTGCGCGAAGGCCGTAATTATAAGCGATTTCCAGGTTTTTCAGACTTATGAACGAGTCGGCGCCTTCGAGACTAAGGATATAACCAATCGGAAGATTTTCAGTGGAGGTGGCATTTTTCCAAAGATCCAAGTGTTTATGCAAACCCTGCAAATCAGTGATCTGAACCATTTCTCCTGCTTCTTCCATGGCTTTGTACCAGGCAATTTGCGCCTGTGTTTGTGCCCAGGCCTGCGCCTGCGAGTGCCAGCCCGGAATTTTGCTGTCTGGTTTTACAAAACGTGCAATTTGTGTAGCCACGCACATACCGATGTTGCCTTTACGCATTTCGGGAAAACTGACTACGCCAAGTCCGCGATCCGGCTTGTCGGTCAGGTTTTTCTCGCGGTCACGAATACTTTGAAGGTCCTGGGTTAAGTCCCGGTTCCATTCCACGGCATTCATGGAAAGATCCAGGTGAGCATCAAAAAGAAACATAGATTTAGGAATGGGGGAATTTTGAATGATAGTATGATAGAATTTTGAATGAGTAAATAGGACAATTCGTGGCGATCATTCTATCATTCACTCATTCAAAATTCGCTTATTTATACAGTAAGTCTGCGGTTTCTTGCAACGATTTTCCATTCGTCGGTAACTTCGCCATTTTCGATGACGGACGCATAATCATGCAGAGCGACTGATGGGCAAATGTGATATGGCAGGGCGTAATAAACATCACCAATCTGGATATTTTCCCAGACATCTTCTCCGATTTGCAAAACGCCGTGTTCTTCACTCTGGCCGGTCACCGTATACCCATTCAGATTTAAGATTCGGAATCTTCTGTCAACAGGATTTTCAGCAGCAACGGCTTTATGTCCAAGATCGATGGTGATAACGCCACACGAAGGTTTTGAAACGACACGCGTTAAGATAAGCGCCGCATGTAGAAAAGGCTGGTCGTCGAACTGATCACCATAACCCCAATCCCAGAGTACGTTCGTTCCCGGGCTCAGGAGCACATCCGGGCGAAGCAAATGCACCGTGAACGTGGGAGAGCCGCCGGCAATGACAACCGGCTCGGTACCGATATCTTCACGGATTAAATCCAGTAAGGGATATACTTTTTCAAATGCGGCATCACTTTCGGCTTTCCGTTCGGAAAATTCCGCGTTTCGGATATGCCCGTCATAAACGTGAACGCCGGAAACTTCAACATTGGGAAGGCCGCTTAAAAAACGGTACAGCGAAAGCAGCAGACCGTTTGTTGGATGTCCGGAGCGGTTCATGCCATTGTTGACGTCAATAAAAATCGTTGATACAACATCTTCCGTTTCTGATATATCTTGCAGGGCCTGTGCCGACTGCTCGTTATCGATCAGTGATGAAAATGTCGTTTCCGGATATTTTTTTCTTAGTGCGAATAACCTGGGGATGTTTGCGCCGGTCAATTGATAAGCGATCAAAATCCATTTTGCTCCTGCATCAGCCAGCATTTCGGCCTCCGCAATGGTGGCGCATTTGAATTTATTAACACCTGCTTCCAGCTGAATTTTTACAATTTCAGCCGTTTTGTGGGTTTTAACATGTGGCACTAGCCGGTTTACATCGCCGGCCATATGAACCATACTACGAATATTATTTTCGATTCTATCTTTATAAAAAAGAAGAGAAGGGGAAATTACTTCTTCTGGTTTGTTGAGCAGATACCACATCGTTTTTTGATTTTTATGGGATAAAAATGAAGATTGCTGATCCGGACCGCCTTTCTGTTATAAAAGGAGCATGTCAAACCAGCAATCAAAAAGACTTATTAGTTTTCTTCGAGTTCGAACATCGCTTCAATTTCAACAGGGATATTGTCTGGTAAGGTTCCCATGCCCACAGCACTTCTTACGCCGATACCATTTTCTTCTCCCCAAACTTTGGCAAATAATTCGCTACATCCATTGATAACGTATGGGTGACGTTCGAAATCACTTGTCGCGTTCACCATACCCAAAATCTTGATTACCCGCTTGATCCGGTTCAGGCTTCCAAGGTTTGCTTTCAGGGTTGACAGGATGGTCAGACCTACCTGACGTGCAGCCAGTTTGCCTTCTTCCACATCAAGATCTGCACCGATACGGCCGATGATCAGGCTTCCGTCGTCCTGAACGGTTCCATGTCCGGAAACATAAACCCAGCGGTTGTCGACGATAAGATATGGTTTATAAACACCAAGTGGTTTTGGTGCCGGTGGTAAATTAAGTCCCAGTGCTTCGAAATTGGATTCAGGAGTCATGCAATAATCAGATAAGTGATAAAAGTACTGTTTTTTGAAAGATGCAAAAGTGTCTCTGTTTTACTCTTACACGAACAAATTTAATACTAAAACGCCCAACAAACCCATTACTGATACAATTGTTTCCATGACGGACCACGTCAGTAAGGTGTCCTTAATACTTAAATTGAAGTATTCTTTGAACAGCCAGAACCCGCCGTCGTTCAGGTGGGAAAACATCAAACTTCCTGAACCGATGGATAATACGATAAGCTCAGGCGGGACAGGCGAATGGATGAGCAATGGTGAAAGTATGCCGACGGTGGTTAACCCGGCAACCGTTGCGGAACCTACACAAACACGGATAACCGCCGCGATTCCCCAGCTTAAAATGATCGGTGAAATATCAATGCCTACCAGACTTTCTGCGATGTAAGTGCTGACGCCGCTGGCTGTCATGATTTCTTTAAAAACACCTGCGCCTGCAATGATCAAAAGGATAACAGACACGCCTTTGAAAGCTTCTTCCATAGATTTGCCAACGCCTTTCATATTCAGACCGCGCTGAATACCCAGGGCGTAGGCTGCAAAAAGAACCGAAACCAGCATACCGAAATACGGTTCGGCAAGTAACGCGATCAGCTGATTGTCAGGATAAATTCTTTTCACTCCCGACATTGTGGTCAGCAGGAAAACAGGAAGCAAAGCAGTAGCGACGCTTATGCCCAAGCCTGGCAATTCGGAAGTTGGACGGGGTTTAACATTAAAAAGATCTTCGTCAGGTTTCGGAGTAAATCTTTTTAAAGTACTGCCAAATATCGGGCCAGCCACTGCAATGGCCGGGATCGAAACAATTAATCCGTAAAATAGTGTTTTACCAAGATCTGCACTCAGCTGGCTGGCAATAGCAGCAGGCGAGGGGTGAGGTGGTAAATAACCGTGTGCCACGGACAGCGCAGAAAGCATGGGTATACCTATATATAATAATGGTAAACGCGCCGTCGCGCTAATCATAAATATTAAAGGAATAACGATGACAAAGCCGGCGTTATAAAAAAGAGGAATACCGATGACAAATCCAGCGAGCGCCATTCCCCATTGGATGTATTTCTGACCGAAAACGCCGATAAGCGCGTCGGTTATTCGCTGGGCGGCGCCACTGTCGGCGACGAGTTTTCCTAACATCGCGCCAAAACCTACGATGAGTACGAGGTCGCCCAAAGTGCCCCCAACACCTTTTTGAATTGCCTTACTGACTGTTGCAACATCAAGACCGCTGGCAAGTCCCAGTCCGATCGAGACCAGAAGGAAAGAAATGAAAGTATCAATTTTAAGCCATGCGATCAGCAGGATCAGACACAAGATGGAAAGGAAAGTCAGTAATAACGGCATAGAGAGAAATTTAGGAAATGAGGTTTTAAGGTTATAAGGAGGCAGATGGGCAAATTTAACGATAGAACCGGATTTGTTTTAAAATTTCTTCAATCGCTAGTGTAAAAGGACACAGGATCACAAATGAAAAGAGATTAAAGTAAATAAATTTACAAACAGTGACATTTTAACACTTTCCGATCCATTTTCTCTTAAAAAAAGTCGGACGAAAACAGCCTGAAAGGCTGAAATACCTCAACCCATACCACCGGTATGGGAAAAAAAGAATATCTAAATTCCGCAGTATCACGGTGATAGAAAGTCTGTGCGTAATAAGGCTCCAAGAAGTTTGTTAGAATGCCTAAAAATAGCGAAATTTGACTTTTTGGTATTTACAGTATTGTAATAATCCAGTGAGTATTTGTATAAAATCAATCTCTCATTTTAAATTTTTGATTCTTTTCTAATTGTTTATGGCAGAATCTTCAGGTGAAAACATTATCCCCATTAATATTGAGGATGAAATGCGAGGAGCATACATCGATTACTCGATGTCAGTTATTATTTCCCGCGCTTTACCCGACGTTCGCGATGGTTTGAAACCGGTGCACAGACGCGTGTTGTATGGTATGTCTGATTTGGGTGTGAATTACAATAAGTCACACAAAAAATCAGCTCGTATAGTAGGGGAGGTTTTAGGTAAATATCACCCGCACGGTGATGCTTCGGTTTATAATACAATGGTGCGTATGGCTCAGCCATGGTCACTGCGTTATATGCTTGTTGACGGACAAGGAAACTTTGGGTCTGTCGATGGTGACTCACCGGCCGCGATGCGTTATACAGAAGCAAGATTGAAACGTCTTGCAGATGAATTGTTAAATGATTTGGGTAAGGATACAGTTGATTTTCAGCCCAACTTTGATGATTCTTTGGAGGAGCCAACGGTTCTTCCTGCTAAATTTCCAAATTTACTTGTAAACGGGTCGTCAGGTATCGCCGTGGGTATGGCTACAAACATGGCACCACATAACTTATCAGAAGTTGTGGACGGTGTGATGGCTTATATCGACAATAATGAAATTACGATTCCTGAGCTGATGCAGCATATCAAGGCACCGGATTTCCCGACGGGAGGTATTATTTACGGTTACCAGGGTGTGCGTGCTGCAATGGAAACGGGCCGTGGACGTATCATCGTTCGTGCAAAAGCTTCTTTTGACGTAACAAAAACAGGCCGCGAGCAGATTATTGTGACTGAGATTCCTTACATGACTAACAAAGCGGCCATGATCGAAGGAATTGCAGGTTTGATCAATAACAAAAAACTTGACGGTATTTCTGATATCCGTGATGAATCGGATAGAGACGGGATGCGGATCGTTTTCGATTTGAAAAAAGATGCTATTCCCAATATCGTTCTTAACCACCTTTATAAGTACACGCCGCTTCAGTCATCTTTCAGTGTAAACAACGTGGCGCTTGTAAAAGGCCGCCCGGTGATGTTGAACCTGAAAGACCTTATCAAGCATTTCATTGACCACCGTATCATCGTGATTACGCGTCGTACGGAATATGAATTACGTGAAGCTGAAAAGAGAGCGCATATCTTGCAGGGTTTAATTATTGCACTGGACAATCTTGATGCAGTGATTGCTTTGATCCGTAGCGCGCGTGATCCGGAAATCGCGAAAAACGGTTTGATGGAGAACTTTGCGTTGAGCGAAATTCAGGCCAAAGCGATTCTTGAACTTCGTCTTCAAAGATTGACAGGTCTTGAAAGAGACAAGATTGTTAAGGAGTTTGAAGAGATCATGCTGATCATTGCTGACTTGAAGGACATTCTTGCAAACGAGTACCGTAAGTTCGAAATAATCAAAACAGAACTTGGGGATATCAAAGATCGCTACGGTGACGAACGTCGTACGCAAATTGAATTTGCTGCGGAAGAATTCAGCGACGAAGATATGATTCCGGATGAAGAAATGCTTATTACCATTTCTCATGAAGGATATATCAAACGTACACCTTTGGCGGAGTACCGGACACAAACAAGGGGTGGGGTAGGTTCCCGTGGTGTGAAAACCAAGGACGCTGACTTTACGGAACATTTGTTCTCGGCGACGATGCTTAACTATCTGCTCATCTTTACCGAATTTGGTAAATTGTTCTGGATGAAAGTGTATGAAGTGCCGGAAGGAAGCAAAACTTCGAAAGGAAGACCGATCCAGAACCTGATCAGTCTTGAAAACGGAGATTCGATCCGTTCGGTGATCAATGTTCGTACTTTGACAAATGAGGATTATATCAACAATAATTACCTCATTATGTGTACGGAGCAAGGAACAATTAAGAAAACTTTGCTGGAAGCATATTCCCGTCCACGTACAAATGGTATAATTGCAATCTCGATCAATGAAGGTGACCGTCTGCTGGATGTAGCTTTGACGAACGGGGACAACGATATCGTTATTGCATCAAGCGCCGGCCGTGCGGTTCGTTTCAACGAAAAAGGAGTGAGGCCAATGGGCAGAACGGCTGCCGGTGTTCGTGGTATCAACCTGAACGATCCTGAGAACAAAGTGATCGGTATGGTTTGTATCAATCGTGAAGATGCGCAGCTGCTTGTTGTTTCGGAAAATGGATTTGGAAAGCGCTCAGCTATTGATAGTTACCGTGTAACGAATCGTGGTGGTAAGGGTGTTTCGACCATGAATGCGACTGACAAAGTTGGTAAGCTGGTTGCAATCCGTGAAGTAACCGAACAGGATGATTTGATGATCATCACACGTAATGGTATCGCCATTCGTATGAGTGTTCTGGATATCCGTCAGGCCGGACGTAATACGCAGGGTGTTAAACTGATCCGTTTGAACAATTCAGATGAAATCACTTCGGTAACCCGTATCCTTAAAGATCCGGATGAAAAATTGGAGGAACTGGATGAAGACGGAAATGTAATCGTGAATGAAGCAACTGATTCACTGATCATTAAAGCTGATGATGCAGAAGCTGTGGAAGATGAAATTGTAGATGCAATCGAAAGCGATGATGATGACGAGGAGGTTGAAAATGACGATTCTGAGACGCCAGAGGCATGATTTTTGTAATAATTAGCTTAATTATTAATATTTGTATTTTGAAATTATCATTCACAACCAATTGAGATCTATGAAAAAAATGTTTTTTGTTTCTGCACTTGGCCTTCTTAGCTTTTCTGCTTACTCGCAGGATGCTGTGAACAAGGCAATGGTAGATCAGCTCCGCAAGGATAAAGAGAAAAGCGATAAAGGTTTACAAGATGCTAAGGCAAGTGCGAAGGCAAGTTTCTGGATGGATCGTGCAAAGACATATTCGGATATTGCTGCCCAGGGATCTGAAATAGATTCAAGTGCTGCGAAAACTGCCTATGAAGCATATAAAAAAGTAGTAGAACTTGAACCGACTAAAAAAGGTAAAGACGCTCAGAAATTTTTGAGTGGTGAAGATGTTACTTTATTCAACGCATTTGTAAAACAGGGTGCTGAAAAATATCAGGGTAAAAATCTTGGCGGTGCTTTGGAGATGTTCCAGTTAGCTCAGGAAATCAATAAGAAAGATACACTTGCAAGTTTGTACGGTGGTATTGCTGCTCAGCAAATCGATAAGAAAGACGAAGCAAAAGCTCAGTTTGAAAAGTATGCAGAAAACGGTGGGAAAGACCCAAGCGTATTCTACGGACTTGCACAATTGTACCGCGCTGAAAATAACTTCGATAAAGCGGTTGCAACTTTGAATAAAGGTTTGGAGCGTTCTCCAAATAACAAAGATTTGAAATCGGAGGTTGTTAACATTTTATTGGCATCTGGTAAAGAAGATCAGGCGATTACTGAGTTGACTAACCTTACGAAATCTGATCCGACAAATGTTCAGAACATTGTTAACCTTGGTATTCTTTATGATAACATGAACACCAAATTGGGTGGGAAGATCAAAGAAGTTCAGGGTAAATTAGGATCGGGAACAACGAAGGCTGGCGAGCTGGGCAAAAAACTTGAAGCTGAAAAAGGTAAGATTGAGATCTACGATGGTGAAACAAAACGTATCTCTGGTCTTTTGAAGAAAGCTCCAAAAAATGCTGCGGACTTGAAGCGCCAATTAACTGAAACGGCTGCTAAGAAAAAAGAGGCTACTGACGCTGTTGCTTCAATTCAGGCTGAAATCAAAGCTGCCGAAGATGCTGCAAAAGGAAACGATAATGCTGCATTGGAAAAAGAACTTGCAGACTTGAAAGCGAAAAAGGCAACTGCAAACACAGAAGCGATCAGTGCCTACAAGAAAGTTTTGGAACTTGACGCTGCAAACTACGATGCTTTGTATAACCTTGGGGTTTTCTATTTCAACGAAGCTGTTGAATTGAAACGTGAAGTTGACAACATGAGCATGACAGATTACCAGGCTCGCGGTAAAGAAGTTGAAGGACGTGTATGCGGTCGTTTCAAAAAGGCTAAGCCATTCTTCGAAAAAGCTATCCAGGTAAAAGACGAAGCTGATGCTAAGGAAAACCTTGCAACAGTAAATAACGTTCTTGAACAATTCTCTGGAAAAGGAGTTACTTGTGTAGAAGAATAAGAAGTTAATAAAGAAATACAATAAATGAAAGAAGATACCTGTATAGGTATCTTCTTTTTTGTGAGAATATCTATTTAACATAATATAAATTATACAACAAATGGGTATGAGAAAATCAGTGCGACATTTGTCTGTACTGGTCATCTGGCCGGGTTGAATTGTTTGTTTAAACCTCGTGCGGTATGAATATCTAAATTTGGTGTTTAATATATTCAGTTTCATGTATTTAGATCAATATTTTAATGTTCAATATCTGACGGGTTTAATTCCAATATTGAATTGATATTAGGATTTTACTAGAAAAATATAGCAATTATCGCTGCGAAGTTGATTTGCCAGTGTAATGATTCGCGAAATTGATCATCCGAAGCTCAGATATTTGTGATTTACTAGCTGAATCGTAGTATGTTTGTAAAAGTTACAAATACGCGTTTATGAATATCCTGATCATCGAAGATGAAGAAAGATTGGCGGTCCTTGTCAGACAGGGATTGGAAGAAAATGGCTACACGGCTACCCTTGCGTTCGATGGTTTGACCGGGAAATATCTTGCACTTGAAAATGACTATGATCTGATCATCATGGACATTATTTTACCGGGTGTCAATGGAATAGATTTGTGTAAGGAGGTTCGTGCGGTGAAACCGGATATTCCCATTTTAATGCTTACAGCCCTGGGGACTACCAACGATAAAGTGGAAGCTTTCGACGCCGGTGCTGATGATTATCTGGTCAAGCCATTTGATTTTAGAGAATTACATGTCCGGTTGCGCGCGCTAACGAAACGTAGCGGGCACACAGCGAAACGTGAAGATTATATTCTGAAATATGCAGATCTGGAATTGAATGATCAGACGAAAATTGTAAAACGCTCGGGTATTGAAATCGTTCTGACGCCAAAGGAATTCAAGCTGCTCGAATACATGATGCAGAATAAGGAACGTGTTTTGTCAAGAACCGAAATTGCCGACAAGGTATGGGATACGCATTTTGACACAGGAACCAACTTTATTGATGTGTATATCAATTATTTGCGAAAGAAAGTTGACAAGAACTTTGATCCAAAACTGATTCATACCAAGGCCGGGATGGGTTTTATTTTAAGAAATGAAGGATTGTAGAAATTAAAAATTTGCCATGATCATTGCCGCAGCACAGACAATTCCTAAAAGAAATGACATTGCCGGAAATCTTGATGACCATATTCGGCTGGTTACTATGGCGGCAGATCATGGTGCCAGGCTTATAGTTTTTCCCGAAATGTCACTTACGGGATATGAACGTGAGCTAGGAAAATCGCTTGCCTTTTTCCCGCATGATAAGCGTCTGGAACCACTTAGGGCTCTGTCTAATGCCGTAGACATTGTTATTTTGGCCGGAGCCCCTATCCTGCTTGTCACTGGTTTACACATTGGTATGTTTGTAATCCGTCCCGGTTTTCCGGATATGATATACACCAAACAGTTTCTTCATGACGGCGAAGAAAGCTATTTTGTCCCCGGTGCAAAGGATGATCTTCAATTTGAACTTGACGGTGAAATTGTTTCGCTGGCCATATGTGCGGATATAACAAATCCCATACACCCGGCACGCGCCGCCGAATTGAAAACCAGTCTCTATATCGCCAGTATTTTCTATACGCCCAATGGTATCGGTCAAGGCCTTAATGATCTTCAATCGTATGCTAAAAATCTATCCATGAGTGTTTTGATGTCTAATTTTGGAGGTCCTTCATACGGCTTTGAAGCGGCTGGTGAAAGCTCTTTCTGGACAAATAATGGCGAACTTGCAGGACATACGGATGGTGACGGAGAAGGATTACTACTCATGAAAAAATTGAATAATACCTGGAAATCTGAAATATTGAAAGTTAGCTGAGTTATGAAAATCCGGAGTAAATTAAGTATTCTTTTCACGGTACTGACCGCAACTATACTTTTAGTTTTTGCGGCGCTGGTGTATTATTCTGCATATCAAAGTAGAGAAACTGAATTCTTTAAAAGGCTGCATCAGGAGACAATCACGAAGGCTAAACTATTTTTTGAAGCAAAAGTAGACGCGCATACCCTTCAGACTATCTATAAGAATAACCGTGAAACGCTTAGTGAAGTGCAGGTGGCTATTTATGATACTTCCTTCAATTTGCTTTATCATGATGCCGCCGACATTGACGAAGTAAAGGAAACGGAGCAGATGATTAACCGGATCAGGACAAAAAAATACATACGTTTTTATCAGAAAGACTGGCAGGTTGTCGGGCTGCTGTTTCCATATCAGGGCAAAAATTATGTTTTGACGGCGTCGGCCTATGATGAATATGGTTATAGCAAATTACGACATCTCAGCGAAACCATCTGGCTTGTCTTTTTCTGTTCGATTGTGCTGATTTATGCGGCGGGTCGTTTTTTCTCAAAAAAAGCTTTGTTGCCGGTAACAGAAATTGTTGGGAAGGTGAAGAGTATCACAGCCTCTAATTTGGATCTGCGATTGGGCCATGCGGAAGGAAAGGATGAACTGGCCGAGCTCGCCGCGACGTTTAATGAGATGCTGGACAGGCTGGAAAACTCATTTGATGCACAGAAACAATTTGTGTCGAACATATCACACGAGGTGAGGACGCCGCTTGCTGTACTGATTACTGAGCTTGAATTGTCGACGTATAAGGAGCGTAGTGTAGCTGAATATAAGAAAGTTATCTCCAATACGCTGATCGACGCGCACCGCTTATCCAAACTTTCAGACAGTCTGCTTGACTTTGCCAAGGCAAGTTATGACCCGTCGGAGATAGGGTTTAAAGAGGTGAGGATAGACGAAATTCTTTTGGATGCGAGACAGAAGGTGCAGAAGGAGCATCCGGATTATCTGATCGATATACATTATGAAAATGAGTTTGATACCGATGAAGAGATATCGGTCATAGGGAATGAGTATCTGCTGAATGTGGCGTTTGCCAATCTGCTGGAGAACGGAGGGAAGTTTTCGAAGGAGCCGGTGATGACGATTAAAATCAGTTTTAAAAATGAAAAATTAATTTTGAATTTCTGTGATCGTGGAATAGGTATATCTAAAGAAGATTTAAAATTAATTTTTACTCCCTTCTTCAGGGGAAATAATAAAAAATTTGCCGAGGGAAACGGCGTTGGCCTCTCCCTCACTCAGAAAATTATCTCACTTCATAAGGGCTCCATTTCCGTTGAATCTGAAATTGATAAGGGCACTGTTTTTACGGTAGTACTCCCCCATTTATAAAAGTATATAGACCACCGGAATTTCCTGGAAGTACTCCCCTACGCTTCCAGGACGGTTTATTACGCTCTAATGTTTTTCTAATAATTTTCTATAAGGTCTCTAACGGTACTTGTTACATAGTAAATGCACTTTTGCTATCATATTAGCAACTAATAAGAAGGCAATGCATTTCAGAGTATTAATAATCACCGCCATCGTTACATCGATTTGGATTTTTGAGCCGGTTTCTGCTCAAACCAAATACAGTTTGCAGCAAGCGCTGCAGGCAGCCAAAACGAACAATCCGATCCTGAAAAAGGAACAATTGAATGTCAATATTGCTGAAACAGATATCGTTACAGCGAATTTACGCCCCAATCCTATCCTGAACAATCAGTCGTTACAACTGGTTAAAACTTCGAAATTTCCGGATAATACCGGCTGGGGAAACCATCTGAACCGGCAAGTCTGGTGGCAGGTTACCAAGCCTTTTCAAATGCCCGAACTGCGTAAAAACAAAATTGACTTTGCGAACCAGAATGTGATCCTCACTCAGAAAGCTTACACGGAAACAGAAAGGAATTTATTTCAGGACGTGGCAAGCAAATGGCTGAATGTGTGGTCGGCACGGAAGCAGCTGGATATTTTAAATATTGCCAAAAGTAATATTGACAGCCTGGTGAATATCAATAAAGTGCGTTTGAAAAACCAGGTGATCACGACGACGGATCTTGCCAGAACAGAACTGCTGGCTAACCAGTATACCGTTCAGATGAAATCCGCGGATCAGAATTATAAAAATGAAATTACTAACCTGAAATACCTGATAGGCATTCAGGACGACGTTAGCGTAGACACGACTGATAATTTTCAGTTTGCATTTCCCGCAAACGTAGACGATCTGCTTCGACAGGCCTTGCAGTCGCGCAGTGATATCCAGACTTTGAAATCAACCATTGATGTAGCCAACTCAAATATCAAACTTCAAAAATCGATGGCTTTGCCGGTACCGGAATTGGGAGCAATTTTTAACCCACAAAATGGCGCGCCTTACATGGGCGTTTACGGGACTATTGCAATCCCGATTTTTTCAAGAAACCAGGGAGAAATCCGGAAATCACATGTACTGAAACAACAGGCTGAACAGGATTTACTGGCAACTCAATCACTGGTGCAAAGCGAGATTTCCACAGCTTATAGCAGCTATCAGACGCAGAAACAAAATCTCCTAAATTTTACGGGCTTACTGACTCAGTCTCAGACGATTTTGAATAACGTGAAATATTCTTATTTGCGCGGTGGCACAACCATTATCGACTTTCTGGAAGCGCAACGCAGCTGGCTTGACACCCAACAGCAATACTACGAAACCTTACAACTATACCGTCAGAGCTACATCAAACTTTTGTACGCTTCTGGCATAATTAATCAAATCGCGCAATAACATCATGAAGAATTTATTGAAGTACGGCTGGGTTTTTGGAATACTGCTTGTTTCCTGCGGGAAAAAAGAGGAGAAATCTGCCAAAGTAGAAAATATTGAGCCGAAAATTACTGACAATGGTGCCAAAATCGATTTTCCGAAGGCTGAAAGTGTTAAGTTTTTTCAGACGGAAACCATCGGAAGCAGTGCACTGACCGCAGATATTGCGGCTCCCGCAACGGTTTCGGCCACGGTGGTTAAGTCCAATGAAGGAGCCTCTCAGAACATCGTTTTGTTTCAAAATCCTGATCTGGCCGGCAGTTATACCCAATTGATCCAGCATCTGATTACGATCAATCAGATACAAAATGTGAACATCAAACAACGGAAAATCGAGTTGAGCCGTGTGCAGGATCTGCAACAGCACGGTGCCGCTACGGGGAAGGATTTGCTTGATGCTCAGACTGCTATGGCGATGGAAGAGACCAATCTTAATAACGAAAGAGCAGCCCTTATTGAGCATGAGACAAAGCTGAAAGAAGGCGGTTTTCAAGCCGAAATTCTTCGCCGCGCCAAAGCCGGGACAGCTTATGTTACCTGTGATATTCCAGAGAATGATATCAGCAAGATCAAAAGCGGAAGCCAGTGTGTGATGCAGTTCACGGCCTTTCCCAATGAAAAATTCAATGGCAGAATCGATAACGTAGCCGACATGGTGGACCCTACAACACGTATGGTAAAACTCAGGGTCAGCATGAACAACGCAGACGGAAAACTGAAAGCCGGGATGTTTGGCACGGTTGGATTTGGCGTCAGTGAAGGTAAAAATATCAGCGTAAATAAAGATGCGCTCATCACGATCCAGGGGAAAAATTATGTGTTTGTGAAAAGCGGTGAAAACGGGTTCCAGCGTAAAGAAGTCAATATCGGCGACCAGGTTGGTGACAGGATCATTGTTTTCTCCGGACTGGATAACGGTGACTCCGTAGCAATCAAAGGTGTAATGCAGTTGAAAGGACTCTCTTTTGGATATTAACACTTAATAAAGAGCATGTTACAAGCACAGATATTTATCGGAAAAGATCAGTTTTTCCGCGAGCAGCCATTGTACGAATACATGATGCAGCTGCTCATGAAAGAGAAAATCAGGGGTGCGACTGTTTTCATCGGCCGGCTGGGTTATGACGAAAGCAAACATATAAACCGACCGTATGATTTGTTCAGTTTCGATGAAACGCCCATTATGATCACATTCATTGATGAAGAGGAAAAAGTAAAAGCGGCTTTGACAGTACTACGCAAGGAAGTGAAAAGCGGATTTATTATTACACATCACGTAGACAAGTGGAATTAGATGATTAAGAACTTGCTTTTTTTTAGTTTACGAAACCGATGGGTGGTTATTTCCATCAGTTTTGTATTGATGGGCATCGGTTACTGGTGTTTTACCCAGCTCAAAATAGAAGCCTATCCCGATATAGCGGATACAAACGTTATTGTGATTGCACAATATCCCGGTCGTGCGGCCGAAGAAGTGGAACAACAGGTGACTGTCCCGATCGAACGCGCTTTGCAAAATACGCCTAATGTACTGGACCGCAGAAGCCGTACCATTTTTGGATTATCCGTTGTACAGCTGACTTTCAAAGACGGAACGGACGATTATTTTGCGAGACAGCAGGTTTTGGAACGCGTCGCTGCGGCTGAACTGCCAGCTGGTGTCGCGCCTGAACTGGCTCCTCTGTCAACTGCTGTTGGCGAGATCCTGCGTTATGTAGTGGAGGCACCACCAACGTTCAGTCCTACCCAACTCAGAGATTTGCAGGATTGGGTTATTAAACCGGCCTTGTTGCAAGTTCCTGGTATAGCAGATGTTACAACTTTTGGAGGGCCTTTGAAACAGTTTCATATTCTGACGTCGCCTCAGAAACTGGTTAAGTACGGTTTGTCCTTACAGAACGTAATGGACGCGGTGGATAAGAATAACCAAAATACCGGTGGTAATATTATTTCCCGTGGTGGCCAGGGTTTTGCTGTACGCGGTTTGGGCGCGATCAAAACCGAACAGGATATTCAGAACATTGTGTTGAAATCTGAAAACGGCGTTCCTGTATTTCTTCGCGATGTAGCGACTGTCGAAATTACCCCGCCACCGCCAAGTGGTGTGATGGGCTATACCATTACAAAGGATAGTGTGGATGTAAGCGGTGGCGTTGAGGGTATTATTTTGCTTCGTCGTTATGAAAACCCGAGTGAGGTTTTGAAAGTTTTAAAGGAACGTATGACCGAATTACAGGGAAGCGAATTGCCGGAAGGCGTGACTTTACGTCCGCTCTACGACAGAAGTTTCTTGATCGATCACTCACTTGAAACCGTTGCACATACACTTTTTGAAGGGATTTCAATCGTTATTATTCTTTTGATTTTCTTTTTGGGAAGCGTCAGAAGTGCGCTGGTTGTGGCTCTGACGATACCCTTCTCTTTGCTTTTTGCTTTTATTTTAATGCGTCTGACAGGTATTCCTGCCAACCTGCTTTCGCTTGGTGCGATCGATTTTGGTATCATCGTTGATGGTGCCTGTGTGATGGCGGAACACCTGATCCGGAAGTACAGAACGGCGACGGCCGAGGAAAAACAACAGGGCATTGTAAAGATTACCTTGCTTGCAGCACAGGAAGTTGGACGAGAAATATTCTTCTCCGTGACCATTATCATTCTGGCTTACATGCCGATTTTGCTGATGACACGTGTGGAGGGTAAACTCTTCTCTCCAATGGCTTTAACCCTGGCTTTTGCTGTAATCGGCTCTATGATAGCCGCGTTAACTTTTATACCAGTGTTAATTTCCTTCGCATACAAGAAGCAACTGGCAAATCCGGACAAACCAATGAAGGAACACAAGAATTTTGTTCTGGATGGATTGACCAGAATTTATGCTAAAACAGTCGCGATTTTCCTTAGTTATTACAAAACTACGGTACTGGTTGGTTTCGGTATTGTGATGGTTCTGGTGCTGTTTGGTGCTAAACTGGGTTCAGAGTTTTTACCCACGCTGGATGAAGGGTCAATCTTTTTACGGGGTAATTTCCCTGCCGGTATCACCATTCAGGAAAATGCAAGTTATGCGCCCAAGATCAGAAAGATCATCGCAAAATATCCGCAGATATCCTTTGTAATTACCCAGTCGGGGCGTAATGATGACGGGACGGATCCCTTCCCGGCGAACAGAAATGAAATCCTGATCGGGTTGAAGGACTATGATCTTTGGAGCAAAACCATCACTAAAAAGGAACTGGTACAAAAAATTAAGACCGATTTGGAAGCGCAGTTACCTTCAGTTGCCTTTTCGTCCGGACAGCCAATTATTGACCAGGTGATGGAAATTGTAACAGGTAGCGCGGCCGACCTTGCCATATCCATTGTCGGTGACGATTTGGGCATGATGCGTATGAAAGCCGACAGTATCGCTAAAATTGTGAAGGCTACAACAGGTGCAGAAAACGTCAACATTGAGCAGGAAGGCCCGCAGGAACAGCTTGCTATCAACATCAATCGTCAGAACGCGGCACGTTTTGGGATCAATGTTGCGGATATTCAAAACATGATTGAAGCGGCCATTGGCGGTAAAACCATTTCTACGTTGTATGACGGTACCAAACGTTATGACATCGTCGTACGATTCCTGCCAGAATATAGAAACTCGATTGATGCCATCAAAAACCTTCAAATACCATCGCTGACCGGTGCGTTAATCCCAATGAACCAGCTGGCCGATATTCATTTTATTGAAGGTCAGACGAACATTTACCGTTACGGAAGCAAAAGAATGGTGACGGTCCGTACCAATATCCGCGGACGTGACCAGGGCGGTTTCGTAGCTGAATTACAGAAAAAACTGGATGCTAAAATTCACGTTCCGAAAGGTTATAGCATCGTGTACGGCGGACAGTATGAAAACCTGGAACGTGCAGGTAAGCAACTCGCCTTTACAATTCCGCTGACCATCGTGATGGTATTTCTGTTCCTGTTTATGTTGTTCAAAAATCTGCCACATACCATGGTGACGATGAGCTGTATACTCTTTGCTCTCGGCGGAGGAATTGTCGCGCTGCTGATGCGTGGTTATTACTTTAATGTTTCCGCAGGCGTTGGTTTTGTAAGTATTTTCGGGATTTCGGTAATGGCAGGCGTACTGCTTGTTTCAGCACTCAACCGTGCCGTGTTGAACACTGAAAATGATCTCAGAAGCAATGTGTTATCGGCTTCCACAGAACAGCTCAGAGCGTTGTTATCTATCCTTGTCGTAGCGATTATCGGTCTCGTACCAGCAGCTATTTCTTCGGGAATCGGCTCGGATGTGCAAAGACCTTTGTCGACTGTGATTATTGGGGGATTAACAAGTACATTAATTTTCGCACCTATTCTTTTACCGCCACTTTACCTGTGGGCAGAAAAACGCAGGAAGGTAAAACCGGTGAAGGAGGATGATAATTTGGAATAAATGAAATAGATGAAAAATGAATAAAAACCGCCATGATCTCGTGTGCGGTTTTTATCGTTTTAAAGCCGGGATGAAAATCTATTATTTAAAGGAAGAAAATCGGAGTTTAAGAGAAGAAAGCAGAGCGCTTGAATTTCTGCCAGCTCATAAGGAAGATTTGAAGTATCAATTAGAAGAGAAAAAAGCTTCTGGAAGCGGATATTTAGATAGTTACCATTTTTTGGTAACTTTATCCTTAATTTGACAAAACAGCTAGAAAATGGGCAAAAATACATCCATATCAATAGGCCATCATTTTGATTCGTTTATTCAAAATCAGATAGATACTGGCCGTTATGCTTCAACCAGTGAAGTTGTTCGGGCAGGACTACGATTATTAGAGCAAGAAGAAGAAAAGCTTAAATTATTGAGACAGGCACTCATTGAAGGAGAAGAGAGTGGTTGGGTGGAAAACTTCAATCCAATAGATTTCAAGGCTAGATTAAAGAAAAATATTTTAGCCAATGAGTAATTATAGGCTTACCAGGCTTGCAGAGCGCGACTTGGTGAAAATTTGGGAGTATACAGTTAATGAATGGTCAATTAACCAAGCAGAAAAGTACATTGATGGTCTGTTATCTAGTTTTGAAGCAATAGGAGAAGGTAAGATAAAGGGCAAAGCAATCGATTCAGTCCGGAGAGATTATAAGAAAGCTCTGCACGGGAAGCATTATATATTCTTTCGTTTTTCACCTGATAATGTGGCTGAAATTATTCGGGTTCTTCACGTTACCATGGATATAGAGAGGCACCTTTAGACTTACCGAGAAACTATCATTTTAATGTTTTCTCGGGCGTTGATTTTGTAGGTATTTTCGAAATTTCGGTAATGGCAGGCGTACTGCTTGTTTCAGCACTCAACCGTGCCGTGTTGAACACTGAAAATGATCTCAGAAGCAATGTGTTATCCGCTTCGACAGAACAGCTCAGAGCGTTGTTATCTATCCTTGTCGTAGCGATTATCGGTCTCGTACCAGCAGCTATTTCTTCGGGAATCGGCTCGGATGTGCAAAGACCTTTGTCAACGGTAATCATCGGCGGATTAACAAGTACATTAATTTTCGCACCTATCCTTTTACCACCACTTTACCTGTGGGCAGAAAAACGCAGGAAGGTAAAACCGGTGAAGGAGGATGATAATCTGGAATAAATAACCTGAATAAAACCAATGATAAAAACCGAGAGGGAAATCTATTATTTAAAGGTAGAAAATCGGAGTTTAAGAGAAGAAAGCAGAGCGCTTAAATTTCTGCCAGCTCATAAGGAAGATTTGAAGTATCAATTAGAAGAGAAAAAAAGCTTTTGGAAGTGCATGTTTAGATAATTTTGATTAACCAAAATTGGTAACTTTATCTTTGATAAGACAAAACATTTATTAACCCTTCAATATTCAAAGATGGTGCCTGGATTTGCCTGCAGCACACATCTCACCATAATTTTAATTTAACCCGATAAGGCATAAACCATGAACAATGATTATTTTAAACCTTTGAACGTTAACTTAACTGGCGATATCAGGCACAATTATGATGAAAAAAGTGTTTTGCCAGCCCACGAATTAGTAGTTAGGCCGCTTTTGGAAAAATCAATAGATGCTTTCGTTTATCGTGGTATGAAGGATGGTTTTTTTCTTTATGGTAAAATGCAGACTCCTATAAAGCTCGAAGAAATTGACTTTTTAATTAAAGATAGAGGGAAGTTTAAATTTGATAAGAGAAAAGAATGCATCAAAGGAAATGAGTATTTATGGAATGCGACAACTTGGAAACGTGGCTCTATAATATTCATACTGAAAGATGGACAAATCAATTTTTCTGAATTGTTTAAAAACACATATGGACCAGGCATATCAGCAACCCCAAATTCAGGTAATACTGCATCAGCGACAAAAAAATGTAGAGAAGAAGCGGAAAGGGGAAATATTGCAATTTGTCTACCTGCATCAAACGGACTCGAATGGATGACAATTTATGCAAAAGGAAGCCTATTTAAGAACATTGTAGAACAGGCAGAAAAGAACTGCGCTAAAAAAGATTACTATAAACAAAAAGAGTAGATAAGCTATTACCGGCAAGCGTTAGAAAAAGCGGGGACCGATACTTATGTGAAAATTTGTGCATCAAATCCACTTCCAGGCAAGTACCGAACCGTGAAAAATGCCATCCATTACTCTCCCTTTTGTTTTTAAAACCATAACTAGTCCAAGAACGGGGATCGCAAGTTTTCATAACCCTCTTTATATTAACCAACAAAACACATGGCCTGATCGATATTTGGGTTAGTTCCTGAGAAAGTCCAAGAAAGACGCACTTTTAATGTATTAAGTATATTCCTTCATAATGAACGTAATCCATTAATAAGTAAAAACCCCATTTCCATCGCAAAAGCTAAGAAACGGGGTTTTCTCTATATCAGCACGCATGCTTTATCAAGCAATATCACAAATCGTAACCCCTTGTTTTAAAGAAGCAATATCGTCCTTGCGGCTTGGGATAAATTCCTGGGCGACAAAGCCTTTGAATCCTGTATCCACGATGGCCTTCATAATCGCAGGGTAGTACAACTCCTGCGTTTCGTCAATTTCATTTCTGCCCGGAACGCCGCCTGTGTGGTAGTGACCGATGTATTTGTGATACTTTTTGATGGTCGCGATCACGTCGCCTTCCATGATCTGCATGTGGTAAATGTCATAAAGCAGCTTGAATTTCTCCGATCCGATCATTTCGCAAAGTCCCGCGCCCCAAGCCGTGTGGTCGCACATGTAGTCTTTGTGATTGACCTTGCTGTTCAGCAATTCCATAATCATGGTCACGTTATACTTTTCCGCCGATGGCATCAGACGTTTAAGTCCTTCGGCGCAGTTACGCATTCCGTCAATATCGGACATGCCACGACGGTTTCCTGAAAAACAGATCACCGTGGTGTAACCGGCTGCCTGAAGTTTCGGGAAAATCTCTTCATAACTTTTAACCAGCGCATCGTGATTGGCCGGATCGTTAAATCCTTTTTCGATTCCCATGCCCGCACCATTAGGCAGCGCGCAGGTCAGTCCGTATTTTTTCAGGATCGGCCATTCGTCAGGCCCCAATAGTTCGATTGATTTTAACCCGATCTTCTGGCATTCCTGGGCAAAGGTTTCCAATGGGATTTTTGAATAACACCATTTACAAACCGAGTGATTGATCTTTCCTTTGAGCTCAGGGCCAAGGGCCTTGTCGGAAGCTGCAAAAATATCGGTTACGGTTAATGGCAAGGCGGATAACCCTGCTCCTGCTGCCATTTTTTTCAATATTGTACGCCTGTTGGTAGTTGTCTTCATGTTCAGTGAGCGTCGACGGTTAAGCTATATCACAAATGGTAACTCCTTGTTTCAGAGACGCGATATCGTCTTTGCGGCTTGGTACAAATTCCTGGCCAACAAAACCTTTATAGCCTGTTTCTGCAATGGCTTTCATGATGGCCGGATAATACAGCTCCTGCGTTTCATCAATTTCATTTCTGCCAGGAACACCGCCAGTGTGGTAATGAGCGATGTATTTATGATACTTTTTGATGGTGGCAATTACGTCACCTTCCATGATCTGCATGTGATAAATGTCGTAAAGCAATTTGAATTTTTCCGATCCAACCATCTCGCATAACCCCGCGCCCCATTCCGTGCGATCACACATATAATCCTTGTGATTCACCTTGCTGTTCAGCAATTCCATCACCAGCGTAACGTTGTGTTTTTCAGCAAGTGGCATCAGCTTACGGAGCGCAACGGCACAATTCATCATCCCGTCCACATCGCTCATCCCGCGACGGTTGCCCGAAAAACAAATGATCTGTGTGTAACCCGCGGCTTGTACTTTGGGAATAATATCGGTGAAACCTTTGATCAGTTCCTCATGATTTTTAGGATCATTAAAGCCCTTATCCAAACTTCTGGTGAGACCTTCGCCCCATGGCAGCGCACAGGTAAGACCGTGTTGTTTCAGGATCGGCCATTCTTCCGGTCCGCAAAGTTCTATGGAAGTAAGTCCGATTTTCTTGGCTTCCAGCGCAAGTGTTTCCAAAGGAATTTTGCTGTAACACCAACGGCAAACCGAGTGATTGATTTTACCGTTCAGTTTTGTGCCAAGCGCTTTTTCGGAAGCAGCCATGACGTTGGTCATAGACAGCGGTAAACCCAAAGCCCCTGCTCCGGCGACAATATTTTTCAGTGCTGTACGTCTGTTGGATGTACTTTTCATCTAACTGGTTATAAGTTATGGTTAATCTGGTAATTCAGTTTTATTAAGGCCTGGCACTCCCCTTTGTTGCCGTCGGGAAGTCGGCTGGCACTGCTTGTGTCACTTTTCCGCTGGCCACCCATTCGGTTCCTCTCTGTAACGTGGTAATAAATCCGACACATTTCTGCGAATAGGTTTCGTGGCCCAAAGTGGTATGGAAAATTCTTCCCTTGCCATATTGTAAGGTCATGAGCATCGGTTCAATGCGTCCTGATCCTCTTTGTTCCTTGGGGCTGTATGCTGTTGCAAGTACGTTTACATTTTCTGCCGGTCCTCGCAACCGATCATACAGTTCATCTTTCTGGTGTAGCCACGTTGTTGGCAAACCCTTCATGATCGGATGTTTTGCATCTCTTGTGGTGACGGCAAATTCATGCTGGTGACCATGACTCCCGCCAACACCTTTTGTTGTATCCTTTACCATTTTTCCTTTGGCTTCATCGAAATATAGGTACGGTCCTGATTTCTCATTCCGCCCTTCCCAGCCGCCAATTCCGATCATCTTGTTGTAAGCGAGCCACTTCGGGAATGCGTTATCCGCCGCATGCACGACAACCAGTCCGCCGCCATTTTTTACAAATTTTTCGAAAGCAATATTGGTCGCTTCCGACCAGGAATCTCCATTGTAGTTCGATAACACCACGTCGTATTTGGAAAAATCAGGATTAAAACTTTCCATGTTTTCGCCTTTTTTTGGCGTCGTAATCACGTCCGCAGTAAACAGACCGGTTTCTTCCAGAAATTTCTTCATCATCACGGTACCGTCAGCCATATTTCTATGGTTATTCTGTCCATCGATAATTAATACTTTGTAAATCTTTTTTGCAATGGGTGTATCGGCTTTTGCCTGGGTAAATACCAAACCGATGATAACCAGCCAGAAAAACAGTTGTACTACTTTTAATCGTTTCATTATGATTTTATTCAATTACTGTAAAAAACCAGTGGTGTCACTGATCACGAAATTTGCTTCTTTACAAAGCTAAACGCCGTTCCTGTGACACCACTACTTAAGACTGAATTATTTTATTCTACTCCTATTTACCGGTCTTCTTTTGAGAACCCGCCGACTCAAGATAAATCGGGTTGTTTTTGTTTCCTCCCGACATCAGGTAGGCAACCAGATCTCTCAGTTCGTCCGGGTTCAAACCGTTGATCAAACCTGGCAACATGATCGAAACCGTCGACAGTTTCGAAGACTTCACTTGCTTTTTAGCGATCTTGCGAACGGTTTTGGAATCAAACGGGTTCTGAGCGATGTAATAGAAATTAGCATCTTCATTCACCTGACGGCCGACAACCGATTCACCGCTTTTCAGCTCGTAGGCAATGGAAGCAAACTGATCCGATATCGCCTTGTTTGGTTCGATGATCGCTTCAAGCATATCTTTTGGAGAAAAACGGGTTCCAAGCTGCGTAAGATCCGGGCCTACGTCAGCGCCTTCTCCCTGGATCATGTGGCAACGGCTACATAACACGGCAGAGAAAATCAGCTTTCCGCGCTCGAAATCCCTGTGTTGCAGGCTGTCCTGAACCAATGCTACGGCGTTGTCAATTTTCCAGCCGCGTCCCGGGCCTTTTGGTGAATACAAATTAACAAGATCGTTACCGTTTTTAGTCAAAAGATCTGCTCCCGATAGTTTGTTGTAATATTCAAACTTATCCTTCGGTACGTTTTGCAGCGCCATCTGACGTGCTTTGTCGATAAAACCGATGTAGCTGCGTCCACCCTGGTAGCTGAATGCTTTTTTGTACCAGTTAAAATATTTCTCGCGGGTTTCCGGAGTCCAGCCTGTTTTCTCAGCACTCAACAAAATCGCGTAGAACATCTGCTGCGCAGGCGGCATTTTTTCCAGAAGTCCAGCCAGATCCAGACCATACTGAGGATTTCTAAGGATAAGATCCGCTGAGGCAGTCACCATTTCATTGTCTTTGTCAACGAATTTCTCGTTGTTTTCTAAAAGAGCCAGCGTACGGTCAACCACTTTCGGTGCTTCCAGGAATACCAGAAGTTTCGCGTAGAAACGGTTAAGTCCGGCATTAGCCGATGGATAGTTCGGGCTGAGGTATGCGATAAGCTGCTCTCTTTGCGCTGCGTCCGGCTGACCCATGCGATAGAATACCACTTCGAAAGTGCGTAATAAATCTTGTCTCTGGGCATCTGTCAATTTTTTAAGATCAATACCCATCATGGCTTTCAACAACTGGCTTCTCACGGCTACATCTCCCTGGCGTCCCAATGCAAGCGACGCGTAGATAAGCGATTGTGGATCTTTTTCTGCCAGTGCTTTGGCCTGCCACTGTGCAACCGGCTGATGTTCGATCGCCAGACGTGCCGCGAAACGCAGGAAGCGATCAGGACTTTTCAGATATGGCCATGCCGCATCAATTGCCTTCGGATCCTTTTTCGTGTGATATTGCTCAATGTCGGTACGCTGCTTGTGTTCCGGCGTGATCGTTACCGTTGCCGCGTTAGAACCTGCGGGGATGTTTTTGTAATCCTTGTAATAAACACGATAAAGATCGGATTCAAGACGACGACCACCAGTCAGGAAATACAAGGCACCGTCAGGTCCAATAGCACCATCCGTCAAAGGCAGCGGAGCACCCGAAAGGAATTCTTCGTGATCAGCCGTGTAAGTTGATCCGCTTGGTTTCAAATGAAGGCCATGCACGATACCGAAACTCCAGTCAAATGCCAGAAGCGTATTTTTGTATTTAGCCGGGAAGCGAGCGTCTTTCAGATAGATCAGGTTTGTTGGAGATCCCTGTCCGATGTTCATGATTGGCGGAAGGTTATCCGCAAATGTTGGCGACCAGTTGGCAGAACCAGTTCTCCATCCGTATTCAGCGCCGCTTGTTACATGGCAAACACGTGTCGGGCGATACCATGGTGTACCGAAATCCCATTCCATATCCGAGTCATAAATGAAAAGATCACCAGTTTCGTTGAATGCGATATCGTAAGAGTTACGGAAACCAGCACCCATCAACTCCCAGGTTTTTCCTTCCGGATCCGTGTGTGCTACCCAGCCACCCGGCGCGTTACGGTCGTTGGCGTGTCCGCGTGGATCCTTGATCCATGGAAACAGGTTATCGTTTTTCCAGTTTGGCATCAAACGATAAGAATCCATTTTAGGCAGATCGGTAAAGTTACCTGCTACGACGTACAACGATTTTTTGTCTGGCGAAAGTACAATGCTATGCGGACCGTGTTCGCCTTCGCCCACCAATGGTTTAAGCAAAGTGATCTTGTCATACTTGTCGTTATTGTCGGTATCCTGCAAACGATAAAGACCGCTACCTTTTGGGAACCGGGTGCTTTCGCGGTTGTTGATCATCACATAAAGACTGTTGAACGCGTAAAGCAGACCATGCGCATAACCCATGGCAACCTTGGCGGTATCGCCTTCAACCACCAGTTTTTCAACCTTTGGTTTTTCAGTCGATCCGATGGGTGGCAATTCAAGACGAAACAGTCCGCCGTACTGGTCACTGGTTATCATCCGGCCCTTGTCGTCAAAGGTCATAGAAACCCAGGAGCCGTTCATTTCTTCTGATGGGCTATAAAGATGCTCTGCAACGAACCCGTCGGCTAGTTTAAGTTTGTCCACTTTGGAGCCTGGCGGCCGGTGTTTGGCTGACCGGTTGCTTATTAAAACCCCGCAAAAAGCACCTACAGCAATTAGTACTGCAAGCGTGATTGGAAGTCTGGACCATTGTTTTTTTGTGTACATTTTACAGCTCAGAGTTTAAGTAATTATAAATTTTAAGATTATGATGAATAGAAAACAGACTTAAATAAAGCAAATTAAAACTTTGAAAAATCTGATTTTGCAAGTATAAAACGAATGAGTGAACTCACCATCCTGCTGTGTCGGGTTATACCCGAAATTAAGCAAATTCTAACAGCCTAATTAAAAGTATAATATGTTTAGTTAATATAAAAAGTTATAAACTATTAATACATTCTAAATATTTAATTCTTTTTGAAAAAATAAAAAGTGTAATAAGACTTTACTTACTACACTTTTTATCTGGTTACAGGCTATTACAATTTCTAAACTGCTAGAAATTTGGCGTTAACGCCGATTCTACGGCCGGTAATCCATAATACTGTCCAAGCACAGTAAAGGCATTGTTTGGGGGAACAGACCCGGCAGGGAAATAATAGTTAGCCGGATTTGCTTTAACTCTTGCGCCATAAGGCACGATAATCTCCTGGATTCTGCCCGTTCTTACGATGTCGAACCACCGTTTGTTTTCAAAAGCCAGTTCAACTCTTCTTTCTTTGAAAATTGCTTCACGAAGCTCTGCCTGAGAAGTAGCTGTCGTTGCTGCAAGCCCTGCCCTGGTACGCACCTGGTTTAAATAAGGTAAGGCATCAGACGGTTTCCCTTGTTCGTTCAGCGCTTCTGCTAAGAAGAGAAGTACTTCGGAGTAGCGGTAAACCGGAAAGTTCTGGCCCGTGTTACCCTGTTGTGCATGCGGACGAGCGAACTTTTTAATGTATGGATATTTTTTATCCGCTCTCAGGCTTTGGCTTAAAGTAACATACCCAATAGATGCATCCTTTCTTTTGTCACCCGTTTCATAGGCAGCAATGATGTCCGGCGTCGGAATGTTGTTGTTTTCACCAGAGATGGACTGCGGATTGCTTGTTCCTGTGATTGGTAATAACTCTGCCGCAGTGATCGGGGAAGGAACGATCTGATAGATCAGATTTCCATTGTATCCTGCCGCGCCTTCCATGTATTGCACTTCGAAAACCGATTCTGCATTGTTTTTGTTTGCAGAGGTTCCTGTAAACGCATCGTCATAATTAGGCATCAGCGAATACTCACCGCTTTTTACTACATCACTCAGTAATGTTGATGCTTCTGCCCACTTCTTCTGAACCATGTAAAGGTTTGCAAGCAACATTTTAGCAGTACCGGAGGTTACTCTTCCTGCCTCTTGTTTTGATTTTGACAACAATGAGGTTGAAGCCTCCTTGGCATCTTTTTCAATCTGTGCATAAATGTCTTCCACTTTTGACAATGGCAGCGGAGCTTCCTGACGATTGGTAACCGGCACCAGGTGAAGCGGAACAGCTCCAAAATATCTGGCCAGTTCAAAATATGCGAAGGCTCTCAAAAACAAAGCCTGACCTTTAAGATTGGCTTTAACAGCTGGATCAAAGTCTACGCCATCAATGAGTACCAACACTTGGTTTGCCCTCGAAATGATCAGGTAGTCCTGGCGCCATTGCTGCAATACATTGTCGTTAGCGGTGACACCATTGGCCGTAGGAATTGCAAAATCTGCAATGTTTTCAGTGGCATCTACGGCACCGAAAAGCGGGTTTCTGGCATAGTAAGTATTGTCAGAATGCAATTCTCCCAATTTCCAGGCACGGTCGTTGAAAATGGATCTCAACGGTGCATAAGTGGAATTTACCGCTTGTTCAAAGTCAGCCTGGGTTTTGAAGAAAATACCATAACTCAGCGACGTCTCCGGTATTACGGTCAGGAAATTATCCTGGCAGCTTGTAAATGCCATAGTGGCAAGACAGGCAATAATTATTTTTTTTCTCATCATCAATATCAATAAAATGTTAAATAGCTGGCTACGGTATTTTAGAAATTGAGGTTTAAACCCACTGTCCAGGTACGTGGTATCGGGTAGTTTGAAAAGTCACGTCCCTGACTCAGGTTACCACCATCGCCAGTACCACCGCCTTCGCCACTGGTTTCAGGGTTAGGCCCGCCCCAGTATTTCGTGAATACATATAAATTTTGCACGGAAGCATAAAGGCGGGCAGACTTAAACACTTTATTCTTTACACCGATATTGTAGCCCAGCGTAACGTTTTTAATGGTAAAGAAAGATGCATCTGCAAGGAATTGCGTACTGGCCCAGTCTCTTTCAAGTCCTGTGTAATTTCCCCCGTTGTTAGAGGCGCCAAACTTCCCTTTTCCTTGTGTAATAACAGTAGTAGCTACGGGGTTGCCAGTTACCGGATCTGTGGTATTTTTAACTCTGAAACGATCTTTTACATCTGCAACCATGTTGAATACTCCATCCAGGTTGGCTGTGCTGTACAAATGGGTAACATAAAGTTGATTGCCCTGTGATCCTGAACCTGTAACAGAAAGGTCGAAGTTCTTATACGATACGTTATTAGTGATACCATAGGTGAATTTCGGGAATGGATTACCGATAATGGTTCTGTCATCCTTATCCCCACCGTTCGTAATTACACCATCACCGTTAATATCCTTGTACCGGATAACCCCGATAGCAGAACGTCCCGGCACAACAGGCTGGTTTTTAAGCTCTTCCGCACTGGTGTAATACCCGTCTTTTACCAGACCATAAAACTGGCCAAAAGGCTTACCTACCTGCGTAATGTTGACAGCACCATATACACGGTCAACACCTTCGGAAAGCGCCATAACCTTGTTTCTGTTGAATGAAATGTTGGCGTTGGTTGTCCATTTAACCTGACCTTCCGTGTTACGCGTTGTTAGCGAAAATTCATTTCCCCAGAATTTAATCTCACCGATGTTGTCATTGAAGTTGCTAAACCCTGCCTCTTGCGCGATCTGTACGCTATAAAGCAGGTTCGTTGTTCTTTTGGTATAGAAGTCATACACAAAGGTGATGCGGTCGTTGAATAAACCAAGGTCAAGACCAAGGTCAAACTGCTTGGTTGTTTCCCATCCAAGGTTCGGGTTGGCAAGTGAAGTTACGGCTGAGCCCGGTGCCACTGTGCTTCCGAAAACGGAGCTAATGGTATTGTTTACCAAAGCGTACTGCGTATAGTTACCAATGTTGTTGTTACCGATCACCCCATAACTAGCCCGAAGTTTAGCAAAGGATACTTGTCTTACATTTTTCAGGAACTCTTCGTCTGAGGCTACCCAGCCCACAGAAGCGGACGGAAATGTTCCCCAGCGGTTGTTAGCACCGAAACGTGAAGAACCATCGGCACGTATTGCTGCGGTGAAAAGGTATTTGCCTTTGAAGTTATAGGTCAAACGCGACAGGTAAGACGACAACGTAAACTGATCTACACCACTGGCAGTTCCGCTTCTTGAGAGATTGATTGCGCTTTGCGGAGTCGAAACGCGGTCATCTGGATAAGTGTTTGCAGAGACTACCAGTACTTCCCGACGGTATTTCTGCTGTGTGAAACCCGCAAGTATTTCGAAATTGTGATCACCCAATGATTTATTGTAAGTAACCGTATTTTCGTTCAACCAGCTGAAATCCTGTTGATCAGAACGGATCGAGGATGCTGTTGTGGGAATTGGTACGTTAATCTGGTATGTCGCAGTCGACGGGTTGAAATAGAAGAATTTCTCCATCCTGAACTCTGTATTGAAAGAGGTTTTGAATGTTAACCCTTTGATCGGCGAATACGACGCATATGCATTACCAAGGAACCCTGTTTTCTTGGTTTCATTAGTCAACTGGTTGGCAGCACGTACCCAGTTTGGATAGTTGAAAATGTTACCTGTGCTACCGGGGAAAGTGTTATAAGTCGTAAGATTTCCATTTGCATCATAAATCGGCATTACCGGCCAGGTGTGCAATGCGTTGAAAAGGATACCTGTACCACGGTCACCATCCGATTTTGGTGTGTTGTCAAAAATATAAGAGGGAGCAATGTTGAAGCCCAGTTTTATTTTGTCGCTCACACGGTATTCGTTGTTGATACGCAAAGAGTATCTCTTGTATGAGTTGTTCAAAACAACGCCTTTCTGGGTGAAAACTCCGGCAACCACCGATGTGCTTGATTTTTCAGTGTTGGTTGTTACAGTCAGGTTGTAGCTTTGAAGCGGAGCCCGTCGAAGTAATGCACCATACCAGTCGTTGTTTTTGCCTCTGTATATTGAAGGGTCTTTGAATTCGTCAGGAACGGCCTGATTCTGATCTTCATAATACTCCTTTTTGAACTGCGCAAATTCTTCGGCATTCAACATTTTGACCAGCCCGCGATCCGGAACTTTTTGCGTACCCACGTAAACGTTAAGACCGATATTGGTTTTTCCGGTAGTTGATTTCTTCGTAGTGATCAACACAACACCGTTGGCCGCACGTGAACCATAAAGAGAGGTAGAGGCAGCATCTTTAAGGATGGTGAGGTCCTCAATCTCGTCCGGGTTCATGTTACCGATACTTCCCGTGATAGGAAAACCGTCAACAACGTAAAGCGGATCGCTACCCGCAGAAACAGACAATTGCCCGCGAATACGGATGGACATACCCTGCCCCGGTTTTCCCGTAGTCTGGTTGATCTGCACGCCGGCAAGTTTTCCTTGTAATTTCTGGGTTATCTGTGAAACAGGCATATCTTTAATCTCTTCTGCCTTGATCGTTTGAACAGCACCGGTAATCTCTTTTTTGATCTGGCTACCATAACCTACAACGACCACTTCAGAAAGAGCTTTTGAATCGACTTCCATTTTAATATCCACAGAAGTACGGGTACCCACCGCAATTTCCTGAGAAATATATCCCAGAAAGGAAAAGATCAGCGTACCGCCAGCGTCGGGAATATTGATCGTGTAGGCACCCGTTTCATTTGAAACTGTACCCGTAGACGTTCCTTTAACAACGATGCTGACACCCGGAAGTCCCTGGCCGTTTTCATCGCTAATAGTTCCTTTCACCGCACGGTCTGCTATCGCAGTTACTGCCGGTAATTTCATATCAGCAGGCGTTTCGTTTTGTAAGAGAATACGACCGGAAACAACACGATATGAAATATGCAGCGGAGATAAAAGAGCATCAAGCGTTGCCGACAGGTGCTGGTTTGCAGCGCTTACTGATACCGTCCTGTTGGCCTGGATTGATTCCTTGCTGTAAACGAACTTTACCTTGGCCAGCTCTTCAATTTTGTTCAGAGCATTTTTAAGGTCAACGTTTTCCATTTGCAGCGAAATGTTTTTGTTCAGCAATTCCTGAGCATGAATATCATGAGCGAATGATACTGTGCCGAAGACAAGGCCGATTAAGACTTGCGCCAGAGATATTTTCATAATCTTGTACAGCGAAGCGTACAATTGTAATTGTCGCGGTTGATTCATAAATTTGAGTGGTTTTATTAGATGGAAAAAATAAAACATAGAGCTCCCGTCAACATCTGGAAACAGATGAACTATCGTAGTGATGGGGCGTTATTCCCGGCCGGAAGTGGTGGCTCACTTCCGGCCTTTTTTTGAAAAAAATGAGCTGGGTCTAATTATATCATAAGATGTGGTTTAAAATGAGAAAATAGATTTACGTTATTTACATCCCTGTCCGGTCAGTATAATGCTGGTTCCCTGAATGTTATATTTTGTTCCGACCGACTCACAGACAAGATCAAATTTTTCGTCGAATGTCATTCCGGTCAAATCACCGGTGAAAGTGCATGACTTCAATCTGTCATTGGACATCCTGATTTGTACCCCGTAGCTCTGTCCTAATTCTTCCATTACTGTGGATAATGGTACTTCGTCATAGACAAACTTCATCCTCGCGACTTCCGGTGTTTCAAGCAAAATCGGCTGAGGTACAAGCATTTTTTCTATTTTCTTTTTCTCTTCTGAAAAAACAACGCGCTGGTTCGGAGTAAGAAAAACTTCTTTCGGGCCGCCATTTGCTTCTGTATTTTTAGTGTCGTTGTTAACAATCACGGAAACCCGACCGGTTTTTACACCCACTTCAACAGACCTGGTCTTTTTGTCTGTATGAACCCAAAAGCTTGTTCCAATTACCCGCGTGACCGTGCCCTCGCAGAGTACGTAAAAAGGACGTTTTTTGTTTTTGGTTACATTAAAGAAGGCGTTACCTCTTAGCGTAACGACCCTTTTATCGTGCTCAAAGTGAGTCTTATAGGTGACGCTGCTGCCAGGTTTCATATGAACGGTGCTGCCGTCTTCGAACATTACAGACTTGCATTTATCCGTATTGTTGACTTTCCTGATGAAATTGTTATCATCATTTTCCACAACATCGATCTGCTGTGATAGCATGTATCTCACCGTCGTCCAGTCGCTTCTCATCATGAAAACCGCCAGTATCAGCGAGGCAGCCACGCTTCCGTAAATCAGATAAGAGTTGAGACGGCTACGAAATGGCTTTTCGTCCTCCTGCTCAGTGGTGCCTGTATTGATTCTGTTTTCAATATCAGCGAATAGCTTTTCCTCCGTTACAGCTTTTTCAAATTCATTTAGGGTGAAATACGGTTCTGACTCAATTTTGTCAAACCAGATTTGCATACTGATTTTCTCTTCTTCTGTACACTCGCCCCGCGTGTAGCGTTGAAGTAATTTTTCAAAATCGGACCTGGTCATAGAAGAGAAATTATTAATTATACAGCGAAGTCGTTTCAGGAATAAAATTCCCTAGACAGATTATAAAAATTCTTTTAATGTTTATATTTTTTGTCTTGAATGACGTTTATCTTCCCTGAATAGTTATATCAGGAAAAATGCGAGCAGAATCACAACAAAGTCTTTCAGATAAATCCTGAGCGTTTTGATGGATTTGGTAATGTGATATTCAACTCCTTTTTCAGAAAGCTGAAGGTGTGTAGCGATTTTTGTAACAGGCCAGTTTTCCATACGACTTAACCTGAAAACCTCCTGTGATTTCTCGGGCAGCGTTTTGAGACCTTTCTCCATCAATGAGGTTAAGTCGTTGACAGCAACGATATTTTCCGTCTGCAAATCTTCCTGTTCGATGAACGAACGGTAATAATGGATATAATTATTTTTGACGATTTGTGTCCGTATGTAGTCAATGACCGCATATTTCGCGGCGCGGACGAGGTAGTTTTCCAAGGACTGGATTTGAAGCGACTCACGTTTTTCCCAAAGCTGCACAAATATTTCCTGAACGAGTTCTTCGGAAACTGCTTTATCGTTTAAGCGCCTCTGTGCAATGAGAAAAAGTTTATACCAGTATTTCTTATAAATCGTCGTAAATGAACTTCTGTCTCCCTGAATAAAATTTTCAATGAGTTGCATTTCAGACACAGCAAGGGCAGATGAGCTCATAGGTAAAATATTTTCTGAATACTGGTACAATGCCTGTACTTTTTACTATTCTATTCGATTGTCTTCTAGTAGTAAATAGTTATACTAAATAGATAATTTATACAATAGTAGCATTCGTCAAAGCCCCAACTATCCTGCTGTGTCTGGTAATATTAAAATTTATACTTTGTCTAGTTATACTAGCAGCTCCGGCACTGCTTTTCCCTTACCATCGGGTGTTGTGTAAAAAGGACGCTTCTCAACTTCATATTGAGTATCCGCCGAAATACCCAATGCCTGATAAATCGTCTGGTGAACCTGATCTATTTTAATCGGGTTTTCGATCGTTTTACAGGGACGTTCATCGGCAGTTTTGCCATAAACGAAACCCTTTTTGATACCGCCTCCAAACATCAGCATGGAGCAGCCGTCCGTAAAGTGACGATGCATGCCGTAGAATTTCAGATCGTTTAAGATATCGGGCTGATTTACCTGCTCCTGAACCTTCTGGTCTGGCCTGCCTTCTACCATCATATCCCGGCTGAACTCACTTGCCAGCACGACAATCGTGCGGTCGAGATGACCTGATTTATCAAGGTCTTTGATCAGCTGGGCGATCGGCCCGTCGATCTGTTTTTTCATATCTTTCAGACGGGTGTGGCCGTTTTCGTGCGTATCCCAGCCTTTAAAAGGTTCATATTCAGTGGTTACACTAATAAACCTGGCGCCTTGTTCGGTCAATCGCCTGGCCAGCAGACATCCCAGACCAAAACGTCCGGTATTATAAATGTTGTAACTTTCTTTGGGTTCCGTGCTCAGGTCAAATGCTTTTGATTCGGGTGAATTCAGCAAAGTATAAGCCTGTTCCATCGATCGTTTCAAAGATTCACGCTGGTAATCGCTGCCAAATTCGCCTACCGGACTGTTGTTAATCAGTTCATTATAAAGCTGATTACGTCTCTCAAATCTCTTTGCATCCATACCTACCGGCGGGCGTACGCTTTCCAGTCCCTGACTGGGATCCGGAATAAAGAACGGACCGAATTCATTGCCGAGAAATCCTGCCGTGTGAAATGCTTTCAGTTCTTCTGCTTCACCGACGGTAAAGCGCTGGCCGATATCAATAAATGCGGGAATCACGGGGTTTTTAGGGCCAAGTTCTTTCGCTATCCAGGAGCCCATATGTGGCGCAGCTACTGTCTGTGGCGGTTCATAACAGGTATGCCAGTGGTATTGGTGCCGGCTGTGAAGGATATGGCCCATATCCGCAGCTACGTAAGATCGTATCAGGGTACCTTTATCCATTACCTTTCCAATCGATTCCAGGCCCTCGGAAAAATGAATTCCATCCAGAATAGTCGGCACTGATTTGAAGGTACTCAATACCCTGTTTCCCTCCATGCCGGTAGCATAAGGCGTGTAGAGTTTCGGGTCGAATGTCTCGGTATGCGCCATGCCACCAGCCATCCATAACAGGATCACCGTGTCCGCACTGGAATCAGGTCCGCCCAAACCTTTGCAGCTTGAAAGTATATTTGAAACCGGGGCTCCCGCTGCCAAGGCAGCCATCGTCGCGGCACTGGCACGCTGTAAAAATTCTCTTCTATTCCAATTCTTATTCATGGTATTAATATTTTTTAAAAGAATAGTTAGTATCTGTCTTTTGATAATAATTAATTGTATCGTAATATTTAACTAATGGTATTTTTGAAACTATTTAATTTTTCTATTCATTTTAATTATATAGTATTTTTGATTATTACAATTAATACTATACTTATCAAGCTAATTTAATGTTTTAAAAATATCGTAATTATATAGAGAATTATACATTTTAAACATATCATACTTTTTGTAATTATTATTTTTATTAAAATGTATAATATGTTTAAGATTATTAATTGGTTTATTCATAAGTTAAATATTTAAAATATCGAGCTTTCTGAATGTGTAGTAATAACTTAGTTTGTAACACTCAGTAAATCAATTGGAACTCTGGAATAAGGGCTATTGCCCAAACGAGATCCTGGATGCTTTCTTCGCTTGGATTGGCTCCCAGAATCTTCTTCGCTACAACTAATTCCTTGGGCATTGGTGCTCTTCCCAACGCATTTCGGTATAATGCTGTAACCAATAAATCAGATGTCGGGTATTTTATCCGCCATTCCTTGGCGCCTCTTTTCAGCGTTTCTGTAAACTTTTCTCCGTTCGTCAGTTCCAATGCCTGCAATAAATTGGCTTGCGAAGTCCGGCTGGTGCTGACAGTTTCACGGTTCGGCCGACCAAGTGCGGTCAGGAAAGGGTCATTTTTCACAAACCCGGCGCGGGCAAACGGAAGCTTTTTCTTAATATCCTCAGTCAGTAATTTGATAACAATGGCCGAGTCGGCGTACATGGGATTGAAGGATGTGCTGATCGCATCTGAGAATTGTTCAGCCGAAAGCCGGCGGCGGACCATCCCTGTAAACTTGTAATTATTGGCCATGATATCTCCTGCTTCCTTCACCGAAGTAGATGGCAGCTGGTAGGTTTTTGAAGTGACGATTGTGAAAATAAGTTTTTTCATATCATAACCGTTTGCTGCAAAATCTGACGCCAGCCAGTCAAGCAGATCTTCACTCCAGGGAGCGTTATCCATCATGTCCACGGGCTCGACAATACCACGACCCAGAAGCTGTGCCCAGATGCGATTAACCACCGTGCGATAGAGCCGGCCGTCCTTCGGTTGGACAAGGAAATCGGCAAGCTGGCGCAGGCGCTTTTCAGTACTCGCATCAACACTTATTTCGCCAAGTTCCGGGAAAAGAATTTTTCTGCCCGCCATTTTTCCGGTGGGTTTATCACAGCGGTTTATTTCAAGAAGTGTATCGGCAAAAATATTGGCGAAGGCATACGACTGTTCAAGTTTCCAGTCACTGATAAAACTGTCGTGGCAAGAGGCGCATTTTAAATTAAGTCCGAGAAAAACCTGAGAGACATTTTGCGCAGCCTGCATTTCAGTACGCTGACTGGAATTGATTGTACCCCGCCATTTGATCCCCTTGATAAATCCTTCCGAACCTTTGCCCGGACTTATCAATTCTTTGACAAACCAGTTGTAAGGTTTATTGACCTGCAAAGATGTGTACAACCACTTGGTAATATCAAAGCGGCCACCGGTGATGTAGCCGGTTCCTGAATAATCGTTGCGCAGGACATCGTTCCAGAACGACATCCAGTGTTGTGCGTAATCATCATTTCTGTTTAGCAATTCCCTTGCCAGAATTTCTCTTTTATCAGGGCGTGAATCCTGGACAAATGCGTCAATTTTTTCAGGAGGCGGAAGTAAGCCGATAATATCCAGATAAACGCGGCGGATATAAATGCGATCGTCCACGACCTTGGTCCAGGCCAGTTTGTTCTTTTGGAAGTAATTGTTGACGAATAAATCGATTGGCTTGGTAAGATCTCCGGTGGCTGCGGGAATGGCAGGCGTGCGTGGTTCCAGTGCCGCTACACGATAAATGGATTTCATTTTTCCTTCCGGCCATTGCGCTCCTTTTTCAATCCAGTAACGAAGTATGGTAATTTCCTTTTCGGTTAATCTCTTTCCTTTGGTTGGCATGGCTTCCTTATGCCCGGCTGGCAGCGAAATGCGTCTGATCAGTTCACTTTTGTCCGCATGATTTGGAATAACCACCACACCATCTTTTCCACCTTTCATCATGGCCTCTTTACTGTCGAGGCGTAAGTCACCCTTTGTCTTGGCTTCCCCGTGACAACTGTAACAATTGTGGGCCAGAATGGTCCGTACTTCAATATTCAGGTCTTCTACCTGTTTGGGTGTTAAGGTCTGCCCGTTATTTGCTAACAGGAAATCCGGCGTTTCTGAGGCCGCAAGTTGTGGTGTCTGATTAAATGGCAGTACGCTGGAAAGATAATCGTCTCCGTGCGTTAACATGGCCCCATAATGGCCTGCGAATGACACACCGAAGACTGTAATAATTAATAGGGTCCGGTAAAGCGGTAATTTGTTGCGTTGCAGGCAAATCAGCGCCAGGGATGCCAGTAACATGGTCGTTATGCCCGCCCAGCGGTGTATTTCGAGGCTGTCGCCTCCGTATTCGCCCTCGCTGGCAAGCAGCCAGCCAAGCCCAACGGCCACCACAGCACTGATGGTTCCGATCCATATCAATATGGAAATGGCTGCACGGAGTTTGTCCGACTTTTTTTTCCAGTCAATAATTTCTAAAAGAAGGGCAACGCAGAGTAAGCTTATCGGGAAATGCACCATGAGCGGGTGAAGTCTTCCCAGAAATTGCCAAAGCCAAAAGGTTTCTACTGTTTGTAATAGCACGGTTGTAAAGAATTTGTGAGTTAGGAATTATCTTCAATAAGCCTGTTTCGCATAAAACCTATTGTTATCAATAACGAACAACTCGTTTAATATTTATAATTTGAAAGAGAGATATGCATAACGTTGGATGCATATCTCTCAGATTTAAAAGGATTTAGACCAATATCAACGCATAAGCAGCTCAGTAGCCCGGATTTTGCGTCAGTTTTGCATTGATCAGAATCTGCGGGGCAGGAATAGGAAGCACATATTCACTTTCCGTGTAAACATAATCCGTTGAATTGAAAGGAACATTTCCCCTGTCTACTGTCGGTTTGGCTCTTTCCGCAGCACCGTGAGCATTCATAAATGTAGCCCATTCGGCCGGCGTTTTGGTACGTTTCAGGTCAAACCAGCGTTGGTTCTCAAAGGCAAGTTCCAGACGACGTTCTTTTAAAACCGCTGTTCTGAAAGCAGTCTTATCCAGTCCGGTAAGGTCGGTCAGGCCTGCACGTTTTCTGATCTGGTTAACATAGCCCAAAGCTTCACCCGTTGGCCCTGATTGCTCATTGATCGATTCAGCCAGCATCAATAACACATCTGCGTAGCGAAGGATCGGCCAGTTGGTATTGGTGCGCCCTACAATCGTATGCGGATAATTGTATTTGCTTACGAAGGGAACCGGATAAACTTTTCCATCCAGCGTGAAACTTGGTTTCAAAGAAATATCCTTTCTTAGATCGCCTGTTTCGTAGGTCGCCATAATGTCGTTGGTAGGGACATTTCTACCGCCGTTGGAGCCTGCTGAGAAACCCGTAACCGCACCTTTCGAAACCCTTGGAGCGAAAACATACTCGAAAGTACTCCATTCCCCAAGGTCATTATCACCCTGATACTGGATTTCGAACACTGATTCGATACCGTTCTTTTTCGAAGGTGAAGGATCGAAATTGTCCGCATAGTTGGTATTAAGGGCATAATTTAACGCTGTTACTTGTTTTAACGTTGTTATAGCGTCAGCATATTTCTTATTAATCAGGTAAGTTTTACCCAATAAACTAAGTGCTGCGCCCTTGGTCGCTCTACCCTTGTCTCCAGCAGCTGCATAAGCCGCTGGCAGAAGGGCTACCGCTTCTTTCAGGTCTTTTTCAACCAGCGCCCATACATCAGCCTGCGGTGATCTTACCAGGTCAAAGGCGGGATCAGGCGTCGCCAGTGTTGAGGTAACGATGATCACATCGCCGAAATACTGAACAAGATTGAAATACATATAGGCACGAAGGAATTTCAACTGGCCCTCGATTTCCTTTTTCGGCGCATCGGCAATGGTAGCGTTCACCATTTTTTCAAGCGTCAGATTGGCGTTGTAAAGCGCTGCATAATAGCCGTTCCAAAGGTTGGCAATTTCGCCGTTTCCGGAATTGACTGTCGAGAACTCGAAGGCTTCCCAACCACCGGCCCCACCGCGGTCAGAGGGGTTCAGGTCAATGGTGGTGTTGTCGGTTTGAAACTCTCCGAATATGTAGGCGGTGTTCGTAAGCGACTGAACCTGGCTGTATACACCGCTGAGGGCTTGTTTTACCTGAGCTTCGTCTTTATAGAAAACATCAACGCCTACTTTCGTTGGGTCGGTCTGATTCAGGAAATCTTCGCTGCATGAAGACTGAAAAAGACCCAGGACTATGATAGCGATTATGGCTTTATTTTTCATTTTCATCGTTTTTAGAAGTTAACTTTAAGACCCGCAGAAAATGTTCTCGGAACAGGATATGACTCATCGTCATTATTTAGCTCCGTTCCACCTCTTACGCCCGCATCCGGGTTGTTTCCGGGATATTTGGTGACAATCAGCAGGTTGGCTGCATTGATGAAAATGCGCGCATCTGATAAAATCCCGTTGATCTTTGGAAGTGTGTAGCCGATCGTTACGTTTTTTACCCACATGTGCGTTCCGTCATACACGTAACGCTCACTACTTTCACGGGACCATTTGAAATAGTCTGTACCGCCCTGTGAATGTTTGTCGTTCGGATTAGGCCCTGGGTTTTCAGGAGATCTCCATCTGTCTTTTGCTTTTTCCAGTACGTTGAAAACGCCATCCATATTCATCGTTGAAGCCTCAATGTTACGGTAGACGTCGAATTTGTAAGCACCCATCAATAACACGCTCACATCGAATCTTTTATAGTCAGCACCAACGGTCCATGCCCAGTTAAACTTAGGGTTTGGGTTACCAATTTCAGTCATATCCTTGGTATCGTACGAAACAATACCGTCAGGTCCGCCATCAGGTCCACCGTGCAAATCCGCGAATTTCATGGCACCGGGAATAGCTCCATCTTGTTTTGGTGCTGCATCGATCTCAGCTTTGGTGTTGAAAATTCCGAGTTTGCGATAACCAAAGATCATCCCGATCGGTCTGCCAACCTGCTGAATATTATAACCACCATACTGGCTTCCCTGTAAAATGAAGTCGTTTTGGCCACGGATTGCTAATACCTTGTTCCTGTTAAAGGTGATATTACCATTGGTTCTGATATTCACCTGCCCTACTTTGATCCTGTAATTGACCGCCACTTCGACACCTTTATTTTGTACTTTACCAAGGTTTTTTAAAGTTGTAGTAAAACCTGAGACCGCCGGGATATTATAACCTAACAACATATCATCCGTTATTTTTTTGTAATACTCAACGGTGAAAATCAACTTGTTGTTGAACGTTGCAAGGTCGAAACCGATATCCAGCTGATCTGATTTCTCCCAGGTCAGATCAGAGTTCGCGAAGCCGATTACCGTTTTTCCGGATGATAAGGTGTTGTTAAACACATAGTTATTTAATCCCAGAAATGCTAAGCTGGCATAGTTACCATCGTCTCCGGTATTTTGTCCCACACCAAAATTGTTGTTGGCGGTCACGCGATAGGTGTTATTTCCAGTTTTACCCCAGCTGGCGCGTAATTTAAGGTCAGTTAACCAGGGCGTTTTTGGGATAAACGGCTCTTCTGAAATTCTCCATCCGACAGACGCAGCCGGGAAATTACCATACTGATGTCCTTCGCTGAACCTGGAACTGCCTTCGCGGCGCATTGTAGCAGAGAACAGGTATTTGTCTTTGAATGAATAATTTAACCTGGCCAGATAAGCAATCATCGTCCATTTTCTTTCAATGGAATTGGACGAACGAATTGTTCCACTTCCTAAATATGGAACAAGGTCATCCGGGAAAGTGTTGGCAGAACCATACAATCCCTTTGTCGTTTCCTGTTGGGCACTATATCCTAACATGGCATCAAAATGATGGTTCTCGCCAAAGTTTTTATTGTAAGTAAGAAGCTGATCCGCAGCGTAGTTTCTTAGCTCCTCAGAGTCGTCACGCTCCGAAGCGATCCTTGGCGGCGCTCCTGCACTTCCTGTGGCAATAGCCAACCCGATTGTGGAAGGCACATACTCCTTGTAGGTATTGTAGTTGATTTTTGCATTTAACGAAGATCTGAATTTTAACCCTTTCGCAAGATTCAACTCGATATAACCATTGGAAAGGATGTCGGCGATGTTACGGCTCCGCTTGATGTTTTTGAGCATATACAATGGATTGGGAAATCCAAAGATGTCTCCAACACCGTTGTAGTAAGGAATCAAATCTCCTTTTTCGTCGTAAGCAGGATATCTTGGATCGCTGATTAACGTCAATCCAACCAAAGCACTGCGTCCGTCGGTACTGGCAAGATTTGATTTTGAGTAGCTGCCGGCAACGTTGAAACCCATGGTTATGAACTTGTTAATATCGCCAGCCAGATTGGTACGTACCGAAGCACGGTCATATCCAGTGTATTGCAGCGAACCATCTTCTTTGTAATAACCCACAGAAACCACTGATTTTATCGGGCCTTTTCCGGAAGACAAAGTCACGTTCACATCTTTGTACGGAGCATTGTTGTGCAGAATCAGATCAAACCAGTTGGTTGAATACTTGGTATTTTCAGGGTTTCGAAAATCTACCGGAATGTCCTCATTAGTAGGCTGTTTCCCATTTGCGAGTACGTAGCGTCCAATAAAAACTTCCTTTTTAAACTGCGCAAAATCTTTGCCGTTTAAAACGTGGGTCTTTCTGGCGTCCGGTATATTCTGGATACCATAATCAAACGATACATTCAGGCTGGTTTTACCTTCCTTCGCAGCTTTGGTTGTAATTAAAACCACACCATTGGAGCCTCTTGCACCGTAAATGGCCGTTGAAGCGGCATCTTTCAGGATGGAAATTGTTTCGATATCGTTAGGGTTCAGGTTTTGTCCAACCGAGATACCAACCGGAAAGCCATCGATAACGTAAAGGGGGTCACTGCCAGCGCCCAATGAGCTGATCCCGCGGACCTTTACTTCAAACTGCTGACCGGGTGTTCCGCTTTTTTGTTTGATGATTACGCCAGGTGCTTGTCCCTGTAACATTCTGGTTACGTTTGACTTAGGAACTTCTCCGATGTCGTCCATACTGATTACGGAAACAGCGGAAGTGATGTCGCGTTTTCGCTGGGTACCATAACCCACAACAACCACTTCTTCCAGAGCTTTGGAGTCTACTACAAGTTTCACATCCAAAGTGGACTGATTGCCTGCCGGAATTTCTTTTGAAATATAACCGACAAACGAGAATACAAGTATTGCATTTCCCTGGTCAGGAATGTTGATCGCGTAAGAGCCCTCGCTGTCCGAAACGGTTCCGGTACTGGTTCCTTTGATGATAACACTTACTCCTGGAAGGCCCTGGCCGGTTTCGTCGGTAACTTTTCCTTTAAGGTTTCGTTCGGCAGAAACATCGGATAAAGTGCCGGAATTCGGCGTTGCGTTACTGTTGGTCAGGATGGTAGTTGATAAAAAAATACCAAGCAATGCCCCGGATACCATAGATCCAAGTGGATTGCACGGCCTGACAAAGTACATTTTTAGTCGAATTAGATTCATAAAAATGAAATTTTAAGAGATGGAATAATAAAACTTGCACGCTTCACTGTTATGTAAAAGGTCTTTTTTAGCAGATAAAAGGGAGGTGCCGGTGCTGAATTGTGGCTAATCATCACCCGATTTTCTTCGTTTTTGTTTATATCATATAGGCTGAGTTAGTGGTTAAATGAAAGATTATGTAAAGGGAATTGTAATGCCTGGGTACCTCGCGGTTGTTTTAGTAAATCAATTTAGCATTCGTGAACACGATGTTTTTTGCAAGAAGTTGAGTAATTGAATGTGAAGGGTTTGTTATCCTGTAAAGCTCTGACAATGAAGCTGGTTGTTTCGGGACGACTCATTATATGCCAAAAAACACCACTCTGAACCGGATCAGAAGGTGTTAAAAGATCTGACTTATCAAGATGAACTTCACCGGTAAAACATTTCGTGACGCTTCGAAAACAAGTGTCAAAAAATAGTAAAGCGGGAAATCGAACGAAGTTTTTAGTAAAATTTATAATCATCAGCTAAGAATTTATACATGATACGGACCGGCGATTTTCTTGTTCTCCAAAAAGGAATATCTACAGAGTATTCAGGATATATTGATTGCTGAGACGGACAACGATGGTAAAGAATTGAATGTCAGTTAGGTGTAATTGCTTTTCAATTATAGTGCAACAAAGTAAAGGTATTGTACTACGGTAAGACATATTTTATTTGATATTAAATATGCATTTTTTGATATTATCTATAACGAAGGTTATAGGTGACCGGATAATTCAAGGCGGTTAAGCCCTGGCCAGGTATACCAGCGGTATCAAAAAAGACAAGCCTGATCATTGTGGTGATCAGGCTTGTCGTTGAGGTTGGGTATTTTCAATTAAGAGAGAGCTGCCATTTCCAAAAAAGCGGCAAATTCGATTGCTGACTTTTTTCTGTAAACATCAGTTGGCCAGGTAATTGTCGCCTGTCTTTCCATTTCGTCCCCAATGATCGGAACTGCAACAAGCGAAGGATAATTGAATAAAGAAGTTTTCATCAAAACCGTACACCACTTTCCTGTATCTACAAGTTTCAGCAGCATGTCGATATCGTTCATTTCCATAACGATATCAGGAATTACATTCACCTCCGAAAGTGCTTTATCTAAAAATGCACGAATACTATATCCTTTAACCGGCAGAACAAGTGGTAGTTTAGCCAAATCAGCGATAGTCGTGGTTTGGTGGGCGGCACAAGGATGATCCTGATGGGCGATCAGAGATAACACGGATTTAAAAAGCGGATAAGAAACATAACTTTGGGTCTGTCGGACTGATACAAAAGACAATGCGAAGTCCAGTTTCGACTCCGAAATTAATCTTAGCAGCGCATCTGAAGTACCAAATTCAATAGTGATTTTAATTTTAGGGTATTTTTCGGAAAAACGAATTAAGGCTCGGGTGAGCAATGGAGAAAGGCCATAAGTCAGCCCGATCGTTAAGGAACCGGCCTGAATATCACTAAGTTCCCTGATCATTGCCCGCCCGTCTTCCGACTTACGCACGGTATGAATTGCGTGTGGCAAAAATAATCTGCCCGCTTCTGTCAAAAATACCCGTTTAGCAATCCTATCAAAAAGTGGAATCCCTAATTCATCTTCCAATTGTTTAATCTGCTGCGACAGTGTGCTCTGGCTGATGTTCAAAATTGCCGCAGCTTCGGTAAAATTCGACCGCTCTGCTGCCTTGATAAAATACTTAAGTTGTCTTAATTCCATTTTCGAATGTAGCGAAAATATACTTGTTATCGGAAATTTCGATCAATCTAATCGAAAAAAAGAGTTTAGACGATTGATTTTTCATTCGGACTTTTGGAGAAACAAAAACAAAACTTTATGGAAATCATACAAACACTAGAAAATGCACTCTCCCAATCAGAGGTAAAAGCGATTATCAACGCCCCAATCGAGAAAGTAAATATTGCCGATTGGTTGCTAAACCTTCCCGATGCCGAGTATCAGCGTTGTTCTACTAAACACATTGGCGCGGCAATTTCGGCAACTTTCGACGGCCAGCCTGTTTCGCTTAATGTTGAAACAATTGGAGACGCATTGATGGTGCAGCATTATGTTGCCCTGGTACATCAGCCTGATTATTGTAAAATGTTGTCGGTATCTGACGCGATCAGCTCAAACGGGAGAACCAAGGTGCAGGTTTTATGGGAACTTCGTGCTACAAAAATTGATGAAGATACCTGTGAATACAGCAATACAATTCATGCAACAGCCACCCCTGAATTTTTCGATTTCATCAAAGAGCACAACATCAGTTTGGGAAAAGCACAAGAATCAAGGCAACTGGCCTCCGACGAACATAATCGCGAAGAAACTCCCTTGTTCGCCAAAAGTATTGAAAACAAAGCATTGACCGGAAAATACAATCAGCCATTTTAACCCTGGTGTTATGGCTTTGTCAGATTAAGAGATAAGATAAATATCCGGGATCAATTGGGCGGCTCTACTTGAATTCCTGAAATGTTCCGTCGGAATAGAAGATCAGAATCCGCTCGACTTTTTTTTCTTCCGGAGCCGGGTATTTGTCTCCTCTGAGATTTTCATGTGTGGGAATCTGATGGGCGCCGTTATTTCTACGGGATTCTGAGTGGCTGGAAATACCACTTTTCTGACCGTTAAAAAGGGTGTAATTATCTGCTTTAAAAGGTTTTATTTCACTGATAGATTCCGGTAAATCTTCGTCTTCCAAAATCCAATTAATACCCAAATCCGGGAATCTTCGTATGATTTTCTGAACAATGTCCAAACTTGGTTTATTCCTACCGGCAATGATGTGAGAAATGCTTGATCGCTGTATTCCGATCTCATCAGCAAAGTGAGAAGGTGATATATTTTTGTCAACCAGTATTTGCTTTATTTTCTCGTTCAAATCCATAGTATACAATATTAAACAGCTGCACATTTGTAAATCACTACTTACAAAAATAAATAAATTTACTTTTGTAAACAATACAAAAGTAAATTTTATAATTTAAGAATGTAAATTACGAACACAATTGTGAATTTACATTACTATTTACAATTGTAAACTTGTTGATTACGTGTATTTTATGTATTTAATCTCAGAGTTAATTAAGTAAATAAAAAAAGTGCGATACCCTTGACGGATATCGCACTTTAATAAATTAAATACCTGGATGTTAACTATGGTATTAATATTATACAGAAAGTTAAACTGTAACGTTGTTTTCGCGAAGTGCTTCGTTTAAAGAAGTCTTCAAATCTGTGCTCGCTTTACGCTTTCCAATGATCAATGCACATGGAACATTGTAGGTTCCAGCCGCAAACTGCTTAGGCAATGTTCCCGGAATAACAACAGAATCAGCAGGGACAAAACCCTTATATTCGACAGGTTCAGGACCTGTTACATCAATGATTTTAGAGCTGCCTGTGATGGTTACACCAGCGCCGAGAACGGCCCTTTTACCAATGTGAGCACCTTCCACAACGATACAGCGAGAACCAATAAATGCACCGTCCTCGATGATTACCGGAGCAGCCTGTACCGGCTCTAAAACGCCGCCTATTCCTACGCCGCCGCTTAGGTGTACATTCTTTCCAATCTGCGCACAACTACCCACCGTAGCCCAGGTATCAACCATCGTTCCTTCATCTATGTACGCACCGATGTTTACGTAAGATGGCATCAATACAACTCCCTTTGAAATATATGCGCCATAACGGGCAACTGCTGGCGGCACAACGCGAACACCCAGCTTATCATAACCTGTTTTAAGTTTCATTTTGTCGTGATATTCAAAAATACCAACTTCACTTACTTCCATCTGCTGGATTGGGAAATACAAGATGATGGCTTTTTTCAACGCTTCGTTTACTAACCACGAGCCGTCTTCCTGTGGTTCTGCGACACGAAGCCTCCCCTTGTCAACTTCTTCTATAATGTTTTTAATGATCTCAATGTTAGCTGGGTCTTTCAATAATTCGCGGTTCGACCAGAACTGTTCAATTTGAGTGTTAAGGCTCATGTTAAAGTAATTAATTAATTAAAAGTATTTAAAGTATTGTAATATAGATAGTTACGATTTGTTTAGAAATTTTCACTCCCTCCTATTGAATATAAATAATTAAACAATAGCATGAAGAGAAACACAGGTCCAATCGCAATGACTACCGACAAATATATAGGATTACAGGCAGTAAATAAAATGAAAATTCATCAGAGAATTAAATAGGAAAACTAATAAGTATCGGCAATACTAACTACATAAATTAGCAATTAATCGAAATTACTAAAATAATTAGATTAGTAATTTACTAAATTAAGTAGTTAATATCTTTAACTTAACTACTGTGAATAGACTATCTTTAATACTTTACGATTTTCCAATTATTCTCGAAAATCCTTTAAATCCGCGCTCATTTTTCTTAATATTGCCCTGTAATAACATAATCCTTATAAGCACATGTCAAAAGTTAAAGTTGCAATCAATGGTTTTGGACGTATTGGCCGTCTTGTTTATCGCCAAATCTATAACATGGAAGGCATCGATATCGTAGCCATCAATGACCTAACTAGCCCTAAAGTATTAGCTCACCTACTTAAATACGATACAGCACAAGGCAGATTCAATGCAGAAGTAACTTCTACGGAAAATTCTATCGTTATAAACGGTGAAAACGTAGTAATATATGCTCAGAAAGACCCTACCCTAATTCCATGGGGATCTCATGATGTTGACGTAGTTCTTGAATGTACAGGATTCTTTACAAGCAAAGAATCAGCAGAAGGACACATCAAGGCTGGCGCTAAGAAAGTTGTTATTTCTGCTCCTGCAACGGGTGATCTTAAAACAATCGTATTTAATGTTAACCATGACATTTTGGACGGTTCTGAGACAATTATCAGTGCAGCATCTTGTACAACGAACTGTCTTGCTCCAATGGCACAGGTTCTTGAAGATAAATTTGGTATCGTGAACGGGTTGATGACAACAATCCACGCTTATACAAACGATCAGAATACACAAGATTCTCCACACCCAAAAGGTGATTTGAGAAGAGCACGTGCTGCTGCGCAAAACATTGTACCTAACAGTACTGGTGCTGCAAAAGCAATCGGTCTTGTATTGCCTTCATTGAAAGGTAAATTGGACGGATCAGCACAACGTGTACCAACTCTTACAGGTTCTCTTACTGAATTAACAGTAATCCTGGGTAAAGAAACAAGCGTAGAAGAGATCAACGCTGCTATGAAGGCTGCTGCGAACGAAAGTTACGGATATACAGAAGATGAGATCGTGAGCAGCGATATTATCGGTATCAGCTACGGTTCTCTATTCGATGCAACACAAACGAAAGTTCAGAAAATCGGCGATACTCAATTGGTAAGAACTGTAAGCTGGTATGATAACGAAATGTCATACGTTTCACAATTGGTTCGTACTGTAAACTACTTTGCTACTCTTTTGAGTAAGTAATTAGTATTGCTAAATACTAAAAATCCCGGATCGTCGTCATGACAATCCGGGATTTTTTTTGCCTCAGAACTTATTACCCCTAAAAATGATCCGCACGTTCAATTTCCAGGATCATGAACGTACATGCTAAGCGATCATAACAGACTTAATGAATTTGATCGTATACCCTTTCGCGACGAAGATCTTTTCGTAATGCGTCTTCACACCGTGGTGCTCTTCGAGAAGCGGAGAATGATATAAGTCATCTGTATGTTCTACAATTTCGTATTTCCCCGAATTACTTATCGTTTCCAGACTATATTCGTACAAAAAAGTACTGTCCGTTTTCAGACAAAATAACCCATCCTTCTTTAAGTACTTCGCATAATTGCTTAAAAAGTCAGGATTTGTCAATCGTTTCGCTTCATCCCTGTCACGAACCTGCGGGTCCGGGTGAATAAGCCAGATCTCATCAAGCTCATTTTCCTCAAAAAACTCGTCTGAATACTGAATTCCTGCCCTTAAAAAAGCTACATTGGTTAACCCTGCTTCACTGGCCGACTGGCTTCCTCTGGCAATGCGGTCTCCCTTGATATCCATCCCGATAAAATTCTTATCCGGAAAAACCTGACCAAGCCCAATCGTGTACTCTCCTTTTCCACAAGCTAGTTCGAGTACGATCGGATTTTCGTTGTTAAAGTACAATTCATTCCACTTACCTTTAACCGAAGTATATAACGGTTTCCCTTTTTCAATGACATTGACTGCCTGGGCACTGAACTCGTAATGGTGTAATTTTCTTCTCGACATCTTAAATTAATTCAACAAACTATAACTGATTCAGATCTGCCACCACGAAAGTGCTCCCACCCACGTAGATCGTATCATCCGGATTTGATTCTAAAATTGCGGTCTCCAGGGCGATATTAACGTCGGGGTAAACTGACCCATACAAACCCACTTTAAGTGCTTCCTGTTGCAAATCTGACGCATTTAATGCACGCATATTGGACGGCTGGCAGAAATAATATTTCCCGTCCGTTGGAAACAGTTTTAAAATAGCCGAAATATCCTTGTCGGCCACAAAACCGATTACAAACCTTTTCTGATTTGACGGGATGCTCTTAAACTGCTGCATGGTATAACTTACACCTGCATAATTGTGCGCAGTGTCACAATACGCCAGCGGACTGTCACTCAATTTTTGCCAGCGCCCCTTTAACCCTGTATTGGCCACCACCGAAGACAAACCCTGGAAAACAGCTTCCTTCGAAATTTGAAGACCAGTCTTCCGCAATGAATCGATAGCTGTAATGACCCCACAAATATTTTTGAGTTGGTAAATCCCAGCCAGATCCAGTTTCAGATCTTCATATACCGTCACATTTGTCGCTCTGTCCCGGATATCCAAAGAAAGTTTTCCATTGTCATGACGGGCATTAACGGTTTCGAATAAATCAGATCCGTAACGAATTCCCGCATTTCTTTCCGAAGAAGCCTGATCAAATACGTCTGTGATCTCTTTATCCTGACGCTCACTGATCACCGCTCGTACATCGGGTTTAATAATTCCCGATTTTTCAAAAGCAATTTTACCAAGCGTATCTCCCAGGAACTGGGTATGGTCATAACTGACGTTGGTGATCACGGATAAAACCGGTGTAATTACGTTGGTCGAATCCAATCTTCCGCCCATCCCTACCTCAATCACTGCAATGTCTACATTGCACTTTTCGAAATAAGCGAAAGCCATTGCCACCGTTACCTCGAAAAAAGACGGACTTAAACTCTCAATGTAAGATTTATTAACAGCGGTAAATTCGCAAATAAAATCTTCATCGACACGAGTCCCGTTGACCTTTATACGTTCGGTAAATGACTTTAAATGAGGGGATGTGTACAAACCGACCTTATAACCGGCTTCCTGCAAAACCGAAGCCAGCATATGGGATGTGCTGCCCTTGCCATTGGTACCGCCCACATGAATCGTTTTGTACTTTTCCTGTGGATCTCCCAGATGTTTACAGAGTTGGAGGGTAGTATGAAGGCCCGGCTTAAAAGCACGGGCCCCGATATTTTGAAAGACTGGTAAACGACTATACAGATAGTCGATTGTTTCCTGATAATTCATTACTTATTACTGCGAACTGATTTTGAAAGTGATCGTTCCTGTTGACTCTTCCGGAACATTAGATGATTGGGAAATAAATGTAAGCTCACGAACTGCACTACGGTATTGGTTGACCACCGCATAGTCAGTCACTGTGGTGCTTTGCGTGATGATATTTTTAACCCGGCCATTTTTGTCAACCGTGATTTTAAAAGTGATTGATCCTGTTGCGTCAGATTTGTCATTCACAACCGGACGTCTGGACCACTTCCAGCCCGATAAACTTAGCCCCACAGCCGTTCCGCCACCGCCGCCTTCACCTTTGTATGTTTTTGCAAATAAACTGCCTGATTTCGCTCCTTTATCACCAAGGCCTTCTGCATCGTCACCGTTGTTGTTTCCGCCCACCCCACTTTTAGTCCCATTGGTACCATTACTGCCAGATTTACTTCCGGAAGATTTCGTAAAAAGAGCGTCTTTGTTAACAGCTTTTTCAGGCGCAGGCTTGGCCACAGGTGTCGAGGAGGACACACTTCCTGTTGATTTTTTAACATCTGTTTTTTCAGGCGCTTCCACCGGGCTTTCCACTTTTGATGTGATCGCAGGTTTTTCAGCAACCGTTTTGGTAGGCTTAACAGACTCTATTTTGGGTGGTGTCGGAGGGGTTGGCTTTGGCGTAGCGACAGATTTTCTTTCCTTTGTCTCTTCCGCTTCCGCACGCATATTTTCCCGCACCTTGGAATTGCTCGGTTTGTTGTAGGTCTGGATATCCCCTTTTCCCACTTTACTGGTACCATAATTAACTTCAACAAAAAGCTCCATTGGCTCAACCTTGGGTACCGAGCTGCTCAGGCGTATAAAGAAAAATATACCCAGCAAAGCAATGGTGATACCAAAAGACATAGCCCAGGATATTGCTATTCGCTGACGATCTTCTGCTTGTAATTCAAACATTGATTTTGATTCGTTTGTGATTTTCTGTTGAACGTAAATTTATGTCATTTTCGTATAATAACAAAAGAAGGAGCCTTTTCGGGGCTCCTTCTTTCTATTTTCTATCGTCAATTTTTACTGTCTCTTTCTGAAAACCCAGCCCTCTTCTCCAATCACCTTTTTCAGTTTTGAGGAAGCGCGGTAAGCATCACCTTCGCGTTCGAAACCTTCAACAGCAACTTTGTACTTGTTGCTGTACTTATCAGCATCGATCACCACTGCCTCGGTAAATCCCTTTTTCTTCAAATCTTCCAGCAACACATTGGCTTGTTTGCTTCCCTTGAAAGTTCCGGCGATCAGAAAATACTGCTTGCTGGCAGAAACAACCGGCGCAGCTGCTGCGATCGGTGCCACGGTTTCTTTTTTAATTTCAACCGCCGGTGCTGTTTTCTCGGCGGCTACGGGCTCCTTCACTGCCGGAGTCTCTTCCACAACGACAGGTTGAACAGGAGCTTTCTTAACCACATACACCACTTTACGTTCGACAACCGGAGCGGCTTTTTTCACCGTTTTCTCCGCGGAAGTGTAGCTCATCTTTTCAAACAAGCTCGTAAAAGGGTTTAACGTACTCTTGTTTTCACCATTCGATGAAACAAAGAACAGACTGAAATAACACATGATACCCGCAATCATCGCGGCAGAAGCCCACCCTATCCAGTTCGTCCTGAATGGCTTAACTTCTTCTTCTTCCAGTACTTCAACGTGATCATCGTGTACATCGACAACCGGCATGGTTATAACAGAAGCCTTTTTCTCAGCAAATTTCGCTGTTGTGCTTCTGAAACCGTACCATTCGTCCTTAAAGTACTTTTCAGTATTAGGCTCGAAAACCAGTTTACCTTCGATGTTCATCCTGAATTCACCGATGCCTTCAATGATCGCACGTTCCGTTGCCTGCAAAGAAGTACGAAGTCTATCTGTATAATTCCTTACATGAGCCACCGCTTCTGAGTGCGTGATCTGCTCGTGACGGGAGATAAAATTAGCAAGTAATCCATCATCCAGTTTAAGGAACTCGTTGAATGCCAACCTCTTGTTAGGAGGAGAGAATACACCCGTCTCGGCATTATAAAATGCCTGAGCCTGGTGCGAAAGCAGCGCCCCAAAGCCTGGTATGATTACGAATTCGTAGTCACTTACCAATTTTCTTATTACAGTTTCAACAGCGATCATGAAGAGTATTTTGTGATGAACACAGCGAAGTTAAAAAGAAAAAGACAATCCTCCAACAAAGTTCAAACCCTGCTGCGGGTAGTACTGGTAACGCTGGTACTCCTTTCCAAAGAGGTTATTGATGGCTACAAAGGCGGAGAAGTTCCTGGTTAACAGATAATCAATCTTCAAATTCAGGTCGGCAATGACAGGCAATTTTGTAACAACTCCCGTCTGAAAATTTTTCGCTTTTATTCCTCTCAGCATATAAAAATCGGCAGTGACGAATAATTTTTTGCTAATCGTCAAAGCGTTAAACCAGTTTAACGTAAGGTCCGGACGGTGCCATGCTTCTTCCACAGAACCCATCGCATAGTCATAGTAATTAATCTTCAACGAACTTTTGAACAAATCATTGAAAGCATAACCTGCTTGTCCTGAAATATTTAACACCTTTGTCTTAGCAGGATCGTAAATGATTGAGAACTTGGAGGTGTCGACCAACGCGTTGTTAAAGTTGTAAAAATTACGGTAATGCGTATAAGATACCTTGCCCTCATAATTAAATCCTCCGGCAACTTCTCCTTTTACACCGGCAAACAAATCAGCCGTTTTTTCGGTGTTTACAATCAACACGTTAGACCCCAGCCATTGATTCTCTCCGAGCATACTCTTTAACGTATTCCGGACTACATCACCATTCCAGCCCCCGAAGATATGTACCCCGCTGATCGGGTTTACATCGATGTTCAGTACCGGATATGCTTTCGTCTTGTTAATGTTCAGCTGATTGTCCGTTTGGTTCACAGCGTTTACCCCGGCCGTTACAGTAAATACATCAGAAGTATATTTAAAGGTCGGTTTAACACGGTATAAATTCCGGTTGTATGTTAAAGCATCCACCCTTTGTGAAATAAACGCGCCAGCTTCGAGTTGCGCATAAAATGACTCTGAGATCGGAACAGAGGCATTCAGCGTTGTTCCCCAGTCAAGCTCAGACGCATCATAGCGGTCTTTCAGCGTATTCAGGCTCGTCTTTACCGAATAATCCACAGCAACCGAAGGGTCTGTATTTTCAAAACCCAGACTAAAACCAAACTGGTTGATCGTCTGGCGCAGACTGTCCCGGTTCACCACGTATGATTCCGGCTGTGGCTTATACCCGTAGAAGTAATAGTTTTTACGGTCATACTCGAGCGATCCGTCCACTTTGTAGGTGCTCATGATATATTTCCCTCCCACCTTGATATTCGTGGCCGCATTCGCAGAATTTTTACCGTCTACCGGACCGTTGCCAGCCGAAAGATGTTTCACCTGCCCTGTGAAAACGAGATCTTCCGCGCGCTTACCGCTTACGAAAGCTTCGCCCAGAAACCGGCCATAATTGCCAGCACCCAGCTTGATGTAATTGTTCAAAACATCAGGCTTATCCTGACGCTCCTTTTCATCGGATGACGTGGCCACAGTCGGTGTCAGCTTCGGCGAAGCGATGTTAATCTGCGGATCCAGGATCTGATAGTTAACTTTTTTCTCTTTTGTAGTCCCGGGAAAAGGCTGCACTTTATCAAAAAGGCGGTTTGCGGGGGCAAACTCAATGCTCTTTTCCTTTACGATTTCATAAGTCTGGCTCTCGATTTCTCCTCTCTGGGCCATTGCCAGATGACCGGAAAAACCCAGTGTCAATAAAAATATGGATGTACGAATGGTTCTTGAATGCGTCATAAGAAATATTTTTTGCTGTTTGCTTCGACAGGATTTTATCATTTTTGTTTTTCAAACTGGGCCAGTTTCGCTTTTGCAAGTGTCACAGCCTCCTGATCATCTGAATTTTCAATAATGGAGGTCAGCGTTGCCTTTGCCTGTCCAACTTCTTTCATACCCATGTAAACATCCGCAAGCAATATAAACGAACGAACCCGCCAGAAGTCAAAACCTTCGAAGGTCTTGCTCATATCCAGAATAGCTGTTTCGGCCTCTTTATATTTCTTATTTTTAAATAAAATCGTCGCAACCATGTAATTCGCTTCGGCTCCGTACTCATCTTTTGAAGTACTGGCCAATTTTTTGAATTCCTCCGATGCTTTGTTCAGATCTCCTTTTTCATAAGGAACCTTGCCCAGATAAAGCTGCGCCTTACCCAGTCCGCCCGGAACGACATTTCCTGCATTCACAACTTCTTTGGCATAATACAATGTTGAATCGTAGCTTTTTAAGTTGTAGTAGGTATCCATCAGACCGATCCATGCCTGCGCCTGTTCTTTCTTGTTTTCAGAATTGCGCAAAAGCACTCTGAAATTGGTAACGGCGTTGTTAAAGTTGCCACGTCCGATTTCCAGTTCCGCCGAACGCTGCGCGGCTGCTGCTACATATTGTGAACGGTTTTCCTGAACCACCTTGCCGTAATACTGCAAAGCTTCGGCCACATTTCCGGTTTTATCGAAGGACGCAGCTACAAAATAACGGGCGTCATACTGATGTTTGCTGGAAGGATAACTGTTCAGGAATTCAAGCAACGCCTGTTTTGCATTTTCGTATTTCTCAGCATAATAGAGGTTCCGAACGTTATCGAATTCAACTTCTTCGAGTTTGTCGTTACCAGGATTATTTTTTCTGACAACGCCAAGGACCTGCGTAAATTCCTCCGGACGGCCTACCGCAGTGTAACTTTCCTGGATACCTTCCAGTGCACTGCTTGCCGATGGCGAATCAGAGTATTCAGAAAGTATTTTGCGGAAATCGACAATCGCCTGCTCGTAAACCTGCAGGTTATAGTAAGACTGCGCACGACGTAAAAGAGCGGCCGGGATCAGGTAACTCTTCGGTTTTTCGTTGATCATACGGGTAAAGCCCTTTACAGCAGCCGAATAACTTCCGTTTTTGAAATCGATATCGGCCAGTTGGAAATAAGCGTCGTCCAGATAACGCGAACCAGGATACTGGCTGATCATCTGCTCAAACTGACGGCGTGCATCCTGCTCCTTGTTCATGTACACATAGGCACGCGCTTTCTGGAACAATGCATAGTCCTTATCGATTTTCCCTTTCGCTGAAACCTTGTCATACACACTGATCGCCTCATTGTAATTTTTGGCAGCCAGGTAACAGTCGGCCAGACGAACGTGAGCGTCTTCGATAATGCTTGCCTCCATCCCTTCAGTGTTACTCACAAAATCCTTGAAATAACCCAGCGCCTGGCTGTATTTCTTCTGATTGTAGTAAACATATCCTAACGCGTACAAACTCTTTCTTGCATAAATACCCGCTTTCGGATTTTTAGAGAGCTGCGTGTAAATGGAAACCGCATCATCCATTTTCTTCAATCCGGTATTCGCTTCTGCCTTGTAAAAAGTTGCTGCCAGGAAAATGTCTTCATCAATCGGGAATTTGATCGACTTATTGAAAAGAGCCAGCGCCTGTTCGAAGCGTTCCTGATTAAACTCGACAACACCCTGGTTAAAAGTTAACCGCTGATAGGTGGTGTTGATTTTCGTGTTCCTCTTTGAAAGGCCTTCGATGTACGTGATCGCGCCAAGATTATTGCTTGCTCCTGAATAACCTTCCGCAACAAGCTCTGACGCTTCCTCCTGGTGTTTGCTATTGGGGTATTTAGCAATGAATGCGTTGAATTCTTTTACAGCGTCATTATTGTTGCCAAGATCCAATTGCACTTTCGCATGATTGTAAGCAGCTTCTTCTTTCACCACCTGGTTGAAATCCAACCGCGCTGCGTTGTCCAATGCTGTTAAAGCATAACTTAAATTACTAGTCTTTAAGTAGCTGATTCCTAATAGATATGAAGAGTACTGCGATACAGAATCTTTGCCAGCAGAAACTCCCTTAAGTGTGGAAATTGTTCCCTGATAATTGTTTGTACGAAACAAAGAGTGTCCGTAGTGTAAAGCAACGGATGGAGGAACAGATCCGGCTTTCATTTTATTATATCGCTCGTATGCTTTTACAGCCGCAGCGTAGTCTCCTTTTTCATAGTAGACTTCTGCTACATACAATGCTACTTCGGCAATTTTCGTTCCACCCCGTTGTTGTGCAAGAATTTTCTCACCGTATGCCAGTAACTTATCGTATTGTTTTAACTGATACAGAGAAGAAATGATCCAGTTTGGCGCTTCCTCTTTGTAATAGGGATGGTTTTCTACCTGTAAAAAATCCTGATAGGCTTCTTCAAAATTGTTTTTCTGATAGTTGATCACCCCGGCGTAGTATGCCGCGTCTCCTGAGTTGGCAAAGGATGGATCTTTTTTAACCTCGTTAAACAGCGGTAAAGCGGCGTCCAGCTGTTTGGTATTGTAATAGGCCATGGCAAGCTGATAAGTGCTCTCCATCTTTCTGCCGCCGTTACCAGGCAGCTTTACAGCCTTTTCAAGATAAGTGATCGCTTTATCATACTGCCCTGCCTCGTAATAATAACGGCCAAGGTCTCCGTAGATTTGCTGCGCCTTCGGATGTTCTGCATGGTTTCTTACAAAACGGTCTACCTGAACTTCCGCTTCCGGATAATTAAGGTACAAGCCGGTGACCGCCACGTAATATTCTGCCGTGACTTTGTTATAATCACTGGTACTAAGGAGTTTATCATTAGTATTCAGATATTCTCCGAATTCCTGTCTGGCAGCGACGAAATTTGATTTTTCATAATATTCAAGACCATTGCGAAAGTGCGCTTCCGGTTCCGTATAACTCAATGTGCTCTGAGCATTAACCGAATACGAACCCACACATAAGCCTAAACCGAGCGCGTAAGTGCCATGTTTTAAAAGCATAGGGGTTAGTTTTGTGGATTTCTGAGGTGATTTAATCTGTTTAATCATAAATAATGTAAAGACAAAGCCCTTCGGCTGTTACCTGCTGATATTATTTGGTACTTAACGTAAAGGGCTTAAAAACCGTATAGTTGATGTTAAATGATATTTTCTCCGGCGCTGTAACGACTAGAATACAACATCATTACGCTGCAATGTATCACCAAAATCGCCTTGCATAGCCTCAAATCTGCCGGAGACTTTCTCGAGAAACGGGACATCCATACACTTTTCGATTTCTTCGAGGTTTGTAATCTCGTATTCATCGATTTTGTAAGTTTGCTCGAACATACCGGCTTCGATCTTGATAATGTACTTATTGTTCCATTGGTAAATACTGATCTTGAATTGTTGATGGGGAATATCTTTAATATATCTCATAGGTAAAAAAATTTTTGCAAAAGTAATCAATAGAAAATTGGGATGAATTCATTGCTAAAACATAGTTTACTAATTTATATAGTGCTAATATTTTTATCTTGCGGTGGTCAGGATAAAAAAGATTCGGCAGACTTTTTTTTAAAAGCGAATGTAGCTTTAAAACAAAACAATTATACCGAGGCCATTCGACTCTACGATGAAGCCATTGCCAAAAATCACGATTTCCCGGATGCTTACCTAAACAAAGGCATCGCATTAATGAAAATAGGCAAAATAAGTGATGCCCGCGAGGTTTTGACAGAAGCAATTAACCTTGATCCTACACTTGTACAGGCAAATCTCGTCAGATCCGAATCTTTGCTCCGTTTGGGCGATTTTAAAGGGGCGGAAGAAGATTTGAAAAAGATTACGAAAGATTACGCCGACTCGTCAAAATATTTTCTGATCCGGGGCAATCTCATGGACGCCGTCAGCCGGACATCGGAAGCACTTGCAGATTTTGACAAATCCATTTCGCTTGATCCGAAAAATGTCGAGGCATTTGTAAACCGGGGTGCGGTCTATTACAAGCTCCACTCCTATCCACTGGCGAAGGAGGATTTTGTAGCTGCGATTAAACTTAACCCTGCTCAGCCGGAAGCCCTCAATAACCTTGGTCTGATTGCCACAAACAACAGGAACTGGAAAGATGCGGTTTTCTATTTTGACAGGATCCTGAATTTCAATCCTGCCGATCCTTTGGCGTTAAATAACAAAGGGTACGTCCTGATTCAAACGGGCGCCTTAAACGAGGCAAAAAAGCTCATAGACAGGACATTGGAAGCCCAGCCTGATAATGGCTATGCGCTGCGTAATCTGGGGCTTTATTACCAGGCCAGCAACGAGCCAGAGAAGGCCCTTGTCGAAATGAATAAAGCCATAGAGCTCGCCGAACCGGTGGAGTTGCTCTATGGCTTTACAGGGCGCCTTTATTACAGTCAGAATAACAAGACCAAGGCCTGTGAGATATGGAAAAAAGGGGTAGTACTTAAAGACTCAGTTGCGATACAAGAACTGGCTAAAAACTGCAATTAATTTACCAATTTTCACCTACGTAGGATTTTAGTCCTTTCCAGGTTTTCGCGTTCTCAACCGGGTCTGTAAATACTTCCAGCAGACTTGTTTTATCCGTTTGCAAAAAGACACTTAATACGTCCTTTAATGTTTCCATATTATCTGCTTCGAAGTAGGTAATATGGGAATCTTCAGACGTGCGTTTTGCGGTAAAATTATGTCTCGTTTCAAAGTAATTTTCAAGCTCAGGCAGAGCGGCCGGACCGTCGATCATCCTGAATATATTACCGCCACTATTGTTGAGCACAACAATCTTTAAATTGTCTGGTAACGGCTGGATCAACAACCCGTTCCGGTCATATAAAAATGCAACGTCACCGACCAGTAAAAATACCGGTTTAGCGGTTACCATGGCCGCACCAATGGCCGTACTTACGCAGCCATCAATACCACTTGTCCCACGATTTGCAAAAATTTCGACGTGAGAAACATGATTTCCCAATGCATTAACATACCTGATCGGCATACTGTTGGCAATGTGAAGCTGAGCTCCTTCCGGAATTGAATTAATGAGTAAATTAACAGATGTTAGATCATTTAACACTGATAGATTATCGAGATATTGCCTTAAAATAACGCCTGCGTTCGAATCATTTGCTTTCCAGTGCGCCTTATAAGAGGTATCGTTTTCAGGATCCGAGCCCTGGACAAACAGCTGATAATCAATCTTCTCAAACAAATTCTCGAAAAAATATTCAGCAGAAACGGGAATTTGACGGTTCAGGGAGTAAAATGTATCAACCAAATGGCTATCTTCACTGATATGCCAGTGCTGAATAGCCGGATTTTTCTGCAAAAATTGTTTGAAGGCCTTGGAGATGAAAGACAACCCGTAGGTAATGAGCAAATCCGGTCGTAACTTATCAGTGTTAGCATGGGGCAAAAAGACATCTTGATAAGTTAAAAAGTCCTGATATCCCTTTTGATTGGTCAGACTGTCGCCCAGCACCGGAACATCCAGCTCTTCAGAGATTTTGGCCAGTGCATGACTAAGCCTTTCGCTGCTTCGGTGCTGTCCGCCGGCTATTAAAATCCTGTCAAAACTATCCCAGGCATTTAATAAATCGTGCCAGGTTTCAACGGACAAAGTCGCTTCCGATTCCGTTTTTCTGACCACCCTTACTTCCTGAGAAACCGAAATTATTTCCTCCCCTGAGGGATAAAAAGGCTCGCGTATCGGTACGTTGATATGTACCGGACCGAAAGGTTTTGACTGCGCAAGAATTGCAGCTTCATTGCCGGTCCGGTTGATCATCCAACGGGCATCCTGGTGCGTATAATCGGACGAAAATGTAAAGGATTTCTTGACATGTTTCCCATAAATATCGGCCTGATAAATCGTCTGTCCATCCAGCTGATGGATCCATTCCGAAGGGCGATCGGCGGTTAATATCAGTAAAGAAATTTGCTGAAAAAACGCTTCGGCAACTGCCGGCGCATAGTTATAGGCCGCACTTCCGGAAGTGCAGATCAACACCACCGGCATATTCAATTGCTGAGCCATTCCAAGGGCTATAAAACCCGCAGACCTCTCATCCATCACCACGTGCTTTTTAAAGCCGTCATGGCGCACAAAAGCGAGCGTTAACGCCGCACTTCGGGATCCGGGGGATATCACTACGTGCCGCATGCCATGGGCGTAGCATATTTCGGCTAAATCTGTTAAGGGCTGTAATAATGCCATTTCGTTTGTATACAAAAATAGCCTCAAAAAGAGGCCATTTTAAATTTTCTGATATAAGCGGTGATTTTCAAAACAGATGATAATCCCGGTATTCACTTTTAACTTTCTTTAACTTATCCTAAATAAGTTTTCAAAGCCTTGCTTCTTGATACATGACGTAATCTGCGAATAGCCTTTTCTTTGATCTGACGCACGCGTTCACGGGTTAGGTTGAACTTCTCCCCAATCTCTTCCAAAGTCATCGCATGCTCGCCATTTAGGCCGAAATAAAGGGCGATAACGTCTGCTTCTCTCTGCGTCAAAGTGCAAAGTGCACGCTGTACCTCTTTACGTAATGATTCGTTAACCAAACCGGAGTCAGGTTTGTCTTCCAGATCATTTTCAAGAACGTCAAGCAAGCTGTTTTCTTCTCCCTGAACGAAAGGCGCATCCATGGATACGTGACGTCCCGAGATTTTCATGGTATCAACAACCTCAGAAGATGAGATTTCAAGCACTTCGGCAAGCTCCTCAGGAGAAGGCTCACGCTCGAAACGCTGTTCAAGTTCAGAGAAAGTCTTTGATATTTTATTTAAAGAACCTACACGGTTTAACGGAAGACGTACAATACGTGACTGCTCAGCAAGCGCCTGAAGAATAGACTGGCGAATCCACCACACGGCATAGGAAATGAACTTAAAACCACGCGTTTCGTCGAAACGCTGCGCAGCTTTAATCAAACCCAGGTTACCTTCATTGATCAGGTCACCCAAAGAAAGCCCTTGATTCTGATACTGTTTCGCAACCGAAACCACAAAACGCAAGTTCGCCTTTGTCAACCTTTCCAACGCAAGTTGGTCACCGTCCCGTATTTTCTGAGCTAACGTCACTTCCTCATCCGGCGTTAACAAATCTACCTTCCCGATTTCCTGCAAGTATTTATCTAACGACTGACTTTCACGGTTGGTAATTTGCTTACTGATCTTTAGCTGTCTCATCTAAATTCAAATATTAATATGTATAAATAACGACATTTACAAATGCCCTTGTTGATGAAAACACATTTTTATGCGTTTTTGTTCTCTGGTTTTGGAAGTAATACTTTGCGTGACAAGCGGTACTTACCTGTTTTCTTGTCAACTTCAACCAATTTTACCTGAACTTCCTCTCCAACTTCGAGAACACCATCCATATTTTCAATACGCTCCCACTTGATCTCCGAAATATGAAGCAATCCGTCTTTACCTGGTAAAAATTCTACGAACGCACCAAACGGCATAATGGACTTCACTTTTCCTGAATAAACCTCGCCAATTTCAGGAACAAGGATAATTCCGCGAATTCTTGCAACCGCTTTATCCATGGAAGTCTTGTCTGCCGAAAATATACTTACATATCCTGCACCATCTTTTTCTTCAATAGAAACAGTGGCACCGGATTCTTTCTGAATATCCTGAACAACCTTACCGCCCGGCCCGATTACAGCACCAATCATCTCACGGTCAATTTTGATAATGACAGCGCGAGGTGTGTGTGGTTTCAGGTCAGCACGTGATTCTTTAATCGTTTTATTCATTTCGCCAAGGATGTGCAGACGTCCGGCTTTGGCCTGTAACAACGCTTCTGACAACACTTCAAACGAAAGACCATTTACTTTAATATCCATTTGACAGGCCGTGATACCGTTTTCAGTACCCGTAACCTTGAAATCCATGTCACCCAGGTGATCTTCATCCCCAAGGATATCCGAAAGAACGGCATACTGACCTGTTTTTTCATCCGAGATCAATCCCATTGCAATTCCTGACACAGGAGCCTTAATTTTCAATCCTGAGTCCATAAGGGCCAAAGAACCCGCACAAACCGTTGCCATAGATGACGAACCATTTGATTCAAGGATATCAGAAACGATACGGATTGTGTATGGATTGTCTTCTGCTCCAGGCAATACTTTTTTCAAAGCACGCAAAGCAAGGTTTCCGTGACCTACTTCACGACGTCCTGGTCCGCGGTTTGGTTTTACTTCACCTGTTGAGAAGCCCGGGAAGTTATAGTGAAGCAAGAATTTGCTGTAACCATATTTCAAAGGTGTATCGATGATCTGCTCGTCGTTTTTGGTACCCAATGTCACCGTAGTTAATGACTGTGTTTCCCCGCGGGTAAACAAGGCAGAACCGTGTGCATTTGGCAAGAAATCAACTTCTGATGCGATCGGACGAACCTCATCCAATTTACGGCCATCAAGACGTTTTCTTTCGTCAAGTACCAAACGGCGTGATGCATCGTATTCAAGGTCGTGGAAATAACGTTTTACAAGACCAAGGTTAACTTCTTCTTCCTCTCCGATTGTTTCTAAAAACTCCGCCAAAACAGCTTTCGCTCCTTCTTTACGTACATTTTTGTTTTTAGAACCCAACTGGGCAACTGCATAAACTTTATCATAACAGAAAGCACGAACGCGAGCTTCAAGCTCTTCATCCTGCACATCTCCTACGTATTCTCTTTTTACTGTGTTACCAACCGCTGCTTCAAATTCTTTGATAGCAAGACACTGTTGTTTGATCACTTCATGAGCAAATTTCAAAGCTTCGATCACTTCTTCTTCCGAAACCTCGTCCATTTCTCCTTCTACCATCGTGATATCCTGGTAAGTAGCACCCACCATAAGATCCAAAGTAGCATTTTCAAGAACAGATGCACCCGGGTTAATCACCAGTTGTCCGTCAATTTTCGCAACACGAACCTCAGAAACCGGTCCGCCGAAAGGAATGTCAGAAGCAGCAAGCGCAGCCGAAGCAGCCAATGCTGCCAATGCGTCCGGCAAAGCCTCAGCGTCTGCTGAGATCAACATCAGGTTAACCTGAATTTCTGCGTGGTAATCATCCGGGAAAAGAGGACGAAGAACGCGGTCAACCAAACGGCTAACCAAAACTTCATGGTCAGAAAGTTTACCTTCACGACGCATAAAGCTACCAGGGATTCTACCTGCCGAAGCAAATTTTTCCTGGTAATCCACTGAAAGAGGCAAGAAATCAATTCCCTCTCTAATATCTTTATTGGCAACAACGGTAGCCAGAAGCATGGTATTACCCATACGTACCACAACGGATCCATCTGCCTGTTTTGCTAATTTTCCTGTTTCAATTGTAATTTCTCTACCATCAGGCAATGGTATCGTTTTGGTCACTATGTTAAATAGCATAGAATATGTAATGTTTGGGTAGCTGTGAAAACGTCACCAGAACGTTTCCTGTATAATTTTCTGATTAAATTCCGCAAAAAATCAGGGAACTTACTATGAAAGCAAGTTCCCTGATTTAGTAAATTACTTACGAATGTTCAATTCCGCGATAATCGCACGGTAACGAGTAATGTCGTTTTTGTAAAGATAATCCAATAATCTTCTGCGCTTTCCTACCATTTTAAGTAGACCCAGACGAGTATCGTTATCTTTTTTGTGCGTTTTTAAGTGCTCGTTCAAATAATTGATACGGTACGTAAATAAAGCAATTTGTGATTCGGCAGATCCAGTATCACCGCCTTCTTTTTTAAAACCTTTGGTTTCGAAGATCTCTCTCTTCTTTTCCGTAGTTAAATACATGATTGTAACAACAGATTAAATATGTAAAAATAATTTACAGCACTATGCTGCAAAACAAGGACGCAAAATTAAGAATTATTCCTGATATAAAGAAAATATAATTTTACTATGAATTGATAAGCCGTGTTTTTCCAAATCTACTTGCCAAAAAAGATTTAATTCTTTTGACACGCATCTGATAAACATCCTTATCAAAAAGACGCGAGTCGCTGCGGGCACGGTCTATGAAATAAACACCGGCGATAAATAACACCGTATTGGCCATCCAGGCTCCGACGGGCACACTCAACAACCCCTCTTTCACCCACTTATCTCCCTGGTTGATCAGAACGTACAGCAGGATAAAAAACAATACCGACACCAGTACCGGTACTCCAAAGCCCCCTTTTTTAATGATAGCACCCAACGGGGCACCGATTAAAAACATGATCAGACAAGATAACGCATTGGTATATTTATGATGTTTTTCCAGTTCATATTTGCTGGCATCTTTTAATTTCGCCTGGAGATAATCCTGATTGGATTTTGCATAACTCTGCATACTCGCCGCCGAACTTTTGGCCGTTGTCAGAATTTCTTTCTTTAAACTGTCAGTCACCGGACGGGTCAGCAACGAATCGATCCACTTGCCGGCTTTAAGTGTTTTGTCAGTCCCCTGCTTGTAGTTATACGAGAAATATTGCTGACTGTTCGGCAGGAGATTTTTCTTCGTTTCGTCATAAGAAGTTTTGATCGAATCGGCGGTGTGGTTCAGATCATCAATATTTTTCATAAACTCATGATACTTGAACTGCCCTTCGTCCGTGCGTTTCATGCCAAATGACGATAAACTCTCAACCATTTTGAAATGATCAAATGCATTTCTCGTGAATTTTGTACTCAACGGCTTTGCCTCCACTCCTGACGCTATTGGTGAAATGTATGTGGCCGTTCCGCCTTTCTGCTCATTATCTTCTGTATAACTCGTACCGCTGTACAACTCAATAACCAGATTGGAATTTTCATTGATGGTATACATCTTGCCAGAATCAGCCAGAATGATCTGTGTGTTGCCGCGTTCGTAAGAGCGGCTGTCGTGCTTGTAGATCACCATCCCCTTCATAGACTGCGCATCGGCCATTTTTTTATCAACCTTGATGCTATATCCCGGAAGGTCATTGTAAAAAATCCCTTCCTTAATTTTGAGCGTTGCCTTGGTCGTCTTGATGTCATAGAGCAAACTATAACCCTTTAAATTCGCCCAGGGCGAGACCCGATCATTAAAATAGAAGGAAAAAATACTGACCAGCACCGCCACAATAAACAAAGGCGCCATGGCCCGCACCACCGATATGCCCGCACTTTTGATTGCCGTGAGCTCGAAGAACTCTCCAAGATTCCCGAAGGCCATCAGTGAAGACAGCAGCATGGCCAGCGGAAGCGCAGTGGGCACTGTAATGAGACTGAAGAAAAAGAAAAGCCGGGCATAATCCCATAGCCCCAGATCTTTCGACACAAAATCATCAATATAAAAAATCATGATTTTCATTAAAAATATGAAAACCACTACCGACATTGTAACTATAAATGGTCCCCAGAAGGACATTAGTATAAGCTTATCCAGCTTTTTCATCAACTCCCTACAATTTCTTTAAGATTATCCATAAACCCATTCCACAACGATATTAGTTCAGCTTCATCCTTATTTGATGAATAATCTATAACCCTTAAAAACGTTGTTTGCGTCAATTCACTGACTTCCAGCTTCATTTCCAGATGATTATTATCCAGGTCGTCGTCACTGGTATTTTCAAATTCAAATTTAACAGCTTTGTTTATTCTTAACCCGGTCTGTTTTGCCACGTGGCTATCCCCGTCCCACTGAAAATCGAATCGCTGATTAGGCAAAACAGTTACTTTTTCTGCAAACCATTGTTCCAGACCAGAGGGCGTGGAGATGTATGGAAATAAAACTTTTGGTGATGAGCGCAATTCAAATTCAGTAATAAACTTAAATTTTTCCATTGTAACTGGGTTTATGGGTTTCTCCATTGCAAAATTGTTAACCTGCTGATCTTAAAAGTTGTAATATAACACAAATCACTAATAAAAATCAGAAACCTGCTTTTCTGTTTTTTTGTAATTTAGTTTTTTACAATGAATTTTCCAAAAAGACTTGCATTCTAAATTTCTTTAACATACTTTTGCACCACAATAACGGTACGGCGGGGTAGCTCAGATGGTTAGAGCGTAGGATTCATAACCCTAAGGTCGGCAGTTCGATTCTGCTCCCCGCTACGAGAAAAGGCATCCAAACGGATGCCTTTTTTGCTTTTCAGGAATTATATTTTCTTCTTATACCACGGCTAATAATTATCTTTTCCCCTGAGCCATTCGAGAAATCGCTTTCCGATTAAAAATACTGCTTCGTAGTACTGAGAAAAACGCTCCTCCCCGATTTGGAAACAAGTAACCTTGATTTGGAAACACATCCCGATGAAACTTGCCGGAATTTTGCATCAGACATTAAAACACAGAAAAAATGCAAAAAACAATTTTCATTACAGGAGCATCTTCAGGATTAGGCAAGGCAACCGCAAAACTATTTCAGGCAAAAGGATGGAACGTCATTGCCACCATGCGAAACCCGGCAAAAGAAACAGAACTTAATCAACTGGAAAACGTGACACTTCTGCCGCTGGACGTAACCAACGCCGAGCAGATCAAAGCGACTGTGACTAAGGCGATTTCTTTAAAGCCAATTGATGTGGTGTTCAATAACGCAGGTTATGGGCTTATGGGTGCCCTGGAAGCGCTTACCGAAGAACAGATCTCCCAACAGATCAGCACCAACCTTTTGGCTGTGCTGCGCGTCACACAGGCGTTTATTCCTCATTTCAGAGAAAAGAAAGACGGTTTGTTCATTAGCACAACTTCCATGGGCGGATTTCTTACATTCCCCTTGCACTCCATTTATCATGCTACTAAATTTGCGTTGGAGGGCTGGTCGGAGGGTATGTCCTTTGAATTGGGTTTGCATAACATTAAAATAAAAACGGTTGCGCCCGGAGGCATCGCAACGGACTTCACCGGCAGATCGCTTGATAAAAGCAGTCACCCCGAGTATCAGGAGCTCGAAGACAAGCTTTTTGCCGCGATTGAAACGATGAAGGCAGCCTCAACCGCTGAACAAATTGCCGAAGTTGTATATGAAGCCGCAACGGACGACAAAGACCAGATCCGTTATGTTGCGGGTGAAGATGCCAAAGCACTATATGCAAGACGCCTGGAAGTTGGCGGAGAAGAATTCAGAAAGGAAATCAGAAGTCAGATTCTGGGATAGTTATCAAAAACCTGCAACTGCCAAAAAGACGGTTGCAGGTTTAAACTTAATAAAAGCAAGAAAATGAAGGTCATTAACTCCATATCCGAGTTTCATCGCATGGTATCATTGCCGGAGCCATTACATCCGCTCGTCAGCGTGGTTCGCGTTCAGGATATGCGTTTTGCCGAGAACGCTGTCTGGGAACATTTCACGCTGAATTTCTACTGCGTATCCCTGAAAAAAGACATCGCCGGCAAAGTGAAATATGGTCAGCAGTATTACGACTATGACAAGGGTGTCATGACTTTTGTGTCTACTAAGCAGATTCAGTCGCTTAATGCCCCACACGCCGAAATCCTGAATTCGGAGCCAGGCGCAGGATATGCATTGCTGTTCCATCATGATTTTCTATACAAACATCCCCTTGCCGCAATGATCAAAAATTACGGCTTCTTTTCATATGCTGTTAATGAAGCATTACATCTTTCAGAAAAAGAAGAAAAAAACATCATCGGGATTTTTGAGAAAATCGATGAAGAGTATCAGCATATAGACCGGCACACGCAGGATATCATTCTGTCGCAAATTGATCTGCTGCTAAATTACAGCAACAGGTTTTACGAGAGACAATTCATTACCCGAAAAGCCGTGAACCACGATTTGCTGACTAAGATGGAAACGTTTCTCAACGCGTATTTTGAGGACGAAGAAACCTTAAAAAACGGGCTTCCGTCCGTTGAGCTCCTGGCAAAAACTTTTCATGTATCGCCCAATTATTTAAGCGATATGTTACGCTCACTGACCGGCCAAAGCGCTCAACAACACATTCAGACAAAACTGATTGAAAAGGCCAAAGAATATCTTTCTGTAACCAATTTATCAGTCGCTGAAATTGCCTATCAGCTTGGTTTTGAATACCCTCAGTCGTTTAATAAACTGTTTAAAAAGAAAGTGAATATCTCGCCCCTGGAATTCAGGCAGACCTTTAACTGACGGCGGGTTTCGGTAAAAAATATTAATGACTGTTAATTTCCATTTGTTCAACAGAATTAAATTCGTCAAGTTTAAGTTAGCTTAGCGCACAAACATCTTAAAACGTAACCATACCAATGGAACCGAATTGCAAACTGGACAAGCCGGCTTGTCCTGCCGAAGATTTACTCAAAATCATGTCAGGTAAATGGCGTCCGCAGATTTTCAGGCTGGCACTTGAGGGTCCTTTGCGTTTTAGCAGCTTGCTTAAAACCCTTGAAAATTCAAACAAACAAAGCATTGCCCTCGCTTTAAAGGAATTAGAAAACGAGGGCTTGCTGGAAAAGAATGTGATCAAACTTAAACCCTTACATATTGAGTATAAGTTATCGGAGAAAGGAAAAACTCTGACTTCGGTTTTTCGACAACTTGAAGGTATTTAGCACTTTATGAGTACCTGACAAACTTCAACCTCAAAATTCAACATGATAGAGCGGGCCATTTTTTGATTGCGATTCCTGTAATTTCCCTGACTCAGCTAATGTTTTCAAAAGGATTGCCGCCTCAGCTCTCGCGGTTCCCGCCAACTCAGCAAATTCCCTGATCGTCAGCGTTGGGTATTTCTGAAACAATCCGGCAACAGACCTGTCATACGCTTTTTTCACGGCTCCCGCACTTAATGCTAACACAGCATCTTCATAAACCTTGTAGGCCTGCGATCCCCGAACGATGTTTTTCCGCTGATCGCTGCCGACAAAAATCATGGTCGGAAATCCACGCACACCAAGCTGCGCCGCCAGTTGAAGATCTTTTTGGAAAGATTCCCTTGCCGGCCCGTCGTAATCCGATTTAAGCTTCTGCTCATCCAGACCGCTGTATACGGCTGCTGCCGCAAGGTGCTCCCAACGCGTAATATTCTTCTTTTCCAAAAACAGAAATTCCCGCATTTTTCTCAGGAAAACCACTGCTTTCTTTGGATCCTGAAATTGCGCTGCCTTGAAGGCGATCGATGGCGGATAAGAAGAATCCAGTGGGTCTTCCAGCCAAATGTCCCCATCGATAGGCATATCGTAATGCTGGCTGACCTCATCCCAATGATGCGCTACATCGCTCGGTTTACTAATTCCGCCACTGTTATAACTCCAGTCCGGTAACAATCCGCCCATATGGATATCAAGCTCGACCGCATTGCCATATTCCAGCTCTAATTTGCGGAGTTGCGGCTCTATGCCCCAGCAAGAGGAACATATAGGATCGGTGAAATAAATGATCTTTACCTTATCGATAAGCTTTTCGGGTTCCTGTGAGGCTAACGCATTACCGGTCTCCGGAAGCTCGCATAACCCTGTTTCCGGATCACACAAAAGTGGATTGATGTTGTTTCCCATATTCATTTAAACTCGTGTTACTACTACCGCGTTATGCGATACCCTGTAAAAAATGTCTGAACGAAGGTCTGGAAATGGATTTTGCGGATCAATAGGTCTATTTTTTGTGACTATTTTTATTTACAAAATCAGCTATTTACAACCGCATAATTTTGTCCTGACTTAAGTATCAGCTCTGCACCGAAGATGTTTCCGGGCCACATTACCGATCCATAGATTTACAGTGAAAGCAATTGTTCGCACCTCCCACAAGAGTGTGAGAACTGCTCAAAAGAGTTACAAAAAGGCGTCAATCCGGATGTCTTTTTGCTTTCTGAGAATTTCCATCCGTTCGGAAGAATTAAATTTGTCAACTTTGAGTTAGTATTACTACCAGCTAAATACTACAGTCATTACACCGTGATATGAAATTACTATTACAATATTTAAGCCGCTACAAAGGGCTTATCTTACTCGCACTGTTGCTCGCCTCCATCAATCAGGTTTTTTCACTGCTCAATCCCTACATTTTGGGGAACGTGCTGATTGATCCATATGCCAACAAAGCAAAACATTTCCGCGACAGCGGCCTGGATAACGAGTTTTTCCGGGGGATAACCATGGGATTGCTGATGATCATCGGCGCCGCGATGGTCTCCCGTATCGCCAAGGCATTTCAGGACTATGTGGTCAATGTGGTCATTCAGAAATTCGGGGCTGACCTTTATACCGATGGGTTACGTCATGCTCTACGCCTTCCCTATCAGGATTTTGAAGACCAGCGCAGCGGCGAGACATTATCCGTCCTGCAAAAAGTACGGGCCGATTGTGAAAAGTTCATCACCAATTTTGTCAATGTCCTTTTTGCAACCATCGTCGGGATCGTTTTCGTAACCATTGTTGCTTTTAAATTAAGCCCGATGCTTCCGGTGATCTACCTGGTTGGATCAGTAGTGCTGGCGCTGTTAACCAGCATTTTAAGCCGAAAAATAAAGGAAGTTCAGAAAAACATTGTAAAAGAAACGACCGCGCTTGCCGGATCAACCACAGAATCGCTGCGTAATATTGAGCTTGTAAAAAGTCTTGGGCTAACACAACAGGAAATCCGCAGACTTAACACAACGACATTTAAGATCCTGAAACTGGAATTAAAAAAGGTAAAAAGCATCCGTTCAATCAGTTTTATCCAGGGTACTTTCGTGAATTTCCTGCAACAATGTATTATGTTTTCCCTGCTGTTTTTCGTTTTTCATGACAAGATCACAGTCGGGCAAATGATGATGATGCAGTTTTATTCGTTCTTCATTTTCACCCCGTTACAGGAACTTGGCAACATCATCCTTTCGTACAGGGAAGCAGAGGCGTCGCTTGGTAACCTTGAAAAGTTGCTGAATCGCCCTATTGAACGCAAACCTGAACATCCTGAAAAAATTGATGCTGTGGAAACACTTCGTTTTGAAAAAGTCCATTTCCAGCATCAAACCGCAAGACGTCCCGCACTGGATGAAATCTCATTTGAAGTAAAACGTGGAGAAACCATTGCTTTTGTAGGTCCGTCGGGCTCTGGAAAAACGACACTGGTTAAATTGCTGGTAGGACTTTATCACCCGAATACCGGAGGAATATACTACAACAACCACAGCGACAGCAGTATCGATTTTGATGAATTAAGACATCAGATCGGCTTTGTGACGCAGGACACCCAGCTATTTTCAGGAACAATCAAGGAAAATCTGCTTTTTGTAAATCCTTCGGCAACGGATGAAATGATCACCGAAGTATTGAAAAAAGCGGCTTGTTATAATTTGCTGCAAAGGGCAGAAAACGGTATCGACACCGTTATTGGTGAAGGGGGACTTAAATTATCCGGTGGCGAGCGCCAGCGCCTATCGATTGCGCGCGCCCTGTTACGTAATCCTCATCTGATGATTTTTGATGAAGCAACCTCTGCCCTGGATTCGCTGACAGAAGAGGAAATTTCCAATACCATCAGAAGTATCACAAGTCAGCGCCAGCATATCACAGTGATGATTGCCCACCGGCTTTCGACGATCATGTACGCTGACCGCATTTATGTCCTCGAAAAGGGAAATATTATAGAGACGGGCAGTCACAATGCCCTGCTTGAAGAAAAAGGGCTTTATTACGCCATGTGGCGCCAACAAATCGGCGAGCGCAAAGACGTCCATGTTATGGAAGCATAAAACCGCGACATCCGCACACATTCAAAAACCTGAATCGGGCCAGTTTAACTGCGCAAGATTCAGGTTTTTTTCGGTTAACAGCCATGGTAGTTTTGTTTATCAAACATCAAATCTGATAAAATGAACAGCATTTCCGCCAACCTGAATATCATTGACTGGCAAAACGTTTCTGAAAACATGAACGAAACCGGCTATGCCTTGCTACCTAAAATAATCCCGCACGAAGCCTGCAATCAGCTTATTGATCAGTATAATTCGCCTCAGTTTTACCGCAAAACAATCGTTATGGAACGGTACAGGTTTGGCCTCGGAGAATATAAATATTTTCAATATCCACTGCCGGATCTGATCCAGCATATCAGAGAAGCCATTTATCCAAAACTTGCGCCGATCGCCAACACCTGGATGAAGGTTTTAAATATCCCAACGAAATTCCCTGAAACTTTTACCGGATTGCAACAGCTTTGCCGCGAAAACAATCAGGTAAAGCCAACGGTTTTGATTTTGAAATACGGCAAAGGAGGCCACAACACGCTGCATCAGGACCTTTACGGTGAAGTATTTTTCCCAATGCAACTGGTGATATTTTTGAATGAACCGGAAGCTGATTATACGGGCGGTGAATTCGTCCTCGTTCAGCAAACGCCAAGAGCGCAGTCAAAAGCGATTGTTCTGAAACCAAAAAAAGGAGATATTCTCTTGTTTACAACCAATTTCCGGCCGGTAAAAGGGAGCAAAGGCTATTACCGGGTAAATATGAAACATGGTGTCAGCGAAATCCATGAAGGAAACCGGTATACGCTGGGCATCATTTTCCATGACGCACTGAGCTAGAACGACCTTACCGGGCGGTTCAGTCCGGTAAGGTCCGCAACACCCGGCATGGGTTACCGGCAGCCACGACATTGGCCGGAATATCCTTCGTAACCACGCTGCCGGCGCCAATGGTGGTGTTATCGCCAATGGTAACGCCGGGACAAACGATGACACCACCGCCAAGCCAGACATTATTTCCGATTGTTATGGGAAGCGCATATTCCGGGCCTTTGATCCTTTCGGAAGCAATAACCGGGTGAGTCGCCGTGTAGATCTGTACATTGGGAGCGAAGAACACATTGTTTCCTAAGGTAACTTTCGCGCAATCCAGAATCGTACAGTTAAAATTGATAAACAGGTTATCACCAGCGAAAATATTACTTCCGTAATCGCAATAAAAGGGGGTTTGAATATCGATACCACCCGCAAAACCTCCGAGTAATTCTTTTAAAACCTCCTTACGTTCTTCACCATTTTCGAAAGGGATCTGGTTGTATTTTGTAAAAATACGACGCGCATTAATCCGCATTGCCAACAGCACTGCATCACTGGCGTCATACAGTTCGCCTGCCAGCATTTTTTCCAATTCTGATTTCAAATCTGTCCGCTTTAAGTTAAAAACTTCAATTTCTCTCTTCGCTTAATGAACAATTTTGAACACAAGCTCTTTCAGCAACTCTCCTTCCGGCGTGCTTACGCCGTCAAGCCCCTTTAAACGGCTGTCAGATTCACGCAAGTAATGAATAATGTGTGCAACCTTCGGTAAAGGATAATTCCTCGCTGCAAGCGAATAATCTTTCACAAAAAAAGGATTAACCCCGAGCGCTGTCGCAAGACCTTTTTCCGACTTATCCGCACTCGCATGCACCAGAAGCACTTTTGAAAAGAACCCAAAAAGGATGATCAGGATCGGTGCCAGTGGATTGTCTTTCGAATTAGCCGAAAAGTGGTTGGCGATGCGGTTTGCCTTGATAACATCACGCATGAGCAATGCTTTCTGGAATTCAAAAACATTGTATTCCTTGCTGATACCCACAAAACGCTCCACGACTTCCGCATCTATACCCTGATCCACCCGCAGGTTGACCATGATTTTACGGATTTCATTCGTCAGACGTTTCAGGTCGTTTCCAATGTTGTCAACCATCATCTGAACCGCCTTGGGACTTATCTTCACCCCTTCCGACTGACAATAAGACGCAACCCAGTCCGGCAATTTGTTGTCGTACATCTTTTTCGACTGCACAACATGACCGTGGGTATTGAATGCCTTCACAAAAGTTTTGCGCTCATCGGCGTTGGCATGAAAACATAACACCAGCACCGTGCTGTGCAGCGGATTCAGGACATAATCTTCCAGCCTCGCCTGTTGCTCTTTCTGCTCAATCCCGCCCAGTTTATTGGCATCTTTGACGATAATCAGCTGGCGCTCTGCCATAAACGGATATCTTCTGGCATGGCTAAGCACACCGGCAACATCAGTATCTTTTCCGTAAAGTACAAATTGGTTAAAACCGCGTTCAGACTCAGGCACTACGCGTTCTTCGAGCGACTCGGCAATGATATCGATATAAAACGGTTCGTCTCCGTGCAGAAAATACACGGGTTTAAACTTTTTAGATTTAATTTCTTTAAGGGCAGCATCAGGCGTTTGAGCCATTTTTTAATCTTAATTTTAATAAATAATGAGCGCTGAAAATCCGGTTAATTTCCATGCTCTGAAATAAAACGCGATGCCTCGGCTTGAAGCAGCGGAAAAAACGTACTGAATTTATCGTGATAAAACGGTTCGTTTGCTTCCAGATCTTCCTCAGCGAGATTAAGCACCGACAGAAAATCAGCTCTCCCGGACAACCGACTGAACGTAAGCCTGATACCATCCAGCGTCCGGTAAGTATTAAGCCAGTCCTGCTTGATCATCGTCCGCACCATCGACTTCATATGCACGGGAATCAGCGGATCGTTTTCGCGGATCACCTGGTACATACGCGCGCTGTAATCTTCCAGAGATTCGCTGCAAAATTGGTTAAAATATTTGGCTAAAAAGTAATCGAAATAAATATCTGTCGCTATTCCTGCCGTTTTCCCAAGCACCAGAGCCGCCTTTCTCTTTGCTTCTCTGACGGTTGGGTGTTCGTCCGTAAACATGTCAATATGCCGGTGTAATTTTACGCCTAATAAAAAAGAGTCAGTCCAGCCAATGATTTTGTCACCCGTCAATCTGCCTTTTATAAAATCACCGACATAATTTCCTACAATAACCTCCTCATCGTCTCCGGAAAGCAATAAATGCGCTAAAAAATTCATAAAAAAAGACATTTTGGCAAAATTCCCGTACGTTTGTTTTCTCCAAATCACCATGGAACAATTATTTTACAACAACCATTATTTTAACCAAACAAGCAAATGAAAGTCGAAAAGAATAATGTCGTAGCACTCATATATAGTCTGAGAATCCCTGACAACGACGGCGAAATGGATATCGTAGAAGTAGTAACGGAAGAAGATCCGATGTATTTTATTCAAGGCATCAGCGGACTTCCGGAAGGCTTTGAAGATAAGATCGAAGGACTTGCTGCAGGTGACACTTTTGACTTCGTTGTAGCACCTGAAGAAGGTTATGGAGAGTTTGATCCTGAGGCAATTGTTGAACTTCCAAAAGCCGTTTTCCAGATGGAGGGTGTTGACCAGGAAGAACTTCTTGAAATCGGAAATATTGTCCCGATGACCAACGAAGACGGCGAGCGTATGCACGGCCAGGTTGTTGAAGTTAAGGACGATGTTGTGATCATGAATTTCAATCACCCGTTGGCAGGCAAAGAAATGCACTTTGAAGGTTCTATCCTTTCAATCCGCGCCGCAACAGCAGAAGAAATAAGCCACGGCCACGTACATGGCGAGGGTGGACATCATCACTAATATTAATTAAGAATGATGAATTAAGAATGATGAATAGCGAGGGAAACGGGAAATTCCCATCTTTTCTTCTCTAATATTTTATTCTTAATTTTTAATTCATCATTCTTAATTCTTCACTCCGCACTTACAACATACTGCTCCACCTCCACGCCAAAAGTCCTCAAAAATTCGACACCTTCCTCTCGGCCGATTCCTTTGTACGCAGCGTACGAGTGCAGGAAAATCACTTTGCTTATTTTCATCGTATAAATAACACGGGCACAGGCGATACAAGGAGCCAGGGTTACAAAAAGTGTCGCGCCTTCAATGTTGGAGCCATTTTTTACGGCAAAAAGAATCGCATTCTGTTCTGCGTGCAAAGCCAGTGAACAGCTACCTTTTGCGTCGCGGGGGCAGCCTTCCTCCGGAAATTCTTCATCACAATTGTGCGTTCCGGCAGGCGGACCATTATAACCAATTGAAATAATACGGGTATCTTTGGTTAACACTGCACCGACCTGTGCTTTAATGCAATGAGACCGTTTGGCTAGATTTATTGCCAGCTCCATGAAAATGTCATCAAATTCCGGCCGGTTTTTCGTTGTTAGTAAAGTCATTCGATTGGTAAAACTTAAATTACCTGCAAACTTAGATAAAGCATGGATTGGATTCAATATAGATTAGTAAATAAGATCAGAACTCTGATGCTGATCAACTTATTTATTTGTCTGAAACCGCTTTCTTTTGCTCAGACCGCCACTGAAATTATCACACTTGGGCGGGATCCGTCGTCTGTGATCCGGTCGAATAAATTCTTTATCCAGGAAGTCGAAGACAAGCGAAAAATAAAAGGACCGAATATTGGCAAAGTAATATTTTTGGGGAAAGAAAAACCTGCGGCCATGAGTAATTCAGTGGAAAAAGACCTGACCGCATATTGGTCTTATTCCGTGCCGAAAGTGAGCAACGATCTTTTGCCTCTGTATATCAGCGTTAAAGATTTCCAGCTCAATGAGAGACGTTTAGGTCCCAACCGTGTTGGAGGAGAAATCAAACTGGACGTATCCTTTCGCTGGTACCGGGATATGCTGTCGGTGGACCTGACCAATTATCAGACCTCCGCTACTTATACGCGTGCAGAAAAAGAATTCGACCATCAGAAATTAATCCGGCAGATGCTGGACCAGTCCCTTATCCATTTTCAAAAATGGATGGGCTCTAATATAGGTAAAAATCCGGCACTTGCTAAAAACCTAAAAATCGTTTTTAAAGAGATTACAACGCAGGATAAGGCTGATACAATTTTTTACAGTGTTAAAAGACCGCTCATATGGGCTGATTTCCAGGGTCAGAAGAACCGGCCAGGCAGCAGGTATGCAGCAGCCGTTTTCACAAGTTTTGCTTATGAAGGACACTCCTACCCCAAAGACGATGATTTAATACTGGAAATCGGCCTGAAAATATTCATGGTTAAAAGCATGTCTTGGGCGTTATCGGAAGCGAGGAACGCAGGCACGCTAAGGCACGAACAGCTCCATTTTGATATCACCAGGCTTGTCGTAGAAAAGTTCAAGAAAAATCTGGAATCAGGCGAGCTGACCATTGAGGATTACGACAGCGAAATTCAATATCAGTTTCTGCAATCGTTTCGGGAAATGAATACCGAACAGGAAAACTATGACCGCGCAACGGACCACGGATTGAACAATGCCGCCCAGGCGGAATGGGAACGGAAAATTTCAAAAGAAATTACCAATATCTACTCACGGCAATAACAGTGCCCCCTCATTCAAATCGTGGGTTTTAGAACCATTTTCTGAAATAACCTGCCGCCAGCGTTCGGCAGCCCGTTTTTTAACTTCGCCACCAATTAAAAATGTAGTGGCCGGACTGGCTCTGAATTGTGCTATTTTCGGATAAACGGATGAACTTAAAATCTGATAATCCATCGCTGCTTTCGTGGAAACAAAATCGCCTTTGTAAATCGTAATGCCACGCCACGTCAGCAAATCTCCGTTTGCAACCGATTGTATTTTGATACTTTCCGGGTAACTTTTATCTCCTATGCTTAAAAATACCGTTTCCAACACACCGGTATTAACTGCATAATTCCTGATATGGGAATCATAGGCGTTTGTGTCAGTTAGAAACCCTTCATCGGCATAAATATAAAGCCGGTCTCTTTCTTTGAAACTGATTACAGTATGTTTGGAGACGGCGTGTATGACACCTTTTGGAACCATGTAATTTTGAATACTGACTGAAACAGCGTAAAAAACAAACACGAGCACCAGGCCCGCACCGTATTTAATCCAGATATAACTCCTGGATTCATAAGCAAGCCAGATCAAAAAGAGGATCAGATACAGCAATAGAAGCTCCGTTTTATCAAGTGATAAATTCTCAACCAGATAACCGGGCAGTTTTTTGGGAAGTGAAACCGAAATATTAGTCAGGCGACCGCAAAAATCAACAAATAAACCAATCCACGCCTGCAACCACAAAAACGGCCACAGGCACGTAAAAAGCAGCATTAACGCAGCTGGCAGCAAAAAGTTTGTGAAAGTGATAACAAACGGGTTAACCAGCCAGAAATAAAACGGGAATTGATGGAAATAATACAGGCTTAATGGGAAAGTAGCCAGCTGTGCCGCAAAAGACATGGTGGTAATCTGCCAGACATATTTTACCAGCCAGTTCGAGGGTGAGAAAATCGTGCATAGCGGCTTGTAAAAAAGGAAAATTCCCGTCATGGCCAGATATGACAGTTGGAAACCGACGTCAAACAGCGCTCGCGGATCGACCAGCAGGATAATAAAAGCGGACAACGCCAGCGTATTCATGGCATTATCCTTTCGGCCAAATACCTCGGCTATCACGAAGACAACACACATCAGCGCTGCGCGTTGAACGGAAGGCGGAAGCCCGGTTACCAGCGCATAAAACCCAAGTAGTGACGTAATGATAACCAGATAAATATATTTCCCTCCCCTGAGACGTTTAAGCCATCCCAGCAAACTTTTCAGAACCAAAAAAATCACGGCCACGTGCATCCCGGAAACCGACAAAATATGCACGGTGCCGGACGTTGTATAATCATCGATCTGGTCCGATCTCAGGTCATCACGCCTGCCAAGCAGCATCGCTTTAACCAGTCCGTATGATTTATCGTTTGACACATAAACCCGAAACTGGCGGTCGGACCACTGGGAAATTGAATGGCTCCATGCATAAACGCCAGACGTTTCTCCCGAGGATTTAATCACACGATACGCTTGATCCGGCAGGTAGGCCGTCCAGGCAACACCCTTATCCCAAAGGTATTTCCGGTAATCAAATTCATGGGGGTTCATGGGCGGTTTCGGGCGTTCCAGATTTCCGTTAACCACCATTTGATCACCAACATCGGGAACCTGTGCAGCGTCTTTTGGGATGCTCAAATAGGCTTTAATCTGCACATTAACCCATTTCCCTTTAACCCGTATACGATTGACAATCGCGGTGATTCGTATTGATTTCGGACGCTTTTCAGGGATAGACTGTACCGTTGCCTGATAGAGATCATAAGGCTGTTTTGATAGCTGTTCGATCTCATCGGTCAAACCTTTATCATGATAATTTAATACACTAAAACCCGAAACCCAGACAAACAGTGAGAGGGTTATCCCAAAAGCTGTTGGCTTTTTCTTTCGGTAAAACAAAACAGAAGCGGCTGCGATCGAAAGGATCACAGCCGCCTGTATAATCGGGTCAGAAAAAGAAAGTGCCGGATGATAGGCCAGCAGCCAGTCACCGAACAAAATCCCTGTCATTAAAGTCAGAACCAAGCCAACAAAAGGTACTCGCGAGAGCATACTTTTTTGTTATTTAATTACAAACTTCTTTGTGACGGTTTCTTTGTCGGTGGTCACTTTAAAAATATATAATCCGGTATTGTATTTATTGATATCCACGGTAACCTTCCGGCTCCATACATCGATGTAACTTTGGGATTGCAACTGATTTCCCCGCTGATCATAAACGGAAAGCGTGAAATTCTGAAAATCTGCAAAGCGAACGTTAGCGTTGAGCTCTTCACTCGCCGGGTTCGGAAAGACTTCCACAGTCAGATTTTCAGCCGGATCCAGCCTACCCAGCCTGGCAGATTCGATCAGTTTTGCTCTTCTGGGACTTAGCGCCAAAACCGCCCGCATACGGCCAAGCTGATCAGCCGTAAAAATATTCATGCAGGAATCGGGCGAATAGTCCATATAATTTTCAATCATGTTACGGGTTCTGAATCCCGAACAATTTGAATATTTATCCGTACAAAAACTGGTTTGGTTTGAGCCTTCGGCAGTTGGTGTGTCGTCACAAAAATCATCCCCGCACACGGCATCACCCCAGATATGAATAAGCCCAAGCCAATGTCCTATTTCGTGGGTCGTGGTTCTTCCAAGATTATAAATCTTGCTGGAATTCGCAACGGAGTTTCTGCCAAAATAACGGAAGTCAATAATGGCGCCATCCGTTTTGTCATAATTTTCATTCTTCGTATTAAGTCCGTCCAAACCTTCTACCGAAGGAAACTGCGCGATACCCAGGTACGTTGCCGACAACCTGCAAACCCAGATATTCAGATACTTGTCAGAAGGCCAGTAAACAATACTGGAAAGCAGCGCATCGTCTGTTATCGGATTAAAGTTGTCTTTTGACGTGTAAGAAGTTCTAGTAATGCCGGTTGTTCCCTTTCCATTTTCATCATATTCGGCCAGATAAAACTCAATCCCTGTATCGACTCCAACGGGGTCGGAGTTAAAACCCTTGGTACCCGCTTTTTTACGATAATCCTCATTCAGGATCGCTATCTGGCTTCTGATCTGTTCATCCGTGATGTTGGGATTATCAGCACCGCCAATCACACCATCTCTTCGGTTATGCACGACATGCACAACCACCGGAATTCTGATGATTTCATCTGAGGCGGCAGTACGCAGCTGCGACCGGTTCGTATTCAGATACTCCTGAATAGCATTTTCCGTGTTGATCCTGTCGCGCAGTAACCCGGGACTTTTCTTGCCCCGAAAAACTTCTCGTTCGTGCGTGACGCAACGAATCGGCAGGGAGTCCGTTAATTGCGCAAAAGTTCTCCCGGGAATAAAAATCCCCAGGAGAACTATGCTCGTAAAAATCCTGAAATTACTGATCCGTTTTTTCATAAGCAGCCAGAATATCCTTAACCAGTCGGTGGCGTACAACATCCGAACCATCCAATTCGACAAAGCTGATGCCCTTAATGCCCTTTAAAATGGTAAGCGAATCGATCAAACCAGATTTCTGGTTCTTCGGAAGATCTATCTGCGACTTATCACCGGTAATAATAGCCTTCGAACTTGGCCCCATCCGGGTAAGGAACATTTTCATCTGCATCGGCGTCGTATTCTGCGCCTCATCCAGCAAAATAAAAGCGTTGTTAAGCGTTCTTCCGCGCATGTATGCAAGCGGAGCAATTTCGATAACACGGCTTTCCAGGTAAAGTTTCAGCTTTTCAGGAGCGATCATATCGTCCAAAGCATCATAGATCGGCCGTAAGTAAGGATCGATCTTTTCTTTCAGATCACCGGGCAAAAAGCCGAGATTTTCTCCTGCCTCAACGGCCGGGCGCGTGATGATAATCTTGCGTACTTCTTTATTTTTCAAAGCCCTGACTGCAATGGCCACAGCTGTATAAGTTTTTCCTGTTCCGGCAGGTCCAACGGCAAAAACAAGGTCAAATTTCGATGCCGCTTCCACCAGAAGTTTCTGGTTCGCAGTTTTGGCCTTTACTACCAAGCCTTTATTTCCGTAGATAATCACATCAGCGTCATCCTCGGCATTCTGGACGGCAGGTTTTGAAATCCCGTTCAAATAAACCCTGACATTTTCATTCGTTACCTTGCCATACTTCTGATAATGAGCGACCAGGGATTCAAGGATATCTGTGATACGCATAATTTCAGGTGCTGTTCCCTGAATCCTGATCTCATTTCCGCGTGAAATAATTTTGCTTTTTGGAAAAGCTGCGGACACTTCTTTAATATTCGAATTATGAATGCCCAAAAAATCGACCATAGAGACGTCTTCGAGCGTGATTATTTTTTCTAGCAAATGAATGATCGTTTAGTGTTTAAGGAATTACTCTAAAATTTAGTAATAATAACCAAGATTTAAACTATTACGATGCACGAATTAAAAATTCCATACCAAAGTTAACAATGTAAAATAAATATATTCAGATCAACTGTTTCATAATCAAGCAAACAGCCGGCGTGCAGATGCTTTTTAAAATTTTAAAAAAAATACTTCTTTTCTGACAGTCTTGTTATGATTAATTTTGTGTTACATGGAAAATGACAAGTCAGCAAATCAGTACAACAAAGCAGGTAATAAATCAGGCGTTTCCAACCGGAAACCGGCTGTTGCACGTACCCAGAGTTTTGAGCAGAATTACGGCAAATTACCGCCTCAGGCCATTGATCTGGAAGAGGCGGTTCTCGGTGCGTTAATGATCGAAAAAGACGCGCTAACGGCCGTTGTAGATATATTAAGACCACAAAGTTTTTACAAGGATGTTCACCAGCGTATCTATTCGGCGATCTTAACCTTATTCGCGGATTCGGAGCCGATCGATATGCTTACCGTAATTTCCAAATTGCGGAGCACAGGTGAAATTGAACTCGTTGGAGGTTCTTCCTACATCGTAGGGCTTACCTCAAAAGTGAACTCGGCGGCAAACATCGAATTTCACGCCCGGATTATAACCCAGGCGTCGATCCGTCGTGAGCTGATTACCATTTCTTCGGAGATTCAGAAAGAAGCATTTGAGGATACCACGGACGTTTTCAAACTGCTTGACAAAACCGAACAGGCACTCTTTGAAATCTCAGAATCCAATATCAAGAAAAACTATTCGGATATGGGCTCTTTGATGCGTCAGGCACTGGAAGAACTTGATCAGAAGAAGAATAACAAGGACGGTTTGACGGGTGTTCCATCAGGGTTCAGTGCGCTGGACAGGATCACGTCTGGCTGGCAAAAAACGGAATTGATGATCCTTGCGGCTCGTCCCGGTATGGGAAAAACCGCCTTCGTGGTTTCTTCACTCCGAAATGCTGCCGTGGATTTCAACATGGCCGTAGCAATATTCTCGCTCGAAATGTCCTCGGTTCAGTTGGTGAATCGTCTTATCTCGGCAGAAGCTGAAATCGATAGTGAAAAAATACGTAAGGGAAGTCTTGCCCCTCATGAATGGGAACAGCTTCATCATCGTATCCACCGGCTTACCAACGCACCGATTTACATCGACGACACCCCTGCCCTTTCCATTCTGGAATTGCGCGCCAAATGCCGCCGTTTGAAAGCTCAGCATGATATTCAGATGGTCGTAATTGACTACTTGCAGCTGATGACAGGTGATACAGGCGGAAAAGGTGCCGGTAACCGTGAACAGGAAATTGCGATGATCTCGCGTTCGTTGAAAAACCTGGCAAAGGAACTGGACGTACCGGTGATTGCGCTTTCGCAGTTAAGCCGTGCCGTGGAAACAAGGGGTGGCGAAAAAAGACCTCAGCTTTCCGATTTACGTGAATCCGGATCGATTGAGCAGGATGCGGATATGGTTATTTTCTTATACCGACCTGAATATTATGGTATTACAGAAGACGAAACAGGTAATTCTGTGGCTGGTATCGGTGAGGTAATTATTGCAAAAAACCGGGCCGGTTCGCTGGAAACGATTCAGCTCCGTTTTATTGGTAAGTATACCAAGTTTGCCGATCTTGATTCTCAGTTTGCCCCGGTACCTTTTACGACAGACCGACCGATCAACAACCCGAATCCTATTTCTTCTTTTGAAAGTCAAAGCAGAAACACACCGCAACCGCCAAGCTCCGCCGGCGGCACTTTGAGAAGCCGTGCCAATGATTTAAGCAATTTCGACTACAAAGGCCCGGATAGCGAGCCTCCTTTCTGATGAGATTCAGAAAAATATAATGATTATCAATAACGAAAAAGTCGCCTGGAAATATTTCCAGGCGACTTTTTCGTTATTGATAAAATACAATTTATAAAAGTATTTTGCCGAAATATTTCTTGCCAGGTATCAAAATAATACTATTAAGAAATTTCTATATCTATCTGTCTTTTTTCAACAGCAGCGCTACGTTTTCAACGTGATGTGTATTGGGGAACATATCCACCGGCTGTACCTGGGTTACCTCATAGTCGTCCGACATCAGCGCCAGATCTCTTGCCTGCGTAGCCGTATTACAGCTAACATACACGATTTTATCCGGAGCGGCTTTCAAAATCGTTTCCACCACAGGCTGATCCATGCCTGCGCGCGGCGGGTCAGTAATGATCACATCGGGTCTTCCGTGTTTTGCAAGGAAGGCTTCGTTCATGATCCAGCGCATGTCACCCGCGAAAAATTCAGTGTTCGTGATGCCGTTCAGCGCAGAATTAATGCGAGCGTCTTTAACAGCCGCCTCAACGTACTCAACACCCACAACCTTTTTTGCCTGGCGTGCCACGAAGTTGGCGATGGTTCCCGTTCCGGTGTATAAGTCATAAACCGATTCGTTTCCGGTCAGTCCCGCATATTCCCTCGTAACCTTAAAAAGATTATAAGCCTGCTCTGAATTTGTCTGATAGAATGACTTCGGACCAACGAGGAAGGTCAGGTCTTCCATCGTCTCCCTGATCGTGGCTTCACCAGCAAAATTGATCACTTCCTGATCCTGATAAGAGTCGTTGCCTTTCAGGTTCACGATGTAGTTCAGCGACGTGATTTCAGGGTGGTTATCCTTCATATAGTTCATCACCTTATCAATCGCCTCATCATTTTGTTCACCAAACTGAACAATCACCATGATGTCACCGGTATTAGCCGTACGCACCACCAGGTTTCTCAAAGTCCCGACGTTGTACTTCACATCGTAATACGGGATCTGCTGCTCTTCCCCAAACCAGTGCAGCGAATTCCTCAACGCGTTGGACGGATCGGGCTGCAAGTGGCAGGTATCCACGGTAAAAATCTTGTCAAAACGTTTTGGTACGTGAAATCCAAGCGCATTTCTGGAAAATTTCTCACCTGTATCCAGCTGTTCTTTTGTCACCCAACGGTAATTGGAGAACGTGAATTCCAGTTTGTTACGATAATATTCCGTTTTCGGACCAGCCAGAATCGGGTTAATTTCCACGCCTTTAATCTTGCCGATTCTCTGAAAATGATCGACAACCTGCTGTCTTTTAAAACGCAGTTGATGCTCATAACCAATGTGTTGCCACTTACATCCCCCGCAAACCGTGTAGTGCTCGCAATACGGATCCGTACGTAAAGAAGAGTAAGAATGCACTTTTGTAACAACGGCCTCCTTTAATTTCTTTTTTGTCCTCACCACTTCCAGGTCCACAATATCCCCCGGCGCAACATTTCCTTCGATAAAAATTACCCCATCCTCCGATTTAAAAATACACTTGCCTTCTGCCGCGAAATCAGTAATTTCAACGTATTCATACCTGGTACCCTTTGACATTTTTTTCTATTTTATTTCTAAACTCAAATACTATCGCATAATTTCTACCGTAACGGCCGCCATGAAAAACCGATTGATTCTATCCTTCGTACTTCTGCTATGTTTTATGGAAGCTCATGCCACACACATCGTGGGCGGGCAATTATTCTTCACAGAAAACAAAGGTGCCTACTACAACTACAATATAGGGCTCACGATGTACTTCGATGCACTTAATGGTAACCCCGGCGCGGAAGACACGTTTGTCAACATTTACGTCTTTCGCAAGCGGGACAACGCAGCCATGGCTTCCGTTCAAGTCCCAAAAATAGGACGAAAATCTGTCTCTTACACCAATCCGCTCTGCGGAATAGCATCCACGGAAACAATAATGATCACTTATGCCATGGATGTGCGGGCAGAATCAGCCAATTTTGATGATCCTGGCGGTTATTACATGGTTTGGGACCGCTGCTGCCGGAACGGAACAATTACGAATATAAAATCGCCCGGAGACGCCGGAAGTTTATTCTATCTTGAATTTCCTCCCATCAGGAAGAACAATACTGATTTTCACAATTCCTCTCCAAAATTCCCGGAAATTCAGGGTGATTATGCCTGCGTCAATTCCCCGTTCTTTTTCAACTTTGGCGGTACAGATGCCGATGGAGACAGTCTGACCTATACACTCGTGACGCCCAGACAGGGATATTCCACGAGAGATCAACCAAGCGTACAGACAATCGGTTCATCCAACTATCCCACACTAAGCTGGATCGATGGCATCACAACCGCCAACATTATCCCAGGCCCGAAGCCTCTGACGGTTGATCGCAAAACCGGAATGCTTTCGGTCACCCCGGGCAGCATAGGCCTCTACGTTTTTTCGGTGCAGGTCGACGAGTACAGAAATGGCGTCAAAATCGGGACATTGACGCGTGATTTTCAGTTACGGGTCGTCGACTGCCCGAAGATGGATAAGCCCAAATTGCTTTTCAAACCAAAAGGAAGCAGCACTTTCTACAACAGCAACCAGATCATCACAGTCGAAAAGGACGCCCCGAACTGCTTCGAGGTCATGGTGACCGACCCGACAATGAACGACCTGATACAGGTACAAGGGCAAGCTATTGATCATTCCGAAAACTATTTTTCACTTTTGCCTACGCAATACCGGACCACCGTGGCCAATGATACCATGCGTTTTCAGGTTTGTCTGGACGAATGTTTCGTAACCTATGACAACCGGCCGATCCGCATCGAATTAATCGCGCAGGACGAAAGCTGTCCGATGCCACTGATGGATACGCTGGTGATCTACATCCGGCGTGAGGGCGGCGGGAATACTGCGCCGACGGTGACTACTTCCCTGCCAGGCGACTACGTTCATGTGGCCGCAGGAGTTCCCGTCGCCTTTACGGTTTTCGGAAAAGACGCTGACGCCGACAGCCTCAACTTATCGGGTGCCGGTCAGAATTTTACGCTGACATCCAAATCCATGGTTTTCAACCCAGTCAGTGGTAAGGCTTCTGTACAGCAAAATTTCACCTGGATACCACCTTGCAATGCGGCTCAGGGCGATACGCTAAAAGTCGATTTTATGGCAAAAGATCTACGCTGCACCGGAAACCCACTGGCTGCCTCCAAAACAGTTTATTTCGTTATCGACGAATCTCCCAACCGGCCGCCGACCGTGAGTACGTCATTGACCACAGCAAGTATCAGTTATTCAATTGGAGCCGACGGCGGGATCATCTTTGACGTGACGGCCATCGACCCGGATACCAACACCATCACGCTGACCGCTCAGGGAAGAGGTTTTGATCTTGGCAAAACAGGCATGATTTTCGCCAATAAGTCGGGGGTTAAACAAATTTCCTCGCAATTTTCCTGGAATCCAGATTGTGCGATTATGAACGGAGACACAAACCAGACGTTTACCATCGATTTTATAACGCAGGACAAGACTTGCGCTGCTGCAAAGGACACAACCTCCGTTCTTGTCAAGCTAAGCGATTTTACGGCAAAAACCGTAATTGACCTGCCAAACGTCATTACGCCCAATGGCGACAACAAAAATGACTGCCTGATTTTTAGCGAGCTCCCGACCGGAAGCTGCGCTGATCAGTTCAAGGACATAACCATTTTTAACCGTTGGGGAAAACAGATTTATTATTCCAGAAACAAGTATCAAAACTGGTGCCCCGATTCTATTTCGGCAGGTTATTATTTTTACGTAATCCAATACACTAAGAAATCCCACAAGGGTGGATTAACTGTTTTAAAATAATACAACAAACCAATCAATGGTTATCCGGAAAACGCCCAAAAAAGTCAAAATGCTGATTATCAAAATTATAATAAATTTGAAATATTAAAAGTAATATAAATTAAATACTATCAATACATTTAATACTTTTAATTAGTTTAATAAGTCATATATGTATTTTTATTTCAATTAATATTATATGCACCAAACTTTCTAAAAGCAAAACAAGCCTGTTTTGACTTCATTTTTTAATAACAAACAGCGAAACCTTCACACACAATTTTGCCGTTGTAACCCTTTAAACCAACCCCTTTGCCTATATGATTTCTTCTCAACAGTTATCCTTTTTATTTGGCCGGCTCGCTATTGGCATGAGTATGTTTGGACACGGTCTCGTCCGACTACCGAAGCTGGCCGGATTCAGAGCCTGGATGGTCGGGCAATTTGAAAAATCCATACTGCCGGATATTGTCGTAATCCCGTTCAGCTATATCCTTCCCATTGCCGAATTTCTGGTTGGCGTATTTTTACTGATCGGCTTGTTTACAAGGCAGTCACTCATAGCAGGAGCGCTCGTGATGATCGCGCTTATTTTCGGCACCACCATGATTGAAGAATGGGGCTCCCTGGGCTCTCAACTCATTCACGCAGCCTTCTTCTCTATCCTGCTGATCTTCGAAAAGGAATACAATTTGTTCGCTGTGGATTTGATTCTTGAAAGAAACAAATCAGTAAACTAATTATACTTTCAATATTAGAAAGCCATTCAATACTTATCGAACTAATCATACTTTCAATAACTACTTTTAACTAAAAAAATACCGTACTGATCGTACTTTAAGAAAATATAAATATTTAATAAAGTATGATCAGTATAGTATTTCTAATATGTTTAATAATATATTATTCTTTATACTTTTAATAATATCAATAAGTATAAAGAATACTAAACATATTAAAATAATAAAAATATAAATTATTAATAATCAGTACATTAAAAATACACCTATTATTAACAGGTAAGATATTTTTCCTGGATATTTATTTTCCTCCTGTTTTTTGTTTTAATAAAAAGTTGTTCTACCTTTGTACTGTAATAATAAAAATTACAGTATGAGTAACGGAAGATTTGCGATATCGGTACATATTATGACGCTGCTGGCCGGACAGACGGACGGATGGTGCTCATCAGAATATTTGTCGGGGAGCATCAATATCAACCCGGTGCTGGTGCGCAAGGAATTAATTAACCTCAGAAACCATGGACTGGTTTTGAGCAAAGAAGGCAAATCCGGAGGAAGCGCCCTGGCAAAACCGGCGACGTCTATTGCGATGTCGGATATTTATGAGGCGGTCCGTCCGGAGCATTTTTTAGGAAAAAGCGCCAACGAACCCAACCCGAATTGTCCCGTCGGAAAGCAAATCAATCAGCATCTGGAAGACCTCTACAAAGAGTCGGAACGCGCATTAATTACCAGTCTGGGAAAGATGACACTGGCTGAATTTTGTCAAAAATTCAGTTAATTTTTTTAATCAAAACTGTAACAATTTTTATTTCAGTAATAATTTAAAACTAAAAAAATCAAACAAAATGAAAGTAGCATTAATCGGAGCAACAGGATTTGTAGGCTCACATGTTTTAACCGAATTGACAAACCGCGGACACGAAGTAACAGCTGTTGTGCGTGACCCATCCAAAGTAACCTTAAACAGTCCGCTACTTACGGTAAAACAAGGTGATATATTTGATACAGAATCACTTGCAACACTTATTAAAGGAAACGATATCGTCGTAAGCGCCTATAATCCAGGCTGGACCAACCCGGACATCTATGCTGATTTCCTGAAAGGTTCGGCCTCGATCCAGGAAGCGACTAAAAAATCAGGTGTAAAGAGGTACTTAACAGTGGGTGGCGCAGGAAGTTTGGAAATCGCCCCGGGACTGCAACTTGTTGATACACCGGAGTTCCCGGCAGAATACAAACCTGGTGCAAGTGCCGCCAGAGAGTATCTTAACATTCTGAAAACCGAAACAGAACTTGACTGGACCTTCCTGAGCCCTGCTATCGAAATGCACCAGGGAACAGCCGGTATTCGCAGAGGCACCTACCGTACTGCACTGGACAATCCTGTGTTCGACGAAAACGGCCGCAGCATACTTTCCGTGGAAGATCTGGCGGTGGCGATCGTTGACGAAACGGAACAACCAAAATTCATTAAAAAACGTTTTACCGCTGCGTATTGAGGTTTATTGCAGATTTGTAGCGTCGTCAGAAACGAAAAGGGAGGCTCAAAGCCCCGTTTTCGTTTCTGAATTTATACTGATAACCAATGAACAGAGCGCATTTTATCAAGGCGGCTTCATTAATCCCCTTTACATTGCAATCCATGAAGTTAAACGATCTGAAAAATATCACGGACGAGTTTAAAAGCAGCGACCTGATGCCTGTTCTGTTTACCGGACACGGCTCGCCGATGAATGGCATTGAGGAGAACGAATTCACAGACTACTGGAAAAAACTGGGGCGGGAAATTGCCAAACCGACGGCAGTATTGTGCATTTCAGCACACTGGTTAACAAAAGGCACCAAAATTACCGCTATGAATTCCCCGAAAACAATCCACGATTTCGGCGGATTTCCGCAGGCATTATTTAATGTTCAATATCCGGCTCCCGGCAATCCGGAGCTTGCAAAAGAAACTGCTGGCCTGATAAAAAGTACTCATGTAGGACTCGATCATGAGTGGGGCCTCGACCACGGAACCTGGTCGGTAGTAAAACAAATGTACCCTGACGCCAATATTCCGGTGTTACAACTGAGTATCGACTACGGCAAACCGGCTAGCTACCATTACGCATTGGCACAGGAACTGTCAGCGTTGAGAAAAAAGGGTGTGCTGATTATTGGGAGCGGAAATATGGTGCACAATCTCCGCATGATTGCCTGGGACAAGGCGCAGGAACCTGAATTTGGCTACGACTGGGTCATCGAACTGAATACCAAATTCAAAGAGCTGATTCTCAATGGGAATCACGATCCACTCATCCATTATGAAAAGCTCGGTACTGCGGCACAATACGCTATCCCGACACCCGATCATTATTATCCGTTACTGTACTCGCTGGGCCTCCAAATTAAAAAAGATGAGGTTAGCATTTTCAATGATAAAGCAGTAATGGGCTCTTTAACGATGACTTCTGTCCGGATTGGCTAAATAAAAAACGGTGCTGTTTAGAAAGAAGTTGGTGTTTACGTAATTTAGGTCTTTGGAAACTAATTCTGAAGACCTAAACTTTTTCTCTTTGAACCGAGTCGACCGATTATTGGGTATCCTGACCATTTTACAGTCAAAGAAGTTTGTGACGGCCGAGCATCTGGCCACGCGCTTCGAGATAAGCATCCGTACCGTTTACCGCGATATTCGCGCGCTTGACGAAATTGGCGTACCCGTCACCTTTGAACCCAACAAAGGTTATACGATTGTACAGGGCTACTTTTTGCCCCCGGTAACCTTTACCACGGAAGAAGCTAACGCGCTGGCTTTGATGGGTGCGATCGCGCATCGTTTTACCGACAATTCTATCCAGAAACACTACGAAACGGCACTACAAAAAGTAACTTCTGTCCTTAAAACCTCACAGAAAGACTCGCTTAATGACTTCACGGAACAAATAAAGACTTTTAAACCGGAGGTCCTACAAAATGATTTTGCCTATTTATCGGAAATCCAAAACGCCATTTCCAGCAAAACGATACTCCGTCTCGACTACCAAAATGTCAACAGCCAGCTCAGTGTTAGGGAAGTTGAGCCAATCGGATTGCTTTTTTACGCGATGAACTGGCACGTGATTGCCTGGTGCTGGAATAGAAATGAATACCGTGATTTCAGGGCATCGCGGATCATCAAATTATATCCTACTCATGTCGGTTTTAAAAAATCGGACCATATCAGTCTCAACGATTATCTGGCCCAAATGTCCATGCATCAACTGGATTAATCCATTTCATGGCATGATTTTTCTTTGTATTTTGTAAGAAATTATAAACTAAAACCAGGAAATCATGAACCGAGAACTGATAGCGACGACCTCCATTTCTATTTTCGCAAGTCCCTCCGAAGTATGGAAAGCATTGGTGGATCCTGAAATCATTAAACAATATATGTATGGAACTGAAACCGAGACAACCTGGAAACTTCATTCTCCGATCACTTTCAGGGGAGAATGGGAAGGTGTTCCCTATGTCGACAAAGGGGAAATCGTCAATATAATTCCGGAAAGAGTTTTGAGTTACAGTTATTGGAGTTCACTGTCGGGCACGGACGATTTCGAAGACAATTACTCGATTATCACTTATCACGTTTCTGAATATGATGACGAAACGACGCTGACGGTCACACAAGACAATATAGAAGATGAAGACAAGGTGATCAAATCGGAAGAAAACTGGATGTCGACGTTGAAAAAAGTAAAAAAGATACTGGAATTGAAAACGCATTAACCTCTAAAAACCGGTGTTGTTTCCTCAGAGGACAGCACCGGCTTTAATGTTTTTTAACCCTTACCAACCGACAATTCGCCTGCTTTCAGTTATCATTAATTGTCGACACCCAAGAGAAATGCGTCATATTTCAGGTGTCCGGTTCTATAAATTTACCCTGAAAAACCTCACAACTTTATCCCCGAACAAATCATCCCAAACCTCGCGATAGCGAAACAAATCAATCTTCTTGCACGCGCCACTGCTACATCAAAAAGTATCCGTAAGCATACTTGTATTAACGATCACAGGCAACTGAAAACCAGTGCAAAAGAATTAATTATTTAACATTGAGTTAACATACAATTAATATTAAATACAGTTCTTTGCATCCTTTGTTACTGACACCATAAATAATATACATTTCATATGAACATTACTTTCAATAAGTATTATACTTCTAATACTATCAAAACGTATCATAACAAATATAACTAATAATACACCATATACTTTTTAAATGTATTTAATGTATCATTAGTTTAGTTCTTTTATATTTATAATCAATTGATAACCAATTTATTATAAATAGAACTCCTAGTTTACAACTGACACCACCATCAAGTTAATTTTACTGTTCAATGAAAAAATGGATACCAGCAATCCTGTTTCTACTTATTTTATGCAAGCCCGATAATACTTTTGCCCAACGTTTCCTGATGGATCTGGTTGATACAACCAACCAGATGGGTAAGGGAATGTTATCTATATATGAACGTTACAACCGCGTCCGGATCAGTGGATACATTCAGCCACAGTTTCAATACATCACCGAAAAAGGAGCTGACACTTATAACGGGGGCAATTTTTCAGACATTTCCAACAACCGTTTTATGCTGCGCCGTGGAAGACTTCGTGTCGACTATGCTCACTTAAACGAAAAAGGTGAGCCTACCTCCTACTTCGTTTTTCAGTTTGACGGGACCGAAAGAGGCGTTGCAATCCGCGATTTTTGGGGAAGGTTTTATGAAAATAAATTCAAACTTTTTGCTCTGACAACCGGGATGTTTGCCCGTCCTTTCGGCTACGAAGTCAACCTTTCCTCTGCCAATCGCGAGACTCCTGAGCGGGGCCGGATGTCACAAATTCTGATGAAAACCGAGCGCGATATCGGAGCAATGTTAACCTTGAACAAAAGAAGAAAAGACGGAAAAACTTCGGATTTCAAATTGGACATCGGGGTGTTTAACGGACAAGGAATGTCAGGCCCCAATGACTACGACAGCCACAAGGATATTATCGCGAAAGTTAGCATGAAACCAAAGAGGATCAATAATTTTTCACGTGCGCTATTCTCAGCAGCCATCTCCGGTTATGCGGGCGGGATCACCAGCCAGTCACAGGTTATATATAAGGTAGAGAAGAAAAATGAAAATTATACGATGGTGCAGGATTCATCACAACAGAATCTTGGAAAAGCCACACCTCGGAATTATGCCGGTGCTGACGCCCAGCTGATCATCCCCAACAAGCGCGGTCAAACCGAATTCAGAGCAGAGTATATCAAAGGAAGACAAACTGCGACAGCACTCAGTAGTGAAACTCCGGGAATATATCCCGTGAGCAACGGGCTCAAAGATCCTCTCTATGTACGAAATTTCGACGGCGCTTATTTCTATTTTCTACAAAATCTCAATAGCGCCGACCATCAGTTTGTAGTGAAGTATGATTGGTATGATCCAAATAAAAAAGTTTCCGGCACCGAAGTAAGTGTCGCGAACGGTTTCAGTAAAGCTGATTTGCGTTACAATACGCTGGGTGTTGGTTATGTTTACCGCCCCAATGAGTCGCTGAAATTTATGTTTTATTATGAAAACGTAAAAAATGAAAAGTCAGGTTTGCCTGGTTTTACCAGCGATGCACCGGATGACGTTTTCACCTGTCGGGTACAATATAATTTTTAAAGATGCACGTATATAAAAGATGGCTGCAAGCTCCTAACGCTTGCAGCCATCTTTTATATATATCGGTCTAACATTTTTTCAGGCGCCAAACCGTTCCATCAGAATTTTCTTCCGGTAAGCAAAAATTCCTTTTACCTCATTGTTCACAAAAACAGAATCGACGATATCACCTAAAAATCCCAGAGGCAGTTTGTAGTTCAAAATATCCTCCATCAATACACCGCCGCTTACTTCGGTAAAATGATGCTGATGATGCCAAAAAGCATAGGGGCCAAAACGCTGCTCATCGATAAAGTACTTCTTGTCTACAACCTGCGTGATTTCCGTGCACCATTTTAAAGGAACTCCCAATACCGGTTTTACGATATAGCGGATGATCTGCCCCGCGTACATTTTCTCGCCATGGTGATTAGATGTAACCACAAATCCCATATGCGGCGGAGTGATCTCTTTAAGATTTGACGGATTCGAAAAGAACGACCATGCCTCATCCAACGAAATTGGTAATTGCTGCGTAAAATATAATTCCTGCATTGAAAATGAAATTTGGTTTGAGTTCTCGCCTAGCTCTAAAAAAATCGCGCCTCGACAAGATCCCGACAGATCAAATACTAGATACCTTTCATACTTAATGCGATTCTTTTCCTGCCCAGGTCAACTTCCGTCACTTTCACGGTCACGATCTGCTGCAACTTCACCACTTCGTTCGGATCCTTCACATAACGATCCGCCAGCTGAGAAAGATGAACAAGACCATCCTGCTTGACACCGACATCAACAAACGCTCCGAACGCAGTGATGTTCGTAACGATTCCGGGAAGTACCATTCCGACGCGTAAGTCCTCAGGTTTGCGCACAGCATTATCAAATTCAAATTTTTTCACTGGCGTCCGTGGATCTCTCGATGGTTTTTCAAGCTCCTGTAAGATATCCTTCAAGGTAGGAAGTCCCACATTATCAGTTACATACTTCGCAGGATTTATCTGCTTGCGCAATTCCGGTTTTTGAACGAGATCTTTCACAGTTGCACCGACATCGCTGGCCATCCGCTCAACGATCGGATAACTTTCCGGATGTACTGCGCTGTTATCCAGTGGATTAACCCCATTTTCAATCCGTAAAAATCCGGCCGCTTGTTCGAACGCTTTTGCGCCGAGCCTTGGCACTTTTAAAAGTTGTTGTCTCGATTTGAAATTGCCATTTTTCGACCTAAAATCCACGATATTCTGCGCCAGAGCGGGTCCCAGGCCAGATACATAGCGCAATAAGTGCTTACTTGACGTGTTGAGATTTACGCCTACGGAATTTACGCAGCTTTCTACGACTACATCCAAAGCATTCTTCAATGCATTTTGGTCGACATCGTGCTGGTACTGTCCGACACCGATAGATTTCGGGTCAATTTTTACAAGTTCAGCCAACGGGTCCATTAATCTGCGGCCAATTGAAACAGAGCCACGAACGGTTACATCTTTGTCGGGAAATTCTTCCCTCGCTACATCCGATGCCGAGTAAATAGAAGCGCCCTGCTCACTCACCATGAACAAACCGATTTCATTTTCTTTGCCAGCGGACGACAGAAGTTTCTTGACAAAATCCTCGGTTTCCCTTCCGGCTGTCCCGTTACCTACCGCGATCGCTTCGACCTTATATTTTTGAATCAGCTCCGATAAAGTATAATTTGCCTCGGCTGATTTATCAAACGGATAAATTACTTTGTCGGCCAACAAATTTCCCTGACTATCCAAAACTACAACCTTGCAGCCCGTGCGGTAACCCGGGTCAATAGCCAGGACATTTTTTTGTCCGAGCGGAGAAGCTAGTAAAAGCTGACGCAAATTTTCCGTAAAAATCTGGATGGCGTACAAATCGGCTTTTTCCTTTGAAAGATTTGAAAATTCGGTTTCAATACCAGGTTTTAATAACCTTTTATAACTGTCGCTGATAGCCAGTTCAAGCTGATCCTTGCTCCCTGATGTTCCCTTCAAAAAAATCCGGTCCAGATTTTCGATCGCCTGGTCTTCATCCGGCGAAATATCAACACTTAAAAAACCTTCTTCTTCCCCGCGTCTTAACGCCAGAAGGCGGTGCGAAGGAATTCTTGAAAGCGGTTCCGAAAATTCGAAGTAGTCACGATACTTGGCTCCCTCTTCTTCCTTTTTCTTTTTCACCTTAGAAGTGATCACGGCATTCCGCTGAAAAACCGAACGCACACGACTCCGAGCATCCTGGTTTTCGCTGATCCATTCAGCAATAATATCCCGGGCTCCCTGCAATGCAGCATCGACATTCTCGACCTGATCATTCAGATAACTCAATGCTTTTCGTTCCGGATCAGATTCTTTTCCCGCGAAAATAAGTTGAGCCAAAGGTTCAAGCCCTTTTTCCACAGCCATCGAGGCGCGCGTTTTTCTTTTTTGTTTGTATGGTAAATAAAGATCCTCCAATTCGACCATGGAGAAAACGCCTGAAATTTGTTTTTTTAACTCGGGCGTAAGTTTACCCTGTTCCTCAATATTTTTCAAAATTGCTTCCCGGCGTTTCTCAACTTCCTGTTGTTTCACATAAGCATCTTTGATCGCACCGATCTGTACTTCATCCAGTCCGCCGGTTGCTTCTTTACGATAGCGGGAAATAAAAGGAAGCGTGGCCCCTTCGTCAAATAATTGTATGGTATTGCGTACCTGTTTTTCAGAAATACTGGTTTGTTGGGCAATCAGGGGGTAATTCATGACAAAATTTTAACATGTGATAATCCGTTCGTAAATGTAGTGAGTCCTTTCAATACATACTCATTTATTATAAAAAAGACTTTTTACAAAATAAACAGGCCAGAAATGAGCTGAATATTATCCGAAATAATATTCAAATTGCAACTATTCCAGATCTATCCCGTCAACCAGCAAAAATGAAATTAACTAAAAAATTCGCCGGCATTTTTTTAATCACCTTCCTTATTTCCTGTTCAACTTTGTCTGCTCAGAAAATTCTGGTCAGGACAGACCAGGGCGACATTCGGCTGGAATTATATCCCGAAAAAGCGCCGATTACCTGCAAAAATTTTCTAAGATACGTTGACGAAAAAAAATATGACGGTGCGATTTTCTACCGGGTTGTACGCATGAACAATCAGCCTGATAAAAAAGTAAAAATTGAAGTTATCCAAGGCGGACTACAAAACGACACGACCGGAAATTTTTTACCCATTGCGCATGAATCTACAAACATCACCAAAATCAAACATCAAAACGGGACTTTATCGATGGCACGCACAATCCCCGGAAGCGCAACGTCTGAGTTTTTTATCTGTATTAACGATCAACCTGAACTCGACTTTTCCGGAAAAAGAAACCCTGACAGACAAGGTTTTGCGGCATTTGGAAAAGTAATTTCAGGAATGAATGTTGTACAAAAAATCCAACGGGGAGAAACGGGAGAAGGGGAGAAAATGCAGTCGTTGAAACAGCCCGTCAAAATTATCAGTATGAGTAGAATCAACTAAAAGATATCACTTAGAAGAAGCAATACCTTTTAACAAATTATAACTTTTTGAATATATAAACTATCGCCATAAATTATTCTTTTCTGCGATCTCTTCTTCGCTTTCTCGCCGTGGTTTAACGTTGGTACCCGGAACAACCTCGGGCGCGTCCGTCCCTGGGACATCGGGGGTCGGGTTAAGTGGAGGCATTTGTGTTGGATGTTTCGGATCCGGAAAACTTGCGGGCTCCTGATCTCCGGGTGACTCATTCATAATGACGCCAAACAGGTCGTTAAATTGAAATTCAAGCATGTTTCTTTTAGTTTGATGATGAATAGTATTACATAACTTTATAAAAACTATGCCCGGAACTCGCCTAAACCGTTTCGATCGCGTAGATCCCAGACAATCAAAGCATAACTTCCGTCTCAGATGAACCCGATTGATCAGCTAAAAGCAGCACTATCTTCATTTACCGAAATCCCGGACGAGGAGTTTCATTTTTTCAGCAAGAACCTGCAAATAAAGTCGTTCGAAAACGGTACGTTTTTATGTCGTGAAGGCCAAATTGAACAACATATTTTCTTTCTATTGAGCGGTGCGACCAGAAATTATTTTACACGGGATGGAAAAGAATTCACTGTCGGATTCCATTTTGAAGACGAATTCATCACTGCTTTCTACTCTCTCCTCACCCGTGAGCCATCTCCTGTTTCAATTGAGGTTATACAAAGTTCCAGAACGTTCTTAATTCCTCGTGCATTTCTCTATGATTTTTATGATAAATTCAAAACCGGTGAAAGAATTGGCAGACTTATCGCCGAAGCACAATACATCAAGAGATTAGAAAGAGAAATGGAATTGTTGTCGCTAACCGCTGAGCAGCGTTATGCAAAATTGATGGAGCGCAATCCTGCACTGGTACAAGGCATTTCGATCAAACACCTTTCTTCTTACCTGGGAATTCAGCCTGAAAGTTTGAGCAGAATCCGCAAGCAATTTGCTCGAAACTAACATATGTTATTCCGGCTCAATATTGGTTTCCTCAAATTTGCATGAACCAAACATTGTAACCATGATCGTCCTCATTATTCTTTTTGCCACTTTTGGAGCCAGCGCAGGTGTTAACAAACTTATTTCCGGCGACTGGCAATACGTACTCAGTGGCAACATCGCGATGTTTCTTATGCTTTGCTTTACGGCAGCCGGGCATTTTAAATTTTCTGCAGGTATGGAACAAATGATCCCTAAATTTATTCCACAGAAAAGAGAGCTGGTTCTTACCACCGGTTTGCTAGAAATACTGGCTGGCGTGGCTTTACTTTTTCCAGCGTTACGTCAGACGACCGGCTTGTTACTGATCCTGTTTTTTATCCTTATATTACCTGCCAATATCAACGCAGCCATTCACCACATTGATTACCAAAAAGCAACATTTGATGGGCACGGGCCGGAATATTTGTGGTTCCGCATTCCAATGCAGGCCTTGTTGATTTTTTGGGTATGGTTTTTTGCAGTTAAAAGTTAAACTTCTATCAAACAACGTTTTATGCCACACGCAAAATTATTTTTACTCATTACACTTTCAATGGTCACAGTTGCCGGCTGCTTTGCCCAAAATACAAAACAGACCGTTGTTGTAACTAATATCAAAAGTAAAAAAGGTAAATTGATGATTGGCTGGTACAGCAATGAAGCCAGTTACGATGAAAGGAAAAACCCGATCTTTAAAAAGAAGGCTGATGTCGATAAGCAAGGCCGGGTTTCTGTCGTCTTTGACAATATTCCATCAGGTAAGTATGCGATTTCTGTTTATCTGGATGAAAACGAAAATGATCAGATGGACACAAATTTTCTTGGAATTCCAAAAGAGCAATATGGTTTCTCAAACAACATATTGCCGGCGACGCGTGCTGCCAATTTTAGTGAAGCGGTTTTTGAAATCACCAACAAACCCTCTGAAATCCTGATCCGTTTGAAATAAAACAATGAAAAATAACCACTTGCAAAGTCGAACCTGAAAATGAAAAATTATCTGATCATCGGAGGAACAAAGGGAATTGGGCTAAAAACAATTGAGTTGCTTGGTCATGATTGTAAAATTTACAGTGTTTCAAGAGGCGAAAATGAAGATAAGCAGGAAAATATCGCGCACTATCAGCTTGATATCACAAAAGAGGATTTATCAAAACTGGATCCCCTCCCTTCCGAGATTCACGGCCTGGTTTATTGCCCGGGGAGTATTAACCTGAAGCCTTTTGCAAGGTTTTCCGAGACCGATTTCCTGAATGATTTCCATCAGAATGTTTTGGGTGCGATCCGCATTATCCAGTTCATACTGCCAAGACTTAAGGCTGCAAACGGGAGCAGTATTGTGTTGTACAGTACGGTAGCTGCCAGATTAGGGATGAATTTTCACAGTTCCGTTGCCGTTTCCAAATCAGCAATTGAAGGTCTGACACGGTCGCTGGCAGCCGAATTTGCGCCAAATAAAATCAGGGTTAATGCAATTGCACCATCACTGACCGACACACCATTGGCGGCTCCCTTATTAAATACGCCCGAAAAAATTGAAGCCAACAACAAACGACATCCTTTGCAAAGAATCGGTCAACCGGACGACATTGCCGCTATGACTGTATTTTTACTTTCAGAACAAGCCGGCTGGATCACCGGACAAACATTGAATATCGACGGAGGGATGAGTACTTTAAAGTAATTTTCCGTTAACTAATATTGTTAACCGTTAACTCAATTCAGGTAGGTTCAGAAAATTTACAGCTTTAAATTTCCGCAAAATATCTGTGAATCAATATTTTACAACAACACAAAGCAGATAAAAAACCTAAACCTGTTAACGGATGATTTTCTTCTGGATATTCTGGTGCATCGACGCCATTATCGCACTTACCGTATTATATTTTTTCGGCGAAGGCCTTGCCGACCATACCATTTCGGCTTCCAACATCGGCTCGTGGCTTTTGCTATTACTTATTCCAGCCATTATACTTGGCATTGGATATGTCCTCAAATCCAACAACGAGCTTATGTGGGCCAAGGTTATCGTATCCCTAATGGCAATTCCCGGCCTGCTATTTGGTGTTTTTGCCTTGTATCTTGGAAATCAGAACTGGCAGTAATGGTTACACGTGATCACAAAATCAGCCGGTAATGTTCACGTTGAAATCTCCAAGAAATTTCAGCTCGCCATCCACCTGCAAATTTTTAGCTGTAATATTTTGTCCAACTTCAATGATGTGTCCGGCATTGACCACAATTTTCTCAACCGAAGACGGAACGCGCCCATTCGACCAGATCTCCGGATTGGGCCATGCGCCCGAGGCAATGGTTTGTACAGTATCGGAAAAAAGTGATGTTGTTTTGAAGTTTTTAAAAAGCAACTGATCTGTTTTTGACGATGCGGTTCCAAACCAATCGTTAAGAATATCGGCATAAACCCTGCGGAAATCGATCTGCATTTTAATATCTCTGTTTGTCTCCCACGACTGCGGATTTACAGGCAATAAACCGTTAACCAAATCCGGATTCGTACCAACAACCTGTCTTTTTATACCAGTCCCAAACACAAACATTGGCGCCCCAACCCCGTGATCTGTTCCTTTGGAAGCATTGGAAGTAGCCCGTCTGCCAAAATCTGAGAACGTCATACCTATTACTTTATCCTCCGTGCCCTGTAATTTCAGATCGTTTTGAAATGCCGCGATGCCGTCAGATAGTTTTTTGAGTAACTGCGCATGAACACCATCAGTGTTAACATTCGTAACCTGCCCGGCATGGGTGTCAAAGCCGCCCATCTCTACATAATAGATCTTCGATTTTAATCCACCATGAATTAGTCTCGCCACAATCTTCAATTGCTCAGCAAGGTCATTACCCAGTGAAGCATCAGGATACACTGCAAGATTTCTCCCGGCATCCGCCGCTGCTTTAATTTCGGCAGCATATCCGACCGCTGAAAGTTGCTGCTGTCGGATGTATCCGATTAAATCCCCAGCGTCACAACATGGCAAGTCAGTGTCAGACGGTACCTGAGATCCTATTAATTGGTAAAAAGTCGTCGGGTCCTTTATTGATATTCCCATTGACTGCGTGGTTCCAAGTAAGGTTGTAGTTCCCATGGGGCCTATTTGCACGGCCAACGGGTCTTCCATCTCGTTGTTAGGGTAATTTAAAGGGTATCCTTGAAACCTGTCGTTAAGATACCGCCCCGCCCAACCGGAAGATGAAAACTGTTCTGAATCAACACCTGTCATCCAAATATCAGTAGAACGAATGTGCGATAAATTGGGATTTGGATATGACACAGAGTGTACTATTGCCAGTTTACCTTGATTGTACATTTCTCTCATACCGGTCATTACCGGATGTAACCCGGTCTCCAAATTTCCGGATAACCCCAGAACCTGATTTTCCGGAATTGCGATGTTGCTTCTCAATCCATAATAGTCTGAGTAATGCTCCAAGGGAATTACCGTATTAAGTCCGTCATTTCCGCCACTTAAATATACTATCACTACGATACGATCCGTATTCAAAGCTGCGGTTTTCATCAGGGACTGTACCAATCCTGAACTTTTTGCGAATGATTTCACGCCAAAGCCGTCAACCATCACGGGTAAGAGCATAGACGAAGCTGCTGTAAAAAAGTCTCTTCTTTTCATGGGAAGTGCTTATTAAAATACTTGATACTCAGCCATCCTAAACATATATTTCATCAAGGCCTGACATCTCCCAATGACTGCGTTTCTCCATCCGGCGTCGGTCGGTGCAGCTCTGTATTTATTTAATTCAAAGATCCAGGTACTTCGCGGGACACTGCGCATCATGATTGTATCAATAAGAAAGTTTTTCTGAGATTCCGGCAATTCCAGTGCAAAAAAATTCTTCGAAAATTGAGCAAAAAGTTCTTCGCAGGGGATAGCAGGAGTACCTGCTACATCTGAAAAATTAGGCTGAATTTCTCTTATCCACTTATAAAAGTCTATTCCCAGCATATAACCCGGTTTAATCTCAAGCCACGGATAAACCATCGCATCTGTATGAGCTCCGCGTATTCCCAGAGTAGTACCATTTATCCAGTTCTTGGAATATCCGGTTTGATAGTACGGAACAGAACCAAAAACAAGTGGTTGGTCTAAAAACCTTAGTTGCATTGTATTCATACCCCATTCTTGAAATTGCATCATCCTTCGAAAAGGAGCAAATTCAGTTGTTATATCCGGAACAGGTTGATTTAAATGCCTCATCATACCAATCATGAATTCGGCAGGAGATTTGACAAGTGCTCCAACATTTCGGTTATCAAAGAAAATATCGCTAGTCAATAATCTTTTCAGCACTGGCGGAATGGCGTAATTATTTCCTGCGCTTGCGAAAAAAGTTGCAAGAGGCGTAATAACATTATCTTCTATTTCTTGTGTCACATTAGAATTGACATACCATCGATAGAGCTTTCGACAGATAAACTTCGGCGTCTGGGGATGTCTTAAAAGCATGTCAATTAAATCTGCAACCTCCTCATCTCCGGCAGTAGCGCCACTCCTACCCGCTATCACGGTATTATTATATTTTCCAGAGAACGTTTTATTAGATACATCATGCCTGCTTGGAGTAAAAACGGATCCAATTGATGTAGATCCAGCAGCCCAAAGGTTAACATCCTGCCACCCGGTCAATACCTTTGCTGCTGCTTTAACATCGTCTTCGGTGTAGTTAGCATTACCAGCGAAATCCTTCTGCCCTACTGTAAACAACTCTTGTAACTCTCTCGCATAATTTTCGTTAGGACTCTCCTTAGTATTTGCATTTCCATTTTGAAAAACCAACATCCCAGGATCCTTTGTAATTGCAATTGTCATCGTACGAAAATTACCCATGGCATTCGCCCTAAGCAACCTGAGATACCTATCCGGAAATCTATAATCTCCTAATGAAGACTGAGCGACGACAAAGTGATTTTGCCAAAAAGCCGTCAGTTTCTCCAAAACAGATGGGTGACCGTTTTGCTCGGTCATTAGCCCAATCCACCAATACCTTACCCATAGAAAATATTCGTATGTTCTGCTTCCATCAAACGGCTTCGTCAAAAATTCCTGCCCCGCGTCGGCCCGCGTCTCATCCATTTCCACAGGCGGCGGTGGAGAAGCGCGGTAGCTCGCATTGCTGATTAAAAGATCGACGGCTTGCGTTGCGGTCTTGCCGGTAAAATCTACAATTTCCTGATTTGTAGGACCAAATGTAGCTCTCCGCAACAAATGTGCTGCGGTGCTGGCCGTTAAGGGAGCTGTATATGTATCCAGATATGCCATAGTATTCAGGCTATAATTACTTTGTTATTACTATTTTTTGCGTAATGTATGTCCCGTTTTTAAGAATCACCTGAACCAGATAAATTCCGGGGTTATACCGGCTTACATCAATTCCTGTACTTGTAACTAACGGTGAACTATAAACTTTGTCACCATTTACGCTATGGAGATTAACTTCTTTTACCGTGTTAACATCCTGTATCCTTATAAATAGTTTCTCAGAAACAGGGTTTGGGAAGAACGTTATCACCGTCTTCTCTCCTATCTGTACACTTTCAATCCGGCTGTAAGCATAAGTTCCATCTTTATCAATCATTTTTAACCGATACAAATTCTCTCCTACGACTGGTGTTACATCCGTAAAATTATAATTAACCAATACCGAACTTTCACCGATCGACTCTACCTTTCCTTTAAGTGTCCAGTCTTTGCCATCCGAGCTATGCTCCACATCAAAGACTTCACTATTAGATTCATAAGTAGTTGACCAGCTTAATTTTGCCTGACCGGCGTCATCTGCCACCGCTTTAAAACTGATCAGTGTAACCGGCAGCGGACCCGATATCATTGCACCAAGCGTGTAAATACTATAAGCGTTCGGAACAAGCGCCGAGCTCGTTGTGATTGACCCTGCGGTAAGCGTACTGGCCCCTCCAAGTAAAGCCGTTGCATCTGGTGTAGAAATTATTTTCTCCCATCTTGACGCTGCGGAATTCCATCCAACAATCGTTAGCCGAGAAAGCGCACTTCCTGTTAAGCCCGTAATGTCACTGGCTGCATTCCATGTCAAAGTCACTGCTGTGGCATTTGTACCATCTATATCCCAAAATTCTTTGGCACTGACCTTATCCAGCGTATTTTCCTTATTGGCGACTAAAAAAGGACCGCCAGCAGGAATCGTAGCACCATTGGCATTTTCAAGGAAATAGGCACCTGTTGTTGCATCACCTGAAGCTGCGAAGGGCCGGTAAACACCATTGTCTCCAACCGGAAAGGCGAATTTTGTAGTTCCGGCCTTTTTAACGTAACCGTCTATATGTTTCGTGTTACTTATCCCGGTGAGTGCAGCATTACCTGAAAACGTAACCACCCCACGTGGTGCTGACCGTTTTGTAGAAATAATTCCACTCTGTCCGAATGAGTTAAGGGCGGCCAAGGCCAGGCAACAGCCCAGAATATATCCAAAATTGTTGTAAAACCTATTCATAACGTTGAGAAATACACGTTTTAGACAAAATATAGCCACTGATATTATCATTTTAAAGAGCCATTTCACCTAAACAAAGGCTCAAAAACCATAAATCAATATTAAAACTAATAAAAATTCTACATTATAAAAAGAAATAGTTTGAGTTAAAATTCAAAAACTACTTCTACAAATCAAGATAGAACTATAAAAGAATCATGCCGAAACACAACAAAGTGCTCAAACCGCATAAAACATATGCGAACGAGATTTCAACAATCTGAAATTGCTGCTTTTATTGCAAAACTGATAGAAGGATGGGATGAAAACGCTGCGAAAGTAAGAATAAAAAACAATCGAAAAAGATTTGTAGAATAATATTTTTAAAATCGACATAAATCTCAAACTACTTTTAACATAACCCACTCATTTACAGCGAAATTATTTTCTACAAATTTTTTAGATCTTCACCCTGGAATACAAACCTGCTTTCCGCTGTTATGTTGGAAAGATAACATTTCACCATGAGCGATATTAAATTAGGAATACTTGATCAGTCTGTTGTTAGAAATGAAGGGGATGTAAAGGGTGCGATACGCGAAACGATCGAAACCGCTAAACTTGCGGAAAAACTAGGATACAGCCGGTTCTGGATATCCGAACATCATAATTCTACATTCATTGCGGGCTCAACACCAGAGGTTTTAATGGTAAAACTAGCGGATGAAACCAGTCACATCAGAATAGGATCCGGTGGTATTATGTTACCGAATCACAGCGCTTTGAAGGTCGCGGAAAATTTCAGGATGCTAGAAACACTTTTTCCAGGACGTATCGACCTGGGCATGGGACGTGCACCCGGCACCGACCGTCTCACTTCTTCGATCCTCAACCCTTCCAACGATTTCAGCGAGTCAAGTTATCTTCGTCAGCTGGAACATTTGCAGCATTTTTTTCAGGATACGGCCGGAACCGAGCGCGGATTTATTTACGCAACCCCTCAATCCGAAACCATTCCGATGCAATGGATTTTAAGTTCAAGCGGTGGCAGCAGCAAAATTGCAGCAAGGTTCGGTCTGGGTTTGGCTGTGGCAAAATTCATCAATGGTTTTGTCGGTCCGGATGTGGTAGAAACGTATCGTAAAAATTTCAAACCCTCGCACCAGTATCAGGAACCGCGGGTTATCCTGTCTGTATTTTTGATTTGCGGTGAAACCGAAGAAAAGGCACGGGAAATGCGAAAAATGATGGATTATATCCTCATTGAATTTGAGAAAGGAAAATCCGGACCATTCCCGGATCCGGAGGTTGTCAGACAATATCGTTTTACGCCCGGTGAACTTGAACGGGTAAAATACAACAGCGGCCGGATCATTTCCGGAACGAAAGAGGATGTAAAAGAACAACTTACAAAACTGGCAAACGATTTTGAGGTGGACGAGATTATCATTTCAACCATGGGTGATAATTATGAAAATAGAAAACGGTCTTTTGAATTAGTAGCCGATGCGTTTAATTTGAATAAATTAGCTCATTGAAATAACCAATTCTCAGTCCATGAACCGTTTTGACCGCATCACTGCCATACTTATTCAGCTGCAATCCAGGAAAATAGTCAAGGCGCAGGACCTGGCCGAACGGTTTGAAATCAGTTTACGAACGGTTTACAGGGATATGAATACGCTTGCCGAAGCCGGCGTCCCGATCATCGGAGAAGCTGGTGTGGGTTACTCCATTATGGACGGTTACCGGCTCCCGCCCGTGATGTTTACGAAGGAGGAGGCGCGAACCTTCATTACCGCGGAAAAACTGATGGAAAAGTTTACCGACCTGTCGACCAAATCGCATTATCAATCGGCCATGTTCAAGGTAAAATCGGTGTTAAAAAGCGCCGAAAAGAATTTACTCGAAGACATGGAACAGCATATTGAGGTCCGGCAAAAGTACAAGCCTTTTAATCCGACATTAAACAATACGCTTGAAATCCTGCTCAAAAGTGTTGCGGACAAAAAAGTCGTTCGCATGAGATATTCGGCGTTCAATACCGAGGAGACCACGGAACGGCAGATTGAGCCTCTGGGTATATACCATGAAAACAATTACTGGTACGTCGTGGCTTATTGTTTGCTCAGGACCAGCTACCGTAATTTCAGGACCGACCGAATTTCACACATCGAACTGACGGAAACGATATTCAGTAAACAACACGCCTCACTTAAAGAGCACATGGACAGTTTACCAAAACTTGAAAATCTGGAACTGATTGTGATACGTGCAAAAAAACACATCATGCCTTACATCCAGAACGACAAGTATCTGCATGGATTTGTTTCCGAAAAAAAATCCGGTGACGAGTTTGAAATCAGCTTTCTGGTTGCTTCGGTTGAAAGCTTTTTGCGGTGGTTTGTCATGTTTGCTGATTTTGCCAGGATCGTACAACCCGAAGCACTTAAAGATAAACTCAAAAAACGCCTGACAACTATTTTAGAAAATCTATCAATTCCCTAAACCCTGCTGACATACCGTTGTCATGTGCCGGTACATTACTTTGTAATGTACTAAAAACGACAACGATCATGTTACAGGAAACAGCAATAGAAACCATGGAAAGCAGTCTTACTTACTTAATGAAAAATTATGCCTCGTACAATCACTGGGCAAATAAAACAATGGTCGACTGGCTGAGAACAAAGCCCGTTGAACTGATGACGCAGGACGTCACATCCAGTTTCCCAACAATCAAACAAACCCTTATTCATATTTATCAGACACAGAGTTACTGGCTTTCTGTGATTCAAAAGGATAAGGATTTCAAGCCTCATTCGCCAAACGGATCAACAGAGGAAATTTTCCAGATCCTTGTTTCTCAGTCGGAAGAAATTGTACATTATGTTGAACAAATGACCAGTGAGGAAGTTCAGGAAAATAACCTGGTTGTGAACCCCTGGTTTGAATGCAACTACCCTAATTTCGAATACATCATGCAATGCATGAACCATAGCACGTATCACCGCGGCCAGGTGGTAACGATGGGGCGGATTTTGGGTATCACTGACGCTCCTATGACGGACTATAATTTTTATAATGTAAGAGGAAAGTAATCAGCCGTTAAAGAAAATAATCGTAAAAGTAACCTGATACCGTTGAACTAAAACGGCGTCAGGTTACTTTTTTATATAACCATCAAACGGATTAACCATGGAAAAACGCAGCCATCAATATCGTCTCCAACTCGATTATCTCACGGATACCAAAGGGGAAAAACAGCAGACTGATCCCGTGAAAATCGAATTCGAAAATCATGACAACATTTTCGCGATCATCGACATTCTGAAAGAAAAAGATCCTTTTCAGAATCGGGAGCAGGCAGTGGAATTCGCGATCGGATTGAAAATGTTCAGTGAAGTCATGATTAAAAATCGCAATAACCCATTGTTCGAAGAGCTGATGCCGGCATTCGGGCTTTTTATGAAAAAGCTAAAATCCTTGTAATTTTAACATAATGCGTATATTGAAGTCTGGCTATTATGATTCTGACGCTTATGAATAAATTGTGGAAAGGACTTCTTTGTGCTGCTGCCTTGTTTTTCTTCGCTGTCTCCTGCCAAAATTCTCGGCAGGTCAGTCATCTAAAATTAAACGTGCCAAGCCAGTATTGCGCGCCAACCATTCCTTACCGATATAACGCGTCCTTTTTACCCTATCAAAATACAGATTCCATTTTGAGTAACAGCCAGGAGCTCGCTGCCCGCATGTCGGTTCATGATATACTGATGGCGAATGCTACGGGAACGCTCGGACTCACCAATGAACTGATTAAAGCCAGGAAAGATTCTTCCATAACCGGTAGAATCAAAAGTCTGGAAATCAGCAACCGGATCCAGGATCATCTCTTTCTGCTGTCAACCGAAATCGCAGGAATTTCCGCCGAGCTGGATTGTGAAGGAGAAAGGGCTGATCTTTTTGCCGGTTATCTCGACAACATCAATAACAAAAACACTGCGCGCCTGACGGGTGCTTCCATTGTTGTGGGTGCCCTCGCTACGGTTGCCGCTGTGATGGTGAACAGCAACGCGACTCAAAACGCAATAAGCATCGGAGGCGGTCTGGTTTCGGCCGGTCTGGGGATTCTGACCATCAAACCTTCGGGCAAAAAAATAAAGTTTGTTCATGAGCGAAATGTCCTGGAAGACATATGGTTCGCGCCGGAGCAATCGGGAATTTATTCGCCTTTTATGTGGTACATGCTCAAAGAAAGACGTTTCAGTAATAATCAGCAGGAGCCGCTGGTACAGACCATTAAGGCAAGATGGAATAAATTTGAACTGGATCAGAATATGGATAAAGCAACTATCCAACTTTTATTCAAAAATGGCGGGGTTTATGATGCCGACAATCTGCACACCCGGGCCACGATGCTGAATCAGTTGCAGTCTACCATACGGTCGATCAGTCAGGATATGCAGAGTTTAATATCTTCATTAAATGCAATTAAGTAGAAAACAAAAGGCATGAACAAAACAAAAATCCTTGCCATTTCGGGCAGTCTGAGAAGCAACTCCACGAATACTAATATCTTAAAAAACATTGGCAAAATCGCTGCAAAAGATATCGACTTTGAAATTTTTGAAGGTCTGGAAAAATTTCCGCATTTTAATCCCGGCTTCGACGAAGACAATATCGTCGTGAGTGATTTTCGCAAAAAAATACAAAAATCAGATGCTGTCATCATCTGCACACCCGAATACGCTTTTGGTGTTCCGGGCGTCCTGAAAAATGCCCTGGACTGGATTGTATCAACAGGCGAACTGAATGACAAACCGGTTGCCGCAATCAGTGCCTCGCCACTGAACAGCGGCGGTGATAAAGCGCTTGCCTCGCTCCTATTAACACTAACGGCTTTGGGGACCGTAAAAAATGAAAAATCTGCACTATCGATCCCGAATATCAAACAAAAACTTAATACAGCCGGAGAAATTACCGACGAATCGCTCCAAAAATCTCTTACCCTTCTTCTTGAAAATCTGATTGTACTGGTCCATCTGAAAAAAGAATAATACCAGGTTAAATCCGACAGCTGCAATCGACTCACAACCAGTAGTTGTAGGTAATTTAAGATAAAAGACTACAATTTCCATATAGTTAATATAGATATAACTACATTTGAAGGTCAAATCAATTCCCGTTTCATCAAGATCGCCGGAAAGCTGATTTTGCAATCATAAAGACAACCACCCAACGCGTCCCAGTACAGTCCGTAATTATCCATTTTAAACATTTATTGTTATGTCGGCATTACCAAACAGTTCGGTTTTTAAGGAAGTCTTATCAGCAAACAGACAATATTCTTCAAACTTCGGAGATAAGTCGAAACTCACAATCCCTCCGGCACGCCAGTTTGCGATCCTGACCTGCATGGATGCCCGTCTGGACCCGGCTCAATATGCCGGCTTGGCCGAAGGAGATGCACACGTGATCAGAAACGCAGGCGGACGTGCCAGCGACGACGCGATCCGTTCCCTGATTATTTCGCACAAACTTTTGGGGACAAAAGAATGGTTTGTGATCCATCACACCGACTGCGGAATGGCCCTTTTTACAGATCAGATCATCAGGGATCTTTTGGCAAAAAGTCTGAAAACAGCAACGGTTGATGAAAATGGCTGGCGGAATATACAGGAAGAAGGCGGCTCAGACGAGGCACGTTTTATTCCCTTTCTTACATTTACGAATCTGGAAGACAGTGTTACGGAAGATGTGAAGAGAATCAAGGCACATCCGCTGGTGCCAAAGGATATACCAGTTTACGGGTTTGTGTATGATGTAAGATCAGGGCAGCTTATTGAGGTAAAAGAAGCCACGGAAATTGGCATAGGTTAATTCCCGCAGGAAGTCATAAAAGTAAGCTGCCCGGCGAAAGATCTGAATCCTCTTTTGCCAGGCAGCTTTTAAAATCGGTAACAACCTATTGACCAATACCTTCCAAAGTAAACATGAAGGCATATTGCAGGGCAATTTCTTTCAGATACTCGAACCTTCCCGAAGCACCGCCATGTCCCGCCTCCATATTGGTTTGGAGGAGAAGCACATTTTTGTCCGTTTTGTGCGTCCTTAATCTGGCAACCCATTTCGCAGGCTCAAAATACTGCACCTGGCTGTCGTGCAGCCCAGTGGTTACAAGCATATTCGGGTAATCCTTTTTCTCCACGTTATCATATGGAGAATAGGATTTCATATAGTCGTAAGATTCCTTGTTTTTGGGATTTCCCCATTCATCAAACTCATTGGTAGTCAAAGGAATACTCTCGTCAAGCATGGTCGTTACCACGTCAACGAACGGCACATCGGCCAGCACACCTCTCCATAAGTCCGGGCGCAAATTTGCAATGGCGCCCATCAACAATCCACCCGCGCTACCTCCTTCGGCAAACAAATGGGCGGGCGACGTGTATTGTTTTTCGATAAGATATTCTGCGCAGCTGATAAAGTCGCTGAACGTATTTTTCTTTTTGAACAACTTGCCGTCCTCATACCATTGTCGCCCCATTTCCTGCCCGCCACGTACGTGCGCGATCGCGAAAATAAATCCACGGTTCAGCAAACTCAACCGGTTCGTACTGAAACCTGCATCCATGCTGTTGCCGTAAGAACCATAAGCATACAGCAGCAGCGGCGCATTTCCATCCAGCACAATCCCTTTTTTATAAACGAGGGAAATAGGAATATTCAGCCCGTCATATGAGGTTGCGTACAACCTTTCCGTTACATACAGTTCGGGATCATACCCCCCCACAACTTCCTGACGTTTCAGCAATTCCTTTTCCTTCGAAATCATGTTGTAGTCATAAGTCGAACCCGGCGTAGTCAGCGACGTATAATAATAGCGTAGCGTTTCGCTCGTGTATTCAGGATTGGAACCGACGTAAGCGGCGTAGGCTGGCTCTCCGAAATCAACATAATATTCGCTGTTTGTTTCATTATTTCTGATCCTGAGTTGCAGCAACCCATTTTTCCGTTCCGTAACGACCAGATACTTCTCAAAAACCTCTATACCTTCAATTAACACATCCGCGCTGGTCGGTATTACCTCCGTCCAGTTTTCTACACCGGTCTTGTCCAACGGAGTTTCCATCAGTTTAAAATTCAGCGCATCCTGATTCGTTACAACCAGAAATTTGTCATTCTGATGGTCGATATCGTATAGAACATCTTTGATCCTTTCCTGAAAAACCGTGAATTCTCCCTCCGGCTGATCCGCATCTAACAGGTAATACTCAGAAGAAACCGTCGCAGACGAGCCGATGATGATATATTTCCCAGACTTGGTTTTCCCAACGCCGATGTAATTGCTGTTATCATTCTCCTTGTAAACTACCACATCCTCGCTGGAATTCTGCCCGAGCGCATGTCTTTTGATCTCTTCGCTCAGCAGCGTTTTGGGATTGGTGGCGGTGTAAAACAAGGTACGGTTGTCATTTCCCCAAACAGACCCGCCGCTTGCCGGAAATATTGAATCGGCATAGGTTTCACCGGTTTCAAGGTTTTTGATAAAAATGGTATACTGACGCCGCGAAACGGTGTCGACACCATAGGCCAGCAATTTATTATCCGGACTGATATTAAAACCCGTGGCAGAATAATAGGCATGATCTTTCGCCATAAGATCCACATCCAGAATCATTTCTTCAGGTGCATCCAGACTACCTTTTTTCCGGCAATATTTATAGTACTGCTCCCCTTCTTCACTTCGGGTGTAATAAAAATAACCATTTTTGAAAACCGGGACCGATTCATCCTTTTCCTTGATCCGGCCCTTCATCTCCGCAAACAGGTTTTCCTGAAATTGCTTCGTACCGGCCATCATGGCATCTTTATAGGTATTTTCTTCATTAAGGTAGCCTACAACCTTATCACTGTCCGGACCTTCGCTAAAAAAATCGGCCATCCAGTAGTATTCATCGATGCGTACATCACCGTGCATACCCGTATCATACGGTTTCTGATCGGCAACGGGAGGAGTTAAATCAGGCCAGTTATATGTTTGTTCCACTTGAATTAGGTTTATATCAAAAAACGATAACGGCGAAAATCACAAAAAAAATTCGCATTCACTCCTTTTTTGACTCGTTATATCAAAAAGAAAGCTGCCGGCTCCCCATTCGGAACCGGCAGCTTTCTGATTATAAATAATTTATGAAAAGCCAGCAGAAGCTTAATCCTTGATATTGAACAGCGTTTTTGCTTCCTCGTAGCTGAGTTTTTCGTAATTCATCCGAACAGCCTGACCGCCTGGAATGACCACGTAACGGAATTCATACGTTGTAGCTGGCTCAACAGTTGCCTCAATAGGCGTCGACCAGATTCTCAGTGTGTTTACATTGAGTGAGAAATCAATATACTCTTCTGTAAACTGAGACTTAATGCTCAGCGGAAGCTGACGAACGTTGTTATCGCCCACATTAACTTTTGCATAAACAAGCACAACACCTTTGTCCAGAATATCCTGTGTGATCCGCGGCGCGGTTACGTCAATGTAGGAACGGACAATGCTGTTGAAATTCATTTTGCTCCATGTTCCGGCCTTAGCCCAGCTCGAATAAAACACATTGGCACTACCCGCCGGTCCTGCCGGTCCTGTGGCACCATCCTTTCCCGGCGTGCTAACGCCTGCCGGTCCCTGTGGTCCTTCCGGGCCCTTGCAAGCCTGCGCAAACACCAACCCCATCATTAAAATTGCTAACGTAAATTGTTTTTTCATTGCTCTCATTTTCTCTTATACTGATGATTCTCTGCTAAAAAATAAGGCGAAGATGCTGATTTGGCCGGTCATAAGCAAAAAATGAGCCGGATTTAGGATCGCGGTAGTCACAAAATAGTCCGGCTTACATTATCTTTGGTTTTCGTTTATCAAAAATCTTATGGAGAAACCCACCCAAAAGCTATTTTTACTCGACGCCATGGCGTTGATTTACCGTGCACATTTTGCTTTTATAAAAGCTCCCAGAATTACATCCAAGGGACTGAATACCAGTGCCGTATTCGGGTTCACCAATACCTTGCTGGAAGTTTTGCAAAAGGAAAAACCGACGCACATTGGTGTAGCTTTTGATACTTCTGCTCCCACATTCAGGCATATTGAGTATCCGGCTTACAAAGCACAGCGTGAAGCCCAACCGGAAGATATCACGGTTGCCATTCCATATGTGAAGAAATTGCTGGAAGCGATGTGTATCCCGATCCTCATTCTGGACGGGTTTGAAGCCGACGATATTATTGGAACCATTGCCAAGGAAGCTTCCAAAGCAAATTTTGAGGTTTTCATGATGACACCGGATAAGGATTTCGGTCAGCTGGTGGAAGAGCATGTACATATTTACAAGCCCGCTTTTATGGGCAAAGGCGCAGAAAAACTGGGTATCAATGAAGTGTTGGAACGCTGGCAGATCAAGCGCATCGACCAGGTGATTGATATGCTCGGTCTTATGGGTGATGCCGTTGATAACATTCCGGGAATTCCCGGCGTTGGTGAAAAAACTGCGCAAAAACTGATTGCTGAATACGACACGATTGAAAATCTGATCGCTCATGGTCATGAAATAAAAGGGAAGCTCGGTGAAAAAGTCCGTGAACATGCGGATCAGGCACTTTTGAGTAAGAAACTTGCAACGATTGACATCACTGTCCCGGTTCCTTTCGATGCGGAAGACCTGACGATATGCGGTGCTAACCGCGACAAAGTCAATGCGCTTTTCGACGAGCTTGAATTCAAGACCCTGCGTCAGCGAATTCTCGGCAGCGATACACCGGCCGCAACCACTCCTGCACCCCAGGTGAAGGTGGTCGATAAAAAAGGACAGTATGATTTATTTGGGAATCCAGCCGCTGCTGAAACGGCAACGCCAACCCAGCAGGACAAGGATATCGCCAATTTTGAAGCTTCGGCAGAAGGTGAAGAAGAATCGGCTGTTACCTCTCCGAGAAAGACCATCGACAATACTTTCCATCGTTACCACACTGTGGATACGCCGGAAACGATGAAAAGCCTGGCACATTACCTGAGCCTTCAGTCCGCTTTTTGTTTTGATACAGAAACCACCGCGCTGGAAACCATTGATGCGGATCTGGTCGGTTTGTCGTTTGCTTATATCCCGGGTGAGGCGTTTTACGTACCCGTGCCGGCGGACAAGGAAAAGGCGCAGGAAATTGTCGAATATTTCAGAGAAGTATTTGAAAATGAATCCATTGAAAAGATCGGACAAAATGTAAAATATGACATTCTCGTTCTGAAAAACTATAACATCGAAGTAAAGGGCAAGTTGCAGGACACCATGCTGGCTCATTATCTGCTGGAACCGGACAAACGTCACGGAATGGATATCCTGGCGGAAACGTATCTGAATTACGAACCGGTTTCGATCACCTCGCTGATTGGTAAAAAAGGTGTAAAACAGGGCAATATGCGCGATGTTTCCATTCCGGAGGCCACGCAGTACGCCGGTGAAGATGCGGATATTACCTTGCAGCTCAATACAATTTTCAGCAAAGAGCTGCCGAAGTATAATGCACAAAAATTGTTCGAGACGGTAGAGATGCCTTTGGTTCAGGTACTGGCGTCGATGGAAAATACAGGCGTAAGACTTGATACGAATGCGTTGGCGGAGATGTCTCAGGTACTGGAAGGTGATTTGCGTAAAACCGAATCCGAGATATTTGAAATCGCAGGACAATCCTTCAATATCGGCTCACCGAAACAATTGGGAGAAGTGCTTTTCGATAAAATGAAGCTGATCGACAAGCCTAAAAAAACCAAGACGGGGCAATACGCAACGGGCGAAGAAATTCTTTCGGAGTTGGAAGGCCAGTTTGAAATTGCGAGGAAAATTCTGGATTACCGTGAATTGCAGAAGTTGAAATCAACCTATGTTGACGCACTTCCGACGTTGGTTAGCCCACGTACAGGCCGCATTCACACTTCCTACAACCAGGCTGTCGCTGCTACGGGACGACTGAGTTCAACCAACCCGAACCTTCAGAACATTCCGATCCGCACGCCACGTGGAAGGGAAATCAGGAAAGCGTTTGTGCCGGACAGCGAGGACTTCCAGATTCTTTCGGCGGATTATTCGCAGATTGAATTGCGTATCATGGCGGCCTTCAGCGAAGATGCCAGTATGATTGAAGCCTTTAATCAGGGAAGGGATATCCACGCTACCACCGCCAGTAAAGTATTTAAGGTCGATCTTCCTGATGTTACCTCTGATATGCGGCGCAAAGCCAAGATGGTGAATTTTGGTATTATTTATGGTATTTCGGCCTTTGGGCTGGGGCAACGCCTTGCCATTCCGAGAGGCGAAGCTTCCGAGATTATCAAATCGTATTTTGAAGAATTTCCGGCTGTAAAAAGATATATGGATCAGGTGATCGTCGATGCGCGCGACCTGCATTATGTCCAGACCATTCTGGGACGTCGCAGATATCTTCCTGACATCAATTCACGTAATCAGACCAACCGTGGTTTTGCGGAACGAAATGCCATCAATGCGCCTATTCAGGGTTCTGCCGCCGATATGATCAAAGTTGCGATGATTAACATCCATGATTTTATCAAACAGGAAAAACTGCGTTCACGGATGATTTTGCAGGTGCATGATGAATTGGTGTTCGATGTTCATCGTGATGAAATCGGGCTGATCAAAGAAAAAGTGGACGAGCTGATGCGTACAGCCATTCCGCTGGCCGTTAAAATGGAAACAGGGATCGGGATTGGCGCCAACTGGCTTGAAGCGCACTGACAATCTGAGCTTTCAAATACTTTACAATAAAAATGTCCGGCTTTCAGGCCGGACATTTTTATTGTAACTCTTAATATAACTTGGTTACCGCACTTTTATTTTGTCAGCCAAATCGCGTCATTAATCACATCCTTCCCTGAAAATTGCCTGTCTATGGCTGTTTTATAATTCTCAGCATTGTATTGAATCTCTGAGGCAGGATATAACCAACGGACGGCAATACGGCCGGAATTGCCTGTACCTACCCCTGTCATGAATTTCGGAAATCCAGTACGTCGGTAATCGAAATAAGCCTCCGAACCGGAATTCATAAAAAATGCCAGGTATTTTTGCGTTACAATTTGTTCAAGACCAGCTACATTATTGCCGCTGTATTTTATAAGGGGCTGCGCATAATACGCATCAAAACTGAAATTCACGCTGTACGTGTTAAAACCTGCTGCATCTATCCCACCCGTTTTAGAATATCGCATGACATTAGCGCCTTCTTTAATTCCATAAAAACTCATGGAAGCTTTGATCCCTTTCTGATACCAATCTTCCGCGTTTCCAGGCGCCCAGCCACGGTTAAGCCCCTCAGCAATGTTGAAACACATTTCCGGATACCCAACAATAAATACATTTTCACCCGTGTAATTCGAATAGTAGCGTGAACGGCTTTGAAATGAATACGCCCCCGGTGCAAATCCTGTACCGTTATCAATACCCGCCTTAGCAGCCATATCCCCTAGTGCTTCTCCTGAACTTGCTCCTACAAAAGCGGTAAAATCAGATGGCAATTTACCTGCTTTCAATTGTGCCCCCGCAGGTTCCGTGGTGATCATCACCCGTGGATCATTACGCTCTGACAATAAACCTACATACGTAGCGGCCATGTTTTGTCGGGTTGCATCGAAACCAAAGTTGTCTGGGTTCGAGGGATATTTATTAAAATTATTTGAAACAAATTCAAGGTTTTCGGTAAGTCCCTCCGGTAATGGATATTTAGCAGGATTACCCAATATTTCTGCAAACTGACTTTTCAAATTTAAACCTGCCTCTGCCTCCTTTTTGCTCAGGCGTATCAGCATGCGTAATCGGAAAGCGTTGATCACTTTTTGCCATTTTGCCAGTTTTCCGCCAAAATAAAAATCTCCTGGCACATCAGTTTCACCCTTAGCAATTAAAGCGGGAATCTCTGTGTTTGCTTCGTCCAGCCATTTCAGGATCTGGATATAAATATCCTTTTGCGAATCATATTTTGGGACAAGGTTGTCACGTCCAAGTAAAGCCTCATTCATTGGCAGATCACCGGTACGAGCTGACATCTGATCCATAAAAAAGGCACGAAAAAACTTTCCCAAAACTGAATAACCATTAACATCAGCTGCACCCGTTTTTTTCTGTTCCAGTTCCATTTGCACTACATTCTTCAATGTTGTGTAATGGTTCGTGTAAGCAGCCCACTGGTACTCATTATTCCCGTAGTAATTGTAATTGATCGCGTAAAACTGATTCCAGCGCATTTCCGAGCTAAAAGGTTTACCAGTATTATTATACATATCATATTCTATCCCTTGCAAAATAAGGGAAGGGGGTGCTGAACCTGCACGGTTTGGATCAATTTCAAGTTCTTCAAAAGACTTTTCGCAGCCTGTAAATAACAAAGCTGAGAGTGTCAAAAGACCTAATATTTTTTTATGACGACGCATCTTTTTTTATGTTAAAGTTTTTAAATGTCCAATGTCGGATTGATCAAAATGTAAGATTTATGTTAATCCCATACCGGCGCATGGAAGGAGTTTGCGGAGACGATTCATTTCCAGACAAATACTGGTTCAGGTCGATATCCTTTTTCTCGGCGAAATAAAGAAGGTTTCTTCCTACCAAGGAAACAGAGGCATTTCTAACGATTTTGGATTTGATAAGCCAGCTCGAGGGCAGTGTATAACCGATCACAACTTCACGCAACATCCCAAAAGAACGGCTCATCAAATTACCTTCCTCAGTATTGTAATAGCGGCTTACCCAGTCCTGTACGTATTGCTTGGTGGCGTTAGGCTTGAAAGTCAACTCCGACATATTTGTGATTTTACCATCCGTATCGTAATTCAATGCCTTGTTATTGCTAATCTGTACTCCCTCACCCAGGTAATTTTTGTTATCAGGAGTGCCAGCCTTGAAACCTTCCCAATCTTTCTGACGAGCTTCGCCCAGAGCACCTTCTACCAACGCTTTGTTACGTCCACCACGGAAGGTTTGCTTTTGCACATAATTTGAAATAACCCCGCCGATACGTCCGTCGAACTGAAAACTCAAATTGAAGTTTTTGTAAGCAAATTTATTTATGACACCAAAAACAAACTTAGGATTTGCATAACCAAGAAACTGATTAACCGGAAGATAAATCGGACTTCCCGATGCGTCATTGATGATTTGCCCGTCGGGTGTTTTTGCAAAAGAACGGCCATAAACCATATCCATCCGGTCTCCTTCCTTAAAGAATGTATTAAATTTGTTTACGCCCGGATAAATCGATTTCAATATTTCCTTGTATGTGGAATAGTTCACAACCACATCCCAGTTCAAGCCGTCTGAGCTCTTCAAGGCCGAACCTGTTAAAGCAACCTCCCAACCTGTCTTACGTGTATTGATCCCATTTACGAGATAATAATCATATCCTGTCGTTGTAGATATCGGCAATGGATAAATCGTTGGCCCTTCATTAGAAATAAAATACGTTACATCCAGTCCGATCCTGTTTTTAAGCACACGGACATCCAGTCCCATTTCAGTTTGTGAAGTCGTGCTGGGTACAATTGATGGGTTATTGATCGTATTGGTAAAGTATGCCGCCGGTGTGTTATTATAAGTAAACGGTGTCGAATAAACCGCTGCATTCTGATAACTAGGTCCACCGTAAGGTGAGGAATACTGATCTCCGTAACCGATCGGATTTCCGTTTCCAAGCGAAGGTGTTGTACCAATGTTTGCACTGGTCAGACCATCTTTCACATTAGCATAAGATCCACGAAGTTTCAGGAATGAAATAACTTCCGGTATCCGTACGTAATCAGATATGATAGTCGAAGCAGCAACAGAAGGATAAAAAAACGTATTACTTCCTGCTGGCAGTGTCGAAAGCTTATCGACACGTCCGGTTGTAGAAAGTGTGAAATAATCCTTGTATGTAAAGTCAGCTGAATAATAGGCTGAATTCACACGCATATCCGAAGTGAAGTTGGAGGTTTTTACCGGTCTCAGAGAGTTACCAAAATTGTAAAGCCCTGGTACATTCAAATAATCAGTTGAACCATACTGCGAATTGTATGAAAAATTCCGCAGGTTACCACCAGCCCATACTTTTGCATTGAATCCTTCGAAAAGGTCCTTGTCAAATTTAACAAGCAGGTCGGTATTGTTTTCAAACAGGTTCCGGCGATCTTCACGATAATCACCCTTTGCTTCCTCTCTGCCATAAGATGTAGCCGAATAAGGCATTTTCTCATTCCTGAACAAGTTCCATGTAGTGATCTGCGTACGTAACGTCGTTTCCAGGAAACTGTTGATCTTGTACGTCATAGCCGCCTGCCCAATAATATCCGTTTTCTGATGGCCACGAAGCCACTCATAACTCATAAAATAGGGGTTGTTGTAACGCTGATACTCGGCATAAATCTGCTGAACACCTTCCTTACCCGGCTGCCAGTAGTTGCGCATATCATCCACATTCCAGTCAGCACCTGCCCAAAAAACCATGTTGTAAATGATTGAGTTAGGACCGTAGTTTACGTCAGGAATATTGGGCGAATATTGACGGTTGTATTGCAGACCAGATTCAAATTTCCAGCGATCTGAGAACTTATAATCGGCCGTGATGTTGAAGTTCGTGATATTCAACTTCGTATTCGGAACAATGCCTTTCTGATAAATATTCGAGACAGAAAAACGGATATTATGTTTTTCTCCCGATGCAGAAACCGACACGTTATTGGTTGACAAAATCCCTGGTTCCAAAAAACGCTTCAGGTTATCTTTTCCCCGATTGATCCATGGCGTTGGAGAACGTACTTTCGTCACGGGGTCCACTGGACTGTCATATTGCGGGATCAGCTGCCCTTCAAATCTCGGCCCCCAGCCACCATCATAATCTCCGTCATTCAAACCACCACCTCTTCCATTGACAAATGCGTAACTGCCATGATCACCCGGGCCATATTCATCCTGAACTTTTGGAATCGCATAAAAACCCTTATCCATCATCGTTGAGGAATTAAAATCTACCGAAAAACCACGTTTGTCCTTCGTTCCCCGTTTTGTTGTAATCAAAATCGCGCCGTTTTTACCTCTGAACCCGTAAAGTGCCGATGCACTGGCACCTTTTAAAACTGAGTAAGTTTCGATATCATCAGGACTCACGTTCCAGGTATCGGAGTTCACAGGAACACCATCCACCACAAAAAGAACGTCTGTGTTACCTCTCAGGCTAATATTTGGTTTTCTCAGCAACTCTGGCTGCGCTCCGATCGTCAGACCAGCCACTTTCCCAGCCAACGCATTGATGGCATTGGGTTCACGTGCCTTAATAGTGGATGCTCCGTCAACCGACTGAATCGCCACACCGATACGTCTTACATCTTTTTTGATACCCAAAGCAGTCACGACAACTTCATTCAGCTGCTTATTGTCAATGCCTAGTACCACATCCAGTTTGGTACGGGAATTTAACGCAACTTCCTCCGTGGCAAACCCAACAAATGAAAAAATCAAAACAGAATTCCCATCAGGAACTGATAATTCGTAAGCTCCTTCGGAGTTGGTTCCGGTACCTGCATTGGTACCTTTTACAATAACACTGGCACCGGGGATCGGCTCCCCTGTACTTTTGTCGGAAACTTTTCCGGTTACTTTGACCTGCCCAAATACATGGAAAGAGCAGAAGAGCAGCATTAACATTAACGCAGCTCTGGGGTGAGTAAAAGAATGGATCATATAAAGTTTGTGGTTTATTGTAAAAACGCAAAACTAACAAACCAACATTACCACAACATTGAAGTAATGTTAAGTATATGTAAACTTCATCTAAAAAAAAGTAAAGTGCAAGAAAAATTAAAAATTTTATAATAGACTATATCACAAACGATTACAATAAATAAAACAACCTACCAATCCTACAAACCTTGAATACTGGTTTATAATGATATCATCAAATTCTATTACCTTTTCAACATGCCTGACCGGCAGATCAATCGAGGCCAATGGTATAATTCAAAGGCTATTCAACATAGGTACGGGGATAAATTATTTCTAAATCTGCACGTATTCTATTAATATCTTAACGTTAATTAATTAACGTTACACACTAAACGTATTCTATTGTTCACATCAAATTTTCCGCATATTTATAACCACTTCCTGTATTTAACAACAAAATCGTCTCATCCCGGTTAATCCATTTGTTGACGATGGCCTTTTGCATGGCAGGGACCAGTGCGCCGCCTTCCGGTGCTACAAACAAACCTTCCTTTTTAGAAAGCGTCTTCACGCCTTCCAGTAATTCATCTTCCGTAACTGAAACTGCGAATCCTTTCGACTCCGCCAATACCTCCATAATTTGTCTTTCTGCAAAAGGAGACGGCACGGCAAGACCGTTTGCCATCGAAGGTTTAGCCTGATAATGGGCTGCATTTTGGTGTTTCCCCTCAAATGACCAGACCATGGGTTGGCAGTTTTCAGTTTGCACGGCGATCAGTTTCGGGAATTTGCCGGTGATCCATCCGGCAGCTTTCATTTCATGGAACGCTTTCCATAACCCGATAAGCCCGGTGCCGCCTCCGGTCGGATAAAAAATAACGTCCGGCAACTGCCAGTTCATTTGCTCGGCAATTTCGAAACCCATCGTTTTTTTGCCTTCCAAACGGTATGGCTCTTTCATCGTTGACACGTCAAAATACCCTTTCTCGGCCTTAATCCGGGCAACCAGTTTTCCGCAATCGTTAATGAGTCCGTCAACCAATATTAATTCCGCACCAAAATACCGGCACTCCTGTTTGAAAATTTCCGGCGTGTGTTTCGGCATGACAACCGTTACTTCAATATTGGCTTTTCCGCAATATGCAGCCAGTGCCCCGCCAGCATTACCAGCCGTTGGAACGATACACTTTGTTATCCCCAGTTCCTTCATCTTTGAAACGGCCACGGCCTGTCCGCGTGCCTTGAAAGAACCGGTCGGGTTCAGGGATTCATCTTTAAGCAGCAATTTATTTACACCTGTTGTCTCCGCCAGATTGTTGAGCGATAACAGCGGCGTCATGCCCTCTCCCAACGTCACCACATTCGCCGGGTCCAGCACCGGGAGAAATTCAAAATACCGCCAAAGAGACGACTCCCGGGTTTTCAGAATGTTTTTATCTACTGGCTGAGAGAAATCATATTGGGCATAAAGCGGCGCTTTCCAACCCTCATGTTCGTTTTCGCAAAAAGTCTGCACCTGCCTGTGATCGAACTTTTCTTTACTGACAGCACATTCCAGATGCGAAATGTGGGAGGTTAGATTGACGGTGGTTTTCATGTTTTATAGTGTTAATTTCTGCCAAAATTAGGCGTAACATTATAGCTAATCCAATGCTATTTAACTATACACTATAACATGTTGTTATGACCTTGCAAAGCAAACCGGACAAAAGCCTGAGCAAACGGGTCGTTTTCTGAGCCGTGTCTTTGAATAAAATAGAATTGCCGCTGCACACGAAGTCCTTCAATAAAAACCTGTTTAAGACTTCCAGCCTGCAATTCTTTCCGGACAGAACGCAGGGGAAGAAATCCGAGGCAGTTGTCAACCAGTAAAAAATTTTTTAATGCTTCCGTACCGCCAAGTGAAATATTATTCCTGAGATCCGAAATCTTCACCCCGACCTCCTCCAACGCAGCCTTAACGGATGCCAGTGTCCCCGATCCCCGTTCCCGGAGTGCTACCGGGTAATTTTTCAACTCATCCAGAGAAACCGATTCCCTGAACCATAACTCACTTTTAGGAGAACATACCGCAACGACATCGTCGGACAAAAAATAGCGATAACTCACCGCAGTCGTTTTGGTCTGCCCTTCAATAATTCCCAGATCAATTTCATTGTTTTCCAGAGCCTTCAACACATTTTCCGAATTGCGGTTCAACAGCGTGATCCTGACGTTAGCGTGCCGCTGACGAAAAGCCGATAATATTTCAGGAATTATGTACAACGCAACCGTGGTGCTGGCCCCGAGACGTAACTCGCCCTTCGCATTGTATTCGTCCAGCTGCGTGCTCAACGCATAATCCAGCCTGATCTGAACTTCCTTTGCCTGCCTCAGATGATCCAGAAGCAGGTTCCCGGTTATTGTCAGTTTAATGCTGTTACCCGCGCGTTCAAACAAACTGGTTTTATATTGTTCCTCCAAAGCCTTGATATGGCGGCTGATAGCCGGCTGGCTGAGATTCAGCACCTGGCTGGCACGCGTGAAACTCAGATGATTGGCAACCTCAAAAAAGACTTCGTGCCGGAAAGAAATCATAACCTCTTGAAATGGTGTTTCTCAAAGATATTTAATTTGACAGAGACAACGAAGAATTCCGTCCGTTACAACCTTTTCTGGGTAAAAGTTGTCATTCAAAGTACAAGAAATGCGTCAGCTAAACCATTTTTAGTGCCAGTCTATGAAAACAGTAACACTACTTTTAATCCTGACTTTATTCCTGGTCTCATGCGGATCCAAAAAGGACGTTTCGCCTGGCACGGCACGATCCGAGATATGGTCAGCCGGATGTGCATCTTTTGGCAAGGTTGCGGGTGGTTATTCAATTTCCGGTATGTGCTGTGAACGTGTTGAAATGCCATTCTTTACGTTAAAAAATGGGGCTTCTTTTTCGGTCAGAGGTAAATATTTTGCATCCAGAGAAGGAAAATCAAGAGAGTTCCCCCTCACGATCACGGGAAACCTCTCGGCAGACGCACAGACTTTAACCCTGAACTATACAGTTGATAACGTTCCAAAAACTTTCACGATGGAAATCGGAAAGCCGGTAATGGCGTGTTATTGTGGTTGTGGCTGATTCAGGGTCGTTGATTTCGGTTATCTTAAACAAGCCATTGGATTTTGTTATGAGGTCGTCCAACCAAATTGTATAAAAAGTTGTCATTAATGTATGATTGATATAACCTTCACCAGATCCATACGCCATGAAATACTTATCCACCCTGTTTTTCGTCTTGTTTTTATCATTAAACGGTTGTAAGTCTGACAGAGAAATTCCTCCGAAAGGCACCTGGTCAGAAGGCTGTGCTGTTTTCTCCTCTTTTGAAGACGGTTATAAGCTATCCGGATTATGCTGTGAGTATCTGGTTTTCCCAAAGATCAAGTTGAAAAGTAACAACTCTTTTACAGCCAGCGCCAGTTATCATTCCTTCACTGGCGCCGGGTTCAGTGACGTTCCGGTTACCGTAAAAGGGAAATTGTCGAAAGACGAAAAAACACTTGATCTAAGTTATGAAATCAGCGGAATTGCAAAATCTTATTCACTCAAATCGGATGCAAGAATCATGTATTGCAGCTGCTATTGTGACTAATCGAAAACATCTATACAAACCAGGTTTCTCCTGATATTAAAACAGTCCTGCATAAAGCCGCCATTTGATTCAATGGATAAATTGTAATACTTTTGACTACTCCAAGTCATAGAATAAATACAATAAAAAATTGAAATCTGCTGCGTCGATATTACTTGTTTTACTTTTGATATTCGGCTGTTCGCAGGAGCAGCCAAAACAGTTTACCATCGGATTTTCTCAGTGCACCGGTGCCGATAACTGGCGTAAAACAATGCAGGAAAATATGCACCGGGAATTGTCCTTTCATCCCGAAATTAACTTTGTGATGAAAGACGCCGGCGGGCAAAGTACCCGACAGATCGAACAGATCAAAGAACTCGTCGATCAAAAAGTCGACTTGCTGATTGTGTCGCCAAACGAGGCCAAACGCATCACACCGGCTGTCGAAAAAGCCTATGAAAGCGGTATTCCCGTGATTATTGTTGACAGAAAAACGACGTCGGATCAATACACTGCTTATGTCGGTGCTGAAAATGTGGAGGTTGGGCACACGGCCGGAACTTATGCCAATACAGTGCTGAACGGGAAGGGAAATGTGGTTGAAATCAGCGAACTTCCCGGATCATCGGCGGATATCGATAGACATAAAGGTTTCATTGAAACGATCAAGCGTTTTCCGGGCATTCATCTGGTTGCCAAGCTGGATGGAGATTGGGATAAATATTCTTTCGAGGACGATTTGACGGACATATTAAAAAAAGAGCCAGCAATTGACTTTATCTTTTGTCAAAACGACCGAAGAGCTATCAGCGCATTTAAAATCTGCAAAAAACTCGGTCTTGAAAAAAGAATCAAAATTATCGGTGTCGATGGGTTAAACGGCAAAAATGAAGGTATTGATCTCGTGGATCGCGATATTCTGAACGCAACGATCATTTATCCGACCGGTGGCGAAGAATCCATCCGGACGGCAATCGCGATCCTGCAAAAACAACCTTTCAAACGCGAAAACCGTTTGCAAAGCACGCTGATTGATTCGTCCAATGTCAGGATCATGAAACTTCAGAACGAGAAGGTAATCGCGCAACAGGAAGATATCGAAAGAAGGCAGCATAAAATTGAAGAGCAAAGGGCGATTTCTGAGAATCAGTCGGTTATTATCTATGCTATTTCCTTTACGCTCGCCCTCGCGCTGCTTTTTGGAGCGCTGTCTTTTTATTCATTGCGGGAAAACAGAAAAATCAATAAACGGCTCGAAAAACAGAATCATGAAATATCAGATCAGCGAGATCAGATCACCCAATTGGCCGATAAATCCAGATTAGAACATGAAGCCAAATTGAAGTTTTTTACCAATATCTCGCATGAATTCCGCACACCGCTGACCCTGATCCTGGCCCCGATCGAGGATTTACTCGGAAATGATAAAATCAAAGATTCGCTGATCAGACAGGAATTGACCCTTATCCGAAAAAATACGCTGCGGTTATTAAGGCTCGTCAACCAGCTCATGGATTTCCGTAAAATTGAAGGGCAAAAAATGATGATCCGGGCAAGCGAGCAAAATCTGGTTGCCTTTATTCAGGATATCATGACTTCTTTTGAAAAAATAGCGTCAAAGCGTAAAATCGATTTCCGCCTGATTACCCCCGATCCTCAGATCATGGCCTGGTTTGACGCCAACATGCTCGATAAGGTTATTTTCAACCTGCTTTCCAATGCTTTCAAGTTTACAACCGACAAAGGACGTATATATATTCACGTGAAGACATCGTCCCCATCGCAAGCGCAGATCATCGTGGAAGACAACGGCGTCGGGATGACGACCTCGGAAGTACAGCATGCCTTTGAAATTTTTTACCAGGGTGAAGGAAGTTATAAAGCCCTCGGAACCGGTCTGGGGCTTGCCCTGTCCAAAGAGCTGATCAATTTGCATCATGGTGAAATTTCCGTTCAAAGCGAGCGCGGCAAGGAAACCCGTTTCACGATAGTACTTCCGTTGGGAAGCAGTCATTTTCAGGAAAGTGAGTTATGGAATGAACCAACGGAGGAAATTTCTCTTGTGAGGAATATGGAGCCCGCCGAAGAGCCGGCCCCTGAAACCTCAGAACTTGACGCCGGTACGCATCACGAACAAACGGTATTATTGATCGAAGACAATGAGGATTTGATACGTCTGGTAGAACAGAAATTGCAAAGCAGCTATTTCGTTGTCAAAGCCGCCGATGGCGAAGAGGGCTTAAAGCTTGCCTTTGATCAAATTCCTGACCTCATAGTCTGTGATATCATGCTTCCGGGAAAAGACGGACTTAGCGTGGCTTCGGTATTGAAATCTGATTTCCGGACATCACACATTCCGATCATTCTGCTGACTGCCAAAAACACGACGGAGCAACAAATTGAAGGAATTCAGACCGGTGTGGACGCCTATATCACGAAACCGTTCAATCTGCAATACGTCGAAGAAGTTATTAAAACGTTGCTAAAAAACCGTTCGCTTTTACGCGAGCATTATACCAGCGAACTTCCTTTGGAAACCACGCAGGTCAACAATCCCAATAAGCTCGACAAAAAATTCGTAACGGAATTTACAGCCTACATCGAACAGCATTACGGCAACTCGGATCTGAATGTTGAAGAAATCGGTCGCGACCTGGGGATGTCCAGGGTGCAGCTGTATCGAAAAGTCAAGGCCTTGCTGGGTTTCAGCGTCAACGAATACATCCAGCAAGTACGCCTGAACAAGGCCCGTTTTTTACTGAGACGCAACGACCTCACCGTCGCCGACATCGCTTACAGCGTCGGATTTTCGTCCCCGACTTATTTCTCCACGGCCTTCAAAGCCAAATACAATCAAACACCGCTGGAATATAAGAACAGCTGATCCTTTCAATTTTGTTTCATCCATTCTTTGCATTGTACTATTTTTTAAAACCGGGGCGATCCGTATGTATCAATTTTTAAACTTCGTGTATCAAAATTGAAATAACGGGTTAACAATTTTTCCTTGAATTTGTTCTAAAACACTCATTTTCATTAAAATACCGCGAAAAGGTTACACTGTATCAAACTTTAACTTTTTTGATATATTATTTAGTTATTCAAAGTAGCCCGCGGCCGTAGTTTTGACAAAAAAATCAGAACTACGAATGAAAAACAGCAAAGTATTAGTTTGGTCAATCGTTGTGGCATTGGGAGGTTTCCTCTTTGGATTTGACACGGCGGTGATCTCGGGAGCGGAAAAAGCAATCCAGATCCTATGGCAGCTCAGCGCGGTTGAGCACGGATTCACAGTTTCCATAGCACTTATAGGTACCGTCCTTGGCGCGATGTTAGGCGGGATTCCGGCCGACAGACTGGGCCGTAAACAAACATTGTTCTGGATAGCGGTATTGTACCTGGTATCTTCACTCGGTTCCGCACTTGCCCACGACTGGTACTTATTCCTTTTGTTCCGTTTTATGGGCGGCCTGGGCGTCGGTGCTTCATCGGTAGCGGCTCCGATGTATATCTCCGAAATCTCACCAGCGCGTTCACGTGGTAAAATGGTTGGACTGTTTCAGTTCAATGTCGTGTTCGGGATTCTGATTGCCTATTTCTCAAACTATTTCATGCAGGATATGGGCGAAAACGCCTGGCGCTGGATGCTGGGGATACAGGCGCTTCCGTCTCTTATTTTCCTGCTGGCTATTTTGTATGTCCCTGAAAGTCCGCGCTGGCTTATCATGAAAAAAGGAAAAGTGGATGAAGCCCGCGAGATACTGGAATTAATAGACGCTGAAACCAGCGAGGAAACACTTTCCGATATTCTGGCCACTACAAAAAGTACGCAGAGTCAGCCAAAGGCAAAACTCTTTTCAGCCAAATACAAATCACCAGTCGGCCTGGCGATCATGTTCGCGATTTTCAATCAGGTTTCCGGTATCAACGCCATTATCTATTACAGTCCCCGCATTTTTGAAATGACCGGACTCGGTACAAAATCAGCCTTTTTATCCTCTGCCGGCATCGGATTTGTGAATTTTGCATTTACGCTGCTCGCCATCAATTTTATCGATCGTTTTGGCAGAAGAACCTTAATGCTTATCGGTTCCGTTGGCTTGATCATAACACTCAGTCTTGTTGCCAGAGCCTTCTTTATTCAGGATTTCACAGGCGTTCCGGTTTTCCTTTTTGTTTACATCGCCTTCTTCGCTTTTTCCCAGGGCGCTGTGATCTGGGTATTTATTTCCGAGATTTTCCCCAATGAAGTCAGAGCCAACGGCCAGGCGCTCGGAAGTTTCACCCACTGGTTTATGGCTGCACTGGTCGCTTTCTCCTTCCCCATTATTGCAGAATATCTCGGCGGCGGCATCACGTTCTCCTTTTTCGCAGTAATGATGGTGCTCCAACTGGTTTTTGTCTGGCGGGTTATGCCGGAAACAAAAGGCACGTCCTTGGAGCGACTTGAAAAAACAATGGTTTTACACTAATCCAACCCACAAAACATATGACACCTGCAATCGTAATCTTCGGTGAAATGTTATGGGACATGCTCCCCTCAGGCAAACAGCCCGGCGGTGCGCCCATGAACGTAGCCATTCATTTAAAAAACTTCGGATTAAACCCAGCCTTCATCAGCCGTGTGGGCACAGATGACCTGGGTGTTGAACTCACCGATTATCTGAATCGCAAAGGCTTATCGACCGAATATGTACAGGTCGGCGAAACGCACCTGACCGGCATAGTAAAGGTTAACCTGACCGATAAGACCGAAGTAGCCTATAAAATTGTGCAGCCCGTTGCCTGGGATTATATCCAGCCCGATCAAAAAACGACGGAGCTGGTCGAAAAATCTGAGGTTTTCCTGTACGGAAGTCTGGCTGTGCGCAATCAGCAAACGAAAGAAACGCTTTACAATTTACTGGAAAAAGCCCGGCTTAAAGTTTTTGATGTAAACCTGCGCCCGCCGCACTATGACCGCGCTACCATCGAATACCTGATGGGTAAAGCGGATATCGTTAAAGTCAATGAACATGAACTTAGCATTGTAGCTGGCTGGTACGGCATACTTCCGGATACCCAAACGCAGATGAAATTTCTGGCTGATAAGTTCGACCTCCAAATGATCTGTCTGACACTTGGCGCTGCCGGAGCCATGGTTCTGGACGCAGATGGCTTTACGAGCCAAGGTGGTTATGAAGTAGAAGTGCAGGATACCATCGGCAGCGGCGACTCGTTTCTGGCCATGTTCCTTAAACACATGCTGGCAGGCTCGTCCGTTGCGATAGCTCTGAAAAATGCCTGCGCAGTGGGCGCGCTCGTAGCAACCTACCAGGGCGCCACTCCTTCGATTTCAGAATACGAACTTGAAAAATTCCTGAGTAACTAATCGATCAACTTATACATCTATGAAAAAACAACTACAACTGGTGGTACTGTCCATCCTGTGCTCCATACAGATAGTCTGGGCACAAACCAAAAGTACCGTCACCGGTACCGTAAAGGCCTCCGACGGGTTAACATTGCCAGGTGTCAGCATCCTTGAAAAAGGTACAACAAACGGCGCCATCACGGATGTGGACGGAAAATACTCGATTTCTGTTTCCGGAACGGCAACGCTGGTATTTTCCTATGTGGGAATGATTGCGCAGGAACTTCCGGCAGGTAACAATTCCAAACTGGATGTGACGCTGGAATACGATTCCAAGAATCTTGGTGAGGTTGTGGTGGTGGGTTATACTTCTTCCAAAAAAGAAGATTTAACCGGAGCGATCGCGGTCGTTGATATGGCGCCGCTTAAAAATATCAGTTCAGGAAACCCGATGCAGGCATTGCAGGGCCGCGTACCCGGATTGTATATTGAAAAGACCGGCTCACCAAACGGGACCAATTCCAGAATCCTGATACGTGGTGCCAACACGCTGGGAAACACCGACCCGCTTTACATTATTGACGGTGTACCCACGAAGAGACCGGAAGTTTTCCAGGGATTAAATCCCAATTCCATCGAATCGATCCAGGTTTTGAAAGATGCCTCAGCCTCATCGATTTACGGATCGAGAGCATCCAATGGGGTCATTATTGTGACGACAAAAAATGGTGCAAATTCCAACGGAAAGATTAATATCGATTTCAACAGCAGTATTTCTGCCCAGTCTGAAAAATACGCACGGTTTAAAATGCTTAATTCAGTGGACAGAGGACGTGCTTTATGGCGTGCATCCGTTAACGATGGTGTAAATCCGGAAGATGGTTATGGCGCATTGTACGCATTTGACTGGAACAAAGACTTTAAAAATCCGGTGTTGAACAGCGTAAAAGTTCAGCCGTTTGTTGGAGGTAATCAAAACATGCCGGCCGGTGATACGGATTGGCAGAAAGAAGTGTACAAAACCGGTATTGTTACCAACAATGAACTGACCATTTCGGGAGGAACAAAAAACTCATCCTTACAGGTTAACCTGGGTTACTTCAAAAACACGGGCATGTTACGGTTTACAGATTATGAAAAAATCAGCGGCCGTATCAATGCCCTGACAAGCGCTTTTGACGGAAAACTGAAAATCGGCGCAAACGTGCAGCTCGCTACTTCCAACGAAACGCTTGCGTCTACGGATATTGGCGGTGCGCTTACACCAGGTCTGGCAGTGACACTTGCCCCGACAATTCCGGTATATGCCAAAGACGGTTCCTGGGGTGGCGCGATCGGGTCAGGGTATTCCGACAGAAACAACCCGCTTCACATGCAGGATATTAACAAATGGGACAACACCCAACGGCTGACGCTTTTTGGCAATGTCTTTGTTGAAATTCAGCCGTTGAAAAACTTTTTCCTGAAAACAAGTCTCGGTGCTGATAACGCCAATTATCGATTCAAAAATATCGAACAAGCTTTCGAAGAAGGATCCTTCGGACGTACCAGCAACAGTTTAACGCTTGACGAAAACCGCTATTTGAGTTTAACATGGTCAAATACTGCCAGATATAACCTGGATCTTGGCGACCATCACCTCAAATTCCTGGTCGGTGTTGAGGCGATCAAAAATAATTCAGATTATCAGATTGCAAGAAAAGAAGGTTTTGCCGTACAAACAGAAGATTACTTTGTGCTGAATGCAGGTACCGGCAATACGAACGTAACCGGCACAGGATCCGGAAGCCGATTACTGTCACAATTCGCCAGAGTTGATTATGGCTTTTCCGACAGATACCTGGCCGCAGTAACGATCCGCCGTGATGGTTCTTCTCGTTTTGGCAGCGAAAACGCATATGGTATTTTCCCGGCAGCTTCGGTTGGATGGAGAATTGACAAAGAGAATTTCTTCAAAAATGTGAAGAAAATAAGTAACCTGAAACTAAGAGCAGGCGTTGGCCGCGTAGGAAACCAGGAGATCGGAGATCTTGCCCGCTTCGGCTTGTACGATACCCGTTACGGAACAAGACAATCGCAATTTTCTAATGGCCATAACAGCTTTTTTGACCAATATTATAACATAGGAACGGCTTATGACCTTAATGGCGCTAACACGGGCAACCTACCGTCAGGTATCGTCTCAATACAGGGTGCCAATCCAAACCTGAAATGGGAAAGTACAAACGAAGCAAACGTCGGTGTTGATTTTGGCTTCCTTGACGGAAGTATCCAGGGTTCCTTCGATTATTTCACCCGCAAAACCAGCGACATCCTCATCACCCCTCCTATTGCCTCCGCCGTCGGCGAAGGACAATTAAAAGTTGTTAATGGTGCGGCTAAATCAAACCGTGGTTTTGAACTATCGCTGGGTTATTACGCAAAACCAAAAGGCGATTTCACTTACAACGTCATGGCCGGTATCAGTCGGTTCAGAGATAAAATCACCGAATTGCCGGAAGAGGTAAGAGCTGCGTATGCAGGAAATGTAACAAACACGATCCTGGGCCACTCACAGTTTGACTTATTTGGCTACAAAACCAACGGTCTTTTCCAGAACCAGCAGGAAGTAGACGCCGCTCCGACACAGGTTGGTGCGGGTCCAGGAAGAATCCGCTATGTGGATACCAACGGAGACGGAAGAATCGATGATCTTGACCGCGTATTTTTCGGAACAACATTACCTGCATTTGAATACAACCTGAAAGTTGAAGTGTTTTACAAAAACTTTGACCTGTCAGTTTTTGGTTCAGGTATCGCCGGCAGAAAAGGATTTGACTCTTACACGTTTTACAACAATTTCATAAGAGGACGTGATAACGTTGGTCCTGGTGTATTTGACGCCTGGTCGACAACCAATACGGGTTCAAAAATTCCTGCCCTGTCGTTGTCCGATGCTAATAATGAAACCCGTACGTCGGATTATTTCAATGTGAACACATCCTATTTCAAGCTGAGAAACATCCAGCTGGGTTATGCAATCAATTCTGAGTTTGTCCAAAAAATAAAGTTGCAACGCATCCGGGTTTATCTGATGGCGGAGAACCTTTTCCTGATTAAGTCGAAAAGCTTCCTCGGACCAGATCCTGAACGCATGGACATCAACGCGATCCCGATTCCACGTACGCTTACCGTTGGACTAAATGTTTCATTCTAATTCTTTCCGAACAATGAAAAATAAACTTATATATCCGTTAGTACTCGCTGGCAGTTTGATGATAGCCACCTCCTGCAAGGATTATCTTGAATACGAACCACAGGGATTGTTGTCTTCCGACAACGTAAAATCTGCGTCCGCCGCTGAATCACTGGTTACTGCCGCTTATGCCGGTATTGGCAATGATGAAATGATCGGCCCAATGACCAGCATGTGGGTGTACGGAAGTGTCCGTTCAGATGATGCTTACAAAGGCGGCGGCGGTGTTTCCGATGTTGCGGAAGTTGATTTTTATGAACATTACAATCTGACAAGACCGGACCTGACCTTTATGCATCCGTACACCTGGGAAAATTTCTACAAAGCCATTTCCAGAGCAAATGCAGCGTTGACCAGTCTGGATGCTTTGAACGAGGCAGAATTTCCGTTAAAAAAGACGCGTCAGGCTGAAATGCGTTTTCTGCGGGGCCATTCTCATTTTATGTTGAAAATGCTGTTTAAAAATATTCCTTACATCACGGAAACCCTGACCAGTGAGGATATCTTGAAAGAGTCAAACGTTCGGTACAAAAACGACGAGTTATGGAATAAAATCGGAGAGGATTTCCAGTTTGCCATTGATAACCTGCCGCAGAAACAAAGCCAGGTTGGTCGTGCAAATAAATTATCGGCAGCGGCATATCTTGCAAAACTAAGGTTATTCCAGGCTTATGAGCAGGATGATAATCACAAGGTGACGAATATCAACAAAACAAGATTGCAGGAAGTTGTGACCCTGACGCAACAGGTTATCGCCTCGGGACAATACAGCCTGCAACCCGATTTCGCAGAAAACTTTATTGCAGAAACAGAAAATGGCCCTGAATCAATTTTTGCGATCCAGTACTCGATCAACGATGGTACAGCCGCAGGCAGATTAAGTTACGTAACCGGATTAAATTATCCCCACGGAGCTCCGCAATACGGATGCTGCGGGTTCCACCAGCCTAGTCAGAATTTGGCCAACGCGTATAAAACCGATGCAAACGGTTTGCCCTTGTTTGACACGTTTAACGAAAAAAATGTTGATTTCAATACCGAAACCGTTGATCCGCGGGTAGACCATACCATCGGAATCGATGGCCACCCGTACAAATATGATGCTACAAAGCCATTCAGCAACAGCTGGATCCGCGACCCGGGCGTTTATGGATTTTTCCATACCATGAAAGAACAGCAGCTGGCTACAAGTGCATCGTATCATAAAGAAGGTCCGTTTATCGGGTCATCAAAAAACATAGATATCATCCGTTACGACGATGTTTTACTGATTCAGGCAGAAGCATACATTGAGCTCGGGCAGCAGGAACTTGCACTACCCTTGATCAATCAGATCAGGAGAAGAGCGGCTGCGAGCACGGGAAGATTGAAAAAAGTGGACGGAACACTGCCTTCAAAATACAACATCAAAGAATATGCTGCCGGCTGGACACAGGATTTTGCGAGAAAAGCGCTGCAATGGGAAAGACGATTGGAATTTGCGACAGAAAGTCCACGATTCTTTGACCTGGTCCGCTGGGGCATAGCAGAAAAGACACTGAACGCCTACATCGACAAGGAAAAGACGAGAAGACCGTTTTTAGCCACGGCGAAATTCACTGCCGGAAGGGATGAATATCTTCCCATTCCACAACGGGAGATCAGTTTCACAAAAGGACTTTACAAACAGAATCCGGGATTCTAAACTAAACGCAGGACTGCATTCGGAAACAGGTGCAGTCCTGTCCTACGCTCACCAATCTATAAACTTAAATCCTAAATCATGATCAGATCCATCGGGATTACAGCCATTGCACTGGTTGCTTCGTGCACACTTTATGCTCAAACGCCTGCAAAAGAAGAATATCGGCCGGCCTATCACTTTTCGGCACCACAAAACTGGATCAACGATCCCAACGGCCTTGTGTATCTGGACGGTGAATACCATATTTTTTATCAGCATAACCCTTATGGCAATGTCTGGGGACATATGAGCTGGGGACATGCCGTGAGCAAGGATCTGCTGCACTGGCAGCATCTGCCTGTCGCATTGGAAGAATTTAAAAACGGTGATGATTCAACCCAGACCATGATTTTTTCAGGAGGTGCCGTCGTGGATCGTGAAAATACCTCCGGCTTTTTTGAAAAAGGAAAAAAGGACGGGATGGTGGCAATTTACACCGCCCACAAACATGCCAACCTGAAAGGACTGGCACAATACCAAAACCTTGCTTACAGCGCTGACAAAGGACGTACCTGGAAACATTACGACAAAAACCCTGTTTTGGACATCGGCCTCACCGATTTTCGCGATCCGTTTGTGTTCTGGTATGCACCCGGAAAAAAATGGATTATGTCGGTGGTTAAGGCACTGGAATACACCGTGCAGTTTTACGAATCACCAAACCTGAAAGACTGGAAACTGCTCAGTGAATTTGGCAAACAGGGCGACGTTTCGAAAATCTGGGAATGCAGCGCGTTATTTCAGGTTCCGGTTGAAGGCAGTGCTGATAAAAAATGGGTGCTGACCTTGTCAAGCGGCCATCGTCAGAAGGATTATCTGGCTATGCAATATTTCGTTGGTGATTTTGACGGAAAAAACTTTATCGCGCAGAAACAAAACGAAGTGTTGTACATGGATGAAGGAAAAGATTTCTACGCGGGAATTCCCTTTAACAATCTGCCGGAAAAACATCAAAAACCGGTGATGATTGGCTGGATCAATGACTGGGAATATGCAAATAAAGTCCCGACAGAAAAATTCAAGGGCGCTATGTCTGTGCCCCGCGAGTTGTCCCTGAAAAAAACGGAAGCCGGTTATCGCCTGGTACAATCGCCACTTTCCATAGCGGGTTCGCTCAAAAAGGGAACTGTTTTATCCGATGTTAAAGTGAACGGCAATTTGCCACTGACCTACAAAGGTGAATCCTATCAGTTAACAGCTGAAATAGAACTTGGCAAAGCAGAGAAATTTGGCATCAGGCTTTTCAAAAGCGGAGACGAAGAAAGTGTGTTAACCTACACCGTTGCCACCCATACGTTATCCTTCGACCGTACCAAATCCGGAAACATTGGTTTTAGCGACCGTTTCCCAAGTGTAGAATCCATTGTCGTAAAACCGCAAAACGGCAAAATTAAATTGCAGTTGCTTGTTGACAAATCGATTGTTGAAATCTTCGCAAACGGCGGCGAGCAGGTAATGACAGACGTTGTCTTCCCGACAAAACATGAAGGAAACATCGAGCTGTTCTCGACTGGTGGTCAGGCTGTTTTCAAAAAGCTGAGTATTCAGTCGGTGATTAAGTAAACACGGACTGATAAAAATTAAAAGATGAAGCCGCAGATACAAACCGTATCTGCGGCTTCATCTTTTTACACAACCACCTGTCCATTATAACCATAACCAGTACATCAGGCAGTGTCTCCTTACTGACCGCGGACATACAGATTTCAACTCTTTTTGGCGTGGAATCTAAAAAACGGAACCCATTCCAAAAAGAGATAGTAGCTTGGAGAGCTGATAAGTTTTTTATAAAAGACCTATTGAATTGATTGTTGACAAATTTTTTATTGTACTTGAAAGCTATTAAACGACGGAAAATTCAGAAATGTCACCAAATTTTTACAAATCCGTTTTTTTAATATTATTTTAGCTGATATTATAATACTAACCAGTTCCCTCCTTTTAAATCATTCTATCTAACTTGAAAAATTTATTTTTGAATTTAATCTTTTGCTTTGTTAAAAAATTTGGGCAGCAATTCTTTCTCATCATTTTGTTTAGCGGAAGACTTCTGGCTGGCGCCTCGGTAGGAGTTATGCCTGTCCCTTCCTGGATTATCCCGGTTGTACCTGGTGGGAAAGCTGCATCGGCAAGGGATTTTGCGGATGGATATTACGTGACGTTTTCAGATTTGCAGGTTAATCTTGAGAAAAAAACATCTTATTACAAGGTTATTAAGCAAATAGTATCTGAAAGCGGTATTCAAAATGGTTCTGAAATATCCGTATTATTTGATCCCTCCTATGAACAGGTAAACTTCCATAATATTATCATTTGGCGTGGTGGAAAGGCTTTTAGCCAGATGAAAATCTCGGACTTTAAAGTAATGCCTCAGGAAACAGACCGGCAAAGATTTATTTACAACGGAAATTACTCTGCTTCACTTATTCTAAAAGATATTCGAAAAGGAGATCGTATTGAATATGCTTACTCAATAACCGGTTGGAATTCTGTTTTTGACAATAAATATTCCAATATTTTTGGTTTTGGAGCGTACGACTTTGTTTCTCACATGCATTATGCAATCATTGCCAATACGAATAGAACTCTCTACTTCAAGGATTTTAATAAGCCACCGGTAAAAACAATCAAAAAAATAGGTGGTGAGAATGTTTACGAATGGGATCTTAAAAATATCAAAAGTATTCCTTCGGAAGAATATAAACCTTCGTGGTTTTATAATTATCCGTTTGTACAGATTACTGAATTTAAAAACTGGCAGGACGTTGTGAATTGGGGCCTGAAATTGTATCAGGTTCCTGATATTTCCGGACAATTAAAAAGCAAAGTTGAGGACTGGAAGAAAATTGCAAAACAAAGTGATTATGAATATATAGAGCAGGCAATACGGTTTGTTCAGGACGAAATCCGGTATCTGGGTATCGAAACCGGAGAAAATTCTCATCGTCCGCATAGTCCAGAGGAAGTTTTCAGACAAAGATATGGCGACTGTAAGGACAAAGCATTTTTACTTTGCGCACTTCTGAAGGCTAATAATATTGAGTGCGATCCAGTTTTGGTTAATACGTACAATCGTTCTCATGTAACCGAATACCTCCCCACCCCGGCAGATTTCAATCACGTGGTGGTTCGCTTTGCGGTTGGGGATAAAAAAAAGGATTTTCATTTGGTGGATGCTACTATCTCCATGCAGGGAGGGACAGCCTCTCAGGTGTCCTTTCCTGATTACGGGATGGGCCTCCCTTTGAAAAAAGGGCAAAAAGATATCATTACTATTTCCGATCAAGACGCGGGCAGTATTTCAATTACTGAAGAAATTGTTACACCCCACCGAACGGATACTTCGGGAAAAGGGACGCTGGTTGCAAAAACTATCTATTTTGGCGGCGAGGCGAATGATATACGGGACGTCTTTCAACGAAGCAGTTTTTCTGAAACTGAAAAGAACTATTTAAATTATTACAGAGATACTTACAAGCACGCAGAGTTCGAGATCCTGGATTCCTTGGAATTTTACGATCAGCGAAACGCGAATAATGTCTCTTTAATTGAACGGTATTCTATGAAAAATGGCTGGCAATACGACAGCACCCGGCGAAAGTATTATTTCAGAATTACAGGAAAAATGCTTTATGATCAATTAATTCAATTGCCAAACCGGCCACGAAAAAATCCAGTATCTCTAAGATATCCCTACAATATGGATTATACTGTTAAAGTAAGTTTGTTGGGTGGGCAAAATATTTCAGAGGATCATTGGGAAATCAAGAGAGAGGCTTATGAAGCTAGTTTCAGTTCAAAAAAGGTTGCTGGAGAAAATGTCTGGGAGCTCCACTACACGTATAAAACCTTGAAGGACCATATCGCAACGGATCAGATAGCTCAATTTCGAAAAGACATCGACAAAATTTCGGATCATCTTGAATATGAGTTGAACGAAACTGATCCAAGCGTAGAGGATGTCAATAATTTAAATATCGGAATGATTTTAATTTCATTTCTGGTGCTGGCCGGCAGCATTTGGTTTTGCCTTAAAATCTATAAGTATTCTCCAATCTCTGAATATAAGGGCTTCCCCGGAATTGACATTGGCGGTTGGTTGATACTTCTTGCAATTGGCTTGGTTAGCCGTCCGGTCTTGATTGTATTTTATTTGATGGCTGGTACCGCTGACGTATATTTTACAAATTCAGGCTGGAATGCTTTGCAAGGGCAATCTGCTTCTAAAATATTTGCCTTCCATACGATCTTTACATTCGAGCTGGCAGCCATTATTTTTGGCGCTTGTTTCTCTATCTTATTGATTGCACTATTCTTTAAGAAACGTGATTCTTTTCCTCTTCTCTACTCCATTTTTATGGGCGCCACTTTGGCGTATCACATAGCAGATGCCACGATAAGTAATCTCTTTTTTCAGTTAAGCGTAAGTGAAGCAACATTGAGTGAAATTACCCGGCAAATTATTGCAGTTGCAATCTGGGTCCCTTATCTGAATAAGTCTGCCAGAGTTCAGAAAACTTTTGTAGGCAAATACGATCAAGAACTTGCAACCTATCCAAATGAAAACTAATCCTGACATCATCAGCTTTTCCGCATTCGCCATGTCTATAAAACAGGGGATTAACGATACCTAAAAGTACTCGTGCCTTCAACACCCTCTGATTTCGGGCCTTATTGCTTCAGAATTGGGTAAAATAGGTTAACATCTCCATTATATTGATCAGATATATAGAAAAGTCGGGATTAAACTTTAACACCCTTCCCTATTTCGTATTTTTAAACACATTGTTAAGCAATTAACAATTTAATAATGAACACTTTACACACAGAATACTATATTTAAATTTCTACATTTCGCTTACATTCAGCATCTTTCGTAACACGTGAGTTTTAGTAAGGTTTTCGATAACTGGCCAAACCCCAAAGCTTTGAAAAAATTTAAGTATTCGTGGCAAAGTCCTATGTCAAAAAAAATTAATAATAAATCGTAACACAATAGTAGAAAAAAACCCGTACTTCGCTTTTTAAATGTGAACATTACACTTAATATTTAAAATGCGTTCAATCATTCAAAAACTCAGTCTCTTTTTCCTGGCCTTTCCACTTGTGGTTTCGGCTCAAACGGGAAAAGGAAATTATTCCCCAGTCTCCCTGAAAGACCTTTCTTCTTTCGATAATAGCGGCTCAAACTGGTCGGTAAAAGGCAGCATTGCCATACATCCTTCCAAAACAGAAGCCGCCAAAACGCAAGGTGGCGAAGGTACGCTTGTTGGCAACGCGGGCGCAGCGATCAGTACAAAATTTAAAGCCAAAGACCTTCGCCTTTACACAGAATTCATGCTTTCGCCGGGTGCCGAAGGAAACATCGTGCTTCCGGGCGGCCAGCGTTTACGCCTGGCAGATAACAAACAAAAAGAACCAAGTGCTTTAACCACAGGATTTATCAGACAATTTCCTAGCCAGAATGCCGCAAAGGCACCGGGGCTTTGGCAGGCGATTGAACTTGCTTACGACGCGTCCGTTTCCACTGTAAAAAATTCGGCTCGTTTAAATTCGTTGAAGTTGAACGGCGTAACCGTTCTAGAAAGCGTTTATCTGCCATTATCCAAATCCGTAGCAGACGCACAGCCGATTTCTTTCGAGGTGACCAAAGGCACAATCGCTTTCCGCAACATTGGATACCAGCTTCTGAATGACCGTAAACCATTGTCGCTGAATAACCTGACTTACAAATTATATTCAGACAAATGGGATGCGACAGAATATTCCAAACTGGAAAAAGAAGCCAAAACACCAAGCCTGACCCAGGAAGTTACCAACGGTATGCGTGAATTCCATCTCGTGTATGAAGGTGAAATGACAGCCGAAGAAGAGGGTGACTATGTTTTCACCACGATTTATTCCGGGCCGATTTTGACCCTCGATATTGATGGAAAAACAGTTGTAACGAGCGGGGAAAGTACTTCTCAGGAATCACACACCGGTTCGGTAAGTCTTTCAAAAGGGACACACCGTTTTAAAATCCACTATTCACGTTTTCCATGGCGCCAGCCTGCTTTGGGCCTTCGCGTTCAAAAAGCAGGAATCCGTCAGTACGATCTGCATATTCTGTCGTCGTTGCCAGAACCTGAACCAAAACCTTATATCGGTGTGACACCTGATTTACGGCCTGAAATGGTTCGTTCGTTTATTCTTTTAAGCGGCGAAAAATACAAACGTACGCATTGTCTTTCTGTTGGCAGCCCAACGGGATGGAGTTATACCATGGACTTAAACCGTGGTGCTCTGTTACAGGCATGGCGCGGACAGTTTGCCAATGTTACGGAAATGTGGTACGAGCGCGGCGAACCGCAATTACTAGAACCGGCAGGACTTACGGTTCCTGTTTCAGGAAAAAGCAGCATTGCCGTTCTTGACGATGAAAAAGCCACCTGGCCGGATTCCGCTAATGTCAACTACCAGGGGTATACGCTGGATGCACAGGGTTTTCCAGCCATTCGTTATGCAGTGGGTTCTGCATCAGTATCGGATCATATCACGTCGACAGCCGAGGGTATCATCCGCAATATTGAGGTAAAAGGAACTCCATCGGGCACGCTGTATTCTTTACTCGCTTCGGGAAAACAGATTCAGATGATAGAAAAAGGCCTTTATCAGGTCGACGACCGTTATTATATCCAGATTGACAAAAAGACAAAAGTAGTGTTAAGAACCTCCGGAGAGAATCAGGAATTGCTGCTGCCGGTTTCCGGTTCAGCAAGTTATTCCATGTTCTGGTAGTGCCCTTTTAACTTTTGTCTAAAAATTTATACTGATAAGTAAATGAAAAATATAGTTGTAACCACCTTGCTTTCTCTTGGCTGTCTGGCTGCCCAGGCGCAAAGCAAAGCAAAAACCGAAGATGATTATTACCGCATCATCACCATGCCGATCCCTCAGAATATCCAGATGGAAGTAGGCGGAATGGCGGTATTGCCTGATGGTCGACTGGCCACTTCCACACGTCGCGGAGAAGTTTGGATGATCGGAAATCCGTATATGAAAGGTGATGGCCAACCAACTTTCCATCGTTTCGCTTCCGGTTTGCATGAGCCTTTGGGTTTGTTTTATCGTGGAAAAGATATCCTTCTTTCGCAGCGCGGAGAAGTAACCAGACTTGTCGATACCAACAACGACGGTGTAGCCGATGTCTACGATTCCTTTGCACGCTGGCCGCTATCCGGTAACTATCACCAGTATTCATACGGGCCTATTCCGATGCCAAACGGCGAAATGCTGGTAACGCTGAACCTTGACTGGGTTGGACGCGGCGCTAGCCAGTCGAAATGGAGAGGCTGGATGCTGAAACTGGGCGAAGACGGATCCTTAACCCCCTATGCAACCGGTCTTCGCTCTCCGGCAGGTTTTGGCTCTTACAAAGGTGATATTTTCTACACCGAAAACCAGGGTGACTGGGTTGGATCAGGTCGGATGACGCACCTTGAAAAAGGTGATTTCGCCGGAAACGTAGCAGGTCTGCGGTGGAGCAGCGAGCCAGGTTCACCGGTTAAACTGAAACCAAGCGATATTCCCGATACCGGCGAACCTCTTTATGATGTGGCCAAACGTGTGCCCGGAATCAAACCACCGGCCGTATGGTTCCCGCATACCCTGATGGGGATTTCTACATCCGATTTCAAAGAAGATACCACGGCGGGAGCCTTCGGACCTTTCGAGGGACAGCTTTTCGTAGGTGACCAGGGACACAGCAAGATCATGCGTGTGGATATGGAAAAAGTAAATGGTGTTTATCAGGGCGCTTGTTTCCCATTCCGCGAAGGTTTTGAATCCGGTATTATCCGCATGGTCTGGGGACTTGATGGTTCGATGTTCGTCGGACAAACAAGCCGTGGTTGGTCTGCAACAGGTAAAGAAGATTTTGGTATTCAGCGCCTGGTATGGACAGGCCAGACTCCTTTCGAAATGAAGAATATCCGTTCGATGCCGGATGGTTTTGAAATTACATTCACGACTCCGGTGGATAAGGAAACCGCCTTAAAAGCTGAATCTTACAAACTGAACAGCTTCACATACAAGTACCACCACATTTACGGCAGCCCGATCATCAACGCCAATGAGTTGTCGATCAAAGGCATAGCACTTTCAGAAGACGGCCTTCGTGCCCGCATCGTTCTGGATCCGGCTACGTTGAGAAAAGGTTACATTCATGAGGTGAAAGCAGAAGGCGTCCAGTCAAAAGACGGCTTGTCTCTTTTGCACAATACAGGTTATTACACATTGAACGAAATCGCTGGCGGCGCGGCGCTTACGGCGTCTCAGTTCACTGCAAGCACCAAACCGGCTATGGACCACAGCGCGCATACCGCAACGGCGGCGGATGCAAAAGGAACGGAAAGCAATTCTGCGAAACGGATAACCGAGATGCCTGCATCCTGGACAACAGGACCTGATCAGGTCATCAACATCGGAACCGTACCAGGCTTGAAATTTGATATCTCCGAAATCCAGGTAAAAGCGGGAAGTCGTATCCGCATTAACCTGAACAACAACGATGATATGCTTCATAACCTGGTTATTACCAAACCGGGAACCGCAAATGCAGTGGGCGAAGCCGGATTGAACCTGGGCCTGAAAGGAACAGAACTTAACTATGTTCCCAAGACAGACAACGTTCTTTTCCATACCAACATTGTGGAACCTGAAAAATCAGAGTCCATCTATTTTATTGCACCAAAAACACCGGGTACTTACCAGTATCTGTGCACTTTCCCAGGGCATTATACCTTGATGCAGGGAAAATTAAAAGTTGTAAAGTAAACAAACTAACTCCCCGCCAGTCTAAAACCGGCGGGGAGTTTTTCAAGATCTCCTCTCTCCCCTATTTTTCAATATTATTTTTAAAAAGACCGAAAAACCAAGGAGATTAAGAAATGAGCACACTTTAATATGATAATTTACTGATTTATTTAAACAATATCCACTGTTTGTAATTTGAGTAATGCAGTAGACATAAACTCCAATCCAACCGATGCCAATGCGGTGTTATGGCTTAAATTTAAGTCTGGCGATGCCGCGGCATTTGGAGAGCTGTCGCAGGTACATTATCGCTCATTATACAACTACGCTACAAAATTCTCTTCTGATTCCGAATTTATCCGCGATTGCATACAGGAGCTTTATCTTGATTTGTGGGAACGCAGAGCATTTTTATCGGAAACCGCTTTTGTAAAGTCCTATTTACTTAAAGCCCTGCGTCATAGACTCATCAAAGAAAGCGTGCGCCTGAAACGCTTCAAAGAACCCAAAGAATTGCTGTTCGCCCCTGACGGAGCTGACTTATCCGTGGAGGCCACGATCATAGAAAACGAACATCTCAAACATCAGATCAAACGATTAAACCAGATCGTTTCACACCTCTCCAAAAGGCAGCAGGAAATCATCTACCTTCGTTTTTACCAGAATCTGGAAAATGAAGATATCTCTCATGTCATGAACCTTGGACGCCAAAGCGTTGCCAATCTTTTATACCGCACCATCAAGGAAATCAAGGAAATATGGATGCCGGCAGAATTTTTCTGGGCACTAATCCTGATCGTATTCTCCTGATTTTCAACCCGCCCAAAACTTTATAGTATTATTTCAAAAAATATTTTGATTTTTTTGGTTATCCATCACCAAAAATCAGACATACCTATACAAACAACCATAAGAATGGTGAAATGTAAATTTTCAATTGAACTATTTACGCAAAACAATCCTAAACCTGACAAATACCCATTGCTAAAACTTTTATGATTAACTACCGTAACTACACCGTTGAAGAGTTTGCCACCGACGAAAAGTTTCGTCAATGGATTCTTGACCCTTCTGACGAAACGGTCCTGTTCTGGGATAACTGGCTTTTAGAAAACCCTGATAAGCAAGGCACAGTTAATCAGGCCACGGAGCTGCTTTTAACCGTCAATGAGAAATACAAAGATGATTTAAGCGACGACGCGATTGCAAAAGAGATTGGCAATCTGGTTGCGCTGGCCGAAGCGACGAAGGATAAAAACCGGTTCTCAGTTTTCAGAAGCCCGATATGGCGAGTCGCGGCCCTATTTACCTTGATTTCAGGACTTAGCTGGTTTTATTACAACAGCCATTTCAAGGTAAAAAATACAGCGGTGAACGAATCTGCGGACTCAATTATGGTCACCAAAACAAATGCTTCCGATAAGCAAATGACCATTTTGCTAAGCGATGGCAGTGTGGCGACTTTATCGAAAGGCAGCAGCCTGGAATTCCCGAAGAACTTCGCGGGGGATGTCCGCAAGGTGTTTCTTAAAGGTGAAGCTTTTTTTGATGTGGCAAAAAACCCAACCAAACCGTTCCTCGTTTTCGCGAATGAAACCGTAACCAAAGTACTTGGAACGAGTTTTCGCGTGAAAGCAGTCGATGGCGATAACACCGTCATGGTTGTTGTAAAAACGGGTAAAGTTTCGGTTTATCCCGAGAAAGATTACGAAACCTTGTCCGATAAGGATGACCGGGAAGTGGTGGGTGTCATACTCCGGCCAAACCAGCAGGTGGTTTTTAACCGTAAGGAAAACCGCCTTGACAAAGGCATCGTAGAAAACCCGGATATGCTTTCGGAATCTGCAACGAATCAGGAGCTTGTTTTTGATGATCAGCCTGTGGCCGATGTACTCCACACGCTTGAAAACATGTACGGCATCGAGATTGTGTTTGATAAGGAAAGTCTGAAAGGCTGCCCGATCAGCACAATTTTTAAGGAAGAAAACCTGAAACAACGGATGAATGCGATTTGTCAGGCTATCGGCGCTACTTATGAAGTCGTTGATGGTCAGATTATTATCAACAGTAAAGGTTGTATGAAGTAATTACAAAGGAAGAGAATAATTAACACAAACCCAGTACCATAACTAACCCAGCTACGCAAACGCCTATGATTTAGACTTCGACCAAACTATAAAATTCTGGGACCAGTGGTGATTGCGCCACCACCGGCCCCACGCGTCCCCAACGCTGTCCGGCATCATCTTAAAAAGATGTAAGGGGATCTTTTTGTCCTATTTTTTTCACGAATACTGAACAAAACAATCAAAACTATGAAAAAAACCCGACACTTGCTTCGGCTAATGTGTAGTCTTATGAAAATATCATTCTACCAGTTAATATTGGCCTATATCTTCTCAAGCATCGCTTCCGCAACGGTTGTTGATGCCCAGGAAATATTAAATCAGAAGGTAACGATCGAGGTGAACAATCAGGATATGAAAACGGTCCTGACCAGGTTGAACAAACTGACTCAGGTACGTTTCACATACAGTTCAGCTGTTATCAATACACAGAAAAAAGTAACAATTAAAGCGGTCGAAAAGCCGCTTTCTGATGTTCTGGATGAACTTTTGAGACCTATGAACCTGGGTTATAAACTGGAAGGCAAGCAGGTAATTCTTGTGAAAGGTGTCAATACACCCAGCAGTTTCAAGAACGAGTCCGCAACAGAAGCTTCGTCGATCGACCGTAATATCACGGGGAAAGTAACAGACGAAAAGGGCGAACCTTTGCCGGGTGTAAGCGTGGTTTTGAAAGGATCAAAATCAGGCACGGCTACTAACACCGAGGGGACTTATCAGTTGAGTATCCCAGACGATAACGCCGTTTTAATCTTCTCCTATGTAGGTTATACGCCGGAAGAAGTTACGGTCGGCAACCGCTCCACCGTTGATCTTTCGCTTAAACCTGACGTAAGAAATCTGGAAGTGGTGGTCGTGACGGCGCTGGGTATCAAACGTGACGCGAAAAAACTGGGCTACTCCACGGCGACCGTCAATACCGAAGAGATTACAAACAACCGTACTACCAACCTTGGAAACAGTTTGCAGGGAAAAGTAGCCGGTCTGAACGTTTCACCACCAGCCAGCGGTCCGGGCGGATCCACTAAAATCCGTATCCGCGGCCAGTCTTCTTTTGGTGGAAACAACTCCCCTCTTATCATCGTAAACGGCGTACCTATCAATAATTCGAGTGTTTCAGCTGGTGGATCTTCGGGAAACGGAACGGGAAACCCAACCGGTGGCTCGTCTGACTCAGGTGACGGTTTACAGAGCATCAACCAGGACGATATCGAATCGATGACCGTTTTGAAAGGTGCGGCAGCCGCTGCGCTTTATGGTTTTCGCGCCAAGGATGGTGCCATCATCATCACAACAAAAACAGGAAGTAAAAGCTCCGGCATAGGTGTTGAGCTGAACTCGAATTTTCAGGCACAACAGGCTCTCGACTACACAGATTTTCAATATGAATACGGTCAGGGTGAATTTGGAAAAAGACCGACAACGGTTGCAGAAGCACAAAGCTCAGGCGTGTTTGCTTTTGGTGAGAAAATGGACGGAAAAATGACACCACAGTTTGACGGTTCGACGCAGCCTTATTCACCAAACAGAAACCGTATCAAAGATTTCTATCGTACCGGAACGAGTTTTACCAATTCGGTAGCACTTTCCGGCGGAAACGATAAGGGCAATTTTCGTCTGTCATTTGCCAATACTGATGCCAATGCGATTGTGCCAAATTCTGACTACCATAAAAAGATTTTCAATCTGGGGTTGAATTATAAATTCACGCCAAAACTTTCCGTTCAGCTTAACGCCAATTATTCGAACGAATACAACAAAAATCCGCCGCAGATCGGGATTCAGGATATGAATGCCAATACCACGATCTACACCATGGCCACAAGTATCGACGCGAACTGGCTTAAAAACCGCAAAGATGCGAATGGAAATGAAATGCCGCTGTCCCGTTTTACAAACAGAAACAACCCTTACTGGGTTGCCTACGACCGTTTCGAAAATGTAAGACGTGACCGTATTTTCGGAAATACCTCCGTGCGTTATGAGTTCACAAAATGGCTTTATGTGCAGGGACGTATCGGACAGGATTATTACACAAGACCTTACAATTACAACCGCCCGACGGGAACCCGCTCTATTGGCGCTGTCACAACCGGTTTCAACGGATATTATTACCAGGACATCTCCACATTCCGTGAACGAAACATGGACATCCTGATCGGTGCAAACAAAACTTTTGGCGACTTCGGAATCGATGTAACATTGGGAGGAAACCAATTGCTTCAGGTGAGCGACAATGTTTCCACCGCCGTGACAAACTTCTACGTTCGTGATTTGTACACAATCGGAAACGGTCAGGTTAAAAGCCCGAACTATAATTACAGCAAAAAGAAGGTGAACTCAATCTACGGTTCGGCCGAGCTTTCATACAAAAACTTTCTGTACCTGAACGTTACTGGTAGAAATGACTGGTTCTCAACACTCAATCCTGAATCAAACAGCTATTTGTATCCTTCGGTGAGTGGTAGTTTTGTATTCAGTCAGGCGTTTGCGCAGCTTCCAAACTGGCTGAATTATGGTAAACTCCGTGCAGCCTATGCAGAAGTTGGCGGTGACACCGATCCATACTCCAACAATCTTTACTATGCCATCAACGCCAACCCTTTCAATGGCGTGGCGCTGGGAAATATCTCGAGCAACATCAGTCCCAATGCGAACCTTCGCCCTTTGAAAGTAAAAGAAGTTGAAATGGGTCTTGAATTTAAGACGTTCGACAGCAGACTGAACCTTGACATGTCGGTTTACCGCAAAAATACGGTGGACGAAATCCTGAATGTAAGCGTTTCGAATGCTTCGGGTTTTACGGGGACGAAAGTAAATATCGGTAAACTTCAAAATAAAGGTATCGAGTTTTTGCTGACTATCGTACCGGTAAGAACGGAAAACGTTTCCTGGGAAACCAGCTTTAACGCGAGTTATAACATCAGCAAGGTTATTGAGCTTGCACAGGAACAAACACGTTTTGATGTGGGGCAAGGTGAGTTTTTCGGAATTGTATCCCACGAGGTTGGCAAGCCGCTGGCTTCGCTTCGCGGCTTTGATTACAAACGTGATGCTCAGGGCAGAATTCTTACAGCCGGCGGACTGCCACAGCAAGGCAACCTTACTACTTTCGGAAGCGCTATTCCTAAATGGGTCGGTGCCTGGATGAACACCATTAATGTAAAAGGATTCCGGATTTCTACCCAGGTTGATTTCAAGGCGGGTTACAAAATCATGTCAAACTCCAACCTGAACTTTTTACGTGAAGGTTTGTCGAAGCCATCGCTTGTTGGTCGTGACGGAGGCGTATTGCTGGATGCTGTAAACGCAGACGGAAGTCCAAACGACAAAAAGGTGGAAGCACAACAATTCTATACTGCTTACCGCAGCACCAATATTGCCACGCCATTTATTTACAACGGAAGTTTTATCCGTTGGAGAACTTTGTCGGTTGGTTATGACTTGTCGCGTTTTGTAAACAAATCGTTCATCAAAGGTTTGAATATTTCAGCCATGGTCAACAATGTGTGGCTTATCAAGAAACACATCGATAACCTGGATCCGGAAGCGCAGGTGTCGTCCTCCGATAACCTTCAGGGCATTGAAACCCACACACTTCCCACCACAAGAAGTTATGGAATCAACCTGAACATTAAGCTATAACTTTTCACCAAAAGATAGATATGAAAAAGATACATATATACCTGACAGTTATAGGCCTTTTCGTAGGAGCAACTTCCTGTGACAGCGGCTTTGAGGATGTGAACAAAAACCCGGTGCTGGCTACGACGAGCGACCCGGCCTACCTGTTTTCCAATGCCCAGTTCAGCTCGGCACTGGCTACTTTTCACTACCAGAGCGAGATCGTTCAGCAGATCAATACGCCTTATACCGGTGTACTTGAAGGTGGAAACCACAACATCGTTTTTGATCCGAACTCCAATGCCAACTTCAATGCCATGTACATTGGTACGGCAACCGGCAGCGGTCCGGTGAACCTGCTTGGCACAGTGCTCAGGCTGACAAAAGACAATCCTCTGAGAGCCAATATTTATCAAATGTCACGGATCTGGAAGGCCTATGTCTTTATGGTTTTGGTAGATACGTATGGCGATGTGCCTTATTTTGACGCGGCGAAGGGCTATTCGGACGGAATCAACCTGCCAAAATATGACGACCAAAAGCTGATCTACGACGATATCCTGAAAGAACTTGATGAAGCGACCAAGGCTCTTGATGCGACAAAAAGTATTGAAAGCGGTGATTTGTTTTACAAAGGAAATATCGCCCAGTGGAAAAAACTTGGTAACTCTCTTTTGTTAAGGGCTGCCATGCGTTATACTAAAATAGACGAAGCAAAAGCCAAAACCTATGTAGCCAAAGCGATCGATCCGGCCAATGGCGGGGTCATGACAGCCAATACAGACAATGCCCTGATCGCGTTCAACAGCACTTTCAATAGTCCTAACGCCAACTTTTTCCAGGGAACTGAACGAGGTAACGTGTATCTGGGAAAACCGTTTGTCGATTATCTGAAAACAACCGGCGATCCGCGCAGCAAAGTCATTGCCGTAAAATATGAACTGCCTGCAAATCCGATTGCAACGGCTGGGAAAGAAGATACCGATCCTGCAAGTCAGCAGGGAGCACCTTATGGTTATAACGAATCGACGATCAGCACCGAACCCAATTTCCCTGGAAAAAGTGGTTCTGCCTTCAAGTATTCGCAGATCAACCGTCGTACTTTGGGCAAGATTGACGCACCCGAATTTTTCGTAACCTACGCGCAAACACAGCTTTTGCTGGCAGAAGCGGCACAACGGGGATACATCACCGGCGACGCCAAAACCTATTACGAAGCAGGTGTGCGAGCGCATATGAATCAAATGGCTCAGTATGATGCATCAGCGGCTATTCCAACGGCAAGTCAGGATGCTTATCTTACCGCAAACCCTTTCGCCGCTGCCACGGCACTGAACCAGATTAATACGCAATACTGGATCGCTTCATTCCTGAACGGGTCAGAAGCCTGGGCAAACTTCCGCAGAAGCGGCTTCCCTGCCCTGACGAAAAACCCTTATCCGGGAGCGGATCCTTCGGTGAAAGATTTCATTCGCCGCTTGGTATATCCGGTTCTTGAAAAATCAGTGAATACCGCAAACTACAACGCTGCCGTTGCCCGTCAGGGTCCTGACGAACTTGGAACGCATATTTTCTGGGATAAATAATCTGACAATATCCCGTCTGCCTATACTACTGCAAGCGACCTGATCAATCGCTTGCAGTAATCCTGATCAACCAATTTCTATCTAAACCACTTTGCTTATGTTCAAAAAAACAAAACTGCTACCCGCGTTTTTGCTGCTCTCCTTTTTGTCCAATGCGCAACCGATTTCTCCGACTGTTGAGCAAATCAAGGCATTAACTTCAAACTGGAAAGGCGAGCGCTCAGCAGACGGCCGACCGAAAGTTTCAGATACGATTTTAGGTCGTTTAAAAAACATTTCCATTGAAGAAGCCTGGGGCGTACTGCGTAACAAGGGTTACCAGAACCAGTTTGAAGGCGATTGGATACTGATCCATCCGGACAGTGCAATGACCGGCCGCGTGGTGACAGCACAATACATGCCGCTCCGCCCTGACTTACAGGATCTGATCAAAGAGACGGGTAAAAAAGAAGGCCGTAGCCAGGCGGGTGGTACCAATTCCTGGCCGATCGACGTACTCACCAACGGCGACGTATACGTAGCAGACGGTTACGGAAAAATCGCTGACGGAACCCTGATCGGTGATAACCTGGGCAATTCCATTTATGCTAAATCGAAACGCGGGACCATTTTTTACGGATCCGTACGTGACGTAGAAGGGCTGAGTGAAATAGCCGGTTACAACGCCTGGATCAAAGGATCGGATCCTTCCTACATCCAGCAAATGATGTTAACCGGGATCAACGTCCCCATCCGAATCGGCCGTGCGATTGTATTGCCCGGTGACGTTGTTCTTGCCAAGAAATACGGAACGATTTTCATCCCTTCGCATCTGGTGGAAGATCTTGTGATTACTTCCGAAGTGACCGCGCTTCGTGATGAATTTGGTCATCAGCGCCTTAAAGAAGGAAAATATACACCCGGTGAAATCGATACCAAATGGACAGATGCGATCTCAAAGGACTTCCTGAAATGGGTTAACGCCTACCCCGGTCGCTTGCCTATGAGCAAAAAAGAACTCGACGACTATCTGAAAGAACGTAATTACTAACCTTCGTTATCAGCTTTTTAGCATACAGCTAATAGCTTTTAGCCTTATTCTATTCCATACTTCCTAAATATCTTTAAAATCATGAAGAGCATCCTAAATCAAATCATTGCATCCAATAAAGAAGTCGAAAAAGCCGAAAAACTGGCCGTTCAGACTGAAATCAATAACCCGGCCACGAAAGACAGCCGTCGTAACTTTTTAAGAAAATCGGCTGTTGGTGGTATTGCCCTGGGCACTTTTATGTCGATGTCCATTGAAGATACCGTTGCGCAGGCTACCTCCAAAGTAAGCCGTGCTTCAAAACCTTCGGACCTGAAAATAACAGATATCCGTTACTGCGTGATCCAGAACGTGGGACGCACGCCCATCATCCGCATTGATACCAATCAGGGAATTTATGGTTTGGGAGAAGTGCGTGATGGTGCCGATGAGCGTTATGCGCTGATGCTGAAAAGCCGGCTTTTAGGCCAAAATCCATGTAATGTTGAGATGCTTTTCAAAACCATTAAACAATTCGGCATGCACGGTCGCCAGGCTGGTGGGGTTTGCGGGATTGAAATGGCCTTATGGGACCTTTGCGGAAAAGCTTACAACGTTCCCTGCTGGCAGCTGCTGGGCGGGCGTTATCGTGATAAAGTGAGATTATATGCTGACACCCCGGAATCGGATAATCTGGATGAATTCAAAGAAAAAATCAAATTCCGGACCGAAACGCAGGGTTATACCTGGTTGAAAATGGACATCTCCATTGGTATGTTAAAAAACAAACCGGGCGGCGTGGTAAATAATAAAGTCTGGGGTGGCGGATTCTCGCAATGGGCGGGAGATTATTCATCTTATGCCAATACCAAACACCCGTTTACAGCCATACAAATTACTCCGCAGGGACTTGAAGAAATGGCGAAAGTCGTGGAAGATGTACGCGGCATCGTCGGGTACGAGATTCCGATTTCTTCGGATCACTATGGCCACTTTGATTTGAACAATGCGATCCGTTTGGGCAAAGCACTGGATAAATACAGACTCGCATGGCTGGAAGATATGGTGCCCTGGGAATACACCGATCAATGGAAACAAATTTCAGCCGCTTTGGAAACACCTACGCTCACCGGTGAAGACATATACCTGAAAGAAGGTTTTAAAGATTTGATCGAAGGCCGCGCGGTTGACATTATCCACCCGGATCTTGCGTCTTCGGGAGGGTTACTGGAAACCAAACGCATCGGCGACTACGCCGAAGACCATGGTATCGCGATGGCGATGCACTTTGCGGGATCACCGGTAAGTTTTATGGCCAACGTACATTGTGCAGCTGCAACGCAGAACTTCCTGGCGCTGGAACACCATTCTGTGGATGTACCCTGGTGGGAAAGTATCGTTAAAACAACCGACGGCCGTAAACTGATTGAAAAAGGTTATGCCAATGTTCCTTTGGAAGCACCGGGACTGGGCATTGAGCTGGTGGATGAAGAGGTCAAAAAACATCTGACACCAAAAGACAAAAGTTATTTTGCACCAACCGACCAATGGAACGACAAACGTTCACATGACCGTTTGTGGAGCTAATTCATAGGAACGAAAAATGCCGCCCGATGTGATCGGGCGGCATTTTTCTTAATTAAAACTTCAAAAATATCTGTTACGATCTAATCATATTGAAGAAACTCGATTCTGTTTTCAAACGGGTCGCGGAACGAAAACCGGTTGCGTCCAGGAATCGGCGTCAGGTTTTTAACGGGAATGCCATTACTTTCCAGAAGCTGACGACATTCTTCCAGATTGGTCACTTCAAATGCCGGATGGCGTTCCGAAGCATTACTGCCCTGGTCGGTCATCAAATGCAGCTGAATATTTCCCATCTGATACCATATTGCGCCTCTCAGATGAGGTCTTTCGGGATCAATGATTTCTTCCAAACCTAAAACTTCTTCGTAGAATCTCCGCGCTTCTTTTTCCTTCCCTTCCGGAAAACAAAGCATCACGTGGTCAATCCGCTTAAAATCAATCTTCATAACTGGGTAATTAAAAAATAATGTCTGCTCCGAGCCGCTCCTAAAAGCTGTAACTTTTAGAATTCGCCGGGTCTGTAATTTCAAATTTCTGCAAATTTCATGATAACATGAACAGTTTCTGTTTTTAAAAGGAAGAATTAGTGTTTATTTTACATAAGTGACGCTAGCTTTTCGATAAATATGATATCAGCCATTACAAAAAGTAGATTTAATAGTACAATTAACCCACAGACGCTTTTATTCTTTTTCCATAACTTCTTTATCAATGTCGGCACAACACTGGTTTACGTGTCTGCCAATATATTATTGCTGGAAAACCATCCTGAATCTTCCTTGCCACTCGCCTACATGATCGCTGCGCTGGCGGTTATGGCTGCCGGACAGATATACGAACATTACGAACACCACCTTGCACTTGAAAAACTGAGCCTGGGCACCATGCTTTCGTCTCTTTTTCTTGTTTTGGTCGTCATGATCCTGTTATGGATCGGTCATGGAATGGCCATAGCGATTGCCATTATGGTCGGTTTCCGGGTTATTTATCTGCTGATCAACCTGGAATTCTGGGGATTATCGGCCGTTGTATTTGATGTCCGCCAAAGTAAAAGATTATTCAGTGTTATCGGTTCAGGAGATATGCCTGCGAAGGCTCTGGGTGCCGTGCTCGCGGTGTTGATTCATTCGCCATCCGTATTGATGATTCTTTTAGCCGTTTCACTGGTGTGTTTTGCACTGGCGTTTTATACTCAAAAATTAACTTTCAAGCATACTGCTGTACCCAATCCGCATCATGCCAGACCGCGTCAATCCGGGCTTTCCGATTCGAAACTGGTTCAGAAATATTTTGGAGGAAACAGATTACTCACAGCATTATGCCTTGGTACCGTTGCCATAGCAGCAGCAGCTACCTGGATCGAGTATCATTTTTTCGTCAATGTAAAATACAAATTCCACAGCCAGCACGACACCATTGTGTTCGTAGGTTCTCTGTTGACGGCCACTTATATGATTTCTACCGTTGTAAAATTGCTGTTCTCCGGAAAAATTGTTGAGCGTTTTGGTGTAAAAATTACGTTGTACCTGCTGCCTTTAACGACCGTTCTGGTATCACTCGGACTTATTGTTTCTTCCTATTTCCGAAAAGACGAGCCGTCGTTACTGGTTTACTACTGCATCGCCTACCTACTTTTCGAACTGATCAGAAGAACACTTTTTGATCCCGTTTTTCTGGTACTTTTCCAGCCGCTTTCGACCAAGAACCGGTTGAAAGGTCATACGCTTGCAAAAGGCTTGTATGAGCCACTGGGAATGCTCATCGCCGGAGTTTTACTCTGGGTAATTTACACCATGCAGTGGTCAGATATCGGCTTGACATTCGACCTTTCGCTCTTGTTTTCCCTTGTCGCACTTATTATTTTCAGGAAAGCATACAGCCAGTATGTGCTCGAACTGAAAAGTGCGATCAGCAAGAGATTTTTGAAAAGCGGTGAAATGGCTTCTCCCGGCGAGGCACTTCCGATCATCAAGGAAAACCTGAAAAGCGAGAAAAAAGAGGAAGTGATCAACGCGATAGCGTGGCTTGTCAAAAACAAGCCCAATTCATTTTCGAAAAATGTGGATCTTCTGCTAAAAAATCCGTCAGAGCTGGTGCGGCTGAAAACGCTGGAAGCTTTGGTTGAAACCGGGAATTACCAGCCGTCACAAGCATTTTATCAATATATTGAAAACGAAGCGGATACACCTTGTCAGACTCTTGCCGTGCAGATTGCCAGCGCGTCGGAGGCGATGACACAGGAAAAACTGGGTCAATACCTTTCACATCAGGATTTGGATATTGTTCGCGGCGCTGTGCTAGGCGCGAGACAATCAGGCAAGTCGGCAACGTTGGTCCGCCAAACCATACAGGATTTATTCTCGTCGGATCGGACTGAATCTCAGCTTACTGCGCTTGATTGTGTCGAAGGACTTGATGTTGACACTTATAAATCGCAGATCAGTAATTCGCTTAAAAGTGAAAATATAAGAATCAGGCAACGGGCTATTGAAATCGTTGGAACGAACGGGCACGCAGATCTGATTAGGGAAGTACAACCATTTCTTTCAGGAAAATTGTCAAAAACAGCAAGTCTTGCTTTGGTTAAATCCGGTCATGCGGGTGTCAGCATTTTGCAGGATTGGGTTCAATCGACAAGTTCTGAGAAGGAAATTTATACATTTTTAAGAGCTGCGGAAAAACAGGCCAATCCGGCAATAAGGCCCGTGCTATTTGATTTCACGAGCCGCATTTATACAACAAAAGGCGATGCTGGTGCTTCCACATTACGCTTGCATACGGCTGCATTGCGTGCATTGTCACACCAGGAGCTGACGACTGACCAAAAACTGGTTGTCAGGAATTATGTTGATATTGAACTGCTGCACGCATACCAGATTTTAAACGCGACTGACGAAAAGGTCGGAAATGAAACTTGGAATGCTGCGCTTCAATATGAATTGCAACAGGTAAATCAGCGGCTGTTTTATCTGTTTATGCTGTTGTACGATAAGGACACTGTGCAAAATGCCTGGAAAGGTGTACGGCATGCATCGCAGGAAAAGAGGGCCAATTCGCTGGAAATGGTTGAAAGTTTGTTGCCGCGAGAACTATATCCATGTTTAAGGGCGCTTTTTGAGGTTATTCCGTTGCAGAAAAAACTGGATGCTTTGCGTCAGTATTTAAATATTCAGGACGTTCCGGCGCAACCCTTTGTTTCCTACGTTTTAAAACAAAAAGAGCAATATTTCACAACCTGGACGATCGCACTGGCTATCGGAAAATGGACACCGGAAACTGCCGGGATCGATAACCTTGAAATATTTGCCAGCCACCCGGTCCGCCTGCTTCGTGAAGCTGCCAGGACTGCTTATCAAAAATTCCCCAACCAGAAATTTATTAGTCAAGACGAAAAACTCATGAAACATACCTCTGAATCTTCCCAGCAAATCTCTGAAATGGAGCGTGTTATCGTTCTGAAAAATACGAGATTATTTTCACAAACGCCTGAAAATGTGTTGAGTTCAATCGCGCCGATCATGAAAGAGGTGACTTATCAGGAGGGACAGGAAATATTTGCCAAGGGAGATGCCGGCGACAGCATGTTTATAATTTATTCCGGTGAAATCGGTATTTATGATGGTCCGAAACAGCTGGCTTTGTTTGATAAAGGGGAGATATTTGGGGAGCTTGCTCTGCTAGATACGGAACCGAGATCGGCTTCTACTGTGGCTGAATCGGATGTGCTGTTGTTCCGGATTGACCAGGAAGATTTCTTTGAGCTGATGGAAGAGCGGGATGAAATTTTAAGAAATGTGCTGCGTATCCTTTGCCAGCGCATCCGGGTGCAAAATGAAAAAATGCGCCTCGCCTAGCTCCACGGATTAAAATCCGTGGCTACAAAATCGGTCGTGCCTACGGCACTGGGTTATTTTCCTTCGCGCAGCTTGTTCAGGTGTTGCTGTTTGATGGCTTCTCGTTTTTGTTGGGCTGCTTTTGTATGGTATCGATGGGCTTCGAGAAATCTTATCTGAATTTGGTTCCAGGTATTGATGTCTGTCACCAGTTGCCTCACTTCCAGCTCTTTGAACAAATTAGCGGCAATGGGGTCAAAATCGTCGCGTCCCAAATAGTCCAGGTCTGCATCACAAATAACCATTTCCAGGCGATTTTGTGGATTTTGCGGAATTTTGGTTGCCATGATCATGCCGCAGATTACATCAATCTGCTCTTTTGAATAGCTGAACAACGGCAGCTGGTTCCGCGCGATCCGGCAGCCTTCTTCTTCGTGATCCTTATAGGTATTGATAAAACCGCAGTCGTGAAACAATGCTGCCGTTTTTAGCAATTTAAGAGACGCTTCATCTTCAATCCCTTCTTCTTTCGCCAGGACCAAAACCGCACTTTCCACATCCAGTGTGTGATGAAGGCCGTGGTAATACAGCGTCTCCGACAAACGGGAACCCAGTAGATCCAGGACAAATTTTTCAGCTGCGGCTACTTCCATTATCTGTATGCTTTAATTTGCAATGCAGGATCTTATTCTAATACTTCATAAATCTGCATCGCATTTCTTTTATTTTTCAAATTGACCTCACCAATCAATTTACATTGAAACGCTTCCTTGATTTTTTCATAAGCCCATTCCGGTACCAGAATTTGTCCTGGTCCGGCTGCGGATTGCAACCGCTGCGCCACATTAACAGCATCACCGATCACAGTATAATCCAATCTTCGTAAAGTTGCCGAACCGATATTGCCGCTTACCATTTCCCCCGAATTAATTCCGATAGCCACATCGGGAAAATATTCCGTCTGGTTGCTAAGCTGTTCTGAAAATGCCTTGATCTGATTTCTTACCGACAATGATGCTTCAACCGCCCTGTCGAGATGATAATCCCCTTTGAAAACAGCCATAATGGCGTCACCCATAAATTTATCAACCAGTCCGCCGTGAGCCAAAATTTCCTTGACCATCACATCAAAATACTTATTGATCATTTTCACCACGTGGTCCGCGGGCTCTCTTTCCGAAATCGACGTAAAACCGCACATATCCATAAAAACCACGCTGGCTTCAATGTTTTCGCTGGCGGTCAGCGAGGTTTCAAACGCCTCTTTCGACATAAATTGCAGCACCGACGAATCCACATACATACGCAGGATATCATTTTCCCGAACTGCTTTCAGTGTTTCTTTCAGTTGTTCAACGTATTTCAGAGTCTTCTCCATCGTAACTTCAAGATCCTGAAAATCAATAGGTTTTGTCACAAAATCAAACGCCCCACGGTTCATCGCCGTGCGGATATTTTCCATATCGCCATAAGCCGACACGATGACCGATTTCAGTAACGGACTCAATTCACCCAGTTTTATAAGCAAGGTCAGGCCATCCATTTCAGGCATGTTGATATCACTCAAAACCATGTCAACATCGGGGTGTTCGGCCAGCATTCTCAATGCTGCTTCTCCGTTTTCTGCAAAAATAAACTCATACAACTGCTCGCGGATCTGCCTCCGAAACTTTTGTTTGATCAGTAACTGTAAGTCCGGTTCATCATCAACCACAAGGATCTTAGCCTTCATATCTTTCCTGTAATTTTTGTTTCAGTTCTGTGAAATTTACCGGTTTTGTCAAAAAATCATCTGCACCAAATTTCATAGCCTGGTCGTAATTATCCGTGTCGCCGTACGCTGTAATCATCATAACGATCGGCGGCGCCATCGGATGGTCTTTTCTGATCGATTTCAAAAGTTCAATCCCACTCATGCCCGGCATATTAATGTCTGACAGGATCATGACGACCTCCGACGCGTGACCTTCCAGATAACCAATCGCCTCTTCTCCCGAAAAAGCAAAAGAAAACTGAAATTCGCCATTTCTTATCTCTCTGCGGAAACGCTGCTCAAACAGTGCCTGCACATCCGGTTCGTCGTCAACAACAAGTATTTTCATATGGGTAATCATTATTTTAAACCAGTCTGACCTGCATTCAGACTGGCAGCGTAATCTTAAATTCAGTTCCTTCTCCCGCCACTGATGTCACATCCAATGTTCCCTCGTGAGATTTTGTGATAATATCATAACTCATGGATAAACCAAGACCCGTTCCCTGCCCCGTTGGTTTTGTTGTAAAAAAAGGCTGGAATATCTTGGAAATAACGCTCTCCGGCATCCCCGTTCCATTGTCCGAAACACGGATATACAATTTGCCGCCAAACAATTTCGTGATAATTTTAACCTCCGGTTTATAATTGGCAAAAGCCGGATTATCTTTATTCAGCTTTTTCTTTTCGGCTACGGCATAAAATGCATTCGTAAACAAGTTCAGAAATACCCTTCCAAGATCCTGCGGCATCACATCCACTTTGCCCATGGTAGGGTCAAAATCAGTCACCAGCGCGGCGTTAAATTCCTTGTCCTTCGCACGCAGACCGTGGTAGGCAAGCCGCATGTATTCGTCAGCCAGGGCGTTTACGTCTGTCGGCTCCTTCGTCCCCGACGATGCTCGGGAATGCTGTAACATGCCTTTCACGATAGAATCAGCACGTTTTCCGTGATGCGTTATCTTCTGCTGATTTTGGCTTAAATCACTGATGATCCCGTTAATATATTCCTTATCAGCATCAGCGATCGTCGTTTTATTGATTTCTTCTTCCAGTTCCTGGCACAGCTCCACGGAAACCTCAGAGAAGTTATTGACAAAATTCAGCGGATTCTGTATTTCATGGGCGATACCGGCAGTAAGCTCCCCCAACGATGCCATTTTTTCACTCTGAATCAATTGATTTTGCGTTGCTTTTAATTCATCCAGTGTTTTTTGAAGTTCTTCCTTTTGTCTTGTCAGCTCAATGGTCCGCTCATTGACAAGGTATTCCAGCGCGTCTTTTTTAGCTTCGTTAATTTCATCTTTTCTACGCTGCTCTTCCCGCTCCCGCTCCAACGCCTTTTGCTGTTTCTGAGAATTGTACCAAAGTGCAAAGAGCCATAACAAAGCGAACGCCTTGGCCGTATCAATATAATTATCCCAGCGGTTGTAAATTTTAATAGGCAGCACAAGGTGTGCAAAGTCACCAATCAGCGAAACAATAATAAACGGGATCGCCGACTGCACGAGTGACCGGATCTGTTTATACTCTCCATGATTATATAAAAACCAAAACAGCCCTCCCAGAAAAGGATACCAAAGCCAGTGGATAAAAGTGGATTGATTAAAAATATAGTACGCAGCCATCAAACCTATGGAGGCATATCGGGCAAACACAAGTATCTTATCCAGCTCCGGAGATTTCACAGCTGTTTCCAGCCTTTTACGAATAAACTGAATCAGGAAAAAAGAAAGTAAAAAAAACTCCATATCCGGAAAGGAAATTAATGTCAGAATTAGAATGTGCGATTATAATCGTGAATCTATAAACAATGTATGGATTTTCAGCAAAAATAGCCGTGTTGGTTACTTAAAAACAGTTTGAAGAACATTATTTCCTGAAAAGTTAATTTTCCGAACCAGAATAAAACGGCTATCTTTTCCGCAGATTTAAATCTTTACTCTTTCTTTACAACATTTCAATGACTTATTTAGCAGATCCTGCCCGCTACGAGCAAATGACCTATCGTAGGTGTGGCAAAAGCGGCCTTAAATTGCCCGCCATTTCTCTTGGTTTGTGGCATAATTTCGGAGGTGTCGACGTTTTTGAAAACTACCGGTCTATTCTTACTACTGCTTTTGATCACGGCATAACTCATTTTGACCTTGCCAATAACTATGGTCCGCCTCCGGGCTCTGCCGAGGAAAATTTCGGGTTGCTGATGAAAAAGGATTTTCTGCCTTATCGCGACGAGTTGATCATTTCCTCAAAAGCAGGTTATCTGATGTGGCCGGGACCTTACGGCGAATGGGGCTCAAAAAAATACCTGGTGGCTAGTCTTGACCAGAGCCTTAAACGGATGGGCCTTGATTATGTCGATATTTTTTACCACCACCGCCCGGATCCTGATACGCCTTTGGAAGAAACCATGGCAGCACTTGATCTGATCGTTCGTCAGGGTAAAGCTTTGTACGTTGGCATTTCCAATTATGAGGCGGCAGACGCAGAGAAAGCCATTGGAATTTTGAAACAACTGGGGACACCCTGCCTGATCCATCAGCCTAAATACTCCATGTTTGAGCGTTGGGTGGAAGGTGGTTTGCTGGATGTCTTAGAACGTGAAGGTGTGGGATGTATTCCATTTTCGCCATTGGCACAGGGACTGCTCACGGATAAATATCTCAAAGGTATTCCGGCCGATTCAAGAGCTGCAAAACCGGAAGGTTTTTTACAACAAAATCAGGTAACGCCTGAGGTTATTGAGAAAATCAGGAAACTGAATGACATAGCCCAGGAACGTGGACAAACACTCGCGCAGATGGCACTTGCCTGGTTGCTGAAAGATCCCCGGATCACATCGGTACTGATTGGAGCAAGTCGTGTATCACAATTGCTTGATTCATTGACTTGTCTGAAAAACCAGGAATTCAGTAATGAGGAGCTGGAAAAAATTGCCGGTATTCTTTAATCCGCAAGGCAGCATTTTTAACAATGCTGCCTTTTTTATTTTCAACAAACAATTACACTGGCACATGAAAAATTTAATCCTGATCAGCCTTATTCTGATCTCCACTCCCTCCTTTTCCCAGATCATTGTTTCCGGCGTAGACATCAACAAATCTGACAGTATCAAGGTCTGTACCATCGAAATGATTGGGTATGGGCTTGCAGGCGATAAAGTGGATATTTTTCTTGATTACGGGCAAAAAACAAAAAAAACCACAACCCAAATCACTGACCTGACAGGCAAGACACTTACGTTTTTTTCTTCGGCTGCCGTGCTGAACCATATGGAAAATAACGGATGGCAACATTATGATTCACAGATACTTCCGGACAGAGGCTTATTAAAACGCTACTATTACTATTTCAGGAAAATAAAATAAAATTCGTCAAAAGCTTGCGTGCATACCAACTAGTATGTACGTTTGTATCATGCTTGATACGAGAGGGGAAATATTGCAAAAGAATTTTGAAGCCATGCGTTTGCATGGTTTTCAGGGGTTGCGTACGGATAAGGTAATCGCTCAAATGGGGATTACCAAGGGCGCCTTTTATCATTATTTCAAAGACAAACTCAATGTAGGTTATGCAGTTGTGGATGAGCTTATTGCACCCAGTTACATCAATACCTGGAAAAATTTAAGCACGCAGGGCGTGCACGTGATTGATGCAATTTCAAATACTTTAAGATGTATTGCCGGATATTCAAACCAGGAAACCATTCACCTGGGCTGCCCGCTTAATAACCTGATCCAGGAAATGTCTCCTCTTGATGAAGGTTTTAATAAGCGATTGTCATCCATCCTGAACGAGGAAAGAAAAATGATCAGGCAAGGTATTGAGGGTGGAATTGCGGATGGGACAATTCTTGCAGATACTGACGCAGATGCTTTGACACTTTTCATTTTAGCCTCACTGGAAGGAAGTTACGCCATTGGCAAATCATTTAACAGTTATTCAAAATTCATCGTTTGCGTTGAACAGCTGATCAAAATCTTAAATAATTATAAACAATAATTTTTTTCACTTTATACATACCAACTAGTATGTATGTAAATTATAAACATATGAAATACGTTATCACAGGAGCCAGCGGAAAGACAGGAAAAGTAGCGGCAGAAAAATTACTGGAGGCCGGACAGGAAGTCGTTGTTGTGGGCCGGAAAGCGGAAGGACTACAATCGCTTGTAGAGAAGGGAGCGTCCGCTGCCATTGGCGATCTCACCGACGAAGATTTTCTAACAAAAACATTTGCCGGTGTCGATGCGGTGTACGCCATTATTCCTCCTATCTGGAGTATTACAGAATCATGGCGTGCATATCAGCGCCGCGTGGGTACGGCTATCACCAATGCAATTGAAAACGCAGGGGTGAAACATGTGGTGATATTGAGCTCAATGGGTTCTCAGCTTGCTCCTTTTGGCGCAGGACCTGTAAGCGGACTTGGTGAGTGGGAACAACAATTGCAGAATGTCCCGGGTTTGAACGTCCTCGCACTGAGACCGGGATTTTTCATGGAGAATCTTTACGCCTACATACCACAGATTAAAGGCCAGGGCGCATTTGGTGATTCCCTTCACGCCGACCTTAAAGTACCTTTTGTCCATACAAAAGACATTGGCGAGGCAGCTGCCAAACAACTGCTTGCACTTGATTTTAAAGGTTTCTCTCGCGAATTCGTTTCTGGTAATCGTGATTACACCATTCAGGAAGCCGCTAAAATACTGGGAGAAGCCATTAATTTACCTGCTTTGCAGTATATCCAGTATCCTTCTGATGCCGCGAAAGAAGGGATGATTTCTGCCGGAGTACCGGCACCGATCGCCGAAGGTTATACAGAATTGTGGAAGGGGCTTAATTCCGGGAAATATCTTGCGGACTTTGTCCGGACACCTGAAAACACAACCCAGACTTCCCTGGATGACTTTGCAAAAGAGTTTACGGCGGTTTATCAGAATAGTTAATAGCCTAAATCTATTTCAGAAAGTAAGAACGCATATTTTTAAAAAACTGACCTTCGTCATTATTTAACAGAATAAAGTTTTTAATCTTTGCCACCAGTCAAATACTCAGCGTATTTGAGGTGAGAAAATATTCTTAAAAATCCCTGGCAGCATGCCGGGGATTTTTGTTTGCAGTCACTCCGGGAGCCCTCCATTAATCTCACAAATACCATTTAATCAATAACTTACAAAAAACAGTTATATTTAACACTAGAATGTATGTGCCTGTTTTATCAAAGGCTTAATCATACCAAAAAAATATTTTACTTTTTTTTACAATTTCCTGTAACCTTTTACCGCTGCTCAGGTTTCCACTATAAGAACACTAAAAAAGGTAAATACTGTTGAACACGCTAACGGATAATTCGCTGATGCTCCGGGTAAAATCCGGGGACCTTGATAAGATGGGATTGCTCTTTGAGCGGTACCACCGTCCGTTGTTTTCATTCCTGTATCATATGACAGGCAAGGCGGATGTCAGCGAAGATCTTGTGCAGAACGTATTTTACCGGATGCTGAAATACCGCCATACTTTTACGGGAGAAGGCGAATTCAGAACGTGGATGTATCACCTGGCCAGAAATGTATTGAATGATTCCGTCAAGCAAAACAAGTCGAGAAACCATGAAGATGTCCATGCCTATGCGGACAGGATTGATGGAGGAACATCCGCCGACGCAGCTTTTGAAAAACAGCAGGACGCCGAGTCACTGCATAAAGCCATGGCGGTGTTGAGTGAGGATCACCGGGAAATATTGGTATTGAGCCGGTTTCAGGAACTTAAATATGAAGAGATTGCCGGCATTTTGAATATCACGGAGGGGACAGTAAAAGTGCGCGTACACCGTGCACTGGGTGAGTTGAAGAAAGTATTTTTGAAAAATGAAAACCGAAGGAAAACACATGACATGTGACCATACAAAAGGACAGTTTACCGATTGGTTAAACAAACCTGCAACTGACCCAGAACGGATCAGGATCGAAAAACACCTTGGACAATGCCCGGAGTGTCAGAAAGAATTTGCGGAAAGCAGGGATTTATGGGAAATGATGGGCGAAGTCCGGGTGGAAGTACCGAGCGAAACCATGCGTGTCAATTTCAACAGCATGCTTCACGACTATAAAAAAACGGTTAAAGAAAAGGACAAATATTCCATTGATCACCTGATCGACGCGGTTCGTCAGTTTGTAATACCGCAGTGGACGGTTCAGCTTACTTTCAGTCTTTTACTGGTTGGGCTTGGCTGGATTATCGGGTTCAGGATGAATAAGGATCCAAAGGCTTCAACAGCTTATACTGAACAAATCGATACACTGGCAAACCAGATTCAGGAAATGCGGCAGATGATGATGCTGACGTTAATCGAAAACCCTTCCGCTACCGAGCGTCTCAGGGCCGTAAGTTACACGAATGACATCACACACGCGGACGAAAAAGTGATTGAAGCGCTTTTTTCGACGCTGAATAATGATCCGAATGTGAATGTAAGGCTTGTGACCCTGGAAGCCATCACGCAGTTTGCGAATGATCCGCTGGTTCGTAAAGAACTCGTGCAGTCGCTGGCCCGGCAAGACTCTCCCATGGTGCAGGTGGCACTTGCTGATGTGATGGTAAAATTGCAGGAAAAACGCTCCATCAAGGCTTTCAGGCAAATGTTAAGACAGGAAAACCTGGATGAACTGGTGAAAAATAAAATCGAACAAACGATTAAAGATCTTTCTTAAACAACCAATCAAATTTATTAGCCATGAAAAAAATAATAATCCCATTTCTGGTGGGGCTGGTACTTTCTTGTACCCAGGCGCCAGCGCAAAAACAGTTTTTCAAAGAGCATATCAGCAAGCAATTTACGGTATCAAATAGCTCCGGAAAGAATGTGCTGGCCATTTACAACATCAACGGGTTTATCAAGGTAAAGGGTTATGACGGGGATAAGGTGATGCTTGAAGTTGATAAAACATTGTCGGCCGAAGGGCAGGAACTCCTGAATGTTGCCAAAGAGGAATTTAAGCTCAATTTTGAACAAAAAGAAGACAGCATCCTGGCATACATATCCGAACCTGTGGACACCCGACCTAACCGGGGCAATAAAAACTGGGGAAGCAGACAGGAAAGAAAATATGATTTCCATCTTGAATTTACAGTGAAAGTGCCCTACTCCATGAATTTGCAGGTATCAACCGTAAACGGCGGCGAAGTAACGGTTGATGACGTAACAGGCTCGCTTAAAGTCTCCAATGTAAACGGAGCTATAAAACTCACCAATGCCAAGGGCGCTTCCGAAATCAGGACGGTCAATGGAAATGTGGAAGCCAACTATGTGAGCATCCCTCCGGGCGAATCTCAGTTCAAGACACTCAATGGCGATCTTATCATCAGTTATCCGGAAAATCTTTCAGCCGACTGCCAGCTCAAAAGCTTTCGCGGTGACTTTTATACAGACTTCCCGAATACAGAAACATTGCCTGCAAGAGTGGTAAAAAGCCAGGAAACAGATCACAATAAAACGGTTTATAAATTAAATGCAGAGACAGCAATAAGAATCGGAAACGGAGGCAGGACCTTCAAATTCGAAACATTCAACGGAAATATCTATCTAAAAAAACAATCCTGATTATATGAAAATCCACAAATTAATGGCCATTGCTTTGATCATGGCCGCAAGTATCAAAACGCTTCCCCTACTCGCTCAGAATGAAACAAAAGAACAGTTGACCGTGGCACTCTCGGATCCGGGAAAACCGGGATCATTGAACGTAAAACTGATCAGAGGCTCCATCCATGTGATCGGGTATGCGGGAAAAGATGTCATCATTGATGCGGTATCAAAAGTGTCGACCGAGAAAAATGACGATTCGAAAGATGAAAATGCAAAAGGATTAAAACGCATCACATCGGGAAGAGGCGATCTTGACCTGACTGTTGAAGAGCAAAAAAATAATGTCAGCATCAAGACCGGTATGGGCAGACATCCGATGCATCTGACCATTAAAGTGCCCGTTCAGTTTGGTTTACGGGTTGGGACGATCAATGAAGGCGATGTTACGGTTGATAACGTGAGCGGAGAACTTGAAATTTCAAATGTCAACGGCGCTATCCAGCTTACCAATATTTCCGGGTCGGTTGTGGCCAATACAGTCAACGGTAATCTGAAAGCAGTATTTAAGTCCGTTAATCCGGAATCACCAATGGCTTTTTCTACACTGAATGGCAATGTGGATATTACGTTTCCGGCAACAGCAAAATTTGATGTAAAACTTAAATCAGACCGTGGTGAGATTTACAGCGACTTTGATGTAGATGTCGACAAAACCCAGCCCAAGGCAACACGTTCGACCAAAGATGGTTTATACAAAGTAAGCATTTCCGATTGGGTACAGGGAAAAGTAAACGGCGGCGGAAAAGAAGTGATGATGAAAAATATGAACGGCAACATTTATGTAAGAAAAGCTAAGTAATTGTTACCAAGGCCATAACGGAGCTCCTGTTAAAGTTAACCCAATACTTTAACAGGAGTTTCTCTTTCCCGTTATCCGGAATGCGCTTGTAACAACTGGCGATAACTATTGAGTACACTGGACTTGGAAATAAATCCGGCAAATTTACCCGTCACGGTAACAACCGGCAAATGCCATAACCCTGTTTCATCAAACTTCCTGGCAACTTCTACCACGGAGTCATTTTCGATAATCACTGCCTTGGGTTCTTTTAAAAGATCACCGATATTTAATGAGCCGTCCAGATCCCGACTGAAAAGGATCGGCCTTAAATCGTCCAGAGTTATAATTCCTACCAGTGTTAGATCTTCATTTAAAACCGCTACAAGGTTTCTTTTCCCATTTTTTACAACTTCCCGGAGTTCATCAAACGACGCCCTATCGCTGATAACCTGAACATCCTTATCCAATAAGTCGAGGGTACGCAGTAAAGACAAGAGATTTCTGTCGTGCTCTTTCGTAAATATTTTGCCCTCACTGGCCATCTTTTCCAAATCAGGAGAAACGGCAGAAAACCATTTTGCCATCAGAAAGGAAATCACCGAAACGATCATCAAAGGTATAAACAGGTCATAGCCCGAGCTGGATTCCGCGATCAGGAAAATGGCAGTCAAGGGCGCATACAACACACCGCTCATAACACCTGCCATTCCGACGATGACCAGATTAACCATTGGTACATCCTTAATTCCTGCCTGTATACAGAGCAGTGCAAAAACATATCCCAAAGAGCCCCCGGCAAATAGTGAGGGTGCAAAATTACCGCCATTTCCCCCGCTTTGAATGGTAATTGACGTTGCAAAAGCCTTTAACAGACAAACCACGGCAACAAAAACGATGATCACCCATTCGCGATATCCGATAAAACGGAAGAAACTGTTTTCCATCACTTCTTTGATTTCTCCGTTTGTAAAGGATTTGATGGTATCGTAACCTTCGCCAAATAGCGGCGGATAAAGCACACACAGCAGCGACAAAATACCACCGCCAAGCATTGCTTTTTGAATCTTTGATAATTTAAGTCCATGGAAGAACTCTTCAATATACCGGGTGATCACAAGAAAATACCGGGCATACAAACCACATAAAACGCCCAGAATCAGGTAAAAAGGTATGTTATGATAATCAAATGCGCCACGTGTGTGGAACTGGAAAAGTACCTCTTCCTTTAATAAAATCCTTGATATCAAACTGCCGCAAACCGCGGCAACAACCAGCGGGATAAAGTCTGAAAAAACGACACCTGTAAGCAGTATTTCAAAGGCAAACATCATTCCGGCGATCGGTGCATTAAAGGCAGACGCAATACCGGCCGTTGCGCCGGCAGCAAGCAACAGGGTTCTCTCGCGGTAGTCAAGTTTATAGGTCTGAGCAAAATTTGAACCGATAGCCGCACCTGTCACAGCAATCGGACTTTCCAGACCCGCAGAACCGCCCAATCCGACGGTTATCGCGCTCTGGACAATCTGTGAATACATTTTAACCGAAGAAACATTACTCGCATTCTGAGCAATTTCGTGGAGGATAACAGGAATTCCCTTTTTATCCATGCCATTGAAAAACAACTTAACAACAATTGTTGTGATGACGATTCCGGAAAACGGGAAAATGAGATAAAACAACACCTGATCTTCAAAGTGCACCTTATAGGTGATCACATAGTGAATATAATGCACCAGCGATTTCAAAATCACACCGGCCAGACCGGCCGTGCAACCCACCAAAATACCGGAAAGAATAAGAAACTGGCTGCGGGTAAGCACACTTTTCAGCCAGTAAATCACAATTTCATAACTTCTGACTTTGTCGATACTGAATCGTGTAAAGTCCCGCCTGAACTTTAAGAAGCTGTAATATTTCTTTATGTTTTTGCTTTTCACTCCCTGTTGTTTGTCATCAAAAAAATATCTTTTTGAGGTATTATGCTCCCTACTTAATCCGGATTGATGAAAAAATCGTACTAATAGTATCACAATGTACGATTAACTCGAAAGACTTGCCGGGAGAAAGGCGGCTTTTGCCATAATCATTGCGACAAAATTGTTTACCAAGAGATAAAAATATTGATACAATACTCATAATCTAACACTTACCATCCTTAATCATGATCACCGCATTAAAAATAATTTTCAGCGTTTTACTAATCTGGATGTGTTACGTCGTGATCAGTACGAGCCTCAAAAGCAATTTGTTCAAAGAATGGGATTTTTTAGGGTCGATCCCGTGGATGCGTGCCACACTTTGGGATTTTTATGCCAACGCCTTCATCATTTATTTGTGGATATTTTATAAAGAACCAAGCATTCTGTTAAAAATTGTATGGTTGCTGTTAATGTTTTTCCTGGGCAGCATTGCCAGCTGTGCTTATATCCTGATTGAATTATTCCGTCTTCAACCGGGTGAAGGCCTGATCGACCTTTTAACCAAACGCCATGAATAATTCTGTATTTCTCCCGGTGGCCGTTTCATTATTCGTTTGCAGCATGATCATGACGGCCGTTTGGTTATGGGCAAAAAAGATCAAAAATGCAGGTATTGTCGACATATTCTGGTCTTATAACTTTCCCGTAATTGCCGTAATTGTGTTCTTTCTCGCCAATGGATTTGAGACCCGAAAACTCATGATCTGCGCTATGGTTATGATCTGGGGAGTTCGTCTGGGTACGCATCTGGGGAGGCGCGTCATTTCGCATATTCATGAAGAAGAAGGACGTTACGCACAATTAAGAAAAGAATGGGCTCCGATTGCTGAGAAGAAGTTTTTCTGGTTTTTTCAGGCACAGGGAGTATCCAATGTATTGCTGGCAATACCTTTTTTTATCATCACACAGAACCAGTCTCCGGTGCTGTCATTTTGGGAATATACAGGCCTGGCAATCTGGATTATTGCTGTAACCGGAGAAGCCATTGCAGACTGGCAGCTGGACAGTTTCAAGAAAGATCCCGGCAACAAAGGGAAAGTCTGCGATAGTGGCCTTTGGAATTATTCGCGGCACCCGAATTATTTTTTTGAATGGCTGATCTGGGTTTCGTATTTCATCTTCGCACTGGGTTCGCCGTATGGATATCTTGCCATGATCAGCCCCGCCATTATTCTGTATCTGCTTTTTAACGTGACGGGTATTCCTGCGACGGAGGAACAATCGCTGCGGTCAAAAGGCGCATTATACGAGGCGTATCAAAAATCGACAAGCGCATTTTTTCCATGGTTTAAAAAAAGTAATTGAGCTAAAATTCCAAAAAACTGCCAGAAATAAATCTAAAGTGTGCTGATCTGCGTATATCCGTCATAATCTCATCAAGAAAAACCTGCAAGTCCTCCATGTGGTACGATAAACTTTTGGTTAATAACCAAATACCCGATTTCCTTATCAGGATGGGAATACGAAAATATTTAAAACAACGTTTGCGCGAAGAAAATAAGGGCGGCGGCGAGGCACAGCAACGCCATTTATTACAATTTATCAATACGCTTAAAAATTCACCTATTGCGGTAAATACGGCTGATGCAAACGAACAGCATTATGAAGTGCCGACAGAATTTTATCAATATTGCCTGGGCGAAAATCTGAAATATTCCTGCGGATTCTGGAAACCCGGCGTCACGGACATTGATATCTCGGAACGGGATATGCTTGAACTGACCTGTGAGCGTGCCGAGCTTATAAACGGGCAGAATGTTCTTGAACTGGGTTGTGGCTGGGGTTCGCTGTCACTTTTTATGGCAGCAAAATATCCCGGCAGTATCTTTACCGTTGTTTCCAATTCCAGAACGCAAAAACAACACATTGACGAACAGGCTTTTTTGAGAAATATTCAGAACCTGAAAGTCATTACTGCCGATATGAATACCTTTCATACGGATGAAAAATTTGACAGGATTGTGTCTGTTGAGATGTTTGAGCATATGCGAAACTACAAACTGCTGATGCAGAAAGTAGCTTCCTTTCTGGATGACCACGGGAAAGTGTTTGTCCATATTTTCACACACAAAGAATTCGCGTACCTGTTTGAGGTAAAGGATGAAACGGACTGGATGAGCAAGTATTTTTTCAGTGGCGGGGTAATGCCAAGCAATGATCTTTTGCTGCATTTCAACGATGACCTTAACATGGAAAAGCAATGGCTTGTTAACGGTACGCACTATGCAAAAACTTCCGAAGCCTGGCTGAATAACATGGACATTCACCGGGACGAAATCATGCCACTCTTCGAGCAGACTTATGGCAAAGACGAAGCCTTAAAATGGTGGGTCTACTGGCGTATTTTCTATATGTCCTGCGCTGAATTATGGAATTACGACGATGGAAACGAATGGATGGTAAGTCATTATCTGTTTCATAAAATCCCGGCGCCATGGTAAAACTATCGCTGACAATCATCCTGTTTCTGATTTCACTGCTGACCATTTTGCCCGCACCAGCCTTCTATTTATGGCTGCTGGCAATCGCAGCGGATGAATTTTCGTGGGTTTTTATAGCGGTTTTACTGGTTGTTATTCTCGTTTCGTTCAAGCCATCGGCATATCAGACACCTACACTTATTGTTTCTTTTATTGCCCTGTTCATTTTTGCATCGCCCATTGCGAGAGCCTACTTCATATCCAAAAAGATACGTAACGATATGGCATCCGCTTTTGGTGATCACAGTGTGGCCAGCCAAAAACCATTTTCATACCCCGGTCTTTTTAAAAGTAATATCAGTATTCCGTATAGTACCGTCAGTTATAAAAAAACAGATAAGGGTAATTTGACCATGGATTTTTATCCATCGGCTATTCCTGGTGTAAAACCCTGCGTAATTGTTGTGCACGGAGGTTCCTGGAAAAGCGGGGATAGCAAACAATTGCCAGAACTGAACAGCGTCCTGGCAAGTAAAGGATATCATGTGGCCGCTATTAATTACCGTCTCGCGCCATCTTATCAAAATCCCGCGCCGGTTGAAGACGTCAGAGATGCACTGGCTTTTTTAAAAGAAAAGGCAGCAGCCTGGCATATTGATTCAGGTAATTTTATTTTGCTCGGACGTTCTGCGGGAGCACAGATTGCGTTGCTTGCCGGTTTTACCCTCAAAGATCCGGAGGTAAAGGGAGTTATCGATTTTTATGGCCCTGCCGATATGGTCTGGGGTTATTCAATTCCGTCGAATCCACTTATCATGGACTCGCGCAAAGTGATGGAAGATTATCTGGGCGGAAGTTACAATACCCATCCGCAGAATTTTGAGAAAAGTTCTCCTTTGTTATATGTTTCAAACCAGTCGCCTCCTACCCTTTTAATTCACGGAGAGAACGACGTTCTGGTGGCTTACGAGCATAGCAAAAGGCTTAATGCCAAACTGAGCACCAACGGGGTTAAACATTATTTGCTCACCCTGCCGTGGGCAACACACGCTTTTGACTATAACCTGAACGGTCCGGGAGGGCAGCTTTCCACCTATGCCGTAATGTATTTCTTAAAATCTGTAACCAATTAGCGATGCTTAAAACAGCGATTATAGGAACCGGAATTGCGGGTATGGGCTGCGGTCATTTCCTGCACCAGACAGACGACATCACACTGTTCGAACAGAATGACTATGTTGGCGGGCATACCAACACGGTTACCGTGGATGAAGAGGGAAAACCTGTTCACATTGATACCGGTTTTATGGTTTTCAATTACGAAACCTATCCCAATTTGTGCAGGCTGTTTAAAGAGATTGACGCGTCGGTAAAAAAAACAGATATGTCTTTTAGTGTTCAGCACAAGCCCAGCGGCCTGGAATACAGTGGGTCAAGTCTTAATCACCTTTTTGCACAGCGCAAAAATCTGTTCAACCTGAAATACATCAGAATGCTCTCTGAAATTTCAAGGTTTAACCGGGACAGTGTGCAGATTTTGGACGACCCCCAGTTTTCGAATTATTCGATTGGACAATATATCAGGGAATTTGGATACAGCGACGATATGTTATGGAAATATCTGGTGCCGATGAGCTCGGCTGTTTGGTCCACGCCCATGGAGCAAATGCTTGATTTTCCGGCTGTAACCCTGATCAGGTTCTTCAAAAACCATGGCTTTCTTGGCATTGATACGCAACACCAATGGTATACGCTCCATAACGGCAGTCAGTCTTATCGTGAAATCCTGATCAAGCCATTTAAAAATAAAATCCACGTTAACCGGAAGGCCGTAAAAATCAAGCGGGAAAATGATAAGGTTACCGTACTCGCATCGGACGGCACCCGCGAAGTTTTCGACCGTGTGATCATCGCCAGTCATGCGGACCAGGCGTTGGCCATGCTTAGTGAACCGACCGTGCTTGAACAAAATATTTTGTCGAATTTCAAGTATCAATACAATAAAGCGGTTTTACATACCGACGAAAAAGTAATGCCTGATACAAAACTGGCGTGGAGCAGCTGGAATTACCGGATCGCCGAAAGCAAGTTTGAAATCGCGCCAAGCACGGTTTACTGGATGAACAGGCTGCAACAGGTATCTGACAAAAAAAACTATTTCGTTTCGATCAATCCTCAGGACGATCTTAATGCAAACAAGATCATACGGGAAATCGACTACGAGCATCCGCTTTTTGACGTCCCGGCCATGCACGCGCAGAGCAGCTTAAAATTACTGAACGAAACAGGGCCGGTTTATTTCTGTGGAAGTTATTTCAAATACGGATTTCATGAGGATGCGTTTAAAAGTGCTGTTGATTTGTGCGCGAACCTGACAACGGCAAAAATTTTAAACAACGAAATCCATTAAGGCCGTTTTATCGTATATCCATACATGAAACAGGATCATTTAAATTCTTGCTTATACAAGGCCCGGGTGATGCATAACAGGCTTCACCCAAAGAAACATACATTTCATTACGATATTTTTATGTTTTATCTGGACTTGGCAGAGCTTGATTTCATTTCACAGAAGTTCAGATGGCTAAGCAGAAATCGTTTCAACCTGTTCAATTTCCGGGATTCAGATCATTTACAGTTACCGATTGAAAATCCGGATAAATCGAAAAAAATCAGGGAACACATTACGCAATACCTGGCTGAAAATCTGGTAGATATTGGAAACGGGCGGATTATGTTGCTTACCAATCTGTGTACGATGGGTTATCAGTTCAATCCGGTTTCATTTTATATCTGTTACAATGAGCTTGACGAACCCGTCTGTACCGTCGTGGAAGTTTGTAACACTTTTAAAGAAATGAAACCTTATTTCCTTGGTAACGAAACGTTTAACGACAATAAATTTCATCTTCATACCTATAAAAATTTCTACGTTTCGCCTTTTATCGATCTTGATTTCTATTTTGATTTCAACGTGAAAGTACCGGGAGAGCGACTGAATATTGCCATTAATGATTATGATGAGTCGGGTGAGCTTTATTTCATGAGCGCATTGCAGGGCGAAAAAGCAGCGCTTACGGATGCCAATATGATCCGGTATTTTTTCAGTATTCCGCTTGTTACCATGCAGATCACCTGGCTTATTCATTGGCAGGCATTAAAACTTTGGGCCAAGCAAATCGGGTTCCATCGCAAGGCAGACAACCCTCAATTACAAACCGAAGTATACAGAAGGTACAAATCTTAACAGGCCAGACACCCATCATTACTATGCTAAAAACCCACGCAAAATTGAATAAAACGGAACCTGTTGCAACAAAACCTGGCTTATACCAGCAACTGGTTTTAAGCCAGCTTCATAAGATGAATTTGGGGAAGCTGGCATTAACATTTCCGGATGGGCGGACTGAGTTTTTCGGTGACGGGGTCAACCCGATATCGGCTTCTGTGACCATTACGGATGTGGAATTTTTTAAACGTCTCACCCTGTTTGGCGACATAGGTTTTGGAGAAGCCTATGTGGAAGGACTCTGGGAAACGGACAACATCACCAGCGTGATTAACTGGGTACTGCTTAATGTTGAAAATGCACCGGGCGTTTCGGGCAGCAAATCACGGACTTTTGCGTTGAATATTTTAAGGCTATGGAATAAAATAACCCATAGCTCCCGTTCCAATACCCTTGAAGGATCGAGGAAAAACATATCGGAACATTATGACCTGAGCAATGATTTCTTCGGCGTTTTTCTGGATAAAACCATGACTTATTCAAGTGCCTATTTCCGTCATGAAGGCATGGACCTGGAAGAGGCGCAGCTGGAAAAATATGATCGTCTTTGCCAGAAACTCAACTTACAGCCTTCTGACCACGTCCTTGAAATTGGCAGTGGCTGGGGTGGGAACGCCATATACATGGCAAAAAATTATGGCTGTAAAGTCACATCACTTACCTTATCCGTTGAACAACAGAAACTTGCCACGGAACGTATATCCAATGCCGGCTTATCTGAACGGGTTCAGGTTCTACTGATGGACTACCGGAATATCCAGGGTTCATTTGACAAAATTGTATCCATTGAAATGCTCGAAGCAGTCGGCCATGAATACCTTGATAGCTATTTCAGCAAATGTAATTCCCTTCTGAAAAAAGACGGCATCCTGGCCATACAGGTTATCACCTGCCCGGATTCCCGTTACGACAGTTTGAAAAAAGGTGTCGACTGGATACAAAAATATATTTTCCCAGGGTCACTGCTGCCTTCTGTGGCGGCTATTAACCGGTCTGTGAACAAAACCGGCGACATGAGTCTGGTAGACCTGAAAGAATTCGGGCTGCACTATGCGTACACTTTAAGAGCCTGGCTGGATAAATTCAATGAACGTTTGGCCGAGATCAAAAGTCTCGGTTATGACGAACAATTTATCCGCAAATGGACCTATTACCTTTGTTATTGTGAAGCGGCATTTGTCATGCGAAATATCAGCGTCATGCAGCTGGTTTATAGCCGGCCAAACAATACGAATTTCTTATAAAGAAAATGCCCGTCGAAATCATCAGCGGGCATTTTCTCTTATATAAAACGAACAAAATCAGCCATTTCCACGGGCCAGCTGTACTTCCAGGCGTATATCAACACCCCTGTCGTTGGCACCATATCGCGAACCATAACCGCTGCCGGTTCCAATGCCAACGCCCATACCGCCTCCCATGCCAATTCCACCGCCAAGACCTATACCAATTCTTGGAGAAAAACCGGATTGCGAAGATGAAGCACCGTCAATTTTAATACTGACGCCCAACAAGGAAGATTCCCTGGTATTCATCGCGAGCAGGCTGAAAGGTATTGCCATTTGCTGCGTCAGTTCCCCATTTTTATCCATGCTGATGTGAGACTTAATACTGCCATCGGCTTCAACGAGGTTTATAAAACGTTGCCCCTGTTTATCTTTCCAAACGGCCTCCTTGTTATAGGAATCGATCAAAAGCCCCAGGCCAAGGCTGTTTGGTAAATCTGTATCAATCCTGCGTAACGCCTTGCGGTCTTCTTTCATAACCACCGGAAACAACAGGGAATAAGAATCCTTTTTCTGTCCTTCGGGACTGAAAGATACTTTCAAACCGTTACCCAAAATCTTTTGGATCGTCGCGGGATCACGGGTTGTCATGGTCATGTATAAGTAATGGTCATCATTGATGATGCCATATGCCAGTCTTGAAACCTGATCTTTTCCATCCGGTTTCACCTCATCTACATAAGAGAAAGGCGCATTCCATTTTGATGCATAAGGGATCGTTTTCGAAGAACTACACCCTGCCAGTACCACCAGGGCAAGGAGGAACCAGCTATTATTTTTACTTTTCATCTTGCTATTTATGTACACTAAATTTCAACTATAATTAAACGAAACCGTTCTTAAAACATTACGATTAATTAGAAAAATTCGTTGCATTTAATGTTACTTTAATCAGCCCATCTCATCTTCTTTTGTTCCTAAATACCCGATTGCGCGAGCAGGTTACCGATTTTCTCATGAAGCCGGATGGGTTCAAATGGCTTAGACAACGTATCGTTCATACCTGATTCGAGAGCCTGGCGCGTATCTTCTTCAAGCACCGTAGCCGATAGCGACAAAATCGGTGTGGTGATGCCCATTTGCTTTCGGGCATATTGTGCCGTTTGAAATCCGTCCATTTCCGGCATCCGGGTATCCATGATGATCAGGTCAAAAATATTTTCACGCAGCTCTTTGATCGCCTCCTTTCCGTTAACCACCAGGGTCACATCAATCAGCCAGGTGGTTAGGTATTTATTGATCAGCAAGGCGTTGATATGGTTATCCTCGGCAACCAAAATTCTCTTTCCAAAAAACGGGCTAAGACTTTTGAATGACACCACCGGCGCTTTTTCGCTCATTTTCTGGTTGGCGTCTTTCAGCAGCAATGTGAAATAAAATTCACTTCCCTTTTGATACTGGCTCGTTACTCGGAGATCTCCACCCATCAGCAGCACCAGCTTCTGGGAAATTGTCAGCCCCAGACCTGTGCCGCCATAGTTATGCGAAGTTTCCTGAGTCGCCTGGCCATATTCGGAGAAAATCGCCGAAATCCGGTCTTCTGAAATCCCGATGCCCGAGTCTTCCACAGCCAGTCGTATTTTGTGAAAAGAACCTTCCATTCCCTGATGCTCGATTTTCAGTTTCACATGACCTGCGTGGGTGAATTTCAGTGCATTACCAACCAAGTTCATCAAAATCTGGTTGAGACGCATGCCATCGATCAATATACTCTCAGGAATTTCCTTGTCACATATGAGGCTTAGTTCCAGCCTTTTTTCATCGGCCTTAAACCGCATCAGATCGATAATGCCCTTACCCAGAACAAACAGGTTCGTGGGTGTTGGAAGGATTGAAAACTTGCCTTCATCAATTTTGGAAATATCCAGAATATCATTCAGAATATTTAAAAGTGAACCCGACGAATGCAGAAGCATTTCAAGCAATTCGCGCTGGTAAGTTTCCAGTTCCGTAGCTTCCAGCAAATTGCCAATGCCGATGATACCGTTCAAAGGCGTACGGATCTCGTGACTCATATTGGCCAGAAAAGATTCCTTGACCTTTCTGGATTTATCGGCCAGGCTTCGTGCTTCCACGAGCGCCAGTTCATGCGCCTTCCTTTTTTCAATATCATGCAGATTGATAAAAAGAAGACGGTTTTTATACATGATCCGCAGTTCAAGCCAAACCGGCTGACGGAGTTTTCCTATAAACTGGTCTTCGACCACAATCGTTTCTCCGCTCATGTAGGTCTGGTTCACCAACACGCTTTGAAGGCCGGAACGGTTTGGTTCCACCAGCAAATCCAGCATCGAAATATTGATCAGCGCAGCCGGATCCAACCCTAAAATGGTTTGTACCGACGGATTTATCGATAATATCCTTCCCGAATCTGCCGCAACCGTTGCGATGATATCAGGAGAATTGGTGACAATCGTAGCGTAATTTTCAAGAAGCTTGTTCTTTTCTCTGATCTCCCGCTGACTTCTTGCCACGCGGATCAGAGAATCAACCTTGGCATTGGTGATATAGGGATCAAGCGGTTTATAAAGATAATCAATCGCTCCGGTCTTCAGACCGCGCACAGCGTAAGTCGTTTCCTTTGAAATCGCCGTTACAAAAACGATCAGAATTTCCTTGGTTTTAGGATTTGAAGCAAGTGTTTCAGCAAACTCGAAACCATCCATACCCGGCATCTGAACATCAACCAAAGCCACCGATATTTCATTTTCCCAAACGATACGCAAGGCCTCATTTGGTGAAGTAGTGGCAAAAATGGTAATATCGTCCCTGTTCAGAATCGCTTTCAGGGATAATAAATTTTCTTCCCTGTCGTCGAGCAGCAGAATTTTCGTATTTTCCATCATTTAAGTTGAGTAGCTGTAAAGGATACTTCTAATTTCGTCAAAAAAATTTTCTTCATTCAGAATTTGGTGTTTATCGTATTCGTTGATGGCTGCCAGTGGCATTCTTGGTACTTCCGCAAAGTCCGGGTTCTGTACATACGTACTAAAACCCTTTTCTGCAATTTGCTTTATTCCTGCTGCTCCGTCCTCACTCGCTCCTGAAAACAGCATGGCGGCCTTGATGCGTATCCCCGACTGTGCCGCGGAGATAAAAGTGGCATCAATGGACGGACGTGAAAAAAAATCCTTTTCTGTTGCATCCAGATAAAACCGCCGGTCCGGACCGATCAACAAATGATAGTCGGGCACTGCGAAATAAATGCAATTCGTGTCCAGCAAATCAAGATGCTGCGGCTCCTCCATTCTTACTTTTGTTTTTGATTTAAACAGAACCGGGAGTTCAGATAAACTGGATTTTCCACGATGCAAAACAAAAATCAAAGCGCAAGGCAATGGTTTGTTAACTAACTTTATAATCTCTTCAAAAAGCACAAAACTCCCTGACGATCCTCCCATGAGTATCAGATTTAAGGGATCACTTTTTGAGGTTTTCATTTTATCTTCTGGTAAATATTCAGTCGGGTATCAATTATCCTGAAATGCTCTTCATAACCGGAATAACGCAGTGTTTCACGTTTGCCGAGACATAAAAATCCAAACATAGCCAGACTTTCGTACAATAACTTAAAAACTTTCTGTCGTTGTTCCAGGTTAAAATAAATCATCACATTCCGGCAGCTAACCATCTGAAATTCATTAAATACGCCGTCACCGGTCAGATCGTGCAGGGAAAATACAATGTTCTTCCGAAGATCGGGGACCATAACGGCCTGGCTGTAAGCGACATGATAATAATCTGATAAAGAGTGTTTCCCCTCGGCTAACAAATAGTTTTCTGAAAAAGTACGCATGTGCCCCAGACTAAAAACACCCTCGCGGGCAGAGGACAAAACGCGCTCGCTCAAATCGGTAGCATAAATCAGAGAACGGTTGTATAACCCCGTTTCTTTCAGCAAAATAGCCAGCGAAAATGCCTCCTCTCCGGAAGCGCAGCCGGCAACCCAGATCCTGATCGCAGGAAATGATTCAAGATAACTGAAGACCTCCGATCTCAAACTGATAAAGAAATCCGGATCACGGAACATTTCAGAATAATTGACCGTGAGTTCCTGAATGAAATCATAAACGGCCTTTCCGCCCTGTTCCAGATGCACAATGAGTTCGGAAAGATTCATGGCATGTTTGGTCAGATATCTTGAAGCACGGCGCAGCAACGAAGGCCGCGCATAACCCGAAAAGTCGAAGCCCGATATTTCACGAACCCTGACTATCAGCATTTCCAGTTCCTGATATTCCAGCGCGATCATGAATGTAACCAAACTTTTACTAGTGATAATAATTTATCTATGTCGACAGGTTTCGAGATATAATCGTTGGCTCCCGCGGCCAGACACAATTCCCGGTCGCCCTGCATGGCTTTCGCCGTTACAGCGATTATAGGCAGACTACTCCATTTTTGTTCTTTACGTATGCGTTTCGTAGCTTCAATACCGTCCATTTCAGGCATCATCACGTCCATCAAAACCAGATCAATATCGTTGCTTTCTCCAAGCTTTTGCAGTGCCTCACGACCGTTCATAGCAATAACAATTGAAAACCCGGCCTCTTCCAGAACAGCGCTCAATGCGAAAATATTCCGCATATCATCGTCAGCCAGCAACACCTTTTTCCCAACAAAAACACGGTCGGCATGCACCACCGGATTACTGAACATTTGCGGTTTCTGAATCGATGGAGCTGGTTTTGGTTGTATCTTTTTAAGGAACAAATTAACTTCATCCAGCAGGCGCTCATTGGATTTACGCGTTTTCATAACGACAGGGTGCGAATACTTCATCACGCGTGTCAGGTCTTCCTGCGAAAGATCCTCAGCCGTATTCACAATAACAGGCAAAGCTGCCCACCGGGGTTCCGCTTTAATCTTGTCCAGGAGATCAAGACCGTTTATATCCGCCAATCTGATATCCAGAATAATTCCGTCAACAACTTCTCTTTCAAGCAGCGACAGCGCTTCTTCACCCGAATATGCGTAAAGCACAAACAGATTGTTTTCTTCAAGGAAATCGCCGAAATGTTTGCTTTGGAACGCATCATCTTCAATCAGCAAAATACGTTTTCGCTCTGTTTTTGAGCCTTCCAGTTTCAGCAGGTCAAAAATAATCTCAGCAGATTTTTTGTCAACCGGTTTTTGCATAAAACCTATCGCGCCTTCCTCTATGACTTTCGCAATACTCTCTTCACCAGCAGAGACCGTGTGAACGGGAATCAGTCTTGTAGCCGGATCCGCTTTCAATTCCTTTAAAACATCATCGCCAGAAATATCAGGTAAATGCATATCCAGAATAATTGCAGTCGGTTTGAAACTTTGAACCAGACTCAACGCTTTAAAACCAGTGCCTGCCACAACCACTTCAAAACCGTTGTCACGCGCCTTGTTGGCCATATCTTCGGCAAAAATCGGATCATCCTCAATTAACAGCAACCGGTTTTCCCTTGTATTTTCAAGAGGCACAACTGGTTTTACAACGGGAATTTTTATCTCCTCAACTTTTACAACGGTTTCCTCAACAACCTCCTGCGTGTTATTTAACGCATGCTGAAATGGAATGATCAGTGTAAACGACGATCCTTTTCCTTCCTCGCTTTTTAGCGTGATGGATCCCTGGAAAAGATTGGCCAGTTCGCGACTGATCGATAAGCCCAAACCAGTTCCGCCATATTTCCGGCTCGTTGATCCATCGGCCTGCTGGAACGCTTCAAAAATCGTTTTCTGCTTGCTCATAGGAATTCCAATTCCGGTATCCCGGACCTCGAAATGAAGTTTGCCATCCATTTGAGAAATGATCAGCGAAACTGTCCCCGGAGCGGACGTAAATTTGATCGCATTGGAAAGCAGATTACGGAGAATCTGCAATATTCTGACATGGTCAAGGAACAAAGTATCCGGGCAGTTTTCTCCACGAACAAGTTCCAGATTGAGACCTTTATTTTCAGCAACTTTCTGGAACGTATTTCTGATCTCAACAATAAGCAGTTCCGTATTTATGTGTTCAGAATGCAGCTCTATCTTTCCTGATTCTACTTTTGCCAGATCCAGAATATCATTGATCAGCGTAAGGAGGTCATTCCCCGAATTATTGATAACGGCAGCGTATTTTTGCTCTTCATCACTCATCCGCAACCCCTTGTTTTCTGATAATATCCTCGAAAGGATCAGGATACTATTCAGCGGTGTACGGAGCTCATGGCTCATATTCGCCAAAAATTCACTTTTGAAACGGCCTGTTCTTTCAAGTTCATCGGCTTTTCTTTGCACCTGATCACGGGCTTCTTCAATCGTGCTTTTTTGCTCTTCCAGCAGGAACGCTTTTTCTTCAAGTTCGGTATTGATCTGTTTCAGCTCTTCCTGTTGTACACGAAGCTCCTCTTCTGACACCTGTAGTAACGAGGTTTGTCTCGTCAGCTCTTCATTGGTAACTCTTAATTCTTCCTGCTGACTTTCAAGTTCTTCTGCCTGAAGCTGCGTTTTGTCGAGGAGTTCCTTCATCAGCTGGCGCTCTCTTGCCGCCGAGAAAGATATCGCTACGCCATCAGAAATTCTTTCCAGGAGCTGGATAACATTGTCATCCGGTGTCTGCGCATAACCCAATTCCAAGAGCGCGATTACCTTCCCTCCCTGTATCAGCGATTTTATCAAAACAGTATCAGGTGTAGTGCTGCCCAGTCCTGTTTTAATTTTAAGATATCCCGGTGCAACTTCAAGTTTTTTAAGACTTTGTTTTTCATAAATAACCTGTCCCAAAACACCTGTATCCTTCGTAATGGATTGCAGGAGCTCGTTATTACGATCCACCGAATAAGTGGCCGTCAGATCCCAAACGTTACCCAGACGGTTTACCACATATAGCACGCCTGTAACAGCACCCGTAACTTCGGCAATTCTGTCAATGAATTTCTTGGCCAGTTCTTCCTCGGTGGGCTCTCCTCTGATCACCACACTTACCTCTACCGCAGCAGATAAAATCCAGTTTTTCCGCTGATCTTCAAGTGAAAGAATAGCCAGTTCCTGGTTTGCTTTCATCGTCTGCTTTTCCGAGTTTATCTGGGCGATATAAGTCTTCCTGATAAAATAGAAAAGGACAAAAATGACCAGCGTGAAGACGGCCGTTCCGCCCAGGATGATTTCTTTGGCACGGCCAGAGCTTATCACAGCTTCGTCTTCCCGAATTTTCAGCAGCGTATTTTCCGTATTTTCTATTCTGTCGAAGTAAAATTTCAGCTGCGAAGATAGTTTTTGAGCGCCCAGTACCATGTCTTTCAGAGAATCGGAACTGTAACCGCCTTCATTCAGCATTTCCAGCTGTCGGCCCATTAAATCGAGCCGGTCTTTTACAATCGGAGATAAAGTGTCCAGCCGGGCCGTTTGCAGCGGATTATCGATAACCAGTTTCTGCAAATAATTAAACTGATCCAATACTTTTTCACTCGCTTTGCGATGTGCGTTTTCGAAATTGTTATTTTTCAGCAAAGCAAAGCCACGCAAGTTTGTCTCGGCAGTCAAAAGCTGATTTCTGACTTCTGCCGAGGCCCTGATCACCTCGCGGGTGTGGTTCACCCAGCCAGCATTTTCCTGTTGAAGAATAATTGCGTTAAAAGAGGTGTATCCTACGATTATTACAAGAAGAATGGAGACAATTATCCCTGTAAGAACCTGCTGTTGAAAAGAAAAACGCATAAAACGATAGTGGAACGAAGAGTAGTGAATTACGAAATCTCTATTTTGCCGTGAATATCACTAAAAATACCAAGCAGAACTAGATTTCATCCGGTTTTAACCACGTAAACACCCGAGTTTTTTCTACATTTTCTCGTCTGCTTCGGTGACATGGAAATCTCCATGCAAAATATCGGGAATATTCAATTTATTAAAGCATTTCTCAGGCATTTCCGCTGTCGTAATAAATCTGCGAAAAGCTAACAACCTAATGCGTTTTCTTCTATTTTTGGGAATCAACCTAATCACCAATCCGACAGATGAAGTTATCCGCCTCTGCTGTTTTCCATATCACGGATGGATATGAAGAATCTTTCAGTAAAAATGAAAATGGTCAAAAACTCACGACATGCAAATTCTATATTTTTTATGAGGGTGAGCTGTCGGGAGAAAGTGTATTGATGGAACTAAAAAACTATCTGACCGATAAAAAAGCCTCTGTTTATGGTCTGGAAAGGTTTACCGGCGAAGTCGCAGGACGATCCGGTAGCTTCGTCCTGGAACATTCGGGGAATCTTGAAAATGGTGTGATCACCTCTACCAGAAAGGTTGTAGCCGGAACGGGTACAAACGAACTGGCGGGATTACGCGGAGAAGCGGTTTTCACTTCAGGTGAAAACCGGGAGTTTCACCTGAAGCTGGACTATTGGTTTATCGAATGAACCTTTATACAATTTCTTTTACCATCCATAACTCGCAGGAGTGGTGGCCGCTATTGCCCAACGGCGCATCCAGCAAAGCAAAGCCGAGCTTTCCATAAGCCTTAACGGCTTTTTCGAGCTCTGCCATCGTTTCCAGATAAATTCTTTTAAAACCTTTCTTACGGGCTTCCTCGATGCATTTCAAAATCAGGGTTTTCCCCAATCCGTGGCCGCGTGCCTCGGGGAGCAAGTACATTTTTACAAGTTCTAACGTGTCTGCCGGCAATCCCTCGGTTGGGAAAATTCCGGCTCCTCCAAGCACTTTCCCATCCCGCGTTGCCACAAAATACACGCTATTATCGACTTTAAACAGTTCGCTTAAATGATCGGTGCTCGCGTCGTAATAAACCGTACCGGGTTTATCAGCTTTGAATTCCTTAAGCGTTTGTCTGATCACCAGTGCAAGTTCCGGATCGTCAGTTTTTTGAATTTCTCTTATTTCAATATCCATGATTACAATAAATTATCTAGGCTTCATGCGGCGATATCCATTCAATGCCATCGTTTTCCAATGTAACTAAAACCGCCCTGGCCTGTTTTCCTTCATTTGAATATATTTTGACAAGTCGTTTTAAATGATTGCGCGCCTGATCGCTCCCGACACCCGCAATAAAAGTCATGAAAACATAACTGTCATCCGGCAAGTAAACGAGTCTGTCAACGTGCAGCATTTTACCGCCCGGAAGCAGCAGTTCTTTGTTGATCTGAACCTTCGCATTTGCATCGTACAAGCTGCTCAGCGAATCATTCCTGAACAATTCCGTAAGTTGTAAATACAAAGTTTTCGCCTCCTCCCGGGTCATAATCCCGTCGCGGACAAGCTGGCCTGCTGTTTGCGGCAAGTCGCTTACCAAATTCATCCGGATCAGCAGATGACGCATTTTTTGCAGGTGATCTTTTTTACGTTCAAAAGTTTCGATATCAAAAATTCGTTCCGCCATTCTCCTTAGCCGCAACGACTCGCTCCGGTCATTGCTGATCACATGATCAATAACAAAAGATTCTGAATCGTTTTTTGAATGGGCGTGAAAACACTGATCGTCACCCTGTGAAATAATGTATCGGCTTTCGACGTCGTCATAAGCCGGCACTGCCTCGGGGGCACTCAGATAATCGTGCATCCAGGTACTCACCAAGGTCGATTGTTTCCAGTTTTTCTCACGTTTTGCCAAAACATACAATCGCTGCACGGGCCGGGTAAATGCCACGTAAAGCAAATTCAGGTTTTCAACCAGTGTTCTCGTTTTTTCATCACGGTACTGATCGGCCACCTGTGTATTTTCCAAATCCTTAACCACCGAAACAAGCGAACTTCGCAACTTTTTATCGGGCAATTCCTCAACCTGATTGTCTGTGAGGCTCAGCTCATCATAAGAAATCTCATCCAGATCAATCCACAACCTGTCCAGTTTTGCATTGGGGGTAACTTTCCAGTTCGCATAGGGAACAATCACCACGGGATATTCAAGACCTTTGGACTTATGGATCGTTGTAATTCTAAGCGCATCCGTATCCGCCGGAATGGTTATGGAAAGCTTATGTTTGGCAGTTTCCCAATGCTGAAGAAAATCACCCAGGTGATTGCTCCGCCTCGTCCCAAATTCCAAAACCACGTCCAGAAACCGGAATAAATATTCGTTTTCTGTCTTATTTTCAAAAAGGCCAAAGGTTTGCATCAGCAGCTCGCTTAGCTCAAAAACGGTAAGCTGGCGCATCCGGAAAGCTGTCAGTTCAATTCCATATTTTGAGAAATACGAAAGAAAACTGTCCAGACCTTTTTGCGTACAAAGCAAACGAAGCGCTTCATGTTCTTCCGCCGTCGGGTTTTCCTTTCGTATCACCCGGTGAAACAAATAAGCGGCTTCATAACGTTTCAGGCGCTGATCCGTATGCAGCACTTCCATAAAAGAAATCACAAAATGCACCGACCTTGAATAACCCAACGACAAAGCATCATCGGAAATTAACGGATATCCGATTTCCTTTAAAGCATTCGCCAGCGAGGTGGCTTCTTTCTTTTTTCTGCACAAAATAGCAATATCCCGCCATTGATAACCACTTGCACGTAATTCAGAAATCAGTTCCAGGCTTCTCGTTACAATCGCGTCGTTTTTTGTCTCGACCTCGGAAAAATCATCCCCGTATTCCTGCATATCCAGAAATTCAATCTGAACATGTCCGCCTTCGTTAACCCCAGGGGGAATTTCCTGTTTGAAGTTTTCATCATAAACCCCTTTGATCAGCGGGTATTCCTCTCCTACCGTTTCTGAAATAAATCCAAAAAACTGATTATTAAACGTTGTGATTTCCCGGAAACTCCGTCGGTTTGTCCGCAAGTGATCTATCTCCAAATGACTATCAACACTCCATAACCGCTCCTCGTTATAAATATTATCGCCCAGGATCGGTGCCAGCTGCATCACCTGATTTTGAGCAAGATGCAGGATAAGGTCCATATCCCCTCCGCGGAAACGATAGATGGATTGTTTGGCATCACCAACGATCAGGTTAAAATATCCGTCCGCCAATGCATTCTCGATCAACGGCAGCAAATTGGCAAACTGCAATTTTGAAGTATCCTGAAATTCATCAACCAAAATATGATTATATTTTTCTCCAAGTCTTTCAAAAATAAACGGGACAGGCTCTTTTGATACAATTTCAAGAATCCGTCTGTTAAAATCCGAAATATGGACCTGATTGTTTTGCCTTAAAAGTGCATCAAATTCCTTGCGTATTTCCCCAAGCAGGGACAGGTTATATAGATGCCGGTCTAGCTGGAGGTATAACGTTATTTTCTCCGACTCGCCATTTCTGATATTTTCAATTTCATGATATAGTCGTTCCAGTTCAATACGGATCGACTCGATTTTATCTTTGATGGGTGCAGCCGTCTTTGCTCCATACCAGTTTTCCTCCCCAATGGTTTTTCCGCTGACATAAGAATTCGGAGCAGTCCATAAGTTTTTACTCTCGCTTCTGTCCTTGAAATAACCATATATTCCACGTCCTCCCTGATAGAAATCCTTGTCAACCAGATATTCGTTAACGATCAGTTCAAAACCACTTGTGGCCAGCCTTTTTATTGCCTCTTCCCTGCCCTTCACAAAAGCCCGCATCTGGTTGCGGATCGCAACCCAGTCGCCCATTTGCAGATCAGCTACGCGCTGCATTTGCAAATAACTCTGCTCACTTAACAACGTTCCGGCAGTCTCCCGGATCTGCGCCGGCAAAGCAGCCCAGCTTTTTCCCTCTTCTGCCTTCTCGCGGTAATATCGCTCCACAATATCCGACAAAACCTCCTCACCCTCCTGCCCGATCCTTGCCAGCAACCGATCCACGGCTTCGTCCAGCAAATCACCATCAAGCTGTGTTTCAAAGACAAAAGGAATACCTAATTCATCGGTAAAGCTGCTGATAAGCCGCTGCGTAAATTTGTCGATCGTCATCACAGAAAAATCCGAATAACGGTGCAGAATTTGCCTGAAAACCAGCTGAGCCCTTCCTGAAATAAGCTCTTTGGCGCCGGCATAAAGTTCCGGGTCTTCCAAAGTCGACGGATACAACTCCGTGACCACATCGCGAAGCATCGGATGCTCCGGAGCCGCCGAAGACATGGCACCCGAAAATATCCTGAGCATCAATAAAATACGCTCTTTCATTTCGTTGGCAGCAGCATTAGTGAACGTTACAGCCAGAATTTGCCTGAAATAGGTATCCGAATTGGAATGCAGGGCAAGTTTGAGATATTCCTTGGTAAGTGTGTAGGTCTTACCTGAACCAGCCGATGAGCTATATACTTTGAACACGTTGGAATGTACTTATTTTGAGGAGTAAAAATAGCATTTATAAATGCTTAGAGCCAATATACAAAAAAAGCAGGCTTAATGCCTGCTTTTCCTTCTATCATATTTTAAAGACCAGACGTTACAAGTTAAATCTTATACCTCCTGATATGTTGGGGCTAAAAAAGAACGGAGCCGGAATGATTTCCACATAGGTACCACCTTCCAAAAACACAGAAATACGGTTGTTAGGGATGAAATATTCAACTCCACCGATCGCAGAACCGCCCAGGGAAACAGCGCCGTTGGTTTTTTCGGTGCGTTTGACATAACTTCTGCTGTTAACCTGCCCGCCTAAGCCGTAATACACGTGAACAGATTCAGAGTTAAACAACGGTGTCTGCCACAGGTAGTGCACCTGTATCGACAAGCCGACGTTGGGTCTTACCTTATCGTTTCTGTAACTTTCTTTAAGCATGCCATAGGTACCAACTGTTACATCGATGGCATTGATGTTATTGAAATATTTACGGATATTCACTCCGGTTGGTTCTCCCAGTTTAAAGCCGACAGCCCAGTTGTCGTTTTGCGCCTGTGCAAATCCAAAGCAGAGTGTACAAATAAAGATTAGTGCTAGTTTCTTCATAATTAAACAGTTGGTGCGGAAAATAATTTGTTATAGTGTGAATGAAAGTGTTTTACGCAATTACGCTATTTTGTTTAAATTTTTTCAAAGATTCCACCAAAAGCTCATTTTCCTCTTTTGTCCCCACGGTAATCCGCAAACATCCTTCACACAGATGTACCCGGGACCGGTCTCTGACAATGATTGCCTCATCGATCAGATAGGCCATCACCGATTTTGGATCGTCAAAATGTACAAGCAGAAAATTGGCATCCGATGGAAATACTTTATTCACCAACGATAAATTTTCCAGCATCGTACGTAAAGAAGCTCTTTCTTTCAGAATTTCTTTAACCATTTCGTCTTTTTTCTCCACAGCACCCAAACCTTCCAATAAAGCGCGCTGTGCAGGCAGACTGATATTATAAGGCGATTTGATTTTATTCAGGATCTTGATCAGCTCAGCCGAAGCGAAACACATCCCTGCACGGATTCCCGCAAGTCCCCAGGCTTTGGAAAAAGTTTGCAAAACAACCAGATTCGGGAAGGTATCCAGGCGGTCGATCCATGAAACTGAATCGGTGAAGTCTACATAGGCTTCGTCCACAACTACCAATCCGTTGAAGTTATTCAGGAGCGTTTCGATTGCTTCGTCCTGCATCACATTTCCCGTCGGGTTATTTGGCGTACAGACCCAGATAATTTTAGTGTCCGGTGTAATCGCTTTCAAAACCGCATCCACGTCAATTTGATAATCGGTGGTAAGAGACACTTTATCAATCTGCACATTATGGATCGAAGCGCTTACTTCATACATGCCATAAGTCGGCGGAAGGATAATAACGCGATCTTTTTCTGGCGTACAGGTTGCTCTGATCAACAAATCGATTGGTTCATCGCTTCCGTTGCCAAGAAAAATACGGTTTGTACTGATATTTTTTATTGGGCTTAATTTCGCTTTTATTTCCGCCTGATACGGGTCCGGATACCGGTTATAATGCTCCTCTGTAACAGATCCGTAGGGATTTTCATTGGCATCCAGAAATGTACCTGCATGACCGGTGTATTCATCACGTGCAGAAGAATACGGAGCCAACGTTAAAATGTGGGGGCGAATGACCGAGTTCAGGTCGAAAGAGTTATTCATTTTTGTTACTAGTTGAGAGCATCATGCCGGCAGCTGCGGTTGATCTCATTTATTATTAAAACAATCTTTTATCAAACTGGAAAGGTTCAAGATGGATCACCTTCACCGAAGCGGCCTCAGGGTGTGCCGGGTTAATCAGATAATTTTTTTCGGCTGGCACAATCGCAGATGGCACGCTCATCAGCAGTGATTCATTATTCTGAAGCCATAAATCCCCTACTTCCTTGCTCCATTGCTGATCCTGATACCAGTCAGCGGGCGGCGAGGTAAGGTTGATGACGGATGCCGAATCCGGCACGAATAACACCACCACCACATAACCCAGCGGAGGATTCGGTTGCTGCCAGTGCACTATTATTTCCAGCATTGCCAGCGATCTCCGTGAAGCCGTATAAAGCATCGAATTTTGCGGAGTATTCCACCGGCCTCCGTGATAATATGCCCCGATACCGCTTAAATCATTCTGATATTCCGATCTGGTTATCCTGAATAATTCCATTTATGCAAAAATACCGTGTTCGATACGCCCCAGTTCTGTTTTTACCAATTCAATTCCGGCGTGCGTACGGAGGAACTGAATTGGTTTTTCACCGCCAAGGGCGAGGATATCGCGGTTCAGCCAATCCAGAAAATATTCCCTTCCCAATACCCGGGTACCCACAGAAAAAAGATCTGCCAGCGCAATAAGATGGTCAGAAACCACATTGCTCAACAGATCCGTATCGTTATAGCGCTGCAAATTTCTCGGTGTTACGGGCAGAAGCAAAATAATATCCTTCAATTCCAGACCAACGGAATCAGCGAGATGCTGTATTGCCGCCTTGGGAATACCGTTTTCAGCAAGGTATGCAAGATCAAAATCATTTTTGACGGAATGTTTAAGGACATTATAGCCACCCAAACGCTCATTAACCATAAATGCTGTCATCTTTTCTATCAATTTAGAAGACCAGAAATTAGTCTTTCAAATATACGACATTTTTCCGTGTGTTATAATTTTACGAAAATTATAATCACAAAAGGGCATTTAACCTGATGCTCACCGCTCTTTTATGCGCATCCAATGACTCCGCTTCCGCCATCGCTTCTACCGTCGGACCAATATTTTTGATCCCCGTCTCGGTGATATGCTGAACCGTAATTTTCTTCACAAAACTATCCACAGAAACCCCGCTGTAAGCCCGGGCATAACCGTTTGTAGGCAGCGTGTGGTTGGTACCGGACGCATAATCGCCGCAGGATTCGGGCGTATAGTTTCCTAGAAAAATAGAACCTGCATTAACAATTTTATCAGAAACCACTTCTGCATCCTTCACACTTAGAATCAAGTGTTCTGCGGCATAATCGTTCAGGATATCGATCGCTTCATAAGCCGAATTGACCAGAATTGCTTTGCTGTTTTCGATTGATTTGGAAGCCAGTTCACGCCTTGGAAGCTGATCCAACTGTGATGTCAGTTCTTCATTTACAGCACTTAAAAATTTCTCGCTTGTAGAAACCAGAAGCACCTGACTATCGGCACCGTGTTCTGCCTGCGACAACAAATCGGCTGCTACAAAAGCAGGAACCGCCGTATCGTCGGCATACACCGCAACCTCCGAAGGTCCCGCAGGCATATCAATGGCTACGCCTTCCTTGCTCACCAACATTTTAGCCGTGGTAACATATTGATTACCAGGACCAAATATTTTATAAACTTTGGGGACACTTTCCGTTCCGTACGCCAAAGCAGCAATCGCCTGCGCGCCGCCAATTCTGAATGCAGCAGTAACTCCAACGAGTTTCGCTGCAAATAAAATAGCCGGATGGTTTGAAGGCGTACAAAGCACCACTTCTTTACAACCCGCAAGCTGTGCCGGAATACCCAGCATCAGCACGGTACTGAACAAAGGAGCAGTACCGCCAGGAATATAAATTCCTACTTTTTCAATACCCACGCTGCGTCGCCAGCATGTAACGCCCGGCATGGTCTCAATCTTTTCAACCGACTGCAATTGCGCTTTATGAAAAGTATAAATATTCTGATAAGCCTGACGGATCGCTGTTTTCAATGTTGAATCCAGCTGCCCTTCGGCGGCATCAAACTCTTCCTGGGAAAAAGCAAATTCTGATAAGTCTACACCATCAAATTTTTTCGCCAGTTCCCTCAGTCCTTCGTCACCTTTTGTTTTAACCAGATCCAGAATCGGCAAAACCTTTCCTTCGATCGCAAAAGAATCCTGAACAGGCCGTGTCAGTAAATCCGGCCATTCACTTCTTTCAGGATAAGAAATTATATTCATAATTACTAAGTATTCATCGTTCCGCTGAAAGCCAATTGCTGACAGCCGACAGCATTTTAAAGAATCATTTTCTCAATCGGGATCACCAGAATTCCCTCTGCACCTGCCTGTCTGATCTTTTCTATATTTTCCCAGAAATCATTTTCGTTGATCACCGAATGAATCGAACACCAGCCCTCCGTAGCCAACGGCATTACGGTCGGCGCTTTCATGCCCGGCAAATATTTAGTGATCTCATCTACTGCGTTTGTCGGGCAGTTCAATAAAATATATTTGTTGTTTTTTGCAACCTGAACCGATTTGATACGGAACAAAAGCTGATCCAATAACACCTGCTGCTCAGCCGTCAAATGTTTGCTGGCGATCATCACCGCTTCCGATTTGAAAATCGTCTGCACTTCTTTCAACCCGTTGCTCAGCAAAGTACTTCCCGAGCTTACGATATCACAAACTGCATCAGCCAGGCCAATACTCGGTGCAATTTCTACGGAACCGCTGATTTCGTGGATCTGTGCGGTAACGTTATTTTCAGCAAGATATTTACCCAAAAGTTTTGGATAAGAAGTTGCAATACTTTTTCCTTCAAGGTCCTGAACGCCGCTATAATCGTGCTCTCTCAAAACACCAATCGAAAGACGGCATTTCGAAAAGCCCAGTTTATGCACCGTATTTACATCTCTGTCCGACTCTTCCGAAACATTTTCTCCGACAATTCCCAGATGTGCAACGCCGTCTTCCACATAACCCGGAATATCGTCATCGCGTAAAAACAAAATTTCAGCTGGGAAATTGGTAGCCGACGTTTTAAGCTTTCCGGCTCCGTTATCAAAACGAATACCACATTCTTTGATCAGCTTCAAAGAATCTTCACTTAACCGACCTGACTTTTGTATTGCAATTCGTAATATGTTATTCATGATTTTTTAAAATGGGCTGGGGCTTTCGGCGGGGCCTCCCCGGCAGTCAGCTTATATGCTATTGTTTATTATTTATAAATCCGTCCGGTTTATTGTACAACCGCTATTAATTCCTCAACAGTTCCCTTTTGCTGCTCCCCTGTTTTCATATTTTTCAAAGTAAGCTGTCCTGTACTGATTTCGTCAGAACCGATCAGGATCACAAAAGGAATATTTTTACGATCGGCATAATCCAGCTGCTTTTTCAGTTTCACCGAATCCGGATACATTTCTGTATTAATTCCGGCCTCGCGCAATTTTGGCAAAATAGACAAACCGTATTGAAACGCCTGCTGATCAAAATTCGAGATCATTACCTTCGTACTGATCGCCTGATTTTCAGGAAAAAGATTTAATTCTTCCATCACATCATAAATCCTGTCGACGCCAAAGGATATTCCAACGCCCGAAATTCCGGGCACACCGAAAGTCCCGGTCAGGTTATCGTATCTTCCGCCGCCGCAAATGCTGCCTATCTGCACATTATTGGCCTTCACTTCGAAGATTGCCCCGGTGTAATAAGACAACCCTCTGGCCAGTGTTACATCAAACTGAATACGGGCGTTTTTCAAGCCAAGCGCATCCACCATATTCCATACCTGCTCCAATTCGTCAATTCCTTTCAACCCGATTTCAGAACTGGCAAGCCAGGTCCGCAGGTCAGCAAAAGGATTTTCACCACCGGTTAACGAAAAAACAGGATCCAGCAAAGTGATGCTTTCCTCCGAAAAATTACGCTCGCGCAACTCATCAATCACCTTTTCCTTACCGATTTTATCAAGTTTGTCGATCGCAACGCATAAAGTTCCTTCCTGTCCGTGCGCGCCGATCATATCAGCAATCCCGGTCAAAATTTTCCTGTTATTGATTTTAACCGTAAAATCTTCGATACCCAGCTGAGGTAAAATATCATGCAGCAGCAATACAATTTCCGCTTCACAAAGTAACGACTCCGTACCAACAACATCGGCATCACATTGGTAAAATTCACGGTAGCGGCCTTTTTGCGGACGATCCGCTCTCCAAACCGGCTGAATCTGATATCTTTTAAAAGGCATCACCAGCGTACCACGGTTCATCACCACATACCGTGCAAAAGGGACCGTCAAATCATAACGCAAACCCTTTTCCGAAATCTTGTTTGTCAGTGGCTTGTAACCTGCATTCCAGTCCGCCTCGGTAAGTTTTCCGCTAAAATCGCCTGAATTTAAAAGTTTAAAAAGAAGCTGATCTCCTTCATCGCCGTATTTGCCCATCAAAACAGAAAGGTTTTCAAAAGCAGGCGTTTCCAAAGGCTGGAATCCATAACGTTGGAAAGAGCGCCGGATGGTATCAAATATAAAGGTGCGTTTCACCATTTGTTCGGGACCGAAGTCACGGGTGCCGCGGGCAAGGCTTGGTTTACTCATTCTAATTTAAAAAATCTTCAAATAGTCAATCGCTGTTATAAATGTTTAGTTCCCTATCCTTTCATTTTCCGCGAACAGCTCCGTGCTGAAACCGAAATTTGAAACAGGTAAAACGTATATATTCAGCATTTAAAAATGTAAAGTTAGAGAGGTTATGCAATTTTTATGACTATTTGCTACTTTATTTACGCATTTTTCCCTAATTTTGCGGCTCTTTCACAAAACAATAATTTTAAAATGGGAGTTACGGAACTAAAACGTAAGAGTCGTAGAAATAAAGCTGTGGCAAACAATCGTACAGCAACAATCAAAAACCTTTTGCGTAAGCCAGAAGTAAGAAATGTCGACGTTGAGGCTATCAAAGCACAGTTTGAAGCTAACAAGCAATAATCAAACGCCTCTCCGATACTATGTTATCAACAAGTCCCTGTCAATCTGTTTTGGTAGGGCTTTTTGTTTTTTTGTCGGATTTGCCTTTCCGGGCTGGTGATTTGCGGATTTCTTTGGCATTCACCTTGCGTAAAAGCTGACGCATGCTGCGTCTGGTTTCCCGGCGAACATCAAGTAGTATACGAAATCTGAGTGCTTCGCCAAAAAAAATCAGACCGGTATTAATTAAGGCAAGGCTGTACAATCCAAGCAATACCCAAACCTGCGTTGGTTCACCGATACGGCGCTGATGGGCCGCTTCGCTTAATACCCAAAGGCCGCAACTGAATAAAAACAGTCCCAAAGGAGCCAGAATCAGCCACTTGGTACGTGTTGACATTCTTTTGATCAGTTGCTTGCCCGGTGGCTTTGGATTATGTGCTGGAATCATTTTAAGAGAATATTACTGAGTAAGAACATAAAATTATTAATTTTTAATCAATTGGTTTAATGAAAGCCATCATAAGTTTAGTTTTACGTTATATTCCGCGTCCCTATTTACAATTAATTGGCCATTGGGTAGCCCGTTTTCTGAGCATTTTTTACATCGGAAACAAAGTAGAGTGCCCTGTCTGCGACAGCCAATACCGCCAGTTTCTGCCTTACGGACGAAATACATCCAGCCGGGATAACGCCCTGTGTCCCCACTGTTTATCGCTGGAAAGGCACCGTTTGATGGGACTATATTTAAAACGTAAAACCAACTTTTTCACTGCCGATCTTAAAGTTCTGCATGTTGCGCCGGAGTACTGTTTTATTGACCGCTTCGAGCACATGAAAAATCTTGATTATATCACCGCCGATATTGAATCACCGCTGGCAAAAGTGAAAATGGACATTCATGATATTCCTTTTCCTGATAACACTTTTGATGTGGCTTTCTGCAACCACGTAATGGAGCACGTAGACGACTATATCAGAGCCATGAGTGAATTACACCGCGTTTTGAAGCCAGGAGGCTGGGCGTTGATCCAGTCGCCGCAGGATATGAAATACGCAACAACATATGAAGACCCGACCATAACCGATCCGCGTGAACGCGAAATTCACTTCCTGCAAAACGACCACCTGCGTCTTTTTGGAAGAAATTACGGACGTGAACTCGAAAAGGGCGGATTCACAGTTAAAGAAGACCGTTTTGTGATGGACGAACTTACGCCCGCAGAAGTAAAACGGTATGCTCTTCCCGCGGAAGAAATTGTATATTTTTGCCAGAAAACGGTATAAAAAAACCGACAGCTGTTAATACTGTCGGTTCCATAAATTTATGAAGGATATTCAATCGTCGCGCCGGTTTCCCGGTGCGATTTTTTTTCCCATATCCTCGTCCATCCTTCCTGAATAAAGCCCACGCCATAACCAAAAAGCTGGACAAAAGCAGCCATTACACTTAGAACGGCCACTTCCAGACTTTTCGTCGTTTTCACGGCATCGATAAATAAAAGGACTATATACAGCGTTAATCCCGCAACTCCGAGATAGAAAAAAGGTTTGAACACAAAAAACCAGACCGGAATACTGCTCACACCGAGTGTAAACAGCAACGGAAAAGTGTGTACCAGCTTTAATTCATCCGGATAAAACCTGGCAATATTGATCCTGGCGCGGCCAAAAAATTTCAGCTGTCTGAAAAACTGGGCAAACTGGGTTCGTCTTTTATGATAAATAAATGCTTCCGGGATCAGCGCAGACTTGAAACCGAGACGCAGCGCCGCAATGCTGAACAGGATATCCTCTCCCATCCGGCTCGTAAGAAAACCACCTGTACGTTCCCAAACCGTACGCGAAAGCCCCATGTTGAAGCTGCGCGGATGAAAGGTCCCGCCCATGTTGTTCTTTTTCCCGCGGATACCACCCGTCGTAAAAAAAGAGGTCATGGAATAACTGATTGCTTTCTGGATCGGTGAGAAAGAGGGGTGATCCGTATCCGGCCCGCCATAAAGATCAACATATTGCTGATTCAGCCTCGCTTCCACAATCGCCAGATAATCCGGCTCGATCAACGCGTCTGAATCCAGGAGGATAAAATAATCCCCCGATGCTTTTTCAAAACCGGTATTTCTTGCAAAACCCTGTCCTCCATTTTCCTTGTAAAAGTAATGGATATCCAGTCGGCCTTGGAAAGACTCAACCACCTGATCCGCTTTGATCTTCGAACCATCTTCAACAATGATGACCTCGAAATTTCTGAAAGTCTGCACGCTCAGGCACGTCAATAATTCCTGCAACTCGTCAGGACGGTTATAAACAGGAATTATGACCGAATATTTACGCATTATCTTATCCGATTACTTCTTTAAGAGATTCTTCATTGGCCTGAATAATACGGTCGATATGACTGTTTTCCAAAGCCGTTGACAGGAACATACTTTCAAACTGAGAAGGCCCCATGTAAATACCGCGATCAAGCATTGCATGGAAATATTTCCCAAACAATGGCAGGTCAGACGTTTTTGCGGATGGGAAATCCGTCACAGCCTGTTCGGTGAAAAACAACGTGTACATAGACCCAATGCTATTAATGGTATAATTCAATCCCAGTTTTTTTATCGAATTCGTAAATCCGTTAACCAGTTTATGACCCGAAACTTCCAGTTGGGTATATACTTCCGGATGCTCGTTCAGATAATTCAGCATCGTCAGGCCGGCTGCCATCGCAATCGGATTTCCCGATAAAGTACCCGCCTGATAAACCGGGCCTAACGGAGACACCCAGTTCATAATTTCGGCCTTACCGCCATAAGCACCAACCGGCATACCGCCGCCGATGATTTTACCCAATGTTGTAAGGTCAGGTTTAATACCGAAACGCTCCTGTGCGCCGCCTTTTGAAAGACGGAAACCAGTCATTACCTCGTCAAAAATAAACACGATACCTTCTTCGTCACAAATCTTGCGCAGGCCTTCCAAAAACCCTTCGGCCGGAAGCACGCAGCCCATGTTACCCACAACCGGTTCAAGAATCAAGGCAGCAATCGCACCCTTATTGGCATCCACGAGTTTTTGAACAGCTTCCAGATCGTTATAAGGAGCCGTTAAAGTATCGTTGGCAACACCCTTTGTCACCCCCGGACTGTCAGGCGTTCCAAAAGTTACCGCCCCACTTCCGGCGGCGATCAGAAAACTATCGCCATGTCCGTGATAACATCCTTCAAATTTGATGATCTTATCTCGTCCGGTAAATCCACGTGCCACACGAATTGCCGACATGGTAGCTTCCGTTCCGGAATTTACCATGCGTACCTTTTCAATGGAAGGCACCATGGATACGATCAGCTCGGCAATTTCCACCTCTCTCCTAGTAGGCGCACCAAAAGAAAAAGAGTGCTGAATGGCATCAGAAACGGCCTTTTGGATCAGCTCATGTCCATGACCTAAAATCATCGGCCCCCATGAGTTGATTAACTCTATATACTCATTGTCATCTTCATCATAAACGTACGGTCCCTTGGCAGACTTGATAAAAACAGGAGAACCTCCTACTGCACGAAACGCACGAACGGGTGAATTCACACCACCCGGAATAAAACCTTGCGCCTTTTCAAATAAGGCCTGACTCGTTGAAATATTCATATTTAAATTATCTAACCGGCACCCATTTGGTACCACTATACTTTAATAAAGGTGAGATCTGGTTTTCACGTGACTTCGTAAAATCAAAACCTGAAAGGAGGTAATCATCGTCATACTTTCTCATTTCCAATCCTTTTTTCAGGCCGTCCTTGTATTTGGAAAGCATACGTCCGAAAAACAATAACTGGTCGTAACCCTGATAAGAATATGACGACGGGAATGTATTGGTCTGCGTCCAGTACGCTTTTTGAAATTCACGTACTTTTTCTTTTTCCCGGTCTACATAATCAGTTTCAATCAGATATAACCTCGAACCATATTTGCCCAAACGCGACTGCTGCAAATTGAAGCTCGCAGAATTCGCAACGACCGGAACAGTTGTTAAGGTTCGTGCATTTAAAACTTCGATCAGAGCTGAGCCCGCGTTGCCATCAGAAGCAAAAAGTGCCACATGAGAAGGTTTTACGGTTGCAAATGAGGAAACCTTTCCTTCAAGCCACTCGCGCTCCGAAATGATTTTCAACATTTCTATCACTTTACCGCCACGTGCTTTAACCTCATTAGCATAAGCAAAAGCCATCACCGAATCTTTCGCATTGTTTCCATAATAAATGGCAACAGAAGGTCCGGGAGCGACAGTCCGCATCCATTCAGCAGCTTTCTGAACCTGAAAAGGAATGGACGGGTGTGCCAAAAACATATTGTTACCGTGGGTAAGCAGGTTCGCGTCCGTCGACAGTGGGTTTAGCATAAACATATCCGCCCCGGCCACATACCTGGCGGCCACATCGAAAGTGCCGGGATAAAGGGGCCCAATAACTAGATCAGACTGCTGAAAATCGGCATTACCTGCAATTGCCTTCATCGACTTATCGTCATTGCTAACGTCATAAGCCCAAAGGTTAACCTTCACCCCTTCTGTTTCCAACTGCTGTTTTGCCTGAACAAGCCCCAGATAATAATCATAAGCAAACTGATTTGAACGTCTTTTAGAAGAACTGAATTCATCCAGACGAAACGGCAACATCACCGAAACGTTCAGATACCCCTTTTCCCATTGGTTGGCTCTTTTCGGAATACTTTTTTGCGGCCCATCTGCGGTGGTAGAATTTTTCTCCTTGCTGCTCACCTTAAATTGTGCGATCAGCTGATCGGCCTGCATGTCATCCGTTTTCGTTGATGTGGGCGAACGCTCAATAAACTGGATCAGCTCGATAGCGATATCACGGTCGTCCGGAAATTGCTTCTGGATTTCTTTCAGTTTGGCAAGATCTGTTATCTCGCCAAAATAATGCTGTTTTAGTCCCTGTATATCTTTGTTGTAGGACGAGTCCTTAATACGCTGTAAAAAGCCAAGCCCTTCCTTATATTGCTCGGTTGCCAGATGATCCGCTCCAAGCAAATAATAGGCATCATTGATTTTATTCCAGGCAGGATATCTGCTCACGAGCTGAAGAAGCATCTGCTTGCTTTCCCTGTATCTTTTCAGATTATAGGTCGCCAATCCATAATAATAATGTGCATATGCTGAATATGGAGCCTGCACACTTGCGTTGGTCAGCGGCGCAAGTTTCTCTAAGGCAACATTATATCTTCCCTGTTTGATGTCAGAAACAGCTGCTTTGTATTTGGTTTCATTTTGTGCAGGAGATTGAGCAAAAGATAAATTGTTCAGACCCAGACAAATGAGTATTATCAAAATAACGGAAAATCTCATTGGCTTTTCAGTCAGGTTAAATTTGGTGGTACAAATTACGAAAACCGTTTAAAGGGAAAAAGAAACGGGCAATGTTTCCATTCCGAAACATTGCCCTTCCTCAATTAATAAAATACCTCTATTACTTACGTTTCGTGCGTTTTTCTAAGTCAGCCTGTTTCTTCTTGGCTTCATCAGCTGCCTGCAGCGATTTCTCCAGATACTTTTGGAACTTGGTTTGTTTCTTTTCGCCAGATGCGTTTTTCTTGCGGTTTTCTTCAAGAATATTTCTGATCTTATCTTCGTTCACAAACTTTTTGATCAATAACTGCTGACCGATCGTCACAACGTTGGATACAAAATAGTAGAACGTCAAACCTGCCGGGAACGAGTTAAGAACAAACATGAACATCAATGGCATGATGTAGCTCAACATTTTCATGTTAACCGGGCCAGGCTGTGTAGGCGTGATCTGGTTGTTATAGTAAGCATATCCGATACTTGAAATCGTCATCATGATCGTAAACAAACTTACGTGGTTGCCATAAAACGGCAGTGAAACCGGAAGTTTGATAAATGAATCGTATGTCGATAAGTCGTTCGCCCAAAGGAATGTTTGCTGCCTTAGCTCAATCAGGTTCGGGAACAAAAAGAATAACGAGAACAAAATCGGCATCGTAGCCAGCACGGGTATACAGCCACTTAACGGACTCACCCCAACTTCCTGATACAATTTCATTTGATCCTGCTGCTGTTTCGCCATGTCGTCAGGATTACGTGCTTTAAGCTCTTCAAGCTCAGGAGCAAGCAATTTCATCTTCGCCATGCTGATGTAGGATTTGTAAGTCAGCGGCGTTAACAGCGTTTTTACAAACAATACAAGACAGATAATCAACAGACCGTAGTTTGAGATAAATCCTTCCAGGAAGTTGAACAACGGTACCAGGAAGAATTTGTTGATCGGCTTTAAGAAAGCATATCCAAGATAAACGTTCTCTTCAAAGTTTTCCGCCTGAATTTTCTGAACGATATGGTAATCGTTTGGTCCGATATAAAACTTGAAATTAGCTTCATTTTTCTGAACGGCTGACATTGGGATCGATGCTGCCACATTCGCAGTTTTTACAATCGTCGTGTCATTGATGTTAACGTCAGCTTTTACATCAACATCCGTGAATGGATGTTTTTCGGAGATTAAGCCCGCAAGGAAATACTTGTGCTTAATCGTGAACCATTTAACAGGCTCTTCCGCTTTTGCAGCTTCGTTAGCCGTTGGGCTTTGTGTAAGACTGTGAAGTCCGTCTGTATAATAATTGACAGTGATCGCCTTACGGTTCTCTGTCATATCATTTTCAAGCTTCAAAAGATCGTTTTTCCAGTCAAGTCTGATCGACTTATCTCCTGCAACCAGACTGTTGGATTTAATTCCATAGTCAATCACATAACCCGATCCGTGCACCACATAAGTTTGCTCAACAAACTGGTTTTTACCCAAATCAGCACGGTAAGTGATAATTGCCGAATCTTTCGCAGCAAGCGTTTGTCCTGTTGCAGATGTGGTAAAATATTGATTGGCTAAATTAATATTACCCGTTTGTGTAGGGAAATCAATTTGAAATTTATTGTGATTTTCAACAATCAGATAAAGCGGTTTCTTATCAAAAGTTTTGTATTTTTTCAACATCACTTCTTTCAGGATACCACCCTTATTGGTAAAAACAATACGGGAATCAGTTGTTTCAATAACCAGATCCTGAGGGGTAATTTTAACAGCAGTGGAATCTCCATTGGCCGAAATTGCCTGAGCGGAATCCGCTATTGTTTCTGCTTGTGCTTTGGCAGCCGTGGCTGAGTTCGTACTAACTTGTGCTACCGGCGCAGGTTCAACTGGCTTTGGAACCAGAAACTGATAGCCTACCAGCATTAGCATTATAAGTACTAAGCCGATTACAAAATTTTTATCCATTCTTAACTTAAAATTATTGAGATATTAACCCCATCGGGAGGGCAAATGTAATAAGTTTTTCCTGATTGGCTTCCCTGATTGCAGGAATAGATCAAATCATGACACAACCGAACGCTTTTCCAGAGAATAGGTCAACGCCGCTTTTACGAAATTGACAAACAATGGATGTGGGTTCATGACAGTACTTTTTAATTCAGGGTGAAATTGTACTCCGACATAAAACGGATGCCCAGGAAGTTCAACCATTTCAACAAGGTTATTGTCCGGGTTGATGCCTGTTGCCAGAAGACCTTTTTCTTCGAAATCCTTCAAATACTTGTTATTGAACTCATAACGGTGACGGTGACGCTCCTTGATGTTCAGTTTTCCGTAGATACGGTTCGCAAGAGAATCTTTTTTCAAGCGGCAAGGATATGCTCCCAAACGCATGGTACCTCCTTTATTTGAAACATCTTTCTGATCTTCCATCAAGTGAATTACCGGAAACTCCGTAGCAGCATCCATCTCAACAGAGTGCGCACCTTCCAGTCCAACGACATTACGTGCATACTCGATAACGGCCATTTGCATACCCAGACAAATTCCGAAGAATGGAATTCCATTTTCACGAACGTACTGGATTGCTTCAATTTTACCGTCAATTCCTCTTTCTCCAAAACCCGGCGCAACCAAAACACCGTCCAGACCGGAAAGTTTTTCAATTACATTTTCAGGTGTCAGACTTTCAGAATGGATCCATTCGATGGTTACCTTACACTCGTTTGCAGAACCGGCGTGAATAAATGACTCAACGATCGATTTGTAAGCATCATGTAATTCCACATACTTTCCAACCAAACCGATTTTAATGGCATCGATAGGATTTTTAAGTCTCGAAAGGAATGTTTTCCAGGCTTCAAGATCCACGTCCTTATCATTGTAGATGTCAAGCATATACAACGCACGCTGATCCAGTCTTTCCTTTAGCATTAACAAAGGCACAGCGTAAATAGTGTCTGCATCCATCGCTTCGATCACCGAATTGATCTGTACGTTACAGAACAAGGCAATTTTTTTACGAAGATCTGTTGGCAAAGGATGTTCGGTACGACAAACCAGAATATCCGGCTGAATACCCGACTCCTGCAACATTCTTACCGAGTGCTGAGTTGGCTTGGTTTTTAATTCTCCTGCCGAATTCAAATAAGGAATAAGCGTCAGGTGAATAATTAAGGTATCGTTATGCCCCAGTTCAAATTTGATCTGACGCACCGCTTCCAGGAATGGAAGAGACTCGATATCCCCAACACAACCACCAATTTCAGTGATCACGATATCATAATCGCCGCTCTGTCCCAACAGAAGCATGTTTCTTTTCAACTCATCGGTAATGTGCGGAACTACCTGAACAGTTTTACCAAGGAAATCACCGCGTCTTTCGGCAGAGATTACATTATGATAAATCCTTCCGGTTGTAACATTGTTTGCCTGAGAAGTGCGAACGTTCAAAAAACGCTCGTAATGACCTAAATCCAAATCCGTTTCAGCACCATCGTCCGTTACGTAGCATTCGCCATGCTCGTAAGGATTCATAGTCCCCGGATCAATATTAATATATGGATCAAATTTTTGGATTGTAACTGAAAGCCCTCTGGCTTGCAGCAATTTAGCAAGAGATGAAGCTATTATCCCTTTACCTAATGAAGATGTAACACCGCCCGTAACGAAAATGTACTTAGCGGTCTTTCGTGCTTTGGAAGCCATAAGACTTTGCTTTTTTTCTATGATTACGGGATACAAAAGTACAGCAAAAAAGGCAGAATTTAACATCTATGCCTTGAATTATTTCTATCGCTTTCCGTAAGAGATTGTAAGTCTATACGATTAACTAGTAAAAAAATATTATTTGAACATTTCCGCGAATGCGTTTAACCGCATAAATAACCCACAAAATACAATTTTTTGAATGACCTCAACCATTTTACAAATGCTAAAAATGGATTAAAATCACTATTTTAGCAACTCGCTAAACCATATCTTAACCAAAATTTAATTTTATGAAAACTCAGAAAACAAGTAAAACCGAAAATCCGGAACGCTTAGCTCAGGCAAAATTCAGTCAGTTTAATCTGTTTCAAATTTCGTTATGAAAAGATACATTTTACTGATCGCCGCCATTTGTCTTTTCAATGGCGCAGAAGCGCAAACTGCAAAAACCCAACCATCCTCCCCTATACGCGTGATCGTTTTCGGTGCCCACCCCGACGATTGTGACCTGGGTGCCGGCGGCATTGCCACCATTTATTCTTCCATGGGTCATAAAGTTAAGTTCGTTTCGCTCACGAACGGTGACAAAGGCCATCAGGATATCGGAGGCGGTGAATTATCCAACCGCCGCCTGAAAGAGGCCAAAGAAGCAGGCAAACGTTTTGGCATCGAATACGATGTGCTTGATAACCATGACGGAGAGCTTCTGCCGACTCTGGAAAACAGGTTGTCGGTCATTCGTCTGATCCGGGAGTGGAATGCTGATATTGTGATTGCTCCGCGCACCAATGATTATCACCCCGATCACCGCACTACCGGCGTAATTGTGCAGGATGCGGCATATCTAGTGATTGTCCCCAATATTTTAAGCAGTGTGCCTCCACTGACAAAAAATCCGCTGTTCCTTTATTTCAGAGACCGGTTTCAGCGCCCGAATCCATTCCGCCCCGACATTGCAATCGACATTACGGCTAATTTGGCAAAGAAAGTAAATGGCCTTGACGCGCACGTTTCGCAATTCTACGAATGGCTCCCCTGGACAAACCAGGACCTGGAAAACGTTCCAAAAGATACAGAGGCGCGAAAAAAATGGCTTTTAGCAGCTATGGAAAAAAGATCAGCCGTAACACCGGAGATAAGGGTATCACTGGATAAATGGTATGGCAAAGAGAAAGCGGAACAGGTGAAGCAGGTAGAAGTTTTCGAGATCTGTGAGTATGGAAAACAGCCTTCCAATGAAGAAGTAAAACGGTTATTTCCGATGATCCCTTAGGGAAAAACTGACCTTACAGATGCGGATAACACCTGTAAGGTCAGTTTTTACTATGATAAACGATCTTTGAAACTTTCGTAACCGTAAGAGCGGATCAGGCGGAAAGTCTGGTCCTTTTGCCAGATACCAATGGAAGGAAGGTTAACACCGTTAAAAGTGGTTGTTTTTACCATGGTATAATGGATCATATCTTCAAAAATGATCTGATCGCCGATTTCCAGCGGTTTATCAAAAGAATAATCTCCGATAAAGTCACCAGCCAGACAGGTCATTCCGCCCATTCTGTACGTTGGTTTTCCGGATTGTGCTTCGTGATAAGCACCACGGATGACCGGCTTATATGGCATTTCCAATGTATCAGGCATGTGCGCAGCAAAAGAAGTATCCAGAATGGCAACATCAATTCCCTGACTGTCCATCACATCCAAAACCGTCGTCACAAGTTCTCCGGTTCTCCACGCAATAGCCGAACCCGGTTCCAGGATCACATCAATATTATACTTCTCACGAATCTTCTGAACAAGGCCAATCAGTTTGTCAATATCATAACCTTCCCGGGTCATCAAGTGACCACCGCCCATGTTAAGCCATTTGGCCTGATGCAAAAGATCTGCAAAACGTGATTCCAATGCTTCAAGTGTTCTTTCAAGCGTAGACGAATCATTTTCACAAAGTGAGTGAAAATGGATACCATCAATTCCTTCCGGCAACGTATCAGGCAGCTTGTCACGCGTTACACCCAAACGTGAGCCCGGCACACAGGGATTGTACATATCCGTCTCCACTTCCGAATACTGCGGATTGACCCGGATACCACAAGACAAAACATGATTCGGATTCGCAGCTTTGAAATCCTCAACCCGTGATTTGAAACGCTCCCACTGACTGAAAGAGTTAAAAGTGATATGACTGCTACGCTCCATGATCTCCGTAAACTCCTGGTCCAGATAAGCAGGCATGTAGGTGTGGGCCTGATAACCCATAAAATCGTTGATCAGTTTCACCTCATTCAGCGAACTCGCGGTAGCTCCGCTCAGATACTCCTTTACGATTGGAAAAGCACTGTACATCGAGAAACCTTTCAGCGCAAGAATGATCGTGCAACCAGCGGATTTCTGAACGTGATCTATTAAGGTAAGATTTTTACGAAGCAGTTCTTCCTCCAAAACAAAACAGGGAGACGGGATATTAGTGTAATCAATTGGCATTTTTATATACAAATGAACGATGAATCAATGAGCTAAAAGCAATGTTTTTTTACATTTGCACACAAAAGTAAAAGATTGAATTGCGAAAAACGCATTTTACAATTTTCATTTCAAATTAATAATACTGAACTATGTCCTTCCTCGTGCTTGATATTGAAATGACCGGCCCGGAGCCAGGTTGGAATGAAATCATACAGATCGGCGCCGAATTGTTTGATGATCAGTGGCGTTCGCTCGGCACGTATCTTCAAAATGTTTACCCGGAAAATGAAGAAGCCTTCACGGCAAAGTCCGAGGAAGTGCACGGATTGTCCATTGACGACCTGGAAGACGCACCGATGATTTACGAGGTAATTCCTGAATTTGAGAAGTGGATCAAAAAACTGAATGTTGGAAAACCGAATTTGTCCAATGTGATTATTTGCGGCCAGAGTGTAATATATGATATCAATTTTCTACGCTACGCCTATCGTAACGAGAAAATGAACTGGCCCTTTTCAAATAAAATGATTGATCTGCATACCGTCTCCTATTTATTTTTTATGATGCTGGAAAAGAATGGAAAATCCGTTCCGAGATCATTAAGTCTCGGCTCAGTGGCCAGCTATTTCGGTTTCGAAAGAGAAGACGAAACCCACAATGCATTGGAAGACGCGCAGCTGACGGCCAGATGTTTCAAAGAATTCTTTAAATTGATAGACAAAGTCAAACTAATATGATCGATTACAATCCAAAAGATTGGATAAAATATATATTCTACTTTCAAAAAGCTGACACGGTCAGGAAACTGATGCCACTCATTCTGGGCATCGGTGTATATTCCACGGTATTGTCTTACCTTATTCTTATCGTATGGCGGGTCGGCGAAAATACCGATCTTAAGAATATCTCCTTGATGCACTCGCTGCTCGGGTTTGTGATTTCCATGCTGCTCGTTTTTCGTACCAACACGGCTTATGACCGCTGGTGGGAAGGCCGGAAACAATGGGGCGGATTGATGAATTCCAGTCGAAATCTTTCCCTGAAAATAAGCGGGCTTGTCGGAAAAGAACATCCGCAGGAACTTGAATTTTTCAGAGTTATGATCCCAAATTATGCGTTTGCCTTCAAAAACCATCTTCGGGGCCGGTTCATTGCCAATGATTTTACAGAATTACCGGAATTCAAACAATCAGATCTGCACCTTGACGACCATATTCCTAACCAGATCGCGGCGGCCCTGTTCAGAAAATCAGTCGAATTACAGCGCAGCGGCATTATCCTGCCCGAACATGTTTTACTCTTAAATACTGAACTGGAATCCTTTACCAATATTTGCGGTGCCTGCGAAAGGATCAAAAACACCCCTATTCCATTGTCATACAGTTCTTTCATCAAGAAATTCATTTCGATGTATTGCATAACGCTTCCGATCGGTTATGTTTTCAGCCTGCATTTTCTGGTGATTCCTTTCGTCATGTTCGTTTTTTACGTCCTGGCCAGTCTTGAAGTAATCGCAGAAGAAATCGAAGATCCGTTTGGTGTCGACGCAAACGACCTGCCTATCGACCGGATTTGCCAGGGTATACAAACCTCTGCCAACGCCCTGTTGAAGTAACCACCGGTTTTAGTACATTTTCGTGATCAATTCTTAAAAAGTCATTAGAATTCACTCAAATTTAATTTATTTTTCAGGACGTCATTTAAACCCGAATTTTCGGGTTTAATCATCTTTTTTGAGTAATGACAGTAAATTAAAAGGCACTTCCCTTCATTTTGCAATTTTCCGCTAATTATTGCATTATTCTTCTCCCGATTTTTCAAAATTTGTTAAAAACCGCGATTCCGCCCGAATTAGGTACTTTCCAAATGATCGTGTTACTTGCATATGATCCTCAGGGATTGTTATTTATTATTCACCAGATAACCATCGATTCATATGTATAAGTCACCCTTCATCATAGCTGTTTTGTTATCGGCAGGATTAATTTTTAACTCTGCCAATGCACAATCATCTAATCAGGTTGATCCGGGCATATCAACGCATAATTATAAACATCCTAATAAAGCTGCGAAAGCCAAGGCTCAGCGTACAGATGAAATTGTTGTGTCAAACATCAATACCATCGAGACATACAGTAAGCAGCAAAATAGCCGTTACGTGAGTACAACTCCTAAATATGCGCCACGTGCCACGCCATTGGTGCTGAACAGGACGTATCAAAAAGAAGGCGTTGATATTAATCCGCTGATATCGCCAAGAAATTATAAGACGCCGAACGTTGCGGATAAAAGTCAAAAAACAACGGTCGTTAGTTTAGACAGCAGAGCGGATTCGCTGGTTAGCTCGACTGGCAATTAGAGTTTAGAAAATTGGATTAAAAAACCGGTTCCGAAAGGTTCCGGTTTTTTTGTTGCCCGATGGTTTCGGTTCCCTTTTTCCAGCAAATGTTCCTCAAAAACGAAAGTTCTTTAAAAAGTACAAAATGTACCTTTTTTTATTATTGAAATAATACAAATTAATGAAATTTAATTTGAACCAATAGCGTTAATACTTCAAACAGAGGAAGAATATAGAACCGAACCCTGATTAGATTAACACCATAAAGAATTTACGAACTTCTGCGAAATATTATATTTAACAATAGTTAGAACAAGTCGCGGATAAACTTTAATACACATGTCATATACTATTCTAGCCCCGTCCCAATCCCAGTCGAAAAAATATCTCCGGCTTGCTGTCGCTGCTTTTTTCTTTGTTCAGGGATTGAGTTTTGCAGCCTGGGCGAGCCGGATTCCGGATATCAAAAATATGCTGCACCTTACCGAAGGAGGTTTGGGAACTGTTTTGCTGGCATTACCACTGGGACTTATGGCAAGTTTGCCAATCTCGGGTTGGATGGTTACCAAATACGGCAGTAAAAAGATGGTCCTTTTCGGAGCTATTCTTTACGCCATCACATTGACCTTTATCGGTTTTGCTACCAGAACGGAACACCTCGTAATTGTACTTTTTGCTTTCGGTCTTTGGGGGAACCTTTGTAACATCGCGGTAAATACACAGGCTGTCGCGGTAGAGCAGGTATATGGCAAATCGATCATGGCTTCATTTCACGGATTGTGGAGCCTTGCAGGTTTCGTCAGTGCGATGATCGGGACATTGTTTATCTCGATTAACATCCCGCCGCATATTCACTTCATGGTTATCGCAGTTGTTGCGTTCGCTATTATTTTCACTGCCTATAAACACACGATGCCTGACAGCGAAAAAAGTCAGGATGAAGAACAACCGATGTTTGTAAAACCCGACCGCGATCTGTTAATGTTAGGTTTGATCGGTTTTTGTGCAATGGTTTGTGAAGGCGCCATGTTCGACTGGTCAGGGGTGTATTTCATGGAAGTGGTAAAAGTGCCTGCATCTATGAAAACCATGGGATATGTTGCTTTCATGGGAACCATGACAGGCGGCCGTTTCGCTGGTGACTGGCTTGCAAACAAAATCGGCAGAAAGAAAATGCTTCAGATAAGCGGTTTGTTTATGGCCAGCGGTTTAGCCATAGCGGTATTTTTACCATACATGGCCACAGCGACTTTCGGATTATTATTAGTAGGTTTCGGAGTTTCCTCTGTGGTACCCCTGGTTTACAGCGCAGCCGGAAGATCAACAACGATGTCGGCAGGTATGGCGTTAGCCGCCGTATCTTCAATCAGCTTTATCGGCTTCCTGATCGGTCCTCCCCTAATCGGGATCGTCGCTCAGTTCGCTGACTTGCGTTTTTCTTTCGCGGTTGTCGGGATGCTTGCTTTCTGTACAACGCTGCTGTCTTCAAAAGCAAAATTGATTCAATAGTTTGAGCCTGATTTAGGATTAAACCATAGTTTGGTATATTTTTAGTAGCCTGGATGATAACCTTTCATCCAGGCTATTTTTTAATTACGATATGAAAACAATACTGTTCACAGCCATGCTGGCCATGCTCTCTTTTCAGCTAAAAGCACAGAATGACTCGCTCCGCAACCTCGATATCAATCTTGAAAATTATCAGTATCCCTTTCCCGTGTCATTTCTGGACATGATTATTCAGGGAGAAAAACTAAAAATGGCTTTTATGGATATCCGGCCCGAAAAGCCGAACGGCAAAACGGTCGTTCTCCTGCATGGAAAAAACTTTAACGGAGCGTATTGGGCAGAAACCGCCAGGGCTTTAACGAATTCTGGCTTTCGCGTGGTTATTCCCGATCAGATCGGATTCGGAAAATCTTCCAAACCGGCACATTTCCAATATTCGTTTCATCAGCTGGCAGCCAATACGAGGAAAATACTGGACACTTTAAAAATATCATCAGTCACTGTATTAGGCCATTCGATGGGTGGCATGGTCGCTTCACGATTTGCGCTGATGTATCCGCAAATGGTTGAAAAACTTGTGCTTGAAAACCCGATCGGACTGGAAGATTACAAGCTGAAAGTGCCGTATCAGTCAGTCGATCAATGGTATCAGAGTGAACTGAAAAGTAATTTTGAGTCCATAAAAAAATACCAGCTCAACAGTTATTACGACGGAAAATGGAAACCGGCTTACACGCGATGGGTTAATCTTTCTGCCGGCTGGACGCTTAACAAGGATTATCCAAAGGTCGCCTGGAACAATGCGCTTACTTATGACCTGATCATGACCCAGCCCGTGGTATATGAGTTACCAAACATTCAGACACCAACGCTACTCATCATCGGGCAGCGCGACCGCAGTGCCGTTGGCAAAAACTATGCTTCCGCAGAAGACCAGAAAACAATGGGCAATTATCCCGAACTTGGAAAGAAGACGCACTCGGTTATTAAAAACAGTCAGTTGGTTGAGCTGGACAATATCGGCCACCTTCCACATATTGAAGATTTTGACCGGTTTATCAAACCATTGCTGAACTTCCTGAACCAGCCTTGACCAATCATCTCCGTATCTAAAAAATCACATTTCAGTTTTCGTTAAAACCCACAAAAATCCAGGCTTCCACCACACGATAACTAAGATTTTTTGCTTGTTTGATATGATTAGCCTATTTTTAGTATGAGCTTTCCTATCAGACAAAATGCAGGTCAAGACAAAGGATCCTACGCCATACAGGAAATTTCATATTTTTCGATTTACCAATCTCACTTCATCATACGAATAGCATAGCCAATTAACCGCCAAACCTCAACCTATGAATATACATTACCCTCTCTATGATTCATCATTTATATTTTAAGCTTTCTGTTTTTCTTGTTTTATTGATTGTCAGCGGCTGTTTATCAAAGTTTTACATGCTGCCGGAAGGGAATAAATTGTCATCACAACGGGCAATTGTTTACTTATTCCTCTTACTGACGGTAACATTTCTGGTTCGTCTTCCATACGTTGTCGATGTGGAGCTTAATATTGACACCAGTACCTGGCTAAGTGCCGTGATCGCCATTAAACATTATCCTGATCAGCTCTGGACATTTTTAAATTATACAGATTCCCGCCCGTTAACTGTACTGCCGTTACTTATCGTCTCATTTTTAGGAATTCACACAGGGTATTATGTTTCTGAGTGCGTTGGAATTATTTTCTGGCTGGGATCGGTATTTTTCCTTTTCAAAACCCTGAATTTATTTCTCACAAAACAGGCAAGTTTACTGATTTGTTGGGGGCTGTGTCTGTTGATAGGAACCATGTATTTGTCCGATTACACCTCCTACAACTCCGAACAGGTCGGTATTTTGATGTTGTCGGCCGCTGTGTATGGTTACACAAGTTATCTCAAAAAAATACGCAGTAGCCATCTGCTAATCCTGGGAACCGGTTTTATCCTGGGAAACCTGCCTTTCGTAAAATTTCAGAATGTACCGATGGGACTGCTCATTGCCGGATTTTTTCTGTTTGAAATTATCAACCGGAAGGAATGGAAAAAGGCGTTTTTGTTGATTACAGGCGGCATTCTTCCAACCCTGCTCATTAATATCTATTATATTTCACAGGGAAAGCTGGAAATGTTCTGGAATAACTACTTCTGGAATTACTTTTATTACTCATACACGACACAATTTTCCAGTGTGCCCATCGGAGAACGTTTTAACCCGATACGTGTTGCAAAATTCATTTACAATTCCCAGAATTCCAGGGTCTATCTGCTGACGGTCACTGCCCTTATCATGGCCTGTCTGGCAACAGGTTACAAATCTGTTTTTTCGGCAAAAAATCCGGTCAGAACCGTCCTGCTCTTTGGTTTTCTTTTCATTCTGGTAAGTTTGTATTCCCTTTTTCAATCGGGTAATTCTTTCCAGCATTACCGGTTATATCTTTTCATTCCGCTGACATTATTCTTCGGGCTCCTGACAGGAATTTTATCCGCTGAACGTCAGAAGTTGATGCTCATGATATTTCTGTCACTGTCTACGCTCGCAGCCGGCATTAATATGCTTGCCAGACCTGAAAGTGTAGACATGTCACACGCCGATCTCGACCGTAAAATCGTGCAGCGCATCAAAGCCAACTCCTCCGAAAAAGATCCTATTGTCATTTGGGGCTGGCGCGACCAGCTTTATGTGCATGCCAACAGGCCGATGGGCTACCGCGATGCCCACACGTTCCACTTTTCGCTTAAATCTGAATTAATCCCTACATGGACAGCCGATTTAATGGCCGATTTACAAACCAATAAACCGCTGTTGTTCATTGATACAACGCAGCCGGAGGATTATTCCATTTTCAGTAAAATTTTGGTTGCCCATGAAAAAATACCCGCTGTCCAACAATACGTTAGCCGGTTTTACCACCTGATTGACACCATTGACGGGACACGGATCTACAAGAGAAACAACTGATCCTGGCAAAAGAAAATCCGTACTATTTGACGCATCATCAGCTGATATCATTCAATAGTACGGATTTAGAGCGCAAAGAAATGTCTATCCCAGGAACTGTTTCAGATAATTGCGGCTCGTTAGAATAGCCGTTTGAACATCCTGAATGTTAGACTCATAAGCCTTATCTTCCACCTCGATCACAACGGGACCTCTATATCTCACGTCCGTCAACGCGCCAAAAAATCCGCGCCAGTTAACATCACCAAGGCCTGGCAGTTTGGGAGAATGATATTCCAAAGGGTTTACCATGATGCCTACTCGATCGAGCTTGTCTTTATATAATTTCACATCTTTCAAATGAATGTGATGTAACCTGTCTTTGTAACCATAAATCGGCTTTATCTCATCCATCATCTGCCAGATCATGTGTGAAGGGTCGTAATTCAGACCAAAAATACGGCTCGGTATAATCTCGAACATACGGTCCCAAACGGCAGGGCTTATCGCCAGGTTTTTTCCGCCCGGCCATTCATCATCCGTGAAAAACATCGGGCAGTTTTCAATCGCAAGTTTCACATTATTTTCCTCCGCAACCTTCACGATCGCAGGCCAGACATCGGCAAACGTCGCCAGGTTATCCTTGATACTTTTGGAAGGATCGCGGCCTATGAAAGTTGTAACCACCGGAATATCCAGTTTGGCGGCTCCGCGGATAACCTGCTTGATGTGTTCCAGATAAAATTCTGACTTAACCGGATCCGGGTCCAGTGGATTTGGATAATACCCAAGTGCTGAAATACTCACCTGAGCCTCATTCAGAGCATATTTTATTTCTGAAACCTTTTTATCAGTCAGGTTATTGACATCAATATGCGTGACGCCGGCATATCTTCTGCTATCGGCGTTGTCGGCCGGCCAGCACATCATTTCCACACATGAAAAGCCGTTGTGGCTTGCAAATTTAACGACATGTTCAAATCCAAAATCGGCTAATATGGCACTATTAAAACCTAATTTAAGCATAACAAAAGGGATTAGTATATTGAAATCTGTTTTTGTAAAAATCCGGAAATCTCTACAACTTATAACCGTGAAATTAAGGATTACCTTTTAAAATAACGCGAATTACCGACACATTCCGGGCAAATACCGCAAAGGTTTTTTAGTAAACTTCCGGTTTCGTACATTTCTGAAAATTGACACCGATGAAAATATCAAAAGTCAGGATTCTCAGCCATATATTTCTCATTATTGCTTTCCTGGCATTACCCTACATCTTTGCCCCAACAGGCTTCCCGAGTTTCGCGGAACTGGAAAAGAATGCCCATGAACGAACCCATCTGGCTTCTTATATTCTGATGCTGGCGTTTTTCTATTTTCATTATTATGAGTTGCTGCCAAAATACTACTTCAACAAAAAGTATGTCATTTACGGAGCTGCTATCCTTTGCTTTTTCGCCGGGTTGATCCTGCTCATACATCTGCTGGACAAGCCTCATGGAATGCCCAGAGCGTTTCCTGGCCCGCCCCCGCGTACCATGAAATTTGATAAGCCGCCAGGTGCTTTTGAAAACAGTCAGACCATGTTCCTCTTTCTCGTCGGTCTATTTGTTTCATTCGCCTTGCGTATCAATGACCGGCTAAAAAGAGCCGAACGGGAAAAACTTCATAGCCAATTGTCGTACCTTAAAGCGCAGATTAACCCGCATTTCCTTTTCAATACACTAAACAGCATTTATTCGCTGGCAATAGAAAAGTCGGACCGGACAGCCGACGCCGTTGTGATGCTTTCCTCGCTCATGCGTTATGTGATACGTGATGCGAGCGAAAGTATGGTACCGTTGAACAAAGAAATCGAGTATATCAAAAACTATGTATCGCTCCAAAAATTCAGACTGGACGATACCGTTTCGATCGATTTTCAGGTCCATGGCATCGTATCAAACAAACAGATTGCACCGCTAATATTGATATCATTCATCGAAAATGCGTTTAAATATGGCGTTAATCCGGAGCAGAAGTCATTAATTGAAATCTCTATAACCTTAAACAACGGCCAGCTCTCCATGCATGTTGCCAATAGCAAACTGCGAATCAGCAGTAACGAAGAAGAATCGTCCGGCGGTATCGGTATTGGGAATACCCGTACGAGGCTCGAACTGCTGTACCCTGCCAAACATGTACTGACCATTCAGGACAACCCGGATACTTTCATTATTGATTTAAAACTTGATCTGTCATGATACGAGCCATTGCCCTGGACGATGAACCGCCGGCGCTGCGTATTCTCACGAATTTCAGCAGTCGTGTCGATTTTGTGGACTTACAAAAAACATTCAGCAGGACGGACGACGCCATGCATTATCTTGAAAATTTCCCCATTGACCTTATTTTTCTTGATATCAATATGCCGTCCATGTCCGGACTCGAATTTTATCAGGTCATCCCGCATGAAGCAATGGTTATTTTTACGACAGCCTATGCCGAACATGCCGTCGAAGGGTTTAACCTGAACGCGGTCGATTACTTATTGAAACCTTTCACATTTGAACGTTTTCAGCAGGCGACCAACAAAGCAAAAGATTATTACAGTTTCAAAAATCCGTCCGAAACAGCGGCTTCGAAATATCTGCTGGTCCGTGCCGATTACAGTTTGCACAAAATTGCCTTTTCAGACATATTATTTATAGAAGGCCTGGACGACTACCTGAAAATCCACATCCAAAATTCAAAACCGCTCGTCGTGCGTATGACGATGAAATCCATGCTTCAAAAATTACCTGAACAGGATTTTATCCGGGTGCACCGTTCATTCATTATCCCTTTTGACCGGATTGAAAATGTCCGGAATAAAATCATCAGCCTGGCGGGTGAAGAAATCCCCGTCGGGTCCAGCTATGAAGAAGCGTTTGGGAAAAGATTTAAATCATAACGACTGCATTATTTAACCTGCTAAATTGAATAACCCGGACTTCGAAAGAGGCCCGGGATTTTTTTGCCGCAAAATAAATTCATCAAGGAAAAATAACCTCCATCAATCCCCGCTACCATTTGTAACTATACTGCACTGATAAATCACATGAATTTTAGTAATATTGACATAAGAAAGCGGAAAACCGGCGAAAATCCTGCCCTATGACGCTTTCCATAATGAGTATCAACCAACAAATTTCAATTGAACATGGCAGATTCTGAACCTGGTATCGGTAAAAAGATACTGAGCTTTTTCATCAACGAGAGTACAGAACCTACACAAGTTACACCGGTTCCTGAGGCACCGGCCGAGCAGCCGAAACCTGCTGCGGCACCAACCGTACCCAACGTTGCCGGAACGGCAAATGTCGACCGGAAATTCGTCGAGCATTTTGTGGATTTACTGGAAAAGGCCAACCTGCCCGGACCCGATTATTTCGAGTTCAAACAGGCGCTTCAAAGCATGGACAGCCTGGGATTGGGAGAAGAAAAACAGTTTCAGGCGGCTTGGGCCAGTTTTAAGGCCATGGGCGGTGTAAAGGATAATTCGATTCTGAAAACATCAGCAGATCAATACCTTGCCATTTTAAATAAAGACCGGGAGTCGTTTTTAAAGGATGTAGAAAAGGCTATAAAAGAAAGGGTCGGTTCGCTGACGGACGAAGTGAAAAAACTTGAAGACAATAACCTGGCTTATGCACAGGAAATTGCTAACCTTCAAAAGAAAATCGACGACAACAAAAATCGTTTGGGACAGATTTCGGGTGAGGTTTCCGAACAAAGCGCCAAACTGAACGCCAACCGTGACAGCTTTGAGATTACCTATCATAGCTTCGTGGAGCAAATAAATTCTGACCTCAATAAAATTAATCAATACCTTAAATAGATACCTTCAACCATGGCATCACCAGACTTTACTCAAATCGGCGGCTCACAAGAGGATATTTCCAAGCGGTCATATTGGAGCAAGCCGGAAGGGATTACTTCGCTACTTTTTCTCGGCGGCCTAGGAGCCGCAGGGTTATACTACTGGAATAAACTCGCGGCATTTTTAATTGAAGTGACACAGAACACCTTGTATCTCGGTGCTTTGCTTGCATTGCTTGCAGTTTTGGTTTTTCTTTTTACCAGCAAAGATGTTCGCACGGCCGTTTTCTTCCTTTTTAAAACGCTGATGCGTAAAATCACAGGGCTGATCATCAAACTTGATCCTATTGCGATCATGAAGATTTATATTGATGACCTGAAAGAAAAACGGGAAAAAATGCAGGGACAGATCAATATTCTGGCCGGGCAACTGGTGAAGCTGAATAGAAAGATCACGGAAAACAACGAGGAGATCAAGCAGAAGTTTGCAGAAGCCAACAAAGCAAGTCAGATGACAGACCGCCCTGGTATGAAGGAAACGGCTTCTTTGGCAACAATTGAAGGCGCCGGCTTGCAGGAAATGAACGAAAAGCTGTTTCCACTGCAACGTAATATGAAAACGATTCTTGAATTTATGGAAAAAGTAAACAAGAGCGCTGATTATATTATCAAGGAAACAGAAATCAAGGTAAAACTGAAAGAAGCAGAATACCGGATCGTGAAAGAGAGCTCGAATGCGCTGAGAACCGCTGTGAGCATTTTTAAAGGGAATCCTGATAAGAAGTTCTATTTCGACGAATCTATGGAGTACATCCAGGATGACATGAGCCTGAAATTGGGAGAAATGAAACGTGCTATGGATCTTTCACTTGACTTTATCAACGGTGTGGACGTTCAAAACGGATTATTGTCGGACAAAGGTCAGGCGATGCTTGAAGCATACAATAAGGGAGATTTTAAACTGATACAGCTGGACACCGCGTCAAATCTGCCTACCCGTTCGATCGATCCTCCGAAAGGTTCCAGTTACAAAGGCTTGCTTGATTAACCCGATTCTAACCATTACATTTTTCAATTTACTTTAAACAAACAATGAAAAGACTAACCGTTGCCGGAAGATTATTAATTACAGCCCTGGTTATAGGAGCCATTTTTGTTGGCTATAAATATTTTGGCGGCCAGCAAGCGCTTGAAAAAGTAGCGCAGGAACAAAAATCAGAAGCGGATGTTGCCACCACAACTACGGAATCCAGTGAAAGTTCAGAAGCCGCTTCAACAGACAATCAGGCTACCGATAGCCCCAAAGAAGTATTCAGTTATGCTGCGCCAGACCCTGTTGACGGGAAATTGAAAGGTGTCGTAGAGCTTGGTGCCAGTGGATTTAACTCTTTCATTATCAAAGTGGACAGCCAGAAACGCTGGAAACTGGAAAAGTCAGAGTTCGGAAACAGCCTTGTGACAGAAAACATGGCAACGGACGAAGATGTGCGCATCGGTCTGAAAAAATACATCGGAACCATGCTTGATTTCGGTGTTGGCAAGAAAGACATTCACTTTGTAGTAAGCTCTGGTGCTGCAAAGGCAGACGTTACCAAAAAAATTACCGCCGCTCTGAAATCGCTTGGTTATGTTGTTAACCAGGTAACAGCTGAACAGGAAGGACAACTTGCGCTGAAATCTGTTTTACCTACGGAATATGCCAGCAAAGCCTTTGTTGTGGATATTGGATCAGGAAATACGAAAATTTCCTGGATCGAAGGCAGCGGTATCAAAGCCATTGAGTCCTACGGCGCCAAATATTTCCAGGATGGCACGGAAGACAAAAAAGTTTATGATGAAGTTACTGCCAAGTCAAAACAAGTACCTTCGGGCTTGCGTAAAACAGCATTTATCATTGGCGGCGTACCGTTCGAAATGGCGAAGGAAGTTCGCAAAGACAAAGAGCGTTACACGGTTTTGAGTGCGCCGGCATATTATGCAAAACTTACCAATGCAAAATCAAAAGCGGGTGTAAACATTTACAAGGCTGTTGGAGATGCCACAGGTTGCCAGCAATTTGTTTTCGACTGGGATGCCAACTTTACAATTGGTTTCTTATTAACTTTATAAAATTATCATAATAAGGTGAAGGGAGGAATGGAGAGAAGGGTTGTCCCCTGCCCCATTGCTCCCTTTTCGTTTTTAAAGTATACATGACACTTCGCGATTTATTTGATCAGGTTTCTTCCAATTACTGGCCTCTGGCTTTGTACTTTATTCTGTTGCCTGTAATTGCCTGGATCGTCGGGCAGGTTGCCAACGGAAGCCGTGACGTTCGGTTTTGGGGTTTTGTTTATGCGGTTCTGGTTTATGCAGTCTGTATTCCGGGAATCTTCGCGGTAACACTCAATATCTATCTTTTCCTGTTTGAAAGGCAAAGTATCTGGCAAGCCAACATCATCATGCAGTTTCTGCCTGTCATTTCAATGGCACTTACACTGATGATTATCAAACAGAAAATCCCGTTCTCGATGATACCGGGCTTCGGAAAGCTCTCGGGATTTCTTACGTAGATCACGGCGCTAATCGGCGTGATGTGGTTTCTCGACCGGATACATCTGGTGGCCTTCACCTACGTACCTTTTGTCTACATCGTCGTAGGTTTTGTCGGCGCATTAGTGCTCATTAGATTTGCGTGGAGCAAACTGTTTTGAGAAATAGCTTTTACATACAAATCTCAGTCACTGACGAGCAGAAGCAATATGCTCGTCAGCTGGTTGAATATTCACTAAAAAATCATCAGGTTGCCAATATCTGGGACCATCACAATGACCGGTTACCGCAGACCAGAATGTTGCGGTATACCGGAACGCTGGGTGAGATTGTCTTCGCCGACCTTTATCACCTGCCCCGCCCCCTCAAATCATTTGGAGCTGTCGACGGCCAGGACTGGGGACAAGATTTCCTGATCAAATCGGAAAACGATACCTTTTCTGTCGATATTAAATCCATGAAAAGGCGCTCGGGCAATTTAGCTGCCGATTTTGTGCTGAATATCCCGGCACATCAGCTGCGCAAAACCGGTTCAAAAACATCTCACTATTTCTGCATATCCTTTCATCAATCTGAAACACAGGGGACCATCGCCTCCCTGATCGGCTTTATGGACAAGCAGGCTCTGGAAACCGGCGAAATCGGGCAGCTTTATAAAGCAGGAACAAAACGCATCAGACACGACCAAACCTCTTTTACTTTCTACGAGGATACCTATGAAATTTTGCTGAAAGATATTGATTCGCCGGTAGTGACGGATCATATTCGGAGCGCAGCAGGATATCGGGTTTGTTATTTGACGGCTTGAAAAATATACGTATATTTGACTTAAAAATCAGAAACACACGTATATTTTCAATCTTAGAAAATCTTTATTTAAGGAATAATTTATTGATTCTAAAATGAAATCTGTCAAAGAGCCCAAGGTCAAACTCACACTGACGGTAAAAAAATCCGCGATTGACGAGGCGAAAAAATATGCTTCCCAGGCTGGCACCTCCTTGTCCAATATTGTGGAAGATTATCTTGTAAATTATTCCAAAAATAAACAGGAGCCGAAATCCGACACAAGGGATTTTAAACAGTCATTGGCATACCAGCTGATGGGCTTCGCCAAGGACGGACCTATAAGCTCCATGACGGATGACGAGATTAAGAATTTACGGATTAAGGAAAGGTTTAATTTATGACTTTGTTTTTTGATACCAATGCTTTAATAGACCATGCCTTGGTAAGACAGACCGGCCAACCGATGGAAATTGCCTATATTATTTTTTGGGCTGAAAATGAGAAGGTTCGAATTCTGATATCCTCTGGAAGTTTTTACACCTTTGCTTATGTTTTACAGAAAAACGGAGTCCGGCGAGAAGAACTGAGGAATAAGTTGAAGGAATACCTCAAACTTATTACCGTTGCCGACACGAATAATGAGGTGTTGCTTAAAGGCCTGGATTCTTCTTTCACCGATCTTGAAGATTCATTACAATATATGACAGCCGTTAAAGCCAAATGTGATTATCTCATTACCTCAAACGTGACTGATTTTAAGGCAAATAAAAAAGACAAAATTCTACCAATAACCCCGGGTGATTTTGTTACAAAGGTTCTGGGTAAGAAAAAAGGAATTGATTACTAGCAGTTAATGGCATCTCAAACCCGCACTTACGATAAGAAAAAATTACTCGGACAGGTATATACACCGCTCCATATTGTGGAAAAAATCCTGCAAGACACGGGTTTCCATCAAATGGATTTCGGGAAGCAAACGATTCTGGATCCGGCATGCGGTGACGGACGTTTCCTGATCGCCATTGCTCAGTACATTATCGATAACTCTGCATCAGAAGATTTAAAACAAAATCTTGAAAATATAAACGGCTGGGATATTGACGAGCAGGCTATTAACTTTTGCAGACATAACCTCGACGAACTGGTATCGCCCTTCGGGTTGGAAATAACATGGAAGCTGCGTCATCTGGACGCGCTCGAACAGATAGACAGTGACGAAAAATTTGATCTAATCATCGGAAATCCGCCCTATATCAGGATACAAAACCTCCCCGCCTCACTGCGCCGCTTCGTTCAGAAAAAATATTCCTTTTGCTACTCAGGCTCCACCGATGCATATGTTGCATTTTTTCAGCTTGCCGGCTGTTTGCTGGCTGAAAACGGTACCTGCGGACTGATCACGCCCAATTCTTTTCTTAGCTCAGAAGCCGGGAAACCGTTGCGCACTTATTTTGTCGAGAATAATAATCTGATCCGTATCACCAATTATCGCTCTGTACGTATTTTCGGCAACACAGGCACCTATGCAGCCATAACCGTTTTTGGAAAGCAATCATCAAACACGTTCCATTATGAACTCAGCGATTATGAGTTCCAGTACGGTGGTCGCGATATCCCCTTTGCTGAGCTCGAAACAGCCGGCCAGTGGCACCTTTCCGTATCCAAAACATCGGTGCTGGACGGCATTTCACTCGGCGAATTATGCCAGATTTCAGTAGGAATCACGACACTGGCGGACAATCTGTTTCTGTTTACGATTGTTGAAGAAATTGGTCATAACGTTGATGCGGTCAGTAAAAAAGGTATTGTCAGCCGGCTTGAAAAAGACATTCTGAAACCCGTAGTGAAGGGTTCCAAGCTCAAAAAGTCCACGGATCCGATTACCGAGTACATCCTTTTCCCTTATGAAAAAGATGAATGCGGAAAACACAAGATCATTCCGGAAAAAGAACTCAAAGCCAAATATCCAAATGCTTTCAAGTATTTAAAAAGCGTTAAGCCTGAACTTTTGAAACGCGATAACGGGAAAACAAATCCGGTTGGCTGGTATGCTTTTGGTCGCGCCCAGGGTTTGGATTCGTCTTTCGGCAGAAAGATCATTTTTTCCCCGATGAACCGTTTCCCCAATTTTGTGTTGTATGACAACCCCGACTGCACCGTATATTCGGGTTATTTTATTAAATATGAAGGTGAATATGAGCCCTTATTATCACAACTCAATTCCCAGCGCATGGCCGATTTTATAGCGATAGCCGGCCGGGATTTTCAGGGCGGATACAAAGGGTATAATAAAAAAGTAGTCGAAAATTTCATCATAACGGACATTATGCAATGATTATCGTAACCGAATCACTTGAAAGGCTTCGTCATTTATGCGACATCATTCCGCCACTACTGGAACAAATTCCCGAGTCAGACTTTGTGTTTCAACCTTCTCCTCAAAAATGGAACAAAAAAGAAATTCTTGGGCATCTGATCGATAGCGCGGCCAACAATCACCAGCGTTTCATCAGGATTCAATATGAGAACGAGCCCATAATTTTCTACAATCAAAACCAGTGGGTGAATCTGAGCCATTATAAAGATATGGACACACACCATCTCATAAAATTCTGGAAATTATACAACCTGCATCTTACCGAACTTATCAAGTTTATTCCGGAAGAAAACCTACGCCTGAACGGTGTCGGTGGTGACGGACGGAAATTCCCGCTGCATTTTTACATTCAGGATTACGTTACCCATCTTGAACATCATCTTAAACAGCTGGTGACTTACTAAGTTTCCCTTTCCTCTTCTTTGCAACGCCAAGGCGCTTTTCAGCCCTGCGCAAAAAATATTTTCGATATATTTTATAACTAAACGAACGTTCATTTATATTTGTATCAATTATGAGAAAAAGAGACATCAATAAGGAGATAATAATCAGAGAGAAAGCCATTGAAATGATTGTTCATCAGGGCTTTGATGGTTTGAGCATGCACAAACTTGCCAAAGCTTCGGGCGTTTCGGTAGCAACCATATACATTTATTTCAAAGACAGAGAGGATCTGATCCAATCGTTGTACACCGAGGAAACAAAGAAAATGGCGGAAGCCACGCTGGTAAACTTTGATCCCGAAAGCCATTTCGACATAGGTCTGAAAGTTCAGTGGCGCAACCGGTTGAAGTATTGCCTGGAAAATCCGTACAGTATGACTTTCATGGAGCAGGTTAAACACTCGCCGCTGATCGACCGCTCGGTAATGGACCGGAGGTTTTTAGATGCCATGTCAAAATTTGTCCATACGGCCATAGAACGAAAAGAACTGATTCCGCTGCCTGTTGAGATTTACTGGTCCATTGCTTTTGCCCCGCTTTACCAACTGGTCAAATTTCACATTTCCAAAACGAGTATGCCGGGAAGAGAACCGTTCGTATTCAATGACGAAAGGACCGATCAGGCATTGTCGCTGGTACTGAAAGCACTAAAACCCTGAATATTATCAGTTTATTTAAAGTAATATGTCTCCTCATACGTCGTCCGGTTAAACGTTAATAATCTTCATTAATTTTTAAACTTATCAGTCATGGAAACTCAGTATCAGGATAATAAACACGTGCTTGTATTTAAAACGAATCTCCATTTGAGAGATATGAAACACATCGAGCCGGTTTTGAATGCAGAAAGCAGGATTATAAAATGGAACGTCGACCTGACGGATATTGACAACGTACTCCGCGTTGAGTCGCATGTCCCGCATACAGACCACGTGATCGCCATCCTTACCACCCAGGGATTTCATTGCGAAGAACTCATTGATTAATATTTTAAAACCAGATATATGCAGGAAACTCCACCAAACACATTTACAGGCTACCAAAAATTCATCATTGCGATTCTCGCAATAGTACAATTTACGGTCATTTTAGATTTCATGGTGCTCTCTCCCCTGGGCGCCATTTTATTGAAAGAATTATCGATCACAACGTCGCAGTTTTCATTGGTGGTTTCAGCTTATGCTTTCAGCGCCGGTGCTGCGGGATTACTGTCAGCTGGCTTCGCCGACAAGTTTGACAGAAAAAAGATCCTGCTTTTCTTTTACGTGGGGTTTATTTTCGGCACGCTGCTTTGCGGTATCGCTCCCGACTATGAATTTTTACTGATGGCGCGGGTTGTCACCGGTATCTTCGGAGGTGTTATGAGCTCGATCAGTTTTGCCATCATCACGGATTTGTTTGCCATCGAGTTCCGCGGACGCGTCATGGGATTTGTTCAGATGGCGTTTGCGAGCAGTCAGGTTTTGGGCATTCCATTAGGGCTGTTCCTGGCCAATATGTTTAACTGGCATGCTCCGTTTCAGATGATTGTGGGACTGAGCATCGTCGTGGCGATCATGATTTCCATCTATATGAAACCGATCGACGGCCATTTAAAACTACAAAACAAATCCAACGCTTTCCAGCACTTAAAGGCGATATTCTCCAATGCAAATTACCTGAAAGCCTTCGCAGCAACAACATTGCTGGCAACAGGCGGCTTTATGCTGATGCCTTTTGGCAGTGCTTTCGGGGTTCACAATCTGGGAATTAGTATTACCCAGCTTCCCTATCTATACATGGTGACCGGCGTTTGCATGCTTTTTGCGAGCCCGGTGATCGGGAAACTCAGTGATAAGATCGGGAAATTTAAAATGTTTATCGTTGGCTCGGTTATCACGTCCATCATGACACTCATCTATTGCAACCTCGGCATCACCCCGCTCTGGGCGATTATGATCCTGAACGTATTGTTGTTTGTGGGCATTACCGGACGCATGATTTCCGCCAGTGCCCTGATGACGGCCGTTCCGGAGCCACAAGACCGCGGCGGGTTTATGGGCGTTAATGCGTCCGTGCAGCAAATTGCCGGTGGCGTTGCCTCCATTATCGCCGGACTTATCGTTAAAGAAACAACCTCCGGATACCTTGACAACTATGGCACCTTGGGCAATGTTGTTGTGCTCGCGGTTTTCCTTACCATCTTTTTAATGTATAACCTGCATAAATATATCTTAACCAAGCAAGGCCCTCCTGTTACTCCTGTACCCGTTGTAAGCAGCGAAGCCGTTTGATGATGAATGTAATGACAAAATGAAACTAAATCATATCAACTTAACGGTTCAGGATGTGCCTATGGCCAGCACATTTTTTCAAACCTATTTCGAATTTAAGCCGGCCGATTCAAAACCCAATGACAGCCTTTCTGTCTTAACCGGAACCGATGGTTTCATACTGGTTTTAATGCATGAACGTCTTAATCAAAATGGCAGTACAACTTATCCGGATGCTTTTCACATCGGTTTTTATCTGGATCATGAGGAAGCTGTACTGGCAAAATTCCAGGAACTGAAAACCGGTGAGATCGACCTGCCTCAGGAACCGCAAAGGATCAGGAAAACATTTGGCTTTTATTTTAACCTTCAAAATATCATGATCGAGATTACCACTCCTGTCTGATATCGTTGAATGCAGATTAGCATTTTCAACAATTTAATTTTTTTTACAAAAAAACACCTTCCTTTTGAAGGTTTTTTTTTGTTTAAGGCACATTTCCAATTTCAATAATAACCTAATGATCAATTATTTACGAAATTCACATTTTATACTTATTATATTTTTTATACTTATTAATTTTTTAAAACTTTAAAGACTTTTTATTTACAATGATTAGTTCTATCAATATTTTACCTTTATTTACAAACGAAACAAATCATTAATTCTTAACTTTTAATACATATAATACTTTTAAATGAAAATCATCAGTATTGTTAACAACAAAGGTGGTGTTGGAAAGACGACTTCCGCACAGAGTATTGCAGCGGGTCTTGCTAAATTTGCTAATGCCCGTGTATTGGTCATTGACCTGGATGCACAGGCCAGTTTGACGAAAAGTTTTGGGATTACACACAGTGGTTTGAAAAAAGACAGCGGTTCATTTATAACCGGCGAATACACTTTTGACGAGATTGTAAAAAAAGTGGGTGAAGTGGATATCTTACCAGGATCAGCAGAAATGAGCCATAAGGAGGATACAATCAAATCGGCACCGATATTTCCGTTCAACCTGAAAATCGCATTGGAGAAGGTGAAGGATCGTTATGATTTTGTGATCATCGATTGCCCTCCCGCACTGAACGGTAACACCAGAATGGCCCTAGTTTCATGTCATCAGTATTACGTCCCTCTTCAGGCTGAATTTTTGAGTTATGAAGGGCTTCGCAATTTCCTTGTTTACTCGGCTGAGATAAAAAAAATCAGTCCGACGACCAACCTTGGCGGCGTGTTTGCAACACGGTATAATCCAAAAATCAGAAAGAAAATCAGCCACGAACTTATCAGCGCCACGAAGGAGCAACTTGGTGACGTATTTATGAATAGCTATATTCGTGACAATATTGCTTTGTCTGAAGCGCAGGCGGGCGGAACTAATATCTTTGACTATGCCCCAAGCAGCAACGGAGCCGAAGATTATTATAAGTTAACCAAGGAAATTCTTGAACGTATAAACAATTAAAATATGGCAAAGGACAGGAAATTTGATTTCGCACCTCTTCCCATTGTCTCTGACATCAACGACGATTTTGAAGTAAATTCATCAATAACTGAAAATAATTCTGCTCCCACTAAAGTCACATTTGACTGCGACTACATTCTTCTTGAAAAAATGAAGGATTACGGATACTGGGAAGGATTGACACAGAAAGACATTATCCTCGAAGCGCTTACCCGCTACTTCGACTCGGCGGAAATCCGGCCACGCCCGGACAAGATCCGTAACAAAACGAAAGTAGGACGAAAACCGAAGTCATTGGTAGGCTGATAAACTTATAACTATTGCTGGAAGTTTATTCCAGCAATAGTTTCCCTGAAGTTTCATTTTTCCCATTCGAGAGACTGTACACATAAATGCCTGACTCCAATTTATTCAGGCTGATTTCTGTTGTCTGGATAAAAGTTTTTCTTAATATCTCCCGCCCAGCCACGTCATATAAAATAAAATCAGAAGATCCCGCCGGTTTTACTTTTACAAAAATACTCCCCTTCGTAGGATTGGGAAATACCTGAACGGAACTATGAAGATCATTGTCCACAACTGGTAGCGGATCAACAAATACCTGGGTAGACGCCGACGCCATACAACCCGCCTTATTTTTTGTTGTTACAGTGTAAGTGCCCTGATTGACCGTATCGGCATTTTTTATTACCGGATTTTGTAAAGCAGATTTGAAATTATCCGGCCCAATCCAATCATAGCTGTCCGAAGACTTGGCTTTCAATTCTATCTGTGCACCTTTAAAATAGGGGCCGGTATTGGAAGCTGAAACTGTTGGAAGTGCGTTCACAACGATCCTGATTGCCGCGGGATGAACATTGTCTGTTCTCCGCTCATAACAGTCGACGGTATAATCAGCCGACAAAGCAGGTGTTACCTTAATAACCTCGGTATGCTCGCCAGTTGACCAGTTTAACGTTCCCAGGCAACCTTGCGCCGTAAGGATAGTACTTTCTCCCGCACAAACCGTATCCCGGTCAGCAACCACATGAAAATTCAAAGGGATGTCTTTTCGTTCCAGTTTCCATGTAATCGTTTTCGTCCTCCTAACTTTCCTGTCGTCCTGCCTGCTGGTGAAAGTTGAATCGAATACCGAAGCGGTCAAATCCGTAATTCGTGTGTACAATGCAGAAAAAGGGATATCAACTTGTTGCGTTTTTGCATCGAGTGGCTTACCACCAAGACTCCATTCAACCATCAATGAATTCGGATTGGGTGCCAATAACTCGACAGAGAAAGATGCGCCATTCTCTTTCATCACCACTGCTTCCTCATTGTCGGGCGTGAATTTTTCGACCGGATCAACCAATTCCAGAATCCTTTCTACGGTAGCTTCCCTGCAAACATTGCAAAATTCCTTATGCAATACCTCCATGAGGCAATTCGTCGTTGTTGGCTTGAACCAGTTTGATGCATCACCATCACCATGTCTGAACACGCCGATGTGCGAAGTATTAAGCCAGTTTTTCCATTTTATCGTAGCGGTATTATTGTTACTGGTCATATTAGGAGCCTCCCACCCGTATCCCGAACCTGCCCAATACTCATCATTCAGATGGGTTAACGTATGCCCTATCTCATGGACACCAATTTTATTCGCCTGCTCATGTAACGTATGCACTGCAAACGAACCACCGGAACCGCCATACCACGGAGAATTTACCAAGACCACGATCAGATCGTAAGAAGGGAAATTCATGGCCATTAAATTCGACAATGTGGTGTAACGGCTAATGGTCACCAGCCGATGTATGTAATTTCCGAACGAAGAGCCAAAATAAGTTTCCTTCGTCTCAACCGGCTGGTCAGGATAGGCATCGAAAGCAGTTCCCGGATTCGTAATCCCACTTTCCTTCGAAGGCGTGCTGATTGAAAAAATATTGAAATAATTCCTGTAACGATTATACGGTGAGTAACTCAGGAAAAAATCAGCGAATTTTTTCGACTCATTTAAAAACTTTGGAAGCTCTTCCTCTGTAAAACCATCGCCAAGGATCACGATATTAACGCGATTGTCGATTGCTCCGGCTTTATAAATGGTATCCACAGGAAATTTCTGAGCCGCTACGCCAATACTTAAAAGCAGCAAACCTGCTATTGCGGTAAAAGATGTTTTCATTTTTTGACCAGCAGGCTATATATTTTCACTGCTCCCCGATCGGGAGTGACACTGTATAACTCGATTTTTTCCCGGGCCTGGTCTTCCTGAAAGCGAATTGAAAGAGTTCCTTTAAGGGCTGTCTGCGTGCTTTTGCTTAAATTACCATCCTGACTAAAAACCTCGGCCGTTCTCAATAACGGGTGTTCATAAAACATTTCAACCGGTGTTCTCCGGTCACTGAAATAATGAACCACTTTAATCTGATCGGGATAAATGCTGCCCTGGCCATGATCTTTCATTTTGCCGTTACCGGCAATGGCATTAATAAGTTCTGCTTTTACGGCGCCTTTCTCCTTGTCCTGCGTAATCTGAAAATCAAGAAAAAGAATGTGATTTGCTACGCCTTTGTCATAATTAGGAAGTTCCTGCGCTCTGACATACGATCTTGCCTGCCGGCAGTGTACCAGCTGGAAGCAGAGAATAAGCAGCAATATCGTAGAGCGTCTTAGCATGTGTGTTACTTTTTTGAAGGTCTTTCTTAACAGACACTAAATTACAAAAAAGCGTTGCGAGTTCACGGATATTTTACCGAAATCTAATAAACGGTTACAGCAATTTTAATGTTTCTTCCAGTTCCTGAATAGCAATGGCGATGTCCTTACCGGAGGTCCTGTAATTTACAAAAGCGGCCCGGATACATGTTTCACCATTTAAAATCGTGGGCGTCATAAATACTTTGCCGCGTTTATTGAAAACATCTAAAAACCGGGCTGTTTTCTCTTTCTCGTTTAACCTGAAACAAACGACATTTAACCGTACCGGCGCAGTTAGTTCAAAATCCCTGCTACCAGCCAGATAACGGCCAAATTGCTGCGCACAATCGATGTTGTTTTCGATAATCGACTTAAATCCGCTTTTGCCATAAGCCATCAGACTAAACCAGGCAGGCAATGCACGAAATCTTCTCGAATTTTCAGGGAGGAAATTCAGATAGGAAAAGTTTTCTTCCGGGTTGCCCAGATAAGGCGCGTTGGAATTCTGGAAAGTTTGCACCTGCAACTGCTGATGTGCCTTTTGCACGAGAAAAACGGCGCTGTCATAGGGCAGGTTCATCCATTTATGACAATCGATTGTAATACTGTCGGCAAATTCCCAACCTGCGACCAAGTGTTTATAATGGTCTGAACAGGCAGCAAAACCGCCGAAAGCCGCATCCACGTGCATCCAGAAATTATACTTCTGTTTCAGAGAAGAAATGGCAGCCAGATCGTCAAAATCAACCGTATTCACCGTTCCGGCACTGCAATTCAGAATGACCGATTTACCTTGCAGACTGATCAGTTTTTGCTCTAAGTCATAAAGATCAATGGCTTCACGTCCCGGAAGGTTATTAACTTTAACGATGTTATTACTACCAAAACCCAGCATTGACAACGATTTGATCACCGAAGAATGCGGCGTGGCAGCCAAAACGACAATTTCTTTGTCCATACCATCTCTTGCAATATCCCGACCCAGCTGCGCACCCGCCCACTGCCGCCCTACGGCCAGACAGGAGAAATTGGACATCGTCGCGCCCGTTACAAATCCGCCATTGAACGTATCAGGAAGTCCCAGCAGTTCGGTCATCAGACGAATGGTTTGCAGCTCTAAAATCGCAGAAATATCACCGTTACCTTGCGTGCTTTGTGTATTCTGATCAAAAACCGGGGTTAACCAGTCACCTGCCAGTGCTGCCGGCGTAACCCCTCCTACTACGAAACCCCAATAACGTGGCCCCGCGCTGGAAACCATTAACTTTCTGAAATTATCATTGAATAATTTGAGCGTTTTATGCGTACCCAGTCCTGCTTCATTCAGGGTTGCAAAATCGACCTGCTGATCAGTCCTCGTCGTTGGTACTTCATTGATTTCATTCAGATAATCGATGCTGCTTCTTTTGATCTCTTCCAGAATTGAAGCAATGTCTTCAAGATCATTTTTTAATACTTCGTTCATTCACTTAATTATAATGCGCCCTTACAAAATTTACTTTTCCTGCCTCATCGAATTGCATAAACTCGGCCGACTTTTTGTTATTGATGCTCGTGTAATATAAAATCACGGAATTTGTCCCGGACAGCACCTCATGCAGGTCAAAAAATAGATCGGGATAAAGCGCCAGCGCCTTCTGAAAATATTCTCTCAGTTCCGTTTTGTTTCTCAATACACCTTCCTGATTTACCCCCAGATTTTGAATGACGGGAGAGTAAAATTCAATATCCTCTGCATAATGTTTCATGATTTTGTCGATCTCCTGGCTGTTCCAGGCGCTAACCCATTCTTCTGAAAATTCTTTGGCGTTGACCATGGCTATTTTTTTGCTAAGTTGTTTTACGCATTTACAATTCTACGGTGATAATTAATCTGCCCCGTGTGCCAGGCAAGGTGCATCGCGAGATGGGTAAGTACCAGGCTATAACTTTGTTCGGCATTGATTGTCAGAATATCGTGCGGATATTCGCGTGCTAATGCCTCATCAGACAGTTTCATAATTGAGTCCGGAATAATTTCCAGAAGTACGTCAAGTTCGTTCAATAATTCTTCTTGTGAAAAAAGCCTGGCCGAAAATTCAGCGTCTCTGTCCCTGACATAGGCGTATCCGCCAATCGGCAGCCCTATATAAGTTCTCAGATTTCCGATCAGGTGCTGGCATATGTTACCGCCCGAATTAATTGTCCCAGGAATCTGCACCCATAATGAATCCTCCGATGTATAGGCCAGGATCTCGTTTCGTAGCTTTTTGAGGTCCCGTCTGTAAAGAAAATCAAATACTGCAATCTCCATTTTATATTTCTTTATGTAGTTTTCGCTGTTGTAAAACGTAACCGGATTTAACCAGAAAAACGCCGCTCATGGTCACGATAAATGCCGCAGCCGTAAACCAGGTGATCTTTTCATTTAAAATAATAAATCCAAGCAAAATGGCGACCAACGGATTGATATAGGCATATACCGAAACCAGTCCGGCCGGCAGTTTAGACATGGCATACAGATAAGAAGCAAAAGCCAGAATTGAGCCGAAAAGGATCAGGTAAAGTAACGCCATGAAAGAAGTGTTATTCATTTCAGGAATATTATGCCAGTCTTCATTCAGGATGCTTAACCCAAAAAGGCCCAAACCACCTGTCAGCATTTGTACGCCGGCGTTGAAGAAAGCGTCAGATCCGGACCGGTATGTTTGGGTATACATGCCACCAAGACACCAGAAAATACACGATACAAGCGCGACAATGATGCCTTTTAACCCATTGGCATCATGAACAAATTCAAGATTATCGCCAAAAATCAGGACAACACCGCAAAATCCGAGCAGCATACCCGCCAAAATCTGCCAGTTGATCTTCTCGCTCTTTCTCAGCGTAAGATTCAAAATAATGGTAAAAATAGGTATCATCGAACAGATCAATGCTGCCAGTCCGCTTGGGATAAACTTAACCGCCCAGCCAACAATACCAGTCCCGAATGTGATCATGCATAACCCGGGTACCACCTGCAAACCGGCATCGCGCCAGTTCCACTGCGCCCGCTGTTTGGTAAAAAACAGGAAAGTTAAAAGTAAACTGCCGGCCATTGTATTCCTGATACCCATAAACATAAAAGCCGGGAAACTAGCCACGCCGATCCTCGCGACCAGATAGGTCGTCCCCCAGAAAAAACAAACCAGGATCAGTGCTGCGTAGGCTTTAAAATGTGGATTCATGTGATACTTTCAAAACTTGTGATAAATGATTTTGCAAAAATTCTCCATTTTTTAATTAAAAAACAGATTCACTTTTTTAAATTAGCAGCATAACAGATAATGCAGATCTGTTAATTAAAATTCAAAAACCTATGCAAGATACACTTACGAAAGAAGATTTTCTTTACACTGTTGTTGCGGAACGGCTTGAAAATCAGATTGAAAACAATATACTAAAAACAGGCGATAAACTCTTATCACTTCGGGCATTGAGCAAAGAGCAGGGTATCAGCATCAGCACGGCCTACAAAGCTTATATTGAACTTGAAAACAAAGGGTTTATCGAAGCGAGGCCTAAGTCCGGGTATTTTGTACGTTTCAGCCCTTCGCAATATCCTAAAACGCCGCAAGCGCTCAAACCTGCTTTTAATCCGGTAAAGGCCAGTGTCGATGAAATGTTACGGCTCGTTTACAAATCCATCAATCAGGAGGGAATTGTAAAATTGTCCCGAGCCACGCCTTCGGGATCGCTGATACCAGAAGCCAAGCTGAATAAAGCGATGATGGAAGCGATACGGCGCAGCCCGAACAGCTGTACCGGTTACGAGGAAATTGAAGGAAACCTTACATTGAGAAAACAGATCGCGAAACACGCTTTTAACTGGAACGGAAATATCACCGAAGAAGATGTCGTAACCACACAGGGCTGTATGGAAGCGCTGGTATTTTGTTTGCAGGCAGTGACAGAACCAGGAGATACCGTCGCGATTGAAAGCCCTACTTATTTCGGAATATTTAATGTGATGAAAAGTCTGGGATTAAAAGTTTTGGAAATCCCGGCGGAACCGGAAACGGGTATTAACATCGAATATCTCGAAAAAGCGTTGAAAACCGTTCCTGTAAAAGCCTGTCTGTTTGTACCTAATTTTTGCAATCCGGCGGGTGGTCTGATGCCCGACCAACGTAAAAAACAACTGGTTGAACTTCTGGCAAAACATCAGATTCCGCTGATTGAAGACGACATTTACGGCGAAATGTACTTTGGCAAAACCCGCCCGAAAACCTGTAAAAGTTTTGACAAGGAAGGATTGGTGATGTTATGCTCATCGGTATCCAAGTCGCTGGCACCGGGTTATCGCGTAGGCTGGTGTATTCCGGGCAGGTTTATCGACAAAGTGATCAGCCTTAAACTGAACTATACCGTATCGGCCGCCACACCTACGCAGGCAGCAATCGGACTTTTTTTTGAAACCGGGCGATATGACCTGCACATGCGAAACCTCAGAAAAGCACTGCACACGCAATGCCTTCGTTACACGCAGGCGATCTCGGATTATTTCCCCAAAGATACCAACGTGAGCCGGCCGCAGGGAGGTTATGTACTTTGGATCGAAATGAACCCGAAAATTGATGCGTTTGTGTTGTTTGAGAAAGCGATCAAAGAAAAAGTCAGTATAGCGCCTGGCCAGATTTTCAGCACCGACGGCCGTTTTACCAATTACATACGGATCAGTTTTGGCACACCGTACGATGAAACCATCGACAAAAGTCTTAAAAAGCTGGGGACGCTTGTCGCTGACATGTACTGATTTCCGCGTTAATGAACCCTTTGAACAAAATTTTTCAACGGCGTCAGATCAGACGCATCCGATATAACGTGCTCTGAATTAAATTTTTAAAGCCAGAGGCAGATCGAAAAACACATTGCAACAATAGTGCAACTATCTGATTTTCAGCACATGTAACCCTGTTGCACGCATTTACAAGTTATCTTTGTCAGGAGTTAATCAATTGACGTTATCAACATTAAACTAAAAACCAGATTGGTATTAGAATCATTCAGGTTTTTAATCCGGCACATGAAAAACGAAAGTAATATCAAACACGTACACGAGGGAGACAGCTGCTGCGGCTCCGAAACCGCGACTTCTCACAATCATAAACATAAGTCCGACCACAACCATAATCACGATCATGGCGATCATGACCACGACCATGACCACGACCACGGTGGTGAAAATGCCGGATTACTTCAAAGCCGCTGGACTTTGTGGCTAAGCCTGCTGATACTTGCAGTTTTTCTGATTGCCAGCTTTATTCTGCACATTGAGATTAATCGTTATGTGGAAATCGCGCTGATGCTTTCCGCTTATCTTCTTGCCGGTTACAAAACGGTAATCAGGGCTTTTCAACGTGTCGGCCGGGGTGATCTGTTTAACGAATTTACCTTAATGACGATCGCTACATTTGGCGCTTTTTATATAGGCGAATTCAGCGAAGGTGTTGCGGTTATGATCTTTTATGAAATCGGTGAGCTAATTCAGGATCTGGCTGTCAGCAAATCGAAACGTTCCATCAAAGCACTTTTGGATATTCGTCCTGAGGCTGTCACGGTAATCCGCGAACACAAAAATCTGGTGGTTTCACCTCTGGATGTCCTGCCCGGTGAACGAATACTGGTAAAGGCTGGGGAAAAGGTCGCGCTGGACGGAATTCTGGTTTCGGATTCAGGAACATTTAATACGGCTGCGCTTACAGGAGAGTCAAAACCGAGTGTGAAAACCAGGGATGAATCGATTTTGGCCGGGATGATCAATACCGAAAAAACGGTGGAAATCGAAGTTAAGTCACTCTTCAAAGACTCCAAGCTATCACGTATATTGGAGATGGTTCAGGACGCAACAGCAAGAAAAGCACCTACACAACTATTAGTCAGCCGATTAGCCAAGATATACACGCCCATTGTTTTCGGTCTGGCATTGCTGATTATCCTTGTGCCTTATTTCTTTGTCCAAAATTATGACTTCCAGCAATGGTTATATCGCGGCATGGTGTTTCTGGTAATAGCCTGCCCTTGTGCACTGACGATTTCGATTCCCCTGGGTTATTTTGGCGGTATCGGATTGGCATCAAGAAACGGGATTCTGGTAAAAGGATCAAACTTTCTGGATGTTGTCACCAATATCGACACGGTTGTTTCGGATAAAACAGGCACGTTAACAAAAGGTATTTTTGCTGTGCAGAAAGTTGAGACAAATCTGAATCTCGATCAGTTTCTGACTCTTGCCGCTTCTCTGGAAAGTTATTCCACCCACCCGGTAGCCAAAGCCGTTGTGCAATACGCCGATCGCAGTGTACTCGCCAAACCCGTGGATGTGACAGAATATGCAGGATTAGGACTTCAAGGGACTGTGGAAAGCAAAATGGTTCTTGCGGGCAATACCAAACTGATGCAGAAGTTTTCCGTGCAATATCCCGAGGATCTCGAAAAAATTGTTGAGACGATTGTTCTCGTGGCTGTTGATAATCAATATGCTGGATATCTCACGATCGCTGACGAAATAAAGGAAGATTCAGCACAAACAATAAAAGACCTGAAAGCGCTGGGCATCGAAACCATTATGCTCTCCGGCGACAAACTGGCTGTCACTTCGGCTATTGCGTCGCAACTGTTGATCGACAAAAGTTACGGAGATTTACTCCCGGAAGATAAGGTCAGAATTGTACAGGAATTAAAAGATCAGGGAAAGAAAATTGCCTTTGTAGGCGACGGTGTGAATGATGCACCAGTCATCGCACTGGCTGATGTGGGTATGGCAATGGGAGGTTTAGGATCCGACGCGGCCATCGAAACCGCGGATATCGTTATTCAGAATGACCAGCCCTCAAAAATTGTATCGGCCATTAAGGCAGGAAAAATCACTAAATCCATTGTTTACCAAAATATTGGGCTGGCGATGGGTATTAAAGTCCTGGTCATGATACTGGGTGCCGGGGGAATTGCTACCCTTTGGGAGGCAGTATTTGCTGATGTTGGGGTAGCGCTGCTGGCAATTTTAAATGCATTCCGGATTCAGGGGAAACGCTTGTAAGCGTTTTCCACTCTAACCTGAGCTTATACTTTATTTACCAATCCTGAGGCACAGGCCCCAAGAAGTCAACAGGGGCGTGACCCTTTGAAAAGTTGACTTCTTTTTTTCAGACCATCTCCCTGCCCTTCTCCCAACACCCAACACTTTTTTCTACCCATCCCCTTTCCGTTTGCTCAGTTATTTATTACATTAGGAAAGCAATTACTATCATTGTTGCCTAAGACATCAAAATGTAAATGGGGATAAGATTCCAATGCGTCGGCAAGCGCATTTTATCAGATGGCATGCTAATTGTAAACCTTTCCTTGATAGAGGGCGATAGAAGAAATTCGCTCCCGATCATTCATTAACACAAGACAGTATGCCGGTAAATAAATTTCACACATATGTTTCCACTGGTCTCAAACAGATTTTTATCCTGCTGATCTGTTTGCTTGCCCACGATACGTATGCCCAGCAATATAGAAATTATTCGGTGCTGTGGCGTGGAAAAGAGATCGGTTTTTTGAAGGCGACATCCCAAAGTCAGCCGCACGGACAGTTTTATGCGACGGACAGCGAGATGAACGTGAACATGTTATTATCGTTTCACATTCAGTCAAATACGACCAATCTTTTCACAAACTCACAGCTTAAAGAAGCTCAGGTACAACGTTTCGTGAATAAGAAAAAGAAGCTGACAAGCACCACGCACTACAACGATAATCACTACGAATTAAAAAAGGATAAGGACGATGTCGTGAAAATGAAGAGCAATATACCGGCCACTGTAACCTGGTTATACTTCAACGAACCCATCGCAAAAAGTGAAATCTATTCGGAAGTTTTCCTGACTTTTCTTAAATTCAAGGAAATTGCAGCTTCGGTTTACGAAACCACCCTCCCGGATGGCGACGTCATGACATACACCTACCGGGCCGGCGTTTTACAGCGCGTCGAGATCGAGTCAGGATATGGAGAATTTATTTTTAAATTGAAAATTTAACTTCTTTTCTACCAGTTGATTAACAAAAAATAGAATTGTTTCGCCCCTGAAATACAAAATTAACGAAAACAAAAAACGCTTTTCATGCGTTGTAAATAAGCCTGGCACTGAAAAAAGATCAAAAACCTGTGTAGAAACGGGAATGATTTTTTAAGAAAGAACTGTAAACCAACCAATCGTTATGAAGAAACTACTATTATGCATCTTTGCCCTGGTGGCACTGCTACATCTCAGTTGTTCAAAAGAGAAGTCATTGGATAATGATGTTGCAGCAAAAGGCGATGTAGAAATCAGACTTAAAAATGCAAGTTTACTCCCTTTTGAAAACATCGAAGTAAACACAAGTGGTGGTGTCAATAAATATGGTACTTTACCTGATAGTCAGCTGTCTGACTACAAAAAATTCGATTTCGCCTATCGTTACAGCTTCGTAAAACTTGATATTAACGGAGAACCTTATATCATCCAGCCTATTGACTACGTAGGAGAAGACAAGCTCAAAGGTGGAAAATATACCTACGAAATTCATCTGGATCCGGAGGGAAATCAGATTTACATGAAATTATTAAACGATTGATATCGTAAATTGAGAAATTCGTGAGGTTAATGGAGTACACACATTGTGGATTCCATTACCTTCACGAAGAAATAAATACTCAATTACTATATCATGAAAAGATTTATTCTCCCTTTATCTGTTCTGTTATATCCGGCTGCTTACGGCCAAACGAAAAATCACCCGGTAAAAAAGTCCGTTACCACACATTCACAAACCTATCAGCCGCCGGTATTCACCGACCCGGATCGTCTTACAAAAATTAAAGCCGCTTTGCCGGTTGTAGAGAAGCTGTACAGGGAATACGCTGAGAAAAACAATTTTCCAGGCCTTGCATTTGGCGTGGTCGTGGATGACCAGGTTTTGTATGCGGACGGTTATGGATACACCGATCTTGCAAAGAAGACAAAGGCCTCGGGAAAATCGCTTTTCCGTATTGCTTCGATGAGTAAGAGTGTGACTACCATGGCCATTTTAAAGCTCAGGGATGAAGGAAAGTTAAAACTTGACGATCCGGCGTATCTCTATATTCCTGAACTAAAAGCAATGCCTCTGCTAACAACGGATTCTCCAGCCATTACGGTTCGCAATTTAATGACGCATACCGCAGGTTTTCCGGAAGATAACCCCTGGGGCGACCGACAGCTTGATACACAAGACGAGGCGTTGATTAAACTGATACAAGACGGATTGTCAAACTCCAATGTGCCCGGTGTTCAGTATGAATACAGCAACCTGGGTTTTGCCATGCTTGGAAAGATTATCAGCCATGTTACCGGCATTTCGTACCAACAGTACATCAATGATCAGATTTTCAAACCACTTGGAATGAACAATACCCTTTGGGAATATACCAAGGCGCCTGCGGATTTGCTCGCCCATGGTTATCGCCGGGAAGATGGCCAGTGGAAAGAAGAAGAATTGTTACACGACGGCACTTATGGCGCGATGGGTGGCATACTGACTTCCATTGAAGACTTCGGGAAATACATGGCGTTTCATCTCGCTGCCTGGCCTCCCAAAGACGGAAAAGAAACCGGACCCGTCAAACGGAGCTCGGTCCGTGAAATGCAGCAGCCCTGGACTTTCAATAACCTGAACACAAAATTCAGCTATCCAAATGGCCGGAACTGTGCTTTGGTCAGCAGTTATGGATATGGGCTTCGGATCAGCCGTGATTGTGAAAATCGTTTGTTTGCAGGCCATACAGGTGGTTTGCCGGGATTTGGCAGCCAGTGGTGGATTATGCCCGAATACGGAATTGGCGTAATTGCCAATGGAAATTTAACCTACGCGGGAATGAATACCGTCAACTTTGCCGTGATGGATACGCTCATATCAATCGCAGGGCTCAAACCTCGGGAGCTTCCGGTATCGCCAGTTTTGAAACAACTTAAAGCGGAATTGGTTAAACTGCTTCCAGACTGGACGGAATCCACCGCTTCAGGGATTTTCGCTGTTAATTTTTTCCCTGATAAATCATTAGAGATAAGAAGAAAAGACACGCAGCAGCTTTTCGCCAAAATTGGTAAAATCAAAAATATAACGGAACTGATACCGGAAAATCAGCTTCGCGGCAACTTTCATATCCAAGGTGAAAACGGGACATTGAACGTATATTTTACATTAACTCCTGAAAATCCTGCACTGATTCAGCAGCTCGATGTAAAGCAGATTTCAAAATAGATTATGAAAGAAACAGACAATTATTATTTACAGAAAGAAGAGCCGGTGAAAAGCTGTCTTTCGGCATTACGAAAGATCATACTCGACAGAAATCCGGAAATTACGGAGGCCTGGAAATACCGTATGCCTTTTTTCTGTTACAAAGGTAAAATGTTCTGTTACTTGTGGATTGATAAAAAAACCAATTTCCCTTATCTGGGCATTGTGGAAGGAAAAAAGATCGATCATCCCGGATTAGTCCAGGATGATCGATCCAGAATGAAAATTATGACATTTAATCCCAATGAGGACCTGCCACTGGAAACGATTCTCGATATTCTGGACAGCGTACTGTTGCTCTACACCAGCGGATTAATCAAAACAAAAACCCGGTAATTACTTTACTTTTGAATCCAGCCAGCTTTTTCTTAACGCCTGCATCGTTTCCGTTACCGGCAGATTCAGCTTTTCATTGGGAATAACCACCAGTCTCGGATTTTCAGTCAGTTTCATCATAGCCAGTTTCGTTTCACCGCGGTGTATATATTCTACGCTGATTTCGTCACCCGGTTTATGATCTGCCAGGAGCGTTTTGACCTCGGATTCCGCTTTAACCGATTTGCCATCCAGTTTAAGAATCTGGTCGTCGATATCGAGCCCTGCGTCATAAATTGGGGTGCCAATCATCGTATTGCCCGCAATCACAAGATCGGTGTTGTAACGTACATTGCCAAGCCACGCCTGCCCTTCAAATTCCTTTTTCAACGTCAGTCCTGCTTTTTGAAACAGCGGCGCATAGTCAAATGACTCATGCCCATTGACATACTTTTTGAAGAAATCCGCAGCAAAACCTTTATCACCGGTTACCGTTTCAAGTACCTGCTGCAAGTCTGAGATCGTGTAAGCGATTTCTGTTTTACCATATTTAACCCACACCGCTTTCATATAATCGTCAAGCGAAAGCTTGCGGCTCAGCAGTTCTAGTTCGAGCGCCATTGCAATCGACGCACCGTAGGGATAATAGGACGTGTAGGTATTGGGATAATTTGTTTTGTCAACCGCTACACCCGCATCCACGAACACAGCCATACAACTCGCCTCTGCCGGTGATACTCTTTTGGCTCCGGGTGTATTTTCCTTGGTATTCACCAGGGCGCTGAACGTTCCGGTTATGTCATCCAGATTCCTGAAACCGGCTCTTTTTAATATCAATTCGCCGTAATACTGCGTAAATCCTTCTGCAAACCACAGCTCACGGCTCATGTTGCTTTTTTCATAATTAAACGGTTCCAGACTTTTCGGACGGATACGCTCCACATTCCAGCTATGGAAAAACTCATGCGAAAAAACACCCAGCAGGTTATTGGAACCATCAAATTTAACCGGCAGCGCAATCATCGTACTGTTACGGTGCTCCATGCCATCGCTTTTTACATAAGGATTGATGCTCGCAAGAAAGGTATACTGACCGTAGTCAAACGCGGGAAATTCGCCAAAAATGGCTCCTGCTTCCTCTGTAATTTTTTGTATTTTATTGGCAAATTGCGTTGCTCCTGACGGGTCTATGTCAGCCTCCAATGCCAGTCTGAAATCAAGATTTTTGTTATCCTTATTCTTCAAAGACCATTCCTTTATCGTCAGTTTACCAATTTTAACAGGCGAATCCATAAAGTACTGCAAATCAGGCGCGGTGAAGACATTCGTTTTTCCGGTAGGCTTAAGCTGAGTCGCGATTGTCCAGTCTTTGCCTTCCGGCAACCTGAAATTCACCTCAACAGGCGCCTTTTCCAATTCTTTTACCCACATAAAAGACGCCGGAACGTTTAGCTGAACACTGTGCTGATCAACGCCGGCGTAGGTTCCATCCGGGTGGTTTGCATACAGCGTGTAACGAACTTTGGCAAATCCGCCGGCTGTGTTCACCTGATAGATATCGCCATCCACGCGCTGCACGGGCATCGGCTTTCCGGCCTTATCCAGGGCAATAACATCGTAAACATTTTTTCCAAATTCGTGGGTAGCATAACGCCCTGGAGACGACCTGCTCATTCTGAACAACAATTGTTTTTGAGGTGCGCCGGTAACCGTAACCTCAATGCTGGCCTCGTGGTGAACGATATTGGGGAAAGAAACATCATAGCTGATTTTCTGCGCAGTAGCCGCATAGGAGGAAACCAGCAGCGCAATCATGCTCAAAGGTCGGATCATTTATCGGGTAGGTTTATTGAAAGTATAACCCGAATATCGAGAAAAAGATTGTTGAAACAAGGAAATCACGAAACATGGAATTCATCAAAACGACAAAACCGTTTTTAGTTCTGTAAAATATCCGTTTCGTATAAAATTTACAAATACAACTGAACCATCTGACGCCAGTAACGCGAGCGATGCGCCTCCTCCTGCCATTCGTAATAGGCATGCGGGATTTTGAGATTCGTGAGCGCGTTGCTCAGCTGCCGGTTGTTTTCCAGGAAAGAATCTTCCAGTCCGATTACCAGGATGATTTCAAGCTTTTTGATCTGCCTGACGATCCGCTTGTCCGAAAGCATGGCTATAAACCGCGTTGGCATGTTGTAATAAATCGTATCGTTAAAATACCCGTCGAAAAGGTCATCAAAAAACGGAAGCGATATCGTCAGATCGTATCGGGCGCTCATGCCCACAACCTTTGTAAAAAGTTTCGGATGCCGGAAGGCAATGTTGACGGCGTGATAACCGCCCAGGCTGCAACCCGCCGAGACCAGCCGTTTATCACTGTTTTGCTTCCTGATGAAAGGAATCACTTCTTTGAGAATATAGCTTTCGTACTGTCCGTGCCGCAAAATCCGGGCTTCGGGCAGTGCATCAGAATAAAAACTTTCGTTATCAATACTGTCCACGCAAAATACCTGAAGCTTTCCGGATTCAATTTTGTCGCGCATGGCTTCAATCACCTTCCAGTTTTCAAAGTCATAGAAACGGGCCCCTCTTGTCGGGAAAAAAATCACCGGCTCGCCTGAATGCCCAAAAGCCAACAGCTCCATGTCCCGATCAAGTATCTTGCTGAACCACTTATGATATCCTCTTTCCATGGCACTCCGACAATTAAAACCGTTGCGTTAAAAGTTAGTTAATCAGGCTAATCTGTTTACTTATCACTTCCTTCCAGACAGCATACCCTTCGTTGCTCAGGTGCAGCCCGTCTGCTTCAAAAAATGCTTTCTGGGGATAACCGAATTCATTCAGTGTTTCCGGAAAAATATCAATATAGTGCTGAAATTCGTCTTTTTCAACTTCTGCAAGAATCAGCCGGTTAGCAGATTTTATCTGTTCGATAATTTCCCATCTTTGCAAACTTGGCTTAATGGAAACGAACGAACAGGGAATATTTCCGAACCGGTTTCGTATCTGACTAATTAACTGACGATAAAACAGGCAAACCTCCTCCGGTTGTCTTCCATCGCCAAGATCGTTGTCGCCGGCATAAATAATAATCGATTTCGCCGAAGTAACCGGGGCCAGAACCCGGTCAAAAAACCACGCGCAGGCCGCGAGCGTGGAACCGCCAAAACCCAGATTCACAGGCTTTAATGCCTCAAAATCGGTATACAACGTTTCCCATAATGTAAATGTGGAACTGCCGTAAAAAACAGTTTCCGGCAAATAATCCAAACGCGACAATTCCTTCCCCACTCTCACAACTTCCTCTTCATACCAAAACATAGGTCACTATACGATTTTACTTTAATGCTTACCACTCCTACCAAAGATATAGGAATGATGTTAACTCTCGGTTAAGTTTATGTCATAATTGAATAATTTTTCGTAAAACCATTGCGCGTTTCAATTCATGAGGCTTCAAAACTATTCGCCGGACAATTTTGATCTTTTAAATAGCTGGATCACAGACGCAGATCTTTTGTTCCAATTCGCAGGTACTGCCTGGACATTTCCGTTAACCCGGCAACAGATCGCAGCCTATCAAAGCTCCTTTCCAAGACGCCAGTTTTACATGGCCTATGACGACCAGAACGAAGCTTTTGCCTTTGGAGAAATAATCGTTGACGATATCAATACTCCTCGGCTTGGGAGATTGCTCGTTGGAAACCAAAACAGCCGTGGGAAAGGATTAGGCCTTCGGTTTGTTAATTTGCTGGTCGACGAATGTAAACGTGTCTTCGCCCCCGACCTGATTTACCTATACGTTTTTGAGGATAACTTCCCGGCGATCCGCTGTTATGAAAAAGCGGGATTTGTCTTTGACGGTGATAAGAAAATTGTTTTCACCCATGAAGACAAAAATCAGACGGCTTTGGTTATGAAATTTACCGTCGATCCGCCGAAAATAGAAAACACCTAAACGTTAACTGATCTTTTCCAAACCCTGAAAACAGACTTCCCTTGAAGAAAACACTTATACTCTGGCTTTTTATCCTTGTAAAATTGGGGTTGCATGCTGTCATAATAGGTCCAGGATATGACCTGCATCGCGACGAATACCTGCATCTGGATCAGGCGAAACATCTCGCCTGGGGTTATCTGTCGGTTCCACCGTTTACGTCCTGGATTTCCTATCTGATTTTACTCCTGGGCAATTCTGTTTTTTGGGTTAAATTTTTCCCAGCGCTGTTTGGCGTGCTGACGATGGTTGTCGTTTGGAAAGCGATAGAAGCATTAAAGGGTGGTTTGTTTGCGCTGATCCTGGGTGCAGCGGCCGTTACTTTTTCCGTGTTACTCCGGATCAATATGCTCTATCAGCCAAATTCTGCCGATGTGCTTTTCTGGACACTGCTCTATTTTTCGGTTTTAAAATACATAGAGTCTGAGGACAACAAGTGGCTTTACCTCACGGCGGTCGCCCTTGGTTTTGGTTTTCTGAACAAATACAATATCATTTTCCAGGTTATCGGACTTATTCCGGCGCTTCTGATCACACCTCAGCGTAAGATTTTCGCCAATAAACATCTTTACTTTGCGGGAATTATAGCCTTGCTGATCGCCTTGCCCAATCTTATCTGGCAGTTTCAGAATAACTTCCCGGTTGTCCATCATATGCAATTGCTTGAAAAAACGCAGCTGGTGAACGTGAACCGGCTCGACTTTCTTAAAGAACAGCTCTTGTTTTTTATGGGATCGATTTTCGTGCTCTTTGCCGGATTTTTTTCCTTCTTCCGCTATCCAGCCTTTCGAAAATACCAGGCATTTTTCTTGGCTTTTGTTTTCACCTTATCCCTGTTCACTTATCTGAGAGCCAAAGGTTATTACGCGATCGGGCTTTACCCGATTTTCTTCGCTTTCGGCGCTGTCTATCTTGAAAACGCACTCCGGGTAAAATTTACCTGGCTCCGTCCGGTAGCTGTGCTGGTTATTCTGCTTTTATTTATTCCCGTATTCAGGGTGGCTTTCCCGATTGACAGTCCGGCTGTGATGAGTCAGCATTCGAAACGTTATCAGGCGCTGGGTTTGCTGCGTTGGGAAGACGGCAAGGATCACGCTCTGCCGCAGGACTTTGCAGATATGCTCGGATGGAAAGAACTTGCGGAGAAAGTTGATGCTGCTTATGAAAAGATTGAAGATAAAAGCCATACACTGGTACTTTGTGATAATTACGGCCAGGCTGGTGCCATTAATTATTATTCCAGATACAATATTCAGGCCGTTACAATGAACGCGGATTATATAAACTGGGTACCGCTTGATGAGGAAATTAAAAATGTGATACTCGTTCAGAACGCCGATGATGACGATCAGGAACGAAAAAAAGAACAACCGCTGTTCAAAACCATTTTACGTACCGGGAAAATCGAAAACCAGTATGCACGGGAACGCGGGACCAGCATTTATGCACTATTGGACGCGAAAGTTTCCATTAATGAAATTCTAAAAAGCGATATTTCAGAAAATAAGTGGGATTAACAATTTAAACCAAAATAACCTGACCATGACAAACCGTTTCCTTTTACTTATCTGCATTTTTATTACTGTACCACTTATTTCGCAAGCGCAAAAAGCCAAAAGTATTTTTAACGGAAAGGACTTAAAGGGCTGGCATACGGACGTGCCGGTTATGGACAAAGATCCAAAATTAAAGACGCCGTTTATCATCCGAAACGGATTGCTTGTCAGTCTGGGGACACCAGGGGGACATTTGATCAGCGATGCGCAGTATGAAAATTTCCGGTTTACCTTCCAATATCGTTTCGCCGGAAAACCGGGAAATTGCGGCGCTCTGGTTTTTGTCTCCACACCGAGAGCATTGTATGACATGTTCCCGAAATCCATCGAAGTGCAGATGATGCATGAAAACGCTGGTGATTTCTGGTGTATTCAGGAAGATATCACGACGCCCGATATGGAAAAAAGACGCGGCCCAAAAGAAAAATGGGGCGTAAACGGTGATAAATTAAGAAGGATTCCCAACCTGACAGACGGGACTGAAAAACCGCTTGGTCAGTGGAACAGCATGACGATTGAATGTGTGAAAAACTCCATTAAAGTTTGGATCAACGGTGTTTTTGTCAATTACGGTTATAATGCAACGGCGCAAAAAGGCCAGATCGCTTTGCAGTCGGAAGGTTCGGAAGTAGAGTTCAAAAAAATTGAAATCACACCGATTACCCAGTTGACCAAATAAATCAGAAAACATTTCAAGCACTTGAAAGCCATGAATACCCAGGAAATTATTCATTCCCGGCTGATCAACCAGAAAATTGCCCATAACACGATGACTGCTCCTGCGGAAATTGTGAAGTACCTGGTGGCAATGCAGGCACAGGAATACGCCATGGCAAAATGGGCGATTGGTCTGCGTGTGCCCGGCATTACGGAAGCAGACGTTGAAAAAGCATTTAACGAAGGGGCGATTCTCAGAACGCACATCATGCGGCCAACCTGGCATTTTGTAGCGCCGGAAGACATTCGCTTGATGATTGCGCTGACGGCGCCGCGGGTCAATGCAATAAATGCGTTTATGTACCGGAAATGTGAAATCGATGAAAAAACATTTAACCGCTGTAATGATATTCTGATCAAAACGCTGGAAGGCGGGAAATATATGACCCGCAACGCTTTAAAATCGGAACTGGATAAAGAGATTGTCACCGGCGATGGTGTACGTTTAAGCTGTCTGATGATGAAGGCTGAACTGGACGGACTGATATGCAGCGGCCCGCGTGATGGCAAGCAGTTTACCTACGCGCTGATTGACGAACGCGCGCCGGCAGTAAAAGAATTGACAAAGGAAGAATCGCTGGCCAAATTAGCCTACGGATATTTTGCGAGCCGCGGTCCTGCGCAGTTACAGGATTTCGTGATGTGGTCAGGATTGACGGTTAAAGATGCTAAAATCGGGATATCCGCCTTGCCAGATGATTTTGTACATGAACAACTTGACGGTAAAACCTACATTCACTTACCGGTTTCGGACGTTCCTGCAAAAATGCAGGCTACGTTTCTCATGCCGGATTACGACGAATACGGTATGAGTTACAAAGACCGGTCTGCGTTGTTCAGCCTCCCACCCAAAATTCTGGAAAACTCAAAACTCAATATCCCCTACAACCGGATGATTGTTGCGGACGGACAGATTGTAGGCAGTTGGAAACGGACGATCAAAAACAAGGAAGTGGATGTCGAAACCGATTATTTCAAACCATTAAATAAAAAGCAGCAGGCTGCGGTTCAGCTGGCTGTTAAAAAATACAGCACTTTTGTCGGAAAAGTGTTGATTGAAGATGAATAGACCACATCCGCTGTGTCTCTTAAAATTCAATAACACTTTTTTCAAACCAACTTTACCTCCAAAATTCACGCGATAGCATATGGCCTTTTTTCCGGTAACCAACACCACACTTTCGGCTGATCACCTCGCAGGGTTTATCCAAAAAGAATACCAGCTTGAAAACACAGTCAGCTGTAAATTGTTAAAAACCGGGATCAATCATACTTATCTGGTTACCAGTCAAAATCAGAAGTTTATATTCCGGGTTTACTCGATAAATTGGCGCACAACCACGGAAATACTAGAAGAAATTAGACTGCTTAATCTTTTAAAAGAGCAAAACCTACCGGTCTCTTTCGCCATGGCAGACGGAGCGGGAAACTATATCAAAGAATTCAAAGCCCCGGAAGGCATCCGGTTTGGTGTGTTATTTTCACACGCCGAGGGCAGCAAGGCATTAAACTACGGCACCGATATACATTTCAAAGTGGGTGAAACCATGGCCAGAATGCATCAGATCACACATAATCTGGTACTCGACCGGGTGACTTATACCGCTGACCTTTTGCTAAACCAGTCTGTTGAAAGGCTAACACAATTCCTCGACCGGAATGAAAAGGACATGATTTACATCGCGGCATTGAGAGATTTCCTGAAAGAAGCAATCGGGCAGATTGACAAGTCAAAAATCAGGTTGGGCGCCATTCACATGGATATCTGGTTTGACAACATGCATTTTTCCGATTCCGGTGCGGTCAGCATTTTCGATTTCGATTTCTGCGGCAATGGTTTTTTAGTTTCTGACATCGGTTATTACGTGATGCAGTTGTTTAATCTGGAAAAAGATGAAAGCCAGCACAAGATCAAGCTGGAAAGTTTTCTGAATGGTTATGAATCGGTTACGAAGATCAACGATGACGAAAAACACATTATTCCCATTATGAGTACGGCTGCGTATTTATTCTATCTCGGTGTTCAGTGTCAGCGTTTTGATAACTGGTCTAACGTCTTTCTTAATGAGATATACCTGAAACGGTTCATCGAACTGATCATTAAAAAATGGGTTGATTTTAATAACCTTATGGATCACCAGAAAGTATGATAAACCGCATCGGTGCTTTAACTGGTACTAACGCAAATCACTGAAAATCTTACGGATATGAAATTGATGTACTCAAAATTGAGCCGGACAGCCAAAACCATCCTGACGGCCACCGCAATAACAGTGAGCGCAGTGCACGCGCAGATTCCCGACCATATCAAAAGCATTTTCCCCGCCGGAACTGTCATGCATAATAACCTTGCTTATGCCGGTGATACGTTAAAACGGCATAAACTTGATATTTACCTGCCGGCCTCCGTAACAGGAAATGTCCCGCTGGTTATCTGGGTTCACGGTGGCGCCTGGCGGTTAAACGACAAGTTTGCCGACATGGGTTATATGAAAAATACGGTTAAATCATTCATTGATGAAGGTTATGCCTTCGCCAGCATAGACTATCGTTATAGCACCGACGCCATTTTTCCGGTACAGATCCAGGATTGTAATCAGGCGGTCAGCTGGCTTTATGCAAATGCTGAGCGGTACCATATCGACAAAAATAAAATTGCTCTGGTCGGATTTTCAGCCGGCGGGCACCTCGCGTCATTGCTCGCGCTCTCAAACAACAACAATGTCAGGCAGTTTTCACATGACGGCAAGCAGGTGCCATTCAAAATCAAAGCAGTTGTGGATTTTTATGGTCCGTCCAATTTCCTTGCTTTTACCCCGCCAACCGAGGCCGAAAACCCTGCTGACGAAATAGCCCGATTACTCGGGGCCACCATTCTGGAACGACCGGATTTGGCAACGTTGGCCAGTCCAACCACCTATGTTGACGCAAATGATCCTCCGTTTTTAATCTTCCATGGCGAAAAAGATGAGTCGGTACCATACACGCAATCGGTTTTGTTGCGTTCTTATCTTCGTCATGTGAATGTAAAAAGTGAATTAACTGTTGTTCCTAATGCGCCGCATTATGGTGAAATGTTTGATGTGGAGTCAAACAGAATTAAAATTTCAGCTTTTCTTAAGACACATCTTAAATAGCCGTTATCCTGAAATTTAAAAATGAATACGAAAAAAATTATTACCAATATCGCAGTCCTGTTTGTCCTCGTTGCCAACATCGGCTGCGACCAGATTTCAAAAAACATCGTAAGGCAGAAAGTTGATTATTATGAAAATATCAGCCTGATCAGCAGTTATTTTACATTAACGAAGGTTGAAAACACAGGTGCCTTTTTAAGTGTCGGAAGTGCCTTGCCTGAAACACTGAAATTTATCCTGCTGTCCGGAATTCCCGTTCTCGCCCTGGCATTTGGCGTAGGTTATATGTTTTTACGGAAGAATATTTCCAAAATGAGCATGCTTGCACTGAGTTTTGCCATCGGAGGTGGTATCGGCAATATTTACGACAGAATTGTACACGGCTCCGTAACCGATTTCCTGCATATCAACCTGGGAGTTGTCCAGACGGGGATTTTTAATATGGCCGATGTTTCGATCATGGTAGGCATGGGGTTGTTTTTGCTGCAATCCTTTACACAACGCGCTACGCTGGCGCGATAGGCTGACGTGCTTTTACTTTTCAGTTAATAGCGCATCCTGAATTTTGCCAGATCGGGAAGGAATTTCTTTTTTCTTTTGAGTTCTGTCTGATAAATAAGCTGCCCCAGATTTTTCATAAATGGATAACAAACCTCTTTGTACTCGTATTTTCCGTCGTTGTAAATCCCATCATCATTGGACTGCACCACAGCCGTCAGCAGAAACTCTACTTTGTTATCAAAATCAACAAAATAGGAATTATCAATAATGAAGCCGTAGGAATCTCCATACTTATTAAAAATACGGATATTGGGGTTTGGCTGGATATTCAGATCGGCCCCGTAAAAGAGGTACTTGGCACTCGTCGCCCAGTTTTCTTTAGGATCATATTTCGGATAATCACTCTCTGTCGGATACTTGCTCATGTAGGTATAAATAAGCTTATAATCATCGTCAGTCAGTTTAAACCGGTCCTTTTCAGGAAAAACTTCCGGGAACATCAGTTTTTTCATTACCGCCTGCTGATCCGTCATACTGAAAACATTGCGATTGGCCATGTTAAACGGTTTGTTCACCAAACGGTCCGAGCTATCCAGATAAGCCTTCCCCATCACGAGATTGGTTAAATCGATCGGATAATTTTCAGGATCGAATTTCCCAGGCTGTGCATATACCTGCTGCCCCTCATTGAAAAAAGTTATCGGATTTGTATGTCGTGAGGTTATTTCGGTGTCTTTAACGGCATATCTGTTCAGTATTCTGCTCGTTGTCAAACCATAATCTCTGAGCCGCCGGTTAAGCTCTGCCCGTCCGACAAATTCGTAAAGGCGATTGTAAGCATCATTGTCACTGACCAACAGTATTTTTTTGATATAATGTTCAATCGAAGGCAGGCCGTTGGCGGCAGTCGTGTCCTTTTCAACACGGCTTTGTTTATCAAAATCCGCCCCGGTGATCATCGCACTTGTTTTGTCCAATCCGGGTACTTTCAGTTCATTGATTTTTTCAAGCGCAAAAATCAACGTCGGGAGTTTTACCGTGCTTGCCGGGAAAAAATAATGATGGTCATCCAGGTTATAGCTGAACGTTTTAAAATGAGGGACATTATCCTTATCCCGGTCGATCTGCGTGTACAGGATCTGAACCTGCTTTTTCCCCGGGTCATCCAGGATCACCGAAAACAGCTCGTGTTTACTTTTAAGCAGCTTTTCAAGAAAAACCGTATCGGGTTTCTGAGCCTGTGAAGCCAGGCTCAATAAGATGAGTAAAGCGATAGCGTTAATTTTCAGGAGCATTTCAGAACTTGGACTAAACCCGACAGATTGTATTAAAATGAATTATTCCTCGTTCCAGTCTTCGGAATAAGACCCTTCCTCCGTTTTCGTTGAACTTTCAACGGCATCATTGATCTCTTTCAGTTCCTCCGCGGTCAGATTCCGCCACTTCCCGACCGGCAGATTTTCCATCGTTACATTCATGATCCTGACCCGTTTAAGTTTGGTGACACTATATCCCAGATATTCGCACATTCTGCGAATTTGTCTGTTCAAACCCTGCGTCAGAATGATCGTAAAAACATAACTGCTTTCCTTTCGCACAAAACACTTTTTCGTAATGGTGTCCAGGATCGGGACACCATTACTCATTTTTTGTACAAAATCAGGCTTGATCGGCTTATCAACCGTTACTACATATTCCTTTTCATGATTATTTCCGGCACGCAGAATCTTGTTGACGATGTCTCCGTCGCTGGTCAGGAAAATCAATCCCTCGGAAGGTTTATCCAGTCTGCCAATCGGAAAAATCCGTTCAGGATGTTTGATATAATCGATAATATTTCCCTTGATCTGGCGCTCAGTCGTGCAGGTTATGCCGACAGGTTTGTTAAATGCAATGTAAATACCGGCTTTTTTGGCTTTCAATGGTTTGCCGTCCACCAACACTTCGTCAGCATCGGTAGCTTTGTCGCCCAGTACTGCTTTTTGTCCATTCAGCGTTACCCGCCCCTGCTCTACCAGCCTGTCTGCCTCCCGCCGGGAACAAAATCCCGTCTCACTTATAAATTTATTTATGCGAATCAAACTGTACTTCTCTTGTTAATGAATGATGATTTCAAGTTGCAGGAATAAAGATTGCAAAAAAAATCGGATTGGAATCAAAGAAACCGCGACATTGGCTCTTTCTATACCAACGGTTAATTAAATTCAAATTATTCTTATGCAAAACACCATAAAATCTGATTTCGTGAGGCCCCGTCTTTACCTTTTAGTCTGTTTTCTCTGGCTTTCTCTGGCCAACGTCTTTGCACAGCCTGTCGAGCGTCCCGTAAAAATTCTGGTAGCGCCTGACCGCGAGGACTGGACTTACAAAACGGGTGATAAAGTCAAATTCACGATCTCGGTTTTTCAAAACGGAAACCCGGTAAAAAATGCGCCGGTCCGTTATGAAATCGGGCTTGAAAAAATGGAGCCAACGATTAAAGAAAGCAAAACCGCTGCGAACGGAACCATCACCGTGGATGCTGGGACGCTTAAATCGCCGGGCTTTTTAAGATGTGTCGCCTGGACAAACGTAGACGGCGGTGAATACAAAGGTTTAGCCACCGCCGGTTTTGAACCGCAGAATATTCAGCCGACTGTGAGTAATCCGGCAGATTTCGATGCCTTTTGGGACGCAGCCAAGAAAGAACTGGCAACCGTACCAATGGACGCTAAAATGACGCTATTGCCCGAACGCTGCACCGAAAAGGTGAATGTATATCACGTTAATCTTCAAAATTTCAGAAATAATGTTCGTTTGTACGGCATTTTAACGATCCCTAAAAAAGAAGGGAAATATCCCGCTTTGCTGAAAGTGCCCGGCGCAGGTGTGCGTGCTTATTACGGGGATGTGGCCATGGCTGAAAAGGACATTATCACCTTTGAAATTGGTATTCATGGTGTGTCAGTCATTATGGATCCGAGCGTTTACACGGACCTTGGGCAGGGGGCATTGAATGGTTATCCGAATTATAATCTGGACGATAAAGACCGGTTTTATTACAAACGCGTTTATCTGGGCTGCGTTCGGGCAAACGATTTCCTGACCAGCCTTCCGCAATATGACGGGACAAATCTGGCTGTAACCGGAGGTAGCCAGGGCGGAGCCTTGTCGATCATCACGGCCGGACTGGATTCAAGAGTTAAATGGCTTGGCGCATTTTATCCGGCGCTTAGTGATGTAACAGGTTACCTCAGCGGAAGAGCCGGTGGATGGCCGCACTATTTTGATAAAAACAGTGTAAAATTCAACAACACAAAGGAAAAACTGGCTACGGTCGGTTATTACGATGTAGTTAATTTTGCCCGCCGCGTGAAAGTGCCAGGGTATTACATGTGGGGATACAACGACGAAACCTGTCCTCCCACGTCCATGTATGCTGCGTACAACGTCACGACGGCGCCAAAAGATCTTAAACTTTATCTGGAAACCGGCCACTGGACCTATCCCGAAGAACGCGACCTAATGAATAACTGGCTGGTCAGTAAGCTGAAAGCAAAATAAACAGCCCACCCGATCATTCTCACATTCAATCACTCAATCATTCCACAATTGTCCCGATGTCATTTGAAGAAATAAAGGTTACCAGCGCATTTTTAAAAAAGTACACGGAAGACTATGCCCCTGAATATGGAATTATTCTGGGAACAGGGCTTGGTTCTCTGGCCGGTGAGATTGATGTAGCCTTTACCATATCCTATGCCGACATACCACATTTTCCGGTATCAACCGTCGAATCGCACTCGGGGAGATTGATTTTCGGGAAGTTATCCGGTAAAAAAATCATCTGTATGCAGGGCCGCTTTCACTATTACGAAGGTTATTCCATGCAGCAGGTCGTGTTTCCGGTACGGGTCATGAAAATGCTTGGTATCCATACATTGTTTGTCTCCAACGCCTCTGGCGGATTAAATCCTGATTTCAAAGTAAGCGACCTGATGGTGCTTCAAGACCATATCAGTCTGTTCCTGCCCGGCAATCCTTTGATCGGCCCAAACATGAACGAATTCGGAGACAGGTTCCCCGATATGAGCGAACCTTATGACCCGGCACTGATAAAAAGCGCACTGGATATTGCCAAAAAAAACAACATCCCGATACACGCGGGGACTTATGTGAGTGTCACAGGCCCGCAGCTTGAAACACGGGCGGAGTACCGTCTGCTCCGGCAGCTTGGCGCCGATACCGTCGGGATGAGCACCGTTCCGGAGATTATCGCCGCCAGACAAATGAACCTGAGATGTTTCGGGTTATCCGTTATTACCGATCTGTGCATTCCTGAAACACTCGAAAAAGCTGAATTCAGTAAAATTGTCGCAGCGGCAGAAAAAGCTGAACCCGGCATGACGCTGATCATCAAAGCACTGCTTAGTTTATAGATTCCTAACTTATACCTATCGACAAAAGTAATGGACCGTAGAAAATTCATTGAACAATCTGTGCTGGCAGGTGCGGCATTTTCTTCACTGCCACTCCTGACCTCGCTCAAAAGAACGACCCAATACAAAACGGCACTGATCGGATCGGGCTGGTGGGGAACCAATATTCTCCGCTGTGCCATCCAGGCAGGTGAATCCAAGGTGGTGGCACTTTGTGATGTGGACGAAAATCAACTTAAAAATACTTCGTCGGAAATCTCGAAACTAACCCCGGACAAACCGAAATTGTATAAAGATTTCCGGGAAATGCTCCTGAAGGAAAAACCCGAGATTGTTATCGTTGCAACACCCGACCACTGGCATGCCTTATGTTGTATCGCTGCCATTGAATCCGGCGCGCACGTGTATGTGGAAAAACCAATATGCCACACGATTCAGGAAGGCCGGGCCATGGTTAACGCTACCCGAAAATATGGCCGTATTGTACAGGTGGGTACGCACAGAAGGGTATCACCGCATAATGTTTCGGGAATGGAGTTTCTGAAATCCGGAAAGGCTGGTAAAGTTGGAATGGCCAGAGCTTTTGTCCATTACGGTGGTGGTCCCGGACAGAAAGTGGCGAACGAAGAAGTACCCAAAGGACTTGACTGGGATTTGTATTGCGGCCCGGCCCCGCTTGTTCCTTACAACAAAACCATTCACCCAAAAGGGTTTAGGAATTATCTGAACTTTGCCAACGGTACCCTGGGCGACTGGGGGATTCACTGGCTGGATCAGGTTCTTTGGTGGTCGGAGCAGAAATATCCTAAGAAAATTTATTCTACGGGCGGGCGCGCTATCCGGCAGGACAATACGGATGCTCCGGATCATCAGGTTGCCGTTTATGATTTCGACGGTTTTACACTCGAATGGGAACACCGGAACTTTGCTGCCAATCATGCGGAAAAAACCCATCCGCAGCAGGCTGTGGGAGTTTATTTTTATGGAACCGAAGGCACATTTCACATGGGCTGGCTCGACGGCTGGACATTTTACCCAACCAACCCAAACAAACCAATCATCCATCAAGATGCTCAGCTGAACAAACCGGATGACCAGAATATTCAGCAGCTATGGGCCAATTTCCTATCTTCTATCAAAACCAATACGCCTCCCGTATGCGAAATCGAAGTTGGGCAACGCTCCACAAATGTGGCCTTGCTTGGGATGTTGTCTTACAAACTGGGCAGAAGTATTGTCTGGGATGGTGAAAAGGAAATTATCCCCGGCGACGCCGAAGCAAACAAACTGTTGAGACGCGATTACCGCGGCGAGTGGAAATATCCGACCGTATAAGTAAGGACACGAAAAAAACCGGCTTAATGTTTCTTTAAAACTTTAAGCCGGTTTTTTTATTTTGTAAGCAGTTAGTCGATTTTAATGACCTCTGCCGGAATGTTATATTGTGTAATAATCTCACGTGTGAAACGGACATGACCGCGCGGCGCCATTAAATACAATTTAGCACCTTTCATTCCTGCCAATTCACTCAAAAGCTTCCATTTAGAAACACTTCCCCGAAGTTGATCTGTTTTCATGGACACTTCCAGATAATGTCTGTTGAACATATTCACACCTGTAACATCGGGCGTGAACTTCTCATTATCAGCAGCTCTTTCATACGACTTAGGTGTTTCAAAGCCTTCCATATTGGCTTGAATTTCCTTAAATCCATGAGCCTGCGCCCATTTAACAACCATGGGAATAAATGATTCCTTTTCCATAAATAACAATGAATGATTTTCTCCCCCGACCAACGGGGAAACTCAACGTAAAATATTAAAACTAAAAACTGAGAAGAGTGAAAGCGTCGTAACCTAAAATAGTCGCCAAACAAGCCACATTTCTTACCAATTAGGAAAACTACTACTTTTTGGGCAGACTACAAAATAAAATATTTTCAAAAGTCTTAATCTTCCAGCTCGTCCAGAAAAGAACGGTAGGCTCTGACTAATTCCTGATGTGTTTTCGTATTCTGCTTATCTAACGCCAGATCAATGCCTTTCTGATAAATTGACTCCGCTTTTTCATTTTTTTCAAGTGCTGCAAAGAATGCCCCAGCCGAATAATAGGTCGCCAGATAATCCGGATGCCCTTCCAATAATTTATTAAAATACAATTCGGCCTGTCCGGCATCGGTCTTCTGATATTCCAGGGCCAGCGCATATATATTGAACGGATCGTTGGGATCTTCCTCGTAAAAAGCAATCAGATTTTGAAGCAGTGAGTTTTTCATTTTAAAATATTGTTATGCTTGCATACTATTTAAGTTTTTCTGTATATTCGCCATTATAAATTAATTCTTAAAAAAATTATAACCAACGACTGTTTGTATCGCATCCGGGATGCATTCATCAACTTCTTACCTTAATCATGAAAATACTCGTATGTATTACCAATGTGCCGGATACGACGGCCAAAATAACTTTTACCGATAACGACACCAAACTTAATAAAGCTGGTGTACAATATATAATCGGACCTTATGATGATTACGCCCTTGCCCGTGCCGTTGAGCTTAAAGAGCAGCTTGGGGGATCGGTGACCGTGCTGCATGTGGGCGAGGCAGATGCAGATCCACAAATCCGTAAAGCCCTGGCTATCGGTGCGGATGATGCCATCCGTGTGAATGCGGAACCCCTGGATTCCTATTTCACAGCGGCACAGATTGCACATGTTGCAGCTGAAAATAAATATGACCTTATTTTGATGGGGCGCGAGTCTATCGACTTCAACAGTGGCGTTGTTCATGGACTGGTGGGTGAAATGCTGGGTATCCCCTCCTATTCACCGGTTATGAAACTGGATATCAATGGCACAACCGCCACCCTTGCACGTGAAATCGATGGAGGCAAGGAAACTTTGTCTGTATCACTACCGCTTGTTCTCGGCTGCCAGGAACCGATATCTGAGTGGAAAATTCCGAATATGCGCGGTATTATGACGGCCAGGACCAAACCTTTGAATGTTGTAGAACCTGTTTCTGGTGAAGTTTTGACATCACCGGAAAAATATTCGCTTCCGGCACCCAAGGGAGCCTGCAAAATGATCGCGGCGGCAGAAGCGGAAACGCTTATCAAACTGCTGAGAACGGAAGCTAAGGTGATTTAATAAACTTATTGACCGGATAACCTGATTTTTATCCAAAACTCAAAAATTGAACAACATGTCAGTACTCATATTTGTAGAATTAGATAACGGCGCTGTTAAAAAAACATCACTGGAAGCCGTGGCTTATGGCGCCGAAGTGGCAAAATTGACCGGAACGACGGCGACCGTCTTAGCACTTGGTAAGGCTGATGCCTCGTCCCTTGCTCAAACGGGTGCATTTGGAGCGGGTAAAGTCCTTCATGCGGCAGATGAAAAATTAACACATGAAAACAGCCTGGCTTATGCAGACGTTCTTGCACAAGCCGTGCAGCAGGAAAACAGTAAGATCGTGATCATATCCAAATCCGGACTTGGTGACGCCGTAGCTGCTCGCGCCGCTGCCAAACTGAAAGCCGGGATTGTGTCCGGTGTTACAGAGCTTCCCGTTATTAATGGAAGTTTTACCGTCAAGAGGAGCATCTACACGGGAAAGGCATTTTCTAACGTAGAAGTAAAATCGGATATAAAAATCCTGGTTGTAAAGAAAAACGCGATCGAAGCTGCTGAATCCACAGGAACTGCCGCGGTTGAAAGCTTCACCCCGGCGTTGCGCGACTCTGACTTCCAGGCCTCCGTCGGCTCGGTTGAAAAAGCCAGTTCTGAATTGTCATTAACCGAGGCAGATATCATTGTCTCGGGCGGTCGTGGAATGAAAGGCCCCGAAAACTGGCAGCCACTGCTCGATTTCGCCAAAGCACTGGGTGCCGCGACAGGCTGCTCCAAACCCGTATCTGATCTTGACTGGCGCCCGCACCACGAGCACATCGGGCAAACCGGTATCAAAGTAGCACCAAACCTGTACATCGCCTGCGGAATTTCGGGAGCTATCCAGCACCTTGCCGGCGTTAACGGATCAAAGTATATTGTTGTAATCAATAAAGACCCGGAAGCACCATTTTTCAAGGCTGCCGACTACGGAATTGTGGGTGACATTTTTGAAGTTCTTCCCAAGCTTACCAAGGCTGTTGAAGACCTCAAATAACCAATTGTTTTCGATTATAGCCCGTTCTGCATTTTTTTATGCAGGGCGGGTTATTTATTTTTGCATACCGAAACGTTTATGAAGTTAGGAAAATGTAAAATAAACTGTATTTTTATTGTTATAGTCTACTGATTAACAGTGCTATTTCGTTTAAATATAAGCTAAAAGTGCATTTTTGATAACCTGAGGCGGAGCGGAAGTATTCTTAGTACCCATTGCGCAAAATCACCAGAACTGTTTACAAAAACGTTGCGTTAGCCCATTAAAGTCCAAACGTGAAAAAAATTAAGTTAGAAATATTGGGGCTTTCCCCAAGCCAGTCTCAGGCCGGTTCCTTCGCTCTTGTTTTGGGTGAAGAATTAGGAAACCGACGTCTTCCCATTATCATTGGTGTCTTTGAAGCGCAGGCTATCGCCGTGCAGATTGAAAACATTGTTCCGAACAGGCCAATGACCCACGATCTGTTCAAATCTTTTGCGGAAGGAATGAATTATACCCTGAAAGAAATCGTGATTTCCGATTTGAAAGAAGGTATTTTTTATGCCAAAATCGTTTGTAAAGACAGTCTGAGAGAAGTAGAAATTGATGCACGTCCGTCTGATGCCATCGCCATCGGACTGCGTTTTGACATACCTATTTATACTTATGAAGCGATTCTTTCAGAAGCCGGCATCATTTCAAGTTCAATAACGGAGGATGAGGAAGAGGACGAAGAAGAAGCGATCAAGGAAACTTTACAGTCTCGCGGAAGCCTTACCGACCAGCTCAGAGACCTTTCCTATGACGAACTTCAGCGTATGCTTGACGATGCACTTTCCAAAGAAGATTACGAGAAAGCGGCAAAAATCCGCGACGAGATGGGGCGCAGAAACTAATAAGTTTCTTTTTCATTCGTTAAAAATAGTTAAGGTTGGTATCAAAAGGGTATCAATGTTATATTAATCATTATTTTTGCCATCATTACTTCATTCGAAAGTTTGAATAAACCCGGTTTGCGAAATATTCCTTTTTATGCCTAAAAAAAAGAAGAAGATTGGTAGTTATCCCAATGCAATGATTGTCATGAGTCTTACAGCCGCATTATTTCTGATCGGTTTTTGCGGACTTCTCGTTATTCAATCGAAAAAACTGGTCTCTATCATACGTCAGAATATTGAAGTAAGGGTATTTATCGAAAAGGCCGAAACCAAGGCCGGACAGGACTCTATCCTGACGGTTTTGAAAAGCAAACCTTACGTTTTGAATACACCTGAAACGCCAAACCCGATTACCTACGTCTCCAAAGAAGAGGCTGCAAAAGAATTTATCGAAGGCACGAAGGAAGATTTCACGGCATTTTTGGGCGAAAATCCTTTACGTGACAGCTATCGCGTAAAAATCGGCGAAGACTATTTCGAAGAATCGAAATTACAGCTTATCAAAAAAGATCTTGAAAAGATAAAAGGTGTTTACGAAGTCGTTTATCAGGAAGATCTGGCCGATAATATCAACCGGAATGTGACAAAAATATATGCGGTACTGGCCAGTTTCGCATTGATCATGCTGATTATTATTGTGCTTCTGGTCAACAACACCATCAAACTTGCCATTTACTCACAGCGTTTCCTGATCAGAAGTATGCAGCTTGTGGGTGCAACCAACGGCTTTATCCAGCGGCCTTACATTCTTCGTGGCGCTATGCAGGGAACCATTGGCGGCGTATTGGCAGGTGGTTTGCTGATCGGCTTGCAGCAGCTTGCCGTGCGCAATGTAGAAGGCCTGGCGATGTTACAGGAATATGACAAAATCGTTATCCTCGTGGCCGTAGTGCTTGCATTGGGTATTTTAATTGGAATAGCCAGCACCTATCAGTCCCTTGCCCGCTATCTGCGTATGGCTTTGGATGATTTGTATTAATTAAGACTGAAAATAAGATTATTGACTATCAACAAATAATTTATGAGCAACACAAAAAACAATCTTCCGTTTGCTGCATCAAACTACAAAATGATGCTGATCGGACTAGCCGTAATTCTTGGCGGATTTTTAATTATGAGTTTTGATACTGAAGAATTTGGTTTTGGTTTGCTTGGGTTAACCGTTGGGCCTGTGATCACGATCCTGGGTTTTATTATTGAGTTCTGGGCTATTTTACGTAAACCCGTTAATTCATGACCATCTGGCAGGCCATCATCCTAGCAATTGTTGAGGGAATTACAGAATTCCTACCCGTTTCTTCCACAGGACATATGATTATCGCTTCCTCGTTTATGGGGATCAGCCATTTGGAGTTTACCAAAATGTTTACGGTCAATATTCAGTTCGGCGCTATTCTTTCCGTTGTTGTATTGTACTGGAAACGTTTTTTTCAATCCACAGATTTTTACTTCAAGTTATTCGTAGCCTTTCTTCCGGCTGCGGTTCTTGGTTTTCTTCTCAATGATTTTATTGACTCTATGCTTGAAAATGTGATCGTTGTTGCGATTTCACTTTTAGTGGGAGGTATTGTTCTTTTGTTCATTGACCGTATCGCCAATGATACGACCAGAGAAAGAGAAATTTCTTATTTCGATGCTCTAAAAATCGGTTTCTTCCAGTGTATCGCAATGATCCCCGGCGTTTCCCGTTCTGCATCAACGATTATTGGCGGTATGCTTCAGGGACTTTCCCGCAAGCAGGCGGCTGAATTTTCATTCTTTTTAGCCGTGCCTACCATGGCTGCGGCGGGTGGTTATAAGCTATTGAAAACATACGATACCATTCAGGCTTCTGATATTCAAACATTGCTTATCGGCAATCTGGTTGCTTTTGTTGTTGCCATGCTGGCCATCAAATTTTTCATCAATTTCCTTACGAAATACGGTTTCAAGGTCTTCGGATATTACCGTATCATTTTGGGGCTTGTATTGCTGGCACTGTTGGCATCCGGTTATAAACTGGATATTGTTTAAAATTCATTGGGATTGGTTGAGGAGGATTTCATTTTAGTTAAAGCAGTATAGTTTGAGTAACGAGACTACCATACAAGACGAAGGGGAAGTTTTATTGATTGATAAACCGCTCAGATGGACCTCATTTGATGTTGTCAACAAAATAAAAAGGGCCTGTAAATACAATAAGATTGGTCATGCCGGAACTCTGGATCCCCTTGCCACCGGCTTGCTTATCTTATGTACAGGAAAGAAAACGAAGATCATTGATACCTATCAGGCACAGGAAAAAGAGTATACCGGCACTTTTGTTTTAGGTAAAACAACACCCTCTGTTGATCTCGAAACGGAATTCGATGCAGAATATCCCGTAGCCCATATCACAGCGGAGGTGCTTGAAAACGCCCGCAAAACGTTCCTGGGCTCCATCGAGCAAACTCCTCCGATCTACTCCGCGGTGAAGGTTGACGGAGAGCGTCTTTACAAAAAAGCACGCCGTGGTGAAGTTGCAGAAATCAAAAAGAGAACGGTTGAAATTTCACTTTTTGAAATTGACAGCACCAACTTTCCGGCCATTGATTTCAGGATCATTTGTTCAAAAGGCACTTATATTCGTAGTATTGTAAGGGATTTCGGTGTGGCAGCAGAAAGCGGAGCTTATCTGAGCGTGCTTTGCCGTACAAGAATTGGTGCGTTCGAATTGAAAGACGCTTCCAATCTTACCGATTTCATTTATAAAAAACGTGTTGAATTGAAGTTACCCGTTGACGAATGAATATATACCACAGCCTGGATTCCTTTCAGCGATTGGAATGCGCCGTCGTAACCAGTGGTACTTTTGACGGTCTGCATATAGGCCATAAAAAAATCCTGACCAGACTTAAAGAAATCAGCACACAGTCGGGTGGAGAGTCCGTGGTGATCACCTTTTGGCCACATCCGCGTTTGGTGGTGTCGGAAGACAGCCAGGATTTGCAGCTGCTTTCTACGATTGAAGAAAAAATTGAGCTCTTTTCTCAAATGGGAATTGAGCACCTTGCCATCGTTCCGTTTACCAGAGCATTTTCTGAACTTTCGTCGGATGATTTTATCCGCCAGATATTGGTTGATAAAATTGGCACCAAAAAACTGGTGATCGGTTATGATCATCGTTTTGGGAGAAACCGGGAAGGCAGTTTTGAGTTTTTACAAAAAAACGCTTCCAGTTACGGTTTTGAAGTAGAAGAAATCCCAAGACAGGACATCGAAGACCTGGCGATCAGTTCGTCCAGAATCCGCCACTCTTTGTTATCGGGTAATGTGGATGACGCGCAGCATTTGCTTGGACGCCCCTACTCGATCACCGGCATTATCGTCAAAGGAAAACAACTTGGGCGTACGATCGGTTTTCCGACGGCCAATATCCACTTACAGGAGTCTTACAAACTGATTCCCGCCAACGGCGTTTACGTCATTAATGCCTATCACCAGGGTGCGGCCTACAAGGGCATGCTCAACGTAGGTGTGCGGCCGACGGTCGACGGAACGTTCAGGACGATTGAAGCAAATCTGTTTGATTTCGATAAAGAAATATACGGCGAAGACCTCACGGTCGAATTCCTGCATTACCTTCGGCCGGAACAAAAATTCGCCGGCCTGGATGCTTTGATTCAGCAAATAAAAATTGATAAGGAGAGCTCGCTGAATTTCTTCAAAAATCAGCTTTAAGTTTTTTTCCGATCATTGTAAACCCCGTATCAGACATAAAAATCTGATCCGGGGTTTTTATTTGTGCTGATCTGCGTTATTTTACCTGCTGATTGCACTTTGGTATAATTATAATGCTTATCCTGAAAAAACTTCCTGAACCATGAAAAAGCTTTCACAACTCTTACTGCTCCTGACGGTTATCTCCGTTCACGCCAACGCGCAGCAGGGTAATCTGATATTGATCAAACATGCAAATCTGATCGACGGAACCGGGGCCGCGTCGAAACCGAATACCGATATCCTGATCAAAAATGGAAAAATCATTTCCATCCAATCCGGATTGAAGGAAAAGGATGCCGTTGTTATCGATTACAAAGGCAAAACGATCATCCCCTCGCTCATCAGCGCGCATATACACATTGGCACGCTGAAAGGAAATACGGCCGCGGCGGAAAACTATACACGGGAAAATATTTTGCGGCAGCTTAAAAGATATCAGGATTATGGCGTGAATACCGTGCTTACCATGGGTACGGACCGCCCTTTGATATTCAACGGATTTATTGATTCAACGCAGGCGGGATTATTGCCCGGTGCAAGATTATACTCAGCCGGTTACGGGTTCAATACCCCGGACGCGGCACCGGCATCCTGGATGAACCTCCTGATCAGGCCCACATCCGCTGCACAGGTGCCCGGGCAAATCGCCGAACTGGCCAAGGTAAAACCTACTGTTGTGAAAATGTGGGTGGATGACCATGGTGGAAAAGCGGTAAAAATCACACCTGAAATTTACAAGGCCATCATTACGGAGGCACATAAAAAAGGGATTCCGGTGGCCAGCCATTTGTACAATCTCGAAGACGCTCGTTCCCTGACAGAATCAGGTCTGGATATGATGGCGCACAGCATCCGTGACAAGGAAATTGACGCAGATCTTCTGAAAAAGATGAAAGAAAAAGGTGTTGCCTATATCCCGACACTGTCACTCGATGAATTCGCCTACATCTACGCCAGAAAACCGGAATGGGTTGATGAGCCTTTTTTCCAGGCTGCATTGGAACCGGGCGTTTATGAAATGATCGTATCTAAGAAATATCAGGATCAGGTCAAAAATTCTCCCGACTTTGACAGGAACATGAATGGCTTCAAAATCGCGCTGATCAATGTGAAGAAAATCCATGACGCAGGTATCCTTGTGGCGTTAGGAACCGATTCCGGTGCTTTCCCGATTCGTGCGCAAGGCTTTTCAGAACACCTGGAACTTGAATTAATGGTGCAGGCAGGGTTAAGTCCGATGCAGGCCATCACGGCGGGAACAAAAAATGCTGCGAAGGTCCTGAAAATCGACAAAGCGTACGGAACGCTGGAAAAAGGAAAAATGGCTGACTTTATCGTTCTGTCCGACAGTCCAGAAAAAAATATCCGCAATACCCGAAAAATAGAATCTGTCTGGAAAGACGGTAAGGAAGTGAGCAGCGGACCAATATCCAAATAATTTTGGGTTCAGGCTTTTTCCTGATTATTCTTTAACGGTGGTTTGTCATCCAACAAAATAGCCAGCGGACGCCAGGAAGGTATCTTGTCTGAAATGATTTTCAGGATTCCGATAATCGGAGGTGTCAGGATCAGTCCGGCACCTCCCCACAAAATTCCTCCTGCAATCAGCGATACTAACATCATCAGCGTATTGATTTTTAGCCGGTGCCCAACAGCACGTGGGAAAATCACGTTGGCTTCCAGATACTGCACAATGGTAAAAATCGCCACCACGCCCAGAGCTTTCGCCGGGCTATCGGTTAGCGCCAAAGCAACCGGAACCGCACCACCAATGAGTATCCCGACATAAGGAATCATGGTAAGGATCGACGCCAGAAATCCAAAAAACATCGCATTGGGAATTCCCAGTACGACCAGCCCCACCGTATTCATAATCCCAACGAACAGGTACACGATAGCCATTCCTTTCACAAATTCATAAAAAGTAGTGATGCTTTCATGCAGAATTTCGTGGCACATCATCCTGTGTTTTAAAGGAACTGCACTCATTAAAGCGGCTACCAATATTTCCCGGCTAGCCAGAATCAGCGCCACAAACACGGGAATGATAACCAGCGTAGCCAGTGCAGAGGCTGAAAATGACATAAATGATCGTAACATACCGGCAAGCGACGATAACACATCGGTTCCCAGCTGTTGTAAATACAGATCCTGCCTCTCCTTCGAAATTGAAAACTGATCCGTCATAAACTGTCTGAACTGTTGATTGGCTATCTGAAGCTGATCGTTAATGATCTCTTTCTGATTCGCCAGCTCGGCAATGCCAATAACGGCCACGGCAGTCAGCAGGCCGACAAATGCCAAAAGTGCCAGCAAGCAGGCCGTTATGGCCAATGATCGGGGCCAACCCTTCTTGTCTTCCAGCCAGCGGCATAACGGGTAACAGGCGAAACTTATCAAAAAGGAGAAACACAAGGGTATGAACAGCGCCCTGCCTACATACAGCAGTGCAGTCAAAAAACCCAGGGCTACTATCCATCTTGTTAAGTCGCGCTTCATAATAGAGTTCTCCGTTTTTAATATCTTTCAGGCCATAAAAACTGATGATAAAATATCACTTTTTATGATTTTAAAATCAACTGTTTTACCAAATTCGTCACCTGTTGAAATTATTACTAAGTATACCAAAATTCCTTTCCTAATCATAAACAAAAAGAGTTTTGCGGAAAATTTCCGCAAAACTCTTTTTGTAAATAACTGAAAAGTATCAGCTCAATCGCCGGATATTAATAACCCGTATTCTGCTTCATATAACCCGGAAGGTTTGAAGCTCCGTCGATTGCCGTTTGCGGAATCGGGAAAATACGTTTGTGAACATCGGTGTTTGTTTTTTCCGTCCATGTGCCTTCATACTTACCGAAACGGATCATGTCAGTACGACGCACCATTTCCCAGTACAATTCAAAACCTCTTTCACGGAACAATAGATCAAGCGTGATAGAAGTCAGTGCAGGTGCAGGCGTGGTCGATGTTCTCGCAGCTCTCACGGTGTTCACATCAGCCAGGGCCGTTGCATCACCGGCACTTTTGCGCAACTTCGCTTCCGCACGCATCAGATAGATATCAGCCAGACGCAAAATTGAAATATCTGCCTCACCTTTGTTTCTACCCGTATCAGACACCCGGCTGAACTCATATTTCTCAACGCGATATCCGGAACTGTAACCACTGCCAGCCGTTGTAAAGTCAATTTTCTCTGTGAAAATTACCGGCAAGTCTGCACGGTTACGGCTCAGGTTTGTCAGTTTACCAATTCTGAGTTTTCCATCAGGGCATCTTAAAAATGCTCCGTTTACACGTACCGCACCATATTGCTGTCCGCGAAGAATCCCACGGTTAACTTTGTAGCTTGCATCCGTAATACATGTATCCGCCGGGTTTGAATAAGCCGACATATTTTCCTGATAAAAACGCGGATCACGTTTTGGATCAACAGTACCATAGGCCTGAACCCAGCTCTGATAAAAATCGGAAGTAATTGCAGGACCATCTGTACCATTTGCCGCCGGGAAAGCCGCCAAAGGAAACTGATCACCGGAAAGCGAGAAGTAAGCAAGACGGTTGTGACCGTTAAGGTCAGGGCGCTGATCAACGGCAAAAATCAATTCTGAATTATCATGATTTGCATTCCCGAAAATCGAGAAATAATCAGCCGATAATTTGTAATCGCCCAGCGCGATGATCTTATCCGTGTACTCGATTACCTTGTCCATATCACCGCTGGCAAAAGTAAACTGAGCTGCGTAAATATCACGGTACACGGCTGCATTAAGATATAATCTTGCCAAAAGTCCCCAAACTGCCGCCTTGGTTAACCTTCCCGGACCTACCGCTGCTTTATTCTGCACAAGCGGTTCGATCGCAAGCAATTCTTTTTCGATATAGGAAACCGCCTCGGCACCACGAACAATCTTAGAAGGCGTTCCCGGATCTTCTTTTACGAAAACAATCCCGAACAAATCCAGCGTCATCAGAGAATAATAAGCTCTCATCCCACGTGCCTCAGCCAGAAACAATGCCGAGTTGGCATCCTTGGCCGTAGCCAGCGTTGTAATCGCAGTAACGGATCTCGAAATACTCTGTACAAGCTGGTCCCAGGTAGCTTTGATGTTGGGATCGGTACTGGTAGAGTTGTGCGCATGCAGAGCCAAGTAGATACCGTTATCACCCCAGTCTGTACCTCCGCGGTAAGGCAAAATCGCCTCGTCCGTAGAAATTTCCTGTAAAGCGAAATAATTGGTATGCTTATGAAGCTCAGGCAAAAGCGCATAAACCGGCGCAATAAGTCCATTCGCAGTCTGTTCGTCCGTAAGTGTTGAACCCAACGTTTCGTCCAGCACTTGTTCTTTCAAATCGGTACAGGCATTGGTAATCATCAGCATGCTTGCAACCGTCAGTATGATGGGTAATTTCTTATTCATTGTCGTAAGATTAAAAACCAATATTTAAACCAAAAATCACCGTCTTCGCTTTTGGGTAGCTCAGGTAATCGATACCGTAAGAAGTGATACCGTTGATCGATCTGTCGTTGTTCACCTCAGGATCGTAGCCGTTGTATTTGGTGGCAACAAACAAGTTCTGGCCAGTGATCGAAACACGGATCGTTTGGACCCACTTATTGATTCCCAAAGCAGTTGTGTTCAGGTTGTAACCCAATGCAAGGTTATTCAATCTTAAAAACGCGCCATTTTTCAGGTAACGTGTCGATACAGGAGCCGAGTTGCTTGTTGATTCTTCTGCATTCGCAAAGGCCTCAGGTATCACGTTAAGTCCTTTTGACAATCTCAGCTTATAGAAATTGGAGTTGGCCGTGTTGTCGTAAAGCTTGTTTCCTGATACACCGTTGAAGTTGGCAGTAAGGTCAAATCCTTTGAAACCGATGTTTCCGCTGAAATTGTACATTTTGGTAGGAAGTGCAGAACCTGCCGCAACGCGATCCTTATCCGTGATGATGCCATCACCGTCCACATCTCTGAATTTGCTGATACCTTTATCATCAAAGCCGATAAACTCTTTCAGATAGAACGTACCGATAGGTTCGCCGCTGATATAACCATTGATCGTTGCAGACGTAAGTCCTGATCCCTGGGCAGATCCCGATGGAATTACCGAATAAGGAGAATTTTTAACATTGTTTTTGATAAAAGTAATGTTACCCGCCAGCCCAAATCGTATGCCGTTCGCAAGCGATTTTCTATACGCAAGGTCGATTTCTGTTCCTTCATTGATGATTTTCATATTGTCAACGTTAGTCCAGAACGTACCGGCGGGCTGTACCGGATCGGACGGAATTACTTCCAGAAGTATTTTTTCTGATGTTTTTCTGAAATAGTCAATCGATCCGCTCAATGCTCCTTTGAAAAGGGCAAAATCAATACCTAAGTCGGTTTGAGCCGAAGTTTCCCACTGAATGTCCGGGTTTGCCAAACGGGCATAAGTCGTTCCGCCAAAATAAGCACCGGCATTGAATAAAGGATAAGTTGTTTTGTCCGTAATGGTTGAAGTAAACAACGCCTGGGTGATTTTGGAAGGAATTTCTTGGTTACCGGTTTGTCCCCAGCCTGCACGGATTTTCAGATCGCTGAACGCAGATGATTTAAGGAAGTTTTCCTCAGAAAGTCTCCATCCCAAAGAGAACGAAGGGAAAACCCCGTACTTGTTATTGGCACCAAATTTCGAAGAACCATCCACACGAACCGTTGCCGTTACCAGATACTTGTCTTTGAAGGCATAATTAACCCTTGAAAAGAATGACTGCAATTCGTTCAGCGTGGCCTCTCCCGTTGGTCGGTTGTTAAGCAGGCTGATGTCTTGTCCGGTACCCGGGTTGTAGATAGGTTCTACCCCACCCACCGGAAATTTGTTGATGCTGTAAGTTCTTTTTCGCAACGATATTTTCTGATAAGAATGACCCGCCAACGCAGAGAAGTTATGATTATTCTTGTCGATGGTATAGGTGATATAGTTTTCGATCAGTCTGTTGCTGTTTCGTACGTCCCTGGTTTCTAAACGACCATCCTGAAAAGGCACCTTATTGGCGAGCGATTGGAGATCCTGCGTCGAAGTTGAGTTATCGATACCAAAATTAAGCTTATAGACAAGGCCTTTGATAATCGTCACCGAAGGAGAAATATTACCGATCACACGATTTGTCGTCGTAAGGTCCTTTTCCAATGCCAGGGTAATCAAAGGGTTGGTACCATCTACATATTGGAATGGCTGACCTTTGTCATCGTATGCCGGATAAGTTGGATTTGCCGAAATCGCCGCACCGATCATCCCTTGTGCAGGACGCAGGTTCTTGGTATTGGTCGCGTTAAGATTGATATCCAGACTAACGCGGTCATTAAGCAACTTCTGGTTCAGGTTAATTCTACCGGTATAACGGTCAAGATTACTGTTTTTAAGAATACCTTCCTGTTTTTGCAAACCTACCGAAGCATAATACGTCAGCTTGTCGGTTCCCCCGCCCAGTGATATGTTATGATTTTGCGTAATGCCGGTACGGGAAATTTCCTTTTGCCAGTCAGTATCACCTTTTCCATCGATCAGCGTACCGCCTAACTTGGTTACCTCGGTACGGAATTCATCTGCTGACAAGATATCCAATGGTCTTGCCATTTTTGAAATTCCAAAACTGCCTGAGTAATTAACGGTTGCCATACCGGACTTACCCTTTTTGGTTGTGATCAAAATAACTCCATTCGCGCCTCTTGCACCATAAATCGCCGTTGCAGACGCATCTTTCAAAACATCAATGGACTCGATATCCTGTGGGTTTAAAAAGCTAAGCGGGTTGGTAGATCCACCCGTGCTGCTGTTGTCCAGCGCAAGGCCGTCCACGACAAACAGCGGCGTACTTCCCGTACGAACCCCGCCTGGACCACGAACAGCGATACTAACCGTACCACCCGGTTCTCCGGTTGCAGACGTTACGTTTACACCGGCCACTTTTCCCTGAAACAACTGTTCAGGAGAGTTGATAATCCCCGTGTTAAATTCAGAGCTTTTTAGCGATTTAACGGATCCGGTAATATCCTTTTTAGCAGTACTACCATAACCTACCACAACAACTTCACTCAAATCGGAAGCCGATTCTTTCAGCGTCACTTTAACAGAACTGTTGTTTGACTCGGTCAGTAGAAAATCTGTTACCGATTGTTTTTCAAAACCAATGTAGCTGAAATCAATGGTGTATCTTTTACCCGCTTCAAGGGCACTGAAGGTAAATTCTCCTTTTTCGTTTGTCGTCGTACCTTGTTTGTTACTTCCGTCTGTTCCCGCTATCACTACTGTCACACCGGGAAGTCCCTCGTTGTTGGCAGTAACTACCTTTCCACTCAGTGGAATGTCTTTCATTGTCCTTACAGACAAATAGGAACCGTGCCGCTTATTTTCAGAGAGTGTGCCCGCATTTGCGTTCAGGCTTAACACCGCAGTGAAGGACAAAAAGCAACAGCAGATACCTCTTTTGCTGACTAATAGAGTTTGTCTCATAATGTGGATTATTTGATTTTAAAGATTGATAATAAACTATTCAGGAAGGGTTTGTATACCGTATGAGTAAGATTGTATACCAAAATTACAAATTGTATTATTGATATAAAAAATATAAAATAGCTTACACCCCAATGCAAACGTTTGAAATTTTTTGCAAACGTTTGAAATAAATCTTTTGTCTGAAAAGAAAGTATTGAGAACCAGGTCAGGTTGTTGTAATGAAGTAAATAACTCAATCCGTTTGTATTCAAAATAACTCTTAATGCGTAATCAAGGCGCAAAAGTGCATTGCCTATATTACCCCATGATTAAGCCAATGTGAACAAGCTATTGCCAATATGTAATATACAAAAAAGGCCATTCTAAAAGAACGGCCTTTTGCACAATTTATATTTTATATGATAACGAATACAGGTTGTAAATTTCCCGATTCACTTTTTCTCTCCCCTGTAAACGTAATAAGGACTCCCCCATTCTTTATCGAAAACTTTCACGGGTTCTAATCCGTCGAGTTTTTTCTCGGTTACTACGTACTCGTATTTACCATCCTTGAAATCCTGAAAAGCTATTTCTGTCTGGATGCTGTGGCTTGCAAGTTCTACGGCATCAAAATAGATGTCATAATCGTATACTTTTCGTTTTTCCTGCTGCGTGTATTTCAGCAATATTTTGTATTCCGTATCGTATTGCCTTTCATCTTCGAACGCAAATGCATTGGCGATAATCGGCAGATCCTTGCCGTCCACCTCCATACCAGCCTTACTTCCCAAAAGATAATTTAGCTTCTTGATCATTTTCTGTTTATCCATATTTTGCTCCTGTTCACGCAGCAAACAATTATATGTTTTTGGAATAAAGAATTCAAATTCAGGGTTAAGCAGCATTTTCGTCCCAGATGGTAACGTCAGGATCCAGTCATGGGCATCATTCATATTCACTCTCTTGTGCACACGTGTATGATATCCGTAAGAAGCACTAATATTGGCCACAGCAACCATGACAACCATGGCCAAAGCCAGCTTCGATCCAACTGTTTTGCCTTTTTCCACGACAAAACTTAACCCCAAACCAATCAGAAACATATTGACCACGGCGGCTGGCAATACATGGGTATCGTAAATGAGTGAGGACCTTAAAACGAGAAAGAGAAACAAGAACAAGTTACCGATCAGTAAATAATAAACCAGCTTTCCGGTTTTCAGCAATTGAAAAATTCCCAGTCCGCTTAATGCCAGAATGATGTAATTCACTGGCTGGCTCAGATACAGGCCGATATACTCCATATTGAATAAAGTCCCCATGGGTTTGTCATTGATTTTGGCAATGATCCCCCCAACAAACGATTTGAGAACCACCAGCGTATCAGAGATGATAAACGGACAGAAAACAATAAAAGACAACAACATCATCAGCAACGAGAACAACACGGCTCTGAATTTTTTCTCATCGGAAAGCAAGAAGACGGCGCCAATAAAAAACGGTACAAAAAATGCAAATATCAATCGTTCAGCCAATATCAGACCAAAGATTACGGATCCGATCGCGACTTCTCTTGACGTAAGCCTTTTCGAAAACAAGATCCTGGCGATCAGCAAAATAAATAAATTACCGGCAAGTGCCTCAGGCCTTAACACAGGCGTTGTGTCCAAAACCAGTGTTGACGTAATAAAAATAACCGGCAGGAAAAACCGTGCAGAATCCGTCAACAGCACATGATCCCGTTTGTAAATAACGCTTGCAGTTTGCCAGAGAATTAACCCGACGGCAAGTATTTGAAAACCTCTGCCCAGCAATATAAACGACTCACGGTCTGCCAGAAATTGGTAGGCTTGCTTATCAAAAATATCAAATACGGAAATAAGTCCGGTGATACTGCCCAGATTTTGGAGCACCGACATGAAACATGACGCTCCAAAGGCAATAAAGTAAAACAGCATACTCGGCGCTGCCGGCCAGTCGAGGCCGCGTGGGGTATTGCCGTACCACAGCAGGACGCCAGAATCGGCGACAAAATTTTCATCTGTGGTGTAGTATCCATGGAAAGGCGGATAGACTACACTGCAACAAAATATGAAAAATATGACTAAACCTAGTAATGTGTACGTAACTGTTTTGCGATATTTAGTAGAAATCATGCTGCGAATTTCAATAAAAAATCAAAAATGAAAAAGTAATTATAAATTTGCATCTGCGAACATCGCAAAAATAGAATTACTTTATGCTAAAATTTATTTTCAGGTTTATTATTTTTCTGATAATCGTTGCAGGCGTTGCCGAGGCTGTCCTCCGTTTTAAATATGGATTTTGCAATGCTCCGCTCTATGTTTCTGATCCTGACTTTGAATATATATACGCTCCAAATCAGGAAGTAAAGCGATTTGGAAACGTCGTTCGCACCAATAATTTCTCCATGCGTAATGAGGCTATCTCTCCTGCTGATTCCATCACAATCCTACTCGTAGGTGATTCGGTTGTCAATGGAGGCAGTTTGACGGATCAGGACAGCCTTGCGACTACTTTCCTGGAAAAGCGGCTTTCAGCCAAATTAAACAAGCGTGTTCGTGTATTAAACATCTCCGCGGGCTCCTGGGGCCCTGATAACGTGGCGGCTTACCTGAAAAAATTCGGATTGTTTAAGGCAAAATTGATTTGTCTGGTGACGAGCAGCCACGATGCACATGATATCATGGGCCATGAGATGGTTGTTGGTGTTGATCCCAATATGCCGAATAAACAATATAAATCGGCGATTCTGGAAGTGTGGGACCGTTATAAATACCTGTACCCCTATTACGTAGAGTATTATTCGGAACGTATCCCGTTTTTCTCTACTCAAAAAGAACCTGATCCGGTTGCGCAAAAACCAAAGACTGATACGACATCTGTTGCGGTTGCCACGCCGCCGCCTGCAACACCGGATGCGGGTATTAGGAAGTCCGGAATCGGATTTAACCCGGGTTATGAGCAGCTTGTAAATATAGCAAAGGAAAATTCCATTCCGTTTTTCATATATCTGCATCCTGAGATTTCGGAAATTGATTCCGGCCGTTTCAACGACCAGGGAGCCGAAATCATTAAGTTTGCCAGAGACAATAACGTCAGACTTATTGACGAGTTTCAGTTTGGCATTTCTAAAAAGCTTTATCGCAAAATGGATGTTGTGCATTTTAACAATGCAGGTCAGGTTTTTCTGGCAAACAACCTCTACCCGCTATTTCTTGACTACTTAAAACCGAAACAATAATGCGTATACTGGTTATTCACAATCAATTATGGGCGCATTATAAGTCTAAACTTTTTAGTGAAATCTATTCGAACCTGAGCTCATCCGAGCCGGGAAGCGTGTTTTCTGTCGCCCACATTGCACTGCATGAGGCGAGCAGAAGTGTCATGAAAGATGACGAAACGGTGAAGTATGATTACCCATATAAGGTTTTGTTCAACCGCAGTCTGGATTCTGTCGGTTTCAAGGAACGCGTAAAAGCACTTTTTAAAACTTTCAATGAATTTCAGCCAACGATTTTAAATGTAACCGGGTATTTCGACTACGCCCAGGTTGCGCTGATGGTCTACGCAAGATGGAAGGGCGTGAAAGTAGTACTCTCGTCAGAATCTTCCACGATGGACCACAACCGTTCGCCGATTAAAGAAAAGATCAAAAGCTGGATCGTGAGCAATGCGAACGCCTTTTTCTGTTTCGGAAAATCTTCTGCGGACTACCTGCTTTCGTTAGGTGTGAAAGAATCACAAATCGCGGTCAAACACGCTGCGGTCATTGATGAAGACATTATCAGAACTCATTTTGAAAAAGCAAAAAAAGCCTTTGATCAGGATTTGTCCGCACCAACAAAAAGGCAGTTTGTATATGTAGGCAGGCTGGCTGAGGAGAAAAATCTGGAAATGTTAATTGAGACATTCAAATCGCTGAAAGAAAAACCGGCCGGAGCGGACTGGAACCTGCTGTTTGTCGGGGATGGACCAGCCCGAAAGAGCCTCGAATTACTATCCGGAGATTATCTTCAAAATAAAAGCATCATCTTTGCAGGCGGCCATCCCTGGTATAAAGTTCCGGAGTGGCTTGCCCAAAGCGATGTGCTGATATTGCCAAGTAAGTCAGAACCCTGGGGTCTGGTGGTCAACGAAGCCATGGTATGCGGTATGCCGGTGATCGTATCCGAAAAGTGCGGTTGTGCAGAAGATCTTGTCAAAGACAATGTCAACGGCTTTACATTCAGTCCTGATAACAAATCACAATTAGAAAACGCCATGCAGTTTTTTGCGAAACATCCTGAAAAGATAGAGCCCATGGGCGACGCATCGCTGGCATTAATAAAACCATTTTCATCAAAAACTGTTGCCAAAGAAATGGTAGCCTGTTACAAAAGTTTAGGTTGACACGACGGATATCGGTGAACCGGTAACAAGTTATTACACATTATATAAATTATGCGAATTCTAAATATCTGTGCTTATACCTGGGCTATTGGAGGCCCTGCAAGAATTATTTACGACCACACCACGGAGGTATTAAGCCAGGGACACGAGGTAGATATTCTAAGCCCGATGACCCCGGGCGAAAAAATGTACCCGGCCCCGGAGGGCGCCGGACTGATCCCATGCAAGCGCACCACGCCGATCAGTAATTTCTACCGCGAGTTTTCGATCGAAATGTATGATTATCTCAAAAAGAACATTCACCGGTATGATATTATCCATATGCACGGGATATGGCATTTTGGAAGTCTGGCACCGTTCCTGATCCCGCATAAAGCGGCCTTGGTAATCACCATTCACGGTTTGCTTGACCGCTGGGCGGTTGCACACAGCAAGTGGAAAAAAGATATTGTTACAGCTTTGTATCAGAAAAAAATCCTGGGCAAGGCAGATTTGATTCAGATTAATAATACCGATGAAGAGGAAGATGTGATCCGGTATCTTGGCTATCGCCCGGCCAATATGGTGATCGTTCCCAACGGAATGAAGGTTTCGGAGTACATTAATTTGCCGGAAAAGGGAATTTTCAGAAAAAAACATGGCATCCGTCCGGACCAGCAAATGGTGCTGTTCATGGGGCGTCTTAATATTAAAAAGGGCCTGGATCTGTTGCTTCCGGCCTTTCAGCAGGTATATGAAAAATTGCCAAATGCGGTGTTAATCCTTGCCGGGCCGGATGACGGTTATCAGGCAGAAACTGAGGAATTTATTAACAAGCATAATCTGGGAGACCGGATCAAACTTGTAGGTATGCTTACCGACACGATCAAAAAAGAAGCACTGGCAGATGCCGATCTTTTCGTCCTTCCTTCCTATTCCGAAGGTTTTTCGATTGCTGTGCTTGAAGCGATGACCTCCAAAGTACCCACGCTGGTTTCTGACCGTGTTGGTTTTGGCGATTACATCAAAAAATACAATGCTTCTTATCTAACTCCGCTGACCAGCGAAGGAGTAGCAGCAGGACTTCTTAAAATATTGCAAGATAAAACGTACGCTGATCAATTAAAAAATCAGGCTTTCAGGATGGTGACGGAGAATTTTGACATCACCGTCGTTGCAAACCAATTATTGGAAGAGTACAAGAAAATTAAAAAAATGTAATTACCTTTGGCAGAGTAAAACATACACTAAACCGTAATTTCCACAATTCCAGACCACAATATGGTTGATTTATCCGTCATCATTTTAACGAATAATGAATCAAAACACATAGGCCGATGCATAAAAAGCCTTTTGCTGATTACGGATAAAATTTTCATAATTGATTCTTACTCAACCGACAACACAGTTGAAATAGCCGAAAGCCTGGGCGCTGTTGTCGTTCAGAATACTTGGATTTCCTACGCCTTCCAGTTTAATTACGGTATTCAGAATAATCCGCATCAGACGCAATGGCTGATGAGAATGGACGCGGATGAATATATCACTCCCGAACTTGCCGAAGAATTAAAAACATCACTGGCATCGACACCTGAAAATATCTCGGGGTTGTATGTTAAAAGACGCGTCGTTTTTATGGACCAGTGGATCAACCACGGCGGTTATTACCCGATCTGGCTATTGAGGATCTGGCGCCGCGGACTTGGTGTGTGTGAGGAACTATGGATGGACGAGCATATCAAGTTAAGCAGTGGCACCACGGCGCAGCTGCAAAATGATATCGTCGACCATAATCTGAATAATTTAACCTGGTGGACACAGAAACATAATAATTACGCAATCCGTGAAGTCATAGATTTATTAAATATAAAATATAACTTTGGCAATAAAGAAACGGTTACTCCCAATTTCTGGGGCAGCCAGGAGCAAAGGACGCGTTATCTTAAAATAAAGTATGCGAATCTGCCCCTTTTCACGAGGCCGTTTATGTATTTTTTATTCCGGTTTATCGTAAAGGGAGGTTTTCTGGACGGGAAAAAAGGATTAATCTGGCATTTCCTCCAAGGCTTCTGGTACCGGTTTCTGGTTGATGCCAAAATTTATGAAGTTTATCAGCGGGCCGGAAAAGAGAAGAACGATATAATATCACATTTTAGGACAGAATATGGAAAAGACCTCCAGAGCCCAAACCAGTCTGTCAAGTTATAACAACAGTTGGTACAAACCTGGTAACATTTTCAAACAGGTTGCGTGGTACATTATTGGAAGAATTACAATTAATACATACCTTCCCATACCAATGTTTTTTAAAATATTGGTATTGAGAGTATTTGGAGCAAAAATTGGTTCAAATGTCACGATCAAACCCAAGGTTAACATCAAATACCCCTGGTTTTTTATCGCAGAAAGTGACATCTGGATCGGCGAAAATGTGTGGATTGACAACCTCACAACCGTTACTTTATGCAACAATTGTTGTCTAAGCCAGGGAGCCATGTTATTGACAGGAAATCATAATTTCACAAAGCCAGGCTTTGATTTGATTGTCAAAACGATAACGATTGAAAGCGGAGCCTGGATCGGCGCCAGAGCCACAGTTTGCCCGGGAGTAACTGTTCATTCGCATGCTGTATTGACCGTGAATTCTGTCGCCACCAAAGATCTGGAAGCCTATGGAATTTATCAGGGAAACCCCTGTGTATTTATTAAAACAAGAAATCTGACACATTGAAAGTTAGTATTATAACGGTCGTCTTCAATGGCGTTTCAACCATAAACCATTGCATTGAATCGGTTCTTAAACAGGATTTTGATTCGATTGAGTATATTATTATCGACGGAAATTCAAAGGATGGAACCAAGAAAGTCGTTGAGTCTTACGGTGGTAAGATTCAGAAATTTCTGAGTGAACCGGACAAAGGAATTTATGATGCCATGAATAAAGGCATTAAACTTGCAACGGGAGATTTGATCGGTATCCTGAATGCGGACGATTTTTACGCCAGTAATACGGTGATTTCCGAAATCGTTAATGCCGCGAAAAAAAACGATGCAGATGCCTGTTACGGAGACTTAAACTATGTGGATGCGCAGGACGAGTCGGTTATCAAAAGGAAATGGATCTCGGGCAAGTATAAGCCGAATTCCTTTTTAATGGGCTGGATGCCTCCGCACCCGACGTTCTTTTTAAAGAGAAATTGTTACGAAAAGTACGGTAATTTCCGGCTTGATATGGGAAGTGCCGCCGATTATGAGCTGATGTTACGTATGATTTACAAGCATGGCATAAAGCTTGCATATGTTCCTAGTGTCATCGTAAAAATGCGAACGGGTGGTGTCAGTAACAGCAATTTTCAGAACCGCCTTGATGCAAACAAAAATGACAGGAAAGCGTGGAAGATCAATGGATTAAAACCTTATCCTTTTACACTTTGGCTAAAACCGGCGAGGAAAATTTTACAGTTTATATAAGACCAGAATTATACAAAAACACATACTAAACCTTTAAATAATCACAACAGGCCATTAAATAAGTATTTTGAATTCCTCCGGTAAAGCGCATTAAAATTTCCGGGAAATTCGTCAAATTTGAGATGAAAATCAGATTTAAATAGGATTGTTTAATCGGATCGTTCAACAACCAGAATTATGGAACTACAACTACCAACATATATAGTAAGCGAAGGATCATTTAACAACATGGTTCACCATGATGTTTATCAATGTATCCTCTCCTTCCTTATTGCCTGTTTCCTGTCTATCATTTCCATTCCCATTATCATCAACCTGTCTAATTTGCTGCATTTAACGGCAAAACCGGGTTTCAGGAGCTCACACGAGACAGAAACACCGACATTGGGAGGTATCGCCATTTTTGCTTCTACGTTGATTGCCTATTTTCTCTGGCCTCATTCGGAAAATATCGTTGATTCCAATATCATCAGTCTGTCCATGACGGGCGTGATCATACTGTTTTTTCTCGGCCTTAAAGATGATATTCTGGCCCTGGATTCCACGAAAAAACTTCTGGTCCAGATCTGCGCTTCGCTGATCCTGGTGGCTATGGGGAATTTCAAGGTTGATAATTTCTATGGAATATTCGGGATTCACCAGATCCCTTACTTCGTTAGCATCCCGCTTACCGTGTTTATCTTCATCGCCATCATCAACGCCATCAACCTGATCGACGGAATTGACGGTCTTGCCGGTGGTATCAGCCTCATCGCCGGTGTGGGTTTTGGAATCTGGTTTATTCTGAACGACCATTTTTCGTTTGGCTGTCTTGCTTTTGCGATGTCTGGTTCTTTGCTTGGTTTTCTGCGTTTTAACTTTTCGAAAACGAGTAAAATATTCATGGGTGATACCGGGTCTCTAATCATCGGATATCTACTGTCGATTTTCGCTGTGGAATTCCTGTCGCTCAACGTTGGCTACAAAAACGATAGCCAGGCTTATTTCAATGCACCTATTATTGTGATGGTACTTTTGATCGTACCTATTTTTGATACACTGCGCGTTTTTATTGTCCGTATCGTCAAAGGCGGTTCGCCTTTTGTGGCCGACAGAAACCACATGCACCACATCCTCATTGACTCTGGTTTAAATCACTTCTGGGCTTCCTTTACGCTTTGGATGATCACCATTCTCAACACGGCTTTGTTCTTTACATTCCACGGAAATATTTCCAATACCGCTTCACTGTACATTTATATCGGCATGTTCATCGCCTACATGGTGCTGGCACATTACCTGAAAAGAAGATCGGTAATCATCAAGGAGCGAAATAAATTTGCCAAATCTTCATTCGAAAGCAAAAATATATCTTCATCTAAAAAGGCTTTCTGAGCTACAAATCAACGACCTTTTTATGTGAATCCCGGCCGGTTATAATAACCGGCTTTTTTCATTGCGTTGCAACGAATGTTTGTACCTTAGTGTGAAAAATTTTCACAATGGTATGAACAAAAAAATAAGAAAAGAAGATGCCTTGCAGTACCATGCAAAAGGCAGACCTGGCAAAATTCAGGTAGTTCCCACCAAAGAATATAACACCCAAAGAGACCTTTCTCTCGCCTACTCGCCCGGCGTTGCAGAACCTTGTCTGGAAATTGCGGACAATGTCGAAAATGCCTATTTATATACTGCCAAGGGCAATCTGGTTGCTGTAATCAGTAATGGTACGGCGGTCTTAGGGTTAGGCGATATAGGTCCGGAAGCTTCCAAACCCGTGATGGAAGGGAAAGGTTTGCTGTTTAAAATATATGCAGATATCGACGTTTTCGATATCGAGCTTAACACCAAAGATGTCGACGAATTTGTCAGAACGGTCAAGATTCTTGAACCCACTTTTGGCGGCGTCAATCTTGAAGACATTAAGGCTCCTGAATGTTTCGAAATCGAGGAACGTTTAAAAAAAGAGCTCAATATCCCGGTCATGCATGATGACCAGCACGGCACCGCGATCATCAGTGCCGCCGCTATGCTGAATGCTCTTGTGATCGTCAAAAAGAATATTGAAGATATTAGAATTGTGGTTTCAGGCGCAGGAGCTTCTGCGGTATCCTGTACCAAATTATACCTCTCACTTGGTGCCACACCGGGAAACATCGCCATGTTTGACACCAAGGGGCATATCCACAATGGGCGCACCGACCTTAATGCAATGAAAAAACAATTCGCGACCGATGTTGCCTATGACTCGCTGGAAGATGCGATGGTCGGGGCCGATCTGTTTCTCGGATTGTCGGCTGCGAATATTGTTTCCAAGGATATGGTCAGGTCCATGGCGAAAGATCCGATTGTGCTGGCAATGGCAAATCCAAACCCTGAAATCCCCTATCCTGACGCCATTGAGGCAAGAGAAGACGTAATTATGGCAACCGGCCGATCTGACTATCCCAATCAGGTGAACAACGTACTGGGTTTCCCATACATTTTCAGGGGTGCGCTGGATGTCAGAGCTACGGAGATTAATGAAGCCATGAAACTGGCGGCCGTTCATGCCCTGGCTGACCTTGCCAGTAAACCGGTTCCTGATATCGTTAACCTGGCTTACGGAGAAACCAATATCGTTTTTGGCAGAAACTACATCATTCCCAAGCCGGTTGATCCCCGCTTGCTCACAACCGTGGCACCTGCCGTTGCAAAAGCTGCAATCGAAACCGGTGTTGCGCGCAAAGTAATCACTGACTGGGAGGCCTATGAACAGGAACTGTCCAGCAGACTCGGACGCAACGAACAGCTCTCCCGCGTCATACTCAACAAAGCGAAATTATCTCCTAAACGTGTTGTGTTTGCTGATGCTGAAAATTTGCAGGTTTTGAAAGCCGCACAGCAGGTACGCGACGAAGGTATCGCAACGCCGATTTTGCTGGGTAACAAAGAAATGATCCTTCACCTGATTGATGAAAGCAAGCTCGACTTAAAGGATGTAAAAATCATCGATCCACGTGCCGAGGAGAATTCGGAGATCATAGAAGCTTATTCTGCCAAGCTTTTTGATAAACGGAAGCGCAAAGGGATGACTCCGCTTGAAGCCAAGCGGGCGATTTATTACCGCAGTTATTTCGGATCCATGATGGTCGAGAACGGTGACGCAGATGCCTTCATTTCAGGACTTACCCGAACTTATCCGGATACCATCCGTCCGGCTTTGCATGTGATTGGAAAACAGGATCATGTCAACAAAGTGGCCGGTATGTACATTCTGCTCACACCACGCGGGCCGCTCTTTTTTTCGGACACAACAGTTAACCTGGATCCAAGCGTCAATGATATTGTTGAAATTGCCGAACTCACGGCCAGAACTGTCGAAAGGTTCAACATTCAGCCAAGACTTGCGCTTGTAACTTATTCAAATTACGGAAGTGCGCGCGGCGTGGATGCGGAGAAAATGAGTGAAGCCGCTGCCATTCTGAAAAAGCGGAACCCAGATATGATCGTTGAAGGTGAAATGCAGGCGCATTTGGCTTTCAACACAGAACTTCTCAAACAACATCACCCTTTCAGCGACCTGGTCGATGGAGGAGCCAACACTTTAATTTTCCCAAATCTCTCGGCCAGCAATATCGCCTATAACCTTTTGAAGGAAGCCGCGAATTTGGAAACGATCGGGCCTATCCTGTTAGGTTTGAAAAAACCGGTACACGTTCTTCAGCTGGGAAGTTCGGTACGTGAAATCGTCAACATGGTCGCTATTGCCGTCGTAGAGGCTCAACTGAAACAATAAATAATCAAAAACGGCCCGGAGATCCCGGGCCGTTTTGTAATATAAAGTAACTTATTACGGATTCACATTTCCCCATGCCGTGTTGTACAACTTGGAATGGATTTCTTTAAGTTTTGCCTCCGGCATTTTAATCACCTTTCTGTCATAGGTCATTAATCCGTTGATTTCAACTTCGACATCGGTTGTCTGTGTGTAAACCGCAGCGGACAGCCCTCTTTTGATCAGCGGCTCAAAACTGTTGATGAAAGACTCGTATTTTTTGTAAAGCTCCTCTTTACTTTTAAAACTCTGATATCCCCAGTTATCCTTTTGTTGCCAGGTATGTTTATCAACCGGTAAACCTAAACCGCCAAACTCGCCCAACACGATCACCTGCTTCGCTCCGAATAAATCCGGTCTCGGCATTACCGGCGCCGGATAATGGTGAAGATCCATGATGTGTCCTACGGGAAGAAAATTGCCACCACTCGCACTGTTAACCAAACGGCTCGGGTCGTAGTTCATCGTCCAGTTCGTAATTTCCTCCGTTTTAAACTGACCCCATGCTTCGTTAAATGGAACCCATACCACGATACACGGAAAATTGTAGGTCGCATCCATGATTGCTTTCCACTCTGTCTTGTAAATGTTTTCAGATTCAGGCGTACGATCACGATCCGTTTCATTTCCCGTTATCCCCGGATTTGGCTCCCAACGATTTCCCAAATCCCCGCTCGGCATATCCTGCCAAACGAGCATGCCAAGCTGGTCGCAATAACGATACCAGGTTGCCGGTTCCACCTTCACATGTTTCCGGATCATGTTGAAACCCATTTCCTTTGTTTTCACAATATCAAATTTCAGCGCCTCATCCGTTGGTGCAGTATAAAGTCCGTCCGGCCACCAGCCCTGGTCCAGGGGTCCATATTGAAAAACAAACTTATTGTTGAGCAGCATTCTCTGAATCCCGTTCTGATCCGGTTTCATCGATATTTTACGCATGGCAAAATAGCTTTTTACCTCATCCACAACTTTGCCTTTCCGGATCAGCGTAATTTTCAGGTCATACAAATGCGGCGTATCCGGCGACCATAACTTCGGTGTTTTGATATCCAGAACAGCGTCTTCCTCAGGAGACACCTCCTTTTCTGTAATCACAGAAGCACCATCCAGCGCTGTCACTTTAACCACGTCACCTGCGAGCGAATTTTTAACAACCGATTTTATCGTAACAGACTCTTTATCGATATCCGGTGTGTTTTTTGTAGCAGCAATGTAGGTTGTCGGTACCGTTTCGAGCCAGACCGTTTGCCAGATTCCTGTCACCGGTGTGTACCAGATACTGTTCGGATTTTTGATTTGTTTTCCGCGGGGCTGAGGGCCATCGCTGCTCGGATCCCAGACACGAACCGCCAGATCCTGTTTCTCTCCTTTTACAAGAAACGATGTGATGTCGATGGAAAATCCATCATAACCGCCCTTATGCGAACCCGCTTTTTTTCCGTTTACAAAAACATCACATTCCCAGTCAACAGCGCCGAAATGAAGTAAAATATTCTGGTTCTTCAATTTTGACGATAGCGTAAGGGTTTTCTGATACCAAAGCACACTGTCTTTGCCAACCGTTTTCCCTACGCCCGACAATGCAGACTCCACCGCAAAAGGCACCAGGATCCTTCCCTGAAAGGCCGCAGGTTTTGTATCTGATGAGGATTTTGCAATAATTGCATAATTCCAAAGCCCGTTAAGATTCGCCCATTTTTCACGGACCAGCTGCGGACGCGGGTATTCAGGATGGGGTGTCGCAGCATTCACTTTCTCAGCCCATGGTGTTACAATTTTTCCCTCGACAATTTTCCAGTCGGATTGCTGTGCGTGAACTGCGCCAAAAGATATGACTGCCTGCATAGCCATACTGGTCAGTAATTTTTTCATTCCATAGTAGCTTTAAAATTTCGAAATCTTATCCATGCCAAAAGTTTAACCGCAGGCAACTCTACTCTAAATTCAGCGATTTCAAAAAATCTAAAAACATAGATTAAAGGTTATCAGCGCCTTAAATTTATGTTTTTTTCAAATTCTAAATAACCGGTTGATGACAACGACAATTCTATTATATTGCAGATACGAATTGTTCCATTTCTTTCGTTGAAGAGTTACATACGGACTTCTCGACGAAAAACCCTATTCTATATGAAGACCCTTTACAAAACGATTTTACTTTTTTTCATAACCACTTCCATTTGCTCAGCAACGCATTTGCTTGGGGGTGATATACACGCAACCAATACTTCGGGGCTGACCTACAAAATCAAGGTTCAGCTTTATTTTGATGCAGTGAGTGGCGCCCCGGCAGCTGGCGCGCAAAGCAATGTTCTGGTTTGTTTCGGTGATGGTAATACCGGGCAGGCGGACAGGATCAGCTATACAGAGTTAACCGGAGATTCAAAGGGCGTTTCAGTGGGCATCTACGAATTAACGCATACCTATCCGTCCACGGGAGTCTTTCAGATTTCCTCTTCCATTACAAACCGGACAGACGGAATGCTCAATTATACCGGCTTTGGGACTGAAATGTTTTTATGGACCGTCATAAACACATCCGTTTCGAATAACACACCAGAGCTACCTTTTCCGCTATTTTCCACGGGTGCAAAACAGGTGCTCAAAATTGATCTTAAGCCGGTGAACAGCGATGCCGACAGCGTATCGGCTCATTTGCAGAAATTAAGTGCTCCCTCCCCGGGGACCTGCGGTGTTCGTTTGATCGATTACAATTACGTTTACCCTAATGATGTAAGCAAAACAGGAACATTTTCTATCGACCAGGCCGATAAAAAACTGATTTGGAATGCACCGGAAGCCTTAGGGAAATATGTATATGCAGTCGTTATTGATGAATGGAGAGGTGGCATTAAAATTTCGGAATCATACCGTGAAGGGGTGATTTCGGTTATTGATAAACCAGGCCCTGTGGTCGAAATTCCGCCTTACGTCCCGGCAACGGAGTCAGGGGTTATCACGGGGACTCCGGATAAAAACTACGATGAATTAACGCTGGCCGTTGAAGCATATCCGGTGCCTACGCAGGATTATTTGACGGTGAAAGTTTCGAGCAAAAATCCTACAACCCTGAAAGTGCAGCTAATCAGTCTGGAAGGCACTGTGGTAAAAGAGATCAAAACAACCGCTAAAAGCCTGGAATGGAGTGAGCAGCTGGATCTTCGCCAAACTGTGAGCGGTTTATACATCATCAAAGCTGTGGACGAAACAGGTAAAACTGCGACAAAGAAAATTGTTCGCTAAAACTTCTTAAACGCTGAAATAATTTTACCGGGACCGGATTATAAAGAGTTGAATTTCATCGACTTCAAAGTATATTTGTAATAATAAGCTTTTTGTTCAAAAACCCGGCCGTTTGAAAACACTTGTTTCCATATTACTCTTCGGACTCCTCTTCTTTAATATGATGGGGTTTTCCGTATATAATATACTGGGACTGAGTGAAAAAGAAAACCGGTCCGCAGCATCAGACAGCAACGATCTGCTGCTAAAATTCCCCTTGGCGATGCCTTATTTAAACAACTGGCAGAATCCGGAACCATCGGATGAAGAACTTCTTACAGGTAATGAATACTATAAAATCGTTTCCAGGCAAATTGTAAATGACACCTTGTACGTGCACTGCGAATTTAGTCAGACTGCACGCGAACGCTTTTGGAGCCTCGTTTCAACGTTTGATGATGAAGCCAGCACCAATAACGACGCCCACAAAGGGCTGCCGCTTTCTATTCTTAAAAACTTCCTGAAAGAGTACATGGCCATTGGCCGGAAGCATACATTTTACTTTTTTGAATGGTCTTCTCCGGCAACATACCATTATGTGGCAGAACGGCCTTTAATACCCGCTGCAAGCATCCAGTCTCCTCCCCCGGATCTGATTTAAATTACGTTTTTACTTCTCAGGAAATCCTGTCAGGCTTTTTCCAGGTGTGAGATGTATAGGGCATGGTTTTCTCCGTGTTTTACACATTGATACTCCGGGTTATAGCCCTGAACGATTGTTTGTTCCCGCCATTGCGTGAGCAAGCAAACCTGCATAAAACATGATTAATCAGAATACCAGATAGCCCATATGCTCTTGAAAACTTTTACTATAAAAAAACAAAACCTTCTTTCCACCACCAACCCGCGACGGATTTTGACCTTGGCCTTTCTTATGCTGGTAAACGTAATCTGTTATGCCCAAAATTCGCTCACAGGCAGGATTATTGGCGGCAACGGATTAGGGATTGAAGGTGTAAGTGTACGAATCGAAGAAACAAAAAAAGGGGCAATTACGGACAAGGAAGGCTTTTTTACAATCGAAGCGGTACTGGCTGGCGAACAAACACTCCATATTTCTTCGGTTGGCTATTTTTCGCAGAAGCTGAAAACCAAGGTTATGGCCAGTGAGCGTAATCATGTGACCGTCACGCTCCGTGAAGATATCCAGCGATTGGAAGAAGTCGTGATCGAAGAAAAGAAAAATAGTATTCAGGTAGAGCGATTGCCTGATGTACAGGGTGTTTACCTGCCAGCTGGAAAGAAAAATGAGGTAATTCAACTGGGCGGTGTAAACGCCAATATCTCGGAAAAAACCGGCCGTCAGATTTTCGCAAAAATTCCCGGCGTATTTGTATATGATATGGACGGCAGCGGCAATCAGATTAACATCTCCACCCGCGGACTCGACCCGCACCGTTCGTGGGAATACAATATCCGGCAGAACGGAATCATCACCAATTCCGATATGTACGGCTACCCGGCCAGTCATTACAGCCCGGCTATGGAATCGATCGAGCGTATTGAGCTTGTGCGCGGATCAGCGTCGTTACAATATGGTGCTCAGTTTGGCGGGATGATCAATTATGTAACCAAACAACCCGACACGACCAAAGCATTTACTTTTGAGACCATAAATTCCGGCGGTTCCTTTGGTTTGTTCAGTTCCTATAACGCGATCAGCGGAAAAGTCGGAAAACTGACCTACTCGGCATACTATCAGAAAAGACATTCCGACGGATATCGTAAAAACGCCAGGTCGGATGCGCAATCCCAGTTTGCAAGCCTTACTTACGAATTCAGCAAGTCATTCAAGGTTAAAGCCGAACTGGGCCGTTCCTCCTATGTTTACCAGATTCCCGGACCATTAACCGATGCAATGTTTGCGGAAGATTCTCGTCAGGCAACTCGTTCCCGCAATTATTTCAACCCGGATATCTACGTTCCTTCCATTGTGGCAGATTGGAAATTAAACGCATCAACCAAGCTGCGCCTGACCAACTCAGGCGTTTTCGGAAGCCGGAACAGTGTGATGATCGATGCTTTTGCCAACGTTCCGGACGTGATCGACCCGACCACCAATCAGTACAAAAACAGACAGGTTGATATTGATAACTTCAAAAGTTTCACCTCCGAACTGCGTCTTGTGCACCAATACCGTGTCGCCGGACTTACCAGTTTTGTATCGGGCGGGGTGCAGCTGATGAAAAATCACCTGCGCCGCCGACAGCTCGGCAAAGGTACAACGGGCAATGATTTCGATCTGACGCTGACAAATCCGGTTTGGGGCAGAGACCTTCATATGAAAACCACAAACGTTGCTGTTTTTGTGGAAAATCTGTTGTACATCACGCCAAAGCTGACCGTTTCGCCAGGGTTCCGTGTTGAAAGCGGTGCTACGGACATGACCGGTACGATCACATATTATCAGCCGGAGGCTTTGCCAAATAGCATTAAGCATAAATTCCCGCTTTTTGGTATCAGTTCGCAGTACAAACTGGGTGCGGAGAGTCGGATTTATGCAGGTTTTTCTCAGGCTTATCGTCCGGTGGTTTTCAAAGATATTATCCCTGGCTCTGTTTTGGAGCAGGTTGACAAAAATCTGAAAGATGCAAAAGGTTATAATCTCGAAGCAGGTATCAACGGAAAAATAGGATCCGTGTTTTCCTACGATCTGAGCGTTTTTCAGATGTTGTACAAAAACAGGATGGGGACGCTCGCCCTCTCGGACGACCAGGGAAAGGCTTATATCCTGCGCACGAACACAGGTAATACCATGACCAAAGGAGTTGAGCTTTATGCAGAATATACTCCCTTTTCAACCATTGGCACAAAAGGCAGCAAAACCGAACTTTCTGTCTTCACTTCAACATCTTATTTCGATGCGCATTACCTCAAAGGACGTTCTATTCTGAACAACGAAAATACGGATGTCAAAGGAAATAAACTGGAAGGCGTGCCGACCTGGATCAGCAGAAATGGTTTGCAATTTGCACACAACAAGCTTTTTGCAACTTTACAATACAGTTATGTAAGCGAATTGTATTCCGATGCCCTGAATACTATTGAACCGTCGGTTAATGGTGCGCGGGGAAAGGTGCCGTCCTATGGTATATGGGATTTCAACGGCACGCTGCGTATTGCCAAAAATTACACGTTAAGGTTTGGAGTAAACAATTTTCTGGATAAAAAATATTATACAAAAAGGCCAACAATGTATCCGGGCGCAGGGATCTGGACATCAGACGGACGTAGTTTTGTCGTTTCTTTCGGAATTAAAATCTGACACGAAATTAGATTCCGTGCCAGACATTTTATCATAGGTTAATAATAATACAGACAAACGGCTGGTCACTGACTGGTCGTTTTCTTTTTAATTACCTAAAGTGATAAAATATTTTTTGATTTTTTCAGGATCAGCGACTTTTCGTGGTAATTAAGACATATTCAAAACAACTTTATCATCGAGCTGCTAAATATTTAACGTCCAATCACTTTGCTGTTTTCGATATTACTATTTCTGCCAGCTCCTTAAACTGATTGTCATAATGATGCCCACCGGAAATTATGGAAAAACTGAGATCCGGGTTAGCAGCTTTTCCTTTGATCTCAGCTTCTTCTTCCGAGCCGTACAGGCATAAACTCCGGACATTTTTCATCCTTTCAATTTCCGAAATCACATTGTATTCTTTACCTCCTACCGACAGATTGAGCATATCGGTAATATGTATTTCAAAATCAGCCTCGGTTGAGGGGGACAACATGGCCAGCAACGCGACGTTTTCCTGTAACTTCTTATCCATTCTGTTAAAAACAAAGGGAAGCACATCAGCTCCAAACGAATAGCCGATCAAAACAACCTTTTGCCTTTGCCATTTTTCCTTGTAAAGGTTAATCAGTTTTTCGACATCTGCCGTTGCGGATGCCGGTGTTTTTTCATTCCAGAAATATTTCAAGGCATCCAATGCCACCACAGGCATACCCTTCGCCGCCAGCTCACTGCAAAAGGATTTGTCAAAACTGGTATATCCTCCGTCTCCGGTGATAAAAAACACCATGGGTTTCTCCGGATTTCCCGCAGCCGGTATCACATGGATCGGTAATTCTTTCATCTGATTTTCCTCTATTTCTTCTTTATCCTTCGCAGTCTCGGCAGCACTTTTTGTTACAATTTCCGCATAAGCCTGTTTCATTTGAGGAACCCAGTTCTTTTTAACAGAAAAGCCATGCCCTACCTTGCTGAGCGCAATCAATTTTGCATTGGGAATTTCTTTTAAGAAACTGGCCGTAGCCTTAAAGTCACACACCTGATCCGTCATTCCTTGTAAGGCATAAAACGGCTCTGACAAATTGGTATTGGCTTCAAGGTAAAAACCCTTTTTGCCTCCCAAGGCATGCACTTTCAACCCCGAGCCGCTGCACAACGGCCTGGGAATTTGAATATCAGGACAAAAACCCAGCGCAATCGCACCTGAAAACGTGTTTGCGGGAGACTGGGCCAGTATACCATAAACCAAAGTGGCACCTGAGGAATATCCCAGCAAAACCGGATTCGTATAATTCCTGAAATGATATTTCTTCTGGATGAATTTGCTCAGGTTTTCAAAATCGGCCGCAGGATAATAACACGCCGACTTTGTTTTTCCAAGATTGCCAAGATAACTCCTGATGTCGATGCCAATCACGGTTGCATTCAGATCAACGAAATTCAGGGCCATATCCACGACGCCGCTATTCCAGCCACCATCTCCGCTTACAAAAAGTACCAGCTCTTTCGGCGGACTTTTCGGCTGATAAACTTTTATCTTACCAAAAATCCCAAATTCCAGTGAATCGACAACCATGGCATGGGCTCTGTTGGCCAGCAAGGTGAGGATTAAAAACAATTTCATTTTCATAAACTCCCCTTCTTCATTTTAACAACCTTATTAAGCGCCGCAGGAATTCTGATCAAAGCATAAGCATCATCGTAAATGAGGTATTTGCTCTTCCATTGAGGCGAAAATTTGTCCTTGTACTCTCTCAGCGATTTGTAGTAGCCAAACTGTTTAACATTCTGATAAGCGAATTTGATAGCCCGCTCTGTGATATCTTTCCCGGCCTCGGCGCCAGAGAGCGGAACCATACCAATATTCAGATATTGAAAATCCATGGCTTTAAAATAGTTGATAATCTCAACCATCATCGCGTCCAGCGTTGTCCCCGGTGCATCCTTCGTTTTCCGAATCAGATCATAGGTCCCCTCGCCTATGACATAGTCCGGTATAATATTGGCAAAGGCAATGATTTTCTCTTCGTCGTTTTCAAGTGCAATAATCGTTTGTCCCCTCAGCTCTTCCTTACTGAAAATCCCCTGCGAAAAAACCATCTCGCTATAACCCGTCGTTTCAATCCACTCATCACTTACGGCCTTTAACCTTTGCAGTACGCCGTCCTTCACGGGGGCGGTATAGACTTTTGTCACAAAACCTTTATTGGCAATGTTTTTCACAGCGTTCCTCAGCGACTTTTTATCACCACCTTCCAGCGTAAAAGTTTTTAAATCAATCACGGCTTCCTCACCGATGATGATCGAATTTTTGCCAAGAGACTGAAAAACAGGAAGTGCTGTTTCATCGCAGCGGTAATACGCACATTCCAGGTCATTTTCCCGGCAGTACTGATCGAATTCCTTAATCAGCAAAACCATAGCCTTTTCACCATTGCAAACCGGTTTTTCAAGCACAACCGCGAAACCCGCACCTACCCGATAAGCTATAAATCCCTCCGTATCTCTGCCAAAATAAAGCAGCTTATCGTGATAAGTTTTAAAATAATCCAGGGACGAGTCGCCATAACGTTGCACAAGATCTCTGGCTTTTTGCCAGCTCTCATCCTCCATTTCGGGCTGGAATATATAGGGTCTTATGAAAGTGTAAAGTAAAAATGAGAGGCTAAGCCCTCCCAGTAAATTCAACGAATAGAGAAAATCACGGCCGAAAATCGTTTTGGAATCAAGGTCGTTGCCGATGAGCGAAAAATATAACAACGTATTTTTGACCGACGCGGCCAGCGAAAAATCGATACCAAAATGTATTGTGTCGAGATAATAAAATCCTACGATGCCATAAACAATCACCGCACAAATTGCCACCAACACCGTCCGAAGGCCAAACAGTTGAAAACGCTTATTTCCCCTGCGAAAATATTGCTGCCGGGTGAAGATCAAAACGACCATGACGAATCCGGCAATCAAAGATTCTTCATAATCAATACCTTTCGTCAAATGACCTACCAGCGACAAAACCGAAAGAAAAAGCGATAGATAATAGGCTGTACGATACCCTTTCAGGAGAAATACAGACATAAAAATAAGTACCACGCCAGTCAGCAAAACGAAGTAATTGGAGGCTTCAATAAAACTCAGGGGCAAGATATCCTGTAAGGTATGAACCCGGGACTTAATCGACGGCGTGAGGACTGAAACAATATCAACAATACCCAGTGCAAGTATCAAAACAGCGGGCAATATCCTCAGGATCAAATTATTTTTTCTAAAAAGAAAGGTAGCTATACCTGCAAGAAGTGGCGCCCAAAACTCAAAAAAACGATACAGCATGGTTACGGAAATAGCTGCCACGCTATCCATTCCATATTGAACCAGCAGTACGCTAAGCGACAGTTCAATAGCCCCGATACCTCTTAAAAATGGAGAAAGAATAAGAAAAATAGTGGCGACTAGGTAACCCATGAAAGCGGCTTCAAAAGGAGCTGAAACGTGCAAAGCAAAAAAGGCGATATACAAATGAATGATACCAACCAAATCAATAATAACCGAAGTAATTAAACAATAAAATATCGCGGATCGGGAAAAACGACCGTCCGAAATTTGCTCCGTCACCACATCAAGATCGGGCTGATATTTCAGAAGAAATTTGAAGAAAGTCCCACGGCGAATAAAAGATCGTATCCCAAAAAACAATAAGACGATCAGTAAGAACAAGCCTGCAAATGCATAGACCTCGCTATTTGAAACTGTTTTTTGAAACAAGAGCCAGACCACCGCGGGAATGGCGATAACAAAAACCGATACAATACCACAAACCGCGTAAATCGATGAAGCTAAATGAATTTCAGTTTTGGACACACCTTTTCGCTCGGTTCTGGAAGTGAAAAAAGCAAGAGAAGAAATGCCGCCGGCAGGTAAGAAAACGCTGATAAAATTTCTTCGAAGAAATAGCTCTGTCAGCGTGAATAAATCTATATTTTTCCCAAGGGCCTGAAACGAATACCGGTACATTAACCCTTGTAAAAAAATGTATAACACCGTGACCAACAGTCCCAGGATAATGTACAGCGGGGCAGCCGTTTGAATTAAATCATAGACTTTTATGGCCTCTGCTTCTTCATGCCGGACAAACCAAACTGCCATGAACATACAGATAGCTCCAATAAGCCCTCTGATAATAATCCGTTTGTTTTCTGTTAAAAAATTAAAGCTTGACCTAAATAAACTCGATTCCTTTTGCATAGAAATACGGCCGGTAAAATATCAGGAAAGAGGGGATATTTACTGATTATTAATAAGCTAATCAGACAAAAAAAGGACAACCGAAAATATCAATTGTCCGGACTCATATCAACAGCCGTTATTTTTTCTTTAAAAAGCTGACTTTTCAAAAGCATTTCCTTGATCATTTCAAGATGCGTATAAGTGATCATATGACCCGCATTGTAAAGAAATATGTACTGTGCTCTTTTACTTTTAATATGTTTCTTAGCGAAATCGATATTCGAAGGATCTGCAATCCAGTCGTTGCCTCCCTGAATCACTGTCGTAGGCACATGAAGATTCTGCCAAACCGGCAATAATTTTTTCAATTCATCGGAATGACTGTACTTTTCAGCAGTTGCCGTATTGAAATCCCCTGGTAAAAAAAGCTGCACAAGCGCGTTTCTTCCCCATTTCGAGAACCAGTAAAATTTCTCCTTGTCCGGATCAATCACCGGTGATACCATGATCAGCTCTTTCACCTTTTCCGGCACCATCGATACCATTTTTGCGGCGATTGGCGCTCCATAAGAACGTCCCAATACAATTACCTTTTGATCTGAGTGATTCAGTGAAAAAACCGGTAGCAACGCTTTTGCCTGGGTAGCGATAGATGTCACATACTTTCTCTTTTTTTTCATTTTCAACCTCGACTTCCCATAACCCACTCTGTCGACAGATACAATATGAAAATGTTTCTGTAAATCCTTGTCGTCCATGAGGTTCATATACCCCCATAGCGAGCCCGGCGCGCCGTGAATGAGTAAAAGCATAGGCAAAGTGTCAGCCCCCACGCTGGCGATACAAAGTGAAAGCGTATCGTTTTTAATGATCTGAATTTCAGGTTTTATATCTTTTAAGGCATAGTGCCTGCGTACCTGTTTTTCAGAAATGAGATATCTCGAAAAGCAGGACGTGAGTAATACCGACAGGATTACAATGACAATATGGGACCGGAAAAATTTAACACTGACCATAACTTCCGTATTGTTCCAAAGAATTTATAACTTCACAGCACAATTATATATACGATAGAATTTACTCAAAAAACACGTACAGGACAAAAATTTCAAAAGAATTAATTAAATTATAATCTTTCCGTGCGATTTTTTGTTTGTAATTATATTATACAAAAACAGTGCCGTTTCTGAATAAAGCATTACCCAATAAAATAAAGAATAATGACAAACCACCAACAGGAATTATTTTTTCAAAGATTAAACGAACAGAATGTAAACTTTCAATACAAACTACCATCAAGACACGACGCCGGACTTTTCATCCAGAGATTGATCAATTTTTTATTCCCGATCAGTCAGGATTGCCAGCAGAATGAAAGGACGAAGGACATGCAGGGTGCATTCGACGAACTTCGTAACAGGCTAGATTGTATGCTGACGCCGCTCATGCCTCAGATGGACCGCAGCAAGAAAGAAGTTCTGGATAGTGTTTTTGCTCAGATTCCGGACATTTATGAAATGCTTTTGCTTGATGCGAAGGCCATCACTGAAAACGATCCCGCTTCTGTAAGCATGGAGGAGGTTATTGCGCTATATCCCGGCTTTACAGCCATTGCCACCTACCGTGTGGCGCACAGCCTTGCGCAGTGCGGCATTCCACTCCTGCCAAGGATGCTTACCGAATTTGCACACAGCCAGACAGGCATTGATATTCACCCGAATGCTGTAATCGGCCACTCATTTTTCATCGATCACGGAACCGGAATTGTAATCGGCGAAACGACGCATATAGGAAATAACGTTAAGTTATATCAGGGAGTTACGCTGGGTGCTACGCATGTATCAAAGTCACTGGCCTCCAAAAAGCGCCATCCGACGATTGAAGACAATGTTGTGGTTTATGCTAATGCTACTATTCTGGGAGGAGATACTGTGATAGGCAATGACTCGATCATTGGCGGGAATGCCTGGCTCGTGCGCAGCGTACCTCCCTACTCCATGGTTTATCACCAAAGCAAATTAGAAGTACGCTCGCAAACAACCCCGGCTACATAATACTTTTTATAAATCTCCGGACGCCCTCCATGTAAATCGGTTCCGCCTGAGCGAACGCGTAACGTGGCTGGGTAGTCATGGTGATCGAGATAAATCCGTAAGTAAGGCACCACCACTCATAGTAAGTTTTGGTCACCGCTTCCCCTGATTTCGGACGTAGGATCGCTATCATTTCCCAAACAGGATTATCGCGAATATTCATCGCGTGCGAATAAACACGCTTTGAGTCGCAATAGGCTCCCTCCAGGTTAAACATCACCTGAAAAATCTCCGGGTTTTCCACCGAAAACGACCAGATACAACGCGCAACCTCGGTCAGCTGTTTTTCCGGATTCCGGAAATGGCCTTTTATTTTTATGAACTCTGCCTGAAGAAAATCAAACCCTTCAACCCTGATCGCTTCAAGTAATTTGTCCTTACTTTCAAAATATTCATACAAAATGGGTGGGCTATACTCAATAACCTCAGCGATTTTACGAATCGAAACGGCGGTCCACCCATCCTCACGGGCTATTTCCTTGGCTGTCTTTACGATATCGGAACGTACCTGATTTCTCAGTCGTTCTCTTCGCTCTACTATTCCCATATTTCGTATTCCTGTTTATAAATTGAGATACAGTTATATACTTTCAAATATAGTCATATAGTTTTTACATCTCAAGGCGATCTGGGGCCGGAAGCAAGTCAAACACTGGTCAATTCCGATGGGAAATTTTTAAATTATAGCCTGAGGAATCTAAAAACGCGCATCTGGAATATACGTTTTAGAGCGAATTTTTTTGACAAAAAATAAAAATTTATTCGGGCTTACGAATTGGCCCTCCCTTTTCAAGGCGTTCGGCGAGACGATAGTTAGCCTCCTGCGCTCTCACCCTCGGCGTGCTGGCATCGTAAGGAATTCTCAAATTATTTTGGTACAAATCCAGTCTTACGGCCTTCTGATTATCATTAACGTAGTTTTTGAGCACCTGTCTCATCTGGGTTTTTAGCGTGTCGTCCAGGATGGGGAAACAAACGTCGATCCGGCGATGCAGATTTCGATAAGTCCAGTCGCAGGACGAAAGATAGATCTCGTCATTACCACGATTTCCAAAATGAAATATCCGGGTATTCTCCATGTATCTGTCCACATGGCGACTTACCGTGATGTTGTCGCTGATCGACGGAAGGCCTGGAATCACCCCGCAGCTTTCACTGATGATGACGTGCACAATAACACCGGCTTTACTGGCCTGATACAATTTATCGATTAAAGTATGATCCTGTATCTGATTAAGTTTAATCGTGATAAAGGATTTAAGCCCGGCATTTGAATTTTTGATCTCCCGATCGATCAGCTCGACGAGTTTCTTTTGTATCGTAAACTGCGTTACCTGTAAGAAATTAAAAGGCAGATACTTATATTTTTTCGGTTCGTCCTGGGTGTAAAGATACCCGAATAGTAATTCCAGTTCGTTGGTCAGTTCCCGGTGGCTAGTGAGCAAAGCGTGGTCCACAAACTCGCGGCTTGTGAGTCGATAAAAACCTCCCGTTCCGAGATAGGCATAACGCTCCCACCCTTTTTGAACACGTCGTTTGATAAGTGCCATTTTAGCGTGGACCTTCAATCCCGGAACGCTGAAAATGATCTTGACTCCCGCGTCACGCATCTTTCTCGACCATTGAATATTCTCCTGAATATCCAGTTTGGCATTCAGCTCCACATAGGTTACAACCCGTTTTCCATTACGGGATGCGCTGATCAAAGAATTAAGAATAAATGAATTGGCACTAATCTTATACAATGAAACGTGTATTTCCTTCACAAAAGGGTCAATCGCTGCTTCGTTGAAAAACCTGACTATCGGATCGTAGGAATGATAGGGTAAATGCAATAACTGATCAGCGCGCTGTATTGTTTCAAAAACCGATTCTCGTTCTTCGAAATCAATATTCTGAATGGGGCGCTGGTACGGATAATCAAGTTTTTTTGAAAACGCCGGAAAAGTCATCAGGTCCTGCATGTAGATGTATTGTCCACGCTCGTGAAACTCGTTCATCAGCATCCCCGCCCGGTGCGAAAGATATTCCTTGATGTACAGCGGCATTCCCGACTCGTAGAAAAATTGCGCCGGCTGCACAAAATTCCGCTTTTCAAGTTGTTTTAAAATACGCTGCGCAGTGACCAGCGGATATTCATCCTCAATGGTCAGCTCGGTCTCTTTTTCCGCCCTGAGCGCGTACGAGTCGATAATTTCATATCCCGGAAATAACACAGGTAAATTAACCCGGATCACATCCTCAATAAAGGCAACGTGTTTTTTACCGTCCAGTTCAGGCAATTCCAAAAACCGCCCGAAAGGCTCCGCCGGGATATTCACGATGGCATACCAGTCTTCATCCGGGTCTTCTCTCCTGACCATCTGGATCACCAGATACAATTCCTTCGATTCAAAAAATGTCAGTTTTGAATTACGTCTTCCGTCCAGAAAAACAGGCTGGAGATATCTGAACAACTTGTCAATGAAGAATTTCCGGGCAAAGGCAAGATGCTCCTGCGCAAAGGTTTCCTTGTAATACAAATGAATTCCCTGTTCGTTTAAGGCAGGTAAAATTCTTGCCACCAGGATTTCATTAAACTCTCTTAGCTGATTATCAACGGTTTCGTAAACATGTTCCAGCAGTGACTCCGGATAAACGTTCAGTTTCGAGCGAATATCTTTACTAACCTCCCCCATTGCCAGAAGATTCGGGATACGCACCCTGAAAAACTCCTCGATCTGATACGAATACTGCCCCATAAATTTCAATCGCTCGCGAACAGGGACGGTATCGTCGTTTGCTTCTAGGAGTAATCTGAAATTATTGGAAAGCCAGCTTAAATTAGTATCAAAATAGGGGTAAGAAACATCAATCATTTAACAAACTAAAAAAGATTCGAATTTTCCCACAATATAAAGACATTTGTCGCTAAGGATATAACTTTGCACTACAAAATATAACATTGTATCGAAAACATTCAATGTTACAACCCGTTTTATTTAACTTAATTTAAAGTATCAATGCGTTATCAATTACTGGGTCGGTCAGGTTTAAGAGTTTCAGAACTATGCCTGGGGACTATGACTTTTGGAACAGAATGGGGCTGGGGGGCTGATAAACATGAAAGTTTTAAAATATTTGAAACCTATGCAAACGCGGGCGGAAATTTCATTGACACCGCCAACAGATATACCGAAGGATCTTCCGAAAAGTACGTCGGGGAGTTTATTGAAGCCGATCGTGATCACTGGGTTTTAGCGACAAAATTTACCTTAAAGGACCGGAACGATGATTTGAACTTTGCCGGAAACCATAGAAAAAATATGATGCGTTCTGTGACAAACAGCCTTAAACGCATGAATACAGAATACATCGATTTGTTGTGGGTTCACCTTTGGGACAATACAACGCCGGTGGAAGAAGTCATGCGCGGACTGGATGATCTTGTAACACGCGGACTTGTACATTATATCGGGATTTCTGATACACCCGCCTGGATCGTTTCACAGGCAAACACCATTGCAGATTTCAGAGGATGGAACGCTTTCGCGGCACTTCAGTTTGAGTATTCCTTGCTTCAGCGCACACCGGAAAGAGATTTGTTACCGATGGCGAAGGCGCTTGATCTGGCCGTAACGCCGTGGGGTGCTATCGGTGGTGGCGCATTGACAGGCAAATACCTGCGTGGCGAAAAAGGCCGTGTTCCTGAACATAGCAGCCGCAGAAATGAGCAAAGCATGAATATAGCACAGGAAGTTGTGGACATTGCAGCTGAGCTTGGCGTAACGCCGGTGCAGGTCGCTATTAACTGGACACGTCATCGTCAACAGGTGATGACGCCGATTATCGGAGCTTCACGAGCAAAACAGCTTGAAGATTCATTAGGTTGTCTGGATTTCACTTTGCCGGAAGAAATGGTTACCCGTCTCGACGAAATAAGCAAAATCGAACTGGGTTTCCCGCACGAGTTTTTGAAATCAGATGGCGTAAAAGATGAGACTTTTGGCGGCTTGTACGAGAAACTGGACAATCACCGAGGTTAAAAACAATAAGTCCTGACTGATTTTAACCTCGGTCAGGACTTATCAATTATTTTTCAAAGAAATTTATTTTCCCCACTGATCAGGACTTAAACGCCATGCGCTCAAACTTTCTACCTGAGCCTGGCTGATGTAATCGTGTTCCAGCGCAGCGCTAATCAACGCATTGTAATTGCTGATCACGCTCAGTTTCACATCTTTTTCAGCGAAGTTGTTTGCAGCCAGTTCAAATCCGTAAGTAAAAATGGCAACCATACCGGCTACTTCAATTCCTTCGTTTCTTAGCGCATCCACCACCTTCAGTGAACTTCCTCCGGTAGAAATCAAATCTTCCACGATCACCACGGATTGCCCTTTTTCAAGTCTTCCCTCGATCTGATTGCCCATACCGTGTTTTTTCGGCTCCGGACGAACGTACGCGAACGGCAGTTCAAGCAAATCTGCTACCAGTGCTCCCTGCGCGATTCCACCCGTTGCAACACCAACTACCGCATCAACATCCGGATATTCCGCCTTAATCAGGTCAGCCAGCGCTTTTTTGATGAAGGTACGTGTATCAGGATAAGACAACGCCACACGGTTGTCACAATAAATCGGTGATAACCAGCCTGAGCTCCATTGAAAAGGTTTTTCAGGGCTTAATTTGATGGCTTTCGCCTCAAGAAGCAATTCTGCTATTCTGCGGGATAATTCGGTTTCCTCTGCCATTATTCGTCTGTATCTTCTTTCTTGTTATTAGTAATCAGTAGTTTATCAATTCTGCTTTTATCCATATCAATCACCTCAAAATCAAAGTGTTTCCACTTAAACTTCTCACCGGTTTTAGGAATATTTTCCAAAACATGCAGCACAAATCCGCCAAGGGTATTAAACCCGACAAATTCCTTTCTTTCCGCTTCCTGCATGTTCAAATCAAAATACTGGATGAAATCATCGAAAGGAAGCTGTGCATCGATCAGATAAGTACCATCCTCCCTTTTTACGATTTCCGACTCTTCTTCGTCTTCCTCTGAAATGTTCCCTACCAGGGCATCCATGATGTCGTGCATGGTTACAACCCCCAGAAGCCCGCCATATTCATCGACGATAATCCCAAAGTATACTTTCTGCTCTTTGAATTTTTCAAGCGCCTGATAGGCCCTGTTGCTTTCGGGAAGGTAAACAGGTTCGCGCAAAATATCCGTCAGATCAGCCAGTTTCACTTCCAGATCCGTCGCCAGAAGATCTTTTATGTAAATCAGTCCTACCACGTCATCCACAGTATCCCTGCAAACCGGATACACCGAATGGCGCGATTCGAGAACCTTCGCCTTATTTTCCTCAACAGAATCTTCAATATCCAGCCAGACAATTTCCTGACGGTTGGTCATCAGCGAGGTAATTTTCCGGTCCCCCAGCTGGAAAACGTTATGAACAATTTCCTGTTCAATTTCCTCAAAAACACCTCCGGTCGTCCCTTCCTGGATCAGACTCTTAATTTCCTCCTCCGTTACCGAATTTTCACTTTGTTTGATATTCAGGAGCCGGATGATCAGGTCGCTGGAAAAACCGAGTAGTGAAATAAACGGCGCAGTCACGACAGAAATCAGGTTCATGGGGCGCGCCATAAATTTGGAAATCGCCTCCGGATTGGCCATTCCGATGCGTTTTGGAACCAGCTCCCCTAACACAAGCGAAAGATAGGTTATAAAAACCAGCACCGTTCCCACAGCAAGCGTGTGGCTGTACGGCAGTAAAACAGGTATGCTCGCAATGATCTTTTCGAAGTCGGCAGTGATGTTGTCACCACTGTACATACCCGTAAGAAGACCAATTAACGTAATACCTATCTGAACAGTGGAAAGAAATCTTGTTGGAGAATTAGCAAGGTTCAAAGCCGCTTTCGCACTGGAGTCGCCATTACGCGCCGCTGCTTCAAGTCTGGATTTTCTGGAGGATACCAGTGCAATCTCAGACATGGAGAATATACCATTGAGAAGCACTAAAAGTAGAATGATAAGGAGTTCCAAGAAATTAATATTTATTATTACTGCAAATTTATCAATAATAATCACTGTCTAAACTAAACTCTTTACTTAATTTTGCTGATCGACATCCGTACCAACAACAAATGATTATTTTTTTCGACGACCGTCCCTTCCGAATTGTACGGACAAATCAACTTACTGCGGCAGAAACATCTGATTTTGATCACATTGTTGATCTGAGACTGGAGAAGCTTCAGAAAAGTATGCTTACAGGCCATGTGCTCTTTCTTAACGCAACTGCAACCACTGCCATACAGGCAATCAACGTGCTTGAGAAAGAAATCCCCAAACAATTGCTTTCCATCACCATGGCAACCCGCGAAAAGGCTGACGTGGAGGAAAAAGTAAAAGGCTTGTACAGAGTTATCAAAGCAGCAGGTGGTGTTGTGGTAAAAGACGACAAATGGCTTTTTATGTACCGCCGCAAAAAGTGGGATCTGCCAAAAGGTAAACTCGACAAAGGAGAAAACTCCAAAACGGCCGCTATCCGGGAAATTGAAGAAGAGACCGGCGTTAAAGCTCTGGTCCGTGACAAGATTTGCACAACCTGGCATACGTACACCATGAACAACAGCCGCATTCTGAAACGGACGAAATGGTACCTTTTTGATTGTCTGGATGATTCAAACATGAGCCCTCAGGCCGAAGAGCAGATTGAAAAACTTGACTGGTACACACCTTTGGAGGCAAAATCAATTCTGATCAACTCATTCAGCTCAATCCGCTACGTAGTTGACAGCCTGAAAAAAATTCAGAACCTCAAAGAACAATAAGCAGATCAGAGATATACCGTCAGCGTGTATCTCTGATCAAAATATTTATTCACGAACCCTCATTTCCATGTTTAAAGGCACCAAACTATACAGTATCTTTTCTAACAAATGTCCTAAATGCCAGACAGGCTCTTTCTTCAAAACAAATAATCCGTACAACCTTAAGAAGTTTGATAAACTGAACGAGGAATGTGAATATTGCGAAGAGTCTTTCACGAGGGAACCTGGATTTTACATCGGATCCATGTACGTGAGTTATGCGTTGTCAGTCGCGTTAATGGTGGTCTTTTTTGTTGGATTTGTACTGATATTGGGGCTTGAAATGGAATATGTGCTGGTAGCGCTTGTGGTTGCCTACGTGATTCTGATACCTGTCATGTTCCGCCTTGCCAGGCTGATCTGGATCAATATTTTTGTAAAATACGATCCAGAGAAAGGGGAAATGGCGAGGGAAAGGAAATTAAGAATTAAGAATTAAGAATTAAGAAAAAGAGGGTGTCTCAAATCAAAATTGAGACACCTTTTTTTTTCATTTTCTTCTATCAGGATTTGTTATCTTATTGGTCTGTATTCCAGATAAGCCAGAATTAGTCCTTTTACGCGGCCCTTTTCCTGATATTTTGTGCTATTGCAAGCAGTCCCCATTCGATTTCGACTTTTTGCTTTCCGCGAAGCATGAACCGGCGGAAGCAGTGATTGTTTTTTATATTACCAAAGACAGGTTCTACATCAAAACATCGTTTCTTCCTTTTTTCGATACCTTCTTCACTTTTTAAAAGTTCGTCTGCCTGTTTTTTCTGTCTTTCCAGATTCACATTGATCTGGATAATTCTTTCACTTTTCGACTTGTGGCATGCACCGTTTAGTGGACATGTTTTACAATTGATGGCCTTATAGAGCCTGGTGGTTTGCTCAAAACCAGTTACTGTCTTCCTTTTGCTATTACCGATGTAACGCATCTTCTGC
>NZ_JAMXKF010000005.1 GCF_024220585.1 Dyadobacter diqingensis
CCGGAGCAAGAACTGCTTCATCGAAATCTACCACATCAAAATAAACCTGACCGTTTCCCGCCTTGTAACTTCCATAGTTTTCAAGATGTAGATCACCGCAAATCCACACTTTGGTCGGGTCATCCCAAGGCCTGTTGCAGGCGAAATCTTCATAAAACAAATGGCAGCTGCCCCTGAAAAATCGGAAAGGACTTTCCTGCATTGCCTTATACTTGAGTTTTAGGAAAAAAGGATCTCTTCCTTTGTTATATTGATATACTCTTGAAGTAATGGTTTTCATGATTTGTNCACTTTGGTCGGGTCATCCCAAGGCCTGTCGCGGGCGAAATCTTCATAAAACAAATGGCAGCTGCCCCTGAAAAATCGGAAAGGACTTTCCTGCATTGCCTTATACTTGAGTTTTAGGAAAAAAGGATCTCTTCCTTTGTTATATTGATATATTCTTGAAGTAATGGTTTTCATGATTTGTTAGCGGAAGGCAACATACACATTACATTTTTTGATAAGATAGCGATTTTGGCACAAAATATTTTCGAATCGGTATATTATTACCTGGCTTCTGGATATCCCGCAGTCCCAACAACTGAGGCTTGTCAGATTGGAAGTGATAAAAATAATTGGGCTGCTAAGCATTTAATTTTCAGCAGCAGCCCAATTATTATTTTGCTATTGAACTCAACCCATATTTAGTCTTTTGTCCATTGAACGGTTATCCAAGAAGGAGATCGCTGGAGACTTTTCCCTCTAAAAACAATATTATGAAAAAGTTACTGTTGGAAGTGGGTTGATTCCGATGCTCATGTTTGGGGAATAAAGTAAAGTCGAAATCTGCACCGCTTTATTTTTGGACGATGTCGAAATCCGTAACCAGACCGTCGGAAGTCAGGTGAACCAGAATATAGGCGTCAGGCTGGCTGGACTTTAACCGATAGGTAACTATCTCCGCAACGTTGTGGTCATGGCGTTGAATTCCCCGGCCTGCGACATTTTCAGAATGAACAAAGGTGATCGATTTCAGACTGTCGGGTTCATGCACTCCATTTGAGAAATCCCGTTTAGCTCCTGCTGTGATGCCGGGTGCTTCCTCGAGTATTTTACTGCCTTTTATCATCGCCTGTAAGGCCACCATAATTTTGGGCGTGCGCGCCGGGTCAGGATCAGTACTGGTTTTTAGTGTATTGAAAAGTGGACCAATGCGTGGAATTTTTCGTTCGTTGTTGTCGTCCTTATAAGAAAGGCTGATCACATTGCCATCTGTATCAGGAGTGAATGTGAGCGAAACATTCCGGTCGGCGGATGCAAACTCGGTGAGGGTTACCGGTACGAATTCTTCGTCACTAAAACCATCTTCCAGAGTAAAAAGCCGGTTGTTTTCCGCCTGGAAAGTTATCATCCGGTTATTTGCCAATTCGTATCTGCCTTCGAAAGCGGTTAAGGTTTTGGCATTGGCAGGGACTGCGGTTCGTTTGGGTTTATGGACCGGAAATCCGTCCCAGTGATAAAAGTCGGCGACAGCGTCGACGATCCTGCCCATCATGTGCGAGTTATCATTTGCATTGATCATGATAACAATACCCTGGCCTTTGTCGACACTGGCAATCATTAGCGCATCAAACCCTTCATCCCTGCCATTGTGCCCAAAGCGTGGAGTCTTGTTATCTCCCTGCAAAAAAACACCAAGCCCATCCCTGTTTTTCTGATCAGTGAGCATTTCGCGGGTCATAGACTGGGACAGAACACTGCCCTGTTTTCCTGCAAAACCATCCTGAATACTGATCGCGAACCGCGCCAGATCAGACGGTGTGGTCCACAATCCTGCTGCTGCCATTTCGGGGTAGATGTGCCATCGGCCTTTGACCAGGTTACGATTGTTGTTGTGACCGGTTGCTGTCAGTTTTGCCTGATCGGCCGGTAAAGGTTGCTGATAAGTACTTTCGTTCATTTTTAGTGGTGAAAGAACATTTTTCTGCATGAATGCGGGGAAGGCAGTGCCGGTAACGTCTACCATAAGTTGCTGCATTACAGTGTAACCTCCACCCGAATAACGCCAGCGGGAGCCTGGTACAAAATCCACACGTACCGGTGGCGTGTTGGCTGGCGTCGATCCATCGAGAATCTGGATTGCAGATGGTATCCTGCTACCTGCTTCATATCCCGGAAAACCATGTACGGTAAGTCCTGTGGTATGGCTCAGTATTCCGCGCAGTGTTACTTTTTTATCCTTTGTGAAGTCATTTTCGGGGACCTGCCAACTTTTTAGCTTTTCATTTACATTTTCATCCAGAGAAAGTTTTCCCTGGTCAACCAAATACAGAGCGCCCAAGGCAGCAACAGATTTGCTGATGGAACCGGCCTGAAATAAAGTGTTGGTTGTTACTGGCACCTTGCTGTCCTTGTCAATAAATCCATAGGATTGAGCTTTCAATATTTTTCCGTCCTGGATGATGGCCAAAGACAAACCGGGAATGTGCCGTTTTTGCATCTGGCTCCGGATGAAATTGTCCAGATCGTCCGCGTGAACGTTAGCAATCAGAAGTAAAAAAGACAGAAGCAGAATGGGCTGATTTTTTTTCATGGCTGTTGTAAATTGAAATGTTCATTTATTTCAAATATAGGAACTTAGCTCAGCAAATTCTATGGAATGTTTACGCGGATTGCCGATTTGTTAAATTTTACGACGCGGTGTTATTTTCCGTTTTGTTAAAGACATCCATACAATCGAAAGTTCCAATAACTGTGGCCGTACGTACTCAATGAAGTACTATTTTATCTATTGCCAACCAATTGTATCCTTCAAGCTATTTATCTATCCGTTCGGTTCGGATTCCATTACTGAATGTTTGCAATTTTTCGATTTAAGTACTGTTCGTTTTGCTATCGCGCTGCACGCCGGAACAATAACGCTGATCCGATGAACAGCATGGCAAAAAATGCATGTAAACCAAATACTGCCACCAAACCGTTGGTAAAAGCGGGCGTTCCGATGATCATCGCAATTACAGGAACTATAGCCATGGCGAACGCCGTAGCAAACAGTGCTTGTGACATAGCCCGCGGCTCTAAGCGTGCGAGGATAGCGCCGGTGCATCCGACGAGGAGTACCCCAAAATACATCATATTCGCCGGGTTGTCACCAAGGATACCGCCAACGGCAACATTCATCCAAATGAGGATTAATACTGCCGCAAGTGCCACTCCGACGGCGGATCGGTATGACTTATTGCTCAATTTTTTCTTCGTCACGAATTCATAGATGAAACCGGCACCAGCCAACAGCAGGATAATGACAAGAAAAAAGGCGGCGGGCCTCCATTGCCAGGTGGCAAGAAGCGTCAGAAGGAAGGGGGTAAGCACTATAAGTGTGATGACGATAGTCCTCTCTGTCAGTTTTATTTTCATGTTTTGCATAGGATTAGAGTTTTGTTATGGTTCTTTGGTGAAAACTTTCTCTCCGCCACGTCGTTTTATTGTCATCTGTTTTTTTGCGACGTCGAAATCAATGATAACTGCACCTTCAATTTGAAATTTATTCTCTGCTGTTGCTTCCAGAGGGACGGCGGATTTTTCGCCCGGTGGTTGAAATAAAAGTGTTGAACCATCTCTGGTGATCGTAAATTTCACGGGTGCTTCGGGGCTCGAATAAACTCCGACGTATTTATCCAGCACTTCCGGGCTGACTGCGATCGATTCCAGAGTGGGAATCGTAAACGGTTTGTTGTAATAAATGTCGACAACACCGCGCATGATATTGGCTACCGGGTAAACCTTCGCGTTCGTTGTGTAGGCGATGGCCAGTTTTTCTTCCGGCAGGTAAGCCAGCCACGCTCCGTAGTTGTCCGCACCACCCGTATGCCCATAGAAGGTTTTACCGGCGAATGTGAAGGGCTCCATTCCTGACCCCTCGCCGTCCCTTATCGTTTTCATCTGATCGAGACTCTCCTTTGACACGATCTTTCCGTCGAACAGAGCCTGGATGAATTTGGCCATGTCGTTTGGTGTTGACACAATCGCGCCCGCGCTGAAGAGGATGCTTGGATGGGTTTCGGGCACGGGTTTCCATCCGTCACCGAAGTTCATATAGGTAAGGGCTTCATTTTTGCTCACGTCAATATTTCCAGTCGCTACGTACGTATCCGGAAGCCCAACCTTTGAGGTGATCCTTTCCTTGAGGGCTTCCTCATAAGTCTTGCCGGTTACCTTTTCAAGAATAAGACCTAAAAGCTGATAGCCGGAGTTGCTGTAAGAATGTTTTGTGTCAGGCTCGAAATCAGGCTTGGCTTTGACGATCATGGCGAGTATTTCGGCTTTCGTGACCGGAATCGTTTTCACATCTCTTTGAGAGCCCTGCTCGCGCTTTATGTTAGGGATACCGCTGCGATGCCAGAGTAATTGCACGATCGTAATTTTCCCGGCGTTTGGGACTTGCGTGAAGAACCTGTCGAGCGTGTCGGTCAACTTTAATTTTCCTTCCTCGACAAGTTGCAGAATCATCGCGGCGGTGAACATTTTTGTGATCGAACCAATCCGGTATCTGCTCGTCGCGTTCAACGGGTTCTTATCAGCGCCGTTGATCTGGCCGTAGCCGATAGAACGCGTATAAAGAACGTTGCCATTCCTGGCAATGATAAGGCTTCCCATGGCTTTGTTTTTTTCGGCAAGTCGGTCAAAAAATTGATCCAGTTTAGCCTTGTCAGGTGTTTGGGTGTACCCGGCAGCTGATAAGCTCAGTGCGAGAACAATCATGATTAGTTTTTTTATTTTCATCGTGACAATAAAGCATTTAAATGCGTTTCCCTTTTCTGAATACTTTGTATTTCAAAGTAAATAAAAAGTACTTTGAAATACAAAGTAAAATGTAAAAAACTTGTTAACATTGTTTGACCGGTCGAAAGGAGCGGATCTGCCAAGAAGAAGCAACTTAAATATCAAAACGTGAAAGGGGACTTGAATTTTTTAGTTCAAGTCCCCTTTGCATGTATTCAAGATCACAACATTTGCGTTCAGGGAGAAACAACGAAAGAGTTTACCGCCTGCCGACCATTGGTTTTGATTTTAATGGTATACTTTCCGGGTGAAACATTAGGGATGGATGGCCTGATAACTTGTTCTTCCAAAATTAACTGAACCTTGTTATCTGCGTAAATCCTTACTCCCTTTGCATCATAAATTGCGATTGAAGCTTGTTCGGAGACTTTTAGTCCCTGTATTTTAAACGCCAGACTTTTGCCTTGTCCGGGATTTGGAAAAGTAATCACCGATAAGGGAAAAACCGCCGGTTTTATACCCACAATGGAACTGTATGTGAATGTCTCGTCAAAATCCACCTGTTTAAGTCTGTAATACGTATAATCTGTGAACGAATTTGTATCGTTTATCCGGTATTTTTTTGTTGACGAAGTTGAACCCGCACCCGAAAGTTTGCCTATCGTCGTGTATCCCAGGGTCGGATTCAGCGTTCTTTCGACCTCAAAATAATCGTTGTTTGACTCTTCGCTGGTTTCCCAAAACAATTCAACGTTTTCTTCATCGACGCGCTTTCCTTCGAATCTCACAAGTGTTACCGGCAATGTCGATGACCTGCACAGGTTATTGACGCAAGGATCCAGGCTCGCAAAAAGGGATTTTACCATTCGTTCCGGATAATAATTCCCATTGGTCTGCGCTACAAGTTGATTTGCCTTTTCCTGTATTTTCGACACATACGTATTTTGTGCCTTTACCCCCGCACAGGATATCAGACAGACCGAACAATAAAGAATAAATCTCATAATTTTTAATGCGATTTTATTGATCAGTTATCAGAAGCTATCATCCATGCTGGCAACATCCCAAGCAAATTGTGTAGGATTTGCTGTCCATTTTCCTGTCTTTCTGTCCTGAGAATAGGTTGTGATCCTTATAGCCTTGTAAACCATTTCATAGCTTTCGGCGATTCCCGGGCAGCCGTCGGTACAACCTTCAACTGTACTCGATGTGATCTTGGTAATATATACGCCCTTAAGTTCAATTTTATTGACAACCTGAGTCTGTCCGTTATTATCTGCTGTGCTGACTATCTCCATATTGGGTATCGATTTTCCCTGCGCGATAAGTGGCAGGAGTTTGTTGGAGGCCACATCCACGCCTTTGGTTATCACTATTTGGTTAAATTGGGCTTTGCCAACGGAAGCGCCACCACCTTTTAACCAGGAAGATTCGGCAGTAACTCCGAATTGCCGGCTCGAAATCACTGAATAATTTAAATAAGTTCCGGAAGGCCCGGCACCGTCCGTAATATTGTCTGCCTTAAGAAAAATGTCCTGCGCAAAAACGTTGCTGGCAGCCAGACAAAACACGATCAAAAGTAAATAGAGGTTTTTCATCAATAGTTTGGGTTAAATTTTCCGATAAAAGTAAAATTTTATACACAGAAAACCTATTGGCTATTTGAAGTTATCCAACTCCATTCCTGTTCTTTTACAGGCATGTAAATTCCAGGAAAACTAAACCCAAACGGAAAGAGAATCTCGGTTTGTATGAGTAACTTGATGGAACTTTATTGTGTATACGTCATGGTAATGGAGCGATTTGCTTCATTACCAAAATATGTGAGCGGCTGTCGCATGGCGGATATTGGATATGTGACAGTGTGCACGCGCGATTTCGCGCGTGCTTTTTTTACTATTTTTCAACAACCCACCGGTTTACGCTGTTGTGCTTGCCTTCAATGACAACTTTAAAAAAGCCGGAAGGAAGCTTTGAAACATCCAGTTCACACTGCTGATTTTTCACAGGTATCTCGGCCATTAAGAAATAGTTGTCTCTTCCACCCGTTTCAAAATGATTGGTGGTCGATATCCAGATCTTCACTGTCTCGTCTTTGGTAACTGCATGCCATGAGACATTAATTTTATTTCCTTCTTTTTTTAATTCAGGTCGGTCAATTGAAATTTTTCCTGTTAGTGAAACACCATCCACCTCAAAGGCCTGTTCTTTCGGAATGTTAACATCCAAATGCCGGGTAATCGTAGGCATAATATCGACTATGCCCGGCGTAAATGATCCTTCTTTTCCCTTAAAGTGAGTGTTCAGATCTTTTGCGTTCGTAACAATCCAGGTATCGCGTTCCCGGTCTGACTGTGAGCCATGCCCTCTGCCGGTTTTCGGGTCACGACCATGGTCCGTTGTGACCACAATCAGCCAATCTTCCTGGAAGTTCTTCTGCCTGTACTCAATGGCTTTATAAAGGCGTCCCATCTGATCATCCATCATCCCGATGGCCTTGTGAAATTGTTCGCTGTCTCCATACTTATGACCCATGTCGTCGGTGTATTCAAGATAGACCCACGATAGGTCCGGGCTGTCGGTACGGATATAGGAAGCAGCTTCGTCGACAACCTTTTCATCAATCCGGTGAATGTATTCACTTTGTTTGTCATGAGGGAAATGAATGGTGTCAAGCTCAAAACCATCGAAAGGGTAATCGATGCGTAATCTGTCGGTTTGTGGCAGGCCGTCACCAATCAATCTGGTGCGGTTGTCCAGCCAGGTGGAAAAGACAGCACTTCTTTTATGCGGGTATTGCTCTTTAAAAAAACGGAATATTGTCCAGTACTGGTAGTTGGGATCCTTAATGTCATTGTCCCACACATTGTGCTTGTTGACCCAGGTTCCGGTAAGCAAGCTATTATAACCGACAGCCGAGATTGTGGGCGTCTGCGAATAACTTCCTTTTTGTCCCCCTACATGGGCACGGGTGAATCCCCCGGCCTTTGAGATAATGTCCAGGTTGGGTTTAGCTATTTTTTCGATTACGTCACCCGAAATACCGTCAACTATGACGAACAGCGCCTTTTTTTGCCTGATTTGTCCATATCCATGGTGGTTAGTAATGATCAACGCGAAGAGAAATAATACTTTTTTAAACATTTTTCAATTGGTTCTATGTTAAAAATAGGTTTAGGATACTGTTCAGGTAGTACAGATTTTCTGTTAGTTTATCTCAAATACCGTCAGCACTGCTGAATGATCTGAGCGCTGTTGCTGACAATATGTTTTGATGAACGGGAGCCATCGCTCCCGTTCATTGCAGTTTACCAACCAAAAATCTGTTTTAGCGCAGGGTTAAGAAGTATCTGCTGCTGAGGGACAGGCCGATAATAATATTTCGGCTCCTCAAATTTTCGGGCTGCCGTTTCAGTAACTAGTGTGCCACCGGCCAATCCATTTTTTAAATAGACTGTCACGTCTTCGCCAAACGCACCTGCTTTGTAGTAAATCAGTGTGATCCCCAGGGAGTTTTTCAACTTCTGGGCCTCAGCGGGAATGGAGGTGTTTTTATCGATCAGAATGATATCCTCTATACCATCTCCGGTCATGTCATATTTGCCCAATCCGGGAAAATACATACCTTCGGGAATGTTGGTCAGCAGTTTTCCCGCTTGCCATCTCATCATATCATCAAACCTTGAATTCTCAAATGCAAGTTCAACGCGCCTTTCACGCCTTATTTCCAGGATAACCCCTGTGTTCGGGCCCGAAAGGTTGGGATACTTCTGTTTGAGAACCGCATCAGGATTTGCATTGGCTTCTGCAAGATTCAGGTCGGGCATACCTGCACGCTTTCTTAAAAGATTCAGTGATTGATCCAGATTTGCCTGGGTGAGCGTACCCAGTTCTGCAAGTGCCTCTGCATAGATCAGCAGAGCCTCAGCATACCGGTACACCGGGAAATCAACCCCATTGATAATCGTTTGGTCCGCAGTATTTACATAACCTTTCAACTGATGGTAACCTGTAAAATTCTTGTTCAGACGCTGCACATAAGGAAGCGTTTCGGGCTGCCTTACCCAGCCGGGATAAGCAAAGGTTTGAGAGAGCCGCGGATCACGGTTTTCAAATTCTTTCACATAGCCAAACTGCTGATAACCGGAAACATCAGTAAACCGGCTGCCATCTTTCATCAGATAGGTCTGGACCAGATCACGAGAAGGCGACTGTTCATACTCTCCAAAAACAACGGTGTTGACATTTTGATTTTTGTTTTTGCTCTGGTCATAAATGTTGACATATATCACTTCCGGATTGCTAAGCAGATCCTGGCTTGAGAAAAGTGTCCCATAGTCCAACGCCGCTTTTCCGGTATTGTAAACGGAGAATTTACCCGACGATCTAATTTCTGCTGCGATATCAGCCGCTTTTTGGAGATACGCAGCCGCGGTGTTTTGCAGGTTCAGCTCTGCATGATATTTTCTATACGTTCCTTCATAGAGTGCCGTTTTCGCATAAAGCATCTTGGCTGCCCATTTACCGGGCGTTCCCGTTGGTACCTTCTCACGGACATTATTGGCTGCAAATTCCAGATCTGCCATCACGCTGTCGATAACAACTGCGCGGTTGTCCTGCGTTTTGTACAGATCCTGATCGCCCGGATCCAGCGTGCCTGAAAACCAGGGGACGTTGGAGTATCTTTTGATCTTTGACATATAAAAATCTGCCCGGTAGTATCTGGCAAGCCCCGCGTAGTGGTTCTTAATTTCGGCGGAGACAGTTGCTTTGTGATAATTTTCTAAAAAATAATTTACATTTCGCAACCTCGACCAGTCCCATCCGCCTGTTATATTTTGCGCATTGGGAGTTCCCGTCATGATGGTTTTCATCTCAACTGCGCCGGTTGTGGCTGCGTTGTCTGTATTTTGGTCATTAAGGTATGTATTCCGGTCCGGGAAATAGGAACTGCCATTGGGCAACTGGGTAAGTCCGTTAACATACAGTGACAAATCTCCTTCAGTGTTAAAGAACAGCTCAGGCGAGATCTCGGTTTGAGGAAAACGGTCGAGTTTTTCGCAAGCTGAAAGTCCCAGGATCAGCAAAAACGGGACCAGGATGTATTTATAATTTTTCATGATTGTTCTTGATAGCGTTAATAAATCAGAATTCAATGTTCAGGCCAACAGCCATCTTTCTTTGGAAAGGGTAGGCCCAGGCGGCATAACCTTGGTTGACAGCCTCCGGGTCAATGAATTTTTTGATTTTTGAAAATTCAAAAATATTCTCACCCGTTACATAGAACCTGAACCGTTGCACATTAATCCGTTTCATCAAAGAGGCAGGTAGGGTGTATCCTATGGTGACGTTCTTCACACGCAGATAGGCCCCGCTAAGAAGATACTTGGTTTGCGGAATATCCAGTCCATTTCCTTCATTGGCATCGGCAAGCCAGGATTGCATCACCGGATATTGTGGATTCAGATTGGCATCAGCAAGTCCGGCGGCAATGTAAGAAGCAGAGTGCTTCGCCCGGTCGGCGTCCGAGTCGGCCGTTGCACGGTAGTGATCAAGGTGCCAGGGGTATACATTCGCATAAGGCTGTTGATAAGGCCCCCAGAAAAGATAATGTCTTGGGTAATAATCGCCTTTTAAAACCCCCTGCATGAATATTGATGCATCAAAGCCATTCCAGTCGGCACTCAGATTTAATCCGATTCTGTATCGCTGGGTCGAATTTCCGATCACTTTTAAGTCTTTGGGGTCTTTCGATGACAGACCTTTTTCAATTTTGCCGTCACCGTTCAGATCCTTGTATTTAGGCCAGCCGGGGATAATATCCAAGGCTCCCCAGGGGATAATAGCCTTTTGATTCAGTTCGGCAATTTCCTTTTCATTTTTAAAGAATCCGTCACTTTCCAGTCCCCAGATTTCACCCAGGTCCTGTCCCTGACGGTAGGTAGAGAAAAGCTGCTGTTCGTTTTTAAACTTTGTTATTTTGGAACGTGAATCTGAGAGGATCAACTTGGTCTGAAAAGACAAAGGTTTGGCTCCGACATTATAGGAGTCGTTGTAAGCAACCGAGAGTTCCCAGCCTTTTGTTCTCAGATCGGCAGCGTTTTGCTTGGGCACGGATGTTCCCAGTACACCCGGTAATTCCTGGCCGGCAGTAAGCATTCCGGTGGTATTCCTGATGTAATTATCGTATGTGATAAGGATTTTGTTTTTTAAGATACCGATGTCTCCTCCAAAATTTAGTGTCGACACGCGCTCCCACGTGTAGGTATTAGGATCGATCTGAAGTGACGGCGAGCTGGTAATAATCCGGCGCTGCACACCATCAATGATTGTACTTGACAGACCGGTTGGCAGACGGTATAGATAATCAAAATAACCTACATTCTGATTTCCAAGATCACCATAAGAAGCTCTGAGTTTTAGTGTGGAAACGCTTGGAGTAAGGAAATTCAGGAACTTTTCGGAACTGGCAATCCAGGCTCCTGATACCGAAGGGAAAAATCCCCAGCGGCGTTCTTTTGGAAAACGTGAAGATCCGTCCTTTCGGCCATTGAATTCAAGGATATACCGGTCAAGCAGGGTATAGTTGATTCGCCCGAAAAAGCTTCTGGTCGCGTAGGCTTCATACAAAGAAGATATTTTTGCTTCGCCCGTGGTGAGGCCTATGTAAGGCAGTGATGAAGAAACCAGTACGTCGCGCTGCGCGGTTACCGTGCTAAACGAATAACTTTCCTGATTGTATCCTCCCAGAAGGCTCACAGCATGCACACCAAAATCTTTTCTGTAATTGGCGTACAGGTTAATAACGTTGTTTTTGATATCTCCCTTTCTTTCACTGACACTTCCGTTTCCGCCTTCCTCACGGATATCATCCGGTCCGTAGCCAATCTTGTATTTTCGTGAATTAGTCGAGTAACTCCACATTTCTTTTTTGAAACTGGCATCGGCATTTACTTGGAGATCGCCATTCAAAAATGTTCCTACGCCACTCATAATGTTTTGCAAACCAAACATGTTTTCCATGTTATCTCCCCCGTCAACAAGCTGGGCTGCCAACCTTCCGGCCGAAGTATTTGCCCAGGAGCCATCCGGATTTTGCGCAACATCGGTGGGTTTCAGATAGTACAGGTCTGTGATACCTACAAACGGTTTTTTCTTCTTTGTCTGGTAGACAGACAGGTTGTTATCGACTTTCAGCCATTTAAGCGGAGAAAAGTTAAGTCTGGCTTTAAGTCCGTAGCGATCCCAGTAGTCTGGTGCCAGCTTGTTAAGTCCGTTCTCTTTGGTGTAATCCGCAGATAAATAATAACCTACCGGCATATTGTTTACTTTGGCTCCCCCGGAAAAAGACAATCCATGTTTTTGCGAAAAAGACGATTTATTCAGGAAGTAATCATACCAGTCGCTGTTTCCCATGTAGGCCCATTTGGTTGGGTCTGAGGGGTCTAGACGGGTATTGGGCAAAGAAGGGTCGTCTGACCGCTGTTTAGCCCATGCATAATATTCGTCCGAATAATTTACATAATCCCAGGGGGTGTTATCCGTTGAAGTTTCCAGTACCCGGGAAAAGATGTACGGATCGGTTACCGGCTTGGGAAGCACCGTGGGTTTACCCCAGGAGAAATACGTGTTGTAGCTAATGGACTGCCGCCCTTCGCCGCCTTGCTTGGTGGTAATCAAAATCACACCAAAAGCGGCACGTGCACCATAAATAGCCGCCGAAGCTGCATCTCTTAACACTGTAAATGAGGCGATATCGGCCGGGTTAAGCCGTAGCATATCAAATCCGTCGGATGCAGGAATTCCGTCGATTACAATCAGCGGTGATCCACCGTTGATGGAAGAATACCCTCTGACGTTGATTTCAGGAACCGTTCCGGGTGCCCCGCCACCGTAGGTGATATTGAGTCCCGGGCTGACACCCTGCAAACCCTGCATCACATTTGCAATGGGCCTGGCTTCGAGCTGCTTGCCCGTAATCTGGTCGACGGCTCCGGCGATGTTGATTTTCTTTTGCGTGCCAAAACCGATCACGATGGTCTCTTCCAGATTGTTGGCATCCTCTTCCATCGAGACATTCAGCGTACTCTTGCCGCTTACAGCGACCTCCGTTTTCTTGTAACCAATGTAGGAAAAGATCAGTACGGCGTCGGAAGAGACGTCAGCCATTTCAAAATTCCCATTGGCGTCTGTGTTGGCACCTCGCTGAGTTCCTTTGAGTAAAATGCTCACGCCGGGGAGATTTTCGTTGTTTTTCAGATCTCTGACCGATCCTTTCACAACGATAGGCTGGCCGTAGACCTGGCAGAGGCCGGTCAACACGTAGCCGATGACTAAAAACAATGCATTTTGCACGCATTTTTGCCATGCAGTTAATGGTAGTTTTACTGACATAATTGTTTTTTGGGTTTAAGATGATACCAGGTAATTGAAACGAAATTCAAATTTCCTCCATTTTAAATTATTGTTTGTTAAGGGATTATTAACTAATTGTAAACATAGATTAATTGAATGTTCATTCAAAGTATACGTAAATAATTTTTTATGTTTTTTTAGTGGAGAATCTCTTATATTGCTTTAAATATATTTTTATTACACTCGCTCGATGGGAAGAAGAAGTCTAAAAGAAACAAGGCAGAAGGAAATTATAAAGGTCTTTTATAAACTGGCAAAAAAAGAGGGACTGGAAAATACATCCATTGCCAAAATTGCCAAGGAAATGGACATTAATCCAAGTCTGATTATTCACTACTTTCAGACAAGGGAAGATCTCACCATCGGGTTGATCGATTATATTCTGGACAAGTATCAGCTGATCTATAAAGTAAATGAAAAGAAAACACGTGATTCGAAAGCAGCCTTGCTTGAGATCATCGACAATATTTTTTCAAAAAAGTGGAATACGTTGTTTGATGACGGTTTGTTTTATAGCTGTTATTCACTGACGTTCCGCGAACCCGAGATCAGGGGCATGTACAAGAAGCTTTTGGATACGCTCAGAAGTACGCTCAGCCAGTATATCCGTCAGTGCCAAATTGAAGGCCTCGTGGATGCGGAAGATGCTGAGCATATTGCAGACAGTATTTTTGTATTGGTCGACGGAGCATACTTTTACTTGAGCCTTGTTACCAATAAGAAAGAACATCAGGAAAGGCTAAATAAATATAAGCAGCAGGCAATCTCGATGCTCCGGATATCGGAAATTTCACTTGTTGAGTGATAGGTGTAGGTAGCGCCGGTAAATTGCAAAAATTCCAATGATAAGCCAGATGACATTGACAACCAGATTAGGTTTATCTCCGTAGTAAGCGGAGTTTATAATAAGGCCAATGGCTCCTAAGATGTTAAGTGAATGAAACCGGTAGCTGTTTGCTTTCAGCATTCCGGTGCTTAATAGCAAGTAGGCGAAAACGTAAAATATAACGCCAAGCCAACCGGCGAATTCTATTACTTTGTTGTCCATGAGCACTGATATTATATTGCGGCTAAATTAAATGAGAAATAAGGTTTGTGTCTGAGCGGATAGAATCTTATTTGTGTCGCATAAGTCTTCAAAACTGCTGTTTGAAACATGGGGGTGGTTTTTATGAATTTCTGGCAAAAATTGTTGTGCGAAGCAGCGATGACTGTCCTTGGTTTGGCTTATTGTTATTTTGTACCTCATGTGTATATACGTAATTTGTGAAAACGAAATCAACCCTTTTGAAGTGCAAAACTAAGCTATTGCTGCAAGACTGACATGGGACAGTCTCAAAAAATGGAGATGATAATTCTTAATATTTTGTATTCTTTCTGTCTTCCTGGGAATTAGTTTGTTGTAGTGCGTTTTTATATTTAGTATACAAAACAGCTTTTCACAGGTGCATCGCCAGTTTTGGTAAGCTACGATGAGATGTTGCAATCATATCAGAGGTTCTTTATTGACATAAGAGCTTGAACGGTGATGTGGATAAAACAATATACCATAGCGTTATGAATTGTCCTATTGATATGAGCGTTCCGATTTTGAAATGCCAAGTTTTATGTGCTGGCTAATAGACAATTTGGTGTCTTTTTTATTTGTATCGGCAAATAAAAATATGGAAGCGAATAATTATACAATAGGCCAGATACCGTGACCGGTTAAAATTCCCTTTGCAACATAAAAGCCCCATGCAGCTTTATCACTACATGGGGCGCGACAGATCGGGGTTTATTAATTTTATTTGGGCAATGCTTCCAGCAGCTCGTGGGTAGTGAGCAGTGCGTGGGCGTATGTCGGGCCGTTAAGTTCGTGGGCGGCGTGCATCATTTCCTGTGTGAATGCTGCGGTAGCGTCCTTAACCAGGGTCACGTGGTATCCGAGCTCCATCGCGAAACGGCAGGTGCTTTCCACGCAGGTGTTGGCCAGTAAACCGATGGCGATCACGTGGGAAATACCTCTCTGTTTGAGCAGCATGTCAAGGTCTGTGTTGGCAAAGCCACTTTGGCCCCAGTGTTCGCTCGCAATGATATCTCCTTTTTGAGGAATGAAGTCGGGATGCCACTCGCCGCCCCAGGTGCCTTTGGCAAATGAATGACGATCCATGATGGCCACCTGCGTGGGGTTTGGATATTTCCAGTGCAGGTAATCGGTTGGCTCCCACCTTTTATGGGGAACGATAAATACCTGGATACCGGCATCGCGAACCGATTTGACAATAGCCCGCAGATTGTTCAGTAGATTATTGGCCTGGGCAATTTCTTTTACTCTCGGCCATATTTTTCCACCCTCCGACAAAAAGTCGTTGTAGGGGTCGATAAACAGCAGCGCCGTTTGATCGCGTTGATAATCCTGTGTTTTCATTTGATCTGATTTTAAAAATCTGCTTCTTTTAGTTATTGCTCAGTGCATGCCGTTCAATGCTTGCTGCAAACAGCGGCGTTTCCGTTCTGTTGTGATAAATGGAAATGGGCTGACGCTGGGTTTTAAATACATCAAAAGGTATGCCCTGTTTTTCAAGAGCTGTGATGAATTCGTCAGTTGGTCTCGACAGTACCCGGTTTGTGAATTCACAGGTATGGTCATCAATTTTCTTAACACTCAGTTCCCAGTGTACATGAATCGTGACGCGACCCGTTGGCGTAAAAACATCCGAAACAGATTCCAGGATCAGGTGAGCCGGTTCTGCTAATTTTTCAACATAGTGCTGCACCATCAGGCTTCCGCCAAGGACCTCCACATTTATCGACATCCGTTTCCCTTCCGGCGAAGTGGTAAACCCTGCCGCGATATGTGCGGGCGAGCACGACTGGTATTCCTTTTCCGGTAGTGTAAAACACCATTCCGGTATGTTGACCTTTTCGATGGGGGCGTTGATGATCGCTGAAAAGCTCGAATCAACGATGATTTGTTCATTTGCCATGATATTTTTCTTTTAAGGTAAATACTAAAAAAGTTGCTTGCGATGAGGACAGGATCGGTCAGGATCCTTTGGGCTAGCGAAGCGTTTTAAAGGCTGCACGCATTTCTTCTGCAAAGAGCTGCGGCTGTTCCCATTGTGCAAAGTGCCCGCCTTTGGTTACCTCGTTAAAGTAAATCAGCTTTCGGTAGCTGCGCTCGGTCCAGCTTTTTGGCGCCTGGTATATTTCACCGGGAAACACCGTGACGGCAACCGGTATGGGGTTATCTTGGCAGTCTGCTGTTCGGCCGCATTGAAATTGTTGTTATTGTTTTCCCAGTACAGGCGTGCTGCCGAAGCTGCGGTGTTCGTAAGCCAGTAGAGCGTAATGTCATCCAGCATTTCGTCTTTTGAAAGCGCTTTGCCGGCGTCGCCTCCGCTGTACGTCCAGTCATTGAACTTGTCAAGGAAAAACGAAGCAAGCCCGACAGGCGAATCTGTGAGGCCATAACCGAGCGTTTGAGGGCGTGTAACCATCATCCCGGCATAACCAGCCCCTTTTGTATACAAATAACTAAGTGACTTATAGGCTGTCAGCTCTTTGGCAGAAAGTCCCGACGGGGCCGGGGCGCCGCTGTTCAGTGCCTTGGCAATCTCCGCCGGAACGGTTGCAGGCATATTTACGTGAATTCCCAACAAACCGGCAGGTTTCTGACGTGCCATCGCATCGGCTACTACGGAGCCCCAGTCGCCTCCCTGAGACACATAACGCGTATAACCCAGTCTTTTCATTAACACGTCCCAGGCGTTGGCAATTCTGTCGGGTCCCCAGCCGGTACCTTTGGGTTTTTCTGAAAATCCATATCCGGGCATCGACGGGATAATTACGTCAAATGCATCGGCTGCGCGTCCGCCATAAGCCTCGGGATCTGTAAGGGGGCCAACGGCTTTGATCAACTCAAACACGGAGCCCGGCCAGCCATGGGTAATGATCAGCGGAAGCGCATTCAGGTTTTTGGACCGCACATGTACAAACTGAATGTCAAGCCCATCGATGTTCGTCACAAATTGTGGGAGCGCATTCAGTTTGGCTTCGGCCTTCCGCCAGTCGTAATGGGTTCCCCAATACCCAACCAGCTCCTGGATCTGTGCCAGCTGAACTCCCTGGGTTCGGTCGGTAACGGTTTCTTTATCAGGCCATCTTGTGGCCAGAATGCGCTGATGGAGATCAGCCAGTTCGGTTTCACTGACTTTGATTTGAAAGGGACGGATGGTCTCCGAAGCCTGTACATCACCAACTGAGGTCTGTCCGAAACCGGGAGTTGTAAACAGGATAAGTATCATCGCAATATTTGCAATGGTTATATCGGCAATGGTGCGCCAGAAGATTTTAATCGTTTTCATGATTATTAAGTTTATTGTTGTTAAAAAAATTAATGATTAGTAAGTTGTTGATAATGAGTTGATTGTAGTAAATTATTTAAGAATTTTAAAAAGGGTTTTATGGCAAAACCCGTAGACCAACGGTCGTTGAACCGTTATTTTTGGGCATCACCTATCCTGTCCGGGTGTTTCCCGAATGAAAGAGGATCTGCTGTTGAAGAATTTTACAGTGCTGTTTTTACACCGGCTTGAAGGATGTTTAATCGATTCCCAATCCCAAGTGCCGTGAAGGAGTCTCTGAGCATTTCGCCTGTTTCGGTGTAATGCGACCAGCCTTCAAAATGTACGGGGATAATCGTTGCCGAAGGAAAAGCAAAGGCAGTATCAATGGCGTCGTTGGTGCTCATGGTCACACTGAATGGCCCCCGTGGCTTGGCTGCCCCTGCAAAGATGAACACATACTCAGGTGCGAATTTTCGGGCAACTTCCTGAATACCCTCGTAAAAAACAGTGTCGCCGGTAATGTAAATCTGCGTGTCGGCGGTTGTAACGATGAAGCCGGTGACGTGACCCGTAAGATGTTCACTGCCTGCCGGCCCATGCCGGGCCGGTGTTGCCGTGATGCTGACCTCATCATTCAAAACGATGCTGTCCCAGGGAGATAACCCCACCGCTTTGCCACCTAATCTCTCCGCACCAATTTTCGTGGTGTAGGTTTTAGCGACCGATTTTAAAAATGCTCTGCCTGCATGATCCAGGTTATCGCCGTGTTGATCATGGCTAAGCAGTACAGCATCAATTTTCCCGATATCCGTACAAGTGGGTCCTGCCGTTTTCTGATAGGCTGGTTTATCGTTAATGCTGAACATTTCGCCGGCCGGATCAAGTGTTGGATCTGTCATCAGCCGTAACCCGCCGATTTCCAGAATAATGGTGGGACCTCCCAGATAAATTACGTTAATCGCCTTTTTCATGACACAGTGTTTTAAATTGTCAGGATATGCCGGAGAAATTGTCTTTAATGAACCGCTACGTCGGTCAGCATTTTGTTAACGATTACCCATCGATTGTCAATTTTATGAAAAGAAATAAACTCGTCATAATTGAAATCGTACATTTTTACATGCAGCTTCGCAACGGCGATCGAGTTGACCACATCGATTGAAACGATTGTCCCTTTAAAAGGCTTACCAGAGTCTTTTACACTTTGACGGTTTTTTACACCGTTGAGGTATTCGTCCAGGTTTTTGGCATAGGGCTGCCCCTTGATATCCCCGAACAACAGCGTGCCGGGATGGTAAATGCTCCCGAGTAGTTTGATGTCGCCCTCGTAAATCCCTTTAAAATAATAGTCTTCCAGAATCCTGGTTATGGCTGATGAATCTTCCTGACTGGTTTCCATTTTGTTTGAATTTTGTGCTTTTACTACCGGCAGCGTGCACGATAAAAAAGCGGTTAACAAAAACATTCTCATGTTAATTCAGATTGTGTCCGGCTGCAATGCCGCCGTCTACATTGATAATCGCTCCGGTGATAAAGTCACTTTTGGCCACGGTGTAAACCATTTCTGCAACTTCTTCCACTTCACCAACCCGGTTTAGCAGATGCAAACCGGCACTGTTGTCGGCGCTGTCGCCATGCATCGGTGTACGGATTGTGCCCGGTGCCACGGTGTTTACCCGGATGTTGTCTTTGCCAAATTCAGCTGCAAGTTGTATCGTAAGTGCATGTATTGCACCTTTGGAAGCCATTTGAGCCGTGATAGGAACACCTCCCAGCGCATGATTAACCAGCGGTGTGCCGATATTGATGACCACGCCGTCGTGCTGTTTCAGCATTTGCGGAAGAATAGCCTGGGTGGTAAAATAAGTCCCTTTCAGGTTGGTATCCAGAAACCGGTCCAGATAGGCTTCGTCCACCTCTAAAAATGGTTTGGTTTCAAATATTCCTGCGTTGTTTATGAGCACATCCGCCGTTCCGAATCGCTCGATTGCAGTAGCCAGAAGCCTCTCTCCGGTACTTTTATCCTTCACATTTCCCGCTACCATAGCCAGGTTTTCACCTGCGCCCAATTCCTGATAAACCTGTTCCAGCTTATGCGCTGTTGTCGAGTTGATCACGACGTTATCGCCGTTTTTTAAAAAGTGGCGGGCTATTTCTTTACCTATGCCGGACGAGGCACCGGTAACAATGATTGTTTGCTTTTTCATGATCTTCTTATTTTTTGTCTGCTGTAATACCTTTTTCTCGTAACACCGATACCTGCTCTCCTGTAAAACCCCAGTCGTCAAGTTCTACTTCCTGGATCACCACGTGTGTCAATTCAGGGTCTTTGTTCAGTACACCGGTGATCAGGTCCGTTACCCCTTTGATCAGGATTCGTTTTTGTTCTCTCGTAACGCCTTCGCGGGTTACTTCGATTTTTACGTATGGCATGACTTTACTTGTTGATGTCGGAGCCGCCGGTTAGGCAGCTCTGGCGGTTAATGATACATTCAGTTCAAAATCATTATAGATCAGCGTGTCGCCCAGATCCTTAAAGAAATTCCCGGAGCGGAACCGGATACCGTAACTCGTGCGGTCGATGACCAGTTTGCCGCTGGCGGTCAGTTCGCTGCCGTTAACTTGTACATCGGCATCAAAGCCCACAGGATGGGTAATTCCTTTGATGGTAAGCTTTCCTTCAATATAAGTGCCTGAAACAGCGGTGATCTCCAAAGTAGCTTCGGGATATTTTTCAGAAGAGAAGAAATCATCCGAAGCCAGGTGGCCGTAAAACTGGGCATTCAGTGTTGGATCTGTGATATCCAGTATTTTGATCGATGTGGTGTCGATTACAAATTTGCCACCAGTCAGTTCACCGTTAATTAAAACGAGCTGACCTTCTTTAACTTCGATGGTGCCATTATGGGCACCGGTTACTTTTCTTCCTACCCAATCGATGCTGCTTTGAGCGCTTACGATTTCAAATTTTTGAGTTTCCATTGTCTTTGTTGTTAAATTGTATATCAAATTTCGCCAGTATTCCCGAGCTGGTTATGTGATCTAAATCACATTTGAACGAAGGATGGGAATATGTGATGCAGATCACTTTTTGGACGTGGCTGGTTATTCCAATCCCGCTCATCTTGATATAAGTTCAATGGTTATCCTGTTACTAAATATCATTACGAAGCAATGAAATTTTCCCGATTTATTTTGGCGTTCGGGCAGTCGGCGGGAGGAGTAGGAGTGACTGGAAAAGCGGAATTTGAGCGGGATTTTCTTTTTGTGAAGTTTGGGCTGTTTTAGAATCTTGCTTGTTCTAAGCGGCAATACCGGTATGTTGTTAAAACAATGATAAGGCAATTTTGAGACGTTTAATATGCCCGTCGTTTTTGAAAAAGCTGATATATAAACAAAAGTATCTCTTCGTGGTGAAGAGATACTGAGTGTGGAAAGCGGACTAAGCAGCTTCCGGAAATATTTGAATTTGTTTAATTATTCATCGGAAGTCTCTGGCTGAACTTCACGCCATCATTTTAAGGATTTCGATATTCCGATTCTGGTTTTTGAGAATGCTTACTATGTTAATATCCGGGGTTTTGTGTCATGTTTGGGTTTCCTTCCGTTTCTCTTGCCGGAATTGGCCACAGGTAATCTTTCTGGGAAAATGTGCGGGTTTCTACGTTGACCGCCTTTTTTGTTTTTGGATTGATGGCTCCTTCAACGATACCGTTCATTACTTTTTCACCGATTTTCCACCGCCTGATATCAAACAAGCGGCTTCCTTCAAAGGCCAGTTCGACACGTCGTTCGCGTTGGTATAACTCTCTTATTTTAGCTTCCGAGTTATAAACAGATACATCTGCATTTGGCATTTTTGCCCGGTTTCTGATTTGATTGATGTATTTGAGTACATCCGGATCATTCCATTTGCCACTTTCCACCAACGCCTCAACGTACATCAACAACAAATCTCCGTAACGATGGATCATATAATCCAGCGAGCCGCCTTTTCCTTTGTCCGCCAGATCTACGTATTTCCGAAGCCAATAGCCGGTTTTGGAAGAGTAAATAGCTGCCAGTCTGTTCGGGTTGTTGGGTGAATCATCCCACGGGTCAAGGTTGCCGTAATAAGTTGAACCAGGGTAAGCAATCGTGGCGTCCATCCTGGGATCCCGGTTGGACTTGTAATTGGGACTTTGTTTGTAAATCTCAGCACTGTCGGTCCCGAGTTCGGTCAGCGTTTTGCCCTGTTTGGTTTCGTAGGTATTCACAAGTGAGGCCGTTGGATTCAGGCACGCATTTCCTCCGAGATAACCCGGCGCACTTCTGTAAAAAGTGTCATAATTTCCACCCTGTTTTATGAAAATCCGTTCTTCATTTACCTGACCTTCGTAATTGAACAAGGCTGTATAATTAGGGTGAAGTTTGTAGATGTTTAGATCAATAACCTGCTTGGCCGCAGCTGCTGCCTGTGCATACTGGCGATTGTTTAGTAACGCCACCGTTTTCATCGTATAGCAGGCACCCTTGGTGATTCGCTTTACATCATTGATAGGATAAGTGGCAGGCAAATCAGCCGAAGCTGCATCAAGTTCTGCAACAACAAAATCAATAACTTCCTGCCTGGAATTCTTTTTCAGGTCGGTTTCGGTCGGGAGTATAACTTTTGTAACAATGGGTACTTCGCCATAATACAGGAACAGGTCAAGATGAAGCCAGGCTCTCAATGCACGTGCTTCTGCAAAGTATCTCTTTTTCAGATTTGGTTCTATCAATGCTTTCCCCGCATGTTCCAAAAACCTGTTTGCGCGGCGGATTGCGATGTAATTTTCTTCCCAAACGGGCTGTACGGCGTACCAGTCATTACCTCGCATTTGTGAATTGGCGTTACCGAGTGCAATTGTATTGACCTCCCCAAAGAAATTGGCATACCAAACGGCGTTATCCGTCATCCCTTCAAAGGTGATTCTTGTATTTTTTTTAAATTGAAACTGCCCCGTCGGCACCTGATCATAAATCGTATTGAGTGCCGTATTGATTTCCCCTTCCGTATTCCAGAAATTTTCGTCGGTGGTAGCGGTTGGGTGATCCTTCTTCAGGAATTCATCGTTACAGGAACTCAGAAAAAACAGGGTTATTAATAAAAGATATATTCTTCTCATGGTTTAGTTGAGTTTAAAATTTAACGTTTAATCCAACTGTAAAAACTTTCATCATCGGGTAGTTGGCCTCGCTGCCCCTTGTTTCGGGATCAAAGTATTTCATCTTACTCAGTGTAATTGCATTTTGGGCATTCACGAAAACACGGAGATTACTTACTCCCAGTTTTTTAACAAGCACCGGATTGAAGTTATATCCAAGTTGTACGTACTTGACTCTCAAAAATGCGGCGTTGGTCAGCCAGTAATCAGCCGGAAGCACATTGTTGCCGGGAGCAGGTGCGAGTCTTGGAAACATGGCATTTGGATTCTGCGGTGTCCAGTAATCCGTTTGAAATTGCATCGGCGTTCCTCCGTCGAAATTAGAAGTGACATTCAGCGGCGTTTGGTAACGTCCGGTATAGTAGGCGAGGCTCTTTGTGAAGCCATTGATCTGGGTTTCGAGCGAGAACCGCTTGTATACAAAGTTCAGGTTTGTAAAATAGCTGCCCTGTGGATTCGGATTGCCGGATATTACTTTGTCGGCTTTGTCTATTTTTTTATCGCCGTTGATATCAATGTATTTAATATCGCCGATTTGTTGTCCCGGTAAAAGGGTGGCACCGCCGTCAATGTCTTTTTGGGTAAGCAGGCCATCCGTTTTGTATAAATAATAGCTGTTGACCGGATGACCAATTTGATTAATGTCGACGCCACTGCCACCGATATAAGGTCCGCCGCGGAGCGACAAAATTTTGTTGCTGTAATAAGAGTAACCGACGCTGGCACTCATTTCCAGGTCTTTGCTGAATGTTTTCGAATAATTCAGCATAATTTCCCAACCCTTATTGGATACGGAACCGGAGTTAATCGGAAGGGTGGCTACCCCGGATGAAAGTGACAGGGGCGGTGTGAGCAGGATATTATCCGTTGTTTTGCTAAACCAGTCGATGGTGAGGCCCAGGTTTTGAAACAATCTGATGTCGGTTCCGATGTCGAGCATTTTGACAGTTTCCCAGGTGATAGCCGGGTTTCCGATCGAAGTTTCATTACCGTTTCCTCCATCGATCAGACTTTGATAACGGTAAAGCTCTCTGACGTCGTCGTTTCTCCCGTTGTTGCCCATCAGTCCATAAGACGCTCTTAATTTGAAACTGGTGACAGCCCTTACGTCTTTCAGGAAATTTTCATTGTGCACATTCCAGCCCACTGCAACTGACGGAAACGTTCCCCACTTATGACCGGGGCCGAATTTGGAAGATCCGTCAGTCCTGACGGTGCTTTCAAGGAGGTATTTATTGTTGAAAACATAATTAAATTTCACAAAATAGGATGCAAGGTTTGCCTGATCAAAATTGGAAATAAAATTTGCTTCACGTGAGAGTCCGCCAATGGCATAGATAAAATGCTTTCCGTAGGTTTGGGAAAATTCGAGGTTGGAAGAGAGGTAGTTATAGGTGGCCCTTCCGATAGTGGATTCTTTGATATTACCATAGGTGAAAACGAGGTTTCCCGTATAATAATCCAGGAAATTGTAAGAATCCCGGTTTCTTAAACCGCCCTCCGAAGTGACACGGTAAAGGTATTGTCCCCTTAGCTTCAATTCTGGTGTGATCTGCCAGACAGGCTGAAAATTAATATTGATCTGGTCTCTCTTGTTCTGTGCATAACCGCCTTTTTCTAACTCAGCCATCGGATTCATCATTTCTCCAAAATTTCCATAGGCCTGATACCCGTCATCTTTCAACGGATATTTAGGAACAATGTTCGGAGGGGTTGTATAAACCAGGTGGAGGGAATTTCCGAACCTTACCAGCTCAGACCGGTTTCTGCTTCTTGTTGCCACTAAGTCCAGCAGCATGGAAACGTTTTTGGTTAAGGTAACCCCCGTATTCGCCCGGAATGAAAATCTTTCGAAATCGCGTTTAGGTGTCAGTCCGTCCTGATACAGATAGTTGCCGCTCACAGCAAATCGCGCCAGGTCATTTCCGCCTGAAATGCTCACCGAATGACTTTGGATCACCGGATTTTTCTTCAACATCAGTTTAGACCAGTTTGTATTTGGATAGTTGACGGGGTCGGAGCCTTCGATCGTTTTCTGAATGGTTGTTTCGCTGTAAGGCTCCAAACCACCGATGTTGGCGTATGCCTCATTTACCATGGTCATATACTTGGGCGCATCCACAAATTTGGGAAGATAAGTTGCGTTCTGAACGCCGCCATAACCATCATAAGTAACGGACAATTTGCCCGGGATACCTCTTTTGGTAGTGACCAGGATGACACCATTCGCTGCTCTTGCACCATAAATTGAAGCTGCTGCGGCATCTTTTAAAACCGTAATACTTTCTACCGTTGTAGGGTCCACGGAATTGATATCGAAGGGCACGCCATCTACCAGGACAAGCGGGGAAGTGCCACCGATGGTGGAAATTCCGCGAATCAGGATATTGGAACGATCCTCACCGGCCATCCCGCTCCCCTGCATGACGGTGAGCCCTGTTACACCACCTTGCAATGCCTGCGATAACTGTGTGATCGGCTTGTTGGCAATGGCCGCCTTTACATCCAGTTTTCCAATAGAATTAGCCAGGTTCCGTGCTTTTTGTTCCGAATAGCCTGTAACCACTACCTCATTCAAAGCTGTATTCTGCTCGGCAAGCGAGATAACCATATTTTTCGTTCCGGATACTACGATTTCTTTTGCATCCAGACCAATAAATGTGAAAATAAGCACTTCCCCTTTTCTGACCGGAATCTCGAAATTTCCATTAGGGTCGGTCGTTACACCGCGGTCCGTGTTTTTAACCTGAATTGTTACCCCAGGCAATGCAACCGGTGGCTCGTTGCTATCGAATACCTGCCCCTTGATCATAAAACTGCTGTCCGGTAGCGTGGACAAGTTCTGTTTTGGTTTATCCAGTGGTTTTGTAACAGCCGTTTTTACCGGACCTCGTTTGAGAAGGATCGTATTTTTGTTTGATAGTTTGTAGGTAATTCCAAGTGGATCTAAAATGTCTTTCAGGATCGATTCCAACCGGTTATTCTGATCGCGCACCGAAACTTTACGGTCAGCATCGATCATTTTATGGCTGTAAATAAACCGTACATTTACCTGCTTTTCGATTTTTTCAAGTACCTGATCAAGTGTTACGTCAGTAACTATGATAGATATACGTTGATCCAGGATATTTTGTTTGTCAGGTCCTTTGGCAAAAATTGGCCCAACGAACAGGAAGATGAGTATAATTTGGGCAATCAAGGTCCTTGTAAGGCGAACCAATGCCTTCGTTTTTTGTCGACTTTTTTGCATAATTTTGAATTAGGTTTTGTGTTCTTTTAATAGCAGAGTTGCAAACCCTCTCCATGGCCATTTCAAGTGAACCCGGTGTACGAAACCGGATTGCGAAGACCGCGTTGGAGATGTAGTTTTGGCCGGTGATGTTAAAGCATTACCGGCTTTTTGTTTGTAAATATTCTATTTCATCGCGCGCTTTGGTTAAGTTATTGCTCATTGATTTTATTTTTCGCAGCCGTCGGAATAGACTGAAATCGCATTATTTTTCATTTCAAATCTTGCATTCAGCACATCACAGATCATTTCCAGTTTTTCCCTAATAGGTTCGTCACCCAGTCTCGCCGTGATGTTACATTCAGAAGTAATCTGCTTGTCAAAATTGATATGTACACCATACGCGAGTTCCAGCGTCCTGAAAACATCTTTTACCGGTGTCTTTTTGAATGTAAAATATTGAGATTCAATCGGAAGGTTAATCAGTACCGGTTCTGCTACATTTCGTTTTTCCAGGGCATTACTTTCCCGGTTGAGCGTGACAAGCTGATTAGGATTCAGTGTCAAATGATTCGTTTTTGATTCCTTTCCTGAATTCTTTACCGAAATTTCCACTACCCCGGTTTTAACAACGAGCTGCACCTGCTTCTCTGCTGCGTTGGCTTTAATGCTGAAACTGGTTCCCGTAACTTTCGTCACCATTTCTCCTGAATGAATGTAAAAAGGTTTGTCCGGATTTTTTTGAACTTCAAAAAATGCCTCTCCCAACATAACCACTTCCCGTTTATCGGCTGAAAACACATCAGGATAGCTGATCCGGGCCTCCTTTTTGAGAATTACAGAACTGCCATCGGGTAAGGTAACCAGTTTCACTTTTTCATCGGTATTGACTACCTCGGTAATGGCCACGTTTCCCGATAGGGACAGCACCGCATTGTAAGGCGTTGTGGAAGTGTGTTTCCAGTAATATCCTGCAAAACCCAGCGTAAGCAGTAAAACGGCCGCAGCCTGAAACCACCTTCCGCGCCACCATGATCTGGTTTGTGCTTCCTGAGAAATATAGTCAAGCAATTTTGATTTTCTTGAAGCCAGTTCTTCCTCCGAAACGTCGTCAAGTTCTCCCCGGACCATTCGTAAAATATCTCTGGCCTGTTCTATGTTTTCAGCCTGAGAAGGTGTGTTCTCAAGGATTGAAAGCCAAAAAGAATTCTGTTCACCTTTGTAAACCCATTTACGAAATCCCGGATCATCGATCCAGTCTCTTACCTCGAAGTTCTTATAATTATTCATGGAATTGTTTAAAATAGTTACTTCTGACACGATGAGTGAGCAGTTGCTATTTCATACCCATGGATTATGAAAAAAAACGAAAAAAAAATTTAATGATATAGAATGACCTTCTCAGATGATGAAATCGATGATCATGGTCAGCAGAATTGTTTTGTATTTCCAGTATTCCCGCAATTTCAGAATACCATAATGCAGATAATTAGCAACCGCCTGTCGCTGCAATCCCATGATTGCCGCAATTTCCTCATGTGAAAGATCTTCGTAATATTTCAGATACAATGCCTCCCGCTGTCTTTTTGGGAGCAGTTCAATCCCGTTTGTAAGGCGGCTGCTGTTTAGCGCCTCGGTTTCATCTGTGATCCAGATTAATTCGGGGCTACTGTCATTTGAAACCAGCTCCTCATTTGCTGAAAGATCAGAAAACCTGGATTGTTTTTTGAGACGGGCAATCAGATTGTTTCTTAAAGATTGGAAGAGATAAGGTTTGATGGAAATGATGTGATCCAGCTTTTCCCTCTTTTCCCAGATTTCGAGAAACAGATCCTGGATGCAATCTTTGATAAGGCCTTTGTCCGGCGAAAACCGGGTCCCGTAGTGATACAGGGAAGTGAAGTTATGATCCACCAGATCTCCAAAGGCGTTTTTATCCCCTGCGCAGAATTGTAACCAGCGCTCGGACAAATAATTATCATGTAAATATTCTTTTTGTTTCACGCAAACCCGGGACAAAATTTCGCATCGATTTGTTAAAACTTGCTTTACATTATGCAAATATTTCTTGCAATCGGAATGTAAATAAGCAGTTTCACTTTTTCGTAACTGTCCTGCACTGTCTGGGTTTAGAAAAAAAAGCTTTTCTTATCAGTGCTTCCTATTCTTCTTAATGTGGGCAACTTTGGAATTTTAGGATGTAATAAGACAGTATTTGACAACCGTGGTCCGTACTTTCAAACGAATCCCGATTTATTCAACGCTTAGTAGTAAAACATACAATCTGCGGTCTTCCATATCTTAGTGGTACAGAGATTCTGATTTTGCAGCATATGTTATTGATTTAATAGCATGCCGGAGCGACCTCTATTCATCAGCCTTTGTATATTTACGCGTTGATTTAAACTGAACCCATATGCCCGAAAAAGCCAATGATGGCGTGAAGGGGCCGCCAGGAATATTGAGCCTGCTGGTACCCTACAAAGGATTGATCGTCTTATTGCTGCTCTTCGCCTTGCTTAGCAACGGAATTAACCTGTGGCTGCCCAAGATTATTGCTGATGGAATCGATGCTTACATGCACAAGCGTTTCGATCTCAGGAACACATTAATTGAATTTTCCATCGCGGTGATTTTAATCTTTGTATTCGGGTATCTGCAAAGTATTATTCAGGTCTATGCGTCGGAAAAAGTGGCTAGGGATCTGCGTACCCGATTGTCGGACAAAATTTCGCGTCAAAGTCATGCTTTTATTGAAAAGGCGAATCCCGCCAAATTATTGACTAATCTGACGGCCGATACGGATTCTATCAAGCTCTTTGTGTCTCAGGCAATCGTGTCAATTGTATCGTCTGTGTTCATTATCATTGGGGCCAGTATTCTTTTGTTGAGCATCAACTGGAAACTGGGGTTGACAGTTATCGCCATTATCCCCATTATCGGGGGCACTTTTTTTCTGACTTTACGAAAAGTCCGTTCGCTGTTTGTGCAAAGCCGGGAGGTGATCGACTGGCTTAACAAGGTTATTAACGAGAGCATTCTGGGTGCCGCATTAATCCGGGTTGTCAACTCGCAACATTTGGAGTATGCCAAGTTTCTTGAAGCCAATACCAAAGCCAGGAGCCTTGGATTAGCTATTTTAGGACTTTTTGCGGCACTTATCCCCGTTATAACTTTTACTGCCAACCTTTCCATGCTGACTATTCTGGTATTGGGTGGGCATTTCGTCATAGACGGCACGATGACGCTGGGAAGTTTTGCGGCATTTAATAGTTATCTGTCGATACTGATTTTTCCAATCCTGGTGATAGGTTTTATGAGCAATGTGATCGCCCAGTCAACCGCCTCTTTTCAACGGATCTCCATGGTATTGAATGCGCCGGATGAAGAAAAAAAAGGAAACGCCGGCGATATTCTGAAAGGTGATATTGATTTGAAAAATGTGTGGGTAAATTATGGTGAAAAACCTGCGCTTAAAGATGTTTCCATGTCCATCAAAGCGGGCTCAAAAATCGCGGTGATCGGTCCGACAGCGGCGGGTAAAACACAGCTGTTGTATCTGTTAACGGGATTGATTGGCGCGCAGAAAGGTGTGGTTATGTTCGATGGAAAACCTATCGATTATTATGATAGCGACTCGTTTCATCAGCAGGTGGGGTTTGTTTTTCAGGACAGCATTATTTTTAACATGAGCATACGGGAAAACATTGGATTTAGTACCACAGTAACTGACGAATCGCTCCGGAAAGCCATTGAGACGGCCGAGTTAACGTCCTTTATTGAAAGTTTGCCTGAAAAGCTGGATACCATTGTTTCTGAAAGAGGAGCGAGTTTGTCGGGTGGACAAAAACAGCGCATCATGCTGGCCAGGGCATTGGCGGTTAACCCGAAAGTATTGTTGCTGGACGATTTTACGGCCCGTGTGGATTCCAGTACGGAAAAGAAGATCCTGTCCAATGTGGAAAGAAATTATCCCGGAATCACATTGATTTCGGTAACACAAAAAATAGCAGCGATTGAGCATTATGATCAGATTATTCTATTGATGGAAGGTGAAGTGATAGGGAGTGGCAGGCACGAAGACCTGATGGCCAGCAGCCCCGAATATGTTCAGATTTTCAATTCACAACAAAGCACCAGCAACTATGAATTACGATCTTAATTCGTCTTCCGGGCAGGAGAAAACGTCGATTTACAAAGCACTCAAAACACTTTCAAAGCTGATCGCTCACGAACGCGGAAAGCTGGCGCTGGCCCTTGTCGCGATTATTCTTAATACTGCTGTTAACTTGTTTGGCCCCCTGCTGATCGGGCAGGCAATTGATAAGTATGTGGTGACAAAACAGTTTCACGGACTGTTGCTTTTTGGAGGAATATTGTTGGCTATGTACTTGCTTGGACTGGTCACGGCTTTTCTGCAAACAAAGTTGATGGGAGGGGTTGGTCAGCGGCTTCTGTTTACACTGCGTAACGCGATTTTCAATAAACTGCAACAATTGCCTGTCGCTTTTTTCAATCAGAACAAGGCCGGTGATCTGATATCAAGGGTCAATAACGACACCGACAAGCTGAACCAGTTTTTTTCACAATCGCTGATGCAGTTTGTGGGCAGTATCTTCACGATGTTGGGGGCGGGAATATTTTTGCTTTTGATTAATGTTAAGCTTGGTGCTGCCGCGCTGTTACCTGCGGTATTGATCCTGTTGTTTACCATTGCTTTATCACCATCGGTTAAAAGTGCCAATGCCAAAAACCTTAAAAGTACTGGTACGCTAAGTGCCGAAATTCAGGAGAGCCTGAGTAATTTCAAAGTCGTAATCGCGTTCAACCGTCGGGATTATTTCAGGCAGCGTTTCCATGCGGCTAACCTTGATAACTATCGGCTGGCAACCCGGGCAGGGCTGGCCAATAATATATTTATGCCGGTTTACAGTCTGTTTTCTAATATTGCGCAGCTGATTGTGCTAACCTATGGCATTTATCTGATCAGTACGGGAGAGTTCAGCGTCGGTTTGCTGGTGAGTTATTTGGCCTACGCGCTAAATTTTTATAATCCGTTAAGACAATTGGCAACGTTATGGGCTAGTTTTCAGGTGGCGATGGCAGGGTGGGACCGGGTTTCACAGATTCTTTCCATGGAGACAGATCTGAACGTTATAACGGAAACAGAAACGATATCGAATCCAAGTTTGCTGGAATTTAAAAATGTGTTTTTTGGGTATGATAAAGGCAACATATTACACCACGTGAGCTTCAAACTGGAACAGGGGAAAACTTATGCATTAATCGGACCGACGGGTGGTGGCAAAACCACTACTGCATCGCTGATTGCACGTTTGTATGATCCGCAGCAGGGAACTATTCTCTTGCATGGCAAAGATATCCGAAGTTATACACCAGCCGAACGCAGTCAGAAAATTGGATTTATCTTGCAAGAGCCATTCCTGTTCAGTGGCACGATCCGCGAAAACATACTCTACGGTAATGAACAGTTGAAAGATTATTCCAACGAAAAACTGGAACAGTTTATTAACGGGGCGAATTTAGGTGAGATTCTTGCACTGTTTGAAGATGGATTGGAAACGGTGGTTAATTCGGCTGGGGAAAGTATCAGTTTGGGGCAGAAACAGCTGATCGCATTCATGCGTGCCGTTCTGCGCAGTCCCGAAATATTGATTCTTGACGAAGCTACTGCCAACATCGACACCGTTACAGAAAAAATGCTTGAAAAGATTTTAAAGCAGCTCCCTGAATCGACCACTCAGGTAATTATCGCGCACAGGCTGAATACCATCGAAAATGCAGACGAAATATTTTTTGTCAATTCCGGAGAAGTCAATCGCGCCGGGTCGCTCAGTGAGGCGATGCACATGTTGCTGAAAGATAAGAGAACCAGTTAGTTGTGGTTAAAGTGTGGTCTAAAAAAAAACGAGACATCTGATCATCGGAGATTTTGTAAGAAAAAAGTTCAAAAGCATAATTTGTTGTTATGTGAAAAACAAAATTTAGCTACGCGATATGGCATTTGCGTAAAACAATTCGATTTACGTACACTTGGTTGGTGTTGTCTTTTCACATACCAGGTTTGTTGATCGAATAACAGATAATCGAACTTCATGAATTTGTTACAATCCACCATGGACAGAACACGAACGGCATTTTTGTTGGTCTTAACGAAATCTTCATCGTGGAAGGTTTTGTCAGGAATGGAAGATTGCATTTTCGTTTAGCTTTTATATAAATAGAGATCAAAGAAAAGTTCTTGTCAACAAATGAGTTTTTCGTAGACACTGGCATTAGCCTTTCACCGCAAGCTCATCCGCCAAAAAATACGGATCCGCCTTGAATTTTTGCCAATCGGCGAGCAACTGTGTTTTAACTGATCTGAAAATGTTTAATTGCTCATCATTCAGATTGATTTGCGGATCGAAACTGGCGTCGGTTTGCTGTTTTTTCAGGGTTTCTTCCAGGGCGAGGATGTGTTCGAGTAGTTTGGCGCAGGTGGTGAACTGGCCACAGGCGATTACGTCCCGCATGCGTTTGTTTTTCACATCCGTTTCGTCGAACCAAAGTGTAGTGGCCATGGTGCGGGCACTCTCAGCCACTTTATTCAGCATGGCACAATCATCGGTAAGGAGGGCTACGATCGGGTTAACCGTCCCGATGTTATCAGCCGTTTGTTTATTTTTCTGGAATTTGGCCCTGATGCTTTTGTTGCGGCTTTCAATATTCAGTGTGCTCAGTTCATAGATCACATTGAAGATCCGGCGGTTTTGCCATGTTTTCTCACCATAAAAAGCGCCATAAAATATATCAAAAATGAGCCGGCGGGTTTGTTTCAGGTTGACATCCAATACCATACTGAGCATCGAATTTACTCTCGCTTTGAGCATTTGCTCTAAAACACCGGTTGGCGTTTTTTGTAAATATTTCACGAGTCCGCCAAGGGTGTTATCCGAGAAGTTTCTGAACGCGGGCACCGTTTTTTTGAGCAGCTCAGCCGTTTGTTCTTCTGGCAGACTCAGCGAAGCAGGCAACAACGATTTGATGGGGTTTCCGAAAATCAGTCGCTTCACCGCGAAAATCCCAGCGGTTGTGATCGAAAACGTTGTTGTGAGTACAATCGCAAGGTTATGAAGCGAACCCTGTCCGGATTGCGTGAGCATGAAAATCGAGGCTAGAAGAAGCACGACCGAACCGATCAATAGCCCGGAAATGACTTTGTTTTTTCCGGGTAAAAATGTTTTGACTGGCGTGTCCAGCAAAGCACTAACAGACTCTTTTCTGATCTCGCCGGCAGTGGAAATCTGTGGATCTTCATATGGATCCATAAAATAGCTGGCTACGTCAGTCACAAAAATCAGGTCAAAACCATTCGATGCATTATTGTTCCGTCTGCGTTTATCGGCAAGCATGGCGCTGTAAAGTCCCTGGTTATCGTCAACCCCGCCGTCCATAAGACCAACGTCGACGGCAGGTTTAAGCGCTTTGTTGTCGTAATCAGTTGTGACCAGAGCGTCGCGTAACGTTCCGGAATCCAGTCCCGGCCCATCGCCGTTAGCCGGGTAGGTGAAGTCCTTTGGCAGCATGATAGGTTCCAGCCCGGCCGGAAAACAGGAAGAGGCAGCCATGATGTCTCCGAGCCGCACCTTCCGGAGCGTGTTTGCTGAATTTGTATCCTTTTTGTCGAAGTAGACGTATTTATTCCCTGCGATGCCGCCCGTCCAGGGGTTGGTGGATGCCTGAAAACGGAATGATATGCCCCGGTAAAACTCAGTTGCGTTGAAACATACTTCGAGCGGACGGGCAACAGGCTGCTGTGTCTGAGGCCAGTACACGTCGAAAGTTTTATGGTCAAAAAGTTTTTCGTTATATATTTTCGAGAAAGCATTGATCAGATTCCTGGCTTTTTCGCCTTTCCATTGCTGCTCATCATTGAGCGTTTGCAGCACCTGGTCCAGTGAAACCTGACCAGTCATAAAGTCAAGAAGCTGATGATAAGTTTTGGGAAACGGGATGCCCAGCCTGACATGCATGGTGTACAGGATTCCAGCCAGACTGCCTCCGGATGCTGAGGACACAAATTGCACATTATCCAGAACCCGTCTGTCGGGTTGCTCTGCATCGGGATATCTGAGGTGGTGCAGATAACTCATCGTGCCCAGACTAAATGCACCGGCGCGAAAACCTCCGCCTGAAAGCGCCAGGGCCAGCTTTTGAAAGGGGGTGGTCAGAATAACAGATTCCAGCTGCGCGTTATCGCGGCTTTCGATGGCTTTTAGCAGGGACTTTTCGGAGTCAACTGCCGGATTTGGTTCATTTGACATGATCCTTTAAAGTTTAGGTTGCTTGTTGAGTAAATCTTTACAATTGTTTTCGGTCTGCTTCTTTACACGTTTCAAATGAAATGAAATGTTGAAAGCGAAAACCGGAGGCTTACGGAATGTCAATGGTCTGGTCATGGGAATATAAAGAGGGTATATGGTGCTTTAAGTCAAATTGTTGTTGTTTTTAATCGTTGCTTCCTGAGTAATTGACGGGCTTCTTATTATTCGGTAAAAACAAACCCCATTTTAGAGGAAAGAGAGCTTTGAAGATGAAAAATAATCTGCTGTTTTTGTCCAGCTACGAGATCTCAGTTGTCTTTGGTTTGAGTATAAATTTCCGGTTAACAAACCGTGTGCGGACAGGATAAGTAATGCAGTAAATTCAAACAAGACAGAGAAATGAAAAAATCAAAATCATTGGAAATGGAAGGCGGTAGTCGACCTGATAATCTCAATGGCAACGCTCCGATTGTGGTATTACATGATAAGGTTGCGTCTTATGAGCGGGAAAGAAAGATTTTGCTGGAATTGAGTGATGATATCACCAGGATCCGGGAGAAAAATGATCTGATTACCCTTTTTTCTTTACGGATAAAAAAACTGTTTTATTTCACGCATACCATCGTAACATTAATTGACCATGAAGCCCAAACTTATACACCTTTTCTGTTAGACCCCGAGGCATCACCGATCAGGAATCATGAGGATTATGCTGCGTTAACCCGCTCACATTTTTCTTTGAATGAGCCCTTTATACAACAGGTAGTCAACTCGGATGGCCCGGTTTTTTTTCGGCTGGAGGAGATTATGGACAAACCCGGAAGTCCGAAGTTTCTCAGGGCAAACCACGATGCCGGGATAAGGGAGATTTTGATGATGCCGCTTAAAAGCAAAAATAAGACAGTCGGATTTCTTCATATCTATTCTGATCAGGAGGGTAGTTTTTCTTCTGATTTTCAAAGTATTATCAATGGCGTGGCTCCGCAGATTTCAAGCGCGGTTTCGAATATTATTAAAAACGAAGATATTTCTTATAAGGAAAAAGTTAACGAAGTTTTGCTTTCACTGAGCAATGAAATGGTCACCGTCCGTGACAGAAAAGATCTTTTGAAGGTCATAAATTTTAGTCTCAAAAAACTGATTCCTTTCGCCCATAGCGTTATGACGGTCCTGGCAGAGAATGGCGAGACGTACAACGCATTCCTGACGGATGAGGACTCCCGGCTCAGAGCGTTTTCAAAATACAATGAAGCCATTTCTCATCCTTATCCGGTTCAGGATGGCATTTATGATGTGGCGATGCGCTCGGAAAAGCCACTTGTATTCAGGATGAAATCGTTTGATATGAGCCAGGCTCCGCTTTGGCTCAGACTGAATTTCAATGCCGGCGCGCGGGAAATGGTGATCAAGGTACTTCCCGATGAGGGAGCCGGGAAGCACAGTTTGATACTGTTTGCCAATACTGAAAATACCTTCAATGAAAAATCACTGGATATTATCGAGCGTATTGCCAGTCAGCTGTCAACCGCGGCGAATAACATTGCGGCCAATGAAAAACTGTTGGCCAAAGAGCGTGAGAAATCATTCTTGCTGGATTTTGGCCAGGATATTGCCGGTGTCAGAACAAAAGACGATCTGGAAAGGGCCATTTCCAGTGTGTTACAGCACGTGCTGAACATCAGACTTTCGATGATCCGGATTATTGAGGACGATGGTGTCACGTTAAGTCCGTACATGTATGATAAGGGCATGTTTTACAGAGAAGACCCGGTTTTTTTAGAGCTTGCCTCCAAGAATATTACCATTGATGAGTACCTCACGGCCAAAGTGCTCCGTAGTAAAGATCCGGTTATCTTCAACATTGCCGAGGAAGAGCGTAAGGGAAACAGCGCCAGGTATATCTATTTCTGGAAAAAAGTAGGCTTGAAAAATGCGTATGGCGCGCCGCTCAGGGTGGGAAATAAAAATGTAGGTACACTTTGGCTGCTAACCGATGAAGTAAATTACAACTTGCTTAAAGGCATCTGCGCGCAAATATCGATAGCCATTTCCAATATCCGGGCCAACGAAAAAGTGCTTTCTTATAAACAGATGCTCGAAGTTGAGAATGATCATCTGAAAGAGCAGATCAAAACGATCTATAACTTTTCGGAAATTGTCGGCAATGGTGCTGAAATGCAAAAGGTTTACCATCTCGTGTCACTGGTGGCCGGGTCAAAATCATCGGTGCTTTTGCTGGGGGAGACGGGCACGGGTAAGGAACTGATCGCACGTACCATTCATAACGCCTCACCCAGGAAAAATAGACTGATGATCAAAGTGAATTGTGCAGCGATGCCTGCGAACCTGATCGAAAGCGAATTGTTTGGCCATGAAAAGGGTGCTTTTACGGGTGCAACGGAGCGGAGAATTGGCAAATTTGAACTGGCCAATAACAGTACACTGTTTTTGGATGAGATCGGGGAAATGCCTCTGGAGGCGCAGGTCAAGCTATTAAGGGTGCTCCAAGAGAAAGAACTGGAAAGGGTAGGAGGGAAAACGACGATCAACGTGGATGTCAGAATTATTGCCGCTACAAACCGTGACCTGGAAGAAGAGGTTCGGGCTGGCAGGTTCCGGTCAGATCTTTTTTACAGGTTAAATGTGTTTCCGATCAATCTTCCTCCGTTGCGGGAACGTACCGAGGATATTGCATCGCTGGCCAATTTTTTCGTCGCGCGGTACAGCAAAAATGCAGGCAGAAAAGTAAACGCCATTGCCCCGAAAGTGATACAGGAATTAAAAAGTTATCTATGGCCGGGTAATGTGAGAGAACTCGAACACCTGATCGAAAGAAGTGTGCTGCTAACGCGTGAAAACGTTATTCGCGAAGTCCATTTGCCTAAAAACAAAACGGATTCGAAGAATGACGTGGTTGTTTTAGCGAGCAGAACGCTGGAAGAAATGGAGCGCTCATACATCATTGAAACAATTAAAAGATGCGGCGGAAAACTCTCGGGCAGTGGTGGGGCGGCCGAATATCTGGATATTCCGGCAACGACCCTGCACTCTAAAATTAAAAAGCTGGCCATACTGAAATCGGAATATTTTTAACGGTCTGATTGCCTGGTGGTGCACAATTGTAATCAGAAGTGCTGCTTTCGTTGTAAAATGTTGCGGTTCGAAACTTTGTAATTATCTTTAAATGTGGCTGTTGATATTATGTTTTGCAGAAGGAAGGTTAAATTACCTACGTACGTCATCACATCAGCAAACCTTTTAATCGAGTAGGGACAACGTAAAAAAAGAAGCGATGCATCCAAAAATGATATGGGCCAACCTGGCCGTAAGCGATTTAGAGCAGACAACAAAATTTTACACAGATCTGGGGTTTAAGGCCAATGGCACCCCCAATGGTCAGCTGACGAGCTTTGTTGTGGGAGAAATTGAATTTGTCATAAACTTTTTTTTGAAGGATGTGCTTCGGTCCAATATGAAAATAGAAATCGCGGATGCACAATCGGCGGCCGAGGTATTGTTTACACTTTCCGCCAAAAGTAAAGAAGAAGCAGACCAGTGGGCAGTGGAGGTAAAAAAAGCTGGCGGGAAAATGCTTTCGGAGCCGGAAGCATTTGGTGAAGGGTATTACGGTTTTATGTTTGCTGATCCGGACGGTCACCGGTTTAATGTGTTTTACATGAAGGGATTTTGATTGATTCGTTGAGAAAGGAATCTGAAAAAAATGCAGGACGGCTTATTGCGGAACATCGTTTCCTCAGTAAGCCGTCTTTCCTTTTCGTTTGAAGCCCGGGTTGGAAAAGTTATCGGTGTATTTTTCCAGTTGTAAAGCGATTAAATTTTGACTGTATTTAGTGTATCAGGGCGTCATTTGACTAGATACAGTGGAAATTAAAGATAGATATTGTGTGTAAATTGTTGTTTTGTAGTGGTTTAGCTATTTGGCACGCTGATTGCAATATTATTAACACATCCGGCCGACAATAACTGGTGATACAGATGGCTTGCCCGGTCAGGATTACCAAAAAATCCTTAATACAAAACAAAATTTACAACGCCGGCTTTAAACGGCCGCATTAACAACATCATTATGAAAATTGTAGTCATTGGCGGAAGTGGCCTGATCGGGTCCAAACTTGTTGCGAAACTTCAACATTTAGGGCATGAAGTCATAGCTGCTTCACCGGCATCCGGTGTAAATACGATCACAGGCGAAGGGCTGGCCGAGGCTCTGGAAGGAACTCAGGTGGTTGTGGACGTAGCCAATTCTCCCTCCTTTGAGGATAAGGCGGTTTTGGAATTTTTTGAAACATCCGGCCGCACTCTTCTGGCAGCGGAGGAAGTTGCCGGTGTAAAACATCATATTGCGCTGTCGGTTGTCGGCACGGATCGTCTTGCTGAAAGTGGTTATTTTCGCGGTAAAATTGCTCAGGAGAAATTGATCAAAGCATCTCCGATTCCGTACACAATCGTACATTCGACACAATTCTTTGAGTTTCTGGGCGGAATTGCGCAGTCTGGTACTCAGGGTGAGACCGTCCATCTTTCACCCGCTTTTGTACAGCCGATCGCTTCTGATGATGTCGCATCGGCCGTGGCTGAGGTTACGGTTGGTGCTCCGCTGAACGGAACTGTTGAAATTGCCGGTCCCGATCGTCTGCGTCTTTCAGAATTGGTGCAGCAATATCTCACTGAAATGAAAGATCCGCGTAAGGTAGTTTCCGACGTTCACGCACGTTATTTCGGTGCTGAACTTACAGATGACATGCTGGTTCCCGGTGCTAACCCACGCATTGGAAAAATCAATTTCGAAACCTGGTTCGCTGCTCAAAACAAAGTGACAGTATAGCGGTTACCGTTCCACGTTTCTTTTTTGCCAATACTTACTTTTTCTGCCCTTCTAAACGAAGATGACGGGTGTCAGCTTGTCGAGGCTGCTGTAAGAGGTGTGCACTTTCCACCCGTTCGTGCACGGAATCAACCAACGTCGACACGGTTTATCCGTGAAATTCCGATCAGCAACGCGACAGGATGATGGGCGAAATGGTGTGTGGCTATCCTTTGAAAACTTCGTAACAATTTGGCTGAATCAGTTTCTATGCCTTTTACGATTTGGTCTGATAAAGAGATACTCGTGCGTAATTTAAATCATAACAGGATGAACGAGTTTGTATTGATTTTTCACAAGAGTCATGCAGTAAGTGAAACGCTGGTTTCGGAAGAGGCGTTGCAAACCTATCTCAATCACTGGCAGGATTGGTATCGCGGTCTTGCCGCCCAGGACAAACTTGCCTGGCCGGTTCAGTACTGGGATCCGGTTGGGAAGGTTTTGACAGCCAACCATGTGATCAGGCAGGGGCCTTTCTCAAAGACGGATCGAATCATAGACGGATTAATCATTGTGAAAGCGAGTGATTATAACGAGGCAAAAGAAATCGCAAGTGGGTGCCCGATCCTGGATTGGGAAGGTGCAGTGGAAATCCACAGGGCGATTTCATACAAGTGAATCAATCAAGAAACCCGAGACACAATGAATGAGTACCTGTTAGTATTTCGGGGAGGACAGCAAATAAACGAGGGTAAGCCGTTGACGGGAAAAATCCGGGCTTATATGCAGGATTGGCAGCATTGGTTTGATCAGCTGGCCGCACGTGACATCCTCGTAAGGCCGGTTCAGCGACTGGATATTCCCGGTATGATCCTGCTTCCGAACAACAGCGCAGCTGGCGGATCTTATTCTGAAACACCGCAGTTGATTGAAGGACTTGTGATCATCAAGGCTGTCGATTACAACGCGGCACTGGAAGTGGCGGCCAGCTGTCCGATTTTAACGGTCGGCGGTTGTGTTGAAATACGGCTTGGAAACTAGTGAAACAATAGATTATCCTAAATCTTGAAACGATGTATACTATAAAACATGACTCCGAAAATGCGATTGAAGTGTTATCTGACCTTATTGGAATGATAGAGCGTTTTAACGATACGGACGATATTTTTCACGGGCAGGATGGTCAATTCCGGGTCGAGTCGCAGGGCATTGGGGAGTCCATACCCGGTGAGTTCTTTGAGAAATTCGGCATTCGCAGTCTGACATTGAATACTTTTCAGGGGCGCTTAAAACTTTCAAACGATATCTTTGGAAGCACCCGTCTGAACGATTCCGCCGAATACAAATGGCACGATTTCAGGACAGAGGCTGTCATCGAAGACCTGAAAGTACTTTTCAGAAATTGCCGGATTATCCCATTTGCAAACTGGTCCAGCGTTTATCGCGCTTCCGATCTCTGGTATGGGCTACTTTCCGATGTGATCAAACCGATTAACAAGCGGGACTTTGATTTTATTTTTTATCTGGGCGATCCTACCAAACGGCTGATATTCGAAGTGGATGAGATATTGGATATCATCAGCGAATTTTCCCTCTACGGCCGGGTGACCTTTGTCCTCGACGAAGGTGAGGCTGTTAAACTGTGGTCGCTGCTGAATGGCAAAGATCCTGAAACAGCGGCATCAGGCCTGGATCCCATGGCATTGAAGAATAAATATTTGTCGATTTTTAACACGATGAATGTTGAGCATCTGATCATTTACTCGGATCATAAGGCGATGCTGTTTTCAAAACAGCATCATTTCGAGATCGCCCGGAGAAAATCCGATACAGTCAGTGTGACCAATGATTTACGTGACAGCTTTTGTGCCGGTTATGGATTGGGTTTGCAAATGCGGCTTGAAATATCGCATTGCATTGGTTTAGGCGCGGCAGTGTCCGGGGCTTTTGAAGAACTTGGTGTTATGCCTGATAAAGAAGCGACGCTCTTGTATCTGCGAAAGTGGATCGCTGACCTGCAAAGCTCCGGTGATAATCCTCCGCATGATCTTATCCAGTGAACCGGCTTTTCAATTGCGCCAATGTAAAGCGATTCTTTTAAGTCTGTACCGATTTGGCCGGTGCTGAGCCAAACATTTACTTTTCACTTTGCAAAATATTTTATCATGAAATCTTTTCAGCTTACCATCCTGTCCGAAAAAGACGCGGACAAAGTTATGAGTGTACTTAACGGTCTGGCCATTGCGGGCCTGATCGAAATAACTGGCGATACGGCAGAGGCGGTAGCGCCAAACGTCGAGCAAACGGGAGAAATAATTGATGAGTCTGAACTTGCTCCTTATTATTCTGAACAGGAGATAAAAGAAATTCTTCATTTGTAAATCTAGCCGCACCCTCCGCCCTCAGATATCGATTTTGACCTATACATAAGTTTAAATAACAAATTCGATTTTCCTAACCTACGCGATAACCTGGCAGCAGGTATAAATAAAAATAAACATTCAAAAACATGCACGCAGGTAAATCCTATAAATTTTCAGAATTCCTGTTTTGGACCCGAAGAACGCTCTACGTTTTAATTATCATGGGCGTAGTACCGGTTTTTCTTTATCATAATCTGGGTTGGAAATGGCTGAATATTCCCTGGACAATCGTGGCGCTGCTTGGTACGGCCACAGCGTTTATTGTCGGATTTAAAAATACCCAGACCTACAACCGCACAGGAGAAGCCCAGCAAATATGGACGACCATTTTCAATCTCAGCCGGGCATGGGGACTTGTTTGCAGGGATTATCTCGATAACCCTGACTGGACAAGGCAGCTTGTTTACACGCATCTTGCCTGGCTTACGGCCCTTCGCTATCAAATGCGGGAGCACCGGGTTTGGGAAAGCACCACCCGGAAGCACAATGCTGAGTACCGGCGGTTATATTCTATCCCGGAAAAAGAAACCCCTCTGAAAAAGGAGCTTGCCAAATATCTCTCCGAAGAAGAGCTTACCTATATTCTTAAAACCGGCAACAAGGCAACACATATCATGGGATTGCAAAGCAGAACGCTTAAAAATCTTTATCAGGCCGAACAGATCGTGCTGCTGCAATTTGTTGAACTGGAACGGGCAATTAAAGAATTTTATGTGCAACAAGGAAAAGCAGAGCAAATAAAAGACGCTCCGTATCCGCGACAATATGCCATAATCAACACGTTATTTATACGGTTGTTCTGCTTTTTGCTTCCCTTTGGCTTGCTGAAAGAGTTTGAAAAACTAGATGAACTGGTGAGTGGATTCATGAAAGGGAATATGGTCTGGCTGGCGGTGCCGTTCAGCATCATGATCTCCTGGATGTATACGTCGCTCGAACAGGTTGGAGAAAGCACCGAAAATCCGTTCGAGGGAGGTGCAAACGATATTCCGATCTCCCAAATGTGCCGGAGCATGGAGATCGAGTTGAAGGAATTTCTGGGTGAAACAGATTTGCCGCCACAACTGCTGCCTCAGAATAATATCATTCTTTAAGTAGTGATCACTTTTATTAACCGTTGAAAGGCGTACTTGGACCGACATAATCATTGCTTTTGCAAGTGTTGGTCCACTCCAAGTTGCTCAACATTTCTTTCCGTTTATACTTTTTAAGTGTTGACATATCGTTAAGTTTTAAAAAGCATAATGCTGTTATAAACTAGCGCTGAGGGTTTTTATAACCTTTCAGCGCTGGTTTCTTTTTTATCTACCGTATTCCTGCGAAACTAAATCCGGGACATATCAATAAACAACCGAAGGGGATTGGAAAAAAATGCATGAGTTTGTTTGCCATCTCTTGCATTTTTACGACTAATCAGGTAGTCAAGGCTGGTTTGAGTAAGCCGGCCAATGATGTAATCTCTGGCGACGAATATTTTACCGAGTGGTTTTTGTAATCAACGTGAAAGCCGCTTTACGATTTCATCAATTGCCTGGTAAATCCTGTTAAACCTCCATCTCCCTGTGTCATGAAACGACTACTTTATTCCGTCATTTTTCTTCCTGCGACATTGACTTGCAGTACATTATTTCATGTTGCTTCCGCGCAGGTAGCACCTGCCCCGTCAAAAGTGGAAACTCTGACAGACAGTATACAAAGCAAACGCACACAGCGAAAAGAGCAACCTACGCCCGTGATCGGGGAGAAGTTACAAGGGAGTCAGCAGATCCAAAGTGATACCGTCATAGACAATGCTAAAAGAAAGATTAAGAGTTGGAATGCCGATATAAATCCGGGTGTGATCGACCAGGCTATGCCGGATAGTATTGTCAGGAAATTGTTGGATAAACATGACGTCGTGAATTCTTTTGAAATGCTGGAATTGATCAAAACAACCTTCGCCGGCAGGCTTAAAAAAAGTAATATTTACATTCCCAGGGACACTACAACGTATCAGACACTGGTTACCCTGGGCGCTTTGAAGGGGCAAAATACGATGTCGTTAGACTCATTACAAAAGATTCAGAGTTATGTGGCGCTTCAGGGATTGTACGAAGAACTGGCCAGATACATTCTTTTTAAGGAAGAACTGGCGAGTTTTAACCGTGGAATCGAGCACAATCTGGATCTGATTGCCAGACAATCGGATTTTATTTCGAGGAAGGAATTCTCCGAATACCGGTTTACGGAAACAAGCAGGCAGATACTGAAAGGGATTAATATCTATCATGACAATGATGTTTTTTGCCCGGTTATCAACAAAGACATGAATTATACCGGTGGTCTCAGGGTGGAGCTGACTACTGATCTGATCAAGATTAGGTTGCTTTCCAACACATTTCTTAGCGGGAAAGCATACCGGTTTGTCTCAAAAATTCCAGTAGTGAATTTTTTCTCAAAAGAGATACGGAGACTGAAAATAGACAACATCAGTTATCAGAGTATATTTTACGGGATAGAAGCATATACGCCTTATTTACGGTTTGACTCGGTAGGGACGGCGTTGCGTATGAACGGGAACCAGTATGCTCCGCTTGCAAAACTGGACAGAGATCATAGTTATCAGAATGACCGGCCCTTTGCCGGCATTGCCTACATCGGCAGGGCAAAGTACAGGATCAACGAAATGGGCACCGTCCGGGCGAGGGGTGAGTTTTCAATAGGTATTTTGGGAGGAAAGATCGGAGAATCTTTCCAGTCGGCGCTGCACCGGGATCTGACCATTGACTCACCGGCACCTATTGGCTGGGATAACCAGATTGCCGACGGAGGACGTCTTACAATCAATATGAGTCAGGCTATGGAGTTTATGCTTCTTTCCAGGGAAAATGATGTTTTTAAGAACATTGAAAATATAAAAGGTTACAAAGGAAGAACAAGTCTGAAGGATTGGATTAATGTTTATAGCACCATAGAAGGACGTATCGGGCAACAGATTACCTACGCTGGCGCGGGAGTCGGGTTTAGTAACCTTAATTTTAAGGAAAGAAGCGGCACGCAAATGATTAAAAACCGTCCCGGCAGAATTTACAATTTCATTTTTTCATTTGAGGTCAAATATCGCCGGGTTGTACATAACTCCATGCTGGAAGGTTTTGGGTGGTTTAAAACAAGAGAATTCGATAATGACGGCACTTCCGACGAGTCGCTTTCTAAATGGAAACTTGAAAAAAATGTAATAAATCGCAACATGATATTCACGGACTTGTTTGTAGGATTCCGGTCGATAAAAACCATGATATTTTTCAACGCAACGATAAACAGTAGAGAATTTTACGGAGAGAAAATTGATAACAATCGGGAAGGGCAGAAGAGCCAGCTTTTCAATACCCAAAAGATCTATGCATTTGGTCGAATCGGATTTAATTTTTTGATGTAGTTATTTTTTGTCTTTAGGAATTTGATAAGCAGATTTATTTTCTTAATCTTATGTCCTTGAATTGATATCGGGTTAAAATGCTAGTTTTGCGTTGCAATTTTGCTTGAAAATGGCTTAGAAAATGGGTCAGAGCTACTAAAGTTACACAATTCCGCAGTAAGAAAAGAGGTTTGGATTTCTCGAAATGAAGGACATTTTTAATCATTAACAGGTTGGCGTTTTGGTGATTTTGATGTCTAAGGCTATTATGGGTTTGATACTTGGATGTTTTCGGTTTGGGCCTAGAATAATCGCTGGTCATACATAGCAGAAATTTAACATAAGCATAATTTTGTCTTAAATAGTAAGCTGGTACGTGTGTCAGGTTGAAGGTGTATTTCTGGACAGTTTAGTAGATTTGTTGTGCCGAATCTGGAATTAATGTTCCGGTAGTCTGGGTTTACATGTGACAATCATGGCTATGTATTAAAATAGGAGGACCGTCAGCAACAATCATGACGCTCCAACAGGCAGATTTTGTTTTGCCAGGCATCAGGGAATTTAGCTTTGCTTTATTGGATAACCATAACGCTACTTTCCAAAATAGAGTAATATAAATTATACCAGCATGAAAATTGCAATAATAGATAAATACCCACTACTTCGTTCGGGATTGAAATACTTTCTTAAAAAACATTATGCAAAGGCAATTGTGGTGGAATCCAGATCTGTTTCCTCATTTAAGGAGGAAAGTCTGGGACAGGAGGACCTGATCATCATTGGGATCAGCCAGTCGGCCCAGGATGATAATCTGGAATTGATACGTGAGGTCAAAAGATTATATCCAATGGTGAAGTTTATCGGATTTGACGAAAACCCTGAACCGTCCATGGTTGTGGCATATATAAAAGCCGGAATTAGAGGTTATCTTACCAAGCAGACGGACATTTCTCAGCTTCAGGAGTGTATTGCGCAAGTATTGGAAGGCAAGATTTATATGAGTCAGGAGATTATGGAAGTCATCATGGAGGCAGAAAGCAACCTGATTGAACGAAGAGAAAAGCGGGCAAATCTATCACGGCTTACGGCGCATGAGTACAAAATAGCAAGGTATTTAAGCGAGGGTATGAAAACGGGCGAAATTGCTGGTGTGTTGAATCGGAAGCCATCGACGGTTAGTACCATCAAATCGAAGATATTTTTCAAACTGCGCGTCGATAATGTAATAAAACTAAGAGATGAACTCGACCAGATTGAAATGAGAGATATAAAATGAAATCAAAAGTGATGTAAAATTATTGCTTCGTGGAGTCCGAAGACGGTTTGATATGGAGCAATTTGCATACTGAAAACAACGAGGATTATTGTGATAAACTGATCCTAATCCCAGTTTGAATTTGATAAATGCCTGAATAACCGAATGTTTTAATGGAGTGTAATAAATTTCAGACAGGTATAACTATGTTGTATATACGTTTATCGGCTTATGTCTTTTCGTGGTCTCATAAAATGACTCTGGGTGGCATGAATTAGTACTTTCTTGCAAAATTTGATTTTTTCTTAACAAGCTCGACGATGTTTGTAACATCAAATTTTCGAAAAATATTCTGTTTGTGGGTGCTGACAGTTGTGTCTTTTACGTGAAGTTCCAAGGCAATTTCCTTTGTCCATTTACCCATAATAAGCATATCCATAATTTCGGTTTCCCGTTTAGTAAGCATCTCCACCGGATTAGTCACGCCTGGTGTTGGTAAACCGGAAACCACCAGTTCCCAGAGATCACTGCTAAAATACTTTCGATTGGATAAAACCGTGTCAACTGCGGTTATGACTTCGTGTTCAGAAGCGTTTTTTGATACAAAACCGTTGGCGCCAGCGTGGATATACGATACCGCATGTGTTTTTTCATCAAGCCCCGAGAAAATTAGAATGGGTACTCCTCGCTGTTTCAGCCGTAAATTTTTAATCATGCTGGCTGTTCCGCCACCTGGGATCCCTATGTCGAGGATGATCAGATTCAGGCCGATCTGGGAGACAATATCAAGAGCATTGTAAAATGTGTCGGCTTTTAAAACTGAGAACTCCGGAAAGTTTTCCCGAAGTGTCATTTCAACAGCCATACTCACGATTGGATGGTCTTCGACAATTAGTATCTCACGCATTATCAGTTTTCAATTTGGTGGCGATCTTTTTATTACAATTTGGTCCGTCCGATTGTACACCCACTTTCTGGAACGAAGCAAAGTCTCGCGATTTGAAACAAAGGTCTATCAGAATAGGGCCAAAATCTGAGTCTGTATATCTTTTATCGGGCAGACCACCTCCGATCAGGAAAGTGGAGGCCATATATATCGAAACTCGTATATAGTTGTACGTCATTACTTGAATCAAAGAAATACTCAGATTTTCTGTTTCTCTTATGGCCTTTTTTCGTAATTATTTGTCCACGGTTAAGTCACTACAAATATAAATGATCGGATTCATTTACAATTAATTATTTGTCTATATGACAATAGAAATTATTCGAGTTGACTTATTGGATAACGCTACGTTGAAGTTGATTTATTCGTGCATTAAACACTAAAGAGTGAATAATTACACCAAATAAATGGTGTAATTGATATATTTCATTGTGTTATTTAGGTGTAACTTAGTCGTTTTATAGCTTTCTTAGTCAAAAAGTGTAATTAAATATTCGAATAGGGATATTAATGCTAATTATCGATTAATTTCGATATTTCGACAAAATTAATTCTACATTCTTTGTTTTTATCGTTCTATACATTTGTAACATCCTGTTGGAGCTGCTCAGGAAGTTTTTAGAATATATTTGACATGACCTCTAATATATAAATGGCCTAATCATTAATAGAAGATTGCTGAAAGTTTTTTACCTGATGATTTTTGTTCTTTTTCGTTTGATTGTCAGTATGTTATGAAATTGAGCTCAATATTTTAAACTTATATACAGATGAGGTCGAGCTGTAAGTATCGGCAATAGTTTCTGAAATACAATATTGTTGAGCCAGTTATGTAGGTCCGCATTGGTAGTTTCTCCCAGGCATAATTTAGATAATATTAATGCAACTCGATATTTAACTAGATAAAACACTATACGCACAGGTTGTTATGAGAGGCTACTGACTAATTGTCCAGAAATATAGTTTCGGTTTTATTTTGTAACCGACGGAGATAAAGTACGCAGACTGAAATTTTCACACTAACAAAAACACACTTGAAATTCTCCATCATTGTAAACGACTTATTACTAAGTCATTGCGCCTGGTTAAGGCGCCGAGGTCCCTGATGTCTAGGTTCAGGGGAAATCATCTCCTGGTTCAAGCCATACTTCACTACCTGCTGGCGAATTCAAAAGATTCGCCGTAAAACTTTGCATTTTTTATAGTCAATTTCAACCAAATAAATTAATCAGATGAATTCAGATTTACACAAGGGAATCCGGAGATTAATACTCACGGTGATGGCTCTGTCCTGTTGGGGCATGGCCAGCGCGCAAGCCCCAACTTCAACAGTGGTAAACAATACCAACTGTACAACTGCAAACGGAAGTATTACTTTCACGGCACCTACACCCACGGCAAATTTCTTATTTAGTATTGACGGTGGAAATACCTTTGGTGCCACAGGACAAACAGTGTTTTCGGGCCTGTTTGGCGGGACTTATTCGACAGTATCAAAAAACATTGCAACAGGTGTTGTGTCGGCCGTTACCAGCAAGGTGCTGACCAACCCGTCGACCGCAGCTCCGGTCTCAGCTGTTGTAAATAGTACAAGTTGTACACCTGTTAACGGCTCAATCACTTTTAGCAGCCCAACACCGGTAGCAAACTATCAGTACAGTATCGATGGTGGCGTAACGTTTGGCACTGCCGGGCAAACTGTTTTTTCTGGGTTGAGTGCCGGAACTTATGCAACGGTTGCCAGGTCGGTGGTTACGAATTGTGTATCTGATATCGTTCTAAAAACCATTACGGCAACTGCCGTTACGGCACCGACAAGTACGGTCACGGCGGTAACAAATTGTAACATTCCCAATGGTGTTATTACTTTCAGTGCCCCAACGCCTGTTGCCAACTATCTTTTCAGCATTGACGGCGGTGCCACCTATGGCACGCCCGGACAGACTGCTTTTTTAGGATTGAATAAGGGTACATATGCAACACGCGCTAAACTGGTATCTTCAGGTTGTGAGTCGGCTGTGGTAAACAAAACCGTGGTTACAGCTGTGGTGACTGCACCGACGACTGCTATTATAAGCCCAACCAGTTGTACAACCCCCAATGGCAGAATTACATTCTCGGCGCCAACGCCCGTAGCAAATTATATGTTTAGCATCAACGGAGGGGCAACTTTCGGAACGGCCGGGCAGACTATTTTTAATACACTTTCAGGCGGAACTTATCAGACGGTCGCAAAACTGATTTCATCAGGGTGCGTGTCCGCGCCTGTGGCAAAAACACTGGTCGCTCCGGTAGTTACCGCGCCAACTTCAACTGTGATCAATTCTACAAGCTGCAATACTCCGAACGGTAGAATTACTTTCTCGGCTCCTACGCCGCTTACCAGCTATCAGTTTAGTGTGGATGGTGGTGTTACGTTTGGAACAGCCGGGCAGACCGTTTTTAACGGACTGGCAGCAGGTACCTACAAGACAGTTGCAAAGCTGATCTCTTCGGGTTGTATTTCGGCAGGTGTAAATAAGGTGATCACCAACACCATTCCGGTTGCACCCACGTCGGCAGTGACTCCGACCGCTTGTAATGGAAACACGGGTATCATTACCTTTTCGGCACCAACTCCGACTTCCAATTATCAATTCAGTATCGACAACGGAGCTACCTTTGCTGCATTGGGTACAAGTTCATTCTTCAACCTGCCGGCAGGTACTTATCAGACCAGGGCAAAGCTCGTGTCGACTGGCTGTGTTTCAGCAGCGGTTGCCAAAGTGGTCACAGTTGCGGTGACGGCCGTACCAGTATCATCAGTCGTAGCTGTAACAAATTGTAACGCTCCCAACGGAACGATCAACTTTACAGGCCCGACACCGCTTGCCAATTTTGAATTCAGTGTAGACAATGGTGCAACCTTTCATCCGGCAGGAGATCCGTCGTTTTCGGTATTAACAGGCGGAACATATCAGACAAAGGCACGTACGATTGCAACAGGTTGTGTTTCTGCGGCTGTTGCAAAAGTTATAACCCTGCCTGCGGTTACAGCACCGACTTCTACGGTTGTCAATTCAACGAACTGTGCTGCCCCGAACGGAAGCATAACCTTTACCGCCCCAAGTGCGGCCAATTATGTATTCAGTATCGACGGCGGTCTCACTTTTGGTGCACCAGGCGTTACAACATTTTTTAACCTTAGCGGAGATGTATATCCAACGGTCTCCAGGCTTGTATCGTCAGGATGTATTTCGGCTCGTGTGAACAAAACCGTAACCAAACCGATTAACGCGGGAGCGGACGTCGAAGTATGTAAAGACCAGTGGGCAACGATTACTTCTACTGCTGCGACGGGTGCTTCCTGGTCGGTTGCTACGGGTAACCCATCCGTTGCCACGATCGTGTCCCCCAATGCGACCTCTACGCTGGTAAAAGGATTAACTGTCGCAGGAACGTACAAATTTATATGGAAAACTGCGTCATGCGCTGACACATTGAGCGTCGTTGTTAATGATTGCAGCAGCCCGATCGGTTGTACAAATACTGCATTTTTGTACCAGTCTGTGGCGCCATCAGGAACTGATATTATTGGTCTTGACATATCGACAGGAAACCAGACGACGCTTTATCCGAATGTGACACCAAACAACTTTAACATTAACGGTGTAGGTTACAATGTAACGGATGGTCATATCTGGGGAAGTTATATCGGAACGCCCGGGATGGTAGCGAGAATTGGCGCTGACGGGGTGCCGGTTCTGTTTACAATACCCGGGATCGAGCAATATAATGTAGGAACAGTAGATAACAACGGTGTACTTTACTTGTATTCTTCCAACGATACCAAGATTTATAAAGTAGATGTAAACCCATCTTCTCCGACCTATCTAACCTTGTTGTCGCCGGTATTAACCACCACGGGAGCGGCCGTAGCCGACTGGGCATTCAATCCGGTAGATGGTTTTCTTTACGGTGTAAGTACAAATGCATCAGCTCCTTTACATGAACTTCTGAAAGTTAATATCAACACTGGTGCGATTACTACTTTGGGAGCAGTTACAGGCACTGCGGCATTTAATGCGGGAGCCTTTGGTGCTGCTTATTTTGACGCATTAGGTAACCTGTATGTTGGGGATAACCTGGCAGGCGGTGTTCATAAAATAAGTACTGTACAGAATGTTATAGGAAACACCACGGCGGCATTACGTTCACAAGGGCAGCCTTCGCAGGGAAATGACGGAGCGCTTTGCCAGTTCGCATGCGTAAAACCGGATGCAGGTCCTGATATTGATGTTATTTGTATGACGGCAACGGCCAAAATGAAAGCAACGCAGGTTTCAGGTATCGGCTGGCTAACCATGGCAGGAAACCCGGGAACGGCTACAATAGCACGTCCTGACAGCGCCAATACGGTTATCTCTGGTTTCAGTGCTCCTGGTAAGTATAATTTCATCTGGACCAATGGCGGCGGCTGTAATGATACTACTTCAATTACCGTGGTAGATGGCTGTGTGGTAGACAGAAAAACGGTAAGTCTTACCTGCCCGCCATCACCAGTAGTGATTTGCGCAACACTGGGGGCGGCAACACGTGACAGTACTACCATTTATACAGTTGGAGCCCTTAGCGCGGCCGACTCAACACAGGGTTCTTTGGATATTGACGACAACGGGTGTGCCGTGTGGATCGCCAATGTAAGTCAGACAGATACAATACGCACATTTATTTCTGCTTGTCATGGATCGGTATGTGATACAACCAACATTACAATATATCCGCCGGCAATTGATTGTGCGTTGCCTGTAAAACTGGTTAGTTTTGATGTAACTAAAATGGATGATGCCAGTGTACTTTTACAATGGGTAACAGCCAGTGAAGAGAACAGCAAAGAGTTTACCATCGAACGAAGTGAGGATGCCAGGAACTGGCGTGCAATCCGGACAGTCTCAGCGGCCAAGTCAAGCAGTGGGACATTAAAATATAACAGTTCCGATCATGATCCTTATCCTGGCGTCAACTATTACCGTTTAAAAATGATTGATCAGGACGAGACATATACTTACAGCCGAATCAGGAGTGTGGATTTGGGTGGAGAACCAGCAGTAACGATTTATCCAAACCCTGCCAGTACATCTCTTAGTATTCGTGCAACGGGTATGAATCAGGTTGAACGCGTTGAGATTATCAATTCAACGGGATCATCAGTTTACAAATCGGCGGGTGTACCTAACGGAGAGATCAACGTAAAATCATTTGCTCCCGGGATATACCTTGTACGGCTTATCCGCAAGGACGGATCCGTAAGTGTTCAAAAAGTAACAATTGTCAAATAATTCCAATCTAATGGATAATTATTTGTTCATCTGACGATTGTATAGTGAGATTGTAAAATACCCTTCTGAGTTTTTCAGAAGGGTATTTTTGTTTTGGGTAACGGGCGTCGGGTAGATTTGGAACAATTGACAATTTGATGTACGTACGTTATGCGAGATTCATGTTTGTTCATTTCAGTAAAACAATTAACACAACACCTTTTTGACCGTGCAGTGGTCACCACAGGTAAAATGCTGCCAAGGAATATTGAAAAATATTTGGGCAAGGAGAAGAACAGAAAAAAGAGGAGCAGCGAAACAAAGACTGTAATATTGATATTTTTTGTAATTAATAAACAATTAGAAAGAAATTAGAAAAAAATTAGAAATTGCTTTGCTGTAATTCCAGTACTTTTTAGATATTTACGTTGTCTCTATGTTTTGAAGACAATCATCCCTAACGATCATAACTTATGTACTCCGCCAACATTTCGTCTTCTGGTTTTTTATTATTGGTTCGGCCAATAACGACACGAACGTATAGTCACTTATGTAACCGGTCGTTCTGATATTATTCACGGGTAGTATCGCAAGCTCTGTACTTTTCCGAATACGCAATTGTAACCGTTAATCGACCAGGTTGTGCTTGATTACCGGCATTTCGTATCCATCCGGGTATTGTCTTGGGATATTTTGCCTGCCAACGGCAAATGGTAAAACAGCTGCCCGTAGGCTAGGCCAGGGCTATGCCTATGGTCTGAATTTTGTAGGAAAAACAACCTGAATGATCGATGAACCCTGTTCTGTCAACCTCACTTATCATTGCTACCTATAACTGGGCGGAAGCATTGCGCTGCTGTCTTTTAAGTGTGGCCAGGCAGAAAATTCTGCCAACCGAAGTTATTATTGCTGATGACGGATCGGACGACAGAACGCGCGCGGTAATCAACGAATTTCAAAAAGAATTTCCTGTTCCGATTATTCATGTTTGGCATGAGGATGAGGGTTTTAGGAAAACCAGGATTCTTAATAAAGCCATTATGCAAAGTGTTGGAAAATATTTGATTCAGGTGGACGGAGATGTTTTGCTGCATCCGTTTTTTATAAAAGATCATATCGCGGCCGCAGAACCCGACACGTTTGTCCGGGGGAGCCGTGCACGAATCACGGAGGTCAGGACTGCCGAGGTGCTCGAAAGTCGTGATGTAAGCCTTGGCTTTTATTCTCAGGGTGTTTATCATCGGCTTAATGCGTTGCGCCTGCCGGTGTTCAGGTCCCTTGGCCAGCGTAAGGAAATGGCCAGCCGTAGTGTCCGGGGGAGCAATCTTGCCTTTTGGAAAGCTGACTTTCTCAAAATCAACGGTTACAACAACGAGCTGAACGGTTGGGGACATGAAGACGAAGAGCTGGCCGCTCGTTTTATCAATAACAACATTATTAAAAAAATCGTGAAGATGAGCGCGGTACAGTATCATTTACACCATGAGGAATTACCAAGATTAAATGAATCGCATCATAGCCAGATAATTAAAAATACGTTGGTAACAAAAGCTAAAATCTGCCTTAATGGATATGAAAACCTTTACTAAAAGCTCTCTTATAATTTCAACCTATAATTGGCCGGAAGCGCTTCGGCTTTGTCTGCTGAGTGTGAAAGAACAGTCTGTGTTACCGGATGAAGTCATTATTGCCGATGATGGTTCAACCAGCCATACTTTTGAGGTAATTGAGGCGATGCGCCCAACGTTTCCGGTGCGTCTGGTGCATGTCTGGCAAAAGGACGACGGATTTCAGCTTTCTAAAATCCGAAATAAAGCCATTGCCATGAGCTCATTCTCTTACATTATTCAAATTGACGGCGATTTAGTTTTACATAAACACTTTATCAAAGATCACCTTGAACTAAGTAAGCCGGGTACATTCGTTGCCGGAAGCCGTGTGCTGATGAACCAGCAGCTGTCTGAAAAACTGCTTCGTTTGCAGAAACCAAGCATTGATCTTTTTGAACGCGGTGTGCGAAATGTTTGTAACCGGTTTAACGTCACCTGGCTGAGCAGATATCTGGCCGATCGATACAAACCTCAGGATATTTTCGCTTTGCGCGGGTGCAATATGGCGTTTTGGCGGGAGGATCTGGTGCGCGTCAACGGTTACAACGAATGTTTTCAAGGCTGGGGCAGAGAAGATAACGAAATTGCGGTGCGTTTGTTCAACTCGGGGCTTAGGAAGCGGGCCATCAAGTTTGGCGGGATCGTTTTTCATATTCATCATCCTGAGGTCGACAGGGCGGACTGTCTCGAAAATGAAGAATATCTGACCTATGCGTTACGGCACAAGTCGGTCTATTGCAGTCAGGGGCTTGATCAGTATTTTGACGTTGTAAATCAGGTTGAGCACGCTGAAAATGCACTTAGTATTTGACCGAAATGAGTAGTCTCTCGTTAATTTCCGTTATTTTAGTCACCCGTAACGCGGGGAAATTTTTACAAAGATGCCTTGATAGTATTTACATGCAGGAATATGGCGGCATTGAGATTATTGTCATGGACGGCGCCAGCACGGATGACACGCCAGCCATTCTTAAGGCAAATTCAGACAGACTCGCGTTTTGGAAAAGTGAAAAAGACGATGGGATTTATGATGCCATGAACAAAGCCCTGGCACATGTGCAAGGCCAATGGGTCTACTTTATCGGTGCGGACGACATTTTAACACCTACCTTTTCAGATTTCGCGAGGGAGTTGAAAAATGCAGGGAGTATCTATTACGGAAGCGTGCAAAAGTCGGGAAGGAAATATCTGGGACAACTTTCTCCTTACAAACAGGCCAAGATCGGGATTAACCACCAGGCGATTATCTATCCATCAAAAGTTTTCACGCTTTATAAGTACGATACCCGATACAGGATTTCGGCGGATCACGTGTTAAACATGTGGTGCAACAAGAATCAGGATTACCAGTTTGAGTTCAGAGACTTCGATATTGCCATTTTTAACGACACCGGGATATCCTCACTTCAAAAAGATCTTTTTTTTGAAAAGCAAAAAAGCAGATTGATTTTACAATATTTTGGGCTCGCAATCTATCTGCGCTTTCAATTCAGGCTATTCAAAGGGATCTTTTCCCGCCGGTAATATTATCTTTTACCCAGAATTAAGCCAGCCTGTCTGTCAAAAATAATTTTCGGCGGCAGATCCAGTACCCTCGCCTGTAAACGTTCACGCCATTTCTTTTTTGGGATGAGTTTCGTCAGAACGATTAATAAGCGGCAAAATGACAGATGTAAACCCTTATCTAAGCCCATTTTTTCTTCGGCCTTCAATGCAGCAACCTGTTGCAGATACTCTTTTCTTTGGTTAAAACTCTTCTGATTTTCGGTTCTGAACCGGAATCCGCCCAGCATAAATGACGTTGTATACAACCTCTGATATCGGAAAAACCGGATCCACAATTCAAAATCCGCAGCGAGTGACTGATTTTGGTGGATGTAACCACCGGCCTGGTGCCATAAACTGCGCCGCCAGAACACGGATTCCTGCTGTATGAACTGGCCATCGCATAAAAGCAAACGCGACCTCGACCAACGTTGGGCATAGGCCAGATCGTCGAAAGTAAAGGGGTGACCGCTTTCGTCAAAAAATGTATTGGCGCCCATGATCCAGTGGATCTGCCTGAATTTTTCGAAAATACCGGCCACCAGAAACAAAGACTTTGTATGGTACATATCATCGGCATTTATCCAGGCCATGATCTCTCCGGTTGATTTAGCAAAGCCTTTTTGCAAACCGTGATACAATCCGTCGTCCTTTTCGCTTACCCAGTAGGCGAGCTGCTTTTCATATTTTCTGATGATGCTAACGGAGTCATCTACACTTCCACCATCGATTATAATATATTCCAGATTAGGATAACCCTGGCTGAGGACCGAAATAATCGTATCCTCAAGGTATTTACCCTGATTGAAAGAAGGCGTAACGATGGTGATTTTCGGTAGATTTGAAACCATATGTAACGAAAACAAAGCTCAGTAAAGAAAAGTCAAAGGCGGCTTGTGATGGTCTGTTCAGTGGTCAGGACATCATTGCACATTCGACAAGGCTGGTTTTCGGATAAGGCTCATAAATGTAATCGTCAGCATCAAATAACTCGGATGCAAGCACCATCAGGATGGCATCTTCGGTAAATTCATACATTTGGTGCCAATCGGCCGGTTCGAGTAAAAGACACTGATCGGCGGAGCTCAGCGTAAATTCCTCCTGATCCTGCCCGTCATGGTTGGAGATTTTACAACTTCCTTTTATACAGATCGCCGCCTGAATCGTCTTTTTATGGCGATGCCCGCCCCGGACGGAATCGTCGACGCCGTAGATATAAAAAATGCGTTTAATGTCAAACGGTATGACACGTTCGATCACAGTCAGGTTACCACGTGTATCTGTGAATGTTTTTAGGTTAATGAGCTGAGCCAAGGTATATTAATGTAGGGGTTAAAATGTTCTTTTCTTTACGTAATTTTTGTATCTGCCCCTTAGTCCGAAATGGATTTTACGCGACAGGCTGATCATGATCCAGTTGAGCGGCAAAGGGTTTTCATGAAAAACTGCTTTGTGGCTGATTTGCTTAATCTGTGACTCGGCAGCCTGTAGTGCTTTGACATAAGGCGCATACACCCACTGAATAATATCGTTTTTGAGCAGATACTGTTCTGCCGTAAGTCTGAAACTGTCGTTAATACAATATCTGAAATCGTGAAAATGATAGAAAACCAGCGGCACTTTTGGTGACTCGGCGCTTCTGATCCATAACTGTCCCTCTTCGTTTTCGCAGGTGTATTCCTTCGAATTCCATGGCGCAACTCCGCCTCCGTGGTGTTCGAGAACATGTACACCCTCAAACCGGTCTGTCCAGTCATCGAGGTATTTTTGATCACCAAATTTCCCGTCTTCAAAACGATTAAAACACCAGGTCAGGCAGGATTTTCTCCACCAATCGAGCGCCGCCAACCCGGATTCGGTATTTTTAAAAGTCACGAACTGAACGCAATAAATGCCGCTTAATTCGGACTGGTCGTGGTCGGGACTATACCGGTGCCTGGTAATCAGAACAGAATTTTCTTCCATTTCGTCCGTCAAAACTTTGGGATCCGAAAAGAATAACAGATCTGCATCGACGTAGGTACAATGGTCCAGGGAATAGGTGTGGATGCAATGCCAGATGGTCGAAGAAGTGCAGGTCCAGCAATATTCACCTTGCGTGCGGCTGCTTTTAACTGCAAGCAGCTCCTCCGTTTCAAATTCACTTAGCGATATGACGGTCGCATGTGAAAGTTGCATTCGAAGCAGGATGGTGTGACAGGCTTCATCAAATGCAAAGATATACAGGTGAAAATCACTGCTTTGTTTGAGCAGCGAGTTGTACATGGCCAGCCCCCTTGAGAGGTAAAAAGAATTAAAAAGGGTGCAAAAATTTTGCATGAATCAGAATACAATTACAGAGTTTGGTGTCAGTACAAATACCAATTAATATTTATCAGAATGCTCCTTTTTATGATGACCGAAACCGGAAAAGTAATTGTCATACCATGGTAATAATATATTACGGATATAACCCTGTCCGCCGATGCCTGAGTATTAAATAAAACTTTAAATTGCGCTGAATTTTAAAGTAAGGACATGCCGTTATTCAATTTTAAAAAGAAGGAGAAAGATAAGTACGGTTGGTTTGGGGACTACAAAAACTGGGAGGAACTGGCTGCCCTCTCAGGAGGGTACGAAGCAGATTCAATTTTAGAGATCACAAAAGAGTCACTATTAAAAGTTAAAAATGGGCAGGCGGTTTATGAACGCGACTCGGTTTTATTTGATAAAAAACTCTATCCGTACTCCATTATATCTGCCCTTCTGTATGCCGCTGTTGAATGCGGAGGTGCTTTGAATGTGCTGGATTTTGGAGGCTCACTGGGCAGCACTTATTATCAAGTGAGAGACCTTATTCCTCCTGCTGTTAAGATGCAATGGAGCGTTGTTGAGCAAACGGATTACGTTAAATGTGGGCAGGGGCTGTTTGAAGACGAAATTTTAAAATTTCATTTTACCATTGCTGAAAGCATGGCTTCGGCCAAGGCAAATGTGCTGCTTTTATCCAGTGTTGTTCAGTATTTGCAAAAACCGCATGACTTTCTGGCTGAAATACAGGGCTTTGATTTCGAGTATATCATTATCGACCGGACTTCATTCATCAACGATAACCAGCCCGACCGGCTGACCTTGCAAATTGTCCCTCCCGATATTTATGAAGCAAAGTATCCGGCGTGGTTTTTTAATGAAAAAAAACTGCTCGAACATTTCAGTAATTATGAAATTAAAGTTGAATTTGAGTCATATGTTCCGGGAGAGCAGAACATTGAGATCGATCATGTTAAACGTGGGTACGACAAGGGATTTTTTCTTGTGAGAAAATAAATAATCAGAGGATTTTGTTGCGATGTGTTTTTTTTCTGACCGGCAGCATTGCCTCTCCAAGTCGTCAGATTTAATGACCCGATAAGTCATTAAATCTACTCAAAATAACTGAACGCAATTTTTCCTCGTTGTTGTCGCCCCATTCGCCTAAAACTGAAATGACCGGAATCAACGTTTTACCCAAACCGGTCAAGCTGTATTCAACCTTTGGCGGTACAACGGGGTAGATTTTTTTCATAATCAATTCATGATCTTCCAACTCCTTTAATTGCATATTCAGAACCCGACCGGATGCGTCGGGAATTTTGCGCTGCAACTCACTTGGACGTTTATATCCCTCATTGATGAACCAAAGTAAACGGATTTTCCATTTGCCGTAAAGTACTTCGCCAATCAGGTCGAGGCCGCAAGTTAAATTAGGAATCATCTTTCTTTCGTACATATTTCAAAATTACATCTATGCGGCAAATTGTACAATAGGGGAGTAATTTATCCCTATATGAATCGCTTTTCCCTACTTGTGTAAACTGATGGTATATCTCAATTTTGTCATAAAATAAGATATACAAATGGAAAAGGAATTTGATTTTAACAATGAGTTATCAGGCAAAATCTGTCTGGTGACGGGCGGGACAAAAGGTGCAGGAAAGGCCATTGCAGAACGACTGCTGAAAGCAGGTGCGACCGTGATTGTCACAGCCAGAAACACACCTGAGTCGGGAAATGCAAACTTGCAGTTTATTGCCTCCGATTTGAGTGAGCCGGAAGCAACACAAAAATTGACAGAAGAAATTTTATCAAAATTTGGGAGACTGGATATCCTTGTCAATAATCTTGGTGGTTCGGAAACGCCAGGCGGTGGTTTTGCAGTGCTTTCGGATGATCACTGGGAAGCAACGATCCAAACCAATTTATTGGCTCCCGTAAGGTTAGACAGAGGGTTTTTACCTCAAATGATTGAGAGAGGAAATGGTGTTATTATTCACATCGCTTCGATTCAAGGCAAATTACCCTTGTACGAATCCACCTTGCCCTACGCAGCTGCCAAAGCAGGACTGATCAATTACAGCAAAGGATTGTCCAAAGAGGTCTCATCGAAAGGTGTTCGTGTTCTGACTGTTTCTCCCGGTTGGATCATGACAACTGCCTCTACAAGGATGATGGAACGTATAGCAGAAAACTCAAATAGTACAATAGAACAGGCGACACAAAGTGTCATGGATGCACTCGGAGGAATTCCCATTGGAAGACCCGCTCAGCCATCGGACATTGCGGAGTTTGTTGGTTTTTTGGTTTCGCCAAGGGCCAGTTATTTAACAGGAACTGAATATGTAATTGATGGCGGGACTATACCCACGGTTTAGGTTACCCGAATTACCGATGTCGCTTATTGCTGCTGATACCGATGTAAAGGGGTGCCCTGGTTAAGCACCGGGGCACAACCCAACATGCAGATTATCAATATTTGTAATTCGCCAGGCCAAAAACTTCATCAGTTTAAAGCCACCGATCTTTGAAAAAATTGTTATATCTCGGCGCCTTCGATAACCTTCCTGCGATGCTGCTCTCCCCACTTGTGCATGGCAAGGATCACTTCCGACAGCGTTTCGCTGTAAGGTGTCAGTGCATACTCTACCGTGATGGGCTTTGTATCACAAACTGTCCGGGTGACCAAACCGTTCATCTCCAATTCCTGTAATTCCTTTGACAGGATCCGGGGTGAAATTTCGGCCTCCCTGGATAACTCACGGAATCTTCTTTTTCCTTCTCTCAGGATCGAGATCAACACCAGCTTCCATTTACCGCCCACCACATCAAGTGTGTCCTGAATTGTCAGTCTTGCTTTGGCGCATTTATCTTCATCACCAACGATACATTTATGTCCCTTCATGACGGTATCCTTTTTGTAACTGGTATTGTTTATGTAACAGATAACAAAAGTATAACATCGCGGCTGTAAATTTGCTATTGTCTGGTGAAATTTAACAGACACAGAAACTGATTGTTCTGTTCACAGGAAAGAAATGCGGTTATGTTAGAAAAAATAAGCAGTGGAATGTTTACCGGTAACGGTCCTATCAAGATTCTTTATCCTGGTCTGGCCATTTCTAAAAAGGATACGGGCATCGGGAGTATCGGGAGAATTGATCATCCAAATATTCAGATCAACACGGTTATCCCCATGCACCCGCATATCAATGACGAAATATTATCTTATTTCAGAACAGGGACGGCAGAGCATAGTGACTCCGAGGGTTTTGTGAAAACCATTGGTAAAAAGAGACTTATGCTTATGAAAGCTGGTAAGTCTTTCTATCACGAAGAGAAAATTTTAGGCAGGGACGAGCCGCTGGAAGGTTTGCAGATTTTTATACGTCCGGGTAAAAAGGATTTGAAACCGGAAGTGGTTTTCCTGGATCTGGAAGATTTACATAGCGAAAACGAATGGCGACTGCTTGCTTCTCCGGCTACGGAAACACCGTTTCAATTCAGCAGCCAGACGTGGCTGTACGATACAAAACTGCTTAAAAATACATCTACGCAGCTCCCGGAAGGTTTTGATAACCTCACTAGTCTTTTGTATGTGTTCAGGGGAGAGGTTATTGTAAACGGTGAGATTAACCTGGGGAAAATGGAAAGTCTGGTTATCAAGTGTGAACAGGTAGTCATCAGTACGGATGATGCGGATGCTGAACTTGTTTTATTCATCACTGACGAAGACGCGGAAATTTTTGACGGAGGGATGTATAGCGGGAACAAAGTATAGGTAAGGCTCCGGCTTTTAATCCAATAAAGTGCGGTAGAGAATCAAATATTGTGGAATAAATTTCTATGAAATATATAGGTAAAGTAGAATAATAAATCAACTTGAAAATGAAACTATTAAATGAAGCAGCATTAGGAAATGTAATGCTGAAAAATGGAATGGCTATGGCGCCAATGACCCGTAGTCGTGCTAATGATGAGGGCGTTGTTGGGGAATCAACGGTCTTGTATTATACACAAAGAGCTGGTGCCGGGTTAATTATTTCGGAAGGTCTCAATATTTCAGAGCAAGCAAAGGGAAGTCCTTTTACACCTGGTATTTACAATCAGGAACAAATCAATGCCTGGGAAAAGGTAACGAAATCGGTTCATGATAATAAAGGTTTGATCTATGCGCAGTTATGGCATACGGGGCGTGTCGGGCACTCGTCGGTAAAGAACGGTGAACTTCCTGTTGCTCCTTCGGCAATCGCTATTGAGGGCCAGCAGCATTTTACCGGCGACGGGATGAAAGACTATGAAACTCCGCGTGCATTAAGTATGGAAGAAATCAAACAAACGATTCAGGATTATAAACAAGCAGCGATCAACGCCATCGAAGCAGGTTTTGACGGTGTTGAACTGCACGCCGCCTTCGGTTATCTTCCCAACCAGTTTCTGGCAGACAGTGCCAATCAAAGAACTGATGAATATGGCGGAAGTATAGAAAATCGTAATCGGTTTGTATTGGAGGTCATGCGGGAATTGGCAGGCGCGATCGGCGGCGACAGGGTAGCCATCAAACTGTCGCCGACGATTCCGTATAACAATATTATACATACAGATCCGACCGCTCAATTCACAGCATTAATTACGGCGCTGGATGATATCCCGTTGGCCTATATACACTTGATGAATTCTCTTTACCCTTTGGACCAGTTGCCTCATTATCCTGAAAATGTACTGGAAACTTTTGGTAAACTGACCCGGCATACAATCATCGCAAATGGTGGATATAATGCTCAGACAGGGGAGGAGGAACTGGAAAAAGGCATTGCAAAAATCATTTCTTACGGTGCATTATTTTTAGCAAATCCGGATTTGCCAAAACGCTTCGAGTTGGAGTCAATTCTGAATGAGCCTGATCGGGCTACGATGTTTGGTGGCGGTGAAAAAGGATATACCGACTACCCATTTTTAAGTGCCAACCAATACTCAGAAGCATGATAACAGTGTTAGAAGCATCTGAGAATTGTTGATTCGTTAACAAAAGATTGGCTGAGTGCACATTAAAACAGAAGTGACTTTTATTAGCCGCTTCTGTTTTTTAAGGTAGTAGCCCGATATATCCTCTACAAGTTGAGCGAGCCTCGTCCGGATGCCATTAGAAATGCCTCTTTGAGCGCTTCTGCATAGGTGGGGTGCGCATAGGAAATGGTAGACGAAGCGCTGTCAGTCACTTCAAATTCCATAATGGTGACTGCCTGAGCTATTAGGTCAGCTGCGCGGGCACCGATGATATGTACGCCGAGCACCTCTCCGTACTTGGGATCGGATAAGACCTTGGCAAAGCCGGATGTGTCACCCGCGGCGCGCCCCCTGCCACTCGCAGAGAAAGGAAACTTTCCCTTGTTGTAAGGAATGTTACGCTCTTTAAGCTGTTCTTCTGTTAACCCTACGCTCGCCACTTCCGGCCAGCTGTACACAACCCCCGGTATCCGGTCATAGTCGATATGATGTTTGATGCCGTGCATCCCCTCCACAGCAATAATGGCTTCATCCTCTGCTTTATGGGCGAGCATAGGACCTTTGATCACATCACCGATTGCGTATACGTTCGGTACGGAAGTCTGGAAAGCTTCGTTGGTGACGATTCGTCCCCGGTCATCTTTGATGATATTTGTATTTTCGAGACCCAGACCGTCTGTGTAAGGTTTTCTGCCTACGGCTACCATACAATAGTCTGTTATGATCTCCTGTTGTTTTCCTTCTGAGCCGGTGAATTTGACGGTCACCTGTTTCCCATTGCTGACGGCGGCATCCACGCGCTGACTGAGCAGAATTTCGATTCCCGATTTGACAAGTATTTTTTTCAATTCCGTCGTGACTTCCCGGTCCATGGTAGGAACCAGATTGGCTGCATATTCGATGATCGTCACCTTTGTCCCTAAACGCGCGTAGACCGAAGCCATTTCTACACCAATAACCCCGCCGCCGATGATTGACATCGTAGCCGGGATCTCATTCAGCGATAGCGCCTCGGTAGAAGAAATAATCCGCTTTTTATCGATGACCGCGTTGGGAAGCGATATTGGTTTCGAGCCTGTTGCAATGATCGTATAGCGGCTTTGATATTCCTGTTCTGTCCCTTCCGCCGATTTCACGATGATTTTGTCGTTACTGGCAAAACGTGCAGTCCCATAAATGATCGTAATTTTGTTTTTCTTCATCAGAAAATTGATTCCGGCCACATTCTGCGACACGACCTCGGTTTTGCGGCCAAAGAACTTATCAATATCAATGGACAAATCCTTCAATTGAATACCAAATGAGCCGAATCTCGTTTCTGCATTATGATAATGTTCAGAACTGTCCAGCAAGGCCTTCGCCGGGATGCACCCCACATTGGTGCAGGTGCCACCCAGACTATTATATTTTTCAATAATGGCGGTTTTAAAGCCCAGCTGCGAAGCTCTGATCGCGGCAGTGTAGCCTCCCGGTCCGGAGCCGATGACGATTAAATCGAAGTCTTGGTTGATCATTTTTTACTTTAATTGAGTGATTTGGCTAAAAATCTTCTGATTATGACTCAATGTAAGAGAGTTAACCGTGACTGTCAACCCCCGCTAATCAAAATAATTATTTTATTATTCATTAAGATATTGTAATTCAATGAATTGTTAAAATACTGATTGGTATTTTTTTTATTTAATAAAGTGAAGTGGAAGCTGGTGGTTCATCAATCTTAAATTATTTATTTTCCCAAATATTGTTGACGACTTTCACATCGGGGAATATGCCTGCGGGGTCTATAACGACCTTACTGACGATGCCCGCGATATCCGGAACAAACGTATAAGAGGAACCTTGCTGCCAGATTTCCACCGGGAATTTATGTAATTCTTTGCCTCCGTTTTGAAAAGTGATTTCAACGAACAAAGGCATGGCGGCTTTTTCCATGTTTTCCACGGTAATTTGCGTTTTGTCAGACTTCCCGGTTTCCGGATTTACGACTTTGGCTATTTTCTGATCAAGCCGGTAGTTTTCCATAAACATGGATTTCCAGAACCAGCCAAGATCCTCGCCCGTTGTGTTATTGATGCTGCTGAAAAAGTCCCAGGGAGTGGGATGTTTGTAAGCCCAGTCGCTGATATACTTGCGAAATGCCGGATCAAACTGTTCTTTTCCAACTATATGCTCTCTGAGCAAGGTAAGTAAATAAGCTACTTTCTGATATTGTACCGTATATACTTCGTTGCCGGGAATGACGTCCGGTCTGGTCATGATCGGCAACAGCGAGTCTGCAAAAAGTCCCGAGACAGGAATATCAATTTCAGGATAACCGATGAACTCGCCACCATTGAAATCTTTCGTGGCCATGTTATCCATAAAAGCATTAAGACCTTCGTCCATCCAGGCGTGTTTTCTTTCGTTGCTGCCAACGATCATCGGAAACCAGGTATGTCCAAGTTCATGATTAACAACTGCCCAATACATATTTCCCTGATCTTTCGCGGAACAAAAAACAAGTCCGGGGTACTCCATACCATCCAGATTTGAAGCCACGTTCACGGCCTTGTTGTAAGGATATTCATACCATTTTTGTGAAAAATATTGTAATGTAAATTTGATATATTCTCCCGACCGTTCCCAGCTTCCGGGCCGCTTGGATTCTGCCGGATACAGCGAACTTCCCAATACTTTTTTTCCACTGGGCAAAGTAATGCCGAGGCCCTCCCAAACGAAGGATTTCGAAGCAGTCCATGCAAAATCCCTGGCAGTATTTAACTTAAACTTCCAGGTACAGAGAGGTTTCGAAGGTCGTGAAGAAGGATCGGTAACCTCTTCAACTGTCCGGATAAATACTTTCTCGGCTGATAACTTTGCTCTTTTCCAACGTTCCCACTGGGTGGCAGTTAACACTTCTTCCGGATTAAGAAGATCACCGGATGCTTCGACAATGTAAGCAGACGGAAGAGTAATGTTGACATCAAAATTTCCATATTCCAGATAAAATTCACCGTTTCCGAGATAAGGTAACGTGTTCCATCCGCTCACGTCGTCAAGCACGCATAAGCGGGGATACCATTGGGCAACGGAGTAGATATCACCGTTTTTTGTGGGAAGAATATCCGTTCTGTTTACATTGAAATCGGCATTCCTAAAATTTCGGGGAAACTTGTAACGATATTTGATCTGGAACGAAATCTTTTGTCCGGAAGCTAAGGGTTCGGATAAATTAACTTTCATTCTAGTGTCGTTGATAACAAAAACGGCTTGTTTGTCAGGTACTTTTCCTCCCTTTAAAAGGATAGACTCAATGACAAAACCGCTTTGAAACTCTGACTCTTTTTCATTGGAGCTAAGAAACAATTTGGCATCCAGTCCCTTCGAATGCGCTTTGTAAACGTTCTGGTCCATTTGTAACCATAAAAACGAAAGTGCATTGGGACTGTTATTTGAGTAGGTGATCGTTTCGACGCCGGTAATGATCTCAGCTTTGTCATCCAGACTTACATCAATTTTATAGTCCGCCCGATTTTGCCAGTATGCCGGGCCAGGTTCGCCGGTTGCCGAGCGATAAGGATTTCCCGGAGGTAAAAAGGAGGATGCGGAAAACAGATCGGAAGCAACATATTTTGAATGATTCCCGGACTGCGCTGAAACAGATTGAAAAGCAAGAAAAAGGCAAAATGAAAGGAAGAGGCGGTTCATGAATATTTCCAACGATATGAATATGGCACAAGCCAAGATAACGAATTAATGCAAAAGGCCCGCTAATCAGGGCAAATAGCGGGTGTTTTTATATAATTTTTTAAAAGATCTACCTAACGGTGATCAGGTCGGGGTTTTATTTGTAGAATTATTTATTTTCAGCACCGGATGACGTCAGGCCCAACGTCTTGAAAAGGCTTTCGCGGTAAAATTCTCCGATTGGAATTTCGTGTTTACCGATAAATATCCGGTTGCCCTCAAGGTAGCTGATTCTTGATTTATTGATGATAAAGGACCGGTGGACTCTCAGGAAGAGTGCCTGGGGTAACAGCAACTCCAACGCGGTAAATGATAGCGACGCGAGAAGTGTTTCATCGCCGGTTACAACTTTGACTTTCTTGCCGCTAGCCTCGGCGTAAAGCAGATCGTCAAAGGCAACTTTGAAAATTTTGCCCTGCGTTTTAATAAAGACAAAATCGTCAGGCTTTTCAGAATTAAACCCGGTTTGCTGCAAACGTTCCATGGCTTTTTCCACGGCTACCATAAAGCGGTTTAAGGGAATCGGTTTCAGCAGGTAGTCGCAGGCAGATAACTCAAAAGCATCCAAAGCAAACTCCTTGTAGGCTGTTGTGAAAATTACCTGAGGACTTATTTTTATGGTTTTTAGAAAAGAAATTCCGTCCAGTTCGGGCATATCAATATCTAAAAAAAGAATATCGACTGTCTGTTCAAGCAAAATTTGTTTGGCCTCTATTGCATTTTCGCACAACCCAATGATCCGAAGGGAAGGATAATGGCTGCAAAATGTTTCTATAATCTCCCGCGCAATGGGCTCATCGTCCACAATCAGGCATTTGTACTGGCGCATATCACTTGATTTTAATTTGTAAACTCACGACATATAGCCCGTCTTTGATCTCGGTTTTTAAGTCGAATTGACCGGGATACAACAGTTCCAGTCTTTTGAGTGCATTGATCCGCCCAAGGCCAGTGGATTCTTCAGATAAAGTATTTGATTTCTTTGAAATGTAAGTATTTGAGATATGAAATGATATAGTGTTTTGGTTTGCACCGAGTGTGATCTCGACCACGACCGGATTTCCTGTTGCATTTTTACTATGCTTAAAAGCATTTTCAATAAAAACGATAAAGAGCATGGGCGCTATTTTTACGTTTTCGTCTGCCGCTTCAAAGTTCGCATTAAGTTTCAGGTTTTTCCCAATTCTGATTTTTTCAAAATCCAGATAATTACGCAGATAAACAAGTTCTTCGCCTAGCGTTACCAGCGGCTTTTTAGAAAGGTACACCGAATATCGCAGCAATTCCGACAGCTTCAAAATGTGTTCAGGCACCTGTTGCGGTCTGTTCAGGGCCATGCCATAGATATTGTTCAGCGTATTGAAGAGAAAATGAGGACTTAATTGAGAGATCAACAAGTCAAGTTCGCTTTCCTTCTGCTTTTGAAGGATTTTAGCCTCATTAAGTTGCTGCCTTACCACCGTGCTGCCGATAAAAGATCCGGCGCCCAAAAGCAAAAAGATGACGGTGAAAAGCGGAGTAATGATAAAAAAGTTCTCCGACTGATAGGCCGACAAATAGATCCAGCTGCTAATTCCAAGGGCAGACAATACGCCCGTGATGGTTATTGAAAGAAGGATAAACAAAAGAATACTTTTTCCGGAAAGCCACTTTAATGATAACCACCGGCCACTGTAAACACAAATCAGGATAAACACATAGATAAAGAGTGCGCGGGGGAGGAGGTCGAGATAATAACGACTCGAAAAGGTCACCAGCGCGACAATGGCAAAAAGTGTTATCAAGAATAAGAGATGAGGTCTTATTCCTGCCGTGAAGAGTCTGGTAATTCCTTTGGGAGTTGCATTCATGGGGCTAATATCCTTAATCTTTTCTACAATTTAAGCAGCTTTCTAAATGCAGGAGAGGCTCCGGACGATGACCGGCTAATCTTCAATCCGGCTCTGTACCATCGGAGCAGGTTTCCGTTCCCGAAATTACCTTGTCTGTGCCTAAAACTGGAATTCACTTTTTTATCAGTAGATATTTGGCACATGAAAAAATCTATAATTTTTATATTACTGTTGTGTCAGCTGGATGCTTTTGCACAGCAATCAAAAAAGATAAGTACAATTCGGGAACTCGTTGACTCAATTGCTGCTGTTATGAAACGGAAGCAGATTCCGGGACTTATGCTGGGCATTACCACCAGAGATTCTGTGTTGTTTTCGGGAGGTATTGGTTACGCGGATGTTCAAAACCGAAGAGCTGTAAACAATCATACGCTGTTCAGGATGGGGTCAATCACAAAAAGTCTTGTATCGCTGGCGATGCTGAAACTGGTTGGGGAGGGGAAACTGGATTTGAATGATGAAGTCAGGAGAATAGCTCCAGAGGTTCCGTTTCTAAACAAATGGGAAAACACCAATCCTGTCAGAATTATAAATTTGCTGGAACACACGACGGGTTTTGACGATTTTAAACTGAATAATATGTATTCGGTCAGCCGCGCTTATGTGAGCACCAAGGAGATAATGCTGCGTCAGAAAAATTCAATGATATGCCGCTGGAAGCCCTCGGAACGGTACAGTTACTGCAATGTAAATTATGCAATCGCAGGTTATATCATTTCTAAGATCACGGGAGTTGAGTATGACCGGTACCTGACGGAACAAATTTTAAAGCCCGCCGGTATGGTGCATTCGAATTTTAACCTTTTTAGCCAATATCCTGAACTCGATGTCAGGGAGTATACCGGATCAAACGGAAATTTGGTACCAGTACCGTCGGTAAGTTTTTTGATTGGCCCGGCAGGTTCTTTATGGTCTGACAGCGAAGATATGGTCAGTTTGTTGAAGCTGTTTCTCAATAATGGAAAGGGCGTAATAAGCCCGGAGGCAATGGAGCAGATGGAAACTTCGCATAGTTCGCTGTCGGTCAGGGCAGGGTTAAAAAATGGATATGGCTTGGGTAACGAGTTTTTTGGAAAATTCAGGGGGCATGGCGGACTGCTCGGAACCTGTCGATCAAGTTATCGTTACAGCCGTGAGTTGGGAGTAGGGTTTGTGGTGTCGTCGAATGGTAACGGTCTGGCAGATATCGAGGATTTGATTGCTGCTTTTTTAACAAGGAATATTGTGGTTCCGCAAAAGGAGAAATTTCAGTTGAACAAAGAAGCTGTGGCACCTTATCTGGGTTACTATCAGGTGGAGAATCCAAGGTTCGATCTCCTGGGTTTTGCTGAACGTTTGCTTTTATTAAAAGTGGAAATTATTAACGATACCCTTAACCTGAACTTGCTTGGAAACAAACGGAAGATTGTTCCCACGGGTACTATGATGTTTGCGAATAAGGGGGCAGATTACTCCAATATCGTTTTCCTGACCAATGGTGCCAAAAAGGTTTTGGTATTCAATGACAGATACTGCGAACGGGTGCCGGCGGTCTGGGCCATAACCAGGCGACTGATTTTAATTTTGGGTGTACTTTTTTCAGTCTCGTCAATATTCCCTTTTGTGATTGGATGTGTTTCTTTTTCACTAAAAAAAATCAATGTATTAAAGCTGATCGTGCTTTGTCTGCCGTTTTGTGCAGTCCTGTTTTTGATAGTGGCGCTATTTAATTTTCAAAAGGTATTGTCTGATAGTTATCTCCTGTACAAGCTGGAAAATGTAACCGGCATTTCCCTGACCATTTATTGTGGAACTTTATTATTTGGATTGTTATCTTTTTTTAATCTGTTTTTTCTGCCAAAGAACCTGATGCTGTTCGAGCGTAAAGCAGTTGCAGGCTACATGCTTTTTGTAGTGGTTTCCCTTTTTATCGTTGCTGTGGTTTTGTTTTTAAATGGGTGGATTGGGCTTTGTACCTGGGATATGTAGCAGGGTAATGGTCTTTAATAAAATAAGTGTAACATCCTGATCGATCAGATGAACCCGATTAGAATCGTGCCCGTAACCGCCTCCATGTCAGAAATTCCCACGTAAGATCTGTTGCCAAAAAAATCCAAGTCCTTACCTTATAAAATTTAAAAGTGGTCCTTAAAACAAATAAATAAGAGCTTTAAAACAAATAGGTCAGAACCGTGTGAAGGTACCTTTGTTCCAGTCATTTAGATAACAAAAAACATGGAACAAAAAATAGAAGTTACGCATCAGGAAAGGGCCTTGCAAAAGCCTGTTCATTCAGGTTTTACATCCGTTTCGACCGCGACTGACGTCATTAAAGGTATTAGTCTCACAGGTAAAACGGCTATCGTAACCGGTGGTTATGCGGGAATAGGTTTGGAAACAGTTAGAGTGTTTGTGAATGCGGGCGCCAGGGTGATTGTACCGGCGCGAGACGTGAAAAAGGCGGAAAAGAATTTGGAAGGTGTAGCCAACGTAATTATCGAACCGATGGATTTGATGGATCCTGCTTCCATTGACGCATTTGCACAAAGGTTCCTGGAAACGGACAGCCCGTTGCATATCCTGGTCAATAATGCGGGAATTATGTGGGTGCCTCTGCAACGTGATGCCCGTGGATACGAATCACAATTGTCCACGAATCATCTTGGGCATTTTCAGCTTACAGCGCGACTTTGGCCTGCTTTGAAAAAAGCAGATGGGGCAAGAGTGATCGTGGTGTCTTCCTTCGGCCATCAGATGTCTCCGTTTAATTTTGAAGATCCCAACTTCGAGCATCGCGACTATGAAACGCTGGCAGGTTATGGTCAGTCCAAAACAGCAAATAATCTTTTTGCCGTGGAGCTGGATCGACGCGGGAAATCTGATGGCGTACGTGCATGGTCGCTGCATCCGGGATCTGTCAACGGGACGGACCTGGGACGGGTTGCACCCATGGAATTATTTCAGCAGATGGGGACACATGATGGGGACGGCAATTTGTATCCTGATGTGGCGGGCAAATTAAAAACGATTCCGCAAGGTGCCGCCACAACCGTTTGGTGCGCCACAAGTCCGTTACTGAACGACCTGGGTGGGTTATACTGCGAGAATTGCGATGTGGCAGCGTTGGACGAAGGAAACCTCGCGCATAACTACGACGAACCGTTCACACTTTGCGGTGTAAAACCCTACTCGGTTGATTCGGATAATGCACGGCGGCTTTGGAAGCTGAGCGAGGAACTGACCGGTGTCGTTTTTTTGAACAGCTAAGTGGCGTGCCTGGCTTGAAAGTCGGCTAAAAAGCAGGGCCAAAGCCTTGCTTTTAGCAATGATAACCGGGAGTTGTCATTTGTTTTAAAGACCGGTTTTAGCGAGTTTTGTTTTGTAATTTGTTCATAAAAATCGTGGGACATCAAGCATATTATATCCATCCTGAGTTGAAACTATCGTGTTTCGAAAGCAAGCTTTACAGGGCCGACGTATTGTTTGAGGAGCATTTACTGGTATGGTTTATTTCAGGAGAAACCAAAATAGTGCACGGGGATAAGGTTCATTGGTTTGGCGCAGGGGATATTTTGTTATTTCCCCGTAATCAGTTGGTAACCGTTATCAATTATCCTAAAGATGGTTTGCCACATCAGTCGGCGGTCATGCACCTTACCAAGAGGCGGTTAACTGATTTTTATGCCAAAAATAAGGTGGAGGTTAAGCAGATGCAAACGCCTCGGTTTCAAACATTTGACAGGCACCCGTTGCTAAAAAGCTGCCTTGCCTCCCTGATACCTTATTTTGAGCTTAAAGAACCACTGCCCGATCCTGTCGCATCCATAAAAATCGAAGAGGCTATCACTATTCTAAGAACGATTGACCCGGATCTTGACCATTTACTGGCTAATTTTGAGGAACCCGGCAAGATTAATCTGGTAGATTTTATGGAGCAGAATTACATGTTCAACATGCCGATTGACAAATTTGGCTATCTGACTGGTCGCAGTCTGACCACATTTAAACGCGATTTTAAGAAAGTGTTTCAGACCACACCTCAAAAATGGATTATGGAGAAACGACTGGAACTGGCCCATTACCAGATCCGGGAAAAGAAACGAAAACCTTCCGAAGTTTATCTGGAAGCGGGCTTTGAGAACCTTTCTCATTTTGGCTTCGCATTTAGAAAACGTTACGGTTATGCCCCAACCGAGATGGTAGGTGCCTGATTGTACCATATGTTCTCCGTCACAGAACCGGCAGTTTTGTAGGTTAAACCAATAGAACTGACGTTTCTGTTTATCTTTTCAGATAATAAAAATGACCGTCCTCGGCGCCGATCAAAAGATCAGGGATGCCGTTTTTATCCCAGTCAACCGTTGTAGGGCTGGTATCGTGACCGGCAAGTTTTCGGCCTGAAAGGTTACCCTGGTTTTTGAATTTTATCTTATCAGCGTCTGTGCTGATATTTTCATAAAAGTCTACATTTTTGCTGTCGATCAACAGGTCAAGATCACCGTCGCTGTCCCAGTCGGCCAAAGTGAATTTTCTTCTGCCACTGCCTCCGTTTTGTTTCTTGTTCAGCTGCAATAATTCACTGCCGTCTTCATTGTAAAATATTCTTTTTCCAGGTTTGAGATAAAGTGTCTTATCCTTTCGGAATCTTTCAAAAAAAGCAAGATACCCTTCGTGATCCAGCATGATCAGGTCCGTCAGGCCGTCTTTATTCCAGTCAATGGCATAGGGTGTCGTTCTCCACTGAGGGGCCAGCTCGTTGGGTTGCGGATTCCACCAGTTCCACTTTGGTCTTGGTGCATCGCGCTCCCAATCAACCAAAACCATTTGCGCTTCTGCAAGAACCGGAGATTTTTTAGTCCCCTTATTGCGAAACCACTGGACTTTACCCCAGATCGAATTAAAGATAATATCCTTCAAGCCATCTCCGTCCCAGTCGGCTACGGATAGTGTTGTGTAACCCCATTTTGTCTCACATGGCCCCTGAATCGAACCGTTGGGTCCTGCCTGTATACGAATTGTTTTTCCGTTTGCCTTTAAAAACTTCGGAGCAGCCCAGTCAGGGTAACTGCCTCCGCCTTTGTTTTCAATGAAGGTGATGTATCCGGCAGAATTACCGGTAATGATATCCTCGTCTCCGTCGTCGTCCCAATCCGCACTGAAAGGTGTCGCAAGTGCGCCGGACTTCACGTTTCCCGCTTTTTGCTGAAAGTAAAACGGAGCATTGAAAACCGGCATTCCATTTTTATTTTTTCCGGTATTTTTAATATAAGCGACCCGACCATCCTCGTCACCGACGATGAGATCTACGTGCCCGTCTTTGTTCCAGTCAACAGCCACAGGGATAATCATTTCCAGATCCATCTTGATGACACCGGTTTCATTGACAAGTATTTTTCCATCCGCGTACTCGGGCTTGCCAGCCGTGCCTGTGTTTTCAAACCAGGTGAATTTATCGACAAATTCGCCACAAATGAGGTCCAGATCGCCATCTCCGTCAAAATCTGCAAAGTTTGGAGACGGGGCGCCGTAGACATCCAGTATCTTACCTCCCGCTTTTATCCGGCCTTTGTTGATGTATTTACCACTTTGATTTTCAATTAAATAAACATAACCGTGGATTGGTCCGTTAATCCATTTTCCGTTCGCGTCATATCCGTTGTCCCATCCGTATTCGAGCCAGTCATCACTCCCGGCGATAAGGTCCTGATCACCGTCATGATCATAGTCAACGAATTTCCATTCTGTAAACCGCGGTTTCTTTTTGAAATCGTTTTGCAAAGAGTCGGGCGGGTAAAGCAGTGTTTTCCGGTTTGCATGTTCCTTTATGAAATCTTCAAATTCAGCGCCCTGGTCAAGAATTCTGGGTTTCCCATCGACGTATGAGATTTGCGGATTTTTAAGGCCGGCAGCAATACGTACCGGTGGTTCGAAAACCGGTACCTCTTTTCCCGATTTGTTCTCAAAAAAATAAAGGCCGTTGAATGGTGTATCAGGGCAGGAGAGTATCATGTCCATGTCGCCGTCCTGATCATAATCCATCGGCAGCGGCCAGGCCCATAAACCACCGCCAAGGTCCGTTAAAAGGTCTTTATTCTGATATTTCAATCTGACAAAATCGGGTAGATCCTGTTTTGGCGCGTCGCCGGGTGGAGGTCCCAATATTTGAAATGCAGCGGAAGTGAAAAGCAGTATAACGCCTGTAATTAATTTCATATGGCTGATGGTGATGGCTAACAAAGATCTCCGGGACCTTTGTTAGCCATGAAGTTTGGTTGACAAATCACATTTTCTCTAACCTTTCATTTCGATACGGCATTCTGTTTCGGATTTTTTGCATGATGAATAGTCGGCTGACAAAAAATACTCAGCTATTGGCCGGATGCGTCAAACTTTCGGTTAGGGATAAAGTAATGAGAAGTACGCCCGGAACATTCATTGTGACTACTTGTTTGTTCAAAACGCGCTATAATTCTCAAAATGATAAGTCGGGTAGGGGTATGCCAACCAAGTGTATCGCTATTTATCGAAGCCGGGGAAAGAGAGAATAGCCTCTGCGTCTCCGACAATCGCCTCACATTTTTCGCGATCTGTGTACATTGTCCAGTGCTGGTCAGCGACCTGATCCGCTGTGATAACCGGGAGACCTGGTGGGAAATTTGCAGCAGCCAGTTTTCCAGCCTCGTCATCGGTCGCGACCATTGCTGCGATTGAGACTATACCGACGTAAATATTCTCCGCTTTGAGATTATTATGAAGCAGTCTGGCATAGTTCAGCTGGGCGCCGGCAGCAATCCCGAAGCTGGCTGTGATGTTTAGCGGATACTGGGCAGAAACAGCGGTTGTGAAAAGAATGGCGCCGTCTTTACGCGCCTGCATACCCGGCAAAACCGTCTGCACGGCGGTTATCGCACCCAGTACATTGAAAGCAAACTGAAATGAAGCTGCATCCACATCCGTGGCGAGCACGGTCTTAAGTGATTCCATGGCCGGTGTGGGGCCGTATTCAACTACATCAATACTTCCGAAATGGCTTATGACATTTTGCAAAGATGCTGCCAGACCTTCCCGGTCGATTACGTCTGCCGTAAATGCAGCGGCAGTGATACCGTCGTTTTGCAGATCGGAAACCAGTTTTTTTAGTTTTTCCGTGCTTCGTCCCAGTAGTGCGACGTTAAAGCCCTCATTTCCAAAGCGGCGTGCGATGGCTAACCCAACACCTGGTCCTGCGCCGATAATTGCTATTGTTTTTGACATGATTTACTTGTTTAAAGAATTCGTTTCGATGTCAAAAGTAGCTACCTTTGGTTACCAAATGTTACTGGTTTCTAAAAGGTAACCGGTAACCTTCGGGTAATCAAACAGCATGATGATGGAAGATATGATGAAGGAAATGGCAATGGGAGATTTTGAAGCGGCTGGCATAGATGCAGAAAGATGCACGCGGGCGCTTGCCCCGGTCAGGGATGCGCTTTACGTACTGAATGGCAAGTGGAAATTCCCGATTATCATCGCCATGGTGCAAGGCAACAAACGATTCGGTGAGATAAGAAAAGCGGTCGACAAGATCGCGGCAAAGGTATTGTCCAATGAGCTGAAAGAGTTGGAGTTAAACGGTTTTCTGGTGCGCAAGGTGCATGATACTTTTCCGGTCAGTACCGAATATGTGCTGACAGAATACAGCACCACACTGGGACCCGTAATGAACGAACTTTGGAAATGGGGTACCATGCACAGGGAGAAAATCATGAAACAGGTGGATGCCAAAGAGTCTAAAACGGCTCCACATCCCATTTCATAACGCCCCCAAATGTCGCAGTTGCAATCACTTTCCCATCCGTGGAAATGGCAATGATTTCGGGTGTTTCGTTCCGTATTTTTAACGGATAATCTTTGAAAACCCCGTCGCTAAGATTCCAGATGCGGACGGCGCCAAAGATGCCTGCGGTGATCCATTTTCCGTCTGGTGAAAAGTAAACCCTGCATGGTGTATCATTTTTCATTTTGGTAGGAAAGTCGGTGAAATCCGACGAGCCAAGTTTCCAAACCCGTACTGCTCCCCATACACCTGCGGCAATCAGAGAACCGTCTGGTGAGAAACATACATTTTTGGGCGTTTCGTTTTTTAGTTTGGACACATAATCGGTGTGCCTTTCGGAAGTCAGGTCCCATGTTCTGGCTCCTCCAAAAACGCCGGCTACGATCAGGTCTCCATTGGGAGAGAATGCGACCGACGACGGTGTGTCATTTATTAATTTTGTCTGTAACGTAGGTTTGGTCATCTTGCATGAGACAAGGAAAAACAGAACAAAAATTGTAAGCGTGACGCGATTTCTTAGATTTACGATAGTCATAGATGAGAATTTGAGCTAAGCTTTCATAGGTATTGACAGCGCTAAGCAGGCCAACCCCTATGAGATCATGTTTTATTTATTATGCATATGAGATTTTATTGGATAGCTGCTTTTTTATTTCTTTCCGGGTTTGGGTTTTATCCTGCAAATGCCCAGTCATTGATAGCCCATCGTGGAGGTGTTGTGGACAGCTCCTACACAGAAAACGGATTGGCAGCGCTAAAACGTGCTCTGGCAGACGGATATCAAATGATCGAAACTGATGTGAGGGTGACCAGAGACGGTGTGCTGATCGCCAACCATGATGCTGATTTTAACCGGTATTATGGTGTTAACAGGAAAGTTTCTGAAACAGACTGGGCAGATATCCGTAAACTGAAAAGTACATTGGACGGTAATACGCCATTACGGCTGGAAGAAGTTCTTCAATTCTGTCATGAAAATAAGCTTGGGGTTATGCTTGATAACAAAATTACAGGAATGGATTCTGCATTGTTTGAAAAACTGATCGGCTTATTGGATAAGTATAACCTGCACAGCACGGCATTGATGATAGGCACCGACGAGTCGACGGAGTATTTTACAGGAAAAATAAAACTGAGCTGTTCGCGCAAACAGCTTGAAGAAAATATACAAAAGCCAGGGTATCAAGCCTCCCATTATTTTCTCTTCGAACGTCCGGCATCTCTGACCAGAGAGGATGTTGCATGGGCCGCCACGCGTAGTATTTTTACTGTTGCGGCAATAAACAAATTTCATTACCGGAAATCTTTGGACTTGATGGCCGATGCGGCCAGAGATAGTAAGCGAATGCAAGAAATCGGTGTAAAAAACTTCCAGATTGATTCTGAGTTTCGGAAGTTTTTTATCCAAAAATGATAGAATAATAATTTCCCCTAGCCAGGATGTGTTTGATAATTGCTCTGGACTAGTGCCTTCGCCAACTCCTTTTTCATTATCCCTGAATCGCACGCGAATCCGGCTGATCACGAATTGTGCATTGGGTCACTCATAATCTCGTGCCCAAACCGAATGAAATCGTATTGTTTTTTCATTGAATTTTTCAATTTGTAGTAGTAATGAAGAAAATATTTTTGTAGAATATTGTAGAATTAGTTTTATGTATTAATATTGATTTAAATTCAATTCGGTAAGAAACCCAGTCATCCTGAAACATAACCGCAGCCTCAGGAACATTAGGAGCCAGCCAATGAATATCAAATTAATCATACAACGTTATCCATGGAATCTTTACACACAATTGGAAGTACAGAATTGATTGAAGTGCGGTCGAGGGCAATTGATTTACAGAAAGAAGGTCGTTCGGGGCGAATATTGTCAAAGAACGAGATTTTTAAACTGATAGACGTTCATGAACCCTATTATGCTTTGAAAGATGTCACTGTCGGGGCAAATGACTTGGTGATGGCGAAGGTTGAAATAGAACAGCCTCTCGGAGACGAGGTTCTACCCATTGGTGCATCGGAAGCCAGTCGTCATCTTGCGATTCTGGGGTCCGTTTGTTGCGCTCTTGTTAATCCGGTCAAACAAAAGCATTATTATCTGGCCCATCGCGGAACGTATAAAAGAGCTATTGAAAAACCGCATTTTTCAGGTAATGAATTAATTGTGACAGCGGAGTGTGTCTCTTTCAACAAGCGGACCGCAACGATCCGGGCCTGTCTGCTGGATCAGGAGGAGCAGCTGATATGCGGAATAGATGTCAGTTTTCATGTAATTCCTCACGCGATTTTTGAACGTCTGTACTACAATTTTTATAAGGAAAAGCCGGATTTTGTGATGACAAATCCATATCAGCATAAATCCAGCTTTGTCGATGTTCAATTGATGGACTTATCGGCCTCCGCGTCTCTTGGGGAAGTATTTGATAAAAACTGCGCCGGCCATTTTCCAAATTATCCTGCAATGCCGGTTGCGATTCTTTTAAGTTCAATGCTGGATCTTGCAACCCTCTACATTCACCACGTCACCGGTGATAAAACATTAAAAATGATGGTCACCGAATTTTCGCTGCTGGCCGAAAATCTGGCATTTTCGGGAGAACGGGTTATGCTTCACGTTAATCGGGAAGACCACATCGATAACAAATTCAAGCTCCGTTGTGTTGCCGAATCGACTGATGGGAAAAGTGTTGGAGATGTAACTGCAATAATTGAGATTGTTTGAAATAATGCATAAGCAGCAACTAGGCATTTCAATGAAAATATAGCGTGATATAGCGAATACTTTGCTGACTGGCAGAATCGGCAATCTGTAACGGAACACAAATCGGGCGTTGAATATCCGCCATGGTTCAAAAGTAATATTTGTGGAAGGTAAGGTATAACCACTGCTGACATTGTTGGCAGTGGTTATCAGTGTTTCCTGACCGTTTGGACGACGAAACCGTGAAAAGTATAAGCATTGAGTTGAAACATATAAACCAGGATAATTCGTTAGTGAGACCTTTGTGATTATCATTTAATAATAATCCAAATGGAATCAACAGAAAAGAAAATTGCACTTGTAACTGGCGGAAGCCGCGGTTTAGGGAGAGACATAGCCCTCAGTCTTGCCAGAAAAGGTACTCACGTAATTATTACGTATCACGCAAAAAAGGACGAAGCGCTGGCCGTTGTGGCCGAAATCCGGAAAATTGGCCAGCAGGCAGCAGCATTGCAGCTGAACACCGGTGTTGTAAAGAGCTTCGATGGTTTTTTTGAGACATTGAAAAGCTGCCTGAAAGAAACTTTTGCAGCAGAGCGTTTCGATTTTTTGATCAACAACGCCGGGCACGGCATCACAGTCCCGTCTCTGGCGGCTACAACGGAGGAACAGTTTGATGACTTAATGAATGTTCATCTGAAAGGCGTGTTCTTTCTGACTGCGAAAGCCATGCCTTACTTAAACGACGGGGGCTCGATTGTCAATATTTCAACAGGTTTGACCCGCTTTACGCATCCCGGCAGTGGGGCTTACGCCGCGATGAAGTCGGGCGTGGAAACACTTACGAAATACATGGCCAAAGAGGCAGGTAGCCGTTTTATACGGGCTAACGTTGTCGCACCCGGGGCCATAGCAACAGATTTTAACGGTGCGCGGTTAAGAGAATCGTCACAGGTTCAGGACTATATAAAATCCATTACGGCGCTTCCTCGTATCGGACAAGCGGACGATATCGGCGGCGTGGTTGCCTTCCTGTGTTCCGATGAAGCAGGCTGGATCAATGGACAGCGCATTGAAGTTGCAGGTGGCATGTATTTATAATTTCTCTGTTTCTTTACATTTGTCATGTTAACTTCATTCGTATGCCGACAAACTTTGTAGACATAACATCCATAGCTGATTTACACAAACTGTATGGCTGTGCCAAACCGAAACATCCGCTTGTTTCGTTCATCGATCTGCAAGAGGTGAGCAGAGATAATTTCAGTGAGACCGAAGCTTTTTACCGGCTCGGATTTTACTCTGTTTATTTAAAACAACTGAAAGGCGCAATGCGGTACGGAAAGTCGCATTACGACTTTGACGAGGGGACGCTTGTGTTCACGGCACCCGGGCAGGCTATTGCTACGTCGCGGCATGTCGCCTACAATGAAGGCTGGGGACTGTTCTTTCATGCAGACTTGCTGCACGGGACGCATCTTGCAGCAAAAATCAATAAGTATTCATTCTTCTATTATGGTTCTGACGAGGCCCTGCACATATCTGACGATGAGAAAACGATATTACGGGATTGTGCTGAAAATGTAAAAAGGGAGTACACTCAAAACATCGATAAACACTCTCAGGGGCTCATTGTGAACAATATCGAGTTGGTGCTCAATTACTGCGACCGTTTTTATGACAGGCAGTTTATGACCCGCGGCAAGGTTAACCACGATATCGTGCAGCATTTTGAAAAGTTGCTTTTGGAATATTTTGCACAGGACTCGCTGGTAGAAGCCGGTTTGCCGGATGTCAGATACTTCGCTTCTGAGCTGAATCTCTCGCCAAATTATCTGTCGGACCTATTAAAAAGATACACGGGTAAAACCACCATTGAGCATATTCATCTGCAAATCACCGAGAAGGCGAAATTGCTGTTGTGGGGTTCGAATAAATCAATCAGTGAAATTGCTTATGCGCTTGGTTTTGAACATCCTTCGCATTTTACAAAGATTTTCAAAACAAAATTGGGGAAATCGCCATCGGAATTCAGGCAGTTGAACTAGAATTTTATGTTCCGGAATGAACACGGTTGTATTGAAAACGGACAGTTTTAATTTTTGAAATTATAGCAATGGTTTGATGGTGAGTTATTTGTGATTCAGGCACCTTTTTGTTAAACAATCTTAACACTGACGGCGCGTCAGTAAGGATGTTCCTATCTAAATTCACTTTCAAATAAACCATGAAAAAGATATCATTGATTTTATTTTGCCTGTTCGTTTCAACATGTTCATTCGCCCAGCAACCCTACAAGCCAGGTTATGAACGGCTCAAAGCCTTTGAGGGGATCTATGAGTATATCAATAACACGACGCTGTCCATCGCTGCTTCACCGAAAGACACGCTTCTGCATGCCATTATCAATAAAAGCAGTTATCCTTTAAAACCTGTGGCGGATAATATTTTTGTTAACGTCTCAAACGATAAAATCCGGTTTCTGAGAAATCTGTCGAATGAAGTAACAGGATATGTGGCTGAAAAAGATACATTTAAGTTGTTGGACAGGAATGTTCGGTTCCCGAAGGAAATGTGGTATCCAAGGCTGTCGGGAAACAGTGCTTACAAAATTCCTGACAACTTGAAAGATGGATTGAAAACGGGCGGCATCGTACATTCCGGTTTGGATTCGGTTCTATTGGCAGGTATGATGCAAAAAATTATTGACGGTACTTATCCGAATGTACACAGCGTCCTGATCATCAAGGATAACAAGCTTGTATTTGAAGAGTATTTCTACGAATACACGAGGGATAGTTTACAGGAAATGCGTTCTGCTACCAAGAGTCTGGTTTCAGCGCTTACCGGCATCGCTATCGACAAGGGTTTTATTAAAAGCAAAAATGAAACGGTGCTTTCTTACTTTCCTGAATACACCTTGAATAATATGTCGGATGCCAAAAAACAAATTACGATTGAAAATCTGCTTTCGAATCAAAGCGGGCTTGACTGTGATATAAGTAATCCAAATTCGGAGGGTAATGAAACGAAGATGGATTATTCTGATGACTGGGTTAAATTTACGTTAGATCTTCCAATGATCGATACGCCGGGAGGAGAGGGGATGTACTGTTCGGGTAATCCCATAACGCTTGGTCGGATTATTGAAAAAGCGACCCATATGCCTCTCGAACAATTTGCTGTTAAAAACCTTTTTGCGCCACTGGGAATTACAAATTTCAGATGGAATTTCAAACCGGATAAAACCAATGCTGAAAACTATTGCCAGGCTTACCTGACACCCAGAGAAATGGCAAAATTCGGGCTGCTGTACCTCAACAGTGGCAACTGGAATGGCAACCCAATTGTATCTTCTGATTGGGTGAAACAGTCTTTTGAGAAACATTCTGTTGTACAGGGAGTTAATTATGGTTATTTGTGGTGGCTCAAATATTTGAACGCAGATGGTGTGCGCTATGAGGGTAAAGCGGCGCAAGGCAACGGAGGACAGAAGATTTATGTCTGGGAGGAACAAAATATGGTGACGGTCATTACAGGAGGAAATTATAATTCAAAATCTCCGTCTGATGAATTAATCAGTAAATTTATTCTTCCGGCATTTAATAAAAAATAACCGGATTTTATTGCCGGGGTTTTGACTGAATGCGAAAAAATTGAAGTGCCGGTATGGGGATTTGAAACGTTCATTTGTCTTTAAAGCCTTTGTTTAAAATGATAGCTTATGAGCATAAGATTTGTTTGTATTTTCTGGCTGATGGCATTGGCTGGATTTCAGTGTCCGGCCCAGACGCCACGTAAGGTTGATATCTGTATTTACGGGGCTACGTCGGCCGGTGTGATTGCGGCCTACACCGCGAAAAAAATGGGTAAATCAGTAATGATCATTGAACCGGGACATCATCTCGGAGGAATGACCTCCGGAGGGCTTGGTTATACCGATATCGGGAATAAGTATGCAATTACCGGTCTTGCGCGCGATTTTTACCGACGTATAGGAAAACATTACGGCAAATTTGAGCAATGGATTTTTGAGCCTCACGTCGCCAAAAAATATCTTCAGCAATATCTGGACGAAGCCGATATTCAGGTTACTTATCAGTACCGGATTAAAACCGTGAAAAAACTGGGCAACGCGATACAGTCTGTTGTTTTTGAAAAAAGCAATGACCCGGTTTCCGGTCAAAGCCAGTCCGTTTCTGCCAGTGTTTTTATCGATTGTACTTATGAAGGCGATCTGATGGCAAAATCAGGTGTCTCCTTTGCCACAGGCAGGGAAGCGAACACCGATTATAACGAAACGATCAATGGTGTCCAGCTGGAAACAGGGCATCAGTTGCCCGACGGAATTGATCCCTACAAAATCCCTGGGAAGCCAGAAAGCGGACTTTTGTGGGGTATAGCAGCCGGTGGGCTTGACAAAAACGGAACCGGTGATAAAAAACTCCAGGCTTACAATTACCGGATATGCCTTACTTCGGATCCCGAAAATAAAATAGAGATTTCGAGACCGGAAAACTACGATCCGTCACAATTTGAATTATTAAGAAGGTTAATCAAAAAACAACCGCAAAAGCAAAACCTCAGCGACTATTTTATCTGGAGCCTGATGCCCAACAAAAAGACGGACATCAATAACCGTGGCGGGTTTTCAACAGACATGATCGGAATGAATTACAACTATGCTGACGCCGATTATGATACCCGCGAAAAGATTGTCAAAAGCCACGAATCCTACACAAAAAGTTTGCTCTACTTTTTCGGCCATGATTCCATCGTGCCAAAGCAGATCCGGGAGCAAATGCTCAAATGGGGATATCCCAGAGACGAATATGTGGAGTCGGGCAACTGGTCGCCGCAGTTATATGTGCGAGAAGCCAGGCGGATGGTGGGTGCATATGTGATGACACAAGCGAATTGCGAAGGGAAAGTTGTGGTCAGCGATGGTGTTGGCATGGCGGCCTATACCATGGACTCTCATAATTGTCAGCGAATTGTGATCAATGGAATGGTGAAAAACGAGGGAAATGTTGAGGTTGGAGGTTTTGGCCCTTATCCCATAGCCTACAAAAGTTTAGTCCCCAGGCAGGAGCAGTGCAGCAATTTGCTGGTGCCCGTTTGCCTTTCCGCTACGCACATCGCTTATGGTTCTATCAGAATGGAGCCCGTTTTTATGGTGTTAGCCCAGTCGTCGGCTGTTGCTGCTGTGATGGCGATCGATGGAAAAACCGCTGTTCAGGACATTAATGTAAGCCAGTTGCAGCAAAATCTGAAAAATAACCCGCTTGCCAATGGCGCTGTTTCGGAAATACTGGCTGACAATGAAGATAAAATTCAAACAGCAATAACGGGCGACTGGAAGATTCATAAGTCGGGTGGTTACGGACCGTCTTTTATCACTTCGCGACCGAATGGGCAGGCTGGAAATTCGGTCAGGTTCACGCCAGCTATTGCCAGGGCAGGTGTTTACAAAGTATATGTCTATGTGCCTAAAACAAATGAGGCCGTGCAGAAAATCGCTTTGAAAGTTTCAGATGGTACAACGGAAAAGGATTTGATTATCCGGCAGAGTGATGTCGTTCCGGAAGGTCAGACTTCGGGTGATTGGTTTGCATTGGGCGCTTTTGATCTGCCCGCCGGTAATAAGGCATATGTTAAAATACACGAAACACAAGATGCGCAAACGGTGATAGCAGACGCAGTGTTATTCGTTCCTGATTTCAGGTAGTGAAAATGCAGTAGCGCCTGGCGCTACTGCTTTAATCGCATTGCAAAATCGATAATATCCGCAGGATTGCGGGCGATGTAATCAGGTTTTGCCGCAGTAACGATTTGCTCGGTATCATATCCCCATTCGACCCATATCACTTTGACGTCAGTCTTTTTACAGGCAACAATATCACGAAGTTCATCACCTACATATAAAACCTCATGGGGTTTAAGGTCATATTTTTTTAGAAAACGTTTTATCAGTTTATCCTTGCCAAACAGGCTTTGACTGCAATAAATACCGTTTATTGAGTCAATGCCCTGATCATTCAAAAAATCTGCAATGTTGTTCTCAGCATTTGAAGAGATAATGGCTGCTTGATATCCGCTTTCTCTCAGCTGCCCGAGCAGGTCCCTGATGCCCGCAAACAGTTCGATGTCTGCTAATGACTTTTTGTATAAACTCAAAAATGCTCCGGCGAGAAAAGGGATTTTATAGACAGGCACTTTCAGATAACGGCAGCGCTCCGCCATTGATAAAGTCCGTAAATACTGAAGGTTTTCTGACCCGATTTGTCTGTAATTATTCTTTTGGGCAATCTGGTTATAAACAGAGACAAACACCGCCTTGGAGTCTGCGAGCGTACCATCGAAATCGAAAATAATGTACTTGATCATGCTTGTATAGTGTCCAGGGTGCAAGTTTACAGTTTATATCCAAATCTTTTCTAAACCGCTTTATAATCTTTCGTTAATAGTTACTGAACGTTCAAAATTCGTGTTTGGGAAGCCAGTGATTCACATCTGACTGGATAAGTGAAGAGCCGGGAAGAGTAAAACAAAACGGGTTTCCGGTGAAATTTATTAAATCCTGAAAAAAAACTGCTAATGCTTTGGATATTGTCTTTTTTAATTATTTACTTTGTAATACAAAGTACTTTTATTTATCGGTTAAACTTGCTTACGGCACATGAAAGACGAAATCCTGTCAAACCTCGACAATCCCGGATACCTTGAAAAGTTGTACCGGACCGACAAGCCGACCTTTAAGCGTACCTTCCAATCTTTGTATCCTGAGCTCAAAGAAAACACACTCGCCGGCTTCTGGAACGAACGGCTGAATTTCACCAGTGAGGAACTCTCGTGGGGGAATAGCAAAGACCTGTTTTTTGTAATTGTTGTCTCTTTGCTGGCAGGTATTTTTGCGAAAACGCCGGTGCTTTTGAATGTTACAGAAGATTTTTTCTACCCACGGAACATCGGGTTTATTGTTTTTCCTGCCTTGTCAGCCTACTTTGCCTGGAAAAATAAAATATCAGTCGGCAGAATAACCTTCATGACGTGCGCCGTGCTCCTTAGTCTTGTTTTTATCAATTTGCTTCCCGATGTTCAGAATAGCGATACGCTGATCTTATCGTGTATTCATTTGCCCTTATTTCTGTGGGCAGTTCTGGGGTTTGCTTTTGCAGGAAAGAAGGTGAAAGATGTGGAAAACCGGCTGGCGTATTTAAGATATAACGGGGATCTGATCGTGATGACGGCGCTCATATTGCTGGCAAGCGGGATCATGACCGGCGTGACTATCGGTCTTTTTAATCTGATCGGGTTTGATATCAGGAAGTATTATTTCGAATATGTAGCAGTTTTCTGGCTGTCGGCAGTGCCGCTCGTGGCCACCTACCTCACGCAGGCAAATCCGCAGCTGGTCGGCAAAGTTTCCCCGGTGATAGCCAGGATATTCAGTCCTCTGGTGTTGGTAATGCTGGTGATTTATCTTGTGGCAATGGTTTACTCGGGCAAAGATCCTTACAATGACCGGGAGTTTTTGCTTATTTTTAATGCGCTGCTGATCGGTGTGATGGCCATCATTTTCTTTTCCGTAGCCGAAACCTCGAAGACGAAGGAAAGCCAGCTGGGAACCTGGGTTCTTTTTCTTCTATCCCTGGTAACGGTTATTGTGAACGGTATAGCGCTATCTGCTATCCTGTTCCGGATTTCGGAATATGGAATAACGCCCAACCGGGCCGCAGTTTTGGGCGGGAATGTATTGATTTTAATCAATCTGCTTCTGGTAACGGTACAACTTTATAAAGTACTTTCAAAGAAAGCCGAGATCAGGGGAGTAGGTAAGGTGATCTCATCATACCTGCCTATTTATGTCATCTGGACTCTTATCGTGACGTTTTTATTTCCGTTGTTGTTTGGGTTTAAATGAAGAAATCAACGCGATAGGGTGAGGGCGGAGCTTACTCAAATAACCTGCCGCCTCAACCCAACTTTCCTCACCGCCCCCTTTTTCTCTTTTTTCCTCCGTCCCCACCAGATATAAAAACCGGTTACAGGCAGACTGGCACAAAAAAGGGCGATTATGCTGGCGATGATTTTGGTGAAAATGCCGTAGATACTGCCCACGTGAATGGCATAATTGGAATTCCGCCATTTGGCGCCGGTTGTTTTGTCCTCGTGTTTGACAGAAAAGTATAATGATCCGTTTTTTGCGTCGTAATGGTGGATGTCCCAGGTATCCCAGGCGGACTCGCCATCGTACTTAACCACACCCAGAAACTTCTTCTCGTTCAAATAAAATGAGATCAGTTTCCAGTTAGCTTTTTTTGTCATCATGTCCGAGAAAGCCCGGTCAAGCGGGTTGGTTTTTACCTGGCTGTCCACTTTAAGTGCAGGGACTTCGGTGAAAACTTTTTCGGGATCGTCGCCCAGCAAGCGGTAAATCCCGTCTGTCCACCAGTCGAAAGTCCAGACGAGGCCTGTTGCCGCAAAAAGCAGTATGAACAGCTGGGTGTAAAACCCGCCGACATTATGAATGTCATAATTTACGCGCCGCCATTTGGCGTCAAATTTTATTTTAAACCGCTGTTTCAGCGCGCCTTTATTGCGCGGCCACCATAAAACTAAACCGGTAATGACCAATACAAACATGAGCAGCGTTGCAATGCCAACGATCAGATGACCGATATCATATTGAAGTAAAAGCTGCTGATGCATGATCCGCAGGAGCCAGATCCAGTTTGTTTCCTGATCGACCACGCCGATCACTTTTCCGGAGTAGGGATTCACATAGACGTTAACGGAGTATTCAACCTCAGAAAAAGCAGTCCAGCCTTCGTCTTCGGCGTGTTCCAGTCCGGAAAAAATGTAAGCACGTTTTGGATCACTACTTATTTCGACGTTGTCCAGTTTTTGATGGGCAGGAATGCTTTTTCGTGCGTTTTCAAGAAGTTCGGTCAGCGATTGGGGCTGATGGTCCTGGGGTTCAACAAAGAGGTAGTCGTGGTAATAAAGGTCGGTTAACTCCTTTTCCCAGACGAACAAAGCCGCTGGTAAAAAGCTGGCAACCACAACTAGACCGACGGTCAGTCCGAGCCATAAATGAAGTACGGACGCTATTTTTTTAAAGTTCATTCGGCGAACATTAGTACGGAAAAATCTTACTCCCTGTACAAAAGTGAATTCTGACAGGAAGTAAGATCCTATTTTTATCAAAAACTTTTATCGACCTTAGTCGTCGAATCTTGAAATCCAGTTTACATTATCCACGCCTTTCACTTCCAGACCTTTGGTCAGGCTGCCCGAAGCGATGTCATAAGTCCAGACAAAATGTCCTTCTGTACCCGAAGAAATGGCGATATAGGCTTTGCCATTTTCTACAAAAACAGGCGAAGAATGTACGATCTTATCCAGAGGAAGTGCAAGTTTCGTCTTTGTTTTGTTAACCAGATCAAGTACATAATACTCAAAAACGTCGGTGTTGAAATAATCCTCGAACGTCAACAACAATTCTTTCTTGCCCATTCTGGTAATGGCTTTCCCGTTTCCAAGATCCCACAAACCGTAAAATTCGCGGTTCCCGTCGCTGATGTTCGAAAGATCGAAGAAATAGTCAGTAGCAAAAACGTTCTCGCCATTTTTGATTTTGTAAACAGCGCTTGGCTTATCGGGCGTTACTGCCCAACGGTCACCTGTGTTGGTGATCATGTAAATGTCGTTGTTCACGATCGCCGTGGAAGGGATAACATTTGAAAATGAGCCGGCGTAAGCAGACCTTGTATCGGTGGAAATAGATACATTCGTCATAGCCGGATAGTCGATCGCCGCCAGGTAAGATGAGCTTTTGGAAGTCCATTCCGAATTATAAACCGCATAAGCGACATATAATTTGCCACCTCTCAGTACGCAGGAGCTCATGTAAATGGCCTTATCCGCACTGGCAAGTCCTGTTAGGGAAATGCTTCCGGTTTTGGTGATTGTCATCGCATCTACGTTTACGATATTGTAAGTCAGATCAGACTTTGGGGCTGATGCAACACCGTCCCAAACGATCAATGTTTTATCATCAATCCAGTAGGAGTACAGACTGTTTCCTGTCAACGGGATCTCTTTTTCAAGCACTAAAAGATTGTTTTCGTAATCGTATTTGCTAAGTTTTCCTCCGGTAGCAACGTAATAATTACCGTCCTTAAACAATCTGCTCGCCGTGGCCAGTTCTGCTCCTTTGCCAATCGCGCTTGCCGAGCCGGTTGTCAGGCTTCCGGTGGCCAAAAGATAAGATGCAGCCGGATTCGTAACGCTGCCGACAAGGACAAATTCATCGCCATCCGGGGTTTCTACGGTTGGGTTATCGTCATCACTGTCCGAGCACGACATGACGAACATCGAACAAAGAGCCATCATCACGCTCAAACAGGTAGTTTTATTCAATCCTTTCATTTTGTAATTGATTTGTACGTATTAATAATTAAAGAGTGTCTTTGGTAGGTTATCTTAAAAAATATCTCAGTTTCACATTGAAGGATCTGCCCGGTTTTTGCAAGCGGAAATTGTCGTATGCGAGCTCATCAAACATGTTTCTGGATTCCACGGAAATATTGTATTTCCCATTTTGCATCGAGTATGAAACGGTGGCATTATGGATCAGCTGAGATGGAATACGGCTTTTGCCGGGCTCATAACCACGGCTTGGCCAGGTCAGGTAAAACCAGTGGACATACTGTGTAAACCAGTTAAACTGTAACCTGTCACTTTTTTGAAAAACATCATTTTTACCTAAACCCAGATCAGCATTGGCGTACAGCCAGGGTTGATTGGGAATGCGGTCTTTGTAAACGGCCGATTGTTTGTCCACGTTGGCCGCATCGGTATAACTGGCGTTAAAATTGGCGAAAACCAGATTTTTAAAACTGTATTTTACCTCGCCGTCTATCCCCGTAATTTTTACTTTTCCAATATTGGTGTAGCTGGAAAATGTACCGCCGGGAACTGCATTGATAAAGTCTTTGGCACTGCGCGAGAAAGCCGATGCCTCGATCGTCAGTTTATGCTGGTCGAAACTCTTTGTGAAATAAGCACCTGCGTTGATGTTGTCACTTTCTTCCGGTTTCAATTTGGGATTGGCAAGAACGGTAACGCCGTCGCCAAACAGTTCCTCGACTTCGGGCAGGCGGTATGCATGCTCAAACGAAGCTTTCAACCCCACGCTTTCCAAAAGCTTGAAACGTGTTGCCGCCCCATATCCAAAATAATGCTGCGTGTCCTTTGCTTCCTCTTTCACATAACCCGAGCCATTGTAGAAAACCGCCTGACGGATAAAAGTGTGTAAACGATAATGTTTCCCAAAAACCGAACTGGTCAGCCTGTCATTTAGAAGATTGCTTTGCCACGAAAGCCCTAGAATGCCCTTGCCCAGCTTGTTCGGGATATCCAGTGCGTTGCCCGACTGATCGGCATTTTTGTAGGAATTGATCCCTTCGCGCTGTCCTGAATTTAAATTATAGTTTAACCCAAGCGCATGATTGGCATTGAGCTGATAGGTGAAATTGGTCCGGATGATGGCAAATTTATTGGTGTATTTGTAAAATGAAAAGGCTCCCTGTTCGCCGAAATTTGGATTGACGGAGGTAACTTTTCCGTCCCAGGCATAACGGGAGGCCGAAGTGTCGACAGTCGTCGTATTGTTTTTGGCATAAGTCGCAAACAACGTTGCAGTTAAACCCTTTGTCAGGAAGTTCTCCTTTTTGTATTTGATCGTCGGCATCACGAAGTGCCCGTACGAATGAACCTGCCCATAAACCATGTCCTGATCTACACCGGTTTGCCGCTCCTTGTATTGATCGGAATAAAGCAGTCCGATCATCAGCAGGTCAGCCCATTTTTTATTGCGTAAACCGACTTCCACCTGGCCCATCGCCGAATGAAAACCATCGTTAAAGCGTCGGAAATTCTTTTTTATAAATGCGCCGTTCTGCCCGACTTCAACACCTTTCATCAGATAGTTATTATCGGCGTAATTGTAAAAACCACTTGCATTTACCACAAACCCGGTTTTTTCGTCACTGAAACTCCCGTTGAGTGAAGCGCGGTGGGTATTGAACGAGCCATAACTGTAACTTGCATCCAGATACTTTTTGGTGTTTTGTGCCGTAACGATATTGACGGCTCCACCCAGCGCGTCCGCGCCCAGCTCAACCGGCACCACACCTTTATAGACCTCAATTCTTTCAGCCAGGTTAACCGGGATATTATTCAGTGACATCGCGCCGCCGAAATTTTCCATGGGTATCCCGTCAATAAAAAACTTGACCTGCCGGCCCGAAAGGCCGTTCATAGAAAAGTTGAAGTCCGAACCCAGGCCACCGTTTTCACGGATTCTGATGCCGGAAGTGGCATTGAGTACCTGATTGATGTCGCGGTTAGAATTCGCAAAACGCTTTATATCAATCGCGTTGACATTGAAGCCTGTTTCTCTGATTTGCTGCGTTTCCGTTTTTCCAAGAATCAGGGCTTCGTCCATGTTTCTGGAATCGCTTTTCAGGATGAAATTGAATTTTACTTCTCTTCCGGACTTTGCATGAAATTCCTTCGACTGACTGATATAACCGACGGAGGAAACGGAAATGGTGAAAGAACCTTCTTTTGTTAGCGTAAGATCGAATGAGCCGTCGGATTTGGAGACCGTGCCAATGGAAGTTTTGTTCAAAATCACGCTGACACCTGGCAGACCGGAGCCATCCTCTCCATTGATCTGGCCGGAAATTTTTATGGATTGAGCAGAAACCTCGAAAACGAAAATGAGGAGGAAAAATAGGGAAACCAGAAATCTGCGGGCGTGCATTGTTACCTTGCTTAAATTACTTTTGATATATCCTAGAGGCGTATGGTTACGTCTTTTGGTACAAGTAGCATAAGCGGGTATTTCCCGAAGCAGGTCGGGAAATTTTTAATTTATTTAATGCATTTAGTTTTTTTTCTCTGTTTCTAACTATTTGATATCACTTTTCGTAATCCTTCCTTGTAAGTCCGTAAATGATCAGGTTGTGGAAAGCCGAGTTTTTGTAAATGTGCTCTTTAAAATCGCCTTCTTTGGTCATGCCGCAATTAATCATGACTTTTCCCGAGGCCGGGTTTTTATCAAAGTGCGAGCAGGTTATTTTGTTCAGACTAAGTTTTTGAAACCCGAACTGTATGACGGCTTTGACGGCTTCGGTCATTAATCCCTTGTTCCAGTACGGTTGTGCAATCCAGTATCCAATTTCCGCTCTGAAATACCGTTCCATCGTTAAGCCGATTCCGCCAATGAAATGACTGTCATGTTTTTGGCGGATGCCGAAGATAAAATGAGACCCGTTTTTGAATCCCTCGTTTGCCTGGTTTATCCAGTAAACAGCATCTTTTTCGGCATACGGGAAAGGAATATTCATCGTAAATTCTGAAATATGTTTGTTATTGGCATGTCTGATAATCTGAGGAATATCGTCGGACCGTAATGCGGTTAAATGCAGTCGTTGGGTTTCAATTGCAGGAAAATTTTCCATCGTTTATTAGATTTTTTATAGCAAAATAGGATGATTTTTGGAATAAAATGAAATTAAATAAACTCTTAAATGCTACGATTAAAATCAGGCACGAGGCGGTGTCGTATATTGGATATGGTTAAATTTTGAAAAATTATTATTATTCCATTTTCAATGCATTGGGCTTGCATTCAGACGATTACCGTTAAATAAATTCGACGAAAAAATTGGATAAAAATCTACACGGTTTTGCGTGAGAAGTATTTACTTTGATTTAGTAACCCGGCAAAAGGACCCAGACATCAGCTTCTTCACAAGTACCGCATTAATTTCCATTGTATTAAAATTTTAGTTCGAGTAAGTTTCAGTTAATTGTTTTACACTAACGTTTGCGCTTACGTATACGACTGACCCGTTATTGACTTGTACATAATTTTTGTTTATCGTTGAAATGGTTTTAACCATTCCGACCGGGATTGTTTTGCAAGCCTGATAGCGGAGATTTCGGGAAACCGGCTGCATCACTGCGTCCGGTAATGATCAGATTTTGAGTTCAGAAACCGCTCTTCTTATGCCGTGGTTCGTGGTGAACACCGGAACGCAGCCTCGCTGCGAGACATAATTCATGTGTTTTAAACCTCCTCTAATTTTCAAAGTAAATGAAAAAATTACACCAACGTTATGTATGGATGCTGGCGATGCTGATCCTCACGTTAGCCGCCTGCGAGAAACAATCCAAACCTGTTGAAAGTCCCGATTATCTGTCTTTTCCCACAACGCTGACGCCTGAGACGCCCTATGACGTGGATACGACGCTGGAAAAACAGTTGTTGTCGGAAAAGAAAGTGGCAGAAACCCAGCGTATTTTTGAAATTCTGTCGTGGCAGATGTTCATATCGCTCAACTGGCCGCTGGGTGAAGACGGGAAGCCCAAACCGGAGATCAGCGATGAAGGCCACCGGGCCTGGGAAAGCTGGAAAGAAAGTTATGAGATATTCCGTGAAGACGGCGGAAAACCGCATGTATGGGGTAGTAAGCCCGATCTTCCCGAAGAATTTCAGGATAAAATAAAACAGATAGGGGATGTTGACGTCCTTTTCCGGACAAGTAAATTTCCTTCTTTTCAGGATGACAAATGGAAACGAAGCGGAAAAGGCAGGGTGTTTGCCGGCCAGAGTGACGAAGTCGATCAGGCTTTTACGGCACCGATATGGGATCAGAATGGCAACATTGTTCGTTATGAAATCAGAATAAACAAACCCGGCGTCGATTATATTGTTAACAATACCCTTTACAATATTGACGGTCAAATCGCTTTCAGTCAACTTGGTAAAAAGGTGTCATTCACTTCGGGCTCGCAGCAGAAAGCCGGAACGATCGAATTGAAGTTTGCCTGGAAAGAGATTGTGCCCGGGAAAGATTTTGAAGACCGCTATTTTACCAAAACGGCCTATGTCCTCGAAGCCGATGGTAAACTCAAAAAGGTGAAAGTCGGGCTGATCGGTATGCATATCGGTACCAAAACGGTTTCCTCGCCGCAATGGATCTGGGCCACTTTTGAGCATGTTGATAATTTGGAAACCAATGCGTTAACCAAAATTCATGGAAAATACTTAAAACCTTCTTTTTATGATCAGGAATGCAACACCTGCCCTGTGAACCTGTTGCCTGACAGCACGATAAAACCGCTTAAAAACCAGATTCAAAGAATTTTGCCAATTCCGGTAGCTACCCAGGAACTGAATAAACAGGTGCAGGACCTTTTGAAAGGAAAACAATCGTTCTGGCAATATTACCAGCTTATCGGTACGCAGTGGCCGGTCAATCCGAAATCCGCCCCTTATCCGCAGTTTGCTCCTACCTATAAACTTCCGGATGCCGTGACGAATAAATCAGGAGGAGATCCCACGCCCACGTTTTTAACCAACATGGTTATGGAAACGTACTTCCAGGGTGGGACAATCGTCGGTAGCACGAGGGCCACTTCCAGTTATAACAAATACACGGCCAACGAACCCGCCTATTTTCAGATCGAAGGCTCTCCTCAAAATGTGGATACGGTCAATACCAGGAAGCTGATTTTTGGCACAGAAGGTTGCGTCAATTGCCATTCTTCCGCCAGTATTGCTGTGGGCGATACGCTGATCAAGGGCGTGAGAACGGCCAAATACGGTCCGCCCCGAACCGCAGATTTTGAATGGCTTTTACAACGTAAAGCCCATTTTAAAGCCGCTTCAACCATGTCTTCAAAAACCTTAAACAAGTAGAGTTATGGCTTACAATTTTGTAAACGTCAATGAATTTACGCCAAACAATCAGGGGTGGACGTCCATTGGAAATATCAGTAGTTTCAGCAGGTCCGGAAATGTGTTCTCCTTGCAGCTGCAAAACGATCCTTCTTTAAAGCTTCAGATTTCTGTGTTGTCGGAAACGACTTTTCGCGTACGATTCAATCCGGCTCCCAACTTTGACTATGGCGTAGAGATTTCTCCGGCCGTCATCAACCGGAATCTGGGCAGTGTTAATCTGGACACAAGTAAGTCAACCAGTGATTTACTCTTTATTGATACCGGCCAGATCCAGATACAGGTCTCGCTTTTTCCGTATAAAATACAGGTTTTCAAGGGGAATCAACTGATAAACCAGGATGATGCCGACAAGAATCTGGTATATATTCCGGGACAGCAGGTCGTGGCAAATTTTAAAACCTATCCTGCCAATGCCAAGTACTGCGGTTTTGGAGAGAAAGCCGGCAACACGTTATTGAAGAATAACTACACGATGACTTTCTTCAATTTTGATAACTACATTTATTCCTCCGGTATCATTCCCGCCAATAACCAGGGTGGGCCTTTGAATCCTTCTGAACCTTTGTACTTATCTGTTCCGCTGCTTCTCGAAATCAATCCCGCTCCGCAGGGTGCCTATAGCGGAAATCCTTACAGTTACGGAATATTTTTTGATAACGCTTCGCAGTCTTATTTCAACATCGGGTCTAGCGATTATTCCAACATGTTCGGGAAGTATTATTTCGGTGCGCTGTATGGCGACATGGACTATTATTTCATGTATGGCGATCAGGTAGGAGACGTGCTTCAACAGTATACCTCGCTCACGGGAAGGTCATCAATGCCGCCTAAATATGTGTTTGGATATCATCAGGGCGGTTATGGTTATTTTAACAGTTCGATCCTGGCGGTGGTTGCCAATTCATACCGCGCCGCAAGAATTCCTATTGACGGGCTGCATATCGATGTTGACTTTCAAAATAACTACCGGACTTTTACCAGCAGCGCGCTTAAATTTCCAAACGTAGCGCAGTTTATGGATTATCTGCATTCGATTGGGTTTAAATGCAGTACCAACATTACGCCGCTGCTTACCAAAAATCAGCTGGACGAAAACGGACAGATCACGCCTTATGCCCAGCGGGATGCTCTCAATAGCATCAACGGGTTGATTTATAATACCCGGGCAGGGCAGGGGCCTAACCCAAATCTGTATGAAGGAACAGTATCTTACGGGATGAATCCGGGCACGAATCCGTATCCGGTGCCTCCGCTGCAACCCAACAATCAGGGGCAGATCCCGTTGCAGGCGACGGGCAACTATCCTGATTTCGGAAGGGAAGATGTACGGGAGAAATGGGGAGAGCAATACGAGCACCTGATCAATGAAGTCGGGCTGGATATGATATGGCAGGATATGACGGATCCCGCCATAGCCAATCCGCGTATTAACACCTTCCCGCTGGACCTTCAGCAAAGTGATGGCGTGAATTTTGTGCCGCATGCACAAATTCATAATGCCTATGCGCTGAATTTACTCAGCGCCACCTACGGCGGTCTTCAAAAGCTGAAACCGGAGAGAAGACCTTTTATTATCGGTCGTGGAGGTTATGCAGGGATGCAACGTTACTCGGCGTTATGGACCGGCGACTCTGCGTCGAGCTGGGATTTTCTTCAGATCAACATCCCCGAGGTTCTGAACATCGGTCTTTCCGGTATTCCGATCAGCGGCTGCGACATCGGCGGGTTTGCGGTATCATCGGACAGTTCCGGGACAACAACGCCGTTTAGCGTAAGTTATGGTAAAGTTTATGGCGGTATTACCAACTACGAACTGTTTACGCGATGGATACAGCTGGGCGCTTTTCTTCCCTGGTTCCGCAATCACTACAATGGCTATAACAAACAGTTTCAGGAAATATATGCCTATGGAGAGCCTGTCCCTACAAATTGCAGGAAATACATCGAACTCCGTTACCGCTTGCTTCAACTGTTTTATGATGCCATGTACGAATGGACGCAAACGGGGCTTCCCATTGCGCGGGCATTGTTTATCAATGACGGCAGCGACCAGCAGGTTTTTAACCACCTGGATGATCAGTTTTTTATCGGAAAAGATTTTCTCGTTGCGCCCATCATCACGCAGCACGAAACATTGGCTAATCCGACGTCCCCGCAAAGAAATATTTATCTTCCGGCGGGAAGCAACTGGTATGCTTTCATGGATAATCAGTATCCCTTGCAAAACCCGGTTCCGGGTGGCACGACGATCAACTATTACGCGGATCTCTCGCGTGTGCCGATTTACATCCGGGAAGGCGCCATCATCCCGACAAGGGAGTTGGAGCAATATGTTGGAGAGCTTCCCGTCAATCCGCTGACGATTAATATTTATCCGGGGAAACCAAACTCCTATAAGCTTTATCTGGATGACGGGATTTCAACCAATGCGGCCTCTTCAAGTCAGTTCCGATATGTGGAGATCAGTCATCAGCAGGTTAATAATGTCCGGCAGGTAACCTTTAACAGGCTTACAGACAACTATCAGCCGGCTGAAACCTACTACTTTGTCGCATTGCTTGCCACCGGCAGCCCGTCTTCGGTCTCCATCGCGAACACCGGCATCGCCAACGTGAATACACCTGAAAATCTAGAGTCGTCGCCGGTGAACAGTTATTACTGGAATGCCGGTATCGGAATTACTTTCATCAAGGTGTTTGACAATGCTTCAAATATTCAGATTAATGCGGTATTTTAATTAAAATATATCTTCCGATTCTAATGGGACATTTAATATTTACACTGGATTTTCACGAATTTGTTCGTGGAATCCTGACACCGGGTAAGGAAAGCAGAATCAATTATGACCCGTTGCGGCTTGCATCAGGAAAAGAAGGGTATGTGTACGGGAGCCCCGAATTTAATTTTACAGCGCATTTTGAATTTAAACCCGAAGGGTCTCTGGAAATACCACTGATTTCGGAAACGGGTATTTTGCAAAATGAAGTGATCAAGGAAAATGGCAGAGGCTCAATGCTGACTTCTGATTTTCTGATTCCTGATTCCTGTGAGGAAATCAGTGCCTGGATCAGTTTGCAGGATAACAACGGCGAGGTTTCTTTTGACAGCGATTTCGGGAACAACTATCATTTTCGGATCACCAGTCAGGATATCGAAATCCTGGGTGCCGAGATCGTTAACTTAAAAGACGGTGTCGGGCAGTTGACTGTCAAAGTCAAAGCGTGTGTGGACGTCGACAGAATCGTTGTCAGATATCGCATCACCAACGGGAAAGAACCTTACACCGAAATTCCGGTAGAACTTTTCAAAACGAATTTGAAAGGAAAAACAATCTGGACAACAGGTGATGAGTTAATTCCGTATGGTTCGGTAGTGGCCTACGATCTGAAATATTTCGTAGCCGGTAAGGAGTATAAATCAGACAATAACGGAAACTATTACATCGCCGAGACGAAGATTAAATAGTTTAAAGCGATTCACAAAACGCCGGTTCATAAGTCATGAACCGGCGTTTTGTGATTAACGGTATCAGACTTCCATTTCAATAATCCGTCACCCGCTAAAAGTATTTCACTAATTTAGCCGCCTGTTTTATTGAATACCTTTTGAGATTTTTGCTGAATGAAATCAATCCGATTCTTACTTTATTTCCTTTGTTTTTACGCATCAAAACTGATGGCTCAGCAAACCTTGCCGGCATATCAGGATTTAACGCCCGGTAAAGTTTACCAGCAGATGTTAACGATGAAAGAGGGTACTACCGTGGCAGAGTTGCCTGTCAGAATTATCAAAGGAATAGGGGAAGGTCCTGTTTTTACAATCGTGGCGGGCATTCATGGGTATGAGTATGCACCCATTGTTGCCGTGCAGCAGCTGATGGTGGAAATTAGGCCGGAAAAATTAAAAGGGACACTGGTTATTGTCCCGGTGGCGAATATGGCTGGTTTTTATGGTCGTTCAATATTTTATAACCCGCAGGACGGAAAAAATCTGAACAGGGTTTTTCCGGGGAATCCGGAGGGGACCATTTCTGAGCGGCTGGCGCATCTGATTACCTCCGACATTATCAGCAGATCAAATGTGTTTCTGGACATTCACGCCGGCGATGGCAATGAAGATCTTCTCGATTTTGTCTGTTATTACGACAATAAGCAAACGCCGGAGCAAACTTCCCTGGCCAGGCGACTGACCAAATGTGCCGGTTTTAAATACAATGTTGTCTATCCTTTCAGCCTGCAGGCCAGTCAGCCAGCAGAATATGCTTTTAAGCAGGCGACACGCCAGGGCATAACTGCGTTGAGTATTGAAGCAGGAAAATTGGGCGGCGTTGAGTTCAAATCGGTTGACGCGACTAAAAAAGCTGTTTACAATATGCTTGCCGAAATGAAAATGTATGAACCGCTGGCAGGCATAAAAAATACAGAAAACCAGATTTGGTTAAACGGGCAGGATTATATCAAGTCGCCGGGAAAAGGAATATTTTACAGTGTGTTAAAAAGCGGGGACAAGATTATCGCCGGCCAGAAACTGGGTTTTATAACGGACGTTTTTGGTACGAAGCTTGCAGAAATCACCGCACCATAAGCGGGAATTATTTTATATAAAATTGGCACGCCGCCTGTTTTGGAAGGAGAAACCCTTTTCTGCATTGGGTACCCGAAGTGAGTTTTGGGCGCGTAGGAGAATGATAATAGTTTAACTGAATTCAGATAATCATGGATCAAAAATTCAAAGATCAGCTAGGCGAATTATACAGGGAGTTTCAGGAATATGATTCCAGACAAGCCGATCGTCTTGACCGCTGGCGGAATGTGGAACCGGAATCTGCGCTGTTATTATCCGTTCTGGTCAGAAGCAGGCAGGCCAGAAAAGTTCTGGAAATCGGTACATCCAATGGGTTTTCTACACTCTGGCTGGCCGATGCTGTGAAGGCGACGGGTGGCTTTTTGACGACGTTGGAAATTGAAGCCGACAGAACGGCTATCGCACAGCGTTATATGGAACAATTTGGATTCAGCGATCGTGTTTCCTGCATCACAATTGACGCCGGTCGTTTTCTGACCGATACAAATGAAAATTATGATCTGATCTTTTTGGATGCCGAACGAAGCGCTTACACGGGTTATTGGGTGTCTTTAAAACATTTGATTTGTCAGAATCCGGGCAGTTTACTGTTGGTCGATAATGTGATATCGCATCAGGAGGAAGTAAAGGATTTTTTATCGGTTATTGAATCGGATCCGGATGTTATGGCCACTGTAATCCCTGTTGGGGCGGGTTTGCTGATGGTGACGAAGTCGTGACGGACTCTATTTAACGCCTGGCGAAGTCGTCTTTTGGAAATCAGATGCAACAAAACGACAAGATGACTGGATAATATTTGTTATCAAATCTGAGGAAGACTTATTTTTTTCGGGCAAGTTTGTTTTTAATGCGGCTTAAATGAACGCGGCTGATTCCGAGGTAGGAAGCGATGTAATGTTGGGGAACACGCTGAACTACGTACGGTTGTTGCGTCAGTAAATTGACATAACGCTGCTGCGGACTATCCCGGATAAAAGACAGGAAGTGCTGCATGTAATGCAATGTTCGCCCAAACATAACATCCAGAATCTGATCGCGCATCGCTGGAATCTCGCTGACATCCGCTAAAAGAAATTCCACATCCAGTTTATCAATCCACCACAGGGTGCAGGGTTCTATGGTTTCGATAGAAAACAGACTTGGGATATTCTTTCTAAAACTCTCAATCGATGAAACCGTATTGTTTTCAAAAAAGAACTGAAAAGTCACATCGTCGCCGTTGTTATTGAACCATACCCGCAGGCAACCTTTTTCAATCAGGAAAGCCTTTCGGGAGATGTCGCCTTCGTGTAGTAAAACAGTTTTTGCAGGAACCTGAATACGTTTAAAACGACCGAGATAGCTATCCCACTTTTCAGATGGGACTGGGAAATTAGCCCTGAATTTTTCCAGAAAGGTTGACAGATTCTGAGAGTCATCAGGTTTAACGGGCATGTTACACGACGGAAAAAGGTATTAAATAATGTTATGACAGAGGTAAAGTTATTAATTTATCGGCAAGACTTCAATGGGAGATAACGCTGCCTGATCGCCGCAATATCTTTCAGAAATTATTTAAATCCGGGAAGCGAATCGATACCCGATTAGGGTTTTGGTTATTGTTCGATTGTAATTATTTCATAATCAATATCCTGTGAGAGCTGGTTGTTCCGTCAGCTTTGGTGATTTTAACGATGTATGTTCCATTGGGTAGATTGCCCACATTGACACCGGCAGCCGAAAACGAATTGCTTTTGTAAGCTGTAATACCATTTTGGTTTATAATCGATAGGCCTTTCACGCTGTTACCATCCACAGACAGACCCGAGGCATCTTTCAGGAAAATGACATCTGATACCGGATTGGGATAAATCGCAAGCAAGTCAGTCGCCGTCTTTTCTCCTGTTACGCTTCTGATACTGCTGTATGCAAAAGTTTTGTCCATATCCACCATTTTCAACCGGTAGTAGTTCATGCCGGAAAGTGGCCGGATGTCGGTAAATTCATAGTTCACCAATACCTCGGTTTCTCCGGTCGCCTCTTTGCTGCCAATAGCTATCCAGTTTTTAGCATCGGGACTGCGTTCAATGTCAAAAATATCGGCATTAACTTCCTGTGCGGTAGACCAGTTTAAAAGTATAGTATTACCTTCTTTTACCGCCGAGAATGCAACCAGTTTTACCGGGAGTGGTGTTGTTCGCGCAGCCAGTGTATAAGCTGTGTAGGTATCGGGAACAACGGAAACAGTTGTTTTTATAGATCCGGCTGATAAATCGCTTGCACCTCCCAGCACCGATACGACGTCTGTGAGGGAAGGAATCGGAACCCATTGGGTGCCATCCCATCCTGCAATGGTAAGCTTCGGTAAGGAATTGCCGGTTAAGGCTCCCACTTTACTATTTGCATCCCAGGTCAGTGTTATCGGTGTCGGGTTTGCGCCGTTAATATCCCAGTATTCAACAGTGCTTACAACCGCCAGGCCAGTGTTCAGCGTCGTTGCTGGAAATGGTCCGCCGGCCGGAAGAACCGGGTAGTTTCCGCCGGATAGTTTGCTGGTAATGGCTTTGCCGGGATCTGCGAAAAAATAAGCCCCGGAAGTGCCGTCTCCCGAAGCCGCAAATGGCCCGTAATGATCGTTATCGCCAACCGGGAAAATGAAGGGAGTCGTTCCCAGTTTACGGACATAACCATCTACATGGTTGGCGTCATCTGCGCCGCTAACGGTGTTGGCTGTACCGGCGAAGTTCAGGATACCCATCGGGCTTGTCCGGATCGTATTGATAATACCGGGCTGTACGCCGCTTCCACCGGTTATGAAATTATGGTTGCCGAAGAACGTCATCTGTTCCGCACCAAAAATGGTGGTGTTGCCTGCGCTCAGTTGCTGGGCCCGGGAAACTGTGCCGGAGACCAGCAGGAATAATCCCGCAAGGGTTTTTATCCAGGATAATCCCGGAAAAAGGCAAATAGATAGTTTGTTCATTTTTGACGTTGTTTATGCCGATATCTGCTGACCGTGAAAATTATCGCACTTGCATGATTGTCATGAAAGTTAAGTTGGTATTTGAGGCGATGGTACAGCCATTCACCGTGGCATTCATTCTCGGATAAACAACATCACCGGCACTTAACTTCATTGGAATTGTAACAGAAGACGAGAAATAAGCACTGCTTTGAGATTTGTAAGTAGCGCCCGGATATTGCTCGTTGTTAATGTCAATCTGCAAGGTGGCTTCGAAAGGTGCGTTGGGGCAAAAGCAGAAAGCGTTGAAGGTCATTGTATATAGACCGCCGCGTGCAGCCGTAAATTTACCGGTTGCCGGGTTGTACTCATTTAAAACATCGCTGGCTTCGGTTTGAAACCTAAAATCCTGCCAGGGGGCAGCATTGCTCGTCAGTTGTGTCGGGTTTGTTGTTGTAATATAAGTCAGGTCGGATTCAACCGGGCTGATCTTTGCCCACTTGTTTCCGTCATTGAAATATACGCCCGGCGTTACGTTGAAGGGCACAGCTCCCGCACTTGCCGTGTTGTAAACGGTCATTCCGGCTACATGCGCTGAAAGCGGGCCTGCTGCATTTGTTGCAGTCAGGGCTACCCGTGGGAGCAATATGCCCTTGTTGGTGCTTTCTATATCCAATATTGCAGCGTTGTTAATGGTAGCGGGATTATTGCCAATCTTTACCTGAGCCTGGAGGGATGAGCCGGTAAGTAATGATGCAATGGAAAATGTGGTCACAAAAAACGTCCTCGATAATAATTGTTTGGTTTTCATGCGCTAATAGAATTTAGAATATTTTAGGTAATCAGAGGGGAGAGGTAAGCCTTTCTCCCTTTGTCTGAAAGCACCTTACATAAGGCGATGTAAACGTAGGCAGCAATAGAAACAACTTCTATTTTCAGGGGTATACAAAAGGTAGACGGGGGCTCAAAACAGGTATACAAAGCGTTTACATACCCTGTGACGCGCTGCAAATGGATATTTTTTGATATTATTTATTAAGCCTCGTAAGGATCAAGTTCGTGAACAGGCAGTTGAAGCAATTCGGCTGTCTGTGTGATGTAAGGATCGAAAGCGCGACAATCACCAATCAGAATACTTTGCGGGTCGTCTTCTTTGAGAATGGCCGACAAATAAGTGCCGCCACTGCTTCGGTCGGGTAGTACGTTTTGCAGACTGAATCCGGTTAGTGCAGCTATCGGAAAGATCATGGCATTTTCTTTGTTTGCAAAACCGGCTTTACCATTCGGTTCATCCAGCCAGATCATAAAATTTTTCGATGAGGCAATTAATTCTTTTACTATGGTTTGAGGTGTTTGCCGGAAGTAACGTGATCGTCGGAAATCGGAACCAATACGAAAAGTATGCTCAATAAGCAGTCGTTTACTGATTGTTGCGTTTAACTCGTAGTGCTGGTCAATGAGATAATTTGGATAAGAACGTTCATTCTGAACGCTCAGATAAGTGTAACCCGACTCGTAAGAATATTTGTCGTCATACCAGTAGACAAGCGAGAACTTTAACCCGTGGAAGAGCCATTGGCAGTTATTCTGATCTTCGCGTTCATATCCCTCAATACTTTTGCCCAGTGTTTGCATAAGCGCTTTTTTTGCCAGGAAATAATTTTGATCTCCGTTGCCCTGAATCCGCAGGTTCGTGTAGAAGCTGTCGAGAGGCACGTCGAGACGAAGATGGGCGGGCAGGTAATACCGCCAGTCGTCAAGTAACAAATTGCCGAGCTGGACCGGATGGTGAAAACGGATTTCGGTTAATCCATATTCATTTGTTGTTTGATGGACAAAAGGCAACGCGGCCAGTGCCTCGGAAGTCGTATCCCAACTGATCCAATGTCTGGTTTCAGCACATACCCAGAAACCTTCGGAAAGTTCATGGCTCAGCTGCGCCTCGTCGTCTGACAAATCCGGAATCCTGCAATTATCGAAACCCTTGGCACGCCAGAGTTCTGCTTTTACCGCCTTATTGCCCGCCAGAGCCTCGGAAAACTTCTTTTCATCGAATGCAAGCCGTTGGGATAAATGCTGAAAAAGGAGAGCGAATCCGGCTGCTGAGCAAGGGATGAGGTGTTGATGATAATCATTCAATACCAGCGTCTGACAGTTTTCGGTGGTGTATACATATACGTATTGAAGCTGGGTTAAATCGATAACGGTCTCCCGATAGCCTTTTCTGGCCGTATAAATGACTGTGTCACCATCCAGACGAACTTCTCCTTCTGATTTTTGCGGCGCAAGTGCCGGCTTAGCAGAACCGGTCAGCCATTTAATCCAGTCAGTCATATCTTTTTATTGGTTTGGGAAGTTATTGCTTTTATCGATTTCGGCATATTTTTAAGTGTGAGTTAGTTCCAACGTCCCTTCCAGGTCATTAGCAGAAGTAACCATAACAGATAGGCGGCACCCACCAAATCCGGGAGCGACAGGAGAAATTTTGCGAGTCCGGCATAATCGTTGTGTGCGAGCCAGAGGCTCCCCGATAACACAATAACCAGCGAACCCAGGACGGGCAATGCGATTCTGAAAAAAAGAGCCGGTGGTCCGCCCGGTGTGGTGTTCACGCTATCAAAAAAGAAATAAAGGAGAGTCGCCAGTATACCTGCGCAGAATGTCCAAAGAATCCAGAAGAAGATCATTGCAAATTTTAATTAAAGTTGGCATTGTTTTGTCCACCGGAACAATAAAAGGAGCGCAGTTATTGAGCAATTGTAATAATTGATATTATACAGAGGCGGATGTTGTTACTGATGCAAACCTACGTCAGAGATAACAGTACATCCTATTTTCTCTGGTATACAAAAGGTGTACTGCTCGAAAAAACTGTGTAAAAACAATAGGAGAAGGCCTGTTTTGGAGATTATTAGCCAGGCTTGTTGACGTATTATTTGACAAAGTGTATTGATTCAGGCTGACATGAGCCGGAATCAATATACTTAGCTACCGGACATGTTACTCCGGATCAAATGGTTATTTGGGCTTAGCTATGTTGCTGCGGGTAGTTGATCATCCAGCCAATTCCGAATTTATCCTGAAAACTGCCAAAGTAATCACCCCAGAACATATCTTCCAAGGCCATTTCTATTTGACCGCCCGCTGATAATCCGGCGAAAAGACGGTCGGCTTCTTCTCTGCTGTCAGTAAAAACTGAAATGTAAGCGTAGTTACCGGTATTGAGTTTATGGCCCATAGAAGGAACAATATCAGATGCCATCAGCACGTCATCCTTACCAATTGGAAGTGAAATATGCATGAGCCGGCCCTTTTCATTTTCGGCAAGCTGCTCGGCACCGGGCATATCCGACATTTTTTGTACGGACGAAAATTCACCGCCAAAAACAGATTTGTAAAAATTGAAAGCCTCTTCCGATTTTCCATCGAAGTTGAGGTAAGTGTTTAATTTGGGCATGACGAAAAAATTAAGTTAACTGGTTTAATTACTATGAATTTGACAACTCAAAATTAGCATTTCCAGTGTCATTACATCATCCCCAAAAAGGACAATCGGAGGGGGCGGTTGAGACAATAATCTAATCCCAATTTTTAAATTGAAACAGATTTGGAACGTGATATGACACTGTATGATTTTTTAGCTCATTCATTTGATAAATCGTTAACTTCGCAGAGCGTCAATGATATAGCCATCTGCATGAACTACGCTCAATATATTCAGTTTTCTCTCGGTGCCCTTGGAGCCTTCAACGGCCTGATGCTGGGCATTTATTTTTTATCATTTGGGAAGAGCAGAACGCTTTCGGGCTTTTTTCTAGGCTGTTTGCTGACGGTGCTGAGCCTGCGAATCGGTGAGGCCGTGTTTGCCTGTTTTGATCCGATGCTGCCCAGGATTTACGTGCAGATTGGCATGTCCGCCTGTCTGCTGATTGGTCCCGCATTATTTTTTTTCACCAAGGCAGCCATTGAACAGACCAGGCAGGTCCCACAAAGCTGGAAGATCCAGATCGCTGTGTTGCTCTCGGCGGTAGTGATTGTAGGAAGTCTCTACCCGTTTGCGTCGTATCCCAACCTGTGTAGTTTGTATTTTTCTAAAATTATCTACGCAGTCTGGTTCATTTACCTGGTGGGTACGGGGATTCAGTTAAAAGGAATTTTGTCGCGTATGGGTGGCGCTGTGACTGAAATTAAAACCGCTGAGAAATGGCTGCTGGCTATCTTTCTCGCCAATATTGTGATTTTTTCCGCCTTTTTGATCACGTTGTTTTTTGGCCTTTACAGCACTTTTTATGGCGCTACGGTCATTTTTTCCTTCGTATTGTGTGCGATTATTTTTATACAACTTTACGATAGCAAAACAGCGAATCCGTTTTACCTGGCACCGGTTAAATATCTTAATAAAAAGATCAATGATGCAGAAACAGTACTGAATAGTCTGGAACAAGTCATGGCACAAAAGGAGCTTTTCAGAAATCCGGATCTGACGGTCAGTGAACTTGCCAAAGCCATAAACTTGCCGGGTTATCAGCTATCGCAGTTAATTAACGATAACCTTGGAAAGAATTTTACTTCCTATGTGAACGAATATCGTATCAATGAAGCGTGCCGGATGATCGGTGAGCAGCATCCATATTCTTTGGAAGCCATTGGATACGAAGTGGGTTTTAACTCGAAGTCTACCTTTTATGCTGCGTTCAAAAAGATAAGGGGAACGACGCCTATGTTTTACAAAGAAGGGCTGCTCAGCAATTAATTCCCGGTGTATTTTTTGTCACGCGATGATTTGAATGAGTATCAGGGTTGTTAAGTGTTTTAATAACCAGTATTTTGGAAGAAAATACCGTCAATAGCCATGTACTTTACAAACCTGCCCAACCATGACGCGCCTGGATTTGATGAACAGGTACATTTTCATAAATTCAAAAAGCATAATATTATTTTCAATGCGACGAGTTCTGAAAGCCATTGCGATAACCACGTTGGCTGCCTGTCGTTTAAGACTGTGCTCAGCGGTGAGGAATGGTATGGCATCGGTCGGCAACAGCTGGCCGTGAGGCCCGGGCAGTTTCTGATATTGAATAATGAGCAAAATTATTCCTGCCGGATCGATACGCATGAAAAAGTCAGATGTTTTTCGATCTTTTTCAAAAATGATTTTGCTGTTTCTGCTTTGCAGGATATATTTCAAAGCGAGGAATATTCCCTGGATAATCCATTTCAGAACACCGGAGTAATGCCTGAGTTTTTCCAGACGCTTAATGAAATTAAACCGCAAGTGCAGCAGCGTATGTCAACGCTGATCGGCAGCCTGAACCAGCAAGGTTATAACGAGGTCATGGTCGATGAGCACTTGTTGTTTTTTCTGCATGAGCTTATCCGGGTATACCGCGCAGATATCAGACGTGTGGGTGAAGTCGCTGCGATAAAGCCGAGTACCAGAACCGAATTGTACAAACGCCTCTGTATTGCAAAGGATGTGCTTCATGCTTCCTATGCCGGCAATCCGGATTTGAATAGTCTCAGTCGGGAAGCATGTATGTCTGTTCCCCAGCTGATCCGGCAGTTTAAATCGGTTTTCGGGCTCAGTCCTCATCAATATCTGATGCAAATCAGGCTGGTGCGTGCAGCGGAACTGTTAAAAGAAACCGATCTGACGGCCACAGAAATTGCCGGGCTGTGTGGTTTTGAGAATAACAGCACATTTGGCAGGGCGTTTAAAATGGCTTACCGGATTCAGCCCATTCAATTCAGGAAAGCAGGGTTATGAAAATTGAGAATTTTTGTACACCATCTTATTTTTGATGATTGTAGTTTCACCGGTAGTATCAATCCAAAATAACCGGAACCGTTGAAACACCTTATCCTGACACTATCGTTGATGCTGATCTTTCAGCGGACCAATGCCCAGAACCAGATTATACCACTTTATGAAAATGGTATCCCTGGTTCCAAAATACCACCATCCGGATATGCAGAAGAAACCGATAGCGCAGGCCTGGTCAGTAAAGTGACTTTCCCGACACTGAGCGCGTATTTTCCCGACAAGAAAATGTCAACCGGAACTTCGGTGATCATCTGTCCGGGTGGCGGTTATTTTGTATTGTCACCAAAAAAATGTGTGGAGATTGCCAAAGCATTTGCAGAAACAGGTATCGCTGCCTTTGTGCTGAAATACCGTTTGCCAAGCGATCAGATCATGCAAAACAAATCCGTTGGCCCTTTGCAGGATGCGCAAACAGCGATAAAGATTATAAGAGAAAGGTCGAAAGAATGGGGAGTCGATCCAGATAAAGTTGGCATGATGGGGCTTTCGGCTGGCGGGCATCTGGTCTCAACAGCGGGAACGCAATTCAACCGGGTGGTGATAGAAAATAAAAAAGGGATAAGAGTCCGTCCGGATTTTATGATCCTGCTTTATCCGGTAACTATTTATGACCCGGCAGTCCCAAGAACGAGAGAAAATCTGATTGGGAAGAAACCTTCTGCCAGTGAGCTTAATTTTTACAGTACAGAAAAACATATCACAGCCCAAACTCCTCCGACCTTCCTGATCCATGCGCTTGATGACGATGTGATTCCCGCAAAGAATAGCACCCTGTTTTTCGATGCGTTATTAAAAGCTGGTGTGAAAACGGAAATGCATCTTGTACAATCTGGCGGTCATGGCTTTGGGCTGCATGATTTGAAAACCGGCACGCGCTGGTTTGAATTGTGCAAAAGCTGGTTAACTGAAAACGGGTTTTGAAAGCCAGGTGGAGGTTATGTCAACTTCTTCATTTTTGTAACGTGTCGGTTTTGTTCTATTTTTTCGTTTTTCAGGGCGATAGTTTTGAAGAAAAAAAGCTATGGAAAATAACGCAAAAACAACGCTCGTCTTAGGAGCTAATGGTAAAACAGGCAGCCGGGTTACAAAGAAAATGGAAGCTTTAAAGTTGTCCGTAAGAAGGGGATCACGCACTGCCGAACCGAAATTCGATTGGGAAGACAAAAGTACATGGGAGAATGCACTGGAAGGTATTTCAAGCGTTTACATTACCTTTCAACCAGATCTCGCCGTCGAGGGATCGGAAGAATCAATTGCCGCTTTTGTTAAACAGGCAGCAAAGGCGGGCGTTCAGAAGCTGGTGCTTCTGTCGGGCAGGGGAGAACCGGAAGCGCAGCGATGTGAACAGATCGTTATCGACAGTGGTTTGAAATGGACAATTGTCAGAGCCAGCTGGTTCAGTCAGAATTTTAGTGAAAGCTATTTTCTGGAACCTATTCAGGCCGGATATGTCGCATTGCCCGTAGCGGAAGTGAAAGAACCTTTTGTGGATGCGGATGATATTGCTGATGTGGTTGTGGCTTCACTCATAGAGGAAGGACATGATTTCAAGTGTTATGAAGTTACCGGTCCGCGTCTATTGACCTTCAAAGAAGCAATTGCTGAGATTGCGCAGGCAACAAACCGTACCATTCAGTATGTTGATCTTCCTTTAAATGTTTACACTGCACAGTTGAGGGAATACCAGGTTCCGGAAGAGATCATTGGGTTAATTTCTTATTTGTTTACAGAAGTGCTCGACGGCCGGAATGCGTATACAGTCCATGGAATAGAGGAGGCTTTGGGCAGGAAACCGAAGGATTTTACAGAATATGTAAAAGAAACACTTGCGAGCAACGTATGGGTTTTGGAACAGTCAGATGGAAGGGATGCTGCGTTCGAGACTGGTAATTGCCCGGGATAATGTGCGCTTTTCAGCTTTGGATTTTGTCAGACTTATCGCTTGCTGATAATGAAAAATGGCTTTTTGAACAGCCGTTTCACTGTACAGATAACCCAACAGTGCATGGTAATAGCTGTTTTTTTCGAGTCCGAGGTTCTCTGCTTCTTTGATAGCAACCTCAGTTCCATACACTTTGGCGAATGCGAAAGTCCGGTTCAGTGCCGTCATGGGGGAATATTCAATCAGGATCAGTTGGTTATAAAGATCAAAGATGTGTTGCCACTTATCTGGGGCTGTCGTGGTGGTGTGCCAGTAAGCAATGCCGGCTTCCAGATGGTATTTTGAAATTTGCTCACCGGAACATGCATTGACCAGATAATGATGGCCCCGTTCGATAAGTTCCTGGTTCCACAAGGTTTTGTCCTGTTGGTCATACAGAATTGTTTCGCCTGTATCATCAGACCGGGCGTGGAACCGGGAGCTTTGATAACACATCAGCGCAAGTAATGCGTCCGCCTGGCGACTGTCGGTCAGTGGGTTTTCTGTCAGCAAAAGGGTTAACCGCATCGCTTCCGAGCAAAGGTCTTTCCTGATCAGCTGGTTATTGAATTTAGAAAAATAACCTTCATTGAAAAGCAGATATAACGTCCTCAGCACGGTATCAAGTCTTGCCGTGACGGCGGGTTTTTCCAGTTGGCTAATCTCAAAATAATTTTTGCGCAAGGCTGTCCGGGCGCGCAGCAATCGTTTTTTGATGGTTTCAGCATTAGAAAGGAAAGCGGCGGCGATTTCATCCACGCTGAAACCACAAAGAATTTGCAGTGCAAGACAGATTTGTGCTTCCTTCGAATTGGCAGGTGAACAAACCGCAAATATCATCGCAAGCTGACTGTCGGTAATGGTCTCTTTGGAGAAATCGAAGTCGGATGCTGGCTGAAACGCGTCCTCATTGATAGCCTCTTTAACACGGTTTTCAAAAATTGAAGTTCGTTTCAGGTAATCTTTGGTCTTATTTTTAGCTACGGTATAAAGCCAGGCCGTCGGGTTTTCGGGAAGTCCCTTTGAATTCCAGGTCTCGGTGGCTTTCAAAAACGTCTCGCTAACAATGTCTTCCGCGATTTCAAGTTGTTTCAATCCAAAATGACGGCAAAGCACTGCCGTCATTTTGGTATATTCCAACCGGAATAGTTGGGGTAAAACATGATTTAACTTTTCATCGGCCGACTTCATTGTTTTTACTTGCGTTGTAAAATTTCCCTGACTTCAATATTTCCGCCCATTTTAAAAATAGGGTTGGCCTTGGCCAGCTCCACGGCTTCGTCTATGGTTTCAGTTTTTACAATAACATAACCACTGATAAACTCCTTGATTTCGGTGTAGGGCCCGTCCGTTACCACGTTGTCTGCGTGTACTGTTTTGGCACTTTCATTGGATAACGTGTTACCCTTATCGGCTAACTTGTTTTGAGCGGCGATGCCTGCAAGCCAGTTCATTCGCTCCTGAATCTGCTCAGGGGTTGTTTTTAACTCAGTTTGATTATTGAGTCTGAAAATTAATACGAATTCTTTCATGATTTTAAATATTGTTTTTCCTCATGACGACCGAAGGATTGTAACGGGGACAAAAATGATATTTTTTATCTGCGATAATTTTTCTGTCCCCGTTTTTGAGCGTCAGTCGTCATCCGGTCAAACTAAAATTATGACAAAGATGAACACCGACAACCTCTTTAAACCATTTTATTTAAAATCCCTGCATACCAGAAATCGCTTTGTGATGTCGCCTATGACAAGGGCCTGCGCTCCGAATGGCGTGCCAGCCGACGACGTTGCCCTCTATTACCGGAAGCGTGCCGAGGGGGAGGTCGGATTAATCATTTCGGAAGGTACGGTGATCGACCGGCCTTCGTCCGCAAATGATCCTAATGTACCTCATTTTTTCGGTCAGGCAGCGCTTGCCGGCTGGCAGAAAGTGCTCGATGGGGTTCATGACGCGGGTGGTCAAATGGCGCCACAGTTATGGCACGGCGGTATACAGGAAAATCATGCTTCGGGGTGGCTTCCCGGCACTTCTTTTGAAGGCCCTTCGGGTATTGGCAATGGCAGAAGGATGAGCGACGCTGATATTGCAGATACGATCGGTGCATTTGGCCGTGCGGCACTTGACTCGAAGCGTATGGGTTTTAACTGCGTGGAAGTTCAGGGCGCGCACGGTTATCTGATCGACCAGTTTTTCTGGCCGGATACGAATTGGAGAGAGGACCTCTGGGGAGGAAAAAATCTGGCGGAACGCACCAGATTTGCCGTAGAAATTATAAAAGAAATACGCAGACAAGTAGGGGAGCAGTTTACGTTAATGATCAGGTTATCACAATGGCGGTTTTCAGATTACAACAGCCAGCTTGCCAAAACTCCCAAAGAAGCTGAGGCCTGGCTGACGCCGCTGGCAGATGCTGGAATTGATATTTTCCACTGCTCGACGCGATATTTCTGGAAACCTGAATTTGCAGGCTCGGATCTGAATTTTGCAGGTTGGGCAAAAAAGATAACGGGTAAGGCCACAATCACGGTGGGTTCGGTTGGATTGCAAAAGGATATTACCAGTTTGTACCGCGGCGAAAATTCAGCAGCTGCTTCCCTGGACGAACTCGTCCGGCGGATGGATAACAACGAATTTGATCTTGTCGCCGTCGGCCGGTCTCTATTGGCTGATCCGCACTGGGTTCAAAAGATAAGGGAAAATCGAATGGAAGAATTGCTGGGTTTTAATCAGGAGGCCCTTTACAGTTTGGTTTAGACCAAAACGTCCGCCGGCCGGTTGAAGAAAATGGCGGCATGGACTGGCTTAATGACATAAAAAATAAATCTGAATTGTAACTGTTATCAACTTCAAAAGTTGATTCTTGCCGATTGAATCTCAGTTTGTTTGCGATATTCGGAGCTGAAAATTTCCTGTGTTTTCAACCCCGATAGTAAGTTTACTGATAGTGTATTGTTAAAAGAAATGTGTTTATTTACCTTTAATTACATGATCAGTTCATTTATAACAACAAAACTTAAAACCATTACCATGGAAAAATTCAGCCAGTTAAAGCAGTTACTTGAATCAGTTGAGACAGATTTTACGGCATTTTACGACAAGGGAAACAAAGCAGCAGGAACAAGAGTGCGTAATGCCATGCAGCAATTCAAAGTTCTTGCGCAGGAGATAAGAACAGAGGTTACTGAGAAAAAAGCACAGTAACGCTCGTAAATAGTTAACTTTTAAGTGCAGCCCTATTGTAAAACACGCGGGGCTGCACTTTTTTATTTTCCGACTGATGGGCGTAATAATCGCTTATTTGTTCTAAGGAGCAAGAATCGGGTTTTGCCAACTTTCTTTCTCACCCTTTATTTCCACAGCACCCCGTTTTCAAATTTGTAAAAAAGCATAAAAGCCTTTTGGTAAAGTACTATTTAATAATTTACTTTGTCTATATATTAAATAGAGTTATTTTTCTTGTTACCACCAGCAAGAAGATTTAATATTCTCAGCGCGTTCCGTTTTGCGTAAATGAAGAATTTTCCACACGCTAGATACCCCGGAAGAAATCTATGATAATTTTTAAAACTAAATGCTGGTGAAATTCAAAATTACTACTTCTTTAATGCTCGCTGCGGCGTTGCTGACCTCTTATGGCCTTTTCGCGCAGAAAAAGCCAAATGTCATCGTGATCCTTGCCGATGATCTTGGATACGCTGATCTGGGTTGTTATGGCAGCGAAATTCCGACGCCTAATCTCGATAAACTGGCTCAGAACGGCGTCAGGTTAACAAGTTTTTATAACACTGCCCGCTGCTGTCCGACCCGTGCGGCCTTGCTGACGGGTGTGTATAGTCATCAGGCTGGCATTGGGCACATGATGGAGGATCAGGGCGCGGCTCATCCGGCCTATCGCGGACAGTTGAATCACAACAGTGTTACCATTGCGGAGGTAATGAATACAGCCGGGTATTTCACCGCGATGACGGGAAAATGGCATGTAGGGCATCAGCATGGCGTTTATCCTTCCAACCGCGGATTTAACAGATCCCTTCACGCGCCCGCCGGCGGTTTTTATTATGGCGAAGGGAAAAATGCGAAGTTATTTCTCAATGGAAAAGAGCTGCCGAATGACTCAGAAAAGCTTCCGCGGAATTGGTATTCTACGGACTTATGGACCGACTATGGTTTAAGGTTCATTGACGAAGCCATTGACGAGAAAAAACCGTTCCTGCTTTATCTGGCACATAATGCGCCGCATTTTCCATTGCAGGCTCCGAAGGAAGATATTGACAAATTCAAAGGCAAATACCTGAAAGGATGGGAGAAACTGCGGCAGGAACGTTATGAAAAGCAGATCAAACTTGGCCTGGTGGATCCGTCGTGGAAATTGCCTCCGGCTAATCCAAACATTCCAAAATGGGAAAGCCTGAGTAAGGAAGAGCAGGAAAAGTATGATCACATGATGGCGATATACGCAGCCGTAATATACCGTCTGGATAAAAGCGTGGGTGATTTGGTGGCAGGTTTGAAAAAAAGAGGCGTGTTTGATGACACCGTAATTTTGTTTGTTTCTGATAACGGAGGTAATGCGGAGCCGGGACTGGAAGGTCGTTTCGAAGGTGAAACACCTGGTTCGGCACTTTCAACGGTATTTATTGGTCAGGGTTGGGCAGAAGCTGCCTGTACACCTTTTTGGGCTTATAAACATCATACGCATGAGGGTGGCGTTTCTTCTCCCGGGATTATTTCCTGGCCCAACGGAATTCCGGTTTCCAGAAACGGAAAATTTGAAAAGCAGCCTGCACACATCACCGATATCATGGCGACACTCGTTGATTTGGGTGGAGCAAAATATCCTGAAACATTTGAGGGTAATAAAATCCAGCCGCTGGAAGGCACAAGTCTGAAACCTGCATTTACAGGCAAACCGATAGGAAGGAAAAATCCGATCTTCTGGGAACATGAAGGTAACCGGGCTATTCGTGACGGAAAGTATAAACTCGTTGCGGAAAAGACTGAAAAATGGCAGCTTTATGACATTGAAAAAGACCGGACAGAACTACATGACTTATCCGGAAAACTGCCCGAAGTAGCAAAGAAACTTGAAGCTGAGTACGACGCCTGGTACAAAAAAGTGGGTGCGGAGCCTTTTGAGAAAACCTTTAAGTGGTTTTATGACTATGATAAGGCAAAAAAAGAAGCGAGTTCCGACAAATAAAATAGCGCTGTTTTATAAGGGATAATAGTTGGTTTGACCCGCTCCTCAGTGAGTCGGTCAAACCAACGTTTTTAACCAATGATTTTGCTGCCGGGGAAGCGAATCATCAGCGACATTTTACAAATGAGAAAACATATAGGAGATTAAACAGGGTATTGCGGCACACAAAAACAGGATACGGAGAAGCACCCAGACCGTGATTTTCATATCCCAAGTCATGCGTATTAGTATGATACAAAAAAAGACGAAAAAGATCACACCCCAGAAAATCTCGTACACGGAGATCGGACCAGGTGGAAATAGCCACCGACTTAGTATTACCAACAGGTAACATCCGGTTATACATCCGAGAAGAAGAAACAAGACGTCTTTAACGCCATAAGCCAATGGTTTCATAGGAATTATTCCGGTCAACCTGTTGTAAAAAATCAGCCTAACGTAGATGCAAAACCACCAGCGCTACAAGTGCGGGCAGGGCCTGCACGAAAAATATTTTCCTGCTTGCCGTTGCAGCCCCATAGAGTCCTGCTACGATGATACAGGTCAGGAAGAAAATCGCGACATAAAATGACCAGTGATGGTCGGTAATAAAGAAGCTCCATATAAGTCCGGCAGCCAGGAAACCGTTGTAAAGCCCCTGATTGGCAGCCAGTGTTTTTGTGGGTTTAAAAAGCTCAGGAGCGAGCGAGCCTTTGAAAGTTTCCTTGCCTTTGGTTTCCCAGGCAAACATTTCGATGTACATAATGTAGAGGTGTTCCAGGGCGACAAGGCCTACAAGAATCGAAGCGAGTGTTTGCATAAATCTGGTTTTTGTTGGGAAGATACAAAAAAAAGGTATCTGCCGTAGCTCCGGTTCCCGAATCGGTTTGCTTAATTTTTACACAATTCTTTTCAGGATAAAGGTTTACATTTTGTTGTACGCCTGTATCAGGAGATGACCGTTGTTGAGCTTCGATAAATTTGTCGGGCGAATAGAAATGAATGTTGCTGTTAATCAGATGATTATTCATTCAGGATAAGTTGTTCTACGGCTATTTTAATTCAGATTTTGTTTGCTATTTTGATGTAGCATTTCGTTGGAGGTCAATTGACGATCATCGGAATGAAGCGGGAATATGCCATCAGCCGGATCTCTTATCAGTTACCAGACAATTTGTTAAAGGATCAGGCAGCCGGTTTAGTTAATATTTCTTTTGGCCGGCCATTTACTTACAAAAATGATTGTCAGGTAAAATCTAATCTATGAGATAAAATGGAAAAGATAACGCAGGAAATCTATAACAAAATTGACAATGACCTTTACAATGCAAAAACCGACATCTGGTGGAAACCGGATACTGTTTTGCATATCCTGAAAACTTCTGTGAACCCCTGGCGGGTGGGTTTTGCCATGAATGTTTTAAAAAAACTCGACATCGATCCAACCGGTAAGACAGCGCTCGAAGTTGGATGCGGAGGAGGAATACTGACAGAGGAAATTTGTAAAATGGGATTTACGACTACGGGCATCGACCCCTCTGACGAATCGCTGCATACGGCTGCCAATCATGCAAAGGAAGGAGGGCTTGCCATCACTTATCAAAAAGGAACAGGGGAACAGCTCCCATATCAGGATCATTCGTTTGACTTTGTATTTTGCTGTGATGTTTTGGAGCATGTGAGTGACTTGCCCAAGGTGATTTTCGAAATTTCAAGAGTGCTTAAACCCGGCGGGATTTTTATCTACGACACACTTAACCGGACTTTTATCAGCAAGCTTGTTGCTATAAAAATATGGCAGGAATGGAAGAGATGGGCATTTATGCCGCCGAATCTTCATGTCTGGAAAATGTTTATCAAGCCGGAAGAAATAAAGCACCTGTTATCGAAAAACGGTTTCGATTGGAAAGAACATCATGGATCAGAGCCCAACGTTTCTATTCCGACAATGCTCCGCTATCTGAGAAAACGAACCAAAGGGGAATGGACTTATGCCGATCTGGGAAAGAACTTTGTACTGGTTGGGAGTAAGGATATGAATATTCTTTATGCGGGTTATGCGATAAAAAAATAGCTGGAACTGTCAGCTAACACACTTATGTATACCTGCAAATCCACTGGTTTGTGGCTAGGTAAAAACTTACTATGCCTTGAATATTATACGGAGGCGATAACATTACGTTAATCGAAATGCTACGGTTGTAATTTGATTTGCTGTCTTTTATACTTCTCTTAACTGTTGAATTATTCCTGCCAATTTTGTATCTTACAACAATTGGTATTTTACCGACCAGATGAAGATATTTTCTTCCGACCAAATCATCCGTTTTTATACGGGTGGTCTCGCCAGGCATTTTTGCAACTTAATCACTGTGCAGGTCGAATTTTCAGGGTTTAAAAACGAATCCCTGTCTGGTTTTTTCCTTAAAGGATCCCCATACTTCGAAACAACAATTATTCTCTTTTCTGGCCTTAAACAGAGCGGTTATAAAATTGCATGAAACTGGTTAGCGGTTGTCTGGATCGGTCAGCATTTTAAAGACTGTTTCTATGAAAGTTGCAACGACGACAGTTTTCGATATTTTATCACGTTTACGTATAAGATTTCAGGGAGATAAGGCACTGCGTTTTGATTTTGAGGAACCCATCCGGTCAGAATTGTACAGCTCCGAGCAGATGGATCGCCATGGCGGAATTGTGGCGAGGTCTCATAAATTATCGAAAATCAAGACGGCCGACCGGCTGTTAAAAAGGCTCGACGACAATGAAAAAACGCTACTGGAAGTTCGTAATGTGCTTTCAGAAAGTATCCGGTCCGGTAAAACGGTAACCCCTGGTGCAGAATGGCTGCTTGATAATTTTTATCTGATTGAAGAACAGGTTGTCAATGCCAGAAAACACTTACCCAAAGGTTATAGTGAGGGATTGCCCTGCCTCTCGGAAGGTATTTCGACGGGTATGCCAAGGGTGTATGACATTGTACTTGAAATTATTTCCCATAGCGACGGACGTGTTGACGTAAAAAGCCTGAGCAGTTTTGTCGCTGCCTATCAGGCGAGCACCATCCTTACTTTGGGCGAGTTGTGGGCGATTCCCATCATGTTACGTTTGGCTGTAATCGAAAATCTTAGAAGGGTTTGCGGAAAGATTGCGCTGGATATGGTTGACCATAACCTGGCGGATTTTTGGGCGGACAAGATGATCGAAACAGTGAAGGAGGAACCGGAGAATCTGATTCTGGCTATTGCTGATATGGCGCGAACAAAGCCCGTGCTGGTGAGTCCGTTTGTGGCTGGTTTTACCCGGAAGCTACAAGGAAAGGGGCCTGCGCTGGCTTTGCCGCTGAGTTGGATGGAACAACAATTGTCGGCCACCGGTATCAGCAGCAATGATTTGGTCAGGCAGGAAAATCAGAAACAGGCAACCGATCAGGTGTCGGTTCGTAATAGCATTGGAACGTTAAGATTTTTGGGTGCAACCGACTGGCGGGATTTTGTAGAAGCACTCAGCAGTGTGGAGCAGATTTTAAGACAAGATACCGCCGGCACTTATCCGCTCATGGACTTTGCGACCCGCGACAGGTACCGTCACGTGGTGGAATCAATTTCCAAATCCTCTGCTTTGTCGGAAACAGAGGTGGCAAGGAAGGTTATCGGGTTAACCGAAAAAAATACAGAGGCAGGACAATCAGGCCAAAAATACAGGCATGTCGGTTATTACCTTGTTGACAAAGGGTTATCTCAGACGGAATTGGCGGTCAGTATGAATTATTCTGTTGGTAAAAAATTGGTCCGTATGGTTCGATCCGTGCCAGTTGCTATTTATTTGTCATCAATTGCTTTGTTATCGATATCCATGGCGGCGGGGCTTTTTTATCTGGCTTATAGTCACGGAACGGATAACAAATGGGTGCTATCACTGGTCGCATTGTTATCTGTTTCCGGCTCCGCCCAGCTGGCGGTTTCGCTGGTCAATTGGTTTTCTACGATCTGGGTCCGGCCTAAACTGCTGCCCAGGATGGATTTCTCTGACGGAATTCCCGCCGCCTGTCGTACGCTGGTTGTCATCCCAACCATGATTTCATCCAGAGACTATATTGAAGAGTTGGTTGAAGCATTGGAAATCCGATTTCTGGCCAATAAGGAGGCGAACCTTCATTTTGGTTTGTTGACAGACTTTCTTGATTCTGATACCGAAACAAAACCGGAGGATCAGGAATTATTACAATTTGCAAAGGCGCGGATTGAAGCTATAAACGATAAATATAAAAATCCGCAGGAGGATATTTTCTTTCTTTTTCATCGCCCCAGAACCTGGAATAATACCGAGCAGAAATGGATGGGTTATGAGCGTAAACGTGGAAAGTTAGCCGCGCTGAATACGCTTTTAAGAGGAAAAGGCAAAGAGGCATTTTCTTTGATCTCCGGCAGATATGAAGTGCTGATGCAGGTGAAATATGTGATCACACTGGATTCGGATACCCAATTGCCCCGGGAAGCGGTTTGGAAGTTTATTGCCGCGATGGCGCATCCGCTGAACCAGGCGGTATATGATCCCGTAAAAAGACGGGTAACGGAAGGTTACGGGATTTTGCAGCCTCGACTGGCTTCTGCAATGCCTAAAAATGCGACTTCACTTTATGCGCGTTTACAGGGTGACGTAGCTGGTATAGATCCCTACACGCGGGTTTCCTCCGACGTTTATCAGGATCTTTTTGGGGAAGGATCATTTATTGGAAAAGGCATTTATGACGTTGACATTTTCGAAGAGGCGGTCAATCACGTATTTCAGGAAAACCGTATCCTTAGTCATGATTTGCTGGAAGGCTGTTATACCCGGTCTGGCTTGCTGAGTGATGTGCTTTTGTATGAAGAAAATCCGACGCAATATGGTGCGGATGTAAAAAGACACCATCGGTGGATTCGTGGCGACTGGCAGATTGGGGCCTGGATGCTTCCCTTCGTGACTGATAGCGATGGGCGGTTGAGGCTTAACAAACTCTCTTTATTGTCGCGGTGGAAAATATTCGACAACATCCGCCGAAGCCTGCTTCCGCTTTCCCTCATGCTGTTGTTGCTGATGGGTTGGTCGCTTTTGCCTTTCCCATGGTTGTGGACACTTGCCGTCACGATCATCATTCTGCTGCCAGTGCTGACCGCTGCGGGCTGGCAACTGGTTAACAAACCTATTGATTTAACCCTGAAAGTTCATTTGGCGGAAGTAGGGACATCTGTTCGGGATATTCTGCTCCGGTTTATTTTCGGGATTGCGGTGTTGCCCTATGAGGCCTATAATTATTCCGATGCTGTATTCTGGACGAACTGGCGGATGATCATTACCGGTAAAAAACTGTTGGAATGGACACCGTCTGCTACCGTGTCGCAAAATGCAGCCAATAATATCGGTCAGGCTTATCAAACGATGTGGATCGCCCCGTTTGTATCTGTTTTATGCATCGGGTTTTTAGGCTATAACAATCCGCAGGCATTACTTGTGGCATCTCCGATGCTGATTTTGTGGCTATTTGCCCCTGCGATTTCATGGGGATTAAGTAAGCCCGAAAAAGAAGAGAGCCTTGAACTGCCGGCAGATCAGATATTATTCCTGCACAAAACGGCCCGCAAAACATGGACTTATTTTGAGCAGTTTGTCACAGAAAAAGAAAACTGGCTGCCGCCGGATAACTTTCAGCAGGAGCCGGTCGCGGTGATTGCGCATCGTACTTCTCCGACAAATCTGGGCCTGGCTTTGCTTGCCAATCTAACGGCCTATGATTTTGGTTATATCGGTGGCGGCGAGCTTCTTTCCAGATCGAACAATGCAATGCAGTCGATGCTAAGGCTGGAAAGATATCAGGGCCATTTTTTCAACTGGTATGATACGCTTACATTGTTGGCAATGAAACCGCGTTACGTTTCCACGGTGGACAGCGGGAATCTTGTCGGACATTTGCTTACGTTGAAACAGGGGCTCTTATCGTTGCCTTATGAACCGGTTTTTAGCAAAAAAAGTTATCAAGGACTAAGAACGACCGTGGCGATCATTTGTGATTTTTCCAAAGCGGAAAATGTACATGTGCTGGAAAAAATCGTGCAGGTACTGGATATGGCTGCCGTCGATAACGACTCTTTGCTTCTTGTCAAGGACCGCATTGATGAGCTGACGGCTCTGGTAGCAGAACTTCGTTTGGGTAAAGGTACGAATGAAACAAATGTTTACAGGTGGATCAATAATCTTTCAGCCCAGATAACCAGCATTCAGGATGATTTAGATCAATTGACGCCCTGGCTTGAGTTATTACCCGTTCCGAATCAATTTGAGGAGTTGAAACAAATCAGTCTCATACCTTCACTTAATCAGATTCAGCAATTGCCAGGCGTGCTCCGTGGTTATATCGACGCCTACGAACACGACTCGGACAGTGAGAACAAAACATGCCTGATGCAGCTCCGAACCCATGTCGAGGCCGCCGGGAAACTGGCTGGTGAAAGGATTTTACTGGTTGAAGAGCTTGCCGAACATTGTGAGCAGCTTAGCACGGTTGAGTATGATTTTTTGTTTGATAAATCCACGAGCCTGCTCAGGATCGGATACAATGTGGATGAACAGAGAAAAGACGATAGTTTCTATGATCTGCTGGCCTCAGAGGCCAGGCTTGGGATTTTTGCAGGTATTGCCCAGGGCAAATTGCCGCAGGAAAGCTGGTTTGCACTGGGCCGTTTGCTGACCAATTCGGGCGGGGATCCGATATTGCTTTCATGGAGTGGATCGATGTTTGAATATCTGATGCCGCAGCTGGTCATGCCGGCCTATGAAAATACCTTGCTATATCAAACCAACAAGGCCACCGTAAAACGGCAGATTGATTATGCCGGATCAAGGGGTATTCCATGGGGGATTTCGGAGTCGGCCTACAACATGGTAGATGCCAGTATGAACTATCAATACAGGGCTTTCGGTGTTCCGGGTCTTGGATTGAAGCGCGGGTTGGAGGAAGATCTTGTCATAGCCCCTTATGCCTCGATGCTGGCATTAATGGTTTCGCCCGCCAAAGCAAGCGCAAACCTTCAATTGCTTGCCAGAGAGGGTTTTGAAGGTGATTATGGATTTTATGAAGCCATTGATTTCACTGCAAGCCGGCTGCCGAGGGGAAAAACAAACAGTATACTTTATTCTTTCATGGTGCATCACCAGGGGATGGGATTTTTGTCACTGGCTTATCTTCTGCTCAATAAACCGATGCAGCAGCGTTTTGTTTCCGAGCTTCGTTTTCAGGCAACTTTATTACTTCTTCAGGAACGGATTCCAAGAGCAACGGTATTTTACGCTCATACGGCCGATCTTGTCGAAACGACCCGGGCGTCAGCTGATGTGCAGGTAAGGAGCATTGCCACAGCCAATACGCCAATACCGGAAATACAGCTGCTGAGCAATGGCCGTTATCAGGTGATGGTGACAAATTCCGGTGGTGGTTACAGCCGCTGGAAAGATATTGCCGTTACACGGTGGCGTGAAGATACTACCCGGGATGAAAAAGGCATATTTTGTTACATAAAAGATCTGAACAGCGGAAATTTCTGGTCCAATACGCATCAGCCGACGTTACTTCCTTGTGAAGGATACGAAGCCGTTTTTTCGCTTGGACATGCAGAATTTGCCCGTTATGACCATGGTTTTTTTACCAAAACCGATATTGTGATTTCTCCCGAAGATGATACGGAGATGAGAAGGGTGCGGATTACAAACAAGACTCAGTTTATCAGGGTTTTGCAAATAACAAGTTATGCCGAAATCGTTCTGGCGAGTCAGGCTTCCGATGAGGCTCATGCATCATTCAGCAATCTGTTTGTCCAAACAGAAATTATTCCTGAATACAAGGCTGTAATATGTACCAGACGAGCCCGCTCCAAAGATGAGCTGCCGCCATGGATGTTTCACATGATGGACATACACGGAGCTACTTCGGAAGAGGTTTCCTATGAAACAGACCGGATGGAATTTATTGGCAGAGGAAAAACACTGGCTCATCCGCAGGCGATGGACGTGGACACACTTTCTGGAAATCAGGGTTCTGTACTTGATCCGATTGTGGCCATTCGTCACAGAATAACCATCAAACCGGGTCAGACGGCGACGATTGATATGATTTACGGGATGGGAGTTACCAAAGCGGATTGTGAAAATCTGATACATAAATACAGGGACAGGCATTTGAAAAAACGTGCTTTTGAGCTTTCATGGACTCATAGTCAGGTATTACTTCGTCAGATAAATGTGCAGGAAGCCGATGCACAGTTATACGACCGGATGGCTTCATCAATCATTTACCATAATCCGGGTTTGAGAGCTGATGCGGCTGTAATTTCCGGTAATTTCAGGGGGCAATCCGGTTTGTGGAGCCATTCCATTTCCGGTGATTTGCCTATTGTTCTGTTACATATCTACGATCCTGAAAGTGTTGATCTCGTCAGACAAATGGTTCAGGCGCATGCCTATTGGCGGTTAAAAGGGCTGGCAGTAGATCTGGTGATCTGGAATGAGGATTACGGTTCTTATCGTCAGGTTTTGCAGGAACAGATACTTGGGCTGATATCTGCCGAGAATGGCAGTGTTTTATACAATACGCCCGGCAATATTTTTGTCAAATCGGCTGATCAGCTTTCGGCGGAAGACCGGACACTTTTTGAAAGTGTATCCAGAATCATAATCCATGACAATAAGGGAACCTTATCCGAACAGGTAAACCGGCATTATCAGACAAATGTGTTGCCGCCATTGCTTGTCGTAAAACCCTGGATATTGCCATTGGCACAGCAGACCATGACTTTACCCGACGATCTTTTGTACAATAACGGTACCGGCGGTTTCACTCCGGACGGAAAATCCTACAAGATTATTACGGATAAGCAGGGTACAACGCCCGCACCGTGGGTCAACGTGATAGCCAATCAGGATTTTGGCACGGTCGTTTCCGAAAGTGGTTCGGCGTATAGCTGGGCAATGAATGCTCATGAGTACAGGCTTACGCCATGGAGCAATGACCCCGTCAGTGATATGGGCGGCGAAGCTTTTTATATCCGGGATGAAGAAACCGGCAGTTTTTGGTCGCCTTCATCTTTTCCGGCCATTGGAAATACGCCGTACATCACTACGCATGGTTTTGGTTATTCCACGTTCGAACATCGTGAACAAGGTGTTTTCTCGGAAATGCATGTGTCGGTAGACAAAGAGTCACCGGTGAAATTTGTTGCGATCAGGATAAAAAATGAATCCGGAAGGGACCGCAAGTTATCTGTTACGGGTTTTTTACAAATGATTTTAGGGGATGTACATTCAAAAACCGGTATGCATATTGTCTCTGAACACGATGCTGAGAGCGGCGCTTTACTGATCAGAAACCGATACAATACTGCTTTTGCTGAACGGGTAACATTTTTTCAGGTGGACGGCGTGTATCAGAGCTTTACTACGGACCGCTCTGAATTTATCGGCCGAAACCGCAATTTGAAAGATCCTCAGGCGATGTACCGCAAGAAGTTATCCAATAAAACCGGAGCCGCCATGGATCCCTGTGCGGCAATCCAGGTAAGTATCGACGTGACGGATGGTGAAGAAACGGAAGTTATTTTCAGGATCGGTAATGCGGAAAACAGCTTCGCTGCACAAACGCTGATCCGGCAGTTTTCGGATATTGATGCAATTAAGAATTCGGTTCAGGATGTTAAAGAATACTGGGACGAAATTTTAGGCGCCGTCAGGATTGCCACACCCGACAATTCTCTTAACATACTGGCCAACGGCTGGCTCGTTTATCAGACACTGGCCTGTCGCGTTTTTGCCCGAAGTGGGTTTTATCAGTCCGGAGGTGCTTTTGGTTTCAGAGATCAGTTGCAGGATGTACTGGCATTGCTGCACACAACGCCCGAACTGGCAAGAAAACAGATCATTTTAAATGCGTCCAGGCAGTTTACCGAAGGCGATGTGCAACACTGGTGGCATCCGACGGAAGGCAGGGGCGTTCGCACGCATTGTTCAGACGATTTGTTATGGCTGCCATTTGTCGTTTCCAGGTATGTTAAGGTCACGGGAGACAAGGCAATTCTTAATGAGGAAATTGGATTTCTTGAAAGCCGGCTGTTGAATCCGGGTGAAGATTCTTTGTATGATCTGCCGATGAACAGCAGTCAGAGCGGCACTTTGTATCTGCATTGCGTCCGCGCCATAAAACATGGTTTGAAATTGGGCGTTCATGGTTTGCCGCTTATCGGCTCGGGTGACTGGAATGATGGCATGGACCAGGTCGGAAATAAGGGAGTCGGGGAAAGTGTGTGGCTTGCTTTTTTCCTGTTTGATGTTCTTCAGCGTTTTGAAGATGTTGCCAATCTTTTTGGCGATGCCGCCTTTGCACAGTTTTGTGATCAACAGGCAACAAAAATTCAGAAAAATATCGAAGCCAATGCCTGGGATGGTAAGTGGTACAAACGTGCATGGTTTGATGATGGTGCTGAGCTGGGCTCGAAAGAGAATGTAGAATGCCGGATTGATGCGATAGCTCAAAGCTGGTCGGTGCTTTCGGAAGCAGCAGGTGGTGAAAGAAAAATAACTGCGATGGCTTCCCTGGATGAGCATCTGGTAAAAAGGGACTTAAAACTGATCCAGCTTCTTGATCCTCCGTTTAACGGGTTGGGACCCAATCCGGGTTATATTCAGGGATATGTGCCGGGCGTGAGAGAGAATGGCGGACAATATTCGCACGCTGCGATTTGGGCGCTTATGGGTTTTGCAGCTCTGGGCGAACGGGAAAAGGTCTACGAATTGTTTCAATTGATCAACCCTTTAAATCACAGTTCTGATGCAGTTTCTGCACAGATTTATAAGGTGGAACCATATGTGATGGCGGCTGATGTCTATGCGAACGAATCACATCAGGGGCGGGGAGGGTGGACCTGGTATACGGGATCCGCTGGCTGGATGTACCAGTTTATTACAGGATCATTTTTGGGAATGGAGCGTACGGCCGACCGGCTTAAACTTCGCCCTTGTTTTCCTGCCGAATGGCCCTCTGTGTTCATTCAGTATAAATTCAAAAGCTCCGTGTATCACATTACTGTTTTTCAGTTAAATGATATTGTTGACTCGTGGTGGCAATCCGGCGACGAACGCGGGATGGGTGATGAAATTATGCTGATCGATGATGGTTTGCAGCATCAAGTTTCGATCTATATCGGACTTGTTGCATCGCCGGCCGTTTTGCAACCGGAGCTGCCGGTAATAATTTAATTAAAAACCCCACATCCAATGTCTGGATGCGGGGTTTTACTATTGAATTATTAGAACCATCTATTCACTTGCGTAGGACTTGCCACCTTTTTTCGCTTTTTTATCTGCCCGTTTTTCTTTCAGATTTTTTTCGGCCTTTTTCTTGTCTCCCTTTTGAACAGTTTTTTCTTTCGACATGATTTTGTTGTTTCTGTAAGGTACACAATATTGGCGGTTATGTAATGTATGGTTGAAATCGTATTCGTTCTATTTTGATTACTTGTATAAATGGATGAAACACAAAAAGATAAAACCTTTGCTCAGGTATGTCGGGAGCCTTTTTATCGGTTAGCTGTCTATGCTGCGCAAAGTAATTTGATGCAGATGAATGATTTATCTGGGAATGGCCTTGGTTAAGGCTACCTTGTAGTTAATATGGTGTCCATTTATTTTTCTTACATTCCATGCTCACAGCAGTACCACATCATATCATAGCCGTAGGCGCGTCTGCGGGCAGTCTTGAAGAGCTGACCAACTTTTTTGATCATACTCCCCTGGACGGGGTTTCCTATGTGATTGTCCAGCATTTGTCCTCGGATTTTAAGAGCAGAATGGTAGAGCTGCTTTCCAAACATAGCAAGCTGGTAGTTCAGCAGGCCGAGGACGGGATGCAGGTTGTAAACAATCAGGTATATCTTATTCCAAACGATAAATTTTTGACGATCCGCGGCCTGAAGTTGTATTTGAGAGATAAGGAAAATGAACGGGCTCCTTACATGACGATAAATACTTTCTTCATTTCTCTCGCAGCAGATCTCGGCCCGAAGGCCATCGGTGTCATTCTTTCAGGAATGGGCTCAGACGGCACCGCAGGTATTAAGGCCATCAAAAAGGCAGGCGGGCTGGTGATTGCGAGAAACCCGGAAACTACCGAATTTCATAGCATGCCTTCCAATGCGATTGCTTCCGGCATGGTCGATTTTGTTCTTGAACCTGAAACCATGCCTGAGGTTATTGAAGATTATGTAAAACGAGAGATAGACTTGCAGGTATCGGGTATTGATGATGAACTGCATGTAGCGGAAATCATTGAGCTTATCAACCACCAGTTGCCGCTTGATTTTTCGGATTATAAACAATCGACGATCCTGAGAAGGATCAAAAGAAGGGCGGCCTCTCATGGTTTTAAAGACCTCGAAAGTTACCTTCAGTTTGTGAAGGTCAATTCAGTTGAACTGGAAGCACTTGCCAAAGATTTTTTGATTAGCGTCACTGCATTTTTCAGAGATAGTGAAGCTTTTGATATTATTGAAAAGAAGGTTCTGCCGGAAATCATCGAAAACCTGTCGCCGCGCCAGGAAATTCGTATGTGGATCACAGGCTGTGCCACAGGCGAAGAAGCTTATTCGCTTGCCATGCTGCTGTATGAACAATTGGGGGAGAAGGTCAATGAACATACCGTCAAAATTTTTGCAACCGATCTTGACAGCGCGGCGCTGGTACATGCAGGCAGAGGTGTTTATAATTCAGGGATCATGGCCAATGTTTCGACAGCCCGTCTCGAAAGGTTTTTTCAGATTGAGGAGAATGGGTATAAAGTAAGGCCTGAGCTGCGGAAAATGGTCATTTTTGCACAGCACGACCTGGTTAAAAATCCTCCGTATTGTAACATGCACTTTATCAGCTGCCGGAACCTATTGATTTACATGACGCCGGCGCTGCAAAAGAAGATATATCTGATGTTGCTTTTTGGACTCAGGCAGCAAGGATATCTGTTTTTGGGATCAAGCGAAAATCCTTCCCCAATATTACAGAGCCTCGAAGTTGTCAGTAAAAAATGGAAGATATATAAAAATCTGGATTCGAATCTGGCCGTACGATTTGAGTCATTTTCGCTGCCCAGGGTTATGTATGCGAAGCCATCCGATCTTGTAAATCCGCTGGATGATACCTTCAAGAGTATCGACAGGACTTTGGGTGATGCCGTAAGCGAAACGGTGATGACTGATCTGGGGTATCTGATTGTTTGCATTGATCAAAATGAAAAGATCCTGAAATCTTATGGGGACACTTCCAAATTTCTGCTTCAAAAAATCCTTACTTCTGACCTGACGGAGTTGTTGCCCGGCCCGCTTGCCGTGGCTTTTAAAACCGTCAGAAGTGAGGTTTCTATTAGTAATGAGTCCACTTTGGTTAGCGGGATAAAAATCCAGCAGGGTTCCGATGTTATCAAGGTGACCTTATCTGTGAGTCCAATGATTTTCAAAGGCCGGCGTAATGGTTTTTTGGTCGTACGTTTCAGCGAGGACACGCCTAATGGGTCCCTGATAGACGCTGGTCAGATTTTCGATGAACAGACTTACCTAAGCAAGTATACGACAAGCCTCGAATTGGAAAACAGGGAGCTGAAAGAAAAACTTATTGCTGCCGGAGAGAAGCTGTATTCGCTAAATGAAAATATGCAGTCTTTTAACGAAGAGCTGCTTTCGGCCAATGAAGAGATGCAGAGCACGAACGAAGAAATGCAGTCGGTTAACGAAGAGCTGCACACGATCAATTCCGACTATCAGTTTAAAAACAAGGAGCTGCTTGAACTCAATGATGATCTGAATAACTATTTCAGGAGTAATGTCAACGGGCAGTTGTTTATAGACAAAGAACTTAGGATCATGAAGTTCTCGCCGGGTGCGGTTAAGCTGATCAATCTTCTTGACAGCGATATCGGGCGGCCAATAGGTAATATCTCGACCAATTTTAAGTTCGAAACAATCACCGACGACATCAGGATGATATTGACGCAAGATTCTGTCATCACCCGCGAGATCGAGGCAAATGATGGTCGCTGGTATCAGGTGATGACCATGCCGTATATCCAGCAGCCGGATAACAAAACCACGGGAGCGATTATTACATTCAATGATATCACCGAGCTGAAAATAACACAACAGCAACTTGACAAAAAGAACGAAATTTTGACGCGCGTTAACGCCGATCTCGACAATTTTGTTCACACTGCCTCACATGATTTGCTGGCACCCCTGACAAGTATTGAGGCAAGTATTTCGGTGATGAATGCGATAAAAACCGGTGATGCTGAACTGGATGAGTTTTTGCCGATCATTGATACATCGATTAAAAAATTCAGATCCCTGATCGGTGAAATTGCAGTGGTGGCCAAAATTGAAAATGATTCACTGGTAACAGAACTTGTTGATGTGGACGAAATTCTGGATAATATTGTTTGGAGCCTGGCCGACAGAATCAAAGCCAGTGATGTGCTGATCCGACGAGACCTTCAGATTAAACAAATCGATTTTTCACGAAAGAATCTCAGAAGCATACTGTTCAATCTGATTTCAAATGGTATAAAGTATAAGTCCGAAAGGCCTCCGGTAATCGATATCTGTCTGACAGCAGATGCTGAAAACACAATTCTTTCCGTAAAGGATAATGGGATTGGTATGGAAAGAGATCATATTGACAAAATTTTCGACAAGTATGCCAGACTACAAGTCAATGTGGAAGGGCAGGGGATTGGCCTTTATCTTGCTAAAAAGATCGTAAATGCATCAGGAGGTAAAATCAGTGTAGAAAGTGAGCCAGGTAAAGGCAGCAAATTTACTATCCATTTTAATAATGTGTTGAATAAGGTTTAAGGATTTTTTTACTGAAATTCACCGGTTAAGTAAACCATCAATGCCGATCCGAAATTTCGAACCGGCATTGATAATCAGTACTTGAATGTAGTTTTTATCTGGCCACCAAAATCTTTTCTGTTTGTATCGCGCCACCTGTTTTTACAATTTGTACGAGGTAAATGCCAGCCGGCAAATGATTAACGGCTATGCCTTGCGGCGTCATCTCAGTTTGGTTTATTACTATTTTACCAGCGGTATTGAGTATACGAACGGATGCCACCTGGGCTGGCATATTGGCCTTTATAAAAATCCTGTCAACGGCCGGGTTAGGATATACTTCCATTTTTACCAATTCTTTAAATTCCAGATTCCCGACTTTCCCGTATACGATACTGCCATCAGAATGCACCATTTTTACCCGGTAAAAATTCTGGCCTTCATCGGGTTTGAGATCCATCATGGAATGAACTCCCGCACTTTCTGTTGCCTGTGAAGCTGACAGTTCCCCGATTGTTGCCCACTCATGCGAATCGGTACTTTTCTGTACCTGATAATAATCCAGTCCTTTCTCCGAAGTTACTTCCCAGCTGATTCTGGCCTGACTTTCAACTTTGTCGGCTGCAAAGGAGGATAGTTTTATGGGGACGTCAACTTGTGTAAATATGGTCGTGGAAAATATGTGTACGGAACCTGCACCTGCCAATTGATTCTGTTCAGCGGTATCGAACTGATCAAATGGTGCACCTGCAATGGCGCTTAGCCCGCTGATAGCCACGGCCTGCCCGAACTGATCTCCGGCATGCCGGTTATAGGCTGTGATTTTTTTCTCCTGTCCCCAGTTATCCTGTCCGCCAATGTTTTTGTGGAACAAATAAGCAGAACCAGATCCGTTGCGAGTGTCTGAAAGAGCTGCGTTTTCATCTTCAAGATAGGCACCTACGATGGCGTAATCCGCGTTGATGGACACCGATGCGCCAAACAAGTCTTCCTTGGAGCGGTCTGCTGCGGTCAGCTTTTTGATTTGTCCCCAGCTCTCGTTACCTCCCTGATCTTTCTTGAATATGTAGGCGGAGCCTGCATACTGTTTGTAGTCGGTATCCAGACTGTTTTCCGATTCAGCATAGGCGCCTACGATTGCGTAATCGCCGCTGATGGATACGGAACGACCGAAACCGTCATTGTAGGTTGGAACAGAAGCATATACCTTTTTGGCCAGAACCCAGTTGTTACGATATTTGTCATCTTTTTTAAAGACATAAGCAGCGCCGGAATTGATGATGAAAGAGCCGGCAGCATTATGGTAGTCGTTTTGTGCGCCGACAATAATATGATTCCCGCTGACGGCAACCGAATTTCCGAAATAGGCATTGTCAAATCTTGCTTCGGCGATTAACTCCTTGGTCTGGTTCCAGTTTTGGGTGTTTGCATCTTTGGCAAATACATATGCGGAACCGTAGTTTTGGTCGCCAATGGACATATCGGTGTTGGGCGCACCGACCACGGCGATACCTGCACTCATGGATACTGACGTCCCAAAAAGATCATTAGCCTGTCGATTTGACGCGGAGAGTTTATCAACCTGGCCCCAGTTTCCTGATTCGCCTGCGTCTATAAAGAAAACATATGCGGCTCCGGCATCTTTGAGGGCCCTGTTTCCTTCGGTATTAAAGTCATGACCAGGTGCTCCAACGATGACATAAGAGCCGTCAATCGCCACAGAAGTTCCGAAATGATCGCCAGCGCCACGTAATTCCGGTGTCAGTTTTTTGACCTGTACCCATTTGCCGTTGTTGTTAAACAGGATGTAAGCTGCTCCGGCATCCGGCAAGGTATTTCTTCCATACCGGTCCTGGTCCTCATTTGGAGAACCCACCACCGCATAATTTCCATTGATAGCGACCGAATAACCGTAATTGTCGTCAGGAGTAAGGTCTTCTGCAATGCTCTTTTTAACAAAACCCCAGTTGTTGTTGCCACCCTTGTCGCGTTGGAAGAAATAGGCGGCGCCAGCCTGGCTCACTGGATTAGATTCTGACTCGTCATTGTCATGTCGCTCCGCACCGATCAACATATCCTGACCGGAAATTGCAACATTTGCACCAAATATGTCTCTGTCTTGTGGAATTGACGCTGTAATTTTCTTGATTTGTCCCCAGTTGCCAGCCCCGCCTTCATCTCGCTTAAACATATATGCTGCTCCGGAGCCCCGCATAGGATTTTGCCCTGTGGTACTATCTCCCAGCGCTCCAACAATAACGTATTCACCGCTAATAGCCAGGGACATTCCAAAATAGTCGCCTGTTTGGTGTGTAGGAGTGGCCAAAGTTTTGGTCAGTCCCCATTTATTTGAACCACCCTGATTTTTTTCGAACATATATGCAGCCTCAATGGTCGTACTAAGCCCATATCCCCGATCATGGCCAATAACCAGATAATTCCCACTGATGGCTACACACCCACCAAATCCATAAGAGGTTGGCAGGTTAGGGGACACAACTGTGCTTATCAGTCCCCAGTTATCAGTTCCTCCCTGAAATTTGTTGTAAACCAAAACAGAACCGGCATCCTCTCTTACGACGTTGTTCGCAAGTTTTATGTTTTCAAACGGACAGCCGACTACGATATTATCGCCACTAATGCCGACTGACATACCGTATTCGACAAATTCTCTACGTTCTACCATGGTAAGCTTTTTTACCTGGCCCCAGTTTTCTGTGCCGCCAGCGTTGTTTTTGAAAACATACGCCGCTCCGGCGAGGTATTTTTGGCCAGGCCCGTTAAGATCCTCTGTTTCACTTGGACTTCCAACCACAAGGTAGTCGCCGCTAATGGCAACAGAATAACCAAACAGGCCCATTTTAGTTGGTGTAGATGGAATAAGTTTCTTGATTTGTCCCCAATTATCCTCTCCGCCACGGTCTCTTTTGAACACGTAGGCGGCTCCTACATCATGCATACTTAGGAGTGCAGTGGGGTCAGAATCTTCAAACGCCGCGCCCACTACCACATAGTCTCCGTTGATGGCAACGGAGTAGCCGAAACCGGTGTGCTCCTTTCGTACGGCAGGGCAAATCTTTTTTAACTGCTTCCACTTACCATCGGTACGATGTAGAATATAGGCAGCGCCCGCCGATTTGAGCGTATTATCTCCTTCCATATCTTCCTGCTCTTCCCAGGCACCAACAACAGCATAGTCACCGGAGATTGCCACCGAAGCGCCGTAACCGTCATCTTTTGATCTGACACCGGTTGCTTTGTCATTCCGGTCTGACGCGTTGGCCTTAATAATCTGGTCCCAGTTTTGTGAGAAAGCGGTGGAGTAACAGCCGGCGAAGGCAATAAAAATAAGTATTGCCCGGAAGGCAATGTGTAAATTGTTTTTCATGGCAATGTGCTAAAAAGTTGAAAAATTAAGTGATTGAAGTTTTGGTATTGCTAACCGTCTGCCGTTTCGGAAGCGTGTTGCAGAAGGCGATACAAACCTAGGCAGGATCAAAAACAACCACTATTTTTTGAGGTATACAAAAGGTTAATACACCAGTGTTAGGAGGTGTACAAATGGTGTACAAGGTTTGATAAACCTTAAAATTTCAACTTACGGGCACTTTTAAAGGGGAAAAGACGATAATAATTGAGGGGGAAGAGCAACCTGCGTACAGGAAATTTGTCTGGGTTTGGCTCAATAAACACTCGTTTGACAGGATTGCTTTATGCTTATCGAATTCGTCTGTTAAAGAACTGTTAGACTAAAAGCTATTCTAAAACGGTATCAACCTTAGTTCTTCTTTACTGCGTTTATTTTGGCGATCAGTTCCTTTGCATCATTATCATCCTGATTTGTCTGGTTGGCTAATGTCAAAGCCTCTTTCGCCGAAGTAAGTGCCAGATCTTTTTTGCCAACCTTGTATTGGAGTTCCGCGTACAAACAAAGGTTTTCGTAACTTCTGTTTTTATGGATCACTTTTTCCATCAAGTTGGCACCTATTGTTAACACAGCGGTGTCCTTCGCGAAATGTCTTAAATAGATTGCTGTTTCATGTAAAGTCTTCCAGTCTGCTTCGTTTTTGACATTGCTGCCGTAATTCCAGGTCGCTGTTGCATACTGTTTCCAGTCTCTCTTTCCTCCGTAAAAATGGATTTCGGCCAATGCCAGAACCCGGGTTGTGTCCTTAAAATCAGATCGTACCATTTGTTTTAATTCCTCAAATAATGCTGGGTTGTTTTCTCTTCCGGCGAGGCTGGCCGTTTGAGTAATGATTCTGTTGGCCTTATGATCAATTTCGGACTGACTGAAAAGAGGAGAGAATTTTTGCTGGTTTTTGAGAAAATACTGCGTTGAAGGTGCTCCATAGCTTAAATACCTTGTAAAGATAAATTGAAGATTTTTTTCGGATTCCAGATCTGCGGCAGGCTGCGTATTCAAATATTCACTAACAACTTTATCTTCATTGCTGTCAGCACTATGATAATTGCGCAGCGCATTGCTGTAATTGTAAAGTAATTCAGGCGACTTTTCCCCGCTGTCGTACCTGTTTTTCAATGAAAAAAACGCGGTTTTAGGGTCAAAGGCATTTTTACCGTCGACGATAAACATGTTCTCCGATTTGGCACCGCCGCTTTGATGAACCCGATTGCCCGAAGCGTCAAGATATACGTAAGTGGGAAATTCTAAAATGCCATATTCTTTGGAAAGGGCTTCTCCGCCCGCGCCGTCTTCTATATTGATTTTATAATTTATAAAATGGGTATTGTAAAATTCTACCACCGCTTTTTTAGGAAACACCTCTTTCTCCATTTGTCTGCAAAAATGGCAGGAAGGCGTGTAGGCGTAAAGGAAAATAAACCTACCTTCCCGACCGGCCTGCGCCACGGCATCTTTCCATGAAGTTTCCATGAAATTAATACGGTGCTGTTCCTGAACCTGAGAAAATGAGCTTTGCGCTAGTAGCAATAACAGGCTGATGATCCGGATTCTGTGCATAGGGAAAGGGTGATAAACGACGGAAAGTTTAAAGCAGACACAACATAGTGAGTAAATTGCCAAATTTGGCAAGTATTGTACAATTTTTTATTGAACGTTGTTTTGCCTGTGTATCTTTTGGAATTACTCATGTAACCGCTGACCTAATTTATTTCGCGGAAGGACTTTGGCCAAAGAACTGTTTGTAAGCAACAGAAAAGTGAGAATAATCTTTGAAACCGACTTCAATGTAAACATCTGTCGCTTTCCAGTTTTTTTCTTTGATCAGATATCGGGCATCTTCCAGCCTTCTTTTTATCAGCCATTTATTTGGTGTGGTTTTGAAAATTTGTGCAAAATCACGTTTGAAAGCAGACAGACTGCGTCCTGTGAGATAGGCAAATTCCCCAAGACTGCCATTGTAGTTATAGTGGGATGCCATGAAAGCTTCCAGGTCTATTTTACCGGGTTCGCTGAAATCGAACAGGATTTCTTTTAACCCGGGATTTGCTGCTATAAAGATCATAACCGCCTCTTTGATCTTAACTTTCACCAGATCTGTATGTAATTGTGTGCCATTTTCAAGATAAGGCAGGAGAGAGTCCATATAGTTGCGAAACAATGTGTTTGGTTTTAACAAAAATACATTGTCAAAAGCACGAGGACTTAATTTCTCAGGCTGATATTGATCCTTCATTTCAAACAGCGTATCCTGATCAATGCAAATGGATATGGATCGGTATGCTCCCGCGGCGGGTGGCTGCTTAACAAATTTGCTCAACCGATTTTTGACCGCAAAACGAAAATCACCGGCATTATAAATTTGTGATTTGCCTCCAAAATATGTTTCAGATGTACCGGAAATAATATAGTCGATCACGTGTTGTCTGATAAAGATCTCGCCTTCGATCATGCGCTTCGAAGTTGCAGAGTAAACAATCTGCGGAACGTTTGGACTGGTTGTATTTGACATCTGGAAATTGAAAAAAGCAGCACCGGCTTTGTAGGCAAAATAGTGCTGCTTGTAAAATTACATAAAGGCTTTCGGCCAACTGTTTTACTTCAAAAAATGCTGGGTAGTTTCCTGTCGGTATATTTCGGGGCCTACCAGCAAACGGCGGTTGTACAGGTTGTTGGCGTCGTTGCCGGCCACATAATGCACCTGATCTTTCCCATCTGTTGCGGCTTGATACACTACCTTGGCAATATCCTCAGGTGTTGAGCCTCCCTCCATCATTTCAGGACTGGTCACAACGCCAAGATAATGCTCCATAGCCTCTTTGTAGGGCTCTCCCGTAGTGACCACCATGTTCGTCCCAAATTCGCTTTTGATATAACCGGGTGCCACTGTTTTTATACCCACGCCAAAAGGTGCCAGCTCATAACTCATTCCTTCACTCCAACCTTCCAGCCCAAATTTCACCGCATGGTATAAGCTCGCAAATGGAAAGGTGAGCAACGCGGCCATTGAGGTAATGTTGATGAACAGGCCGCTTTTATTTTCTCTGAAATGAGGAATAAATGCCTGTGTCACCCTGATCGCCCCAAGAAGATTTGTATTGACCTGTGTGAGCAGTTGTTGCTCCGTAACGTTTTCCAAAGGACCAATAAAACCATAGGCCGCATTGTTTAATACTACGCCTACATTGCCCAGCGCGAGCGCTTTTGTAACGGCGGTTTTAATTTGATCCGTTTCGTTGATATCCAGTGGCAGAACAGTCACATGTTCCATTCCTTCGAAATCTTTTCCTTTTTCAACGTTACGCATCGTGGCGATAACCTTCCAGCCGTTGCTGTGAAATAAACTAACCGCCGCTTTTCCCAGGCCACTCGAAGTGCCTGTAATAAAAATTGTCTTCATGATTTTCGTTTTGTTATGAAGGCAAAATTACCAGCTCGCAGCCCGCCTGAGATTGTGCTAAGGGCCAGGTTTGATTGTTGTAAAGTTCAGTTGGAAATGGTTTGCATTTGGTTTTATAAAATATTTCATGAAAATTACTAGAATATTAGTATAAATATCCCTAGACTTGTTTTATGTATTCAATCAGAAAGGGATCAACACTACTCACTTAAATGTAAGCTTATTGCGCATGTCTAACTTTTTAGGGAACGATTCCGAACCATTACCGGACGGAATTGTTTGGTTACACTTTAAGCAGGGAGATCAGCGGGCTTTCAAAGTCCTGTATCAGCGTTATTTCAAAATTCTTTGCCGTTATGGCTGCCGGCTTACGTTGGACAGGCAGTTGCTTGAAGATGCCGTTCATGATATTTTCATAGACTTATGGAGGCGCCGGGAGCATCTTGCCGAAGTTGAAAACATCAAGTTCTATCTGTTTCGCGCCCTCAGGAATCGGTTGGTCAGGAATGGACGAAACAACATTTTTGAAAATTCGGAGGATATCGACGGGTTTCTGGATTATCTGGTTTCTCTATCCAGTGAGCAGCAATCCATCGATTCGGAAAGTTTGCAGGCCCGGGTGAAACGGGTTCAAGATGCGGTCGAAAACTTATCGGACAGGCAGAAAGAGGTGATCAATCTGCGGTTTTATCACGGTATGAGTCTCGATGATATTTCACAACTGATGGGCCTTTCCAAACAATCTGTGAGCAATCTACTTTTCAAGTCGTACGCGGTCCTGCGCCTGAGACTCAAAGAGCTTTCGTTTTTGACGATGCTGTTATCAATGGCCTAACGACTTGTATTGGTGTTAGATACAAAATCTGACAGAAATAATACAAGAAAACAGGTTAGTTTTTCAAACATTTTGTACCTGTAAAACAGGGCACAACATAATACCTCCCTTAGAATGAACGATGAGCGTTTGAATCCTGAAAATCTTTTAAATAATGATTCATTCATTAACTGGGTGTTGCGCAAGGAAGATTCCTTTGTGTGGAATGAATTTTTACGGGCCAATCCTGACAAGCAAGCACTGATTGAAAGGGCGCGTCAGGTCGTGCTGGAACTGCATGAAGCTGAAAAGAACTTGCCGGCGGCACTTGATGAAGACCAGGTATGGTCACGAATTGAGTCGTCCATGAAAGATGAGGAAACTTCGTCAATGCGCACCGGTAAATCGCGTGCAGGTTTTTATTGGTTAAAAAAAGCAGGAAGCCTGGTGGCTGCGATTGGTGTGATTTTGGGTGCCTGGAACTATTATTATGGCCAGAAACGGATAACGTACAAAGAACTGATCACCCACGCGGAAGTTGAAAATAAGCTCCTTGAAAAGGTAAATACCGGAGAAACACCAATGCAGATCAGTCTGGGTGACGGCAGTGTGGTGACGCTTGGCAAGAACAGCAAATTAAGTTATCCTCCGAATTTTCAAAAGCAGAAAAGGGAGGTATATCTCAGCGGCGAAGCATTTTTTAATGTTGCCCGCGATGCTTCAAAACCATTTTATGTTTATGCCAACGAGACGGTTACGAAGGTTTTGGGAACAAGTTTTGAAATCAAGGCTTTTGAAAATAGTAAATCTGTAACGGTTGATGTGCGGACGGGGCGTGTTTCAGTTTACAAGCAAAGCGGGATACAGAGCATGGATCCTGAGGTGACTGGCCTGGTGCTGCTTCCTAATCAAAAAGTAACTTTTGACAGAGACGAACAAAGTCTGAAAAAGAATCTGGTGGATACGCCGCTGCCCATTGCCAATCTTCCGGCAGAATACAAAAAGAAATTTGAGGACGTTCAGGCAACGGATGTTTTAAAGGAAATGGAAAAGATCTATGGCGTCAGGATCATTTACGATCATGAACTTCTTTCAAAATGTATTGTCTCAACCTCCCTGCGCAGTGAATCGCTTTACGACAATCTCGATGTGCTTTGTAAAACGATCGGTGGAACCTATAAAGAAATTGACGCACAGATTGTTATCGAATCGAAGGGGTGCGCAGGAGAATAATTGCGACATGTTTTTTTTCTTGTTTTTAAAATAAGTTATAAAAAAACAAAAAATAATTTAAAAAGTAAGGTTAGTTTTTTTTGGAAGATGTACCTGTATATAAGAGGCGTCTTTCTGTCACTGCCAGCATTTGGCCGACGGGATCAATATGCCCGGTTTCAAATTAGCCAGCGATAAGGGTAACATAGATTTAATAAGTCGTTAACATTTGTTTGGGCATACCACTTCAAAAGAAGCCGGTGTGCCAAGGGAAAATTTTTGCATAAAGTTAATCATCAGGGCTTTCACCTAACTTAAAAAAACATGGAAAATACTACTGTTACGTAAGGAAAACCGGCATGCCGTAATTGACTGGGTTTAGATTTCGAACCCGCCTGTTCATTCAAAAATGGAAAACAAAAAAGGTATGGCAATTTTTATAAATCGGTTTAAGGTTAGTAAAATAATATGCGTGTCAATCCATCAAATTCTAATCGCGGTACTTTTTACGGGTTTTTGCTCGGGTGTGCCGTTACTTTCCCAGGAGTTATTGAAGCAACGTATATCACTATCGGTTAGGAATGGAACCATTAAAACAATTCTCCGTGATATTGAAAAACGAGTCGATCTGTCGTTTTCATATCAGAAAAATGTGATTGCTTCCGAGGAGAAAATCACGATGGAAGTCAAGGATGAGTCTGTTGACGAGATTCTCAAAAGACTTCTGCTGCCAAGGAACATTATCTATCAGGTTGTGAAAAGCAACCAGATCATTCTTTCCAAATTACCCCCCGAATCCAAAGAGCCGACGGGTGCGATTCAAAGCGAATCGGTTATAAAAGTAATGGAAAAACAGGTTGCCGGTAAGATCACCGATGAAAAGGGAGAGGGCTTACCCGGTGTGAGTATCGTGCTGAAAGGCACGCAGAAAGGTACTACTTCCGAAGCGGATGGCACGTACCGCCTGGTTATTCCCGATGACGACGCGGTCTTGATTTTTTCTTTTGTGGGTTATTTATCGGAAGAAAAAAAAGCAGGGACGCAGTCCATATTAAACGTCGTACTTAAAGTCGATAATAAAGCACTTGACGAGGTTGTCGTGACGGCTTTTGGCCAAAAGCAAAGAAAGGAAGCGGTTGTTGGTGCTGTAACAACCATCAGACCGGGTGATCTGAAAATCCCTTCGAGCAATTTAACGACTGCGATCGCTGGCCGCTTATCCGGTGTGATTGGTTACCAGCGCAGCGGAGAGCCGGGCGTTGACAATGCCACTTTTTTTATCCGCGGTATCACGACTTTCGGATATAATAACTCCCCGTTGATTCTGGTTGATAACGTGGAGTTGACCGTAACAGACCTGGCGCGCCTGCAACCCGATGATATCGAGAGTTTTTCCATTCTGAAAGATGCCAGCGCAACGGCATTGTACGGAGCTAGGGGAGCCAATGGCGTGGTTTATGTTACGACGAAACAAGGCAAGGCCGGAAAAGCGAAAATCAATTTTCGACTGGAAAACTCGGTTTCCATGCCCACCCAAAATGTTGAGCTTGCCGATCCGATCACGTATATGAAACTCTACAATGAGGCGCAGCTGACACGTGATCCGCTTGCGGCTATCAAATATTCTCAAAATCAGATTGACAATACACTGAAAGGCAAAAATCCATATGTGTATCCGGCAACGGACTGGCGCAAAGCATTATTTAAAGAATATACGCAAAACCGAAGAGGGAATTTAAGCGTGTCCGGTGGGGGGGAGGTTGCCCAGTATTACGTGGCTGCTTCTTTCAGCAATGACAACGGGATGTTGAAAGTAGATAAAATGAATAACTTCAACAACAACGTCAAGCTTAATAACTATTCTGTTCGTTCGAACGTGAACATCAATCTGAGCCCGTCGACCCAGCTTATTGTAAGGCTTTACGGGAATTTTGATGACTACAACGGGCCGATCGACGGTGGTGCGGGGATTTATCAGAAAGCACTTAAAACAAGTCCGACTTCCTATCCTGCTTTTTATGCCCCCGATAAAGCGAATGAAGCAACCGACCACATTCTTTTCGGGAACTTTGACCTGGGCCAGTATCTGAATCCGTACGCAGATATGGTCAGGGGCTACAAACAATACTCCCGTTCCAAAATGCTTACGCAGCTGGAACTTACCCAGAAACTGGATTTTGTTACCAAGGGACTTAGTGCCCGCGGATTGGCTAACATCAACCGTTCTTCTTATTTCGATGTTACCAGGGCCTATAATCCGTATTTTTACAGTGTTTCCACTTATGACAAACCCTCTGATACGTACACACTCAACTGGCTCAATCAGCAAACCAGCAATGCGTTTTTCAGTGAACCGGCCACGGAATATCTGAACTACAAACCCGGCAGCAAAAACCTGGAAACTTTCCTTTATCTTCAGGGAACCTTCGACTATTCCCGGGTTTTTCAGCAGGTTCATTCTGTAAATGCCACCGTGGTAACCACTTTGCAGCAAAGCCTGAAAGACAATTCGGCGCCTAATGAAGTACAAACATTACAAATGTCGTTGCCCAGTCGTAACACAGGTGTTTCCGGAAGATTATCTTACTCCTATGATAACCGTTACTTTGCCGAGTTTAACTTCGGGTACAATGGATCGGAACGTTTTCATAAATCGAAGCAGTTTGGTTTCTTCCCCACGATTGGCGGTGCCTGGGTGATTTCCAATGAAAACTTCTGGAAACCGCTTGATCGCGTGGTGAACAAACTTAAAGTCAGAGGCTCGTACGGGCTTGTTGGGAATGATGCCATTGGGCGACCGGATCAGCGTTTTTTCTTTCTTTCAGAAGTTAACCTGAATAATGGTTCGCGTGGTACTTCATTTGGTTATAACTCAAATGTTACCCGGAACGGAGTTTCAATCAGCCGTTATGAGAACAAGGATATTACCTGGGAAACGTCACACCAGACCAATCTTGGACTGGAATTTTCGATCCTACAAAAGCTGAACGTTATTGCGGAGATTTACAAACAACGCCGCTCGAATATTCTCATGGAAAGGGCGTCAATCCCTACAACCATGGGGCTTTCGGTGATACCCTCTGCCAATGTTGGTGAAGCGAAATCGAAAGGATTTGACCTGGCTGTGGATTTTAACCAGAACTTCAAAGATGGCACCTGGATGATCGCCCGCGGAAATCTGACGATGGCCAGAACGATTTATTCGGTTTTCGAAGAACCGGATTATAGCGACAGGCACCTGTCAAGGGTTGGGCAGTCGATCAACCAGCCAAGAGGATTAATTGCGGAGCGACTTTTTATTGATGAAAACGATGTGAAAAATTCCCCACGGCAGAATTTTGGCATGTATGGTGCCGGCGATATCAAATACCGTGATATCAACGGAGACGGGCAGATCACCAATACCGACTTCGTACCGATCGGCCATCCGGAAACGCCGGAAATTACCTACGGTTTTGGAGTTTCAGCGGGACGCGGCCCATTTGATTTTTCAGTGTTTTTTCAGGGGCTGGGCAGAGAATCATTTTTTATTAATCCGGTTGCAACGGCACCTTTTATCAATTATCCCAAAGATAACAATGACAATAATTTGTACCCGAGTAATCTGATCGGTGAAAACGCACTTTTGAAAGCCTTTGCCGATAGTCACTGGTCGGAAGAAAATCGTGATATCTATGCGGTCTGGCCCAGAATGTCTACCACTGTCAATAACAACAATACGCAGCGAAGCACCTGGTTTATGCGTGACGGCTCATTTCTTCGTCTGAAAACACTTGAAGCGGGTTATACAGTAAAGGGTAAACTCCTTGAAAGTCTGAAAGTTACTAATTTTCGGGTTTATTTCAGCGGGACTAACTTGCTGACATTTAGCAAGTTTAAACTTTGGGACCCTGAGATGGGCGGAAATGGCCTGGGTTATCCGGTTCAGAAGGTTTTTAACATTGGTTTGAACATGAATTTCTAAGCTCGAAATATGAAAATATTTAACGTAAAACACGGCCTTTTGCTTTTCGTAATGCTGCTGGCCGGCGGCTGTCAGAAATACCTCGACATTGTTCCCGACAACGTCGCGACGATTGACAATGCCTTCAAAATGCGGGTTGACGCAGAAAAATATCTTTATACCTGTTACAATAATTTACCACAATTTGGCAATGAAGGACAAGATCCGGCATTTCTGACGGGCGATGAATTTGTGACCGTTTATCCGTCACTGGGTAACATCAACGCCAGTTTGTACCGGATTGCCCGGGGCGAGCAGAATATCGTGGCGCCGATAGCCAATTATTGGGACGGGAAGTTTTTTCAGGCCATCAGGGAGTGTAATATTTTTCTCGAAAACGTGGATAAGGTTCGGGATCTCAGCGATTTTGAAAAGAAAAGATGGGTTGCCGAGGTGAAATTCCTGAAAGCTTATTATCACTATTACCTGCTGCGCATGTACGGCCCGATTCCGATCATCAAAAAGAATCTTCCGATATCGGCTTCCATTGACGAGGTTAAAGTAAACCGGGAACATGTGGACTCTGTTTTTAATTACACCGTGAGCCTGATCGATGAAGCGGTCGTGGATCTGCCGACGGTTCTTCCCGTTGAGTTTGCTGAATTGGGCAGGATAACCAAGCCGATCGCCTTATCGATCAAAGCCGAAATATTAACAACAGCCGCCAGTCCGCTTTTCAACGGAAACCAGAATTACGCCAATCTGAAAAATAAGAATGGTGATGCCTTGTTCAGCACCACACAAAGTCCTGAGAAATGGCAGAAAGCTGCGCTGGCCTGTAAGGCTGCCATCGATGCCTGTATCGGGAACGGCCATAAGCTGTATGAATTTGTGCCGCGATCGGTTTCCACGAAAGTTTCGGATTCTACCCAGCGGCTGATGTCGATCCGCGCTGCGGTAACTGATAAGTGGAATGTGGAACTGATATGGGGAGCTTCCAACTCAATCGGTGGGGGAAGTCGTGGATTTCAGTCATTATCTCAGGCGCGGTTAAGCCCTTTTACGGGAACCATTCCCAACGAAAGTATCGGCTCCATGCTGGCACCTCCGATCCATATTGCTGAAATGTTTTACAGCAACAATGGCGTCCCAATTGAAGAGGATAGGAATTACAAATATGCCAGCCGGTTTACCGCATTACGGCAGGCCCTGGCCAGCGAGCGTTATTACATCAAACAAGGTTATACCACGGTTCAGCTCAATTACGACCGGGAACCAAGGTTTTATGCCGATCTGGGTTTTGATGGCAGCATCTGGTTTGGTCATGGCAAAAATGATGATAACAATACCTGGGTGCTGGAAGGAAAACTTGGGCAAACCGGTGGGCGACAGGGCGCTTCATTGTATTCTGTAACTGGTTACTGGCCCAAAAAACTGGCCAATTACAACAATGCCATCAATGATCCGGCGCAGGAATATACTGTGGAAGGTTATCCTTTTCCGATCATGAGGCTGGCAGATTTGTACCTGCTGTATGCCGAAGCGCTAAATGAGTCACAGGGGCCATCCGCCGAGGTTTATCAGTGGATTGACCGGGTCCGGCTGAGGGCGGGATTAAAAGGTGTGGTTGAATCGTGGACTAATTTTTCCAGCAAACCATCAAAATTTACATCGAAAGACGGCCTCAGGGAAATTATCCAGCGGGAGCGACTCATCGAACTGGTTTTTGAAGGCAAGCGGTTCTGGGACTTACGCAGATGGAAGGTGGCTGAAAATTACCTGCAACGTTCCGTTAACGGGTGGGATATTGCTCAGCGCGAGGCTGTAAATTATTACAGGGTACGCCCCATTTTTACCAGCAGTTTCAGCCTGAAAGATTATTTCTGGCCAATCTCGGAAAACTCGCTGATCGTCAATCCAAATCTTGTTCAAAATCCTGGCTGGTAAATTGCGCTATTTATGAAAAAGATACAGATAATATTGCTGCTGGCAGCCGCATTCACCTTTTGTTTTTCCTGCTCGGACACCGACCAGATCCGTAAACCACTGGGCAGCGATTCGGAAAAGCCGGGGATGATCATGAACGCATCGGTCGTGAATTTTCCCGGTGGTGCAACGATAACTTATTCGCTTCCAAAAGACGAGGACCTGGAATATGTGATGGCCACCTTTGCGGCGAATAAAAACAAGAAAGAGCTGAGCGAGGTCAAGGCTTCACATTATACCAATAAACTGACTGTGGAAGGTTTTTCTGACGCTGGTGATTATGATATCACCTTGTATTCAGTCGATAAGAGTTCCAATAAGTCGGAGCCGGTTACTGTCAAGATCTCTCCACAGGCGCCGCCGGTCAGAACGGTGTTTAATTCGGTTCAGCTGGGTGTTGATTTTGGTGGTCTGAATGTTGCTTTTACCAATCCTTCCGAGGCAAAACTTGCGATCGTGGTCATCACCAAAGACAACAACGGAGATTTTATTCCGGTAGAAACCTTGTACACGCAGGTGAAAAACGGCTCGTTTGCAGCACGTGGGTTCGATACGTTAAGCCGTAAATTTGGCGTATACGTCCGCGACAGATGGAATAATTATTCGGATACAATTTTCAAAGAAGTTTCGCCGCTTTATGAGCAGCAGCTCGACAAGACAAAGTTCCGGGAGTATAAGTTGCCAACGGATGAAGAAAGTGGTTATGGCTGGCAGTTACAGTATTTATGGGATACGAAAGTGACGGAGCCGGGTTTCCATACCATTCCGCTTTCCACCCGGGAAATGCCTATTCATTTTACTTTTGACCTTGGCGTTGTTGCCAAACTGAGTCGGTTTAAATTATGGCAACGACAGGGCGACTGGTTTTACAAACATGGTAATCCGAGAAAATGGACGATGTGGGGAAGTGAGAAGGCCCCCAATACCAAAGGTAACTATGAGGGATGGACCAAACTGATGGATTGCGAATCGATAAAACCGTCGGGAAGTCCTTATGGGGTTAATACAGGTGATGATATCGCGTATATGTCGGCCGGGGAGGAGTTTGTATTTCCGCTTTCTGCACCCCGGGTTCGTTACATCCGCATGCAAATACACCAGAACTGGTCGGATACCAAGTTTGTCCATTTTACGGAGCTGGCCTTTTGGGGTGATACTAAATAACTTAACACAGAAATTGTATGAAAATCAAATACGGCATTACAGGTTGTTTGTTTTTTCTGATCATGCTCACAGCCTGCACAGAATGGGATGATTTCAGGAAGTATCAGGTTGGTGGGGAAATTGTTTATCCGGGGAGGGGAGACACCGTTCTGGTGGCATCCGGCAGAAACCGAACACAGTTATTGTGGGTACTGAGTGCCGACCCCAGCGTAACAAAGTTCCGGCTTTACTGGAACAACCGGGCTGACTCGCTGGAAGCTCCCGTTGCTTCAAATCGTATTGGTGACACGGTCAAAATCATGATCGATCCTTTACCCGAAGGCGCGTATAACTTCGAAATGTATTCCCTGGACGCGAAGGGGAATAAGTCGGTGCCTCTGAGATTTAACGGAAGAACCTTCGGAGCGCATTACGAAACGGGCCTGCTGAACCGAAGCATCAGCTCAACAGCATATGATTCGACGCTTAAAGTGCTAAAAGTCAACTGGAATGTGCCGGATACCGTGAATGTGAATACTGAGCTGAAATATGTAGCGACTGACTCAAAGCCGAAAACGCTGCTGGTGGGCGCAACTGTCAATATAAGTACGCTAAACGATTGGAAACCGGGTACGGCGCTGAGTTATAAATCTTCTTTCAAACCGGACCGCAAAGCGATTGATGTCTTTACGGTGAGCAAATATGACACGATCGCTGTCAAACTGAAATAAAAAGAAGACATCGCAGTAAAATTATTTTCTCAGGATAAATGCGGCGGTAGCCATATCGCCGCATTTTTTATCTGATGATGAGGCTTTTGATTTTGGAAATAAGCCAGATCAGGGCAACAATGGCTATCAAAGTCCATTTGGTGTAGGTGAACGGACTGATTGAAATGTAACCTCCGGCCAGATCATAATGCTCCATGTTGAAAAGGAACAGGATATTTTCAACGACATCAAAAAGGCCCGCAAGAATAGCCAGCGGGAAACAGAGCCGCAACAGATTATTTAAAAAGGTATGGCGTTCGAGCTGCATCCTGTCATAACTCAGCGTGACCAGTATGTAACTGTATGCGAGAATGTATGCAAAGTCGATGAAAGTAAACAGCTTCACACCCGTGGTGACGCTATGCTGGCCCCAGGAAGATGTATCCCAAGTTTCAACAATCGCCCGGGTTTCATCTTTGCCGGCCGTTTCGAATGCAAAATCATTCGGAATCCCGGGATTGAAATGCTGAAAGTCCCACGAAAGGTATTTTAAAGTAGCGGCTAGCAAAATAAAACACAGCCAGGCAATCAGTCTCATATTGCTCATTTGTTAAATTCTTTTACAACGAAAACTTGCTGATAAGTCGCTGAGGTTGGGTTTTTGATACACTGCTTGAAAACCCTTCCTATTTTCATGAAATGTTCTGCCTTGGGATGCAGCTCATCCGTCCAGCCGTTCTCACCGACGGATTCCCGGGCATCGATATGAAAAACCCGTCCTGGCATTTTTTTATCATCAGTGAAAATATGTCCGATATCGATCATCATTTCGTTAAAAAGAAAGATCATCGCATAGACGATTTTTCGTTGAGTTTCTGCGTCATTAATGCCTCGCAGCTGCATCGGTGTTTTGAGCCAGTTCCCGTTTTGCTGAAACTTCCTGATAAGCGGAACATACCAGTGCAAGGGGTTAACACCGATGCCCGATTCGTAGGAAGGAACAGGGTAGTCATATCCCTGCGTGATGATTTTAATGTTTTCAAACTTTGGTGTTTTGTTGCCTTTATTCCCGGCATTCAGGATTTCGCTGATCAGAAAATAATACTGAAGGTGAAAAAACATCAGCAGCGCGAAAAAGTCCTTTGAGATGTATTTTAGCCCTTCGTTGAAGTCATCTTCATTGAGCTGAATACCTGCTGCATGTACTTTCCCGATCATGTATTGCGCCCACTCGTTTCTGGCATATTCATTGGACTGCCCGGTGGGGTCCAGCATGGCTGCGATCCGGCTGGACCCTACAAGATCATTCCCGCCGCCGCTGATCAGGAAATAATCAGGGTGAAGCAGCGAAAGTTCTTCCACATACACACGCGCCGTAAGCATATTCAGAAGCCAGTCACCACCTGACGCAATGCTATATACTGCAAGATCTTTATCCATCCCGATGACGTCCACGAGATCGGTAAGGATGATCGGATAATTAAACCAGGAATCACCTTCTGCTAGAATGATCTTCCTGTCGCTTTTAGATACCTGGCGGAAACCTTTCCTGATTTTATTAAAGAACCTGTTGTTACGGCGTTTATTTTTGATCACATTTAGCTTTTCCAGCATGCCATTAACGGCAGAGATTTTCAGGATATAGCTCTCGTTCAGGTCATATATCCTTTGGATGATACATGAAAGATCCGCCGCGTCGATATCTTCACGCAGCCACTTCAATTCATCAATCTCAATCGAATTATCTAAAAGCTTGTCAATAAGAGAACTTTTAAAACGCTGGTTCATAACGATGGCTTTAAAAAGGGGAGCTCATTGAGTATAGTAAATATCAAAAATTAAGTCCTGTCAGATTGCTTTTTGACCAAATTTTTTCTCTTGCAATCACGGTTGTGAGGGATGATTTTGCTCATGTCGTTTGGCGTTAGGTGTACAAAAAATCCAGATTGCTTTTTTACTCAGGAATTGAGGACTGAATTTAGATTTTTTTTAACAATATAGATGTCCGTTAAGTAATTATTGTGACAATTAATTGCGGATTTTAACAATCAGATTATAAATGATATGGCTCTGTCAGGCCCGTAATATCATTTCGAAGCCGAATACTAACAACAAAGCCAGTCCGGGATTTGAGAGACTGGCTTTGTTTCGATTTTGAGATTTCACTTCCTAACTTATTTCGGCGATTTTTTCAAAAACTCTCGCGATTACCTCTGCTCCGGGATCCGGTACATTTCTAAGCACCTGCTCGGATAAATACGAGGAGCGGCCAAATTTCGTGTTGACGATATCCTTGGTATGATCTGCGCCGCGACGGGCGTGTCCGGCAGCTGCGGTTATAGTATCTCCATTCGCCAGGGACTCAAATCCGGGCTGAAGGGCGTCGATCATGGTCCGGTCGCCCAGCGCCGCACCGCCGTAATCTTTTACTTTTTGCAAACCAGCCAGTAATGCTTTGCCAAGATCCGGATTTTCGCTGTAAGCAGTTCCTGCTGCTGTAAACAAAATAGACAGCAAAACGCCGCTGGATCCTCCTGCTTCGCGGGCCAGAATTCTGCCGATAGTAGACAGCAGTTTTCCGGTTTCATTGAGCGGAAGTTTTTCTATCACTGTTAAAAGTCGCCGTCCTGATAACGCAAACGTAGAACCTGCATCTCCGTCGCCCACTTTTACATCCAGGTTATTAATCTCTTTTTCAATATTTACAAGTAAATGAGCCACCTTTTCGATCAGCTTTTGAACTCTGGGATTTTGAGAAGGAGCGTCGGGTATCGTCTCCGGTAATTTGGGACTGCTTATCGTGGCCGGTTTTGTAAATGGGTGAATTTGCCAGCTTGCCGGTTCTGCGGGAGCCAGCAAGGCTCTTTCTGTTTCCTCATCGAGTAACAAAACAGAAAGAGAAAAACCGCTCATATTGATCGACGACATCAACGCTGCCGGCCCGATGAGGTAATTGATTTTTTCGGCAAGTTTCGTTTTTTGAAATGAGTTAACCAGTAAGCTCATTTCGATAGGACTGACACTGCCCATGTTGTTGAATAGCAAAACATATTTATCGTCGCTTTCGGGCAGAAAAGAAGTAAGTCTGTCGACAGCCAGCGTCATCATCACGTCGGCTTTATCATAGGCAATGACCTCTATACCCGGCTCCCCATGAATGCCAAGTCCCAGTTCAGCCTGATGATCATTCAGCCTATGTGTTGGTTCCTGTCCAAGGTGCTGACATTCAGTCAATGAGAGTCCGATCGATGAAGTATTGTTAATGACCTTTTGCGCAGCATCGGCAATCTGATCCAGGGTTTTCCCTTCTTCGGAAAGCTGCCCGGCAATTTTATGCACAAACAAAGTCCCTGCCAGCCCGCGTCTCTTTACATCTTTGCCCAGTGCAATATCATCATCGACGGTGACGGTTTTTACATTGAAACCCAGCGCCCGGGCCTGTTCTGCTGCCAGCCCGAAATTGAGACGGTCGCCCGTGTAATTTTTAATAACCAACAGACAGCCGGAAGAGCCTGTTACTGCCAATATTGCCGACAAAACGGCATCAACCGTTGGAGACGCAAAAATATCACCACAAACGGCTGCGGTAAGCATACCCTTGCCGACAAAACCTGCATGTGCGGGTTCGTGACCGGATCCGCCACCGGAGATTATTGCTACTTTGGATTTATCCCAGTCTTTACGCACGACAACCCTTACCTCCGGAAAATTATCGAGTTTGGCCAGTTTAGGATTTGTGAGTAATCCGTCAATCGCTTCGTTAACGATCTGACTGGTTTCATTGATGAAAAATTTCATAAGCAGAATCAATTAATGATATTCTGCAAATTAGCAAAAACCTGCTTTTAACGCGTTTTTTCAGACCGGATATGGTTTAAAACTTCATCAATCGCGGCATGCATCTGCTGATGAATGTTTCCATTGGTTGACTGATCAAATCCCGGATATTTTAAGGCGTTTGGAATGTCTTTTTCCAGATTTAACAACGACTGTTTTTGACAGAAACATAACCCTCGATCAAGCAGGCGATGACCCAGATATTCCTGTTCCGACTGTCCGGGTGTCGGGATTAGCAACGCTTTTTTATGCATAACAGCCAGGTCCATCAGGGTAGAATAGCCGCTTCTGCAAATTACAAGAACCGATTTGTTGAGTAACTCCGTCAGCTGCGGGGCGTTCAGGTGTGTGTGGTAGCTGATGTGATCAGGTAACGACAACGGGACAAGCGCAGAGGGATTCCCGGCTACGATCGTGAAACGGTATTCTTTCCGTTCGGAAGCCTGCGCCAATATTTTTTGCTCTAAAATGCCACGCATAGGTTCAGGCCCGGAAAGTAAAACCAAAATATGTTTTTCATCCGTGGCGATCCTCTCAACAGCAGGATTCAGCTGAGATAGCAAACCAATGTATCGGGCGTTTGCAGGTATCTGGTCAGGGTGCGACAAACTTCCGGCCAGGCCTTGTTGGCTGGCTTCGTCAACAACCCAGCATGCGTCAAACTTTTCCAGCAGGGGATAATGCAGTGATTTTAAAACACGGTCTGCCAGTGCTCCTTGTCCCGATCTGATTTGCAACTGATGCGTCATGATAACCGAATAATGGCCGGCTGTTTTTAGCCCATACCGGTTGTCAGAAATAATAAGGTCGAATTTATACTCGTCTGCCATTTGGCTGAGCCAGTGCCTTTCTTTTTTTATGGATCTTAATATTTTAGGGACTTGCGCCAGTATTTTCGCGGCGAAGGTGAGCGAATTTTTACTATACGAAATTTTATAACCCCGTAATCGTATTATTTTCAAATCAGGAAAATTGCTTCGTAACAGCACAGCTACCGGGCCTTCCGCTGCCAGCGTTACCACGCAGTTTTTTTCAAGAAGATATCTGATGATCGGGATGCAGCGGGTTGCATGGCCCAATCCCCAGTCCAGGGGCGCAACTAAAACGTGTAAGGGTTGGTTGGTATGCATAACGATTCTCCTGATGCCGGACTGGATTTGCCGGCATGTTTTCTAAAATTCTTTATGTTTCAGAAAAGACATGTGCTAAATAACACCCAATGCTAATAAAAATATTTCTAAGATTTGGGTTCTGTCAAATCTTTGTTTAAAAATTATCAGGAGTTGCTCAGGAGCTGGCAAACAGGTGATGGTACAGAAGCAGCAATTTTAGGTAACCGATTGTGACTTTTCTCCACTAATCAAAGCACTCCCAGTGTCCGATGATGTGCTGGTCTGCCATCGCCAGAATCCGGTATCCGGTGATCGTTTCATGCTGTTTTTTATCGAACTGTTTGCTCATGGGTTTGGCGGCGGCGCTTAACTTTACGCTGACTTCCAGAATGATAAACTCCTGATCGATAATCAGTTTTTGAATGGTGGTTTTGTGGTTGATGTTCCCGGTTAATTCTGTCAGATAAGCCCTTAAACCTGCGGCATTTCCCAGTCCTGCGGGCAGCGAATAGTCTGTGAAATCTGGGTGGAGATAGTTTTCCAGTTTGTCAAATTTTCTGCCATTCCAAATCTCTTCAATAAAACCTGTTGCACAGTGCTCGTTCTCCTTTTTCATAGTATCCTGCTCGTTGAATGTATGCCCAAGTGGTCATTTCTGACTTATTCCACTTGATGAATGCTTACGCAAAACTCCGTTGCAACAGCAAGAAAAAGTACCTATTCCCGGGCGAAACGGACAAATTGACTACTGAAACTGGTAGAACGGGGTACGGGTATCGGCGCGCTCATAGCAGGGAAGACATTTTTCGATAAATGCCCTTTGAACTTAAATGAGTAAAAATAGAACAATACGAATGGCTGCTGTTTTTCACCCCTGATTTTGTCCGTCTCAATGACGAACTGCAACTCTTTATGCGTCCGGAGAATGAATTTTGACTTATCAAAAATGCACTTGAAGTGTCAACTATAAGCCAAATGAAAAGGTATTTTTTTCTGATATTCGCTATCGCTTTGTCTGTCTCCGCACAGGCACAGGAGCATCTGAGTTTAAAGCAATGCATAGATTATGGCCTTAAACACCACCGCAGCACGGTTGTATATAAAAATGAAGGAGAGGCTGCCCGTTTCAAGGCAAAGGAAGCCATGGCGGCATATCTGCCTGCCGTGAATGTGAACGGGAGTGTCGACGATAACCTTAAAGTGCAGCAATCCGTCATTCCTGCCGGTGTTTTTGGCCCCACGGATGTGAAGGTAGCATTTACTAAAAAATTCAACAGCAATATCACTGCCCAGGTTGACCAGACGATCTTCGACAAATCCCTGATCACGGGATTGAAGGCCAATAAGGTGTCGATCAAACAGGCGGAGCTAAATGCCCAGCAGAATGACGAGACCATCATTTACAACATCAGCAATGCTTATTACCAGATTTTTGTCTATCGTCAGCAGTTGTCGTTGTTGCAAAGCAATCTAGATACCTATCAGCAGCAGCTCGGGATTTCCAGACTGCAACTGGAAAAAGGTGTGGCGATGGAATCGGATGTCAATAAGATCCAGGTGAATTACAATAACACCAATTCGCAGGTGCTGGTTGCGGAAAGCAATCTTGAACTGGCGCAAAACCAGTTGAAAAACGCGATGGGTTATTCGCTCAGCGATTCGCTTAAAATCCAGGATTTTGTGCTGGATGAACCCGTTGCACAGCAGACCCATTTTACCCTCTCTGATTTTCCGTTATTCAACGTTTCAAACCGTACCGATTTTAAGTTGTCAGAAGTTAACATCACCCTGCTTGATATCGACCAGAAGCGGATCCGCGCTACTGCAATTCCAAAACTGACAGCGTATGCAAGATATGGCGGGGTCGGTTTTGGCGATGATCTGGGTCAGTCTTTTTCAAAGATCAGTGATTTTGCCGCTGTCGGTGTGAAGCTGGCGATACCGGTTTTTGATGGTTTTAAGCGTAATGCACAGTACAATCAGGCCAGGATTAAGCAGGTTAATGCGCGTGAGAATTTAAAGATCGATCAGGAGACCTTCCATTTGGAATTCGACAATGCCCGTACCCAACTGATCAAGGCGCAAAGCAGCCTGGAAAATGACAAAAGAACGATCGGGCTTGCTGAATCGGTTTTCAAAAGCACGGATCTGCAATATCAGAAGGGTGTTACGGACCTGACCGACTGGCTGAACTCGCAGTATTCGCTAAAAGAAGCCCAAAGTAATTACCTGAATTCTCTCTATAATTTTCTGATAGCCAAAATCGATCTTGAAAAAGCGAACGGCACTTTGAAAACTTTTCATAACACGTTATAATATCCATCATGAAACGTAAATACATCATTTCAATCGGCATTCTGGCGGTGATCCTGTTGATCGCTTTTAAGCTGACAGCCAATAAAAAGCAACTGGATGAAAATAATCAGCCAGAGAAAAAAGTGGCGGTCAAAATTCCTGTTAAATATGCGGCAGCGAAAGAACAGGTTCTGGAAGTAAGCATTGTGAAAACGGGAAACCTGGCACCTTACAAAGAATCGAAGGTGATCACGACCAGCAGCGGTATTTTGCAAAAGGTGCGGTTTGAACTGGGAGATCAGGTTCGTCAGGGGCAGGTGTTGGCTATGATGGATAACCGGACGGCCCAGCTGGATCTTCAAAAAGCCCAGAGCAGTCTGGCCAAACTGAAAACGGACCTGCAAACCTATACTGAGCTTTACGAAGGGAAAGCGGCGACGAGAGAAAAAGTAAACGAGATCCGTCAGAATTACAACGACGCGCTTGTTGAGGTTGACCAGATCAAAAAGCAAATGACGGACGCTTCGGTGAAAGCGCCGACAAGCGGTATCATTGCGGCCAAAAATCTGGAAGAAGGTGTTTTTGCCAATGCAGGTTCTGAAATTGCCACGATCGTTAATTTGTCGCGTACAAAAGTACAGGTGAATCTGACGGAAGCTGAGGTATATCAGATCAAACAGGGACAATCTGTAAAGATTACCACGGACGTATATCCTAATACGGTTTTTTCGGGGAGGGTATCTTTTATAAGTCCGCAGGCTGATGTCACGCACAATTATATGGCAGAAATCATGGTCGATAATGCGCAGAATGCACCGCTCCGTTCAGGCACGTTTGTCTATGCGGATTTCTCCCAAAAATCTAAGGAACAGATTCTGGTTATCCCACGCGAGGCGCTTACCGAAAGTGTTAAAAATGCCTCGGTTTATGTGATCGGGCAGGACAACAGGGTGGCTCTGAGAGCCGTGCAGCCGGGAAGGGAAACGGGCGGTATGATAGAAATAATCAGCGGATTGAAATCCGGTGATCGTGTGGTGACTTCGGGGCAGATTAACCTGAAAAACGGAAGTGAAGTTAGTTTATCTAATTAATCAAAGGACATGTCAATATCAGAAATAGCCGTAAAAAGGCCTTTGTTAATCGTGGTAATTTTTACTGTGCTTATCCTTTTCGGGTTGCAGAGTTATACCTTGCTTAACTATAATCTGCTGCCTAAAATGCAGGTTAATGTCGTCAGTGTCAGCACGGTTTATCCGGGTGCTTCGGCAGCGGAGGTTGAAAGTTCGGTAACCAAAAAGCTGGAAGATGCCTTTGCCTCCATCGAAGGTCTGGATCAGATCAGTTCGACTTCGCAGGAAGGGGTTTCACAAATTTCGGTGACTTTGAAAAGTGATGCCGATGTAGACAAAGCCGAGCGGGATATTCAGCGAAAAGCGGATCAGGCGCAAAATGAATTGCCCAAAGACATCGACAAACCGCTTGTCAACAAGATCAGTCTTGAAGAAACACCGGTGATTAAGGCAGGTGTAACGTCCAAACTGGCTCCAAGGGACTTGTATGACCTTATTGATCTTCAGGTGCGTCCGCTTCTTCAGAATATTCCGGGTGTCGGACAGGTTAATATCATTGGCGGCGACGAACGCCAGATTCAGGTCAATATTGATCAGGCTAAACTGAAAGGCTATAATTTAAGCATTGCCCAGGTTACTCAGGCGGTGGCCAAGGCCAATCAGTCGTTTCCGGCCGGGCAGATTGAAACGAAAAATCAGCAGTTTTCCATTCGTTATGACGCCAATGTCACCTCGGTAGGGCAGATCAACAAACTGATTGTTTCAAAGGATAGAAAAGGAGGGACGATTTATCTTGAAAATGTGGCCGAAGTGGTGGATGCAACCGCCAAGACTACGGCAATCAATCACATCAACGGTATTCCATCCATTGGTATCCAGCTGGTTAAGCAAACAGATGCCAATGCTGTGGATGTCAGTCGGCTGGTGAAGGAAAAATTTACTTCACTGGAAAATCAGTTTAAATCACATGATGTCAAATTTGAAGTTTCCAGCGATCAGAGTACGTACACACTTTCATCGGCGCATGCTGTGATGGAAGATCTCGTGCTGGCGATTATCATCGTCGGACTGGTTATGCTTGCCTTTCTGCATAGCGTCAGAAGCTCTCTTTTCGTTCTGGTGGCTTTGCCTTGCTCCATCATTCCGACGTTTATTGCGATGTATTTTCTCGGTTTTTCGCTGAATATGATGTCATTGATGGCGATGTCGCTGGTTGTCGGTATTCTGGTGGATGACTCGATCGTGGTTTTGGAAAATATTTACCGGCATCTGGAAATGGGTTCCGACCGAAGAAAAGCGGCGCTCGACGGGCGCAGTGAAATTGGTTTTACTGCCCTGGCTATCACCCTCGTAGACGTCGTGGTATTTCTCCCGCTGGCACTTTCAGGTGGTATCATCGGCTCTATTCTGCGTGAATTTTCACTGGTTGTCGTGATCTCAACCCTGATGAGTTTGTTCGTTTCCTTCACCATTACCCCGCTTCTGGCAAGCCGTTTTGGTAAACTCGAAGAAATGAATGAAAAAAGCTGGTGGGGTAGACTGAACCTTGGTTTTGAACGCATTATTGATCAGCTGAAAGCGGATTATGCATACCTGTTGGAGATTGCACTGGGGAAAAAACGCTGGCTTTTGTCCGGCGTTCTGATACTGATTTTCGGATCTGTTATGCTGCTTGCCAAAGGTTTTATTGGTGCTACTTTTATCCCGTCATCGGATCAGGGTGAGCTTATGATCAAGATTGAGCTGGACCCGTCAGCGACCATTTATCAGACCAATATGGTCACGCAGCAGGTTGAAAAGATGGTGATGCAAAAACCCGAGGTAGTGAATGTATTTTCAAGTATCGGATTTGTCTCGGGGAGTGTTGCTGGTGCGGCCAATAATGGAAATTTGTCGGAACTAACTGTGACACTGGTAGATAAAAGTAAAAGAAGTTTTTCTCCGGGTGAATTCGGGTTGAAAATGCAGCGGGAAATCAGCGCGGTGATACCAGGCATAAAGGTATCCTCTTCGCCAACAAGCATTTCCGGACAAAGTCAGGCGCCGATTCAGGTTGCAGTAAAAGGTGTTGATCTTGAACAGGTTCGGGCTGTGGCCAGTCAGTTCAAAGATACCATTGCCAGCATTCCGGGAACGCAGTTTGTGGAGTTATCCGTTAAAGATCAAAAACAGGAAGTGGATGTAAAACTCGACCGCGAAAAAATGACGTTGTTGGGACTTGATGCCAGCCAGGTTGGCGCTGCCTTGCAAAATGCTTTCAGCGGCGATGATAAGAGTAAATTCAAACAGGCTGGTAATGAGTATGATATCAAAATTGGTCTCGACCAGTATAACCGTTCGGAAATTGGGAATGTCAAAAATCTGTCGTTTGCGAACAGCGATGGTCAGAGTTTTGTATTAAGCCAGTTTGCAGAAGTGGGGGATGCCCTGGGTGAGAGTGTGTTACAGCGAAATAATCGTCTCAATGCGATCACGGTTAATGCCAACGTGGTAGGCCGCCCGGTGGGATCGGTGGCGGACGATATCAAACTGAGCGCAGGCCATATCAAACTGCCGGAGGGAATTACCATTGAATATCTGGGAGAAGTGAAAAACCAGGGCGACGCATTTGGCAGTCTGGGAATGGCACTGGTTACGGCGATTTTGCTGGTTTACCTGATCATGGTTGCACTTTATGAAAGCCTGATCTACCCGTTTGTGGTATTGTTTTCAATACCGGTTGCGCTGATCGGAGCGTTTCTTGCCCTTGCACTGACGATGGAAACGCTGAATATTTTTTCCATCATCGGGGTAATCATGCTGCTGGGGCTTGTTTCTAAAAATGCGATTCTGATTGTTGACTTCACCAACGAACTGAAAAGCCAGGGACATTCTGTAAAAGAGGCCCTTATTGAAGCGGGTAAGGAAAGGCTTCGTCCTATCCTGATGACCACCTTGGCGATGATCCTGGGAATGCTGCCGATCGCGCTGGCGAGTGGTCCGGGCGCGGAAGTGAAAAACGGAATGGCCTGGGTGATTATCGGTGGCCTTACGAGCTCGATGATCTTTACCTTGTTTGTGGTTCCTTCCGTTTATCTTATCATCGAAAAACTGCTTGTCCGTTTTGGTACCAAACCACAACCCGAACCGGTCATTGCTTTAAATGCTTAAACCGGTCTTAACCGCGTCAAACAGCATTTTTTTTACTATCTCAGCGAGATTTACTTATCTTTTGTAAGTGGATCTCGCTGAGATTTTTTTTTTGCGTAAAAATGATATCATTTGCAGATGTTTAAGGATCTTTTCAGGCCGTGATTTTATTAATGATTTTTTTGAAAAATAGATAGGGGGAAGAGCGTTCTGTCTTGTCATGGATTTGTAGCACCAAAAGAATATCAAAACCAATTAAATCGCTGACTTTCAGATTTTACCAGACAGGTATGCTGTGTCCGGATACTGTGTCTGTAAAGAATTTGGAAGTCGAAAGTGACAACGCGGAGTTTATCATGAAGGGGCTGGCCAGCGCCATGATATATATTCCGATTGTGTCTGGTCTTTGCGTGATGATGGAGGAATGATAATCCGGTTTGGGCTACCAAAAAGTGCAAAGCATTAATTCACAGAACGGTCAAAAATCTAACCTAATTTATTAACAATGAAAACAATCATTGCTTGTGCCCTGTTGTGGGTAATCGTAATTCCTGCGTTTGGCCAGGGTTTAAAATATCAGCTTAGCCCAAAAGCACTGGATTCACTAAAATTCACTTATTACCGAATGGCTGCCTTAAAATATCCAAGCATCCGGCAGGCATCCATTTCAACGGATTTTGTCTCCAATGCAAATGTCAATACAAAGCTGCTCGGGGACGATCTGTTCGACGGGAAAGCGCAGATCGTCAGGGTTAAGGCGCACCTCACGGTGCCTGTTGTGTCCTGGGGTAAAAATTCGATATCCTCAACGTTTGGAATTACCAACCAGCACCTGAACCTTAGTAGTGTGAACAGCTATACACCCCGGCTGGGTGTGAAAAATATGAAAACGAATCTGACCACACTCAATTTTGTTGCCAGCTTCACCAGAACCGATTCATTGTTTCACAAACCTCTTACACTGAGTGTTGCTGCGTCAGGACTAGCCAATGCTGAGCTTGACAGAACCAGGCTGGTTTTTACAGGATTCGCATCCATTAATCTATTCAGAAATCCGGTTTCAAGTCTGTCGGTTGGACTGGCACTGATCAGTGACCGTTCCTCGGTAACCCCTGTAACGCCAATCATCAGCTATTCCCGGAAGTTTTCGAATATGGGCATGGAATTGCTCGCCGATATGCCATCACGGATTGTTCTCAGAAAAGAATTATCAGCCAAAAGTTTCGTTTCGCTCGGTTCTGAGCTGACCGGCAATTTCTTCTTTTTTAATCTGAATGAGTCCAACTTACCGGCGAATGCCATTGGAACAACTTTAATTATCAAGTCTGGTGTGACTTTGGAGCATTTGATATCCAAAAGTGTGGTGGTGGGTGTCAGTGCCGGTATTTTCACAACGCCGTCTACCAAACTTATGGGCGACACAGCCCGTCCGGCAGATTACTTCATCAAAACCAAAACGACCAACGAACCCTATTTAAACCTGACGGTTTCGTTCCTGCCATTCTGGAAAGGACTGAAATTACAGCCCTGAAAGGGCGTCATCCCTCACCACAGGGCATCGCCCTGTGAGACATTACGGATGCCCCGATAACCAGGCCAGGAATTGGGGCGTCTTTTCTTTGCTTACCGTGATAATATCATGGAAAGGGATGGACACGGCCACTGACAATTTCCGTGAAAGATAGCTGGATGCATTTACCACACTTTTCCGGTTCAGAAGACATTGCCTGTTAGCCCTGAAAAACCCGGTGCCGGTTATTTTTTCCAGCTCGTCGAGATTGCTTTTGGGGTAATAGGTTTTGTTGTCAAAAGTTACGAGGTGGGTAATTTCGTTTTCAACGTAAAACAAAGCGATATCATCCAGTTTTACAGGCATAATCACGTCCTTGTAATAGACCAGAATAGCCGTTTGCCTGGGCTGATACTGAGTCGAGATTTCTTTGATCAGCGACTGGAAATAGCTGTCGTTGTTTACCGGTTGAGAATTTCGCAGGTTATTAAATTTTTTTAGCGCTGCCTGAACGGAGGTTAGTGTAAACGGTTTTAGTAAATAATCGATGCCATTGGCGTTGAAAGCGTTAAGCGCATATTCATCAAAAGCGGTACAAAAAATGACTGGCGTGGTAATCTCGATCGCTGAGAAAATTTCAAAGCTCAGCCCATCGCCAAGCTGTATGTCACTGAATATCAAATCCGGAGCGGCGTTTTTGCCGAAATAGGTTAGCGCCTCTTTTACCGACTGTAAAACTGTGACGATCTCGCTTGTGGGTGCAGCCTGAATAATGGTATCTGCAAGGTCGTCGGCGGTCCATTTTTCGTCCTCAATGATTATAATTTTCATTCTCGTACATTTTAATAGTTACTGAAAAACGTTCCGCGCTTTGTTTTATATCAATTTGATCACCCGACAAAAGTTTGTACCGCTCTGCAAGATTTGCCAAACCCAGGCCTGTCGAAACTTCTTTGTTGGATTTTACCTGAAGGTTATTTTCAACCGTAATATAATCTCCGTCATCCGAGACATTGATTCTTAGTGGATTTTCCTCGGTCAGGGCGTTGTGTTTAATTGTATTTTCCAGTAAAACCTGAATGGAAAAGAAAGGTACAAATTTGCTTCTGGCTTGCTCGGATACGTTTACATTGTATTCAATGGCATCACCAAACCTGATTTTCTGCATTTCCATGTAGTCAAGACAAAGCGTTAATTCCGTTTGCAGCGAAGAAATTTTGGAAGCATGATCTGAAACGGAAGCCCTCAGGAAATTGGCCAACTTGGTCAGATAGAATTCACCTTTTTCAGTATCTTTTTTGTACAATGATTTTAAAATAGTCAGGGAATTGAAAAGAAAATGCGGATGGATCTGCTGCCGTAAGAGAAAATTAGAGGCCTCGCTGACAGCCGCTTTCAATTGCATATTTTCCAGTTCTGCCTGAGACTTGCTGTGCTGGAGAAGCACCTGATTTTGCAGTACGATCATCAGTGTGTTGAAGATCACGTACGAAACAAAATGCGTTATGATCATTTTTTGATCCGATAACTCGTTTTGCTTTCCTGACAAAAATGAAAAACATACAATCAGTACCGTGTAAATGGTCAGACTTAACAACGTGCCGAATAAATATCTCAAAAAAATACCCCTTTTGTTCGACTGGGCATATTTTGAGCGCCAGATACGGAGCGTGTAGATGTTTGACAATCCCAGCAGGTAAATCATGATACAGCCCCGCACGAAAGTCATGATCACAAACGTGATCGATTCAACCTTGCTGATGATCAGCATGACAAAGACAAACAGGTTGATAAAAATGGTCATCAACAGATTGAGTCTGTACAGATTTTGGAGTGGGAGTGATGCGTTCATGCTGGAAATTAGCGAAAATTGAGCTATTCCCTATCAGAGTTTCCAGGTGAAACGGACAAATTTCGTGGTGACGGGTTTGGTCGCTTTCTCTGAATGCGTGACCATGAATCCATCAAACGTTTAGTAGCGCTCGTTTGCACTTACGCAAAAATGACCCGCAGTATCAGCATTGGATGATCTGCGAGTCATTTTATATCAAACAATTAGATAGTCAGCGTCGGTTATGGTTTGCCAATAACAGTCACAATACTTTTTGCACCAACAGCAAATTCGCCTGTGTTATTGATGGAAACAGGTACCATATCCGATTGGGCTGAGGTCTGGTAAATCCTATTTTTTACCTTGGAAGCAGTATAATCCAGTTTTACTGGTACGTCCTGAGCCGTTGGGTTAACGATCACCGTCACCAGTTGGTTATTGGTGTTTTTGAATGAAGAAACCAGCAGTTCTGAACTGTTGGTGACGTCAATTCTGACCGCGCCTGGCTGGATAAAACGGCTGTACTGACCCAGTGCCCAAAGCATTTTCGAGGTCTGGAAGTTACCGTCCGTTTTATTTTTATCCACGTAAATCAGACCGTCTTTGTAGTCATAAGGTGAAAGCGCGATCCACCAATGCCATCCGGAAGCGTTGGCATTAACCAGGTCATTATGGATTACGCGCGCCACGTAAAGTGCAGGATCAATCCCCAGATCTTTTCCTTCTCCCTTGATATCTCCGTTGTTATCACCCAGAATACAATACTCCGACATCCAGTACTTTAAGCCAGGATTATTTTGAAGTGCCTGGGCAATCTGTACCCTTTTTGCCACCCCATCCTTGTAAGGTGAGGTTGTAAAATAACTGTGTCCCGAAATCACCGGCGTCAGGTTGGGCAGATTGCCGATGTAGTCTGCGGACGATTTGTTGAAAAAGGCACTGATCTGATTTTGCCTGCCCTGTTTGTTAAATTCAGAATACAGGTATTCGATCTGACCGGCTTCTGCCACGTCAATCTTCGTTGTGAGGTTTTTTTTGAGTAGTGAGGCACTAAGGGATCTTGTAATCGCTGCAATTTCGTTGTTGAAAAAAGGTGTTCCTTCCTGGCCGCCGTCGCTCCAATCCCACTGGGGTTCATTTAATGGGCTTATGTGGTTGAAGGTAATCCCTGTTTTTTGCTTGACTCCGGCGACTACTTCTGCCATATAATCAGCGAATTTTCCGAACTGTTCCGTGGAAAGATTAGGCTTGCCGGCAGTGGCATAACCTTTTTTATTAACCGTCAGCTGGACTGGAGGGCTGTTGGGAAACGCAAGGTATTCGTTGACACCGCGCATTTTTGCAGCATTCATAAACCAGATCTGGCCAGCCTGTTTGTTAAAATTGTAAGTACCGTCATTGTTCAGAAAACCCTCAGCACGGCGCCATTCGTCTTTTATGCCGCTGCCGTCACCCTGTTCAGCCGTTCCTGCCCCGATATTGAACCGCCACAATGAAAGGCCGATTCCTTTGGGTTGTCCGTTGGTCAGCGTATCACGGCTGAAAAGCAGATCAGCAATCGCATTTCTTTTGACATCGGGCCAGTTGCCCACAAACTGGCAGGCCCAGGCGTCAGATGCGCCGAAATGATCGATGGTTTGATAGGTTTTTGCCGGATTTATGGTCACCGTCACCGATTTCTCTTTATCCGGCGTCGTATTGTTTTTTTGCGGTTCCGATCCCTTACAACATGTTACTGATAGAAAGAGGCTGGCAGCAATAACGGTTTTACAGTAATGATTTTGTGGAAAATACATGTGTTTTTGTTTAGGGGAAAAAACATCGCCCTTTTCCGGGAAGAAAAGGGCGATTAAACAAGGTCAGTTAATAACCCGGATTTTGTTCAAGCTTGTTGTTAGAAGCCTGAATTTCCGAACGGGGGATCGGCAGCCAGTACTGTTTGTCAGCGAAACTTCTTCCGGTCAGGGCTTCTTTTTTGGTATAAGTTAAAGCCGTTCCGTTTTTACCGATCTCGATACCATATGCAGGTACATTCTCAGTAACGTTTGCGATTTTCCAGCGACGTACGTCATAAAAACGATGTTCTTCGAAGGCAAGCTCAATACGGCGTTCGTTTCTGATTTTCTCACGCATCTGTGCCTGCGTCAGGCCTGCCGCAAGGGCAGGCATCGCCACACCGGTACGTTGTCTGATCGCGTTCACGGCTGCATACACACTCGCATCAGGTCCCGAAGCTTCATTTTGTGCTTCTGCATAGTTGAGAAGAATTTCAGCATAGCGGAAATAAATCCAGGTCTGCGTACCGGCGATATCCCATGGGTTATCGATCGGCAGGTTGTCGTTCATGAATTTTTTAAGATAATATCCTGTCTTGGATGTATTCCAGTTGGATGGACCGTCCTTGCTATCCTTCCCACCCGGTGTGAAAGTCTGGATGGTGCTGTTACGATAAGTGGCTCCGTTGTACAGGATGGTCGCGTAGAACCTTGGATCCCTGTTTTTATACGGGTCTTTCGGATCATAACTTGTGCCCGGATCTGAGATTTTTGTTCCGTCAAGCATTTCATAATCATCCACCAGATTTTGAACCGGTACGTTTCCGCCCCAGGCGTTATAACTGTTAGGACCGTTTGCAATTTCCAGACATACGTGGCGCGCTCCCTTTGCATAAAAACGCCCGAAAATAATTTCTGAATTGTTTTCAGAGGTAAAAAGATTACCATAACCACCGGTAAACAGGCTGTATTTATTCAAATCCATAACAGCCTTGGAAGCCGCAGCAGCCTGTTGCCAGGTAGCAGCGTTATACAACGGACTTGCACCATAAAGCAGCAATCTTGCTTTCAAAGCCAATGCAGCACCTTTGGTTGCACGGCCCAGTTTCCAGGCATTGTTATCATTGGAAGCAGGTAAAAGGGCAGTCGCTTCATCCAGCTGAGCCACCGCATAATCAATACCCGCTTTGATATCCGAACGGTTGAAAAGATCCTGGCTGGTCAGGTCGTCGCTGATTTCGTAAACTTTATCACCGAGCAAAACCACTTTTCCGTAGTTACGGATCAGGTCATGATAACGGAATGCGCGGATAAACTTGATTTCACCTTTCAGTGCATTTTTCTTTTGCTGGCTCATGGGTACGTTATCCACGTTTGCCAGCGCATAGTTAAGCTCACGGATACTTCTGTAACTTCTTCCCCAGAATGTTCCCGCAATCCCTGTGTTCTCCGGCGCAATTTGTCCGCGCTGAACAAGCCAGGTATTATCATCATTGTTGTAGATGGATTCATCCGTTACCGACGACCACATCGCGTATTCAAATCCGCGTCCAAACCCAGGCAGGGTTCCTTCGGCTTCCTTGTCCGTCAGTCTCGCACCCATGTAGCGGTTCAGCACATAGGCTTCGAAAAGCACGGAATCAGACAGGATTGATGCATCCGAAACACGGTCCGTTGGCACTACATCCAGAAAATTTTCCTGACATGCTGAGAAAGTTAAAAGCATGGCACCCAGCAGTGCAGGTATTGTAAATTTTGTTATTCGCTTCATAATGATTCGGTTTTCAATTAAAACTTAATGTTGACACCCAGGTTGATAATTCTTTGCTGCGGATAAAACTGTCCGCTTGAATTATTTCCTTCCGGATCATAATCTTTCACGCCGGTGATGGTGAACAGGTTGAAAGCGCTTGCATAAACACGCAGCGACGACAATCTGATTTTTGAAAGCGTTACTTTTGGAAGTGTGTAACCTACTTCAATGTTTTTAAGCCTTACAAAAGAAGCGTTGTTCAGCCAGAAGTTGTTTTTATAAAGACCTCCGTTGATCGACGAAGACGCTCTTGTATCTGCTCTCGGATAGGTGCCTTCTGTGTTTGTCGGGCTGTAACGGTTATCTGCCCAGCTGCTGTAAAAGTTTCCAACCTGACCTGATTCCGGCAATACATACTGCGTTACCATGCCTTGTCCCGAGAATACGATCGAAGCATCAAAAGCTTTGTAACCTCCGTTGAAAACCAATCCGTAGGTTAGCAAAGGAACATTGCCATATTTTGTTCTGACCTGGTCATCGGCTGTGATTTTACCATCCTGGTTGTAATCTTCCAGAATAAGGTCACCGAATTTCGCACCCTGGATGTGAGGATATTTATCCAGATCGGCCTGTGTGCGGAAAATCCCAAGGGTGTTGTAAAGAAGTTCCGTGTAAAGCGGACCGCCTGTCTGGCGCTGGTAATCCAGTACGCCCGGTGCTTCATCGATAAACACGATTTTACTTTTTGCATAGGTAACGTTTCCTGAAATACTATACCGGAAATTCCCTGCATGGTTGTATCCCAAAGTTGCTTCAAAACCGCTGCTGTTAACCTTTCCAAGGTTTTCATCCGGTACCAATGGCGTATTCTGATCGGTTTTGTAAGGATTTACGATACCTGATGTATTAGGGATAGATGCGTTACGTGCTGCAAGAATGTTGGAACGTTTCTGGTTAAAGTAAATAACTTCCAGATTGAAGTGTTTCAATACCACCGCATTCAAGCCGATATCCATTTTCTTGGCCGTTTCCCAGGTAATGTTCGGGTTCGCAAGTTTAGTCAAATCGATACCTGATGTGATCACATTGTCACCGGTAACATATTGATTGTTAAACGAGTAGTTGTTGTAATACTGGAACTGGCCTACGTTGTCGTTACCCAATGTACCGTAAGATGCTCTGACTTTAAGGTCGTTAACAAAATTTACGCTGTTTTTAAACCAGTCTTCTTCCGAAATCCGGTAACCTGCCGATACAGAAGGGAAAAAACCGTACTGGTTTCCTTTCGGGAAAATAGACGAACCATCCAGACGAGCCTGTACTTCTGCCAGATATTTCTCATTGAAGTTATAGGCCAGACGACCAATTACGCTTTTTCTTGTGAAGTTATAACTCTTTCCGTTGTTATCCTTGTCTGTAGCAGCCGGACCTCCCTGAGAAAGTTCCGGTGTGGAAGCAGTAGGGTAGTTGATCCTTGATGCTCCGAGAGTCATTTCATTGCGTTTGTTTTGCTCATAAGCCACAAATGCATTGACATTATGTGCTCCAAACTGGCGCAGGTAATTCAGACGAATGTTCTGGGTGATGTTGGTAATGTTCGTCTGGCTTTCCGTCAAAGATGCCTTACCCGCCGATCCGCCGGCTACAACAGCGCTATACGCGTCCGTTGTTTTGTTGTAGTTGTAAAGCGTGTAAGGAACACTGAACGTTTTGGAAAAGTTGAAGGATTTATCAACCGAATAAAAGCCGTCCACTGAGAGCCCGTCTATAAAAGGCGTGTAATAACTTGCGCGTAAAATACCATTGAAAACAGAGGTAGGGTTGCTGGTTGTTCCGCCCATGTTCGTCCCCAAAACTACCGGATTGCTGTTTTCTACACCGGTTGAGTAATAGCCGTTTGGATATTTTGAAATCACGGTCGGGTAGGCACGGTAGATAGAGCGGAAAGTATTGGAAGCCGATGATACCGGAAATTGTCTGTTTTCCTGACGACCCGAAAGTGAAAGGGTTACTTTGAAGTCTTTCGTAACATTGGCATCAATATTAGAGCGGAAGTTGTACTGTTTGTACTTGGTCGCTCCGTGTTTGTATAAACCGTCCTGATAGATCGTACCCAGGGAAACATAATATTTTACATTTTCTGTCCCGCCATTGATACCCAGGTTATGCTGGTTTTGCAGCGCCATTTTTTTCAATGTTTCCTTCTGCCAGTCGGTGTTTGGGTAATTGATCGGATCTGAGCCATCTCTGAATTTCTGGATTTCCGCAGCGGAATAATGCTGGTTCATGCCGCCGGCCGGATTGTTGTAATAATCGATCTCGTTCAGAATCGTCGCATAAGTCGGTGCGTCTGCCAGTTTTGGAAGACGGGTTGCCGAGGAGAAGCCTTGGTTGAAACTGTAAGAAATAACCGGTTTACCCGTTCCGCCACGTTTAGTCGTAACCAGGATAACCCCATTCGCTGCACGGCTTCCGTAAACGGCGGCCGAAGCATCTTTCAGGATAGAAATACTTTCGATATCATTCGGGTCAAGACGATCAAGACCGCCAACCTGTCCGGGAATACCATCCACAACGATCAGCACATCGCTATTTCCTGTGGAAGCGAAACCACGAACCGTGTAGCTGGAACCGTCATAACCCGGCTCACCGCCACGGTTGTTGGCAACAAATCCAGAAAAACGTCCCGCCAGGGAGTTGGAAAGGTTTGGTTGCGGACTTTTAACGATATCAGAACCTTTCACTTCGGAAACAGATCCTGTTAAAGTCGCCTTTTTCTGTGTACCGTAACCTACCACGACAACCTCGTCAAGCGTTTTGTCGTTGGTTAGCAGCTTCACATCGATCTGACTTTTATTCGCCACAGCCACTTCCTGCCCCACATAACCGATGTAGGTAAATACAAGCGTGCCTTTGGAATCGGGAAGATTCAGAGAGTACTTTCCTTCGGCATCTGTGGTGGTACCCGTTGAGGTTCCTTTTAAGATTACACTGGCGCCAGGCAGGGTTTCGCCCGTCTCGGAAGTAAGTACTCCTTTGACATTAAATGCCTGTCCAAAACTGAACGTAGATACGACCATAAAAAGCAGAGCAAGCAGCCCGCTTTTCCAAATTGTTCTGCCTGCACCTTGTGGGTGCGGATGCGAAGCAGAGGTTTTACGAAAAGTTTTTTTCATACAGAAATGATTGAATAATTAAATAATTGGCTTTTAAAATCAGCGCAGATTTGCGTGCGGATTTTTCATTATTTTCAAAATATGCCTTTGGAAACCGCCTTTCTTGAAATAATAATATGTCCTGCCGGGGTTCTGATTTTTTATAAATTGATCAATCAAAAGTAGGATTATTTAAATCTGCCAGACGGGGGACATTCTCATATTAAAAAGGGGGTATTTCAATAAAAAAGCCTGATTCTAATCGAATCAGGCTTGTCATACGCTTCATACTTCAATATTCTTGCTGAATTATCCCATTTTATTCCTGAAAACGTCCTTGTTGATCAGCTGATTTTCGTGGAAGGGTTTTCTGTATTTTTTTATATATTCCGAAGGTTTCATGCCAAAAAGTTTATTGAACTGTTCGCGGAAATATTTGATATCATTGATACCAACCTGGTACGCCGTTTCGGAAATTGTCGTGTCGGTGGTGATCAGAATTTCGGCCGCGCGGCGCAGCCTGATGAAGCGGATAAAACTGTTGGTCGACTGCCCCGAGATCGACTTGATCCGGTTGTACAATGTCGAGTGGCTCATCCCGATTTCGGCCGCCAGCACCTTAATATTAAAGGTCGGATCGGTCAGGTGATTTTCGACGATGCCGATACAACTTTTGAGGAATTCCTTATACTCCGACGATATCTTGAAATCGTTACTTTGCAGGGTGATTTCGTTGAAGAAATATTTTTGCAGGTCGCTCCGGCTTTTAAGGATTGAAGCGATTTTGGCAACCAGCAGATCCTTGTCAAATGGCTTGCTGATATAATCGTCCGCGCCGCCCTCGATTCCCTGCAGACGGATCTGTGATGAGGAGCTTGCCGTGAGCAGTACAACCGGGATATGGCTCAGCGAAACATCGGCTTTCAGCTGTGCACACATTTCGATCCCCGAAATTCCGTCCATCATGACGTCGGAAATGATGATGTCCGGCAAATATCTCTTGACGAGCATCAGACCCTCTTCACCGCTGACGGCTTCCAGCAGTTTATATTTTCCAGTAAAAATATGTCTTAAATATTGCCGGATTTCGGTATCGTCGTCCACGATAAGCAAGGTGGCAAAGTCCGCACTCAGCTCCTCCATCACGGGTTTGCTTTCGCTGGTAATACCCATTGGTTTTGTTTCCTGGGGCGGAGCTTCTGCAAGTTCTTCAAGAAGGACGGATGCATTTTCTGTTTTGAGGCTTGTTTTGGTATCAGCCGGGAGGGCGTTATGCTTTTTCCAAAGGGTCATTTTAAAAGTGGTGCCTTCTTCTGCGACGGAGTCATAAGTTAAGGTGCCAAAGTGGCTCTCGGTGAACGTTCGTGCCAGAAACAAGCCGATTCCAAACCCGCCTTTGGATGGAAAACGGCTGTCGGCATACTGGTGAAATACAGAGAAGATTTTTTCCTTGGCTTCTTTCGGAATTCCTGGTCCTGAATCAGAAACCAGGATTTGTACCTGATTTTCGGTTTCGGTTAAGTGAACGCTCACCCGGCCATTTTCGGGTGTGAATTTGAGCGCATTGGAAACCAGGTTGAATAAGGCGATCTCAATTTTTTCACGATCCGCCGTGATTTCGATGTCTTCGTTGTCACAGATAAAATCGTAACGGATATGTTTATGTTCAGCCTGATGGGAGAAATACTGAAACACTTCCCGGATTAGCTCAGGCAAGTTATGTACGGCCAGTTTCAGTTCATCCTGTTTTTGTTCGGCCTTCCGGAAAAGCAGAAGCTGGTCGACGAGGCTCAGCAATCTTTTTGCATTACGATAAATGATATTCAGGCTGGTTGCATCCTGCTGCGTATTATTTTCCTTTAAAAGTTCTTTGGCCGGGTTGATGATCAGCGTTAAGGGTGTTCGGAACTCATGCGAAATATGCGTGAAAAACGAGATTTTTTTCTCATTCAGCTCCTTCTCTTTTTGCGTCTCAAAATGCGCCAGCCTGATCTCGTATTGAAGATTGGACTGCCGGATTTTATATTGCTGGTAATAATAAAAAGCCAGCGCGATGGCCGTCACATAGAGCATGTAGGCCCACCATGTCTGATACCATGGCGGCAGGATGCGGATATGCACACTGGCATAGTCGTCAGACCAAATGCCATCCTGATTGGAGGCTTTTACTTTAAAAGTATAGTCGCCGGCGGGTAGGTAGCGATAGGTGGCCGCGTGTTCGTTAAGCACATGGTTCCAATCCTTATCCAGGCCTTCCAGCATGTAGGCAAACTTGCTTCTTTCGGGGTATGCATAGTTCAAGGCGGTGTACAGAATGGAAAAAACGGCTTGTTTCGGATCAAGAACGATTCTTGTATCGTCCGTGATCTGCCGGTTAAGAACCATCTTGCCGTCTTTTTCCAGGCCAACCTGAACGTCCTTTCCAAATAACTGGATGCCTGTCACGAGCACACGGGGGTGGTAGAGCGAAGACCGGATCTGGTCCGGATAAAACAGGTTCCACCCTTCCGTTCCGCCAAAACAGATAAACTTTTCCTTCTCGTTATACAATACCGAACCCGGATTAAACTGACCGGCTTGCAGCCCGTTACTACGGTCAAAATTCTCGACCGAATTGTCAAGCAGATTAATTCTTGACAGACCTTTGTTGGTACTGACCCAGATTTTGGTATCACTTTCTGCCTGTATGGCATTGATAACGTCATTGGCCAGACCATTTTTTTCAGAAAACAGCTTTGCCGTTTTCTTCCGGGTATCGACCATTAAGAGCCCGTTGCCTTCGGAACCCACGAAAAGGCGTTCTTTTTGATCAAGATAAAGTGAAAAAATGATACGGTTGGAAAGGAAAAATTTCTTTTTCGGGTCGTTCAGGTAGGAGGTGAATTTCATGGTTTTTGAATCCAGGTAATTCAAGCCGCCACCATATGTACCAATCCACAGATTACCTCTCTTATCCTCCGTTATCGCTCTTACGTCGTTGGCATTAAGGCTGCTGTTTCCGGGGATAAACTGGCTGAAAGTGCCGCTGGCTCTGTCCATCCTGCAAAGTCCACCGCCGTTGGTGCCAACCCAGATTGTCTTTTTTGAGTCTTCAAAAATTACCCGGACGTCATTTCTGGGAAGGCTCCGGGGATTGCCGGGCTCATTGGCATATTGTTTGAATGAATCCGTTGCCGGGTTGTAAAGGAAGAGGCCTTTCGAATAGGTTCCAAACCATAAGTTGCCGCCGCTATCCCGGTAAGCGGAAATGACTGCGCCGTCCGTCAGACCGCCGGGTTTGTTTGTCGCCGGGTAATGTTTGATTACTTCGCCTGTACTTTTGGTTTTATAAATGCCGTCACCGTCAGTTCCTAGCCATAAATTTCCTTCCTCATCGGTACAAATTCCGTAATATCTCAAGTAACCTTCCGCCCGGTCATCGACGACTTTCTTTTCAAAATGCTGAAATTTTTCGACGATGCTGCTGATCAGATATACCCCCTCGCCGTAAGTCCCGAGCCAGATATTCCGGTCCTTATCCATAAAAAGCGACTGAACTGAACGCTGGGTAATACCTTCGGCACGGGAATTTTTTACAGGTTCAAACGAAAACTCACCCGGTTCGCGGCTTTGCACCTGGGCAAGGTCCAGGCTGTACAGTCCTCCATCCTGCACGCCCACCAGCAGGCGTTTTTTTTGATCTTCCAGCAGCGACAGGCAAATGTTACTTCCGTGAAAGGTATTGAGTTTTAACACATAAAATTTGCCGTTGCTTCGCTTAAAAAAGATTAGCCCTTTTGAGGATGCAATCCAGATATCACCAAGATGATCTTCATAAATACTGTTGATCCGGGCGTCAGGCAACGCCGTCAGATCCAGACCCGATTTGGTCAGTTTGCGGTTTTTATCAATCCGGAAAACCTCGATACCTGAGTCTCGCGTTCCCGCCCATAACATATGGTGCGAATCCTCAAAAACGTTTAAGATCGAATTGGAGGCCAATATGGGCAGGGTATTCTGGTTGTAATAGGTAAAAGTTTTCCTGGCTCTGTTATAGGAGCAGAATCCGTTTCCATTCAAAGAAAGCCATAAATCACCGTTTCTGGCCTGACTGATATCACTCACGTCCGCGTCGACACCTTTCTTGTCAGGAGAAGGGTGATGACGGATAAACTGCTCTTTGTCAGCTGAAAATTCGTTAATTCCATTACGGGAAGAAACCCATATAATTCCGTCTTTGTCTTTAAAAATGGATTTTATATAGTTTCCGGAAAGACTGTTTTTGTTATCGGCATTAAACTTGAATATTTTAAAAGTATTGCCATCAAACTGATTGAGGCCGTCGCTGGTGGCAAACCACATCAACCCCTTATCGTCCTGAACAATGCTGTTGACGATGCCAAAAGAGAGGCCCTGTTTCAGGGTATAATTAAGCACGCGGCCCTTTTCTCTCGGGAATCCAAAAGAAAAAAAGCTGGTAAATAATATCATGAATGCAATCAATCCGGTCTTGCTTTTCACTTTGCAGACATAATCCATACGTCAATTACTGAGAAGTTTTCTCCGTAAAATTACGATTACTTTTGGAATCGGCCGTTTAAATCTCAGAAGCGGGGATAAGTGAAAGCCTGGCAGCCCATTGCGAATGAAACGGTTTTACTGCATATCTAAATAATTTTTATATTTTCAACTGCCGGGAGCGAATTGAGATAAAACAAGCCCAGGCCAACACAAACCCGAAAATCATGAGTTTACTTGACAATAACTTTATTTTACGATTTGCAGTAGTCGTCATTCTGATCATGCATGGCGTTCCCGGCATGTTTGACAACGGCGTGAATGATTTTGGTAATTTATATCTTAATCAGCAGGGATTTGGGCCGTTTGGCGTACCGTTGGCATGGGCGATCAAGTTATCACATGTAGCCGCCGCTGTATGCCTGATCTTTCAAAAGTTTGTCAAATGGGCCTGTGGGATCACCATTATTATCCTGATCATGGGGATCGTGATGGTACATTTTCCGGAAGGCTGGTTTGTGGTAGGAGGCGGGCGTAATGGTGTGGAATTTAACTTTCTGCTGATTGCGGCGCTGCTCACGTTCATGTTTCCAAAGGGGTATAAACAAGCATAACATAAAATGGGCTGCTGTTTGAAAAGCAACTCGTTGGTTGATTCTCAAACAGCAGCCAGCATTCATAGCGACTTAATGTTCTTGATATTAAGGGTTTTGCGTTAGCTTGCTATTCTGATTGATTTCCGCCTGCGGTATGTAATAAACCACCCGTGGATCGGTCGGCAAAACAGTCTGACGAATGTCGGTGGTCGGCGTGTTGTTTTGCGCATGCGTTCCCGGATAATTTCTGACCATCGGCATATTGTTTCTGAATAAGTCATAAATCCGGTGTCCCTCAAAAGCAAGTTCCACATAACGTTCATCAAGAACGGTTTCCAGCAATGTTTTACCTTGTGCCGTAATGCTCGCAGCCGTATGAAGCGCAGTGCCTGAAAGACCCGCGCGGGCGCGGATCAGGTTAACGTCCGTAATGGCGGCTTCCTGCTTCCCGAGTTTTGCGTTTGCTTCGGCCCGGATGAGGTATATATCGGCAAGTCTCAGGTAAACAGGAGAACTTGCATTGATCACATTTTCCTGCAAAGTGAATTTATTGATATAATACATCGGTGTGGCAGGCGTCAGTTTCTGGTTGAACTGCAAAACACCACTGATGTTATAGGGTGTCACAAAGGATTTTCTCAGATCTTCCGGATACTTGGCTATGAAATCAATGTACTTTTTCGAAGCATAAAGTTCGGCCCAGCCGCTTACACCCTGACCCAGCGGATTTCCGGCCTGGTCGCTGCTGATGTACATTGTTCCGATCCCTGCAATCTGAACATTGGTATGACGCACGGCAAAAATCGTCTCTTTGTTACTCTCCGTCGCCATTTTGAAATAACTCGGGTAGTCCGACGATGACAGCAGTGAATATCTTTTGCTATCAATGACCAGATTGGCATATTTGAGCGCATTTTCGTTATCCTCTTTAAAAAGATATATTTTCGAGAGCAACGCATATGCCACCTCTTTGGAAGCATAAATGTTTGTTTTGGTTGATCCCATCAGCGCCGCCGCCGACAGCAGGTCGCTGATGACAAAATCGTAAACCTCTTTTACAGAAGATCTCGATAACGTCAGCACATCTGCATCACTCATGCCTTCCTTCAAAATGGGTACGCCCGGATTGGCGCCGCTGTTTTGCGGATAAGGGCGGCCAAACATTCTGACCAGGTTGAAGTGCACCATGGCTCTCAGAAACAGATTTTCACCTTTTAGTTGTTTCAGTTCCGCCGATGCGTTGTCGGGAACAAAAGCAATGACCTTGTTGGCCGCCGCAATAACCTTATAGGCCTGACTCCAGAAGTTGGTCGCATGAGTGGATGTGTTGATATGCGTATATCGGTAAAGCCTGGTGAGGTCATTGGAAGAGATTTGCCCCTGTGCGATTTCATCACTCGGGTATTCCATCATGTAATGACCGCTGGTTGTGTAATTAGCGTGCAGGAGCATGGAATAAGTTCCTATGGTAACCGTCTGAACGTCGGATTCGTTGGCAAGTGCAGTGGTTTCATCAATGGTTGTCGTTGGTTCGAAATACTGCTCGCATGAAGCTGAAAACATCGTTATCAGCCCAAGAGTAAGGAATAATTTTATGGAATTGAACTTGATCATGACCTGATATTTTACAAAGTGAAGTTAACGCCTAACAAAAATTTACGGCTTATCGGGTATTTTATGCTGGATAAGCCCAACGCAAATTCGCCTTCGCGGGCAAAGGAAACTTCCGGATCTGTTCCCGAGAATTTGGTTCCTGTCCATAGGTTATCCGCGCTGAGGAAAATGTTGGCTCTCGAAAATCCGATCTTTTTTACAGCCCGTGCCGGAATGGTATAACCTACCCGTACGTTTCTCAAACGAATGTAACTGCCATCTTCCAGGTATCGTGAAGACGACTGGTTGGAGTCTTTGTTTCCGCCCACAATGGGTTTCGGGTGTGTGGCAACATCGCCGGGTTTTTCCCAGCGCGACCAGCCCTTGGCAAGTACCATGGCGTTGTAGCTTTCATACAATCCGTCGTTGTCGAAGTAAAAACGGCTGTCGTTGTACACCCAGCTTCCGTAAACAAAATTGAAAAATGCAGAGACCGTGAAACCTTTGTAGCTGAACGTATTTGAAAATCCTCCCGTAAATTTAGGTGTAGCCGATTTGCCGGTAAACTGCCGAGATTGTGCCGTTTGCACGCTGCTGTAAACGTTTGTCAGTTCTTTGGTAATAACACCGTTGGCATCCGTTACCAGTTTTTCCCATTGCGGATCCCCGTTTTCAGGGTTTACTCCCGCCCAGATCGGCAGGTTGTATTCGCCCATGTCATGTCCTGCTGCCAGTGGCAAACGGTTACCCGGAGCGAAAGTGGCTGCGCCATTACTTAATTCAAGGATTTTGTTGCGGTTGAAAGCCATGTTCAGGTTGGTTTCCCAGGTGAAATCGCCGCCTGTGAAATTTCTGGTGGTCAGGTTGAATTCCACTCCTCTGTTTCTTACAGATCCTGCATTCACCCACACATAACTATATCCGGTGGTCGCTGTGAGCGGTTTTTGATATAAAAGGTCGTCGGATGTTTTGTTATAAACATCGATACTCAAATCAGCTCTGTTCCATAAACTGATGTCAGCCCCGATGTTGGAAGACTTGATTTTTTCCCAGGTCAGATCCGGATTTCCTTTCTGGAAAGGCGATGCTCCCGGCAAACCTGCGTAACTGGCCGACTGAGATATCGAATATAAACCCAGTGACGCAAAGTTTGGAATCGTGGCATTTCCGACAATCCCGTGGCTCAAACGTATTTTAGCAAATGTGAGTGTTTTGTTGTTTTTTAGGAAATTTTCATTCGACAGTACCCAGGAAGCACCTAGCTGATAGAAGTTGGCTGACGAATTGTTTTTTCCGAAAAGGGAAGAAAACTCATTGACAAAGGAGCCAACTAAAAAGTAGCGGTTGTCATAACTGTAATCCGCCTGACCAAGAAACTTGCGGAATGCCACCTGCTCGCTGTATGCTGTGGGAGAGGTTAATACGTTGGTCGCCACAGACATTACATCGTGCCCGGCCGGAAGCCCTTTGCCCGAAACCGTTGCATAATAATTATAGGATGTTTCTGCTTCGGCAACACCCAGCACGGTCAGGCTGTGTTTGCCGAAATCTTCACTGTACCGGATCCTGTTTGAAGTCAGCAAACGGTTGGCATTGGTATTTCCGTTGTATAACTCTCCGCCGTTGGCTCCACCCTGTTTGGTGCGTCGGTCATAATAGGTAACCGTAGATCCGTTGCTGAAATTGGCCCGGTTATAGCTGGAAAGCGTAATATTTTTTGTCAGATCGTAATCCAGGTTCACATCCAGGCTTGTTCTCAAACTTTTTCCATTGGCATAGTTGTACTGTAACGATTGCAGGAAGTTTTCACGATCGCGCCCCAGCCATTTTGGGTAATAACGTCCATCGACCGGAGCACCGTTTGCATCATAAGCAGGGTCGAAAGGCAGGTTGACATAAGCATCATACAACGTGTTGCTGTTCTGGTAATTATCCTTGGTGTACTGTCCGTTGAAAAGTACCGACGCTGTTAATTTGCTGGTCAGGTGGGACTTCATATTGGCCCGGAAGTTATAACCGGTCTTGTCATTCTCCACAACCGTTCCCTGTTCCTTGTAATAATTTGCAGAGATGTAATACGTGGTTTTGTCGGTGCCTCCCGAGGCAGAGATATTGTGATTATTGACAAACGCCGTTCTGAATGCCTCGTTCCACCAATTGGTGTTGGTTGATAACGCCGACGGGTCTCTTGGGTAAAATGAGCTCTGGTAGTCATAGAGTTGCTGCGAATTCATGAGTTTGAATTTCCCGCTGCTGGCTTCTGCAAAACCCAGTGTATTGTTCACACTGATCTCCGTTTTGCCTGCTTTCCCCATTTTGGTATTTACAATGATAACGCCATTGGCGGCGCGGGAACCGTACAAACCGGTAGCCGCAACATCCTTCAATACCGTAATGCTTTCCACGTCGACGGGGTTATAGGTACCGTCAATGTTTCCATCCACGACATAAAGCGGGGAGGTGCCGGCTGATATTGTTCCTGCACCCCGGATCACGATACTGGCTGCTTTCGTAGGATCACCGGAGCCCGAAGAAACCACGACACCGGGCGCCTTGCCTTGCAGCAGGTTAGGTAACTCGTTGGAGGTGACGTCGCGGAGTTTTTCGTTGTTGATCGTGGAGACTGAACTTGATAAATAACGCAGTTTTTTTGCTGAGTATCCAACCACCACCACTTCGTCAAGGCCTTTTACATCGGATTCGAGCACAATGTCGAGTGTTTTGGCGCCATCTACAACAACCTCCCGGGTTGCATATCCGATAAAACTGAAAATAAGGGTGGATCCGGGTGTAGAAATGCTCAGGGAGAAATTCCCGTTTGCATCGGAGGTTGTTCCCTGGGATGTCCCTTTTACGACGATAGTAACACCGGGCAGTGCTTCTTTTTCGGCACTGGTAACAGTTCCTTTGACTGTGAATTCGGCGGCGTTAATGCGCTGGCTTATCCGGTTTGTGGTGCCGTTGTCAGGCGCAGCATTCAGTGCTGACGGCAGGAGAGACATCACAGCCACACCTGATGTAACTAACCGGTACAAAATTTTGGAAAATTTGTTTTTCATAAGTGTTAGTTGTGGTTAAATGGAATAGGTTAGAATTTAATTCTATGAGTAGTCTTAAAAGTAAAATTAATCTTTAATCTGATATTCGCAATAGCGATGAATAAAAAAGTGTGCGCACACACATGTATATTTTGATTGTGTGTGCGAACACTATATATTTTGTATAGGTCCGTAATCGATACAAATGCCCAGGGAAATGATTCGGGTTAGGGGAGAAGTTTGAGCCTCAGACGACTTTTATTTTGTAGGATTTTCTTATCAGCCTGATGGACAGCCAGAGGCCGCACTTATTGGTAATGTTTAACGGCTATTAAATTCTTTATATCAAGGTTTATTTGTTATTATTTGGACTAAATATAAACAAATATCTATATTTGCTTCAAACTATGTAGCCAGTGAATAAACCTGTACCCGATAAAAGTGAACTTTTCAGAATCAATGATCAGTCGTTTAAGCTGATCTATAACAAACATTGGGAGAAATTATATACTGTTTGTTATAGTAAAATCAATGATTCGGAGGTCGCAAAGGAACTGGTGCAGGAAATTTTTTTCTCACTTTGGCAAAGAAAGGATACGCTGACCATCGAAGGCCCTGTCGAACATTACCTGCTCAGAGCAGCCAAGTTGAAAACACTGGAATATTACCGGCTTCTCACCATAAGGACGCGGCATCTTGAAAACGTCCGGGATCAACAAAAAACAGAAGAAAATACGACGCTCGACCATGTCGAGCTGAATGAGCTCAATGCCCAGCTGCAACATTTTGTCCATGCCATGCCGGGGCAATGCAGAAAGGTATTTGAATTAAGTCGTTCACAAGGATTAAATACCAGAGAAATTGCCACCGAAATGGTACTTTCTGAAAAGACGGTGAAAAATCACCTTACGCGTGCACTACATTTCCTGAAAGAAAAACTGGACAAAGGCACAGGGTATTCTGCGGTCTGAATTCGTTTTTGAAACAATGAATGAACATTTTTGAACGTGCCGGTTTAAGTATTAAAAAAAAGTATCCGGTATTTTAAAAATATTTCCCTCCGTATTGGGACTGATGTGCCTTTTGTTCAACTTGTATTATATAGGGAAAGCAACAAATGAAAATAACAGCACAGATTCTGGCAAGATACAGCGATGGAACCGCAACTTCCGAAGAAATTTGGGCGGTGACGCTGTGGCTGGCTTCGGAGGAAACGGAATCCGCGGCATCTGTCTTCCCGGATCCTGAAAGCAAAGAAAAAGTCAGGTTGGAAATTGAATATGTGCTCGACCGGCATATCGCTCTCTATCAGCGTAAGGAACGTCGTGATTTAAAAACAACCTTTGCCTGGTACGCTGCCGCAGCCTGTCTGGTCATAGGCTTTTGGATCAACGGATTTTATCAGAATTCGAAACCGTTTTCCGAGGAGAATATAACTTCCTATGACAATCTGCTTGGGGAAAACAGTAAGAGTTTTACAACTTCTTCCGGGCTTGTTTTTACGCTCGCGCCCCATAGCAAGGTCCTGGCCAATACCAATTATTCCGAGCAAACCAGCAGCATTCATTTTTGCGGTGCGATGGAAATTACCAACCGGTCGGGGAGAGATATGAAAGTCGTTTTTAGTTCAGACTGCAAGAAATCAAATAACGCTAAACAGATCATAACATGTAAAGAAGGAAAATCCTATGTCGCTCTTCAGCATAACATGCAAAAAGAGGAGATCATAGTCGTCAACCGTAACCGGATCAGTGATTTACCCGGACAGGTTGTAATATAAACCAAAAAAAAGAACCGCACGGCGCCAACCGTACGGCTCATCCCGCATCACTACGGGAACTCTTAAAGTCGTCAAAAATTAAAAGTAATGCAAATTAACAAAATCTTGCTTACAGGCATACTCTGTGCCTGTTCTTTACTATCGTTCGCCCAAAAAGCAACAATTTCCGGCACGGTCAAGTCTGTCGAAGGGGAATTGCTGCCGGGTGCAACCGTCGCGCTGACCGGCACGAGCAAGGGTACATTCTCCAATTCGGAGGGGAATTATTCGTTGCAGGAGGTAAGTCAGGGAAAGTACACGTTATCCGTTTCGTTTCTGGGATATGAAAGCCACAAACGGGAAGTGGTGGTGAAAGCCGGCGAGCACCATAAATTTCATATCAAGCTTAAATCTTCTACCAAAGAACTCGAAGCGGTTTCGGTTATCGGGCTTACGGAGGTGAAGGAAACCGCGAAACTCGCTTTTAACATAACGGCCATTGATGCCAAACAACTGCACAACACGACCATGGATCTGTCCAATGTGCTCGACAGGGTTTCGGGCGTTCGGGTGCGGGAGACGGGTGGTGTAGGTTCCAGTTTTAACTTTTCGCTGAACGGCTTTACCGGAAAACAGGTGAAGTTTTTCATGGACGGTATTCCTATGGATAATTTTGGTTCGTCATTCCAGCTGAATAATATTCCTGTCAACCTTGCGGACCGTATCGAGGTTTACAAAGGCGTTGTGCCGATCTGGCTTGGCGCTGATGCCCTGGGTGGTGCTGTGAATATCGTAACCAATCCCAACCGCAGAAATTATCTGGATGCTTCCTATTCTTTCGGTTCTTTCAATACGCATAAAACGGCAATTAATACCGGAATTACGACGGCAAACGGGTTTACATTTCAGCTGAATGCCTTTCAAAATTATTCCGACAACAACTACTGGGTCAATGTGGATGTCGTTCCGGATCTTAACACGGGGCTTTCCATTCCAAGCCGCGTAAGAAGATTTCACGACACGTATCGCAATGAAACTGTTATCGCCAATGTGGGTGTGGTCAACAAAAAATTTGCGGATCGTTTGATTGTGGGGATTACATTGGGGCAGAACAAGGCGGATATTCAGACGGGTAACCGCATGTATGATGTGTTCGGGGAAAGACGCAGGAAAGGAAATATCGTTATGCCAACGATCAAGTACACGAAAAAAGATCTGTTTGTTAAAGGGCTTAATCTGAGCTTTAACGGAAACTTTAACCTCGGACAGGAGCAGTCGATCGATACCGCTTTTAAACAGTACAACTGGCTCGGTGATTTCATTTACAAGGGAAGTAACCCCAACATTCCGGGAGGGGAGCTCAGCCGGAATTTGTATAAATACCGAAACAATAACGGCCTTTTCAATGCAAACCTGAGTTATCAGATCAGCGAAAAACATTCCCTTGTGCTGAATAGTACCTACAATACTTTTAACAGAAAAGGAGAAGATGTATTAAATCCGAACGACGAGTCGATCCGCCTGCCTAAAAAAACGGACAAAAATGTGATCGGACTTGGTTATCGTTACGATATCAGTTCAAAATGGAACACCACGTTTTTCTTCAAGGAATATATTCAGAAAAGCAAGTCTTCGAATGTGCTGAACAACGAGTACTTTATTCAAAAGAACAAGTTTACGCAAAATGGTTATGGTCTGGCAACAACCTATTTTATCCGCCCCAATCTTCAGGTGAAAGGTTCGTATGAGAAAAGCTACCGTTTGCCGGAAAATGATGAGCTGTTTGGCGATGTGATCAACCTGGCTTCCAATACAAACCTCCGTCCGGAAAGCAGCAACAATTACAATCTGGGCGTGAATTATACCACATCCATCAACAGGGTTCATCATCTCTACTTTGACGCCAACCTGATTTATCGTTCGGCGAAGGATTTTATCCGTCCAAGCCTTTACAGTTCTTTTGGCAGGGCGGTTCAGCAGATGGTTAACCTTCGTGACGTGACCAACAGCGGAGCTGACGCCGAAATCCGATATTCTTATAAACGTTTATTCAATGCCGGTATCAATGTTACCTACCAGAATATCCGCAATAATACCAAATACGAAGGCTCAACTACTGTCGTGAGTCCGGTGTACAAAGACCGCATACCCAACATGCCCTATCTTTTTGGGAATGGAAATGCGTCGTTGTTTTTCCAGAACGTGGGCGGAAAAAGCAATACACTGACGATCGGATACAATCTGCTTTATGTGCATGAATATTATCTCCGTTGGCCAAGTCAGGGAGCTGCCAGCAGCAAGCTGACGATTCCCGAGCAGCTGGCGCATGACGCGAGCATCGTTTATTCGATGGCGAATGGAAAGTATAACATCGCTTTTGAATGCCGGAACCTGACCGACGCAACGCTTTACGATAATTTCAGCTTGCAGAAACCAAGCAGATCTTTCAATATCAAACTGCGGTATTTTCTTGTGAAATAATGGCCATGAAAAATCTTATAATCCAGTTTTAATTAAAAATCAATAAAAAGTGATGAAAACAAACAGCGTGTTACTCGCTATGTTTGCGGCAGGTATGCTATGGATGGCGTCATGCAGCAGTGATGATGAAAAAGGGACAGAGCCTACACCGGAGCCTAAGGAAAAATCAAAGTATGTTTTTGTAGCTTATTCCGTGGGATCCAGCGGCGAAACCGCGCCCTATATTGTGACGGCGGACTCTGTTTCGGGAGGAACTTTAACGACATCGGGAGGTGGCGTGGAAACGGATGCTTACTCGTTTATTTCACAAAATAATACCCTTTATGCGATGGTTTATGGCGGGCAGGGGCCGATTACGCCTTACAAACTCGATGCCAAAGGGGCTGTCAGTCAGGTGGGAAATACGGTTAATGCAGTTACGGCAGGTATTTACGGTACGGTCAATGCGGACGCTTTCGTAGGCGCCCAGATTTCCAGAAGCAAATCCGATCCGACTGCGACGTTTTTCAAATTTGACGCGAAGAATAATATCCTTGCCGGTAAAAGCACGGTGGATTTGTCGAAGATCACCGGACACGATGAAATGGCCACTTTTTCAGGTGTATTCCAGGTTGATTCCAAGCTTTATGCCCCTTATTACGCAACGCCGGGCGAGAGTGGAAAAACAACCAAATATTTGGATAGCACCTGGATCGCGGTGTTCAGTTATCCGGCGATGGAGTTTCAGAAAGTCATTCGTGACGGTCGCACGGGCACCATCGGCAGCTGGTTTGGTATGCAGGGGGTTAAGCAGATTGAAAACGGTGATGTTTACGCCTGGTCGTCTGCAACGGGTTCTAAAAATCCTTCGGCGATTTTGCGTATCAAAAAAGGAGAGGAGCAGTTCGATCAGAGTTATTTCTTTAACGTGGAGCAAAAAACAGGTTTGAAGATCAACCGCGGAGACTATGTTGCCAACGGAAAATTCCTGATGTCGATTTTTACGGCGGGTAATGTTTCTACGAACGGTATTTCAGGCGGCCGGGTTAAACTTGCGATCGTTGATGTTAACAACCAGACTGTTACCTGGGTGGACGGAGTGCCCGAGCATGCGACACTGGCTTATAAAAACAAGACTTATTACGAGGGCGACGGCAAAACGATCCAGTATGTGCTGAAAAGTGATGACGGGAAATTCGCCGTTTATACGATCGACGCAAGCACGGCAAAAGGTAAGAAGGGACTTGTATTTGACTCCATCAGTGACGTGACAACCATTACAAAACTGACTTATTAAATTTGATCTGACTTATGAAAACGAATAAATTTATACTTTCCATGGCATGGGCGGCGATGTTCGGACTTGCCGCTTGCAGCAGCGACGACGAAAAGGAATCCACGCCAACGCCTGAAACAGGTGCCAGGTCAAAATATGTTTTTGTGGCTTATTCCGTAGGTTCTGAGGGGATTGAAAAGGCGCCCTACATCATTTCCGCGGATTCGGTAACGGGTGGAAAAGTGGGGCTTTCCCTGGGGATCGAAACCGATGCCTATTCATTTATACCTTTAAATAACACACTTTTTGCGGCAGTCTGGGGTGGGCAAGGGCCTATCACGCCCTACAAACTGGATGGAAAAGGTGCTATTGTGCAGGCTGGCAATACCGTGAACGCTGTGACGGCGCCTATTTATGGCGCGGTTAACGACGAGGAATGGGTTGGCGGCGGTTTTGTTGAAGGGAAATCAGATCCGATGTCAACATTATTCCGTTTCAACGCTAAAAATCTCATTCTTTCAGGGCGTAATACCATTGATATGAGCAAGATAACCGGCAATGGCGAGATGCCTTCCTGGTATGGCGTTTTCCCGGTTGATAAGGATAAGCTTTACATTCCTTTCGAGTGTTTTCCGGGAGTAGACGGGCAGACAACAAAGTTGAAAGATAGTACCTGGATCATGGTGGTCAGTTATCCTGACCTTAAATTCCAGAAAGTGATCCGTGATGGCCGCACCAGTTATATCGGAAACTGGTTTGGCATGCAGGGTTTAAGACAAATCGAAGACGGTGATGTGTATGCCTGGTCCACTGCTGCGGACTCGAAGAATCCGTCTGCCATTATCCGTGTAAAAAAGGGAGCGGACCAATTCGATCAGACGTATTTTTTCAATGTCGAAGAGAAAACCGGTCTTAAAATTTCCCGCGGAGATTATATCAGCGGCAGTAAATTCCTGATGGCATTTTACTCGACAAAAGCGCAGGCAACCGAATGGGCTGGCCGTATAAAACTGGCTGTGGTGGATGTAAAAGCCGAAACCATTACCTGGGTTTCGGGCGTACCGGAGCATGCACAGATGCCATACAAGCAAAAAACATTTGTTGAAAGTGACGGAAACACGGTACGTTATGTGATGAAGGATGATGCCGGTACGCACTATGTGTACACGATCGACGCCAAAACAGCCGTGGGTAAAAGAGGTCTTCAGTTTGAAGGCATCAGCGATATCACAACCATATCGAAATTATCTTACGAGTAATTTTTCAGACAGACAGTCTGTTGGCTTGTTGGCAGACTGTTTGTTCAACTTTGTGATCAAAAAGACGACGGAAATATAGATTTTTTTTAAACACACCTTCGGGGAAATCTGATTTATGCTACTTATAGTTAAGTGGCAGTTACTTCATTCCAAACCGTTTTCAGCATTTTATACACACCATGATATTCAAAATATTACGAGGATTTGTAACGGAATCAAAAGTATAGCCATGAAATTTTATAACCTATCAGAATCAGCAGGCAAAAGGGCAGCCGGAAAAAAGACGGACGGGAAGTCACTCTTTCGCAGGGTTAACGACTGGTTGCATTTGTGGCTGGGCCTGGCTTCGGGAATTATCGTGTTAATCGTCTGTGTGACGGGCTGTATATGGGTTTTTAATGAAGAGATAACCATGCTGATGGAGCCGGAGAACAATGTGGTTGTGGAGAATAAAACGACAATCGCGCCTTCGGAAATCCGGCATATTGTTTCAGGTCTTTATCCCGGCAAAAAAGTTACTTATGCCAATTATCATCAGGGCCGCGCCATTAACGTGGGGGTGGGGCAGTGGGAGGATAAAATCCGCTACACAGTCAAACTGAACCCTTATTCCGGAAAAGTGCTGAGCATAGTAACGCACCATAAAGACGAAACGGATTTTTTTCGCTGGGTGCTCAACGGTCATCGCTTTTTGTGGCTGCCTTATGAAATCGGACGACCGATCGTTAATTATGGTACGTTGATTTTCGTGGTGCTGCTGATCACGGGGCTTATCTGGTGGTATCCCAAAAAATGGACGCAGTCGACCAGGGATAAAAGCTTTAAAATCAAATGGAACGGTTCGTTCAAAAGAGTTAACCTTGATCTGCACAACGTACTTGGTTTTTATAGCCTGCTTTTCCTGCTGGCTATTGCCCTTACCGGCATGGTTTGGGGCATTGAGTGGTACAGCAAAGGCTTATACTGGACGACATCCGGCGGGCAGACCCTGCCCGAATGGAAGGAAAGCGCTTCGGATTCTTTGCAGCTCAACAAGTTTTACAAACCTGATCAGGCCATGAACAAAGCCTGGGCCAGTGTTGCCAAGGCTCATCCGGATGCACAGGGATTTTATTACAGCTATCCGGATACACTGGATGCCAAATCGACAATCGGGATAACGATTTACCCAAGTGCACATCAATTTTACAATAACGAAAGTTACACATTTGACAGGCACACCCTAAAACGACTGTCGGATAATGAGCTCTATGATACGCCTTATGCCCAGGCCTCGTTCGGTGCCCGGCTACGCAGAATGAACTATGACATTCACATCGGAAGTATTCTGGGATTTCCGGGAAAGGTGCTTGCTTTTTTTTCTTCGCTGATCGGCGCGTCACTTCCTGTGACCGGTTTTATCATCTGGTGGGGGAAACGTAAAAAGAAGCCGAAGAAATTGAAAGGTCAGCCAGCAGAGGATCTGCCATCAACGAATACAGTATACACACAGAAAAAAGTTCCGGCTTTCAAGCCAGGGCAAGCAAAGTCCAGGTCGGGTATTCGATCGGCATCGGTACAGCACAATCTTAATGATCAATAATTCCAATTCAATTAATTTAAGTTTATCATGTTAAAAAAACTCACCTTACTTGCGTCAGCAATTCTTTTAAGCGCCGGAAATATTTTTGCACATGCGTTGTGGATCCAGACCGCACCGGTTGGGAAAGCAGGTCAGAAACAAACCGTTAAGATCATCTATTCCGAGCCGGGAGAAACACCGGAAAAACTGGCCGACTGGTACTCGGATGTAAAAGAGTTTGAACTTTGGCTCACCGGTCCCGATAAGCAAAAGGTTAAGCTGACAACCACAGCGGGCGCCGATCATTTTACCTCTGAATTTACTCCTGAAAAGGACGGCGTATATACGTTATCGGTTGGGCATACTTCCAAAGATCTGGGCGGCACAACGGTATATCAGTTCAACGCAAATGCGGTGGTAAATGTAGGGAAGCCGGTTGCAGGAAACGATGCCGTAAGCAGTACAGACCTTAGCATTTTTTCGGGTCAGGCAGCGAAGGTCAACAAACCTGTCAGCCTGAAAGGATTGTTTAAAAATGCCCCGTTTGAAAAGCTGTACATCACGGTTTCTTCCCCTTCGGGCTGGTCGAAGCAAGTTGTGACAGATGAAAAGGGCAATGCAGAATTTGTGCCGATCTGGCCTGGGGTATATTTTATCGAAGCTTCAAAAAGCTGGAAGGAAGAGGGGAAATTAAACGGGAACGATTACAAAGCTTTCTGGCGCGCAGCGACTTTACTGGTGGATGTTGTCAAATAAAAAGAAAGTTGCGGCAGTGAATTTCATAAGCTGCCGCAATTTATCTGATCAAACTGTGGCGGATAGACAAATTATCCCAAATTTGCCTTTACTTTACACTTTCAATATTTCCCTGATGCTGAACACGCCTGGTGCCTGACCCATGAAACTAAGTCTCCATTCCCTTCTGATTATTCTTGCAGCTGTTATCACGACAATTTCGTGCGACAAAAAGCCGGATAAGACCGACGAAAGAACGGATGCGAAGTATGGAATTGTTGTTTTTGCGGGCGAAGATCTTGACGAGGAATATCTGCTGCCGGTAAACTCACTTACGCAGGGTGAACTGAAAATTTCTGAAAATTCGGAAAAGATTTACAGTCTGGTTATGGCTTGCCGCGCCGGGTATTATTATGGAATCGATGACGGGAAGCCGGTATTCACCAAGTATAAGCCGACCGACAAAGGGCTGGTAGCCGTAGCGGGAATACCTTTTGACAAAATCCCCTGGAAGGTTTATGAAAGTTGGTACAGCTGGGTGGATGACCGGACGCTTCTGATCGGGAGTACCCTGGCCGGGAAGCAGTTTACATACAGCATCGTTGATGTGGTGGCCATGAAGTTGCTTTCTCATGGAAATTTAAATATTCCGCTGCCACCCAATGGATTGAAATACGGTGGTGTGATCGGCGCTTTTCGTGACAACAGGCTGTTTGTCGGATACACGCATTATGAAGGATGGCAAAGTAAAACCCCGCCCGTTGACACCACTTTTGTTGCCGTCATCGACTATCCGTCCATGAAAACGATCAGTGTTCAAAAAGATACGCGTTCTACCTGGCCCGGAGGTGTTTACCTGCATGCACCTTATTCTTTTCAGCAGGAGGGTGATATCTATTTTCTGGCGGCTCCGGGGGGGCGTACACATAGTCACCCATCGGCGCCTTCGGGTATTTATCGTATCAAAAAGGGTGAGGAAAAGCTGGATCCGGATTATTTTTTCCAGGTTACGGACAACAAAAAGCAGGAAACTTATCTTCTCTACCATCTTGGAAATGACAAGGCGCTGGTGAAGATGATCGACAAAGACAGGATAACGAAATACATGGATTATGTCAACGGGTATTTGGCAAAATATTATGTGCTGGATTTAAAAACACAAACGAAAACGTTGTTGAATCTGCCGCTCAGTGCGCTGACCTTTACCGAGAATGTACTGGTTGAAAACGGGAAAGCTTATATCTCCATCAGTGAAAATGAGCGGGAGTCGCACATCTGGGCGTATGATGTAAAATCCGGCACTCTTAAAAAAGGATTGAAAGTTCAGGGCCGGGTATTGCTGATCAACAAACTTAAAGAAGACTAAATTATACTTCATCAACGAACACAAACATCAACAGGATGGCAGTTTGTAGCTGCCATGCAAATCTAATGTCATGAAAAAAATCAGGAATTTAGTATTCCTCTGCCTGCTTTTGGGCAGAGCAGGGACGGTCGTTTACGGGCAAATCACTGCTTCGGTGACCGGGCAACTCAAAACTTCCACAGGTCAGGGAATCGAATTCGCAACGATTGCGCTTTACAATGCCAAAGATTCGAGTATCGTAAAAGGTACGCTGAGCGACTCGGCAGGGCGGTTTATTTTTGAAAAAATTCCGTTTGGAACCTATTGGGTCAGTGCGGGTTTTCTGGGCTTTAAAAACTATAACTCAAAATATTTCACACTTTCGGAACGGGAACAAAAGCACCACCTGGGCATTTTATCGATGGTTTCTGACGACAAAATGTTGGATGCGGTGACGATCACGGCGCAAAAACCGCTGATCGAGCAACGAATGGACCGGACTGTCCTGAATATTGAAAGCAGTATTCTGGCCGAAGGGAATACGGCATTGGAGCTCCTGGAAAAAGCACCGGGCGTAACGGTAGATGATGAGGGAAATATTTCCATGAAAGGGAAACCGGGAGTTAGTATCATGTTGAACGGCAAACTGACCTACTTATCGCAGCGCGAACTGACAACCCTTTTGCGCGGTACTTCCTCGGGATCGGTTTCCAAAATTGAACTGATTACGAACCCGTCTGCCAAATACGATGCGGCCGGCAATTCGGGAATTATCAATATCGTGCTTAAAAAGAATGAAAAGGTCGGTATCAATGGCAGTGTTTATGGCAACCTGGCTCGCAGCCGCGCGAATCGCTACGGCGGAGGTACCAGCCTGAACTACCGGAGCGGAAAACTGAATGTCTTTGGCAGTTATGACCACGCTTTTCGCGGGGAAGTTGAATATCTGGAATATGTCAGAAGGTTTTATGACGGAGAGAAGAAAGGGGAGCCCAACCGGATCTCTTACCAGAACTCGGCCACGAACGAGCCTTTGTATACGAATAATTTCAAAGTCGGAGCCGATTTTTTCCTCAATGAAAAAAACACCTTTGGCGTCCTGATGAACGGCAATTTTGGGAAATATATCAACGATAATAATACGACCAATAAATTGGTTTCTGTCGATGGGACGATGATCAGCCAGCCGCAGACGCACAACGATAACCTGGACCGGTGGAACAGCAACGCGTATAACCTTAACTACGTACATCGTTTTGATACCGAAGGACGGGAGTTGTCGGCTGACTTGGATTTTTCGAGGAATGATAACCGGTCGAGCCAGAGCATGGATACCCATTATCAGGCAGAGAGCCCGGCGCTGGAAAGGCGGTCGGTGAGACGGGGGAAAGTGCCGTCGATCACGGATGTGTACGTTGCCAAAATCGATTACGCACATCCGTTTGGGGAGAAAGCCAAGTTTGAAACCGGACTGAAAAGCAGTTATGTTTCGGTGGATAACAACCTGAAATACGATACCCTCAGAAATGACCAGTGGGTGCCGGATGCTTCGTGGAGCAACTATTTTACCTATAAAGAAACCATTCATGCCGGTTATGTCAATTTCAGCAAGGAGTTTGGTTCGCTAAGTGTACAGGCAGGGCTTCGGGCAGAAAACACGCAGACGGAGGGACATCAGGTAACCACGGATTCACTTGTGAAAAGAAACTATTTTCAGCTTTTCCCGAGTTTGTTTGTGACCAAAACTTTTACAAAAGAGCACAGCGGCCAGTTTTCATACAGCCGGAGGGTGGAGCGCCCGGATTATTCGGATATGAATCCGTTCCGTTTTTTTCGCGATCCTTTCCTGTATTATGAGGGGAACCCGTTTCTAAAACCGGAACTGACGCACTCGGTTGAGGTGAGCCATACGTACAAGGGGAAATTCATTACGGCCATCAATTACAGCTATACAGCCGATGTCATGAACTGGATGATGGGGCAGGTAGACTCTCTGAACACCACATATCAAAGCCCGCAAAATCTGAAAAGTTTCATCAATTACGGCATCAGTTTTACAGCTTCGTTACAGCCGGCAAGCTGGTGGAGCAGCAATAATTTTACCAATGTTTTCAGAAACCAGTACAAAGGTGACCAGAAAGGCGGTGACCTGAACAATGCCATTACAAGTTTTACTATAAATACTCAGAACAGTTTTCAGTTTAAAAATGGCTATTCGGCAGAGCTGAGTGGGTTTTTTAATTCAAAGTCGGTGTATGGCGTATTTGTGTCAAAGGCTTACTATGTGATTTCAGCAGGCGCGCAGAAGCAGGTGCTTAGTAAAAAAGGAACGATAAAACTGATGGTTAACGATATTTTCCAGACACGTCAGCGCCGCCAGACGGCCAGGTATGAAAACCTTGACATGACCGGTCACATCCGTTTCGACAGCCGCATGGCAACGCTTTCTTTTTCGTACCGGTTTGGAAAAGATATTACACCGATGCGTAAGCGGAATTCGGGCAGCGAAGATATTCAGAACCGTGTAAAAGGTGGAAATTAAGTCATGGAGCAGGGAATGGAGAACAAAACGGGCCAGGCCAGTTTTGTTCAGCAGCTCATCATCGAGTGTAAAGTCAGAGGGGTAAGAATGTCATCAAAACGAATTCAGGTGGCCGCTTTTCTGGAACGCGCAGGCACGTACATTGACGCTGACGAACTCCTGCTGCTGATGCGGCGGGAGAGAATTAAAATCAGTATTCCTTATGTTTACCAGTGTCTTAACTGGCTGGTGGATTTCAATTTTGTGATCAGAAACTACGAAAACAGAAAGTATAAGTACTGTATCAATCCGGATGTGGCCGCGAGATAAGGTAACCGGTTGAAGAATGCCGGATAACCAGGGATGGCTCCTGGATTTCGGGGTTATATCAGGTTCGCGGGAAAACGTAAATACAAACGCAAATGAAAAAAGGCTTAACAAGGTTTTTGAAAGGAGTGCTCTTTTTCTTTTTAGCAGTGCTGGTGATGGGCACCTTGTATGAGCATGGCGCTCAGATGTATTTTAACAGCAAAAGACCTCCTCAAAACGAGTTCTGTGACATAAATGGCGTCAGAACACACTTTGTGAAAAAGGGCGAGGGCGGTCCGACGGTCGTATTTCAATCCGGGCTCGGAGGCGATTATAAAATATGGGAACAGATACAGGATTCTGTTTCAAAACACACGACGACCATCTCCTATGACCGGGCAGGTCTGATGTGGAGCGAGGGTGGTGCACAAACAAAGACGCTCGAAAGTATTACCTCGGAACTTGAACAGCTGCTTGAAAAAACAAATTGTCCCAAGCCCTATATTCTGGTTGGGCACTCACTGGCGGGCATCACGCTTCGTCCTTTTGTGCGGGATCATCAGCAGGATATTTCCGCCGTTATTTTTGCCGACGTATCGCACCCGCTGCAAATAAAAAATGCTTCGAAAGAGTTAAAGAAATATTTGGTTGTACCTCCGAAATGGCTCGTTTCGGTATTGATGGAAACAGGGATAGCGCGACTTTATTTTTCGTATAAACCATTCATGACTGATCTCCCGCTGAAACACTGGATGAACAAACACGTGCGGGACTATTTCTATAAATCCTATCAAACATTTCTGCAAGAAGCCGTGGATGATGATCCGATGTTTGAACAGGTGGAGGTCATTACTTCATTCGGCGATATCCCGCTCACCGTAATCACGGGAGGGTATCCCAACGGAGCTGATTTTCTCGGTGAAAAATCACTGGCAACGGAATACCTCACTTTACACCGTCAGCAGCAAAAAGATCTGCTCAATTTATCTTCTCACAGTAAACAGGTTATTGCGCATAACAGCGGACATTATGTGCCTTTGCAGGATCCGGAGGTTGTGATTGAGGCGATTTTGGAATTCGTTTCCAGATAGAAATTTTATCCTCCCGGCATTATTCATGCGTTACATGGATAATGCCGGGAGGATTTATTGAATCCCTAGGCTGGCTCTCGCAAAGCCTGTGATAGGGGTATTCCCGTTGTTAGAAGTTGCCGAAATAAACATCATCAGATGTGTTCCTCCGGGAACAAATAAGTCAAGATCATTTCTCAAAACCTGCAATGCCACCGGATTTCCAGCGCCTTTGGCCATAAATGCATATTGTCCCGTGTAGTAAAAAGAGACACCATTATCCGACCGATAAATTTTAACATAGAGATAGACCTCCTGTGTTGGAACTGCGCCTGTAAAAGTGAATGAGGCAGAAAGAAATTTGATCGTTCCGTTTATTGGCATAATCATCGCATGATTAACATTATTTCCCAAACCCGATGTAACATCGATCGTTGGCGTTGTGGCGGGAACATCCAGTGTGGCATTACTGAATCCGATGATGCTGCCAAGATTTTCCAGCCCCGAATGTTGTGGAATTATGCGTACCGGAACTCCGGACGAAAATGGTATGATGGAAAGTGTATTATGAGGTGCGTCCGGCGCGGTGCTTAACTTGATCCACTGGGCACCCTGACGAAAGTAAAAGCCTGGTGCCTGATCCGTTTGGTATATTAGCAATCCTTCGGCGGGAGCAGTAATTGCATTACGTTGAGCTTGTGTCATGCGTGGCGTAAGCATTCCTCGCGTGGTCGAATTTACGTCCAGTTCTGAGCTAGGGTCTGGTGTAAGTGTACCCAGTCCCACTTGGGCGAATAAAACATTTCCAGAAATCGTTAACGCAAAAAGGATGAGGTAAGTAAGGAAGTTTTTCATTTTGATATGTTTGGAGCGTTACAAATATTAAAATAGAAATATAGATAGATTGTAGGTCAGCCTGGTCAGGTTATTGCCGGATCACTTTTAGTGATTGGCTTGTTCCATTTTTGTTTTTAACATTGATTAAATAAGCTCCTGCGGGCAGTGCGCCCATACTGACAGACGACCCGTTTTTTAAGTCAGCATCAATTTTATTTTGCGTTTGATATAGGATCCGACCGTGTAAATCGCTGATCTGAATGACTTCAACATCAGCCCAGTTTTTTACGGTAATGATCGCTTTATCGATGACCGGATTTGGATACACCGAAATGATATCTTCAACAGGAAAATTCACATTCCGTGCAAGGCTATACGCATAAGTACCATCATGATCGACCATTTTTAACCGGTAGTAATTCTGGCCGGGAAAAGGAGCGGTGTCTGTAAAATAATACCGAACGGGTTTGGTACTTTCGCCCTTCGCCAATACGGAGCCTTTGGACTTCCAGATATATCCGTCTGTTGATGACTGAATATCAAAAAGATGGCTGTTTGTTTCGGTGCTCGTAGACCAGTCGAGCAGTACTGTTTTTTCCTCTTTTTTAACATTAAAACGAACAAGCGTAACGGGAAGTGGGGTTGGGCTGATTGCGGTAATGCCCTTAACATTTCCGGAGAGGCTATTAGACAAGTAGTTAACAGTGGGAGCAGAGGTGCTTCCCGTAGTTTCGGTAAAAGGTCCGCCGGATGCGCTTGAATAGGTGATCTGCAAAGATGATTTTGTATTGCCATTTACCTCATCGTCTTTATAAAACAAGCCGATGATACCGTTAAAATTGACGGGTGAAGCAAAACTGTAAACACGTTTGATTCCCTGAGTCGAATTTCGGGGAATGGGTGTATTAGAAATCGCAAGAATATTGTCCGCGATTGTCAAATCGGGTGTAGGTTGCAAGGTCAAACCGTAAAGATTCACCGGATGGCCGCCTTTGATAAAAAGCCCTCTGGATCCAGCCGTAAATTGAGCGTTCGCAGCAACGTTTTGAAATACGAAATAGAGAATAAAAATACATGGATGTTTCATTTTGAAGGAGTTTCATGTTTACGTTGTTATTTTCGATACTGCAAATGCGATCAGGTATATGCCCAAGGGAGACTTTGTTATAGCGCACAATGTTTCCGTTTTATGGTTTGTTCCATAAATAGAGTGATGGAGAAATTGTGACCGAATGCGGATGCATTTTAGCAATAATTTAACCGGCTTTTATAAAAAGAAGGTTTTGCTAAAATTGCATAAAAGAAAGATTTTTGGATAAGGCATAGAAGATTTTCCTATCCGGGAAATGGCGATGGGTAACCGGTTCCGGCAAAGTAAACTTTTGAAATGTTGTTGTGAACGCGAACTGAATAATTTTCATAGAGGAGAGGAATTAAGTTAGTTTATGCCTGCACATATCTTCCGTCGCAATTAAACTTAGTACAAAAACAGGGTCGTTTACTGTATATGTTCCAAAAGGTACAAATAAACTTATTTAACGGCACACAAGTTAATATATCCCCGTTTTTGATTAAGTCCCTTATTGTCAGTGTTTATTGACGCAGGATTCAGATTGTAATACAATTTGGTCTGAAGAACGGTTACCATGAGCGTTTCGCGATCCGATCCTGGGTCGACTTGCGTCACGGAACTAACGGTTATTGGATTAATGATGTAAATATCTCAATAAGCGTGCTTAAATTCGTGAAGAACGTAACTTTATAAGATTATTGGGGTACTTTCAATAAACCTGTAACCTATTGACCTGATCATGTCCTCCTCTTTTAAATTGCGAAGCCTGTTGTTGCTTATGGCGATTACAGTTTATTTATCGGACGGAGTTTCCGCGTTCGCTGGTATCCGACAGAAAAGACTGTCTGATGAAAACCATATCAGCGGGCTTTTGGGAAAGGCTGGTTATTTTGTGTCCAGGCCGGAGTCAACGGATAGAGAACTGGATAGCGCCAGAGATTATTATGTTGAAGCGATTCGTCTGAGCAAGCTGATACGCAATCCTGGATGGTATAGAAGATGTATGCTGGAATTTGCAGATTACTACTTTGTGCGGGGAGAAGTGGGGAAGGGGAAAGCGGCTTATTTCGGGATTATCAGGGATTACCAAAATGAGCATGACCGGCTTAGCGAAGCAAAGACCTGGGATCGGATGGCGAAAAAAATACCGGATGGGACAAATGTTAACCTTCCCGATAAAATTCGGGCGCTTGAACACGCCCGGACGCTTTATGACAGTCTCGGGTATAAGGCTCAGTCAGTGGCGATGCTAAAAGGTATGGCGGAGAGCCACATTAAGGAGAGGAAATTGGAGCTGGCGAAATCGGAGCTGAACATTGTGCTGGCGCAGTATCAAAAACTGGGCAATAAAAATCTTTATGAGGTTTATGATTCCTTCGCAAAACTCAGCCGGGCGCAAATAGACCTGCATAAGGAACTGTACTACCGGCTTGAAATAATAAAAAGTATGGAAGCGGTTGGTAAAACGGAGGGGATCGATTATAGTTATCAAAAGCTGGCCCTCGTTTATGCCGATCTTAAAATGTTTAAGGAAAGCCTTGTGTGGAGTATAAGAGCACTTGATATTTTAAAGGAAAGAAAGGTTTTTTATGATTATTATGGCTATTTAAGTCTGATCATTTACGATTTTATAAAAGACGAACGACCGCAAGAAGGTCTGAAATTTTTGATCAAAGCAAGTCAGGAAGTGCCGCCGTTGTATCGATCTCATAAAGTTGATCTTCAGGAAGGTTTTGCCAATTGTTATGTTGCACTCAAACAATACCGGATTGCCGAAAAACATTATCTCGAAATGATGCGGTTGTATAAGCTAAATCTGGCCAGTCAGATTCCCTACGCGCAGCCTGAGGAAATGTTACTGGATTATATCCATTATTTTCAGATCATGGGGGATTTTTATGTCCTGACCAACCGTTTCGAAAAGGCTGGATTTTATTACAATAAGATACTTGAAATACCTGCCGGAAGGGTGAGACCGATCACACTCAGTAAAATTCATTTGATGCAATTCAGGGTCGACTCTGCTTCGGCCAAATACGTGTCGGCCATCAGGCATTTTGAACAGCATAAAAAACTGGACGATTCGTTGTTCAACATTACGAAGAGCAATCAGATCGGGGAGCTGCAATTTAAATATGAAACGGAAAAGAAGGATAAGGAACTTCAGGTAAAACAAAAGAATATCCTGATGCTGACAACGAAAGGGCAGTTGCAGGAAGTTAACCTGAAGAAGGCCAATACCACCAGAAACATTATCGGCTTTTCGGCGCTGATGATGCTTTGTTTTGCTTATCTGGGCTATCGAATCAAACAAAAAGATAATACCAGGCTTCAGGCACAGCAGAAAGAGATCAATGAACAAAATCTCAGGCTTAGGGAAGTTTTGATAAAACAGAACAAACTGATCGTGGAGAAGGAATGGCTGGTGAAAGAAATCCATCACAGGGTCAAAAATAACCTGCAAATTGTGATTAGTCTGCTTAATACCCAGTCACGTTATCTCGATAACAAACAGGCGATCGAAGCGATCGGGGAAAGCAGGCACAGGATGCAGGCGATGTCGCTGATCCATGAAAAGTTATATCAGTCGGAGAATGTAACGGTGGTGAATATGCAGACTTATATCACCGAGCTGATCAAATATTTGGATGAAAGTCTTAACAGGAAAGAAAACCTGTCGTTTGAAATTGATGTAAACAGCATAGATCTTGTGATCTCGCAGGCCATTCCCGTAGGGCTGATACTGAACGAAGCCATTACGAACGCGATCAAATATGCGTTCCCGGGAGAGGAGCCTGGTCTGATTTCGGTATGTATGGAGCTGCTCAGTGATTCTTTGATAAGATTACAGGTGAAGGATAACGGTATTGGCTTTCCTCAGGGATTTGATTTTCATAAGAATGATTCAATGGGAGCGAAACTTATGGATGGCCTTGCCCGGCAGATTGGTGAAAAGCTCGTGGTTCAGAGCGAAAACGGAGTTTTGATCCGGGTTGTTTTTAATATGGATAAAGAGCCGGTGCTGGTCCGCGGTTTTCAGGAGGGCTGATTTGGCTTAAAAACGGATGTAGGCGGGGGATTATCGAAAATTCAGGAAGGTTATTCCGGCAAAAATACAAAAAAGATTGTCCCCTTTCCTTCTTCACTTTCGAACCAGAGCCGGCCGTGATGTGCCTCTACAATTTGCCTGGAAATGTACAGCCCCAGTCCGAAAGGCTGCTCTCCGGCTGTTCCTTTTCTTTTGGATGGCGTAAAGGGATCAAATAGTTTTTCAGCGTGATCTTTTGGGATGCCCAAGCCATTGTCTTTCACAGAAATGATAATTCCCGCCTTTTCCTGCTTCGCATTTACTTCAATTGTTTCTCCGCACGGACTGAATTTGATCGCATTTACGATCAGGTTATTAAGTACCCGCAAAAGTTTGTCGCGGTCTGCTGTGATGGTTTTTGGTGTTGATTCTTGTAAAACAAGCTGTTGTTTTTTTTCATTAGCCTTGAAGGTCAGCAAAACGACAGTTTGCAGAAGAAAGGCGGGCAGATCAATCGGTTCTTTATTTAATTCTGATTCATGGAAATTAAAATCGGTCTGAAGCAGATCACTGATCAATGTCAGACAGCTATTGCTTGACTCATAAATAAGCTGGACAAATTCACCGCGTTCGCCCGAGGTCAGCTCATCATCCTGAAGGAGCGTGCTCAGTGAATGAATAGCGCCAATAGGATTGCGCAGATCGTGCGCCACCATTTTGATAAGTCTGGCGAAGTTATTGTTGCTTTTTTCAAGATCTTCGGTGGTGGATTCGAGCTGACGAAATTGCATTGTCAGCACTTCGTTGGTTTTTCGGGTCAGTTTCCAGTTTCTCCACAAGAAAATAATGCTGAGCAGGGTAAGAACAGAAACCGCGACAGCCAGCCAAAGAAGCCGTTGACTGTACTCTGCCTCCACTTTCTGAGAAACCAGCTGCTGGTCTTTTACCGCATATTCAATGTAATCGATACCCGAAACCCGGTCGATTTCGGTTTGTTGTTCATACAGTTTCAAAAGTTTTTTACTGTAAATAAAAGCGGTTGCATTGTCCCCCCGGTCCTGATAAATTTCATAAAGTCTTTTACAAATTTGTTGGGCGTACATGCGGTAGCTTTTTTGCTCTGCAATGCGAAGCGCCTGCCTGAAAAACGTTACACCCTTTTCGGGGTCGAGCACTTGTCAGGGTTTGTTCCAGCAATTCTACGCCCTGTTTCTTTTTCTTGTTTTCAATCAGATTATTAGCTCTGAGCTGTTGAACCGCCAGTTTTAAGCGTAGGTCATGATATTTTTCGGAAATTTTATCAGCCCTTTCGATGTAGGCAGATTTTTGTTTTTCCGTAAATTTCTGGGGGTAAATCAATACATAATTATAGATAACGATCGCTGTTATCGAGTCATGGGCAATCAGGTTTCCAAGTGACAGTGCCTTATCAAAGTTGACCAATGCTTTTTGATCCTTACCGCTGACACTATAAACACTGCCGATATTCATCAGTGTTTGAACGATATTGGAAGAATCATTCAGCGCCGTGTACTGGTTATAGGCATCATTGTAATAACGTAAAGCAAGCTGAATGTTGCCTTTGATATCAAATACAATGCCCATGTTATTGGTAGCATCGGCCAGTCCCCGGGCATATTCCAGCCTGAAAGCGATTTCGCGCGCACGCAATGCATAGTAGAGCGTGCTGTCTGCATTTTGCTCATAAAAAAGCAGTGATATTCTGTTGACTGCGTCAACGTATTGCGTACTGTCTTTGATTGAAGAAAGGCTTTGTTTGAGTGTGCGTATTTTTTCAACCTGGCCAAAAACCGGCAGGACAAATAACCCCAGCAAGAGAATACAGCATAGACCAGCCCTCATCGAATCGAATTTATTTCGCTTATGGTATAAAATGCACTCGAATAAATATTATAAAATTCGTATTCAAAAGCAAGAAAAGGATCAGCAGAAGGCACACAATTTTAGAATTAGTTACCAGGTGCGTATATATTTATGCGTTCCGTTACCACACTGACAGGTTAAGCGGGCTGGAATCGCACTGTATGGCATTTGTCAAGTTTATCAATTTTTACCGTTAAATAAATTCAATAGCTGGTAGTAATTATATTATTGGAATATTTTTTAAGTTTATACTAATATTGTGTAATAATTATTTTACATAAACTACAAATAAATATGACATAAATAAAACTCAACGTTCTTTAAATATTAACTGATTAACATGCCCTCCTATGCTACACGTACGTCTTGGCGATGAAAAAATCGCCGGGGAAAACCTGTTGATATCATACCTTCCATGAACTTGAACGTAATCGGGAATTATCCCTTTAGCCAACCTGTGAGCCATTTATGATGTGATGCACGGCAATTTTTTGCTTCTTTTTTTTAATAAGAAAAGTAGGTAAGTGATTAATTGTAAGTTTTTTATATCGGTGTGAATCAGGTCAGACGGCTGAAAAGCAGGATTTGTAAACATGAAACCAGAAGTAGACCCTAAAAATTTATTCCTTGAAATATCAGTGCTTCTTACGGGTTTCAACAACGCGGAGCTTTATGCAACCGGTATGTTTGATACCTATTATCATGCCTTGCAGGCTAATACCGGCCAGGCGAACTTTGCTTACTTCTTTGAGGAAGTAGAAAAAATTTTACTTGAAAATCGCAATGAACCTGAAAAAATTAATCAGGCGATAACTTCCAGACTCATGCAACCTTCATCGTATAACGGCCTGGCCGGATCAATCATTACGATGTGGTATACAGGCAATTGGGGAAATGATGTGATAGACGGCCAGGCCTATGTGCAGGGACTTGTCTGGGATGCCGCGCAGACTCATCCGCCCGGTGCAAAACAGCCTGGATTTGGCTCCTGGAGTATGCCTCCTTTGTAATCATCACCTAAAAACCTGAGAAAAATGGAATCAAAACATTATGATGTGGTGATTGTGGGTTCGGGTATATCGGGCTCCGTAATTGCCAAAACATTAACCAACGCCGGCAAGAAAGTGCTGATACTGGAAGCTGGTTTACAGGCCGGTATCGCTCTGGAAGGGGAAGCGGCTTACAATGTATATCAGGATTATATCCGGACTTTCTACAATGCTCCTGCAAAGGTCCCGAATTCACCCTATCCGGATTTGAAAGATGCGCCGTCGATTGATGTACTTCAAATTCAGAAACTGCAACCGGGACAGGTACCACCTCCGGGTTATCTGGTCCAAAAAGGACCGCTGCCTTTCGCGAGCGACTGTATGCGCGGGCCGGGCGGAACCACGATGCACTGGCTGGGTACTACGCTGCGGATGCTTCCCAACGATTTCAGAATGAAGTCGGTGTATGATCAAAACGTGGATTGGCCGATCAGTTATGAGCATCTCAAACCTTTTTACGAGATGGCCGAGCTGGAAATAGGAGTGTCGGGGAATGTGCAGGATCAGCATTACCCGGGTATTGGTCCCGATTTCTTTGGAGAAGATTATGTATATCCGATGAGGAAAATTCCGCAGAGTTATATGGACGGGCTGATTTCAAAGAAAACCGACCGGCTTAAAGTAACCGTGAACGATAAAACGTATCAGCTGAGCTGCATCAGTACTCCACAAGGCCGCAATTCTGTACCTAATACCCGTTATGCTTACAGCAAAATAATCTGGGATAAAACGAAAAAGAAACTCCGGTTAGCGAAGGCTGATCAGTATAACAACATCCCGTCTCTTTGGGATAATTACACCGGTGAACGTTGCGAGGGCAATGCAAGCTGCGTGCCCATCTGCCCGGTACAAGCCAAATATAATGCTCTGAAAACGCTGAAAAAGGCTAACAAAGAGAATCTTGAAGTATCAACGCGCTCGGTGGTGTCAAGGATCATCATCGACAAAAAAAACAAACGCGTCGAAGGCATAGAATACAAACGGTATGAAAATCCAGGGGAACCGGAGCATACCAACCTGACGGCAAAAGGCACGATTTATGTCCTGGCTGCGAGTGCTATTGAAAATGCCAAGATTTTGCTGGCATCAGACGCCGCCAATACCAGCGATCAGGTGGGGCGTAATCTAATGGACCACCTCGTGATGTTAACCTGGGGGTTGTCAAAGGAAAAGGTTTATCCTTACCGCGGCCCGGGTTCCACAACCAATATCCCAACTTTCCGCGATGGAGAATTCAGAAAAGAACATGCGGCCTGGATATCACCGATCGATAACTGGGGGTGGAGCTGGCCTGTATTTTCGCCGGGTTCGGATGTTAGTGCGGCCATCGCCAACGGCCTGTTTGGCAAGGCTTTGCGTGATCATATCAATGAGGTCGTGACCCGTCAGGTACTGCTGCATTTTGAGGTCGAGCAAAGTCCCGAACCGGAAAACCGAGTGACCATTGATCCCGCTTACAAAGATGCGCTTGGAAATTATAAGCCGGTCATTCATTACAGCGTAAGCGATTATATGTTGAAATCGTTTGAGGCTGCGAAGATTGTTTCTGATCAGATTTTTGAGGCCAATGACATTGAAGACCATACGGTTTACAATCCCGTGACTGACCCGGATTATGTGGTTTACAAAGGCCAGGGCTATACCTTTCGGGGAGCCGGGCATATCGTGGGGACACACCGGATGGGTTTTACCAAAGACGATTCGGTTGTAGATAAAGATCAGCGTTGCTGGGATCACGACAATCTGTTTTTGGCAGGTTGCGGAAATATGCCTACGCTGGGTACCTCAAATCCCACCCTGACCATGACGGCCCTGGCGTTCAACGTGGCCGAAAATATCCTCAAACAACTTTAAGATCTTCACCCATGAGCGATTTACTAAACAAAATATATACCGGATCGACAACGCAGCCGGGTAATCCGAAAAGGCAAAAACTGATTAAGCCGTTGCCCGCTGTTTCGCCCGCCCGATTGTTTGCTGTGGAGGGAGCGGAAAAAGCACAGTTACCACAGCCTTTAATCAAAACACTGGACGACCTGAAACGTAACCTGCAAACGGCTGTTGAGCTGGAACACTCCACCATACCGCCTTATCTTTGCGCGCTTTACTCCATTAAGGAAGGTACCAATACGGTCGCTTCGACGATTATCCGCAGTGTGGTTGTTGAAGAAATGCTGCACATGATATTGGCGGCCAATATTCTTAACGCCATTGGGGGAAAGCCGGTAATCAATCAAAAAGAATTTGTCCCGACGTATCCCGGCTATCTTCCCGGAAGTGATAAGTCTTTCATCGTCGGTCTTGAAAAGTTCTCCAAAGAAAGCATTGACGTTTTTCTGAAAATTGAAAAGCCGTCACCACCGCTTCCGAAATTTGATCCCGAACAGGCGGCCGATTTGTTGTTTGAAGATCCTGGTTTCCAAACCATCGGGCAGTTTTATCAGGCCATTATGCTGGGAATTGAATATGTAAATGAAAATACGCCGGGCGGGATTTTTATCGATGATCCGGAAGTCCATAAGAGGCAGGTTACTCAGGAGCATTATTACGGCAGTGGTGGGATGATCGTACCGGTATACAGCATAGAAAATGCGCGGGAAGCAATCGAAGAAATTGTAGGGCAGGGCGAAGGAATAGATGATACAATTGACGATTCTGATGCGAAATTATTCGGTCAGACCACGGAGTATGCGCACTATTTCCGGTTCAACGAGCTGTTGATGGAACGCATGTATGCCGAAGATGATACGCCGAAAAGCGGCCCGACTGGCGACCCGATCGTCGTTGACTGGATTGCCGTTCATAACATGAAAGCCAATCCGAAAGTGGAGGATTATAAAGATCAGCCCGATTTACTGACAAAAGCAAAGGAATTTAACCAGTCGTATACCCAGCTGCTTGACCAGATTCACAAAGCCTGCAATGGAGAGCCGGAACAGCTGATGAAAGGAATAGCCCTGATGTATAAACTGAAATATCTGGCTACTGAACTGATGAACATTCCCCTGGGAGATTCCGGCATGATGGCTGGCCCCACCTTCGAATACGAACCATAATAAATCCGAATTACCCTAATCAATTTTATACAATTATCACCGTAAACTTAATCCCTATGTTAAAAGTATCAAGTAATATCGCGCAAACACTAAGGCTTGGCGGCGAAGTTTCAGAAACTACATCAATGTTCGGCCCTTTAACGGACCTTATCGGAACCTGGGTAGGAAATAAAGGTTGGAATCTGGTAGCCGTTCCGAACCAAAAAGGAGGCTTTTTGCTATTGGTACAGCCCTATACAGAAACGCTTACGATCACGCCGCTGAGTACGCCGACACCCAACCGCGGAACGGACATTATTCAGCAGGTGCCGACTTTGTTATACAGCCTGAGTGTTCACAGCAATGTTGACGGAAGTTTACTTCATGCGGAAAATGGCACCTGGTTGTTACTGCCGAATTGTCCAAGCGATTTCAGTATCGCTCGCCAGGCATCCGTTCCGCACGGTGACTCGCTGCTGGCCTTGGGAGGCTCATCCGTAACGGCCGGTCCGCCACCCATTCAGCCGATAAGCACGCTGCCAATCACCGGCCCGGGACAAATGCCCTTCGGTTATACTGACCCTTATCTTGTGCCGATGCAAGGTTTTAACAAGATCAACCCTAATGCGACACTGCTTGATGCAATAAGCGGACAAACCATTATTTCATCTACTAATATCTCGGTCAGTACAGCAAATCAGGGAGGTATTTCCAATATCCCCTTTATCACGAAGAACGCCAATACAACCAGTTTTGAAGCCATATTCTGGATAGAAACGGTACAGAATCCGACAACCGGCGGCACGTTCCTGCAATTACAATACTCGCAAACCTCCATGATCGAGTTTATTCCTCAGTTTCATGATCCGTCCAAACTGATACAGTGGCCTCACGTGAATATCAACACCATGGTTAAACAGTAATGAGGTGCAGCCGGAATGCTTTCCGGCTGCATTTTACCAAAAGTTAAACGATCAAATGAATGATCAGTTACGGGACCTTTAATTGATTTAAATATTTACAGTCTTCCCCCTCAAACATCTTGAACTATGACAAAAGAAACAGGCAAGCACTTTGATGTGATCGTCATCGGCGGAGGTGCCATCGGGCTGGCCACCGCTTATCATCTCAACAAGAGAAGCTGCAAAACACTCGTGCTTGAACAGTTTAAATTCAAAAATCAGCTGGGCAGTTCGGCGGGTGTCTCCCGGCAATATCGCATTCCTTACCCCGAGGAATACATGGTACAAATGGCGCTGGATGCACAGCCTTTCTGGGATGAATTGCAAAATCAGACGCCCAGAAAATTGCTGGATAAAGTCGGGACGCTCTGGTTTGGTGATCCGGCTGTCCATTCAACGGAGGGCAATATCGCCGAAGCAGAACAGGCGCTTAAAGCCCTGAATGTCCCTTATACCACACTGACCTCGAAAGAGATCGAGGCGAAATATCATTTTAAGAACTTACCGGATACCTATACCGGGCTTTTTCAGGCTGATGGTGCCAGTATTGATTTTAAGGCCACGATAGAAACTTTATACGAAGCGGCAGAAAAAAGTGCCCACATCACTTTGAAGGAAGAATCTCCTGTCACCGATATCAAACAGGTCGGCAAATTGTTTGAGGTGATGACGCCAAGAGGGACGTTTGTAACCGAGAAACTGATCCTTGTTCCGGGGCCGTACATCGACAATGTCATCAACCTGTTAAATTTTAGAATCGAGGCGACTTACTGGAATATGTCGTCCGCTTATTTCAAAAAGACTGATCCTTCCATTCAATATCCCACCTGGTTTGTTTTTCAGAACGCCATCGGAGAAAATGGAAACCAGTTTTATGGTTTTCCGGGAGTGGTCTGGGACCACCCTGAGTATATCCGGGTCGCACCGGATTTTGTGATTGATCCCTTATCTGACCCGGACCAGCGAACGTTGGTTCCTAATCCGCAGGAGCTTGCCTATACTTCGGAATGGATAAAAAACCATATGACCGGACTGGATCCGGTTCCGCATTTTACTTCCACCTGTCTGATCGCCCTCAGCAAGATTGCCAACAAAGAGCTGCTGATCGATTTTGCACCGCCTTATGTGCCCAATCACAAAAACATCGTGGTTTATGCGACAGGCTGGGCTGCGAAGTTTACACCGTTTTTAGGTAAAATATTAACCGATCTGTCGCTCGACGGACATTCGGAATTCGATATTACACCGTTCAAACTGGGCTATAATTTTTTCAAAGCAATTTAAATCCAACGATAACCACACGATGAATAAGAACACACCACTTAACAGCGGCATGGCGCCCGGATTGAAAATAGAGGTAGCCATCATAGGCGCAGGGACTTCCGGCCTTTACAGCGCTTACCGGCTGACAGAACATAAAAAATATGCCGCTGATCAGGTTCAGATATTTGACATGAGCGACAGGCTTGGCGGCAGGCTGGAATCAGTCATTATGCCAGGAATGAACTTTTGGGGCGAACTTGGCGGTATGCGTTACCTGACTTCCCAGGAAATTGTGACCACGCTGATTGAGGGTTATCCCACCTCGGAAAAAGATCTCAGCAAGCGCACGCCTGTGCTTAAAGACAAAATGACGCCGGTAGATTTTCCCATGGGAAATCCGGCCGAACTGTTGTTCTACTTACGGAAACAGCATTTCAAACAGGATGCCTGGAATATTGCCCAGCGTTACGGTGAAAAGCTGGAAACCCGGTATTACCTCAATGAAGACGATCACGGTTTCAGTTCCGATCAGCTGTTTAACAAAATAATTTATGAGGTATTAATGGCTGACCCCTGGTTTGTCGGAAATTATTCGGATAAAGTTTCGAAGGGACCTTCGCAGTATGATTTTAGTTTTATGCTCACGAGCCGCGACTGGGACCAGGTAAAACCCAAGCTGACTTATCATTTCAAGGGTTCTCCCTATGACGGACGCAAGGTCAACGACCTGGGCTTCTGGAACCTGATCAAAGACCAGGTTTCCCAGGAAGGATATTTGTTTCTGGCCAATGCAGGCGGGTACTATTCCAACACCATCAACTGGAACGCAGCCGAGGCATTTCCCTATATGGTTGGGGATTTCTCTGAAAACATTACTTACAAAACGATCGAGGAAGGTTACGACAGCATCGCTTATGCGTTGGCTAATCAGTACATGGGGCATGAAGGTGCCTGCATTTGGTCGGAAAACAAACTGCTTACTTTCAGCAGGGACCATAAGGAAAAGGGGCATAAATATGAGCTCACTTTCCTGAACCTGAAAACCAACAAACAGTGGAAAGCTTATACAAATACCATTATCCTGGCGATGCCGCGCAAGTCGCTTGAACTTCTTGATCAGGACAATTTCTTCTTTAATGTAAATGAAAACACGGTCCTCGATAAAAATATCCGTTCCGTAATTATGGAGCCTGCTTTCAAGATTCTGATGGGTTTCAAACATCCCTGGTGGAAACAACTGGGCCTGGATTCAGGGCATTCGATAACGGATCTTCCGATTCGGCAATGTTATTATTTCGGTACGGACCCGGTGACGGATAATTCGATGTTGCTCGGCAGTTACGGGGATATGGAAACAGAAACATTCTGGAAGGCGCTTTCGGATGATAAGGTGTTGTTTAAGGTGAAAGCTGCCAAATCGGCTTCGCTTAATGAGTTGAAGGAGCTGGATCATGTGCAGGCAACGCAGCTGATGGTGGATGAAGTAATGTCGCAGCTCCGTGAAGTCCATGGAAAAATGGTTGCCATTCCTGATCCTTACGTCACCTATTTCAGAGACTGGACGGACGACCCCTATGGTGCCGGATACCACGCCTGGAAGGCCGGAATTTCAGTAAAAGATGTGATGCCCTACATGCGAAAACCGGATGCTAACGAGCGGATCCATATCTGTGGCGAAGCTTATTCGGACCAGCAGGGTTGGGTAGAGGGTGCATTCTGTGAGGCGGAAAAAATGTTACAGGAACATTTTGGCATGAAACGTCCCGTTTGGCTAAGCAAGGGTTATTACATGGGTTGGTAGACTTGCCGGAGTTGTTGTGCAAAAGAGCAGACCTTGTGGTTTTGTTCACAAGGTCTGCTCTTTTTAGTTGGCCCGCTTATTATTTAAGGTATACCACTTCAAACTTGGCAAGGGGAATATTACGTGATGAGCTCAGTAGTAAAGTTTCACCTTTTAGCGTGTAACGCGTGGCGGTTTGCAGGACTTTGATCAATTGCTGTTCGTTGACCGTATGCTGGCAGGCCATTTCCGTGCTGACAATTTTAGAAAATGAAATGCGGTTGCCGGACTGTAATTCATATTGCCCGTTGAGCACATTGCAGCCACCGTGCCCGTTAAACCGCCCTCCACGGGCTTTGAGGATAATATGCGGCTCTCGGTTATCATTTTTTTCCAGTGGTTTGCCCCCGATATCAATCAGCTTCCAGTACTTTTCCGTAATCTCCGGTGATTGCCGCGTCAGAATATATTTATCCGCATTCGATCCTGTGATCGTATTTCCCTGCTGATCGAGCTGCACCAGATGATCCTCACCGACACGAAAAATCGTCGTGCTGTTACCGGCTTCTTTCAGGAGAATCGAGTTTCCGTCCTTGCGCCAGGTAAAATTCCCTTTGGATTGGAAGGGCTTACTTTTTTTGCCGAGGTATTTGCGCTGAATCTGAAACGTACGATTTTTTTCAAGAGAAACGGTTGTTTCGATCCCTTCACAATCTGCACACGGCGTGATTCCACGGTAGGTCCCAGGCCAGTCCAGCGACTGAGCGCTGTTGTGCCCGTCTGATTCGTCCTTATTTTTTCTGGCGAAACGCATCACAGCAATATCCTTACTCAGGAGGTTTAACGTATTACCATCCGGACTGATATTATAGGATGTAACCTGTTTCAGCGTTTTAAAATAAACCTGTTCGCCGTTGCCTTCACAGGCCATCATGGTCGCAATGGCATCACCAAAAGTGATTTTGCTGCCTTTTACCGTGACTTTTCCCCCGTAACCGTTACAGCTGCTATTGCCGTTGAACTCGGAAAGAGATGCGTTCAGGATCAGCGTCGGCTTGTTTTTAGGATACAATCCGTCAAAGGCAATCCTCGGCCCGGAAATGTAGTTTAATTCCCAACTCCCCGGAAGCAAGGTGAGTTTCGATAGCTGCTGTCTGTTCCGCTGCGTTGGTTTCTGGCCTGTCGCACCATGTGAGCAGACGATAAGGAGGTTTAGGACAAAGAGAAGTAATTTTTTCATAGTACGTTTCTGGTTGATGATTACCGGTATTTTTCCTGATCGGAATAACTTTGTTTGTTATTGCAATATAAGACGTTACAAACAGAGAATTATTCAAAATGCGACGCTTTCTTTTTGGATTGACGGCGTTTTTTATCCACGCTTTCTGTGGTAAATCCCGTGCTCTTCTTTTGCCGGAATTGTTTTTTGAAATAAAATATATAATTTTGTATTGATCATTACAAAAATACTTTTAAAACGGATACGGACATGAGAGGCAGGCCGGCGATTTATGATAACCAGGATGTTTTGGAGAAAGCGCAAAAGGTGTTTTGGACAAAAGGGTTCACAGCGACTTCACTAGAAGATATTCTGCAAGCCATGGGCATGGGGAGCGGAAGTTTTTATAATGCTTTTAAAGGCGGGAAAAAGGAGCTGTTTAAGAAAACGATTCACCAGCGCAGGGAGGCACTGAAACGGTTTGAAGAATCCGTCAACAACAGTGAGACACCGGTTGAGATGATCAAAGACTTTTTCAGGAGTATAGCCAAAGCTGATGTATCGACGCATGCGCAGGGTTGTCTGATCGTCAATACCGTTGTGGAAATGGCATCCCTTGATGAGGAAATGGAAGAGGCTGCGGTGACTATTTTGAAGGAAGTAGAGGAATTTTACGTCAGGATTATAACCAGGGCTCAGCAAAAGGGCACGCTTAAAAACCAAACCGATCCCGTTATTCTGGGACGATACCTGATAACCTTGTGGAGTGGTTTGAACGTGCTCAGACGTATGTATCCGGATGAGGAGGTACTGCGAAAACAGATTGAAATGCAGCTCGAAATTATCAGCTAAATTTTTTTGAGCAATTTTGTAGTGATCAGCACAAAAATAAAACAACTAAAAAATCGAAAAAAAATAGTCGTATGGACTTACAATTAAAATCAAAAACGGCGTTTGTCAGCGGATCTACACAGGGCATTGGGTTTGCCATTGCCAGGTCGCTTTTGCTTGAAGGCGCCAGGGTTATCATCAACGGACGAACGCAGCAAAAGATAGATCAGGCTGTTGAAAAGTTAAAGAAAGAAGTGCCGGCAGGAGCGGTGTCAGGTATTGCCGCAGATTTTTCCGATGTAAACGAAGTGGATAAATTATTGGCTGCTCTTCCGCAAATTGATATTTTAATCAATAACGTAGGAATATTTGAGCTTCGCGAATTTGGCGAGATTCAGGATGAGGACTGGACGAAGTTTTTTGAAGTGAATGTGTTAAGCGGCGTCAGATTATCACGCGCTTTGTTGCCGGGTATGCTGGAAAGAAACCAGGGGCGCATCATTTTTATCAGCAGTGAATCCGCAGTGCATATCCCGGCGAATATGATCCATTACGGAACTACCAAGACCGCAATGTTATCCGTGAGCCGGGGTTTGGCCGAGCTGACCCGAAATACCGAGATCACCGTGAACACGATTCTGGGAGGGCCTACGTATTCCGACGGTGCCGCGCTTGCGATTGAGCATGTGGCAAAGGCACAGAACCAGCCTGTTGAGGCCGTAAAACAGAATCTGATGCAGGCGATCAACCCTACTTCCTTATTACAGCGGTTCATCGAGCCTTCCGAGATTGCCAACCTGGCGGTGTATCTTTCCAGTCCTTTGTCGATAGCCACAAACGGCTCTGCGCTGCGGGCCGACGGTGGTGTTCTCAATACGATCTTTTAACCGAGTTTGGCAGATCATTCTGATTTGCTTTTTTTTCCTGATTCAGAATCGCTGCTACCCCGTTCTGAATCAGGATTTCTGTTTTTTATACGCTGGTAAGGTGTTTTTGTATACTGATAGCAGGAATAAATTTAAACTTTTGAAGAACTTCTTAAACAGAGGTACCCTGTTTTTTATAACAATTGTCTTATGGTTATCTTACTATCAGTCGGGGTGTTACGGTGGCGATAGCTAAGGCCGGTCCTGATACAACAAGGTCAGGATAATCAAAATGGTGTGACGCCAGGAATATTAAGGCAAATAATAATCTCTATGAAAAAAGTATCAGTTCTTGCTTTACTCGCATTGTCATTCAACCTTTCGGCACAGACATTCTCGCCGAAAGAAATTAAAACATTGAAAAAGGAGGCCGGCCAGGTGACCATCGTTAAAGACCGGTATGGTGTGCCGCACGTTTACACAAAAACCGATGCGCAGGCTGTCTTCGGGTTAAGTTATGTCCAATGTGAGGAGTTTTTTGATAAGGTGGAAGCTTCGCTGATCAGCCGGCTTGGGCGACAGGCAGAAGTCGACGGGGAGCCGGCGGTTTACAAGGATCTTTGGTCAAAAATGTTCACGGATTCCGTACAGGCGAAAGCGGCGTTTTCAAAATCACCTCCGTGGCTTCAAAAGTTATGTGTCGGTTTCGCTGGCGGTATCAACTATTATATGATCTCGCATCCTGAGAAAAAGCCAAAACTGATCAAACGTGTCGAGCCATGGATGTGTCTCATGAATGATATACCTGCGGTGGGTGGCAGCAATGTTGATGAGGAGGATTTTATTGCTCTGTATTCTAAAAAGGCACCAAAATTTACTTCCTATGCACCCATGGAGGAATCGAACCCGTATCGTGAACCATCGGGATCCAATGGCTGGGCCATTGCGCCGTCCCGTACGAAAAGTAAAAATGCAATGCTGCTGATCAATCCGCATTCAGAATTTTACGGACGTATCGAAATTCAGCTTGTCAGTAAAGAGGGATTAAATTCTTACGGAGCGCCTTTCTTTGGCCAGTTCAGTCTGTTTCAGGGGTTCAATGAAAATCTTGGCTGGATGCATCCCGTATCTCTTTCTGATGCCAAGGACCTATATGCAGAAACGGTGGAGCAAAAAGATGGGAAGTGTTTTTACAAATATAACGGAACACTCCGGCCCGTGGACAGCACCGAGATTACCATTCCCTATAAAAAAGGAAATGAAATCCTGACCAAAAAGTTCATGACCTATCACACGCATCATGGCCCGGTAGTTTCTATTCTGAACAATAAATGGGTGACTTTAAAAACGGTCGACGCAAGCATTGATCTGCTTGCGATGCACTGGGAGAAGATGAAAGCAAGAAATATGGAACAGTTTAAGGCGTCCATGAACAGGAGGGCTATGACCGGAAGTAACGTGGTGTATGCAGATGACAAAGGTAATATTGCCTATTGGCATGGCAATTTTGTTCCTCAAAAGGATCCGTCTTTTGACTGGAAGCGTCCGGTCGATGGCAGCACGGATGCTACGGAATGGAAAGGAACTTACAGTCTGGATGAGATCCCGAATTATGTTAACCCGGCCAATGGCTGGTTGCAGAACTGTAATTCCACGGTTCTTTATGCCACAGGGCCCTATGATTCTTTGATGAGCCAGAAACCCAAATACATGTTTCCTGACGGACAAACGCCAAGGGCTATGAATGCGGTGCGGGTGCTGGATAAAATTCAGGATGCGACGATGGATGATATTGTGGCCGCTGCACATGACACTTATTTGCCAAATGCTGCCCTATACATTCCGGATCTGATTTCCGCTTACGGTAAAATAACTCCGGGTAACACAGAGTTGGCTGGTCCCGTTGAGGCATTGGAAAACTGGGATTTCAGAACGGATACGAGCTCCGTTGCAACGACGCTGGCGGTGATGTGGATCGAGAAAATCATTGAGATGGATTTAGCTAAACTTCAAAAGCCGTACACAATGGAGGAAAGGTATTCGATCACGAATGGGGCGGCTGTTTCAACTAAAAATCTTGCAGAACACCAATTGACCGATGCTCTGAAATCGGTTATTACAGAGCTTAACAAAGACTTTGGTACCTGGCAGGTGAGCTGGGGTTCGGTCAATCGTTACCAGCGCAATGCTGCCGGACAAGCGCCAAGTGACAGCAATAAAAGCTGGGCTTTGCCGGCCACACCGGGTTATCTGGGTTCGCTGAATGCTTATGTCAGTAAAAAGGGTCCTAAAACCAAAAGTCGCTATGGGCTAACCGGTAATACATTTGTGGCAGTGGTAGAATTTGGAAAGGAACTGAAAGCAAAAACCATTCTGACGGGCGGTTCGAGTGCTGATCCTGCATCGCCGCATTTTACCGACCAGGTTGATGGGTATATTAATCATCAGTACAAGGACATATTTTTCTATAAAAAGGACGTCCTTGCGAACGCGGAGAAAACTTATCATCCGGGCGAGTAGTACAGTCGGGTTGGTTTAGCCGGGTTTTGTGCCTGGTGATTAGTACGTTTTTTTATCCGTCCGACGGCTTTTCCGCCGTCGGACGGAGCGAGCCTCCCGTCGGATGGCTTTTTCCGCCATCCGACGGGTAAAAAACAGTTTCAGCAAAAAACAGCAATTGATGAAGGAAGGTTACTTTTATGTTTAAACCCGATATGCGTTATACTTTTTACAAACCTGACATGTTAAGAAAAACTTTTCACCTGATCCTGATCACATTTATTACCGGCATTTCGGTGAGTTTTGGCCAGACTGTTCCGTCTCCGAAAGAGCATTTTGGTTTTGCTATCGGGGATGACTATCAGCTTGCCAATTTTACCCAAACGGAGGTCTATTTCAAGAAACTGGCCGAAGCTTCGGACCGTGTAGAGCTGACGAGCATCGGCTTGACCGAAGAAGGCCGGAACCAGTACATGATGATTGTTTCCTCTCCTAAAAACCTTAAAAATCTTGCACGGTTTAAAGAAATCTCCCAGAAACTGGGTCGTGCCGAAGACCTTACCCCGGAACAAGCCAAAGTTTTAGCGTCGGAAGGCAAAGCGGTAGTCTGGATTGACGGGGGACTGCATGCCACGGAAACCGTCGGGATCCATCAGCTGATTGAAACGGCTTATCAACTTGCAACCCGTAATGACCAGGAAACGAAGCGGATTCTGGACAATGTGATTATCCTGATGACCCACGCAAATCCGGATGGGCAGGAGCTGGTGAGCAACTGGTACATGCGCGAGAAAGATCCTAAAAAACGTACACTGGAATTTTTGCCCAGACTGTATCAGAAGTACATCGGTCATGACAATAACCGCGATTTTTACATGATGCAGATGAAGGAATCCCAAAACATGGGGCGCCAGCTTTTTGTCGAATGGATTCCGCAGATTATGTATAACCATCATCAGCGCGGGCCGGCAGGTTCTGTGCTTGCGGGGCCGCCATACCGGGACCCGTTTAACTATGTATTTGATCCATTGCTTATTACCGGTATTGACGCCGTGGGTGCTGCAATGTACAACCGGTTGAATGTTGAAAACAAGCCGGGTTTTACACGGTTAACCGGCTCAACATTTTCGACTTGGTATAACGGAGGGTTGCGCACGACGACGCAGTTTCACAACATGGTGGGCCTGCTGACCGAAATTATCGGCGGGCCTACGCCTGAGGATATTCCACTGGTTCCGCAGCGACTGATCCCCAATGGTGCGACGCCTAATCCGGTGACGCCACAGTCGTGGCATTTCAAACAGTCCATCGACTACTCCCTGTCGCTGAACTTTTCGGTACTGGACTATGCAGCACGTAACTACGACGACCTGCTTTTTAATATTTATCATATGGGTAAAAATTCGATTGATCGCGGTAATATGGATTTCTGGACGCCTTATCCGAAACGGATTGACGCGATCAATGAAGCCATCAAAGCCAACCGCCCCGTGGTAACAGCCAGTGTAACTGCGCCGCCGGCCAAGATTAATTTCTACGATCTGGTATTGAAGGATTCCACATTACGCGATGCCAGAGGGTATATTATTCCTTCCGGTCAGACTGATTTTCCGACTGCTGTGAAGTTTTTGAATGCGCTCATCAAGGCAGGAATTCAGGTTCAAAAAGCATCTGCCGATTTCTCGGTTGCCGGCAAAAAGTATTCCGCAGGGTCCTACATCGTAAAATCAAATCAGGCGTTTCGTCCGCACATCCTCGATATGTTTGAGCCGCAGGATCATCCGAATGACTTCCAATATGCTGGTGGTCCGCCGATCCGTCCCTATGACGCCGCCGGCTGGACACTTGCCTTCCAGATGGGGGTGAAGTTTGACCGGGTTCTAAATGACTTTTCCGGACCGTTTGAGAAAATCCCTTATGGCGAATTGCTGACGGTGAAAACGGTTGTGCCCAATGCGTCAGCGGGATATGTGTTGAGTCCGGCAGTGAACAACTCCTTTATTTATATCAACGACCTGCTGGCGGCGGGGATTGAGGTTTTCAGGGTAAGCAGTGGGAAAGACCAGGGGACATTTTTTGTTCCTTCATCGGCCAGGTCAAAAGTTTTGCTCGAAAAATCGGCGGCGGAGCTGGGTTCATCGGTAAAAGCAGTCAGCAAACGTCCTGCGAACCTCAACAGGATTTCGCCGGCACGCGTAGCATTATGGGACAATTATGGCGGCTCGATGCCTTCGGGCTGGGTTCGGTGGCTGGCTGAACAATATCATTTCCCGGTTCAGCTTGTTTATGCAAAAGATATTGATGCCGGTGAGCTCCGTAAAAAATACGATCTGATTTTATTCGTAACCAGAGCAATTCCCGGCATAGGAGCCAACGGTTCGGGTGGAGAAGGTTTCACTAGGAGAGAACCGAAAGAAGAGGAAGTGCCTGCTGAATTTCATCATAAAATGGGTAACCTGATCGTGGCGAAATCTGTCCCATCCTTGAAGAAATTCATGGAAGAAGGTGGCTCGGTATTTACCATCGGGAGCAGTACGAGCCTGGCCTATCACATAGGATTGCCTGTAAGAAATGCGTTGCTGGAAATGACATCGTCGGGTATCGAGAGGCCGCTGCCGGGTGAAAAGTATTATGTGCCGGGCAGCATTTTGCAGGTAGCCGTGGATTCCACCCAGAAAACAACCTGGGGCATGGGCTCAAAAAGTGATATCTATTTTGACGCCAGCCCTGTATTCAATTTGTCGGCGGATGCCGTTGCCAAAGGTTTGATCAAACCTTTGATGTGGTTTGATACCAATAAACCGCTGCGCAGCGGGTGGGCGTGGGGACAGGCTTATTTGCAGGGAGGCGTTACGGCTTTCGAGGCGACAGTAGGTAATGGAAAACTGATCGCTTTCGGGCCGGAGATCACCTTTCGGGCTCAGTCTTACGGCACATTCAAACTTTTGTTCAACCAGCTTTATTCGTCATCGAAATAAAAATTCAATTTTAGGTTTATGTAGTTTGAAAGGAGCCGGCATGCTAAGCCGGCTTTTTTTGTCCGGAACCTTCTGCAACGGCCTTTTTTAGAAAAGATGCGTTCGACAGAAAGGTGCTGCAATTTGAACGCTTTTCTCGCCCAATTCAGCTATCGGTTTGCCCGGTTGGGGTAATTAGTTCATCCGGATCTGTTGCTGAAAAAATACTTTTGAACCAGGGATTACAACAAAAAGAGTGATCCGCTGACCAAGGGAAATAAATCGGGAACAAAAGATTACTAAAAGGCAATGATGAAAACGCTCACTAAAAACAAACTGCATTACATTTTTTTATTATGGTTTTTGCTGCTGACACCGGCACTTAACGCAGCCGTTCAGGAGGTAGATACTACCGGCACGTCCGGCCTTGTTTTCGAGCCGGTTGTAAAAGCACCGGTGTTGGAACATAAAGCGGTAAAGGAATCTGTGAAATCCCTGGATGTGGCGGTAAATCAGACCGCGTCGCAGCAAAAGGCAAAAGAGCCATTAAGTTTAGGGACGATTTTTTTGGCCGGATTTCTGGGAGGTTTGGCTGCTATTTTGCTGCCCTGCATATTTCCCATGTTACCTCTCACCGTCGGATTTTTTACCAAACGACACACGGAACGGCGAAGAGGTATCATTGATGCCGTGATCTATGGCTTATCCATTATTCTGATCTACGTGGGTTTGGGCATGCTGATCACCATTGTCTTCGGCGCGGACGCGTTGAATGCACTTGCTACGAACGGCATATTTAATTTTGTTTTCTTCGTGTTGCTCGTCGTGTTTGCCGCCTCATTTTTCGGTGCATTCGAAATTGTCCTGCCCAATAAGTGGCTTAACAAAGCAGAGGAAAACAGTGATCGCAAAGGTTTCGCAGGGATCTTTTTCATGGCTGCAACGCTGGCGCTGGTGTCGTTCAGCTGCACCGGTCCGATCATCGGTACCCTTTTGGTCGAAGCAGCCACTTCGGGCGCGCGTTTGGGACCGGCCATGGGAATGTTCGGATTTTCACTGGCTCTGGCACTGCCCTTCGTGCTTTTTGCACTTTTTCCGTCCTGGCTTAAAGGTCTTCCTAAATCGGGTGGCTGGCTTAACAGTGTAAAAGTCTGTCTGGGTTTTCTGGAACTGGCGCTTTCTCTTAAATTTTTGAGCAACGTAGATCTTACATACCGCTGGCATATTCTTGACCGTGAGGTGTTTCTGGTCTTGTGGATTGTGATTGCCGCGCTTGCAGGTTTATACCTCCTTGGCAAGCTAACGTTTAGTCACGATAGTGAACTCAAATACATCAGCGTTCCCCGGCTTTTTATGGCGATCATCGTGTTATCATTTTCAATCTACATGATTCCGGGTCTTTGGGGGGCACCTTTAAAATCCATCGCTGCTTTTCTGCCGCCGCAGTCGGGCCAGGATTTCGACTTGTACACGCCACTGTTGTCAGGAAATAGCAGCATAACAGCGGTTAATGAAACGTCGGTTTCGCAGCCGCAACCCCGCAAGTATCAGGATTTGTTTGACAAACCGCTTAACCTGCACCCGTTTTTCGATTACGAAGAGGGCATAACCTATGCCAAAAAAGTAAACAAGCCGGTATTGATTGATTTTACAGGCCATGCATGCGTCAATTGCCGCAAAATGGAAGCAACCGTCTGGCCGGACAATAAGGTGCTGTCTTTAATTAAAAATGATTACGTCCTGATTCAGTTGTATGTTGATGATAAGACCGAACTACCCGCTAATGAGCAATACATAAGTAAATTCAGCAACAGGAGAATTACCACGATCGGCGGGCTCAACAGCGACATTCAGGCTACACATTTTAATACCAATTCGCAGCCGTTTTATGTATTGCAGAACCCTGTTTCGGAAAAGGAACTGGTAACACCAAAAGGAGCTGATTACGATGTGGATAGTTATCACGATTATCTTCAATCGGGCCTCAGCGTATTCAATCGATAATTTTTTTAAACACTCAAAATTTAAATCCATGAACAAGAAATATGGACTGGGCGGACTATGTATGGCATTTTTCCTGTACACATCCGCCGTGGCACAACCGACGCTTACGCAAGGTAAATGGCATGCAGCATTGCAGCGGCCGGATGGGCATGTAATTCCCTTTGAACTGGATATTCAAAACCAGAATGGGAAATGGATAACCTCCGTTTTAAATGCATCAGAACGTATAAAAACCGAGGAAATGGTCATCGAAAATGATTCGCTTATCATTAAAATGCCGGTTTTTGAATCTTATTTTAAGGCCAAAGTGATTCGTAAAGACAGCCTGAGCGGTGTCTGGGTCAGCGGCGGGGCCAGTAAAGATCTCATTTTTCCATTTAGGGCTTCCGCCGGAGGTGGCCGTTTTGCGATTGGAAAAACCGGCAAACCCAGACAGGTTCATGGCAAATGGAACATCGAATTTACACGTGCTAATAACACCAAAAGAGCGGCTATTGGACAGATTATTCAAAAGGGGAATATTCTGTCGGGATCGGTGCTGACACCGTCCGGCGACTACCGGTATCTGGATGGTGTGGTATCCGGAGATTCTCTTTCTCTTTCCACTTTCGATGGTAGTCACGCGCTTTTGTTGTCTGCAAAAATTAATGGCGACCATCTCTCCGGTCATTTCTACAATGGACTTTCGGGTGTGGAAACCTGGACAGCCGTAAAAGATGAGAATGCAGTCCTGCAAGCACCTGCGACGGCTGTTACAGCCTTGAAGGAAGGCAGTGATGGTAAACTTGATTTTACTTTCAAAAATCTGGAAGGGAATCCGGTTTCACTGAACGATGAGCGTTTTAAGGGTAAGGTGGTGATTTTACAGCTCATGGGCTCCTGGTGTCCGAATTGTATGGACGAAACAGCTTTTTTGAGCGATTTCTATCGGAAGAATAAAGATCGGGGCGTTGAAATTATTGCGCTGGGTTATGAGCTGAGCACGGATGCGGCAAGGTCGGTGAAAAGCCTGCAAAAATTCAAAGACCAGTTTAATGTTCAATATCCGATCCTGAATACCGGCGTGACCGCAGGAGACCCGCAACGGGCGGAAAAAACGCTACCGCAGCTGACGGCGATCAAAGTTTTTCCAACCACAATTCTGCTGGATAAAAACGGTGTGGTGAGCGACATCAGCACGTCCTTTTACGGCCCTGGTGCCGGTGATTATCATCTGAAATTCAAAAGTCATTTTGAAACATCTGTCAATACACTTTTGGAACAGAAGCTGTAAGGTTTTTTATAGTTATCGCGACCGTATCCATGAAAACGAGCAGAACGCCAGGGGAAATAATCCCCTGGCGTTCTGCTCGTTTTTTAACTATACTTAAATGTCGATGCTTCCGCCTATTTCAAGTAAATGCAGCGTCAGGCCGGCATTTTTAAATTCCTGAATTGCTTCTGCTTTGTCCAGTTTGATAAACCCGAATGTATCGTAATGAACTCCTATAACTTTACTTGTTTTAACAAAGTTTGCCGCTTCGATCGCATCTTCAACGCCCATCGTCAGTACATCACCAATCGGGAAAACGGCGAAGTCCAGGTCAGCCCATTTGGGGATTAACGTCATGTCAAGGGAAAGGCCGGCATCACCGCTGTAATAGAAATTTCCGTCGGTGGTTTTCAAGACAAATCCGCTCGCAACACCGGCATAACTTCCATCCGGCAGGCTGCTTGAATGCTGTGCCGAAACCGCTTTTACCGTGCCAAAATCGAAAGTTACCTTGCCGCCCGGATTTAACGGATGCACATTTTCAACGCCTTCTTTGGTAAAATAGATATACAGTTCCCAGATCCCAACGATCATCGCACCGGTACGTTTCGCAATAGCGACGGCATCCAGCATGTGGTCAAAATGGCCGTGAGATATGAAAATGTAATCGGCCTTTATGTCATCAATGTTGATACCTTTCGCCAGTTCATTTCCCGAAATAAAGGGATCAAACAGGATATGTTTGCCACCAGCGACGACCGAGAAGCAGGAGTGACCGTAGTAAGTAATTTTCATGGTTATCTTTTTAATGCAATAATAGTGATTTGTTTTTGATGATATCAAAGACGACGCAGGCCTTAAGCACAAAATAACCTGCCCGTAATAGCCGGACAGGTTATTTTTAGAAATGGTTCAGTTTAAACCAGATTAATAACGACCCCAATGTTGCCGCGGGTGGCTTTGGAATAGGGACAGGTCTGGTGCGCGGCGTCTACCAGCGATTGTGCGATGTCGGCAGGCAAACCTGGCAGGCTTACATTAAGACGGGCCTGTAAAAAGTACCCGCCGGCAGCCGTACCCAGATCCACTTCTGCATCCACAGCCAGGTCTGCTGGCAGTGTAACCTTCATTTTGGAAGCGGCAATACCGATGGCGCCAATGAAACAGGCCGACCATCCGGCTGCGAACAACTGTTCGGGATTGGTTCCGGCACCGGTACTTCCCGGTGATGATAGTTTGATGTTTAACCGGTCATCTGAACTTTGAGAAGCGCCGTCACGGCCACCGGTGGTGTGGGTTTTACCTGTGTACAACACCTTTTCAATTTGGGTGAATTTAGTTTCTGTGTTTGATTGAGCGTGATTCACAGATGCGTTTTCGATTTGGTGATTTTCCATTTTGTTTTATTGATTATGAATTGTTTATGATAATTTTATTGATTGTTACTTCACAGGGATTGAGAATGCGACGGTTTCGGGAGGAAGGCATTGCTGATTGCTGCATGCCATAAATTCCACCTCACCTTTTACCGTGGTTTTGCCACTCAGTTTGATTTTTTGTTGAAATATGACCTCCTTCTCAAAGTAGCTGACATTCATATCAAAGAACTTTTCGAATTTGGTAATGGGTTTCGGCTCAGCAACATCACCGTTCAGCTGAAATGATTTGGAAGGTGTAAACGTAAAAGTGGCTTTCAGAGGCCCGCCTTCCGGCACCGATTGGGCGTATACATGCCAGCCGGCATCGATTGTGGCCTTGATAAAAACCGTGGCCTCGGTTGGCGAAGTTTTCTTTGCTGCATAACTCCATTTTACGGGTTTCAAAATCTGGCTGTTGGCGGAGAAGGTTGAAAGTAGTCCGGCAACAAATACTAGTAAGGTTTTCATGATGTCGTTGTTTAAGGATAAATTTTGGATTATGATACCGCAGTCCGGTATGGATCTTTATCGTTTGGCTTGTTCAAGAGCTTCCTGATTTAGCCGCAAATATTCGTTGTCACTGCCTTCTTGCGCTGTTTTGATACCTGCTTCCGCTGCGGCCTGCGCACCTGCTTTATCACCTTTTCTGAGTAAAAAACGTGACTTGAAAAGTTTGTAGGAAGCTCTTTTTGGAAAATCCTGTTCCGCTTTGGCAATCCAGCCCAGCGCCTTGTCTGTATCTTTGTTGTTGATATAGTAATATTGTATGGCGTTGAAATAGTTGAGGTTGGATACCTCTTTTTTCTCCATGATACGATCGATGCTGGCAACAATTTTGGCATCATCATTGGTCGTCAAATGAATATTTACAGCCGTTTGGTCCCAGGAGATGTTCAGGTACGATGTTATGGTTGTCGGGTTGTTAAACAGCATGGTAAAAGCCTCCTGTTTTTCAGCCGTTTTGATCGTCTTAACCTTAAAGCGGATCAGGTCACTGGCCTGGTTGTAGGCGTAAGCGCCCCACTGATCGGCTGACTTGTTCAGGATTATCGTCCATTCATCTTTCTCGGGAATGCAGAACAGCGCATAAGCACCGGCGGGAATATTGTGGCCCTCCACAATGGCATCTTCCGAAAACTTGATAACGGTCGCGTTGTTGGCACCCGCCCGCCATACCTGTCCGTAAGGCACCAGCCCACCGAATATTTTACGGTTTTTCACCGGTGGACGGGAGTAGGTAACGCTTACTTTCCCAAGTCCCAGATCCTGGATAACCGTTTGAGTAGTGCTCGGATTGGGCAGGACTAAATCCTGGGCGTTGCTTTTAAAGGTTGCTGATGCCATCAACATCATGGCTAAAATAAAAGAGTTCGTTTTCATATGCTTGTTGGATAAGATTGGCAGCGACTTCCGCTGAATGCTGATACAAATAGACAGCAAAAGGAGAAAAACGGCACATGGAAAAAAGCCGGATTAGGCAAATTGAAGGGTGAAGTGGACAGTCCGCATGGCCAGCAGGAAAGCGGCTTTTTTCTGTGATTTGAGGGTTGTAAAATGGCTGACTGGCATTTAATAATGTATGGGTTTACGGTTCTTTTTTGCAAAAGAAAGTTCGGATTTTAAACTGTCCAGTTCACCCGCCAATTGGTCTAACTGAGCCGGTTTTCAATGCTCCGGATTTTGCCGTCGATTTACCTTTGAGAAAAAAAGAAACAGATATGAACTTCTCAAAACAAAAAAGGTATAATAAATCGGTGGTCCTGCTGGGCTGTATTTTGTTTGCAGGATTTGTCGGTTTGCAGGCAACGAGCCCTGAAATTTCCAACCCTGCGATATCTGGTGCATTTAAGGGCCCTAAGGAAGTGACGAGCATCTTCGAGCGTGCCTGTTATGATTGTCATTCCAATGAGACCAACCTGAAATGGTACGATAAAATTGCCCCTTTTTCCTATGTCGTGGCTGCTGACGTGAAGGAGGCCAGAGATCGGTTTAACTTCTCCGAGTGGGACAGCATTTCCAAGGGAGATCAGGAAACCAAATTGTGGTACATGGTCAACATGATTGATGCCAGAAAAATGCCTTTGCCAACATACACGACAATCCATCCCGGTGCAAAAATTACAAAAGAGGAGCTTAGCATACTGAAAAATTATGTGATCGATCTGTCGCGGAAAAATCATGCTTTGGGTGACACCGCAAAAATAAAAACGGGAGGTGAGGAAGTTGTTAAAGTAGAAAAAGAGCGTGGGCATCAGGTTCCAACCTCCGTGAATGGTATCGCTTATTTTGACGATTACAAAAACTGGAAGGTGATAAGTTCTACCAATCGTTTTGACAACGGCACGATACGCCTCATTTATGGAAATGAAATTGCCGTAAACGCGATCAAAGAGAATAAGATTAAACCCTGGCCAAATGGTGCGGTGATCGTAAAAGTGGTTTGGAACAGCCAGCATGAAGACGCTGAGGGGAATGTAAAACCCGGCAACTTCAATAACGTTCAAATGATGATCAGAGACGATAAGAAATTCAAGGATACGGAAGGCTGGGGTTTTGCCAGATTTAACGGGCTTGGCCTGGAACCGTATGGCAAAACAGTTTCGTTTGCAACTTCCTGCATCAATTGCCACCGTATGGTTCCTGAAAATGGATTTGTATTTGATATTCCAACTAAAAATAAACTTTAAACCATTAAAAATAAAATACATGAAAACGTTCATCATGATCTCTGTTGCTGTCAGCCTGGGTTTGGCGGCTTTAATTTTAACCTCCTTTGTTCAGTACAATCACGAGGCCGGTCTGGAAAAAAATAACCGTGAAAAGGTGGCCGGGCCGGGTTTCGCGGTGGTGGAGCTCTTCACGTCGGAAGGATGTTCGAGCTGTCCGCCGGCCGACGAGCTGGTGGCGAAAGTGGAACAGGCCAATCCCGGTAAACCGGTTTATATCCTGGCCTTCCATGTCGATTACTGGGATAATCAGGGTTGGAAAGATGTGTTCAGCAAGGGAGATTTTACGACCCGGCAATACGAGTATGCCAGTTGGCTGAGAACTGAGACCGTTTATACGCCACAGATCGTTGTGAATGGGGAAAAAGAGTTCGTCGGCTCTGACGAATCAAAACTGACGAACGCGATAACCTCCGGTTTACAATCGTCAGCTTCGGCAAAATTGGTTTTGGAAGCGAAACAGGGACAGAACAAACTGATCATTCAGTACCAGACAAACGGAGCTTCGAAAAGTACCGACCTGCAACTGGCCGTGGTACAAAAAGTGGCACGGACTACTGTAAAACGCGGAGAAAATGCCGGTCGGGAACTTTCACACGTTCAGATCGTACACCAGATCCAGAGCCAGGCGGTAGGTAAGACAGGCACAGGAACTGCCGAGATCAGTCTTCCCGAGGGTTTTGATGCGAAGGGCTGGGAAATAATCGGTTTTCTTCAAAACAGAAATAGCGGTGAAATTCTGGCAGCAGCCAAACCTGATTTTAAGGAAAATATTTAAACCGAAAAGTGATGAAACTGATGAAAACCGGAATCCTGTTTTTTATCGCTGCGTGCCTGATGTTATCAGCATGCAGCGACTCAGCCAAGCCGACACTGGCCACCGAAACGATTTTTGAAGCGAAAGGACTGCACGTGATCACATCAAATTTTAACAAGAAACGTGGCACAATGTCAACGCTTTACGGCAATGAGGCTGCGCTTGAAGCGGCGAGGGACGGAAGCGGCCAGCACGTACCAGGCGAGGTTTTTACGCTGGTGACCTGGGCGCAGGAAGCCAATCCGTTTTGGTTCGGCGGAAACATCAACGGGGCCAGACAAACGGTCGAAACAGTCCGTGTGTCGCCCGCTGACAAGGATAATGTCCGGGCGGACTATGAAGTAGAAACGGACGGTGAGAACGTTTTGGAAAAAGTTAATTTTGACAAACAGGAAAGGATAAATTTTATCTTTGATCAAAAAGCGTCCGTTTTCCCATCTGTAAAAGCAAATGCGTTATGAGTAAAATAATTTTTAAAGTTTCAGCCGTGGTGATCTGGTTAAGCTCTGTTGTGCTGGGCGTGCTGACCACCGTACCCAAAATAGCAGAGAAACATTTCAGTGCTTTCGACGCCGTTGCTGATGCTTTGATCACCTCCACATTTACGCTTTTTGTCTGGTATTTTAATATTTATTCGTTGCCCAAGTTTTCAAAAAGGCATTCTGCGACGGGGTTTTCTTTCCCGCTTTTGATCCGCAGTCTGACCCTCGGCATTATCCTGATGTTTTTGATGGTCGGGCTACGCGAATTTGTAAGACCGATGCCCAACTTTGGGCCAGTCATGCTGATGTTTGAAGTGCGCGGAATATTGATTACCCTCGTCTTTTACATGCTTTTAAATCTGTTATACCAGACGCATCAGAACCAGCAGGTAACGCTGGAACTGGAACGGACGAAGGCCGATAATCTGGGTGCCCAGTATGAGCTGCTCAAACAGCAGGTAAACCCGCATTTTTTGTTTAACAGCCTGAATACGTTGAAATCCATGGTGGAGCTGGACGATAAGAACAGCGTGGATTTTATCCTGAAACTATCCGATTTTTATCGTTTTACGCTGGAAAACAGGAAAATGGATGTTATTCCTTTGTCGGAGGAAATCGAGATTCTGGACGCGTACATGTTTCTTTTGAAAGCAAGATTTGAAGAAGGGATTGATATTGAATATAAAATTGAAAGAGGGCATTACAATACTTTTATTCCGCCCTTTACGCTCCAGTTACTGGTGGAGAACTGCATCAAACACAATGTCGTTTCTTTGGATTATCCGCTGAATATTGTTTTGTATTCCGAAGGTGACAGGCTTGTAGTGGAGAACCGGTTACAGCTTAAAAAGAACCCGGGCAGATCTACCGAAATGGGCCTTGATAATATCAACCGGCGCTACCTGCATTTGCTGGACAAAAAAATAGATATAGAAACAGATCAGGACTTTTTTAGAGTAAAACTTCCGTTAATTCATGAATATACTAATCATTGAGGATGAGATCAAAACAGCCAAATCGCTGGCTCAGATCATCACTTCCATCAGAACAGATGCTAAAATCGTGGCAACCATACAAAGCGTAGAAAGGGCAGTTTCATTTTTGACCGAGAATCCGCAGCCGGATCTGATATTTATGGATATCCAGTTGTCCGACGGGCTGTGTTTCGAGATCTTTGAATCGGTCAAGGTCATTCCGCCGATCATTTTTTGCACCGCATACGACAACTACGCTATTGAAGCTTTCAAAGCCAACGGTATCGATTATCTGTTAAAACCATTTAAAAAGGAACATATTGAATCGGCGCTCGACAAACTGAGTAATCTGCGGTCTTATTTTTCCACAGAAAAACCGTTGGTGCCGGATCTGGAAATGTTATTGAAAAGGCTTGGTGAGCCTGATGGAAAGAAGAGCTTCCTGGTTTTCAAACAGAATAAATACCTGACCGTGAAAACGGAGAATATTGCGTTTTTCTACATACACAACGAAACGACCTGCATCATGACCTTTGACCATCATGAGTATTCGATTTCACAGCCGCTGGAAGAGGTGCAGGGCATCGTACCGGCCAGTCAGTTTTACAGGCTTAACCGTCAGTACCTGGTCAATTTTGATGCGATCAAGGAAGTGGAACATTACTTTTCCAGAAAGCTGTTTGTCAAACTGACTATTCCTTCGCCGGATAAACTGCTCATCGGAAAGGAAAAGGTCAGCAGTTTTTTAAACTGGCTGGAAAGCAGGTAGAATTGGGTATCCTGAGGAACCAGTTGCAGAGGTGAAATTGGCCTGAAACAGGGTCTGGGATAACTTTTTGGCAGACTTCGGGAGGTGATCAATCTTTGTGCAAAATAAAATCCTAAAAAATATTCGAATCGTAGTTTTTTATTTGCATAAAAGTTATCTTTATAGTAACCAAATTATTACCAAATCTGAAAAGAGAAAGGAGCTAATTATGGGAAAAGTCAGAAATATTCTGGAAACAAAAAAGACAGCGCCTGTATCCATTCATCCGGATAACACTGTTTTTGAAGCCCTGGAACTGATGTTCGAAAAAAACATCGGAGCGCTTTTGGTAATGGAACAAAAGAGGTTTATCGGTATCTTCACAGAAAGAGATTACGCGCGAAAAGTTATCCTGAGAGGTAAGGCCTCCAAAGAGATCATGATCAGAGAAATCATGACAGAGCACCCTGTTACGGTATCCTCGGATACGTCCATCGAAGATTGTATGGCATTGATGACTGATAAATTTATCAGGCATCTTCCCGTTGTGGACGATGAAGAGCTTATCGGCATAATTTCCATTGGTGACGTGGTGAAATACATTATTGAAGACCAGCAGTTTATCATTGGAAACCTGAAACATTACATCACGGGGATTTAACCCGTTTGAGTCTTGTCTGTATTAAATTTCAGAGTAGTACCCATTAAGAAAGGGCAGTTTTTGACTGACAACGTTTTTTAATAAAGTGGGTTATGAATGAATTAAATACATCGGATACGCCAGGCTGGCCCTTTTGGGTTTACACCCTGTTGGTATTTAGCCTGCTGACACTGATCATTTCGCTTTCTTATTTTCTTGGACAACGTCATCAGGACCGTGCGACCGCTCAGCCTTACGAATCCGGCATTCTGGAAACCGGCTCGGCAAGGCTGCGGTTCTCAGCTCAGTTTTATCTGGTTGCGATGATGTTCGTCATCTTTGATATCGAGGTGGTATTTATTGTTTTGTGGGCGCTGGCGTTCAAGGAACTGGGATGGCCTGGTTATCTTGGAATCACCGTTTTTATCGGACTTCTTTTTGCGGTACTGATCTACGAATGGAGTGTAGGCGCACTGGATTTTGGCCCTGACGGCAAAAAGATTTTGAAAGCCTACCGAAAAAACCTTCCTTTAAAGAAACCTGTCATATGAAATGGTGGCTGAGTAGTCCTTCAGAGCCCGCCAACGCGGTAAAAGGTACGGGTTCTTTTGAAGAATCGGTGCAGCAAAGTGTAATGCTCACAACGGTCCAGGATTTGCTGGCATGGGGGCGTAAAAACTCCATGTGGCCTTTCCACTTCGGGTTGTCGTGCTGTTTTGTAGAAATGGCTACGAGCCTTACCAGTAAATATGATGTCGCTCGTTTTGGAGCGGAAGTGATCAGGGGAACACCGCGTGAGGCAGACGTGATGGTGATCGCAGGTACCGTTTTTGTGAAAATGGCACCGATTATCAAAAGGCTGCATGAGCAGATGATGGAACCCAAGTGGGTGATATCCATGGGCTCCTGCGCCAACTCGGGTGGGATGTATGACATTTACAGCGTGGTACAGGGTGTCGATAAATTTTTGCCGGTGGATGTGTATGTCCCCGGTTGTCCACCCAGACCCGATGCATTTATGCAGGGATTAACGCTTCTGGCCGACTCGGTTGGGAAGGAGCAGCGGCCGTTGAGCTGGGCCATTGGCCCGCAAGGGGTTATCAAACCCGGGCAGTTGGTGATGAGGGAAGAGAAAAGAGAAGAAAGGAAAAAGATGATTGATTTTCGTACTCCTGACAGTGTTTGAAAGACTCAGAAGTACGTTAGCGTGCGGTTGACAAACTAAAACCTCAAGAGCATGAATGAATATTCAGGCTTGGAAAATGAACTGATCTCCGTTTTTGGAGAATCCGCCCTTGCTCAACAATCAGCAACTGATGAGGTAATAACCCTATGGGTAAAAAAGGATAATATCGTCAAAGTTCTCACGTATCTGAAACAAACAGCACATCATCCTTTTGGCATGTTGTTTGATCTTTCCGCCATTGATGAGCGAAACAGGGCCAAGACCAAATCAAACGGTGTTATCTCGCCTGATTTTACGATTGTATACCATCTGTTCTCCTTTGAAAGCAATTGTTTTGTCAGGCTTAAAGTTGCTTTGCATGGCGAGTTCCCCAGCATTGCTTCCATTTCTGATTTGTGGAAAAATGCAAACTGGTATGAAAGGGAAGTTTATGATATGTTCGGGATCCGGTTTGAAGGCCATCCTAATCTTAGACGTATATTGATGCCGTTAACTTGGATAGGGCACCCTTTGAGAAAAGAACATCCGGCGCGGGCAACCGAAATGGACCCATTCCGGTTATGGGACGAAAAGCAGGACCGGGAACAGGAAGCACTGCAATTTAAACCGGAAGAATGGGGTTTAAAAAGACACAGCGAAGATGCTGATTTCATGTTCCTGAACCTCGGGCCGCAGCACCCGGGCACACATGGTGTGCTGAGAATTATCCTTCAGCTGGATGGAGAAGATATTGTGGATGCTGTACCGGATATTGGTTTTCACCACCGGGGCGCTGAGAAAATGGGTGAACGGCAGTCGTGGCACACGTACATACCCTACACCGACCGGGTGGATTATCTTGGCGGCGTGATGAATAACCTTGCCTATTTGCTGGCTGTGGAAAAACTGGCCGGGATTAAGGTGCCTGAACGCGTGGAGGTAATTCGTGTCATGCTTTGCGAGTTCTTCCGCATTGCCAGCCATCTGGTGTGGTATGGCACCTTCGCACAGGACCTTGGACAGCTTTCTCCCGTATTTTACATGTTTACCGACCGTGAAAAGATCTTCGATATCGTGGAAGCGATATGTGGCGCGCGTATGCATCCCAACTGGTTTCGTATCGGTGGCGTTGCGCAGGATTTGCCCGCCGGGTGGGATAAACTGGTTCGTAGCTTTATTGATCACTTCCCGAAACGGCTTAGGGAATACCACCGGATGGTGATGCAAAACAGCATTTTTAAAGCGCGTACGGTGGGGATCGGTATTTACACTTTGGAAGAAGCCATTGAATGGGGCGTAACTGGCCCCGGTCTGAGAGCCTGTGATTTTGCCTGGGATTTTAGAAAAAAGCAGCCTTATTCAGGATACGAAAACTTTGATTTTGACATTCCGACCGCTAAAAACGGAGACTGTTATGATCGCGCCGTTGTGCGGGTTGAAGAGATGTGGCAAAGCCTCCGGATTATTGAACAGTGCCTGAACAATATGCCGGAGGGACCTTACAAATCTGATCACCCGCTGACAACGCCACCCATTAAGAAAAACACGATGAAAGATATTGAAACCCTGATCACCCACTTTCTGAACGTGAGCTGGGGACCCGTGATTCCGGCGGGAGAGGCCATGAGCTGCATTGAAGCAACCAAGGGTGCCAACAGTTATTATCTGACGAGTGACGGTAACACATCGGCATATCGTGTGCGGATACGGACTCCGTCATTTCCGCACATGCAAATGCTGCCGTATATCAGCAAAGGTTACACGGTCGCCGACTTGTTATCTATTCTGGGAAGTATGGATTATGTTTTGGCGGATATTGACAGGTAAAGATGTTTGGGTTAGACTATGATTCGTAATAATTATGCTGACAGCAGAAGAAATAACGGAGATAGATCATGAGATCGCACTGGTTCCGCTGCGCAGGGCGGCCTGCATAGAGGCTCTGAAAATTGTCCAGCAGCACCGTGGGTGGATTTCGGACGAGAGCCTGAGAGCCATTGCAGACTATATGCAGATGTCACCGGAGGAACTGGACAGTGTAGCGACATTTTATAATCTGGTTTTTCGCAAACCGGTTGGCAGAAACATCATTTTGCTTTGTGACAGTATCACCTGTTATGTCATGGGGTATGACAAACTCTATGAACATCTGAGGGGCAAACTGCAAATCAGCTTTGGAGAAACCACTGCCGACGGCCGGTTTACGCTTTTGCCTAATGCCTGCCTCGGTACCTGCGACCATGCACCGGCACTGATGGTCAATAACGAATTATATCGTAACGTGACCCGTGATGATCTGGATGGAATTTTAGACGGATATAAATAATGCCATGGAAACGCCGCTCACCCAACATATCAGCTCCTCGCGACCGCCGCTTAATCTGAGAGATTATGAGCAGGTGGGAGGATATCAGGCTTTGCGCAAGGTATTAAAGTCGATGAATCCGTCAGAGGTAACGAAAACGGTACAGGAATCTGATCTGAAAGGCAGGGGAGGCGCGGGATTTAATACCGGCATGAAATGGAGCTTTGTCCCCATGAACGACGGCGAAACAACAAAATATCTGATTGCTAACGCAGACGAAATGGAACCCGGCACTTTCAAGGACCGCCTGCTGCTGGAAGGGAACCCACATCAGCTGATTGAAGGTATGATCATCTCTGCGTTCGCAATTCAGGCGAATATCTCGTACATCTTTTTGCGTTGGGCGTATAAAAAAGCGGCCAGGCTTGTCAGGCATGCCATGGATGAAGCTTACGCCGCGGGGTATCTCGGCAGGAACATCCTTAACAGCGGATACAATCTTGAAATGTATTTGCATACCGGCGTGGGAAGATACATATGCGGCGAAGAAACCGCGCTTCTGAACGCGCTGGAAGGAAAAAGGGCTACGCCGAGAACGAAACCGCCATTTCCGCAGGTAAGCGGGTTATTTGGTAAACCTACGATTGTCAATAATGTGGAAACGCTTTGCAATATTCCGCATATCGTCAACAACGGTGCTGACTGGTTTAAGGCTTTGAGCCCCGGAAGTGACGCCGGTACGAAACTTTACGGAGTCAGTGGCCGTGTTAATAATCCGGGACTGTGGGAGTTGCCGATGGGAACGACGATGAGAGAATTGATCGAGGAGCGCGCCGGGGGAATGAAAGAGGGATACCAATTCCGGGGCGCCTTACCGGGTGGCGCCTCCACTGATTTTCTGGTTGAGCAGCATTTTGATATCAAAATGGACTACAAGTCGGTCGCCGCAGCCGGCAGCCGGCTGGGAACCGGTACGATGATCGTGCTGGACGACCGTACCTGTCCCGTTGGTTTTGTCCATAATCTGGAACATTTTTTCGCACAGGAATCCTGCGGCTGGTGTACCCCATGCCGGGAGGGATTGCCCTGGACAGAGAAGATATTGTTATCCCTGGAAAAAGGGCAGGGCAGGCCGGAAGACTTGAAACTGCTTGCCATACATACGCAGTTTCTGGGTCCGGGTAATACGTTTTGTGCCCTGGCACCCGGAGCCATGGAGCCGCTGCAAAGTGCCCTGAAATATTTCAGGGAAGATTTCGAAAGGCATATCAACGAAAAAAAATGCCCCTGGGTAAACAATCATGGCACACATTAACATAGATAAAACGTCTTACGAAGCGAAGGAGGGTAAAAACCTGTTAGAAACCTGTCTGACACTGGGTTTTAACCTGCCTTATTTTTGCTGGCATCCGGCAATGGGTTCGGTTGGCGCATGCCGACAATGTGCGGTCAAGGTTTTCAAAGATGAAAATGATACACAGGGACGTTTGGTAATGTCCTGCATGGAAAGTGTTCGGGATAATATGTTTTTATCGGTGGATGATCCGGTGGCCAAAGCTTTTCGTTCTCAGAATATCGAATGGCTTATGACCAATCACCCGCACGACTGTGCGGTTTGTGATGAGGGCGGGTCCTGTCATTTGCAGGATATGACCGTGATGACGGGGCATGCTTACCGGCGTTTTGAGTTTAAAAAACGGACTTACAAAAATCAGTATCTGGGCCCGTTTGTCAACCATGAAATGAACCGGTGTATCCAGTGTTATCGCTGTGTACGGTTTTACAAGGATTATGCAGGAGGAAAAGACCTGGACGTTTTTGGTGCGCATAACCATGTCTATTTTGGGAGAGAAAGCGACGGTGTGCTTGAAAATGAGTTCAGCGGTAACCTGGCTGAGATTTGCCCGACCGGTGTTTTTACTGACAAAACTTTAAAAGACCATTACACCCGCAAGTGGGATATGACCATGGCGCCGTCCATCTGCCAGCATTGCAGCGTGGGGTGTAACATCATTGCCGGTGAGCGTTATGGAAAACTAAGGCAGATCACCAGTCGCTTTAACAGTGAGGTGAATGGCTACTTTATATGCGACCGGGGACGTTTTGGTTACGAATTCGTCAACGGTATAACCCGCGTTCAACAACCAGTGATCCGCGGAGCAATGGTAGGAGGGGATGAAAAACGGAATCTGTACGACAATTTGAAAACGTTTTTTGAAAATCTGGACATTATTGGCATCGGATCTCCGCGGGCATCACTGGAAGCAAATTTTGCGTTAAGACAGCTCGTAGGCGAAGAACATTTTTATCAGGGGATTTCTGAAAATCAGGCTGGTTTGTTGCGCATCCTGCTTGCCACTTTAAATTCCGGGAAAGTGCACACACCATCGATAAAAGAGATTGAACAGGCAGACGCGGTGCTGATTCTGGGCGAAGATCCCACCAATGCGGCTCCCCGAATCGCTCTTGCCCTGCGGCAGGCAGTGAGGAGAAAACCATTGGAGCATGCACAAAATATCAAAATTCCGGCCTGGCATGATGCTGCCCTGCGCGAGTTTATCCAGGAAGAAAAAGGGGATATGTTCATCGCCTTTCCTGTGGAAATAAAACTGGATGAATTGAGCAGCGATACCTTTTTCGGATCACCCGACGAGATTGCACGTTTTGGTTTTGCCATTGCCAGTTATCTCAATGAAGAGGTTGTTAGCCCTGATGGACTGGACGAAGCCACCGAAAAACGCGCATTTGCTATTGCAGCAATTTTAAAAAATGCAGAGCATCCCTTAATTATTTCCGGTACAAGTCTGGGACATGAGGGGATTGTAAAAGCCGCCTGTAACATCGCCTTGGCAATTGGTGTACAAAAGGAAATAGGTAGTCTGTCGTTGATTGTGCCTGAATGTAACAGCATGGGACTGGCTATGATGCAGGCTCCTGCGCTTGATAAAGCTTTTGAAGCGGTTCAGCAGGGAGGCGTAGGCGCGGCCATTATTCTCGAAAACGATTTATACCAAAGAGCCGAAAAAACAGATGTCGATCATTTTTTTGAGACCTGCCGGCACGTGATGGTATTGGATCATCTGCATCATGCGACAACGAGTCAGGCCTCGCTGCTGATCCCGGTTTCTACCTTTGCTGAGGGAGATGGTACGATGGTCAGTCATGAAGGACGTGCGCAGCGGTTCTTTCAGGTTTTTATGCCTAAAAATGAAAATATCCGGGAAAGCTGGCTTTGGCTTGACGAATTCAGGCAGTTTAAAAACGGTGTTGATCCGCAGGAATTAAACGAGCCGGGAAATTTGATTGAGGAACTGGTCAGGGTTATACCGCAATTTAAGGGAGCTGAAACGGTTTCTCCACCGTCTGATTTTCGCATAAACGGCCAGCGAATTCCGAGAGAACCCCATCGTTATAGCGGACGTACTGCCATGTTGGCGAATATTGCCGTCAGTGAACCCAAGCCGTCTCAGGATGATGATTCGCCGCTTTCTTTCACCATGGAAGGATATCGGGGCATTCCTCCCGCACCGCTGATTCCGTTCTTTTGGGCTCCGGGCTGGAATTCGGTGCAATCCATCAATAAATACCAGATTGAAGTAGGCGGGCCGTTGCATGGAGGCGATCCTGGCAGGAGACTATTTATAGAAGGGGAAATGTCAAGAATTGATTTTTGGAAAATGCCTGTTTCTCAGTTTTTAGCTGAATCCGGGGAAACGGAGATTATCCCGTTGACACACATTTTTGGCTCCGAAGCGCTGAGCGTTTATTCGGCAGCTGTTGCAGAAAGAGCGCCGAGTCCCTATGTGCTGATCAGCGAAAAAGACGCCGAGAAATTTGATGTTGCCGAACATGCGTTATTACGCCTGAGGATTCAGACCCAGTGTTTTGATCTTCCTGTGAAAATAAAGAAAGAATTACGTCCGGGACTGGCTGCCATACCGTTTAATCTGCCTTCGATGGCAGGCATCGGCTGGCCTGCGAAAGGGATCTTATCAAAAATAGAGCCATGAACGAGATATTCCGATACATCCTGATGATTGTGATCATGTTGTTTACGCTGACCACCATTGCTGCCTGGCTGATCTGGTTGGAACGCCGTATGCTGGCGCTGTGGCAGGACCGATATGGCCCCAATCGTGCGGGACCGTTTGGGCTGCTGATTGTGGCTGCGGACACGATCAAGCTGTTTTTCAAGGAAGACTGGATTCCGCCATTTGCCGACAAGGTGATTTTCGTGATAGCGCCCACCATTGTTGCCGCTGCCGTTCTGATGAGCTTCGTGGTTGTACCTTTCGCACCGGGAATTCTCGTCTCGGATCTGAACGTGGGTTTACTGTTTTTCCTTGCCATGTCATCGTTGGGCGTGTACAGTATCGTGCTGGGAGGCTGGGCTTCCAATAACAAATATTCCTTACTGGGCGCTCTTCGGGGTGCTTCTCAAATGATCAGTTATGAGGTTTTTATGGGTTTGTCGCTCATGGGGGTGGTGATGCTTTCCGGTTCGTTCAGACTTACGGATATCGTACTGGCGCAAAAGGACTACTGGTTCGTGTTTACGCAGCCGGTAGGTTTTGTACTTTTTCTGATCGCCGGAATCGCGGAAACACATCGTCTGCCTTTTGATATTCCCGAGGCTGAAAGCGAGCTGGTTGCCGGGTTTCACTCGGAGTATTCAGGGATGAAATTCGGGATGTTTTTTATCGGGGAATATCTGGGTATCACGCTCGTTTCCGCGATGGTTGTCACGGTGTTTTTCGGAGGTTGGCTCGGGCCGTCATTTCTTCCTCCGCTGGTTTGGTTTGCACTAAAAACCTTTGTTTTTATTCTGCTTTTTATATTACTGCGGGCATCGCTTCCTCGGCCAAGGTACGATCAGCTGATGGAATATGGCTGGAAAATAATACTGCCGATCGCGCTGCTGAATTTGTTGATTACAGGCGCGGTAGCATTATTAATGTATTAACAATCAGGTTAAACGATACGGTTATGATCAGTCTGTTAAGATCCATGGGACTTACTTTTCTGCATATGTTCAGGAAGCGGGAAACCATTCAGTATCCGGAAGAAAAGGTGACATTGCATCCGCGCTGGCGCGGGAGAATTGTTTTGACCCGCGACCCGGATATGGGTGAACGCTGCGTGGGATGTTATTTATGCGCCGCTGCCTGTCCGGTTGACTGCATTTCTTTGCAGGCGACAGAGGACGAAAATGGCAGGCGTTATCCCGAGTTTTTTCGCATTAACTTTTCGCGCTGTATTTTCTGCGGTTATTGCGAAGAAGCCTGCCCGACCTATGCCATTCAGCTTATTCCTGATTTTGAGATGGCTGAGTACAACCGGCAGAATCTGGTGTATGAAAAGGAAGACCTGCTGATCAATAGCGAAGGGAAATATCCAGGTTACAATTATTACAAAGTAGCAGGTTTATCTGCCGGGATCAAAGGCAAGGGCGAAGGAGATAATGAGGAGCCGCCGGTGGACGTACATAGCTTATTACCATAAAAATGGACATAGCCTTTTACATCACAGCAGCCGTCACTTTGATTTCGACGGTCATGGTCATTACCCGGCATAATCCGGTGCATGCGCTGTTGTATCTGGTCATTTCACTCCTGTCGCTGGCCATGATTTTTTTCTTACTGGGTGCTGCTTTTGCGGCACTGCTCGAAATTATCATTTATGCAGGCGCGATCATGGTGTTATTTATTTTTGTGATCATGCTCCTGAATCTGGGAGAAGAAACGGCGGCTCAGGAGAAAAAATGGCTGAAAGCCAGTGTCTGGACCGGACCGGCGATCATGGCGGGAATTTTGCTGTTCGAGTTTTATTATCTGATATCCTCTTCGGATGCTGTGTTGTACAATGAGCCTAACATTGGTCCCCGGCCGGTTGCTTTGTCGTTGTTTCGGGAATATCTTATTGGTGTGGAGCTCGCTGCGATGCTGTTAATGGCGGCTGTGGTCGGCGCTGCACACATAGGTCGGCATAAAAAAGTGGTGTTGCACCGGTTTTTAAAAGAGAAGGAAATGTCATGAGCTCATCCGTATCCACAGAAATCGTCATGTTGCTGGCCGCGCTGCTTTTCGTGCTGGGCATTACCGGCGTGATCATCCGCAAGAATATCATATTCATGCTGTTATCAGTCGAGATTATGCTGAACGCTTCGGGGCTGGCATTTGTAGCGGCCGGTTCGCGCTGGGGGCAACCCGACGGACAGGTCATGTTTATTTTTATTCTGGCCATGGCGGCAGCAGAAGTTTCTATCGGATTGGCATTGATCCTGCAAATCTATCACCAGCATAAATCCCTGGATATTGACAAACTAAGGGAAATGAACGGATAGCGCACTTTTAATTGAAAGGCTATGAATAACCTCTTATGGCTCATACCCGCTTTACCTCTCGCCGGCTTTCTCCTATTGGTGGCCGCCGGAAAACATTTGTCTAGTAAACTTGTCGCATTGACGGGTGTAGGAAGTATATCGCTATCCGCTTTGGTGACGATCATGATCGGCCTCAACTTTTTGTCATCGGCAACGGACAAAGAGACTTATCACCAGACATTGTGGACGTGGATGGATGTAGGCGGATTTAGACCGGAAATAGCGCTTTCGCTCGATGCCCTTTCACTGGTTTTTGTTTTTGTGATCACCTTCATAGGAAGTCTGATCCACGTGTATTCTGCCGGATTTATGGCTGCCGATAAAGACTATTCACGGTTTTTCGCCTGTATGAATTTGTTTGTGTTTTCGATGCTGATACTCGTTTTGGCTGATAACCTTTTGTTAATGTATCTGGGCTGGGAGGGAGTTGGTTTATGCAGTTATCTGTTGATCGGGTTCTGGTATGAAAATCCTGCAAACGGATATGCGGCCCGAAAAGCCTTTGTCATCACCCGAATAGGCGACACGGCCATGGCACTCGGACTTTTTACTATTTATTACCAGTTCGGTACTTTGGTTATGTCCGAGATCTCGGCCAATGCGGCGTCCGTCTGGCAGCCCAATACCCCCATCGCAACCGTCACGGCGCTTTTGCTTTTGGCCGGAGGTATGGGAAAATCGGCGCAGTTACCGTTACAAACCTGGCTTCCGGATGCAATGGCGGGACCCTCACCCGTAAGTGCTCTTATTCATGCAGCAACCATGGTGACAGCCGGCGTTTACCTGATCGCCAGGATGCATGTCCTTTTTGAATTGTCGGCCCTCGCGCAAATGATCGTCGCGGGAGTCGGGGCGGTTACTTTGCTTGTGGCAGGTTTCAGTGCACTTACACAATATGATATCAAAAGAGTGCTCGCTTATTCTACCATCAGTCAGATCGGTTATATGTTTCTTGCCCTGGGTGTGGGAGCATGGACAGCCGCAATTTTCCATTTTATGATCCACGCATTTTTCAAAGCACTTCTGTTTCTGGCCGCCGGTGCGATCATTGAAGCGCTGGGGCATGAGCATAACATGTTTAAAATGGGTGGTCTTAAAGACAAAATGCCTCTGGTATTCTGGACTTTTCTGATCGGGGCAGCGTCGTTATCAGCTTTGCCTTTGATCAGCGCCGGTTTTTATAGCAAAGATCAGATTCTCTGGTATGCGTGGGCATCGGAAAAAGGAAGCCCGATCTTATGGTTCATTGCAATTTTTGGCGCATTCATCACGGCTGCTTATACAACCCGGATGATGATCCTGACTTTCTGGGGTGTCACCAGGACGGAAATCGGGCATCATCCCGGCAAACTGATGACAATACCGTTAATTATTCTTGCCTTTTTCTCAGTTGTCGCCGGGTTTATCGAACTGCCTCACAACTTCGGGCATTTTACACTTTTCTCAGATTTGCTCCACCGGGTACTTCCGTCCACCGTTTTACAGGCTGATGAAAGCTCGGAATGGAAATTTCAGTTGCTGGCATTTTTGGCAACTTTTGGTGGTATTTATCTGGTATTCATTTACTATTACCGGGAGCCATATAAAATAGAAAGATTACGGGAAAATTCTTCGTTCCAATCGCTTTACCGGTTTTGGCATAACGGCTGGGGATTCGACAGGTTATTTGATCTGGTATTTGTAAATCCGTTCGTTTTCATAGCGCAAATCAATAAACGTGACATTGTGGATAGATTTTATGATGGTATAACTTCCGTCACAGAACATCTTTATCGACTACTGTCCGCTACCCAAACTGGATCGCTGCGATGGTATATTATGGGTATGGTCATCGGTGCAATAATCATTTTAGGCTTACAGATCATGTTATGATACTCGTCTGGCTCATCGGCATATTCATGGGAGGAGGTACCGCCGCGCTAATCCTGGGGCAATGGAATAAATCAATTCCACGATGGGTAGCACTGGCGACGGCACTGGCCGGTTTTTTACTTGTCGCGATTTTCTGGACGAATCAGTATCAGATGATCAATACGCATCCGTCCAGCGTCTGGCTTGTGGATTTTAAACGGGACTGGATCTCGTCGTTCGGGATAAGTTTTCATTTGTCAATAGACGGACTAAGTCTTCTGTTGTTGGTATTAACCTGTTTTTTGGGGATTTTGGCAGTGCTTTGTTCCTGGAAAGAAATCACCGAACGTACGGGCTTTTACTATTTCAACTTGCTTTGGATACTGGCCGGCGTGTCGGGCGTTTTCATGGCAATGGACCTGTTTCTCTTTTATTTCTTCTGGGAAGTAATGCTGATCCCGATGTATTTTCTGATCGGGATATGGGGGAGTGAAAATAGGGTTTATGCGGCTTACAAGTTTTTCATTTTTACGCAGGCAAGCGGTCTGTTGATGTTCCTGGCGATTCTCGGATTGTATTTTATTCACGGGCAGAATACCGGGATGTATACCTTCAATTATTTCGAACTGATGGAGACCGTTATTCCTTCTGAAACGGGGCTTTGGCTGATGCTGGGTTTCATGGTTGCTTTTGCAGTAAAACTTCCGGTATTTCCCTTTCATACCTGGCTGCCCGATGCACATAGCGAGGCGCCTACTGCCGGAAGCCTGATATTGGCCGGATTGCTTTTGAAAACCGGCGCTTATGGCATGTTACGGTTTGTTATTCCTTTGTTCCCGGCCGCTGCGGAACAAATGGCGTTGCCCGCCATGATCCTGGGCGTTGCCGGAATTGTTTACGGAGCGGTACTGGCCTATTCACAAACCGATCTGAAACGGCTGGTTGCATTTACCAGCGTAAGCCACATGGGTTTCGTGCTGATGGGGATTTTCTCCTTCAATGAACTGGCTTTTCAGGGTGTCGTTATGCAGCTTGTTACTCATGCCATCAGCACGGGCGCTTTGTTTATCATGGCAGGGATGATCAAGGAGCGGCTGCATACACGCGATATGAACCAGATGGGCGGACTTTGGTCACGGATGCCGAAAATGGGAGCCGTCGGACTTTTATTCGCGATGGCTTCGCTGGGATTGCCGGGGCTGGGCAATTTTATTGCGGAGTTTCTGATCCTGCTTGGTGCTTTTAAAGCCAGTGTCTGGATTACCACTGTTGCAGCGCTCGGACTGGTTTTCTCGGCTGCCTATTCGCTGCGTATTGTCCAGAAGATTTTCTGGGGTCCGCAGGACGGATATGGTCATATCCGTGATTTTTCTCTGAGAGAAATATTGGTTATGACCACGCTCACTTTGTCTATTATCGGGCTGGGATTATATCCACAGCCGGTAATCGATACCGCAGCACCAGCCATCAACAAACTGGTTTTGCTGCTGGAAACGGACAAAACCCAGGTCGGGAAAGTAACGAAGCCGGATACGCAGCAATATCTTGTAAAAAAATATCAGGAGTCTTATGTCAGAAAATGACTTTTTCGCACTTGCGCCGTTATTGCTGCTGTCGGGATCCGCAGTACTGATTATGCTGCTGATTGTGGCAAAACTCAGCCATCGTATCATCCAGATCAGCAGTCTTTTTTTGTTCTTTATATCATTTCTATCGCTTTTCTATATTCAAAAAATACTTCCGTACAACGTTGGGACTTTACTGGTAGTTGATGGTTTTGGCGTTTTTATAGTCGGGCTGGTTATTTTTTCGGGCTTAGTCGTTAACATACTTTCTTACATCTATTTTGAGGAAAAAGAGGAGGGCCCCAGGGAATATTATGTGTTGTTGTTTTTGTGTACACTGGGTGCATCGGTTCTTGCGCTGAGCCAACATTTCGTATCCTTGTTTCTCGGGCTCGAAATTCTGACCGTGGGATTGTATGCATTGATCGCCTATTTGAGAGGAAGAAATCACAGCATCGAGGCGGGGATAAAATATCTGGTTCTGGCGGCCTTTTCTTCTGCATTTCTCCTTTTTGGTATGGCCCTGATTTATCTGGAAACGGGTACCATGGTGTTTTTGCAGATGATCCCCGAATCGACAAAGTCTCTTTCGCCATTGTTTTATGCCGGGCTGGGAATGATGCTGGTGGGGGTGGGTTTTAAGCTGGCCGTTGTGCCCTTTCACATGTGGACGGCCGACGTATATCAGGGGGCGCCGGCACCTGTAACGGCGTTTATTGCCACGGCGTCCAAGGGTGGTGTGCTGGCGGTTTTGTTTCGCTTTTTTATTGCCATTGATGGATTTAAGTTCTCATCGGTGATGTTCGTACTTGCCTGTATCGCGGCAGCGTCCATGATCTTTGGAAATTTACTCGCCTTACGCCAGCGCAATCTGAAACGGATTCTTGCCTATTCCTCTGTTGCGCATATGGGTTATTTGCTGGTGGCGTTTGTTCCGGGAAGTTTAATGAGCCTCCAGGCCGTTTGTTTTTATTTGTTTGCTTATTTCGCCACCACACTTGCCGCTTTTGGGGTGGTCATTCTGATGTCGGGGAAAAATGATGATGCTGAAGATATTGATGAATACCGGGCACTTTTCTGGCGACATCCGGGACAAGCCTGCATGCTCAGTTTCGCTATGCTTTCGCTCGCGGGTATTCCGCTTACGGCCGGATTTACCGGGAAATTTTACATTCTCGCCACGGCGGTTCAATCCGGTTATTGGCCGCTGGCTGTTATTTTGGCATTGAGCAGCGTCATTGGCTTGTTCTATTACCTTCGTGTTATCACCGCGATGTTTGCGGGGAACAGCAATAGCGTCCCGGAAGTAAAGGAAAAACATGTATTTTTTTTCAGGGCCGGAATGCTGGCATTGTCGGTTCTCGCCGCCATGATCATTTGGTTAGGTATTTATCCCGAGGATGTGATCAGTTTTATTCGTTTGATCGCTTTCTAAATAAAATACCGTCCGGAAAGCTCCGAACGGTATATGATTATTCTCACTATGTTTAAATACGTATTGATTATTTTCCTTTAACATTTGCGGAACAACCACCTGCATTAGCTGAGGAAACCAGTAATTTTGCCTCTAAATCAGCCAGTTTTGCAGCCAGCGCTTCAATCGTGCTAACCTGCTTTTTCAAATTGTCATTTAACGTTGTCACTTCTGTGGACTGTTTTCTGAACTGTTCGTTTTCTGCTTTCAAAGCAGCGATTTGTGCCTGCTGTTCCTGTATTGCCTTTACCAAAAGTGGAGTCAGCTTACCATAATCAACGGTCCAAGGTTCGGTACTTGCATTTTGGCCACCTACGGTTACTGCTTCAGGATAAATTTTGAACAAATCCTGCGCGATAAATCCGGTCGAACGTTTTTTTGCCTTGTCACTTTTGTAATTATAATCCGACACCTTTATTTTCATCAGATCCGACAAACTATACTGCGTCGATTTGATGTTTTCTTTTAAACGGACGTCGGAAGTTGTATTGAAAAAAGTTGTTGCAGCATTTGTAGAAATTGAGCCCACCAATGTGCCATTTACCGAAAATGTTGCTAAAAATCCTGCGGCAGAACCGAGTGCACCGTTCCGGGTGATGTACATAGGACTATAATTGGATGCACCGCTGCGTTGTACCACGATGGCGCCGTCACTTAACGCGCCGTTTTGATTTTGGAAAATAATGCCGTCTGTCGTGCTGGTACCTTGTGTCATGTTGCCGATGTTTGGAATAGGATCAATCCCGAAATAAGCAAGACCACCAAAAACAGATAATTTAGCAGGAGGTAAAGCTGTGCCAATTCCAACATTACCATTTTCCATAATTTTCAGCCCCGGACTATTTGGATTTAAGCTCCATGGTGCAATCACAAGTCCGTTATTTGCATCAACATTTACATCCCCATCGGGCGAAAAAATGATGTGTGAATCTCCTTGTCTTACCAGGCCGTTGTATCCGCCATTTGTCGCCATGGTTTCGAATAAAAGGAACTTATTACCAGGTCTTCCGAAAGCAGCAATACTGGACCCGAAGACTGGTGCCGCATTTTCCATTACGTGTAATCTCAGGCCTGGTGTATCAATTCCGATACCAACCAGCCCCCGGTCTTTCGTCACCACAACTTTGGAACCGTCGGTAGCCTCGGCTTCCAGGTTGTTGTTAGCTCCGATAACGGTTGGGTTACTGCCTATTTTTACCTGCGCCATTATGGGAGATGACAAAAGTACTCCAAATGCGATTGCAGGAAGTGTCAGGCTTCTAATAAGTAATTTTCTAGTGCTCATAAAACATTTTGTTAAGTTGGGTTTCAATGGTTAAGCTGATTTTTTATCGCGCAATCACAATTTTGTGTGTACTGACAGAGCCGTCATTAAGTGTTAATTTGGCGACGTAAATACCGGCGGGAAAACTGCTGACATCCAAGCCTTCGGCCGGGATCTGCTTTCCTTTTACCACTATCCTACCTGTGTTATTTACGACAACTACCTCATTCACCTGATCATAGTTTTTGACCAGCAACTTATCGGCCACAGGGTTAGGGTAGGTTGTCAGCTCAACGTTTGTTTCAAATTTGATGCTTCTGATCCGGCTGAATGCAAATGTTCCATCCTTGTCGATCATTTTCAGACGGTATAAGTTTTCGCCAGTCGCAGGTGCGTGATCAGTAAAGCGATAGTTTTTCAAAACCGAACTTTCTACGTTCGATGTTACGGCCCCGAGCTTGTTCCAGTTTTTACCGTTTACACTTTGCTCAATATCAAAGCGGTCGCTGTTGCTTTCCGCTGTTGTAGACCATGTTAACTGCGCCACATTGCCTTCTTTGAACACATTGAAACTCGTCAGCGTAACAGGTAGCGGCGATACGCGTGCTGCCAGTGTATAAGCTGTGTAAGTGTCTGGTACAATGGACGATGTGGTTGTGATTGAACCCGCAGAAAGGTCACTGATGCCACCCAAAACTGATGTCGGATCGACAGTTGATGATAGAGGTACCCACTTTGCGCCATCCCATCCTGAGATGGTAAGTTTGGCAAGGGAGCCCCCGGTTAAGGTTGATATGGCGCTTGCCGCATCCCAGGTTAAGGTGAGCGGTGTGGCGTTTGCGCCATCAATATCCCAGTATTCAACCGGGCTTACCGCGTTCAGTAACAGGTCAAATGTAGCTACCGGGAAAGGTCCGCCTGTGGGCAACACGCTGTAATTTCCGCCTCCCAGATTGCTCGTAACAGCTGTGGTTGCGTCACCGGAGTAGTATGCACCTGTTGTTCCGTCCGCAGCTGCTGCAAAAGGTCCGTAGTTTCCGTTATCGCCAACAGGGAAAATAAACGGTGTCGACCCGTATTTGCGCACATATCCGTCAACGTGTGCGGCGTCAGAGCCACCAATGTGTGAGGAACCCGCAGCAAAATTGAGAATTCCCATCGAAGGTCCTCTGACCGTTCCTATAATGCCTGGTAGGGCACCGCTGCCGACGTTGGCAAAATCATGAGCACCAAAAAATGTCATTTCTGCTCCGCCAAAAATGTAGGTATTGCCGGTACTGCCCTGTTGTGCATGAGAAATGGTAACCGACGCCAGAAACAGGACCCCAGTCATTACTTTATTCCATCCATTTTTCAGGACCGGATTGATATAGGTATTTTTCATTTCATATCTGTTTATTTATGCCAAATCCTGTTAGTGTTTTACTTTTATTGCACCGGAGAAATCCTATTGACTTACCGAAATAGTCAGTTTTTGATTGGCGAAATCAGGTTGTCCGCAAGAACCAAGCGCTGGGGCACCAATCCCAATTGTCGCCGGAGTCCCCGGGTTATACCAGTTTTCCTGATATACCTTTACATTGTAGCTACGCGCCGGTAGGTTCTTCAACGTCGTTTTGTAGTTCATGTAACCGCCGCTGCAATTGATTCCCGATTCGGAAATGAAATATGAATCAACCAGTTCATAAACACCCGGAGTCGTCTTGTCGATGTACAAAAGCAAAAAGAACTGGACATTTGCCGTGCTGCTTGCAACGGAGTAAAGCCCAGTGAAGTCAATTACGACGTCATTTGAGGGATTCGCTGTGCTGAAATTTGCGTTACGGTTCAGGTCCGTTGCACAGGCAGGAGCAGGTGATGAACCAATGGCCGGAAACGGACAGAATGTTCCGCCAGCACCCGTTCCGATCGTCATGACAACGCCGGGTGAGCTTTGTGAAAACGAAGAAATTGCCGTGGTCCTTAGAGCCTGCCAGGTGGCTCCGCCATTTGCATCAGAAGTCAATACTTTCAGATTTCCTTCCGTGCCATCCTTAATTGTCATTTGACCGGTCGTTTTATCGACCTTAATTTTGCGGTTGGATGTAGCTGCTTCTACTTCCAGGCTGGAATTTGCCTCAATGGTGGTTGGATTCACCCCGATTTTTACTTGTGCGTAAAGCGCTGGTTGGATAAACAGCGTGCCCGAACAAAAAAGTACCGTACTCAGGATTTTTGAAGTCAGAGGCTTTCTTTTCATTGGAAATGTAATTTAAATTGATAAAAAAATTAATTAACTGGTTCTGCTTTTACAGGTCATTGCTATGGTTTAAGAGGATATCATATTCATAAAGTCGGGGTGTACTTATCCCGGTCAAGTTCTTTTGAACTTTAATTTTTAAGTCTCTTGACTTGCGGATTAACCCTCTGCCAGCGGAAGAATACGCATGAATTGTTGATCAGGAAATATATCCTTTTGGAATTACTTACTGTTGCCTGTTAGGTATATACGTTTTATAGAATTTGTTCATTGTTATAGTGTATAAATGAAAACCTGAATAATGTTAAAATGTTTGTAAACGGGCAATATCCGGTATGCGATAATTCACATTGAATTAGTTGTGTCGTTTTATGTGCTCAAATATATACGAATAAATTATCGACAATTGTAGATAATGGAGCAGAGGTTTGTAGAATTATATCTACTAAATATTTCAAAAGAAAATGTGTAACGGGCCCTTTTAAACTACTGTTTTTATAAAATATTTTTATAATGATGAAACTGAGGTTGATAAATAAATACAGCTGATATCTACGACTGGTTAAAACTATTTACTAGTAACCGATAATTTACTGTATTGCCAATTTTTACACATAGCCGCTACGCTTGGGAATTTCAGTGCGACGGCTCGGAAGTGAATAAATCCGTTTCGGTCAGAAAGTTAAATTGACAAATCTCTTTGGCGATACTTTTGCAGAAGTATTGCTAAAAAAATCAGTATGCATATCATGAAAAATACGCTCCTCGTGGTGGTCCTTGTGACCCTTCAATGGAGCTGCGGAACAAAAGGAGAGACGACCGAGCAAAAAAAACAGGCGAAGAAACTACCTGTAATTACCCTTCAGGAGAGTTCAGTAACATTGGCTTCGAATTATCCGGCGCGTATAGAGGGTAAGGTGAATGTAGACATACGTTCGCAGGCGGAAGGGTATATCGAAAAAATATTCGTTGAAGAAGGTGAACTGGTCAGAGCAGGTCAGCCCTTGTTTAAAATTGTGGCGGCACCTTATATCCAGCAACTGAACACGGCGAAAGCAAATCTGGAAGCTTCAAAAGCTGCCTTGAAAAATGCATCCCTTGAAGTTGAAAAATTCACCGAGCTCAGCAAAAGCAAGGTGACTTCTGATTTTCAGCTGAAAACGGCCAGAGCGGCGTATGAGTCGGCAGAGGCCAATGTGGCGCTTCAATCGGCAGCAGTTGAGGCTGCAAAGATCAACCTTGATTTTACTTTGATTAAGGCGCCGGTGACCGGTTTTATAGGTCGGATTCCAAAACGTATTGGAAATCTGGCGTCAAAAACGGATACCCAGGCGCTGACAACCCTGTCGGATATCAGCGAAGTATATGCCTATTTTTCTATGACGGAAAAAGATTTTTTGGCTTTTAACCAGCATTATCCTGGTAAGACACTTCCGCAAATCATCACCATGCTGCCCAATGTGTCTTTACAGCTGGCGGATGGGAATCGTTATGAGCACGAGGGTAAAATTCAGATGGTAGACGGGCAATTTGACAGCAGCACCGGTGCGATCAGTGTGAGGGTAATGTTCAAAAATCCCCGGTTTTTGCTTCGTTCGGGTAATACCGGCCGTGTTTCACTTCCTGAAACCCAGCATAAGTCACTGCTTATTCCGGTGCAGGCAACGGTAGATATGCAGGACAAAATTTTCGCTTATCGTCTCACCGCTGACAATCATACGGAGCGTGTTGCCATAACTATCTCGGCCAGAAGTGGTGACAATTATCTGGTAACGAGCGGTCTGAAAGCCGGTGACCGGGTGGTTGCCAGAGAAGCTGCTCTGATTACTGAGGGTGAGCAAATTGAGCCTAAGAAATAACGACATTCAGAATTAACTATCATGCTTAAAAATATAATTAACCGGCCGGTACTGGCGACGGTTATCTCCATCGTGCTCGTGCTGCTGGGTATCGTGAGCATCAGCAGGCTGCCGGTTACCCAGTTCCCGGATATCGCGCCGCCAACTGTTTTTGTGTCGGGATCCTATCCGGGAGGTAATAGCGAGAGTGTGACCAGATCGGTTATTACACCGCTGGAAGAGGCGATTAATGGTGTCGAGAACATGCAGTACATGAGTTCTACCGCAGGGAGCGATGGCTCGTTTTCCATCCAGGTTATTTTTCGCCAGGGGATAAATCCTGACCAGGCGGCTGTGAATGTACAAAACCGTGTGGCACAGGTCAACAGCCAAATCCCTGCGGAGGTAATCCGTGCGGGGATCACGACGAGCAAGCAGCAGAACAGTAACATCATGTTTTTTAACATTATGAGCCGGGATTCTGTTAAATACAACGAGATTTTTCTCCAAAATTATGCGAAGATCAACCTGGTGCCCGGGCTGAAAAGAATTCCTGGTATTGGTAATGTACAGCTTTTTGGAAGCAAGGATTATTCGATGCGTATCTGGTTGGATCCTCAAAAACTTACCGTTAATGATCTGGTGCCGAAAGATGTTGAGGATGCCATTAACAACAGCAGTCTGGAGGCTTCCCCCGGTAAGCTTGGAGAAGAATCGGATGCGCCGATGCAGTATGTGGTTAAGTACAAGGGGAAATTAAGCGAACCCGGAGAATTTGAACGGATTGTGATCAAAGCGAATGGTGACGGATCCATGTTGAGGCTCAGGGATGTTTCCCGCATTGAATTCGGTGCGGCTTTTTATGATAGTGACAACAAAGAAGATGGTTATCCGGCTGTAACGCTGGCGATTCAGCAAACGAGCGGATCCAATGCAAACCAGATTGAAACGGAAGTTCGCAGCAGCCTGGCGGAGCTAAGTAAATCCTTTCCAAAAGGTGTTGAATATCACATCATTCAGAGTGTGAAAGAGCGTTTGGATCAGTCGATTGATCAGGTTAAAAAAACGCTGATCGAGGCTTTTATCCTGGTTTTTATCGTTGTGTTTATCTTTTTGCAGGATTTTAGATCGACATTGATTCCGGCCATTGCCGTTCCAGTTGCCATTATTGGTACATTTTTCTTTTTGCAGCTCATTGGTTTTACGATCAATGTACTCACATTGTTTGCTCTGGTACTGGCTATTGGTATCGTCGTGGATGACGCGATTGTTGTCGTCGAGGCCGTGCATGCCAAGATGAAAGGAACCAAACTGAGTGCAAAACAGGCGACTGTATCCGCGATGCAGGAAATTACCGGTGCCATTATTTCGATCACCATGGTTATGTCGGCGGTGTTTCTGCCGATCGGTTTTATGGACGGACCGGCAGGTATTTTTTACAAACAATTTGCATTCACGCTGGCCATCGCGATCCTGATTTCCGCTTTGAACGCCCTGACTTTAAGCCCGGCCTTGTGCGCGCTTTTCCTGAAAAGTGAAGACCACGGTGAATCACATGAAAAACAGGGATTTGGACAGCGCTTTTTTAACGCCTTCAATATCGGCTTTGACAATCTGACGGATAAGTATGTGCGCAGCGTTAGGTTTCTGATATCAAAATGGTGGATGAGTCTGGGTGGTCTGGCTTTGGTCAGCGCGTTGGCCTTTTGGCTGATGGCGCGTTCGCCGAAAGAATTTGTGCCGAGTGAAGACGACCGTTTTATTACTTATGCACTGGCTCTGCCGGCCGGAAACAACCTGAAATTCACGACTGCCGTTATTTCGAAAATTGATAAGGCGTTGGGTAAAATGCCCGAAGTAGAAATGGTTTCCAGTATTTCAGGTTACAATTTGCTCAGCAACAGTGCGGGGCCGTCATATGGACTTGGGTTTATTCGTCTCAAACCAACAAAGGAACGTGGAGAAATTCAGGATATGGACGAGGTTATTGCGGCAATGAATGAGCGGCTGACCGATGTGAAAGAAGGAGAGTTGAGTCTTTTCCGTTCGCCTCCCGTGGAAGGTTTCGGGAGTGTAAGCGGCGCAGAGCTCGTGTTGCAGGACCGCGCCGGCGGAAAACTCGACAAGTTCAGTCAGACAGCAAATCAGCTGATCGCGGAGCTTAATCAGCAGCCATCGGTTTCGGCAGCGTTTACCACGTTCAGAAGTGATTTCCCCCAATTTGAAGTGGTTGTTGACGAAGATAAAGCCTACCAGCTCGGCACGACGCCCAAAGATATCATGAACACCCTTCAGCTGTTTTACGGCGGTGCGCAGGCAAGTGATTTTGTCCGTTTTGGTAAGTTTTATCGGGTGAACATCAAGGCCGAAGGTCAGTATCGTATGGATGAACAGTCGCTTAGCCAGGTTTTTGTGAAAAGTAGTACGGGCGCCATGATCCCGATCGGGACACTGGTTAAACTGACCAAGGTGTATGGTCCCGAGGTTGTAAACCGCTACAATCTTTTCAATAGTATAACCATCAACATCTTGCCGGGTGCCGGTTTCAGTACCAGCCAGGCCATGGAAACGGCTGAAAAACTGATCAGCGAAAAATTGCCGGAGGGGTACGGATATGAGTGGAGTGGATTGAGCCGTGAGGAAAAAAAATCAGGCAGTCAGATGGTGTTTATTTTCGGACTTTGCATCCTGTTTACCTATTTTCTTCTGGCCGCGCAATACGAGAGTTATATTCTGCCATTGGCGGTTATTTTCTCGATACCGACCGGAATTTTAGGTGTGTATCTGGCGATCGGCTTTGTGGGTATCACCAATAATATTTACGTACAGGTCGGGCTAATTATGCTCGTCGGCTTGCTCGCGAAAAATGCCATCCTGATCGTGGAGTTTGCTCTGAAAGCACGGCAATCCGGTATGGAGCTGCTTGCCGCATCACTGGAAGGGGCCAGACAAAGACTTCGCCCGATTTTGATGACCTCGCTTGCCTTTGTAGCCGGTCTGGTGCCTTTAATGTTTGCAACCGGTCCATCCGCAGTCGGAAACCGTTCGATCAGCACCAGCGCGGCCGGGGGGATGGTTTCGGGTGTGTTACTTGGTGTGTTGATCATCCCGGTGCTCTTTGTCGTTTTTCAAAGACTTCAGGAGAAAGTGAGCGGTGTCAAATACCCGGAGGTTCAGGATGGTTCTTCACAAAATTGATTAAGATGATGAAAATAAAATATTGGGTTTTGCCTGTGGTTCTGGCGGTAACTTCCTGCCGCGTGGGCAGAGATTATGCCAGACCGGAATTGAATATTCCAGGGCAGTTTCGTGCCGGGGTAAAGATTGATACCACAATGAGTGTTTTGCCCGATGTGAAGGATTTTTTCAAAAATCCCACATTACAGGCACTGATCGATACGGCCATCGTGCAGAATAACGAATTGAAGATTGCGATCAAAAACATTGAATCGGCGCAAACAGTCCTGAAAAAGGTGCGGTTGAATTATCTTCCGGACCTGAATGCGCAGATTACCGGAAACCATAATATTTCTTCCGCCAACAGTTTGGCCGGTATTGGGAACGAGCAGTTTATTGGTTCCCGGAGCGTGGAAGATTTCAGCGCGTCGCTGGGATTGAGCTGGGAAATTGATATCTGGGGAAGGATCAGGAGAGAAAAGGAAGAGGCGCTTGCCAGCCTTTTACAAACCCAGGAGGTGAAACGGGCCGTTCAGACGCAAGTTGTGGCGGATGTTGCCAATGGTTATTATAACTTGCTGATGCTGGACAGACAACTGGAAATTGCCCGCCAGAGCTGGCAGTTGAGTGACAGCACTTTGGCGATTACCAACGCGCAGTACCGTGTGGGCGAAGCCAATGGGTTGGCCATCAAACAGGCGAAAGCACAGCTCGAACTGACTCGTCAGCTGGTGCCGCAGATTGAGCAAAGCATCGCTATTCAGGAAAATGCTTTGAGCCTTCTTTGCGGGAGTTATGCCAAAAAAATTACCCGGCAACCCGGAGAATCTGATGAGTTCAGTGATGTTTCCAGGGCGGCATATGCCGTTTCACTGTTGTCGACCCGCCCCGACGTGCATGCCGCTGAGCTGGGGTTACAAGTTGCCAATGCAAGGGTAGGTATAAGTCAGGCGTCGATGTATCCGGCGCTCACCATCACGGCTACGGGAGGCTTAAATTCATTTAAGGCATCCAACTGGTTCAGTATTCCGGGAGCTTTGTTTGGAACGGTGGCTGGTGGTTTGACCCAACCGGTGTTTCAGCGGAGGAAGTTAAATACGCAATATGAGCAGGCGCAGATCGAGCGTGAAAAAGCGGTGATCAGTTTCCGTCAATCCGTTTTGCAGGGTTATGCTCAGGTTTCAGACGCTCTGATTATGAACCAAAAACTGAACGAACAATCACAGGCTGCCGAAAACAGACAAGAGGTTTTGCGGGAGGGAATTGATGCCGCCCAGATTCTTTTCCGTACGGGTATGGTAAATTATCTTGAAATTATAACCGCAGAAAATAGTTATTTGCAGACGCGTTTGAATGTGGCGCAGCTTTCAAGAGAAAAAGCCGGGGCGATCATAGAATTGTACCGTGCGCTTGGCGGTGGATGGAAATAGGGCAGGTATTTTGAACAGAAGACTTTTAAGTAAAGGGGTATGGAAACAGTAAATTCGAAGCACAACCGTTACCTGCGGCTGGTATTGATACTGGTTGTGGTGGTGCTGATCTATCTGTTGGCCTATCTGATGGACCCCTACAATGCGACCTGGACTTGTTACACGGAAAGGAGTTTTGAAGATCTGTTTATTGAGATTTTTTTGAATCTTGTCCTCAGCTGGGCCATTATCGAAACCAGCACCGGTATTGCTTACTGGCTCGAAAATCGCTTTCCCTGGTACGGATCTTCTTTGATCAGGTTTTTTTTACAAACCGTTCTGATCATCATTTCGGTAGGGGTTTTGCTGTTTATTCAGGATCTGATATTTATCGCGATTTATGGCAATGTCAATTTTACTGCGCAGGAACGGCTGAGTTTATGGCAGTTTTTTATGGTGACCATTCTGGTTTCTGTCATGGTGAGCGCCGTACATACCGGTTATTATTTGCTGGAACGGTGGAAAACTTCCATGTCGGAAGCTTCGGATTTACGGGTTAAAACGTTGGAGTTCAAGGAAATTGCGATGCAGGCCGAGTTGCAATCGCTGAAACTGCAACTTGACCCGCACTTTATGTTCAACAATTTCAGCACGTTATCAGAGCTGATCAATGAAAATCCGAAAGTTGCTGCCTTGTTTCTTGAAAACCTGTCGCGGGTGTACCGTTATATGATACAAAACCTCAAACGTGATTTGGTACAACTGAAAGACGAGATGACTTTTGTTAACGCGTACGTTTATCTGATCGGGATTCGTCATGGTGATCATGTCCGCGTCAACATCGATCTGGATGAGGCGATTATGACCAAGTCAATCCCGCCTATTACTGTCCAGTTATTGATTGAAAACGCGATCAAACACAACATTGCGACTTCACTGAAACCGCTGACGATCCATATTTTTTCGGTCGACCAGTGCACTATTACGGTCACTAACAATCTTCAGCCAATTGCAAATGCGCTGCCATCCACCCATCTGGGGCTGCAAAATATTCGTGACAGATATAGGATTTTATCAAGTAAACTCCCCGAAGTGATCAGAAGTACGGACCAGTTTTCAGTAGTGCTCCCGCTGATTGATTTTTAATCGTTGTCAAGATGAAGATATTAATCATAGAAGATGAAAAGCTTAACTCAGCACGTTTACAGCGTATCCTGAAAGAGGTTCTGCACTCGGTGGAGATACTTGCGGTGCTGGAAACGGTAACGGAAAGTGTGATCTGGTTTAGGGAAAATCCCAGACCTGATGTCGTGTTGATGGATATCAGGCTGGCAGATGGCCTCAGCTTTGATATTTTTGCCCAGACAAGCGTGTCCTGCCCGGTTATTTTCACAACGGCTTATGATGAATATGCAGTAAGGGCGTTTAAGGTAAATGGCATTGACTATCTGCTCAAACCGATCGAAAAGGATGAGCTGGCCGCTGCCTTGCAGAAAGTCAGGCCGGTGGCAGATTCGCCTGTTGATTTTAACCTTTTGCAGCTTCTTCAGGTGTTTAAAGAACGTAATCAGGTGTATCGGAAAAGGTTTCTGTTGCCGAGTTATGATGGTTTTAAGACAGTTTCGGTTGAAGATATTGACCTGGCTTATTCTGAATTCAAGCTTACACATCTTGTGCTGAAAAACGGAACGGTTGAAACGGTACCGCAAAGCATGGAGGATCTGGAAGACGAGCTTGATCCGGATAATTTTTTCAGGGCCAATCGCCAGGTGATCGTGGGTGTACACTGTATCGAAAGTATCCAAAATGATTTTAACGGAAAATTGAGAATAATTCTCAAAAGAAATACTGATAACGAGGTATTGGTAAGCAGAGAAAAAGCTCCTTTGCTTAAAGCATGGCTCGACAGATAGGCGAGAAACCGGCACAATCGGCAGGCTGCGACACGTCAGCGATTAAGAAAATATTAAAATTAATCGATTGTAAATTTTTGCCTGTCGGAGCTCATCGATATTGCTATATTTGCGGCCTGACTACCTTCTCGGATCAATGAATTTGACTTTAAAGTTTCTCGCCAAAGAGAAAGTGATTTTGTATTTCTACTGGATTATGAGTATCATAATCGGCTTGGTTTTCTACTTTCAGGGGCCTCGAAGATTTAATAATCTGGTCATTTTTCGGCAGTCTTTTTTTCATCTTCTTGATCATAAGAATCTTTTCATCCCGTATCCTGGCGAGTACAACGACATCTTTTTATATCACCCCACTTTTTGTCTGCTTTTCAGTCCGTTTAGTCTGATGCCCGTTCCGGTATCGTTGGTGCTTTGGACGATTGGCTGCGCGCTTATTATTTTTTACGCGATTAAACGGCTGCCGATCGCTGATAACGAAAAGGTTTTTTTCTGGTGGTTTGTGCTGATCGAGCTGGCGACGACATTACACAGTCAACAGACGAATTCGATCATTGCTGCACTGGGATTATTTACTTTCATGTTTCTGGAAAAGGATAAACCCTGGTGGGCTGCCATTTTTCCGGTTATTGCTTTTTGTATAAAAGGGTATGGATTGATATTTGCCGCGCTTTTTATCTTCTATCCAAGGCCGTGGAAATACATTTTGTACTCGATCATGTGGCTGCTGTTATTCGCATTTTTGCCGCTTCCCGTTGTCGGGACGGAATATTTCACTCAGCTGTATATTGACTGGTTCAACTGCCTGACAAGCGACCATGCGGTCAATTTCGGGTATTCGATCATGGGAATCATACAGTTGGCTGACAATTCGTTAAGTGATAAAGATGTGACCAATGTTCAGTTTATAGGCCTGTTTTTGTTTGCCGTCACCTGGCTGACGAATCTGATACGTGGCGGAACTTATTCAAAAAACAGAAAACTGCTTTTGCTGGCGTACTGTTCTTTGTGGGTTATTGTCTTCAATCATGCTTCCGAGCCACCTACTTTTATCATTGCCGCGCAGGGTGTGGCGATTTTCTATCTGGTCAACCGGCACAACAGCCTACTCTGGCCGCAGGCTCTGGCGATTGTTTTTATTTTTCTAAGCATCGTCGCACATAAAGATATTTATCCGCCATCCTGGCCGTTCGGGTTCATTCCTTCATTAGTCGCCAAAACTTTGCCCTGCGTAGTGATATTACTTGTCTTGCAGATTCAGCTGCTTCTTAAAGATTCGGAAAGCGCATCGTTGCCGGATTAACCGGAAATGTAATTATTCCGCGCGGCTCCTTTCATTGTCATTCCCAAAATCTCTCTGTTTAACACTGATCTTGTTGTTTCCGAAACTATATGTCAGCGACAGCCTGAAAAACCGACTACTGTTGTTTTCATCGTAAACCTGTTTGATGCCGTTGACGACGGAAGTGTAATTTTTCAAATACGCGGTGTTAAACACGTCGTTGACGAGCAGTGAAAGCTGGATATTGTTTTTAAATAAATTTTGTTTGAAGGCGATATTAAGTCCTGACATGTAGCCGGTTTCGTATAATCCTCTTTTGGTTTTGGATGCGTAGAGGTAATCAACTTGCAGTTTGCTGGATTTCCCCAGAGAAAAGGTGTTGTTTGTCGAGAGATAAATCTGTGCTCCGTTTTGCGGTTTGGCGTCGATCTGACTGGTGAACCTGCTTTTCGAACCCAACCAATAAGCAGCATGCTGGCTTTGCCACCAGGCTGTTATGTTGGTTGAGAAACTTTCTCCGATGCCATAATAATGTTCCTTGTAGTAATTTTGTCTGCTGATAACCAGGGTATTGGTTTGCGCGTCAGAAGTGAATACGGGGCCAAAACCGTCGTTGGTGATATTGACAAAAATGTTGGTTCGGAACATGCCTTTGTATACATGCGTAAAGTCAAAATTATCGCTGAATGAAGGTTGCAGGAAAGGGTTTCCCTCGGAATAGCTGTTGCTGTTAAGGTAGGAACGAAACGGGTTTAAAATACCGAAACCTGGCCGGTTGATTCGTTTTCCGTAATTCAATAAAAAACTATGATTTTCATTTTTGACATAGGAAACATACAGGGTTGGAAACAATTTCAAATAACTGTTCCGGTTGTTTTGATTTAGGGTGAATGAATAACCTTTTGTCCGGGTATTTTCAACTCGCAAACCCACCTGAAAACTTAATTTCTGATTGACACTTTTATCAGCATTCATGTAAAAAGCATGATTGGTTTCACGGTATTGAAATTCGTTTGACCGGCCTTTATCCAATACGTTCAGGCCTGAAATAGTGTTGTAGTAAAGAATACCGGCCCGGCTGGTTATGAGACTGACCTTCGCTCCATAGGACAAATTGACGAATTTGAGCGGAAACTCCACATCGGCCTTTGCGCTGAAATTGCTGACATGCTGATCGGAGATATTTCTGGCCGACTGATTGATATTGAGGAATTCCATCGCCGGAGAGAAAGCAGTGGCGACGAAGTTGTTGTCCGTTTTAGCTTCGTAGGTAAAGTAGTCGAAATCAGCCGAAATTTTTCGGTTTAGCGTATCCAGTACCTGTACAATATGTGCATTGTAGGTATGACTTACGGAGTTGAGGTCTCTTTTTCCAATGTTCAGTAAAGACGAGTCGAGGCTGTTCCCTGTGTTTCTGACGAAGATCTTTGTAAGGTCGTTGCTGCCGGGATAACCGGCATTGCCAAGGTATTGAATGCCCAACGTTGTTTTCGGAGTGATATCATAATCCAGCGCTATTCTGCCCGAAAAATTATCTTCCTTTTGTTTCCCGGCATACCGAACCTCCCACGGACCTTGCGGATAATAAATGTTCAGATCCTGCTTTACTTTCGTGTATCCGAGCTTTGCGCCGGCGCTTAGAGCAAACCTGAACTTGTTTCTATTGTACAGAAAGTTATTCCTGAGCGCGTAGCTACGGTAGGTGTTCTGATCAAATGAAAGACCGGATGTATTTTTCCACGAATTCGCGGCACCTCTTTTTAAAATGATATTGATCAGTCCGCCGTTACCGGCTGCTTCATATTTTGCCGGCGGATTGGTGATGATCTCAACACTTTTGATATCGCTGGCAGAGATCGATTTTAGATAACTGACAAGCTCTTCACCGGACAATTCCAGGATTCGCCCGTCAATCATAACCTGCGATGCGCCTTTTCCCAGCATCGTGATTGCATTGTTTTGTATGACAATTCCCGGGGCAGCGCTGATCGCATTGATGGCGTTTCCTCCGGTTGCTGAAACACTGCTTTCTACATCAAAAATCAGACGGTCGGGCTGGTAGGTGATCAGGTTTTTTCTGCCTGTAACGACAACTTCTTTAAGTTCATCCGTATTTTCTCTCAATATGATTATCCCCAGATCGGTATCCGTATCCAGCGTCATTTCTTTTTGCCAGTCTTTAAACCCAAGGAAACTGATTTTGATTTTGTAAGTTCCTTTTTTAACTGACAGCTCAAAAGAGCCGTCTTCCCGCGCGATCTCGCCGGTTATCATTGTCCCTTGCTGATTGGAAAGTAGGATGCTGGCCCAGCCAACCGGTGCGGAATTGTTCCGGACATTTCCCTTTAAAATAATTTGCGCATTGGTACAGAAAGGGCAGAGTAAAAGGACGAGTAGCATTATTCTGGTCATATCGTTTTTGTTTTTTTCCAAAGGTGGATATTCAAACAAGGCTATGCGACCGATTAAAAAAAGTCGAACTGATTTCCCGGACAGAAAATGGTTCGACTTTAAAACGAGACGTACGACTTTTTTATAAGTTTCTTGTAATCAGGTATTTTTATATTGGGTTGGCGTTAGATCGGTATATTTTTTAAATGCCGTATTGAAAGACGATTTCGAATTAAAACCTACCTCGTAAAGAATTTCCAGTACCGTCATCTCTTTTTGGGCGGGGTCTTTCAGGATTTTCATGGCTTTTTGAATGCGGTATTCATTCACAAAATCGAAGAAATGCTGGTCAAGGTGGTGGTTGATCAATATCGACAGATCCCGCGCGGGTACCTTCATCTGATTGGCCAGTCGTTGCACGGTAAGGGTCGAATCCAGGTAAGGCTCATGTGCTTGCATGAAATCCCGGAGGTTTTGAATTTCGCGGGTTTTCGCTGACCGGGCGGGTCGTTCCGATACAGTCTCAGCGGCCTGTTCAGAAACCCAGTTTACAACGGGTTGTATGCGGGAGTCCACACCTCTGAAAAGGTCAGGATTATACAACGCTTTTAAAACAAACCAGCATAAAATAATAACGGCGTTGATACCCACGATGATCTGCGCACCATTGAAAATATCGGTTTGCTGCGTAAATCCGAGAAAATCCTTCACCATAACGATGGAATGGACTACGGTATCCACAACGGTCAGCTGAAAAAGCCACTGATAAGTGATGGTGGTCGAATCGGCGTAATTTTCGAGATATATTTTACGGTATTTTTGCAGCGTCAGAAAAATACCGGTGATGTAAAAAATGAATAACAAATGGCTCAGGATATTCTCGTACAGCGGAAATGAATTTTGAGAAAAACTTTCCAGAAAACTCTGTTTTGCTTGTTCATCAACCCAATAAAATCCAAGCAGCATAGCCGCATTGTAGGCCAGAAAAGGGATGGCGTGCAGCAGATGTTTTGGTTTCAGCTTAAAATCGGAGAAACAAATTGCGAGTGCATAGAGATAGAAAAGTGGATTGATCAGGTAGAAAAGTGAATTTCTGAAAATGTACAAATTCAAATGACTGCTCAGAAAACCTCCCGTAAACCATCCGCTCAGATCAATCGCGTTCAGAATAATAAAACCGGCCAGGAGTGTATTACCAAGCCTGTTTTTCGACTTCACCGTTAACAAAAAAACAGCCAGCAGGAGTGAAATGCAAACGGCAATCAGGGCGATAATACCTATCAAATTATTTTTATCCATCGGTTTTTTCAGGCAGGGTCAGGTTTCGCTGGGTTATGAAGGAGCGTTGTGTAGCAAATGTAAGAAAGGATTTTAGGTTTCTGATTTAGCCTGGCACAGCGCTGGTTGTCTAGCCCAATGTCTTTTTAATTTTTTCGCGATGAACCAGTCCCCAGTTTAGCAGCGTATTGGTCACGGGCAGTACATTTTGCCCATATTCGGTAATGGAATACGTTACAGTTTGCGGTTTGGAGTTTTGGACAACACGTGTAATGAGCAAATTTGTTTCCAGATCCCGAAGTTCCTTGACGAGCATTTTGGCTGAAATGCCGTCTATACCGCGTTTTATCCTGGTGAAATTATTTTCCTGATCTTTTCTGTTTGTCAGATAAACTAGTATTTGCAGCTTCCACTTTCCGCCAAGAACTTCAAGGCTATCGTGTAGTGCGAGCAATTCCTGTTTGCATTTTGACTTGGGCAATTCGTCTGTTTTCTGATCTGACGTCATGAGGAAGTGAGGTTGAAATGTTGGTAACCTAGAGTTAACCAATAGCAAATGTAGGCATTTGTGTTTTTAGTTTTGTACCGTCTGCGAACAGCTAATAAACCAAATTATATGAATCAAATTCCAAAAATTCCCCGTCGCGTGGTTACGGGAATCAAAGAGGGAAAGTCAACTATCACGGAAGATGCGATGGTGACGAACGTCTCCGAAGATTTTCCGGGACTGGTTATTTCTGATATATGGGCAACGGACAGCATGCCGGTTGACCTGAAAAAACAGGCTTATGTCAAAAATACGGCCATGCCGGTGACGCCTGATCATGGGTCGTATTTCAGATATGTGCATATCCCACCCGATAAAGATTTAGGAATAAAGTGGGAGGAAGGCCAGCCACATCCGCTGATGCACCAGACGGATACGCTGGACTATATCGTCATACTTTCCGGTGAAATCCATCTGATACTGGAGGAAGGGGATACGTTGCTGAGGGCGGGTGACATCGTCATTCAGCGCGCAACCAACCATGCGTGGAGCAACCGGTCGGATTTTCCATGTATACAGCTCGCCGTTCTTTTGAAAGCGAAAGTGTAACGGAGGATAATTAGTAAACGATCAGCGTGACTGGCTTTTATCAGAAGCTGGTCACGCTGATTTGTATTATTTGAACAAACAGATTTTAATAAAAATTAAAAATTGTTTGTAATTGCGCTGAATCATACTTTACTTTGTCTATCAAATTTATAGATTAATTCTTCTGATTTATTACCACCAGTAAGTCCGGATAGATTTAACATTGACTTCTGTTATGGATACGATTTATTCGTCGGCCGGTTTTTTTGCGGGCTGCGGGAAAAATGTGGTTTTGACTTTACTGCTTTACTTTTCAACGCATCCGTGTTCTGCTGTTTCTGTCATTTATAAGGTACGACGTATATGTTAAATCGTTAGATGTTCAGGCTGTGGCACATTTCCATCCGGACTGATCGCTCAATCTAAATTCAACGCTCACCATGAAACCCTGTTTTAATTAAAAGTATGAAATTTCCTCTTTTGCTATTTTGCCTTATTTCGATGAATACCCTTGCACAACGTGATCGCCAGGGACAGACGCAAAGTTCCGGGCACGACCACGCCAGCCATGTGGATGAGAATGAATTTGCGCACAATCACCTGGATCACATACAGGCTTATCGCAAGGAAACGGCTTATGTGCACAACCTTCCGCCGGCGCAGTTTCTGGAAGGTATTGGTACGTCGAATTTAAAGATCACAACCAAGTCGGAGCTTACTCAAAAGTATTTCAGCCAGGGCGTAGCATTGCTGCATGACTTCTGGGATTTTGAAGCCTATCGTTCTTTTAAGGAAGCCATTCGTCAGGATTCCACGGCTATTATGCCATACTGGGGCTTGTACAGCGCCATCGGCGCGACGGAAGGTCCGGACTTTGACAATGACAAAAAATTGGCTGTAAAAAAGCTTAAAGAGTTAAAGGGCAAGGCCGATGAACACGAAAAGCTCTATGCCGAAGCGATTCTGCTGCGTGATTCTCCGGGCGAAAGCAGCAAAAAAGAATACCAGAAAAAACTTGAAATACTGGTGCATAAATATCCGCAGGATGTGGATGCAAAATTGTTTTTGGCATTAAGCAAAATGACCGGTTATGATGTTGACCTTAACCCCAGAGAAGGGCAGATTTACAGTGAATATCTGCTGCGTGATGTTTTGAAAGCGGAGCCGGATAATGCAGGTGCACATCACTACTGGATCCATTTAATGGAAAACTGCTGTCCCGACGAAGCCATCAAAAGCTCTGAAAAAATGAAGCAGCTGACACCTGGTGCGGCGCACATGGTACACATGCCGGGGCACGTTTATTTCAAACTTGGACAATATCAGAAAGCCCACGAAGCTTTTGTAGCCGCGGTTGTGGTGGATTCTATTTATATGAAAAAACAGGGAATTCCGGAAGTAGATACCTGGAATTATATCCACAATATCAACTACTTACTTTCGAATTGTGCCGAGGACGGTCACTATAAAACGGCTTTGTATTATGCCGAGAAATTGCAGAATATGCCGGTAACGAAAGAACGGAAGGCTAAATATGAAGGTCGCTTTTTCTATCAGGGAATTGTGGCACCGGCGAAAATGGAGTTGTGTTTTGGTTATTACAAAAAAGCAGCGGACCGTTTGAAACTGATCAATGACCGTGATAGTATTTTTACCGGAAAGGCGATTGCTTATAAAGATGGTTTATATCTTTTTGCGCTGGGTATGGATGCCGTAAAAAGAAATAAAGTTGACGAAGCAAAGAAATACTCGGATGCACTGGATGCTCATTTATACCGCAACAGCATGCAGTCGTCGGGAGATGAAATTATTGCGGCGAGACGCCTGGGTGATCTCAATGTTGCTTCGCTGGAATTGCAGGGACTTATCAAAAGCCTTGAAAACAAGGATGATGAAGCGATTCGCATTCTTACCGTTGCCCAGAAAAAGGAACATGATCTTGGTTACAGCGAGCCGCCATCCTACGCGCGGCCTGTTTTGATCAGCCTGGGAGAAGTATATCTGAAAGCCGGTAAATACGACAAGGCGGTTAAAGCCTATGAAGATCTGGCCAAGAAACGCCCGAACAGTGCGAATGCTTTGTGGGGGCTTTACAAAGTTTACAAGAAAAAAGGAGATACAGAAAAAGCGAAAAAATACGCGTCTGAATTGCAGGAGATCATCAAGTTTGGTGATAACGGGTTGTATCCCTTGTAACCCTTTTGTGGTATAATAACAGAAAAAACAGCGGGATGACTCAAAACAAATATTTTTGGAGGTGTAATCTTACTTTGCTGATAATGAGTTGTTTTTGTTCCGTTGTTTTGTTCTTTTTTATAAAATGTAAAGAAAATGCTTTGGGTTTAAAAATTAATAACATTACTTTGTCTATTGATTTGATAGAGTAATTATTGTAACACCTGCTTTTTTACAAGTATCACAAGTTATAGTAAAAGGTGATTGGATCGTTGTTTTGATAATCTCTATTTAATTTATAGAATAAATATTTTAATTTTTAATCAAAAGGAATAACTAATAAAAAGAACCGCTCTGCCAAACAATTCGATCTGGTACATCGAATCAGGCAGAGCGGAGTAGATTCAATCGTCTAAATTAAATCAGTCAAATGTATGTATTTTATTACTAATGAGTCAAGATCTCGTTTTTCCGGAGATCTTGTTTTTACCAGAATTGCAGGGATTTTGGCTATGATTCTGGTGTTTTCCACATGGCAGTTTACCGCGGTAGCGCAATCAGGCGGCTCCGGTTCGGTGGCCGTGAGTGGGAAAGTCACGGATGAAAATAAGGAACCTTTGCCCGGCGTGAGCATACGGGTTCATAACAGCAGCCAGGGAGCTGTTTCGGATGTGGATGGCAACTTTAAGATAACGCTTTCGAGGCCTAATGAACTGCTGACTTTTTCCTTTATCGGATATAAACCGCAGCAAATCAATGCGGGAAACCGGAGTGTTATCAACGTGGCGCTTGCTGCCGATCATAAGTTACTAAACGAAGTTGTAGTAGTTGGTTACGGCACGCAGGAGCGTAAAAACGTGATTGGCTCCATCAGCAAAATAGATCCTTCTGAAACAAAATCAATTCCTACGGGAAGTTTTGACGCTCAGCTGCAAGGGAAAGTAGCCGGTGTTCAGATATCCAGCAGCACGGGTGTGCCTGGCGAAGCGATTAACATCCGTGTGCGTGGTGCCACTTCGATCAATGCCAGCAATGACCCGCTGTATGTTCTGGATGGTGTTTTTATCAATAGCACCAGTAACCAGACTTTCAGCACGGGAGGAAAAGCTACTTCACCGATTGCCGATATCAACCCGTCGGATATAGAAAGTATTGAGGTTTTGAAAGATGCGGAAGCGACGGCACTTTATGGCTCTCGTGGTGCCAACGGTGTCATTATCGTTACGACCAAACGTGGTAATTTTGACCAGAGACCTAAAATTAATTTCAGCACTTCACAAGGCTGGGCCAAAGCAGCCAAACTTTGGGACCTGACAACAGGCCCGGAACATGCACAGCTTGTCAACGAGTGGTGGATCAATACCGGAAAAGATACGCCATCTTTAAACCGTAATGAGGCTAACAGACCGTTTCGTCCGGTTTCGGAAGGTGGCCGTGGATTGCCCGAGGAGCAGAAAACTTATGATCGTTTGAGCGAGGTTTTTCAAACCGCACAGCTTCAAAACTATGATCTTTCTTTAAGCGGAGGAACAAAAACGACAAAATATTACATCGGAGGAGGTTATAACAGTCAGGAATCGATTTTAAAACCGATCACTTTTCAAAGAGCCAGTTTTAAAGTAAATCTTGATCAGAAGGTAAACGACGCCGTGACGGTAGGCGTAAGTAATACGTTTTCACGCACGTACCGGAACCAGGCAAGGGCGGGGGACGGACCTGCTGGTGGGCTTTTACAGGCGGCATTGCATACGCCAACCTATCTTTCGCCGGTCAATGAAAACGGTGAACTCGTAGGTCGTGCCGGATTTGATAACACGACTTTGCTATTGAAATACTACGATGTAAACTCGACCAGCCTTCGTTACATCGGGAACTTGTATCTGGAAGCGAACCTGCTCCCGAACCTGAAATTCAGATCGAGCTTTGGAATTGATTACAATAACTACGACGAGTCGGAGTACTGGAATACGTACCTGATCGCCGGCAGCCCAAGTGGTCTTGCGACATCCAGCATCGGCCAGTATACGACCTGGATTAACGAACAGACCCTTTCTTACCGGAAGAATTTAGGAGCGAAAAATTCATTCGGGATTCTGATCGGAAATACGCTGCAAAGTTCGGTGTCGGCGCGTACGGCGGCGGAAGGAAGAGGTTTTGCCAATAACTCTTTCACGCAGATATCATCAGCGGCTACCACGACCAGCTCACAAAGCTGGAGTAAAAATACGCTGACCTCTTTTTTCGCCAGAGCGGATTATAATCACGGCGGTAAATACCTGGTAGACATAAGTTTACGTGCGGATGCTTCGTCCCGTTTTGGACAAGATAACAAATGGGGATATTTCCCGGCTGTCGGCGCGGCATGGCGGATCAAGCAGGAAGGTTTCCTGAAAGATTCGAGAGTGATCAGCGATCTTAAACTTCGTTCAAGTTATGGTATCACCGGAAACCAGAACGGAATTGGAGATTTTGCAGCGCGCGGACTTTGGGCGGGTGGTTCTTCCTACGAAGGTTTGCCAGGAATAGCACCGCAGCAGCTTGCAAACCCGAATCTGAAATGGGAAAAAACCAGTCAGGTGAATGTGGGGGTGGATCTTGGTTTGTTTGACCAGAGAATTACGTTAGAACTTAATGCTTACCGCAAGTATACCTCTGATGGACTTTTGACGGTGGCATTGCCTGGAACCAGCGGTTTTAATACTTATTGGAGCAATGCAGCTGAAATCAGCAATAAGGGATTTGAGTTTGCGATCCAGACTGCCAATATCCGAAAATCAGATTTCACCTGGACTACCAACTTCAACGTGGCAAGAAACGTCAATAACATTGAGAAACTTGCCAACCCGCTTCGCTACGGAAGCCGCGATCTGATCTTGCAACAGCAAGGCTCTCCGCTTTATTCTTTCTGGGTTTACAAACAACTTTACGTGGATTCCCAAACAGGAAATACCGTTTATGAAGACGTCAATAAAGACGGGAAAATTACAGTGGACGACCGCCAGATCATTGGCAGTATCTGGCCGAAATTCTTTGGCGGTATTACCAACAATTTCACTTACAAAGGCATTGACCTGGGCGTGTTTTTTGCTTTTCAATACGGAAACAAGATTTACAACCATAACAAATTCTTTGGCGAAGGCGGCGGTGCCCGTGATGCGGCACGTGTCATTTTTGCGAGCAACAACGACAGATGGCAGAAACCAGGCGATATTACCGACGTTCCGAGACCGGATGGTGTTAACGTGAACAACTACCGCGACGGTGGAAGCCGCTGGCTGGAAGACGGTTCTTTCCTGCGCCTGCGTTCATTGAATATCGGTTATACAATTCCGAAAATCTTCACGAGTAAGCTCAGAGTTGAAACGCTCCGCATTTTTGCACAGGGAGCTAACCTGCTGACTTTTACCAAGTATACCGGTCTCGATCCTGAGTCAAGTGCGAGCAGCGCTGCCAATCAGCAAGGGATAGACCTGGGTACGCCTCCGCAGCCCCGTTCGGTGCAGGTTGGTGTGAACATCACTTTGTAATCAGGAAAGCAGCCATTAAATACCATTCTCAAACCTATCATGAGAAACATGAAAAGAATAAATTACTTACTCGCGTTGTCACTAAGCTTATCGGCACTCACTTCCTGTGATTCTTTCCTGGATGTTGAACCGAAAGCATCGATCTCCGACGAGCAGACCATATACGATAAAACTTCCGCAGAAACGGCTTTGCGTGGTGTGTACAACGCCCTGGCCAATGCAAATTATTACGGTACATCTTTCCAGTCGATCGGTTATTTATCGGGTGATAACATTCAGTGGACGGGCTCGCAATCCCAGGTTCAGGAATTTATCAACCACAAAGTGAATGCGGAAAATGCAACGGTAAGCTCGGCCTGGATTGCCATTTATGCAACGATCAACCGGGCGAATCAGTTGATTGCCAAAGTGCCTGCTGTGACAGATCCAACATTGACCGACGCGCTGAAAAACCCGATTGTGGGGGAGGCGTATTTCATCCGCGCACTCGCTTATTTTGACCTGGCAAGAACCTGGGGCGGTGTTCCTTTGATCACAAAACCGACGGCGACACCATCGGATAACTCGGGAATTAAACGTAGTAGCCAGGCTGAAACCTATGCTCAGGTTTTGAAAGATCTGGATGCGGCCGAACCTTTACTGGCAGAGACGGTTAACCGCTATCATGCAACACGGAAGACGGTCTGGGCTTTGAAATCCCGTTATTATCTGTACCAAAAAGACTGGGCGAAAGCAGAGGAATATGCCTCCAAGGTTATTTCTGATGCTGCTAATTACAAACTGCTTACACCGTACAACGCATTTTTTGCGAACAATGTCAGAGGAACCCAGGAGTCGGTTTTTGAAATTTTCTATAACGGAACTTCCGAAATTAACGATCATCGCGGACAATGGCAGCCGCAAACAAACGGAGGGACGCGGCAGTGGGCTCCAAATGATGCCTTTGTAGCGTTGGCTAACGATCCGGCGAAAGGTGGAAACCGCAGCACACTGGTGGCAAAAGACAATCAGTCACGGTGGTATGGAAATCTGTATTATCGCTCACCGGGCTCCGATCCTTCGTACGTCATCCGTATCGCGGAATTGTATCTGATCCGCGCAGAGGCGCGCACCCAGCAGGATAAACTTGCAGACGCCGCCACTGATTTGAACGCTATCCGCACGAGAGCGGGCCTTTCTGCCAGTACGGCAACGACCAAAGAGGATATTTTGCTTGCCATCGAAAATGAGCGGAAGATCGAATTTGCATTGGAACCTCACCGCTGGTTTGATTTGGTTCGCACCGGTCGCGCGGCTACGGTACTGAGCATCACAGATCCAAACAGATATCTGATGCCGATTCCTTCGACGCAGCTTCAGACTGATAAAGCACTGGAACAAAATCCTGGATATTAAATCTTAAACCCTTAATCTATGGCAACGCAACAAGTGTCAAATGCAGCCGGCTTTCGGGAATCTGCGGAACTGAATGCTCGATCGGAATGGTCCGGTGTCGAGAAAACAGCTTTTCGGATTGCCTTTATTTACTTCTTTTTGCTGGCTGTTCCGTTAGACTGGAAATATTATAAAACAGTATTTTCGATCAACTGGCTGAATCTGCATTATCGTGATTTTTTCAATCTTGCCCATTATTCGCCGGAGTTTTTCGGGCAAAATACCTGGTTAAACCTGGTTGGATTACTTGTTCTGGCCATTATTGGCGGGTTGGTATGGAGCTCGGCCGACAGGGAGAAAAAGGAATACAATGCCTTGTATTACTGGATCCGCGTCATTGTCCGTTACAGGCTGGCGATTGGGTTAATTGCGTATGGATTGATCAAATTCTTTCCACTTCAGTCGCCGCTGCCGTCCATCAGCAACCTGAATACGCAGTACGGCGATTTCTCAGACTGGAAAATATTTTCATTGACACTGGGCGTTGTACCGGGTTATCAGTCCTTTCTGGGGCTGGTTGAAATCCTTGGCGGATTGTTTCTTTTAAACAGAAAAACAACCTCCATCGGAACGCTGATTATCATTCCGTTCACAGGGAATGTTTTTATTTCAAATCTTGCTTATGGTGGCGGAGAGGCTGTTTACAGTTTTTATCTGATACTGCTTGCGTTGTTCCTTTTTGCGTTTGATGCGCCAAGATTTTACAGTTTGCTGGCACTTGAAAAACCAACGATTCCAAACCGGTTTAACCCTTCGTTTTCTCAAAAATGGGCGCAATACGGTCGTCTTGGTTTAAAAACATTTTTCATTTTTTTCTTTGTCATTCTCTTTGGCTTTAAGACAAGAAACGGGTATCACGACGACCAGTATCAATATCCGAAAACGAAAGGCCTAACGAAGGCCAGCGGAATTTACAACGTGGCTGAGTTCCGGATCAACAGCCAGACTGTGCCTTATTCACCAATTGACCCCGTGCGCTGGAAGGATGTTGTTTTCGAAGACTGGGCAACATTAAGTATCCGTTCCAACCGTCCGGTGATCATCGATTCGACCAATATTGAAGAGATCAAAGAAAATGATCAGGACAGGGTTTATGAGTTTTTGGGTTCTGCGGGACGGCATTATTACAGCTATAAAGTTGATGAAAAGGCAGGCGTGTTAAATCTGGAAAACAGAAACAAAAACTATCCGTCGGATAAATTTCAGCTGCATTATACTCGTCCGGATTCAGCTACCATTATTCTTTCTGGGCTGGATGCGGATCAGGATTCAGTGTATGTACGTCTTGAAAAAATTAACAAAAGATACCTTCAGACCGAAATCAAAAAGCTCGGCAGAAGAGGAAGTCCGAAACTGTAAATGATTCTGTCATCAAATAAAGGATAAACAATATTCATTATGTCAACTTCAAATAGTAATTCGGCTGATCTGGTAGAAGAATTGTCTGGCGTCCGGAACACTCCGAAAACGGAGGGTAAAAATAATCCGTTGCAGGTTTCCTGGCCTGAATGGCAGAAAATCCTGTTCCGGGTGGCGTTTGTCTTCTTTGTAAGTATTTCGCTTCCATGGAATCCGGAATGGTACAAGGTTGTTTTTTCAATCGACTGGACAAATCTGCATTACCGGGATCCTTACGATGTGGCAAGGTTTGGCTCTGGTCTGGAAATTTTCGGCAGGACCCTCTTCGGCAGCAGCCTTAACGGATACGCAACCTATGTGATCACGCTTATTTTTGCGGTAGTTATAGCCGCTGTCTGGACATTGATTGCCAAAGTTGCCAAAAAAGATCCTGAAAATTATATCAGGCTAAATTACTGGCTGCGTACGATTGTCCGTTACCGCGCAGGTATCGGTATCATCGGTTTCGGGTTTACAAAATTGCTCCCAACACAAATGCCTTATCCGTCACTGGGACTGCTCAATACGGATTTCGGTGATTTTACTTTGCAAAAAATTTACTGGTTATCGGTAGGGATTGTACCCTGGTATCAGGTTTTCGCGGGTGTGGTGGAGATTGCAGGAGGCGTGTTGCTGTTTTTTAGAAAAACAACTTTTCTGGGTGCCGTGTTGCTTTTCGGTGCACTTGGCGATATCGTTTACGTGAATTTTGCTTATGACGGTGGCGTTCATGTTTACAGCACCTACTTTGTGATCTTGTCGGCGTTTTTGATGGTGCAGGACATTCCGCGTTTATACAGTCTGTTTGTTTTGGAGCGGCTTACCATTCCGGTTAACTACTATCCTGTTTTTTCAAAGGCCTGGCAAAAATATGCCCGTATTGGTGTTAAATCGGCTGTAATAGGCATTTTCCTGTTTCTGTTTTTTTACCTTTCTCTGGTAAATTTTCTTTACGATCCTTACAAGCAGCCGTCGACCGCAGGTATTAAAGAGTTGCGTGGTAACTATAATGTGACGGAATTTCGCCTGAACAATAAGGTGATACCGTATTCGCCGCAGGACACTGTCAGATGGCAATGGGCAACTTTTGAAAAATGGACTACACTGACTTTCAAGGTTAACAAGCCAACACCGCTTGATTTGTCAAACGGGGGAGGTGCGCCGATGAAAGACCTCAGCCGGACTTTTGAACTGACTGGCACCGGCGGGGGGCAGCGCGTTTTTCATTATTACGGAGATCCGGTGGATCATGTTCTTTATTTGCAGGATAAATTTAAGGCACCGTCAGGCAGGGAACTTGGTGCACGTGATGCCACCGATTTATCCGGCGGAGCGCAAAAACCGAGCAAGAAAAAACTCAGACCGGAAGATCAGCCGGATCCGAACTGGATCAGCAAAGCGGCTTTGGTTAATATCGGCGACGAGGTTTCCAAAATTGATCCGCGCGCGGCGTCGACACGTCGCGACAGAGAGTTTGCCGAGGCGCCTAAAAACGAAAAAAGAAACCGTATGATTTTGAGCTATTCCACCACGGATGGCTCGCGGGTCATTTTAAAGGGAATTGATCAGAATAAAGATTCGCTGTACGTGGTACTCGACCGCGTGAAGAAAAATTATGTTTTGCCAAAAAGTACGCTGGATGCAGGGAAATATGATTAGGTCAGGATTAGTTGTATCCATTTGCGCGTTTTTTCTGGTGTCATTCACATCGTTACAAAGCCAGACTACCCACAATTCGGGTAGTCTGGCTGACACGCTTGATTATCCCAAAAGTTTTGGGTTTGGAAGACCTGCAACCGACAGGGAAATTGCCGTACTCGATACGGATGTGCGTCCTGACGGAAAAGGCTTGCCGGCCGGCTCGGGAAAAGCTGCGAAGGGTAAGCTGGTATATGCCGCAAAATGCTCAGGGTGCCACGGAGTCACAGGTATTGAAGGTCCCAATGACCAGCTGGTGGTGATTAAAAATCCGGCTGACCCCAAGGTGAAAGCCCGGAATAAAACCATTGGCAACTATTGGCCTTATTCGACTACCGTTTTTGATTATATCAAACGCGCGATGCCGTTTAACCAGCCTGGCTCGCTTACGGATCAGGAAGTGTATGACCTGACTGCGTTTTTGCTTCATGAAAATGGATTGATCAGGGCAGAGGAAGTTATCGATGCTAAAACATTGCCCAAGGTTGTGATGCCGGCCCGTGATTTTTTTGTGCCTGATGACCGGAAGGACGGGCCAGAGGTACGTTAATTCGCGATCGTTTGATCCGCGTTAACCAGTTTTACATGAATTCGAATCATCGTGATGCGTGATAAAAAAGAGGATAAGTCTTTAATAACAGAAAAAAAAATCAGCAGGCGCACGCTTTTGGGAGGTGCGGCTACGGCTGCGGTGGTGCTAGCACAAACTGCTTCGGGAAAATCATTCCAGGCCGCTTTGACGCAGTCTGAATTGCTCTGGATCGAAGATCCGACCAAAGTTCCCGGTGTCCCTCCCGGAACGCTGGGAACACGATCGCCTTTTGAAAAACCGGTTAAGGCCCCTTCCGATATTTCTTCGCGAACACCCTTGCAGGATTTGTTTGGTACCATTACGCCTTCTGATCTCCATTTTGAACGAAATCATAACGGCGTTCCGGCTATTGATCCGGCGAAATATGAGCTGGTCATTCACGGCATGGTTAAAAAGCCCATGGTTTTTAACCTCGCTGACCTGAAACGTTTTCCATCGGTTTCGCGAATCGCATTTCTGGAATGTTCCGGAAATTATCGGGGTGCTGCTGACGGTAAAATTACGCCGCAGCAGATATGCGGCTTAACCAGTCAGAGTGAATGGACGGGCGTAAAACTTTCGACTTTGTTCCGGGAAGTTGGCGTTGATCCCAAATCCACATGGTTTCTGGCAGAAGGTGGAGATGCGGCCGTGATGACGAGGAGTGTACCGGTCCAAAAGGGCTGGGAAGATGCGATTTTGGCCTATGCGCAAAATGGTGAGGCGATTAGGCCTGAGCAGGGTTATCCTGTTCGACTGTTTTTGCCGGGCTGGGAGGGAAATATAAATGTAAAATGGATCAGAAGAATAGAGCTTTCGGACCAGCCTTATCAGACCAGACAGGAAACTTCCAAATATACGGAAGCCGTCGGTGGCGGGAAAATCAGACAATTCAGTTTTACGATTGATGCACGCTCCATCATTACCTATCCGTCATATCCGAACAGGGTGGAAAAAGGCTGGATTGAAATTCGGGGTATTGCATGGAGTGGGAGAGGAAAAGTGGTGCGGGTAGAGGTTAGCACAGATGCCGGAAAAAGCTGGCAGCCTGCGGCTTTGCAGGATCCTGTTTTGGATAAGGCTCATACAGCTTTCCGGTATTTATGGAACTGGAACGGCCAGCCGACTGAAATATTGAGCCGCACGGTTGATGAAACCGGTTATACACAACCCTTCCTGAAAGATCTGCTGGCGGCGCGTGGCGGGAACATGGGTTATCACTTTAATCCGGTTACAGCCTGGTATATTCAGGGTGACGGGCAAGTGTTGTTTAAAGCGACTTAGATTTCTTTGTAAGAATAAATAAAACTATGAGCCGAATAATTTTCCTATTCGGCTCATAGTTTTATTATATTTGAGCCAAATAGAAATGATAATCGGCTCATGACATACAATTGGGAACTACCGGACTGGCCAGATTTTAAATATTCACTGGCCGATATCGAAACGCGACTTTATGCATTTGCTCTTGAAACGGGTGAGATTACCGGCATTCTGAAATCATTGCCCACAGAGGTACGGGAAGCTTCACTGTTGGAAGTAATGTTGTCTGAGGCTATCAAAACTTCTGAAATTGAGGGTGAGTTTCTGAGCAGGCAGGATGTGATGTCTTCCATTCGGAATAACCTGGGCCTGAATGAAACCAACGAGCCAGTTCGTGACCAAAAATCAAAGGGTATCGGAGCGTTAATGGTTGATGTCAGAAAAACGTATCAGGAACCTCTGACTTTTGAAAAACTATGGGACTGGCATAAGTTGTTGCTGGGTGGTTCGCTGCGCATTCGAATCGGGCAATGGCGGTCTGGTGAGGCACCGATGCAGATTATTTCAGGAAGTATAGGCAAAGAGAAAATACACTTTCAGGCGCCGCCGTCCGAACGGATTGCTGGTGAAATGACCCGCTTTATCCAATGGTTTAACGAAACAGCACCGGATGGCATAAAACCCATAAGCAGTGCTCCGGTTCGGGCAGCCATTGCCCATTTATATTTTGAAACAATACATCCCTTCGAAGATGGGAACGGTCGGATCGGCAGGGCTATTGCTGAAAAAACATTGTCGCAAACGCTTGGAAGGCCTGTGATGATGAGTTTGTCCCGGACTATCGAAGCTGACAGAAAACAATATTACTCGGCATTGGAAGAGGCTCAAAAAGGGAACGAAATCACACCATGGATTAGCTATTTTGCAGAAGTTGCTTTGCTGGCGCAAAGAGAAAGCCGGCAGTTGATTGACTTCACCTTACAAAAGACACATTTTTTTGATAGTCACAAGACGCAACTAAATGACCGGCAGACAAAGGTTATTCAAAAGATGCTGGAAGCGGGACTTAAAGGATTTGAAGGAGGGATGTCTGCTAAAAAATATATGTCTGTTGCAAAAACTTCAAAGGCTACCGCTACCAGAGATTTACAGGCGCTTGTTGAAATTGGCGTTTTTGAAGCTTCCGGGGGAGGCAGGAGTATTCGTTATGAGTTGATATTGTAACAAAACCAATTTTGTCGAAACTGCATGGCGAAACGCAAAATTTTTCTTTTAATTTTTACATAACGGTCCGATTTTAGTAACTTTAATATGCACTAAAATCAACAGGTTATGAGCTATTTAAAGAGTGTTTTATTTCTGTCTGCATTTTTGATCTGCCTGTCATTTACCACGCTGCATCACGGTTGGGCGGACTATGACCAAACCAAAGTACTTGATTTCAAAACGACGATCGATGAGTCGGTTTATGAAAACCCGCATGTACTGGTTAAGGTAAAATACAATAAGGAAACATGGACGGTCTTTTTGGCGCCAACAAGTCGGATGACCGACCGGGGATTAACCGGCGACATGATCAAAAAAGGTACGTCTGTGAGACTTGTGGCCTATCCGCACAAAACCGAGAAAGGTGAAATGCGTGCTGAAAGAATATTTGTTGACGGAAAGAAATTTGAATTACGCTAACCGTGCCTGAATTTTTTGACTGGCTGGAAAAAACTTCCTGGGCGGTAAATATCCGTCAGTCGTTATGGCTATACCCCGCTCTGGAAATTGTCCATATTGTGGGTATTGTCCTGCTTGTCGGAGCTGCTTTTATGTTTGACCTGCGGTTGCTGGGTTTTTCTAAAAGTCTGCCATTAAACGGTATGTCCCGCCATTTGCTGCCCTGGTCGCAGAGAGGACTTATATTGATTATCCCTTCGGGCATTTTGTTGTTTATCACCAATTCGAAAGCGCTCGCTTTTGATCCGGTCTTCTGGATCAAACTGCTTTTACTGCTCGTGGCTGCCCTGAATGTTTTTATCTTTCACAGATTTGTTTTTAATGACAAGGACGATTGGCGAGGCTCGGAAGAACTACCCCTTTTTTCAAAAGTGTCTGCTATTATTTCAATAATCGTCTGGATCGCCATCATCGCCTGTGGCCGGCTGCTTGCTTATTAGGTCAGGATGGTTAGCAAGATTGCGACTTATCGCGATCATAACGCCGAAAACAAATAAAAGATCAGTATTTTTTGCTGCGTGCAGGGTTTATGTATTTGTGTTCTTAAAACTGAAAAACACGAATATCTGATCCTTAAATCTGCGGTTAACTTTTATGAAAAAGATCTTTCTTCTTGCTGTTCTCGTTTTTATATCTCTTGCATCAAAACCACGTAAGATAGTCTGGGTAGCAATTGGCGACTCCATCACGTATCTTAACGATCATCAGAATGAAACCGGCAACAGGGTTACAAAAGGTTATATGACTTTGATTCGTGAAAAACATCCAAATGTCGAGTACATCAATCAGGGACATAACGGCTGGACTTCCGTAAATATCGCGGATAAAATTGAATCGCTCGGACTTGTTAAAGCTGATGTTTACACGGTGTTTCTCGGGACAAATGACTGGTGGCAGGGAAAGGCACTGGGATCGATTACAGATTATGAGCAAAATACCGGAACAGGTACGGTTTATGGCTCGTTCCGTATCATCAGTACCAAGCTGAAACAGCTCAATAAAAAAGCCAGGATCATTTTGATAACACCGATGCAGCGTGGTGATTTTGTTTACATCAACAGCGCGAAAAACAACGCCTATGGTTCTTACAAACCCAAAAAGGAGCAAACGCTTGAACAATTTGCAAACGCCATTGTAGAGATAGGAAAGTTAGAGAAATTTCCTGTTGTGGACCTTTATCACGACAGTGGTATCACGCTGGAAAACATGGTAAATTTCAAAAAGTTGAAGGAGCCACAGACGGATCATTACAAAAACTACGCGTATCCTGAATACACGACAATACCTTTTGATCCTGCTCAGGAAGAGTATCCATACCCGGTTGAGGCTGTTAACATGACTTACGACGGCCTGCATCCTTCCGACAAAGGATATCAGGTGATCGCCGATATGCTTGTTGGGAAATGGAAGGAGCTTAAATAAACAACGCAGGATTGAAATCCTGCGCTACAAGATCGGTCATGCCTACGGCATTGCACGTACCAGTGCCGTACGGCACGACCGATTTTGTAGCAACGGAATTCATTCCGTTGAACATTGACGAACATTGATATTTTGAAATATTTAATCCAAAAATAGGTGACCAGCATTATTTTCAAATGTCTTACAATAAGAGACATACGAAAATAATTTAGGCATTATGGCAAATACCTATCACCAAATGTATATCCAGACAGTGTTTGCGGTAAATTACCGGGAAGCTATTATTCAGTCTGTATGGAAGAAAGATCTTTTTAGCGTCATCGGCAACCTCATCAACGAAACGGGTTGTAAAACGTTAATTGTGAATGGTGTTGAAGACCATGTCCACTGCTTTTTTGGTTTGAAGCCTTCCGTATCGATTTCGGACGTTATGAAAAATGCAAAAGCGAAGTCATCCAAGTGGGTTAATGAAAGCAGCCTGCTACCACACAGATTTGAATGGCAGGAAGGATACTCGGCATTTTCGTATAGCCGGTCTCATATAGATGCTGTTCATAAATACATTCAAAATCAGGAAAAGCATCACAGCAATAGGACTTTCAAAGAAGAATATGTCGATATGCTGGCAAAATTTGAAGTTACTTTCGATGAAAAATACATTTTCACCGACCTTATCTAATTCAGAAATTCAGGAATGAAATCCTGCGCTACAAAATCGGTCATACTTATGGCATTAAAACGTACCAGTGCCGTAGAGCACGACCGATCTTGTAGCAACGGAATTCATTCCGTTGAAATTTGAAATCGAAAATTGCTAAAATTTTCAATTATCTAAAATCTCAATAATATTCCAATTCCAAAACAACCGGCGTAGTTGTCTCCTCCTCACCATTGATATTAATGAATCCTCTTGTAATGGTGATTTTCTTAGGATAACCATTGGGCAGGTATTCATAAGCGTAAGTAGACTTAACACCTCTGTCATTGGCATTATAAATCGTCTCTTTAAGGATATTATTAGGGCTGATGGCATAGTTTGAAAAATCACCTTCCCAGTCGATGCCAAGTTTAAAGAACGGATTTTTGCTGGTATCGTATTGGTAATCCGACTTGTCGGTTTTCGCTGCCTGCGACTTTTTGATGCTCCAAGTCTGGGAAACGTTATTTTCCGAAGTTCTGACATAGGTCACCACATAACTATCGCCCGTCGATGGACTTACACTTTGCTGCGTAATGAATCCGGCTTTGTTAAAAAGATAACTTCTGCTGAAAGTAGCCGAAGTCAGTAAATTTTGTTCTGAAACCTCGCGAGTAGAATCTGTTTTCGCCGCGTTGAACTGAAAAGTGCTTCGTGCTTTCTGATCATCAGATACAAATTCCGTTTCAGGAATAAATTCCGCCACCGCTATATCAAATTTCGCAGGAACCCCTCCATTTCTTGTGAAAACACCCGTTGAGAAAAATCTTGGTTTCGAAAAGGCAACATATTTTTTGAAGCCGCTCAGGTAACCCTTATTGTAGGAATATTCGATCAGCAACATGCCATTGCGGCTAACTTTTTTCAGCTTTACGTCAACGGTATCGACTCCGAAGTGAGATTGATATTTGATAGGAGGCAGTGGATCCGGTTCTTCTGCCTTTGAGCTGCAAGAAATGGCAGCAAATAGTAATACCAGATAGAAAATATTTTTCATGCTTGGTTTGGTTTTTTGATTATCCTATTAAAACTAATTTATTAAACTTATTTTAGGTCAATACACTGGAATGTTAAGTTTCTTTAAATTCAATTTTTAAGTAGGAAGGTCAAATCACTGATACTGCTGCATAGATTGGATAAAACGCAAAAGTTGGATGCAATTATATAAATTAATTCTACTTGTCATAATTATTTTTTCTACAATTTATATTCGGGCGACGGATTTTCAGAGCCTATCGTTTTATTGGTGATCCTTAGCCCCTGGAATTCATCCATCTGGTAATACTTGTCATCCATCCTTTTTATTGCAGCCTTTATCATATTTTTATACGCCCGCTTTTTTTTCTTTCGCAATTTTGGAGCGTTAATCACAATCCTATTAAAATGAAGACATTTCTCCTTGCTATTATTTTTACTGCCTTATTTTCGCCGGTATTCGCCCAGTTTCCAACCGGTGGGAGCGCTCAGCCTAAAGCTTTGCCAGGTACAGCCGGAGACCAGACGCCAAAGGGTAACTCTAAAATATCAGGAGCTATCGTGGATTCAGCAGCTGCGAAAGGCATTGAATTTGCCAGTATCGCGCTTTACAACAAAAAGACAGGACAAGCCATTGATGGTACAGTGGCGGATGAAAAGGGAAAGTTTTCGCTGACAAAAATTGTCGCCGGTGATTTCAAGATATTGATCTCTTTTATTGGTTATCAAAATAAAACCATCGACAACATCACCTTGTCAAAAGGACAGGAGCTGGATTTGGGAACGATCAAGCTGACATCCAATGTAAAACAGCTCGATGAAGTGACCGTAACCGGCCAGGCTGCTCTGATCGAAGAAAAGGTAGACAGGCTTGTTTACAATGCAGAAAAGGATATTGCTGCGAAAGGTGGTGATGCAACGGATGTTTTAAGAAAGGTCCCGCTTCTTACGGTGGATCTTGACGGAAACGTGTCGCTTCGCGGAAGTCAGAATATCAAGGTCTTAATCAATAACAAGCCAAGTACAATCGTTGCAAGCAGTGTTTCGGATGCGTTGAAACAAATTCCGGCGGATCAGATCAAGACGGTTGAAGTGATTACCAGCCCATCGGCTAAATATGATGCTGAAGGTTCAGGGGGTATTATCAATATCATTACCAAAAAGAACAGTCTTCAGGGATTAAACCTGAATGTGGATGCCGGTGTTGGTAACCGTGGTTCGATGCTCTCGTTGAATGGCGGTTACAGAAAAGGTAAGGCCGGATTTACCATCGGAGGCTTTGGTCGTGGAAATTATAACACCATGACCAAGACGACACTGGATCAAACCAGTAAGGTGGATGGCGTGGAAACACTGACCAACCAGACGGGTGATGGTTCCAGTAAAGGGTTGTTCGGGCAATATAACCTGGGTTTTGATTATGATCTGGCTAAAAATCAAAGTATTACTGCGGGTGTTCGTTATGGCTTGCGCAACATGATCAGCCAGCAGGATCTGATTACCAAATTGTATAAAAGGGGAGAGTTGACAGAAACTTCCGGAAGAAATGTGGATGCTAAAAATCTTTCAGGTACGGTAGATGCCAACATCGATTATCTGCATACATTCAAACCGCAGCAGGAGTGGAGTGTTTCCACGCTTTATAGCCGCAATGATCTGACTAATAATTTTGATGCGGACCTTCTTAATGCCAATAAGTCGGTTTCTGGCCGTGAGCGTAATGAAAACAAAAACATCAACCAGGAATTTACCCTTCAGACCGACTACCAGACACCAATCAAGAAAAACCAATTGCTTGAATTTGGAGGAAAGGGTATTTTCAGAGAGGTTAACAGTGATTACAAATATCTGATCGCCGATGCGACGGGAGACTTCGTAAAGGAAATTAACCAGCCTTCGGGAGAACTGACTTATCACCAGAATATTGCTGCGGGGTATTCATCTTATACTTACACGACTAAGAAAAGGTACACATTCAAAGGTGGTCTTCGTTATGAACATACTTTCATTGATGCAAGCACGCGTGAAGGAGGAACAATCGGTGTAGGAAATTACGGGGTATTGGTGCCAAGTGTCAACGCGTCCAAAACCATCAAAGGTGCAACGTTGAAATTAGGTTACAACCGTCGTATCCAACGTCCCGGACTTGCTCAGCTTAACCCTAACTTTAATGCAGCGAACCCTCAGAACATCACCATTGGTAATCCGGAGTTACGTCCCGAGCTAACCAATAATTTTGAACTTGGTGTCAGCAAAAATATCAAGAAGGTATTTGTGAATGCAACTTTCTTTGGACGCGTGACCAACAATGCAATCAGCCAGGTGCGTACGCCATCTGATTCGCTTCCGGGTGCTGTTGTGACGACATATCAAAATATCGGACGTCAGCACGCTTATGGTACCAACCTTTTTGCAAATGTGGCCGCTACCTCTAAAATCAATTTTGGTCTGTTCCTGAACGCATTTTATACTTCGTTAAGCGGACAAGGGAAGGCCAATGCAAATGGCATTGCCGAAGAATTGACCAATACGGGTGTGAACGTAAGCGGCGGTATTTTCTCTCAGGCGCAGTTTAAAAATGGCTGGGGAGCACAAGCTTTTGGTTTCATGCAGGGCACACAGGTGCAGTTGCAGGGTAAACAGGGAGGTTTTGGGTTCTATACCGTTGGTGTGAAAAAAGAATTTAAAAACAAAAAGGGAAGCCTTGGACTGGCAGCGGAAAACTTCCTGAGCAAACGTTACAGAATGCATACCGAGTTAAATTCAGAGGATTTTAGTCAGGTAAGTAATGTTTATCTTTATAACCGTGGCGTCCGCCTGACTTTCACGTATAAGATTGGTAAAATGACCATGGACGCACCGAAGAGAAAGGCGAAGTCGGTGAACAACGACGACGTGAAAGGTGACGGAAGCGGCGGTCAGCAGCAATCTGGTGGCGCACCGGGCGGTGGTCAGCCTAAATAATGAATCACTTACAATCAACTTTTTATAAATTACTAACTAAAAATCGACCTGCAAAATGAAAAGAAGCCAATTATTTATTGCGCTCGTAGCGGCCAGTATTTCTGTGAGCAGTTATGCTCAGACGGTAGACGAAATCGTTGAAAAACATGTTGCTGCCATGGGTGGCCTTGATAAATTAAATGCGGTCAGTACATTGGTTACAGAACGTTCTCTTGCCGTGCAGGGGATGGAAATTCCGACAAAAACAACTTTGGTTGTTGGGAAATCGCTGCGTAGCGAATCAACTGTTATGGGAAATTCGATGGTGCAGGTAGTGGCCGACTCGAAAGGCTGGATGATTCGTCCGACGATGATGGGCGGTACCGGAGAGCCTGAGGATATGCCTGCTGATCAGCTTAAACAAACAACGAGCCAGCTCGATCCGTTTGGCGGCCTGGTTAATTACAAAGACAAAGGAAACACTGTTGAACTTATCGGTAAGGAGAAGCAGGACAAAAAGGATGTTTACCATTTAAAACTTACATCCAAAGATGGCCAGGTTATCGACGAATTCCTTGATGCCAACACGTATCTTATTAGCAAGGTAAAAGCGAATATGAACGGACAGGATGGAGAAATCAATTTCTCGGATTATAAAGATTATGAAGGTATCAAATTTGCCAGCTCGATGGATATTACCAATCCTCAGATGGGCGTGATGACCTTTATCACAAACAAAGTGACGATCAACAGCAAAGTGGACGACAATTTGTTTAAAAAACCGGTGAAGTAAAAATCTCCCTGATCATTTTAGAAGTCATACGAAGGCCCGGGTTGATCAGACCCGGGCCTTCTGCTTTTCCAGATGCACATGGCCCCATTTCCGCATTTCTCTGACAACGGGATAAATCGTTTCGCCATATTCGGTCAGATAATATTCCACGCGGGAGGAAGTTCTGTAAAACTTTTTCGGGTAATAATTCCGTCATTTTCAAGTTCGTCAAGCTGGCGGGAAATCATTCTTTCACTGATCGTCGGTAGCGTCCGGCGCATTTCTCCAAAACGATTCCTGCCTTTTTTGATCAAAACGATAAGTGTTGTTTTACACTTTCCTTTGATAATGTTCAGGAATACGTCCGAAGGACAGACGAGCTCAATTTCGGGTATCTCTTCCATAAATTTTATTAAACTGATAATCAGTATTACGGAACAAAATGTCCGCTACTGAACTAAATGTAAGGTGTTGCAAAGCTAAAAACAGCATCTTAATTTTAATAAAAAAGTTATGACAAAGGAATTTAATGCGCTGTTCGTCAGCCAGCAGGAAAGTGGTTTTACCAGAGAGATCAAAACACTCACGACGGACGACTTACCGGAAAATGATCTGCTGGTCAAAGTTCGGTATTCGTCACTTAACTATAAAGATGCCTTATCGGCGTCCGGTAATAAAGGTGTAACCCGAAAGTTTCCGCATGTTCCCGGTATTGACGCATGCGGAATTGTGGTCGCTTGCAAAAACGGCAGATTTCAAATAGGTGATGCGGTAATTGTAACAGGTTTCGATCTGGGAATGAATACCTGGGGCGGTTTTGGGCAATACATTTGTGTGCCGTCGGCGTGGGGTATATCGCTTCCCGCTGATCTTTCATTAAGAGACGCTATGGCCTTTGGGACGGCCGGTCTGACGGCGGGGCTTTCGGTGGATAAGATCGTCACCGCCGGGATTAAACCTGCCGACGGCCCCGTCGTGATCAGTGGCGCAACGGGCGGTGTCGGGAGCATGGCTACGGCTATCATGTCAAAACTTGGGTTTGAGGTTATTGCTGTTTCGGGCAAAAAAGAAGATGATTTTCTCACGTCCGTTTTAGGTGCCAAACATATTCTGGGCCGAGAAGAATTTTTAGAGAAATACAACAGTAAACCGCTTTCTCCGGCCGATTTCATTGCCGGGATTGATAATGTTGGTGGTGCGGCATTGTCCGGAATTCTTAAATCGGTGAAACAAAATGGTATCGTTACCTGCTGCGGAAATGTTTCGTCGGCGGATCTGAACACTTCCATTTTTCCATTTATATTGAGAGGCGCGACGCTCGCGGGGATTGACTCCGTCCAGGCAGCGATTTCATGGAGAACACAAGTATGGCGGGCTTTGGCTAGTGCTTGGAGACCGGCACATCTGGAACAAATGATTCAGGAAATAACATTACAGGAGCTGCCTGAAAAACTGGATGCGCTGTTGCAGGGTAAAGCGCGTGGGCGTTATGTCCTGAAACATGAGGAGTGATATTACGTGTTATTAATTACGGGCTTAATGCAATTGCACTTGCTGCATTGCATTAAGCTTTTTTATTTGTGGTATACGGATATTTTATCTTAAAATATGACAAAAAACGCCTCTGCCAGAGCCCGATTAATCTTTTATTAATCATTCTGTTAATCCTTGCCGTGTACTTTGCACAAAATTTTCAGGAAATGCGAAACCAGACTTCTTCATAAACCTTAATAAGTCCTTAAATTTTTACAACAAATTATGATTAGAGTACTGGCTCCCCTGTCTTCTTCAAGTGTCACCTCAAACCCCGCCGATTAATTTCCTAAATATTTCACCATGAACAAGAAAATTTGGATCGTTTGTATCCTGACTGCCTTTATTACGATCACCTGCCAGATTTCCCGTCAGAAATCCACGGATAACACGTTGCGGAGAACCGCTGCTTCCGTGGAAGCGATTCCTGCTTTCACACCGAATCCTTCGCCGGCCTATCTGACGCCGGAACAAAGCCTTAAAACGTTTCGCCTGCCGAAAGGTTATCACCTCGAACTCGTCGCGAGCGAGCCGATGATCCATGAGCCGGTTGCCGTGGCCTGGGACGGTAATGCACGTATGTACGTGGCTGAGCTGAATACCTACATGCAGGACGTAGAGGGCACCGGCGAACATGAGCCTACGAGCCGGGTTATGCTTTTAGAAGATACCGACAACGATGGCAGAATGGATAAAAGTTCTGTTTTTATAGATAAAATGTTGCTGCCGAGAATGCTCTTGTGTGTTGGGCATGAGCTGCTTGTCAACGAAACGGATACCTACAATATTTACAGCTACAAGGACACCAATGGCGACGGCGTCGCTGACGTGAAAAGACCGGTTTATACACCCGATAAAAAAGCGCCAGGAAATCTGGAACATCAGCGGAGTGGGTTGGAATGGAATGTCGACAACTGGATTTATACTACGGTGGATCCGGTCCGTTTCCGCTATTCCAAAGGAAAATTGGTTCCGGATTCTATCCCCAGCGGCTCGAATGGACAATGGGGATTGACGCATGATAATTTCGGGCGACTTTTCTTTTCTTCTGCGGGTGGAGAAGTACCGGCGTTAGGTTTTCAGATCAACCCTGTTTACGGTCGCCTGGAATTCAACGACCAGTATACCAAAGAGTTCAATGAAGTATGGCCAATAATCAAAACGCCTGATGTTGAAGGTGGACTGAAACGGCTGAGAGCGGATACAACCCTTAACCATTTCACGGCAAGCTGCGGACAAGTAATTTTTCGGGGCGACCGGCTGCCGGGTGATTTGCAGGGCGATCTGCTCATCAGCGAACCGGTAGGCAGGTTGATTCGCCGTGCAAAAGTTATTGATAAAAATGGCAAGATCACGCTCGAAAACGCATATCAGAAAGAAGAGTTTATTGCTTCAACGGACATGAATTTCAGGGTGGTGAATATGTACACGGGACCGGACGGAAATCTGTATCTCGTGGATATGCACCGTGGAATTATTCAGGAAGGAAACTGGACGGGGCCGAACAGTTATCTGCGCCCACAAATCAAACGGTATGGTCTGGACAAAAACATTCAGCATGGCCGGATTTACCGTCTGGTTCACGACGGAATGAAACCCGGCCCCAAACCAAGACTGCTGGATGAGCCGTCGAAAAAACTGGTTTCTTATCTCAATCACCCTAACGGCTGGTGGCGTGACAATGCCCAGAAAGAGCTGATTTTGAGAAATGATCAGTCTGTTATCGCCGGACTGAAAGCCATTGCAACGGGGGAGGCCAATAGTTACATCAAAACAAATTCGGCTTTGGGACGCTTGCACGCCCTGTGGACGCTGGAAGGCCTGGATGCTTTGGATAAGGGAATTGTGACCGGAGCGCTGAAAGATCAGGATACAGAAGTGCGAAAAGCTGCTGTCCGTTTAAGCGAGGTTTACCTGAGAAAAAATGACGAGCAGATGATTGATCAGCTTGCGGGCCTGAAAATGGATGCGAGCAATGACGTGAAAATGCAGCTGATTTTGTCGTTATCGTACAGCAAATCGCCAAAAGCAAAAAGTCTGGCAACGGAAATACTAAGCGCTTCCAACGGAAATGAAATTCTGGCCCGCGCACAGAAAAGTATCGATAAGAACGAAGATTCCAAAAAATTCGGACTCCGATTGGGGCGGCTGGACGAAGCAGACCGCAATCTCATCTTAAATGGCTCAGTAATTTATAAATCACTATGCACAGCATGCCACGGCGTAGACGGAAAAGGACTACTAAGTAAAACAGCTCCCCCCTTAGTCGGCTCGAAAAGACTTGGCAAAGGAAAAGACATGGCCTTACGGATACTGCTTCACGGACTTTCAGGCCCAATCGACGGCGAAACCTATCCAAGCGAAATGCCAGCGATGGGCGATAACGATGATCAATGGATCGCCTCCGTATTAAGTTACGTACGCCACGAATTTGTAAACGCACCACCGATACGCCCTGCCGATGTAAAATCAGCACGCGAACAAACCGCAGGACGTAACAAATCATGGACCATAACCGAATTGTCCGGCATGTAGGGGCGCCCCTCGCGGTCGCCCAATCGCCGTTTTGATCGCAGATCAAAACGGCGATCAAACCAAAATCAAATTCTAAATCCTCATGAAAATCAGAATTGATTTAATACTCCCGCTATGCCTGATATTTATTTTATCAGGAAAAATACAAGCCCAGTCGCCGACCTTTCCCGGCGAAAAAACGACTTGGCACGGCTTCGACCGGTATGATTTTGTGATGGATGAGGAAGGCCTGAGCATTAAACCCTTCAAGCCAGACCCGACCGAAAAAAACGGAGTAAAACCACCTGCCCAAGGTCAGCGGAGATGCATCGTAGTCGTGCCGACAAAAGCAGCATCCGGAAACCCATGGTCCTGGCAGGGATGTTACTGGGATCATGAGCCACAAACCGAGATAGAACTTTTAAAGAGGGGTTTTGTAATCAGTTTCATTACACCCGATCCCGGTAAAGAATGGGATGCCTGGTACACTTTTCTGACAGAAAAATATGGTTTGTCAAAAAAGCCGGCATTTGTGGGTATGAGCAAAGGAGGCGTCAACGAATACGACTGGGCGACAACACATCCTGATAAGGTCTCCTGTATCTACGCAGACAACCCGGCGATAAGACCAGAAACGTTCGCAAAACTTGATTTGCTTGCACAACATGACGTTCCACTTTTAAATATCTGCGGATCAGCGGATTTTTTATTGGAAAGAACGACTCTGCCAATCGAAAAACGCTATCACGAGCTGGGCGGTAAAATCACCGTCATGATTAAAGAAGGGCCTGCGCACCATCCCCACAGTCTCAAAAATCCGAAACTGATCGCCGACTGGATTGAATCGAATATGAAGCTTACCCAGGAAAAACGACCTTCCTTTGCGACCGACCTGTTTACTAAAACCTATTATTATGGTCTGGAAAATACGTTTCATTATCTGGAAGAAGAAAAAACATATGCCACGAGCCGCGGCCCCGGTTTTACCCCTTTTTATGAGCGATATGACCTGAAAACCAATAGCCAGTGGGGCGTTACAGGTATGGCGGTTATTGTGCCAAACAAAATTGCCGATGGGAAACCCTGGATCTTTCGCGCAGGTAGTCCGGAAAGAAGTGATTCCGTAGATCTGGCTATGCTTGCCAGAGGTTATCATATTGTAGTGGCACCGCTGACGGCGCAATCCGGTGCCGTGAGAGCGGAATGGGATTCCACCTATCGTTTTCTTGTAAGAAATGGTTTTTCAGGCAAACCCGTTCTCGAAGGCAAAGGGGCTGCCGCAGGAGAAACCTACGCATGGGCAATAGAAAACCCGGATAAGGTAAGCGCTATTTATAGCGAAAATCCATTGATGACCGGCTTGATGATTAAAAATCCTTTGCTGGATTTTCTCGGGGTTCTGGCAAACTCAAAGATACCGATATTAAGCGTCAGCGGTAGCAAAGATCCGTGGCTTGCAACAAATACGAAAATTGCAGCACAGCGTTACAAAAAGCTGGGAGGAAGATATACTGTGATTATCAGGGAAGGTGAGGGGCATTTTCTAAAACCGCATGCCCCGGCACAGATCGTGGATTTCATCATGCATAATACGAAATAATTTTTTCAAATTTTATCATCTCACCCGATGCGTAAATCGATATTGTTTGGACAGCTTTTGCTGAGTTTTTTCATGTATGGTGCCCGGGAAAAGGAAAAATCGCTGCAAGACCAGGACTGGCCAAATTATGGAGGAAACAAGGCAGGGAACCGCTATTCTCCACTTGATCAGATTAATACCGAAAATGTAAAATCATTGCAGGTCGCGTGGATGTATGATGCTTCAGAGAAACCGGATCCTGAAAATCCCGGCAGGCAACGCAACCGCGCCATTCAGTGCCAGCCGATTGTGGTCAACGGAATCATGTACGGAACGACGCCGGAACTGAAATTATTTGCACTCAAAGCTGACTCAGGTGAGGAGCTCTGGAAGTTTGAACCGCGTAAAAGTGATAAGTTGAATTCAAATCGGGGCGTGGTTTACTGGCGTAGCGGCAATGATCAGCGTATATTGTATACAGTTGGCTCAGGTTTGTATGCGGTAAATGCAGAAACCGGGGAAATTGTCAAGAGTTTTGGCGTAGGTGGAAGAGTGGATATTCATGAGGGACTCTCGACCAATATGGATCACGACGTCAACGTTTTGTCTGTCAACGCAACCAGTCCGGGGATTATTCATAAAAACACGTTCATCCTGGGATCAGCCGTTTCGGAATCCGGTGACGCTGCCCCCGGGCATGTCCGGGCATTTGACGTTGTGACGGGCCAATTGAAATGGGTTTTTCATACCATTCCCCAACCGGGTGAATTGGGTTATGATACCTGGCCGAAAGGTGCTTATAAAATCATTGGGGCTGCCAATAATTGGAGTGGTATGAGCGTGGATGAAAAAAGAGGTACCGTATATTTCGGCACGGGATCGCCGGCTTCTGATTTTTATGGGGGCGATCGCAAAGGATCGAATCTTTTTGCCAACTGCATTTTGGCGCTTGACGCTGAAACGGGTAAAATGAAGTGGTATTATCAGACCATTCACCACGACCTTTGGGATCGCGATCATCCCAGTCCGCCCAACCTGACGACCATCACACACAACAGGAAACGCATCGATGTGGTGGTGCAATCGACGAAAGACGGGCTTGTGTATGTGCTTGACAGGGACAAGGGAACATCGATATTTCCGGTGGAAGAACGAGCCGTTCCGACCAAAGGCCTTCCGGGTGAGCATCCTTATCCTACACAAAAATATCCGGTAAAACCGCTGCCATTATCCCGTCAGGTTTTTACTGAAAATGACATTACCAATCTCTCGCCAGAGGCTCACGCTTATGTGACAGAACGTTATCAGAAAATAAAAACGGACAATAAGTTCGCTCCGCCAAGCACGACAGGAACGTTGCTTTTTGGGTATAGCGGAGGTGCAGAATGGGGTGGGAACGCTGTGGATCCGGATGGTATTTTTTACCAGAATGCCAACGAGGAACCCTGGGAGCTGATTATGATGGATGCTAGTCAAAAGAAAACCGACGTTCCGCGGACTTTGGGAAATACACTTTATATGACAAACTGCTCGGCTTGTCACGGACAGGACAGAAAGGGGAGCGGCAACGAGCTGCCATCGCTGATTGATATCGGGAAAAAATTAAACACGGCTTCTATAAAGAGTATCCTGAAAACCGGAAGCGGGCGAATGCCTTCGTTCTCGCATTTGTCTGAAAAAGAACAGGATGCCCTTATTGGATTTTTGCTTAATATTGAAAAGGATCAGAAAGCGGTTGTTGAAACCAGAACAAAATCCGCTGCAAAAAACGCTTTTCCCTATAAACCGGCTTACGTGACTAAAAGCTGGCAAAGGTTTACGGATCAGGATGGTTATCCGGCCGTCAAACCGCCTTGGGGAACTTTGAATGCAATTGATTTGAATACGGGAGAATATATCTGGCGGGTGCCACTGGGAGAATATCCTGAACTGGCGAAAAAGGGTATTCCGACAACCGGTACCGATAGTTATGGCGGCCCGTTGGTTACCGCTGGCGGCCTTGTTTTTATTGCAGGAACAAAAGATGAAAAAATCCGCGCCTTTGATAAAAAAACGGGGAAAGTGGTGTGGGAATATCAGTTGCCCGCCGGAGGTTTCGCGACACCCATTACCTACCAGATCAATGGCAAACAATATGTCGCGATTGCAGCGGGTGGTGGAAGAGGACAGAAAATTGGAGGGAATTATATCGCTTTTTCATTAAAATAAAACTGAACCCGATTACCTATGTTTAAATCCGAAAAAAATGCAGACGATAGTCGTCGTAATGCGATAAAACTGTTAGCTGCCGGCTCTGCTGCCGGGCTATTTTCTTTGTTTGAAACCCCGCAAGCGCGTGCTGAAAAGTATGAAAAACCTGCCTATGCTAAGGGAATGGCGCCTGTTACGATTAAAAGTGTCAGAGCAATTACGACCGCACCTGGCGGTTCCAACCTGGTTATTGTGAAAGTTGAAACGTCCGAGCCGGGTTTGTATGGGCTGGGTTGTGCCACTTTCACACAAAGGGCACTGGTGGTTATTCCTGCGATAAACATTTATCTCAACGAGTTTAGCGTTGGGAAGGACGTAGACAATATTGAGGATATGTGGCAATCCACGTACGTAAGTTCGTATTGGCGGAACGGGCCGGTCTTAAACAACGCGTTGTCGGGATTGGATCAGGCTTTGTGGGATATCAAAGGCAAGCGGGCAAACATGCCGGTTTATCAGCTTTTGGGCGGTAAAACCAGGATCGCCGTGGACACTTACACCCACGCCAGCGGCCCGACTCCCGAAGCTATTGCCGATAAAGTGCAGCAGTATATGTCCGAAGGTTTCAGGCATGTACGAATCCAGCAAGGAGGATATGGCGGGGTAGGAGCCATGGATGAAGTTAAGCCGGATTTTAAAGCGGCTGGTTTTGGCCGGGCGACGGACGATTTCAGCGATCAGCGGACTTACCTTAAACGGGTACCCAAAATGTTTGAAATGGTACGAAAAAAATGTGGTGAAGACGTTGAACTTTTGCATGACATGCATGAGTTGGTGGAGCCGATGGACGCCATCAATATGATCAAAGGTCTTGAAGAATACCGGCCGTATTTTGTGGAAGATCCCTTTTCTCCTGAAAATATGGGCTGGTTTAAACAACTTCGTCAGAGCACAACGGTGCCTATTGCGATGGGCGAGCTTTTTAACAATATCAATGAATTCCGCGAGCCTATGGCAAATCAGCTGTTTGACTACATCCGCTGCCACGTGTCTCAATTGGGCGGTATCACGCCGGCAATGAAGGTGGCTCGTTTGGGAGAGTGGTTTAATGTAAAAACGGCATGGCATGGCCCGGGAGATACGTCGCCGGTTGGGCATTCGGCTAATAATAACATTGATATCGCGATCTGGAATTTCGGAATTCAGGAGTCGCAAAAGTTCAGTGAAAAGGTGCAGGAAGTTTTTCCGGGCTGCCCGACGATCAAAAATGGTTATTATTATGTCAATGAAACGCCGGGACTCGGTATTGATATCAATGAGAAGGAGGCTGCAAAATATCCGATCAGCTCGAAATCAAGATGGACTGTACGGAAAAGTGATGGGACGATATTGAAACCTTAGCCAAAATTTATCCTCGCCGGATCGCCGGGTTGAAACCCGGCGCTATCGGATCGGTCGTGCCTGCGGCACTTTTACAGGGGGCGCGGGTGTTTTTGGAGTTTTATGGGTGTTGTTTCGGATTTTATTCTGCTTTCAGACTTTTGACGGGATTCATTAACGCGGCAAGTACCACTTTGTAACCAACCGTTAGCAAAGTGATCAGCAGAATGATCAAACCGCCGGACGCCATAATCCACCAGTGCAGGTCGATCCGGTAGGCAAAATTGTTTAGCCAGTTGCTCATGAAGTACCATGCTACCGGTGTTGCGATGATGAAAGCGAGGCCAACAAGCTGTAAAAATTCTTTACCAAATAATAAAACAATGCTGTTAACACTAGCGCCCAGGACTTTTCTGACGCCGATTTCCTTGGTGCGCTGTGAGACCATAAACGAAACCATACCAAATAATCCGAGACAGCAGATGAAAATGGCGGTCACGGCGAATGCTTGGATTAACGTTGTCAGCTGTTCTTCTTTTTCGTAAAACCGGGCGATCTTCTCATCAACAAACTGATACTCGAAAACTTCATCCGGGTATATCTTTTGCCAGGCATTTTGAATCACTTTTAATGATCTGGAAAAATCCTTTGTGTTGAGCCTGATCGCTACTTCCTTATAAAGTTTTGGATTGGCAAAAATGGCACAGGGCTCCACAGCCTCCTGAAGGGATTTAAGATGGAAACTTTTGACGACGCCAACAATCGGACCTTTCAAACCTGTATTGCCGTCTTCCAGCTGTCGGCCGAGCATTTTCTGAGGATCCTGAATACCCACACGATGCATTAATTCTTCGTTGACGACAAATTCCGTGACGGAATCACGGTCAACAGTGCTTCTGCCGGCAAGAAGAGGCATCCGGTAAGTTTCGAGATAATGTTGGTCGGCAAACCTGTCGCGGATCACGAATTTTTCCCATTCGGACCGGTTATCAAACCTTACCGATCCTCCGTATCCCATGGATGATGTAGGGGCTTCGTACTGATAACTCACCGATTTTACATCCGTATTTTGCATGAGTTCATTACGGAAAGACTGACTTACTTTTTTGGCCGAATCTGTTTTGGGAAGGGAGAGCGTAACAACGGCATGCTGATCAAAACCCAGATCGGCGTTTTTGAAAAATTTCATTTGCAGCAACAAAATCAGCGTGCCAATCACAAGCACTTGGGCAATGATCAACTGCACCGCAATCAGCGAACGCCGAAGCCCGATACCACCCACCTGTTTACTTCCAAGCCTGCCTTTTAGCGCGGTAATCGGGTTGAAACCTGAAATGATTACCGCAGGGTAAAAACCAGCCAGTATAACGATAAGGAGCAGCGTGAATATCCAGAAAATGGTGAGTTCAAACTGAAACAACAGCCCGAAATGGTATGCGTTGGTTTGGGTCCAGTTGTTCATCACGGGTAAGGCAAGCAGGATAAACAGCGATGCAAGCAGCGATGAGGCGAGGGTTATCAAACCCGTTTCACTCATAAATTGCCAAAAAAGTTGTTGCTGCGTACTCCCCAGAACCTTTCGTATCCCGATTTCCTTTGCCCGTTTCAACGCCTGTGCCGTGGCCAGATTTATAAAATTGATGCAGGCAATAACCAGTAAAAAAGTGCCGACTCCTGCCAATATCCAGAGGATGGATCTTCTGATTTTTCCGTCGTATCGTTCGTTAAAATGAATATCGGATAGCGGCTGAAACTGATGCTCGTAGTATTTTGCTTCGGCACCATAGTATTTCGAACCGTTGTTTTTTAGCAGCTTATGTATTTTTTGAACATCAGTATTTTCGGCAAATCGGACGAAAGTAAAATTCCTGCTGCTGATCCAGGAAAATGATGACATGTCATAAGCAGAGTCGATCTGTTTAATCGTTGCCAGTGAAATGTAGACTTCAAAATCGAGGTCCGTGGGATTTTTTTGATCTTGTATCACGCCAATGATTCTTAAATCGTGCATGTTGTTCATGCGCAGGGTTTTACCTGTTACGGCAGTTTCTCCGAAATATTTCCGTGCAATTTTTTCGCTGATCACGACCGTCGCAGGCTCGGTCATCTGGTGAGGATTGAACCGGCTGATCCACCCGAAAGCAAACATTTCCATAAAACCCTGATCGGCCAGAACCACGTTTGTCTTTTCCAGAAAGCGATTGGTTCTTTGGCCGTCGGTAGCTGCAAGGGTAATGTTTGGCATTTTTGCCATAAATCCGGCTTTCTCAACCTGAGGATAATCACGTAAAAGGGTAGGAGCCATCGGTGCTGCCGACCCCGGCTCATGTTCGGTGCCTTCATCCAGATGCAGATCGAGGACAACCCGGTAAATCTGGTCAAAACCTGGCTGGTGCCGATCTGTGCTGAGATGATATTGCAGAAAAAGAAATATCAGAACGGCACCTGTAATGCCCAGACCGAGGCCGAGGATATTCAATATCGCATAAGTCCGGTTGAGACGCAGGTTTCGAATTGCGATTTTGAAGTAGTTCTTTATCATGGCAGCATCGTTGGGTTTGGAATTTGGCTGGTCAAGTTAAAGAATTACGTGGCTTTTATGAATTGACAGGCAGGGTTTTAACATGATTTAACATGGATCGGATGAAACTTGTCGTTCATCCGATCAAAACGCCTGTATTTACATCCGCAACACAATCTTCCCAAACTGCTCCCCGCTTTCCATGCGCTCAAAGGCGGCTTGGATATCATCGAAGGCGTACACCGAATCAATGATGGGGCGGAGCTGGTGATAGAGCACATAATAAAGCATGTTTTTGAATTCATCGTCATTGCCCATCGTCGTGCCCATGATGGTGATTTGTTTCAGGAAAATGAGCTTGGGGTTGAATGATGGGATAGAGCCCGCTGTTCTTCCGAAGCTTATTATTTTTCCTCCCGCTTTTACCAGATGCAGCAACACTTCAAACCCTGTTCCGGCAGCACCATCCAGGATCAGGTCAAACCCTTCTGTCTGATCGAACAATTCCTTTTTCCAGTTCAGGCTCTTGTAATTGGCGCCTCCGCTTGCGCCGGCAATGATGGCTTTTTGTATTTTATCGTCTTGTCCGGATGTCACATAAACCCTGGAATTCATTTTTAATGCAAATGCCAAAGCCCAAAGCGCAACACCGCCGCCAATGCCGGTGATCAATATTGTACTTTTCCGGTTGAGCTGTCCTCTCGAAAAAAGAGCACGATAGGCAGTCAGGCCGGCGAGGGGAACAGCGGCCGCCTCTTCATAATTTAAATGTGCCGGAATTTCATAAATATATCGTTCATCGATGGCGATGTATTCGGCAAAGGTCCCGTGCATGGGATAACCCAGAATCTCGAAATCATTTTCGAAATCTTTCTGCTTTTTATCCCAGTTTAAGGACGGATTTATCACAACACGTTTATGAAGCCAGGCGCTGTCGGCATCGGGCCCAATATCAACAACGTCACCGGCACCGTCTGCGCCGGGAATAATCTTGAAATCCGCAAACTGGTTTTTTTCCTGCATGGGCCATAATTCATGATGATTAAGGCTCGCTGCTTTGATTTTAACGAGAACCTGACCAGCTTTTATTTCAGGAATCGGTACTTCTTCAATGCGGATTGAGAAGTCTGACTGATCCAAAACGGCTGCTTTCATATTTCATTTCGGTGGGCTAAATTTTAGAGTGCGGTGTTTTGACAACAAATAACAAACTGAAAACGTTTAGCCCGCAGCGCGATTAAAACATCTTAATTTGTGATCTGCCTGATAAATTTAAACTGTCAGAATGGAATTTCTATTAGTCATTTGATATTCAGTCTGACGGAAGGGTACATTAAGACACTTAAAATAATAAATTCTTCTGATTTTTAATAAAAAAGTTACTTAATGGCATTAAAATCTCCTGAGCTGTTGGCAGGCGCCTTCTGGTGATACAGTTACATCTTTAAATTTCCATATTACAACCTCTGAGAGTATACGTGAATAACCCGAATTCGAAGATTAAAAAAAAATATTTTGTAAGTAAATAAACATTTACTTACTTTGTGTCGTCATTTTTTCGATTCTGAAAAAAAGTGAAATAAATAGGCTATGAGACCGAAAAATCTGGAAAAGGAAGAGGCAATCCGAAGTATTGCGCTTAAAATTATTGCGGAAGAAGGGCTAGAAAATCTCAGTATGCAGAAGCTGGCCAAGGCCGCCAACATATCGCCCAGAACGATTTACATAAAATATGAAAACAAGGAAGACCTCTTGTTGAAACTTTTTATTGAAGAAGTACTGGTGAATTACGAAAAAGCGGTGCTGGAAAGTTTCAGCCCGGACATGGATTTTGCGGAGGGCGTGAAAAAAATATGGCTGAACACTTTTGCTTACCTGAAAAATAATAAACCGGCTTTTGCGCTGATCAGGTATGGGAAATCCTCTCCGTTGCTGAATAATGCTTTCAGAAACAAGAACATTAAAGAAGGAGTATTTTTTGCACCGATACATCAATTTTTACGACGCCATATCGAAGCGGGAGTAATCATGGATTTCCATCGTGATGTTTACAAGGCCCTTCTGTTTTCGCCGATTCTTGATCTGGTCAGCGAGTATTTTGATTATGAGGAAAGACCGGTACAGATTATTGACGACGAGATGATTACCGCATGTTGCGGAGCTTTGATAAAAGGCGTGATGAAATAAATAAGACTATTAATAAAACAAAAACAATGAACTTGATCAACAACAAGAAAATAGCGATTGTCGGGGGAGGACCCGGCGGACTAACCCTTGCCAGATTACTGCAAATGAACGGCGCAGAAGTAAAGGTGTATGAAAGAGATGCTCATAAGGATGCCCGGCCGAAAGGCGCCACACTCGATTTACACGAAGAATCGGGATTGCTGGCGATCCGAGAAGCCGGATTATGGGAGGCGTTTATGGCTAATTACCGCCCGGGGGCCGATAAACTTCGGATTTTGGACAAAGGTGCCAATATCATCTTTGACGGCGATGCTGAACGCGAGGGAGATATTTCCCGTCCGGAAATAGATCGCGGGCCATTGCAGCAGATTTTGCTGGATTCTTTAAAACCGAACACTGTGGTTTGGGGAAGCCACTTCGTTTCGCTCTCTGAGGATAACGGCGGATGGAAAATTGAATTTAAAGACGGAACGTTCGCAGTGGCCGATCTGGTGATTGCGGCCGATGGTGCCAACTCAAAAATACGTCCTTACATAACCTCCATCCAGCCTTTTTATGCAGGCATTACCATGGTGGAGGGCGCGGTCTACGATTCTGAAAAGTCAACGCCGAATATCCATAAATTGCTAAATGGAGGGAAAATTTTTGCGATGGGAGATGACAAGTCGCTCATTGTAAGTTCAAAAGGGGGCGGGAGTCTGGTGTTTTATACCGGGTCTCATAAAGAAGAAATGTGGAGCGGGACGTCTGGTATTGACTTTTCAGACAAAACTCAGGTGCTTGCATGGTTTAAAACTGAGTTTGCAGGCTGGGACAACGTATGGCTGGAATTGTTTGAAAATGCGACGGGATCATTCGTGCCGCGACCTCAGTACTGCATGCCGCTGGACCAGACCTGGGAAGCCTTGCCAAATCTTACCATGCTGGGTGATGCCGCGCATTTGATGCCGCCCTATGCGGGTGAGGGCGTGAACATGGCAATGCTCGATGCGAAGGAATTAAGTCAATGCCTGCTTAACCCGAAATTTATAGATTTACAAATGGCTATTGCCGCTTACGAAAATCAAATGCGTTCAAGAGCCTCCGAAATCGCCGGAATCACACTTGAATCAACCGCGGCACTGCATGCACCGGAAGCCATTTCCTATCTGTTGGATATCGTGGGCTGACCAGTTCGAGCCGTTTTGGTGAAGAAAAATTATTGCTAAGTTTCAGATTTGTATCTGCGTTCGGATGTACGGGAACCAGTTGCAATCTGAAACTTTATTTTTACTTTTACCAAAAAATAATCGTCATGTATTCTACTGTTTTCTCAAATATTCTACCTCCGCCGGTTGCCCGTCAGGCTCGCTAACCGGAAAGCTCGTTTTCTGATATAATTCTGCCTGTTTTCAGGTTGGGTTAATAACTATTGCCATCACGTTAGTTTTTCGGTTGTCTGGCCTGCGTCAGTTTCGGGACGGGAATTACCTGTCTCCTGTCGTATTTCCATAATCCAACCAATAATGACCAGATATATTTTCATGGTTTTAACCGGAGCGGCAAGCTTCGGGATATTGTCTTCATTCGTTAAGCTGGCCTATCAGCAGGGATATAGCCCCGCAGAAATCTCTTTCGCGCAGGCATTAACAGGCGCTGCGATTTTGTGGACGATCACCTTGTTTTACAAAAAGAAACCTACCAGTGTTTCCTTAACGCGGAAGATGAACTGGCCGCTTCTTTTAACCGGAGCTGCAATCGGGCTTACTACCTTTACCTACTACCTGTCGGTTGCCTACATTCCGGCATCGCTGGCGATCGTCATTCTTATGCAGTTTACCTGGCTCGGCCTTCTGCTGGAATGGATTCTGTTTAAACGAAAACCATCGTGGCCGGAAGTATCGATCACCGCTGTGATTTTAGCCGGAACGATAATGGCAGGAGGTTTACTGAAAAATGCCGGTACATTTTCACTGAAAGGGATTCTTTACGCGCTGACCTCGTCTTTTCTGTATGCGGTTTATATTGTTGCCAATAGCAAGGCGGGGAAAGGAGAACCGCTTTTGAAAAAGAGCGCAATCATCATGACGGGTTCTGCGATCACCATTTTTTTTGTGAATGTGAAACCCTTTTTAACAGCCAGTCAATTCGATATAAACCTGGTCAAGTGGGCACTTTTTCTCGCCGTTTTTGGTACAGTTATCCCTCCTGTGTTATTTGCGAGGGGCATCCCGAGGATTGGTGCCGGGTTAAGCGCAATTCTGATGACCGTGGAATTGCCGGTTGCTATCATCAGTGCATACCTGATTTTGGGCGAATCCATCGATTTGTGGCAATGGTTGGGCGTGTCAGTTATGCTTGGGGCGATCGTTGGGATGAATTTGTTTAAGGGTAAAACCCCGACTGGCAGGTAGTCATAGAAACGAGTAATAAACCAGGCATCCGAATGTCAGATGCCTGGTTTATTGTATGATGACATTATTTAAAACTCAATTTGAACGCGGATTTCGCCGCCAGGATAAGTTGAATTGTGGATATTGAAATAGTATTTGCCGGCCAGCAGGTCAGCTTCATTGATGGCTATTCCGTCCACCACAACTGAGTTTGAAAAGGAACCCGAAACCGTTTTGGGAATCAAGGTGAAGAAATCAAATTTGACAGAAGCGTTGGTACCCTTAGGAGCAGGACCGTGAATGTGAGATCCCGTTGGTACGCCGGCGAGGTTGTTCCAGGTCAGGAAAAAGCTGAGTAATTTGGTGGTTTTGTTATAAGTTACATCGGCTGTTCCTGTGGCGGTGCTTGCGTTGGCCGGAACTTCGTTAGCACCACTCAGCACAAGACCTTTCTTGCTGACGATATGGCTTTGATTGTAAAACTCAATTTGTCCGCGGATTTCGCCGCCAGGGTTTGTTGGGGTATGAAAATTGAAATAATATAAACCGTTCAGCAGGTCGGTTTCATTGATCGCCACGCCGTCTACAACCACTGAATTGGTAAAAGTGCCACTTGGCGTTTTCGAGATCAACGAGGCAAAATCATGTTTTACCGCCGAATTGGTACCTCTTGGAGATGTCCCGTGTATGTGGGCTCCCGTAGGGTTTCCCGTCAGATCATTCCATTTGACGGTATAACTTAGCACTTTACTCACTTTGTCATAGGATACGTCAGCGGATCCCCATGCCTTACTGCTGTTAAAAACGGATTCTTGCGCTGCACTCAAAGGGAGCCCTTTCTGGGACACTACGTTTTCGACTTTGTGGTCTTCGCAAGCTGAAAAAACAGTGACTAATACGATCAGGGAGAATAGTTTGGATAATGACTTCATGGAATAGTTCGTTTAGTTGAAATGATCTATTAAAGTTAATGTTTAATACGGAATCGTATCCTTATCTTGCAATAATAAATTGTTAATAATGAGTGTGTTAGTTTTATTGTGCTGTGTGGGGCGTTGATAACAGCGTTTTGTATATCTGATTCTTTGGAAACGACGATTTGAAATGGGAGAATTACATCGGATTTTAATTCTGGGAGCCACAGGCCGCACGGGAAAAGTGCTTGTAAAACAGGCACTGGAAAAAGGTTATGAAGTGAATGTTCTGGTGCGGGACCTCAACCATTTCAAGGTCAAACATGAGCGTCTGAGAATCATTGAAGGCAATCCTTTGGATCAGGAGATTTTGAATGAAGCCATGCGAGATTGCCGGGCCATCATAAGTACATTGAACATCTCCCGAAAATCAGATTTTCCCTGGTCGGAGCTAAGGACTCCGGAAAATTTTTTGTCTGAAACGATAAGCCGGGTGATCGCGCTAAGTCCTTTGCACGGCATTAGTCGGGTCATTGTGTTGTCGGCCTGGGGTGTTGGCGACTCCCGGAAACATATCCCTGGTTGGTTCAGATGGTTTATTGATCACAGCAACATCGGCGTGGCTTATCGCGACCACGAAGCTCAGGAGCAACTTCTGGCCGCTTCCGGATTAGAATACACGGCCATCAGACCGGCGGCACTGGTGAATGCTACCCGTCCCACAGATGTTTTGGTAAGTTTTGATAATTCGCCGAGACCGGGGCTGACCATCAGCCGGTTTAATGTGGCGCGGTTTGTGTTGGATATTTTAGCAGAAAATACGCACCTGCGGAAAACGCCTGTGATTTCTACATGAAAAACGGCTTTATCTTTTTTCGACGAGATCCTTATAAGCAATCAATTTTATGCCTTTCGCCTTTATGGCTTCCTTAACTTTATGGCTGGTAAAGAGGTCGGTGACACCCTGGCGGTCTTCTGCCACGTTTTCATAACCGATGTGCGAAATCGCTTTCAACTCCGCGTCGTCCAGACCCGGATGATCCAGAAACAGATAGGTTTTCCCGTTTTCGAGTTTACTGAGCATCGAAATGAAACTCCCGATCTTTTCGTCAGAGGTTTTATGAGGACCGTCATAACTTACATATTTATCAACTTTTGGCTCGGCATCTACCGGGATTTTGTATTCTTTGGCAAGTCGTCTGGTTAGTGCTTTTACCTCTTCGGTTATGCCGGTGCAGCCCATGTGGGAAGACAAATGACTGATACGGGGGATTTTCTTAAGAGCCAGCTCAATTTGCGCGCGAAATTCTTTTTCGATGTCGGCCAGTTGCCAGTTGTTTTCCACGACCGATCGTTTTGGGTAATTTTTGTTAGGATAAACCATCGGGAAAAAATATCCGTCCGCATCACGTAAGCTAGGACAATCGGTCATAGGGCGCCATTTTACATTGTCCCATTCGCTGGTTATTGCCAGATGTATTCCCACATCGATCCCGGGATTTTCATTTAACATTTTGACAGCTTCGGGAAACCACGGTGACGGCACAATAACTTCGATCGAGGTTTGTATTCCATCCTTCGAAGATTTGATCAGTCCCAGATTTCCGGAATGTGAATAACCCATGTCGTCACCACGGACGATTAACCGGGGAGGGGATTGTTGGGCGTAGGACGCCGATACAAACAGAGAAAGTAACAGAATTTGGACAGATTTATTCACGATTTATCAGCTTAAATGTTCGTTTTAGAAAATAAGGAGGAACTTGTTTTTGTTGAAGACGTTTGTTAATTCTTTAAAATACTTTGACGATTCGTTTTAAAACAGGACCTCAATTTCGATAAGCAACTGAGTGAGATGTTTCTACCCATGCGTTGCGTCTAAAAGTTATTGTTTTGGAATAGTATCAATTGAATGATCTGATGTAAAAATGAAGATTAAATATCGGGTTACTTTCAGCCAATTTGTTTTTCAATTCCCTACTTTTGCCTCCAATCAAAAAACTAAAAAATGGATATAAAAGTTATTGCCTTTGATGCGGATGACACTTTATGGGTAAATGAGCCCTATTTCAGACGTACTGAGGAGGAGTTTTGCACACTGCTTAGTGAATACCTTCAGCCACATGCTTTGGAGCGGGAATTGTTTAAAATCGAGATTGATAATCTTGGATTATACGGTTATGGCGTAAAAGGGTTTATGCTTTCGATGATCGAAACGGCACTGAAAGTTTCCAACAAAACGATCAGCCTTGATCATATAGAAAAAATCCTTGATTTGGGTAAAAATCTGCTCAACGAGCCCGTTGACCTGCTTGCCGGCGTGGAAGATGTGCTGGATACTTTGAAAGGAAGGTACAGGCTGGTTGTGGCCACGAAAGGTGATTTGCTGGATCAGGAAAGAAAGCTTAAAAAATCAGGTCTGAGCCATTACTTTCACCATATTGAGATCATGTCGGAGAAGGATGATGCGAATTATCTTAAACTGATTAAACATCTCGATATATTGCCCGAGAATCTTTTAATGATCGGAAATTCGCTTAAATCGGATATTCTACCCGTTTTAAATATCGGTGGTTATGGTATTCACGTCCCTTACGCCGTGACCTGGGCGCATGAACAGATTGAGCATACCATTGAAAACGAGCGGTTCAGAACTGTGGAGCATATCAAGGAGATCCTTCAATTCCTGTAAATCAGACGGCAGTATTTTAGCGTAAATTTTATTCACATGCTTTCAAATGCTGATTCGTGGCACGATTCATTAACATGATCTGTTGATTGAAATCTGATTGCGGTCAGCATCCATTATTCATCAAGTACTTCATTTATGAGAACAAAGACCAAAGCCTTTATACTTTTTGCCATGCTGTCGCCTTTTGCCTTGCGGGCTCAGCAGCTTATTACCATGTCCAACAAATGTTACAAACAGGTACAGGCCGGCAATAAACAGAACGATCAGGGACAGTATCAGGATGCGCTCAATACTTTTACGAAGGTTCTCAAAGATTGTTCAGCCAAGGATGCCAAAGAGGAAGGTAATGTGGGAAAGGCCATAGCGTTGAACGGATTGAAACAGTATGAGGAAGCCATTGCTCCGGCAAATGCAGCGATCAAGGTAAGTAAGCAGACGAATGTAACGGCTTATTATGCAAGAAGTTATGCTTATAACAGACTAGGTAGAACGGAAGATGCGAAAGCGGATCTTGTGAAAATAACAGACCTGACCAAAAAAAATAAAAATGTCAAAGCCCGTGCCGGCATGTTTGCGCAGCTCGCACACCTTGATTTTCAATTAAATATGCTGGCAGAGGCTGATACAAATCTGACGAAAGCCATTGAACTGGATCCGACAAACCCTGCTTTTTTTATTCAGAAGGGTGATATGATGATCAAGATCAATAACTATGACGACGCGTTCACTGCTTACGACAAGGTATTGGATCTGGGCAAAAATGATCTCGAAATTTACCAGATCAGAACGGAGGCGCGCTTGAAACAAGTACAGCAGAAATATGTTACGACGGACATTAAAGAGTTGTCGAAAAGAATGACCAAACAGGAGCAGCGTACCTTGTGTGCGGATATGAAAAAGGCGCTGGATTTGGGGCTGAGAAATTTGCAGCTCGACTTGCTGTCCAGCATGATTTGTGAGTAAATAATTGATAAACTAAAACGTTAAGTAGTGAAAAAAAATAGCATTATTATTGTTGCGCTGGCCTTTTTGATTGGCTGTAAAAGTTTAAACAACACCCAGAAAGGAACCGGGATCGGTGTAGCTGGCGGGGCCGCTGCTGGGGCCGCCATTGGTGAGCTTGCCGGAAAAAATAGTGTGATCGGTGCGTTGATCGGTGCGGCTGTGGGGGGATCTGCGGGTTATTTCATTGGAAAACACATGGATAAACAAGCGCAGGAACTGAAACAGGCAATTCCCGATGCAACCGTGGAAAGAGTGGGAGAGGGAATCAACCTGACGTTTAATTCGGGGCTGCTTTTCAAACTTAACTCTGCGGAACTGAGTGAAGATGCTAAAACAGAATTGAAAAAAGTAGGCGGGATTTTAAGTAAATATGACGATACGCAGATATTGCTGGAAGGCCATACGGACGATACAGGTTCCGACGACTATAACCTGAAATTGTCTGAACGCCGTGCCGAATCGGTTTCTAAATATCTTGAATCACAGAATATTCCGTCCTCACGGTTAAGGACAAAATGGTATGGAGAGTCACAGCCCAAATTCCCTAACGACAGTGAAGTAAATCGTGAGAAAAACCGTCGTGTTGAACTTGCCATTTTTGCCAACGACGATATGAAAAAAGATGCCGAGAAAGGAGAGATCCGTTAACGGTAAATAACCAGATAAAAAAAGCCACGGATTTTCAAAATTCGTGGCTTTTTTTATGATTTGGTATAGTTTGCTATGTTGCTGTTGCCACACATTTTCCTCTTAAAAAAGTGTCCTGATTAATCGGTGGAGATATTTCTGGATTTACTGGCCTGATATTTTTACAATTTCTGTTGTGCTCATCCGTGAGCATAGTAGAGGTACCACTAAAGAGCTTCTGGTTTCGGAGGCTCTTTTTTTGTTGATATAAACCGTTCATTGTTATCGATTTATATCTATACCAGAAAATTAGCCCCGAAAACACAACAGGCTGCCCTGTGGAGGCAGCCTGCGTTATTGATATCAGGAATCAGTTTAGCCGATAGTCAATTCTTCGGACGCTGCTTTCTTTTTTGCTTTTTTCTTTTCAAAACGAGCCTTAATTCTATCAACCACCAAATAAGCCGAAGGGACAAGTAATAGCGTCAGAACAAGCGAGCTGGTCAGACCGCCGATAATAACCCAGGCCATACCATTTTTGGTTTCCGCACCTGCACCACTTGCCAAAGCAATCGGCAACATCCCGAAGACCATCGCCAGGGTAGTCATCAAAATCGGGCGAAGACGTTCTTTCCCGGCTTCAACCAATGCATGGACCACTTCATACCCTTCTTCTTTTAAGTGATTGGTAAAATCGACGATCAGAATCGCGTTTTTTGCCACAAGACCGAGTAACATGATCATACCGACAATCGCGAAAACGGTCAAACTTTCCATTGATAATGCCAGTGCCAGAAGTGCACCGATCAAAGCCACCGGAATGGAGAACAATACCACGAAAGGATAAACTACGCTTTCATAAAGCCCGACCATGATAAAGTACACCAGCAGAATCGCAATCACCAAGGCAAGTCCCAAACTGCCGAAAGCATCGCCCTGCTGCTGCATCTGTCCAAGATACTGGATAGAAATACCCGATGGCAAGGTCAGTTTTTCAACCTTCGCTTTGATGTCTGCACCCACGGTTCCCACGGGTCGGCCAACTACCTGCGCATTCACGGAGATTGAAGAAAGCCGGTCAATACGTTGCAAAACGCTTTCACCGATTTGTTCTTCTACCGTCGCGAATTGGGATAACTGAAATGATTTTCCCTGATTATTGACAAAAGTTAACTGGCTGATGTCGGAGGCGCTGGTGCGGTCGAACTGATCCAGACTGACAAGGATATCATATTCCTTTCCATTTTGTTTGAATTTGGAACGGTCATCTCCGCGGAAACCGTTCTGCAAAGCAATCCCGACTTCTGCCGCATTGATGCCGAGTTGGGCCATCCGTTCCCGGTTCAGGTTTACCTTTACCTCCGGTTTTGGATCCTGTACGGAATACTTAACGTCCTGCGTTCCAGGTACAGACTCTGCAACATTTTTAACCAAAGCGGATGCCTTACGAATGGAGTCCAGGTTGGTTCCCTTCACGGCGATCTGGATAGGGGCTTCGGAAGTTCCTACGAGACCGGTGGGGCTAACGGTAACTTTTGTTCCGGCAATTTTCGCAATTTCAGCTTTAACCAACACACTGAAATCTTCGGTCGAAACGGTCCGTTCTTTTTTGTCCGTTAACTTGACATTCAAAGTGGAAAGGTTACTGTTCGATGACGACGTGAGGTTATTGCTGCTGTAACCGATGTTGCTGAACACGTTGGTTACCTCTGGATGTTTCAGCAGCATTTGTTCAGCCTGCTGGGTCACCTTGTTGCTTTCGTAGATTGATGCAGTTGGTGCCAGTTCAATTTGAACAGTAAACTCTCCCTGGTCACTTTGTGGCATAAAAGCCGCTCCAATGAAACCGGCGGGAACCAACGCGATGGCTCCGATCAACAAGGCTAGCACGCCCAAAAATACATATCTTTTATGGCCTAATACTTTGAGCAAAATGCGCCCGTAACCATTTTGAAGGCGGGTCAGCAGGTTTTCAAAGCCGAGGTTAAGTTTTCCCCAAAGTGAACTCGGGTTAAGCACTTCCATTTTTCCAAAACGCGAAACCAGAAGCGGCGTCAGCGTGAAAGAAACGAACAAACTCATCAATGTTGAGAAAACCACCACCAGAGAGAATTCGCGAAGGATATTTCCAATCAATCCGCCGGTCATAGCCAGAGGAACGAAAACCACAACGTCGACTAACGTAATTGCAAGGGCTGTAAAACCAATTTCGCTACGTCCGTCAAGTGCGGCCTGCCAGCGGCTTTTGCCCATTTCCATATGTCTGTTGATGTTTTCCAAAACCACAATGGAGTCATCGACCAAGATCCCAACAACGAGTGAAAGTGCCATCAACGTCATGAGGTTCAGCGAAAACCCAAGGAGATACATCAGAATGAATGTAGGGATAATGGACGAGGGCAACGCGACCAACACGAAAAGCGAGGACCGGAAACTGTGCAGGAACATAAGCATCACCACAGAAACAATGGCAACCGCAAGGAATAAATCAAATACAACCGCATTTGCTGATGCCAATGTATACGTCGACTGGTCGGCCGCGATATTGAATTTTAAACCGGATGAAGCATATTGTTTTTCAAGGGTAACGATTTTCGCCTTTACCTGCTTGCTCACCTCTACGGCGTTGGCATCCGATTGTTTCAAAACCTGCAAACCAATAGAAGGCATCGAATTGATGTGGTTGATCGCCGTCGGTTTTGTGGTGGCATCCACCACTTCGGCCACATCTTTCAATTGTACTTCACCGCCATCCGCAGTTCTGGAAACAATCAGATTTCTGAAAGCGTCGGTGTTTGCTACCGAAGCATCGAAGCGGATGGATAACTGTGAAGCCCTTGTTTCAAGCTGGCCGGCCGGGTAACTTGTGTTGGCATTGTTGATTGCCGCTGCAATTTGCCCGATGGAAAGATTGTAGGCGCGTAATTTCTGTGCATCCACATTAACCTGGATTTCCCGTTCGTTTCCGCCGATCAGGTCGATGCGGCCCACACCAGCCGCATTGGAAAGCTGTGGTTTTAGCTCATCGTCAATCAGGTCATACAGTTTTGCCGGCGAAATATTAGCCGTCACCCCCATACGGAGTACGGGAAGTTCGTCCGTCGAGAATTTGTTGATCGTAGGACGGTCTGCTTCATCGGGCAGTAGATTGATGATCTGCTCAACTTTACGCTGCGCATCCTGTTGGGCGAGCGTCACATCAACCCCGTTTTTCAACTGGATCACCACGATCGACGCGCCTTCCTGAGAAGTGGAGTTGATACGATCCAAACCTTCCAGCGAAGCCAGTGCATCTTCAATTCGTTTGGTGACATTGGTCTCCACTTCATCTGCCGAGGCACCCCGATAGGTCGTGGAAACGCTGATTACGTTTGCCTCAAATTTTGGCAAAAGATTGTATGAAAGCTGTTGGTAACTGATCACACCGAAAAGAATCAATACGGTGAAAATCGTCGTAATCAACAGCGGTCTTTTAACTGATAATTCGGTTATAGACATAGTTGTATGTTTTAATGGTTCCGGACTATACCGCCGGTCTATTTAGTGATCTGAACCGGTTTGCCATTGGTAAGATTCAGCTGCCCGGTTGTAACAACCTGATCGCCTGCCTGTAATCCGCCCAATACTTCGATAAGGTCTCCCAGTTCTCTGCCCACAGTGATTTTTCGCTGTTCGGCCATGTTGTTATTGACCACATATACGTATGGATTTTTCACACTTTCAACTAGCGCAGCCCTTGGGATCTGCAACGATTTTTCTTTTGATTTTTGAGAGAAATCAACATTGACAAAAGTTCCTGCTTTCAGTGGACCGGCACCTCCCACGGTGATTTCAACCGGATAACTGTGTTCCTCATTCCCGCGTGGTGCGATGTAGGTAATCTGTCCGGGATAAATCTTGCCGGCCAAAACATCGGCACTTACTTTTACCTTTTGCCCTTCATGCAGCTGATACACATCCTTTTCATTTACCATAACCTGAACTTTCAGGCGTGATACATCAAGGATTGTCCCAAGCACCGTTCCTGTATTGACAAATTCCCCAACTTCGATATCCTTTTTTACGATGCGGCCGCTGATCGGCGCTTTCACCGTAGCATCCTGAATTTGTTTTGCAATTTGCTCGGCCTTGTTCACAGCACTTTCGTAATCGTATTTTGTTTGATTCAGCTGCAATTCAGTTGTTGCATTGCCGGCGTAAAGGGTGTTGTAACGGGCTACGTCTTTTTTGAGTTTGTCAATGTTAAGCTGCGTTGCCTGTAATGCAAGCTGGTTAAGTTTGTTGTCAATCTGAATCAGCGTCGAGCCTTTCGAGACGTTGCTCCCAAGGTCAAAATTGACGTTTAAGACCTGTCCCTGACTGGTTGCCATGATGGATGTTTCCCTGAACGGGATAAGGTTACCGGTTTTAAGCAAGGACTGGCTCACAGTATCTTCGCTCACCTCGACCACCGTAACGGGAATGGCCGCCGTAGAAGCAACCACCGGTTTATTCTTTTCGTCAATTTTCTTTTTATTGGAAACCAGCCTGGCCCCAATCAGCCCTACAACGGCCAGTATCGCAAGCGTAATAATTATCGTTGTCTTTTTCATTGCCTGTTACAATTTGTTATTTCAAAGTTGATTGAAGAAAGGTAATAAGGTGCCCTGGGCTTGTTCGAGATCGAGCCTCGCCTGGTAGAAGTTGATAAGCGAATTCACATAGTCGGTCTGAGCCTGGCGGTACGCATTTTCGGAGTTAATCAGATCCGTGAGCGGGGTTGTTCCCTGTTTGTATTGAAGCGTGGTCAGGTCATACACTTTTCTGGCCAGTTTCACATTCCGGTCGTCATTTTCGACATTGAATTTGGCCTGATCAAGCTGAGACTCCGAATTGCTAAAAGCAAGTCTGTACGATTGTACGTTCATTTTTTGCTGCTCTTCCTGCGTCACTACTTTGATTTTCGCCTGCTGGATCTGAGCATTTCTGCTGAACCCGTCGAAGATAGGAACGCTCAGTTTGAGTCCGATGCTGGCAAAGCCGACGAAATTCTTGAAAGAATTGCTGAAATCATTTGCCAGAGCAAGCTGACCGTAACGCGCATTGAAGCTCAGCCGGGGCAGGTAACCTGCTTTGATACGTTCCTGATCCAGGCGGTTTAGCGTTAATTCGTTTTCGGTTAACTGATAGTCTGTCAGGTTTTTCGCGTCAAATTGTGCATCTCCGACCGCTGGTAACTGCGTTAATAAAACGGAGTCTTTTACTGCTAATTCCTGCGCCAGATCAAGTCCCATTTGATATTTCAGGCGGTTGAGCGCCAGGGTAACATTGTTTTTTGCCAGTGTCAGCTGTGACCTATTGCTGTTGTAGCTAACCTCTGTACGGTCATAATCAACCGGCTGGATTACGCCGTTATCGCGTTGTAGTTTCAGGATGTTCAACACCTGTTGGGTTTTTTCAAGATTTTCCTCTAACAGGGAAATCTGCTGTTGCGAGACAAAAACCTGATAATAATTTTTTGTTACCTGGTAAATAATGTCCTCCTGCGTTTGCTTTTCATTGAGCTCAGCGCGCTGCTGGTTTGGTTTGTTTGCCTTAATTCCGATCAGCAGCGACTGATCAAAAATGGTCTGGTCGGCCGAAGCAGAGACGTTTGTCTGGTACTTTGAGCCCAAGGCGATACGTGTCGGCTCAGGACCGAAAACACCGGCGGGAAGGAGGGTGGTTTGCAGTTTGAGGTTATCGTCAAGAGAACCATTTCCGGTAATCTGAGGCAGATAACCCGACAATGCCTGCCGTGACTGCTGCCTTGCATTTTCTTTTTGGTATTGCGCGATTCTTACCGTTCCAAAATGTTTGAGACCGTAGTCGATGCAATCCTTTAATGACCAGGCGGTTTGCGCCTGAGAGAGTAACGGGAGGGTAAGAAGCATAACCAGCTTACCGAAAAATCTTCTTTTCATACTAATAGGTTGATGTGTCTACTGTGGATATATCAACTATATATCCAAATTTTTTACTCTTTAACGACGTTTGAAATTTTCCTTACAATGGAAATCAGCGATTCAATTTCTTCCTGACTGATCGACGCAGTCATTCTTCTGTCGATATCTTCGATTGATTCCATCATTTTCGTTACCACCATTTTCCCCGCTGGCGTAAGCTCAATCAGGTTTTTGCGACGATCGTGTGAATCGCTTACGATGCGTACGTAGCCATCGCGGGCGAGTGTCTGGACCGATCGCTGGATGCCTCCTTTATCTTTTTGAGAAAAGTTGGCAATTTCCTGTTGCGACGGTGAGTTACCTTCCCGCAAATAAACCACAAACAGTATCTGAAGCTGTTCGACTTGCAAAGTATAGCCCATCTTAGCCAGTTCCTTATTGGTATTGCGGCCAATAAGGTGCGAAACGTTGAGTATATTAAACAACATCATTTTGCTCAAACGCTCGTAGTTGGCTTTGTTCAGTTCTTTTACTTCTATATTCATGGTGTAAAGGTAAAATAGGTAGACATATCAACCAAATATATTCCCGGTTATCTATGTTAAAATTTTCCAAATGTTAAAAAATGTACTTATATCCTGAAAGTTTTGAAGAAAATATTTAAAAATTAAAAAAAGCTATGCCCGAAAAGTGCATTTAAATCCTGTATTTAACTAACTTACGAAGTTATTTGAAATCAAAGCATACGAATTTTCCTATCCGTTTGAATTTCAACAATTAATCCTGAATCAATATTATTAACAATTTTCTTTTCAGATGAATCGTAGAGAAGCCGTTCAAAAATTAACCCTTCTGATGGGAGGTGTTATTTCTGCGCCTTTAATGGCTGGTGTGATGGGAGAAAAGCTGAATTTTGGCCCTTCTTTGGAGGTTTCTGCCGAACAGGAAGCTTTACTTGCTGAAATTGCCGACGTGATTATCCCCACCACCAAGACACCGGGCGCGAAAGCTGCCGGCGTTGAAAAGTTTATCACCCGTGTGATCCGCGACTGTTATGTGCAGGAAGAGCAGAAAAAGTTCTATGACGGCGTTGAAAGGCTGAACAAAGACAGCAACGCTGTTTACGGAAAGGGTTTTATAGCGTTGGATACAGCTCAGAAAAACGAGATCGTGAAGCGTAGCACCACTGCCGATAAACCATTTTTCGTGCAAATGAAAGGTCTTACAGTGACCGGCTATTTTACTTCGGAAATCGGAGCAACGAAGGCGTTGGATTATCTGCCAATCCCGGGTCGTTTTGACGGTTCTTATCCTATGAAAGAAGGCCAGAAAACGTGGGCGCTTTAAGATCTAAACCTTTCTAAATTATCAAAAGAATTATCACCATGGCGAATTTAAATGTTGATGCAGTAAAAGATATGACCTACGATGCCATCGTAATCGGTTCCGGTGTTTCGGGCGGATGGGCAGCGAAGGAATTGACTGAAAAGGGTTTGAGGGTATTGATGCTTGAAAAGGGAAAACCGCTTGAACACGTTACGGGTTACGAGAATGCGTTGAAAGATCCCTGGGAAATGAAATATAACGGGCGTTTGACAGTAAAACAAAAAGAAACGCACCCGTTTTTGTCCCGTGATTATCCCTACAATGAGATGACCGAAAAGTACTGGATGAACGATTCGGATTCACCTTATGAAGAGAAGAAAAGATTTGACTGGTTTCGACCGAATATCGTTGGCGGGAAATCCATTATGTGGGGGCGTCAGTCGTACCGTTGGAGCGACCTTGATTTTGAAGCGAATTTGAAAGACGGAATCGCAGTTGACTGGCCGATCCGTTATAAAGATATCGCACCATGGTATTCTTACGTTGAAAAACACGTTGGGATTTCGGGTGAAAAACTGGGCTTGCCCCAACTTCCGGACAGCGATTTCTTACCGCCGATGGAAATGTATTTTGTGGAAAAAGAGGTTCGCAAGAGACTGGAAAAACAATTTCCTGGCCGTACCATGACAATTGGCAGGGTTGCCAACCTTTCGCAGGCGGGCAAAATCCAGCTTGAAGGAGGGCGTTCTCCATGTCAGTACCGTAACCGCTGTTCTTATGGCTGCCCTTACGGAGCCTATTTCAGCACGCAGTCAAGTACTTTACCACCGGCGGTAAAAACGGGTCTTTTGACGTTGCGTCCTGATTCTGTGGTGCGGGAAATTGTTTATGATAAAGTAAAACAAAAGGCAACGGGCGTGAAGGTAACGGATTCGGTTACCCTGGAAGAGCGTGAATATTTTGCCAAGATTATATTTGTTTGTGCGAGTGCGATTGGTACTTCGCTGGTGCTTTTGAACTCAACGTCTGACCGTTTCCCGAATGGTTTGGGTAATGATTCAGGTGAATTGGGGCATAACCTGATGGATCACCATTTCCGTACGGGAGCAAGCGGGGTTTGGGAAGGTGACCTTGATAAATATTATTTCGGTCGTCGTGCTAACGGGATCTACATTCCCCGTTACCAGAATATCGGTTCTGATAAGCGTGATTATTTGCGTGGATATGGTTATCAGGGCGGTGGCGGTCGTCAGGGCTGGCAGCGTAATGTTGCTGAACTTGCTTTCGGCGCTGATTTCAAAGAAGAGTTAACGACCCCGGGACAGTGGACAATGGGCTTTGGTGGTTTTGGCGAAACTTTGCCATACCATGAAAACTATATGTACCTGAACAAGGATAAAAAGGATAAATGGGGCATGCCAACCGTTGTTTTTGACGCTGATCTTCGTGAAAACGAGAAAAAAATGCGTAAAGACATGATGAACGATGCGGCTGAGATGCTTGAAAAGTCTGGTCTTAAAAATGTGAAAACGCATGACAACGGATCTTATCTGGGTATGGCAATTCACGAGATGGGAACGGCGCGTATGGGTCGTGATCCGAAAACATCTGTTTTGAATGGAAATAACCAGATGCATGCGGTGAAGAACGTTTTTGTAACGGATGGAGCCGCCATGGTTTCGGCTTCCTGTGTGAACCCTTCACTTACTTACATGGCGCTTACGGCAAGAGCAGCTGATTTCGCTGTGAAGGAATTGAAGAAAAAGAATATCTGATAAAAGGATAAATAATTTGTTTTCCCCCTGGCTGAATTTTGCGATTCGGCCAGGGGGATTTTTTTATGGATTAAAATTCATGTTTGTGGGATCTGGCTTTTTTTTTCATGGATTAAAATCCATGGCTACAAGATCGGTCATGCCTACGGCATTGTCATTTCCTTTCAAATCGCCAATCTTCCATTATCCGGAACCCTGTTCCAGGCCAAAAGTGCCGAACGGTACGTCCCATCTTGTAGCCCGGGAATTTATTCCTGGAATTCTAAATTGATAAAAGCTTATCAAAATGATAGGGTTTTATTTCTTCCTTTCACAGTGGTTTGATTTTATCTTATTGATAGACATTTGATTAGGTTTCGTGCCAGAATTCAGGATCATTTTTGGTATTAACACTATCGTAACAATTTAAAAAACGATGAGAACGAAACCAGCAACAGGAATTTACAAGCAGATGCAAAAATTTGCCGATCTGACGCGCATGATGATTGCAAGAAATGATATGCCGCGGGTTAAAAAATGTCTGGACTTTGCTGAAAACCTTTTGATCAATGGAAATAAGCAAACAAAAAACGCAGTGGCGATGGTATATGTCTACACTGTTTCAGGCACGCTCGAATTAAATCACTGCAATATCGACGCACTCTTTCCCAAAACGCTGAAAGCTGAATACATCAAACAAATCAATGCATTATAAAATCAATTTAACTTAAATATCATGATCACAATCCTCTTGGTATCCGCCGGAATTTTATGTTTCGCACTCTTTTACAAAACCGTCAATTTTTTTGAAAATATCTAACCATGGCAGCACTGTTTTTTATCTCCATATGCGTGTTTGGTTACATCTGTTATGTACTGATCAAACCCGAAAAATTCTGACCGGATTTAACTGCCGGAAACTGAAATCGAATTAAAAATTAGAAAAAATGAACACTGAAATATTTGGAATCATTGCCATGTTTATCCTGACGGTTGCCTTTGCAATACCGTTTGGGAAATACATCGCAAAAGTTTACGCAGGCGAGAAAACATCCTTGGACCCTGTTTTTAACCCAATTGAAAAATTGTTTTTCAAAATCGGCGGTATCGACGAAAAGGCCGAAATGAATTGGAAACAGCACATGTTTTCAATGATCACCATCAACATGGTCTGGTTCGTTCTGGGGATGTTTGTGCTGATGAACCAAGGCTGGTTACCACTGAACCCGGATGGAAATCCGGGACAAAGCGCCGATCTGGCCTTTAATACCAGTATTTCTTTCGTGGTAAACTGTAACTTACAGCATTACTCGGGCGAATCGGGAGTAAGTTATTTATCGCAGCTGTTTCTGATGTTTCTTCACTTTGTAACAGCAGGAACGGGTATGGCGGCAGCGGCAGTTTTGTTTTTAGCGCTGCGCGAACGGACAACCGACAAATTGGGCAATTTTTATAATCTGATGGTAAAATCATGCACGAGGATTTTACTTCCACTTTCGATTGTTGTTGCTTCTATCCTGGCTTTCAACGGAACGCCGATGACTTTTGAAGGTAAAGATACCATCATCAATATGCAGGGCGATACCGTACAGGTTTCGACAGGGCCGGTTGCCGCATTTGTAGCAATCAAGCATTTGGGGACGAATGGTGGCGGATATTATGGAGCCAATTCAGCGCATCCGCTGGAAAATCCGAATTACCTGACCAACATGACGGAGATGTTTTCGCAGATGGTAATTCCGATTGCTATGGTTTTTGCTTTCGGATTTTTCCTGAAAAGAAGAAAGATGGGATGGATGATCTTTGGTGTGATGACCGCTGGTTTTCTGGTCCTCACCATTCCGACGATCATGTGGGAAAATGGAGGTAACCATGCCATCACTGCGATGGGAATCGACAACAGCGCCGGTGCGATGGAAGGCAAGGAAGTCAGGTTGGGAAGTACCGCATCAGCGTTTTGGAGTATAGCGACTACCGTTATATCCACCGGTTCGATCAATAGCATGCACGACAGCTTTACGCCCCTGTCCGGTATGACCCAGCTGCTGGGCATGATGACCAACGCATTTTATGGCGGTGTGGGAGCGGGTATGCTTAACTTCTTTATTTTTATCATTCTGGCCGTGTTTATCAGCGGGTTGATGGTCGGTCGGACACCTGAATTTATGGGTAAAAAGATCGAAGCCAGAGAAATGAAAATTGCGATGATTGTAGCCTTGCTTCATCCGTTCCTGATCTTGGTGGGTACTGCGCTCGCAGCGGCATTCCCGTCGATCACTTCCGCTACGCTGGCTAATCCCGGTTTTCATGGATTCACCGAAATGTTGTACGAATACACTTCATCATCGGCAAACAACGGTAGCGGGTTTGAAGGGTTGGGAGATAATAATCCCTGGTGGAACATCAGTACAGGTTTTGTTTTGATCCTGTCACGTTACATTCCGATCATTGGTCCAATTGCGATTGCCGGCCTTTTAGCTAATAAAAAATACATTCCTGAAAGCGCAGGGACGTTAAAAACGGATTCTTCGACCTTCGGGATTATGATTCTGGCGGTTATCGTGATCATCACGGCGTTATCTTTCTTCCCGGCACTGACCTTGGGTCCAATTGCCGAATATTTCACGCTGCGCTAACAACTGAATTCATTTTAATAGTGCTGCGAAAGCGCTGGGTTATACAATAACCGGTAGTCTGAAAAGCAGCGAATACCAAAATCAATAACGGCGAAATGCCATCAGGAAATGAAAAATAAAGATACGTCCTTGTTCCAAAAGGACCTGGTCAACGAAGCCCTCAAACAGGCATTTGTCAAACTGAATCCCAAAATAATGTTCCGCAATCCGGTGATGTTCACGGTGGAAATCGGAACGGCAATTATGCTGGTGGTAAGTATATGGACTTTAATGGGGGAGAAATCTCAGGGGAGTTTTGCCTATAATTTTACGGTGTTTTTAGTGTTATTACTGACTCTGCTTTTTGCCAATTTTGCGGAGGGACTCGCAGAGGCGAGAGGTAAGGCACAGGCCGACAGCTTGCGTAAAACAAGAGAAGAAACACCGGCGAAACTGGTTATCGAAAACAAAGCCGGGTTCTCGGTTTCGACCAGACAAGTGATGTCTGCTTCGATGAGAAAAGGGGATATTTTTATCTGTGAGGCGGGTGATAACATTGCAACCGACGGCGAGATTATCGAAGGGCTGGCGACGATTGATGAAAGTGCAATTACGGGTGAAAGTGCTCCCGTAATTCGTGAAGCGGGTGGAGATAAAAGCAGTGTGACGGGTGGAACAAAGGTTTTGTCTGACAAGATCAAGGTTATGGTAACGACAGAACCGGGTGAGAGTTTTCTTGACAAAATGATTGCTCTGGTAGAAGGTGCCAGTCGTCAGAAAACACCCAATGAAATTGCGCTTACGATTCTTTTAGCCGGATTTACACTGGTCTTTATTATCGTCTGCGTGACGTTGAAACCTTTCGCTGACCATGCCAATACACCGATCACCATTGCAGCATTTATTTCGCTTTTCGTTTGTCTGATCCCGACAACGATAGGTGGTCTTTTGTCGGCCATTGGTATAGCCGGTATGGACCGCGCACTTCGTGCAAATGTGATTACAAAGTCCGGGAAAGCCGTTGAAACCGCCGGGGATATTGATGTACTTCTTTTGGATAAAACCGGTACGATTACGATCGGGAACAGAAAAGCGACAAATTTTTACGCCGCCAAAGGTGTGACTGACAATCATTTCATTAAATGTGCCGTATTAAGCTCCATTGCTGACGAAACGCCGGAAGGGAAATCTATCCTGGAACTGGCGAATCTGAATCCGTCGACTTATGCGAATTTGAATAACCCGACTTTTATCAAGTTCACGGCTGAAACAAGAAGTTCAGGTGTTGATTTTGATGAAACCAGAATCCGTAAAGGTGCTTTCGATTCGATCAGAAATCTCACTACAAAAGCTGGTAACAAATTTCCCGCTGAAATTGAGGATAGGACCAAAGCGATATCGAACAACGGGGGAACGCCGCTCGTGGTTTCGGAAAATGAAAAGGTACTTGGCGTGATTGAATTGCAGGATATTATTAAACCGGGTATCAGTGAACGTTTCGAGCGTCTGCGTAAAATGGGTGTAAAAACAGTGATGGTAACCGGAGACAATCCGCTGACAGCGAAGTTTATTGCCGAAAAAGCAGGTGTGGATGATTTTATCGCCGAAGCGAAACCGGAAGATAAGATGAATTACATCAAAAGAGAGCAGGAAAGTGGTAAGCTCGTGGCGATGATGGGTGATGGAACCAACGATGCGCCGGCGCTTGCGCAGGCTGATGTTGGAGTGGCCATGAACAGTGGAACGCAGGCAGCCAAGGAGGCAGGTAATATGGTCGACCTGGATAATGATCCGACGAAACTGATTGAAATTGTGGAGATTGGAAAACAGTTGTTGATGACACGAGGTACGCTGACCACTTTCTCAATCGCCAATGACGTCGCCAAATATTTTGCAATTATCCCGGCCTTGTTTATTGCCGCGATCCCTGCCCTTAAAGGTCTGAATATTATGGATCTGCATAGTCCTGAAAGTGCAATTTTGTCAGCCGTGATTTTCAACGCGATCATTATCCCGATACTGATTCCATTGGCACTGAAAGGGGTGGCCTATAAACCGATCGGAGCGAGCGCGTTACTGAGAAGAAACCTGTTTATCTATGGTTTGGGAGGTGTAGTAATTCCTTTCCTAGGTATCAAGGTAATTGATTTGCTGGTGAGTATCTGGTTGTAATTATTGATCATAATGTCCATGAACACTGATAACAAGGATGTCTTTTTCGGCGACCGGCTTATAAATCAAACGATGTTCGTCTGTAATTCGTCTGCTCCAATATCCCTTATACTGATGTTTAAGCCCTTCCGGTTTGCCCAGTCCTTCGAAAGGGTGCTTATGGATATCATTGATCAGTTCAAAAACTTTTTTAACGAGACGAGGTTTACTTTTAGACCAGTGTGTGAGATCTTCAATCACTTGAAGAGAGAAAATCGTGTTATTCATTCCTGTGCGATGTGCTTTACAAATTGTTCAAAGCTATCTCCGCTAAACGAAATAACATTTCCTTTTTCGAAATCGTCGATTGATTTATCAAGCCTCGAGAAATATTCTTCACGACTCTCATCGCGAAGGAGTCCAAGGGATGGCTTATCGGTGATGCTAATTGTGACCTCGCTGTCTTTTGAAACACTTAATAATGCTTTGATTTTGGAAATCAATTCGTCAGTGAACTCAGAAGATTTAATTTTCAGTACAGCTTCCATAAAATATAAATTTCTATAAAGTTAAAATAAATAACAATGAAAACGAACCTATTTCCCGCAATCAGATTGACCGCCATTACGCTGGTTTTCTTTGCAGGTGTTTATACAATCATCATCTGGGGTGTTGCCCAATTGGCTCCAAATCATGGCAATGGCGAGGTAATAACACAAAATGGTAAAAAATATTACACCAACGTTGGCCAGACTTTTACGGAGGATAAATACTTTAATTCCCGTCCGTCTGCGGTGGATTACAACTCGGCGGGTAGCGGCGGGAGCAACAAGGGACCGTCAAATCCTGAATATCTGCAAACCGTTCAGGCGCGTATTGACACTTTTTTAGTGCACAACCCGGAGGTGAAAAAACAGGACATTCCGGTCGAATTGGTAACGGCCAGCGGTAGCGGACTAGACCCGGACATATCTCCCAAAGCTGCTTTGGTACAGCTGAAAAGGATCGCCAAAACAAGAAACCTTTCCGAAAAGAATGTGGAGGAATTAATCGAAAAAAATACGGAAGCGCCATTGCTCGGACTTTTGGGTCCTGCAAAAGTCAATGTATTGAAATTGAACATGGCGCTTGATCAGAGTAAATAAGTCAATTGAATTACGCAACGTTTTATATATTAATCGATTAGGTAGAATTGTTTTATGCCGGGTGAAAAGAGGGAAAGAGAAGTCAAGTTTTCAAAATGGGGTTGCCCGGTCTTGACTTCTCGAAAGACCCGGATCAGACTTCCCGATGACTCGGACCTGATCTCCATGGCGTTCAAAGCCGGCATCTTGATAACTTATCAATTCTCCCACTCGACAAGAATAACTTCAAAAATCCAGTACGCTTACCAACATGAAAATGAATAAATTATTATTAATTGCCGCCGGAATGATTTCATTTCAGGCCATTGCACAGGACACGATCTCAACAGAAAAGCCAAAATCAAATCCTTTAACTTTTTCGGGATATGTTGAAGCCTTTTACAGCTATGATTTTAACAAACCCGCCAATCATGAAAGGCCTTCATTTTTATATAATTTTAACAAACACAACGAAGTAAATCTGAATCTTGGCCTTTTTAAAGTTGCCTATAACACCGAAAATGTACGTGCAAACCTGGCGGTGATGGCCGGAACTTATGCGCAATATAATTTGTCGGCGGAGCAGGGGCTGCTTAAAAATATTTTTGAAGCCAACGTAGGAGTCAAAATCTCAAAGAAAAATAATTTGTGGGTTGATGCAGGAATTATGCCGTCACACATCGGATTTGAAAGTGCGATCGGAAAGGATAACTGGAATTTGACGAGGAGTTTGCTGGCTGAGAATTCGCCATACTACGAGGCGGGCGTGAAAATCGGTTTCACGAGTAAAGACGAAAAATTATACGCCGCAGCCATGTATCTGAATGGCTGGCAGCGGATCCAAAAAGTTCAGGGAAATCAGACACCGGCATTTGGAACACAGCTGACTTATAAACCATCTGCGAAAACTACCCTGAATTGGAGCACCTACATCGGGAACGAGCAGCCGGACAGCACAAAACAGTGGAGATATTTTAGTAACCTTTACGGGCAGTTTCAGCTAACCGATAAGTTTGGTTTGACTGCTGGATTTGACATGGGTGCCCAGCAGAAAAGCAAGGGCAGCAGCAGTTACAATGTTTGGTATACGCCCGTTTTAATTGCCCGTTATACGCCGAATGAAAAAATCAGGATTGCGGCCCGCGGAGAATATTATGCAGACGAAAAGGGAGTAATTATCAGTACCGGAACGCCAAACGGATTCAAAACTTTCGGATACTCGGCAAACTTTGACTATCTGCCAGCGTCCAACGTGATGTTCCGTCTGGAAGCGAGAGCTTTTAACAGCAAAGACGATATATTTACAAAGGACGGCAAGGCCGAAAGCCAGAATTACTTTGTGACAACATCAGTGGCCATATCATTTTAATGACTGAAAAGGAAAATAACGTAAAACATTTTCTGGACCTCATCAAAAAATCCAGGAAAGGGAAGTTTAAAATCTACATCGGCATGAGTGCCGGTGTAGGTAAAACCTTCCGTATGCTGCAAGAGGCGCACACATTGATGCGAAATGGTATCGATGTGAAAATCGGTTATATAGAAACGCACAACCGGAAGGAAACCCACGACCTGCTCGAAGGGCTGCCGATTATCCCGAGAAGAAAACTGTTTTACAAAGGTAAAGAACTGGAAGAGTTTGATTTGCAGGCGGTGATCAGTTTGCGGCCGGAAATTGTCATTGTGGATGAACTGGCGCACACCAATATCGAAGGCAGTAAAAACGATAAACGGTGGCAGGATGTTTTGGAAATACTGGATGCCGGTATCAACGTGATCAGTGCGGTCAATATCCAGCATATCGAAAGTCTGAACGAAGAGATTAAGCAGATTACCGGGGTTGAGGTAAAAGAACGAATTCCGGACAGTGTGTTAAAGCTGGCCGATGAAGTCGTCAATATCGACCTTACTGCCGACGAATTGATCACACGTTTGAAGGAAGGTAAGATTTATGCAACTGAAAAAGTCCCTACGGCACTTAACAACTTTTTTACATCCGGGAATATTTTACAGCTCCGTGAACTGGCGCTGAAAGAAGTAGCCAGTCAGGTGGTTAGAAAGGTGGAGAGTGAAATTACTTCGAGGGGAACCACCTCGTTGAAGCCGAATAAATTTATGGCCTGCATCAGCAGCAATGCGCAGACGGCCAAAATTGTAATCCGGAAAACTGCGAGACTGGCCAGTTATTATAATAGTCCGTGGGTGTTGCTTTATGTTCAGACACCCAAGGAGAGTATGGATAAAATTGCGCTCGACAAGCAGAGGCATCTTATAAATAATTTTAAGCTCGCCACAGAACTTGGCGGCGAAATAATTCGTATCGAAAGTGCGCATGTATCCAAGACAATCATGGAAGTTGCCGAGCAAAGGCAGATCACAACAATTTGCATCGGAAAGCCGCATATGAATTTGTTTAAAGTAATTTTGGCTACCAATATCTTTAACCAGTTATTGAAAAAGCTATCTATTTCCGAAATTGACCTGGTTATTCTGTCCTGATGAAAATAAAAACCAAATTAACCCTGGGGGTAGGACTGCTGTTTCTGATGATCATTATATTGTCGTTGGTGGCTGCACGGTATATCAATGTGCTGAAAAATGACACCGAAAATATTCTGGTCGATAATTATAATACCCTCGAATATTCTCGTAATATGCTGATGGCGCTGGATCAGGCGCAGCAGAGTACAAAAGCGCTTCTGGCTTTTGAAGATAACCTCAATAAACAGCGGCAGAATGTAACGGAAATAGGAGAACGGGAAGCTACGGATGCCATTTCCGATCATTTGATTCAGTTGAAAAAAATGCCGTCCGATATGTCGCTGCATCAGGTGATCAGAAAAGATATTACCGAGCTTATGCGGCTTAATATGGAGGCCATTCAGCGGAAAAGTGAAATTGCGCAACAGACCGCCCGTTCGGCCAATCTTTGGATCGTGATTACGGGGACGCTTTGTTTTCTTTTTGCCTTTACGCTGCTCGTCAATTTGCCAAGTAACATAGCTAATCCGATTAAGGAACTTACTGAAAGTATCAAGGAGATTGCAGCAAAAAATTATTCTCAAAGGGTACATTTTGGAAGCAAAAACGAGTTTGGCGAATTGGCAGGATCCTTCAATACCATGGCTGAAAAATTGGAAGAATACGACAGTAGCAATCTCTCTAAAATACTATTTGAAAAGAAAAGGATAGAAACGCTGATCAATAATATGCACGAGCCGGTTTTAGGACTCGATGAACATAAAAAAGTGTTGTTCGCGAACGACGAAGTACTGAAAATATCAGGACTTCTGGCTGAGGATATTATTGGTAAACCTGCCGTGGAAGTAGCATTGGATAATGATCTGATCCGTTCGCTCGTGCAGGGGCTGGTCTCGCAAAAAAACGATACGGAAAAGGAGAAGCCGCTGAAAATTTACGCAGATAACAAGGAGAGTTATTTTGAGAAAGAGATTGTAAATATCACGATTACACCAACGGGAGAAAAGGAGAAGATCTTTATCGGTCAGGTGATTGTGCTTAAAAATATTACACCATTTAAGGAGCTCGATTTTGCTAAGACCAACTTCATCGCCACGGTCTCCCATGAATTGAAGACACCGATTTCTTCCATAAAAATGAGTGTTCAATTGTTGGAAAATAAACAAACCGGTGATGTGAACGAAGAGCAGAAGCAACTGATTGATAGTATCAAAGATGATAGTAACCGCCTGCTCAAAATAACCGGAGAATTGCTCAATCTCTCACAGGTAGAAACCGGAAATATACAATTAAATATTCAGCAGAGCAGTCCATATAAAATACTGCAATATGCGATGGAGGCGGTCAGGATACAGGCGGATCAGAAGCAGATCCAGCTGATTTCTGAGGTCGATGAAAACCTGCCTGAAGTGAAGGCCGATACAGAAAAAACAGCCTGGGTTTTAATTAACTTTTTGACTAACGCCATTCGTTATTCTCTGGAAGAAAGCAAAATTGTGATTGGTGTGAAGAAGGAAATTACAGGCGTATTGTTTTCGGTGAAAGATGAAGGGAAGGGTATCGAAAGCCGGTATCGGGAGAAAATTTTCGACCGTTATTTTCAGGTGCCGGGTAGTGCAAAAACGGGTACCGGCCTTGGTCTCGCCATCAGCAAGGAGTTTATTGAAGCCCAAGGTGGGAGGATCGGAGTAGATTCTGAGATTGGAATGGGCAGTACTTTTTATTTTAATTTGAATTCTTAAATATGTTTGAAAAGCGTTACAAACGCAAAGCCATGAAACACTCATTTCAAATCGGTGTTGACCTGATAATCTGAACCTTACTTTCTTTTCAAATAGTAGATATTATCCGTTTCTTTTATTTGCAGTTCTCCTTTTTCAGGAGAAAACTCGAAAAATGTACCCGTTGGGGCGTGCATAAAATAGTTTCTGGCAATAGGCTCCACTTCGAATACTTTCCCTTTGGTCTCCAATAAAAGTTTTGCGTTGTCCTTGACACATGTCACTTCTATGGGCAGCTGGTCTGTGTAGTATTTGCCGAGATATTTATCCAAATCTTCACTTTGCGGTCTTGTTACATTGATGAAAGGAATAGAAAAATCGTCATCAAAAATGATCTTCAAAATCCCGTTTAAAATATCGGTTCTTGGATATTCAATTCCGTTTGTGCAGTATGCAAAGGCCAGCTTTTCGCCAGGGAAATATCTGACTGCGGTATAAAATTCTTCGATCCTGCCGTTGTGGCCGTAACCAGGTTTGGTGCCATAATCAAAGGGGAACATGCCCATTCCATAACCGTCGACCATCCCGTTCATTTTTTCCAGACTTGATTTATTGATAAGCTTTTCAGTAAACAGGGCCTCAATAAATTTTACCAGATCGGTAGGTGTGGAGATAATTGAGCCGGCACCTCCGTGCAGGCCAGTGATCGTTTCCTTCTCTTTTTTCCAACCACCGTCGGAAAACTTATAGGAATAACTCTCATTTTTTTCGACATCAATCGGATGCATGTATGCCGTTTCGGATAATCTGATTTTAGAAGTGATTCTGTCTTTCAGTACTTTTTCGTAGGGCTGTCCGGTAATTTTTTCTATGATATAACCCAGAAGCAGATAGTTGGAATTTGAGTATTCAGCTCGGGTATCTGGATCGAAATCCGCTCCTTTTTCTTTGATAATCCGGAGCATTTCATCATTCGTTTTGGGTTCATCCATCCACTCAGGATAGTTTGTGCCTTCGGTGTAATTGTGTAGACCACTTCTGTGATTTAGCAAATTTGCAATTGTGATTCTGTCTGCATTGGGTAGATCTGGGAAATACGTGGTCAGTTTTTGATCCGGATTTATTTTCCTCTCCTCAATAAGTTGAAAAATCATAACAGCGGTGAACATTTTACTTACCGAGCCAATCCGGTATTTGGTGTCAACGTTTGCCGGTATTTTCTTTTCCCCCTCTAGACTTGAATATCCAATAGCCCTTTGATATTTAACTTCATTATTTTTTGAGATTGTCAAGCTACCTATTGCCAGATTACGGGAGGCAAGCACACTGAAAAAGCTATCCAGTTTCGCTGTGTTAATTGATTGGGCGACGGCGAAAAAATTTAAAAGAAATATGATCAGGGCGGTAGAAATTATTCTTCTCATTATCGTTTCAAATGGTTTGACAAAGAAATGGAGATGCATATTTACTTTTTATTGATCTGTAATTGGAAAAGATTATATAACTGGCAGTAAAAGAGGATAAAAGGCTTATGTTGTAAATGCAGGGCTATCGAACGCGGATTTCAAATTAACTTTGATATGAACATCCGTTCCAAACCGAACAACGGTGTTCATTATCGGACATTACTTTTATACTATTTATTTGTCAACTATTTAATAATCAACATTTTAATTAAATACTTATTAAGTGGCAAAGTATTTGAACAGGTAGACTTATCGACAGAATAACAAATAAGTGTTAAAAGTATTGTTCGATTTTTCGGACCGCCGAAGCGGTTGCCTACCAATTTATTAGCCATGATACATAACTATTTTAAAATCGCTTTCAGGAATCTTGCCAAAAATAAGGGTTATGGGTTCATCAACATTACCGGTCTGGCAATGGGGATGGCCGTTGCGATGCTGATCGGTCTCTGGATTTATGATGAAATTTCATACGATAGCTATCATAAGAATCATGGCAGGATTGCCCAGATCATGCAGCACCAGACTTACAATGGGCAAATAGGAACGCAAACCGCCGTACCTTATCCGATTGGCGAGGAACTCAGACGAAACTATGGAAGTGATTTTAAACATGTGATCATGTCGTCATGGAGCAACCGGCATGTGTTGGCCTATGGTGATAAGAAATTTGCAAAAAATGGTCCTTACATGGAACCGGACGCACCGGAAATGCTGACTCTTAAAATGATAAAAGGTTCAGCATCGGGATTGAAAGATCCGTATTCCGTATTGCTGTCGGAATCGGTGGCAAAAGCTTTCTTCGGCGAGGCGGATCCGATTGACCAAATCATGAAAATTGATAACAAGTTCAATGTAAAGGTTACGGGCGTTTATGAAGATCTTCCGTATAATTCATCTTTCCGTGATATGCAGTTTATGGCCCCGTGGAGTCTTATGGAGATTGCGTCGCCCTGGTTGAAAACGAATGATGATCCATGGCGGGCCAATAGTTATCAAACCTTTGTTCAGCTTCATGACAACGCTGATATCGACAAGGTATCTGCCAAAATTCGGGATATAAAAGTTAAAAATATTCACAAGGAACAGCTGAAATACAAGCCGGAAGTTTTTCTGAACGCGATGGCCGATTGGCATCTTTATTCGGAATTTAAAGAAGGAAAACGCATTGGCGGACAGATCGAATTTATCTGGCTTTTCGGCATTATCGGCACTTTTGTACTGCTTCTCGCCTGCATCAATTTTATGAATCTGAGCACGGCGCGCTCCGAAAAACGGGCAAAAGAAGTTGGTATACGTAAGGCAATCGGGTCTGTCCGCAATCAATTGATTGCTCAGTTTTTCAGTGAATCGTTTATTGTCGTGGCAATGGCCTTTGTTGTTGCCTTGGTACTTGTGTTGCTTATGCTGCCGCAGTTTAATGAAGTGGCGGATAAAAAACTGACTATTTTATGGAGTAATCCGCTGTTTTGGCTTGCTAGCATTGGTTTTAGCGTTTTTACGGCCGTCGTCGCAGGAAGTTATCCGGCTTTGTATTTATCGTCATTTCAGCCGGTGAAAGTTTTGAAAGGAACGTTCAAGGCTGGCAGGTTCGCAGCTATTCCGCGTAAGGCGCTGGTTGTGGTGCAGTTCACTGTTTCCATCATTCTGATTATCGGAACAACGGTTGTTTTTCGCCAGATCCAGTTTGCCAAAAACCGGCCGGTAGGTTATGACCGTAACGGGTTAGTGGTTCTCAACATGACAACGCCGGATATTCATAACCACTTTGAAGCCGTTCGTGACGAATTGAAAAAGTCGGGAGCGATAGCGGAAATCGCTGAATCGGGAAGTCCTACCACTGGAACCTGGTCATCGACAAGCGGTTTTGCCTGGAAGGGAAAAGATCCGTCGCTGTCGGTTGACTTTCATTTCAACGAAGTTTCCCACGGTTATGGAAAAACGGTGGGCTGGCAATTTGTAGACGGTAGAGATTTTTCAAAGGATTTTGCATCCGATTCGGCTGGGCTTGTGGTGAATGAGTCGGCAGTAAAATTTATGGGACTGAAAAATCCTGTTGGCGAAATGTTAACATGGAACGGCACGCCCCTGCAAATAATCGGTGTGGTGAAAGATATGATCGTAGAATCGCCTTACGCGCCGATTCGGCCGCTTTTTTATAGCATGGCAACAGGAGATGGCGGTGTTGTCAATGTCAAAATTGATCCCCAGGCAAACGCGGCCGATGCTTTGGCCAAAATTGAAAATGTGTTTAAGAAATATGACAGTGCTTCACCTTTTGAATACAAATTTGTAGACGAAGAATACGCCCAAAAATTCTTTAATGAAGAGCGGATTGGCAAGTTGACAACCTTCTTTTCGATTCTGGCGGTGCTGATTAGCTGCCTGGGTATTTTTGGCCTTGCTTCTTTCACAGCCGAGCAGCGTACCAAGGAAATTGGCGTACGGAAGGTTTTAGGCGCATCTGTCGCAAACCTTTGGCAGATGCTTTCCCGGGATTTTGTCATTCTGGTTATCATTTCCTGTGTTATTGCGGCGCCAGTCGCCTTTTATTTCCTGAACGGCTGGTTGCAAAAGTATGAGTACCGGACGGAGGTTTCCTGGTGGATTTTTGTGCTTGCCAGTCTGGGTGCTTTAATTATTACGTTGATGACAGTAAGTTATCAGGCCATCCGGGCCGCCTTGCTTGATCCGGTGAAAAGTTTGCGGAGCGAGTAGGGGCAACGCTCGTCGTCGTCCATGACTGGTTATTTCAAGACCGATTTTTGTTGACATTTTTAGTTCAAAATACGTTAAACCCGTCCATAACATTCCTATTATGATACGTAGTTACTTGAAAATCGCTCTTAGAAATCTTGTAAAAAACAAATCCTATACCCTGATCAATATTCTTGGCCTGGGCTTAGGCATGACCTGCGGACTGCTGATTTTTGTGTTGGTAAAATTTAATCTGAGTTTCGATAACTTTCACGCCAACTCAGATCGTATTTATCGCATTGTTACTGAGCAGCATCGCGATGGGATATCGTACCAGCCTGCTGTACCAAGCCCGTTGGGAAAGGTATTCCGGGACGATTATTCGTTTGCCGAAAAAGTAGCGCGCGTCGCCATGCATGAGGATGAAGTTATTACGGTTAATGCGGGCAACGAGATCCGGAAATACAAGGAAACGGGTGGTTTTGCCTTTACTGAGCCGCAGTACTTTGAAATATTCAACTTTCCTCTGATTGTCGGAAATAACAAGACCGCACTGATTGACCCCAATACCGCCATTATTACGGAAAACCTGGCGCGTAAGTATTTTGGAGCTGAGAATCCGATCAACAAAACCATTCGGTTTGGAGAAAAAATAGACGTAAAGATCACAGGTATTTTAAAGGATCTGCCCAAAAACAGTGACCAGAAAACAGAGATATTTGTTTCTTATCCAACCTTGAAACAACATAACGAATGGCTTTCCCGCGACGATGCCTGGGGAGGGATCATGAGCGGTATGAAATGTTTTGTCCTGTTACGTCCGCAGGTTTCGGTTGCACAGGTTGAAAAAGTTTTCCCGGCTTACGTGAAAAAATTCCGTCCGACAAGTTCAAATGTCCATCATTACAAATTACAACCACTTTCAGATGTGCATTTTAATGCAAATTATGGTGGCGCCATGGAGAAAAAGAATCTGTGGATATTATCGTTTATCGGCGTTTTTCTGATTGTGACAGCCTGCGTCAACTTCGTCAATCTGGCAACGGCACAGGCGTTGAGCCGGGCCAGGGAAGTGGGTGTTCGCAAAGTACTGGGTAGTTTGCGTGGGCAGCTTTTCTGGCAGTTCATTGCGCAAACGGGTGTTATTGCGTGTCTCGCGCTGGTAATAGCCTTGTTATTGTCCTGGGTCGTGTTGCCCTATATTAATACCTGGTTCAACGCGCAGATCGAATTCAATTTGTTATCCGACTGGAAGCTGCTGCTTTTTATTCCGCTGCTGATCGTGATCGTAACCTTTTTTGCAGGTTCTTATCCGGGTCTTATTCTGGCTGGTTTTCAGCCGGTTGTTGCTTTAAAAGGTAAATTGTCGCAGCAGCATATCGGTGGTTTTAATGTGAGACGTGCTTTAATCATCGCACAGTTTGCCCTGTCGCAGGCGCTGGTTATTGGTATGATCATCATTACCAAACAGATGAATTTCTCAAAACAATCCGATTTGGGTTTTAATAAGGAAGCGGTTGTGATGCTCCCGGTTTCTTCCGATTATCAGGCCGCGAAATCGATGAAAAATGAGTTTGAGAACCTTGCTGGCGTATCCGATGTAAGTATGTGCTTTGCGGCGCCGGCTGCGAGTATCAGTTGGAACACGACACCTTTTTACGAAAATGACCCTAAAGAGCAGGAGTTCAGACTTTCGGTTAAGGCAGGTGATCATAATTATGTGAAAACTTTCGGCTTAAAGCTGATCGCAGGCAGAAATATTTTACCAGCAGACACCGCTCAGGAGTTTGTGGTTAATGAGGCTTTGGCCAAAAAACTTAATCTGAAATCTGCTGATGAATTGCTTGGCAAGAAGCTTAAAATCAGCGGACAGTGTGAAGGTCCGATTGTTGGTGTGGTAAAGGATTTTCACGACAGGTCGTTCCACGAAGATATCAACCCGATCGGTATTTTTTCTTCTCCTTCACTCTACAATAGTTATGCTGTCAAAATCAAAACGGGTGATATCGCAGGGACAATGGCGAGTCTGGAAAAATTGTGGAGCCAGCGCCATCCTGACAAATTATATGAATACGAATTTGTAGACCAGGATATAGCTAAATTTTACGAGACTGAGGCCCTGATGCTGAAACTGATTCAGGCATTTTCTTTACTCGCCCTGTTTATTGGCTGTCTGGGATTGTATGGTCTCATATCGTTTATGGCGACGCAAAAAACGAAGGAAATTGGTATCCGCAAAGTACTCGGGAGCTCTATCGCCCAGATATTATGGATTTTCGGTAAAGAGTTTGTGCAGCTTATTCTGATTGCTTTTGTTATCGCAGCCCCGATCGCCTGGTGGTTAATGAATGGCTGGCTTTCGGACTTTAAATTCCAGATCAGGATTGGCGCCGGAATATTTATCATGGCCTTGTTGACGACTTTTATAATAGCCTTCGTGACGGTCAGTTTTCAGGCTGTGCGCGCAGCAATGCTCGATCCGGTGAAAAGTTTAAAAAGCGAGTAGGGACTTTTAGTGATTAGCTGTTGGCTTTTCAAGGATAGTAAAAAGACCTGATAAAACTCAAATTCAATCGAAAGCTAAACGCTAACGCCTAAAAGCTTATACCTACCATGATTCGTAACTATTTTAAGATTGCTCTCAGAACATTGTTGCGTAACAAAAGCTACGCATTTATCAATATTGCAGGATTGGCCCTGGGTTTGGGCGCCTGTATTGTGATTTTTCTGGTTGTGCAAAACGAATTGAGTTACGACGATTATCATGCGAAAGCCAACCATACCTATCGTGTGACGCTTTTTGGAGAACCCTGTAACCCAAGCGTTTCTTTTGCGGTTGCACCCGCTTTCAGAAACGATTTTCCGGAAGCAGAGGTTTCGCAATATTACTATCAGGAAGGTGGACTGGTGAAAGTCGGAGAGCAAAAGTTTAAGGAAAAAGTATATGCTTTTGCCGACGAAAATTTTACAGGTATTTTCGATTTTACCTGGTTGCAAGGTAATCCGAAGACGGCGTTGAAGGAGCCCAACACGGTTGTACTGACGGAAAGCATAGCGAGAAAATATTTTAACACGGGTGACGCCATCGGCAAAACGATCAGGCTGGATAATCAGCGTGATCTGCGCGTGAGCGGGGTTATCAAAGATCTCCCTTCTAATACACACTTTGTTTTTTCATTTTTAGTTTCCTGGGAAACGATTAAAAAAGACATCGGCAATCACGATTTTTGGTCTATTCAGGGCGGGTTTGTGTATGTGACTTTGCCTGATGATAAATCGGCCGTTCGCGTTCAGGCTCAGTTGCCAGGTTTTCTGTCTAAAAACTGGCGAAAAGAAATTGATGAGGAAAAAGGCGTGCTGTTATTGCAGCCGCTGAAAGAGATTCATTTCGACAGACGTTATCTGAATCATATCTCGATGCCAAGATCCAGGGAAACGATTTATGGATTGGCCGGCGTCGCGCTTTTTATAATTCTGACCGCCTGTATAAACTTCGTTAATCTGGCCACTGCGCAGTCGCTGAAACGAGGAAAGGAAGTGGGTGTCCGCAAAACTTTGGGCGCTCAAAGGAAACAGCTCATCATGCAAATGCTGGGAGAAACAACGGTTTTGGTATGTATTGCGATCGTGCTGGCGTTGGCAGCGGTGCTGTTTTTTCTGCCGTACACAAAATCTTTGCTGGATATCAGCGTCGAATCTTCGCGTTTGTTTGAGCCTGAGGTTATTGGTGTAATTGCCGTCATTACTTTGCTGACAATTGTGATTGCGGGTTTGTACCCAGCTTTTGTGCAGTCTGGATTTCAGCCGATAAAAGCATTGAAATCCGGCGTTGCGGACAATGCGCATGGAAAATCTTATTTGAGAAAGGGATTGGTGGTTGTGCAATTTGCAATAACCCAGATCCTTTTGGCAGGAACGCTGATTGTTGGCAATCAGATGGATTTCTTTTTAAACCAGGATATGGGTTTTGATAAAGATGCGATCATCACTTTTCCTACCGGTGAGAAAAAAGATGTGTTGAGACAAAAACTGGAAGATAATCCGGGTGTGCAGCAGGTTAGTTTTGCTTCGGGCGGGCCTGCATACAGCACCAATTTTGCTCCGTTCAATTCACCTGATATGGGCATGACGGAAACGGATGTAACGGAGATCAAACAGGTGGATGAGCACTATTTATCCATGTATAAATTGGAACTTCTTGCAGGTGACCCGGTGAGAAAAATGACTTCGAAAGACACCATTGTCAACCTGGTTGTTAACCAGACCTTGATCAAAAGGATGGGGATACAGGATCCGGGAAAGGCAATCGGAAAACGGGTACTTATTGGCAGAACGCCTACTCGGATCAGCGGTGTTGTCAGGGACTTTCAAAGCGAATCCAAACATGACAAGATCAGGGCATGTATTATCATGTATAATCCAAATTCTTTCTGGCAGGCGAGTGTAAAACTTCGTGGGCAAAATATCCGGGAAACCGTCGCCTCGATCGAAAAGGATTGGTCGGAGCTTAATCCGGATAATCTTTTCAACTACGAATTTATTGACCAGCATATTGCCGGGATGTACAAGCAGGAAGAGAAAATGTATAATGCGTTCCGGATTTTCTCGGCCATCGCGATTTTAATCGGCTGTCTGGGCCTGTACGGATTGGTGTCGCTGATGGCCGTTCAGCGTACAAAGGAAATAGGGATCCGCAAAGTGATGGGTGCATCGGTTCCGGGCATTGTGATTCTTTTTGTGAACCAGTTTATCTGGCTTATCCTGATCGCCTTCGTCATTGCCGCGCCGGTAGCCTGGTTTGCTATGGACAAATGGTTGCAGGAATTCGCCTATCACATCAGCATTGGTCCTGCTATTTTTGGAGCTGCTATTGTCATAACGTTTGCCATCGCCGCGATTACGATAGGTTACCAGAGTATCAGAGCAGCTCTGGCAAATCCCGTGAAAAGTTTAAAAAGCGAGTAGAGACTTTTGGCGATTAGCTGTTGGCTTTTCCCGGATAGTAAAAAGACCTAATAAAACTCAAATTCAATAGAAAGCTAAACGCTAACGCCTAAACGCTTATAACTACCATGATTCAAAATTATTTCAAAATAGCATGGCGCAGTCTTTGGAGTAAGAAAGCGTTTTCTGCCATCAATATTTTTGGTTTGGCTATTGGCCTGGCTACCTGTATGTTGATTCTGTTGTTCGTGCAGAGCGAGTTAAGTTATGACAAGTTTAACACGAATGCAGACCGTATTTTTCGGGTAACGTTAAACGGGAAAATAGGTGGCAAAGAAATTGCCATTGCTGCCGCACCAGCCCCGGCGGGGCCAGCAATAGCCAAAGATTATCCCGGAGTTGAATCATATACGCGTTTGACACAAGAAGGTACATTCCTGGTTAAGTATGACAATGTGAAGTTTAAGGAAGAGCGGGTTACGTTTGTGGACAGTAATTTCTTTTCAGTTTTCACACTGCCGCTTGTAAAGGGTGATGTTAAAAGTGTTCTCAATGCGCCGAATACGCTCGTTGTAACAGAAACGACTGCCCGGAAATATTTTGGGAAAAGCGATCCAATTGGCAAAAGCCTGACCTTAGGGACGCAAGGTTTGTTCAGGATTACAGGTGTATGTAAAGATGTACCGGCAAACTCGCATTTTCATTACGATTTCTTCGGATCTATTAAATCTACGAATCTCGGTCAAAAATGGCTGTCCAGCGGCGCTCACACGTATCTTTTGTTGAGAAAAGATTATACGGTAGATAAACTGGCTGCGCAAAGTCCGGTCATAACCCAAAAATACATTGCTCCTGAAATTCAGGAGTTTTTGGGGATAAGTTATGAGGAATATCTGCGTAAGGGTGATCGTTTCGGATTTGAATTTCAGCCGCTTACGGATATTCATCTACATTCAAATCTTGAAGCAGAACTTGAACCAAACGGAGATTTAAAGTATGTCTACATTTTCTCGGCCATTGCAGTTTTCATTCTTTTAATTGCCTGTATCAATTTCATGAATCTGTCAACTGCCGGTTCTGCAAACAGGGCAAAGGAAGTCGGGATTCGTAAAGTACTAGGTTCAATTCAGCAGCAGCTGATCCGTCAGTTTTTAACAGAATCCATATTACTGACATTCGTAGCACTTCTGGTGGCTTTTGGCGTGGTGATTCTCGTGCTGCCGAATTTCAACCAGTTAGCCGGAAAACAATTCGATCTGATGTCGATCCTCAATATCCGGATGATTTCCTGCGCGATCGTGGGCTGTTTATTCGTAGGATTACTGGCCGGAAGTTATCCCGCATTTTTCCTGTCGGCTTTCAAGCCGATCACGGTATTAAAAGGAAGACTTCAATCAGGCGTAAGAAGCGGATGGCTGCGTAACACCTTGGTTACGGTGCAGTTTGTAGTTTCCATTGTAATGATTATCGGAACGATTGTCGTGTATCAGCAGCTTCGGTTTATACAAAACAAAAAAGTAGGGTTTGATAAAGATCAGGTTTTGATCCTGCAAGACACTTATTTGTTGGGAGACAAAACGGAGACGTTTAAAAATGAGCTTAAAAATCAGTCCCAGATTCTGAATGTTACGCTTGCAGGGTACGTTCCTGCGGGAGCTTCAAACAATGGAACAGATGGTTTTTTACCTGAAAGTGCCGGGAGCACCGTCTCTCCATATCGTTTAAGAGTGTATCAGATCGATGAAGATTATCTGCCGACGCTGGGAATCGGGCTGGCGCTGGGACGTAATTTCTCCAAATCGTTTTCTTCCGACAGTGCGGCCGTTCTGGTTAATGAAGCGGCTGTCAAACAATTTGGCTGGAAAAATGCCATTGGTCAGCGCGTGAATACGATTGGCAATGGAACACCGGGAAGTAAAAAAGTCTATACCGTTGTCGGTGTGACCAAGAATTTTCATTTTGAAAACATGCATCAAAGCATTGCGCCGTTGGTGATGACTTATGGCGGAGACCGATATCAGATGGCACTGCGTATTCGAACTGATAATATGCCTGCATTGCTTAAAACGCTTGAACGAAAATGGAAAGCACAAACCGACAATCCTTTTTCATACACATTTTTAAATGAGCGGTTTAATAAAATGTATCAGTCGGAACAGCGGATAGGGCAGCTGTTTGGCATTTTTGCGGTGCTCGCCGTGGTTATTGCCTGTTTGGGATTGTTTGGACTGGCAGCTTTCACGACACTTCAACGAACCAAAGAAATAGGTGTCCGCAAAGTACTGGGTGCTTCCGTAGCCAGTATTGTGACTTTGCTTTCAAAGGATTTTGTGGGCCTTATCCTGGTTGCAATCCTGATTGCTACACCACTAGCCTGGTATGGAATGAACCAATGGCTGCGGGATTTTGCATATAAAATCGATATCGAATGGTGGGTCTTTGCCCTGTCCGGCGTCCTGACAATTTGTATTGCCCTGCTTACCATCAGTTTTCAAAGTATCAAAGCCGCGCTGATGAATCCGATCAAGAGTTTGAAATCAGAGTAAATCAATGATATACTGGTCGGCTTTTCCTAACTGAATGTTTTCAAACCCATAATCCAGGATATGATCCGTAATTATCTCAAAATATCGTTCAGGAATCTGATAAAAGGAGGGTGGTATTCTGCTTTGAATATCGGCGGACTTGGGGTCGTTCTTGCCGTTAGTCTGTTGCTTTTTTGGTGGGTGAAGGATGAGTTGAGTTTTGATAACTTTCATTCTGACAACGAAAGAATTTACAGGATCAATTCTCATTTTGGAGTTAAGCTGGATGAAAACACTTTTTCAGATACTCCGGCATCTGCTGCCGTGCAGGCAAAAAAAACGGTGCCGGGTGTGGAATCCGTCGTGCGTTTCGCCGATTATCATCACGGTGCCTTTCGTGTTGGCGATAAGATTATTACTGAGAAAGGGGCAATGGCTTATGCTGATGAAAACCTTCTGACTGTTTTCAACGGACTTGAAATTCTTCATGGCGATCCTAAAAATCCATTTCCGACAACTTCATCCATTTTGATTACACGTGAACTCGCCGAAAAACTCTTTGGATCTTCAAACGTAATTGGTAAAACATTTACAAGTATTGAGGATAATTTAACCTTTTCAGTAGGGGCGGTTATCAGAGATAACCCCGATAATTCGTCGCTTCGATACAAAATGTATCTTCCGATGCACGTGTTAAAGCAGGCCCATAAGGTTAAGTACAAACAGAAATTGATGGACGATAACCGGAGTGACTATGATTTCGAGAGTTATGTGAAACTTGGTGTTACTGTCGATCCGGTTGGGGCAGCGGAGCAAATGACCCAGGCCAATAATGCGGTAATGGAGAAGGGCGAAGATGCAGTTGAGTACAGGCTTCAACCGCTTCGGGAGCTGCATCTGTATTCTCCTGAGGGCAAGAGTTCCGGAATGCAGCAGGTCCGCATTCTCGGGCTGACAGCATTGCTTCTTCTGGCTATCGGTTGTATTAATTATGTAAACCTGACAACGGCCAGGGCGACGCGACGTAATAAGGAGGTTGGCATTCGTAAGGCAGTAGGAGCTAAATCCGGTCAGGTTGCAGGGCAGCTGCTTGTGGAATCGATGATTACATTGAGTTTCTCTTTGATCACAGCGCTGGCTTTGATTCAGGTGCTGCTGCCTTTTTATAAAAATATTACGGGTAAAACCCAGAACTTCTCATTGCTTGACTTTCAGTCGTGGTTGATGCTGCTCGGAACACTTATTCTTACCTTTGTTTTGGCAGGTATTTATCCGGCCATCCTCGTGTCTGGTTATAATCCCGTTAGCGCATTGCGCGGGCGTTCTATGCGTCAGTCTACCGTGGGTTTGCGCAAGGGTTTGGTGGTTACACAGTTTGTATTGACGACTGTGCTCATCAGCAGCACCTTTATTATTGGCCGGCAGCTAAGCTACATGCGCCAGCGAGACTCAGGTGTCAACCGCGAATATGTGTTTTCTTTTGACGGTAAAAAATCAGCTGCTGTTTTGAAACAGGCACTTCTGAAAGAATCTGCCATTAAACGTATCAGCACTTCCAGCGATACGCCTATTAATGTAAGCCACGGGACAACGACAGTTTCCTGGGATGGCGGCGATAATAAGCAAGGAGTCATTTTCGCTCATATGAGTATTGATCCGGAGTTTATTCCAAATTTTGGGATCAAAATGCTGGCAGGGAAGAACTTTGAAGGAGGTCCTTCGGATTCGGCTCATTTTATATTGAATGAAATGGCTCTGAAACAATCAGGAATTAAAAATCCGGTTGGCAGGAGATTTAAGTTTGATGGAACGGAGGGCACGATCATTGGTGTGGTGAAGGATTTTAACATTGCCTCGGCTCATGAACGGATTCGTCCTTTAATCCTGTACAATTTCCCTGCTGCAAATAATGTTGTGCATGTCAAAACTACTGCGATCTCGGCGCAATCAGCCGTTGCTGCTGCCGAGGGAATATGGAAAAAGTACAACCCACAGACTGCTTTTGAGTACACATTTTTGTCGGAAGCCTACGACAAACAATATCGGTCTGAACAACATACGCAACAATTGTTCAGTTTCTTTGCGGCAACCGCGATCATGATATCCTGCCTTGGCTTGTTGGGGCTTGTCGCTTTTACGGCCGAGCAGCGGACAAAAGAAATAGGCATCCGAAAAGTACTTGGTTCAGGCGTTTTGAGTATAACCGTTTTGTTATCAGGAGATTTTTTGAAATTGGTCTTAATCGCGATTCTCATCGCAATACCGATTTCCAGTATCTTAATGGAGAATTGGCTGGAAAATTTTGCTTTTAAGGTGGGTGTGGAGTGGTGGATTTTTGCAGCAACTGGTGTGCTCACCGTTATGACGGCCCTGCTTACCATCAGTTTTCAAAGTATCAAAGCCGCGCTGATGAATCCGGTCAAGAGTTTGAAATCAGAGTAAATTTAAAATATAGATCCTATTATGATAAGTAATTATTTTAAAATCGCCTGGCGTAATTTGTTGAAAAACAGGTTCTATTCATTGATAAACTGCACCGGGTTAACGGTGGGTTTGGGTGTTGGTATCCTGATTTTATTGTGGGTGCAGGATGAAATGGGCTATGACAAGTTTCACAGGCAGGCGGACAATATTTACAAACTTGAAAACCGGGTTGGTACTGGTTCGAGTCAGCAGATATGGGAATCGACGGTTGCGCCGATTGCTACTTTCGCGAAAAGAGAGCTGCCCGAAGTGCAAGAGACGGTCCGGTTGACCTATAACTCTGTCTACACTTTGTTTAAGTATAAAGACAAAATTTTTAATGAAGATAACACGGTGTTTACCGATCCTTCGTTGTTCTCGGTTTTTGACTTTAATCTGATTAAAGGGAATCCGTCAAAACCGTTTACCGATAACCATTCGATCATCGTGACGGAAACTACTGCTCAACGCTATTTTGGAGACGAAAATCCGATTGGGAAGATCATTACCACCAAGGACAACCATAGTTTTACAATAAGCGGCGTGATTGCCGACCTTCCGAAAAATTCAAGTTTCAAGGGCGACATGTTTTTGCCGATCTCCCTGTTTTTTCAAAACATTTATCAGGCAAATAAAGATGGGAAAAACATGGATAATGATTTCTCTCAGTTTGATTACACCACTTACCTGTTGCTTCGGCCAGCGGTGTCGGTTAGCAATCTGGCAGTGAAACTCCGGAATATCCATTTACGCAACAAACCCGACGATACGGATTTGACATACCTTTTGCAGGCGCTGCCTAAAACGCATCTTTACCACGCCGACGGAACCGACGGCGGGATCGAAAAGGTAAGAATGTTCATTGTCATTGCGCTTTTGATACTTGCGATTGCCTGCATTAATTATGTCAATCTTTCTACGGCGCGTTCCATGTTGCGTTCGAAGGAGATTAGTATGCGCAAGATTGTTGGTGCAGCCAAAACACAGCTTTTCGTTCAGTTTCTGGTTGAAACTGTGTTGCTATTTGTCATCGCGACAGGGTTTGCTATGATTTTGATGTATGGTCTGCTACCGGTTTATAACAAAATTTCAGGGAAAGAACTGGCCATAGATTTTGCAGATTATCACATCTGGCAGGTTATCGGTTTGACGATCCTCGGTACGCTGATCGCTTCCAGCATTTATCCGGCTTTGCTGTTATCATCTTTTGACCCGTTAAGGGCTTTGAAGGGGAAAGTTTCCGGAAAAATTAATGAGGCTTTATTCAGAAAAGTGCTGGTCGTGATTCAGTTCGCAGTCTCGGTTATTCTTGTTGCCGGTACGTTTATCATTAATAATCAGCTCAAATACATCCGTTCGAAAGAACTTGGTTATGATAAAACCCATGTCCTGTCATTTTATATGCGGGATATGAGCAAACATTATGAGGCAGTAAAAGGAGATCTGCTGAATGAAGTTGGCGTGGCCGGCGTGACCCGCGCGAGTAACAACATTGTAAGAATCGGAAGCCAGACCGGCGATAATTCATGGGATGGGAAAGAGAAGGGTGAAACGATGATGCTCCGGCCTATGAAGGTGGATAAAGACTTCATTCCTTTCTTCAAAATGCAGATTGTGCAAGGGGCGAACTTTACCGGTTCCGTATCTGATTCACTGCATTTTATATTAAACGAAACGGCGGTAAAAGCAGCACGTATTAAAGATCCGATTGGAAAGAAATTTAAACTTTGGAAGCATGAGGGAACCATAATTGGTGTCGTCAAGGATTTTCATTCAGCTTCCATGAAGCAAAAGATCGAGCCGGCTATCTTTTCCTATGATCCACAGGATATGTATCGGATTTATATCAAAACAAACGGCGAGAATGCTGCCGGGGTGATCAAAGCAGCCGAACGTTCGTGGAAACAGTACAATGCCGATGTCCCGTTCGAATATGCCTTTCTCGATGATACATTTAATGATCTGTACAAAGCAGAAGAACAAACCGGATTACTGTTTAACATTTTTGCTACCATAGCCATATTTATTTCCTGTTTGGGATTATTCGGACTGGCCACTTATACTGCGCAAATCCGAACACGGGAAATTGGTGTACGCAAAGTGCTGGGATCGAGTGTTGGAGGAATTATTCAGCTTCTGGCAAAAGACTTCATAAAACTCGTTTTGATCGGTATCGTCATCGCTGTCCCGATTGCCTGGTATACGATGGGCCTCTGGTTACAGGATTTTGCCTATAAAATAAACATCGAGTGGTGGGTATTCGCACTGTCCGGTTTGCTTGCCCTTGCCATAGCATTGCTGACGGTGTCATTCCAAAGTGTAAAAGCGGCGTTAATGGATCCTGTAAAAAGTTTGAAATCCGAGTAGGGGCGGGGCTAGTCCCTGCCCGCTTACCAACCCCAATCCCATGCTCCAGACCTACATAAAAATCGCGATCCGAAGCCTCGTCCATAACAAAGGATATTCGGCCATTACCATCTTCGGACTTTCCATAGGACTGGCGGTCAGCCTGCTCTGTTTTCTGTATGTCAAAGACGAACTGAGTTATGACACATTCCATGATAAATCGGAAAGAATATACAGGATAAACAGCGACATCACTTATTCCGGAAAAAGCATGCAGGGAGCTTCCGCCCCTACACCGATGGCCCAGACCTTGAAAAAAGACTTCCCCGAAGTTGAAGAATCAACCCGCCTGGGGAAATATGGCAGTCAGCTGGTGAAAAGCGATCGTGCCTTCGCCCGGGAGCAAAATATTATTTACGCAGATTCCACCATTTTTGGAGTTTTTACGCTGCCGTTTACAGCCGGAAATCCGAAAAAATCGTTGACCGAGCCCGGATCCGTAGTAATAACCAGGCAAATGGCTCTAAAATATTTTGGTACAACAGATGCCTTAAACCGGACCCTGGTTTTCGATCATGGCGAAACAAGAAGAGTAACCGGTGTTATGCAGGATATGCCGCGTCAGTCGCATTTCCGTGCGGATTTTCTCCTGCCGGTGTATGAAACCAAAGATGCAAAAGCGAATAAATGGGGCAATCATATTTTCAATACCTATGTGGTGCTAAAATCAGGAACCGATCCCAAATCGGTTGATGCCAAGTTTGAAAAAGTAATTCAGACATACATAGATCCGGCTTTGCGTCAGTATTTTCAGACTACACTTGCCGAGACGAGAAAAGCCGGCAATAATTTCAGTTACTCACTGATGTCATTGCGTGATATTCACCTGTATTCAAACCGGGAAGGCGAACTCTCGCCGAATGGCAGTATTCAGTACTTTTACATATTCCTGATCATAGGCTTCTTTATTCTCCTGATCGCCGTTTTCAATTTTGTCAATCTGACTACGGCGCGTTCTTCAAAACGGGCGCGCGAAGTCGGTGTGAGGAAAGTAATGGGTTCCAACCGCTCCGTCCTTGTTTTTCAGTTTTTGTCTGAATCCATGCTGACTACTTTTCTGGCTTTACTGACGGGAATTGTACTATTATACACTTTGTTGCCAGCCTTCAATTCATTGGCGGCCAGGGAGCTTTCCTTCTCAGACGCGATTAATCCGCAAACTATTCTCATTGTACTGGCAGGTACTGTGATTGTGGGCTTGCTGGCTGGTATTTATCCCGCGTTTTATCTTTCGTCATTTCAGCCCGCGAATGCGCTTAAAGGTAGTTTGAAAATATTCAACAACCGGCAAGGTTTGCGGAGTTATCTCGTTGTTTTTCAGTTCTCCATGTCGGTGCTGCTGATTATCGGGACTTTACTTATCAACCAGCAGCTTAGTTACATACGTACCAAAAAAGTTGGTTTTGACAAAGAGCAGGTGCTTGTTGTCAAAACGGGTCAATCTACTGCATCAGACCTGATGGTATTTAAAAACGAGGTCTTGCAGAATCCATCGGTTAAAGCGGGTACTGTCAGTGGTTTTCTTCCCGTGATTTCTCAACGCTGGAATGATATGTGGTTTCCAAAGGAACAAACCGATGGAAAGTTTGCGGTGAATATGCAGGAATGGATGGTTGACACAGATTACTTGAAAACGCTGAATCTTGAACTTTTAGAGGGAAGAAACTTTACGACCGGGAGCTCCGCGGATATGGATGGTGTAATCATCAACGAAAGTGCTGCTAAAAGATTTGGATATGAAAACCCGGTTGGAAAAACGATACATAAAACGGGTGATGAAAAAGCGACGATTATCGGGGTGATAAAAGATTTTCATTACGAGTCGCTGCGGACCAAAATTGAACCCCTGGGCTTATTTATCAGCAGTGCCGCGCTGGGTTCCAGTGTTGAAAAGGCAGCTCTGGAAGCGGTCTCTTTTAAGCTGGATACCAAAGACATTGCTGCTTCGCTTAGCTCCATTGGCAAGATCTGGAAGAAAACTGCTCCCGGAAAACCTTTCGAATATTCATTTTTAAGTGAAGATTTTGATGCCATGTATCGTGCTGAGCAACGTATAGAGAACTTGTTTTCAGCCTTTGCGTCCACAGCGATTCTGATCGCTTGTTTGGGATTGTTCGGTTTGAGTGCTTTTTCAGCGGAGCAACGTACCAAGGAAATTGGTGTACGGAAAGTACTCGGAGCATCAGTGGTCAGTATCACAACATTGTTATCCAAAGATTTTTTGAAACCCGTTCTTCTGGCTATTGCCATTGCTTCGCCCGTTGGCTGGTATGCGATGGATTTTTGGTTGAGGGATTTCGCCTATAAGGTTGATATTCAATGGTGGGTATTTGTTCTGGCGGGTTTCATCACCATCGTTATTGCATTACTGACTGTCAGTTTCCAAAGTGTGAAAGCCGCACTGATGAATCCGGTGGAAAGTCTGAAAACGGAATAAGACAATACATAAAAGTGCCAATACCTAAACACTGACAGCTAACCGCCCAGAAAATGATACGTAACTATTTCAAAATCGCGTTCCGGAATCTTGTTAATAACAAGGTTTATTCTGCTATTAACATTGGTGGACTGGCTGTGGGAATGGCCGTTGCTATACTGATCGGTCTCTGGGTTTACGATGAGCTGACTTACAACAAATACCACAAGCACTATGGCCGTATTGCTCAGGTCTGGCAGTTTGTGACGTTTGATGTTGAAAAATCTACTTACGGTGTGGTACCGATACCATTGGCAGAAGAGCTTAGGAGTAAATACGCGGATTTCGAAGCGGTTAGTTTATCGAAGGGACAAGGGCTGGTTTTGTCTTCGGGGGATAGGAAGTTTGCCAAGAACGGAAGTGCCGTAGAACCCGATTTCTTAAAAATGATGTCTGTTAAAGTACTGAACGGTACCTCTGACGGATTAAAAGAAATGAATTCTATCATGCTTGCGAAGTCGCTGGCGAGCTCTTTTTTTGGGAACAAAAATCCAATTAACAGTTTAGTAAGAGTTAACAATAAATACGATGTGCGGGTTACCGGGGTTTATGAAGATTTCCCTGTTAACAGTGCATTTGCTGATGTACAATTTTTGACACCGTGGAGCCTGCTGACCTCGAAAGATTCTTATGCGAAACGGGCTCAATACGAATGGGATGAAAACTCTTTTCAGATATACGCCCAACTCAAAGATGGTGCCGATTTTGATAAAGTTTCTGCAAAGATCAAGGATGCCCGTATAAAAAGAGACGACCCGCCCGGCTACAAACCGGAGTTTTTTCTGCATCCGATGAGCCGCTGGCACCTGTATTCAGATTTTAAAAACGGTGTGAATACGGGTGGACTTATTCAATTTGTCTGGCTTTTTGGTATCATCGGTATTTTTGTTCTCCTGCTTGCCTGCATCAATTTTATGAATTTGAGTACAGCGCGATCGGAGAAAAGGGCAAAAGAAGTAGGTATCCGCAAAGCCATAGGATCCCTGCGTTCTCAGTTGGTAGGGCAGTTTTTTAGTGAGTCGATGCTCGTTGTTGGATTTGCCTCCGTGCTTTCGCTTTTTCTCGCTCAATTATTCCTTCCGTATTTTAATCAGGTTGCCCAAAAAGATATCGAAATTTTATGGTTAAATCCATGGTTCTGGCTTGTAGGTGTCATTATCAGTATTTTTACAGGCCTTGTTGCCGGTAGTTATCCCGCGCTTTATCTCTCATCTTTTCAACCTTTGAAAGTGCTCAAAGGGACACTGAAAGTTGGCCGTTTTGCTTCACTTCCGCGTAAAATATTGGTGGTTGTGCAATTCACCGTTTCTGTTACACTGATTATTGGCACCGTTATCATTTTCAATCAGATCGAACATGCTAAAAACCGCTCCGCTGGATACAGTCGCAGTGGCCTTATTGAAATTAAAATGAATACTCCTGAGCTTTACGGGCATTATGACGCCTTGCGGAACGATCTGCTCAACACAGGCGCTGTGTATGAAATGTCTGAATCGTCGGGTGCGGTGACGGCTCAGGATGGAGGAACGACTAACGTTTTCTGGGAAGGTAAAAATCCTCAGTCGCAGCCCCTGTTGATGTCAAACGCGGTAACACATGAATATGGAAAGACGGTTGGCTGGAAAATCAAACAGGGACGTGATTTTTCGAGGGAATTTGCAACGGACTCATCCGCTATTATCCTAAATGAATCTGCGCTAAAACTGATGGCGCTCAAAAAGCCTTTGGAGTCTTTTGTGAAGCTGGGGGATAAGCAGTTCAAAGTCATCGGCATCATTTCCGATATGATCAAAGAAAATCCGTTCTCGCCTGTGAATCCTTCGTTTTTTGTAGTGAACCGCAGGAATGTCAATGTCATCAGCATAAAACTGGCAAATGCCGTGGCAATACCAGAGGCACTGGGTAAGGTCGAAAGTGTTTTTAAAAAATACAATCCGGCCAGCCCGTTTACATATCAGTTTGCCGATGAAGAATATGCCAAAAAATTCGGAGATGAAGAACGAATCGGTAAACTGGCGACCTTTTTTGCAGTATTGGCTATTTTTATTTCCTGTCTCGGACTATTCGGACTAGCCTCCTTTATTGCGGAACAACGGACAAAAGAAATCGGGATACGTAAAGTGCTGGGCGCGTCAGTAGGTAATTTATGGCAGATGCTTTCCAAAGACTTTGTCGTTCTGGTCATTATCTCGTGCCTCATTTCCAGCCCTATTGCTTTTCATTTTATGGATAAATGGCTCACGAATTACACATACCGCGTGGAGATTTCCTGGTTGGTTTTTGTCAGCACGGGTTTGGGGGCATTGGTCATTACACTGCTTACAGTAAGTTATCAGGCCATCAGAGCCGCGCTGATGAACCCGGTAAAAAGTTTGAAAACCGAGTAGGGGCGACGCTCGTCGTCGCCCGGCCTTCCTAAACAATTCATTGTTTAGGAAGGCCCCAAAAACCAAACCAAAAACTTCCCAAACCCGTGATCATCCCCCACTTAAAAATCGCCTGGCGAAATCTCGTGAAAGAGCGCCAGTTTACCCTGCTGAACCTGGCCGGTTTATCGACAGGCCTGGTATGCGCCCTGCTCATTTACTTATGGGTCAATGACGAACTGCATGTGGATAAGGTTAATGAAAAAGACAGCCAGCTATATCAGGTGATGGCCAATCACAGCAACGACGACGGTATTAAAACCATCGACAATACGCCTGGTGTTTTGGCTGAGGCGTTAGCCTCCGAAATGCCGGAAGTCGAACATGCGGTTTCAGTGGTTCCGGCGTCATGGTTTTCCAACAAGGGTGTCATTTCACACGGAGCTATTCACCTGAAAGCGGCAGGCCAGTTTGTAGGGGAAGATTATTTCGAAGTATTTACCTGTCCTATCATTCAGGGTGAGAAAAAGACCTTGTTTTCTGATAAACAAACAATCGGGATTTCAGAAGATCTGGCCGTAAAGTTATTTCATACAACCCATGACATTATTGGAAAAACAATAAAATGGGACGAGGGAGAGATGAGCGGTTCATATGCCATTGGTGCTGTCTTCCGGAGTAACCCTGTTAACGCCACCAACCAGTTTGACCTGATTTTTAGTTTTGAACAGTTTGTTGCAAAACGGCCAGGTATGAAAGTATGGGGGAACAGCGACCCGAGTACATTTCTCATTCTGAAAAAGGGAACCGAGATCGGTAAATTTAATAACAAGATCAGGAATTATCTGAAATCCAAAGATAAAACACTTACCGCCCAGCTATTTTCTGTTAAATATTCAGACAAGTATCTGCATGGGCAGTATGAAAATGGGGTTGAGGCCGGTGGAAGGATCACTTATGTCAGACTATTTTCTGCAATAGGGATTTTTATACTGATCATTGCCTGTATCAATTTTATGAATTTGTCAACGGCGAAAGCCTCCGGCAGAATCAAGGAAGTGGGCATTAAAAAAGTCGTTGGGGCGCTTCGCAGTTCGCTCGTTTTCCAGTATTTAGGAGAGTCCTTGCTAATGTCATTTCTATCATTGGGGATAGCGGTGTTACTTCTCTTCCTTTTACTGCCACAGTTCAATGTTATTACAGGAAAGCAAATTGTTCTTCATTTTGACGGGACACTAATCACTGTGATTCTGGGAATAACCATATTGGCCGGACTCGTCGCGGGCAGTTATCCGGCTTTATATCTTTCGGGTTTTACTCCGGCAACCGTTCTGAAAGGCAAACTCAAAACCTCGGCCGGGGAAGTTTGGGTGCGGCAGGGATTGGTTGTATTTCAATTTGCCGTGTCGGTGATTTTTATTGTTTCCGTTCTGGTCGTGTATAAGCAGATCGACTACATTCAAACCAAGAACCTTGGCTATAACCGGGATAATATCATTCATTTTGAAATTCCGCTGGAAATGGATTCTGTGAAGCTGAAAACCGCTGAGACATTCCTGAGTGAGGTCCGTGATATTCCCGGTGTTAAAAATGCGTCCAGTTACTATCATAACCTTACAGGTTCTCATGGCGCGATCTCGGATTTTGACTGGCCGGGGAAAGCAGCCGGTACCAATATTGAGTTTTCGAATCTTGAAGTTGGATACAATTTTATTGAAACGCTGGGCATGAAATTGAAAGAAGGACGGAGTTTTTCACAAAATCCGGCAGCTTACAAAGAAATTGTATTTAACGAAGCTGCTATTAAGAGCATGGGGCTCAAAGATCCGGTCGGGAAAACGGTTAAATTCTGGGGGCAGGAAAGGCAGATTGTTGGCGTAGTGGAAAATTTTAATTTTGAGTCTTTATACGAAACAGTGAAACCGTGTTTCTTCCAGGCTTATCCCATCATGCCGAACGTGATGATAAAAATAACTGCCGGCACTGAAAAACAGACCATTGCTCAGGTTCAAAAGATATTTCAACAATACAATCCGGGACTGGTATTCGATTATCAGTTTTTGGATGAAAACTATAAGGCGCTTTATGCTTCCGAGCTGAGAATCGGTATTTTGTCACATTATTTTGCAGGTCTAGCCATCCTGATTTCCTGTCTTGGATTGTTTGGACTTGCCGCTTTTACCGCGCAAAGAAGACAAAAAGAAATTGGAATCCGCAAGGTCGTAGGAGCCACCGTTGCGAACGTTACGATGATGTTATCGCTGGATTTTCTCAAACTGGTATTGATAGCCATGTTGATTGCATTCCCTTTCATTGGCTGGGCGATGAACCGATGGCTGCATGCGTTTGCTTACCGCGCAGATATCGGCATCGGCGTTTTTGTCGTCGCAACAATTTCTGTGGCTTTTCTCACATTACTGACAGTCGGTTATCAGGCTGTGAAAGCTGCGCTGATGGATCCGATAAAGAGTTTGAAGAGCGAATAAATCAGGGTAATCCGTTCCTTATTCGCGTATTCAAGATTGATTACCACCATTTCATTCTGATAAAAACCTTATCAGAATGAAATGGTGGTTTCTCGTTTTTAGAAATGGCTTAATTTGTAAACAGCTGATAATTAGTGCGTATTTTAAATGGCATGTTTGCGGGTATGTGTTTTGGATATCTGTTCAAAAAGATCACTAACATTTAAAACGATGATATCGCAGTACGAAGGCACGAAATTGATTGAATCCGAGTTTCCGCAATTGACTAATTTATATAAAAGAAGTTCTCTCTCCACCGACATCTACAAATCCGTTCAGCGGTTGCTGGATTTTTCCAAGGAAGCTGTTTTGGATTACAACCTGAACCTGTCCCGCAAATGTTTTTCGCTCGCTAAACGGTTGTACAGTCAGGGTGATTTGATTATTCGTAACGCCGTTGAAAAAAGCTTTATTTATTCATTTTCATCCTTTCTGCAAAAAGACGAAGTGGAGAAAAAAAGGCTTAAATTTTTCATTCCTGACGATTTCTATGCTATTTATCTGAAAGAATTGGAGCATGCCACGATCCTGCCGCAGACGGAAAATCTGATAGAATCTGATCATTTTCAAAATATTACGGTACGTATGGCTACTTGCGAAGACGCAATTTTTGCCAGACAAATTACAGACGAAATGGAAGCTTCGGCAATTGTACGCGGCTGTGGAATTTCCAAGCGCAAACCTGCTGCGATCATCAAAAAGATGAAAGAAGGTAAGGCGGTTATCGCGCTGACAGCCGAAAATGAGTGGGTGGGTTTTTCCTATATTGAAGTTTGGCAGAACCGGGAATTCGTTTCAAATTCCGGTCTTATCGTTTCTCCTGCCTATCGAAAGTGTGGTGTGGCCAAAGCGATTAAGGAAAAGATATTTCAGTTGTCGCGTCAAAGATTTCCGAAGGCAAAAATTTTCAGCATCACGACTGGTCTTGCGGTCATGAAAATGAATGCGAAGCTTGGTTTTGAAACTGTTACTTACAGCGAGATCACACAGGAGAAAAAGTTCTGGGAAGGGTGCAAAAGCTGCGTGAATTATCAGGCTTTGCAAAGCAAACAGTGCAAGAACTGTTTTTGTACTGCCATGTTATATACACCGGCGGAGAAAGATCCCTTTTTGACTAATTAATCAGGGGCTTCGCAATGCGGGATTCTTTGTTTTGTCCTTTTATCAAACTCATTTTTTTGCCGGTTTTTTGTGTGTCGTTCTGCGCTTCATTTTGAAAGAGCGGGCGATTTGCCATGCGTGAAAACTTTCCTGATACTCCTTTCTTTTATTATCTTCGTTCAATACCGGGACTATTGAGCCTTTTTTTGCTTAAAATAGTATTTTGACATAACATCTGTATAATATTTCCCTTTGGCCTGATTATTTATGCGACCAGACGAAACGATACACATGACCGGATTGTTATCTAAATTAAAATAGTTTTATAATGAAGGTAGTGATTATAGGAGGTGGATTTGCAGGAATTAATTTTGCACTTTCGCTTGCCAACAAAGATCAGTTTGAGGTCGTACTTGTCGATAAAAACAATTACAACTTTTTCCCGCCGCTGATATATCAGGTAGCCACCGCTTTTTTAGAGCCATCCAGTATCAGTTATCCTTTCCGGAAATTATTTTCGGGAAAAGAAAATCTTCATTTCCGTTTGGGTGAATTGCAAAGAGTGATTCCGGCAGAAAAGAAAATTATTCTTTCCAACGGTGAGCTGGATTATGATTATCTGGTATTTGCAACTGGTGCAGAGACGAATTATTTTGGGATGGAGAATGTGAAAGCAAATGCCATTCCTATGAAAACGCTGGACGATGCGATCGAAATGCGTAATAAATTATTGCAGCAAATGGAACAGGCGTCTATTTGTACAGATCCGGAACTGACAAAGAAATTGCTGACCATTGTAATTGCAGGCGGCGGCCCGACCGGCGTTGAGGTTTCGGGGATGTTTGCGGAGATGAGAAATGGTATATTAAGAAAGGAATATCCGGAACTGGCAGGAAAGGGGAGTGAAATTTATCTGGTGGATGGCGGACACGCTTTGCTTTCTCCGATGAGTGAAAAATCCCAGAAAAATACCCACGATGATTTGCGGAGACTGGGCGTGAAAATTATGCTGAACTGTCATGTGAAAGATTATATTGATGATCAGGTGATTTTTGATAATGGCGAGGTGATTGATACTAAAAACCTGATTTGGGCGGCTGGTGTTACTGCCAAAGTTTTTGAGGGAATTCCGACAGAAAGTTATGGCCGCGGACGAAGAATGATCGTTGACGAGCATAACAAAGTACAGGGTGTTGATCACATTTACGCGATTGGTGACACCTGTATCCAGCAAACTGACCCTAATTTTACAGGCGGGCATCCGCAGGTAGCGCAGGTTGCGATTCAGCAGGGGAAATTGCTGGCAAAAAATTTCGAGCGTATTGCCGCTGGCGAACCGCTGAAACCGTTCGGTTATTTTGATAAAGGGTCCATGGCAATTATCGGAAGAAATAAAGCTGTGGTAGATTTGCCGTCGCCAAAGCTGCATATGAATGGTTTCTTCGCCTGGCTGATCTGGTTATTCATTCACTTGCTTTCACTGATCACATACAGAAACAGAATCCGGACATTTTACAACTGGACCATTGCCTATTTTACCAAGGATCAATCCCTTCGTATGATTATTAAACCGTCCAGACAAAATAAAAGTGAGGCGGAAAAAGGAATTCAATAGCTTTGTTTATTGTTGAATAAGTCACAATGATCAGGGAATTATTATTTCCTGATCATTGGCTGTTTTAGGTTATTGTATTTCTTGTTATCGTTACATCCATAAGAAATGTTCAGGCAGCCGGGTATGACAGTTTTGTTTTGGTCTTTTACCAGAACAAATTATTCAAAAGAAATAGGGTAATTCCACTGAAATAATTTAAAGATGAAGGAGACCATTCTTGATATATCGCAACACGTTCTGCCGGGCATGGAGAATATTGATGTATCACTATCCTTTAGGAAATTTGTAGGCTACATTAAAGATAGGATTTCAAAGGAAACCACCGTCAAGAAAAAGTTTTTTGAATTTGTATTAGAAAGGTTTACAGCCGATCCGAGGTTTTTAGAGAATATCAGTTTAGAAGAAATTTCGGAGTTTCAGGAGCAGCTTAGCCTGGTTTACAACATGCTTGTGCCGGTGATTGCGGACGAAAACCAGACTTTCTGGGCACTGAGTGTCCCGCTTTCCCAAACTGTTTTTTATGAAACAAGCGCCTTTCACGAATTGCTGTCCGATAAAACGACGGGCGCTGTGAAATGTGATTTGTTAAGAGAAATCGATATCACCTTTGAAAAGAAGCAGAAAGCTCAGATGATTTATTCATTTTTGCTTGAAAAATTCTATAATATCTCCACCTTTCACAGTGATGCGCTTGTCATCTCGATCCGTGACGACAGTACCTGTCTTTCCAGATACTATCGGTTAAATATCGGCACGGAATATGTGGAAGTTACGCCCAAAGGACCACTTCCTGAAATCAATTTTGAAACGGTTAAAAAGAACACCAAGGAGGATTTCGACTGGACGATTTTGTTAAAACTGCTGCCGTTTTCAATGTTCAAATTTGAAGGCTTCACAGTGATTACCTTAACAGACGTTACGGCAGATCAGGCGGTTGAGAATATCAAAAATATTATACTCAATCCTGTGGTGGATAATGTGCAGGCTTATTACGACGAAATAATAGCCTCCCTAAACTTGCTTGTCGGTAGTCGGGATATCAAATTTGGCCTGTTACCCGAACTGCGGGTTAATGGAAAACTGGTATTTAATGACGAAATCTGCACGCACAGCGCATTGGTCCAGACTTCCGTTGATAAAGGCCTGGATCTCGATGAATTTATGTTGATTGCCGACGAATATTTTAAAAATCCGGAGGTTCTTTTTTATCGGAATACCGCTGACGGAGATAAACGTGATGGTTTTCTCTCCATTCTTGAAAGCAACGGTGTAGTCTCTTATGCGTTGGTGCCGGTTTATAACAATGGCCGGTTGGTAGGCGTTTTGGAAGTATATTCCAGAACAAAAGATCTGCTGGATGAGAAATTGCTTTCGAGGCTGGAACCGGCAGTACCTCTGATCGGGCAGCTTCTTCAGAACAATATCAACGAGTTTGAAGCGAAGATTGAAAACGTAATCAAGGAAAAATTTACGTCTCTTCAGCCTGCGGTTCAATGGAAATTTAAGGAAGTGGCCTGGCACTATATTCGCGACAATGCGATGCAGCTGCCTAAAATGCCTATTGAAAATATTCATTTCAAAGACGTGTACCCACTGTACGGAGCCATTGATATCCGTAATTCTACTGTGGAACGGAATGAGGCGTTGCATGCTGATCTGGAAGTGCAATTTGAAGCTTTGATCAAAGTTTTGACGCATATCAAGGAAGAGGTTGGCCTGGGACTGGCGGATGAAGTGATCTTCAAATGCAAAAAGTGGATGGCTGAAATCTCCGACCAATCGACGGACAATGATGAGTTGAAAGTGATGGATTTTCTGGAATATGAGGTGTATCCATTCCTGCATCATTTCAAAGAGGGTAAGGGCAAGCTGGGAGAGAGTATCAGTGCTTATTACGAGCTGGTGGACAAGGAAAGCGGAATTGCTTTTTCTAACCGGAATTCGCTGGAAAGCTCCATGCAGAAAATCAACTCTGCCGTTAACCTTTATCTTGAACTTTTCAAGACAGAAATCCAGCAGACCTATCCGTGTTATTTTGAAAAATTCAGGACGGACGGTGTTGAATACGATATTTATATTGGTCAGGCGATTGCTCCTGAGAAAACATTTAACCTGTTATACCTTAATAATATACGGTTGTGGCAGCTCACGTCAATGGCCGCGATTGCCAGAATTACCCATGAGCTGATTCCGCAGATGGAAAAACCTTTGCAGACGACCCAGCTTATTTTTATCAATTCAGGCAGCATCGATATCAGTTTCCGTGATGATGAAAGGCGTTTCGATGTGGAAGGTTCTTACAACATCCGTTATCATGTGATCAAAAAACGGATCGATAAGGTACATGTGAAAGAAACCGGAGAGCGCCTGACGCAGCCTGGGAAAATTGCGCTGGTATACTTTAATTCAAAGTCGGCTGAGGAATATGTTAATTATATCAAGTACCTTCAGGAAAAAAATACTCTGAAAAATGACCTGGAATTCCTGGAACTCGAAGAGTTGCAGGGGGTTGCCGGTTTGAAAGCCCTGCGAATAGGCGTGAATCTGGAAGGAGAGTGGAAGTAGGGAAACAGCTTTATTGTCTCTGTTAAGTCATAATTAAAGGATCGTATGAATTATACCAAGCTCCTGGAACATGTGAAACATCATGTCCTTCATTTTTTTAAAACACAGCAGGGAGAGGCGTTAATTTATCATAATGTTACACACACGGAAGAGGTTGCGGGTCACGCGGCCAAAATTGCGGAGCATTATCAGCTGCATGAAAAGGATACGTTTATTGTCGTAACGGCCGCCTGGTTTCATGACATAGGTTACTGGACGGGTGAAAGTGTTGGCCATGAGCAGCGCGGGGCCGAGATGGTGAAAGCGTATCTGATGGAACAAGAAGTTAAGGAAGAAGTGATCAGTGCGGTACAGGGCTGTATTCTGGCTACGGTTATTCCGCAAAAGCCGGTGAATTTCCTGGAACAGATTGTTTGCGATGCCGATCTGTATCACTTTGGAACGGAGCTCTTTGCTGAACGAAACAAGCTCATGCGGAAAGAGGTAGAGAAGCGGCAGGGTGTTAAAATTGATAAAGGTGAATGGCGGAAAAGTACCATTAAGTTACTCGAAGAACATACCTATCAAACAGACTATTGTCAGAATTTACTCAACGAAAAAAAGAGTAAAAATCTGCAAAAGCTGAAAGGAAAAGATATCGAAAGTGTGAAGGTCAAAGAGGAAGAACCTCCGATAAACCTGCTTAAATACGTTGATACGAAAAAAATGGCAGTGGAACCCGAGATACAGGATATAAAAAAGCCAAAGACAGACCGGCCGGATAAAGGGATTGAAACGATGTTCCGGATCAGCTCGAACAACCACCAACGGCTAAGTGATATGGCTGATAATAAGGCACATATCATGATAACGACGACGTCGATTATCATTTCGGTTTTGCTGAGTATCCTGCTCAGGAAACTGGAAGACAATGCTTATCTGATTTTCCCGACGATTTTGCTGCTGACCATTTGTGTGATCACAATGGTGTTTTCGATTTTGGCTACGCGTCCGACAATCCCTCACGGAACTTTCAGCGAACAGGATATCACGGATAAAAAAGTGAATCTCTTGTTCTTCGGAAATTTTTACCGGATGAATTACGAAGAATACGCTTCGGGCATGCAGGCGATGATGAACGATCGTGACTTTTTATATGGAAGTCTTACCAAGGACGTATATTCACAAGGTGTGGTTTTGGGAAGGAAATACCGCTTATTACGAGTGGGTTACAATGTTTTCATGTTTGGAATCGTGGCGTCAGTGGTGTCGTTTGTGATCGCGTCGATGTTTTTCGGAAAGTAATCTTAACATAGAAAGACATAGAAGATTTTTACAGTAAAGTACAAAATAACAGAAACTGAATTCACATGAATTATCCTGTTAATAAGTTATTTGGGGCATTTTTGGCGTTAGCTGCCATGGGCTCCGGTTGCACCAATTCGCACGAAAACGAGCAAACGCTCAAAGATTATAATCTTGAAGCTCCTGAAAAGTTTTTTATGCCTGAAAGTCTTTTTGAGATTTCGGGCATTACTTTTAACAAAGGGAAAAGTGATACGGCTTATGCTATTCAGGATGAGGAAGGGAGATTATTTCGCGTGGGATGGGGTGTTAAGAAGCAGCTCAACAGTAAATTTGGAAAGAAGGGAGATTACGAAGACCTGACGATTGCCAATGATCGCGTTGTCATTCTGAAGAGCAATGGTACTATGTATTCTTTTCCAATGAGCGAGGCCGTTTTTCCCGAAGCGGATAGTGTGTTGGAGTGGAAAAAAATCCTTCCGAAAGGCGAGTATGAAAGTATTTACGCCAACGAACAGACGGATGAAATTTATGTTCTTTGCAAGAACTGTCCGGAGGATGATTCTAAAAAAAGCGTAACCGGTTATGAGTTTCACCTGGGAGACAGCTCGCAGGTACACAAGACTTTTCAGATTAGTGTAAAAGAGATCAAGGCGTTTACGGGAAAGGTGGAACGTGGTTTTCGTCCTTCCGGCCTGGCGCAGAATCCGATCACCAAAGACTGGTACATTATCTCGGCTGTAAACAAATTGCTGGTTGTCACAGACAGTAACTGGAAGGTGCAGCAGGCCGTTCCCCTTAATGGAAATACATTTGTTCAGCCCGAGGGCATCGCTTTTGACAGTTCGGGGAATTTGTATATTTCCAATGAAGGCGATGATTTCGCTGAGGGGAATATTTTGAAATTCGTGAAGCTGAGTAAATAAAAAATAGAAACACACTCCTGAGCTTTTGGTATGAAAATAAATATTTACTCGCTAGCGGTGGTAGTAGCGATGGTCATTGCTTCCTCCTGTTCGAGTTATAAAAAATTGCAGTATTCGAAGCAAGGGAAAGGATGGGAGCAAAATGCGCCCGTTCCCGGACTTGTGCTTAAACACACGATGTACCTGATTGGTGATGCCGGCAACGATTCTCCCGAACATAAGGCACCGGTACTTCTCTATCTGAAAGACAAACTTACCAAAGAGTCGAAAAACAGTTCGGCGATATTTCTGGGGGATAATATTTATGAGTATGGCATGCCGCCATCGGAAGACTCAGCCAACAGAAAAGTGGCGGAGTATCGCATTACCTCACAATTGGAAACGCTTAACGACTTTAAAGGAAGACCGTTTTTTATTCCGGGAAACCATGATTGGAGAGGCTGGGGTCGAAAAGGTGTAAAGAGGCAGGAGAATTTCATCCAGTCTTATTTGAATAACCGGAGAGGCAAGCCGGACAAGGAGGAATGGGAGAACTATTTTCTTCCACAGGACGGATGCTCTGGTCCGGAAGTTATCGAGCTGAACGATAATGTGGTGGTGATCGCCGTTGATTCGCAATGGTGGCTGACCGACTGGGATAAGGACAGCAAGATTAACGACGGGTGCGAGATCAGAAATCGCGCTACGTTTAATTTTGTTTTTGAAAATATTATCAGAAAATACCGGAACAAGAATGTGGTCATCGCCATGCACCATCCGCCATATACTTATGGCCCCCACGGAGGGAAATTTACAATCAAGCAGCATATTTTCCCACTGACGGAAATGAATCCGAACCTGTACATTCCGCTGCCGGGTATAGGAAGTTTGAGTGCTATTTTCAGGGGGACAGTAGGTTCTCGTCAGGATACGCATAACAAACTTTATAAGGATATGCGCGACGGAATACTGGCTGCGGCACGGAAAAACGGCAATTTTATTTTTGCCAGTGGTCACGAACATGCCTTGCAGTTTATCGAGAACGATGGGCAGAGTTTTGTGGTAAGCGGAAGCGGTTCCAAGAACAGTCCTATTGGTATGGGAAAAGGTTCTGAATTTGCTTCCACGGCTCTGGGTTATAGTACTTTGTCTTTTTACGAGGGCGGGGAAACCTGGGTGCAATACTGGGAGGTGGACGAACACGGCAGTTCTGCCAAGATGGTTTATCAGAAAAAGATTAAGGATAAATTGCCGACACCCGCCGAAGAGCCAACTGTTGCCTATAAAGAATACGAACAACATGCCGACAGTTCGAAACAGTTTGTTTTAAGGAATGAGATCAAACCCGTTAACGGTTTTCATAATTTCTTGTTCGGTGCGCACCACCGTGATCTTTATATGGAAAAATATCCTTTTCCGGTACTTGATCTGGCTACTTTCAAAGGGGGCGTTGTTCCGGTTAAACAGGGAGGTGGAAATCAGACCAACTCGCTGCGTGTTCGGGGTGAAGACGGAAAAGAATATGTATTTCGGGATATGACAAAGGATGTCAGCCGCTTTTTGCCTTATCCGTTCAACAAGATGATGGCGGCTCAGTTTTTGGCACAGGAAAATTTTCTTTCCACCCATCCGTTTGCTCCGCTGGCCCTTCCGAAGCTGGCCGAATCGATTCAGGTTTATCATACCAACCCTAAAATTTACTACGTTCCGGCTCAGCCAGGCCTTGGTGCCTTCAATCAGATTTTCGGTGGGAGCCTGAGTTTGGTAGAAGAAAGGCCTGACGGGAAGAAATGGAAAGAAGCTTCTTACTTTGGCAATGCGGATAAAATTATCAGCACGCCCGATCTTTTGGAGAATCTTTTAGAAAGCAATAAATATAAGGTGGACGAAAAATGGGCCTTAAAAACCCGCTTTCTGGACCTGATCACGGGCGACTGGGACCGGCATGATGATCAGTGGACATGGGCGTCGATCAAACAGCCTGACGGATCAAATCTTTATCGCCCCATACCGCGTGACCGTGACCAGGCCTTCTCAAAATATGACGGTTTGGTGACAAATGTAGCCAGACTGACGATGCCGTTTCTGCGTCAGTTGCAGGTTTATGGCCCGGAGGTTCCCGATATGAAATGGACTACATGGAGTGCGCGCTTATTTGACCGTACTTTCCTGAACGAGCTCGATTGGAAGCAATGGGAGGAACAAGTCCGGTTTGTACAGAGCAATCTGACGGATCAGGTTATCGAAAATGCTTTTTCGGATTGGCCTGTTAAGGCGCAGGAAATGTCTGCTGCGTATATGATTAAAAGTATCAAAAACAGACGTGATAACCTGCTTGAACTGGCCAGAAAACATTACGAGTTCGTAAGTCGTTCTGTGAATGTGATCGGAACCGAAGAGGAAGAACGGTTTGAAATCGAGCGTATGGACGAGCAGCATACACGTGTGACCGTTTCGGAATTGGGTAAGAAGGGAAAGGTCAAAAAGCAGAATTATCAGCGGGTTTTTGACCATGCCGTTACAAGCGTTATCAATGTTTATGGTAACGGAAATGAGGATGAATTTATCGTGCGGGGCGATGTGAAAAAAGGCATCAAAGTACGATTGATCGGAGGCACAGGAAAAGATGTATTTACCGACAGCTCGGTTGTACATAATGGCGGGCGCAAGACCATTGTTTATGATGATTTTGGCAAAAATACGATCAATGCCGGTCCTGAAACAAAAGACAAGCGCACCAGCCTTTACCGATATAATATCTACGATCGCCGCAGTGCAGAAAGTGATTATGACATAACCATTCCTCTGCCTATTCTTGGTTTTAACCCGGACGATGGTCTTTTGATTGGTGCCAATTTCAACATGATCAGGTATGGTTTTAAGAAGGAGCCTTATGCGTCCTCGCAGCGTTTTGGCGGTAGTTATTCCTTTGCAACCAAAGCTGTAAAACTGAATTATACCGGAGATTTTCTGAATGCGTTTAAGAGTCTGGATTTTTACCTGGATACCTATTATCACGGTCCGGCATACGCGTTTAACTACGCCGGACTTGGCAATACATCGGAGCGGCCTGTTGATAATCCGAATTTTTATCGGGTGCGCCAGAGTTCTTTCCATGTTTATCCGGCTATCAAAAAACATTTTGCAGGCAATAGCGGCTTTGTAACCCTGGGTCCTTTGTTCGAAATTTCGGATGTGGCGTCAACACCTGGACGGTTTATTACAGGCGATAACAATCAGTTGCCAAATGATATTTTTAAAACTAAATATTACAGCGGAGGGCAGATGTTATTTAATTTCAGTAGCGTGGATAATATTTTTGCACCGCATTCCGGCATCCGTTTTAACTCGGGACTCAATTTTACGAAGAATCTGAAAGAAGATAAGAGTTTTACAGGTCTGAAAGCCCAGCTGGCGTTTTTCTTCAGTCTCGATCGGAAAGAGAATCTGATCCTGGCTTCACAGATCGGAACCGGGCTGAATTTTGGCAAAGGATATGAGTTTTTCCAGATGCCGACAATCGGAGGCAATCAGGGCTTGCGTGGGTACCGGACTCAGCGGTTTTATGGAAAAAGCAGTTTATGGCATTCTACGGATCTTCGCGCACGTTTGGGAAGTTCGGTGAACCCAACACTTCCGTTGACTTATGGTCTTTTCGGAAGTTTCGATTACGGACGGGTATGGGAGGAAAATGATGCTTCCAAAAACTGGCATTACAGCTATGGTGGCGGAATCTGGATCGCCCCGGTTGACATCCTGACCTTGTCGGTCGGTGCATTTATTCCAAAAGAAAAGAAAGAAGAAAAACCAAGGATTGCGTTTCAGGTTGGGTTTTGGTTTTAATTTAGGAAGATCGTGAGTATTGCTGCCAACGGGTATTTGTACCCTAGCAGTAAACTCACGATCTTTTTTGGTAGCAGTAATTATTGAAGTTTTCCAAAAATGATTTTAAAATCCAAGTTGATGCTTCCCCTCTTGTTTTGCTGCACTGGTATAATCATCCTTGTTATTGCGATGGTTTTTCTGAATTCGACCATAGATATTCAGCTGCTGGATACATATTACGTCATCCCGAAGAGGCTTGTGGCGATTGGCATTTTTGCAGTTATGCAGGCATTTTTTATTCTCTATTACCTTTTTGGAAGTTTGATAACGCCACTTGGCAGTAAACTTGGCTATGCACATTACCTGCTGACCGTAATGGGAGCCCTTCTTGTGATTGCTTTCCCTGTTAGGGAAATTGCGGCCGAAGATTTCGTTGCGTTAGCGAATAAAATGCGTAACGAGGCGATTGCCGTAATAACAGGAACCGGTTTATTTGTGGTTGGGCAATTGCTGTTTTTCGTTAATCTGATACTGACACTTTTAGCCAGGAAATAGAATAGTTTGGCCTGAATTTTACGAAATAGTAAGATTTACCACTAAAACAGTATATTTTGCAGATTAAATACTAGTCCGATATCCATAAAAAGTATCCGTTTGCCAATGAACTTATCCTCGAACTTGAAAAAGTTAGTCTGTACATGCTTGTTTTTTATTTTTTCTCAATTCACACACGCACAGCATTATGTTTTTTTTCTGCACAACAAATTTATTGAAGAGAATCCACTGAATGACGCACATCCTGAATACGGCAAGGCAGATTATTATCAGATTCTCTATGCTTTCAAGAGAAAAGGGTTTCAGGTGATCAGTGAGCTGCGGCCTAAAAATACGGATGCAAGGCTGTATGCAAAAAGGGTGGTGGGGCAAATCGACAGCCTTGTGGCAGGTGGGGCAAACGGTTCGCAGATAACAGTTATTGGTACTTCAAAAGGAGGATATATAGCTCAGTTTGTTTCCAGTTATCTTAAAAACAGAGATGTGAATTATGTGTTTATCGGAAGCTGTGGCGAGGAAGATGTAACCGGAATACCGGACATTAATTTTAGCGGAAATGTGCTCTCTATTTATGAAAAGAGCGATTTGGGTATGCAGTCTTGTCAGAATATGAGGAACCGCTCTGAAAATGTAACCGGCCGCTTTAAAGAAATTGAGCTAAGCACAGGACTTAAACATGGTTTTTTGTTTAAAGCGCTGCCGCAATGGATAGATCCTGCGGTGAAGTGGGCAAAAAGGAACTACGGAACAGACTACAATAAGTCGTTGCCGCTGGAGGGCGCATCTCTTTCGGAAAAAATGGATGCTTTTTTATCAGCCCCGACAGATAAGCCCTTTAATGGTATCGTGCTCGTCTCTCAAAACGGAGCGTCAAAATTTACAAAAGTATATGGACGTCCGTCGCTTGAAAATGACGATGAATTTAAGTTTGATGACCAGTTTGTGGTAGGGTCTATCAGTAAGCAGTTTACGTCTGTTTTGTTGCTGAGGGAGTATGAAAAAGGACACGTCAAATTGAATGTGCCTATCAAAATTTATTTGCCGGAATTAAGGCAGTCGTGGGCGGATACGGTGACGGTACATCACCTGCTGACACATATGCACGGCATCAATTCACTGGATAAGCCGCTGGCATTCAAGCCCGGTACACAATATGCATACTCGCAGATCGGTTACGACCTGCTTGCCCGGATAACAGAAAAAACAAGCGGTAAATCTTTTGCAGTCCAGTCGGCCGAACTTTTCCGGAAGTGTAAAATGTATAACACTTTCCACCCTGATACCAAGGGGTATCAAAATCTTGTTGTGGGCTATACGGAGGATGAAAACGGTAGTCTGATACCAGAAACGAGAACTTTCCAGAATTTCGTCGCTGCGGGCTCCTTCATATCCACGGCGCAGGATCTGGCCACCTGGAATATGTGCCTGCATGAGGGAAAACTGCTATCGGCGTCAACCTATAAACTTATGACGACAAAACAGAAAAATGCGGTGCGCAACCATCCGATTTTCGGTGTTGTTGAGTATGGATACGGGATTACCGTGGATTCTCATGAGGATGTATTGCAGTTGGGGCAGACGGGTTTTAGCGCGGGATTTATTTCAATGAACTTTTATTTTCCTAAAACCAAAACCAGTATTATCGCGCTTGATAATGTTGTTTGGGATGAGAATAATCTGAAAAGTGCATTTCAATACCATTCTGAATTGTTGAAGATGATCAGAGAAAGTAAGCTGGTGAAAAAAGGATATTAACCAAAAGAGGCACATTTCTTCGTAGAATGAAATATGCCTCTTTTTCAACCTTATGCCGGTTTACCTTACCGCGTTTAGCGCAACTTTGACAATATCTTTATACACCTTCTTTTCAACGCCGGATTTCGCTGCAACCCTTAGTCCCGAAATGGTATTAAACAGAAAACGGGCGATGGCGCGTGCATCGGTGTTCGTTGAAATTTCTCCTGAATCCTGGCCGCGTTTGATAAGTTCGAACAATGCATTTTCAATATCCTGCATGTTGTCACGCACGATCTTGTCGATATCCTTGTCGTGCGGGGCAAGCTCAACGGTGCTGTTCACCATAAAACAGCCTCTTGGGAACCGGTCGGTGAAACTTTCGTTGACCAGCATATCAAAAATCTTTTCGAGGGATTTTATGGTGTTGCGGGATGTGCTGACCATTTCGATCAAACCTCCCGCCGCCTGATTTCTATATCTTTCCAATGCCGCAAGATAAAGCTGCCGTTTGTCGCCAAATGTATCATAGAGGCTCGAACGGCTCAAACCAAGGGTATCGACCACGTCCTGCATCGAAGATCCGTTGTAACCTTTGAACCAAAAAAGATCTACCGCTTTGTCAAGAATTGCGTCTTTGTCAAATTCTTTTGTACGTGCCATATGAGAAAAAACTTTGCTGATTTCTCAGCAAAGTTAATATTTATGGAACAGGTGTTCCGGATTTTTACAGAAAATTAATTAAGCACTGCGTTAACAGTAAGTCCGCCATCCACAACAATTTCTGTCCCTGTGATAAACGAAGCGTCTGAAGAAGCCAGGAATGTCACCGTTTTTGCAACTTCTTCGGCTTGTCCAAAACGGCCGAGCAGGATTTTTTTACCAAGCAATCCACCAAAACCTTCGATTTCCTCCTGACCTAAGCCTAGTTTTCCATAAAGAGGGGTTTCAACAGGACCGGGGGAAACTGCGTTGATACGGATCTGTCTTGGAGCGAGTTCAGTTGCCAATACCCGGTTGAGAGATAACAAAGCTCCTTTTGTTAAAGCATATACGGCTGTATTCGGCATCCCTACATTGGCATTAATAGAAGTATTCATCACAATGGAACCACCATCATTCAGTATGGGAAGAAATTTTTGTATGGTGAAGAAAGCACCTTTAACATTGACGTCAACCAATGAGTCGAAATGCTCTTCCGTGGCAGTTTCCACAGGTGAAAAGGCAGTTAAACCAGCATTCAAAAAGATAATATCAATTTTACCAAACTTGTTTTTTACCTCTTCTACAAGTTTGTCGATCGAGGCAAGGTCTCCCTGGTCGGCAACAATGCCTGTTGCACTTATCTCAGTTGCTATGTTATTTAAGAGTTCCTGATTTCTGCCTGTAATCACGACTTCTGCGCCTTGCGCTCTAAATTCTTTTGCTGTGGCCAGCCCAATTCCACTGTTACCACCTGTTACAACTGCGACTTTGTTTTTAAGATTGCTCATTTTAGCTTTTATTTTTATTATATGGAATGATTGTTCTTTTAATTGGCTTATCAGGAATTATTGTTCCGAATAAAGGTTTGCTTTTTCTTATTGATGTTTTATTCTTTGTCCAGGAAAAAGTCAAGCAAAGCTTCCTGAACCTGTGCAGTGTTTTCCTGAACAACCCAGTGTCCGGATCCTGCGATTTTTACTTCTGTAACCTGCGTTGCCACGAGCCCTGAATGATCTTTAAGAAATGCTGCTGCAAAATATTCCCCACCCATCGCAAGCAATGGCATAGTCAGTTTTTGTTTGGCAAATTCAACGTTATCTTTTCCGTCCTGAGGGAAGGCTCCAAACCACCGAAAGCTGCCTGCTACTGCTCCTTTGACCGCATAAGCTCTGATAAATTCGTCTGTTTCTTCTTTTGTAAACGGGTTTTGAACATGACCAACCATAGGCCAGAAGTTTGTCAGGAATTCTCTTTCTTTACCGGATACGATAGAACCCGATGCGGGCCATGAGAAAAATCCGAACCACCAGGCGCTTGCAGATACCTGACTCCAAACTGGTTCAATACCAGGTAGTAATGCATCCATTAAAGCTACTTTTTTAACCTCTGTCGGGAATTGGGCGGCATAAGCATAAGCGACCATCAAACCGATATCGTGTCCGGCCAGATTGATGTTGTTGTAACCCAGTTTTTTCACGAGTTCATGTATATCGTTCGCCATTGTTTTCTTGTCGTAACCGGTGGCTGGCTTATCTGACTCGCCCACACCCCGTAGGTCCGGTGCGATCACCGTAAAGTGTTTGGAAAGCTCCGGCAAAATACGGTTCCACATGTACCAGTTTTGTCCAAACCCGTGAACCAACACCAGCGGTTCGCCTTTTCCGCCGATTACATAATGAATATTAACACCATTTACATGTGCTGTCTGATGTTTAAAATTTGCCGGTGGATTGGCTGGTGACTGGGCTTGGGTACTCAGGGTTATTGTGGCTGCGAAGAGCAAAATAGCTACGATGTCAATAATCTTTTTCATAATTGAAAATTTGATTAATCTGTTTATCTCTGTGTTGATTAATAATAGAATGATTGTTCCGTAAAGGTAATTGTATTGGAACGATCATTCCTAATTAAAACTAAAATATTTTTTGAAATAAAAACAGATTTATAGTTAACATCCTTTAAATCAATGGAATGGTGTGAATTATAAAAGACAGTTTTTTTGCAACATATCGTTATTATTATTTGCAGCTTTAAAAAAGGGGAGTCTTTTGGATTATTTTTATTTGCTGATAAAACAAAGTTAACGCTTTGCAAAATGGAAGTAAATTGATAATTACGCGTTCCTGTTGTACATATTATCCAATGTCGGGAAATGGTGAGTATAGTGTGAGAAATTGTCAGGATCGTTGATTAGTACCACAAAAGATAACATCTGTCCTTAGATATACGAATGGTTAATACGAAATTTGTAACAGATAATTAAAGAATGAAAACACAGGCGGAAGTTGATCGGAGTTTTGCCTGGTTTAATAGTAATAATTGTCTGTTTAATATTTTAGACCCTGTTTTTAATCCATAGCTAACCATGAAACATAGCCGTTTATATAGCGTGGCGTTTAATAAATGCCCGCGTTGTGCCGAGGGAGATTTTTTTATTACGAAAAGTGCTTACAGTTTCAAATTCGATAAGATGAACAAACATTGCCCGAATTGTGGTGAAAACCTGGTTCCGGAGCCTGGTTTTTATCAGGGGGCACTGTATATGAGTTACGCGTTTTACGTGGTTTTTATGCTGGCCTATTTTCTGGTATTTGTTAATTTGTTCGGCGAGTATCTTGATTATTTTCTGTTCAGCATCATTCCGGTGCTTATTATCCTGACCCCGTATTTTTACCGTTTGGCCAGAAGATCGTGGCTAGCCATTTTCATTAGCCCGCGCGCCGAGGAAGTCGTTCAGAATATTAAATAGTCTGGTGATATCTTATCCCGCAGTTTTTACCTTCGTAATCCTGGTTGTTACAGAGGTTGAAATGGCGGGATTTTCATGGCTGGAACTTCTGGAATTCCGAAGGACGCACGTTTACCAATCCATAAAATGTGTTGCTGAAAGTAGCAATGCTGTTATAGCCCGTTTCGTAGGCAATTTCACTGACTGTTTTGTTGGTTTGCAAAAGCTGTTCCATGGCCCGGATCATGCGGGAAAGCTTTAAATATTGCAGGAAAGATGTGTCGAGCGTTGACTGAAAAAGGCGCGAAAGTGTTCTGGCGCTCATGCCAAAAGTTTTGGAAACTGATTCCAGATGTAGCGGCGCGTCCAGATTAGCCTGAATATATTGGATGACGGGCTGCATGCGCTCATGGTCGGTGGTGGGAAGGACAATGGGCAGCGGGTGCGTGCTGATGCGAGGTAAAAGTTTCCGTAAAGCCGTCAGAAATTCATTCTCGAAAGTATCTGCAAGAATCTCACCATTCCATTTTTCGGTATACTTCACCATTTCTAAAAGCAGATTATTCGCAGGATATATGCCCATCCGGTCGTAAAAGAGATGTGGATCATTCGCTGGCATCGCGAAATAGAGGTTACGTACAATCGATGAGTTTTTTTTCTGATGAACGAAATGTTCCAGTCCGGGTGGAATCCATATGTAATGACGGGCCGGTAAGAAATAGGCCTTGTCCATGGTATTCAGGTAGGCAATCCCGCCTTCCACATAGGTTAACTGGCCTTTCTGATGGTGGTGAAATGGAAAGCGATTTTCCATTCTGTCGTGCAAAACGTAATTGGATTCAGGGTTTCGGTCGATATTGACAAGCTGATCGGAAACATTCATGATGGCCGGAATTAACAAATATTTGGCAATATATAGAAAGTAGTTGTTTTTGGCGCCTGTTACCTTTGTAAGGTCATCAAACAAATATATGTGTTACCATCAAAAACAATTTTTGCTTCTTCTGTTTTTAGGAATTTCGAGACTACAACCAACTCAGGCACAGGAAACTGCCGGTACACAGGACTCATTACCATTATCACTACAACAAGTATGGCAATAAGCTGAGACACATAACAAAAGTGTTCAGATACGGCAATTGCAGATTTCTGTCCGTGATGAAAATCTGAAAGACGCCAGGGCCGAGCGTTTGCCGGAGATCAAGAGCGCTACAAAGTACGCCCGGGTTTCGGATATGCCTTTGTACGAAAACGGTATTTTCAGCAAGCCGGTTTACGGCAATATCATCCACAATTATTTCCAGCTGAATGCGGAGGCCTCCATGGTACTTTACAACGGGGGGGAAATCAAAACAAAGATCAGAGAGGAAGAGGTTGAACATGATATCTCGACGATTGAAAAAGACCTGACCGCTTCTGAAATCAAATTTAAGGCGACGGCCTTTTATCTTGAACTGGAACGGAACAGGGTTTTTAAGAAACTGGTCATAGCCGACATTGCAGAGCAACAGAAACGCCTTGACCAGATCCGTGAATTATTTAAAAACGGTGTGATTTTGAGAAGTGATGTGCTTCGGGGAGAGCTGCAATTATCCAAACAGAAAATGCTGCTTGTCGAAATTGAAAACACGATTGCGATTAATAATCATAAACTGGTAATTCTGATCGGATTGCCGGAGGGCACTGTCATAAAGCCGGACGAGAACATTCTGGTGCAGGAAAACTCCGGCAAAATTTACGACGACTATCTTAGTGATGCCTTCGCACATGCTTACGGGATTCGAATTTCCGAGAAAGAGACGGAGCTGAAAAAGCTGGCGCTTAAAGGGGTTAAGTCGAATGCTTTGCCCAAAGTAGTGGCCTATGCGGAGTACGGATACACCTATCCCCAGATCCTTTTTTACCCTTATGCGGCATCGCTTTACGGGTTGGGGCAGGCGGGAGTGAAGGTTTCCTATACACTTTCGTCCCTTTATCAAAACAATCATAAGGTAAAAGCTGCCGAAATCAGCATTGAAAAACAGCATCTTACCCACAGCAACGAAGAGGATGCGCTGAAAGTTGAGGTCAATGAGGCGTATGTACGCTACCGGGAATCTCTGAAAAGGATTTCGGTTTCAGAGCAGAACATCAGACAGGCAACCGAAACTTATCGGATCGTGTACAATACTTATTTCAATCAGCTGGCACTTCTGACGGATTTACTGGATGCAGATACGCAATTGCTGCAATCACGTTTTGATCTGACCTCGGCACAAATCCGTGCAAAACTCGAATATTATTACCTCATGAAAACCATCGGCGAACTTTAAGAAAATGAGCACCACACAAAATCAATTTAACAATTCAGACAAACTGATCACAAAAATTACTGCCTGGGTTGCCGGGGTCATCCTGATCGGGTTGTCTATCTGGGGACTAACAACCCTATGGGAGTTATGGAAATATGAAGTGACCGAAGACGCACAAATAGAGGAATACATCAATCCGGTAACTTCACGGGTCGGCGGGTACGTACGGGAAATCCGGTATGAGGAAAACCAGTCGGTGAAAAAGGGCGACACACTGCTGATTATCGATAACAGGGAGTATCAGCTGGAACAGGAAGAGGCGGAAGCGGCGTTGCTGAACGCGAAAGCGCAAATCGGGGTATTGCAAAGTTCTGTGCAGACGACCTCGAAAAACGCTACGGTGAACGAGGGACAAATAGCCGCAGCAAAGGCGAAACTGTGGCATCAGGAGCAGGAATTTGTCCGTTATGAAAAGTTATTGCAGGTAGAAGCGGTCACACAGCAGCAGTTTGAAAATGTAAAAACTGCGCTGGAAGTGGCGAAGGCGGAATATAAATCGGTTCAGGATGCTTACCAGGCTTCTTTATCAAAAGTGAACGACATTGAGGTACAACGCGAGGTGGCTTTGGCCGAGATCAAAAGGAGAGAGGCGGTTGTGGACCGGAACAGGCTGGATGTTTCGTATACCGTCATCACAGCGCCGTACGATGGTAAGATGGGTAGAAAAACCATTCAAAACGGACAAATGATTCAGGCCGGACAAACGCTTGCTTTTATTGTCGACCAGCATGAGGGAAAGTGGGTTATTGCAAACTTTAAGGAAACCCAGATCAGGCACATGCACACGGGACAGCTTGTAGATATTGAAGCCGACGCTTTGCCAGGCGAGCATTTTAACGGAAGAATTGTATCCTTATCGCCGGCAACGGGTTCGAGATTCTCATTGCTTCCTCCCGATAACTCAACCGGGAATTTTGTGAAAATTACACAGCGGATTCCGGTAAGGATATTGCTTACTGATGCAAAATCAAAGATAGATTATCTGCGGGCAGGTATGAATGCGATTGTGATGGTTAAGAAAGGAACTTTAAGTAATGAATGACGTGCACAAGCCCTTATTCAAACCCTGGGTTCCGGAGTGGTTGATCCGTGGAAGCATCGGCTTGATGATGCTTCCGCTGCTCGCACTTTTCGGGTTGTTTACCAGTAACATCAGCGCCACGGCTGGTTATTATGGTATCGAACCCATCGACGTTCAGTATTCCACGATCGTTTACTACGCAGCCCTCGCGAGTTTTTATTCCCTCGAACAGCGGTTTTTTAATTATCTGCCAACGAAACAGTACTTCATCATCAACGTGGTTTTACTGATGGCCACCTGTTACGTCTGTTATTATACCCGCAGTCCGTTTGTCTTTTTTTTGACCCGATTTTTGCAGGGGATATTCACGGGAGGGATCAACAGTGTTTGTATCACGCTAATATTTCGGCGACTTTCCGACGAGCGGTCCAGAGAAGTAGGCTATTCCGTTTTTTACGGTTTGCTGGTTATTTCCTCGCCGCTTGTCATGTTTACCGCGTCGTTGATTATTGAATACTTCGATTACCAGGCGTTGTATAAAGCGATGATTTATATGGTTTTACCGGGATCAATCTTGCTGATGGGTATCATGAACAATATCAGGCTTGGAAGACGATTTCCTTTGTATCAGCTCGACTGGGCCAGTTTTATTTATTACGCCTGTTTTTTATGCCTGTTCGGGTATGTGTTGATTTACGGTCAAACCAATTACTGGCTCGAAAATTTCCACATCTGGACCTGTATCGGCGCCTTACTTTTAATCATTCCCTTGTTTGTTATCCGGCAGGTTAATCTGAAACGGCCTTTTTTGAATTTGGCAGTATTCAAATATTCTAATTTTCGCATCGGGGCGTTTTTGCTTATCCCGTTTTACATCTGCCGCGGTTCGCTGAACATTACTTCCAATTATTTTGAAGCTGTGCTTGGTATGGATCCGATCCACGTATCGGAGTTGATGCTGGCCAATATGATCGGTGTTGCGGTCAGTGTGCTGGTTTCCTCGCGGTTAATCCTGCTAAAAAAACCGATGCGGATGATCTGGCTGAGCGGTTTTGGTTTCCTGTTGCTTTTTCATGGCTGGATGTATTTTCTTTTTTCCACCGAGGCTGACGCGTCTACTTTTATCCTGCCTCTGATCGTTCAGGGGCTTGGCGCCGGCACCATTATGACACCGCTGATTATTTTCACGGTGTCATCCGTTCCCGCCGTGATCGGCAGCTCGGCTTCCATGGCCGGAATTTTATTTCGTTTTACCGGTTTTACGCTGAGTATGGCGATGATCACGTCCTTTCAGTTATTCTCCAAAAGTACGCACCAGGAGGACTTCCGAAATCAGGTCACGCTTTTGAGCACAGTAGCAACAGACAGACTTGCCGGCTATCAACATCAAATGGAGTCACACGGCATTCCCCGTGATCAGGCTGCTAAAATGGCAACGGGTTTATTGCATAAGGCGGTTGAAAAGCAAATGCTGTTGCGTTATGCCATGGATTACTATGCGTGGATCTGCTGGGGAATTTTGTTCGTGATGCTGCTGATTGCTTTGTATCCCTATTTCAGCCACACCGTACTTAACTTGAAGACGCGGCAGCCGGAGCCTTATTGATTGTTGTGCCAGCTGGTCGTAGAAAGTCTATTCGATTAGCATGCTGAGCATTACTTCTTTTAATGCGTTAATTTCTTTTTGGGATAGTTCGCCGATTTTTGAGCCTATACGGGTACGGTCGACAACTCTTATCTGATCGGTTGCGATCGAGCCTTTCCTGGCTGAAACCATACAATCCACACGCCACGGGTAGTTTTTTATGGTGGACGTTATGGGTATTACAATAATGGTTCGAAGATATTGATTCATTTCGTCAGGGCTTACCACAACACAGGGTCGTGCTCTGGCAATTTTTCTTCCCAGTGTCGGATCGAGTGAAATCCAGTATACTTCATACTGGTTGATACTTTTTACCATGTCCACTCGTCGTTGTCAAATTCACTGGACAGATCGCCAAGTAACAATTCGTCATCTCCAGCCTGCCGCATTTCCTTTGCTGCGTCTGCCCAGCCTTGACGAGGGTCGGGTTTTATAACAATGGTGCCATTGTCCACTTCAATTTGAACGCTTGACCGGAATGTTAAATTTAGCTGTCGTAAAAGTGTGGAAGGCAGAATTATTCCCTGGCTATTGCCAATATTGATGATGTTAGCTTTCATGATGTTATAACTGAAAATATGCTGCAACACAAATATAACATTTTTTGGTATAACAATCTGATATGCGAATTCCCTTCCCGATTTCGACAAATCGGTATTGTTTTTCAGTGTTTTACTTTTCAGAAATAGACTTTTTCCTAAAAACCTCCGGGCTCATACCGACTTCTTTTTTGAAGAACTTGGTGAAATAAGAGTTATCGTTGAAGTTGAGTTTATAGGCTATCTCAGAAACACTCAGGCCGAGATTTACAAGTAGTCGCTTAGCTTCCAGCACCACGCGGTTGCGGATCACTTCGCCTGCCTGCATACCCAGATGCTCCTTGCACAACGCGTTCAGGTGGTTGGGAGTTATGTTTAATAACTCGGCATATTCGCTGGGAAGTCTGGTTTCGAGATAATTTTTTTCAATCAACTTCTGAAAATTGCTTAAAACCGGATTGGACTGAAACGGTGTGTTGTTAGGTTTATTGAGAGAAATGCTCTGCTCGATTGTAATAAATATCCGTAAAAGCAGCACCCGAAGCATATCTTCTTTGAAAACCTGATGTTGTTGTGATTGTGTGATCAGATCCTCAAAAAGATCAGTTACCGGCTTTTGAACACCGCTTGACAGGTTAATGACACTCTCCGTCGTAATCCCGTTAAAGAATGAAAATGCACCGATATATTCCGGTCTGAGCAGAAATGACTGGAAAAAGTTGCCTGAAAAATTAACCACATACCCATCCACCTGCCCCTCAAAATCCCAGGAGTGCACCTGCCCTGGCGTCATAAAATATATCTGATACGGCCTTACATCAAAATGATTAAAATCAATGGTGTGCCTGCCGCCACCTTCGGTAAAAAAAAGCAGGTGAAAAAAACTGTGGCGGTGTGGTGCAGTCAGGTTGGGGTGGATGGCCAGATATTCCGCAAACCGGCTAATCATAATATCATCTTCCCGGTACGCGGAAAGTGTGCTGATATCCACTCTTGGAATATTGGTCTGCATTGTTTCATTTCATTTGGGTTTTCAAATCTAATCAGTAGCGTTGCAAATTCAGCGGCTTTTGGCTTTACAGATTAAATTATTATCGCTTTTGATTAAATCGGATAATAATATCTAACTTTTGCTTCCAAACACAAACCTGAATTTTTCGCCAAAGAAGATGTCCAATATCAATCTCATAATAGAAGAGCGCCCCCGAAATATCGGTAACTTTATGGTGGGGCGGCTGCTGCCGTTTTCAGGCAAAAGGATGGTCGGACCTTTTATTTTTATCGACCACATGGGGCCTGCAAAAATGAATGACCATCAGAATATGGATGTCCCGCCACACCCGCACATCGGACTTTCTACGCTGACTTATCTCTTTGAGGGCAACGTGATGCATAAAGACAGCCTCGGAACAGAAATTGAAATCAAACCGGGACAGGTTAACTGGATGACCGCCGGGGCCGGCATTGTCCATTCGGAAAGAACACCGGAATATCTGCGTCATTCGGACAAAGAGCTCCATGGCCTACAAATATGGGTAGCTTTGCCAAAGGACCTGGAACAGATGGAGCCGGAATTTTTCCATGCATCCGAAACTGAATTGCCTCAATGGCAAGAAAACGGCGTGTCGTTCAAGCTGATTGCAGGCTCGCTTATGAACCGCCAATCGCCCGTTCCCGTATTTAGTCCACTTTATTATCTGGAAATCAAAACCACCGAAGCGAGGTCGGTGAAAATTGGCAGCGAGCTGTATGGTGAAGCGGGCTTGTATATTTTGGAAGGGCAGATTGAAGCTGAAGGGAATACGTATCTCCCCAAACAGCTTTTGGTTGCCAAGGAAACGCAGCTTTGCGAGTTTTTCATGACTGAAAACACGACCGTATATATTTTTGGCGGAGAACCTTTTCCAGAGGAAAGGTTTATTTACTGGAATTTTGTGGCCACTACGCAGGAATTGATTGATCAGGCAAAGGAAAACTGGCTGGCACAAAACTTCAAACCCGTTCCCGGCGAAACCGGTTTCGTCCCGCTTCCTCCTGAGACCAATAACCTAAAAAGAAAATAATGGCAAAAGTATTCGCAAGCATCGGAACTGCACTTTACAAAACCGAAATAAAAACCGCAACCAATAGCATTATCGCCGATGAACCTCTTTCGGCGGGAGGGATGGACCTCGGTTTTTCTCCCGAAGAATTGCTGGCATCTGCGCTGGCTGCCTGTACCTGCGGTACGTTGCGGATGTATGCAAACCGAAAGGGTTGGCTGGAATTAACCGCAATTCATGTGGAAGTCGAGTTTTCAAGAGATGTTCAACAGAATGTGTCCCAAATGAACCGGAAGATTGAAGTTATCGGTGATTTGAATGACGAGCAGAAAACGAGGCTCCTTGCCATTGCCAACAAGTGTCCGATTCACAATACGTTAACTCATACCATCACCATTGATACGACACTGGATTGAGTAATTTAGGAGTTGGATAACGCATGATTTCAGAGGCCGGAGTCATAAGTCCTGTGCCAATATGGAAAGTTGAATTCGTTTTATTACAGTTTTATTTTTAATTTATCTTGTAATCATCACCATTAAACTTTGGACTACTATGAAAAGGATTTCACTGCTTATTCTGTTATCGGTTTTGTCGTTTACGTCGTTCGCTCAAACGGTCTGGAAATCTGATAAAGCACATTCTCAGCTTAAATTTGATATTACGCATCTTGGGGTTTCAACGGTGTCCGGCGCGTTTACCGATTTTGATGCGACTATCAAAGCGGCCAAACCGGATTTTAGCGATGCAGTTTTTACGTTAAATGCCAAAACAGCGTCCATTAACACGGGCGTGGAGAAACGTAACGATCATTTGAAGTCGGCTGACTTTTTCGATGCGACGACTAATCCCGAGCTGACTTTCAAAAGTACAGGCGTAAAGAAAGTAAGCGATGGAAAATATCAGCTAACGGGTGATCTGACGATGCACGGTGTTACCAAGTCTGTGACTTTGGATCTTTGGTACCGGGGTACCATCGCAAACCCGATGAACAAAAAACCTGTGGCAGGTTTCCGGGCAACGGGCAGTGTAAAGCGTGCTGACTTTGGAATTGGCCCCAAATTCCCTGCACCGATGCTGAGTGAAGAGGTCTGGATTATTGCTGACGGTGAATTTGGTCAGGAGTAATTATGGTACTATCGGCTTTCGGGGACCGGTCGCGGGCTGAATTTGCCGGAAGCCGGTATAAGTTGCTTTTGAAAAAACTAATATTGGATATATGTACAATCTGAAAATTATTACGTCGACAGTCAGGCCGGGAAGAAAAGGCCCGCTCGTTGCGGCCTGGATTAGTGAAATTGCTAAAAATCATGGAGCGTTTAATGTAGAGCTGCTGGATCTGGCGGAGATAAAATTGCCGCTGATGGATGAAGCCAATCATCCGACCATGCAGCAATACGAGCATGAGCATACCAGAAAATGGAGTGCAAAAATCAACGAGGCTGATGCTTTCATTTTTGTAACTGCTGAGTATGATTTCAATTATCCGGCGCCGCTGAGAAATGCGCTGGAATATTTGTTTCACGAATGGGGATACAAAGCGGCAGGTATTGTCAGTTATGGCGGGATATCGGCTGGAACGAGGGCGGCTAACAGCCTGAAATCCGACTTGTCAACGTTTAAAATGGTGCCAATTTATGAGGCGGTGAATTTCCCTCTGTTTACCCAGTATATCACCGAAGAAGGTGCTTTCGTTCCGGCAGACTCCGCACACCGCTCAGCCGATAACATGCTGAAAGAGCTTGCCCGGTGGACAAAAGGATTGAAAATTGTTAAGGAAAATAAGTAATAAAAGAGGCTTAACACGATTCGATGGAATCAACCTTCAGAAGTCAAGTTTTCAAAACTTGACTTCTCTCATTCCGCCACATAATCCACCTTCTTTTTCTGGAAACTGTAAATGAGGTAAAAGAGGGCGGGAAGGATAAAAATACTTCCAATGAGCAGAGCCATCGCTAATGCTTCGATCGCCTTTTCGTGGCCGCTGTGTTCAATCAGTGAAAGATAACCCCCGTTTTTCAGGATTACAATGTTAGGATAGTGCCGGTACGTGGTTGTCAAAAGAATCATGGTTACCTGAAATCCGGCGAGTACACGCAGGATATTTCTTTTGCCTTTGTAAAATAAATACCAAAGCAGGATCAGTGATAACGTGGCCGCTGAAATGGCAATGATGCCAACGGTATTTCCAAATACCCAGTCGATCAGAGGAATACCTTCTGCCAATGCCGACATAAACACGAGCACGCCACTGATTACTGCGGCAATGTTGAAGGCTTTGGCTTTGCGTTCAAATCGCGTACGGTCGTGGTCATTATCTGCTTCTCCGATCAGAAATACGGCAGCCAAAAAACCACAGATGGCAACGGTAAAAAGTCCCACTGAAATGGAAAACCAGTGAAGCCAGCTGAAAATATATGCATCCATGAAGTTGTCGGCTTCCGGATCGATATGGCCCGACACAGCACTACCGGCAATAATGCCGAGGAAAAATGGGGTGATGAAACTGGAATAGGCGAAAATCGGATTGTAAATATCTTGCATATCATCCTTTACCGCATCATAATGCCGGAAGGTGAAAGCAGTTCCTCTTGCGATAATCCCCCAAAGCATAATGGTCAGCGGAATGTGCAGATTCACCGACATGGTGCTGTAAATCGTTGGAAAACCAACGAACAGGATCACGATGGCAATGATCAGCCACATATGGTTGGCTTCCCATATAGGGCCGATGGCTTCGTAAAGGGTTTTGCGCGTCTGGATTTTATTGGCTTTTGATGTAAACAACTCAATAATACCTGCGCCAAAATCAGCACCTCCTAAAAGAAGATAAAGCAAAATAGATGTCCAGAGATATATGATGACGACGTATAACATATCAATTTTGAATGAGTGATGAAATAAGTGAATGCCGTTGCGACAGTCCGGGTTAATGTTTTGCGCCCGTCGGGAGATCGTACAGCTTGCCAACCATTTTTATTTGCCGGTACAACATGAAAGTCACGATGATGCCCAGTGAAACATACATGGCGGTAAACAAATAAAACGAATAACCAATCCCGGGCATTGGCGTCACAGCATCAGCCGTACGCATAACATTGTAAATAATCCACGGCTGTCGCCCGACCTCCGTCACTGTCCAGCCAGCCTCTACGGCAATAAACCCCAGCGGTGTTGCGGCTACGAAAAGTTTGAGAAGCCAGTCGCTTTGAAGCCACTTTTTCATCTTCCACAGAGCGAGGAAATACAGGAATGAGATCGCCATCATCGCCATACCCAGTCCGACCATTACCTGAAAGGCATAATGCGTAATGGCTACCGGAGGATGATCTTCGGGTTTGATCTGATCAAGGCCGGTTACTTCTTTGCTGAAATCGCCGTGTGCCATAAAACTGAGCAATCCCGGAATCTTAATCCCGTAATCAACCGTTTTATTTTTTTCGTCAGGAATTCCTCCGATGACCAATCCGGCTGATTTTTCGGTATGGAAATGCGCCTCCATGGCGGCCAGCTTGGCAGGTTGTCTTTTCGCAACGTCTTTTGCGGAAATATCGCCGCTGAGGGGCTGTAATAATGCCGCGGCGCAACCAAAAACGGCCGCGATAGTAAACGATTTGGTATGAAAATATACATTCTGTCGCCTGACGATCATCAGCGCGTGCACGCCGGCCACTGCGAAGCCCGTTGCAGCGAAGGCAGCAATACACATATGCAGCGCCTGCGAAAACCAGGCGTCGTTGAACATCGCTTTCACAGGATCGACATTGAGATATTGACCGTCGACAAAATCAAAACCTGCCGGACTGTTCATCCACGCATTAGCCGCCACCACGAGAATCCCGGAAGCCAGCCCGCTCACCCCAACAATGACACCGGTGAACCAATGAAACCATTTGTTAAAGCGGTCCCAGCCATAGAGAAAAAAGCCGAGTGCAATGGCTTCAATGAAAAATGCGGTTCCTTCCAGTGAAAAAGGCATACCAAAAATGGGACCTGCATGCTCCATGAAACGCGGCCACAACAGCCCCAGCTCAAAAGACAGTACAGTCCCGGAAACGGCCCCGGTTGCAAAGAAAATGGCAACTCCTTTGCTCCACGCTTTTGTTATATTTTTATAAACAATGTTATTTGTTTTGAGATAGTAGTAATGGGCCACTGCCATAAAAAAAGGCATAACCATTCCAATACAAGAGAAAATGATATGGAAGCCCAGAGAGAGGGCCATTTGAGATCTTGCAGCAATGAAGTCGTTCATGGGTGAGATTCAATTATGTCAGGGAAATGAAAGAAATCCGGTAGGGTGTTATAAATCGTATTCTTTATAATATTATATTTTAACTGGTCTTAAAACTACTATAAAATGTGACCGTCCGGATGCCTCAAAGCTACTCAAGACTTTCCAGAAGAACCACTTTATCGGACAAAAATTCCGAGAATAAAATGAGGTTTTGCAGTAAGAAAAAATGATTGTTCCTTTTTAAATGGAAGCTGGTTGACTGGCAGCCGGATTTTGATCGGACGGTGGTCGGTTTGCCAGGGAATATTGTTGGAAAGGTTTTGTAACAAGCATGCGGAGAATTCTGATTTCAATTTTTTTAGTTCTGACACTTCCTGCGATTGCCCAGGTTAACAAGATCTATGTATCACCAAAGGGCGACGATGAAAATACCGGGATACTTGCGCGGCCGGTGCAAACGCTGGAAAGGGCCCTATCCCTGAGTGAAATGTTCGCCGGGAAGCAGGTGAGTATTCAGCTGATGGGCGGTACTTATTATTTAGAGAAAACTGTAAAAATTCAACCTTCTGTAAAATTTCCTTCGGAGCTTGAAATTAAGGCATTTGAAAATCAAAAGGTGATACTGAGTGCCGGCCGTGTTTTGAAACCTGACTGGCGTCATTTCCATAGTGGAATTTACAGTGCTTCGCTGCCTCCCGGCATTTCTTTTGAGCGATTATTTGTCAATGGCGCGCTGCAAACGATGGCGCGTTATCCCAACATGGATTCAACGGCGAAAGTGTTTAAAGGTACAGCGGAAGATGCGACTTATTATGTCCGCGTGTTAACCTGGGGAAACCCGTCGGGCGGATATGTGCATGGGTTAGATGAGAGCCGGAAGGGGAGCCTGCATTACCGGATTACGGGTGTTGATGATACGGATAATGTAGAACTGGATGGCGGATGGCAGTACAAATACCCAGGCCATATGGATAAAAGATACCATTTTGTTGAAAACGTTTTGGGCGAGCTCGATACGCCGGGAGAATGGTATCTCGACAAATCGATTAATATGCTGTATTATTATCCGACAACTGGTCTGGATTTGGCAAAGGCCGTTATTGAGGTTTCCAATCTCAAAAACAGCATGGAATTGACGGGGACGGCGGCCAATCCTTTGCGGAATGTAACGCTGAAAAATCTGTGGTTTTGTCATAATGAAAGGACATTTATGCATAGCCGGGATATGCTTACTGGCAGTGATTGGGCGGTTTATCGGGGTGGGGCAGTCGTTTTGGAGGGAACTGAAAACTGTAAAATAGAGGATTGTAATTTCACAGATCTGGGAGGCAACGCGATCGTATTCAACCGGTATAACCGCAATGATCAGGTGGCAGGTACTTTGGTGTCTCACGTCGGCGCAAATGCCGTTTCTTTTTTTAGTGGCGACGTGGATCCTAACGGAAGTGGCAAACCATCCGATTGTCTTATCGAAAATAACCTGTTTCAGTATGTCGGACAGATTGAAAAGCAGGGGACGGGGATCCATTTGAATGGCGCGAGTGGTATTGAAATCAGGCAAAATACTGTTTATCATGCTCCGGGTCCGGGAATTAAAATTGAAAATATGGACGTGAAAACGTTAAAATTAGACCTGAATCAGGTGCTTGGTGAATATCAGGAAATTTCTCCGGGTACTGCTCGACTGGAAGATTCCCAAAAACGTGCCGGCAACTCTACGGGTGTGCAGAAGCAGTCGTTAAAGCGGCTTGTTTTGTCGGTTAAATAGTTGTTTTCGCCAAGCCTTCTGTCACCCTTTCGGGGTTAGGAGGTTGTGCAACAGACTTCGGTGCTATCATAATTTCAACCCTTCGGGTTTATTGAATGGATAATACGATACTTTCAAAATGCTTTTTGAGAATTTATTCTAACCATTCTTTCTACTTTTTGTCTAAACCAGAAGGGTTGAAAGTATTATAGAAAGGAGCGTTTATTGTGCTTCCATTTATAACCCAGAAAGGGTGACACAAGCACGCCAGGCACTTACTGACTTTGCTGTTGTTGTTCCTGCCGTTCCTTCAACGTCTTTTTAACTAAATCAGCGGGATATTTTAACGCTAATTCTCTGATTTCATAACTGAACGCCGCGTAGGTTTCTTCCCATAATCGCGCTTCTTCGGGTGAATAATCGTAAAATCCTTTGGCGTTTGCTACCCCTTTCCCACCGGCTTCTACAATTTTACTTATCAGTTCAGGCACTTTGGTGCTATTGTTTAAAGTAGGCAGCAAATCCTTCATCACGGTATGATAGGCCGGAACCCCGGTCAAGTCCATCCATCGGAAAATGCCAACGAAAGTCATAAAGTAACCTGCATTGTTTCGGCAGGAACGGTCAATGTCTTCAACTGTTGCATAACCTCCTTCAACCAGACTGATGGCCTCCCGGTACATCGCGTACATCAGCCGGTTTGTGATAAAACCGGCGATATCTTTACGCACCAAAATGGGTTCTTTACCCCAATGTGACGAAAGCTCGTATAAAAATTCACCGTGACTGATATTGCTGTCGTCTCCGCAGATGATTTCTAAAAAGCGGGTTGTATGTGCCGGGATAGCCCAGTGCAGGCCGAAAAATCTTTCCGGATGCAACGTAAGTTTCTGTAATGTGCTTATCGGAATCGCAGAGGTATTACTGGTCAGAATAGCATCAGATGCAATGACCGATTCCACTTTCTGGTAAACCGACTGCTTGATCGCGACATCTTCCAGCGTACATTCAATCACAAGTTTACACGCGAACAGATCCGCATAGTCCTCTGTAATCGTCAGGTTCTGAAGATAATATTCCGGGTTATTTTTAACAATTCCGTGTTGTAAGGATTTTTCGAGATCATCGGAAATTCTCTTTTTAGCGAAAAGAAGGTCATTGCCCAAAGGAGCCAGCGCGACAACCGGGTGGCCGGCAATAAGCATACAGGTAACAATGCTTGATCCCATCAGGCCGAGGCCAACCACAGCAACAGGGATTTCTTTAATATTCATATCGGGTTCAGGATTTGGAAAAATTCACAACATTCCATGGATTAAAATCCATGTTTACAAGATCGGTCGTGCCGATGGCACTATGAAATTACGAATTTATTTAGCTACAAAATCGACCACGCCTTCGTTCCAATGTGCTACCGCAGATAAGACCCCAAAACCAAATCCCATAGGGATGACCGATCTTGTAGCCGTGGATTTCAATCCATAAAAAATTTAATTCAACGAAAAAAAGCGCATGACAGACAGAGCCCTCATGCGCTTTTTCAAGAATGGTTACGAATGATCTATTTCGACCAGCTTTCTACTTCGTCTTCCACTTCCTGACGGGTTTTACCCAGTTTTGTCTGAAGTTTTCCAAGAAGTTCGTCTTCCTTACCTTCTTCATACAAAAGATCATCGTCGGTAAGGTCGGCGTATTGCTGTTTTAATTTACCTTTTAACTCGTTCCAGTTTCCTTTTACCTGTTGCGTGAAAGCGCTCATATCTCTGGTTGTTTAAGTTTAACATCTGACGCTCTTTTTTTGCGAGCGTGCTACCAGAATTTATAAACAAATTATACCAGTTAAAGCGATTACCAATAACGGACCTGACAGATGTATTATGAACCAGTATTCGGATTCTCATTTTCAAAATGTTGATAATGAGTTATTTTGGTTAAAATAAAAAGGTCTGGAAGGGCGAAGGAATTCCACTGCCAGTCATCCTATTTACAGAATTTCCTTTCTTTCAAATCATTACTTTCTGCCGAACCTTTTCCCGAAACTGTCCAGTTTACCAACGGTTTTGCTGCAAATAATCCACACCGCTTATCAGGCTTTTGCCAGCAATTTATCCAGGCGAACGATACTCTGAACCATCGACCGGACCGAATGATAATTCACTTTCCACGAATGGCTCATATGTTTCCAGATCGGTTCGCCCTGACGTGTCAGCAGCGGCAGCCATTCGCCGACCTGATGATGGATCATTTTGTCAAAAACAAACCGGTGGGTGGCGTCATAGGCTTTTAAATATTTTTCATCCTCATAAATCCGGTAGGCATCCAGCATACCGATCAGCACTTCTGCCTGCTGCCAGAATTCTTTTTCACGATCATAAACTTCACCCGCGTGCGAACCCTCTACATAAACACCGCCAAACTCCCAGTCAATACCGTGTGCGATCGCGTGGTCGAATGATTTTAAAAGCTGTGTCTGGTACTCATCGTAAGACACGCCGGCGATATCCAGCGCATGCATCAACAGCCAGGCAAACTCAACATTGTGGCCATAACTGGTGTTATCCTCTGCCGAACTTTTTGAACCATCTTCCGAAAAACGGTCCCATCCCCAGATAATGTCAAACTTAATTTGTGGAGCAACCGTCCAGTCCGCCCAGAATTGAGGAATGCCGGTTCCATACACCGGATGCATAATTTTATTGATCAGAAGCTGGGTGATCTCCATCAGTTTCCTGCGGTGTACCTGTTTGCCACTGGCTTCGTACAAAGTGGTAAAAGCCTCCATCAGGTGCATATGTGCGTCCAGAGTTTTTCTGTCGCCACCGGCAGGGCCAGGTCCTTTCAGTTCCCACGCACGGGTAAACATTTCAAAATAGCCGCCGTAATAGGTATCCGCTCCGTGCACCTGCAATAGGTTGAAAGTTTTTTCGGCATATTCAAGCCCGATGGGATCGCCAGTTGCCAGTGTGTATTCACTTAAACTGTAAATCGCGAAGCTCAGTCCATAAACTATTTTCTCATCTATTTTGACGTTTCCCTTGCGGTCCATCAGCCAGTAAAATCCGCCATTTTCTTCATCCCACATTTTGTTGATCAAAAAGTCGACGCCATGTTTGGCGATCGCGGCATAGCGGCCTTCGCCATATCCTGCACGATGGGCCGAGGAAAAAGTAAAAACCGTTCGGGTTTGGGCAATCAGTGATTTTTCATCTTCACCGGAATCATGGCCGGCATTGTCAAAATGGGTAATAAATCCGCCGTTTTCCTTGTCGACACAACGGGTTTCCCAAAAGGGAAGTAATTCTTTGGTAAGGTGCTGGTGGGCTTCGTCACGATACTGTTTAAGCTGTTCTACATTCATGTGCGATTAAGTGGTTTTTAGGATTTATATTTTAAAATAATTAGCCGATTTTAACGGTGGTTCCGGTTTTTGCCGCCTTGTAAATTGCCTCCACAATCCTTATGTCGCGAAGTCCTTCTTCTCCCGGAACGAGTACCGGTTTGTTTTGCATGATCGCCAGTGCGTCTTCATCCATTTGTTTGGCCTGCTGGTTGTCTATCGGGAAATTAATTTCTCCCAATGTACTGTAACCCTTGTTGCCGCTGTATCCCGAAAACGAATCCATATGCAGGGACCCTTTGTCATAATTCACTTTAAGGAAATTGGTGTTAATACCATGACTTCCCGTACAATTCGCCACGGTTCCACCCGGGAACTGCAACTGAAAATGGGTGATTTCGTCTGCGTCACTGAAAATTTCGGGCCGGTTTACAACATGCTGCGCTGTTACCGACAAAGGTTCAGCGCCGGCAGCCAGACGGGCACCCTGCAACGCGTACACACCCATATCATACATGGCTCCGCCACCCATGGCGCGTTTCACTTTCCAGTTTCCGGCACGACTTTCCTTATAACCGGCGGCGCAGGAAATCAGCTGAACATTTCCAAGCGGTTTTTCTTTGGCCAGACGCATGTACTCCTGCGTATTCGGGTCGTGCTGGCAGCGGTAGCCGATCGACAAACTCCTTTTGTTATCCTGACAGGCTTTGATCATTTCTTCACATTCCCTGACATTCAGCGCCATCGGTTTTTCGCAAAAAACATGTTTCCCGGCTTTTGCTGCCCGGATCACATATTCCTTGTGCATCGAAGGCGGAAGCACTATGTATACTACGTCAATATCCGGGTTATTGGCTATCGAATCGAAATTTTTATAATTATAAATATTTTTATCAGGAATATTGTACTTTTTCTTCCAGGTTTCAGCCTTCTCGGGTGTACCCGTAACGATCCCTGCCAGATAGCAGTTTTTGGTCTTTTGCAAGGCCGGGGCAAGCAAATCTGTGCTGTAATAACCCAGACCTACCAAGGCGACACCCAGGCGCTCTTTGGGTTTGGACAGGGCGAAACTAAACGGTGAAAACAGGGATGCCGTGAGTATACCCGCGCCGGCAGTCAGGAAATCGCGGCGGGAAAAGGGATTGATGATGTTCGTAGCCATAGTTTTGATTTTTCTATGTAAGGCAAGTGGATTTCAGAACTACTTTAAAAGCAGGTAAATCGGAAAGTAAACGATAAAATAGTATCAGATTCGGAAAGATTGATTTGCAAATGCTGACACATACTTCGTAATTCGCAGATCATTATTAAATAAAGCCGACCCATGAGCAACGACGAAATTGTAGAGATCCTCGAACTTACTGCCAAACTGCTTGAACTTCACGGAGCTGATCCGTTCAAAGTCAAAAGTTATGGCGTAGCCGGATTTTATCTGGATAAATATAAGGACGGAGAACTGGCTCTGATGTCGCTGGAAGAACTCACCAAGCTTCAGGGTGTCGGAAAAAGTACTGCGGCGAAAATCGTGGAGATTTCACAGCGGGGAACATTCAAGGAACTGGAAGAACTGCTGGAAAATACGCCGCTCGGCGTCCTGGAAATGTTTAATATTAAAGGGATCGGTGCTAAAAAGATAGCGGTTTTATGGCGAGAGCTTGGTATCGACAATTTACACGAACTTGAACTGGCCTGCCAGAGCGGCAAAATTGCAAAAGTAAAAGGCTTTGGAGGCAGCACAGAACAAAAGATTCTTGACTCTCTGGCATTTTTGAAAGATCAGGCCGGAAAACTGCGCATGGATAAAGCCCAGGCCATTGCCGAGCTGATAACGGAAGAGTTGAAAAAAATATATGAGCAGGTAGCGATAGCAGGGGAGGTGAGACGTAAGGCCGAAACTGTGGAGACCATCAGTGTGCTGGTCGGGACGGTCTCTCCGGCTGGTTTGCAGGATTCTCTGAACGGAATTTTATTTCTTCTGAAAGATGAAAAACGATCGTCGCCTTTTGTATGGCGGGGAAAAGTGCAGGACGTTGCGGTAAATGTCGAAGTGATCGCTGTGGATCCCGAAAATTTTGTGAATGAGTTATTCCTTGAAACCGCTTCTCAGCAACATTTAGGAACTCCCACGAGCTCTGGCGATTCGTTATGGAGACAAGCGAAGTACGAAGTATTTGCCTCGGAAGAAGCTATATATGAAAAAGCCGGACTTCCTTACATTGTACCGGAGATGCGTGAAGGAGCAGGTGAATTTATCTGGTCGGAAAACCATACACCGGATCAACTGGTTACCTGGGACGACCTGAGGGGGATTTTACACAATCATAGCACATATTCTGACGGGCAGCATTCACTGGAACAAATGGCTTTGTTTTGCCAGGAACTGGGTTTTGAATATTTGGGTATAGCAGATCACTCGCAAACGGCTTCTTATGCAAGCGGGCTTAAAGCGGAAGATGTGTTTCGCCAGCACGAAGAAATTGCCCGCCTGAATGAACGTTTTGCTATGGCCGGACCCGAAAAACCTTTTAAAATCCTCAAAGGAATTGAATCAGATATTTTGGGTGACGGATCGCTGGACTATCCGGATGAGATATTATCCAGCTTTGATTATGTTGTAGCCTCCGTTCACAGCAACCTGACCATGACCCTGGAAAAAGCAACTGCGCGTTTGTTGAAGGCAATCGAGAATCCGTATACGACGATTTTGGGTCACCCGACAGGCCGGCTGTTGTTATCAAGAGAAGGTTATCCGATTGATCACAAGGTGATTATCGATGCCTGTGCAGCGCATAAAGTGGTTGTGGAAATCAATGCGTCGCCGTGGAGATTGGACCTTGACTGGCGCTGGATTTCCTATTGCATGGAAAAAGGAGTGTTGTTGAGCATCAATCCGGATGCGCATAAAAAAGAAGGATATTATGATATGCATTACGGAGTGGCAGTCGCGCGGAAGGGCGGATTAACCAAAGATATGACCTTCAACGCCTTCACACTGGCTGAAATTGAGGCTTATTTGAAGCTAAGAAGGGAATGATGTAGTAACTGAACAAAAATAATGGAATGAACAGAATTTTAGCTCTCAGCGTTATCGTAAGTTTTTTATCGGTTGGTTGTAAAGACAATGAACCTGAAAACCCGGTCAAGGAGACCGAAAAGATCACTTTTAAAGGAATAGTCGAAAGGGACACACGTGGGATTCCGTATACCGAGGACCCGGACGATTGGAAGTTTACCGACAAATGGGTCGAGCAGGAACTGAGCCTTTTTGGTAAGAGCCTGGGTACGAATTGTCTGTTGCCCGAGTCTTACGGAATCATCGCTTATCCCAATCCCTGTATTGACAAGGTCTCAATTCACGTCAATAAACCGGATTCGGTGCGGTTGGCGCTTAGGATTGTTGACCGGAATTTTAAAGTGCTCATGTCCAAAGACTCTCTGTATTCCAAGATAACCATGTTCGATGTGGGTTCCCTGGGTATTCAGGATACGGTCCGGGTGTATTATAAATTCATGAACGGCTCATGCGAGTTTCGAGGACATGGTGACGTCGTTATCAAGAAACAATTATAACCAGAGAGCAGCCAGCGTTCTGTTTTAAATTCGGGAATTTTGTCTTTAAAACAGAACACCGGTTGCCTCACACAGGTGAAGAAGGGTTACTTAATTATTTTCAGCGAAGGACTATCCTTGATCATCCGTTTTTCAGGAATGACATTGTCTTTGAATGGTTCACCGATAAACGATTGAACCGTTTTGGTTGCGGCTAATCTGGTTCCGGTTGGCGCGGGGATTCCGATCACGTCCAGTGCTTTCCGGAACAAAGTCTCATTTTCGTCGCCAAATGCTTTGTAAGGAATAACGGCGTCTTCGACCTGATAGGTCGGTGTCATGCCATTTACAGTCCCGTAATCCGACTGGTTGTTTACATTGGCCGTTTGGCCCAGCATGACATACATTCCCCATTTCCAGCGGTTTTCATCATCGCTGACAAGTGACCCGAACAGGTTTTTCCCATACGTATGCTCGCCGATGGTGATTACGTCCATATACGGTCTTAGCCCATTGATCACAAGCTCGCTCGCGGAAGCGGTACCATTGGAGGTCAGCACAAATACGCGACTGAGACTGGATCCGATATTGTTGGCTTCATCGAGAAATGTATAATTCAGGGCGTTTGTGCCGTATTTACTTTGCCAGTAAGAGAGATACTTATCGTTCCACTGCTCTTTGTAAAAAATCTTCGAACTGGAAACGTTTTTCCCTATCAGGGACGCAAGCGTTTCGGCAGAGCTGATATAACCTCCCGGATTAAACCGCAGATCTAGCACCAGCTCATTCACACCTTTGCTTTTGAAGTTGGCAAATACCTGCCGAAGTTCATTGTCGTACTTATCGGCATCGGCTGTTGTGCCTGGTATAAATTGTGTGTAGACCAGGTAACCTATCGTTTTACCATAAGCCGTTTTGGAGATCACGCTTGAAAAAACAACAGGATCTTCGCTGATTTCAGCCTTGGTCACTGAAATAGTTTTGGAATTATCGGCCGTCAGTACCGAACCATTTAATACACCCAGGGTAAACGCAGCGGTTTGATTGCCAAAAAGGCCTGCATAATTACTGGCGGTAAGTTGTGTTCCGTTCACCTTCATGATGATGTCCCCACGCTTTAATCCGGCTGTTTCGGCAGGACTTCCTTTTACCACATAACTGAGAAATGCGGCCAGGCTGGTTTTGCTGTCATCGGTGTATGAAAGCGTATAATTAATGCCGAAAATTTTACTAACGCCGTTAAATTCATTGGTCAGCGCGTCAATATCGTCGGTTATGCTCGAAAAACGATCGGTCGTTGTACGTTGATAAATTAGTTTTTCGAAATAGTCTTTGGGATTAAGTTTACTGTCCAGGCTACTCTCCGCAGGCATATTTTTGTACCAAAAATAGGCGTCATTCATTACCTCATATATCCAGCCGTTGACGGTCTGGTAACTTGTACTGTCGGTAGTTTCTGTTATTGTCGGATCGACATCCTTTTCCTTACAACCTGCCAAATACATGGCAGCCACAATAAACCCAATTCTGCTGAACTTTTTAAAATTTAACATATTTAGTCAGATTAAAATTGAGTAAGTTTTCTATGCATAGATTAAAAATAACTTGGAATTCACTGGATGTGCACAATAGATATTACGTAGGAATAAAAATAAGTGTGGCGTGACAGGGGAAATTTAATTTTGAGAAGCTTAAAACGCGGCAGCGGGAATAGGAGCCATTGTAAAATATAATTATAACCGATTGGTTACAAATAATAACATGGTTGTTATTTTTCCTGATAAGTCGTCGATGCGACGGATACAAGCAAGGTGTGGAAAACAGGCAAAAGCGAGTTTAACGACAAGATTGAGACTGCGATCTACAAAAGTGAGATTAAGAAAATGGCTGCAAAGGATTATCCCCAGATACGTTTCGCCAACCCGAAGGTCTCTTTTATCGACGGGTTGATCTATGACGGAACGATGTCTTTAAACTGGTTTGGCAAACAGATCACGATTGATATGCCTAAAAAGAAGATGATTGTTGGGAAGTAATGTCTGTGGCGGGTGATTTGAGGAAGTAGGAGAAGAAAGAAAGAAGTCAAGTTTTGAAAACTTGACTTCTTTGGACAAACCCTGACATATTGAAAAAAGGAATTAAAAGCCTAAATATCCGTCAGATTTTTGAAGAATTTTCGTGCAATCATCGCGTATTCCAGCGGATTAGCCACCGCGGGATCCTGCTCAGCTTCCAAAACAATCCACCCCTCGTAGTCGCTGTTTTTGATCACTTCAAACAAAGAAGGGAAGTCAATACAACCTTCGCTATCTCCGGGAACGGTGAACACACCCTGTTTGACCGCGGTTAAAAAGCTTAGTTTTTCGTCGTGTACACGCTGCAACACATTCGGGCGAATATCTTTCAAGTGAATATGCGCCGTTCTGCCGATGTATTTTTTCAAAGCCTCTACCGGATCTTCTCCCGCAAAATAGAAATGGCCGCAGTCGTAATTCAGGTAAACATTTTCAGGATCGGTTTCACGCATCAATCGATCCGTTTCTGCTATTGTCTGAATACAGGTCCCCATGTGATGGTGAAAAGCCAGTTTCATACCCCGCTGACGTGCGATCTTGCCCAGTTCATTAAGGCCATGCGTGAATGTTTTCCATTCTTCATCAGTATTCAGCATGCCTTTGCCTTCGAAAACCGGGACGGTCATTTGTCCCTGGCAGCTGTTCCCGACCTCGCCGCCGCCAATCACTTTGGCACCCATGGTTTCCAGAAAATCCAGCAGTTCCGTAAAACTTTTGATATTTTCCTCTAACGATTTTGTCGTGAGCTCGTAACTATTCCACTGGTTGCAGATTTGAAGTCCGCGCAGTTCGAGGGCCTTTTTTAGCACATCGGTATTGCGGGGAAATTTGTTGCCAACCTCGCAACCGGTAAAACCGGCCAGCGCCATTTCGCTGATACACTGTTCAAAGGTATTTTCCCCGCCAAGCTCGGGCATATCGTCGTTGGTCCAGTTGATCGGAGCGACGCCTAATTTTATATTTTCAAAATTCATTTTGTTAGATTTTGGGAGTTGTTACGGTGTTGAATGATTAAAGAAAAATCCGCTGCGACTTTTTGTTTTCGGTATAGGTTTCAAAGGCTTTTTGTACAGATGCCGATTCCGAAACTTCCGCAATCGGAACTTCCCACCAGGCGTGATATCCCTTTACAGTGCGGTAAAGGCTGGTTTCGATGTAAATCACCGTTGTTCTCGTATTGATTTTGGATTGTTCCAGGGCTTGTTCCAGCGAAGTTCTGTCCGTTGCTTTAATCACAATGGCACCAAGGCTTTCCGCATTTTTGGCCAGGTCAACAGGAAGGAAGTCGCCCGACAGCTGACCGGAATTTTCATCCCGATAGTTATACATCGTTCCAAAACGCTCGCTGCCAATGCTTTCTGAAAGGCCGCCAATGCTGGCATATCCGTTATTGTTCAATAGTAAAATGGTGAATTTTACACCTTCCTGAATCGAAGTGACAATCTCATGGTTATTCATCAGATAGCCGCCGTCTCCGCAGATCACGTAAATGTCACGGGATGGGTCGGCCATTTTTGCTCCCAATCCGGCTGCGATCTCGTAACCCATGCAGGAGAAGCCATATTCGAGATGGAAATTTTTGGAATCTGTTGCCCGCCAAAGTTTGTGCAAATCTCCCGGAGCGCTTCCCGATGCGTTAATCATTACATCGCGACGGCCCATAAAGTTGTTTAACGTACCAATCACAATCGCCTGATCAATTGGAGGGATAGTACTGTTCCCGTCTTTGTATATCTGGGTTACTTCATTGTCCCAGGCCTGGTTGTAATCCGCTATTTTCCGGCGGTAGTCTTGTTCTACTGCAAAATCACCCAGCAAGATGGAAAGCTCTTCCAAAATCACCTTCGCATCACCAATGACAGGCAGTGCGGCATGTTTGAACGCGTCGAACTCGCTGACGTTGATGTTAATAAATTTAACGTCAGGGTTTTTAAATATTGATTTTGAAGCCGTTGTGAAATCACTGTAACGGGTTCCGATACCGATCACGACATCTGCCTCATTGGCGATTTCGATCGCGTACTTGGTACCTGTTGCACCCAATCCACCGATGCTGTAAGGTTCATCAAATTTTACAGCGCCCTTTCCGGCAAATGTTTCACCAACGGGAATGCCGGTTTTTGTTGCAAAATCATGTAAAATAGTTTCAGCACCGCTGTAAATCGCACCACCACCAGCGACGATCACCGGATTTTTTGATGAACGGATCCATTCCGCCGCCTTATGCAAGGTAGGAAGATCCGGTCTTGGGCGACCCACATGCCAAACTCTCTTTTTGAACAATTCTTCTGGGAAATCATAGGCGTGCGTTTGAACATCCTGAGGCATCGAGAGCGTTACAGCACCCATTTCCGATTGTGAGGTAAGTACGCGCATAACCTCAGGCAGCGAGTAAATCAGCTGCTCCGGCCGGTTAATTCGGTCCCAATATTTGGATACCGGTTTGAAACAGTCGTTAACCGATATATCCTGCGTCGAAGCACTTTCCAGTTGCTGCAAAACCGGATTAGGTTCTCTCGTGGCGAAGATATCTCCCGGCAAAAGCAAAACGGGCAGGCGGTTGATGGTTGCCAATGCCGCACCAGTAATCATGTTGGTGGCTCCCGGACCGATCGACGTGGTACAAACGAAGGCTCCAAGGCGGTTTTTCACCTTGGCATAAGCCACCGCAGTGTGCACCATCGACTGCTCATTGCGACATTGATAATAACGGAAATCAGGATTTTGCTGTAAGGCCTGACCCAGTCCGGCCACGTTTCCATGACCGAATATCCCGAAACACCCGCCGAAGTAGAGCTCTTCCACGCCATCTCTTTCGATGTACTGATTTTTTAAAAATGTTATGGTAGCCTGGGCTACGGTTAATCTTCTGGTCATGGTTTTAAGGAATATATTGATGATTTTAAGAAGTGTAGGATGAGAGGGAATTTATTGTATTGACAAATATTGCGGTGCGCTGCACCTTTGGATAATTGCGGATACCGCAGGCCTTCTACAAATATTTGGGTGCTCTGCACCAGATAATGAGCGGTGCAGAGCACCCAAATATTTGTAGGAGATGTAACGTTTTTGATCCACAAGGTGCGGAGCACCGTAATAATTAAATGCTTTGTTATTTTTAAATGTAATCTTTTAATCAATCTAATTCAAAAACTCATCTGCCTTCCCAACACACCCGAACAATTCAAATTTCTGTAACATAAAACACTTGTATTCTTCCATGAATATCTTTCCGGGCGTTGTCGGCGCGAATTCGTCCGGGTGATCGCGGAAAAATTCACGATTTACCATCGTCCACAACAAACGCGTATCGGTGGCAATGTTTATCTTGCAAATCCCCAATGGAATCGCTCTCAAAATCTCCTCTTCCTGAACCCCTTTGGCGTCCGTTTTGAGATCGCCTCCGGCTGCGTTGATACGTTTGACAACTTCTGTACTGACATTAGAACCACCGTGCAGAACGAGTGGAAAACCGGGTAGCCGTTTTTGTATTTCTTCGAGAATATGAAATTGAAGTCCTTGTCCGCCCGAAAATTTATAGGCTCCATGACTGGTACCAACAGCAATCGCCAAGCTATCGCAACCGGTAGCGTTGACAAAATCGACGACCTGCTGAGGATTGGTATACGACGAATGTTCAGCGTCGACGGTTAGATCATCTTCAACACCGGCCAAAACACCCAGTTCAGCTTCGACACTGATATTTTTGGCATGTGCCTGATTAACCACTTCGCGGGTTCTCATGACATTTTTTTCAAAATTGTCATGAGAAGCATCAATCATCACTGACGTGTAACCACCGCTTTCAATCGCATCCCGGATGTGCTCTTCAACGCCGTGGTCGACATGTACCGCAAATACTGTCTCCGGGTATAACCTTGCTGCCGACTGAATCATCGAAAGCAGCATGTCCGCTTTGGCGTAATCTCTGGCAAATGGCGTTGTCTGAACGATAAAAGGTGCCTTTGCTTCCTGAGCTGCCGCAAATAAGCCATGTATTTCTTCCATAAAAAACACATTAACCGCAGGGATTGCATAGCGGCCGTAGCATTTTTGAAAGAGTTCTTTGGTTGTTAAAAGCATAATAATTTGATTGGTAACCGGCCGGATAATTTTCCGGCCGGTTTAGTGTTACCAGAACACAGTATATAAAGCGCCGAGTATGCCACAGATAAGAATGGAACAGATCATAAATCCGGTACTGACCTTGAACATCGAGGCTTCGATTTCAAGCCCTTTCGGATTGTTTTTGCTTTTTGGATCAGCCAGGGTAACCAGAATAATAACGGCTACCAGAATCAGGAAAATAATTCCCATACGATCCAGGAACGGTATTTCGGAATACCAGAACTTGAATGCCGTCGATAGCGGAATCGTTAACAAAGCTGCAACCAGTGCCGCATTTCCCGTCGTTCTCTTCCAGAAAAAACCAAGAAAGAAAATTGCGAAAACCCCCGGGGTTATGAAACTTGAATACTCCTGAATAAACTGATAAGCCTGTTCCAAAACCCGAAGCTGCGGTGCAATGATGGCTGCAATACCCATCGCCACCCAGATCGCAACACGTCCGACACGGATCAGGTGTTTTTCGGATGCATCCGGTTTGATGTATTCTTTGTAAATATCAAGCGTGAAAATCGTTGAAATACTATTCGCTTTTCCAGCCAGCGAAGCTACAATAGCGGCTGTTAATGCAGCAAACGCCATTCCTTTTAATCCCGAAGGAAGCAGATCAAGCAGAACCGGATAAGCGTGGTCAGGTTTTACAACACCGTTCGCATCGAGCATTTCGGTTTGAAACATGCCGTTCTGAAAAAGGACGTAAGCCGCAATCCCGGGAAGTACCACGATAATTGGAATAATCAGTTTTAAACCCGCTGCGAATAAAATCCCTTTTCTGGCAACAGGCAAACTAGCGCCCAATGTGCGTTGAATAATATATTGATTACAACCCCAGTAATTCAGGTTATTCACCCACATGGCCCCGATGATCACAGAAAGTCCCGGAAGGTCCTTAAAATAAGGATTGTCCTTTTTCAAAATCATGTGAAAATGCGGCTCTGCCTGCGTTCTCAAAGTACCAAATGCGCTGAAAACGTTCGGGTTTCCAAAATGTTTGGCCACAAGATCCATAGCCAGATAGGTGGTAACCAGACCGCCCGCGATCAATACAACCACTTGAATTACATCGGTATAGCCAATTACTTTCATGCCGCCAACCGTGATGATAATTGCAAAAACTGCAAGCGCACCGATTGCCCATGTAAAGTCGATTCCCGCCGTTACTTCGAGTGCCAGAGCACCCAGATATAGAATGGAAGTCAGGTTAACAAAAACGTACAAAAGCAGCCAAAAAACAGCCATTGTCGTAGCAACCACAGGATTGTATCGTTGCCTTAAAAACTGAGGCATCGTATAAATCCTGTTTTTAAGATAAATCGGCACAAAGAAAATGGCGACAACGATCAGCGTGGCGGCCGACATCCATTCATAGGAAGCAATGGCCAGACCAATCGCAAAACCAGATCCCGACATGCCGATAAAATGCTCTGCCGAAATATTGGAAGCAATAAGTGATGCCCCGATGGCCCAGAATGTCAAAGAACCTTCTGCTAAAAAGTAGTCGGTTGAACTGGTTTCCTTGCTTGATTTCTTTTTATAAATCCAAAATCCGTACGAGGAGACAGCAATGAAATAGATGAAAAATACGACGTAATCAAGCGAATGCAGACCTTGTTTCATGGGGTTGTTTTAGGGTATAATCTTCTTACACCAATGTATGACTCATAACTTCTTCCAATTTTACCGGTCTTCCTTCCTGCAAAGATTTCATGGCTGCAATACCAATTGCGGTTGCCATTAACCCGTCGTGAGCATCCACAGGAGAAGGGGTGTCATTGAGCACACAATTAACGAATGATTTCAGACAAACCCGGTATGCGGTTTCATATCTTTCAAGGAAAAAATGCAGCGGGAGCGATATGTGGCCACCATTGCTGTCGAAATGTACCAGATTATCAGCCGTATTGTTCTCTGCTTTTGCCATACCTTTTGACCCGAAAATTTCCAGTCTCTGGTCATAACCATACACGGCCTTGCGGCTGTTGTCGATCACGCCGATAGCGCCATTCTCAAAAGTCAGAACGATAACAGCCGTGTCAATGTCACCAAATTCTTTGATTTCGGGATTAATGAGTGCATCTCCTTTAACAAAAACTTCGGTCACTTCGCTGCCGACAATGTAACGGGCCATATCAAAATCGTGAATGGACATATCAAGGAAAATTCCTCCCGAAGTTTTCAGGTATTCGATTGGCGGTGGTCCCGGGTCACGGCTGGTAATGCGCAGGATTTGCGGCTCGCCGATTTTATCGTCGGAAACGATGTTCCGGACATTGGAAAAGTTGGCGTCAAAGCGACGGTTAAAGCCGAGCATCAGTTTCACACCATTGTCGCTCACCGCTTTTTGAGCGGCATAAATGGCATCCAGCGTTACATCCAGCGGTTTTTCACAAAATACATGCTTTTTCTGATTCGCAGCGGCTACCGTATACGGTACGTGAAATGGGGTAGGAGAGCAGATGATCACCGCTTCTACGTCCGGATGGTTAATCACGTCATAAGCATCCGTGGTTACCGTTTGCACACCCAGATTTTTGGCGAAGGCGTGAGATTCGGGAGAAAGATCCGAGGCAATGACAACTTCCGCGCCGGGAATGTGGTGCAGCAGATTGCTGAGGTGTATCTGTCCGATACGTCCCAGTCCAATCACTCCAATTTTTAGTTTCTTTGACATGTCTTTTAGGTTTTAGTGGTTAGCTATCAGCCGTTAGCTTCTTGCTAATCCGAACTTGGTTATTTTTTTATTTCAATATTTATGATGTCAATCTGAATTGTCCGGTAAAAGCTAAAAGCCAATCGCTAACAGCTAATTGCTTACATCAGAATTTCCTGTTCCATTCTTTCAACCAGCGCTCGATCACCACTTTGGTTTGGGTGAAAAACTCGACAGCGTGATTGCCTTGCCCGTGCAGGTCTCCGTAGAAACTGTCTTTCCAGCCTGAGAACGGGAATTGGGCAACGGGAGCGGCTACACCGATGTTGATACCGATGTTTCCGGCTTCGGCTTCGTGGCGGAATTTACGTGCGTTTAAACCGCTGCTGGTGAAAATACAAGCCATGTTGCCGTACTTCCCGGAATTGATAAAGCGAATTGCTTCTTCGATTGTGTTGATATGGACAAGGCTTAACACCGGTCCGAAAATTTCGGTCGCAGCCAATTCGCCATCCAATGGAATGTCTTCGATGATAGTCGGTTCGATAAAGTTTCCTTTTTCAAAACCGGGAACGTTCGCATTACGGCCGTCGACGAGTAGCCTTCCGCCTTCGCTTAATCCCTTTTCGATCAAATGGTTGACACGATTTTTACTTTCTGCCGTAATCACCGGCCCCATTTGCACGTCACTTTCAAGTCCATAACCGGTTTTACGATTCTTGGCCGATGCAACCAGACTTTCCGTAATATCCTTATGTTCACCCACGGTAATGATGGTAGAAGCGGCGAGACAACGCTGGCCCGCGCAACCGTAAACACTGTCGATAACAATTTGCGTGGTCATGTCGATATCGGCATCCGGCAGTACAATAACCGGATTTTTAGCACCACCTTGTGCCTGAACACGTTTACCGTGTGCGGCGCCTTTTGAATACACGTACTTGGCAACGTTGGAAGAACCGACAAAGCTGATCCCTTTGATAACAGGGTGTTCCAACAGGGCATCCACTACCTCTCTTCCGCCTTGCACCAGGTTCAGTACCCCTTTCGGAAGGTCAAGTTTTTCCATCAGCGCTACGATTTTGGTCATCGTAAGCGGTACTTTTTCCGAAGGTTTGATGATATAACTGTTCCCGCAAGCGAGCGCATAAGGTAAAAACCAGAACGTGATCATGCCCGGAAAGTTGAACGGAGCGATACAGGCACAAGGTCCAAGCGGCTGACGGATCATGTATTCATCAATACCTTTGGCGATATCCTCCGAAAATTCACCCTGCATCAGGGCGGGCATTCCGCAGGCATTTTCCACGTTTTCGATGGCGCGTACCATTTCAGCTTTCGCTTCCAGAAAGGTCTTTCCCGACTCCAGCGTAATCGTTTTAGCGATATCGTCGATGTTATCTTCCAGCAAAGTTTTTAGTTTGAACAGATACTGCACGCGTTTCGAAACCGGCGTACTTCTCCATTCCTGAAACCCTTCGTGTGCAGCCTCAGCGGCATCAGCAACGTCCCTTGCATTGCCTGTTGGAACCTGGGCCAAAACTTCCTGAGAAGCCGGGTTCAAAACATTCGTAAAACTGTCCAAATGACTATCAACCCACCGTCCGTTAATATAATTCTGTAATTTTTCCATTTTATTGGTTGTTAAACGCAGAGCTCAGGGAGTTTTCCGCTGAGTTGCGCTGTTATTTTTTAATATATTTATGCTATTAAACGCGGAGTTCGGGGAGTTGCCTCGCAGAGCTCCGCTTAGGTTATGTGTGCTTTATTTTTAAATAAAACTCTGTGCACCTCCGCGCCAAACCGCGGCGGCGGATCTCTTACCTCTGCGTTTAAACTAAAATCCGCCTCGGCTTTCTACAAACTCAGTTACTTCTGAATATGTGGGCATGAAGTTGGCGCAGCCTTCTCTTGTTACGATGATCGCACCGCAGGCATTTCCCATTCTTACGCTTTTAAACAAGTTCCATCCATTCAGGATACCGTATGAAAATCCGGCGCAGAAAGCATCTCCGGCGCCCAGGACGTTTAGTACTTCGACCGGGAAACCGGGAACTTTAACTTCTTCTTTTCCGGGCTGGAAAATCGAAGCGCCGTCTTTTCCGCGTTTGACCACCAAAGTTTCAACACCCGAATTCAGGATTTCCTGAATGGCCGTATCAATATTTCCGCGGATTTCGGGAGCCGAGATTTGCTGGTGTTTTATTAAAAGCTGTTCCTTGTCAGTTAAATAAGTTGCCAGGATTTCTTCTTCCGTGCCTACCACAATCGTAAAACTGTTCAAGGCAGCGCGTAATGTCACTCCAAAAGATCTTGGATCATCCCACTGGTCGGCTCTGAAATCGATATCCAGAAGGGTGGTCAGTTTGTTCTTTTTTGCTCTTTCCAATGCATAAAACATCGCAGTCCGGCTCGGGTCTTTGCTGAAAGCAGTTCCTGAAAATGCCACGGCTTTGAATTCTTCAAATGGAATGGCATTAACGTGGTCGATATTAAGATTGATGTCGGCACAATTCTCGCGGTAATAAACGAGCGGGAACTTGTCAGGTGGCTCAATGCCGAGAATTACAGCCGAACTTCGCGTCCCCTCAATGGTTGGAATAAATGCTGTCGATATTCCTTCTTCGTTTAAAAAATGTTTGATAAAATTTCCCACCTGGTCGTTACCGATGCCGGTGAGAATGGCGGTATTAAGTCCAAGTCGCTGTGCTCCCGTCGCAATATTCAGCGGGCAGCCACCTACAAATGCATTAAAAGCACTTATTTTCTCAAACGGGCTGCCAATATTGGCCGAGTACAGGTCAATGGAAGAGCGCCCGATGGTTAAGAGATCATGTTGAGGCATTGAATAAATGATTTAGCCGGATTAATCTTGAAATTGAAGAAACCTTGTTGCCAGGCAATCTAGTTAGCGTTGTTCATTTCCAGTGTCACAATGGGTAACCGCGGGTCCTGACCTTTCCAGGAACCGTAGATCCAATCGTGGTCCGGGTCAGAAGTGTTGGCCAGTGACTGGTCACTGCCGGCCAGGAAATTCAGGTAATAAACATTATAGCCATGTGCAGCTGCCACCGGATGATATCCTTTGGGTACCAAAACAGCCTCGTTATGATGCACACGGACAATCTCGTCCAGTGAACGGTCGTCGGTATAAACCTGCTGAATGGCATAACCTTGTGGTTTATCGATCTTGTAAAAATAAATTTCTTCAAGATTGGCTTCGATCAGATTACCGTCAGCGTCCACTTTTCTGTCGTCATGCTTATGGGCCGGGAAAGAACTCCAATTGCCTGATGGCGTGTAAACTTCCACACAAACGATCTTATGGCAATTGAATCCGGGTTGAAGCAGACTATTGATCTGACGGTTCGCGTTATCTCCACCTCTGAATTCAATGGCAGCTTCCTCGGGCCGCTTCATGTACGGGGGATGATCTTCGTCGGTGGCCACCCAGCAAATAGCGATGTCAGTGTCAGGCGATTGCGCTGTTAAAGTAAACGCAGTATTTCTTGATAAGTACATCGCGTGACCAATACCGCTGAATACATCTTTCCGTCCATTTATGGTTTCCCAGCTTCCTTCGTCGGTTTCTACCTTAAAATTTCCACCTAAAAGTGTAATGCAGTATTCGTAATCTCCGGTGTTCAGCGTATATTGTTCGTTCAGGTCGAGAACTCTGGCTTCGAAGTTTAAATAAGTCCATCCGGCCTGGTCGCTGGTCAGGGAATGATAGGTTTTTTGGTTAGGTTTCGGTTTTACCAGAAGGTCGCTCATTGTTGCTTTTCTATTACATTTGCACAATGATAGCGTTGTATAAATTAAATACAAAGTGTAAATATGTTAATATCGAATGCAAACGTTTGAAAAAATTTTAAATATTTAATTGTAATTATCCTACTCATGAATTCCTCTCGTCCGGTTACCATTAAAGACATTGCCCGCCGCTTCCGTTGTTCTCCATCCACCGTGTCCAGGGCACTTAATGATCATCCGGCTATCAATGAAGACACCAGGAAAAATATTCAGGAATACGCCAGAGAGGTAGGTTATCAGCGTAATGAAGTGTCGCTGAGTTTATTGAATAAAAAGACTGCAACGTTGGGTGTTGTGGTACCAACGATCGGTAATTATTATGAAACGGCGGTGATAGAGGGGTTGCATACAGTTTTGCAGCCGTTGGGCTACACGCTTAATATCTGCGTGACGAATGAAAATTACCTGCTTGAAAAAGAATATCTGTCTAAACTGCTGTCTAACCGTACGGAAGGTATTTTCCTCTCGGTTTCTCAGGAAACCTATGACTCCGGTTACTATGAGCATCTTGAAAATGTAATCCAGCGGAAAACGCCACTGATTTTTATAGACCGTGAATATGAGGATTTTGAAACCAGTAGGGCGACGGTCGATGATTATCACGGAGCCTTCGCTGCGGTAGAACATCTGATCACGATTGGTTATAAAAATGTCGCCCATTTAAAAGGTCCGAACGGGCTTACCGTGTCCGAGCAGCGTTTTAAAGGCTATCGCGACTGTCTGAAAAAATATGATATCGCGATCCGGGAGGAACTGATTATCAACACCAATTTTCAGGTTGAGAGTGCGATTGTGCCAACCAAACGGCTTCTGGATCTTGACTCGCCGCCGGATGCAATTTTTGGTGTAAACGATCAGGTTGCGATAGGGGCGATGCGGGTTATTCTGGATCGCGGATTGAAAATTCCGGGCGATATAGGCATCGTTGGTTTTGATAATTCACCAATTTCAGCTTACACTTATCCTTCTTTGACCACCATCAGCCGTCCAGGGCGAAAGATTGGTATGGAGGCTTCGCGTCTGTTCCTTAATCAGATTAATGCTTCTGGAGATTTTACGCATGAGAGTATTGTGTTGCCTTCGGAGTTGATTATCAGGGAGTCTTCGTTGCGGATTTCATAATATTTGAACAACAGGAGGCTCCGAAGGAGCCGGGAAAAGGCGGGTAACCCTGTATTTGCTATAAACAGGGTGCCCCTAAATGGGCTGAATGCGTACAGGATTCGTCACCGCAGTTTTTGATTTTCTGATCCCGCAGAGTTTCCTGTTTATAGCCATTGATTCGATTCTTCATATTTGGATATCGATTGACGTTCAATTTGTTTCTACCTATTCCGGAAGAATGGAGTATTCATTTTATGAGAGCTCTTACTATAATTAACAATCACCTCACTTCGACGATTCTTGATAACATTGAGTGCCGGTTAATAAAGTTGGCATGTAGCAAATCTTGATATCATTAATTAGTGTCGCTGATCCTCCCTGCTTCTTTGAAGCACCCTGTTTATAGCCCAAGTATGTATCTGGAAAATCCTGACTCCGTGGGAGTCTCCTAAAATGCATTGCAAAATAATGCTAAATTATATCTCAGAGCTGCTTTGAATATATTTTATTAATCATTCGATTAAATATTTTGATTTAATAAAATTATTAATAAACTTTGCCACGCAATAAAACAAAAGCATGGCTAAGGGAAAGAAAGATCTGGATTTGTCGACGGAGGAGAAGATTATGGAAGCGGCGCGTAAAGTGTTTACGGAAAAAGGTTATGCCGCGGCCCGCACGAGAGATATTGCCGAAGAATCAGGGATCAACCTGGCGCTGCTGAATTACTATTTCAGGAGCAAGGAAAAGTTGTTTGAGCTGGTGATGTTGGAACGGGTCAATAAACTGTTTGGTGCCATCATTCCGATTTTAAATGAAGAGAGCAGCAGTCTGGAAGAGAAGATAGAAGGCATTGCAGGTTCTTATATCGATCTGTTGACGGAACATCCGGATCTGCCGATTTTTGTTTTAAGTGAGATCAGAAACCGGCCGGAGAAATTTGCGGCGCTTGTTAACGCCCGCGACCGGGTGACCAAATCGGTTTTTATGAAACAATTGATTGAGCGGAAGTTAAGCGTGAGCCCGTTTCATATACTGATCAATTTGCTTGGAATGACCGTTTTTCCTTTTGTTGGTAAACCGGTTTTATCGAAACTGATAGGCAAAGAAGCCGAATTTGATGAGCTGATGAAACAACGTAAGGAGTTGATTCCCATGTGGATAAAAATGATGCTGAACTGACGGCATTTTTTTGATCCACTCATTAATCAAACGATTAAATTAAAAGACTAAATAAGATGATTAAAAAGCTGAAATTTTGGGTGTTTCTTTCCTTCACCTGGCTGTTGAAAACGGCGCTTTTTGCTCAGTCCATTCAAAATTTGTCGATCGGGGAGTGTTATTCGCTGGCGCGCGAAAATTATCCGTTGATTAAAAAATACGATCTGATCAAAAAAAGCAGCAATTTTTCAGTGGAGAATGCTTCGAAATTGTATCTGCCTCAGCTGACGATAAACGGACAGGCCAGCTATCAATCTCAGACGATCAGTTTTGCAGATGCCATCCCTGCTATTCCAGGTGTGAGTCTGCCATCGATCAGCAAAGACCAGTACAAAGTCCAGGCTGAAATTAGCCAAACATTGTATGATGCCGGAGAAATTCGCAATCAAAAAGCGTCAATCCGGGCAAACGAGGCTATTCAGCAGCAAAGCATTGAGGTCAATCTGAGAGCGTTGAATGAACGTGTGAATCAGATTTATTTTGCGGTCATTTTGATGGATGAGCAATTGAAACAAAATGAAATCAGGAAATCGGAGTTGCAGAGCCAGCTCGAAAAAACGCAGGCTGCGTTGAATAACGGCACGTCGTTCCGAAGCAATGTGGACCAGCTGAAAGCGGAACTTGTGAATGTCGACATGAGCAGTATCGAGTTCGGATCAAACCGACGGGCCTATTTACAGATGCTCTCGCTGATGATCGATAAGAAGCTTGATGCAAACACGAAACTGCTTATGCCAATGGAAAAACCAGTTCAGAATGAGATTAACCGGCCGGAATTAAAACTGTATGATCTTCAAAAAAGACTGTATGATGTTGAGGAAAGAAAGTTGCAGTCTGCCTATACGCCCAAATTAAGTGCCTTTTTTCAGGGAGCTTACGGACGGCCGACGCTCAACATCATTGAAAACAAATTCGGTCCCTGGTTTATTACCGGATTGCGGCTGAACTGGAATCTGGGTAGCTTGTACACGTTGAAAAATAACAAAGAAATTCTTCATGTCAACCGCCAGAATGTGGATGTGGACCGCGAGGTATTTTTGTACAATACCAATCTGACGTTAAACCAGCAGGGAGAAGAAATTCAGAAATTCCGGGATTTGATCGATCAGGATAGGCGTTTGATTGAACTTCGGGAATCTGTCAAAAAGTCGGCACAAGCGCAGTTGGACAATGGTGTGATCACGATACACGAGTATATCTCACAGCTCAATTCGGTCAATCTTTCACGTCAGACGCTGATACTGCACACGGTTCAGCTCTTACAGGCAGCATACAAACACAATCAAACCTCAGGCAATGAAAATTAGAAATCATTTGATTATGCGACATAAAACAGTACCAGTCCTCGCACTGCTTTTTTTCCTGGCAGCCTGTGAAACAAAAGACGATTATGACGCGTCGGGGAATTTTGAAGCCGACGAAGTCATTGTGTCCGCCCAGCAGACAGGGCAGCTTTTGGCGTTCGGCGTTCAGGAGGGTGCGGAACTGAAAGCGGGAGATAACGTCGGGCAAATTGACGTAAAAATTCCGGAGCTGCAAAAACAGCAGGCAGAGGCTTCCATAGCCGCGTTAAAACAAAAAACCGGTAGTTCAAAAGACCAAACCGAGGTGGCGGTTAAGCAGCTTGCCGTTCAGGAATCCCAACTTGCCCAACAGATCCGAGAGCGAAAAAGGACGGAAAACCTGGTGAAGGCTGACGCGGCGACGCAAAAACAGCTGGACGATCTGGATGCCGCTATCGACCAGATGCAAAAGCAGATCAGTGTAACACGGCAGCAAATTAAACTGTATAACTACAACTCGGCCACGCAAAACCGCGGGATTTTGAGTGAGCAATCGCCGTTGTCTGTTACCGCAAAACAATACCAGGAGCAGATCAACCGCGGGCAGATTATTAATCCGTTAACCGGTTTGGTCCTGACCAGATATGCTCTGAAAGGCGAAATGACGGCAATAGGAAAACCGCTTTACAAGATTGCCAATGTGGATACACTCACCCTAAAGGCTTACATCACAGGCGACAAGCTGGCCCGGATCAAAACGGGACAAAAAGTGACCGTGCGGATTGATGAGGGAGAAAAAAAGTACAAGTCATATAGCGGACAGATTTACTGGATTTCAGCAAAAGCCGAATTCACCCCCAAAACAATCCAGACAAAAAATGAAAGGGCGAATCTGGTCTATGCGATGAAAGTCCGGGTCAGGAACGACGGGTTTTTGAAGATTGGAATGTATGGGGAGGTTGTTCTTTTTTAGCGGTGGCAGCGGGTTGAGAGTTGAAAGTGGTTCGGGGGCTGTGGGGAAAATTTGTTAATAAGGTGAGGATTTTTGAAGGTTTAGTCTTTATGGTAAAACATCATATGAGAAAAGGCATTGTAGCACCTAAGTCGGTCGCATTTGCAATCCGGGTGGTTGGTATGTATAAGTTTTTGTCTGCTGACCTTCGGGAGTACGTTCTTTCCAAACAGTTTTTAAGAAGCGGAACTGCCGTTGGAGCATTGATCAGTGCAGCCGAGCACGGGCAATCGACAGCTGATTTTCTCAATAAAATGAACATTGCATTGAAGGAAGCTAATGAATCCGATTATTGGCTGTTGTTATTAAGAGAGGGAAATTATCTGATTTCAACTCTAAACTCTCCACTTTCAACCAAGAAACAATGAACGCAGTCACACTCCAAAATATCTCCAAATCCTACCAGGATGTAAAGGCCGTCAGGGATGTTTCATTCGAAGTGAAAAAAGGTGAACTTTTCGGACTTATCGGAGCGGATGGGGCCGGGAAAACATCCATATTCCGAATTCTGACGACGGTTTTGCTGGCTGATGAAGGTGTTGCTACCGTTGCAGGTTTCGACGTAGTGAAAGATTACAAGGCGATCAGAGACAGGATCGGGTATATGCCCGGCAAGTTTTCGTTGTATCAGGACCTTACAATCAGAGAAAATCTGGAATTTTTCGCGACTATTTTTGGAACGACGATTGATGACAATTATGAGCTGATCAAAGATATTTACGATCAGATCAAACCGTTCAGCGACCGGCGTGCAGGGAAGTTGTCGGGAGGAATGAAACAAAAGCTGGCCCTATGCTGTGCGCTGATTCACAAGCCGGAAGTTCTGCTTCTGGATGAGCCGACAACCGGTGTGGACGTAGTATCGCGGAAGGAATTCTGGGCGATGCTGAAATCTTTGAAAGAAAAAGGGATTACGATTCTCGTTTCGACGCCCTATATGGATGAGGCCAATTTATGCGAGCGCATAGCACTGATCCAGAATGGCAGAATTATGGGTGTCGATACGCCAGAAAATATCATCAGAGCTTTTCCTGCAAAACTCTATGCAGCGAAATCAGATAACATTTATAAACTTTTAAATGATTTTCGCGCAGCTCAGGCGGTGGACAGCTGTTATGCTTTTGGTGAATTTTTGCATGTCACCACGAAGGGAAACCGGGAAGCCGGAAGTTCTGAATTAAGAGATCTGGCGATTGAAAGAGGGCATACCCATGTTGTGATACAAGAAATTACACCGGGTATCGAGGACAGTTTTATCCGCCTGATGAATGAAAAAAGCGAAGCATCGGCGCATCAATAAATTCAAGTATGGAAGATAATAAAGCCATTGTTTGCAAGGATCTGACGAAGCAGTTCGGCGACTTTTATGCCGTGAACAAAATTTCTTTCGAAGTTTTAAAAGGGGAGATATTCGGGTTTCTCGGTGCGAATGGCGCGGGGAAAACCACGGCGATGCGGATTCTTTGCGGCTTGTCCTTTCCGAGTTCCGGCACGGCAACCGTTGCGGGTTTTGATGTGTACAAACAGCAGGAAAAAATCAAGAAAAACATTGGCTACATGAGCCAGAAGTTTTCGCTTTATGAAAACCTGACAGTCCTTGAAAATATTGAGTTTTACGGAGGCGTATATGGTGTGCCGAGGAAAGAAATAAAGAGCCGCAGTGCGGAGCTCGTGCAGACATTGGGTCTGGAATCGGAAGCGAAAAAGCTGGTAGGGGAGTTGCCGCTGGGCTGGAAACAGAAACTTGCGTTTTCGGTTGCGATTTTTCATAAGCCGCAAATTGTCTTTCTTGATGAACCAACCGGTGGTGTTGACCCTGTGACCCGGAGGCAGTTTTGGGATATGATCTATGAAGCCGCTGCAACGGGTCTCACCATTTTTGTAACCACGCATTATATGGACGAAGCAGAATATTGCAATCGTATTTCGGTGATGGTCGACGGGAAAGTGGAAGCACTGGATTCACCGGCCAATTTAAAAAAGGAATTTAACGCAGATTCAATGGACGAAGTATTTTACCAACTGGCTCGGGGAGCAAAACGTTCGGGTGATTGAGATTTTCGGGTTACACAGAGGTCCACAGAGCGGACGCCGCGCGGCAATAAAGAGGGGCGCAGAGCTTTTTTATTGTACAAACAAAATCTCAGTGTGCCCGCGCGGCGTCCGCTCTTAACCCCTCTGTGAACCTCTGTGTAATCAAAACAACAACCATATGAAGCAATTACTGGTATTTATAAGAAAAGAGTTTTTTCATGTTTTTCGCGACAGGAGAACATTGCTGATCATGTTTGGCCTTCCGGTTGTACAAATTGTTTTGTTTGGTTTTGCACTGACCAACGAAGTGAAAAATATCGAAATCATTATTTCTGATAACGCAAGGGATATCAATTCTCAGCAGATTACGAATAAAATAAAGGCGTCGGCGTATTTCAAAGTGCAGGAATCTGTTTTGAATTATAAGGACATAGAAAAGGCATTCAGGAAAGGTGATGTTAAATGTGCGCTGATATTTCCGGCGCATTTCGGGGATGATTTGTTCCATGCAGGCAAAACACGGGTTCAGATCATAACCGACGGTTCTGACCCAAACATTGCGAAAACCGTGGTGAATTATCTCACAGCCATTATTGGCGATTACCAGCAGCAAATCGCGCCTTCGCCCACTTTAGCCTACCGGATTATACCGGAAAGCCGGATGCTTTACAACGAAGAGGGCAATGGTTCGCTGAACTTTATCCCGGGCGTTATGGCTTTGGTTCTGATGATTGTCTGTACCACGCTGACTTCCGTGGCGGTAGTTAAAGAAAAGGAGCTCGGCACAATGGAAGTATTGCTTGTATCGCCTTTTAAACCCGTTTTTGTCCTGATTGCGAAAGCCGTTCCGTATTTGCTGCTTTCCATGATCAATGTAATACTGATTCTGCTTTTAGCGGTTTATCTGCTTGACGTTGAGATTAAGGGCAGCGTTTTGTTGCTGTTTTTAGAAAGCGTGCTGTTTATTTTAACCTGTCTTTCGCTTGGCCTGCTGATCTCGAACGTTACCGATTCCCAACAGACTGCCATGCTTATTTCAATGATGGGCATGATGTTGCCCACGTTGATATTTACGGGTTTTTTATTCCCTTTGGAAAATATGCCGAAGGTTTTCCAGATCATTTCGAATGTGATTCCCGCCCGCTGGTACTTCATCATTACCAAGGCTGTTATGTTAAAAGGGCTAGGTTTCGCATATGTCTGGAAGGAAACGCTGGTGCTGACCGGTATGACCATCGCACTGCTTGGTATTGCTTTGAAAAATTTTAAAATCAGACTACAATGACCGTACTTGGCTTTTTGTTGCAGAAAGAATTCCGGCAGATCCGGCGGGATACGACCATCCTCCGAATCATGTTTGCGTTGCCGGTCATTCAGCTGATTATTTTTCCATTAGCGATGGATTTTGATGTGAAAAGTGTCAATATTTCGATCGTGGATCAGGATCATAGCACCTATTCTCAAAAGCTGATTTCTAAAATTGCTTCCTCGGGGTATTTCAAAATTGTGGGTGCTGAAACCTCTTTTAAAAAGTCGCTGACGTATATTGAAAATGGTGAAGCGGACCTGGTGATGGAAATTCCGGCGGGGTTTGAAAGAAATCTGGTACGGGAGGGCGTGCAAAAAATTGGTATTTCGGTAGATGCTATCAATGGAACAAAAGCGGGGATTGGCGGACAATACCTTAATTCTATTATTGCTGATTTTAATGCGAACATTGATGTCAATGTAAAGAGCGGCATTGTACCACAGCAAGGTATTATTGATATTACCTTCACAAACTGGTTTAACCCGCGGGCCGAGTATAAGTACAATATCGTCCCGGCGATACTGGTGCTGCTGCTGACGATGATCGGTGGATTTGTGACGGCACTGAACATCGTTAAGGAAAAGGAAGTGGGTACGATAGAGCAGATTAACGTGACACCAATTAAAAAATGGGAGTTTATTTTAGGGAAACTGATTCCGTTCTGGATCATCGGAATGATCGTTTTTACACTGGGATTAACCATCAGCTGGCTGGTCTATGGAATCATACCGGCGGGAAGTTTTCTGACACTTTATGCGTTCGCGGCTGTGTATCTTGTCGCCTTGCTCGGTTTTGGTTTGTTGATATCCACATACAGTGGCAACCAGGTACAGGCGATGTTTGTGGCATTTTTCTTTATTATGATCTTCATTCTGATGAGTGGTTTTTTTACTTCCACCGATGGAATGCCCGGATGGGGAAAAGTGATTTCCAACATGACGCCAGTCGCGCATTTCGTAAAAACAGATCGGATGATTATACTCAAGGGAAGCAGTTTCAGCGATGTAAAACAGGAGTTTTTATATTTAGTTGCTTTTGCCGGGGTGTTAAACGGTTGGGCAATATGGAATTATCGGAAGACGAATTAGGGGCGATTTTTGAAGTAGGCAGATTTGGTAGTTAATTTAATGGTACCATTCACCAAACGTTCCTATGGAACGATGCGGATTCTGCGAATGTCCGGTTTTCTACCGACTAGATGTACCTATGGTACATGATGCATGAATTTCCAATGTTTTTGTCAAATTGAAATTTTGCAAAGCCAATCAAACAATATGGACGTTTTGCCAGAGATAGATGTGGTCTTTCGTTTTTTTACCGTTACTATTCACCAAACGTTCCTATGGAACGATGCCGCGCTTGCTAATGCTTGGTTTTCTACCAACCAGATGTACCGATGGTACATGATGCATGAATTTCCAATGTTTTTGTCAAATTGAAATTTTGCAAAGCCAATCAAACAATATGGACGTTTTGCCAGAGATAGATGTGGTCTTTCGTTTTTTTACCGTTACTATTCACCAAACGTTCCTATGGAACGATGCCGCGCTTGCTAATGCTTGGTTTTCTACCAACCAGATGTACCGATGGTACATGATGAATGAATAGCTTGTTTTTACCGCTATCGCTTACCAAACGTTGCTACGTAACGATGCGGCGTTTGTTGATGCCGGTTTTCTACCAACCAGATGTACCGATGGTACATGATGCATGAATTTCCAATGTTTTTGTCAAATTGAAATTTCGCAAAGCCAATCAAACAATATGGACGTTTTGCCAGAGATAGATGTGGTCTTTCGTTTTTTTACCGTTACTATTCACCAAACGTTCCTACGGAACGCTGCGGCGTTTGCTAATGCCCGGTTTTTGACCGACCAGATGTACCGATGGTACATGATGCATGAATTTCCAATGTTTTTGTCAAATTGAAATTTCGCAAAGCCAATCAAACAATATGGACGTTTTGCCAGAGATAGATGTGGTCTTTCGTTTTTTTACCGTTACTATTCACCAAACGTTCCTACGGAACGATGCGGCGTTTGCTAATGCCCGGTTTTTTACCGACCAGATGTACCGATGGTACATGATGCATGAATTTCCAATGTTTTTGTCAAATTGAAATTTTGCAAAGCCAATCAAACGTTATGCCAGAGATAGATGTGGTCGTTCGCTTTTTCTTTTACCGTTACTATTCACCAAACGTTCCTACGGAACGATGCGGCGCTTGCTAATGCCTGGTTTGCTACCAACCAGATGTACCGATGGTACATGAATAGCTTGTTTTACCACTATCGCTTACCAAACGTTGCTATGGAACGATGCGGGTTTTACTAATGCCCGTTTTTTCTACCGACCAGATGTACCGTTGGTACATGATGCATGAATAGCTTGTTTTACCACTATCGCTTATCAAACGTTCCTATGGAATGATTCGGGTTTTGCTAATGCCCGGTTTGCGACCGACCGGATGTACCTATCGTACATAATTTACGAGTTTTCTGTTGCGTTTCGGGCGTGGTGTCGGACATAATGATTGAGAGGGTGCAACTGCGAATATTCTGCCTTAGGCAGATCTCGTGGGTAGCTCGATTCGTTCCCGTAGCCGCCAGACGTTCCATCGGAACGTTTCATGATTCCCTCTTTATTTAAAAATTTTCTTTCTGCTAGATTCGCCTGGGGCACATGGATAATTCAATACCTGCCATCATATTTTCGGCTTAATCGGAATCCAAATTTCTTCCTCCGAATCCGGATCTTCATTTTTGTATTTTTCTCCCAAAATTTCAAAATGCGGTCTGTCATCCAACACATAGTCCGAAGCTGGAACCCACGTGCCATAAATGTACTGGAAAGTTTTCCCTCCCGCACTCGCCGGACCTTTGTGAATAAAAACGGCATAAAGTCCTCCTGGTAATTGATATGTTTCCATATCCACAGGAACGATATCAAAATCTGAAACCTCGACCGCAGCCCATTTCTCAAACAGCGCGGAGGGATTGTAGTTTTCAAAGTGTGCCGGACTTTTGTAAACCTGCATGGAATATAAATCAGTGCCAATATTATTGATAATTTCACTTCGCCTGGGCATAAAACTTCTCCATAATTCGAAGGTTTTGTTATCCGTTAGCGAAGTCTGAATGCGTTTACCGATCAGGAGTTTTGGGGGCAGGGTTTTGATAACTGGTTGCTGCGTATCATTCATCATAGGCTCGACAGGCTGTGTTTTATGGAAAAAGTTAAAACAAATTCTTGCGACAACAAGAAACGCAATTAGTATTTTACAAATAAAGGCAATATTTGGGTTGATGATAACAGGCAAAGAAAAATTGAAATTATTGTAAATCCAATCTGAACGAAATTGATTTTAGACGTCCAACACGAATACAAAATTGGTCAGGATACTTTCCTGCACAGCTTTTCTTCAAAACACGATTTCGGTGTTGTGTTTGAAGATGACCAGAAGACCGGTTATTTCTATGCAATTGATAAGTCAGAAAACCCTGACGTTCTGGATGGGCTGCATATTTACAATGTCGAAGACATTATTGAGAAAACATTGCTGACAAAAATCGAGATTTGCTGGCGGGAAGATGGTTTACTCGCGGCACTTTTAGTCAACAATCATTGCCATGCAATCTTCGATTTTGGGAATAAGGCGGGCTATTGCCGTAATGGTTTTCCGGAAACTCCCGGCGACTGGGCTTTGGTGAAGGAAAGGCAGCTCTCGGAAGAAATGATTGCATCAGTTTTTGAAGTCAAACCCTGAAAAAATCATCAACCAGTCATCAATGCAGATCTTTCAGGATTGGTATAAAGCCCTAATTTTTCAAAGTAAGGCTTCGTACCAATCTTAAGGAACGTTATCAAAACGGCTTGTTTTTTATCCAGTCGGCCAAAGACTCGTGGCTTGGTTTCCAGCCAAGTAAATTTCTTGCATGAACGGCGCGGACGCGGCTATTTGAGCCTAAGGCAAATCTGGCCCAGTCACCCAGTTCTGCCAGTGCTTCCTTCGCAGGCCAGCTTTGTATTTTTCCTTCGAAACCAAGGGCTTCGGACACATATCCGGCAATATCTTTATAGGATTCTTCACCATTTTCTGCGTAAAAATAGGAGGCGGATGGTGCTTTTTCCAATGCTAAAAGGTAAAGGTTGGCTAAATCAGCGATATGCACATTTGACCAGAGGTTTATACCCGATCCCAGATAAATACCTGCTTTAAATTCGATTGATTTTCTGAAAACCACAGGCAGTTGGTCACTCTCAACATCCAGTCCGAGCGCATTACCATAAGCCATAGAGGGGACAATCACGGCAGTTCTCACCCAATTATCAATACCGGCACGCCTGACAAAGTTGTTGATTGCGACACGTTCTTCCCGGATATCCATCGGAGTGAATGGTGTTTCTTCGGTATAAATATTCGGTGTCGTTGTTTCACCCAAAACATCATCGCCCACCACACTTGATCCTGACGTGTGGATGAAAACCTTTCCTGTGCCGGTAAGTGTTTGGATGAACGTCTCGACTGCGGCTCTGTGGTCGGAATTAGCCGTATGAATCACGGCATCCGCGCTGGCTGCGTTCGCAATCAGGATATCCTGATCTTCCAGTGTTCCGATAACTGGGCGAACGCCAAAACTTGCTACTGCGTCTGCTTTTTCCTGATTTCTTACCAGACCGAAAACTTCATGCCCGGCATCGATTAATACTTTGGCGACTGATCCGCCTATATAACCGGACGCGCCGGTTAGAAAAACTTTCATGATTTTATTAATAAAGTTGATGTTATTTTTCCTGCAAAAATACTGCTCCGGATTTCGATTTAATAATTACTTAAATCATGGAAACGTATCAGCAAGGTGATAGTAGAAGGGTATTTTGGTTGGTTGTTAACGCAGATGATCAATAGCTTTTTTGTATCGTTTTTCCCGACAATTTATCAGTCTATCCAACTATCAACTGGAACAATTGATAAGAACTTTGCAGAAAAGGATGATAGATATGACTCAACTAGAACAGATACAGCAAGTAGAAGACCGACTTATGAAAGCCATGCTGAAAAGCAATGTTCTCGAACTCGACGCATTACTGGCAGACGAATTGCTGGTCACCGGACCAGATGGTTCGCTGATCGGGAAGACGGAGGATGTTGACGCGCATCGTCATGGCGAAATCAGGATAACGTCAATGAAAGCATTGGAAACGGATTATCGGTTGTTGCCAGATGTGACCATTGTATTTGTAATGATGGAAATGGCCGGGAGTTTTCAGGGACAGCCATTCGAAGGACGGTATCGTTACACAAGGGTCTGGCAAAACCGTAACGGAGCCTGGCAGATCGTTGCGGCGCATGTTGGTTTAGGGAAATGAGCGTTGTGGCAGATGTTCGTAAATAATGGAATCATGAAACCCAGCTTTCAATAACCTGATCAATTTTCCAATGATCGCCGTAGCGGCGAATGATGATCAGATAGCCGATGCCGCATTTGGGGCTCGCAAACATAAGTTCCTGTCAAAATTCCAATTTGTTTGCCTTTGTCGAATTGTATTCTGGAAAAGGCGATACCGCCATCATACGCAAAAGTACCATCCGGTTTAACGAAATTTCCTTTCTCCGGAAATTCTGAGAGGTAGCGAAAATGATACCTGGGATTGTCGCGAAATAGCTGCAATTTAATTTTATAGCTTCGGCTGGGAGCGGGTAACGTCACCTTTACACCTTCTTTTTTGCAGAAATTCAGGATGTCTGGTATATCCATTTTGTCGGGAGGGCTGATAAGATCCGACACAGCGACCACCAATCTTGGAGTATCCTTCCCGCTCAATTTTTGCTTGTCTTGACGCTCCTTTTCTGGACCAGGCCCATTGAGGTAAATACTTGGGTCTTTGTGTATCCTCCCAACCATTTCCACAAACAGTTCATTCATTATCTTTTGCTCTTAAGCTACCTCGCGCTCTTCGTTATTACAGTTTAAGAGTAAAAGCGGGATGGAAGAAATCAGGTATTTTAAACGATTCATAAGTGGTGTGCGTGTCTTGACCCTGAAATTAGCAATTTACTGAAAGTTTGTTTTAAAAATATCAAACGTAGGTGCCAAGTCAGCCTTTATTAGTGCGGGTCTAATTTACAAAAGGTTACTTTTTTGGTATCAAATATCTTTCTGACCGTAAAGTAATTAGCCCTATTTTAAACAAGGGGATCATTAGGTTTTAACTAAATCATTAAATACCATTGCAGCGGAATTTTGTAATTAATCACATAAATATTTGTGCTATGAACTATTCTGCAATCACCACTAAGTCGCTGTTGTTTGGTACTTATTTTTGTCTGGTTGCAGCTCTGTCCTGCACGGATCACGACATTCCTCAGATTCCTGATGAACCGGCTTCTGCCTGTTTGACTACGGCCGGTACCCCGCGGACTTATCCCTGTGAATTTAAGATTGAAAAGCTGACCTTTTATGCCAAGGATCTGACTGTTTTAGGAGAGGTTGTTACAGGCACTCCTGCCATTGCCTTAAAGCGCAGCAAAGCCAAGAGAGACAGCAATCCGTCTGCCACGACTTCTGGCAGTTCCGGTGCGTTGACCTATGATGTAAAAGCGACTGTGCGAAGAATTGCCAATCCTTCTTTTCCGGTGTCGGCTGGCTACTTACTGAGCTCCACCACCATTTCGGCGGGGATTTTTATCTTGCATACACCGGGCGAAAGGACATTTATCGGCTCTCCAATTGCACTTGATGTGCCTATCGGCTCGACCGTGGAGATTCCTTTTGAGTTAACTTATATTTATGGTTTATCAGATGCAGGAGGGAGCCTAAATCCTTTTTTAATCATAGGTGCCAATACGTTTTTTCTTGAAAACGACGTCACAACGGTTCGGTTTGACCGGACGAGGCCGCCCTATAATTTCGTGGGCAATGTCGTTGAGGCGTATATGAAGATAGCGGCTTCGATTATTCTTTGATTTTTAATCCGGATTTACATAAATAAAAAAGGCCGATTGAGCAGTTCCGGGAATGGGTGCCTGAACTGCTTAATTTGCTTTACAGGGCCATTTTTAAACCAAAAGATAAGTTGACAATATCCGAGAGTTTCAGGTACTCGCGATTTTGTACATAACTGATCATGAGCAGGTCGTAGCTGCCCAGCTCGTAGTATAGTTCAAATGTTTTTCTTTGCCGGTTCACCTTAAAATCACGACCGACTTTTCCTCCAATGTATGCCGCCGGGCGGATGGACGTTGCCCACCAGTAATATCCGGATGGATAGTAGGAAGGCCATTTCGAGTCAAATTGTGAGCCAAAGGTATAACTGAGGTAGGCACCGATTGAGAACGGAGCGATATAATAAGTATTTTTCAATGGAATGCGCCAGGGCGAATACGTAGTTTTTGCGGTGATCGTGATCAGCGCGTCTCCGCCAAATTTGCGGGGTAAAAAACCAAACATCAGATCAGTTTCCAGTGTTTTATTTTTGGACGCATAACCAGGTCCGCCCGACATAAAACCGATATTGCCGGCGAATTGCAGCTTGAAATGATTGGGGACAAACCATTTCGGTCGTTTTTCTTCAGTTTGTTCTTCCTGGGCAAACGCTACAACACTCAAAAACAGCGAAAGTGATATAAGTAATTTTTTCATTTTTATCAGAATTCAACACGGTCTACTTTATACCCATCTTTCCACATGCTAATGACCATGTATCCTCTCGTCCCCATACTCGTCGTAACATAATAATGAACACCGTCATTGTAATATTCCCCATCCTTGAAAGCATGCTGATGGCCATACAACGACAATTTTACTGTGCCGCTTTCAGCCAGGATCTTTGCGTATTCTTTTTCCATTTTCGGATCAAAGTCGGCGTCAAATGGCGGTACGTGTGCTACCACGACCGTATTCTTTTTGCCCGGATTATTGGCAAGTTCTGATCTCAGCCACGTCAGATTCGGCGTTGTTCCGTCAAAAGCATACTCACGCGAATTGGTATTAACAAAAATGAACTTGTTCGGGCCAAATTCGAAAGAATAATCCAGCGCTCCGTACATCCTCGTGTAGGTATCCGGGCCGTTGGCTACAATGTCGTGGTTGCCAATCACAGTCAGGTATGGATAATTTAATTTCTGCATAATTTCATTCACCCATTCAAATTCACGGGTGATGCCAAAATCAGAAATATCCCCGGCGTGTAAAACAAAAGCAATATCTCTCTGTTTATTGGCACTTTTTACAAAATCCGAAGTCTCGTCGTACCAGCGCTGACTGTCGCCCATGAGGATAAACCGCAGTGTGTCTTTGACCGGTAGTTGTTTTATTTTTTCAATATTCTTAACCGTCAGATCTCTTTCATTGTCTTTCAGGACGATCTGATTCGGGTTGTATTGAAAAATTCCATCGCAGGAAAAGTGGGAAATTCCGATCAGGAGAATCGCCAGTTGCGAAAAAGTTTTCAAAGTAATTTGCGTTAGTTATGATGACTTTATTGTTTTACTAACCATTGGAAACTTCTTATAATTCCGAAAATTGCGACGAGGATTGTTTGTTGAAAATGATTTTCAGGTTATAAAATGCGGTACCTGTTTGACGTTAAGTCGCTTACAGACCGCGTTTATGATGGACAATAATTTTAATCCGTAACATAAATTAAATGCATAACCCTGTGAAGATTCAAAACTTAATTCGTACTTACATACCCAAATAAAACTCCCGAATTATCCTTATGAAAGCATCTTTTTTCCTTGCCGCAGCATTGTTGTTTTCGTCTGTTTGTATTGCACAGAAACCGGCTGCCGACACCTGGTCCAATGTCCCGAGTGCTCCCGATGATCGGTATACAAATCCTAAGGGCGTTTTGTATGCAGGCCCTAACGGCTGGTATAATTTTGGAGAAGTCCGGGCCGAAGGAAGTAATACGGCTGGCTTAAAATTCGCCTACAAAGGAGGTTTTAATGAAACCACGGGTATGTTTGTGCTCGTAGACACGCAAAAGCTTCAAACATTCCATATGGATTTTGGCACAGCAGAGCCTGCCGTTGGTACCTATCAGGTTAGTAAAGAGGCAAACCAGGCATCAAAAAAGGTAGAAGTGTCCTTCTCCGATGTTGCAAATAAAAAGATAAAAAACTGGTCTGGCGCAGATGGGTCGGGTGTTATTATAGTATCGAAGGTCAATGGTTTTTTATATTTCAAATGCAGGAATGTGGTATTACAGCCCAGTGGAATGGATAATGAGGGAAATTTTAAACAACCAATAAAGATCGGAATTGAAGGAGCGGTAAAACTGTAATTCCGGCGCGGGTTTTATTAATACAACATAGAAAGTAAACGTTTCACAATCATTTAGTCATGAGTTTGATTACCATAAGAACGGCGACACCAGCCGATTTACCAGTATTATTAAAATTTGAGCAAGGCGTTATTCAGGCGGAAAGACCTTTTGACAGTACATTAAAAGCTGATCCGATTCACTACTACGACATTGTGGAGCTGATCAATGCCCCACATATCGAAATTGTCGTGGCCGAAACCGACGGAAAGTTGATCGGCTCAGGATATGCGAGGATTGAAAAATCGAAGCACTATTTGAAACATCCCGTTCATGCGTATCTGGGTTTTATGTATGTTGATCCTGCGTATCGTGGAAAAGGTGTAAACAGGCAAATTATCGAAAAACTGAAAGAGTGGGCGATTGCGCAAAACATTACGGAATTACGGCTGGATGTCTATGATGGTAACGAATCAGCCATCAAGGCTTACGAGAAAGTGGGATTCAGTAAATATATGGTGAACATGAGAATAGGCCTGGACGAGAACCCTAAATGACGGGCTGGAAAGCGGAGTTTATGTCCAAATCCTCTCCCAATTCTGTTCTAAGCAATTTCTAATAGGACTTATCTTTTTATCGGTATAATATTTACAATAAATTCTTTTGTGATTATTGGCTTTGGTATAATATTATTAGTTGTTAAATAGTAAGTTTGAAATATAATATTTGGGTAAATTGTTTATCTACAAACAATCAGAAACTATTAGCTCTAATGATACACGAAAAAACATTCAGCCTGGCGGCAGACCGGGAAGCCAAAATTATTTTGAAAGGTAACGCCGAAGATCACGCCGGACAGGTCAATATTGATTTTGAGTTTTTAATTAAAGAAAAGCATGACAAATCGTTCAGGTTACCTATTGGAGTTGACCATCCAAAATACTGGAAACTGAAACGGCTGACTCCTGAAAAATCCCAACTTTTACAACTCGTTTACAGCGGCATTTCCAGAAAACACCTGGACGAAGCGATAAGAGAATTTAAGCAGTTTTTTGGCGCAGGTTATGTATTTAAGGAAGCGGTCAACGTGAGCGAAAGGTTGAAAACTTTACGGGGAATAAGGCTGAGTCACGTAAGCAGAAATTTGCTGCCAGCCGTTTAATACGATACCAATTACATTTTATCACTCAATAAAAGTCTTGTAACACAGCCGGTGTTGCGAGACTTTTTTATGGCGTTTTGACATAAAAAAGAAAAATTGCTGGACAGTTTGACATTAAAATTTGGCTGGATAAATTTTTGATGTCCAGGTTGGTAACTAAAAGATACTGACATGGACACATTTTCGAGTATGATCATTGACGCTGTGGACAAAACAAAAAACGCAGTTGTCAAAATAGATATTTTTAAAACCGATAAAGGCAAACTTCGTCCAGCTGGATCAGGATCAGGATTTGTATTTTCTTCCGACGGTTTGATTTTTACAAACAGCCATGTTGTAGAGGGTGCGGAGAAGATCATGGTGAGTCTGCTGAACAACAATGAGATTGAAGCAGAGTTGATTGGTAAAGATCCTGATACGGATATTGCTATCCTTAAAATTTATACACAAGGTTATTCTGTTGCAAAATTAGGCGATGCAAGTCAGTTACAGATTGGTCAGTTCGTGATCGCTATCGGTAACCCTTATGGCTATCAGCATACGGTGACAACGGGTGTTGTAAGTGCATTGGGCCGGTCGCTGCAAACCCAGTCCGGTCGATTTGTCGATAACGTTATCCAATCCGACGCCGCACTGAATCCTGGTAATTCCGGCGGGCCGATGATCAATACGGATGGTGAAGTAGTCGGTGTGAATACCGCCGTGATTCAGGGTGCGCAGGGGCTGAGTTTTTCGGTTGATATCAACACGGCCAAGGAAATAGCGCGGCAGCTGATCAAGGATGGCAGGGTTTTCAAAGCCTATCTGGGTCTTCAGTTACAGGATGTTCAGGTCAATGAAAAAATCCGCCAGCATTATAAACTGACCAATCATAAAGGTATTTTCATCACCCACATTGAAGCAAATTCACCTGCGTCCCGCTCTCAGCTCCTCGAAGGTGATATCATCATTTCTTTCAATGATAAACCTGTGAGCAGCAGCAACGAACTTTTCAAAGAGCTGACACATCGGGAGGTACTTGACATCACCAATATTTCTGTCATTCGTCATACAGAATTGTTAAACTTTATTGTAGTTCCTGTTGAAAAAAAGTGAGTTTAAATACGCTTAATAAGTATGTGTTGTTTGTGTAATCGACTGGTGTTAAATTAGTTAATATTATTCGATTACATAAATTTCACGTTATGAAACGAAAAGCGTTTTTAAAAATGTCTTTTGGCGCGATTCCCGCTCTTTCCGGTGCGGCAATTCAGGGGAAATCCTGGCAGCCCGACAGGTCAAAGAAAGGTTTTAAGGTGGATGTTGGGAGGGATCGGTTTGATCAGAGTATTTCGCTGCTCGAAGGCGATACATTTTTTACCAAAATCTCTCAACGGGATACCGGCGGTGATGTGTATTTGTTTGAGTCTACACGGTTAAAAAAGGGTGGGCCTTCTTTTCATTTTCATTACGATCAGGATGAGTGGTGGTATATTCTGACGGGTGCGTTTACAATAAAGGTTGGGGATGATATCTTTCAGGCGAAAGCCGGAGACAGTGTCTTTGGACCCAGGGGAGTACCGCATACTTTTTCCAAAACCAGCGAAGGTGAAGCAAAAATGCTGATTCTTTTTCAACCCGCCGGTAAAATGGAAGAATTTTTTCAGGCCGTCAGTAAAGGCGCTCTGGCGAAAATGTCAGAGCTGGAACAGGATAATTTCAGAAAACAGCATGGCTTTGAAAAAGTCGGTCCGGCGCTTGAATACATGAAAAAATTCTGAATTTGCCAGTCGCTTTAAACAGATTTTGTTATGAACGGAAGTTTTTTGTTCACGATACAAACTAATATGGGTTGAGTATTTTTTATGAACCAGTGGCCCAATACCAGATTGTTTTTACCGAGCTCGCAACCTCCCACACAGATAACAGGAGGAATACGGCCCCTATGCTGGCGAAAATGTATACGAGAAAGAAATCTCCTTTAATCTGGACATCTCCGGGATTTTGGGGGTCATAAAACAAATCAACTTCCTGGCCAATTTGATATTCTGGCGGATTTTTTCCTTCGGAGCTGTGAAATATATGTTCCTGTCCCTCGCGTGTGTAATAGCGAACGGATGGCGCCAGCGGGTATTTATTTCGAACCACTCTGTTCAGGCTAATGACAATTCCTTTGGTGGGGATTGCCGTGCTGGCGAATTTTGTGCGGCTGTAATAGATCCCGAAGCCGATACAGGACAGGGTCAGCCCAATGAGGAAAAACAGGAGAATGAAAAATTCGCCTCCCGGAAATTTCATATTTGCGTTGGTGTCTGATAACATCTGATTCTATTTTTACGATTACTAAAACTCAGCCACGGCTGGCATTATACGTGGTCACTTTTCAGGTGTTGCTGCCAGGAGTTTTACGATCGCTGACAGGGTCAGAATAACACCGATGATTATAGCAAGCCATTTCAAAACAGGCAGTGTCTGCATTCTGAACCGGATTACCAGTCCGGCACATATCAATCCAAGTGAAAGAATGACAAATCCCAGCATGATCAACATCACATAAAGCGTTCCAACGCCCGAATCACGCGAGTCGTTGTATTTGATGGCTTCGCAGAGTTTTGTACTGATAAAAAAGATACCAGCCAGCCCTGATAATCCGGTTCGGAACGTCAGCCATCCACGGTTTTCCTGAATCCAGAGAAAAGGGATAAAGGAGATTACAATGGCTGTGATTAATACCAGCCAACTCATGTTTTCAAGTCGCAGATTACCGGAGTAGGTTGGAGGCTGATTTTGCGATCCCAGGAAAAGGACGAAACCATAGATCAGAAACCAGGAGACTTCCGGCCCAGCAATGTACGTGACGAGTCGGTTGGTATTCATTTTTAAAACGCCTTATAGTCTTTTACATTCAGCTGTAAATCAGTCAGTATTTCTTTTATTTTTTTGTCAAGAGCGGCTAACAGCTCTTTCTGGTCTTTTTCAGATTTGAGATTGAACGACTCAAGCGGTGTACCGACGGGGTTGTTATTATCCAAGACTTCCAGATGATTAATCGAAGAACGATACTTGCGATTGGCGCATTCTACGGAAAGTGTATAACGAAAGTTATAAATACCACCTGCGAAATTTTCAGAGCGGGGCAGGGAAATCTGTATTTTACCGCTGGAAACCAGATCGCCGGTTTCTTTGTCGGCCAGAATTATTTTGCTATCCGAGCTGTATTGACTGGCCCATAACCGTGCTCTGCGAAACAGTTCAAGTTGTGTGACGCTGCCGCAATCGATGGTTTCACTGTAAACAACTTTGTTATTCTCCATTGGAAATTTGATAATGATGTTCTCCTTGCCTGAGTCCGTGGAATTAAACAAACTTGTGAGAGAAGAAACCATTAGTATAAACGATAATTTTAACATGTGTCTGATATTGTGGTGATTAAACCGTGTGAATTCAGCCGCAAAGGTGAAGGATAGGATCAGACATTACAAGGGGAATTTAGTAAATGGAGTAACAATTGAGGGAACGGTTTTAAACAGAAAAAGCAGGTTCTTATGAACCTGCTTTTTCTGTTTACGCTTAACCTGTTCTCCCGAAGCTTACTTTTTCTGCTGCGAAAGGAAAGTGATCAGCGATGCGAATTCCTCGTAAGATAACGCACTTGCGAGCCCGGTCGGCATCATGGAATCTTCCAATTCTTTGCGGGAAACGATATCCGATGTTTTGATGGTATAAAGCTGTCCGGTGATGTCTCTCATAACAACCTTCGTAGCGGATTCCTGTGTGATGAATCCCATATAAGTTTTCCCGCCTTTTGCGTCGATCACGACAGAGGCGAAACCTTGTGAAATGGATGCGTTTGGTTTAAGAATCGATTCAGCAATTTGCTCGCGGTTCATGATCGATCCGATTTGTCCCATAAACGGCCCTTTCATCGTTTCGCCCTTGGTAATGCTATGGCAGGCAACACAGCCCTGACGGGTAAACAGGGTTTTTCCCAGCGCAGGATCTCCGTTGATTTTCGCCATAGCCAACATCACATCTTCAATCGATGATTCGCCAACCTGTCCTTTTTTATTTCTGATTTTATCCAGGTCGACTTTTACTTCCTCTTTCACCGCCGCAACTTCGTCACCTCCGAATTCTGTAATTTCCATGCGATGTCTGCTGTTCAAGTCCGCGAAAAACTGTTTTCCGGCAGCATCAGACTTATTCCATTCCTGGGTTAAAATATCTTTAATCGCAGGTGAAGATTCCCAGGTGATCGCTTTGTAATAAGGTCCGTGAGAATCAGGTCTGGTACTCCACCACCATGAACCATCATAGTCGGCCTCTTTTTTGTACAAACGAGAAAGTGTTGTCAGAATCTGTTTTTTCAAAGCCTCATCTTTCGCTTGTTTGTAAGCCGCGATAAGTCCGTTCACCGCTTTCGGATCATGCATGTAACGTAATGCCCAAAGTGCAATCGTTGAATTTTCTGTCCCGATCGCAGCCACACAAGCGTCCACTGCATGAAGTGACACAAGCGAACGAACAGCAATGTGAGGAGGGATAATTGCTGAATTCGGCGTTGCGTGAGGACCTTCCACATCTTTTGCAGGCGGAACAAATGAAGCAGGAACTTTAACCTGCAACAATGCCTGAGCCGCTTCTACGCGTCCAAGACGTCCAAGTCCGATTGTAGCCGCAATCTGCACACGTGGAGAAGGATCTTTTAGTCCTTTCAGGAACGGCTCAATCGGTACATTTTTAAGATTGCCTTTGCGATCTGCCAGGGCACGTAATGCAAATTCTCTTGTGTCATTGTCGTCAACAAGTTTCAGCAAATTCGTTACACCATCGGCACCCGTAATCTGGGCGTAGGTGAAAATGCCCGCCACTTTTGTGTAAAGAGGTAGGCTTTTGTCTGCCGCAAGTTTCCATGCCGCTTCGCCGGATTGCTTGGCCGGACGTGTCAATAACTCTTGCTGCGCGTCCAGACGGGCTACTGCACTGCCTGATTTTAGTAAGGCCACCAGTTCTTTAACGGAAGCTTTCTTTACATTCGGATAAGCTTTGTAAGTCCAGTTCTGAGGCACAGCGCGTACAACAAATCCTTTTGACGGGTTTCCCGAATAACCGGCACCATCCCAGGCCGAAAGGTACAAACGGCCTGATCCGTCAATATCCAGATCGGTGATTTGCGATAATTTGATAAATTCTTCGTCTTTCTGTTTAAATGTAGCCTGGTCCTGTGTAACACGGTGAATGAAAAGCTGGCTTCTTCCCCAGTCGGCCATCATCGGAACACGGTTGTATTTTTCAGGCCACGAAGTGTCGTCCAGGTACAGTGCGCCCGTTCCGGAGCCACCACCCAAATCAACCAGCGCAGGGATGATTTCATCCGTGAAATGCTGGAATAAAACGGGATATCCGTATTCGCCCGATTGTATCTGATTGCTGAAACGGATATTCCATCCGCCACCGTCGTTGGTATTTCCACGCGTGAAAATGTTCATGTACGGGTCAATGGCCACGTCATAAATGTTTCTCATTCCGTGCGTATAAACTTCCATCTCGGTTCCGTCCGGTCTTACCCGCACAATTCCGCCACCAAGCATGGTCATCTTTTTGCCCGTCCTGTCAACAGCATCATGGAAACCAAAATCTCCAACGGCGATGTATATCCATCCGTCAATACCCATCCGGATGCCATTGGTAGCATGATCCGTCCCACGACTTTGAAGAAATTTCGGAGAACTTATGTTCTGGATCAACGGTTTTGAGGGGCCGTCGGCCACACCGTCGCGATCTTTGTCTTCAAAAACAACAAGGTCCATGCCCGTTGCTATTTTTGTTTCGGGCGAAAATGTTGTGTGCAATACGAAAACCTGATCGCCTTTGGCAATAATCCCACGCGGGTTATCGGCCATTGCAAAAACGGAATGTTTGTCAATCTTGCCGTCGTTATTACTATCCACAAGTTTGATGATGCTTCCCTTGCCCGGATCTTTCCCAAGCGAACCGATCATATCGACACCAACGAAAACTTCTCCGTTTGGAGCCACCGCCAGACAGGAGGGGCTTGGCGTCAGATTTGGACCTGCAAAATGAGTGATTTTTAGCTCTGCCGGCCAGCTGCTTGCGTTCGGCAATGAATCGGCACGGGTGTAGGATTCTGATGATTTTTTTGTTTCTGAACTCTTACGCTGCGGACCAAACCACATGAGCATAAAGAAGGCAGAAATCAGACTAAAAGTAATTTTTAACATGTTTATAATTTAATAGATAATGGGTCAGGGGAATTTGTGAAAAATGATTAAATAAGTTACTAAAATTTTGCGCTGCTCCGAATTGTCCGTACAAAAAGAGCCGGATTATGAATTTAATACCGTCTAAATATGGAAAAATGCGTGAAACAGCCAATTTGGCGGGAAATTAAAAAACAATTCCCTTAAATCAATGTGTCATGTATACACTGAGAGGGGCTTCAAGCGAGAAAATCTTTGTGTCGTCGACTTTTATTGAAAATCCATTCGTCAAATCTTAAAAATTCCTTAAAACTATTTTTAGCGGCAGATTATTTTGGCTTAATCAATAACTTCGCTTTTCGCACTGCTTATTTTAGGCGAAGGATCAACAAACAAATGAGGAATTAAGACACAGTTTCATGTCGAAAAAAATAGTTGTGATCGGTAGCTCCAATACCGATATGGTGATTAAAACAAAGGTATTTCCCCAACCCGGAGAAACTGTTTTAGGACAAACATTTTTGATGAATCCAGGAGGTAAAGGGGCGAATCAGGCTGTTGCAGCCGTCAGGCTTGGGGCAGATGTTCGTTTTGTAGCCAGGCTGGGTCAGGATATTTTCGGGAACCAGGCGCTGGATGGTTTCAAAAAAGAGGGATTGGATATCGCCTATGTTTCTCAAACTCCAGATTATCCCTCAGGGATTGCCACCATCACGGTAAATGATAAGGGTGAAAACCAGATTATTGTTGCTTCCGGAGCCAATATGGATCTTAAACCGGAAGATTTGCCGGATGCTGTTTTTGAAGAAGCTTCGCTTGTTCTGATTCAGCTTGAAATTCCGGTGGAAACGGTGCGGTATATCGTGGAAAAATGCAGGACACTTCATATCAAACTTGTTTTGAATCCCGCTCCTGCTGTGAAAATTGACGACGAACTGTTGAAAGGGCTTTATCTGATCACGCCGAATGAGACGGAAACCGGGATTTTGACCGGAATTTTTCCCGATAGTCCCGAAGCGTTGAAGGAAGCAGCTCTTTATTTCCGGAAAAAGGGTGTTGAGCACGTGATCATTACCTTAGGTAAAAAAGGAGTTTACCTTTCAAATGATTTGTATGAGCAGATTATTCCCGCTGTGGAAGTGCAGGCAGTGGATACAACTGCCGCCGGCGATGTCTTCAACGGAGCTCTTGTTACGGCCCTTTCGGAAGGCCAGGACTGGCTTCTGGCGTGCGAATTTGCCTGCAAGGCCTCGGCGATAGCGGTGACAAGAATGGGCGCTCAGAGTTCGGCACCGTATCAACATGAAATTAAATGAACATGAAAAAATTACCCGTTATCATAGATTGTGACCCCGGCCACGACGATGCACTGATGCTGATGCTCGCCTTCGGAAGTGGATTGTTTGATGTCAAAGCTGTCACTACATCGGCCGGAAACCCCATTACCATGTGTGGTCTGGATGTGACGCATAAGGCGGTTGTTTTTCAAAAAGACATCGACTTATTCCGTGCGATTGGAAATAAAACTGGGGAAGCAGCGGCGAATATCCTCGAATTTTATTCAAAGTTTTACAGAGAAAACAGGGTAGAGCTGGAAGGTGGTGCGGCATTGCATGACCCTTGTGCGATCGCCTGGCTGATCAATCCGGATATGTTTAAAACAAAACCGTGTTACGTTGCCGTGGAAACGAAAGGGGAGCTGACAAGTGGAGCTACTGTGGTGGACTTTTACAATGTGTTGAAAAAAACGCCAAATGCCGAGGTCGCTTATGATATTAACAGAGAGGAATATATTAAAATGTTGGAAGACGCGATCAGGAATTTGCCGTGAGATTTTCATATTTTAACCTATTTTATCCCATTCTTAGTAAAACAAGTAAATACTCTGGTGTATTCCCTGCAAAGAGTGATACTTTTGGAGCATCAAACAAATTAAACAGTTCGTTAAAAATTTCTGAAACAAATTACGGTTGAGATAAGCCCTGTTTTGATCAGAAAAATGAAGTGAAATTAAAATTTATGAAGGAGCAATTGAGAAAAGAACAGGCATTGGATTATCATGCCAACGGGAGACCTGGGAAAATTGAGGTGATACCTACAAAAGATGCAAAAACCCAGCGCGATTTATCTCTTGCTTACTCGCCCGGCGTGGCGGAACCGTGTAAGGAAATTTTCAGAGATGTAGAGGAAGTTTATAAATATACAGCCAAGGGAAACCTGGTGGGCGTGATTTCCAATGGAACAGCGGTGCTTGGTCTTGGTAATATCGGTCCTGACGCCAGCAAGCCCGTGATGGAAGGAAAAGCTGTTTTGTTCAAGATTTTTTCGGATATCGATGTTTTTGATATTGAAATAAATGAAACAGATCCGGACAAGTTTATCCAGATCGTACTGGCGCTGGAACCTACTTTTGGCGGTATAAACCTGGAAGATATTAAAGCACCTGAGTGTTTTTATATCGAAAAACAGCTAAGGCAGAAAATGAAAATTCCGGTGATGCACGACGACCAGCACGGTACGGCGATCATCAGCAGCGCTGCTTTGCTGAATGCACTCGAATTGCAAAAGAAGAATATTGAAACGGCAAAATTTGTGGTAAGCGGAGCAGGAGCTGCCGCGATGTCCTGTGTTTTGTTGTACAAATCTCTTGGCGCGCGGGCCGAAAACTTTACGCTTTTTGATAAGGATGGCGTTTTGCATAGTTTAAGAACTGATCTGGATGACGACAGAAAACAATTTGCTGTATCGGCCACACCGGAAATGACCCTTGCTTCGGCCATGAAAGACGCCGATGTTTTTCTCGGACTAAGTGTAGGAAATGTGGTAAGCCCGGAAATGATCAAAAGCATGGCGGCGAATCCGATCGTTTTTGCAATGGCCAATCCTGACCCGGAAATTTCGTACGATGCGGCCACAGCTGCCCGTAACGATGTGATTATGGCAACAGGTCGCAGTGATTATCCAAACCAGGTTAATAACGTGCTCGGTTTTCCATTCATTTTCAGAGGAGCCCTTGATGTCCGTGCGACACAGATCAATGAGGAGATGAAACTTGCCGCGGTAAGGGCTCTGGCAGATCTGGCAAAAAGTGCAGTGCCGGACATTGTTAATCTCGCATACAACGAAAAAACGATCTCTTTCGGGAAAGAATATATCATTCCAAAACCGCTGGATCCAAGATTATTGGCTACGGTTGCACCGGCGGTAGCGCTGGCTGCGATGGAGAGTGGTGTGGCAAAAAAAGGAATTCAGGACTGGGATGCTTACAAGGAAGAGTTAAACCACAGACTTGGGCTTGATAATCAGCTGCTGAGAGTAATTGGAAACAAGGCACGTCTTGATCCGAAACGACTGGTATTTGCCGATGCTGATAACTGGAAAGTGTTAAAAGCAGCACAGATTGTTTTCGATGAAAAAGTGGCTTATCCGATCCTGCTTGGGGATGAAGCCAAGATCAAGTCTATTGCCGCGGCGAACGGGATTGATCTGGAAGGTCTTACGATTCTGGATCCGCGCAGTGACGAACAGGAAGAAAACAGAAAAAGATATTCGCAGTTATATTTTGCGAAACGTCAGCGGAAAGGTATCAATGAGTACGAGGCTGAGAAGGCCATGTATGACCGAAATTATTTTGGCTGTATGATGGTTGACACGGGCGACGCGGATGCCATGATTTCAGGTCTTACCAAGAATTATCCTGATACCATTCGCCCGGCACTTCAGATTATCGGTACGGAAGACGGTGTTAAAAAAATTGCTGGTATGTACCTGCTGATCACGAAAAAAGGTCCCTTATTCCTGGCAGATACAACGGTTAATTTTAACCCGACCGCAGAGGAACTTGCGGATATCACTGACCTGGTAGCGCGTGAGGTGCATAATTTCAACCTCACACCACGCATTGCGCTGTTAAGTTATTCTAACTTTGGCAGCAGCGATTCGCCGGAAGCGAAGATCATGTCGGAAGCGAGAAAACTGATCAAAAAGCGAAATCCTTCGCTGATTGTCGACGGGGAGATGCAGGCAAGTGTTGCATTCAATCCTAAAATATTAAAGGATAGTTATCCGTTCAGTGAATTGGTGAACCATGATGTGAACACGCTCATTTTTCCCAACCTTGCTGCCGGTAACATCGCTTACAACCTGCTCAAAGAAGTGGGGAACGCAGATGCCATTGGCCCGATTTTATTAGGGTTGAAAAAGCCGGTGCATGTGTTACAATTGGGAAGTTCAGTACGGAGTATTTATAACATGGCATTGGTAGCGGTTATCGATGCACAAATGAAAAGCAAAATCAAAGGTGGAGAGCATGCCGGAAAGATTTGATTGTTGATTTGAGACAGGCAGGAAAGTCCCGTTTTTTTGAACAGGACTTTCTTGCCGTATCATCATTTCTATTCGGCCGCGGCGCAACAAGACGGTGTATTTCATCGTAATAATTTACGAAAACCGATAGATAGATTTCTATCCGGTTAATAGTTTTTTATTGTGCGCTACAACGCTTTTCACCTACTTTGTGTCGTGAAAGTTACGCAACGGATATTATTTGATTTTTCACATTAGCATGAAATATACTGTCAATTCTATACTCATTCCTTTCAAAAAAAATCATTTTTCAGCTTCTTTCAGAGCCTGTTTGCTGCTCTCATTAATCCCATTCGGTGTTTACGCGCAGATAGACGTGACTGCCCCTTTGGAGAGGGCTGTCTATCAGCAGGAAACAAATGGTTCGGCAAACGTGACGATCAGCGGAAGTTATTCGATTCCGGTAGATAAGATAGAAGTGCGCGCCACGCCCATTGCGGCTTCGCAGGGAAAACCAATAGACTGGACAACTTTGCAGGACAAACCGACCGGTGGTGTTTTCAGCGGGGTTATCAATATTTCCGGTGGTTGGTATAAGGTGGAAGTGCGCGGCCTTAAAGGCGGCATTATGATTGGCAATATCGATAACATATCCCGTTTGGGTGTGGGAGAGGTATTTGTTATTTCCGGTCAGTCCAATGCCCAGGGTATGGTTGATCACTCCGTCACAACAGTTCCGCCTCCCGGCGCACAGGACGACAGAGTTAATTACGTCAGCTATAATAACGAATTCCTTAACTCGCTGGGAGATCCGCCGGCTCCGACTTTCAATCATGTCGACAGCTTTGAAGGAAATATGGGGCTTAGAGGCCATGGCAGCTGGTGCTGGGGGATTTTGGGAGACCTTCTTGCGCAAAAACTCAACGTTCCGATTATGTTCGTCAACACTGCCTGGGACGGGACTTCCATCAGAAACTGGTGGGAAAGTGCGCAAGGAATTCCTACAAAAGGGGTGTACAGTAATCCGCAACCACTTTTTCCGTCGCAGATGCCTTATGGGAATTTAAAACTTTCCATGCAGCATTATGCCAAACAATATGGCGTGCGGGCCGTACTCTGGATGCAGGGAGAAACGGATAATTCGCCGCTGAACATGGGAATTGATGAATACAGGAACAGCCTTAAATCACTGATCGGAAAACTTAGTTCGGATGTAGGGCGTCAGATTCCCTGGATTGTTGCGAGGACTTCTTATGTGGATTATCACACCGATTCTAATATTATTATTGCGCAAAACTCTGTGATCAACGAGTTGCCGGGTATTGCTTTTGCCGGACCTGAAACGGATAATCTGCCCGTGCAGCGAAAGGATGGGACACATTTCTACGGCAACGACAATTTGGTTACACTGGCCAATGCCTGGAACGATGCTCTGAGCGTGAACTTTTTTTCGAGCGTCAATCCGGTCTCAGTTTCTCAGGAACCGAAAATCACCAGCATTTGTGCTGATAATAATTCTTCAGTGAATCTCACGTTACCGGATGGTTATCTGAATTATGAATGGACGCTATCGGTGAACGGAGGTACGGAGTACAGAAATGCCAAGGCAATCAATGTCACGAATCCGGGTGTCTACACGGGCCGGGTGAAGGACGGAAATGGCAATACGCTTCGCACGCAGACTATGGTTATCAGCACAGCAATTAAACCGAATAAACCAACGATCAGAGAAGTGGGATCTCAGCAGGCTTGTGCAGATTCGTCATTTACCTTCTCGATTAATGAAGGAAATGATCTTTATAACTGGTACAAACAGGGCTCGAACAATGCCATTACAACCAACAGTTCCATCACTGTTAAAGAAGGCGGGAACTACTTTGTGAGAAGCCAAAACGTTTTCGGGTGTTTGTCAGATGACTCTGATGTGTCATCACTTATTTATCGTCCGCAGGTTCCAACGCCGATCATCGCAAAAGTAGGGCCTTTTACCGCAGAAGCGACGATCAGCCAAACAGGCCTGGGAGAGAAATATGACTGGAAACGTGGTCAGGAGACACTGGTTTCTTCTACTACAAATACGGTTAGAACAATAGAAACCGGCCTTTATGCTGCGAGAGCGAATGTTACCTATATTTTAGGAAGCAACCTGCTAACTTGTTATTCGCCTTATTCAAATGACCTTCAGTTTATAACAGAAGGAGAATCCGATATAGTTGTTTTCCCAAATCCTGGTGCCCGCGACAACGTTTACGTTGAATCCCGTGACGATATTATTGGCGCTGAAATCATCGTTTATGACCTTTACGGTCGTGTTATGGTGACGCAAAAACAAGATATGAAAAGCCGGGTTAAAGTGCTGGTCAGGAATTTAACTTCTGGCAAATACATTGTTCGTATCAAGGGACCCAATGTGGATGTGAGTAAACAGCTGGTGGTACTTTAAACCAGGTTAACAGCTCAAAAATATTTCACGAGAAGAGCCGATTGAACCGGCAAGCCAGACATTGGGTTTGCCGGTTTTTCTATTACAAAACCATGTGATTTGAATAGTTCAGACATCGGATTGTTTACTGGCTCCTCAAACCAGAGTGCATGATAAGCTTTGGACAGATAGATACATTTTTCCAGCAAAATCTCCGCAGCGCCGGTATTTTTGAAAACATCCAATATCTCAAATTGAGCAAGGTGTTTGGTTCTTTTCTCTTGTAGAAAATCAGGTTTCTGCCCGTTGTCCGAAAAGTATGCAAAGCCTGCTGGCTTATCATCAGAATAAACGACAATACATTGATTGGAAAAATCATTGAGACCTGAGATAATCGTCTGGGTATTGTATCGTGATTCAATATACTTTTCAAGTTCGGTCGCTTCGGTTTGTGCAAAGAGCCTTTCTGCAATGGTTCTTCTGGCCAGATCCTGCAACTGTAATATCCCCGTTTCGTTGGCTACAATAAATTTGGTTTTAAGCATGATGTTCGGCATTGTTTAATTTATTTACCCGGCAAAGTTAAGTAGCCCGGAATGTTGGCGAACATACACTTGATGAATAACGGAGCGGTACAGATTGTTATATTCCGATTAGTTTAGCGGCTGTATCCCCGGCAATTTTTAACGCATTTTCACGTGCTGCGGAGTATTTGTCAGAGAAAACCAGTCTGAAAAATTGATCATAAGCTTTTGAAAAACTGAATGTATATCCGGGCGTGAAGCGTATACCCGTTTCTTCACAAAGTTTGTAAAACAATTGCATATCAAGTTTTCGATCCATTTGTACCCAAAGATTGCTGCCTCCCGTCGGTTTGCTCATCACAGTACTTTCGGGGAAAAAACGGTTGATCAGATTTTGGGTGTGATAATATTGGCTGGCAAGTTGGTTCCTGAAAAGTCTGACATGCCGGTCATAACTTGTCGATGATATTAATTTCGTAATCGTTTCCTGATAAATCGGTGAAACCGTACTGCCCAGTGCATATTTGATCTGTTCGGCTTTTTTGAAAAATTTGCCTGCGGAAAGCCAGCCGAGGCGTATGCCCGGAGCCAGGGATTTTGAATAAGAAGAACAGGTGAGGACCAGCCCGCTTTCATCAAGCGACTTAATATTTATCGGTCTATGTCCTGAAAAGTGTAGATCTCCGTAAATATCGTTTTCGATTAATGGGATGCCTTGTTCTATGGCGAGCGCATGGAGATATTGTTTTTGCTCGTCGCTTAACAAACTTCCGGTTGGGTTATGGAAATTGGGCGTGACAATAACCGCTTTGATATTCATTTTCTGAGAGGCTTTTTTGAGAAGGTCGACGTCAAAACCTTGGCGAATATCCACCGGAACTTCAACTACGCGTAATTGCTGCACACGTAAAATTTCCAGTACGGAAAACACACACGGGCTTTCCACTGCCACAATATCCCCCGGAGAACATATAGATGCCAGCGCGATGTACAAAGCCTGCAAAGCGCCGTCGGTGATGATCAGTTCCTCAGGATTTAATACCGTTTTATAGGTAGTGGTTCTTTGTGCAATTTGCTCCTTCAGGGCCATCGATCCATTGGCAATATCTCAGCAAGCTGGCACCTTTCTCTCTGACGACTTGCTGCATGGTTCGGAGGATAAGCTTTTGCGGAATAAAAAAATCGCCGGGCTGCGCGACGTTAAATTCCGATAACTCGCTTTTGGTACTTCTCAGGGAGGTAATCTGTGACAAATTATTGGTGAAAAAAGCATCCCGCACGACCAAAGGCATTTTCTTATTTTGAGAAGCTACAGGGTTTGAAGCCGGTTGGTATTTGACATAATACCCGGATTTAGGTTCACTTCGAACCAGGTCTTTGATCAGTAAATGTTCATAAGCGCGCTGAATGGTTGTAATACTGGTATTATACTGCCCCTTCAACACCCTGACAGAGGGTAATTTATCTCCCGTTTTAAAAAACTGGCTGATGATATTCTCTTCAAGTTCCAGCGCAATTTCCTCAAACTTGTATCTTTTCGTAGTCAATATCTGTACCGGTTAAATATCCACTAAATAACTTCTGTATTTTCAATTTTGCAATGAATAAGGTAAATATGCCTGGTGACAGTGGAGACAAAGGAATTGGACGAATCTCATTATTGCGGGGTTTTTCATTGATCTGTACGCTCTTGGGTTAAAATCGGGCAATAACTGATTAAATACAGAAGAGGAAATGCTGATGGTAAAGTCTACATTTGAATTTTGACAAACAGCGGCAGAAGGAAATTATTAATCCTGAAAAGTGGGCGAACGAATATGGTTTTGTTACGCGATGAGAGTAATTTACGCCGGTGAATTAAATGAAATCTAAAATCAAATAATAACAGGTATTGGCTGGTATGCTCAAAGTAAAAAAAATCATGTTATGCGGCTGTTTGCTGTCAGGTCTATTGACTGGGTGTAAAAAGTCGGAGAAAGATCAGACTGTCAGAAGCGATAAATCTTTTGAAAACTATTCCGCAGGATTCATCGAGTCATTATGGAAACAATATCCCGACTGGGCAACCGGCGCGGGTTATCATAAGTACGATAGTGTTTTGGTAGTGCCGGATGAAAAATCCGTGCAGTCGTCCATAACTTTTGCCAAACAGCATCTGGATTCTTTATCTGCTTTCGACCCGGCCGGGTTATCCGCATCCAACCGGACCGATTTTTATATGATCAGGAATCTGCTCAATGAGTCACTTTGGAGCTCCGATACTTTGCAGTCGTACAAATGGGACCCGACGTCTTATAATGTAAGCGGGACTTTTGCTTTCATTTTAAATGAAAAATACGCTCCGCTAAACGAGCGGTTACGGAGTATCCACGGGCGACTGGTCAATGTTCCTTCCTATTATAAAGCCGCAAAAAATACAGTCGTGAATCCTGTACCGGAACTGTTGGCTCTGGCGATGGATCAAAATCTGGGAGGTTTATCGGTTTTTGAAAAAGATCTTCTGGACTCTGTAAAAGTATCGACACTGGAAGCTGCCGAAAAGAAGCAGATCATTGAGCGATCACAGCTGGCAGTAAACGCGATAAAGGATTATGTGCAGTGGCTCAAAGTTTTGAAAAGCGAAAAACCGCGAAGTTTCCGGCTGGGAAAGGATTTGTATGCGAGAAAATTCGCGCACAATATCCAGTCCGCTTACACGGCCGACCAGATTTATGATTCCGCTGTTGCGAGAAAGGAAGAAGTTCAGTCTAAAATGGCTGGTATAAGCCGGCAATTGTGGCCAAAATATTTTGGAAATAAACCTATGCCAAAGGATTCTCTGGAATTGATCGGTAAAATGATCGATACACTTTCCGCGAATCATGTCAAACAGAAAGATTTCCAGACCGCCATTTCAGACATTATCCCCGGCCTGATCAAATTTATCAATGAAAAGAAACTGATCGGCCTGGATCCGACCAAACCGCTGGTTGTTCGCAAGGAGCCTGCATACATGGCGGGTGTTGCGGGTGCTTCCATCAGTGCGCCCGGACCTTATGATAAAGGCGGCAATACCTATTATAATGTAGGCAGCATTGAAAACTGGCCGAAAGAAAAGGCCGAGAGTTATTTGAGGGAGTACAATCATTACATTATGCAGATCCTGGATATTCATGAGGCGATTCCCGGACATTACACACAGCTGGTTTATGCCAACCAGTCGCCGAGTCTGATCAAATCGCTGCTCGGCAACGGAGCCATGGTTGAAGGCTGGGCTGTTTACACCGAACAGATGATGCTTGAGAATGGATTCGGAAATAACCAGCCGGAAATGTGGCTGATGTGGTACAAGTGGCATTTACGGGCTGTTTGTAATACCATTCTCGATTATAGCGTGCACGCTGGGAACATGAGCAAAGAGGAGGCGATGCATTTATTGACAAAAGAGGCGTTTCAGCAGCAGGCAGAGGCGGAAGGGAAGTGGAAACGGGTGAGTGTGAGCAATGTGCAGCTGACGAGTTATTATACAGGATACAAAGAGATCATTGATCTCCGAAAAGCGTATCAAAATAAGCTGGGAAATAAATTTGACCTGAAATCATTCCACGAAAAGTTCCTGAGTTATGGAAGTGCTCCTGTAAAATACATCAGGGAGCTGATGCTTAAAGATTAGGTTTGTGATAATTAGTATAGTTTAAATCATTTAAATTGAAAATTGATCATGTTTAGTATTGACATATATAAGGAAAGAAGGCAACTGTTAAAGAAGACGGTGGGGAGCGGGCTCATCCTTTTATTGGGTAATGAGGAAGTGGGGATGAATTACCGGGATAATACTTACCATTTTCGCCAGGATAGTACCTTTTTGTATTTCTTTGGTTTGGATAAACCCGGATTGGCGGCCATAATCAATGTCGACGAGGATGTTGAGATATTGCTCGGCAATGAGCCAACCATTGATGATATCGTCTGGATGGGAACGCAGCCATCAGTATCGGATACCGCGGCATTGACCGGGATTACGAAGGTGGACGCTTTGGATTCGCTGGATACTTTGGTGAAGAAGTCTCTTGCAAAAGGGCAAACGGTGCATTACCTTCCGCCTTATCGTTCGCACACTGTGATTAAACTAAGCGGGATTTTCGGAATTCCCTATGCGGCGGTTAAAGAGCGCGCTTCTGTTAAACTGATCAGAGCAGTGGTAGCGCAAAGGTCTTATAAGTCCGCGCTGGAAGTTTCAGAGATTAATAAGGCGGTTATCATTAGCAATGAAATGCATGTGGCGGCGATCCGTCATTCTAAGGAGGGGCGGACTGAAAAATATGTGGCGGGCATTTTGGAAGGAATGGCATTGAGCGCGGGTGGGAATATTGCTTATCCGGTTATCTATACGGTCAACGGACAAACGCTGCATAATCATCCGACGCATGACCAGCTGAAAAAAGGCCAGCTCGTTTTATGCGATTGTGGCGCAGAAACGGCCATGCACTACGCAGGCGACCTGACGAGAACTTTCCCGGTTGATCAAAAATTCACTTCTCTTCAAAAAGAGGTCTATGAAATTGTATTGAAGGCCGAAGAGGCTGCCGCTCATGCGCTGAAGCCGGGAATTCGTTTTCTTGATGTTCATCATCTCGCTTGCGAGCAGCTGGTGGAAGGGTTGAAACAGCTTGGGTTAATGAAAGGTGATGTCAAAGAAGCAGTAGGTCAGGGAGCGCATACCCTGTTTTTCCAATGTGGCCTTGGGCATATGATGGGACTGGATGTGCATGATATGGAAGATCTGGGCGAACAATACGTGGGGTATTCCGATGATATGGTAAAAAGTAAGGAGTTTGGTTTAAAATCGCTGCGATTAGGAAAGGAGCTGGAAGCAGGTTTTGTACTAACGGTTGAACCGGGTTTATACTTTATTCCTGAACTTATGGATATGTGGCGGGCGCAGGGTAAGCTGAAAGATTTTATCAACTACGATAAACTGGATGCTTTCCGTGATTTTGGCGGAGCCAGAATAGAAGAAAACTTCCTGATTACTGAAAACGGGTATCAATTGCTGGGAGAACCCTTGATAAAATCGGTTGCGGATATCGAAGCAATCGGTAGAATATAACATTTTCGATACATTACATATAGTATGAGCTCAGAGATCCCTTGTTATAGGTGGTTCTTTGAGCTCACTTTATTTATATCGGGTATTATGAACGGAGCGCTACGTTTAATTATGTACCCGGAAAAGTTCAATTTGCTACTTATGTTGGCAAGTGTAAATTAACCCCTGCAACAGCCAAAAAAACTTTCCTAAAAACGCTGTTGACGATCAGGTATTTAAGTAAAGATTCAAAAATATTTTCAAA
>NZ_JAMXKF010000006.1 GCF_024220585.1 Dyadobacter diqingensis
TGATGGCCTTATAGAGCCTGGTGGTTTGCTCAAAACCAGTTACTGTCTTCCTTTTGCTATTACCGATGTAACGCATCTTCTGCCCCATTGGACAGATATAATGATCTGCCGCCGCGTTGTAAAAGAGCTTATCAGCAATAAATGGATGTTTGTTATTATAATTACGGTTTTGACGTTTATCAAACAGGTTGTACTTCACATAAGCAGTAATATTTTTCTTTTCCAGCAAGGCGTAGTTTTCCTCTGAGCCGTAGCCTGCATCAGCGGTCAGGCATTTTGGGCCAGCACCAAAACTATTTTCATGCTGCTGAATGTGCTCTGCAAGTGTATTGGTATCGGTCGTGTTAGAATGAATCGTGTAATTTACAATGAACTGATTGGAGGTTGATATTTGCACATTGTAAGCCGGTTTGAGCTGGCCATTTTTCATGTGATCTTCTTTCAGACGCATAAATGTGGCGTCCGGATCTGTCTTACTGTAACTATTACGCTCACCTAAAACAGACTCCTGATGTTCATACCGTTCGATATTAACTGGATAATGCTTAGTCACATATCCCAGTTTGGCCTTCATCTTTTTGTCCACATTGTCTTTCTCAGTCAGTACCTGGTTGAGCTTATCAACGGTCTGCTGGACTTTTTCTTTGTTGATCGTGGTCAGATCCGGTGGATCTGGCAGATTATCTTCGCTGGCAGCAACGCTCTGGGCATATTCCCAGATATGGGCCAGTTGCTTTTTCATCTTTTCCTTATTAGTCGCAATTGCTTTCTTCCAAACGAAAGAATATTTATTGGCATTGGCTTCGATTTTCGTACCATCTGTATATACTTCTTCAATGCTCAGAAAACCTTCCAGGGCAAGTAGCTCGACCACCTGTTCAAAAACAGCGCGTAATGCATTTTTCAAACGGACGCCCCGGAAACGGTTAATTGTGTTATGATCGGGATAACTCATCGAGCTCAGATACATAAAGTAGATGCTCTCCCTGCAAGCTGCTTCCAGCTTCCTGCTTGAATAAATATTACTCACATAACCGTAGACCAACACTTTCAAAAGCATCTGGGGATGGTAGCTGGAAGAACCCGTTGTATGATAAGCTGCATTGAGCGGCTCTAAACTAATCCTGTTTATTATATCATTGACCACACGGCATGCATGGTCTTTGGGTATCAACTCGTCTAAACTTGGAGGAAGCAGCATTAATTGCTGCTGGTGATAAGGCTTGAAAGTAGGTTGTCGGCGGCCCATATTTCTTGATTTGCTTATATCTAAAGATAATCAATTCTAGAAAAATAACCAACTCAATAAACACAACAAGAGGCTGCCCTTTTGAGACAGCCTCTTTTAACTAATATTTTGCCGGAACTTAGTTGTAACTCTTTTGATCATGTCACTACATTTACTCGACGAACCACATGATCGGTTTACTGAATCGCAGATTATGAAACAACTATTAGGGTTATCGTAGGAGGGGCTTGCTATTCCATGTAACCGACTGGTAATTTCAAAAAAGGGATCAACCAATGGTAAGTAGCCTTCGTTTCCATATTGTAAAACCTCTTCAATATGTGTTCTGGATTCGTACAGGATTATGATAAATCTGCACCTTAGGTTATATCCCTATCCTCACCGATAAAAAAGTCATAATCCCGATTGGTCTTTATAATGCTTTTGAAACCGATCGCATCAGGTATCTTTAATACTTCTCCGCAGTGTGTTTTGCAGACTTTTGAAACGAGCTTAAAACAGGAAAGGTGGCATATCCGATCAAAACAGCCCTTAACGATTCGGTTGCCTGATTGATTGTTCTTGTGACCCATCAGGTAGGAATATACGGCCATTATGTCGCGGTAGATTTCTTCCAGAAACCCGGGTGAGTAGGTTGATGCCGCCCAATCCAGTAGAGGGGCTACTAACGGTCTGTTTAAAGCATATAATTCTGCCCAGATCTTAGGAATATGCTTTCGGTAGTGAAATACCCCATCACATGAAAAATGATAAGGTTAGATAACAGGGAGGAAAACATTTCGGTAGTTTCCGACCAGTCTGGCATGTTTTGTTTTGCATCCAAAATAGGTACCATCTATTTGTTGCTCATAAAGGGCGTCCTTGTTCGTGATATTAAGGATATCTCATATAGCAACGCATCGAAACTAATCCCAGGCGCTCGGTTCTTATCAATGCGTAAGGGTGTATTCGATCGATCGGCGACAGAAATACACTCCGTTTCTATTACAATTGGATTATAAAATACAGACAAAAGAATGCAGGGTAAGAAATTTATTCTTCTTGCCTGTGAGTATTTCATACTCTCATAATTTTTTCAACAAAATTATAGCGACTGGAGTGAGTTAATGGACACGTATAACTAAGATGGTTTTCTTGATGCCTTTTACAAAATCTAAAAAGGGAAGATAGCTGTACGGATTGATAATAGGTTAAAAACCATAAATTTTGGCCGGTAACTAAAGACTTACAATATTATTTCAGTCTAAGTAAATATTTATTTATTTTTCTATTACAATACTCCCAATCCTCATGAAATCAGATAATCATATGGAAGCAATCTCATTGTTTTGTCGACGCATAAGTGTTCGGTTGCACTTTCCTTAAAGCTATTTTACTTAGTCACGAGTGCTATAAGTGCTGGATGGAATTGCGGCACCGGTCCAGGTTTTGCCCTTCATAGGTACGGATCGCAGTGTATTTTACTGCTGACTAAGTTTCGGTGGTCAGATAATGGCACGACAACTGTTTTTTATATTGAGACAAACCTATTTTTCAAGTAAAGAAACTCTTTCGTCATGTTTTCGAATACACTTGCCCTGGATGTTGTAATCGGACTTGTTCTGATTTATTTTATTTACAGCCTGCTGATAAGCATCATTGGAGAAATGCTGTCGGGCTGGATGGGCATCAGAGCTCGTTTATTGCGGCAAGGGCTCGATTCTTTACTCAATGACCAGCGGCCGGGTAGGATCACGGTGGATTTTATGAGCTGGATGAAGGATGTCTTTCTTGTAGAGCCGGCAGATTTTAAATTCTCTGATGCAGGACGTTTTTACAAAGAGCCTGCCATCAGGAAACTGGCGAAACGCGGTGATGAAAAAGCATGGTATTCGATCAGAAATACCAAACCGTCCTACCTCTCCAAGGAACTATATGCCAATACGCTTATTGCCATCCTTGGACGGAGAGGACGTGGCATTTGCGAAAGAGACCGGGTATTTATGGGGGTGGAAACGAACAGTACGCATTTTGGCGTGCAGACTTCGCAAAGATTTAAAGAGATGCTTAATGCCTCAAACGGCGAGCTGCCGCTTTTTCGAACCTGTCTAGAGGAAGAGTTTACCGAAATGATGGATCGGGTTAATGGTTGGTATAAACGGAAACTAGGTTTTATTCTTTTTTGGGTGGGTTTTTTGATGTGTATGGCCTTGAATGTTGATACTTTCCAAATCGTTCATATTCTTGTTAACAGTCCTGAGGCAAGACAGAAAATGGTGGCGCTTGCGCAACAGGCTGTTAAAGACAAAGATGAGGGTACCGCATGGACTCAGATCTCCCCGGATAGCTCTACTTATACCGCTCTTTTGGAAGACAGTTATGCCAGAGCCTTCCGCAATGCCCGTGAGGCAGAATTTTTACTGGGAAAGGGGTGGGATTTTGATGGCGTGGCTGAGGATATCAAAGTTGAAGACGGCAAAATCAAGGAGGCGAAAAAATATTTGAAGCGCTCCAAAATATTGCAGATTAAGGAATGTAAAGACCAGATCGAGACGTCCGATCTTCCTGTTGCTGAGCTGAAAAGTAAAATTGCCGATTATTATAATCTGGTGCAGAATGAGCGCGAAAAGGTACTGAATCCGATAGGTAAGCTGTTGGGTAAGAATATTTACTCAATAGATTCTGCATCTCTTACAAAAGGTAATGTGCTCAAAGCCAGCGTTGAACCTGGACTTTTCAGAAAAGTGAAAATCGTTCTGTGCCGTACGCTTCCGCCGTGGCGGATCAAATTCTGGGGCATTGTTCTTTCTGCTCTGGCTCTATCGCTGGGCTCTAATTTCTGGTTCGATCTGTTGAGGCGACTTGTAGCAATTCGATCCGCAGGTGTGAAGCCCGAAGAAAAGCCTGATGTGAAAAATCAGAATGACGCAGTTATCAGGAAGAGAAATGATGGAACTTTTTCGGAGTTTAATGACCCCGTAGAAAAAGCGATCAGCGATTATCGAAAGACCTGGGAAGGCATCCCCTGGGTAGTGGCCATCAATGCCGATGTACTTGATGTTAATGAGAGCAAAAAAGCGGGAGTAAAGATTGTCGTTGAACAGGGAGCTCCATTTCGGGGTGTTATTTCGGACAGTGTGGATGTCGTTGTGAATGATGTTAAAACAAGGGTACCTATTGTTTGTATTGAGGGGAAAGCAGGGGTATTTGCTGATGATTTCACACCAATGCCCGGTAATATCTTTCACCCGTTCACACAACAGTATGGAACACCTGCCGGAATTGTTCGTAACAAACGCACGGGTCAGGTTGCCATTTTAACCTGTGCACACGCTTCAATACTTAGCTCGGTGTCGTTTCTGGTTGACAATCAGGAAAAAATTGATCTTATCGAGCATGCCAATGATTTAGCAGGGCGCGGGATCGGGGAGGTAAGAAACAGAATATTCTCAAGTTACATCGATGCGGCCGTGATTGACGTAAAAAGCGACTTTAACACTTCGCTTATCAAGATTGCCGGTGTCCAGCTGCCAAGTCTTTCCAGTCCCAGACCGATTAAATCCCAAGATCAGGGAAGTCTGAATCTGGTTGTTCACACAGTGAGAGGTAAAATAGAAGGAGGGGTACTGACACATGCCAGAGCCAACCATCAATTCAGGAACGAGATGAAATCTGCCAATTTTCAGGACCTCATCCGATTCGGTAAAGCTCCATTCGATAAGTTTCTTACACAGCCAGGCGATTCCGGTGCACTGATTACAGCGGACGGTAAACCCGTAGCTATTTTAATCGGAGCAGCGGAAACGGCTGAGGGTAAGTTTTCTTTTGGAGTAAAACTGACTGATGTTATGGAGGCGCTTCAACTAACCATTATTTGAGATATGAAAAATCAATTCTTGTTACTATTCAGCTTCTGGATTGCATGCCATCCGTTTGTATACAGTCAATCCGCCAAACCGGCAGAGAAGCCCAAACCTGTAGAAAAGTCCTGGAATGTAGATGAAGACCAGGGGTATGACATTTCGGTGCCGGGTATTTATAAAATACGGTTAACGAATTTTGGCAGTTCAAGAAAAATTATGGAAGGCGTTAACACGGTGACAACTGCTGACAATTCTTTCGATGTGATCATAGACACGCTAAACAATGTATCATACCCTGGAGTCGGTCCAAAATCTTTTTCGGGTAGTATCTCTTTTGCCTGTACTGATTCTGACAAACAGCTGAGGCTAACCAAAATTGATGATGGTAGCGGGAAAGATAAGGGAAAAGATGTAACGAAAGTGAAAGCAGCAGATCAGTATATTTCGTTCGGCAGCGACATGACCGCACAGACAATATGTGCCAATTGCGCGTCTGAAACATCATTGGATATTATTTATGATGTCTCTTGTAATAAAATTGTGTTTCCGGTTAAAGAGCGGAACAAGAAGTTTTTTTTGAAGATGTTACCCATCGACCGGGTAGTGCAGATCGTGCCGATAAATTACAATCCCTACCTGGACAGTATTGCAGTAAACGTTGCATTTGACGATAAAAATCTTGAATCACAGGCGCTTTTTTCTGGTCTGTTCACACCTCAGAGCGGACAGCAGGTGAAAGCAACCGATGCCAAAACGGAAGCAAAGAAGGAAGGAGATTTTCAGAATGCGAAGGCGTCAGACAGAATTCCAAAGCTCGAAAAACTGAAAGCAGAATTACTTGAGTTCAGAAACGCGGCAATCATAGCGACGGCTATCGATGTCGACAAACTGACGGTAGCAGTAAATAAGATGCTGGGTGAGGTCAATCAAAAATTTGAGTTGAAGATATCCTCCGGCGCCGAGTTTGCGAAAGCCTATAAAGTCAAGTATAGCCCGGTAATTGATGATGAGGCAAAGTTGGTCGACGAGGTTGCTGTCAGTTTGGATAAGGTCATCAGGTTTAACAGAGCATCGGTTTTACCGGTTCAGATTGAGAACGCAGACATATCGGTCTTTAATTTTTCCAGTTTCAAAGGTGGCAAAAAAAACGGGCAGTTTAAATATCAGTTCTTTAACAAAAATGGATTCAAGATCGATTTCAGTACGGGGCTGTTTACGACGGGTCTTATTGATGAAAAATATACCTTTGGCGCGGATACGACCATAATTTCTCCTACGCGAAGCTATATAGCCTTCTGGAATGGTAAAGAAACAGTCAGAAAGGATTCTATAACCGGATACACTTCCACAAACCAGCGGGAGATTCTGAGGGATTCCAGAGATAAATTCAATATTGGTCTTGGAGTACTTTTACATGCCTACTCTCGCTGGGGAAAAAGGATAAATGTGGGACTTTCAGTAGGAGGTATCATTGATAATCAGACCAATATCAAGTACACGGGTGGGGGAAGTGTCTTACTTGGCCGGGAACAACGGCTTATTCTGACCTATGGGATAGCATTGGGTAAGGTGAATAAACTTGGGAATGGTTTACAGGAAGGTAAGTTTGTTACGCTCAGTACAAATCAAGCCGAACCAACGATGCTGGCAAAATGGGCGTCGAGCTGGTTTTTTGGTGTGACCTACAATCTGGGAACCCTCGTAAGCAAATAATCGGAACGACTTATCAGCTATGAGGGGGGGATCAGTTCTGACTGTTTGGGTGCGCTCTCTCATTTGAATGGGCAGCAGGTGTGGCTGTGTTTTCCGTTAGATAAATTTTAGGTTTGCGGAGCCATTTTTTTTATTACATTCATTTATATTTATTATCATCCCTCTTCAACTTGTTGAAAATATGTTCTCAGATCAAAATGGTCCCGGCGCTGCTGCGGGCTCTGACACGTTAGAAACCTGGCGGAAGCATGAAAATTCGTGCGATATGCAGATCGATGTAATTAATGAAGCTCAAAGGCGTCTGTTAACGGATAGGATGCGGCCTGGCAGAAAGTCGACTAAGACTGAAAATGCTGCCTTCTCAGGTTCTCATATCAGTTTCAGTCAGCGGAAAAAATATGGATAGATTTTCAAGTTAACCTGCCGGGTGGCTGGCAGCGGTTTCAAAATGAACCCTTACGGGTTCCACAGCGAAATCAATTCCGAAATTCGGCAGACAGGTGGGAAGACGACAGAAGGGTTAAATACTTGTAAAACTCTTAGAAAGAGCTAAGTTGTTATACGAAATTTGTTTGACTTAACAACAATTCTTGTTGCTGATGTTTGGAAATTTAAACTCAATTCTTTAGTTTTGATAAGTTTAGGCGGTGTTTCGCCTGGCTGTTTATGATCTCCCCATCCACTTTTTCCCCGCCAAAACCACTTAGAATAACTTAATCAGACTAGTTTTAGTATTAAGGTTATATATGTCCAAAACAAAACAAGTTGAGAAGCTTCCTGATTTCGATTGGGAAAAAGCAGAAGACAAAGGATTCGGTACAGGCTATTCAGCTGTTGACCGTACTCGTTTTGAAGAAATGTACGAAACAACAATTTCTCCGGTTCAGGAAAAAGAAGTTGTTAAAGGGGTTGTTGTAGGNTCTTAATTCTTTTTACAAACCTGAGTTTTTAAGTTCTCTTAACCGGTTCAGTTCTGAAAGGGAATAAGGTAAAAAGTCGTCAACCCCCTGGCCATACCGGTGCAGATCACGAATGATGCTCGAACTGATTGGCGCCAGATTCGGCGATGTGATTAAAAAAACAGTTTCAATTTCTTCATAAACAAAGCGGTTCACCTGCGCGATTCCGTTTTCATATTCAAAATCCGTGGTATTCCTAAGGCCTCTCAGCAAAAACTTCGCACCAATTTCTCTGGCGATTCTGGCAGTAAGATCATTATAGGTAATCACCCGGACATTCTGTTCTTTTTCAAAAGTCTTTTCGATTAACTCCTTCATGACATCCAGAGGAAAATAACGCTGTTTGCTGGAATTGTTACCAATACCAACTACCACCTCATCAAAAAGTCTTAATCCCCGCAAAATAATATCTTCATGCCCTTTTGTAAAAGGGTCAAAGGAACCGGGAAACAACGCTATTCGCTTCATAAATTTTAATTAAAATCCGAGGAGTTACTAATCAACCGCAAGTATAACCAAATAGTGAAAATGAAGTCTTCCCGGACTTCACTCTTAATTATTTTCTAAGTTATAAACCCGGTTTATTTCAGGAAGATACCAAATAAGTATTGAAGAGCCCAAAATACCGGTGCCCCGGAATATCTCCGCAATGTGTACTGTAACGCAGCGTCGTTGGCCCGTTTCCAATTTGCACATTGGGGAAGAATCGGTTTAGTTCTACAAAGGCATCGGCTGTCGGGCTTACCTCTCCGTAACACAACACCTTCATCTCTTCGGGAAGATAATTGAGTTCGTTAAGCGCAAAAAGAACGATATAGGTCAGCTCCTGAGGCTGCGCATACTTGAACCTGTTGCACAAAATAAGCTGTTGGCTCTCCGTCACAATCAGTGTAAAATATCCTTTTTCAAGATAAATTGACACCATTTTTAGCTCCTGATGTTCGGCATGGCTTACGAGTGCACCAATGATCAGCGGGCTGGTCAGGTGATAAAACGCAATATCAGACGACTCAAAATGCTTAACCATCCAATCATACCACACCTTCGGAATGCTGAAAACATTATTGGCATGCACGATCGGCAATTCGTGATACAACACCTTTTCGTCCTGATTCACCGGATGCCCCAATGCAAATTCCAGATAATTCGGAGCCGAATCTTTCTCAAAAATAAGCGTTGGAATTAAACTGAACGCATGCGAATTAATAGCAACTCTGACATTTTTCCAGTGGTTGGAAGACCACAGTAAATGCCCGGTGAAAATTTTCTTCAATCGGTCGAAAACCTCGTCCTGACTCAGAACGACATCAAAATTATAATCCTCCAACCAGATGCATTCCATCCTTTCGTCCCTGATAATACAGAAACGTATCCTCCTTTCATCCACTTCAATGCATAACGTACAAAACGGAATTGCATCTGCATCAAATGAATTATCGCCCACCAAAAGCGTAGGGATTACTTCAATTGCCTGGTTCTCAATTTGTGCCACAATCTGATGTTAAATGATATTCTAAAACTATGTTACTAATTATTCTTCTTTTTTCCAACATAACCACTGATTGACAGAAGGTCGTGCAACGTTTCGCATTCTTTGAAAATGCTATGCACCTGGTTTTCAGGAAGTGCCTTTATTTCAGACATGTACATAAAACGAACATCCTGTATAATTTGGTTTCCGTCCGAAAATTCCGGATCCAATCCGGTTTGTAAAGTTCCGGAGACTTTTTTAATCTGGAAGAACAACTCAACGGCATGCAAAGGAGAAGCAATAAACTCATTCACGAAAAGCATATCCCCTACTTCAACCGTTAACCCCGTCTCTTCAATGAGCTCTCTCACCAGCGCCTGTGGGGCGCTTTCACCAAACTGCATCCCTCCACCCGGCGGACTCCAGAATATATTTTCAGGACCAGCCATGTTGTGGCGGACCATCAGAATCCGGTTATCGGATACACAGATTCCACAGACCCGCATGCGCAGCCTGTTCCCGTATAAATCAAGCAGTTCTTTATTTCCCGATTCCAATGATTATTTTTTTGGAGGGGCAAAGATAACCAACCTGTCAAAATTGACAAGTTATTAAAAATATTAGATACTAAAAGGTATGTCCCGGAAAGTTATTTCAGAGAAAAACAAGCCATCTAAATACAAAAGATTAAATGCATCAGGCAAAAGGAGTACCTGAAATGTAGCCTTCAAGCGATTGAATGTGTGCTTTCTGTTCGCGAATGATGGCCGAAACGATATCGTTGATCGAAATAATCCCAACCAGCTCGCCTTTTCTGTTAACAGGTAAATGCCTGATATGTTTATCCGACATGATCTGCATACAGTCTTCAATTTTTTGATCGGTCTCCACCGTAATCACCTTGCCTGTCATAACATCCCCGATCAAAGTGTCCCTGGAAGCACGTCCCAGCAGAATTACTTTGCGCGCATAATCACGCTCGGAAAATATACCGATCAGTTCTCCGTCTTCAAGAACCAGGACAGCACCGATATTTTTTTCTGCCATGAGCTCCAATGCCTGAAAAACAGTTGTCTCTTTTGTGATAGAGAAAATAGCATCAATGGACTTGTTGGCGAGCACTTGATATACTTGCATAGATGTTCAGGTTATGATTAAAAGTTGAACTGGAAAACTAATATATAAATTTGCTATGAAAAAATCCAATAAAATCAATGTATATTTTTGTTATCAGATACCGACTTTGATATTCGGCTTCCATCCCGTAGTTTCGTGCCCATGGAAGCAGACCAATTATTACCGTCCCAGCGTTTAGTTAAAAAATTCCCCTTTCGGCCCACGAAGGGACAGTTACGTTTTTTTGCGCAAACGGATGATTTTCTAATTGAAGAAAGCGGCCTGGAACGTTATCGCGACTGCTTTTTGCTGAAAGGATATGCCGGAACTGGGAAAACCACGATTGTCAGTACTTTAATAAAGGTACTAAAGAATTATGGTTATAAGTCCGTTTTGCTTGCGCCTACGGGGCGAGCGGCAAAGGTAATGTCTAACTATTCCGAGAAAATCTCTCTGACCATACACAAGAAAATATACAAACAAACCTCTGATTCCTTTTCAGGGAACCTGACTTTCGAACGCCAGAAAAACTATCACGATAACACGCTGTTTATCATTGACGAAGCTTCGATGATCAGCGACGAGGCCGACTATGGCAGCCGGAGTTTACTTGCCGACCTGATTGAATTTGTTTTTGAAAATCCAGGTAACAAGCTGATGCTCATCGGAGATATGGCACAGCTGCCACCCGTTGGTAAGGCATTAAGCCCTGCTTTGGATAAGGCTTATCTGGAAAAGAACTTTTACATGTCGGTTTTTGAGGAAGAACTGACTGAGGTAATGCGTCAGGATGAGCAATCGGGGATTTTATTCAACGCAACAGAACTGCGGGAACAACTAAAGGAAGAAAAACCTAACATTCAAATCCAGACAAAGTCGTTTCGGGATACTTTCCGTATGACGGGCGAAAAGCTGGAAGAAGGGCTTCGGTATGCTTTTGATAAATACGGTCAGGAAAATACAATTATCCTGACACGCTCCAACAAGTCGGCCGTTCAATATAATGAGTACATCCGCCGATCGATCAACTTTTCTGAGGAAGAGCTGGATGCTGGTGACAGATTGATGGTGGTCAGGAATAACTATTCGGTCCTTGATGAAGACTCCCCTGCCGGATTCATCGCCAACGGTGATTTTGTCGAGTTGTTGAAAATAAAACGGACCCAGGAAATCCACGGATTCCGGTTCGCAGATGTTGTGCTGCGGTTAACAGATTACGAAAAACAGCCGGAATTTGAGGCAAAAATCATGCTGGATACCTTGCATTCTGTTTCGCCGTCGATGTCGTCGGAGGATAACCGGAAATTATATGAAAGTGTCTTAGAAGATTATTTTCATATCAAATCAAAAAAAGAACGCATGGAAGCACTGAGAAAAGACCCTTATCTCAATGCTTTGCAGGTAAAATTTGCCTATGCTCTGACATGTCATAAAGCCCAGGGCGGTCAGTGGAGTGCTGTTTTCATTGATCAGGGTTATTTACCAGAAGAACAGATCAACAGCGAGTTTATACGATGGCTATATACGGCGATCACCAGGGCAACCGATGAAGTTTTCCTGATGAATTTTCACACGTATTTCTTTAAAGGCTAAGCGGTTTCAATCTGCCGCTGCGGCTCTTTTCAACCGGTCATTTATTGCTCTCCCGAGATCCACATCCGGAACAAATTCAGCGAAAATCTGCCCGACAGGCTGGGCATCAAGTTCCCGCAAATAGGCAAACAAATTATGTGCTGCTTCTTGAAGGTCTCCCCGCGGACTTAAAAGCCGCTGATATTTTTGATCGACGCTCTCCATAAACCGATCAAACAAAAGATAACCTGTCGCCTGATCAGAAGCTGCCGGAATCATGTTTCTTTCCTGTAAAAAAAATGGTTTTCGTGGCGCATAATGGCTTTTTAACATGCCGGGCGCCTGAGGATTAGAAGAGGAATGCGGCATAAGGCCAACCGTACCTACCACATTTTCAATCGCCTCAATGGCCAGCCCACCTAATCTGTAAATCGTGGGCACACCATCTACAAAACCGATAATGGTCGATTCAATACCGATACCACACGCTCCGCCATCCAGAATGTAAGGAATTTTCTCGCCTAACTGCTGATTCACATGGGCGGCGCTCGTCGGGCTGATATAACCGAAAGGATTTGCACTTGGGGCTGCCAACGGGAAATCCAGTGCCGATAAAAGTGCAAGCGTCAGCGGGTGATCCGGAATGCGGACAGCAACAGTATCCAGTCCTGACGTAACCAGATCAGGGATGATATCTTTTTTTGGTAAAAGTAAAGTCAACGGCCCGGGCCAAAATTCCTTTGCCAGTAAAAAAGCCTTTTCAGGAATTTCCTGAACATACTGCGCAAGCTTTTCGAGTGAATCCGTGTGTACAATCAACGGATCAAATGAGGGACGGTTTTTTGTTTCAAAAATGGATAATACTGCTTTTTCATCCAAAGCATTTCCTGCAAGCCCGTATACAGTTTCGGTAGGAATAGCGACCAATTGTCTTTTTTGTAGAAACTCCTTTGCCAGATTTATGTCCTTACCAATGATAGCCAAAATGTTATTCTCGTTTTTTAGACTACAAAGGTATGGAAAACGTTTTTATTACGCATTTGAGACGTACTTTTTACACATATTTCAGTATTACCATTATCCGGATAAGATAAATCATTTCATTGCAATTCCGTCGTTTCCGTTATTGCGGGGCGAATACGCCCAATCCACAGCTGTCCCGTTTAGATTCTTTTTAAATTAGTTTCAAAAGTAATACGATGGCTGACTGTTTTGTTTTACATGTTTATATTTATTGATTAAATAGTATTTTCTAAATCAATCCTTAACTATGTTCCAAATTAAAGAACAACCTGCTGTTTTTGATGTCTGTATTATAGGATCAGGCGCAGGAGGCGGGATGGCTGCTTACCAGCTTGCGAAGGCCGGTGCCAAGGTGGCCCTTCTGGAGGCTGGTGGTTATTTTGATCCGGCTGACCCTAAATACATTACCCAGTTGAAATGGCCTTGGGAATCTCCTCGCCGTGGTGCGAGTACGACCCGTCCTTTTGGCGATTTTGATGCGGCATGGGGTGGATGGGAACTGGACGGAGAACCTTATACACATAAAAACGGCACCAAATTTGACTGGTTCCGGTCACGGATGCTCGGTGGACGAACCAACCACTGGGGAAGAATTTCGCTGCGTTTTGGCCCTAATGATTTTAAAAGACACAGTATCGACGGTCTCGGTGACGACTGGCCGATCGGTTATGATGATGTAAAACCTTACTACGATCAGGTTGATAAGCTGATTGGTGTATTTGGTACGGTTGAAAATATTCATAACGAACCGGATGGAATTTTTCTTCCGCCGCCTCCGCCGCGTTTGCACGAGCATTTTCTTAAGAAAGCCGGGAAAGCAGCGAATATTCCTGTGATCCCTTCTCGCCTTTCTATCCTTACTAAACCGATTAACGACCAGCGAGGCGTGTGTTTTTATTGCAGCCAATGCGGTCGTTCATGCCAGGCTTACGCTGATTTTTCGTCTTCATCGGTATTGGTTATCCCTGCCCTGAAAACCGGAAACGTTACGCTGATCAACAATGCTATGGCGCGTGAAATCCTGACGGATGCCAACACAGGTTTGGCCACAGGCGTTTCTTATGTAGATCGCGAAAAGCTAACCGAGCATACTATCAAAGCAAAAGTGGTTGTTTTGGCAGCCAGTGCGGGTGAGTCTGCACGTTTGTTATTGAATTCAAAATCAGGCAGACATGAAGGTGGTTTGGCAAATTCGAGCGGCGTGGTTGGTAAATATCTTCATGATTCTACCGGAGCTTCACGCAGCGCTTTCCTTCCGCATTTGATGGATCGTAAACGTTATAATGAAGACGGCGTTGGCGGTATGCACGTGTATACACCATGGTGGCTGGATAACAAAAAACTGGATTTCCCAAGAGGTTACCACATCGAATACGGTGGCGGTATGGGTATGCCAAGTTATGGTTTCGGATCTGGTATTGAAGGATTAAACGGAAAATACCCGACTGCAAACGGCACAACCAAACAAGCAGGAGGTTACGGTGCATCACTTAAAGAAGACTACCGTCGTTTCTACGGTGCTTATGTGGGTATGGCAGGTCGCGGTGAAGCAGTACCAAACGTCAATAACTATTGTGAAATTGATCCGAACGTGGTTGACAAATATGGTATTCCGGTATTGCGTTTTAACTACAACTGGACGGACTACGAAATCAAGCAGGCCAAACACATGCATGAAACATTTGAAGAAATGATCCATGCGCTGGGTGGTGTTGCGTTGGGAACAAAACCGGGTGCGGATACCAACTATGGCATTGCAGCTCCGGGACGGATTATTCACGAAGTAGGAACGGTGCGTATGGGTGATGATAAAAAATCGTCAGCGCTTAACAAGTTCTCTCAGGCGCACGACGCGAAAAATGTTTATGTGGTTGATGGCGGATCATTTGTTTCTCAGGCCGATAAAAATCCGACCTGGACGATTCTTGCCCTTTCATGGAGAGCATCAGATCACATCATCGAGCAGATCAAACAAAAGAATTTATAATCCCTGTCTTCTCCGGTTGACTTAAATGATATAAAAATGAAACGCAGAGATTCATTAAAAGCACTAACACTTAGCTCCCTGGGATTTGCGGCGATGAACCCGCAGGAAGCGCTTGCAGAGGCCCGGGAAATTGAAAGCCAGCTGCCTCCTGAAACTCCCCTGAAAATTCCGGGTGGTCGTCAGAAAGAAGAGGCAATTCGTGATGCAAGACTGATGAAGGAAAAGTTCTTCACAGTGTCAGAATTGGCTACCATCAAAATATTGGCAGATATCATTATTCCGGCAGATTCTAAATCGGGAAGCGCTTCCGATGCAGGCGTTCCGGCATTTATCGAATTTATCGTAAAAGATATGCCACAGCACCAGATTCCGATGCGTGGTGGTTTGAAATGGCTTGATCTGGAATCAAGTAAACGTTTTCAGAAAACATTTACACTGCTGACACCGGCTCAGCGGATACAAATTGTTGATGATATTGCCTATCCGGAGAATGCTAAACCGGTTTACAGCCAGGGTGTGGCCTTTTTTAACCTGATGAGAAATCTGACGGCTTCCGGTTTTTATACCACCCGAATCGGCATCGACGACATCGGCTACGTGGGTAATACGCCCAATATGTGGGCTGGCCCACCCGAGGAGGTGTTAAAACAATACGGATTTACAAAATAAAAATCCTAAATAAAAAGAGAACGGCCATCAATTTCGATTGATGGCCGTTCTCTTTTGTTATCATAAATAACTGTTAATACAAAGCGTTACGCTGTGCTTTAACGGTTTCATCTTTAAGGAAATCATCATAAGGCATCAACTTATCCAGAATTCCTTTTGGTCCGATTTCAATGATGCGGTTTGCGATCGTGTGAACGAACTGGTGATCGTGAGAATAAAACAACAGACATCCTGAGAAATCAATCAGGCCGTTGTTAAGCGCTGTGATGGATTCAAGGTCAAGGTGGTTAGTCGGATCGTCCAGGATCAGGGCATTAGATCCTGAAAGCATCGTACGCGATAACATACAACGAACTTTTTCACCCCCTGAAAGTACTTTCGCTTTTTTCAGTGACTCTTCACCCGAGAAAAGCATACGACCAAGGAATCCACGGATAAAGCTCTCATCTTTTTCTTCTGAATACTGACGAAGCCAGTCAACCAGGTTCAGGTCAACGTCAAAGAAAGAGGTTGGATCTTTTGTGAAATACGATTTTGTAATCGTTACCCCCCAGTTAAAGTCACCCTTATCCGCCTTTTGCTCACCATTTAATATATCAAAAAATGCGCTGATTGATAAAGTATTACGACTCACAAAAGCAATTTTATCGCCCTTGTTAACGCTGAAACTCATATTGTTAAACAATACAACGCCGTCTTCCGTCTTTTTAGACAATCCGTCAATAGTCAAAATCTGGTCTCCTACTTCACGTTCTGACTTAAACGCAATGTATGGATACTTCCTCGATGATGGTTTGATATCATCAATGGTAAGTTTTTCCAGTAATTTCTGACGTGAAGTTGCCTGCTTGGATTTAGAAGCATTCGCGCTGAAACGACGGATAAACTCTTCAAGTTCTTTACGTTTTTCGTCTGATTTCTTATTCTGATCCTGGCGTTGTTTCATAGCCAATTGGCTTGATTCATACCAGAATGAGTAGTTACCTGAGAACATCTGTACTTTGCTGAAATCGATATCAACGATGTGCGTACAAACTTCGTCCAGGAAGTGTCTGTCGTGAGAAACAACGATAACTGTATTTTTGAAATCGGCAAGGAAGTTTTCAAGCCACAAAACCATCTCAACATCAAGGTTGTTGGTAGGTTCATCCAGCAGAAGAACATCCGGATTTCCAAAAAGCGCCTGAGCCAAAAGTACACGAACTTTGATGTTGGTATTAAGATCACCCATCAATGTTCCGTGCATGTCCTCTCCTATTCCCAAACCGCTCAATAATTGCGCTGCTTCGGTTTCGGCCTCCCAACCGTTAAGGTCCGCAAATTCTGCTTCAAGATTAGCAGCCTTTTCTCCGTCCTCATCCGTGAAGTCCTCTTTTTCATAGATTGCCTCACGTTCCTTCATGATTTTGTAGAGACGTTCGTGTCCCAAAATCACTGTATCCATGGCTGTATATGCGTCGAACTCAAACTGATCCTGTTTAAGGAAAGTCATCCGTTCGCCGGGATTCATGCTAACTAAACCCGTTTGAGCTTCAATTTCACCTGAAAGAATTTTTAGAAATGTTGATTTACCCGCTCCATTGGCACCGATAATGCCGTAACAGTTTCCAGGTACAAATTTTATATTTACTTCATCAAACAACACCCTTTTGCCGTACCGCAAGGATACGTTCTGAACCGTAATCATCTTAAAACTGATTTTTTATGAATGAAAGTGCAAAATTACGAAAAATAGAGGGATTTTCTATGTCCGAAAACAAAGGATATCCCCAGTTTGTGTAAACATAACAAACAAAAGAGGCCGATGTATCACCGGCCCCCTTTTTGAAAATATATTTTCAGCGTTTAATCAGGGAATAACACGTAAAGTGTGAGCACCTTTTCCAACGCTAACTTTTGCTCCCTGCTTTTTCAAAGCCGGGGCATCTCCTTTGGTTACCGACCAGAATTCAACCGCGCCATTGCCATTTCCATATTCTAAAAATTCGTATACAGAAACTGCCAGGTTCGAGCCGTCTTTATCAAAAACGACACTTTGAGGGTAAATTCCTTCAAATGGATAATCAGAAACTTTTGTTAAAGCTCCGTCCCCAGCCAGTTTGAATAATGACAACGAGCTTCCCGTTGCAGCACCAGCTTCTGACCATGGGTGACCGCTTTTCGCCGCATTTACCGTAACCAGTGAAGTACCGTCAGGGCTTATGGCAAAAGAACCTGTGTTCAAACCAACCGCAGTTTTACTGGCCACTTTATGTTCAACAGCACCGTCCATCGAAAAATCAACGACAAACAATTCTCCTTCACCTGTCGCCTTTCCAGCCGCACCTTTTGCATCAAGAACAAAATAGTGTTTTCCATCTGGCGAGAACTTCCCGAAAGATGGCTCAGCACCTACCTGTACCGGTTTCCCAACCAACTCAACGTTTTTAAGCTTACCGGCTTCACGCAATACTTTGTACAAACCTACTTCATGCGTTTTTCCCAAAGTAAAAGCGATAAAATCGCCTGATGGATGCCATGAAACGTCTACAATCTTATTTGTAGAGTCAATACCAGAAGGAAGATTCAAGAATCTTGCTGGTTTTCCATCCGGTGCAGATTCAATAAATACAAGATCCTTACCAGTCTGACGGGTCGAAATGATCAGTTCATTTTTATTGACGTCAATAGCAGTTGGATATTTCCCTACCGGAAAACCAAATTTCGCCTTCGGAGCAGCCGGGTTGGCAATATCTACCACAAATAATTTTTCGCCGGCAGGAAATTCCAAAGCGGCGTCCTTATACTCGGCCACACCATCATCCGGACGAAGACGGCTTTCGAGAACAAAAGCCAATCCGCCATTTACAGGAACAGCAATCGTTTTTGCAGAACCCAATGCCGAATTTGATACCAATGCCGTACCCACCGACTTACTACGGTCAACCGGAAATTTAATTGATGTTAAAAGATCTTTTGCTGTGTTGTCTCTTAATAGCTTCCCATCAACTAGCGCCGAGGCTGACATATCAGCATCAGAAACAACCACAAGGCCCCGGGCGTTAAAATTAACAGGCGATTGAGCGACAGCAGGAACGGCTCCCAAAGCCACTAAACCGGCAAATAATGCGACTTTTTTCATAGAAAAAGAAAGTTTTAGATAGATTAAATTTTAATAAAAACATAAAGTGCTTTTATTAAAAGAAACCTTGTAAGCCTGTTTTAAGGTGTTACAAGGTTTCTTTTAACAGTTTGCAATATATCATATAAAACATTTAAACTACAAGATTTACTCTCATTTCCTGCTCCATTTTTATTTAAATGCATTTTTTAGCTCCCCATCCCTAACATTTTACGCTTATCATTGCAAAAGTTACAATGCAGAAAAATCCAACATAACACAGAAAACCCCGACAGTAAAACTATCGGGGCAAATATCTTTGTAAAAAAGCTGCTTACGCTGCTACCGCCAACGAATTAACTAATTTAGCCAATTTCGATTTTTGGTTAGACGCTTTTTTCTTATGGATAATGTTTTTCTTTGCCAAACGGTCCAACATAGAAGAAACTGTTTTGTAAACTTCTATCGCAACAGTTTTGTCAGTCGTTTCACGCAATTTTTTTACGTAAGAACGTGTTGTTTTGTGTTGGTAGCGATTACGCAAACGCTTCGTTTCGTTGGCACGAATTCTTTTTAATGCTGATTTATGATTTGCCATTTTATAATGTTGATATTTTTCAATTCTTAGAATCGGTCTGCAAAAATAGGCATACCTTATTAAAAACGCAACTTTAGTTAGAAATATATTTAAAGAAAACCGTATTTTCTACTTAACCAAACGCTGTACATCCGACGACAGGTACTCTGCCACTCTCGCTTCAAGCTCCGAAACCGGAATATTGCCCAACAACTCTCCCTCCACGGCAAGCGAAATCTTGCCTGTTTGTTCCGAAATCACAATTACCACAGCATCAGTGGCTTCGCTCATCCCCATGGCAGCCCTGTGACGGAATCCAAGTGAACTGGGCACATCCACGCCGTCGGCAACGGGTAGCACACAACGTGCCGCTTTGAGCCTGCCGTCAACAATAACGACTGCTCCGTCGTGCAGTTCACTATATTGATTAAAAAGTGAAACAATTAACGGTTTTGACACGCGGGCATCAAGCATTTCACCTGTTTCAATAAATTTCCCAAGGTCATCCCGCTTGTTCAGCACGATCAATGCGCCGTTAAAATTCGATGCAATGGTCTTGCTCGCGTCTATAATTTCTTTGAGGTTTTTGTTTTTGAGATCTAAAACCGTGCTTCCAAGTATCTTTTTCAGAAACTCATTATTGGTATAAATCGTCGATTTACCGATAATCAAAAGGAAACGGCGGATCTCCTGCTGAAAAATGACGATCAGCGCTACGGCCCCAACGCCCATAAAATATTGTAAAATCGCCGTCAGCAATCCCAATCCAAGTCCTTTTACAACCAGATAAAAGACGTAAACAAACAAATACCCTAAAAAAACCCTGCTTGCTATACTGCCCCGAACAAGGAAATAAATCTGATAAAGAAGTATCGATACCAAAAAAACATCCAGAATATCAGTCCAGTTAACATTCAAAAAACCAACACGCATAAGAAATTCAATATTATTTCGCGACTAAATTACTATTTTTTCGTTCATACCGCTAGTAGCCATCCATAGTTTTACGGCCTCAACGGCCGGTTTTACATCGTGAACACGCAAAATAGACGCGCCATGTTGTAAAGAAATTGTATTTAAAACCGTGGTTCCGTTTAATGCATCCTGCGCGGTGATGTTTAAGGTATTGTAAATCATCCCTTTTCTTGATATCCCGACCAGCAGCGGACAACCCAGTTCATGGAATTCAGAAAGATCTTTCATCAATGCAAAATTTTGAGCCGTTGTCTTTGCAAAACCAAATCCCGGGTCAATAATAACATCTGAAACGCCTTTCTGGCGCAGGACAATTAATTTCTCCTGTAATTCCTGTAAAATTCGGGGTACCAGAAAATCATAGTCCGTCAGTGTGTTCATCGTTTGCGGCGTCCCCCGCATATGCATTAATATATAAGGTACGCCCAACTCCGCGACCACATCAAACATCCGATCGTCCAACAATCCGCCTGCGACATCATTAATAATATGTGCGCCGTTCAAAACCGACTGCCTTGCCACTTCTGAACGAAAGGTATCAACAGAAATTATAAGTTCGGGAAAATACTTATTTAGCTGCTCAATAACCGGCACTACACGGTCTGTTTCCTCGCTTTCCCCGACCTCTTTCGCACCGGGTCTTGTTGAATAACCACCGATATCAATCAAAACTGCTCCGTCCTCCTGCATTTTTCCGGCCTTCTCAATAACCGCTTCCATCGACTTCATCCGGCTTTCCGAATAAAAAGAATCCGGCGTAATATTTAAAATGCCCATCACCCGTGGCATGGAAAGATCCAGTAGCCGCCCCTGAATTTTGATCGTTTTTTTACTAACTTGCGCCATATAACAGCAATGATATTAGAATAAAAAGCGTGTTTTTCTCAATTAATGACAGACGGTCGATTTAATACAGTAATTTCCTTCGATCAGACTACCGTTTAATTTCAGCACTGCAAATCCAATATTATTAATGTACATTTTTCAGAATTAATTAAGCCAAACACATTAAGTACGCGTGAAATCGACCGAAGCGGAATATCAGGAAATCATTCAGCATTGCCAAGATCTTTTTACAAAAAAAAACAAAGATTACGGAACTTCATGGCGCATTTTGCGCATTCCTTCTATAACTGATCAGATTTTTATCAAGGCACAGCGCATCCGTACCATTCAGGAAAAAGGTGTGCAAAAAGTTAACGACGATATCTCCGGTGAATTCATCGGGATCATTAACTATTGTGTCATGGCGTTGATCCAAGTAGAGTTGGGAACGGATAAGGGAGAAATCGGAGCCGACGAATTGACGTCTCTCTACAATACCCAGGTTAACGAAGTAAAAGAATTGCTGTTTAACAAAAATCACGACTACGGCGAGGCGTGGCGCGATATGCGGGTAAGCTCTATGACAGATATTATCCTGATGAAGTTATTGAGAATAAAGCAAATTGAAGATAACGAAGGCTTTACACTCGTTTCAGAAGGTGTAAAATCAGGTTATCAGGATATCATCAATTACTCCGTATTCTGTCTGATTAAGTCAAACAGTTTACATACAAATTAAAACGAAAACGACGGTTGCCTAACAAATTACCAAAAATGAAGATTCTTGCACATGTTTCCCGGGTTATTGTAGGGTTATTATTTATTTTTTCGGGGTTGATCAAACTGAACGATCCCGTCGGTACCCAATACAAGCTCGAAGAATATTTCGAGGTTTTCGCAACCGACTTTTCTTATTTTCAGCATTTCTTCGAAGCTTTAATCCCGCTTGCACTTTATTTTTCGGTATTTCTGTGCGCCGCGGAAGTTGTTCTGGGCATTGCCTTGCTTGTCGGTTATAAGCCAAAAACTATATCCTGGTTGCTCCTGCTGATCATCGTCTTTTTTACCTTCCTGACTTTCTACTCCGCTTATTTTAATAAGGTGACCGATTGCGGATGTTTCGGTGCGGCTATTAAATTAACACCGTGGACTTCGTTTGGAAAAGATGTATTCTTATTGATTCTGATCCTTATTATAATTTATAAGCGTAAGATTTTCAAAACCCAGCCAACCGGATTTATTGTCGCGCTTTCTACCCTGGCTTCTTTGGGGATTGCGGTTTATTCATTAAGACACTTGCCGATTCTTGATCTCCTGGCTTACCGTGTGGGAGCTAATATCCCGGCACAAATGAAGCCGTCCGAACCTTTGCGGTATAAATATATTTTTACAAAAGGAGGCAAAGAAGTGGAATTTGAACAATATCCAACGGATACTACCATGGTATTTAAAGATATGGTTGTGCTGAATGAAGATGCCAAACCGACAATAACGGATTACAGAGTTTGGAACGATGCCGGTGACTTTACCGAGGAGACTTTTAAAGGAAAGAAATTATTTCTGATCATAAAAAATCTGACTGATATCAATACGGCCGCTTTTCCTGATATTCAAAAACTGGTGAATGAAGTTAAAAAGAAAGGTGTAGAGCCAATTGTGCTTACATCTGCCAGCAGCTCCGAAATCACCGAATTCCTTACGCAGCATCAGCTTTCATTGCCTTATTACTTCGTGGATGCGACTGTTTTGAAAACAATCTCACGGTCTAATCCGGGGTTGTGGCTTTTGAAAGACGGAACCGTGAAGGGCAAGTGGCATTATAACGACACGCCTTCACCGGAGGAGGTTTTGGAAGATCTGGCGAAATAAATAGATCAGCCACGCTCCCATCCGTTTTTAGTTACAAGTTAATTATTGCTGTTTCCGCCATTGTAATTCATGAAAAATATATTTCTAATCGGACTTCCATCTTCCGGCAAGTCTACTTTGGGAAAAAAACTTGCCAGGCTTCTTGACTATCGCTTTGTCGACATGGATAAGCTGATCGAAAAAGACCAGGGCATGACGATCCACGAGATATTCACACAAAAAGGTGAACCTTATTTCAGAGAAGTTGAAAGCAGGATTTTGAAAGATACCATTGAAAACCGCAGCGTGGTGATTGCTACGGGAGGCGGTGCTCCCTGTTTCTTCGACAATATGGATTTCATTAAAAAATCAGGGATCAGTGTTTTTCTGGACGTACACCATGTGGAGCTGGCCAAACGTATCCAGAACCATGGCAAGGATGACAGACCTTTGTTATCAGGTGCAACTTCTCTTGAAAACGAACTTGAACAAAAATATCAGCAACGGTTGCCATTTTATTCCCGGGCAGATTTTACGTTATCGGGTGATAGCGACGTTTCGCAGCTTGCAGCTATTGTGCAACCACTTTTGTAGGACACAAAAAAACCTGAGCCGATTAAGCTCAGGTTTTTTTGTGTCTTTTTTCTTCTTCCCTAGAAGAACGTCCCCACCGACAATACCACATTCACAGTATGGTTGTTAATTTTCGCAGATGCATAATCCGCCGGGTTGTTCAGAAAGTACGGCGTATACACCGATTTGAAAGCGTTATAGGTTCCGGAAATATCCGCAAAGAAACGATCGTTGCGCACACCCGCCCCTATCGACAACAACAGTTTGTCTCTGTTGATACCATCTGAACTTATTTTGTAAGGATCCGAAAGATAAGCCACACCCAAACGGCCTCTCAGCATTCCCGCACGGTACTCCCCACCCACGCGCGCATTCACACCGCTTTTGTACGTATCCTTAATTTCCGCTTTGTAATCATTTTTGAAGGCGTTGTTATCTGCGCTGGAAGTATAGAACTTGGTTCTCACGCCCATAGCACCGTAGCCAACATATTCAAGCGAACCGGTAATAAAACCTCTGTTGGAAAGAAAGACGGTAGCACCCAACGAACCACGGAACGGACTTGTAATCGAGTATTCGAAATCATTTGGCGCAACCGGAATAAAACTGTCAGTCGGCCCGGCTTCATTTCCTTTGTCATCAACCAAAGACCCTTTGATATAATCTGCCTGAAGGCTTTGATTAAAAGTCTCCTTCATGGCCATAAAAGTAGGCGATGTCAACGAACCGCCAAACTGTACGAGCGGAGACACTTTGTAGATAATGCCAAAACTTGCATTAATTCCGTTGCCCCGTACCGATAACTCTTCATTTGCCGTAGCACTTCTGAAAATTGTCGGGTTTGTAAAATTGTCGGTGAAAGAATGTGAATAATCATACCGGATCCTGTTGAAACCAAGCGATCCTCCGACATATAATTTGTCGTCATAATTTCCGGCATACGTAACATTCCACTGCGTCTGGGCTCCCGTCGACTCGAAAAGACCGGATTGCAAAGATGAACTTTCCGTGTCGTCTCTGAAATAAGGGGCACCAGCCGAATTAGAATAAATGTATCTCATGCCATAATACGCTGCCGCTTCTGAATAAGCCAGCGGTTGATCGCTGGACGTACCTGGCAGGTAATCATTTTCCAAAGTTAAAACCGGAGTTTTATTGTTGTTAACATTGTCCACCACCTTATCTACATACGCACTTCTGTTATTTTGTCCGGCGTAACTAAACCTGTTTTGGAACGATTGCTGACGCGAATAAGATATCCCCAGAGAAGACCGTTTCCACTTTCTTTGAAAACTTGGCTGGCTTGTGATAACCAGCGAAGCCTGAGCAATATTAAAATTGGCTTTACTATCTGAAGTATTCTGGCCGATGTAATTTGTTTTGGTACTAAAATTGGTAACCGACGGACTCAGGCTAAGCTCTGATCTTGTGTAAAAACCTAAACCGGCTGGGTTGCCGCTGATAGAACTCGCGTCGCCTCCAAGTGCCGTATGATTTCCTCCAAGTCCCTGAAAACGTGCGCTCCCTGTTTGGTTGATTTCTGAAAATCTGAATGCATCGGAAGCATATTGAGCAAACGTTGGAATGGAAAGCGTTAAACTGCAAAATAATCCAATCCATATTCCCGGTTTTTTCATGACAAGAGTAGCGTTGTTTTAATTTAAAATACTGGTTATTAAACGAAGACCCTGCAAAATTATGACATTTTGCAGGGTCAATTTATGTTGTTAAATCACAAAAATCATTCCTGATATCAGCGTGGACCTCGTGATGACGAAGAACGACCACCGCCTCCACCTCCGCCACTACTTGGCGCACTATAACTTGGTGCACTGTAAGACCTGGTTGGTGCGCTGTAAGTATTGTTGCTTCTTTGAGGAGCGCTGTAATTATTGCTATTGTCGTAACTTCTGCTAGGTGCCTGATACGTCTGCGTGCTACGTGAAGGTGCAGAATAATTAGACTGGCTTCTCGAAGGTGCCTGGTAAGAATCTGAGCTGTAAGTTCTGGTTGAACGTGAAGGCGTATAAGTATTCACATTGTCAGATGAATAGTTGCTTCCAGCTGAGGATCTTGGACGGGAATAATACGTATTTCCATCAGTTGTATTTCCACCTCTTGAATAACTTCTTGTGTTTGCATTTCCTGAACCTGCATCAGTACCAACCCGTCCGTTGCTTGAATAACCACGGCTGCCAGACGAAGATCTTGGTGAAGTGTAATAGGTATCACCTCCCGAAGTTCTCGCACTACGTTCTCTTGTTGAATTTGATGAACGCGGGCTGTTTACAAAACTGGAATTGTAACGCTCAGAAGTTCTTGTACTTGCATTGGAAACACGGTTACCGTAAGTTCTTGCATATCCTCTGCGGTCAGTGTTGTTATTGACAATAATCACAGGACTGCTGTATGCCCATGGATTATATCCGTAGCCATAACCACCGTATCCGCCATAACCTCCAAAACCGTAATAGCTATCGTATCCGCCATAAAGTCCTGATCCATAACCGTAACCAAACGGATCATAACCGTAAGGGCTGTAACCATACATCGAAGAATAAGGAGAATAACCGCCATAGCCATAACCAAGGCTCATGTACGGGCGCATTCTGAACATGCTTCCAAAACCGAAGCCAAGTCCAAGACTTAAACCGCTTCCACCGAAATAAGGACTAAAACCTGAATAAGGCGTGTAGCCGTAATATGGATTAGAGAAACGCGTTGCCTGATTGAACCCGTCTGTAAACCCTGCGTTGTAACCCGCAGAATTTGACAAAGTGCGTTGAACACCACGTGCGGAGAGATAGGAATCATCATAATAGTCTGCACTTCCGTTTGCCTGCTCATCAGTGTATTCCTGATAATCAGGGTTATTGGAACGCGACAGCTCTTCTGAGGCCCGTCTGTCTCTGTTATTTTTTGTAACTACTCCTGAGTTTGGATTACCTCCGTAGAGGTCGTCATATCCACCCTGAGACGCATATTGGTTGTTGGTGCAGGCACCCGCTCCAAAAAGCAGTATCAGTGAAAGATATTTTAAATTATTCATGCTCCCCATGGCTCTTAGTTGTTTATAATGTTGTCTCTAATATACATTAAATTTTGTACCAGACTGTGAATAAAACATCATTAGTATGACATTAATTCCAAAGTTAACATAAAAAACTATCTTTGCAACTTCATTAAAAAGCGAAGCGACAAACCGTCATACTCCTTTCCATTACATAATATTTACGAAGAATGAGTAAAGCCTTACCAACCCGCAGTGAAAATTACTCCGAATGGTACAATGAACTTGTAAAAAGAGCCGATTTGGCTGAAACTTCCGCTGTCCGTGGCTGTATGGTTATCAAACCTTACGGTTATTCGATCTGGGAAAAAATGCAGCGTGCGCTGGATGACATGTTTAAAGAAACGGGTCACACCAATGCCTATTTCCCCCTGTTTATCCCGAAATCATATCTGAGCAAAGAAGCTTCACACGTAGAAGGTTTCGCAAAAGAGTGCGCGGTTGTAACCCATTATAGATTAAAAAATGACCCGAATGGCGGCGGTGTCATCGTTGATCCCGATGCAAAACTGGAAGAAGAACTGATCGTTCGCCCAACTTCGGAAACGGTGATCTGGAGTACTTATAAAAACTGGATCCAGTCGTACCGCGACCTGCCGTTGCTTATCAACCAGTGGGCCAACGTAGTGCGCTGGGAAATGCGTACGAGATTGTTTTTGAGAACCACGGAATTCCTTTGGCAGGAAGGCCATACGGCACATTCTACCTCGGCCGAAGCTGTGGCAGAAACAAAACAAATGCTTGAAGTCTATGCACAGTTTGCAGAAGAATGGATGGCACTTCCGGTTGTTAAAGGCGTGAAAACTGCCAATGAAAGATTTGCTGGTGCCGTTGATACTTATTGCATAGAAGCATTAATGCAGGACGGAAAAGCGCTTCAGGCCGGAACTTCACACTTCCTGGGCCAGAATTTTGCCAACGCGTTTGATGTTAAATTCCAGGACAAAGAAGGAAAACTGGAATACGTTTGGGGAACTTCATGGGGTGTAAGCACGCGTTTGATGGGTGCTTTAATCATGGCACACTCGGATGACCAGGGCTTGGTATTACCTCCGAAACTTGCTCCGATCCAGGTGGTTATTGTTCCTATCTACAAGAACGAAGAGCAATTGGCTTTGATTTCTGAAAAAGTTGGGGACATCACCAAACAATTGAAGAAACGAGGAATCAGCGTTAAATTTGATAACAACGACGCTTACAAACCGGGTTATAAATTTGCCGAATATGAGTTGAAAGGTGTTCCGGTTCGTTTGGCCATGGGCGCCCGCGACCTCGAAAATAACACCGTCGAAGTGGCCCGTCGTGATACCAAAACGAAAGAAACAGTTTCTCTTGAAGGCATCATTGACCACATCAGTGACTTGTTGGACAACATTCAGGCGTCGATTTACAACAAAGCGCTGGCATTCCGCGAAGAAAATACATTCAAGGTTGATACTTTTGAGGAATTCAACAAAGTGCTGGATATCAAAGGCGGTTTCATTTTAGCACACTGGGATGGTACTTCTGAAACGGAAGAAAAAATCAAGGAGGAAACTAAAGCAACGATTCGCTGCGTTCCTTTAAATTCTGTGGAAGAAGCCGGCGTTTGTATTTATACAGGCAAGCCTTCGACACAGCGCGTTGTTTTTGCAAGAGCTTATTAATAGCAGGCGTTTTGAAACACGTAAAAATCACCATTAAAATATTTTTTTACCAATAGATTCTAATAAAATGAAACAAGCACAAGCAGGTGATACTGTCCAGGTACACTACACAGGCACTCTTCCGGATGGCCAACTGTTTGATTCCTCGGCAGGACGTGAACCATTGTCTTTTCAATTGGGAAGCGGGATGGTGATCAAAGGCTTTGACGACGGTGTTACCGGTATGGCAGTTGGAGATAAAAAAACCATTCATATTCCTAATGAGGAAGCATATGGTCCTGTTAATGAAGATATGATCGTTAACTTCGACCGCAGCCAGATTCCTTCGGATATTCCTTTGGAAGTTGGTATTACATTGAATATGCACCAGGATGGCAATGGCCAGGTAATTCCGGTTATTGTGAAAGAAGTTACTGAAACGCATGTAATTCTTGATGCAAATCACCCATTGGCAGGTCAGGATCTGATCTTCGAATTGGAACTTGTAGGTATCGAGTAATATTTCAAATGTATAAAAAACGGGGCTCAGAATTTCGAAATTCTGAGCCCCGTTTTTGTTCCTTTTATTCAACCCATTTGAGACTATACAGTTCGGGTTTTCCTTTTTTCAATTTCAATAATACCTGCTTTTCGGCCAGGTCATTCATCATCCGCTCGGCCCTTTTTTCGGAAATATTGATAATCCTTGAAAACACTTTGGCACTGATTGAATCATACTCTTTAAGGTATTGAACGAGCGTCCTCACATGCCGGGAGGCCAGCAGTGTTTTCGTATCTATATCACTTTCACCTTCAATAAAAAGTCGCAACGTCGGGACACTTTTATCCTTCACACGGATGTAAATCATCCGCTGCCCTTTTTCATTGATTGCATAATGCGGACGTTCCTGGCTTTCGTCTATCTCGACCCTCAGCAGAATCCGGTTATCCAGTTTTTCCGACTTGAAGCGGACCGGAATCATTTTGTCAACAAGTTCCGTACACGCTTTTTCCAGCTTTTCCAGTTCATTTAATTCCGATTTTATCCCAAGCAACTCCCGGTTATCACCTACCCCAACCAGCAAAACACCGCCGGAAGTATTGGCAAAGGAAGCAATCGTTTTGGCAATCTTATATGGACTATCAATCGTTCTTTTGAATTCAACGGTTAACCCCTCCCCCTCTTTAATTAATTGTATTGTACTTTTTATCATGCTTAGATTAAACCATATTTTTTACCCGGCAACGACTTCACGACACCCTGAAATTCAAGATTCAAAAGCAGTGTTGCCAATTTATTTAAATGCATCCCGCTTTGCCATGACAATTCGTCGACCTGCATGGTACCCTGCCTGCGCAGCAAAGATAAAATCTGCCCCTCGTCCTGCGTAAAACCATCAAACACCAAACCCGCCTCTGACAGGTCCCTCACCTTGTTAACACTTACAACGCCTTCTTTGTTCTTTGAGCCCCAACCAATCGACTCAGCCATGTCCTGAACTGAGGTAAAAATTGACGCTTTATTTTCCCTGATCAGATGATTACATCCCTCAGACTGGGTATTGGTCACATTTCCGGGTACTGCAAAAACTTCCCTGTGATAATTTTGTGCAAATTCCACTGTAATCAGGCTGCCTCCTTTTTTTGCAGATTCCACCACGATGGTGATATCACTCAGCCCGGCAATGATGCGGTTTCTTGCCGGAAAACGCATAAAATCCGGTTTTGTCGCCAGCGCATTTTCTGTCACCAGGCCTCCCTGCTCCTGCATTTCTCTGGCCGTTTTCTGATGTATTGCGGGATAAATCACATGCAGACCACTCGCCATCACCCCGATGGTTGGCAGGCCATGTTTCAGACAGGCTTTATGCGCCGTGATATCCACACCATAAGCCAGTCCACTCACCACCAACGGGTTATATGGAACCAGATCCCTGATGATTGTTTCCGTCACACTTTTACCGTAGTCGGTGATCTGCCTCGTACCCACGATACCTACCGTGCGATGACTATTATAATCAAAATTGCCTTTGGAATAAAGTACAACAGGTGCATCGTACAGGGATTTCAACCGGTTTGGATAAGAATCGTCAGAAAAGAAATGAAGATTTGCGCCACTTTTGATGCAGTCGGCCCATTCTTTTTCGGCCTGCGCCAGGCCTTCTTTTTTCAGGATCAAACGGGCAACCTTTTCACCAATCCCGGGTATTTTGATCAGTTTTTTAAAATCTGCCTTAAATACTTTTTCTGCGCTTCCGCAATAACTGATCAGTAACCGGATCGTGACGGATCCAATGCCCGGCGTGTTCACCAAAGCCAGTGTGCAAAGCTTTTCGCTTTCGGGTAATTCCAGCATGTTATTTATAGTGTGTTTGAGCTGCAAATTAAAAAATATGAGGCATAAATTTCCATTCGATAACATTATATTCTCCACACTTTTGCTGGCATAAGATTTGCTAAATTCTTTGAAAAATTTTCAACTCCAAAATCCCATATGGAAAATTTAGACACTGAAGATACCGGCATTTTAGAAAATTACGAAGGGATGGGTGCGGTCTGTCACCCTCAGGGAGTTTATTACAGGGTCTGGGCACCTCACGCCGACAGCGTTTCGGTCGTTGGGACTTTTAATGACTGGAACCCGGACACCAATCCGTTGCAGCCGGAGGAAAACGGGAACTGGGGAATTCTCGTAGAAAATTCAAAAGAAGGCGATGAATATAAATTTGCACTGAAAACACCTGCGGGAGATTTTCAGCGCAACGATCCCTACGCTTTAATGGTTACCAACTCAGTTGGGAACAGCGTGGTTTATAACCATTCAAGTTTCGACTGGGCGGAAGCGGAATATGCAATGCCGAGCTGGAACGAGCTGATTATTTATGAATTGCACATCGGCACTTTCCACGTAACAGAGGAGAACAAGGTAGGCACTTTTTACACGGCGATTGAAAAAATAGATTATCTGAAAAGTCTGGGAATTAATGCCGTGGAACTGATGCCCTGCTCCGAATTTCCCGGGGATCGTTCTTGGGGGTATAACCCGGCAAATCCATTCGCAATAGAATCTGATTATGGAGGACCTGACGGGTTAAAAGCATTCGTTATGGCGGCGCATGAAGCGGGTATCGCAGTCATTCTGGATGTGGTTTATAATCACTTCGGACCGTCGGATCTCGATCTTTGGCGATTTGACGGATGGGCAGAAAATGACGGCGGGGGTATTTATTTCTACAACGACTGGAAATCAGAAACGCCCTGGGGAAACACCAGGCCAGATTTTGGTCGTGGAGAAGTGAGGCAATATATCCATGATAACGCCCTTATGTGGTTAAGAGATTACAGAATAGACGGTCTGCGGATGGATATGGTCGTTTACATTCGAAATGTAAAAGCGGACGGCAATCCGGGAAATGACCTGCAAGACGGAATCTCGCTCATGCAATGGATCAATAAAGACATCAAAGAAAACTTCCCCAACCGCATTACCATCGCAGAAGATATGCACTCACTGGATTTCGTGACGAATTCTGTGGAAAACGACGGCATGGGTTATGGCTCTCAGTGGGATGCGGAATTTGTACATTCTGTTCGTGATGCCATTATCACAGCCGACGATCAAAACCGCAATATTCCTTCCGTTGTGGACGCGATTACCAGCCGGTATAACGCTGACTCCTTTCAACGGATTATTTACACGGAATCACACGATGAAGTAGCCAACGGACAAGCAAGAGTAGCTGAGGAAATAGCGAACGGAGACGTCGATAACTGGTATTCCAAAAAACGGGCCGCATTGGGCGTGGCGCTGGTATTAACCTCACCAGGTATTCCGATGATTTTTCAGGGACAACCGCTTTTGGAAGACAAGTGGTTTTCAGATAGCGACCCGATTGACTGGTCGAGGTTGGAAAGGTTCAGCGGATTTATCAATCTGCACCGCGACCTGATCCATTTAAGAAGAAACTGGTTTGGCGTTACTGAGGGCTTGCAGGGACAGGAAGTTCAGATTATCCGTGCCGATGACGACAAGAAAGTGATTGTAATGCACCGCTACAAAAATGGCGGTCCGAAAGACAGCGTTGTTGTTGTCCTCAACTTTTCAACAGAAACTTTTGACGATTACAAAGTAGGTTTCCCGAGGCACGGTTCATGGAAACTACGCTTTAACAGCGACAATGAAATTTACGACGAGGATTTCTCTCATCTTGGTGTTTTCGATGTTGAGACCCTCGAAGGTGAATTTGATCAGTTACCACAGCATGTTTCATTGCAAATTCCGCCTTACACTGCTTTGATATTTTCTCAGGAAGAATAATCCTAACGCAACAAAAAAGCTTCCTGATCGGGAAGCTTTTTTGTTATTCAATAATCCTGAATAAACGGTTCCAGCGAATTTTGTTTCCAAAACTCAGAGGATCCGGATCAATAGACATCCACACAAATACCGCCTTTCCAACAATGTGATCTTTCGGAACAAATCCCCAATACCGGGAATCCGCCGAGTTGTGACGATTATCTCCCATCATAAAATAGTAATCCTGTCTGAAAGTATAGTTATCAATAACCTTCCCGCTTTTCGTGACCTTTCCGTCGTTCACAACAATGTCATTATTGCCATCAAAATACTCAATAATCTCACCATATATGGCAATGTTGTCATCGGTTAGCAGTACATTCATGCCCTCTTTCGGTATAATGATCGGGCCATAGTTATCCTTGTTCCAGTCAAACCTTTCGGAGTTTGGATACAGATAAGTTTCTTTCATCCCTATTGGCAACACCGTCATCTGCACGCGTTTCACAAAATCATAGGATTTAAGTTTTTCGGCAGTTTCCGCAGTTGTTTTAACAATATAACCTTGTTCTTCATTGGCAGAAAGCGTGTCGTCAAATGTTTCCGTGTAGGGCGAATATTCCGTGATACCATTCTTTTTGAAGATATTGATTTCATTGATAGCCGTACCGGAAGAAACAAAATAATCACTTTGCAGTCCCGCCGGATTTTCACTTTTTGCCCCATTAACATACACCTGGCCACCTTTTAACTCGAACCGGTCGCCGGGCTGCGCCACACACCTTTTGATATAGTTCGTGCGAAGGTCAATGGGATGTGGTTTTAAGTTCGGTAAAACATTGCTGTATTTTTGATAAAGCCCCGGATGTTCAGAAGGGATATTGAACACTACAACATCGCCTCTTTTCACATCAGAAAAGCCGGGAAGGCGAAATTTCGGTAAAGAAATCAGGTCGGTATAAGACGGAATTTCGGTTCCCCAAACGGTCTGATGTGACAATGGAAGCTGTATAGGGGTGATTGGGGTACGCGTTCCGTAATGTAATTTACTCACGAATAAATATTCCCCGACCAGCAAAGTATGCTCCATCGAAGATGATGGAATGACAAAGGCTTCAAAAAAAAGCCAACGGATCAGCGTTGCGGCAATAACCGCGAACAATACAGAATCCAGCCATTCGCGGACCGCCGATTTTTTCTTTTTCGTTTTCACGGTAGCGTGTGGTATTTCTTTATCAACAGGAGTTATCATGGCTTGTTTGTTTACAAACACAATATTGCATTATTATAAAACAATAACCAAACACTTATATATATAATTTTACTACATATAAATTTAAAAATGCTGAGTAAAACAAAAGGGAAGAAAAGCAACTGCTTTTCTTCCCTTTATGCATGACAAAAAATTTCTGCTAGTTGATGATGCGGAATAATCTGCTCCAACGAATTTTGCCAAAGAAGCTTGTAGGAGCCGGGTCGATTGACATCCATACAAAAACCGCTTTTCCAACGATGTGGTCTTTGGGTACAAAACCCCAATAACGTGAATCTGCTGAATTGTGACGGTTATCTCCCATCATAAAATAATAGTCCTGATCAAAAGTATAACTGGTGATGGCTTTGCCGGCCACTTTCACCGTGTTGTTATCAATTTCTACGGCGTCTTTTCCTTCATAATTTTTAATCACCGGACCGTACAAAGCCACGTTTTCAGGCGTCAGCTGCACAGTCATCCCTTTTGCAGGAATGGTGATCGGACCGTAGTTATCACGGTTCCATTTAAACAATTGTGAATTTGGATAAAGCATCGGCTCGCTGATATCCTTTGAGGCTTTCACCAAAGTGACATCTTTCACAAAGTCATACTGCTTCAATTTCGCAGCCAGTTCTACGGTCGTATACACCAGATATCCCGACTGGTCATTACCTGGAATGGTATCGTTAAAAGTCTCCTGATAGGTATTAAACTCAGAAATTCCGTTGTCTTTGAAAACTTTCGCCTCGTTAACACTGGTTGTTGTAGCCACAAAGTACTCGTTTTCCATCCGGGAAGGGTTTTCAACCGCTGTGCCGTTAGCAAATACCTGAAGGTCACGAACTTCCAGTTTGTCACCGGGAAGCCCCATACATCTTTTAATATAGTTTGTCTTCAAATCTACCGGATGCTGCAACTCGGGCGGGTAGTTGAATACTACCACATCGCCACGTTTAACGTCACTGAAACCCGGCAAACGGAACTGCGGCAACTGGATCGCATCGGTATACGAAGGAATATTGGTTCCCCAGATTGTCTGGTGGGTTAATGGAACCTGCAACGGCGTTTTTGGCGTGCGCGTTCCGTAATGTAGTTTACTAACAAACAAAAAATCGCCTACTAAAAGGCTGTTCTCCATCGAGGGTGTCGGAATTGTAAATGCTTCAAAGAACAACCACCGGATAAGTGTTGCAGCGATCACTGCGAACAATATGGAGTCAAACCACTCTCTTACTCCTGATTTTTTACTTTTGGAAGATGATGCAGAGGTTAATCCCTTATTAAAAGCCATATTCTGATTTATTGAGCGTTACGTGTACTAGTCTAAATTTTTTAACAGATCATCCATTCCAAAAACACCTTGTTTACCTGGAAGCCATTCTCCCGAAACTACGGCACCCAACGCAAAACCAGCCCTATTATGTGCTGTATGAGAAATTTCAATGGTATCGACCTCCGACTCATACCGAATGATATGTGTCCCTGGCACCTCTCCTTCTCTTTCCGCTTTAATCTTGATAAAACCTTCGCCATCTTCCGGGTCCAGTTTCCATCCGCCGATTTTTTCGTCCTCAGCAATAACGCCTTCGGCCAGTGTAATCGCCGTTCCGCTTGGCGCATCCAGTTTGTGAATGTGGTGAATTTCAGTCATTGAAGCATGGTAATTCTGCCCTTTCATCAAACGCGCCAGCTGACGGTTCAAACGGAAAAACAAATTAACCCCGATACTGTAATTGGAAGCATAAAAGAAGGCTCCTTTTTTATTTTCACAAAGCTCCTCAATTTCCTTACGGTGTTCGAGCCAGCCTGTGGTGCCACAAACGATGGGCCAGCCTTTTTCAAGACAATAAGTGATATTAGCATAAGCCGATTCCGGAGAACTGAATTCAATGGCTACGTCAACATCGTCTTTTCCGAGATTATCCATTTCCGAGCGGTTCTGGAGATCTATTTTCCCAACGATAACGTGTCCTCTTTCCAAGGCAATCTTTTCGATTGTTTTACCCATTTTGCCGTAACCCAGCAATAATATTTTCATTTTAAAAACTTAAATTTCAATCAATACTTTATTAACTATTGTCTTTTACTTCCGGAAATTAAAAACGAGGCTTACACCCGGTGTAGGCCTGGTCATATTGGGCTGCTGAATTTTCGGCGAAACATTTAATGTCAGGTCGTCCGACAGGTCAAATGTTTTTAAATGTGCGGCAACGTTGGCTTCAATAATGGAAATGGCATAAAGGGCAACGGTAAACACAATGGCGGTTTCACGATAACGTCGGTAACGGTTTTTCTCTCTTTTTACCTGATCCACACTTAAAAGCAATGAATCCTTACGCTCGCCATTTAAAATCCCTCCCCGATAAAAAATCGGCAATTTGGTGTCAGAAGTTACCCCTGGTTTAAACTTCCCATAATTCTTGCTGTCAGGGTTCAGGTCATAAAAACTCTTATACCCTGCTACAAAATCCTTATAACGAACATTCCAGTAAAGCGCTGTCCAGGTTCCGCCTCCGAGCGCCGCATACACCAAAGGAACTTTCCAGTAGTCGCGGTTATAAATTTGCCCGGATCCCGGTATCATCGCCGCCAGACGAGTAGCTTTTTTGGGGTTTGGCATCCACTTCTTTTTTACCTTGGAGGTATCGCCCTTCACTACCGCAGCCGTATCCGAAACTACAACTTTTACAGCTTTTCCTTTCCCACCATCCGGCCCGACAGTCTGGGCACTTCCTTTACCAGAGATAAAAAGGATGATCCCTATCAAAAACCACTTTTTCAAGCCTTATTATTAAATTTCAACGTTTCCAAAATCTTTTTCAACTCGTCCTGAGACCCGAAAGGAATCTTGATTTCCCCCTTGTGGTCTTCACTGCTTTTCACAGATACTTTTGCCCCAAAAAATGAAGACAATTGGAATTGTAGTGATTTTATTTCCTGGTTGACCGTCACCGGCTTTTTAGTCTCAAAAGAAATGCTGCTCATCATACCAAGCTTGCGCACCTCTTCTTCTACTTTACGAACAGACCATCCTTCTTCAATAATTTTATTGAAAATTTTCAGCTGGATCTGATCACTATTGATTGTGATAATGGCACGGGCATGGCCCATGCTGATGCGGTTGTCCCGTAAAGCAGCCTGAATCACAGGCGGCAATTTCAAAAGACGGATGTAGTTATTAACCGTAGTCCGGTTTTTACCCACACGTACCCCAAGCTCCTCCTGTTTCAGATTACATTCCAGAATCAGGCGCTGATAACTCAGGGCAATTTCTATCGAGTTAAGGTTTTCACGCTGAATATTCTCAATCAGCGCCATTTCCAGCATTTGCTGGTCATTTGCGGTCCGCACATAAGCCGGAATACTCACCATCCCAAGGGATTTTGAGGCCTGCAAACGTCTTTCTCCGGAAATAAGCTGATACTGGTCCGGACCAAGCTGGCGGACCGTTATCGGCTGAATAATTCCCTGGACCCTGATCGAGTCTGCCAGTTCCTGAAGTGCTTCCTGATCAAACTTGGTACGGGGCTGATATGGGTTCGCCTCAATCTGATCCAGGTCGATTTCGTTCATCGAACCAACCGCATCAAGAGACGAAGGTCTTGCATTCGGACGGGGTGTGTTGTTTACCTTGTCCGAATCCTGCAACAATGCTCCCAAGCCTCGCCCGAGACCTGTCATTTTTTTATTTTTATTGGTTGTTTCCATTCTGCGCTGTGATCTCCCCTAAATACAATTGATCAATTTACTCCCTGATGTGCATCCGTAGAAAGCAATCCGTTTTTAGTCAGAATTTCTCTGGCCAGATTCAGATAGCTGATAGCACCCTTGCTGTCTGCATCCTGCGCCAAAACAGGAATACCATAACTTGGCGATTCACTTAAACGAATGTTGCGGGGAATGATTGTATTAAATACCAACGACTCGAAATGGCTCGTAACCTCGTTAACCACCTGATTAGACAAGCGTAAACGCAGGTCGTACATGGTTAAAAGGATACCTTCAATCGCCAGATTTGTGTTGAGTCGTGACTGTATAATGGTGATTGTATTCAGGAGTTTTCCTAAACCCTCCAATGCAAAATATTCGCACTGAACGGGTACAATCACAGAATCTGCCGCTGTTAAACTATTGATCGTAATTAAACCCAGAGACGGTGAACAGTCGATAATGATGAAATCGTATTCGTCGCGCACTTCCGCAATCGCATCTTTCATGCGCTGTTCGCGGTTTTTAAGGTTGATCATTTCGATCTCCGCTCCTACCAGATCTATGTGCGACGGCAATAGATTGAGGTTTGGGAAATCGGTTTCCAAAATGACCTCGCTTGTACGAACATCCTCCACCATACATTCGTAGATGCTGTTCTGCATTTCCTGAGGGTTAAATCCCAGTCCTGAGGTAGAATTCGCCTGCGGATCTGCGTCAATAATAAGCGTACGGAATTCCAGTGCTGCCAAGCTGGCAGCAAGATTAATCGCGGTCGTAGTTTTACCTACTCCGCCTTTTTGGTTTGCAATTGCAATTACTTTGCCCATGAATTGTGTGAGTTACCAATGCCAAATTTCAATTATTCGGAGCAAACCACCAAAAAATGTTCCACGGAGTTTTAATAATAACTATTTAAAACCTGTATATCAGAATGTTATATCGTATTAATATTTGTTAATTTTTGGAATAAATATCAAAAAACCGAATGTTTCACGCCCACACTTGTGTTCCTTCAGTGCAATTCTTGCACATTTCGATCTCCGATCTCGACCGGATCAGCGACGCTCTAAAGTCGGTATACTTCTTCCCGCGCCACAAATCCCGGAAGCTGGTCCGCTTCATATCGCCCAACTGATATTCCGCATCCTTGTCAAAACAACAGGGAACCACCGCGCCGTCCCAGGTAATGACACAGGAGTGCCACATTTTCCAGCAATGGTCAACAAACTTGTTTTTGATAGAAAAACCTCCGCCTTCCTCTTTCTTATAACGCGAATATTTATCGATGGTCGGTATCAGATCCGAACCTTCTTCATAGTCGTAGATCTGCGCCGTTTTCAACCCTACTTCATCCACACCCATTTCCTCAGCCAGTTTTTTCACATCTTCGATCTGATGTTCATTGGGTTTCACCACCAGAAACTGGAAAATTACATGCGGGGTGCTTGATTTCAGTTCCTTTTTCCACTTGATGATATTACGTGTCCCTTCCAGCACCTTTTCAAGGTTTCCGCCGATGCGATACTGCTCGTAAGTATCCTGCGTCGTTCCATCAATAGAAATAATCAGACGGTCAAGCCCAGACTCCACAGTTTTTCTGGCCTTTTCATCGGTCAGATAATGTGCATTCGTGGAAGTTGCCGTATAAATACCCTTGTCGTGAGCATACTGTACCAGTTCGAAAAACTTTGGATGCAGATAAGGCTCGCCCTGAAAGTAAAATATGAGATATAATAAAGTATCTGCCAGTTCGTCGATCGTTTTTTTGTAGAGCTTTTCTTCCATCATCCCGGTCGGACGTGTGAAAGAACGCAGTCCGCTCGGACATTCCGGACAGCGTAAATTACAGGAAGTCGTTGGCTCGAAAGAAATGGCGATAGGCATCCCCCAATGAACAGGTCTGCCGGTAGATTTTGAGTAAAAATAACTGCTTAATATTTGAATGGCATTCCATGCACGCTTAGGAGTAACCTTCGACATGAGGTTCAGACCATCTTTAAAATTTTTATTCATCTGGTTGATTTTTAGCGTCGATTACCGAAAAAAAATCGATAATACGCTTGTAAACAATACTTTGACCATGGCTTATTAAACAAAACATCACAACGCTAACGAACCGAAATACCTGTCGAATACTTTATTTCGGATATAACGAAATAGCTGCTGATGTGTAACACACTTTTTAGGGCAGAAAGTTTATGCTGGTAAAATTGATTGTAAGCTTCCCCGTCTTCCACCACCACTTTGAGCATATAGTCAAAATTGCCTGAAACAACCGAGCATTCCAAAACTTCGCTCATATTAACAATCGCCTGGTTGAAGTCTTCGAAGCTCTCTCGTTTTTGTTTGTCCAGTGTAATATTACAATAAACAATCAGCGATTTTCCGAGTTTCCGGCGGTTTAAAAGACAAACATACTTATCGATATAACCTTCCCGTTCGAGCTTTCGAATACGGTCATGAACCGGCGTAACGGACAAATTTATCTGGTTTGCAATTTCCTTCATCGTGAATTGCGAGTTCTCCTGAAGCAGTTCCAGAATGCGGCGATCCGTAGAATCTAATGCCATAGAAAGTATTTTTTTTCAGTGGTGGTTTATTTTACGGTAAATGAAAGAATATTTTCCCTGACAAAATACCTCAAACAGTTTTTTTTTCTATATTTTAATACTACAAAAGAATGTTTTTCCGCAATCCGGTACTTTTACAGCACCATTTGAATTCACTCTTTTCCAAAATATAAAATTACTATTACTATGATCATCGGCGTTCCGAAAGAAATCAAAAACAATGAAAACCGGGTGGCCGTTACGCCAGCCGGAGTAACTGAATTTCGCAAACACGGCCATACGGTTTATGTTCAGACTGAGGCTGGCAAGGGAAGCGGTTTTACAGACGAACAATATGCCGAATCCGGAGCGACCATTCTTTCGACAATTGAGGAAGTTTATGCAATTGCTGAGATGATCGTTAAGGTAAAAGAGCCGATTGAAAGCGAGTATGCCTTAATCAAAGAAGATCAGTTACTATTTACATATTTCCACTTTGCTTCTTCCGAACCGCTGACAAAAGCGATGATCGAGCGCAAAGCGGTTTGTCTTGCATATGAGACGGTAGAGCGGACAGACAGAAGTCTTCCTTTGTTGATCCCGATGAGTGAGGTTGCGGGTCGTATGGCTATTCAGGAAGGTGCGAAATTTCTTGAAAAACCCATGGGCGGATTCGGGATTTTACTTGGCGGTGTTGCGGGTGTAAAACCGGCAAATGTTCTTGTGCTGGGTGGTGGCATTGTGGGAACGCAGGCTGCGAAAATGGCGGCTGGTCTCGGTGCCAATGTTACGATCGTGGATATCAGCCTTGCACGTTTGCGTTATCTGGAAGACATCATGCCGGCCAACGTCGATACCGTGATGTCTAATGAATATAACATCCGTGAACTGATCCAAAGCTCTATCCTTATTATAGGCGGCGTTTTGATACCTGGTGCCAAAGCTCCTTCACTGATCACAAAAGACATGTTGAAACTGATGAAACCCGGAACCGTTATGGTTGACGTGGCTATCGATCAGGGCGGATGTTTCGAAACTTCGCATGCAACTACACACGAAGATCCTATTTATGAAGTAGACGGCGTTGTTCACTATTGTGTGGCCAACATGCCAGGTGCCGTTCCTTATACTTCTACCCTCGCGTTAACCAATGCCACCCTTCCTTACGCTTTGCAGCTGGCCAATAAAGGCTGGAAAAATGCATGTGCCGGCAATGAGGAGTTACGCAAAGGACTTAACGTCGTGAAAGGAAAGATTGTTTTCAAAGGCGTTTCCGAGGCATGGAACCTACCTTATACAGAGGTGAGTGAAGTGCTCTGATTTATATATGATTGCAAAACAAGGGCTGCGTCGGAAACAACGCAGCCCTTGTGGTTTAATGGATTTTATAATCCGAAGTTTTTGGAAATACCAAACCCGGCCCCACTTCCGAAATTTAATCCGAAACTGTTGCTCTTCTCCTGGCCTTTTACTTTCGCCGACGTAAAGCCGAGACTTCCAAAATTAAAATTCAACGCAAAGCCGTTTTTCAAATTGACACCAATCGCGGGAAAAAGAGTGGCCTCTGCCCCGTTCATTTTAACTCCCGCTGTTTTTCCCGATAAAAAATTGGTATTCAATTGTCCATAAACCGCAAAGATATCCGACAATGGGTGAGCATAACGAATAAATGGCCCGGCGCCAAATACACTGGATTTTATTTCCGGAGATCCGGTCTTCCAGCTCTCCGTTTTCAGATTGACGCCGGCCGTCCAATGATCATTCCACTGATAACCCACTGCCGGCGAAAAAGAAAAGCTGTTTGTTTTAATACCTGCTGCTGATTTGCTGCTGTTGATCCCAAGATTTCCATAAACCAGAATTGAATTACTCTGAGCCTGAGCGGTTAAGGTCGAAACACCGAGGAGTGCACCCAAAAAGAACTTTTTCATTGTCGTATGTATATAGTTGTGAATGATTATACCTTCACCAAAACAGGTGATTTTATCCTTTATACGGGCTTAATACAAAAAGGTAACTGTGCCCGAAATAATAAAAAAAGTTAATTATGGCATTCACAGCAATGATTTCAACGTCCCACCGGATGTGTCCGAATTATCGTTTCTAAAAATATTACAATTATTATTTTCTAATTACTTGATTATTCAGATTTTATTCTTACTTTTGTAAAAAATTAGAACGAACATCCGTTCGCTTCTCTGCTTCTAAAACGGTTCGGCGATAGTTTGCGCCACCAACCTTTAAAACGCCTGGTTGGTTTTTACCCGTTTCGTCATGCAGAGCCCCACGGATGTCTAGTGGTGGGCTTTGCGCAATCCCCTTTGAACTAAGAAAAACTGATCGTCATCAGGTTTGTTGTACCAAATCGGCCTCGTCTGGTTTACCTTAACAAGCAGATATGATTTCAAATTGTGCAGATTGTTTAAGTATCAAATTTGGTTATTCGTCATGAATAATAATCAGATTTCGGTATTGAGGGAATCTAATGTCTGCCACCTTCTATTAAATCATTTTTAAAGAATTTTAATAACAATAAGATAGATGACAACTGAAACAATTGAGACAATTGAAGATTTTGAGACCTTCGCTGATTTAGGACTCTCAGAAAACATCCTTAAAGCCTTAACTGAAATGGGTTTCACAAAACCCTCTCCAATACAAGCGCAAGGTATCCCTGCTGTAATGCAAGGTTCTGACGTAATTGGTCAGGCTCAAACGGGAACCGGAAAAACTGCTGCCTTTGGAATACCTGTCCTTGAACGTATTGACACTTCTAGCAATGCGGTTCAGGCACTTATACTTTGCCCTACAAGAGAATTAGCTGTACAAGTTTCCGAAGAATTGGGAAGACTTGCGAAATTTCAGCGTGGAATAAGAATTGAAGCTATATATGGTGGTGATTCAATCGATCGCCAGATCCGTTCATTGAAAAGAGGTGTTCATATTGTTGTAGGAACTCCTGGCCGTGTAATGGATCACATGCAACGCCGTACTTTGAAGTTTGATGAAGTACGTATGATGGTACTTGACGAGGCGGATGAAATGTTGGATATGGGCTTCCGTGAAGACATCGAAAGCATTTTGGCCGACATGCCGGAAGATCGCCAGACGATTCTTTTCTCGGCTACCATGTCTAAGCCTATCATGTCAATCACAAAACGTTTCCTCAACGATCCTGTGTTGATTAAAGTAGTTCGTAACGAGCTTACCAACGTTAACATCGAGCAGGTTTGTTTTGAAGTGAAACCACAGGCAAAAGTGGAAGTAATGACTCGTCTGATCGATATGTATCACCTGAAATCATTACTTGTATTCTGTAATACAAAACGTAAGGTAGATGAAATCGTTGAAGACCTTCAGCTTCGTGGTTATGCGTCAGAAGGTATCCATGGTGACTTGCGTCAGCAGCAGCGTAGCAATGTAATGAGCAAATTTAAGGCGGGTGTTACAACCATCCTTGTTGCGACTGACGTAGCTGCACGTGGTATCGACGTAAGCGGTCTTGACGGGGTTATCAACTACGATATTCCTTTGGATGAAGAATATTACGTACACCGTATCGGCCGTACAGGTCGTGCCGGTATGTCCGGAAAAGCTTTCTCTCTGGTAGCTCGTGATGAAAAATTCCGTTTGAAATCAATCGAGAGTTATACAAAAGTGAAAATCGAAAAAGGCGTTATTCCTTCTTATGAAGATATCGTTGGTGTTCGTAAAGCACGTTTTGTAGAAAGTATTTCTGCTGCAATCCAGGAAGGTGACATTGACCTGTACGAAGATGTATTGGAAATGTTGCGCCACAGCGGATACTCAACAGAGCAAATCGTTGCTGCACTTGCTAAACAAATCATGGGCGTTCAGAAAAATGAATATTCTGATGGTAACCTGGCTTGGGAAGAAAGACGTGGCGGAGAACGCCGTGAAGGTGGAAACGACCGTTTTGAACGTCGTTCATCAGGAGGCAGCCGTTTCGAAAGAGGTGGCCGTGATGGTGGAAGAGACGGAGACCGTCGTGGAGGGAGCGATCGTTTTGCAAGCAGAGAACGCAGCGGAGAATCTCGTGCACCACGTGAACGTGATGGCGAATCAAAACGCACTGCGGCACCGGAAGCTGGTATGACTCGTTTGTTCCTAAGCCTTGGACGTAAAGACCATATCATGCCACGTGATATCGTTGGAGCGATCGCCGGTGAAGCAAACATTCCTGGAAAGACAATCGGAGCCATTGATATTTATGACAAATTTACCTTTGTTGACGTACCAGAACGTGATGCCCGTACGGTATTGCGCGCTATGGACGGAAACACCATTAAAGGTAAGGCAGTACAAATTGATATCGCGAAATAATCTTTTAGATATTTCTGACACCAATATATGAATCGAAAAGGGGCTTGTAAAAGAGCCCCTTTTTTTGTTATTTTTCCGAATGGAAAATCAGCACAAGTTAGAAGTATGGCTCAGAGGGCCTCTTGAAGGTATATCTCCCATGTTGCAGCCAGTGGCGCACGCCCTTTTGCAGGTACAGGAAGAAGTGAATGCGCTGGACAAAAATTTTCCATCTCAATGCTTATGGCAAAAACCGGCCGGACTAGCCTCAGTAGGTTTTCACATGCAGCATTTGGCAGGCGTACTGAACCGGCTTTTAACTTATGCCAAAGGACAATCCCTCACAGAAGATCAACTAGCTTATCTGCAACAGGAAGGACAAGAACCTTTTCCCGGATGCACCTTTAACGATTTGTTAGCTATTTTAAACAAACAATTCGCGGCGGCTCTTGATCAGATAAAACAGACTGACTCTGCTACCCTGCTGGACGTTCGTGGCGTTGGTCGTGCTCACATTCCATCCACACAGCTTGGGCTCTTATTCCATGCGGCCGAGCACACCACGAGGCACTTTGGCCAGCTGCTGGTAACTTTCAAAATTCTCCTGGCAGATTTTAATGAAAATGATGTAAACCAATAAACTTCCGTTACCCGGAAAACACAAATATTGAGTAGTTCGAAATATACCTGACCTTTTCAATGTGTTTATTTTACATTATAATACAATCTTATGCAGTTTTCTAAATCTACTATTCTTTGCTGCCTGTTTGCGCTATGCAGTTTCGCGGCAATTGCTCAAAAAAATCCGGAAGACAAAATTGGCTGGAAGCTTGGCGCTCAGTCTTATACGTTCCGCTTATTCACCTTTGACGAAGCCCTCAGAAAAATTGACAGCTGTGGGTTAAAATATGTCGAGGCTTTTCCGGGGCAAAAACTGGGTGGCGGACTGGAAGGTACCATGGATTTTAAAATGGATGCTGCCAAACGCCAGGAGGTGAAAAATCTTTTGAAAAAACATGGTATTACCATCACTGCGTTTGGTGTCGTTAACGCAAAAGATGAAGAAGAATGGAAAACATTGTTTGAATTTGCAAAAGATATGGGTATCCTGAATATCAATACGGAGCCAAAACCGGAACAATTTGCTTATATCGCGCCCCTTGCGGACAAGTATAAGATTAAGGTAGCTTTGCACAACCACCCAAAACCGTCCCGTTACTGGCATCCGGACACCGTCCTTAAATATGCTGTTCAAAGCAAATTCATCGGATCTTGTTCAGATATTGGTCATTGGGTGCGTTCCGGTCTTGATCCTGTGGAGTGTCTGAAAAAACTGAACGGACATGTATTCGGTTCTCACTTTAAAGATGTCGTAAAAGATACGCCAGACGGAAAATATCATGATGTGATCTGGGGCGGTGGCGACAGCAAAGTAGATGCTGTAATTGTTGAACTGAAACGTCAGAAATTCAAAGGACCTATATCGGCTGAGTATGAGTACCATTGGGAAAACAGCAGCGCCGAAGTAGCAAAAAGCGTTAAATATTTCCGCAGCTCTTTCGAAAAATCAAAATAAAACAGGCCCAAATCCTGTTTTAAACCTAATTAATTCCTTTTAACATTTAACAGTACCTTTTATGACTTATAACCGTAGGTTATTCTTAAAATCCGCTGGCGCTGCCGCAGCCGGCACGCTTGTTTTCTCCATCTCGTCATGTGGAGGATCAAAAGAAAAGACTTCTGAAAGTACCGATTCAACAGGTGTGGCGTCGGCATCAATTTCGGGAGCACCGTCAATTCCTGATTTCGGATTACAATTATACAGCGTTCGTGACATCATCGGAGCCGATCCAAAAGGTGTTTTAAAGCAAATAGCTGGTTTGGGTTATAAAAAGGTAGAAAGCTATGCGGGCGACAAAGGATTTTTATGGGGCATGAAGCCAAAAGAATTCAAAGCTTACATGGATGAGCTTGGCATGACTATCGTAAGTACGCATGCTGACACAACAAAAGATCTTGAAAAAACCGCTGCGGAGGCTGCGGAAGCTGGTTTGAGTTATGTGTTGCAGCCATACATCGGCCCGCAAAAAACGTTGGACGAATGGAACAAGCGTGCAGAAGAATTCAATAAAAGAGGTGAGATCTGCAAAAAAGCAGGTATCAAATTCGGATATCACAACCACGATTATTCATTTAAAGTACAAGACGGAAAAATCCCTCAGGAACTTCTACTGGACAATACCGATAAATCTCTGGTTCATTTCGAACTTGACTTGATGTGGATCGTTGCAGCGGGTACTGACCCGGTGGCGCATTTAAAAAAATACGCCGGCCGTTATGACCTTTGTCATATCAAAGACCTGGTGAGCACACCTAAGCACCATTCTACGGATTTAGGAAAAGGAGAAATTGACTTCGCAAGTTTGCTGAAAGTCGCTTCCGACTCAGGCATCACGCAGTTTATCGTAGAGCAGGAGGAATATCCCGGACCTGTTTTGACAAGTATCGGAAACGACGCAGAATACATGAAGAAGCTTGTTTTCAAGTAAGCCTTTAATATTCACTTTCCGACCTGATATGCAGAAGCCGCCGCCACCAACTTCGTTGTTCGGCGGCTTCTGCTTTTTTATCCGTCTCATTAAACGAGAAGTTATTCATTTCGGATAAGTCCGGCTGCCCCGCGTTAATCCAGCATGTAAACCATAAGTTGCCTACCATCTCCACAGATGATCGCATCTGGCGTTGTACCTGTCCCTTTAAACGTTCATGATAAGCACGCGAGAAATCTTCTGAGTAGGTTCTTACAAGCACATTATTTCTTGGTTCATAACTAAACTTCTTATCGTGAGCAAATGACTCACTCAGTTGCCTTTCCAGCAAAAAAACAGAATCACTGGCCGCATGCGCGCGGTTCACGGCGGTCCATACGGCCTCGCTGACGTTATCGACATAAGTGGCCTGCCCGATCCACAGATCATAATCCACAGCATACAATTCGGGGAGCCGGGATTCCCAAAATGCATGAATACCGTCTTGTTTGGTCAGCTGCCCATTGTAGTTTCTGGTAGTATGCAAAGGGACGTTCGCATCTGCAATGTAGTGCCCTAGGTCTGCGGAAATGCTTAAAATCCGCTTCGGATCCTTATCCTTGAATGCCTCGGTTAACTGAAAACATGCTGTCTGAATATGCCAGGGTACAATGCCATGTTTTCGTAGACTATCCTCTCCTATTTTCTTAACCGCCGCCGGCCAGAATTTCGGCAGGACAGACGCACTGTCGCCATATACATCAAGGTCAATAAAGTGTCTTTCCGCCTCGCCCACAACGGCATAACGTCGCCTGTCAGGATTGACAGCATTCTCGGTAAGGTAATCAATATGCTTTTTGTAAAAATACTGCATCCCGGGCGGAAGCCTGAAAACTGCCAGCCGGTTAATTCTGCGGTGCGCCCAGAAGCCCCACCATGCCTGAAACCCAAATGAAAACATCAAAAAAAGCCCGGCACAACCCAAAATCAGCGATTTTCCGAAAAAAAACTTAAAAATTTTTGATTTTTTTTCGAAAAATACGTGACGGATTTCCATATAAAGTTTGGTGTAGTAACATACCATTTAAACACCATTTTATACCGAAAAACATAAAAAAAGTCACGTTTTCATGTGAAAATAAACCTGATTTTCATTTTTCTTAACTTTTTCAAAAAAACTTACCCATTTTTATCACGCGCAGTTTATCAAGAGACAAAAATCCAGTACACAAGTAAGGGAAATAATCTACGGCAGTTAAGACTTTAACAGTATAAATATTTCAAAAAACACCCAATAAACAATATATATTATATTATTTATCAAAATAATGCAATATGAAATATTTATTATATTTTTGCTTAACAATAAAACCAGATGGTTATCCAACTTAGAAATAATGAGAACAAAAAATAAAACATTAGGATATTTACTTCCAGTATTTGTTTTGAGCGTGTTCATGCTCATCATTTACGGAGCTTATGTTCCGCATAAACCAGCAGAAACACAACGCGTAGTTTGTATCAAGTTTAAACCTGGTACAACATCAGAGGAAATCGAAAAACACATGCGTGATTTCGCTGCTCTGAAAAACAACGTTAATGATGTTGTTGGTTATTCAGCAGGACGTGTTCAAAAATCAGAAGGAACGCAGAGTGATTACGACGTGATCCATTACCTGACTTTCCGGACAAATGATGCCGCGAAACAGTATGCATCCAACGCAGATCGCAAGGAATTTGTGAAAAGCAATGAAGCTCACTGGGACAAAGTGTTAGAGATGAATTCTAGTATCGAGAGATAATTATTAAATAGTAATAGGAGTGAAAATTATTAAAAAGAGTCGGGAATTCCCGACTCTTTTTTTTGATCACCAATCAATCCTTTTAAGTCCTTTTTGTTCAAGATAGTCGTTGGCTTTGCTGAAATGTTTACAACCGAACCATCCTCCCCCATTAGCGGCCATTGGTGAAGGATGTTTTGCTTTGAGCACATAATGTTTGTTTTCGTCGATGATTTTGCCCTTTTCCTGTGCATAACGTCCCCATAGCATGAAGACAATATCCTTTTTTTCGTCTGACAAACATTTGATCACCGCATTGGTGAAAGTTTCCCATCCCATGTTCTGATGCGAGCCCGCCTTGCCAGACTCCACGGTTAAGGTGGCATTGAGCAAAAGCACGCCCTGTGACGCCCAGCGTTCAAGATTTCCGGTTTTAGGAACTGGTTTCCCAAGATCTTCCTTAATCTCTTTAAAAATATTGATCAGAGAAGGCGGCATTCTCACGTCGTCATTTACCGAAAAACAAAGTCCGTTTGCCTGACCGAAACCATGGTAAGGATCCTGACCAAGAATCACAACTTCGCAATTGTCAAAACTACAATGATTAAATGCGCTGAAAATTTGCCTGGCCGGTGGAAAGACCTGCTTGCTGGCATACTCCTTTTTGACAAATTCCGTAAGCGAAACAAAATATGGTTTTTCAAATTCCGTTGCCAGTCGCTTTTTCCAGGATTCCTCTATTTTAACATCCATACTTTTCATAATTGAATTAAAAAAACAAATTAATTGATTTTTGATTTGGTTTTATCCGCAATTGATGACTATTTTCGTTTATATTGGTGTTTTGCAAAAGATAGAGCAAATCCTCCAAAATTAACCCGGATATTCATCACTATTCTTAATGCATATGGTTTCGAAAGTAACAGATGGCGTTAAAGTCACCGTATTGACAGAATATCAGCCTGATTACTCCAATCCACGGCAGGATCATTTTGTATTTACCTATAAGATACTCATTGAAAATCACAGTGAGCATACAGTTAAACTGCTCCGCAGACATTGGTTAATTTACGATGCTAATGGTACCGTCCGCGAGGTTGAAGGGGAAGGTATTGTGGGTTTGCAGCCCGTTCTTGAACCGGGTGATGTACACGATTATGTCTCAGGATGCAATTTGCGTACGGATCTGGGCAAAATGTCCGGAACCTATCTGATGGAGCGTGTTTTAGATGGTCGTCAGTTTCATGTCATTATCCCTGCGTTTTCGCTGGTTGTTCCTTATAGATTAAACTAAAACTTTCGGCGTAAATTTGACGGCCGAAAGAAAATATAATTAAAAAATACCTCAATTGATTACTTCTTATTTCAAGTACCTCCTGCGTTCCGGGAATGAACATGCTATTCACTCGCCCTTTCTTTTTGATCTGTATACCAAAGTTATCAAGGTTAAAAACGACAACCACCCGGATTACGATGATCTGAAACTACTTCGCAACGAATTACTTTCTTCCAATGAAGAAATAGAAATACTGGATCTGGGGGCGGGGTCACGGGTAAACAAATCCAATCTGAGGAAAATAAAAACCATTGCCAAAAACGCAGAAAAACCTGAGCGGTTCGGAAAACTTTTTCACCGGCTTATCCGTCATTTTCAACCCGAAACCATGCTGGAACTGGGAACATCACTTGGCCTGACCACCTTGTACATGTCCAAAGCGAAACCGGGTACTAAAATTATCTCCTTTGAAGGTTGCCCTCAAACGGCCCAAGTTGCGGAAAGGAATTTTGAGAAATCAGGTGTAGAAAATATTGAAGTTGTCCTTGGCAATATCGACGAAACGCTTCCGGCAGCGCTGCAAAAACTCAATCGTAAGCTCGATTATGCTTATTTTGATGCCAATCATCGTTATGAGCCGACTGTAAGGTATTTTGAAGAATGTCTGCCCTATGCCCATAACGACTCCCTGTTTATTTTTGATGATATTTACTGGTCGGAAGGAATGACCAAGGCTTGGGAGGAAATCAAAGCGCACCCACAGGTAACCCTAACTGTTGACCTGTTTTGGATCGGGCTCGTTTTTTTCAGGAAAGAGCAGGCCAAGGAAGATTTTGTGCTAAGATTCTAGCATGCTTTTCAAGGCTAACCAGTTGAAGAAGAATTACCGGCGTCCCGCACAACCTGGTGAATAAACCGTAGCTTTTCTTTAATTGTTTTACTGATGACAAAGGGGTACAGGTCTCTTAATCCCATACTTCGGTTCAGGCTGTTCATCGCGAACGTAAGCGGAAGCCACATATCGATGATATCGTCAAAATTCTTAACCGTGTAGGGGTCAACAAAAGAGGTACTCATATCGTCATCAGGTTTGGCTACTTTTGGCCGCACGTTTAAGCCAAAAGAATCCGCCGTTTCCAACGTATCAACAATGTGCATGTAGTGCGCCCAGCTTTCCGCCCAGTCTTCCCAGGGATGCGCACTGGCATATTTGCTGATAAACTGCTTCTTCCAGATGCGTGACGTATTATTGGAATAATACTGTTGCAGTGCAAAACCATAATCCGCCCTTTCATCACCAAACAAGTTTCTGAAATCGTTTAGTTTGTTAGTTCTTCCGATAAGCAGATCCCAGTAATAATGCCCGATCTCATGCCTGAAGTGCCCGAGCAACGTTCTGTAAACTTCATTCATCTGATTCCTTGACATTTCCCGATAAATGTCGTCAGCTTCTGCTATGTTAATTGTAATCAACCCATTATCATGACCGGTCATAATTCTGTTGCCGTTGTTCTGATTACGATCGGCAAGAAAATCGAACATAATTCCGCCAAAAGGGTCAGCATTTTTACTCTTGACATCCAGCCCGAATCTTAGGAGGGAATGAATCAGGCGACGCTTGGCCGTCTCAACGCGGTACCATTTGTCATAATCTTCCTTTTGTCCCAAATATGGAATCGTGCGGTTTAAATCGCAGGCTACACAAAAAGGAGAATTATTGCCCGTGGGTACAAGCCAGTTACACACATTGTAACCGTGATTCTGACAATAACTGTACTGATTATCAGTCCGGATACCATTTATTAGCCGGTACTTTTTGTTGTTTTCAGGTTTCAGCGCATATAGTTTCAGCTCACCGGTTTCAAAGCCGAGCGAAGAATGACAATGCTGGCAATAGATATTCTCAAAATACACAGCCTGACCGCAATTGCTGCACTTAAATAACTTCATACACACTACTTATTAATTGGCAATATACAGATTCCAAGAATGAATTATCTTTATAAATTATTTACTTTCACTGCCACCTCTACTCAAACCGATGGATACCAAATCAATCCTGGAAAATCTCATACAAAAAGGAATAATGCCCGAGGAACAGGCCGTTCAGATTCTCGAATATGAAACAGCCAAACCCTTTTCAATACACTGGGAACTGCGGTCACTTCTTTATCTGGGGATAACCTTGCTCACCTCCGGGCTGGGCGTACTGATCTATAAAAACATTGATACCATCGGGCACCAGGCTATCATTGCACTTATTGCAGCGTTGGTACTCGCCTGCTTTTATCATGTGATCAGACATCGGCAGCCATTTAGCTGGGACGAAGTAAATCATTCGACAAGGTTTTCAGAACATGCTCTGTTACTGGGCTGTACACTTTTCCTGATCCTGGAAGGATATTTACAGTTTCAGTACAACTTTTTCGGCACACAATACGGCATTGCAATATTCATTCCAACGGTGTTATTCTTTGTTCTTGCTTATCGTTTCGACCACCGCGGCGTACTGTCCATGGCCATTACCGGTCTGGCCTCCTGGCTTGGTCTGACAATTTCACCGCTGGCTGTTCTTGAAAAAAATGATTTCACCGCGCCGGGCATTACAACTACCGGAATTATTTTGGGGATTGCACTGGCTCTAATCAGCTGGCTTTCCGAAACCAGGAACCTGAAAAAACACTTCGGTTTCACCTATCTTCTTCTCGGTGGCAACCTTGCGGTTCTGGCCAGCATGATCGGCTTATTTACGAGCAGTCCAAAGATTATTTATTTCCTGATCGGCGTGCTCCTGTGTGTTTACCTGGTTCAGTTTGCCCGAAAGACGCATTCGCTGATATTTTTGCTCATGGGCGTAGTTTACGGCTACATCATTCTCACCTATGCTGCTTTCGAGTCACTACCGGATACCGTTCTTGGCTTTCTGAGTATTTATTATTTCCTGTTCACCAGCATCGGTGTAATCTTTTTCCTGTTAAACGTTAAGAAAATTTTAGGACTGAAAAAATGAAAAAGGCATATAACGAAACCTGGGTTCAAAATCTGAATTTACAGCAAATTACACAGGCCTGGAAAGATAAAAACCTGATTACCACGGCACAGTTTGAGCAGGTCAAAACTGAATTTCCAGAGTCATTTTATCGCCCGGGTATTTTTGTAAAAATTGGCCTGTTCCTGTTTACACTGGTCGCCGGCTGCTTTTTCACCGGTTTCATTTCTCTATTTTTCCTTGACGGAGGTGGTGAAAAATCATTTGCAGTTTTGAGTATTCTTTGCGCCGCCTGCTTTTTCTTCGTGCTGGAATATTTCATTAAAGACCGAAAGTTATTTCACTCGGGTATTGATAATGCTTTGCTTTACATGGCCACAGGTGCCGCAATTATTCCAATATTTATCATTTTCGAAGACCTGAAAATCTGGCAATATTGTGTATTCATACTCGTCATTCACGTATTTGTCTGCCTCCGTTATGCGGATATTTTCACAACGCTTATCGGCGTCATCGTACTCTATGCCTTTTTTGCCAATCTGATGATCGGCTTTCCGCTGGGAAAAGCTTTACTACCATTTGCAATGATGATCATCTCGGGGATCATTTATTCGCTGAACAGAAAAAAACTTGATGTCTATTACCGGGATAGCCAGACAGTCATTGAAATTGTCGCCCTCGTGGTATTTTACCTTGGCGGAAATTATTATGTGGTACGGGAAGGCAATGCGCTGCTCGCAGATTTATTGTCGCCTGTCGCTCCGCAAATTCCTTTCTCGACGTTGTTTTACTTACTGACGGCTGCTATCCCCCTGCTTTATGTCGTCCTGGGATTGAAAAACAAAGACAGGGTCCTGCTGATTATAGGCCTGCTGATTACCGCTTTTTCTTGTTTTACTTACCGCTACTACTTTGACATCATCCCAATAGAAGTTTTACTATCAGTTGCAGGTGCGCTGCTGATTGGGCTTGCCGGTTTCTGTATCCAGTATTTCAAAACGCCAAAATTTGGCCTGACTGATGAAAAGCTGGAAAAACGAGATCTCGCCAATCTGGAAGCAATGTTGGTCGCACATCATTTCGGACAGGCACCCGCAGAAAAAAATCTTGAATTTGGCGGTGGTGATTTCGGCGGAGGCGGCGCGGGAAATGATTATTAAATCGGTCAAAAACAGGTGAACAATTTGAATTCGTTGTGACTGCTCTTAACTTGCAGCAAAAAAATTAATCTATGAAAAAACAACTCTTATTCGTTTTCCTGTCATTAATTACCGCATCATCCTATTCCCAAAACGCAAAAAAGACATCCGGCAATCCTGTGTTCCCTGGCTGGTATGCAGATCCTGAGGGTATTATATTCAACAACCCCAAGGGTGGAAAAGATTACTGGATCTACCCTACTTATTCAGCTCCTTACAAGGATCAGGTTTTCTTCGATGCTTTTTCATCAAAAGATCTGGTGACCTGGAAAAAACATGAGAAGGTTTTAGATACTTTACATGTGAAATGGGCAAAAAAGGCGGTTTGGGCTCCTTCCATTATTGAGAAGGACAAAAAATATTTCATGTTCTTCGGTGCCAACGATATCCAGAGTGATAAAGAATCAGGCGGAATCGGTGTTGCAGTTGCTGATAAACCGGAAGGGCCTTTCAAGGATTATCTGGGCAAACCATTGATTGATAAATTTCACAACGGTGCTCAGCCAATTGACCAGTTTGTTTTCAAGGATAAAGATGGCCAGCATTATCTTTATTATGGCGGCTGGAAACACTGCAATGTTGCCAAACTGAAAAATGATTTCACCGGGTTTATTCCCTTTGAAGACGGAAAAATTTTCCGGGAGATTACGCCGGCCAGTTACGTTGAAGGGCCATTTATGTTTATCCGCAACGGCAAATACTATTTCATGTGGTCCGAAGGCGGTTGGACCGGCCCTAATTACTCGGTTGCCTACGCCATTTCAGACTCCCCTTTTGGTCCTTTCGAAAGGATTGGAAAGATTCTTCAGCAGGATCCCAAAGTGGCAACCGGAGCGGGACACCATTCAATCATTCAAGTTCCGGGAAAAGATGAGTGGTATATTGTTTATCACCGCCGTCCGTTAACCGAAACAGATGGTAACCACCGTGTGACATGTGTGGACTTAATGACCTTTGACGAGAAAGGTTTTATCAACCCTGTGAAAATTACAAATGAAGGCGTTAAAGCGCAGCCTTTGAAATAATTATTAATTTAACAGAGGAATTATTCGTTATTCCTCTGTTAAATTAACTGCAAAAAGCTTGTCCTTATCCATAATAATCCGATATTTAGCTGCCCGACGGATCCAAAAAACTTCCGGTTTATCGCCATAATTGAATTCAAAACATCATGTTGCGTTTACGGATCCCAGGACTTCCCGTTTCGGGAATTGAATACATTATCTTACTATCCCAAATCATTGCCACTTATCACAGACAATTTCTTTTATCCGTCTTTTTCATAAATATTGGATAAATTGAATGTCATGGAATAATTTTTGCTATTACAAAAAAACGATACACACGCAGCGAGACTACAACAACTTAATGCCGTAATATAGGTAATCAACCTTTGCAATAACTTTTGATGAGCGCGAAACAAAAAGAACATGTTTTTACCAAAAATTTAGATCATGCCCTGCTGTCAGTATACAATGGCTACAAGTTTTTTATCCGGTTTTTCGTAGAAGCCTTCCGGGGCCGCATGGAATTTCAGGAATTAGTCAAACAGTGTTACGCGATCGGCTACAAATCCCTGGTACTTATAGGCCTTACCGGTTTTATTACCGGAATGGTTTTTACCAAACAGTCCCGCCCTTCTCTTGCTGAGTTTGGGGCTACGTCCTGGCTTCCTTCGCTGGTATCTATTGCGATCGTTCGCGCACTGGCCGCATTGGTCACGGCACTGATCAGTGCGGGTAAGGTAGGTTCAAGTATCGGTGCTGAGCTGGGCTCCATGCGGGTAACCGAGCAGATAGATGCGATGGAGGTGTCGGCGATCAATCCATTTAAATTTCTTGTCGTTACAAGGGTTCTTGCCTCAACGATCACTATACCCCTCCTGATGTTCTATTGTACACTGGTGGGACTGATGGGTGCTTTCCTAAACGTTTATCTTAATGAGGGCACCAGTGCTGTCGCTTTTATTGAAAAGGCATTTGAGCAGATTACTTTTCTGGATCTGGGAACGTCGGTTGCAAAAGCCGTCGCTTATGGCTTCACAATCGGGATTGTGGGATGTTATCAGGGATATAACGCCACCAAAGGAACGGAAGGCGTGGGAAAAGCTGCCAACAGCTCTGTTGTAATATCCATGTTCCTGATTTTTATTGAGGAAGTAATCATTGTTCAGGTATCAAATTATTTCCGCGGTTAACCATTTATGAAAAACGATACAACACAAGAGGATCCGATCATCTCTATCAGGGACGTGTATAAATCGTTTGGCGATTTACATGTGCTGAACGGCGTGGACCTTGATGTTTACAGAGGAGAAAACGTAGTGGTGCTCGGTCGGTCCGGTACCGGAAAATCCGTATTGATTAAAATAATCGTCGGACTGCTACAACAGGATAAAGGTTCGGTGAATGTACTGGGACAGGAAGTTTCCGGTTTAAAAGGTCAGGAGCTTAATGCATTGAGACGGAAAATTGGATTTTCATTCCAAAACAGTGCCTTGTACGACAGCATGACGGTGCGTGAAAATCTCGAATTCCCACTCGTGAGAAATGTGGCAAACCTTACCCGTGCCGAAATTAATGAACAGGTTGAGTCCGTTCTGGAATCGGTGGGACTTTCCCAGACGATCAACCAGGTGCCGTCTCAGCTTTCGGGTGGACAACGCAAACGCATTGGTATTGCCCGTACGCTTATCTTAAAGCCGGAAATTATGCTTTATGACGAACCTACAGCGGGGCTGGATCCGATCACTTGTATCGAGATCAACGAGCTTATCAATGAGGTTAAGGAAAAATACCAAACCACGGCGATCATCATTACCCATGATCTGACCTGTGCAAGAGAAACCGGTGACAGAATAGCCATGCTCCTTGATGGCCAGTTTCTGCAAACCGGAACATTCGATGAAGTTTTTGCTTCGAATGAAGAAAGAGTTAAGAGTTTTTACGATTATAATTTTATTCAATAATAATGGAAACAAGCAATAGAAAACGCTCCGTCATAGTTGGTCTTTTCGTAATAATAGGATTGGTTATCTTACTTGTTGGAGTCCTTACGATTGGAAGCATGAAAAAAGTTTTTTCATCCAATATAACCGTGAAAACTATTTTTGATGATGTCAATGGTTTGAAAGCCGGAAATAATATCTGGTATTCAGGGGTTAAAATCGGAACGGTAAAATCACTCCGTTTCCTGACCAACTCGCAGGTGGAAGTTATGCTGAACATCGAGGAGAAATCTCAGGAATTTATCAGAAAAAATGCGCTTGCAAAGGTAAGCACCGATGGACTTATCGGAAATAAGATCATCGTTATTTACGGAGGAACTCAGAAAGTGCCGTCGATAGAAGATGGCGACGAACTGGCTGTGGCAAAGGTGGAAAGCACAGAGGAAATGCTTAGCGTACTTTCAGAAAACAACAAGAATCTTTTGTCGATCACCGACGCCTTTAAGAAAATCAGCAAGAATATCCTTGAAGGAAGGGGTACGGTTGGTATGCTTTTGAATGATGACAGATTATACCGCGATGTCGATGAAACACTGGCTGGCCTGAAAAAAGCATCTCAGAATGCACAAACGCTTACCTCGTCGTTAGCGGCTTACAGTACCAAGTTAAATCAAAAAGGTGGTCTCGCCAACGACCTCGCTACCGACACAATCATTATGCATGATGTACGTGCCACAATGCTGCGCCTGAACGAGACGGTAGCCTCTGCCAATGCTATGGTGAATAATCTGAAAGCAGCCAGCGCCGACATTAATTCAAACTCCAAAAGCCCGATCGGTGTTCTTCTTCATGACGAAGCTACCGCAACGAACCTAAAAACGACGATTCAAAATCTGGAAACCAGTACAGCCAAGCTTGATGAAAACATGCTAGCCTTACGTCAGAATTTCCTTTTCAGAAGATATTTTAAGAAAAAAGCTAAAAACGAAGCCAAGGAAGAAGAGGTAAAAAAGGAAGAAATCAAAGAAACAGGTGTTAAGTAGTCACAACATGTTTTTTGAAACAGGTTGTATTTCAGCACACTTCTGATTTCGTTCTAATAATTTTAACATTATTTAAGGGATACTACAAAATAATATCATAACTACTTATAAATTTACCTAGTTATAATGTATTCCATATGGTTATTTCCAGTCTGGGAAAAAGTCAGGAAATTCGCTATTATAATTCACTAGTTTAAAATTATTTAACACCATAAAATTCCTAAAAGAATATATCTTAATGGCTCTACCACTTAATCCTGCGCTCGATGTCAGTTACCTCACCCAGATTTACGGTGACGACGCATCTATTGTACAAATTATATTCGAAGCCTTTTTGTCTGATTCGCTGCCACGTTGGAAAAGCCTTAAAGCGCTGATAGAAAAAGAGGACATTGCCGAAGCTGCAAGTGTAGTTCATGGAATTAAACCGTCTTTCACAATGGCCGGACTGACTGCTATCCGTGTAAAAGTGGAAGAACTGGAAAAAGATATTCACAATGAAAAAGACACTCAGGATCTGATAGAGCATTATCTGAAGATCAATAAAGATGTTGAGCATATCGTCCCGATTCTTGAAGAAGAAGCGGTAAAATTAGGAAACCTGGCTTAGTAATAAGTCTGTTGCCCAATATTAAAAAGCCTCAGATTACTTCGTGAATGCTGAGGCTTTTTCTATGGTGATCTATGCCGTTTTTCGCTTGGCCTTTTCCCAGGCCGCACTCTGGCTTCCCCTATAATAACGCTGAATACCTGCAATCACAGCATAATTCATCACGCAGAAATAGTAAGGAACAAACAAAGCCTTCACCTTGATTTTCTTCTTTTCCAGTATCCAACCGGCAAAAGCAGCGCCGTAAAAAAACACCTGACCAGCCATAATCAGCCAGTAAATGACACTTCCCGACTGAAAACAGATCAGTACATTCAGGATAAATACCAGGATCATTAAAAAAGGTGTTATGGTCCAGCGAAGCACACGATGGCTGATGTATTGAAACCACAACAACGGAAAACTGAACGGGAAGAAAAGTTTTTCCAGACGAAGGATAGACTGAATACCTCCCGCTGCAATACGTACTTTTCGTTTTAATTCCTCCTTGATATTGTCTGACGACAGCTCTGAAGCATAAGCATCCGGCTCATAAATAATACGATATCCCTGCTGCGCAATAAGCATTGAGATCATGAAATCGTCCAGAATCGTATCTGATTCGACCTGCTGATACAGTGAACGTCTAACGCTGAACAACTCCCCTGCCGCGCCCACAACCGAATACAGCTCAGAATCCCATTTTTTGAGGGTTGATTCGTATTTCCAGTAAAATCCTTCGCCGGCTGTCGCATCAGAAACTGCGTCCTGCATCACCCGCTTTTCGCCGGATACCGCTCCCACTTTCGGGTCAGCGTAATGGCGCGCAATAAGCAGCAATGCATCCTTATTTAAAAACGTATTCGCATCCGTAAACACAACAACCTCGCTATCGACCTCATGCATCGCTCTGTGGATCGCATGGATCTTGCCATTTCTAGCGGCCGAATGCATGAGTTTTATTTGTGGGTAAAGTGCAATCAGATCGGGAGTTTTGTCATTTGACCCGTCTGTAATGAATAACAGCCTAAGCCTATCGGCCGGATAATTCAAAGACAGCGTGTTTTGAATTTTTTCTACAATGAGATCTTCTTCATTATACGCCGCTACCACGAGGGTTAAGCTCGGAAAGTCCTGATCAAGACCTGGCAAAACCCTTTTTCCTTTGAGTATCCGCCTGATCCTTACCAGAAAATAAAGAAGGATCCCGTAGCCAAGAAAAGTATAAAAAACGATGAATAAACTAAGCCAGAAAAGAATCTTCATAAATTAAAATTTTATAGGATAACCCAGGTGATTACTATCCGTCGCATTGGTAAAATGCCAGGTGATAGCTCTAAAAAAAACAGGGATAAAATTATATTCCTTGTGGATGAGATAGTTCAGCAGATTTCTGGGAATAACCAACAACAGAAAATAGATGCAGAAGATTGAAAATGTGGCGACAGGCGTGTTTTTACGAATAAACAATATCCTGTTGCGGTTCATAAAAAACTCCTTCAACGCACTTTTTTTTCCTACGGAAACGGATTCCTTGTGGTATATAAGCGCCTGAAGGTTTACGTGAATTTCATAACCTGCCTGCCTGATCCGTTCGCACCAGTCGAGTTCTTCATAGTACAAAAAGTAATTTTCAGCCATAAGTCCCGCCTTTTGGATTGCCTCCGCCGAGAGCATCATTGCGGCACCATGTGCATATCCTGTCGGGCCGGTCAATGAATCGTATTGCCCTTTATCTTCCTCAAATTGTCCAATACAGGCATTCCTGGCTGTGTAGTAATTCATCTGCGTATATCCTGCATATTGCAGCATTCCGGGCTGATCGAAGTAATGGATTTTTGGAGAAACAACACCAATGCGCGGATTTGTTTCAAGCATGTTGACAAGCTTTTCTATCAGATCAGCAGTGACTTCCGTATCGTTATTGATCAAAAAATAATAGTCTCCGCTCGCCTGCCTGAGCCCGATATTATTTCCTCCGGCAAACCCTGTGTTCAGCTCCGATCTTATAAAAATTACATCCGGGTATTTTTTTTCCCATTCAGGTACAGGATTTGTTTTGCTTCCATTATCGACAACAATAATTTCAATATTCGGATAGGTATTAACCTCATCCAATGATTTAAGCAAATCTTCTGTAACCTTGGGTTGATTGAAATTAACTGTAACGATAGAAACTTTTTTCATCAGATAGCAGGTGACGACTTAATTTTTGCGTTAAAATGAAGAATTAATTTCCTTGATTTGTAGAAGTATTTCAAAATTAATAATAAAAACCTAGCTTTAAATAAAATATAGAGGCCTTAGCGAAGATTTTATCGAAAATCATCTACGTTGGCTTGTAGTAATTGACACAATCTCATAAAATCGATCAGGTGAAAATACCACGCTTACAAGACATTAAGAGAATTTCAGGCAGTAAACCGGGCAACCCGTCATCCGGTGAGACTGAAAACTCATTACTTGACTCAAAAGTTAGGGAACTGATTGAAGTAATAGAACAGTCCAGTGTCGACAGCAAGGTTTCAAAAAATTACCAGCAGCAAATAGCTGACGCATTTCAAAAGTCACAGTTTTCAGCAAAACAGCTTGAACCTTACGACGCCCTCGACCAGGACAATAGTTTGTCGCGCGAAGAATTATTGGAAGGGCTGGAAAAACTACTTTCTGAAACAAAAATTGACAGCAATATCAGTAAAAACTACCTTCGAAAAAATGCCATACAGAAGGTGGTGATGTTCATTCTGGCTATTTTGCTAATTGTGGTCGGCTTTGCGATGATCATCATGCCCGCTCCTCCAAGCTTTGAAATATTTACGGTTTTCTATTTTACCGCCAATGACGGGGTCACAATCATGGATCTGGTCTCTTTACTCATTATTTTTGGGGGAGTTCTCCTCTTTGTCTTAAATTTCAACAAAAAATGATGACGTTTCCAGATCCTCCTGTCAAGGTAAAAAAAATACTGATCGTTGAAGATAACCTTATGTTCCGTAAGGTGATGGAGGCTTCATTGAAAAAAGCGGGTTACATCTGTGTGCTCTGCGACTCTGCGACGGAGGCGCTGTTGTTACTGCAAACAGAAACGCCTGATCTGATTTTATCCGATTATGATATGCCGGAGATCAATGGTTTTGACTTCCGCCATACCGTTCTGCTCAACCCCGACATACGCGATATTCCTTTCGTATTCCTCACCTCGTTCACCGACAACTCGCTGGTGCTGGAAGGTCTGAATATGAACGCATTGGATTATATCAATAAGGAAACACCGATGCCGGTTATCATTTCCAAGCTGAATAACATCATCAAATCGCTTGAAAATGAACACATAAGATCGATCAGGGAGCTAAAAATAGCAGCGGAAACGCTTAACGTAAAATCGATCCCGACGACTAATCCAAAAGTTTCCGGTTTCAGGATTAACTTTTGGCATAAGGGTTATCTGGGCTATCCGGGAGGTGATTTTATCGATTTTATACAGGTTGACGACCGATATTGTTTTGCCTTGCTGGGCGACATCATGGGCAAAAAATGGAAAGCCTGGTTTTTCACTTTTGGTTTTCTGAGTTATATCCGCGCCGCCATTCGCTTTTGTGTGCTCGACAATGACTTCGCGCTCGATACCATCGTACAAAAAATAAACAAACTGGTTTTCCTGGATGAGAGCCTTCAGAATATTTTGTCCAGCCTTTCCCTGCTTCTTTTGGATAGCCAGACAGGAGCTGTCCATTACACGGGTGCCGGGGATTTGCCGCTGATTCTTTTCAAAAAACAGGATCAAAAAACCGATATGCTGTTATCCTCGGGATTGCTGTTAGGGCTGCTGGAAGATGGTTTTTATGACAAACAGATTGTATCCATGCAACCTGGTGACCAGCTCGTCATTTTCACGGATGGCATGATCGATATTCCTTCCAACGGCTCAAAGAAAAGCGACTACCCCTTTTTTGTCGAAAAGGTCAGTCCATATTTTGGAAAAGAAACAAGCTTTGACCTGATAAAATCCAATGTGCTGGATCAAATCAACGACAGCAACCAGATGGACGACGCGAGCATAATTTTTATAGAGAAACAATAACCCATTCACATAACCCACATGATACTTCAAGTTAATCAGGTTCAGGACATCACGCAGGCAACGATTTTGCCCGAAGAAGCAAGCCTGGCCAACGCAGACAAATTTAAGGAAGAAATGATCACCCTCATTGTTGAAGGAACGAAACTGATCATCGTGAATTTTGAAAATGTCAATTACATTGACAGCTCATTTTTGGGCAGTCTGGTCGTGGCGCTGAAATATGCCATGCCCCGGAAAACCGATATATATCTTGTTGCATTAAAGCCTGATGTCAGAAATTTGTTGACGCTGATCCGCATGGATAAAGTGTTCAAAATTTACAAAAACTTTGATCAGGCGATGGACGCATTAAATCAATAAATGAATAATTACCGGTACCAGAAGTCGTTTCAATTCTCAAATAAAGCCGAAGATGTTTCTTCTGTTTTAAGCATCTGTATGAAACACATGCAGGACTCGGAAGAGCTGCGGGTGGTGCCGGAAGATATTCAGTCCAGAGTGAAATGGGCACTCACCGAGCTGCTCATTAACGGTGCCAAACATGCAGGAACAACAGAAACGCTGTTTCATTTTAAGTTGAGAGAAAAATTCCTGATCATCGAGAAAGAAGATTTTGGGAATCCGCTTTTCCTGAAAGTGAACGGAAGCCAGCGATTATCCTGGCCTGTTGCAGCACCTTTTCTAAACCAGCATTTTGATGTTTATGAAAACGGCATGGATTCGCTCCGGATTTACACGGAGACCAGCAACAGCGCGTTTTTTCTGGTTGAAGAAATCGAAGATGTAGAAATGCCGGAGCTGCTTATCAACACGAGTGAGCACTTCGGATTGATGATTATTGCAAAAGCTTCCGATCATTTTACCTATTCCCTCGATCAGCAAACGGGCAGAAACATATTCCGGATCACCTTCAATCTGGCCTGAAAGTTCTCATTTTTTCAAATGATCATCAATGAGGTCAGCTATTTCCCTGATCCTGATTTCCCAGGTATTTTCAGCAGCAATGGCTACCCGGTTCTCCCGAAGCTCGCTTGAATCTGTTTCTAATGCCAGGTTAATAGCATTGGAAAAACTCTCAGGATCTGCACAGAAATCAACGCTTCCTTTTGTGAATTCTGCCAAATCCTTATTGAAATCAATGGCTACCACCGGCTTTCCGGCACCGAGATATTCAAATAATTTAAGCGGAAAAATGGCGTGGCTGATGTCGTCTTTCTTAAACGGAATGAGCGCCACATCAAACCCCTTGATAACCGCCGGCATGTCGGCATATTCTACCGGACCTAAAAACACGAGGTTTGGAAAATCATAAAAGTCGTCAGGGACAAATTCGGAAGAAACAGGACCGACGAAAACGAATGTTTTTTCAGAATTTCTTTTCACGACCTCTCTCAGCAGGTTGTAGTCCATCCGCCTTTCAATGGCTCCAAAATACCCGATCACAGGACTTTTCAACTTTGCAATTTCAGGGAATACCGGAAGCGCCGGGTTCAACGCTTTGCTGCTGTGTTCCAGATCGGCTGCGTTGGCCACAAAATAAGTCCCGGGGTTTTGTTCTTTCTTTTCTACAAATAATTGCCGGCTGCTGCAAATCACCACATCACTTTGTTCAACCAAAATCCGCTCAGAAACCACCCCATGACGTAAATTGAAGGGCAGAGCCATCGGATCCAGACAGTGATAGACCGTCAGGCGCGGATGGAGGCCTTTTGAAATATTGGGGTAATGAAAATTAAAAGAATTGATGAAGATAAAATCTTTGAGTTTGTAGGAGGCGATAACCTTTTTCAGTTTGTAGCGGATCAGATATTCATTTACTTTCAGCGCAGCCCTGAATACTTTGCCTTCCGGAAGAAAATTGATCGAAGCCAGAATAGGCGGAATAATAATTTTGAGGTTAGGAACTTCCGTATCGATCAGTTTATGATCCTGTAATGAAAAATGTCCCTTGCGAATCTCAAATTCCCTCCCTTTCCTCAGATTGAAGTAGTCCCTGATTGTAAAGGGATTTTCGACGTAATAGACAAAATTCTCCCTGGCCAGTAATTTCGCAGAAGTATAACTTGTAGATTCTATTTCTGAATCAAAACGCGGTAAGCCAAAAATGATAATCTGTTGCCCTCTAAGTTTCATTATCAATGAATAATCTATACAAGCTTCACTTCAAACCCTCTGTCTTTCAAAATTACTTTGCCGACAATTTATACCAGTAACTTTTCAGCAGCATAACTGCCTGTCCGTAACCGGTTGTCAGAATACTGAATATATTAAATGGCTGAAACCGGTTTAATCCCCAATACCCCACTCCTACGCCGATCAGCGTGGGGATAAGCCCCGCAAGCGCGACACCATAAATGCTGTTGGTCAGGAAAATACCAATAAACGAAGAGCCGACACTGGCTGCCAGCATAACCAGCACCTTGATAAAGTTGATTTTAGGCTGGTGGATGACATCCAACGTCAGGGCAAAAAACCTGTCCATCGGATACAACAAGGCAAACGTCATAAAAATACGCATGATGTTGGCTGCCTCAGAATCCACATACTTACTCCCCCCGATGATCGCAATCGCGACGTCCGCGAGGGCGACTGCTCCCAGGCATACCGGAAACAGAGCTACTGTGATAAGGCCTGTATACCGCTTCATGGTATCAATGACCCATTCCTTGTTCCCTGCGTTATAGGCCGCCGATAATTCGGGCATTCCGGTCGCAGCAAAACTTCTCAGCGGAATCTCGATAATTTCCATCAAACGCTGTCCAAGGTTAAAAACCGCCAAAGCAGATGGTCCGAGCATGAAATTGATGATCATCGTATTGGATGTCCCAAAAAGGTTAGAGCTTAACGTGGTACCAACACTGTACTTCCCAAAATGAAAAATTTCGCTGATGCAGGCCGGCGTTCGGTATTTAAAGGAAGAGACACGTGCCCAACCCATAAATATGGTAAACAGACTCGTTAAAAACGCACCGGCAAGATAGGCATAAATGATATTTTGCAAAGTCGCCGTTTTGGTCAGCGCCATGAAGATGACAAAAAGTATAAAAATACCCTGGCTCGAAAAACGGATGTATAACAAATGATCAAACCGCTGCTCAGCCTGCACCACGCAGGAGGCAATAAAGTACGGCAATGAAGCAACATAAATAATCCCGAACCACTCGACAAACAAGACAACGGACGGGTTTTCCAGATAAGAAATAAAGAAATAAGCCGGGATGTTGATCAACACCAGAATCGCGGTAATGGCACCACCGATAAACCAGGCCGAACCCACGACCTCCCGGGCTCTTTCCGGGCTGGCTCCCGCATAAAATTTGATAAAAGCTGTTGTTAAAAAACCCGACCGGAAAGTATCAACCAAAAGTAAAATAGAAAGAAAAAAGACCCACATTCCAATACTCGCAACCGGCAGTGCCCGATAAAGGATAATCATATTGAGCATCCCCAATACCGACATAATGCCATTGCCCGCCAAAGAAAGAAAATGCTTATTTTGTAACTTTTGTAAAAGTTGTAATGCCATTTAACGATGAGTCAGTTGATTGCGAATGCGTTTTAGAAGGGATGCAAATACGTTATTTTTTTTATGAAATATTGCAGCCTGCGCGAATTATTTCTACGAAATAAATGAGTAATTTGCTACCAGCGCTTTATAAATAGTTTGAAAAACACTTTATTTATAAATTATTTACTCAACGTATGGCAAAAAGTATTAACTCTTCTACAAACTTTTACAAAAGTACATTTCCGCTTCTTATCATTATTCTTTTTGCAGGAGTTTTTCTTCGTGTATTTCATTACTTTAATAACCGGTCATTGTGGGAAGACGAAGTTTTTCTCGCTTCCAGTCTGATCAGAATGAATTTCACTGAACTGGCCACGCTACCACTTGATTATCAACAAAGAGCACCAATAGGATTTTTATGGCTTTCCAAACTGGGTGTTTTTCTCTTTGATAAAAAGGAGTTATCCCTACGGCTTTTCCCGTTCATTTGCGGTATTCTGGCTTTATTTGCCTTTGTGCCCGTTGCCAGGCATTTTTTGAAATCAAAAGCTAGTTTTCTGGCGGCGATTGCCGTAGTGGCTTTGGCTCCTCCTCTTGTTTACCACGCTGTTGAGCTGAAACAATATGGGACGGAATTTCTAGCCACCGTTTTGTGCTTATTGCTGTATGTGCGTTTTAATAGTACAACCGCTATTGGAGATCTTTTACTTTGGGGATTGGGCGGCGCCATTATTCTGTGGTTTTCCTTTTCTTCGTTGTTCGTACTGGCGGGAATCGGCGGTGCCATCGGCCTTACCTTGCTGATTAAAAAGGAATGGAAACTGCTCTTTCTATATCTTATTCCGTTTTCTCTTTGGCTGGTTAGCTTTTTGGTCCAATACATCCTGTTCATCAGCCGATTTCCGGAAGAAGAGTGGCTGGTACAATTCTGGCGGAATAGAAACGCCTTTATGCCGCTTCCTCCGCGCTCTATCCAGGACCTGTTATGGCCTTTCAGCCAGATTTATTCGCTTGTAAAATACCCCATAGGACTTACCTGGCATGAACTGGATTACAACCATGATTACAACCCTATCGTACGAGTATTAGCGCGAATGCCATTTTTGCCTATCCTGACAGGTTTGCTTGGCCTTTGGGCACTTTTTAGAAATAATAAAAAACAATTATTGCTGCTTGCTTGTCCCGTTATGCTCGCGCTGGCTGCTTCTTCTCTTGAATTTTATCCGTTGCGCGAACGACTGACGGTCTTCCTGGCTCCTATTTTTATCATTGTGATCGCCAAAGGGATAGAAGATATCTATGATCGTCCGATATCAGGCTTATTAAAAAATCTGTTTCTGGTTTTTCTTCTTGCTGCACCTTTGGTAAATTCAGCAGGACAGGTGATCAACACCGATCTTTTCGGTGATTATAAAAAATCGAGACAGCGGGAGGCGATGCAACACCTTCAGGAGCATTACAAAACTGGTGATGTGGTCTATGTTTACTGGAATAATCTGCCCTCGTTTTTGTACTATCAGGAGGCTTATGATTTCCGGTTTAAAACCATTTTCGGGAGCGATGTCCGGGCCATTTCGCATGATTTTGACAGCTATTTTCAAAATCTGTCGGGCGATTTTAGTAAGATAAAAGAGAACAAGCGGCTCTGGTATGCCTTTAAACCCTACAATGGCTTGAAGATAGGCGATATTGAAAACCAGCCGGCGTGGTATTATTACAAGGTGAACGCATTTAAAAAAGTTTATGATAAAGTCTCGTCGTTGGGAAGCCTGCAAGACAGCTACCCGGCAGGAGATGTGGGTACGGACATTAAATTGTATTTATTTGATCTTCATCCTGACAAACATTGATAACAGATTTACAACCACGGTCTCAGCATAATCATTGAAATTAATAAAGACATGAGCTTATTTGGTTTGCCAAAATGGATTTTGCCCCATCTTTTTAAGAACAAAAAATTTCAGGATCTGACGATTCCCGAAATCGATCATCTTAAAACGGCCATCAGTCATTTCAAAGCCGAGCAACCGGACATATCGGTTGTGATCCCGGCGTGGAACGAAGAAAACAATATTTACAGGACGCTTTCGTCGCTGTCTGCGAGCAATACCAGGTACAAGGTTGAAATTGTGGTGGTTAACAACAACTCAACCGATGGGACGCAAAATGTGCTGGACACGCTTGGAGTCCGTAATTATTTGCAGACGGTGCAGGGAACTCCCTTCGCCCGGCAGATGGGCCTTGAACAGGCCCGTGGAAAATATCACCTTTGTGCAGATTCCGACACTTTTTACCCGCCCGACTGGATTGACCTGATGGTGGCTCCGATGGTGAAAGACTCAGGCATCACGGGTGTTTATGGAAATTACGCATTTATCCCTCCGGAAAATCAGGGTAGATTCGGACTTTGGCTATATGAGAAATTTGCCGGTGTGATGATTCAGATCCGGAAAAAGAACCGGGAATACCTCAATGTTTATGGGTTTAACATGGGTTTTGTCACGGAAATTGGCCGGACCACAGGAGGTTTTAAAGTGAGCGGTTCCAGGATTTATGCGAACATCGTGGGAAGTGATTATGAAAATGAAGCGGAAGACGGGCGCATGGCGCTAAACCTGAAAACAGCCGGTAAGCTCAAAATGGTAAGTGATTCCAAAGCCACTGTTTTTACTTCGCCACGCAGACTGCTTGACGACGGAAGTATTTTCAACGCGTTTTTGAATCGTGCCAAAAGGCAGATGAAAGGTATGCGCGACTATTTATCCTTGTTTTAAGCAATTATGAAGCATATATACCCCGACACGACGCTGCTCATCACGCACTATAACCGGAGTGAATCGCTGGAAAGGCTGTTAACTTCCTTCGAAAAGCTCAACTGTACCTTCGCTGGTATCGTAGTTTCCGACGACGGAAGCCGCCCTGAACATTTGTCAAAAGTTCAGGCACTGACCGGTCGTTTCAATTTTGAACTGGTAACAACGCCTGTCAACAAAGGATTAGGCAATAACATTAACAAAGGGCAGGACGCCGTGAAGTCGCCCTACACGCTTTATGTGCAGGAAGATTTTGAGCCCGCCGATATTTTTCCGGCACATTTTGAAGACGCCCTGACTTTTATGCGGGAGGATTCGAAATGGGACATCGTCAGGTTTTACGCCTACTTTACCTACCCCAATCTCAAACCGTTTAAAAAAGGTTTTTCCGAGATGGTTTACTCTTTCTGGGACATGAACCATTTAAAATTTTACTATTACAGCGACCACCCACATCTGCGCCGCAGTAATTTTTTTGAGAAATTCGGACGATATCCGGAAGGAATAAAAGGAGATCTTACTGAATACAAAATGGCAATCAGTTTCCTTCAAAACAAAGGAAAGGGCCTTTTTTATAATGAATTTACCAAATTATTTTATCAGAAAAACTCCTCCGACGAGCCCAGTACCATGGAGCGTCCGGATTGGCGGTTAAGTAAAAATCTGGCTGTGCAACTGATGCGTCAGGGATACCTGCGCTACCGCTGGCTGAAAAACACACTGGATCTGGCTTTTATGAAGTAATTGAGCATCAATCATGAGCAACACATATATTTTTAAGGAGGTCACCCTGCTGATTACGCATTATAACCGCAGCCAGTCTCTTGAACAACTCTTCCATTCGTTTAAGGATCTCCATTGCGAGTTTGAAGATGTGGTCGTTTCCGACGACGGGAGCAAACCGGAGCATGTGGATTACCTGATCCAGCTTCAAAAGAAATTTGATTTCAGGCTGATCACGACGCCGCAGAATAAAGGACTCGGCAACAACATCAATAAGGGGCAGGATGCAGTGAAAACGGCTTTTACACTTTACGTGCAGGAAGATTTTACGCCAACAGCCCTATTTCCGACAAGTTTTCAAAATGCGTTAAAACTGATCCATGACAAGCCTGAACTCGACATGGTCCGCTTTTATGCCTATTTTGAATATCCTTATCTAAAAAATCCTGATCACGGCTTTTATGAGATCGATTTTAAAGTATGGAAACCCGGATATCAGAAGTTTTATGTGTACAGCGACCACCCACATTTGCGCCGGACAAGCTTTTTCAAGAAGTTCGGGCGATATACTGAAGGCGTTAAGGGCGACGTAACGGAATACAGCATGATGATGTCCTTTCTGAAAAACAACGGAAAGGCGATGTTCTACAAGGATTTCACCGGTCTGTTTGTGCAGAAAAATTCAGAAGCTGAGCCAAGCACTATGAAACGCAACCTGTGGCGGGAAAGTGATAACTTTTTCCTCACCCAACTAAGACATTTATACCGGCATCTGAAATTTAATCTCGACTACCTGAAATAATTCAGATTTTGGCTCCCGCAATCGCTTTGTAAATCTCGCCCACACTATTTTCCCAGGTGTGCGAGCTTGCAAATGCCCTGCGGGCGTCAGCCTTCTCAGGAGAGTTTTCGGCCAGCGCTTTTTCAATCAGCTGCACATATTCTTCCTTGTTTTCTCCCAGATAAACGTGTTCCGCAAAAACGCTCATGGCGTCTGTTTTCGTTGCGACCGTGGGTTTGCCTACGGCAAGATATTCATCAATTTTCCGGGGATAATTGCCAATCGTTACCTCGTTCAAGAGCTGCGGGTTAAGACACACATCGAATGAATTGATATAAGCCGGGAGTTCGTCAAAATTCTTTGAGCCTGTAAAAACGACATTGTTCAGGTGATGCAATCCGCTTTGCTTAAACTCATGATCCTCCGGACCTACCAGCACAAGGCTCCATTCCGGCCGGGAAACGGCAATATGCCGCAGCAATTCCAGGTCGAGCCGAAGGCTTTGCAACGCACCTACGTACCCGATAATCGGTTTCCTGATCGGCTGAATATCCTCCGGCTGGGCCGCGTGAACACCATCCATGAAAATATCAAGATCACAGCCCTGTCCGACATAGTAGGATTGTTCGTTATACTTCCGGCAATAATCTGCCAGGTATGTAGAATTGGCAACACAAATATCACTTTTCGCAATCAACAACGGTTCCAACGACCTGCCGTGTTTTTTCCAGTAATCAACTGCCAGCATATAATCGCGCGAATAGTAAATCGATAACTTCGGATTCAGATAGTCTTTCAGATAAAAGCTCCTGAAAATATCGTTGTCGTTGAAATGGATATAATCACGGAATCCTAGCTGCTGCGCTGCACTTTCAATACTTTTGGCAAAAATCCGGTTGTTTCTTTTATTAAAAAAATCAAAAATACCGTTAGAACTGATCCAGTTAATGGATTCGATCATCTGGTCCGGATAGAGCACCCACAGGTTTTCATTGATCACTTCCAGACCATTTAGTTCTTTCCGGACAACTTTCTTTCTCTTGACAATTTTGGGGTCATTACCATTTTTCCACAAACTGATCCTGTCCAGGGGAGAATTGACATACAACACGCGGTGATTTTTACTGAATTCCAGTGCTATATTTTTGCAATTGCTTCCAATTTCCACATCCCAGGCCTGCTGTCCGGTAATGATAATATCCATAATCTTCTTTTATATAACGTGAGTAATTAACGACCGGACGGTTTAACCTGATCCTTTCGATCCAATGCATCCAGTATTTCAGGATATTTTAACATAGCAAATTTTCTTGCAAACAATGCCTCTGAAGCAAAGAGCTCCGACTCATTTTTTTCGGTAAAAATGTCCGGACTTGCCTTTCCCTGCCCCCATACAATATACCGCAAATTGTTATTAACCATTTTCTCCTTCCATTTCGAATTGAATAAAATAGTCTGAAAAATAATCTCATCCGGCGCCCAGGTCAGCTTGAAAAAACGCTGTACTTCGGGATGACTTTTCAAATAATCCAGAATGTATCTGACAGCCTCCGTTGGAATACTAAACCATTGGGACCTCCCGACTGCTACCAGCTTATCTGGCATTTTCCGCACAGGAGTCAGGCGGTTAAGCCATTTCTGCACATGGTATTTTCCCGGAAACGAATAGTTCGTCAGATGATATTCGGTTAGCCGCGGGATAGCCTCCTTCCATTCATTGGCGACGGAATAAAATTCCATGAAAAGCTGTCCTTTATTCGTTTCAAAAAACTGATGGATCTCTTCTGTCCTTTTTAGCGGGTAGTCGGCACCGCTCAGCAAATTGACATAACCGATCTTCAACCCCGAATCAACAATTTCCCGGAAACCATTTATCGTCGCCTGCACAATGCTGTATGCTCCCCATTGTACATCGACGCGGTTTTCCAGCAAATACACCTGCTGTTTCGCGGCCAAAAATGTAAAAGGCTCAATGGCTGTTTTTTTATCTATGTGAACAAAAAAATATGCGTCCTTATGCTGCAAACGATCAATAAGCCTGCCCAGTTGTTGCGGATCCGAATGAGCCAGTATCAAATGGGCAATTTTCATAACTCCTTATTTTTCGCTGTTTATTTTTAATGAATATTCCGATTTATTTAACCTGTTGACTTGCTTTGAGCAGATTATCGTCGATCCGTTTGGTCACATTGATCAAGGCCACCGCGAGATAAAAGTAAATGCTGGACGGAAATTGTACGAGTGCTTCCTGCGGATAGTTACCGATGTTATAGGCAAAAACAATCATCAGTACCGCCAGACAATAGGTCTTCAATTCCGGGTTTCTGATCGTGTAATAGTTATTGATTCCTTCACGCATGATAAAAAACATCAGGCAGCAGAATATCAGCAAACCTACCCAGCCCAGCTCAACCGCCACGCGGACATAACCACTGTCGGGCGGAAATTTGGCCAGATACGAATGCGGTGCAAAACGTTCTCCCCAGGTCCCGGTTGCACCCAGTCCCCCGCCTATCGGGTGCGCAAGAATATAGGGCTGAATTCGCTTCTGATTTTGCGCCCGAAGGTTAAAAGAATCATCATTGGAAGGCTGAAATGCCGTTTGAAAACGTACGATATTGGGATTGCTCGAAGGCGCGACGATCAGGAAAAGGATGAAAACGCCCGCGATTCCCGTAAAGATCAGAACCTTTGAACTAAATCTTAGAATCAAAAACAAGACCATCGTGGCAGGCAGCAGCACGTAAGCTCCTCGAGTCCCAGAAAATAACATCGCGGAAAAAAACAGGCCAATAAGACCAAAAAGCAAGACTTTTTTCCAAATCTGTTTCACGTAAGTCAGCAATGCAATACAGATAATGCTGCTTACCACCATGTTATAGGAAAACGCAACAGGATCGGACAAGATTGAAAATTTACGCCAGTGCCCGTTGATAAACAAGAGATTAGCAATGTTGGGATCGGAATGGAGCCAGCCGTCTTCGGCGTCCGAAAAACCGATGTATTCTTGTTTGTAACCGTAAAGTGCCGCGATAACTGCAAGGCCAAGCCATAAAAGCAGAACTCCTCTGATGGCGGCAACCGTTTTGATCTGGTACATGAAAACAAAATACATCAGCATCACAACGGCCACAGAGCGGATCGTATAAAGCCAGGCTAGCCGTGATTCCGCTGTCGGGTTTATGACTTCGAGAATGTTGAAGCCAATCCAGATCATGATCATCAAACTGATCGGGCCGCTGAAAACCTTCCAGTCCGGTTTGGTCTTTTGGTGTATGAAGAAGCCGAGTATGAGCAAAAACTGGATCCCGTCCATGACCGTACCCAGCGGAAAATTCAGCCCCAACCGCATGATGGCGAAGAGCAGATAAGCCATGATCATCAGAACGAAAATCCCGAACATCGGGAAGGCAATGATGCCGTACAATACCGCCGGAACGATCAGAGCACCCAGTATCAGCACACCGGCGATCATTCCCATATTGACGATCAGCCAGCCAAAAATCAAGGAAATTAAGAGTAAAACAGCAATACCTACCGGATTGTTTAGCTTTTCAACCCAAAACCACTGCTTTAACCTACCCCAAAAAGTGTCCCGGGCATTTTTGTCTTTCACAAAAATCTGAATGTCCTTCTCCACTTAAAAGAATAGAATTTTAAAGAAAAAAATGAATACACTGACAAATGCCAGCAACAATGCGGCCTGCCTCGTTTTTTTTTGAAGCGGAGACAAATGCTCATAACTCGCTTTGTCTTTTTTGACTGACTTTGCCGGATAAATTTTCATAATCTCAAACGTATTTTACTTCTGTTTCACTTCCTGTCCGTGCCGCGTTGCCACCGAAATCTGGTTGGCTTTTCTGGCTTTTAATAATGCCAGCACCTGAAAGGCGATAAACTTCGGAATGTTGACCAGCGAATTATAGATCCGCGGATCCGTTTTAGAACGCACCAGTGAAATGTAAAATCCGGCCACAAAAACCGTCATAGCGATGAACCAAAGCAAAGCCACCCATGGTGCCAGAATCAGGTTAATGACCAAAAACAGCCCCGATAACAACAGAAATATGAAAAGCGGCGGTCTTAAAAGTACCAGGCCGAACAAGATCTGGTTCCAGTTTAAACCGGTAACTCCCTTGAACAATATCTTAAACCCAAGCGCAAAATATTTGAACCAGGTATTGATCCAACGAGCCCTCTGATTGACCAACTGATCAGTTCCACTCGTTTTTTCGTCGTACACGACCGCATTTTCTGCAAAAGCAATTCTGTATTTTCTGCTGACAATGCCGTCCTGCAAAACTTTGTCGAACCCTGCGCCCGTAACATCCAGATGCCCGAGACATTCTTCGTACAAAGCGGTTGTGAACGCCATACCAGAGCCCGCCAGTGTAGCGGACGAACCGGCACCGAAAAGTATTTTACCGTCGTAAAAGTGGTAGTAGATATCCCGCGCAGCATCCAGACAGGCATAGGTACTATCCAGATTCTTCGCCTCACGAACACCCTGAACGGCCTGAAATCCACGGTTAAAATAGACGTTCAGCTCATTCAGGTATTCAGGATCGGTCAGATTATCGCTGTCGATAATGGTCAGATGTGAATGCGGCCTGATAAAATTCCGTATCGCATAAAAGTGCGACCTTGTATTACTCCCCAAAACTTTTTCAGGGCGTAGCAATGAAACCTTATCCGAATTGAAATGCAGATTTGTGATGTCACATTTATCAGCCACCACATAAATATGGTAATCGCTGTAATTCAGCTCCAATAAAGAGCTGACAACGGCAGGCAGCTGATGTGTTTGCTCATAGGCGGTTACGATAATCCCGTAGTCGGGGAGCTTTTCTAAGCCAGCCTTCTTATCGGAAATTCCGAATGTATTCCGTAATCCATAAATCAGCAGCAAAATCACGGGAAAAACCAGATTATACCCGATTAACCCCTGCACCGCTATCCATATGTATTCGATCACTATCATGCTTCTACCGGTTTACCAAGTTTGCCAGCCTGCTCGGGAATATCCTCGGTGTTTGTCAAAACCCATCCCGAAAACTTCTCACCCAAATTATCAAGATATTGTATTTTAGACAGATCATCGGCAGAAATAGCATGTCCGGCAGCAAAAACCGCCACCAGGCGATCCGAATAAGTTATCCACTCCTTGGCCTTGTTCATCGCGGCAAGGGAATCGGTCTCGATCAGGATTATATCAAACTGCGTTTTCAAGACCTGAATGCTATCGGCCAGCTGCCTTTCATCGGCCAGTTCCAGCAGTGAAATATCGCCCCCTCGGTTTCCCAAAATACTGATTTGTCCGGCCACCGCCTCTGGCAGGTTCTTCTTGTTGACGTAATTTTCAAAAAGACCCGCTTCCGGGTTCAGTTTGGAAATATCAGGCTGACCAAAATTCCCGTCGATGATCAGCACCGTTTTATTAATTTTCGAAAAAGCCCAGGCTAAGGCAACTACAAAAGAGGTTTTGCCAACACCGTCCGAAAGGCTGGTTATCGAAATAATTTTCGGATCATCAATTTCATTATCCAGTTCATAGCGGATCGACCGGACCAGATTTTTGTATGTTTTGATCGATTTGCCATCTGAAGCATTCATGCCCGAGAGGCTCAAATCCGACTCTTTCCCAAGCGCGTTCAGATAACCCAGCACCGGCTTGTTGGTAGCATTGGCCAGCTGCATCGGATAACGGATCGATTTGTCCAGAAAGAAAAGGATGAAGAAAACAAAAACACAAAAGGTAAGGCTGATAATACCGGAAAGGATCACGAGTACCATCTTTTTCGAAGCCTGAACCTCGCCAGGAATCGCCTTTTCAATCATGCGCAGATACACAGGAAAACTGAACTCCAGACTCGCTTCATTGTAACGCTGCAAAGCTTCGATATACTCTTTGCTGGCGATATCAATGCTGGTCTCGTATTCCTGAATTTTAGCTTCATTCGGTACCAGTCCGTCAAACTTTCTGTTCAGTCGGTTTAACTCTCCCTGTATAGATTCCACACTGTTTTTCGCCAGTTCCAGTGAAATCTCCATACTCATTTTTTGTGTAACCAGGTCTTGTTTCAATGCCATCGGGTTGTAGGCATACTTGTCGGCAGCGGAGGATATCTGTTCCGTCAGCTTGCCTTTCAGAGAGTCCAGGCTCAGTTTTACCTTTGGATCAAAATTGCTCTGAATGTACCTTTCGTTCAGCGATTTAAGGTTGATCTTACTGGAAACAATGCTCTGGTTAATCTCAGTAAGTGCGCTTTCAAAATACTTTCTGTCGGACGGATTGAACTTGTTATCAATATTTCTGATGGCCGCACCGTAAGCAATGATATCCTTTTGCGCGATTTCTCTTCGCGTTTCAAAATCAGCCATCTGTCCATAAATACTCTTGGCCTGCTCGTTCAGGTTTAACACCCGGTTTTGGATCTTGAAATTCCGCAAAGTGTTCATTCGCTCGTTGAGTGCCAGCAGTTTCTGCTGCATAAAACTTTGCAGGAAATCAATCGTCTTTTTATTGTTATCGACTACACGTGACGAGTTCTGCGCGATAAATTCCTGCGCCAGTGTATTAATCACATAAGCGGTAAAGTCCGGATTTTCGGCTTCGTACTGAATGTCAATGTAATCACTGCTTCCTGTCCGGTAAACAGTCAGTTTCTCTCTCAGCGAACCTGCATCATAGTGCATGTTCTCGATAATCTTGTTCAGATAACTTTCGTAAGGTTTCCAGACAAAAAGCTCTTCTCTCGCCTTGTATTTTTGCGTAATCAGCGCGATCGCTTTTGCACGTTCTCCCTTGCTCATATTCTGTAACTCCTTTACAGGTTCACGCCAGGTCGAATCTTTTGTACCTTTTAAATCGTTCAATATCAATCGGTAAGAAACCTGATCCAATGTTCTTTTCAGCAACATCATCTGGATAAGGCTTTCAAATTTTCGGGCAATCTGCGAATCCTGCTCTTCTTTGGCTTTCGTCACCACCTGATCCGTTTTATCCACCAATCCCGTGGCAATACGCCCACGCGACTCAAAAGAATCCGGAAGTTTTTTGACAAGGAAATAACAAACAATAACCGTGATCAACGGGACCACGATAAGGGTGATTTTATTTCTTTGAAGTAATCTTAAAAATTGCAAAAATTCGGTCATTTTATATCTTCCAGTTTTTGTCCCAATAATTCTTCCAAATTACTCTTCGCGTTCAAAACATCCCCTTCGGCATTAATAATATTCTGAGAATGATCGGATTGAAGTATCAGTGCTTTATTATAGTTATCCAGGCTTTCCTCACCCTTTTCAAAACGGTGTTTTATGTTTGTCAACATGCTCTCCACATCCAGTATCGCGGCTGATCGCAGGCGCAGCACCGCCACTTTCTGGATATAGGTAAAATATCTTTTCTTTACTTCCGCTTCCATGCTCAGATCGTAAGCCTCCTTATCGTGCAAAGCAGCCGCATACTCCCCTTTTGCCTGCTTGATAAAACTTGGTTTTTGAAGCAGCAAACCCACATTGGCAAAAAAGCCAAACTGGTACCCGCCCAAAAAACTCGGAGAAGAAGTCGTGTTATTGTTGTTCGGACTATATAAATAACCTACCGAGAAAATATCGAAATAAGATAATTTTGCTTTTTTGATTCCATGTTCCGCAATGCCCACCCGGTCTTCATACATCTTCACCCGCGGATAGTTTTTCTTGCATATCGTAATTAATTTGTCCAGATAATCGTACGAAATATCTTTTGCCAAAGACTCCTGTGCCCGGGTCGTATGAATTGTAAAAAAAAGAACCAAAAACACTGCGTATCTCATCTGCATTAATTTTTGAAAAAAAATAAATTATTAAAAACTATTTTTGCTTTTAGTGAAGAGAATATCTGTCTTAAAAAAATACCAATCTCAACGTCCGTAAATAAACCCGTTCTATGTCTTTCTCAGAAAAAATCAAGAGTAGTCCCAAGCTTAAAAAGTTCATTCATTGGTTGTTAATCCCTACGAACCAGGCCCGTCCACGTCTTTGGGTCAAATTATTCCTGAATCCTTTCTATCACAAAAAAGGAAAAGGGGTGATCATACGCCGCTGGGTGAGAATGGATGTAGTTCCGTTCAATCCTTTTTCAATCGGAAACAACTCCGTGATCGAAGATTTCAGCACCGTTAATAATGGCGTGGGAGAAGTTCAGATTGGCGAAAATTCTCTGGTTGGACTGGGAAATGTTATTATCGGACCGGTTAAAATTGGCAATAATGTTATTCTTGCCCAGCATATCGTGGCAAGCGGACTTAATCATAACTACACCGATATTCACCAGCCGATTCACAAACAAGGCGTTACGGTTGCCCCGATCGTTATCGAAGATGACTGCTGGATTGGAGCCAACGCTGTTATAACTGCCGGCGTTACCATCGGCAAACATTCCGTTGTTGCCGCGGGAGCTGTTGTGACCAAAAATATACCGCCCTATTCCGTTGCTGTTGGAAATCCGTCGCGTGTTATCAAAACCTATGACGAAGTGCAAAAAGAATGGATTAAAACCTCTTGACATAACTGCTTTTGTAAAGTTGATGTTATTCAATTTGACAGGTTCTTTTATACCGTTAGCCGTTCCGGTTTCAGCAGCCAGGAACGGTGATCAAACATTTTCTGACTGAAACAATGCCGGAAACGTTTTCAGGATTATTTCCAGATCCATACGGAAGGAAAAGTTTTTAGCATAAGTGATGTCCAGCTCCGTGCGCTCTTCCTCAGACATATCCGATTTACCTTTACCACGTTTGGTAACCTGCCATAAGCCTGTAAGTCCGGCCGGGCCTGCAAAACGCAGAATGTTATGGTCCGTCGTCAGTTTTTCGGCTTCATAAAGAGGTAGTGGCCGGTTTCCCACCAACGACATATCTCCTTTCAGAATGTTGATCAGCTGTGGTAATTCGTCAAGACTCGTGTTGCGAAGAAAATTACCAACCCGCGTTATCCTTGGGTCATTTTGAAATTTCATGAACGCAGCTTTCTGCTCTTTTTGTGCCTGATGTACCTTTTCGCAAATTTCCTTGCCGTCTAAAAACAGACGTCGGTTGCAAAAACCGCCGCTTTGGCACTCCTCGCAGAGATTTGCCATTTCCGCTTTTACTTCGGCCTGGGGCGTTTTGGCGTTGTACATATTGAATGCAGCCATCTTCTTGATCATCTGGTCAGCATCCGTCCGCATGGTTCTGAACTTATAGAGGTCGAATATCTTGTAGCCCGCTCCCACCCTTTTTGATTTATAGAAGACAGGTCCTTTCGAGTCAAAACGTATCAACAGCGCTACCAGAATAAAAACCGGCGACAACAAGATCACCGCCGATCCCGTGAGTATCACATCGATCGCCCGTTTCCAGAAAGGCGTATGATTTTTTTCCGATTCAATCTTTTCAGAAGCTTTCCGGGCTACGTACCATTGTCTTTTGGTAAAATAGTGAAGTCTTGTCAGCAGGTCACCATCTGCAAAATCCGTCGCATAAATGTCATCGGCTTTTTTTATCCTGGCATTTTTCACCACCGCAGGATTAAGGCTATCCACCAGTACGATAAACGGGATATTTCCAAAACCGGCGTTATTTCGCACGGTATCGAGCAATTCCCAGGCGCCACTCTTCACGTGCGCAAGAATTGCGTCTGCGGGGAAATAATCCTGCAAGGCTTTCAGAAGTTGTTCCTTGTCTTCAAAATATTCAATTTGCAAATAGCTTCCGTAGTTAGCAGAAAACCAAAGATACTGTTCGAAATCCTTGGTTAGGTAAGCAATTCGGTATTGCGCAGAAGGCGGCACCTTGGTATCTACGGTTACGCCCTCAGACTGATTTGTCCATTCCATCGTGCTTGCGGTTTACGGGATCAGGAATATCTCTTGCTGCGTCTCAATATCGCATTGATTTTCGCATGCACTTCCACTGGGTTGAAGGGCTTTACCATAAAATCGTCTGCACCTAAATTAAGACATTGTATACGCTCGCTGCTTTCGTCCGAGCCTGATAGTATAATGACAGGAATATCTGCGAATAGATTACTGGCTCTGGTGATTTTAAGGAACTCCTTGCCATTGAGATTCGGCATCTGAAGGTCGGCAATGATCAGGTCGCATTCGTTTCCTTCTTCAAGCCATAACATTCCCTCTGCACCGTCATTCTTGACAAATACATTAAAGTCCTTTTTAAGAAAATGCTCAAGTATTTTACAAATACTTGGCTCATCGTCCATTACCAATAGATTTTTTCGTGGGTTCATATGTTGAGTAAACTAAGATATACTGTGTTAAAATTTAAAAATGAGTGTATAGTCCTTAGCATGACCTACAATAAATTTCCAACGCATTGTTTTACAACTTATCGCATAATTCACTGACGCGCAAACCCGGAAAAAATAAGAATAATTATATTCCCTAAATTTTCATCCCAAGCCCGAACAACCTCATTCATCAATTGATTTGTAACAATATCTGGATTTTTACTGTCGAATAAGTTGTCAAGTAAAATTACGAACAATGTCTACAATCACCAAAATATACAGATATTATTTTAAATTGTGGAGAAAAACCAGTTTTTTATGAAGCCTTAGAGATTATTCTGGTTTAGCAAATAATATGCCCCATTGAGCACAGTAGCGAAGCTTACCCAAAGCAAATAAGGAATATTCATGTAAGAAGCGGCCGGCTTTAACTTATAGAAATACAATAACATAAGCACAATATTCAGCCATAGTAGAAATATTTCTATAAGCGCAAATCCCATGTTTTTGTAGTAGAAAAATAGGAAACTCCAGCAAAAATTCAATAGTAGCTGGATATAATAAATTACCATGGCTTTTGTCCGGGTACTGCTTGCGGGAAGTCGCCAGATCAGGAAAATCGACAATCCCATCAGGATGTATAAAGTCGTCCAAACCGGGCCGAAAACCCAGTTTGGAGGATTAAATGATGGCTGATTTAATGTGGCGTACCAGCCAGGAATTGCTTTGGAAGTGAAAAATCCGGCAATAGCCCCAACAGCCAAAGGCGGAACGATACAAATTGTAAATTTTAAGACCGAGTTACTATTCATTTTAAAGGGCGATTGAGAAAATGGCTTTGCTTTCCGGTCCATCCAAAATCAGGAATCCGGGTTCAGCGCTTTCTGCAATAATTCCGTGCCAGCTTCGCTGTATTGCATCGCCAGGGCTGCGTTCTGGCCCGGATCGCTCATTTTCCCCCAGGTTTTACGAAGGATATCAATCATTTTTTCTTCGCTCAGCTTTTCGATCAGGTCATCGAACTGGAATTCCAGAAAAACCAGGCAGAGCGCATTTTCTATGGTTTGCACATCTTCATCCAGCTTGATGCGCTGTTTAAGGATAATCTCCCTTACTCTCTTGATTTCTGTTTCATCATAACCCACTTCGGCAAGTATTTCGGCTGCTTTCTGGGCATGGAATTTCCCCAGATCGCTGCGCCATTTGAGATACCCCACACGTCCGTCCGGATATGATTTTCGGGCAATCTCCCACCTGCCGATATGCTGGCTTCTTGAAGCCAGCAAGAGACTTTCAGGCGCATGCGGTTCCAGTTTTTTAACCCAGTCGTGCAGCTTTAAGGCGTAGAAATATTCAGAGGGATATTCTTTCCCCTCCCAGACAATTTTCTCAGGTGACTGTTGATTGTAGGCATCAAAAAGGGAAAATGCCTGGTCTAATTTGCTCATGGTGGATTTGTATTCTGTTTTACAATAATGCAAATAAAGAATAAATCCGCTAGTATTTTTTGATTTTGGAATGCATATCAACCAAAACAATACAGGTCTACCACCGGAGACAAAATCCCGGACGATAAACCTGCATCCTTCATGCTGACGATTCTTACAAATGCTGCAAATGCGTAGGCAAGGGGATATTTTCACTTCGCGGATCAGCGATCGGTGTCAATCTCTTATTGGACAGCGGGATAAGCCCGGACCAAATCGGCAGTTCAAGATCTTCTTCCTCATCCAGCGGCATCCCGGAACGCATTTTGGCCGAGGCTTGATCAAGGCTGAACGCCAGCGCGGTCGTTTTTTTTACCTCATTATTTTTAACGGGACGAAGATATTCCCAGCTATCCGGTACTATTTTATTGGTAAGCCATTCGAATGACTCGATCTTTTTATCGATGTCCTCAATGATCTCAGCTTTCGAAAAAATAACGACCGACCGGTAATTGACGGAATGACTAAATGCTGATTTTGCAACGACCAGGTCATCGACCAGCATCACGGTGATACAAACCGGAATCCCTTTTTCAATTTGTCGGATAAAATGACTCCCGACAGAACCGTGGATGTATATTTTGTCTTCATACCGGACGAATGAGGTTGGAATAGAAAACGGCTGATTATCGACCGAATAACTGATCGTACAAAAAAGAGCTTCGTCCAGGATCGGATAGATCGATTCGGCATCGAAGTGCGCGCGTTTCGCAGAGCGGCTTGGAATAAGATGTGGAAGTGCTGTTGCCATAGATTTGTTTTTTTACAAAATTGTTTCTTTATTGGACTGGCACAATCATCCAATTTTAACAAAATCAGTAGTCCAATCACATGCAACCGCTCTCATCCCTATTGCGCATTGACAAATCCGATCGTCAGCCTGTCTATCTGCAAATCGCCAATCAGTTGACGGACCTGATCAGGACAGGAATTATGCAGTCGGGATACCAGCTGCTGAGCAGCCGGCAACTTGCCGAAGCCATGGACATTCACCGAAAAACCGTCGTACGTGCTTACGACGAGCTTTTGGCGCAAGGCTGGCTGGAAAGCCGCGCGGGCAGCGGCACCTATGTAGCCACACATTTTCCGGAAATAAAACCGCAGCCGATCAGCAACGGCGGAAAAGAAATACCCAATACGAAAAAAATCGCCGGTTTTTCCTTTGAAGATAAACCCTATCTGCGCCGTGCGGTGTTAAAGAGCATGACTTCGCTTCGGCTCGACGATGGCTTTCCCGATCCGCGCCTGGCACCTCTCGAAGAACTTTCAAGAGCTTACCGGACGCAGTTGCTGACAGGAAATTCTTATGTAAAACTTGGCTACGGCGATACATTCGGTGCGCAATGGCTCCGCCAGGAATTATCGGCATACCTTAATGAAACGCGCGCGTTGAAAACTTTGCCGGAAAATGTGCTGATAACACGCGGCACGGTGATGGGCCTTCATCTGGCGTGCACCGGTCTGCTCAAAAAAGGGGACAATGTGGCTTTGGGCGAGCTTAGCTGGTCAAGTGCGCGTATGAATTTTATCCAGGCCGGTGCAAACATTTTTGATATACCCTCCGACGAATATGGAATCAAGGTGGATGCCATCGAAGCCATATGCCAAAAACAGCCGCTGCGTTTGCTGTATGTAACGTCGCACCACCACTACCCTACCACCGTGGCTTTACGTGCCGACCGGAGATTGCAACTGCTTGCACTTTCGGAAAAATATGGATTCATTATTTTTGAAGACGACTATGACTACGATTTTCACTACCTGAGTAAACCGCTGCTCCCGCTAGCCGGCGCTGACCGGGCCGGGATGTTGCTCTATTGTGGTTCCTTTACGAAAACAATTTCCCCTGCTTTCCGGGTGGGTTATCTGGTCGGATCCGAGAATGTGATCAACCATCTCGCGCAAATACGCAGAATTATTGATCGACAGGGTGACAATATGCTTGAAAACGCCATGGCGGAGCTTTTGCAAAATGGTATTATTCAGCGGCATTTACGAAAGTCGTTACGAACGTATCGGCAGCGCCGCGATTTTTTTTGTGACCTGTTAAAATCAGAATTAGGTAATTATCTGGATTTTCAGATTCCTGATGGCGGCATGGCCGTCTGGACACGTTTCGATCCAAAAATTGATCTTGGCACTCTTTCGCAAAAAGCACATCAAAAAGATTTGTACTTTTCCGATGGTGCCGATAGCAACACCCTGTCGCCGAAACTCAACAGCACGAGACTCGGGTTCGCTTCGTCGACGCAGGACGAGCTTGAACAAAGCGTTGGCATTATCAAAAAATTGTTGGAACAAAGTAGCTAAAACAATCTCAATATTTCAGCATCAGGTTTAATAACTTCCTGTCCAGTTTATGCCCGTGAAAATCTTCATAAGCTACATCACTTCTCCGGGAATCCAGTACGCCAAAATCTCCGGCAAACTCCCATAGCGAAAAGCCAATGCCGTTGGAGGATAAAATATCCAGCACGTCGCCGAACCAGGCTATAAACACGTCATGCGGTGTTTTGTTCCAGCAGCCGCATTCCCCGCAATGCACACCCACGCCCTGCCCGACCAGATCGATCCAGGGTTTATAATATTTTTCGAGCATGGCGCGGCTTAAATATTGCTCGCCCACCTGTCCCGGCCATTTTGGCTCTGGCAAATGTTCCGGATCTTTATTGGCCCAGGGCGCTTTGTAATGCGAAATAATGCCCGGATGATAACCACGACAGCTTTGCCCGATATCGAGATCTGTAATTTCAGGAATGACACTGGAACCTACATCATTGCCGTCTGCAATAATCAAATGATTTGCATTTTCCCTGCGAATCGCCTGCGAAGCCGCGACGGCCAGTTTCCTGTACACATCACCCGGAACAGAGCTACGTTTGGAAAGCTGGTCGTTCATGTCCGCCCGCAAACTGGGCTCATTGAGCAAGTCAAAACTGATCAGCTTAGACGAAACATTTTTATACCTTTTTGCCCACATATTCCAGTGAAAACAAAATGCATCCAGCGCCTCCTGATCGGTCCATAAGTTGTAGGGTTCATTGAAACCCGCATTCACACAATATCCCGGCGCCCGATGCAAATTAAGGCTTACATGCATTTTATACTTATGTGCAATTTCCACCAGCCGATCGATTCGGTCAACCGCCGCTTCATCGATCTGATAAACCTCTTTCGGAGTTATATTTTTGCTCCGGTCAAATTTCAGGTATGAGGGATAAGCCATGGGCAGCCTGATAAAGTCGAAACCCCAGTCACTCATCCATTTAATTTGTTCCTCCTCAGTTTTCTTTCTCGCTGACGCCGGATCCGGAGAAAAGAAATCCAGAAGGTTAAACCCTTTCCACTTTGGCAGCTTGTTTTTTACCGCCGGTGCTTTCAGGTCAAAAATTTCCGGGCTCGTCAAACCGACGGAGGCCAACATTCCCGTGCTTTTGATAAAGGTTCTTCTGTGCATAAGGATCAGTTCTGAATCCTTATTAAAACATCCATTTTCAGAATTTTACTCTTGAACAAATAAAAACCACAAGACCGGCCCGTTTTCGACCGATCTTGTGGTTATGCGCATTGGATAAATATTACTTTGTAATGCTGATACCTGTGCGTCCATTTACGTTAAAAACGGTTTCCCAGCCCGGACCTTTCACATATTTGGACTTCATTTTCTGATGTAATGCGTCCGGCTGTTTCACACCATTCACGATAAGTTCGTCGTTGTTCAGCTTGTATGAATAACCTGCTTTGTCTTTTAGAGCGCCTTCCTTAATCAAATCGTTGGTAAGCTCGGTCTGCATTTTCTCAAAAATCACTCTCGACTTTTCCGCTTCTTTTCGGGATACTTCTGCTTTCTCTCGTTCCTCTCCGGCAACCTTCCTCTGTTCGTCTGCCTTTAAACGATGCACCTCTGCAACACCTCTCTGTTTTTCAGCTTCTGCTCTTAACTTTTCAGCCCCTTCCCGAATCACATCCGCCTGTTTCCTCACATCCTCTGCCACCATTCGCGTCTGATTCGCCTGCTCACGCATTTTGCTTGCTTCCGCACGCAGTTTATCCGCTTCTAGTCTATGCCCCTCCGCTTGTTTTCTCATGACATCAGCCTCGGCTCTGGCTTTTTCAGCGTGGCCTCTTGCGATCTCCGCATTTTCCCTTGCCACTTTTACCTCCTGCATAATTTCGTCAATATCTGCGTGATAGCTCGAAATCTTATCTTCTGCAATTTTCTGCCCGTCAACTCTCAAAGAAGTAATTTTCCCGTCGACACTCTCAATTTCATAACGTTTATTGTTTTTTGTAGTCTCAATATTGCTGACATTGCCATTCGTCTGAATCCGCTCATAAACACCAGGCACCGTATCGCGCAGAGTCGGTTCCTGCATATTCACAACCGGTTCTTTTGAAGGTTTAACGGGCTCAGCAGGCGGTATAGCAGGCCACGAAACCTGGTCAACCATAGGTTTGGGAGTAATCAGTTTATGCTCCGTTACCTCGGATGGCTCAGGTTTTTCATTGGGCGAGAAAGCAGCAGTCAGCAGTGTAGCCGCGATTAAACTGGTTGTTACAAATAATTTTTCCATGGCGTTTAAAGATTTATTGTTTTTGTAAATGATTCGCTTGATCCGGTCCAAAAGGAAGTTTCTCTTGCCGGGAAATGCCATTGCATATGAATTTTCCAGAAGGCTATATTCCTGAAATGAAACCAGCGCCTGTACAAAGGAGGTGTCATTTTTCATGACAGAAATAGCGATGTCGTCGCAGCAATGCTCGCGTTCTTCACGGATCAACGCCGATATCCAGATCACGGCCGGGTTGAAAAAGAAAATATTCTCACCAAAACTCTGGATCAGATTAACAAGATAATCCTTTCTCCTGATATGTGCCAGTTCATGAAGTAAAATGGCTTCAACCTGGTTGGCCGGGAGATTCGTGAGCATTCCCGCAGGAATAAAAATGATCGGTTTCAGAATGCCAACGACCATCGGGACCGTCACAATGCCGGATTGAAATAAGGACACCGGCTGTCTGATGCCAAGGGTTTCGGCAAGTTGAATAACCTTTACTTTCCACGCAAAATCAGCTTCCTGTTTGTGATGATGTTTTAACTGGTGAATGTAGAAAAGCCCCGCTCCTGCTTTCATGGTTTTCAGCGCAAATATGACAAGCCAAATGGCGACAATGACGGCCGCATTTTGGCTGAAAAAATGGTCAAGTACTGAAAGCGAATGGTCAACCGGGTTAGAAAAGGTCGCGTTTTGTCCGGTTATCAATACATCTGTGTCAGCTGTATTGATCGCTGAAGTGTTATCAGCAACGAAAAGTGAGGTCCGGCTTGGGCTACTGAATAGTGTAAAAAAGGTAAAACCGCTGGCCAGAGTGAAAAAGAGCAGCGACAAAGCTAAAAGATTGTAACGCAGCGCCGGACGAGATTTACGCGTTGAGACGAGGATAACACCGGCCAGAATGGCTAACAGCAAACCCTGCCACAACGAATGTAATAAGGTCCTGCAAACAGTCTGTATCAGTTTTTGAATAAAAGGATGGTTCAAATGATCAAAATTCATGGCTAATAAATTTTAGGAATGTGAACAGATGGGGTTTCTAATCGAGCTTGTTCAGGAAGTCTTTGATCTCCTTCAGGTCGCTTTCAGAGGTGCCTTTATTTCCAAAAAGCTGCATCACCAGACTGGATGCAGAACCTTTGTACATGGTATCCACGAAACGTTTCAAAAGCAGATTCTTCGTTTTGCTTTCTTCTTCCGCCGGGCTGTAAATGTGTTTCATGCTACGCTCGTCTCTTTTCACAATCCCCTTTTCCGCCATGATCTGCATCAGCTTCAGGGTCGACGAATATTGTACTGCACGCTTTTCTTCATTGAGCTTGTCATTGACAAACCGCACCGTCGACGGACCGTGCTGCCAAAGCACTTGCAGTATCTCCAATTCTGATTTTGTAGGCTCCATATTTTTAATTTTCAATAACAACGGATCAAAGGTAGGAAATATTTCGTACGAAAAAATATTTAGGAATTTTATTTGCAAAAATATCATTTTCACTAAAACATATTTACCTGATCATCAAAGAGAAGTGTCGTAAAAACAGATGGCGTGACCTGTTGAAGAATATCCTCCAACAAGCCACGCCAACGCGGTATATTCAGGCGACTTGACCTAAATCTTTGTAAAATCGGTTCTAATAAAACCGGCCTACGTATTTGTTTTCAACGATAACCTTTTTCATTTGCTTGGGATCGATTGGTCCTTGCTGCGAATAAACAATTTTTCCACCCGGCTCCACAAGAATCGTGTAGGGCAATGCCCCCTGCCATTTCGGGTCTATGGCCTCAATAAGTTTGTATTTGTCTTCGATATGGAAAATGTAATTTTTGTTCGAAGCACGTTTGCCCTGTAAAAATTTCAGGGCTTTTTCCTTTTTATCCGGCGTATCCGCACTCACCGAAATAAACTCAAAATCGCGGTTGCGGTACATGTGATACATCTGCATGAAATCGGGGAATTCGGTCACGCAGGGTCCACACCAGGTCGCCCACACGTTAATCAGGCGGAGTTTATCGGACTTATTTGCGATCAGTTCCTTTAATCCCGCTTCGTCAATCGTTTCAAGCGAAACAGGTTCCTTTGCCCAAGAAGTTTCCTCATCCTGCACGTTGTGTTCTTTGGTAGCCCATTTCATCGAGCAGCCAAAAGTCTTGGTGGTGGCAACGGTCACCGGTTTGTTGGTGACCAGCTCCTGAATCGCGTTGTATGCATCTCTGTTTTTCGGAGTTCCCGTTGGTTTTTCCACATCGTCAATCCGGCCCGTATAGCGTAGTTTTCTTTCTTTGTCAAAAATAAAAATGTGCGGCGTAGCCACCGGGCCGTAGGCCAATGCCGTCGCCTGGTTATCGCCATCATACAAATACGGAAAGTTGTAACTTTTATCCTTTGCACGCAGTTTCATTTCCTCGTACGTGTCACTCATGTCGGTATAGCCAAGTTCGTCAAGCCGGATTGCCTTCGGATCGTTGGAAGAAATCGCTATAACCGCAACTTTTTTATCCTTGAATTCGGAAGCCAGCGCCTTGATCCTGTCTTCATAAGCCTGAGCTGTGGGACAATGGTTGCAGGTGAAAACAATGGCCAACACAGCTGCATCGGAAAAGTTTTTGAGGGAATAATTTTTCCCGTCAGTATTCTTTAAATTAAAATCCGGAGCAGCTGAGCCAATGGCCAGCGTTGCAGGTGGCTGGGCGGAAAAAGAATAGACGGATGACAGCAATAGAATAATGACCGCCTGAACTGATAATCGTATACGCATAACGCTAAGATTTAGTGAATATCCAATGACAACAAACACTTAAATTTAAAAGTATTTATCGATATTATTATATTTATTAAATCTTAGCGCAATAGGGAAACTATCTTATTACCAATTCCAGCTCCGTTTCCTTGAAAGGCTGGGTTACCGTCGCTGTATTTTCGTTAACCCAGGTACACCAGACTTTCCCATTGTACTGCCTGTGCACATAATCTCCGCCTTTCTTTCCAGCGAGCACTTCCACTACCTCCTCGGTCTGATACTCCTCGATCTGCATCAACTGCACACTCCCTTTCTTCCTGACCCAATCTTCCTTTATAAATTTAGGCACAAACATATTGAAACTGATTTTAAAGGTTTAGACTCCATTATCAACCTTCTTGTACAGTTCTCAAACGTTGAAATGATGATTTTTCTTTTATCTCTCACCGGTATCATTAAAATCATACCAGAGATTCCTTCTAAGCGGATTGCTGCCACCCATTTTGCCGATATTCTTTAAATCCTATTTCCTGTCATAAAATTTAAGTTTATCCCGTATCGGAAAAACGAACCGGCGGCAATTAACCGGCTTTAACACTGAAACTCTAAGTTGAGAATCAACACACTGATAATCAACAACTATCACTCATTCTCAAACTAACCGGAATGGCTAATCTTTATTAAAAAAACTAAATAATAAGTATATAAAATTTGTAGATTAAATAGATTACCTATTTTTGTGTCATAATTACATTTATTAACCCGGACATCATCTTAAAAAGCAAATTGAGGAATTCTCAACACATATTGTACCCACAGGAGCTCGATTCCGCACTTTGGCGTCAGTTCAAATCGGGTGACCCGGATGCGTTGGGAGAACTCACTCAGCTGCATTACCGGGCCCTGTACAATTATGGATCCAAATTTACCAGGGATCCCGAGTTTATCCGCGACTGTATTCAGGAGCTGTTTCTTGACTTATGGGAAAAACGGGATGCCATATCGGACACCGACTTTGTAAAATCATATTTGTTCAAATCCCTTCGCCACAAAATATTCAAGGAAAACATTCGGCTGAAACGTTTTCAGCAACCGGAAGAACTTTCTTTCGATTCGGATGAATACACGCTTTCCATTGAATCGATCATCATAGAAAACGATCATCATCAACAACAGATTATACAGCTGAACCAGATTATCTCCAATCTCACCAACCGCCAGCGGGAGATTATCTACCTCCGTTTTTACCAGGGACTCGACTACGAGGAAATAACCGAAGTAATGGGTCTTGGCCGCCAAAGTACTGCCAATCTGCTCTACCGCACCTTGAAAGAAATCAAAGAAAATTGGGGAATTGTCGGGTTCATCCTTCTCGAAGCATTATTTCTCCGTTAATTATCGACTGATAATAAGCACATTAAAAAATAACCAAAAAAAATTTCAGCTTTTTTGGTTATGAATTCTGCTATCGCGGATATACATACACAAAGGACCTTAACCGATAAACTATACAGATTTTATATACTTGAATACATGAGTGATTTCAGCCAGTATACCACCGAAGATTTTCTTGAAAACGATTCATTCCGATGTTGGGTACTCTCGCCTACTCCTGAACTGGATCTTTTCTGGAACGACGTTATCGCACAAAATCCGGAAAAGGCAGCCTCAATAAAAAAAGCAAAACTCATGCTGACCACTATGGAGCTTAGATTTAAAGAGACAGTGCCCGAAGAGTTTATGCAGCAGGACATCCGAAACATCGTGCAGCGTGCTACAAAGGTTGTGAGCCCGATACCTGCGGAGCCGGCGGTCAGGTCACTTTCTTTTAACTGGTTGAAAATTGCTGCTTCTGTTCTGCTTTTTGTGGGCGCAGGCTGGTGGTTTTTGCAGCGGGATCGTACCGAGAAGTTTGTCGTGCGAAAAAATGATACCAACGCAGCCATGACAATACTTTTGGAAGACAGCAGCGTGGTTATCCTGCAAAAAGGCAGCAGTCTCAGTTATCAGGCACATTTTACAGCAAACAAAAGAGAAGTGAAATTACAGGGAGAGGCATTTTTCGAGATCAGTAAAAATCCGGACAAGCCATTTCTGGTCTATGCCAATGAAACGGTCACCAAGGTCTGGGGAACAAGCTTTACAATCCGGGCCTTTGAAAACGATAATACGGTGCAGGTGGCTGTAAAAACCGGAAAAGTTTCTGTTTACTCATTGAACAACCCTGAAAATCCAGCCATTAAAAAATCGGAGACCGGAGAAGTTTATCTACTCCCAAACCAGCAGGTTACGTTTAACAGAACTGAGCAAAAACTGAGCAAAACAGTATCAAAAAATTCGGTCGAAGCACAACAGACAGCTAAAACGGAGCTTGTTTATGAAGACACCCCGGTGAGTGAAATCCTGCAAAACCTTGAAGAAAACTACGGTATTGATATCATTTTTGATCAAAAATTACTCTCAGGCTGCCTGCTCAACACACAGTTTAAGGAAGAATATCTCAACCAGAAGCTACTGGCCATTTGCAAGGCCATCGGCGCAACTTATGAAATAACAAACGGTAAAATCACCATCACCTCCAAAGGCTGTGACGCATGACCCATCGCCAACATAATCCCGTCACCATGATCCGATAAAACAATATACAACAAAAAAAGTCAATGGTGATTGCGGCACCACTGACTTTATAAATCCCGAAAGTCGGGTTCTCCGGCGTCCTTTTCAGGATGCGAGGGAATTATTTGTCCAAAGCTTTTCACTCAAAGAACAAATCAATCAAAAATATGAAAAAACATCGACAGCAGCTCAGGCTCTTATTTAAAGTTATGAAACTATCATTCTATCAATTGCTAATAGCCTTTATGGTAGCTGCCTCCTCATTCGCCAAAAACGCCGGAGCCCAGGAAATTTTGCGCCAAAAGGTGACCATCCAGGCAAATAACCTGGAAATGCGGAGTGTATTGAAGCTGATCAACAAACAGACAAACGTCCGCTTCACGTACAATTCCAGCCTTTTGCCTGCACACCTGAAAGTGAATTTGCAGGTAAGCAACAACCCCCTGGAAGATGTTCTTAACGAGCTATTTAAACCCGCATCCATTGCCTATGAAGTCGATGGAGAGCAGGTGATTTTGCGAAAATCAACTCCTGTAACGCCCAGCGAACCGTCACAAAACCGGGCTGAAAAAGTACTTGATAAAACGCTGAAAGGCCAGGTTAAAGATGATAAAGGTGAAGATTTGCCCGGGGTGAGTATCGTCGTTAAAAATACGCAGCGTGGAACCCTTACCAACGAAAAGGGAGAATATACTTTGAGCATCCCGGACGGTGATGTAACGCTGGTGTTCTCCTACGTAGGTTATCTGCAACAGGAAATCAATGTCTCGAAACAATCAACGCTTGATGTTTCTCTGAAACCTGATACCAAGGCGCTTGATGAGTTTGTCGTGGTGGGATATGGTACACAAAAGAAAACTGACATTACCGGTGCGGTAACGTCTTTTGATGCGAGAAGTATTGAAGAAAAACCTATCGCACGTATCGAACAGGCACTGATCGGTCAGATGCCCGGTGTGCAGGTCAGACAGCAGACGGGACTTCCGGGTGCAGGTCTGAGTATTCTGGTGCGCGGTACGGGTTCGATCAATGCAGGTACCGAACCTTTGTACGTGATCGACGGATTTCCGTTGGATGTGGCGGGGCAGAATTCAAGCGGAAACTTTTCATCAAGCCCGCTAAGCAACCTTAACCCAAATGATATTGAGAGTATTCAGGTGCTGAAAGATGCGGCAGCGGGTGCAATTTATGGTTCCCGCGCAGCCAACGGCGTTGTGATCATCACCACAAAACGAGGAAAATCCGGCAAGGCAAAAATCAGTCTGAATGCCAATACGGGCGTCAGCAGCATTGCCCGGAGGCTTGATATTTTCAGTGCCGACGAATGGGTGAAAATGGCAACGGAAGTAGCGAATGTCAACTGGGTACGCTCGGCTGCCGGCAGAACGGCTGATCAGTCGAATGAGACAAGACGGTCGCTGCTCGGATTGAAGGCCGGTGAATATAACACGACCTACATGCCGGACGAACGCTGGTCGCAACCGGGCCACCCCGGCTTACAATACGTTGACTGGCAGGACGAAATGTACCGGAAGGCATTATTCCAGAATTACGAACTTTCTGCGAGTGGCGGCAGCGACAATGTGAAATACTTTATTTCAGGAAATTACCTTAACCAGCAAAGCACGCTGATTAAAACGGGTTACAAAAACTACGGAATCCGGGCCAATGTAGAAGCAAACGCTAGTAAAAAACTGAAATTTGGTATCAATCTTGCCCCCTCCTATTCTGAAACCAACGCACCACAAGGCGACGGAAAAGACAGCCCGATCATGAATTTGGCTACTATTTCTCCGGTGGTAGAAGCTAACGCGGGATTGTTGACGGGTGCGGGGGAATTTCCGACCTATACATGGAGCAGCCCAAGACTGGTAAGCCCGGTGGCCGTTGTCAACAATTCGATCGGACTTACGAAAACAACACGGATTCTGAGCTCGGTTTATGCAGAATACCATATCCTTCCCGATCTTTTTGCCAAAACGACAATCAATTTTGATGATATCAACCAGCAGTCGAAAACCTATGTTTCGGATTACGTAGCGGTCGGTGGCGCAGCAGAACGGATCACCAATCCGGGAAAAAATGCAAGCGGATCCTATGGCGGTTTCAGAAAACAGAATTTTGTAAACGAAAACACGCTGAACTACGCCAAAACTTTTGCCAGAAATCACTCCATTTCGGCCGTAGCCGGTATTTCCTATAACTGGGTGCATAATGAAGCGTTCAGCGTCAGCACAGCCGGTGGGTTTGCAAACAGCATCATCAACACCATCAACAACGCGATCCCAAACTCCGCGGGTGTAACGGTGAACGGAAGTACCACCGAAAGCAACAACACGCTCTTCTCCTATTACGGCCGCGTGCAGTATGATTTCAAGGGACGTTACCTGCTTTCAGCAAGTATGCGCCGTGATGCTTCATCAAAATTCGGTTCCGAAAATCAGTGGGGAACCTTCCCTTCCGCTTCCGTTGGATGGAGAATATCGCAGGAGCCATTCTTTAAAAACATCAAGGCTGTTAATGATTTGAAACTCCGTTTCAGCTGGGGAAAATCCGGGAACAACAACATCGGAAATTACAATTCCATCCCGACCCTTGCCAGTGCAGGATATAACTTTGGCGGGAATACGCCGGTCGTGGCTAACGGTCAGGTGGTGGCCGGACTTGCCAACCCGTACCTGAGATGGGAAACGTCCAACACCTATAATGCCGGCCTCGATGCATCCATTTTGAACAACCGCATCACTTTGACGATGGATATTTACACCAAAAAGAATTCGGACCTGCTCCTTAATCTTCCGGTGCTCGCGGCCAGCGGATTTTCTTCAAGCCTGCAAAATATCGGCGCCGTACAAAACAGAGGGCTCGAACTGGGTGTAACGTCCGTCAACATTGCCAAACGCGATTTTGAATGGACAACCAATGCAAACATTGCCTTTAATAAAAATAAAGTCATTTCACTCTCCGAGGACGGGTCGCCGATTTACGTTCCCTCTGCTTACAGCGGCAGTAATCCGCCTTACATCTTGCAACCTGGCTTGCCTATGTTCAGTTATTATGTGACTAAAACGCAGGGAATTCTGACACAGCAGGATATGGATGATCCCAAGGTGGCCAAACTTTTAAACCAGACCGTTGGCGATACCAAGTTTTTTGACAAAAACGGTGACGGGAAAATTTCAGCCGACGACCGTGTGGTTTACGGTCAGCCTACGCCGAAATTTACCTGGGGTTTTACCAACAACTTCACTTACCGAAATTTTGACCTGAGTGTACAGGTTTATGGTCAGCATGGCGGTTCGATCCTTTCCTACTTTGGCCGTGCAGTCGATTTCGCGGGCAGTACCACAGCAAACGTTCTCGGCGTATGGAGAGATCGCTGGACACCGGAAAACCAGAATTATGATGCACCGAGAGGGAAATTCGGCTCCAACTACACCACGCCGCAGGTTACTTCCGACTGGGTTTATAAAACCGATTTCATCCGTGTTCAAAACATTACGCTCGGTTACAGGTTTAAAGATCTGGTTAAATCGGGCTTGTTCAACAGCGCACGTCTGTATGTATCCCTTCAAAACTATTTCGGGCATGACAAATACAAAGGCGGTGTGAATCCGGAAGCACAAAATACCAATGTAAGCGGTAATGGCAGTTATCCGCTTCCGGGAGATTATGGTGCAATGCCGTTAAGCAAAACAGCTTCCATCGGGGTTAATCTTACGTTTTAAACAAATTACAAATTATTGAAAATGAAAAAGTTAATATATTTCCTGATACTGGGCACGCTGACCGGGCTTGGTTCATGCAGCGACCAACTGGACCAACAGCCGGTTTCCAATACGACGGCGGAGAATTTCTATAAAAATACCAATGACTTTTTACAGGCCGTTAACGGCGTTTACAGCAAGTTGACCTCCTACCCGAGCCAGGTTTTATGGCTGGGAGACATGCGGAGCGACAATCTTGCCGTAGTGCACGACGGAAACCGCGACTGGCAGGGTATCAATGATTTTTCTCCGAACATTACCAACACCGCATTTATCAGCAGTGCCTGGAACGATAACTTCAACGGAATTTTCAACGCCAACTCGGTACTGGAAGCACTCGAAAGCAAAGGAAACATCATTACCGATGCCGCAACGAAAACCCGTTTTACAGCGGAAACCAGATTTCTGCGTGGGTTTTACTACTTTCAGCTTGTACGCTTGTTCGGCCAGGTTCCGCTTATCGACAAGCCAAAAACGGCAACGGAAGTAGCATCGATACCACGCAGCCCGGTGGCGGATGTCTACGAACTTATCCTTTCTGATTTGCAGTATGCAGCCGCAAATCTGCCCGCATCTTACACCGGCAGCGATATCGGACGCGCCACCTCGTATGCGGCCAAAGGAATTTTGGGCCTGGTTTACATGACGCGGTCCGGCCCGGTTTACGGAGGCAACGGCCCTGGACTTGGTCTAAAAGAATACGATAAGGCACTGGCGCTTTTTGATGAAATTATCAAATCGGGGAAATATGATCTTTTGCCGGATTACACTTCCGTTTTTTCATACAGCAACGAAAATAACAAGGAAGTAATCTTTGATGTTCAGTTTATGAGCAGCTCCAATGGTGCCGGTTTTCCGAGCCATCTGGTGCCGGTTGCCTTCTGGACAGGACAGGGAATTTCCAATGCTTACGGTAACGGATATGGCGCCAGCAATTTCAACATCTCCAAAAACCTGCTGGCCTCTTACACCTCCACTGCTGAAACCGATGTCCGCAATGCGTTTAACATTCAGCTGAGTTATTCCAGACCGTTCGTTAAAAAGTATATCGATTACTCCAAACGTGGTGTCAACGGCAGAGACTGGCCTATTAACTTTATCGTGCTGCGTTATGCGGATATCCTGCTGTTAAAAGCAGAGTGTATTCTGAACGGAGCAGCCGGAACCCAAGCCGACGTGGACCTTATCGTAAACCAGATTCGGAAACGCGCGGGATTGTCAGCGCTAACCAATGTCACGGCCGATCAGTTACTGGAAGAGCGCAGAAAGGAATTCCTTGGTGAAGGAATTCGCTGGAACGACCTTGTTCGTTCAGGAAAAGCAGTTACTAAAATGAACGACTGGATTAAAAGTGATGCGATCACGACCATCAACACGGTAACAAATGATTTCATTATTTATCCGTTACCAGCGGTTGAGATCAGTACGAAAGCTGGCTTGTACACACAAAATCCAGGTTATTTCTGAAAATCAGCCCCGATTAAATTTAAACACTTATGCTCAAAAGAATATTGATCCTGCTTTGCATGATGGTTTGCGCAAAGCAGCTGTCGGCCCAGTCACAAAAACCCAATATCATATTCATCCTGGCGGATGATCTGGGTTATGGTGATATTGGCCGGTATGGCCAAAAACTGATTCAGACGCCCAACATCGACCAGCTTTCGCGGGAGGGCCTGACATTTACCAACTTTTATGCCGGTGCCCCCGTTTGCTCTCCATCGCGCAGTGTCTTGATGACCGGACTTAACACCGGACATACCACCGTTCGCGGAAACAATACGAAACAAGGCGGTAATCCCGGTAAAAAAGGTGCTCAAACCATCTACCGGGCCAACCTCAGCGACAAAGATTTCACGATAGGAAATCTGTTGCAGCAGTCGGGTTACACAACGGCGATGGCTGGGAAATGGCACCTCGACGGATATGACTCCCTGGCCACGCCACTGCACCGGGGATTCGATAAATTCTCAGGCTGGCTGATCAACTATCCCGAAACATATTCCAACGGATACTGGCCTGCACAGCGATACATCGATGGGAAACTGGTCGAAATCGAGAAAAACAGAGATCATAAAAAGGGAAGTTATTCGGATCTTATCTGCACCGAGGAAGCCATTGATTTCCTTGCGGGTCAGCAGAATGCGAAGAAGCCCTTTATGTTAATGGTGAATTATAACCTTCCCCATTCTCCTCTCGATGCGCCTGACCTTTCCGCTTATCAGGGAAAAAACTGGCCGGAAAACGCAAAAATTTATGCATCCATGGTTCACCAGCTCGACCAGTCGGTGGCGCGAATTAAAAACTATCTGGTTCAAACCGGACTATCAAAAAACACCATTGTTTTCTTCTGCTCAGACAACGGGCCAAGATCCGAAAACACGAAACAGCTATCAGAAGTAGCAGATTTTTTCAATTCCAATGGCGATTTAAGGGGGTTTAAACGGGATATGTACGACGGAGGCATTCGGGTGCCGATGATCGTCTGGGCGCCCGGTTTGGTAAAAGCAGGAACGATCAGTACCACGCCTGCCTATTTCGCAGACATCATGCCAACCTTCGCCGGCATCAGCAACACGAAGACTGCCTTCAAATCCGATGGAATTAATCTCTTTCCGTTATTGAAAGGACAAAAAACTGAAGAGAAACCAAGGTTTTTATATTGGGAATTTTTCGAGAACGGGTTTGAACAGGCCGTGCGATATGGCAAATGGAAGGCTGTCAAACATACAGACAAATTGGAACTTTATGATCTTGACGCTGATATAAGCGAACAAAATGATATTGCAGCCGGCAACCCTACAGTCGTTCAACAGATCGAACAGTATCTGACAACGGCCCGCACTGACTCACCTTTCTGGCCAATAAATTAACCAAAATTTATTTCAGGATTTCTGAAAAATCTGATAAATACCAACGCCGGATGGATACGTAATGTAAACCGTCCGGCGTTGGTATTTATTTTATGCAGGTAACGCCTGGATACAAAATTCTGGCATAGATTTTATAAAATTTTATGGTAATCCGTTAAGCCGAAATTATTGATTGGATGAAAAATCCATTCCATTTTTTTGGCTTAAAAATTTACTGTAACCAGTTATTTATCAACATCTTAAACTTATTATTAAGCACATCACCTCAGATACGCCAAATTTCACGTATTTTAGCTGTTGCACTTTTAAAAATTCCCCATTTATTTTGAATTCTGATTTAAGCAAACTCCGATATGCCTTCGGGTCAAAAATATTTAAAGAAATAGTGTGTGTATAATATGGCAAAAACCCTGGCAATAGCCGGGGATTTTTGTTTTCAGACTTCATAATTTGAGTCTGTAAGCCCTGTTATCCAAAGCAATACGAATAAATATTACTTGCTTGTAATATTTATTCTATATTTTTCTTTGTTTTTATATTTCCAACCCCTACTTTTATGTCACTTATTTTACAAGTGTAGAGGAGGGTTAAAATGAGCAAAAGGGCCTTGATGATATCAAGGCTTTTTATTTTGCCATATTGCCGATTTTTGAGCGGGAAGATTTCATATACTACAAAGCCGCCTATCGCTTAAAACAACTACTACAAACGGGTTCAAAAAAAAATGGCGAACCTGAGTCCGCCATTTGGTTAAATCCATTTTATGTTTTTGTGAAGCTATTTCACAACTGGTATAGCCCAGAACAAACTGACTTGTATCACACTATTTTTAAAGTCGGGATCGATGTTTTTTCCTGAAAAATCGCCCACTTTGGATAGCCCCGCAATATAACGCGCGCCAATACCCAACCCAATGGAAGACTGATAACCAATACCAGCGCCCAGTGCCAGATCAAGATTTTTAGAGAAATGATCGATCGTCTGATCCGGAATATCTTCACCTGTCTTAAAAGAAACCTGCGGTCCCGCTTCTATGTAAAGTCCGCCCGTGGTTTTCAATTTCAGCATAACCGGAACAGTCACATAACTCGTTTTATACTTTTCAGCTTTAATTCCATTGTCAACTTTGGCGCCTTGTGTCGAGAAAAGAACCTCTGGCTGAATTGAAAAGTGCTCTCCCACCCCAAAATTCAACAAACCACCCAAATGAAATCCCACCAGGGCGTCGGATTCGATGTTACCACTCGTATAATTACTTACGTTGACACCGACTTTGGGGCCAAATTTGAATGATTGCGCGAAGGTAAAAGTGCTGATAGCTAGCAGGATCAGAGTTAACGAAATTTTTTTCATATGGCTTTTGATTAAAGTGTAAATATTTACCTGAATTAAGCAATAAAAAAGCATGCCAACAAAATATTATGAAACTATATACCCGGGTTTATTTATCAGACAGAACACTTCATTCGACGTAAATAAAGACAAAAAGGTCACATACCATCATAGTATGTAACCTTTTTTCACTTTAAAACTCTAAAACTCAGTTTGATTATTCCTCAAACTTTTTGAAAATACTTGTAGCAATATGTCCACCAAAGCCAAATGTGTTGCTCATGGCGTAGTTAACCGTTCTTTCCTGCGCTTTACCTAATGTCAGGTTAAATTTACCCTCAATTTCAGGATCAACCTCAGTCGTATTGATCGTTGGAGGAACAATATTGTGAATCGTTGATTTGATACAAGCGATCGCTTCCACTGCACCGGCTCCTCCCAGCAAATGTCCGGTCATGGACTTGGTTGCGCTGATATTCAGCCCAGAATTAAATCCGAAGACTCTTTCAACCGATTTCAATTCGCTGGCATCACCCATTGGCGTTGAAGTCGCATGCACGTTCAGATAATCTATTTCATGCGGTTGAAGATTCGCCTCTGCCAAAGCCTCCAGAATACCCAGATACGCTCCTTCTCCCTCAGGGTGTGTACCCGTCAGGTGATAGGCATCGGCAGCCATTCCTCCCCCAACAATTTCAGCCAGAATAGGCGCTCCTCTTCTCACGGCGTGCTCATAACTTTCCAATACCAGTGCACCGGCACCTTCACCCATCACAAACCCATCTCTTTTTATATCAAAAGGCCGCGACGCAGATGACGGATCTTCGTTGTAAGTAGACAGGGCCTTGCTTGCGTTAAAACCTCCAATCGAAGTTTCATTGATTGGCGCCTCAGATCCACCTGTAATGATCATATCCGCTTTTCCCCAATGAATGTAATTGAATGCGTCAATAATCGCTGTATTGGAACTTGCACAGGCAGAGACTGTTGTGAAGTTTGGTCCGCGTAAACCATATTTAATGGAGATAACACCCGAGGCAATATCCACAATCATTTTCGGGATAAAGTATGGGTTAAAACGTGGTGTCCCGTTGCCCAGCGCAAATTCCATTACCTGCTCCTGGAACGTCTGTATACCTCCGTTGCCACTTCCCCAGATCACCCCGATACGGTTTTTGTTAAGCGTGTCAAAGTTGATATTTGCATTTTTTACGGCCTCTTCAACCGCGATCAAAGCATACTGGGTAAAAGGATCATATTTTCTTGCTTCATTTCTTTCGAAAAAATCCTGCGCTTTGATGCCTTTCAGCTCGCAGGCAAATTTCGTTTTGAAATGTGTTGTATCAAACTTTGTAATATTGGCCGAACCGCTAACCCCGTTTATTAATGAATTCCAAAAATCGTCTACATTGTTCCCGATCGGCGTTAAGGCGCCAAGCCCTGTTACTACCACCCGGTTTAATTCTTTACTAATTTTCATTTTGTGACTTCGATTTATTAAATATTAGCTTTTGGTTAGTTCCACATTTCAAAAGGCGAAATTAAAATTTGTTTGCACTAATACCTCCTAAAATATATCCGATGATAATAAAAATGTAAATTTACCGAACGATCGGTAAAATAAAAACAATTTGATCTTTTATTTAATTCCCCTGCCCCAGCAGTTTCGGAATGGCCGATATGCTGGTTCTGAATATGTTATTATCATTCATAGCACGCGACAAAACCAGTGAACCCTGAATATTGATAATTGCCTCCATGGCTTTTGCTTTTGCAATATCCTCAGGTAAGCCGTTTTCCGTGGCAACGAGTGCAAAACCGTCGCTCAGGATCGTGAAACAGGCGGCTATCGATTCCTGAAACGAAGCCGATTCGGATCCTGCGGAAAGCATCCGCAACGGACAATTCCTGTCCCCATTCGCAAAAAGGTCACTGATTGCCATTAAAGCCTCCTCCAGACGAACATCCAGAGGTCGCGACGTATCTCGGATCACTGCATCAACGCGGTCTAAAAACCAGGCCCTGATATTTAGCAACACATGTTTTGCCATTTCCTTTTTCCCCCCCGGAAATCGGTGGTAAAGACTGGCCTTTTTCAGTCCGGTGGCCTGCGACAATAATTCCATTGACGCGCCGTCATATCCGAAACGGGCGAATACTTCTGTCAGCTTCCGGTCTACGTCCTGCGGGAAAACTTTAATTACGGGCATACAATTCCATTTTACCGATTGTTCGGTAAAATTACAAAAACTTTTTGAGCGCTTTGCTTAAATTTGTGGCTATGTTTCATAACCCACATCGATCTGATTAAATATACCCATGGACCACTTCAAACAGTTTACGTTCAAAAAATTCGGATATATCAGCATTGAAAAAACAGACCATGAGGATTTTAAACAGATGCGTTTTCAGGATTTCGTCAAAGTGGTTCTGTTAAAATCAGGCAGCATCATCAAAGTTGATTTTAAGGAATATCCAATTGAAAAAGATGCGCTATTTTTCATCAATGCCGGACAGTGGTACCTATTTGAGCATATCCGGGAGGGGAAAATGCTGTATTATAATCGTGATTTTTATTGCATTGAGATTCACGACAAGGAAGTAGCCTGTGACGGAATACTTTTTCATAATGTATACGAAATCCCCGTTGTTTACCTGACGGACGAAGAATCTGCATCCATGCATACCATTTTTGAAGAAATAAAAAGTGAGATCAGCCACGACGACAGCAGTACCGAAGAAATGCTGCGGATTCTTTTAAAACAGATCATCATCAAATCCACACGTATCTGGAAACAGTCGCATCAGGTTACAGACGAAAGTGCGAAACAGGAACTTGAATTCTCCCGAAAATTCAGCCAGCTCGTGGAGTGGCATTATACCAGCAAACATTCCGTAGCCGACTATGCCGATATGCTGAGCATCACTCCGAAGGCCTTGAATAAAAGAATTGCCAAATACGGCAAAATCACGCCGAACGATATCATCAAAAACCGGATCATGCTTGAAGCGAAAAGACTCCTGGTCCATACCGATTTAAGTGTAAAAGAAATCGGCTACAAACTGGGTTATGATGACCCGGCCTATTTCATCCGGTTATTTTTAAAACAAACCGACGTTTCTCCACAAAACTTTCGCAAACAGTATTTATCAGGGTTGGTGGAAAATTAGTTTGCCCAAACCCCTATTCTTTCAATGATTTAACCGGAATTTCCCGTTCTTTTTCTTCTTTTTCAACGAAGGGAAAAAAGTGCAACGAGAGTTGCCAAAGGTGCATTGAGCGGCCTGGCGTCACAGGGTAATTTTGTCCTATCAAATTAATCATTCAGTTAATCAAAAAGACAAAATGAAAACGTTATCCCTTTTTAACACCACAGCAGCATTTTTCGCTTCCATACTTTTGAGCGGAACACTTTCAGCCCAAACCATCGACCCGGCTCAGGACCCAGCCATTGAAAGCAATACCAAAGTCTTTTTGAACGCATTGAATACCGGAGGCGGAAAACCATTGGAACAATTATCACCCAAGGATGCACGCGCCGTATTAACGGGCGCGCAGGAATCCGTTAAAGTTGACGTATCGGGTATTGAAGTTTCCGAAAAAACGGTCAAGAGTGAGGGACTTGATGTAAAACTTACCATTGTACGGCCGGCAGGCGTTAAATCGAAACTTCCAGTTTTCATGTTTTTCCACGGCGGGGGCTGGGTTCTGGGAGATTTCCCAACCCATAAGCGTATCGTGAGAGACCTTGTTGTTAATTCAGGCGCCGTTGCAGTCTTTGTCAATTACACCCCTTCGCCGGAGGCACACTATCCGGTAGCGATCAACGAGGCCTATGCCTCTACGAAATGGGTAGCCGAACATGGCAACGAAATCAATGTGGACGGAAAACGTCTGGCTTTGGCCGGTAACAGTGTGGGAGGAAACATGACAGCCGTAGTTGCACTCATGGCGAAAGATAAAAAAGGCCCGGAAATTAAACTGCAAGTGTTGATGTGGCCGGTAACCGATGCCAATTTTGAAACAGCTTCCTACAATCGGTACGCTGATAAACGTTTCCTTACAAAAAACATGATGATCTGGTTCTGGGACAATTACACCACCAGCCCCGCAGAACGTAACGAGATATACGCTTCTCCTTTGCGTGCCTCGAAAACACAATTGGCAGGATTACCGACTGCCTTGATTCAAACCGCTGAAAATGATGTACTTCGTGACGAAGGTGAAGCGTACGGACGTAAACTGGACGAAGCCGGTGTAAAGGTGACCGTCACACGTTACAATGGTATGATCCACGACTTTGGCCTACTCAACCCCATCAGCAATGTTCCAGGTTCCCGTTCCGTTGTTTTGCAGGCAGCCGCCGAAATTAAGAACGCGCTGAAATAAACAATCACTCCTTTTACAAAAAAACGCCCTTTGATTTTGGATCAAGGGCGTTTTTGCGTGGAGAATACTGCGAAATTTATTCCACAATCCACCGGTTAAGATTGTTGTATTTTGCTTCCAGCACAATTTTATAGAAACCCGCAGGTAATTTTGAGATATCCAACGTTACCCTTTCATTCCCGGCCGGAATCTCGTCCATCAAATAATACAAGTCACGCCCACCCTCTTCAAAATGATTTGTGGTACTGAGCCAAACCTTGACATTACCTTCCTTGGTCACAGCTTTCCAGCTGACATTGATCTTACCATTTTCTTTTTTTACGACCGGATCCAGAATAGAAATCTTCCCGGTTAATGACACCCCATCCACTTCAAAAGCCTGTTCCTTCGGAAAGCTCACATCCATATGTCTGGCAATGGTTGGCATAATATCAACAACACCGGGGTTGGACCTGAAATTTACGTTCAGATCTTTTGCATTGGTTACGATCCAGGTACTGCGTTCACGGTCCGACTGACCACCATGACCCTTTCCATCTTTCGCATCACGGCCATGATCGGTGGTTATAACAACAAGCCAGTCCTCCTTGAAATTTTTCTCCCGATACTGCACAGCTTCCCACAAACGCCCCATTTGTTTATCCATCATCCGGATAGCGTTATGAAACTGATCGCTGTCGCCATACTTGTGCCCCATATCATCGGTGTATTCCAGATAAACCCAGGACAGATCAGGGCTATTGGATTTGATATAAGACGCAGCCTCGTCCACCACTTTTTCATCGATCTTATGGATGTAATCTTTCAATTTATCATGAGGAAAGTGAATCGTATCCAGTTCAAAACCGTCAAAAGTATAATCTGTTTTCAGCTTATCTGTTTGCGGCAAGCCGTCCCCTACCAGTTTCGTACGGTTATCAAGCCATGTCGAAAAAACAGCACTACGTTTCGCCGGATACTGCTCCTTGAAAAAGCGAAAAATTGTCCAGTAGTTGTAGTTTGGCGCTTTGATATCGTTATCCCAAACATTGTGTTTGTTAACCCAGGTTCCCGTTAGCAAACTGTTATAACCCACAGCAGAGATCGTTGGTGTTTGCGAATAAGTCCCCTTTTCCCCGCCAACATGTGCCCGTGTATAGCCACCTTGCCTGGCAATCAAGTCCAGATTCGGCTTCTGTATTTTCTCTAAAACATCATTGGAAATACCGTCAACAATGACAAAAACCGTTTTTTTGACGCGGGGTTGTGCAAGAGAAGGATTGCTGGCCAAACCAACAGCCAAAAAAGCAGCTATAATAATGTACTTTAAATTCATGAATAAATAGAGCTCAGATTAATTCCTACCTGGAAAATCGGCTGAAATTAAACATAAATATTGCAGCTCAAAAAATGTGATGTGTTTCCACACACAATTTCACATTAATATAACAAAACGGGAAAACTGAACGCCGCCCGGTATGCCCGGTCCGTTAAATTTTCCCGTTTTTAAATTGCAATTTCTATACCTCAAAAATCAGCTGCTCATCCCGATCTGAAATCTGAATTTTTCTGATAAAATTATCATAACCTTCCTCATCCTGGTGGTCACTGTAAACACCATAGGTGTCCATGCTGTATCCAACAAGTCCGTCATTAGCCTCGATAATGTACAAAATAGAAGAATCGGCGGGATCTGATTCGCCTTCAAATCTGTATGTTTTGATAATTGTCAGATCCTCCGGCTCATATGTTTTGCCTTTACTCGCCGAAAAACCTTCTTCAGTCCACCTGAATTCGTTATCGAATTTTCTCAAACGAAGTTTTTCCAAAACATGCGATAACGTCGCCATTTCCGTCACCCTGGGTTCCGAATCCGGCTCGTTGGTTGAAATGTTATTTTCCATAGTGGTCATTGACAAGTATGTCGTGTTTGGTTGATTTCGATTATTACCCCTTCTCAAATATTGTGCCATAAGAAATGGGATATGGATTCAGATTTAATTCAAAATTGAATACGTAAATTGTACCTATGAAAATTCTGATCATAGAGGATGAAAAAGAGCTTGCCGGAAACATCGCAGCTTATTTATCCGACGAAAATTACTTGTGTGAGTTCGCGGAAACCTTTCAACAGGCGATTGAAAAAGTGGGTGCGTATAACTACGACTGCATTTTGCTCGACTTGATGCTGCCTGGCGGCGACGGTTTAAGAATTCTTGAAACACTGAAAAAAGAAAATAAACAGGACGGCGTGATCATCATTTCGGCCAAGGATTCGTTGCAGGATAAAATTGCGGGATTGCAAATCGGCGCAGATGATTACCTTGCCAAACCTTTTCATTTATCCGAACTTGCGGCCAGGATTTATTCGGTAATCCGCAGAAAACAATTCGGCAATTCGAATATTATCCGGTTAAACGAATTACAGATTGATTTGCTGGCCAAAACCGTCCATATCAATCAGGAACCTGTGCTGCTTACCAAAAAAGAATTCGATCTCCTTTTACTTTTTATTGGAAACAAAAACCGGGTTCTTTCCAAAAGCGCATTGGCAGAACATCTCTCCGGCGACATTGCCGACATGCTCGACAACCACGATTTTGTATATGCCCATATCAAAAACATGAAAAAGAAGCTGGTAGACGCGGGTTATCAGAACTACCTGAAAACGATTTACGGAACGGGATATAAATGGGAAGCATGAGCAAATTGTTGAATAAGCCTTTAAAAGCTTTTGCCATTTACGCCCTGCTCGTGCTGGCATGCAGTATTCCCGTTTATTACCTGATCGTGGATTATATCTGGCGCAACGAGCTGGATGAGTACAACCAGATCGTTCGCCGGCGAATAGAAACGGGATTGAACAAACTTAATCTGAATGAAACTGACTGGAATAAAACGATAACACTCTGGAACCAGACGCAGCCCGGAACAACCATTGCCAGGTCCCCGGCCGACAAGCCGCTGCCTGACAGTACCTACACCGTCATGCGGCAGGATCCCATGCACACGACGGAAGATCTCGAACGGTTTCGCGGGTTATCGGCATACATCCTCATCAAGGGAAAACCTTATCATCTGAACGTTGAAATCAATGTCGAGGAAGCTCACGAGACGGTATTCGCTATTGCGGCAGTAACTTTTGTTTTCTTCATTATTCTGCTTGCGGGTTTTGTACTACTAAACAGGAATATTGCGTCGAAAATTTGGAAACCGTTCCATTCCACACTCGACCGCCTTAAATCTTTTGATCTCAACAGTCACAAAAACATAGATCTGGAAAAATCAGAGATTGAAGAATTTGAACAGCTCAATGAGGTTTTAAGGCAATTGATCGAAAAGAATATATCGGTATTCCGGCAGCAAAAGGAATTTACCGAAAACGCCTCCCACGAACTCCAGACACCGCTTGCCGTTTTGAAATCCAAGATTGATCTGCTGATGCAAAACGAAACCTTGACCGAAGAACAATCCGAGCTTATCGCCTCGCTGAATCTCCCGATTTCAAGGGTTTCCAGGATCAATAAAAATCTTTTGCTTTTGGCGAAAATCGAGAATCAGCAGTTTGCCGAGGATGAAAAAATAGATATGAGTGAGTTGCTGCAACAAAATCTCGAATTTCTGGAAGAACATCTTGTGGCGCGGAATAACACCGTTGAAACGGAAATTCACAGCGATATTTCCATACGTGCCAATAAAAGTCTGGTTGAAATTATGCTTGTGAACTTATTGCTGAACGCGATCCGTCATAATCCCGTGGACGGTTTGATAAAAATTGAGCTGACAAATTCCAGACTCATCATCAGCAATACCGGCGAAGTTGCACTTAATCCACAAACCTTGTTCAAACGTTTTATCGCGTCGTCAACCAGCACTCCAAGCAGCGGCCTCGGACTGGCCATTGTGCACGAGATCGGGAACCGTTATGGCTGGAAGGTTTCTTACACTTTTCAGGAAGGTTTTCATCAATTTTCCGTACAGTTTTAAAATTCAGAATTTCTTCCAAATCATGTCCGACTTTTAGGTAAAAACCTCCTGGTCAGATGAAAAAGTTGCTTTGGGTTCTGCTGTTTGGATTTCAGTCACCCTGTCTTTTCGCGCAATCCGATAGTATTTATTTGCATGAAAGACCAAAATTTCAATCGTTCCAATTCATACCACCGGTGGCACTGATGATGGCCGGTTTACTGACCAACGGCAGCGGAAGGGAATCGTTAAAAAATGAGATTGTTGAGGAGCGCAATGAACACTTATCGCATTTCCGTACACATCTGGACGATTATCTACAATTTTCTCCGATCGCATTGACTTATGGATTGGATGCAATGGGAATCAAATCCCGAACAGATGTCGCCAACAGAACCGCAATTTTGTTGAAAGCCGAAATCATGATGATGGGCTCGGTAACGGTTTTGAAAAACGTCACACACAAGATCCGTCCTGATGGAAGTTCTTACAACTCCTTTCCGTCGGGGCACACAGCGCAGGCTTTTGCCGCCGCTACTTTTTTAAGCGAAGAGTACGGACGGCGCTATAAATGGATCCCTTACGCGGCCTATGGCACCGCCACATCTGTGGGTTCGCTGCGTATGGCAAACAACCGTCACTATATCAGTGATGTCTTAATGGGCGCCGGAATAGGCATTCTTTCCGTTAAAGTTTCCTATTGGACCCACAGGTATCTCTGGGGACAGAAGACCAAAAAACCTTATATTTATTAACCGCCAGATCGTCAATGATACCGGAAAATCCGGCTGACATGAAACCTGATCCGGCACGAAAAGTATCTGACTTTTACTTAACGCTGGTTATATTCAACACTGGAAAGACTTGTCGAAAGACTGGCACCGGTTTCTATTTTATGGTTGTTTGGTTTTTTGAACGCGAAGGCTACAATCATCACCAAAGTCAGCATTGAAATTATAAAAAGTCTGTCGGCGTGTTTTTCAATTGTCTTGTACATATCGTTGAATATAGTTTTTGTCATCTCCAAGAATTTACCGGTTTTACCTTATTTTGACGCAATATAGATATTTTATTTTCTTCACAAGCAAATTACCTATTTTTTCTACGCTTTTTAATCATCAAAACAGAATAATAAGAAAACCAGTTAAGCTAATCTGATTGTAAATCATCAACCCAAATACAGTTACTTATATGCTGGCATCGATTTTATAGGAATACTGAAAGCCGGATTTTTCGGCATCTTTTTATTCCTAAATATCAAACTGCGAAGAAGATGGAAATCAGCTATGAAAAAATACTGGACCGCCCGGTGGGTAATAAAATCAAGGTGATCGTTGTGGCCAATGTGAGCCAGGACGGCTGCGACTGGGATTATCGGGCCGAAACTTATGAACTGGACGGATGGGTAGACCCGGTAATCCGCGCGAAGGCACAGGGCCGGGAAGAAAAATATGTCGATTATGTTACATCGGAGGAAGCCTTTCAGATACAAAACGAGTTCTGGGAAAGTCTGAAACCGACGGCAAAAACTGATCAGCCGGCTTAGTCAGAGAAACACTGGTATGGGGGTAAAATTGGTATAATTATGTACCTTTATTCAAAAATACACCCTCATACCAGCATGAATTATTTCGATATTTTTAGAATAAATTATGATGATTTGAAAATCATCGCGGAGAATCCCGAGGCGATCATCAGTTCTGTTGAAAAGACGGACGAGGGTTATATCGGAGAAATCATTCTGCTGGGTGAACATCCACAACGGGAAAGTACGATATTATTTTTCCATGAATACGGGTTTTCTTCGGCCGAAGAAGCCTACGCTGACCTGGATTTGATTATCGAAACGGTCACGACAGCTTTCAGAAATACGAAGAAAAGTGAGGCAATCAGCAAAGGGGATTTCGCTGATTAGCCATTCTTTTTGATTAAATTCGAAAATAATTTCACCACTCCTCTGCTACTTCATGGAAAAAACGTTCAGCATATTCATTCTTGATCCTGAAAAAGGGATTCTGCCCAACCCTATTAATGTTCAAAACGAGGTTGGAAAATGGTATAAGGAATTTTTATCCGAGCGCCACGCTGAAAAAGTAATTGAAAAATTAATGAACGAATACGATTACAACGGCTCTAAATACATTATCCTTCCCGTTTACAGTAAAGAAGAGTAAATTAAAACTACTTTATCTTTTTCACCAACACCCGAACCTTATTGTCCAGGTGAATCGTGTCCCCGAAAAGCTCTACCTTATCTCCCACTTTGAGCACCCGGTATTCTTTTTCCATTCTCACCCGGCTGATCAAAGCGTCAAAGTTTTGATTTTTGCCTTTTAAACTGGCCGTGTAGCCATCCTTTCCATACTCGATTTTTTCAATGGTGCCCTTCGCTGAAAACTCTTTTACTGGCGCGCAGGATTCTAAAATCATCATGCTCAAAAATGCTGCTGTTAAAAAACTGTTCTTACTTTTCATTATTTTGATTGAATTGATGTTAATGGCAAAACCAGGTTTTAAGGCCTGTCAGGCTGTGAAACTGCTTTGGGAAAGCGATTCTTGGTTACTAACAGATTATTTGCGATAATGTTTGATCAGGTGTCGAGAAAATTTGTCAATAAGTTGTCTTCACTAATCGATAGGACAACAAGAAGCTGCTAGTCACGGTATTGCCTGCGAAAATGCACCGGAGTCATATTTGTAGCTTTTTTGAACATTTTCGAAAAATAGATATTGTCATCATATCCCAGCTCAAAACTGATCTGCCTGACGGTCAGACTACTGAAATACAATAAACGTTTAGCCTCCAGAATATTTCTTTGTTGAATTTGCGAAGAAACGGTTTCACCGGACGTTTGTTTCACCACATCATTCAGATGAGAAACCGAAATGGATAACGAGGCCGCATAATCTGCCGGTCTTTTCCATAACTTATAATGCTGATGCAGCAACGCCTGGAATTCTCCTGTAATCACAGCCGCGCGGTTGTCCCTTTCGGCAACTGGTTCGGTTTCATTTTTAATCCCCGCCAGAATCCCCAGAATACTTTGCAATATCGCCTGTCCGGTGTAACCGGCATATTCCCGGTCCGGTTCCGTCTGCGTTTCATGCAGCAATCCGCCCAAAATCAGCAGCTGTCTGTAAAGTACATCACCACCGTTCAGATACACATTGGTTTTGAAGTTATGTTCTAAAACCGATTTCATATCCGCGACAACCAGCGAGGGGTCGAAATTGATACTTATTGCCGCCGGCTGATCAAACGCCACAACCTGATGCACCTGACCCGGAAAAATTAACAGGATCGCCGGAGCAGAAATTTCAATCTCTTTAAAATCAATGATCATTTTAAAATGCCCGCCCGTTACAACCGCCAGCAAATAATGTTTGTCGCGATGCGGTACGAAAATGTCATGTTCATGTCTGGTGACATCTTCCTGCATATACTTGACCGATATCCCGGACCTGGCTTCGGCGGACAAATCAAATTGTAAAATCGGCTCTTTACTTTTTCTCACAAAACATGGTTTAAGACAAGATTCCAAATGTAGAGATTGTAATTAAAAAACGCTCCTGATATCCCGGTTTGTATGTCCAAAATTTTCCCCGTCGGTTTTTCCCAATAGCCCTCCTGTCCCCAAACCGGCTGAGGCACAAATTTTTACCAAACTATAAAACATCAACTAACCATGAAAAATCATGCGGGCTATATGGACTGGGGCCATTGGATTTGGTCTCGTAAACATTCCGATAAAATTGTTTAGCGCTGTTCAGCAGAGCGAGCTTGACCTTGACATGCTGGATAAGAAGGATAACGCTAACATAAAATTTCAACGCGTCAATGCCAACACCGGCAAGGAGGTTGCCTGGGAAAATATTGTGAAGGGTTACAAAATTGATGACCGATATGTGGTACTTGACGATGATGATTTTGAAAAAGCCAGCCCTGAACAAAACAAGATCATAGAAATTGCTGAGTTCGTTGACGAAAAACAAATTGACAGCATGTATTATGAAACGCCTTATTATTTACAACCGGAAAAATCAGGGATCAGGGCGTATGCATTATTACGTGATGCGCTTGCTAAAACGGGTATGATAGGCCTGGGGACATTTGTGCTCAGGAACAGGGAAAGTCTGGTTTTGATAAAACCGGTTGGCGAATTACTTCTGCTCAATAAAATACGGTTTCATGACGAAATTCGTGAAACCGACGAAATCAATATTCCGGATGTAAAAGTTAAACCCGGGGAGATGAAAATGGCAGTGCACCTTATCGAGCAGCTGACCACTGATTTTGATATCAGCAAATACAAAGATACGTATTCAGAAAAGCTTCTGAAACTGATCAAGGCCAAGTCAAAGGGAACGAAAACGACAGCTTCTACCATGAAAGTGGTCCATTCACGCAGTCGTGATCTGATGGCGCAATTAAAGGAAAGTCTGGAAAATAGTAAACGCAAAGCATCCTGATGTTGCCGGTAAAAGAGACAAAACGAAATTTCGGAAATACACGGTCACCGTGGTCAAAACAATAAGCAAAGTATGAGCCCGAAAGTAGAAGTTACACATCCTGATAAAATGTACTGGCCGGATGAGAAGATCACGAAGGGTGATCTGATCGCATATTACGAACAGATTTCGCCTAATATTCTGCCTTATCTGAAAGGCCGTCCGTTATCGCTCAACAGAATGCCAAAGGGAATAAAAGAGCCAGGATTTTTCCAAAAAGATGCCGGTGATATTGCGCCGGAGTGGATGAAAACGGCAAAAATACATTCGGAATCCAATGACAAAATGATCGATTATCTGGTGTGTAACGACAAAGCCAGCCTCTTGTTTATTGCAAATCTGGGTTGTATTGAAATGAACCCCTGGAATTCAACGGTTGAGAATCTGGAAAATCCTGATTACATCGTGATCGATATTGACCCTTCCGCCAAAAATACTTTTAATGAGGTAATCGATGTGGCGCTTGTTACGAAAGAAATTTTGGACGAGGCCGGTATAGAAGGTTTTTGCAAAACTTCCGGTTCAACGGGTTTGCATATTTACATTCCTTTTAACAAAAAACACAGTTACGAGGAAGCCAAGAATTTTGCACATATCATCGCTATGATGGTCAATGAACGCATTCCTGATATTACTACCCTTGAAAGATCACTTTCAAAACGCCGGAAAAATCAGATTTATGTGGATTTCCTGCAAAACCGAATCGGGCAAACGCTAGCCTCTGCATATAGTGCAAGACCCAAACCCGGAGCAACCGTTTCTACACCGCTTGAATGGAAAGAAGTAAAACCCGGGCTGGATTTTCACGATTTCACAATTCAGACAATTTTTAAACGAATTGAGAAAAAAGGTGACCTTTTTAAAGGGGTTTTGGGAAAGGGTATTGATCTGGACAAAGCAATCAGAAGACTGGAAGTTGTACATTAGTTACCGCCAGCATTTTAACAAGCGTCGAATGATGAGTATTTCGCCCAGATGATAGGCGTTATGATCGGCTATCAGCAATGCCTCTCTGAAAATATTCTGCCCTGTACCGTGCGGAAGCGGCTTATACAAATCCGTGCTGCGGTCACTTAATATCTCAACAAAACGCTGTCTGTCATTTTTGATCTGCGCAATACAATTTTCCCATAACGTATCCGTCACTTTTTCCGGATTCGGCGACCAATATCCATCCGGCCATGCAGGTGATATGTGATCTGCTGAAAGGCAAAATTCCACAATGTCCCACTGTGCGGTCCTGATGTGATCGACCAGTTGCCAGATACTGTAAGGTAAATTGTCGGGAATCACAGTTCGCAATGCAGCCGGCAAATCCGCTATTGTCTCATCCAGCGACAAGTGGGCATTCCCCTTCTCGATCAATGCCATCAATTCAGCGACAATAATATTTCTTTCCTGATCCATATGCTCGTTTATAATTGAATATGCTAAATCGATTCCAGGTTAGTAGCCACGTAAATTTAATGTCCGACAAATTAAATCTGGCGACTGCGCCAGGTAATATTAATCAACTACCAGGATATTTCTAATCATTTTCACAGAAACAGATAATTTATAAATCCCGACTGAACACATCCTCATTTTATTCCTTATTTTAGAGAATTCAATTTTTTCACTCAATTATCGCTAAACCCATGGATTCAAAACGCCGGCATTTTCTTAAAAGTGTTACAGCTGCTTCGGCCTTAATTGCCACCGGAAGCGTTGCAAAACCTTTCAACATCATCCGGGATTTAAAAAAGATCAGTCCAAACGATAAAATCCGTTTCGCAACCATCGGAATGGGCATTCAGGGAAATCAGGATACAAAAGCAGTGCTGCGTGGCGTGCCGGATGCTGAATTTGTCGCAGCGGCAGATCTTTACGACGGCCGGCTGACCCGTGTCAAAGAGACTTACGGAAAAGATATTTTCACAACACGCGACTATCGTCAAATCCTGGAACGCAAAGATATCGACGCAGTATTGGTGGTGACGCCGGATCACTGGCATGACCATATCACCAAGGCTGCTTTACAGGCCGGGAAACATGTCTATTGCGAAAAACCGATGGTTCAGCATATTGACGAAGGAAAATCGGTGATTGAAGCCTGGAAAAAGTCTGGCAAAACAATGCAGATTGGCAGCCAGCGTATCAGTTCTGCATCCTTTAAAGAAGCCAAAAGGCTTTTTCTGGCCGGTGAGATTGGAGAGATCAATTACGTAGAATCCAACAACGACCGCTTTAATTCGCTGGGTGCATGGAATTATTCCATTCCTGGCGACGCCTCTCCCACAACCCTTGACTGGGACGCGTTTTTAGGCGATGCGCCCAAAACGCCTTTTGATGCCAAACGATTTTTCCGTTGGAGAAACTACAAGGACTATGGTACCGGCGTTGCAGGCGATTTGTTTGTGCACCTGATCACCGGTGTTCATTTCGTAACCAATTCACTCGGTCCGGAACGTATATTTTCTTCGGGCGAGCTGAGTTACTGGAAAGACGGCAGAGACGTTCCCGACGTACTGGTTTCGATCCTTGAATATCCAAAAACGGATTTGCATGCAAATTTCCAGATGGTGCTACGGGTCAATTTTGCCAATGCCGGCGCTATCGCCAATAACACCCGGATCATCGGAACAGAAGGACAGATAGAATTTACAGAGAATAACCTCATTCTTACCAAGAAAAAATTGTCAAAAGCGCCGGGATATGGTGGATATGATAGTTTTGGAACCTTTTCCGCAAGCGAACAAAAGGAGTTCGAGAAACAGTACAATGCGCAATATCCTGCCGATACACGAAAGGCTGATCCCGTTAAAGAGATCAGGTTTGAGGCCCCGAAAGAGGACGATGCACATGCGAACCACTTCCGTGATTTCTTCGAGAATGTAAAAAAAGGAACACTCGGTACCGTTGAAGATCCTGTTTTCGGATTCAGGGCAGCTGCACCGGTACTTGCCTGCAACGACAGTTATTTCAAGAAGAAAATAATTCATTGGGATCCGGTAGCAATGAAACTAAAAAAATAATTGCTGACCTGCGTTGAAATGTACATCAGTTGGCATGGTTGGTACAATTATAGTAGCTTTTGGGAGGTGTAATTTTACGCGCCGTATTCTGAAAAAATACAGCGTTGAAATGATTCAAATCAATATATCAAACCTTTAAAGTATTTCGAAATGAAACCAGGAATCGGAATCTCTGATGAAAACAGAAAAGTAGTTGCTGACCAACTGGCCATACTGCTGGCTGACGAATTTATACTATATACCAAGACCCTGAACGCGCACTGGAACCTTGTCGGGCCTGATTTTCACTCTGTTCACGTTTACTTTGAAGAACTTTACGGACAATCAGCTGAAATTCTGGATAGCGTGGCAGAAAGAATCCGTCAGCTGGGTCATTTCGCACCCGCCAAACTGAAAAACTATTTGCAGATAAGCCACCTTACCGAACAATATGAAGGAGGTAATGACAGCCTGAGCCTGATCAAATATCTGTTGCAGGATCATGAAAGCATTATCGAGTTTATTCGTGGAAATATCAACACATTTGCTGACCAACATAAAGATGCCGGAACAAGCGACTACGTAACCGGCCTTATGGAACAGCATGAGAAGATTGCCTGGATGCTGAGAGCGCACGTTCAATAATATGGATATAAAGTAAAGAGGGTGTCTCAATTCAAAAATGAGGCATCCTCTTTTCTTTGGATTTCTAATAACTGAAACTCTATTCTGTAAGGCAACTGTGTCCAATTCTGAAAAAATCCGATACAGCCCTCCCATAAAGATGATCAGCACGCACACCTGTTTTTTGAAATAAACGGACTTCCCGGCATTGAAGCCATAGCGGGCGATGATGCCAAAAGTATCGCCAAAGCAGCCGGTATCCGGATACCAAGATTCCTTAGAAGCAATGACATGTCCGTCGAAATGCCAAGCCTTCCGGGAAATATATACTATTTGACACTTAAACATAAAAAGGGCCCAGTCCCGTTTCACATCGTTAAAACAAAAACTGGCAGCGTATCTCGCAGCAATATGGTATCCGACTGGTAAATCTTTTGAAATTCAACCGAACGATCTTCAAAAATCCCCTTTTGCAAACGGGTCGGGTGGTATGGCTTAACAAAAGACGCCCAAGAAAAACCTCGGCCGAACTGACAACACCCGAACCGGCCGACACGACAGCAATTAACCCAATGATTGCTGCTTTGTCGGAGACGCAATCTCTGCCGCCACAAAGACGCGGAAATCAGCCCCTTGGAAAGAGAAAAGTATGCATCAGCTTCTATTGACGAAAAACAAGATAACACGGTAGCCGAAAATCGTCAGCCGGAGACAGAAACAGCTCCCTCCGCTGTTGCGGCCGAGACGGAAACTCCCGCCGAGGAAACTAAACCAACCGACGATACGGTCGACCTGGCAGCTGGCGAGCTAGAGGGCAATAATAAGGGTGTAACCAAATCAGCGACGAAAGCTAAAACGGTATCAGGCAAAACAGAACCTAATTCACAATCCAAAAATCCATTTTCAACACCCTCTGAAAATGCCTCCCACATACCTGCCAACACGCAACCATCTGCTTTTGCCAATCCTCTGACACCAGTACCGGATAAACCGATTCCAGGTGAGACGACTTCCGCCGACACCTTTCACACGGTTCAGGATGGACAAACGTTTTTCAGTATTTCCTGATTGTATAATCTATCGGTGAAAGAATTACTTGCGCTGAACAATTTGCAAAAGCTTGTTACATTAAGTATTGGTCAGAAACTGATTGTAAAAAAGCAACCTCCTGCTACAAAAGCTCTCCAAACCGGCAACCCGGCACAATCGGCTAATTTAGAACGTAAGGAACCGGAACAAGCCACAACATACAGATCGCATATCGTGGCACCTGGTGAAACCGTATTCCGTCTTTCCCAGATTTATCAGCTTAGCATTGAAGAAATTCAGAAACTGAACAAGCTCTCTGATTTTATAATAAAAACCGGACAAAATATTAAAATACCTCACAAATAAAATACTCGTTCCGGGTATCTGGTAGAACAATACCGAATCCGTAGATTATCATAAAAAACATTTTACAAAATCTGATACTTTTTCGAATAATCACAGTCTATGATACTGTTATCTTATCTCCCATATTTAACCAAACGGACATGGAATTCTTGTATTTTCTATTGATTGGAGCTATTTCGGGCTGGCTGGCCGGCTTATTTTTCAAAGGAGGCGGTTTTGGTCTAATCGGTAATATTGCCGTAGGAATTGTTGGTGCGCTAATCGGCGGATGGCTCGCCCAACAGCTAGGCGTTGGAGGCGGCGGGCTGATATGGCATATTATTGTCGCAGCCATAGGAGGCTGGATACTTCTTCTGCTGATCAGTTTTGTGAAACGAGCCTGATTCACCTCATCAAAATCCCCTTATGTGTAGCCTGACTGCTACCCATAAGGGGACTTTCATCTTTACACCAAGCATTTTGTCAAGGGGGGCCGCGTCCTTTTGCCTGTAAACCCCTCCCGCTCACACCAAACGAGATCAGATATCCCTGGATACTTTAGAAAACTTATTCTTAGCCATAAGACAAAAAAGGATCCATGCAATCACACGAATCCTTATTAAACTATACAACATTAGTAATTGAATCTTCTAGGCAACATTTTTAAGAAAAATCACGAGGGACGGAACCCCGACAAAATTACACTATATCCAGAGGCCATTCGAAGGCAAATAGCAAAAGCCGATTGCAGGACATGCATGCAAATTAATTAACACACATCGAGGCAACATTAAATACTTCTTTACTTATATATCTTTTACCGGCCAGTAAATTCACCAGGCACTGGTTCAATTCCGATAGCGCGGCTTTTTTTGAAACGTAGGCATGCGAGCCAAACTTTAAATAAGAAAGTCCCAGGATCAGTTCGGCATTTTCATCATAAATAATCAGTTTGGCGCCAGAATATCGACTTCTGATTTTCGCAATCGCGTTTTTATTACCGCACCTGGCGCGGCCATTCACGCCTAAAAAAACCAGGGCCACACCGGAGGCCAGGTATTTGACCGGGACACTTCTCGGATCTGATGCTTCCTGGATGCAGGCGGTTGCAAAACGGTCTTTTAAATAACAGCTTAATCCTTTTCGAAATACAGGAAACTTATCAATAATCAAAATATTCATCGTCTTGATTTTAACTTACCCAAAACTATTTAGTTATGTAAAAAACTGTGAATTTAAAGGCACATCTCTCAACTCTCCGCTAATCAATATACGTCAATAAACTTAATGAGCTGACAATGAAACAGGTCCATCATCTCATTACATTCAAGAAAATTTCCAGGCGAGAAATCAAGCGTCTATGAAACAACAGCATTTCACAGATTGCTCGTGAACAAATGTAGAAAAACCAAAACTTAATACGGCTCGAACTAAAACGCAGAACCATTAGAAATGATACTAAGGATTTTATAAAACTCTCTTAACCCGTGATTGGTCTTTGAACAAATTGAAAAAAGGGAAAAACCAGAACAGACTTCTATACTTATTTAGAATTTATTTTCAAATGATAAATCAGCCGTTTACGATCAATAAATTGTTTAAATCAGAATTGGTCGAAACACATAAATCATAAAATCTATTTGTAAAACAGCAGATTCCAAATAAGAATCACTTTCAGTTACATTTATATCATTAAACAATGCAAAAATCATCGCAACGCTGCTCCGTTGAAATGTCAAACACATTTTCAGAGCCATAAGGCGAGTCGCACAGTAGAAATATTTCGAACGGATTTCGAGTAAATTACGAACGCGAACGTCGTATTATTACCGTGATAGTTCTAATTTTACAGAAATTCTTTACCCACCCGTGTTAAACTCATAACCAGATGAACCAAAACACCACTAAATTTTTGATCATCGAAGACCATGAAGTTGTCGTCTTTGCATTAAAGGAAATACTTTTTAAACATTTCCCTAATACCCATTTACAAGCCGTTAATTCGGTTGATGAGGGAGTCCGAACTTTAAAAGGCAGTTCCTTCGACCTGATTATTCTAGACATTGATGTAAACGGCGGAAACAGTCCGAAAATGATCTCGCAACTTCGACAGGTACAGCCGCAAATAAAAATCCTGATCCACTCGGGAATGGAAGAAGACAAAGGCTCGCTAAGATACCTTTCGGCTGGCGCAGATGGTTTTTTTTCAAAGAAAGATCCGTTTCCACTGCTGCCTATGGCAATAAAGACCATCTTAAATGGCAAACGTTATATTAACCACTCAACCCAGGCGCTAATTACCGACAACTACTTCAACCATCCCGGCACCTCAGAATTTGGGCAGCAGGCGGTGGTGTTTTCTTCCCGGGAACAGCAGGTGATCAGCCTGCTCCTTGCAGGAAAGTGGACAAAAGAAATTGCCGATGTACTGGACCTTAAGCTATCTACGGTAAGTACCCACAAAGCAAGGATATTTGAGAAGCTTGACATAAGCAGCATCATTGAGCTCTACAAAAAAATCGAAGTTGGCTGGCCTGAGCTACTTGAAAAGGCATAGCGCCTACGAATTAAAATTTTATAGTTTCAGAATAGCGTATATACCTTATCGTCGGCTGGTTATGTTTGTTTTCAATGATCTAGTGCCGTTTGTGAATCTTTAATGCCGCCCCGTACAATTTTTATTAAACCAAATCACCGACCATATCCATATTTTAGCCCGGTTACTGACTTCCATCATGCGTGACGTAAATCAATCCCTTAAAATAAAATGCGCTTATCTCCGCAACGATCGAAAAGACAGTTCAAACCGGTGAGCGGGATAAAGTATTCAAACTAGGTGTTATCATTTCCGATCTATCGAGCCGGATGTAGAGCATGCTCAAAGAGTTTCCGGACTACGTTAAGATCGAGGTGTATGGCAATCAAATGCAATTTAGTAATGAAGTAAAGGTCAGGCGGACTGATAAGATATACTTTCAGTTGCTTTTTGATCGACAGATGTAAAGAATTGCCTGGCATATCACAACATCTGCCAGGCAATTCTTTACATCTATTATTTTGGGCCGCGTACTGAAACTGATATTTGGGTTACCTGACTTTTCAGGAAATTTTTCCAGCTTCTTTTATGTCCCACACTTGTTACTTAGCCGAAGCCGCTTTTTCTGCCACTTGTTTTCTAAGAAGATCCTTAAGTGCAGCTACTTCCTGAGCGCTGAAAACATCCTTTTCGGCAAGTTTGGTCTTAAGTGATTCGATTTCTTTCTGCTGATCCTGAATGGCTTTGACAAGTAACGGCGTTACTTTGGAATAATCTACTGTCCACGGATTTACCTTAGGATCTTTTCCGCCAACCGTTACCGCTTCTGGATAAATCTTGTAAAGTTCCTGGGCAATGAAACCGGTTTGCCCCTCCTTCTTCTTGTCGCTGATATAGTTGTAATCCATTACCCCTACCTTCATTAAATCCCGGATTCCGTAGTGCGTAGTTTTGACATTTTCCTTTAAGCGACCATCGGAGGTCGTATTATAACTTATATTCCACCCAGTGGTGCGGGTAATAGAACCGGCAGTTTGCGTTGTTCCGCCACTAGTCATAGCAAACCTTACAAAAACATCACCACTTGATGCACGATCTTTGCTCAAATAAAGGTTGGGGGAAGCGCTGTTATTCTGGACGGCGATATAGGCATTACGGGTGGTAGTATTGTAGTAATTTACGATGCCATTATAGTTATGCGTTCCGTTTCCTAATCCTGCGTGGGTTTGGCCATTTCTGGTAATTAACACAAGGCCCTCCGTGTGAAGCGAGGCCCTCGGATTAGTTACCCGGCCCAAACCAACAAAGCCTCTCCGGTAAATCGCACTTGATTTATTCCCCTTCGCGTCAACGGTAGACTTAGCAAGGTAAAAAGGAGTGGTGTTGGGAGCAGGTTTCGGTACATAGTCAACCCAGGCCCCGGCTACACAACTCCAGGTATTACCCTCCGTATTGCTATCTTCGAGCGTATCCACATATATGGTGCCCGTGGTACAAGACCCGGTGGGTGCACCAGGCCCATATATAAACACCTCGTCCGCTTCCGCACCTACTCTTACCCATTTAGTTCCGTCGTTGTAGTAGATACCGGGCTCTACATCGGTGCCCGACGCCGTATTGTAGACCTGCATACCAGCAACATGGGCGGTGAGCGGTGAAGGATTGGTTGTAGCTGTAAGCGGTAGTCTAGGAAAGAGAATTCCCTTAGAAGCACTCTCTACATCCAATACCGCATTCGGGTTAATAACAGTAGGATTGTTACCTATTTTAACCTGTGCAAAGGACACGGCGGCACTAAGCAGTAATGTTAAAAACAATCCAACTCTTAGAATATTTGTTTTTAAATGTTTCATATGATGCATAATTTTAGTTTGACATTTTACTTTCACCAATAGCCTTACGCTCTTCCAAGAAAACTTCTCCGGCTTTTTGTTCAATGAAAACCGTTAGGATCGTTTTTAGTCGCTTAGTTTATACAATGCGACGTTGAAATTATAGGCGCCATTTCCGGCCCAATCTGACGCGGTGGTCAATCGGATTTGTACAATATCATTAGGGTTAAGCTTGTACATTCCGGTGTTTGTGCTACCTGTACCTTCGCCACTTTTTGCCCTTCCACAAATACTACCAATGTTCGTCCCATTTACAAATACTACATGACAGTAATCAAAGGCGCTTCCGGGAGCCCCCGGTTGGCCAGGACCCATTGCTGACACTGCATAAAAATAAATACCTGCCGTATTGATTTTAATTTGGCCATTGGCTGGTGTATATGCAATGTCATTGGTCAACTGAGGTGTTAAATTTATCACAGCTACGTTGGCCCCGTTGGTTGCAGTAATTACTCCGCCTTTTAATCCGAGGTAAGGGATTTTCCGTGTGATCGCCCGGACATTTCCATTTGCATCTACCGTCAGTATGCTATCGGTAGACGCTCCGGGCGGTGTGTTTTCAATAACTACGGTACCGTTGTCTTTGTGAACAATAACTTTTTTATTGTTAGTTGCCTCCACTTCCAGATTCGAGTTTGAACCTATCGTTGTAGGGTTCGTTCCGATCTTCACCTGCGCGGAAGAAAGCGTCGCACTCAGCAATAATGTGACGAGGAATATTGCTCTACTTATTTTTGAACTTTTCATTGCGTGTATATTAAAGTGTAACTAATTGCCAACCACTACCGACTTGGTATCGGCTGCAAGCAGCTGAGCCAATTTTGCTTGAACCTCTTTGATTTTATCCGTCATTAAGACCACCTTACCCAGTTCGCTTTGCAATGCCAGATTTTGGCTTTTCAACTTTTCTATCTCCGCCTGTTAAGACGTCCTCCCGGTTTTCTGTTCCATTGACAGGCATGATTACTAGTAAAAATGAAAGCCCTATCAAAATATTCAGGCCAATGCCGCTGATATTCCCTTGACCGTTTTATTTGCTCACTACGATTTTTTGAGTAGATGTAAGCCCATTGGCTCTGCTGATTTTAACGATGTACATTCCGGACTTCAGACCTGATATATTAATTTCACCAGTAGTGTTTGCATCCGCCTGATACACGGCATGACCGCTTAAATCGTTGATCTGGATATTGGTAATTTCTTTAAAATCGCGTAGAAACAGTTTATCGCTTACCGGATTAGGGTATATGGTAAGGTCTTTGGTGATCCCGTCAAACTTCACGCTTTGGATGCGACTATAGGCAAAAGTCTGGTCTTTATCTACCATTCTCAGGCGGTAAAGGTTTTCCCCATTTACAGGATTGCCATGGCTGAACGTGTAGTTTTTGAGTGTGCTACTTTCTCCGGTTGAGGCCACATTTCCTATTTTAGCCCATTCCTTACCGGTAACACTGTGTTGGATCTCAAAATAATCACTATTGGTTTCTGCCGTTGTCGCCCATTTAAGTTTTGCAACCTGTCCTTCTTTTTGCACATCAAAGGAAACCAAGGTGACCGGAAGGGGTGCCGTTACAGCAATGGATGTGATACTGTTGTCATTGGCGATGTTATTGCCCGACGTCTGAGGGCCCTGAAATCCCAGAGTTCCGTTAAAATTAGTCGACCCGCTAATAACCGTTCCTATCACCCAGACATAAAATTCAACGCACTCCCCATTAACAAGCGGAGTTTGATTCAACAGCCTTACAGTTGTCGTGGTCTTGCTTAGAATAGTCCATCCGGTCAAGGGAGTACCGTCTGTATTGGTAACTGATGAGAAAATGACATTATTGGGAGCCGACAGCTGCGGACGAAGTTTGTTTGCCGGAGCGTCGATTGGATTTGGGTCTTCATTGCAAAGACTGACAAGTACCGGTGTCGAGTCTCCCTGCGCGATCGAAGCAGCATTGGTAACGTTGATACTGACATCCTGTGCCTGGCTGTATTGAGAAACCAACACGCCGGTAACGATCATTAGATATGCGATGATTTTTTTCATGATTCAAATAATTAGAAATGGATAGAATAAATTATTGTGCTGTAACCGTGGTCACCACTTGGTTATTGGTTGTATTAATTTCGCCCCCTGATCCTCCGATAATGGTGGCTGTGATATTTTGGGAATTACCCGGGGGAGTACCTGCCTTTCTGGTAATATTGAAACCGATTAAGGCCTGCCCGTTTGCCGGTATCGTCACACCCGCCTTCGCAGTAGCCGTAATAAATCCACTCGTTTCTGCAAAAGTCCAATTGCCGTTTTGATTGGAAATTCCACCAAAAACGTTAGAGACGGTGTTCGTCGTTGGGTAGGTAATTGTGAAGGCAGACAGCTTCGTAACACGAAGCCGGATCTGGCCTGTTGCCTCCAGATTCTCAATCTCGTATAGGTTTACGATAAAATCCCTGCTGGTACCGTCTGTAAAAAAGCTTAGCTCGTCAATATCGGTTGTTGGCGTTAAATCCGGAAACCGACAGAGCGTGTTAACCGTTATCTCCTGATTTGTTAAACCGGGGAGATAAGCCCAGTTGTCTATAAATGCGCTATTCCCCCAGCCGGTTTGGGCGTTCATCGCCCATCCATGCGTTGTGGTGGTAAAGCTGCTATTTACGTTGGTTCCTAGTAGAATGGGCGTTGGATTCGGTCTATTGGCAGTATACACACTGGTGTCATCCCAGTTGATGAGACTGGAAGGAGAGCTTGGTCCGTTCGTACGTGTAATTTTAATTCCGCCAAGCCCCTCAGCGTCGCTCATTACAAAATGGATTTCACCTGGCCTATCCAGCACCACTTTTGCTTTCAGCGTTGCTGTACAGGGAATGTCATTCCCAACTCCATCTTTACCATCAAAAGCAATCGTATTAGCACCCTGCTGAACCCCTGCTGAAATAGACCTGTCCACCGCGTCGGTATACAGACCGTTGTTGTCCACATCGATCTGCAGTGTGGCATTGCCAATGTAATTGAAGACATTAAAGGTAAAAGATCCCGCAGCTACACCAGCCGCGGCTCCCGGCGTGTAAGCGAGGCCAGTAACATTTTCGGTAGCGATCTCCGGATTCAACCACTCTGTCACCGTCGCATTGGTAGTAAGATTGTAACGGGGTGCAGAAGCAGGGACATCCTCAGCAATCGTATTTAAAAATATTTTCGACGCACCTCCGCAATTATCTCCCCAGGCATATCTTGGATCACTGCTATCGGATGATTTGTACGCGGACGTACATGTTCCAGCCAGTACATTGCCAAAAGGATTGATAACGAATGAAATATAAATTGGGTACAGATTATAGAACGTCGAAGTATATTTGTATCCCTGCTGATTCACAGAATAAACAGAGAAAGTGCTCATGTTGGTGACCTCACCATGTAGAAAATTAAGGCGCTCGGTATATACCCGACCAACGATCGTGGCGCCCGTACTGGTTGCTTTTACATTGATGTCGGTAATGTAAGGAATTGAAAAATTACCAGCCTGTTCAATAAGAAATGTCCAGATTCCTATTTCGGTAGAAGCGGTTTGTCCGGTTTTAGCAGTATTAAGCGCATTTGACGCTAAAATAGTTTGATTGTAAGTCAGGTTACCAGAAGGCGAATACACTTTAATAGTCAACTTATCCGTAGACACTGCCCCCGTTACTGCCGCAGCTGATTTTATGAAACTAAAAGCTATCTGTTCTGCCGCAGTTTTTTTATAGGCGTAAAATGTCATAGCAGTAGCTCCATTGTTAGAAGGAACTGCCTTCCCGGGCCCTATCCCTTCGGCAGAAGCTACCATTATGGTTTCCGCAAGCAAGAATAGAAATAATAATAATTGTTTGGTCTTCATGAGTTGTGCCGGTTTGTGAAGAAGCTATTGCGCAGTAACCGTGGTCACCACCTGATTATTAGTAGTATTGACTTCTCCTCCCGATCCTCCGATGATGGTGGCTGTGATGTTCTGAGAATTACCCGGAGGAGTTCCTGCCTTTCTGGTAATGTTGAAGCCAATTAAAGCCTGCCCGCCTGCCGGGATGATCACACCTGCCTTCGCAGTCACCGTGATAAAACCGCTGGTTTCTGTAAAAGTCCAATTGCCGTTTTCATTGGAAATTCCACCGAAAACATTGGAAACCGTACTTGTAGTTGGATAAGTAATCGTGAATGCCGACAATTTGGTAATCCGGAAGCGGATCTGTCCTGTTGCATCTACATTTTCAATTTCGTACAGGTTCACAATGAAATCCCTGCTGGTACCATCGGTAAAGAAACTCAGCTCGTCGATGTCGGTCGTAGGCGTAAGGTCAGGCACCTGCGCAGCGAGTGTATACACCGTGAAATTACCCGGGATAACAGTCGCATTAGTTGTGATTGATCCGGCTGTCAACGTACTGGCTCCGCCACCTACAATAGCAGCTGCATCGATTGTCGCAGGAATTTTGACCCATTTTTTAATTGCAGGATCCCAGCCCACGATGGTCAATTTGGAAATACTCCCTCCCGTCATCGTCGTTACATCGCTAAGCGCGTTCCAGCTCAGCGTGATTTTAGTGGCAGTCGTTCCGTCAATATCCCAGTATTCAATCTTGCTCACATTCTTTACCGTCATGGTTACACTGTCGCTAGGGAAAGGTCCTGTGGTGGGTAATACGGGATAGTTGCCTCCTGCCAGATTACTGGTAATGGCCGAAGTCGGATCTACGTGAAAATAAGCCCCGGTCGTATTGGCTGCCGTGGCTGCAAAAGGGCCGTAAACAGCGTTATCGCCAACAGGATATACAAACTTGCCCGTACCGAGGTTGCGCACATATCCGTCAACATGGTTGGCATCATTGGCGCCTGTGACGAGCAGAGATGCTGATGCGTAATTCAATACCCCATAACCGGTACCGGTCGCGGATGTCGTACGCTCGGTATTGATGATACCGGGCATAACACCTGCACCTCCGGCGCCAAAATTATGATTACCAAATATGGTCATTTGCGCACCTGCAAAAATAGTAGTGTTTCCCTGGCTGCCTTCCTGCGCTTGCGCACCGGACGCAAGTGCCAACAGCGGGATTAAAATGACCCGACTCAGCCAGTTCCGCTTCCGCGAAAATGACGTATGGTATAGCTTATTTGTAGTTTTGTACATTGTTTTGGTTTGTTTGGTTTGTGTATAATTTTAATCGTCGCTAAGTTGACATCTGGTGATATTGATTTAAGGCAAATAGGTAACAGATAGCTCTCCAGACTCGATTTTAGTTGTGCATCCGGCCACAGCACCGAAATTTGCGTAGGCAGTAGCAGACACCAGGCCGTTTGCAGGCACGTACATGGGACTAACCAGGGTTAAAGAAAAACGATCATTGAGCCTTACACTCGTCCGATCGTCGAATACCGCGGCGTTGGTTCCATTTCTTTGAATCCACATCGCAGCACTTATTTGACTATTGCCCGGGCATCCATCGTTTACGAACTCTAATTTTTGTGTAACCATGTACACACCAGCTACTGGCACTCTCAAGGCCTGTCCAACCCTGACGACACCGCCCTCTGCATACTCGTTACTCGCAAAAGACACATCCACCGGATTCCCGGAGGCCAGATTATTAGTTTGGGCACCGACCATTTTCCCCTTGGGAAACGCAGCCACATTAGCAGCATCAATAAGCTGCCAGCTTGCTGCGCCGTTGGCATCAGAAGTTAAAACCTTGTTATTGCCCTGGGTTCCATCTTTAAGGGTAACCTGCCCGCTGGTTTTGTTTACCTTGAATTGCCTGTTTGCTGTTGAAGCCTCCACTTCCAGATTTGAAGCCGCTTCAATAACTGTCGGATTCGTGCCGATTTTCACTTGTGCAAATACTACCGGGCAGGAAAAGAGTAAGATACCTGCAAAAAAAGCCGCACGTAGAAATTTTGATAATGGTGGTTTCTTTTTCATCAGAAATGTAGTTTTTAGTTCTAGTAAATTGATTTTTGTTTATTGGTAAGAACAGTATTATCCTGTGCCGCCACGGTTTGATTAGCGGGCGGTTCGGGTGTATGTATAATATGAGATGTACAGTATTTTTTAGCCGGTTTCTACGCTTTATCCGATCCGGACGGCGTATAAAAGAATGGCAGAAGCCCCTGGCTGGTCAGGAACATATTTATCAATACGATTCCATCAGCTCACTTTATCCAATGCGTGAGTACATGCAGGCCTTTTCGGGTGAAGACGTATGAGTAAGTTTAATTCGGTTTTACAAAATAGAGGCTTTGTAAAAATGTAGTCTGATGTGGTATAGTGTAGTGTCATAATGAACAAATTTTAAAGTAAAATAAAATCGTAAAACTTTCAGTAAGTAATTGCTAACGAATAAGATATTCTGTCACCTGCTTCTATTTATGTAAAGCATTCTAACAAATGACAAACATCCTTTGTTAAAGCATAATCAGGTAATCTATTTCGTCATAGGTGTGTTAGTTATGTAAATAATCAGTTTTTCCTCAGATCTTAGACATCAAATAATAAGAGTACCTTTCGACTCAAACATTACTGTAAAACAGCGCCTTACAATATCACCCAAACAAATGAATCGATCTAAAATGACGACAGGTACCAGCGATCTAACATGACAAATTTAAATCAAACCCCGCGAACAATCATTAGCAACATTACCGCAATTGATTCGAAATATTTCTAATCATCATCCTGGTTTAGCAGGACTTATATGAACTGATTATAAAATAACATGCGTAATCGTACCGCCAAAAAGCTGCCGGATTAAATGAAATAAGCATGATCCCCGATCCTTATCGGTACAGAAAAAAGTGTTCAGCACGCGAAATCATTTGTTAAACAACTCATCGGTCAATGGCGTTGATAATATACTGGTGTCTAATAAGTTAGTCGATTCGAATTGACCGAGTGTCTGCTGTTTTTATTGATAAGACCTGATTTACCAACATCGTCACATCCGGTTTATCATTTTGACAAAAACCATGAAATTTTAGGCAAAAAGGTACTTATTCTCGTTAAGCAGAGTGAACGCCAATTAAATGAAGATATTGAAACATTAGATCCCTGCACGGACTATTCCTCTAAGCGAATGAACTGTGCGTGTAATATTCAATTACATAAATAACAAATCGTATCAACACTAACCTATACAAATATACGTATGCATAACTTTCCAGTCAGCCGACCTTTTTTAACCGGACAACAATGGATAATATTTAAGCAGTTTATTTCACAAAAAACATTGATTTCTTGTTCGCTTCTATTGTTTTACCGAGAAGCAGGACAAATATAAATTACTTTGCTCTTGTCAGTATTCGTAATAATCATAAAACAGATTCGAAATATTTCTAATCACTGTCAAAATGGGTAAAATGATTGACCGAAAATTTTAAACAGACGGCTCTGCTACTGGTAAATAGCACCGTCGCATTTTTCATCAGACCAAAGAGTCCATTTCTAGTGTATGTAATATTAATAACCTCAGCTCAGGCGGGAGAAACCAGACGAACACTGGCTATCAAGGATACGGACATATATTTTTCGAAGCATCTCTCTGGATCTTAGCAACCGCATTTTTATGGCATGCTGGCTGACTTGAAACCCCTCAGCAATGGTCTCAATGCCCAGATTGTCTTCATATTTGAGCAGCAGAATCTGCCGCTCTTTCGCCCTGAGCTGAATCAGGGCGGCCTCCATTGCCTCTTGTCTGCTGCTTTTCTCCTCAGAGTCTTGCCGGAGGTATTCAAATGAATATCCCTCCCCAAAATCATCAAAGGATAAGTGCCGGCTTTTATTTTTCGCACGCAAGTAATCAAAACACTGATTGTAAGCTACGGAAAACAACCAGGAGCAAAATTTTGATTCTCCTTTAAATGTGTTCAAGCGAAAAAACAGCTTCAAAAAGATTTCCTGGGTCAGATCCTGCGCTTCGGCTTGGTCCTTGACAATCCGTACACACCTTCGGTAAACTTTTTTGGCGTACCTGTCATATAATTTCTCAAAGTAAACGTCCGCTTTTGTACTCAAATATAAGGTGACGAGCTGTTCGTCCGTCAGGTTATTCCCATGAAGATCTATTTTGACCTTATGGTTTTTGCTGTACGCATTTTCCTTCATGATATCGTTGGGTATAGGCCTTCCCAGAAGTTTCAAAGTTCCCAAAAGCCTCGTTTAAGAATACTATGCCGTAACCGACATGTGGAATTAAGTTTTTTACTAAAAAAGACAGTTAAAAAATTCAGGTCAGAAACAAAATCTCCTGCTCTGAAAAGAGCAAAACAAACATCGGCCATGAGCCTTTGCCGGTTCGTAAAAATAAAATGAAATTTTTTGATACTTTAAGCTAACATTTAGATATTATTCTACAAATCATTAGAAGTTAATCGTTGGAAAAAGCAAAATCCAGAAGTCTGTAACAACTTATCTGAATATCTATACGGTAGATCACAAGAGCATAATGATTTTATTTAATGCGCCTTCACTCTCCAAATCTATTGTGGCTTCCAGATGTATCTATCCTCACGCATTCGAAATCTGGTCAGCCAAACACAAAGTAACACGCTGATAGTGAAAATCCCGTGAGCCTTCCAGGCAATATAGAAATTGACTTGTCTGGTATAATTCGTAAGTCACTTACAATTTATTAGAAATATTTCGAATCAAATATAAAAATTGTACTAGTAAAACTAGAAGATTTTGAAATCGATAATCCCTAATATTGCAACGCTGCTACGGTCAATGCACACTAAACACAGTAACTTAAATGGAACAACGGTTAAATCTAATGATTATTGAAGACCATGAAATTATTGTATGGGCTCTTACCTCTATTATTGAAAAATACTTTCCGAATTCAAATATTACTGCTGTATCCAGTTTTTCGGAAGGAATCGGTCGTCTTCGGGATGGCTACAACGACCTGATCATTCTTGATATTAAGACGCCCGGCGGCGGCACTCCAAAAATGATCACCGATTTAAGACAGATACAATCGGATGTTAAGATTTTAATTCATACAGGTTTGCCAGAAGAGGAATATGCTGTTCAATATCTACAACAAGGCGCGAATGGATTTCTATCAAAAAACGCCCCTTACGAAACCATCATAGAAGCGGTAAGACACGTACTGAGTAATCGCAAATATATAAGCCCTGCGATCCATCGCATTATAGCCGAAAACTTTCTCGCTCCAAATGAAACCAGCCATAAAAAACTCAATTTTGAAGTTTCTGAGAGAGAAAAGGGAGTGATTCGTTTATTGTTAAAAGGAAAATGGACCAAGGAAATAGCCGATGAACTGGAACTTAAGCAGACTACCATCAGCACCCATAAGGGACGTATTTTCGAAAAATTTGACGTAACCAATCCAATAGAACTATACATCAAGATCCAAAAGGTTATGCCGGAACTTTTAACTTGATCGGGTTTAAAACCACGTTTGACGTGTGGGAAGTTATGCTTTTTCGACACTTACAGGCAAGCTTTGTATAGTGCTTACTTTCTCCGGACCAGAATATCGATGAGACCAGGTTTCCTTTCCCGAAAAACAGTAGTGTTGAAATCTATTGTGTCTTTGAGACATCTTGATCTTCAATGATAACCAACGTTTTACCGGACCTGCATATAGTTAAGTTATATTTAATGCCACCCAAAAACAGCCCTCATGGACAATTGCAATAAACTGATAAACAAATGCCTGGTCACAGTCGGTGGATGGAATCAGTATTCTTCTTCTCAATGTATTCTTATCGTCTCCCTTGTACTTGCCGGCTATATTTATACGGTTTACCGGCTTTTTCAGATTAAAGGGGAAAATACCGTATTAATCGAAACGATTGCAACCAGAACCCAATCCTTTGAATCTACCTTAACTGAGCAAAAAGAGTATAAGGATAGAATGGCTAATCAGATTCGTTTTATTTCGATTCTGTTAGCCTCCATAACCCATGACATTCAATCCCCGTTGCGTTACGTCTCGCTAACCGCGTCTGGCATACCCGATCTGCTGAGGACCGGACAAATCGACAAAACAGCTCAATTGGGACAAATTATTTATGACGTATCTAAAACGACGAGTAACCTGATGGAGGATATGGTTGATTACATCAAATTCCAAATCTACGGTAGTGCCGTCAAAGTCGAAACCATTTTTCTTCTGGAACTCATCGATTCGAAAGTGAAAATTTTTAAAGCCGCCGCTGAACTAACCGGCACACATATCAGCATTAAATGTTCGCCAGAAACAACTGTCGATTCCGATTACCATCTACTCTCGATCATCCTTCACAATCTCCTTGATAACGCATGTAAGTACACGCGACGGGGATTCATTTTGATTGATGCACATGCGAATCAGGAAGGAAAAACGGAAATTAACATTTCCAATACCGGTTTGGGACTTTCAACAAAGGCCGTTGAATTGATTAATCAGGATCCAGGAGACTCCTCCGAAGCTACCCCTCCAAGGGAAAAGAGAATATTTGGACTGGGGTTGTTTATTGTAAAAGAATTGGCTAGACTCCTTAATATTAGAATAAACGTCAGCCAGGAAGATAAAACCCATTTTAAATTAGTCTTCAGTGCTGGATACGAAACCGAAAATTCATAATTAGAAATGTTTCTAATAAGGTAGACAAGGATTACTAACCGAACTTTGCACATCTGCAACTACATTTGTATCATATTCCTGCCAAAACGGAGAGCACAAGAAAACAAAAGGTTGCATAAAATGATAAAACTGCTGTCCGTAATAATTTAATCATTCGGTTAAAATTGTTTTTCACTCCATTGGCGTATACACACAACGGTTAAAGCACGTATAATCTAAAACACAAAAAAGAATTGCGTGCCATAAAAGACAGAAATAAACCCGGTTAAAAGTTATTGTGACATAATTGCTCAACGTTTGAATGACAACCCTCCTCTCAGCTAATGATACCTGGCATTTTACAGCGCGGCTTGATCAATTTGCCGCGTCAGCCTTACTGCCTATTTAGCCATCAGAGTACGCTGCGGTATCTCGATGAGAGCCGCAGCTTCTGTTCGCAGCTCTTTCTGTTTTGATCACTCTTAGCAGGCTTACAAGATATCTATTCATTCAAACCGCCTCACACTCACCTTACTGGTGCAGAAAACGGCTATCAAACTTTATGACCATATCAATTTAGAGCGTTAACACATTTACCGAACATCCATGTACCTACCCCTTTACGTAATTTCTCGAAAGCACAGCCAAAATCCATTAGATATATTTCTATGCGTTTCTAACGATTTTCGACAACTTCATTTGCACATTTATTCTAGATTTGAATGATTTTTCGGAGGCAGATAATGGCGAAATAAAAATTCATTTTACCGATCTTACAATTCACAACAGGCAATTCACAACATGACAAAAATACTGATGTTAATCAACAACGATCTGCTGAGCTTAGGTATCATTTCCTGCCTTCAGAACAAAGGTATCGAAGCTACTTTTTACCAGGAAAATACCTGGGAAAGCATCCAGGACACATTGCAGCAGACCAGCTTTGATCTACTTATTATTGACGGCCACAAATCTGACTATACCCATATAAATGTGTTTGATAAAATTCGCAGAAAATACCCTTCTTTAAAAACAATACTTCTCGGCGACGAAGCACATAAACAAGTAACGGTTGCCTACTTAAAGAAGGGTATCGAAGGAGTTTGTATGAAATCGATCGGCCAACAGAATTTTCTTCTCGCCTACGCGACAATTATGAATGGGAAAAAATATCTTGACGAAAGCATAACCGAATACCTTTTGGCTGATCTGAGGGATAACAATCATGTTGGCAAACTTTCAACGAGAGAATCACAAGTGGCAAATCTACTGATACAGGGGATGCGTACGGCGAGTATTGCCGATCGATTAAATCTTGCGGTTTCCACGGTCAGCACCATCAAGTTCAATATTTATCGAAAGATGGAAGTTCAGAATATAGTCGATCTTGCCGGCAAATTGGAGTATTCCCGGCGGGCACAAGCTATATGACGTTCCTATGAAAAATCAGAAAAAGCCTTACAGACTACTACTTTTGTAAGGCAAATGAGACTATCTGGTCAATTACCTTTGGCCAGCATGCTGATTCTATCGCGCCTGCTATACGCCATTAACTCAAAAGGTCAATGGCTGAGCTGGCTTTGCCTGAGAGCTAAAATCCGTAATTGATGTAAAACAACGAAGCACAAAAGTAGTCCTGATGTTTCACACAGGATCCCTGGGTACTTTGAAAAATACTCGCATGACCGAACCGAATGATAACCAAACACTACCCGGCGTTTTTAACATTTTCCGGGAGGCCGCTCCTTGTTGGCATCTGCATTGATTAAGGTAAATCCTGCCGATTTACAAATAATAAACCGACATCCGTGAGTGGGATTCCTAATCTTGAATGAGTCCCCGCGAACGCATAAGTGTGGGTTTCCAGAGAAAATCTTAATGTGTGTATAGTGCACTTCGCCGGGCAACGATATATAGTAATAGTTTGCTACATAACAGTACAAATATATTAGACACAGCGATATTTCGGTATCGAATTATGGCCAATTACAGTAGAGATATTTCTAATAAATAAACATCAGAGATTATAAAATTCTGTTACCAGACTAAGCTAAAAAAGGCCACTTCAAATTGTAATTGAACGAAACATCTGTGTTTGCTGCACCAAGCTACCCGGTTAAATATTGCGCTGTAAAAGCTAAATTGACCAACTTATTGCTGTACCTATCGCAGTAGAGCAACAAGTTGGTATCTTCGATTAAAACAATACTTCAATTCCGAAAATTAAGCCATTCTATGTGGACTCTCCCAAATTAGGCGAGTTGATGAAAAGGCACGTATTTGTAAATATGTTACTGCAAACAGGGGATTCTCCGCGGAGCTCTCGACAATGACTGTGCCTTCACCTTTTTTACTAGTCGGGCCTGGAAACCAGATATAGTTCGTCGTATCCTCGCAAATAAATTGCTACATTCGTGCGAGAGAAAATCTAAAAAAATAGGCTTCAATTGATTAATTCCCTCATTCAGATAGTAAATATCTTTCGGTCCCTGCTCATACCCGGTGCTGCGAACCGAATTCATATCGATTTTCCAATCACCTACCACAATTTAAGTTATGAAAAATAATTTTGCCTTTCTCCTCTTTTTTTTTGTTCCTATTTATCAGATTATAGTTTTGGACAAAGCGGTTACACCGTCGATCACTACACAGCCGAAAACGGTTTGCCGCAAAACAGTGTAAAAAGCATATCAGCAGATTCAGAAGGTTTTATCTGGCTGGCCACCGAGGACGGCCTGGTCCGTTTCGACGGACACAAATTTTATGTTTTCAACTCCTCCAACCTGAAAAACATAAAAAGCAATCGTGTGATGACCATACAACCTTCTTCCAGAAACGCCACTTTATCAGAAAATTCAAATACCGGTAAACGTTCCAATGTTACCTATGCACAATTTGAGTTTGGTCAGGCAGTTAGAATTGAAAATGGGTGCGCGGTATACGACTCGATGTATTTGAGCAATAGAGGTCCAAAAATACATTCGCTAACAAAAGATCCCAAAAGTATATTTTACGTTTTTGGCCTGCCTGACTTGTGGAGCAGGCCCACTTTGGCCAATTATCGTTTTGTTAATGCAGGCGGAAGCTTTATGATAACTGGCGGCAGCGCAGAAGGTAATTTCTATTTATGTGATAAAACGCATGCGACATACTATCAGAATTGGAAGAAAAAACATGAAGTGATCCATCCAGCACAGAATCTATGGAACTATTTTTCGTTGGGAGAAAGGCTATACTATCTTCATCAACGGGAATCATTTACCGAAATTTTTGGCCAAAAAGTATCTACGTTTATGATTAAGGGAGATATCTTGAATAACCCTTTCTTCAAAACCGAAAAAAGAGAAATCAAACTTTACTGGAACAACAATTCAGATCAAGCCTTTCTCTTCCTTGCCAAGAATCTATACGCTCTGGAACAACAAAAGGATGGAGGTTTGGTGACCAAGCTTATGCTGGAAGATTTTGACCTGCCCTCCCAAAATATCAAAGTCATACATTTCGACAAGATCAATAAAAAAATATACTTAGGCAGCACGACTACCGGCCTTTATGTAGTGAGCAAGCATCAATTTGAGACATTAACTATTTCCGAAGATAAAAAACTGGATATTTTTTTCACCCAGTCACAGCCAAACATTTTCTATTCACAACTACCCTATCAAAATAATGCGGTCTTAACATCTACGGGCTTTATCGTTGGAAAAGATGAACAAAAAAACAGGATCATTGATAAACGGCTTAAAATTCTGGAAAGAACCAATCCCTTTGACAGGCGCGCCATTACCAAAGACGCAAAAGCCCAAATCTGGGTTAAGAGTAACGAAAACATTTTTCAATTAAGCCAGGATGAGAGAAAAATAATCAGACACTGGAAATTCAAAAATGAAGTAAAGGCTATTTATCACGGAAAGGACTCGCAAATCTGGTTGGGTGTAGACAACGAGGGTTTATATAAAATAAATCCTGAAGATCCTGGCTCAACTCCTCAGTTTTTTGGGCCAGATAGTTTAAAGAATATTACCTACCTGGAATCTCTCACCGAACATGAACTTTTAGTTGGTACCACTACCGGTCTTTATAGTGTTAACGTATCTAAAAAAGAGTATAGACTCTTTGAAGGGACGAAAGGTTTGTCTATCAAAAGCTTTCATATTTTCGATCGGGAAAATATCTGGATTGCGGCACTGCAAAAGGGCATTATGCTTCTGAAGGGTAAGAAAAGCCTGGTTACATTTCCATTAGATAAAAACAATTACCTGGCAAGTCCCCACTGTGTGGTCAGTGATGGGCTGGGTTACCTATGGATACCTACCAACAAAGGGCTTTTTCAAATGAACATTAATGATCTGCTTAAGTATGCTGCATTGAACGAAACCGAGCATTCAAATAAATTACAGACCGGGCCAACCAAACCACTCCACGAATTATTTTATATGTATCATGCGATGGATGAAGGCTTTAAAACCAATGAATTTAACGGAAGTTGTCAACCATGCGGAGTAAAGCTGGCCAATGGATATATTTCCTTACCATCGCTTAACGGACTGGTGTGGTTCAGGCCTGAACAGATCAGCAGATATATACCCGACGGACACATAATTCTTGATAAGGCAGAACTTAACCAACAACCGATAGCTGTCGAAGGAGATACCGTCCGGTTTCCTCTAAATCCCGAAAACATCAAATTTCATTTTTCAACGGCTTTTTTTGGAAACTATAACAACCTTAATCTTTCGTATACACTTGTCAAGCAAGGATCGGATACAGAGCCTGCGAGCTGGCTACCCATAGACAACAAAGATTTTACAGTCCGGTATTCCAGTCTGAATTCAGGAAAATATACCTTGATTGTCAGGAAACAGGATGGTTTTGGAATTAACAATTTCAGTACAAAAAGCATACATCTTGTTGTACCCCAGGTATGGTATGAAACTACTGCAACGATAGTCTTTTTTGTAATTATCCTCATTTTGGCCCTTACTCTCGCAGTTTATTTTTACAACTTACATAGATTAAAAGCCATCAGGCGCGAAAAGGCAGAGCTGGAAAAAATTGTCTTATCCCGTACTGTCTCACTGAAAAATGCTTTAAAAGAACTTGAAAAGTCCAAAAATCACTCGGATCACCAGGTGCATGTTATGTCCAGGATGCTTGCATCCATTACTCATGACGTTCAATCTCCGTTGAAATTCATCGCAATCGCATCCGGATATATTTCCGATATGGTACAGGAACAGCGTTACGAGGATGTGTCCGAAGCCGGGACAATGATATCGGGTTTATCTCATCAGATTGGAAACATGCTTCGCGATTTGCTGGATTACATTAAAGTTCAGGTCTATGGCAAACGGATGGATTTCGAGGAAATAAACCTAAAAAAATTAATTGACCTTAAAATAGATTTATTCAAGAGCGTTGTGGAGCGCAGGGGAAATCATTTCACCAACGAGTTAACCGACAATATTCAGGTCAGCTCTGACTATCAGCTATTATCCATTGTAATCCATAATCTGATTGACAATGCCGTGAAGTATACTAATCAGGGAGAGATCAAAATTTGTGTACGGACCAGCAACAATCAGACAGAGTTAATTATTTCCAATTCCGGAATCGGCCTCGCCCGTGAAAAAATGGACCTGATCAACCTCGACCCTAATGTAAATGAAATCAATCATGCGATCAACAGCGAAAGGAAGACCGGCCTTGGACTGATCATCATCAAGGAAGTCGCCGAACTGATTGGGATTAGGATTAAGGTTACCCAAACCGAGGTAACGAGCTTTCATTTATTTTTTAATCAGTAGTTAAGCGCTGTTGAAAGGCCTGTCCGGGAAAGCCATCAGGTTCTCTAAGCCGGCTTGTGAGATTGCAGAGGCTTTTTGACAGTCGTATGGTTAGAGATATTTCTAGTACGCTATTCGATAGAGTACTAACACCTTACCGGTGGCCACTTTTTACATTTGTGAATCTTTTTCATTTTCTAAATCAGTTTAATTTCTAAAAATTATCACGACAATGGACAAATTTACACACTTCAAGTTTAGCTGTCTTACAGCACTTTTTTTTGTTTCATTTGGTGCTTTCTGTCAGGTAAAAATTGGCTCGAATCCTACTGTCATTGCCCCAAATTCCAATTTAGAAGTAGAGGCGGCTAGTGGAAATAAAACCGTAATCCAGAAAAATAACGGTAATGTAGGCGTCGGAACTGCAACACCGGGGAATAAGCTGGAAATTAATGAAGGAAATGCAGGTAACTCGGGATTAAGATTTACACAAATGAATGATGTGACGCCACCCGCCACAAATGGTGTAGCACCGTTGGGAGTAAACACAGCCGGTGACGTAGTCGTGATAAACTCCTCCGTCGGCGTGCAGTTTTCACTTGTTCCCTTTAGCGGTATAAATGGCAGTAATGTTGCCGGTGGTGAAGTGTGTTATGACAAAATTTGCGTCCGCTCCGTTGCAAGCGGTTCGGCCATTCCAAGTACCCCTGATGGAATTGATTTACAGGTTAGAAGTAATACGGGCGCTGCCCTGTTGAACTCTGGTGTAGGCGGTTATCAATTGGCAACCAGTGGAGTTAATTTAGGAAATACCTGGATAGGAACGTTGAACACCACATATACCAATGGCACTTATGCATTATCGAATGGACAAAGAGCGTATTTTTTCGGCGCCGCATTGCCCGGAGAATACATATTTTCCCATATCACGTTGGCTGATGCCTCTTACTATCGCGTCACCCAGAACGTTATAAACGGCACACCCGGCATGACCCAGCTTATTTTGGAGAAAGTGAAATAGATGGTTTCTACTGAAAAGACTTTATTTTAAAAGGTCTATTAAAATAAAGCCTTTTCAGCAGTATTTAAAAGCAGCGACCAAACACCAACAATAAGCAGATCGCCTGCGAACTGGGATTAAGCAGGCACACTGTTTTAGCGCACCGAAAGAATATGTTGCTAAATCCAGCCACGGATCTTTTGCCGAACTCGTTGCTGGCTAAACATCATTGGTAGAACTGACTGCTCAGATAATTGTAAGACAAAAAGCAATGTTCAACAACGCTGCCTTCGTTATTAACAACAACCAAAATGGTCTCACCTTTCCACCCACCCTGGCTTAAATGCAACCGGACGTAGTTTTTATCAGCAATGTTGATATGGTGCGCTATGGTGAGTCGCCGGCCATTGCGTTTGGCAAAGGGCCACCTTTTTTTAGATTGAATTGGAGAACGAAGGCCTACATAGAAACGGTGTTCTATATTTTGGGTGTAGAAAGTGGAGTCAGCAAACTCCTCAGCTCTTACTCGCATTTCTACACCATCTGATCTGTAAACTGATTGCAACGAGTTACATTTTTTTGCAAAAGGGGCTAATAAAGTGGCATCCTCTTCTACCAAGCCAGTTGAATATGCGGTGATATCGCCATAGATTTTGTTAAGCAGCAAGCTATCCGCGTAATAATTCAATGCTATCTGTTCGTAACAAATAGTTTCCTTAGCAAGTGCCAACTGATTTATTCCCAGATATTCAAAGGCTTTTGCCAGAGCAAGGTCGTTTCCCATGAGCATATCCGTACGTGTATGCAGAGCCAGTACATCGACTGGAACGCCCTTCCCCTCGTAACTGATACGTTTGCTACTCACCGTTTGTCCGTTCGATAATGAAATTTGCCAACCATTCGGCAAGCGCTCACCATGCATGGAAGAAAAAATACCATTTGTGTTTTCGCCAATCTGTTTAACATAAGGGAACTCCTTGAGATACATGGCGCAATGGTCACCAGCACTGATCGTGGCACCGCTGGTCAAAAGAATTGTTGGTTTAATCAATTGCTTCGCACCCTGCGGTGCTAGGTGATAAGCAGTCCAGGAGGTAAAATCGTGTTTTGATTTACCAGTACGCGTGCGTCCATATCCAACCAGTCGTTTAACCTGGGTAAGCCGTCCAATTAACGCACTCAGATATGCGGGTGAGCCGCCGCCATTGATACGAATGTCAATGATCAGTCCCTTTACGTCGGCAAATTCGTCAACCATATCATCCAATTGTTTAGTGAATAGCTCAATTGCCATACCGCCGAACCCATTCAACTGAATATATCCAAAGTCTGCTGATCGGCAATAACCGCCAATCTGATGAGGCTCGCTGTGAAATTTTTTAAACGCGCCAAACCCCTGTTTTTGTAGATTTTCGAGAGTTACCTGATGAAATTTCGCTTGAAGATCCTTGGTGGGAAACTCCTGATAAAATCTGGAATATTTAGCACTGGCGGCTAAGTCGCCCGTTGGCGATATAACCACATGGCCATCTTTAAGCGGAGCAACCATGTCATTAAAGACAGATAGTAATTGCTCATCGGTTGTATATTCACTAATGAGAGGCCTGAAACTTCGATACTGTTGCCGCCAGTCTACGTTTCTATTTTCAAAATGAGCATAATTACGGTCAAATATCTGCCAGAACTTTTCAAAATTCCGTTCAGGACTGTGTTTTGACACCCGGTCGCCGGCTTGAGAAACATTTTGAAAACCGCAGAAAAGTAAAATCAAAAAGGTAAATCTCATATCGAAGACCCTTTCCCGAATATTGAATTGTAGCTCTATTGCCATCATAAATCATTTCAGACTAAAATAAGGTAAAATGTATTTTATCATCAGGTCAAAAGGCAGTTTTGATCTTGAAGAATTATAGCTATTACCAGTGAAGGTTACAACCAAATCCAGATCTTTTATCACCATAATATACTGCCCCCCGTTTCCTGAGGCAAAAACAATGTTATGCTTAAATTTTTCAGTCCTGACTTCTTCATTATACCACGCATAACCGTAATAAGTGGGTTGCGGAATAGCTGCTTTATTTTTAGAAATCCTCACATTTGAAAAATTTTCAATTTTTAGATGCTTCTCTGTCATGACTTCGACCCATTTTTGGGGAACAAGTCTCTTATCATTAAAAACACCGCCATTTAAAATTAGCTGCCCAATTTTGTTCATATCTCTTGGGGAAATGTAAAAAGAACCCGCTGTCATTTCGTGACCAACAGGATCTTTTGTCCATCTGTACTTTGTAATTCCCAGGGGTTTGAAAAGATATTTATCTGCAAAATCCGAAACAGTCATATGGCTGGCATGGGCAATTACGCCTCCTAACAACATGGTATTAATGGAAGTATAATCCCAATGAGTCCCTGGTTTGTTTTTTAACGGCAGGTCAAGACAAAATTTTATCCAGTCCCGCTCATTCTCCATGTCGTCTTCACAATCCTTGCTCCCATCCCATTCTTCACAATCAAAACCGGATTTCATTGCAACCAAATGCTCAATCGTCATGCTGTCTTTTAAAATATTCCAGTTTTCATACGGCTTATACTCCGGGAAAAAAGTGTACACTTTCTCTTGCAAACTTTTAATAAATCCTTTCTCGATAGCAATGCCAAGCAGTATCCCTGTAACTGACTTTAATGAAGAACGGGAATCATGCAAACTATCCTTACTTAGTCCATGGAAATAGGTCTCAAAAATAAGCTTGCCACGCTGGGTTATGGCAACTCCGTCAATGTTAGGATAAGTGCCGTTGTTCCCTGTAATTGTAATGCTATCCAAAAGACTTACTGGAATCTGCTGCGCTTTTCCGGAACAGCAAAAAAATAGCAGTAAAACTAGGGTTGCGGATCGTTTCATTAACTTTTCAATTATTTAAGTTTTTTCAAAGAATGCTCAAAAACGGACACCCATTTCTTGGTCAGGGCTCTTCGGGTAACGGATTCTGTCACTGTGAGGCGTATGTTAAATGAGAAAGGGACAAAAATAGAATTTAAAAGATTGGAAACGCCTCAGTGTTTGTTATTTGAGATAAAATTTATGGGGATTAAGTTATAAAAGGTTACTAATAAAACAAAGCACAAGGGCGTCAGCTATTTGGAAAAAAATCAGCAAAACATCAAGAAATTGTAAAACAAAATATACGCCGGAAAGCGGTGTCTATTTCTTTTGAAATATTTACAGCACTTCAACATTTCTGCAATATCGGTTACATAACTCCTGACATTTAAACCTTCGGACAATGAATTTCAACAAATTCAGTAAACCTTTCCCGACTAAAAATTCGGTATTAATGGTGCTCCTATTCGCTGCTTTGGCATCCTGTAACGATTTTAAAGAAGCAGATTGGGTATCAATCGCGTTAAAGTAGTTGATTCTGGTAAGGATACCATATTTTCAATAGCGAATCAAAAACCTGATGATGCTCTCAGAGTCACCATTGAAGGCGCATTGTCTGACACTTCGGGGCGTCAATCACCGCTAAGCTTAAAAGTCGTCCAACATTTAACCAATTATCGGCCCTGCCCCAACTAAACTATGAGGTTGCAGCAAGGTCCCCCAATTTGTCGAAACATTACTTGTCCTATGAATTGCCTTTTCAATCCAATCAAGTGTCTTTTCACTTTGAAAATATAGCAATGCTGAAATATTTTCGGACAAGTATTTGTCACCTTTACGTTCGATTTCCTCTATTACTGTTTCAAACGCCTCATCGAAGCCAAAACACTTTGAGATGGGCCGAGCAAAAATTAGAAGTTCATCTTCTCGTCTGTTTGCCCATTCGTTTCTAAGCCAATTTTCTGCCGCTCTCCCAATGACTTCCCCAGCAATTTCATACGCTTTGTAGTTGATGGCTCTGTTATATTTGACTTTCTTATCAATAGTTTTTAGCACTTCGTTTTTGTCAAACTGTCTAAGTTTTTCAATAACAAAGTTTTCGTGAAACATTGCACAAATCCAAAATCTATAAGCCGGTCCAGACTATTCTGAATTTGTTCAAAGTAGGGAAAGGAAATTTTTCAGACTCTACGACTTCAATGTCTGGTTGAGTTGCTTCACCCGTTTCATAATCATAAAAATCATCGTGCAAGTGCGAACTATGTCCGTGTATCGCAGTTAAATTGAAAAACTCCAATGGTCTTAAAGCTTTATTTTCTAGTCTGTCAAAACAGGACTTGCACAAATAATAAGGCTTCTGTTGTTCATCTTCAAGCTGCTCAACTTCAAAATCGTTAATTTTACAGCTTTCACATTTCATATCGGATGTCGTTAGTCTAATGCACAATTGCATTGAATAAATTCACCAAGAATAAGTATGACTTACACAGGTAAGCTGCTTAGTCATTTAGTTACCATCCAAGGTAAAGATTATTTTCAATATAAACCCGTGTTGCATATTCGAATTTATTTACTGTTGTTGAGCAAAGGGACTTTCAATATTTTAAAAAAACCTCCAACTGAGCGACCTCCCATTAGAAGAATTATTTCAATTTATCGTAAAACTCGTCGCCACCGAATAAAGGTTTGAATAATTATTATCAGTGAACAGCTTATAATTAACTTTTCTTTCATGATTCCAGAAATAGATACTACCCACTTCATCAGCCCACAGGAAATACAGACTAAATTTCCTAGCCGTGCTAAACTGGATTCGAATTTAGATTCTTAAAACTAACTAACCCGCAAAAGTGTAAACCAAAACGGAATCACTTCAGCTGTCTTTGCTTAATAGCTTTATAAATTTGTGCGTGCATATTCACTAGGTGTTTTACTAAAAACCTTCCTGAATTCCCGGCTAAAATATCTTCGATCACTGAAACCTACATTTTCTGCTATCTCATTAATGTTGTAAGAATCGGTCCTTAATATTGAAGCAGCTTTTTTTAGTCTGATATTTTTTGAAAATTCATTTATCGACATGCCCGTTAAAGCCTTCAGCTTACGATAAACAACAGGTCTGCTCATTCCTATGTTAATAGATATCTGATTGACACCAAATCCGGGATCTGACATGTTTTCTTCAATAATGGCCGCTAGTTTCCCGAGAAATAAATCGTCTCGGCTACCAGTTTTGTTTCTTGGGAAATCTATTTCGCTGACAGATTTACCAAATTTGGTTTGAATAGCTTGTTGGAGGTTCAGTAAATTTTTCACAGTCAATTCCAATTCATTGATCTCAAAAGGTTTAGTAATGTAATGATCTGCCTGGGCGATCAAGCCTTCTATTCTATTTTCCCTCGTAGCCATCGCAGTAAGTAGAATAACCGGAATATGGTTTGTCCGATCATCCTGTTTTAATTTTTCACATAATTTCAGTCCACTCATTTCACCCATCAAAATATCACTTATGACAACGTCCGGAATAATGTCACTAGCCCTCTCCCAAGCGTCTTCCCCATTATAACATTCTATTACAGTGTAATTTTCGGAAAGGCTTTGTATGATAAACCGTCTGAGTTCCGGATTATCTTCTGCAAGCAGCACACATTTTCTTTCAACAGTAATTAATTCCTCTGACTCCTGATCATATTTTTCTAAGTCTTGATCCATTTCGGGATCGATAAAGGTTCTATTGACCAACTTAGATACATAATCCTCCGGCAAAACATTTTCTGCTGAAAAATGATGGTTTCCCTTTAAGAACGTAGTCGTGAAAGTTGTCTTTCCCCGCAAAGTTTCAGTGGAAGGAGTGCTCTCAACGCCAAGTGTTCCATGGTGCATCTCTACAATTTTTTTCGACAAGGCAAGTCCTAATCCGTAGCCAGTATTTTTGTCGCCATATTCATAAACCTGAAAATAATTTTTGAATATGTTTTTAAGGCTATCAGCTGCGATTCCCTTACCATCATCTGTAATTTTTATTTGGACATTATTTACATTTTCAAACACCTCTATTGATATTTGCGCCCCTGCATCACTAAATTTGAAAGCATTGGAAAGTAAATTGTAGATTACCTTTTGCACTTGAAAATGATCATACCAGACAAAGATCTTTTCGTTACTTGATTTGAGCGTTAACGTGATCTGTTGCTGCTGTGATAAATGTGCAAAAACGGGAAGAATGTCCCTTAGGAAAGACACTACATCGTATTGTTTTGTTTTCAGCATTACCTTGTTTTCATCAAGTTTTCTAAAATCCAATAATTCGGTAACGAGAGCGACTAAACGTTTTGAATTATTCTGAACCATTTCCAGATAATTGCCAACTTCGTCACTTTCCTTCTGCATACGAACTAACTTGTCCAGGGGACCGGAAATTAAGGTCAAATGTGTTCTTATTTCATGAGATATGTTTGTAAAGAAGTCAAGCTTAGAACGGCTAAGCTCTTCCTTAGCTCTAATCTCCTTTTTTATCCAAAACAAGCGAATGATCAGAAACCCAATTCCTGCAATAATACTTAGATAAATTAAAATAGCCCACCATCTTTTCCACGGGGGCTGCAAGACTGTGATTTTTAATTGTCTTGGATATCGAGACCAGACATTGTCATTATTAGAGGCATTGACAATCAGGGTATAATCACCCGGTGCCAAATTATTAAAAATAACTGAGGGCTCCACGCTCTGATGCCAGAATTTGTCTACACCTTTCAGCATATACGAAAACTGGTTTTTTTCGGACCTTACATAATTAAGTGATGCAAAACCAACTTTTAAAAAGTTATCCTTATGTGACAAGACGATCTCGCTGGTTAAACCAAGGTCGCTTTTAAGCAACCCTGTACTATCCTCAGGAAATATTGGGACGTTTTGAACCTCCAGATCGGTAAAGACTACACTTGGGGGAAGCTCATTCAATTTGACATCATCAGCATCAAAATACAAAACTCCTTCGTTCGTTCCCAAATAGAAAGTATTATTTTGCCCTTTTACCAGAGAATTATACGAGATATCAATAGCGGTCATACCGTCGCTTTTGCCATATACCATCAACCGATTACGTTCTTCATTGAGCAGCATCAAGCGATGGAATGAAGTTAGCCACAGTCGGTTTGACTTGTCTGCCCGGATGTTACAAACTTCTTCACCTTCTGGTAACCCCTTAATTGAAAAAGTCTCAAACCTACACTTCAAGACATTATATCTTTTAAGGCCATCTTTTTGAGTGCCTGCCCATATAATCCCTTCTGCGTCTTCTGTCACACAAAACACTTCTAAGTCCGGCTTATAAGCTTTGTTTTGATTATCATAAACCGGTACTTGCTTAAAAGTCTTTTCATTATGTTTAAGACGATAAATCCCAGAGAAGGACGAAATCCAAACATTTTGCTTAGAGTCTTCAAAAATGGATAACACCATCTGTTTTTTACCCTTATTTTTCAAATTTACATGGGTAAAATGCCCTTTATCAAATAGGTCGAGGCCTTCTTTAGTCGCCACCCACAACCTATTGCTTTTATCTACGCAAACTGACAAAACATCATCAGAAATTAATGATGTTGTGTCAGCGCTGTTGTGTCGATAAGATTTCCAGGAAGCTGTCAATGGATCAAAATAACTAATACCGCCACGGAACATGCCAATCCACGCTTTACCATCATCTGTAAGAAAAATGCTGGATATCTGGTCCGAGCCAAACGCACTTCCCACAAGTTTTTCTGAAAACTTGGTAACAACTCCATTTATGCCATTTTTGACATTCAATCCACCCCCATTTGTTCCGATCCAAAGGTTATTTTGCAGGTCTGGTGCGATACAATTCACAGTCTTAAAACTTAGGCTTGTGCTGCTTTTCCCTGCCCTAAGATTTCCAAAAACGTTTTTGCGATCACCTAATAAATCAACCCCATTAGTATAAGTTCCGATCCAGATTGTCCCGTAATTGTCATCAAAGACGCTGAAAACTGTGTTATCGCTGATGCTCGTCTGAACGTCCGGATCATTTAAGTAGTGTAAGATTTGGTTGGTACGGGGATTAATTTGGTATGCCCCTTTGAATGACCCAATCCACACGTTACCCGCTTTATCTAGTGTTATGCAGTTCACCACATGACGACTAGACCATTCTTTTGAGATAGGTAATGGCACCTCTGTAAAATTTCTACTTTTGATATTAAATTTGCTAACCGTCCCTGCTCTGCTTCCTATCCAAAGGAAATCTTTTTTATCCCATAACAAACAAGTCAGATCATCATTTTCCTCTTGCATATTTCCTGGGTGATGTCTATACAAACGTAGCAGTTTTCCTGAAGCCGACAAGTTCAAAAGCCCTCCGGCGGTAGCGACCCAAAACAATTGGTTCTTATCCTGACACATCGCGGTAGTGAAGCTGATGCCAGGATTGGCCCCCGCTCCTGTATTCAATAAATATCTTTCAAATCTGTTTTTTTTACTATCAACCAGTTTATTCAGACCATTTGCAGTGCCCGCCCAGATAAACCCTTTCTGATCTTCAAAAACAAACTTTATATCATTATTGCTTATAGAATTTGGATTTGCCTTTTCATTTAAAAAAATTTGAAATCGACAGGTTTTCGAATCAAATTTGTTTAAACCGTGGGAAGTCGCAACCCAAATTGCACCCTTTGAATCAATGAATAGGCTATTTACATAATCGCTGGATATACTACCCTGTTTTTTCGCGCCGGTTTTGTATGTACGAACACGTTTTCCATCATACCTGCTAAGACCTTCTGGTGTTGCAAACCACATAAATCCGGTAGTATCGCGGATTATTGAACGGATACAATTACCGGAAATACCATCGGAAATATTCAGGTTCCCAGTTTTCGATAATTCTTTTAGCTGTGCTTCCGAAATCGAAGGCACCAAAACCAGTATTAAAAAACATAATCTGTGTATAAGTATATTTTTCTTCATAAACATTACATAAGTGTGTAGGCTCCATTTCTTAGGAGTGTTTGATAAACCGAAGAGAGTATTTTAATTATTCTGATTGATAAAAACACTTTTCCCGGCTAGATAAGCGTCCAATTAACCGTTGTTACAAGGATCGCGTTGAAAATAGAAAAGTTTTAATTAGTAGAATAAATTTTAGAATACCTAAATATAATTGAGTTTACTTCAACATAAAGTATCGTACTAAGCTCGATTTGATCAAATTTATTCTACTTAAAACTTCTGACGTGCTGATGAAAATTTAGTAACAGATTTTATTGAAATTATTTAACTGATAGATGTAGGTCAACCGCCTAAGATAATCCAATTTAAATATAAACACCTGATTATCAAATTACTGCATATTCATTTAAAAAATTACGATTTAATATATTTCTGCAAAACTATTGCTCAGTTGCTTGTACCACACTGGAAAACTGTCAGGAACAAAAAAAATCGACAGGATGTAATTCCATAGAATTTTGTGGTAAACATTTTACTATGAACTTTGAACGAAAAGCACACCTGTAAGTCTATATTTTCCCCCTATCGCACTTTGAATAATCGCTTACCTCACTAAGGTTGCAGATTTTCACACCACTTTGAACCATATGTCACCCTTCATTTGCCATTTAGAAATCTTGTTCTAAATTTTTCCGTGAGCAAAAAATTTTTTCTACTTATAAAAATCCCCCTTTTAGAACAATTCCTTAACCCTCTGGTAACGAATGTTCTATCAACTTTGCAGAAATCACTAAATCGAAGTTTTACTATCAAACACACATTTATGACACGACAAAAATCACGTGCAATCCAGGCATTACCATTGGGCTCACCCCAAATCAATTCATCTCAAGTCTTTAAACAATTAATTCAATGAACGAAGAAAATTACCTACTAAAAAAAGAAAGATCGAACAATCCGGCACTATTAAGTGCAAAAGGTTTGTTACTGATTGTCTTCTTTCTAGGCCTTATTCCGAATTACGGATATTCGCAATATGTGCATCCAAATCAGGCCGGCCGTAAAGGTGGCGACACCGGCGCGGGAACAGGAAACCAGGTAGTAACCTCGACCTACTGGGGTAACGCAGGTTCTTTATATGGCCAGGGAGTTCTTATGTCCGTAAATAAAGATGGAACCAATGCGGCGTCCTATTACGACTTCAAAGGGTGGCCAGGAGATGGTTCGTACCCGTTGTATACCACACCTCACCAGGGGTCTGATGGAAAACTTTATGGAACTACATTTTACGGTGGAACTTCAAATTGGGGCTCAGTTTATACTTATGATTTCGCAAACTGTTCAGAATTTGTAATCAGCAATTCAGGACCAGGACCAACGGGTGGCAGTGCTACGCAATATGCAAATGTGAATGAATTCAGTGATGGTAAACTTTACTTTCCTGAAACAAACGCAGGATCAGGCAGTCACGGCGCGCTGTTTCGTATGGACAAAGACGGTACTAACAAAGAATTGCTTCACGAGTTCAAATATAATGTCGGTCCATTCCCAACCTACACAGCTGCAGCAACTGCCCAAGCTGCTCTGGAAAGCTTGTCTGCTTATCAATATGATGGGGCTTCACCCATGGGCTTTGTCGTTGAAGGTGCTGATGGTAAAGTCTATGGATCTACTTATGCAGGTGGCCCAAGAAACTGGGGTACCTGGTGGAGATGTAATAAAGATGGCAGCAGCTATGAGATCATTCGCGTTGGCGCATATATTAATACCTATAAATCGGGAACCAATACAGATGTAAGCGCTTACCACATCAATTATCCTGCGGGTAACGTTGCACAGGACCAAGCTGGTAAAATCTATATTACGGGTTATTATGGTGGAGTAGGAAATCTAGGCGGAATTGCCAGAATGGATCCGGATGGTTCTAACTATCAGCTTCTTTATAGCGGGGCGTTGGCTACCGGTTCTTATCCATACCGGGGTGCCCTCATTATTGACAACAAGATTTTTGGCACAATGCGTTATGGCGGCACGTCCAATGCAGGTGTTGCATACAGCATGAATCTGGACGGTACAGGATATTCGATCATGAAAACGTTTGGTGCAGTGGTCGATGGAAGTGAGCCTCATGCAGGCCTGTCTTACGATGGCGCTCATTTATTTGGCACAACGTTTACTGGTGGTGGTACAGGGGCTATCGGAACCTTGTTTAAAATTAAGCCAGACGGTACCGGTTATCAAAAGATACATACCTTTCTTAACACTGCCCTGGCGTTGTCGAGCGCTTGTGCAGGAACAAATAAGACAGGATTCTATGCCTGGTATCCCTCTGTCGAGCGCGTTACTTTCGCTAATGCCACATTGACCTGTGCGATTACCTGTATTGCTAATCCGGCAGCTTGCACGGCGCCTGCTACGGCGCCCTCCCTGTCCGCGCAGACCGTTAGTAATGTGTGCTCGGCAACGACAGCTGACTTAACGACCCTGAACGCTGCTGTGGATGTCACATGGCATACAGCTGTTCCGGCGCTGGCTTCTAATCGCATAGCTGATCCTACAAGTGTAGCAGCAGGAACTTATTATGCATCCTATTATGATGCAGTTAATGACTGTTATTCAACAGCATCATCAGCGGCAGTAACCGCAACGATCATATATTGTAACCCAACAATACAGTTGAATGCAAGCCACGTTGCCATTACGACCTCGGTTAATACCCAAAAAGACGGCAGCATAATTTCAGACGTAAATCCCCAAGGCACCGCACCGCTCAGTTATACATCTGTTGATTGTACAACAGAGGCATCCACTACAACTACAAGTAAAAATGGTACTGTGCTCGTAATCGGCTCAACCGGATCCTATACTTATTATCCGGCAGATGGATTTGTGGGTGTGGACACTTTTTGCGTAAAAATTTGTAACGGAAGCGTCCCTGGTACTTGCAAGATAGTGACGTATACAGTTACAGTTAGCCCGGAAGAGTGTGATGCACTTGGAACCGTACCTGCAAACTAGTTTTTGAAATATCAAATCTGATATAAAATGAAAAATATTCTAAAAATATACAAATTACTTCCTCTAATGGCAGTAATGTTCTTTGTGCAGACCACGCTGTTTGCCCAATATGTTCACCCCAATCAGGCTGGCCGTAAAGGAGGCGATACCGGTGCCGGAATTGGAAAGCAGGTTGTAACCAGCACCTATTATGGTTACACCTCAGATAACTCTGCACAAGGCACAATTGTGTCAGTCAATAAAGATGGAACAAACGTGGCAACTTTCCATGGTTTCAAAGGCTATCCCTCAGATGGTTCCTACTCCTGGTACACAACACCCCACCAGGCATCTGATGGAAGTCTTTATGGGGCTTCCTATGTCGGTGGATCCTACAACTGGGGCTCAGTTTACAAATTCAATCTAGGAACCGGAGTAGAAAGCCTCATATTCAATTCTAATCCAGGAAATGGAGGAAGTCCCGGAAATTTTGCAAACATCAATGAGCTGAGCGACGGAAAAATATACAGCGTACAAACTTGGGGGGGAACGCATTACCTTGGAGGGCTTTACAGTATGAACAAGGATGGTTCGGGATTGACATTAATCCATAGTTTCAGCAATTCAGTAATTGTCAATTATACCTCCGCGGCAACTACTCAATTGACTACCGAATCAAAATACGATGGCGCTTATCCTTATGGATTTGTTGTGGAAGGTCACGATGGGAAAATATATGGATCAACCCTTGATGGAGGCGCTCATAACAGAGGGGCATTTTACAGATGCAACAAAGATGGGTCAGCATATGAAATAATTAATGTAAGCGACCCTTTTCTAAAAGCCTACGTAAATGGTAAAGGCGGAGTAATTCCATCTGCATACAACTTAAATGATCCTTGTGGAAATGTAGCTATTGATCAGCAAGGCAAAGTATATGTTACAGGTTTTTATGGGGGTGCCGGAAATACTGGTGGCGTTGCCAGAATGAATGCCGATGGAAGTAACTATCAGTTACTACATTCAGGAAATGCTGCGGAAGGTACATATCCATACAGAGGTGCAACAATTATAGATGGACGTGTTTATGGTACTTATGGTACGGGTGGCCCTTGGACGGTGCAGGGTGGCGCTTCCATCGGCGTGGTCTACGGAATGGATCTGGATGGATCCAATTATAAAGTTTTGAAAGCATTCGACGCCCCGGGTGGAGTTTACAGCGACGGCACCGATCCATGGGCTGGACTTTCTTATGACGGAGAGTATTTGTATGGATCCACTCATGTCAACGGAGGTGCAGGAATGGTCGGCACCCTTTATAAACTTCGCCTGGACGGCAGTGACTTCAAAACATTGCACCGGTTTAGCGCCACGGCTGCGACAGCATGTGGCGGAAAACCTGCCTTGTTCTCATGGTATCCAAGTACCGAACGTGTTACCTTTGCAGATGTCTCACTCAAATGGTCGCAGACCTGTATTCCTGATGTGGTATGTAATGCCGGTTCTGCTGCTCCTTCTGTCACCAATAATACCGGTATTAGTAACGAGTGTTCAAGCACAACTGCCGATTTGACCAATGTTATCATTACCAATACACCTGTTAATGCACAGGTAGCGTGGCATACTTCCACCACCATTTCATCAGAAACAAAAGTGGCAGATCCAACAGCAGTGGGCGCCGGTACCTACTATGCGGTATTCTACGACGCGATCAACGGCTGTTACGCCAACGAGGGTACATCTACAACCGCTGTTGTAGTAACTATTAAAGCTTGTCCTTTTGTCAACTATGCACCTCCAGTAGCATCCAAGGTTCTAGCCAATGTATGCCCCGCAGCGACAGCAGATCTGACAAGTTTACTTTATGCAGAGTCTCCATCCGGAGCAAGTGTAACCTGGCATACCGCCACTCCGGCAACGGATGCCAATAAAATAGGTACTCCGACAGCGGCAACTGCTAACACTTATTACGCTGCATATTACAATGGTACAACGTATGGCCCTACATCAACTCCGGTTGTTGTTACTATTATTTCATGCGGCGGTACATCCGTAAATGCAGCATGCCCGGCAAATACAAAGGATTTGACGACAATATTGATTGGGCCTGCGCCAGCCAATACCGTTCTTACCTGGCATACAGCAGTTCCTGCTACCCCAGAGAATCAGGTTGCTGATCCAACAAAAGCGGTGGCAGGGACATACTATCCGGTGTATTTTGATGAAACAAACAATTGCTACGGAACAGCCGGAGCTCCTGTCACAGTCGTTGGATGCCCTATACCAGACCTGACACCTACATTTAGGATAACACCGTCAAGTGTAATTGGAAACGGAACGGCTATCGCCGGCAGAATATTTGTCAGAGAAATCGCAGGTTTTGCCACCACTTCCAATCCAATCTATGTATTTGTGCCAAAAAGTGCGAACTACACCTTAAATACATACAACTCGACCCAAACTACTTCAGGAGGACTGCCAGTCCAAAACAGTCAGTGGACATATCTGTCAGCTAACGCCACCTATTATATTTTCCAATACAACGGCAGCGTTCCCTTGAATAATTCAGGTTCCGCATTTGGTTTTAGTATGATTTACAATTCAAACAGCCTGAGTGGCAAGGAAAACATTAACATTTTAGTGTTTGACGGATCGGGTGGAGAAACAAACTTCTCAAATAATTCTGATGGAGAAACGATCAGGTTCTCAGCAAATTAACAACAAACTTTAAAAATCTATATTATGAAAATTAAATCATTATTAATGGTTACAACGATGTTCTTGGGCATAAAAACATCATATGCGCAAGATCCGGCAATTCTATCACCGAATGTATCACCTAGTCCAGGACTTGTCAATGGCCCCGTCTCAGCCTCTGTCCGTTTTGTAAACTCTTCTACAAAGCCAATTCCTGGGGATGTGAATAATCCAACGTATCTTTCTTTCACATTGGTTAAGATAACGCCAACGCTTGTCAATGGAATTCCGACGGTATCAGGTGCCGGAGCTATTTACTTTGACTGGAGTGCAACCCTGGAGGCGAACGGAACATGGACCATATTAGGAATTCAGAACCAAACGATTCCGGGGCAACCCGATCCTTTTCTAGATCCCTTCGGTGGACCAGTTGTCATTCCCGGAACTATCAATGCGGCTTCAACTTCCGCCGATGCTGCAGCAAACAACGGAGATGGTTTCAATGCAAACGTAATTCCAGCAGCAGGATTTGATGTTAACAACAATGATAACAGCAATAACCAAGCAATATACGGGTACACAGACGGAGTGTTACCGGTAAAATTGCTCGATTTTGACGCACGTGAAGAGAATAATACAGTTAATCTGGCATGGTCAACAACCGAAGAGACAAATAGTGATCGTTTCGAGGTCCAACACAGTACTAACGCAAAAAATTGGGCCGAGATAGGTAAAGTGGCATCCAATGGGGAAAGTAGTGTTAAAAGGATTTATAACTATAATCACCAAAGTCCATCTAACGGCTTAAATTATTACCGCCTTAAAATGGTTGATAAAGATGGCACTTTTGCTTACAGCAGGATCGAAAGCATTAATATAAAAAGCATTGCTATCACAGCTTACCCCAATCCTGCGTCCGAAGTCCTATTCTTGAGTGAGCCATCGATTACTAACGGTAAGTCCATTAAACTCATTAGTGCCAACGGAAACACAACTTATCATTCCTCCACTATCCCTAAATCTGGTATTAGCGTAAAGGGGTTTACCAACGGCATATATATTTTGGAGATCACACGCAATGACGGAACGATAAGCACCCAAAAAGTGGATATAATAAATAAGTAAAGCTGTAAGCTTTTAAACGGATTTTAGCCCGTCAAACATTTGTGTTAGCATTTTTCCTCGCCAGGAAAAATGTTAACACAAATTTCCTACCGCACTCTTAACTCTACCGATTGTCATTGATTTATTTATGGCAGAATTAAGAAGTTTTAAATCTGAGTTTAATACTACAAAATCAAATTAGTTGTCATCATTACCCAACGCAAATTGAAACAAAGCATAACTGTACTTACTATGAACATAGCAATAATTGATAAGTACCCTATTATACGCAATGGTTTGAGAATCATTTTAACTGAAAAATATAACGATTTAAATATAACGGAAGCCGAGACTTTTGCAGATTATTACGTTAAATATTACGACTTAAAGCTAGATTTAATTATTCTCTCCGTTGAAAAAGATATTTTCAGTGATCTCAATATGATAAAGAAAATGGATAAACTAGAAGTGACAATCCTCTTTGACGACACAATTAGTTCAAAATTTATTTCCAACTTTTTTCGTATCGGTATAAGGGGTTATTTGTCTAAACTAGCAATTCCTTCCGAGTTATTACGATGCGTAAGTAGTGTATTTAGTGGGCAAAGATATGTAGAAACAAGTTCGCTTGATTCTTTACTATCCGGCTTAGGAAAATCAGCAAAAGAGGAACGAAGCCAGACATCTAAACTACTCACTAATAAAGAATTACAAATAGCTACTTATCTCAGTGAAGGGCAAAAAACATCTTGGATAGCAAATAAATTAGGTAGAAAACCCTCAACCATAAGCACTTATAAAAACAACATATACAAAAAGATGAATGTTGATAATATACTGGACCTTAAAGAATCAATTTTTCCATCTAGAATTTTCTGTTAAACTTTAAGTATAGACACTTTATAGCTGTGTTAATATTCCTAAAAAGTAGCCAGCTGATCTGCGCTCTGCCACTGAACAAACTGACTACAAATCCCTTCTGAATTAGGGGAACGATATCTTTCGGCTTTTCATGAAAATCCACATTATGAAACTTATTCAAAAATGGTCTTAAGCAACAAAAAAATTGTTCCCCAGAAATAAAAATACTATACACATACTGCTCTTTTTGTAAACCTAACTTAGTTGAGTTTGTACTTAGGCATCTCACCGGAGTTTCCAGAGAGATGCTCCACCCCGCAATCATAGAAAACCATCTCCGAACCGGCTCCTGTTAACACAAAATACCACGCTGATTTACCAAAGTACACTAATAACAACACACCTAATTTTTATTTTGCTTTCATCTCAAAACAGCCAACCCAACCAACGACAGAGATTATGAAAAAGGTTTTAATTTTAGAAAGCTACCCCATTGGACGCAGGGGCTTGATCATATTATTAGCCCAGCAACTGGAATTCGAAGTGATGGAAGCAGCCAGCGTCCGAGACCTAAACTTCGATGATACTTCAAAAGAGCCCGATCTGGTCATTCTGAGCATCAACAATCAGCTTGACACTGTGAACCTTCCTTTCATTTTGGCCCGACAAACTCCAATCATCATCTATTACTGCGAGACTGAGTATAAAAATATCTTAAAATTTACCGGGGGAAATATCGTCGGATGGATCAACAAGCGGAGCCCGGTCGAAGATCTACTCCACTGCATGTTTTTGGCAGTACAAAGAAAAAAATTCATGTGCAGCCTCACCCTGAACTGCATCACCAATGAGATTGCCAATAACATCAAAAAAAGGAAAACTTCGGACAAACTTGCCGACAGAGAGAAGCAGATCGCCAACCTGTTAGCCACAGGCATGAAAACTTCAGAAATTGCTGTGTTTCTAACACTGACCCCAAGTACCGTCAGCATTGTTAAAGGTAAGATTTTCCAAAAATGAACGTAAACAATGTTTTCCAACTGAGTACAGAGATGGTTTAGCTTGTTCAAAGCAGTTGCAAATGAATGCAAATCTAGTATGGATCGTATGGTTATATTTGAAAAATCTGACACCGTAAGACACCAATTACTGACAATCTTCGACCTCTACCCACTGGGGAACGCATGTTCAAGAAGCCATTTCAATTAGTAAGTATACAATGAAGTCTGTAAACAATTCCTATTCAATTTTTAACTGATAGAATTCTGACGCCTTTTCGGATACCATGATCGATGGTGATCCGAAAATGTTCCATTAACATGTATCATGTGAAGTTGTGCTTAATTAAAGTAAAGATTAACTTCACAAATATCCGGACTACAAAATCGGGAAAATAGGTATTTTCAAACCGAAAACAGGCAAAATCAATCGGTTAAAGCGGTATTGATCTTTACCAGCCTTGGTGATCTTTGGACTAGTAACTAGGAATATATCTAGCTCTCTATTGGCTAGGATTTCATATCTTGCCACTCAGAAATATCAAACATAGACCCTTAGATTTGTTTACAAGATGAGATACATTGGTAGCTTGGTTTTGACTGTTTTTCTTCTCTCGTGTAAAAAGGAAGACATTAAAGAACCACAATTTCCCTCCGAACTATCGTTGACAAGCATAAAAAAGAAACAAGGAATTAGGCTATTCACCAACAAGAGGGAAATAATGGATCCACAAACCATTAATAATTTCGTAAAAGGTTCGGTGCAATTTGGTGTACGAGATAGCCTGGTGACCGGGAATGAAAAAATAACATTCAAATCTATCGATTCAGCTTTTGTGGGATCTATTTCTAGTCCGTACACGATTGAGAACCGCGGAGACACACTGCGATTCATTTCTACCTTAGAAGGCTGGTTTTCAGAAGAAGTCGCAAGGTTGCTTTATCCAATGTCTCGATACCGGGGTATGTTAGTGTATAGTCCATTTTTCGGGTATATGGCGAAAAATATAATGGTTGGATATGGGAATTACAGTCGCTTGAAATTGTCAGCTTATAATTACAGACTAGTCCGTACGGGAAGTTATTCCCATATGGATGGGTTGCGTAGGTCAGTGTACTCAGGAAACACTTTTAACGAATTTGATAAATCCTATATCAATAGCCTTCTAGATACGGATACCCTTGCCATTGAGGAATATTCATATATTTTTGAAAAAAGATAAATTAGCACTGAAACGGTTGAAGTATCTTCTTTAATATTGGATTTTAGCGGAGTGATACTTTCCAGCATTGTCAAGAATTTGTGTAGAGAATTCGGATACAGGACCAGTGAGTTCCGCAGCATAAAGACCACTTTGATAAATCGATAAAAAAATAATATATTTATCTATTAATCAATTATTTACACTTAGTAAGAATACCCAATTTTATAATACCTCAATTTCTAGGTCACAATCAATAAAATCTACTATCAAACGTCGTGATGGACAATAGCACTGGATTTTGGACGATATAAAACCAATGTTCTCGTCAACTGGCCGGTTTATCCGGCATATTGGTAGTTGTGCGGACAGCCACTCAGAAAAAATGTCCAATACTCGGATTTGTAACAAATGTGTTGATTTGTCTGGGAAGCGACATAAGTCGCGAGCAAGAGTCAGCATTTTGGCTGCATCCGGTCGTACAATTGCGACTAATCCACTATGACTCTCTTCCTTTTTCTCCATAAACCGCCCAATTTTTTAACAGGTAGTTCACATAGCCAGTCCCGCTACTTCATCATCGTTGCCATATAAAAGTTGATACTATTCCACAGCACCATGTTTCTGATTCTCTTTTAACCGAATGAGTTCGGATTCGAGATTCCTGATATGTTCTTGCAGCGGTGTCAGCATTTCGTTGATCTCCTCAATGGTATAGCGGGGCGTAATATATTTGGGACAGTTCCAGTCAAAGGCAATCACATGAAGAAGAACAATCCGCTCGGCAATTTTCTCATCGCCTTCCGAGATTACCAACGCCGCTAAATCCGGATGATCGGTAATGTCCACTGTTTCCAACTCTGCATATATTTTCAGGCGAGCCTTATGTGCATAGTCCATGAGGATAAGTGAAACTTTCGGATGCGTGACGGTATTGCCTATTGAGATGTATTGCTTGTTTCCACGCAAGTCAGCAAACGCCAAGGTAACCGGATCGATCACGTGTAGAAATCCCTTTCTCCCACCTCTGTGCTGGATATAAGGAAAGCCGTTTTCGCCAATACTGGCGATATAAAAACTATCCCGTCCCCCGATAAAACCACTTTCGCTGTCAGATAGCTGAGTTTTCGAAGTTCTCTGCTCCATGTGAGCATATGCCTGACGGCTCCCATAACGCTCTTGCAGGGCTTTCACTTCTTCCGTGAATGCCACAGATGCATAGTTTCTTGCCATAACTGGTTAATTTAAAATTTCTACATCAAACCTAAAACAATGGTTCATTGCTCTTACTTACTGGTGGCAGTTGAAGAATTTTGTTGAATCTTTATTATTGACTCTTCGGATAAGGGACTCTTATTATCACTGCTTTTCGGTGGATTCAAATTTTCTTCGTTCCACATAGTATCGCCGCATTCCTCATTAACAAATGGCATTTCATCAAATAACTCTATCGTTTTCATCGTATTAAAAGTTTAATAAAGTTTTAGCTTAAAACTGTTTATCATGTGAACCCAATATTCTGAATATACTACCTTGTCAATAATATCATTTCTCACTTCATTTCAAGAAATAAGCGACCTATTTTATTTACCGAACGTTCGGTAAATAAAATAGGTTCATTTTCGATGATGTAGATTTTCTTACGCCCTCATCATTTTCTTGCCTCTATCGACACGAAGCTCGTTATGGCTCCAACTTTTATAGTTGAAAACAAATCCACATAGCTGAAAACATAGGATGATCGAAGTTATTTGATTGATTATAGTTTAGGAAAAATGGAGCTTCTGGTAGATCCTGCACTTTTTAAAGGAATGAACAGGAATTGAGTTGTATCAACAAAATCAAGTAGTGAAATCGACCTCCTTGTCTGACTTCAATAGACTTGTATTCTATGATACATCCATCCGGCGCATACCAATGTTTGAGTTTTTCCGGGTCAGTCCACGCTTCGAAAACTCTATCAATACTCGCGTCAAATAAATAGGATATTAAAAGTTCTTTTTCTTGTGATTCCACCTTTACTGTTTTTTGGTCTCTGCAAAAAAATTATTCAGTTTTTCAAAGCGCTGATTCCATAGTTTACGCGATTCCTGTACCCAATTCATCACATCTTCCAATTGATCCAAATTGGCTTCACAAACTTGTTGCTTCCCCTCCTTGGAAAGCGTTATCATACCGCATTCACTCAACACCCTGAGATGCTTCGCAATGCCTTGTCGGGTTATGCCTGAATTTTCTACAATCTGCCGGATATTCAGAGATTTTGAAGTAAATCCGGATTCATTGTAGATCTCGCTAAAATATTGGATTCATAATACCATCGATTTAGAAGATGTTTACAGTCGAAGCTAATTAATGACAAAGCAGTTTTGTTACAAAAAGACTGATTTTAAACTATTTTCCCTTATGTACACCTTTTGTATACCCATTCTTATTCTCCGTAAACCTATTGTATACATAAGAAAATAGCGGTGGTTTCTGTCGCTGCGTATGTTTGTATCGTCTCCTGAAACCAGGTTTGAGGCAAAGGAAAAACAACAGGAAATTGATCGTTTTACATTTAAAGATGCAATCTAAAGCAGAAGCCATGAAAAATTATTTACATATCACCTTACAGGTGATCCTTTTATTTACTGCCTTTTCAGTCAGTCTTTCGTCACATGCACAGGACTGGAATCAGATTATGAAAGCGAATGCGGGCGACCGGAATGACAAACCTACCGGTAGCAGATCCAAGGACGACTACTATGGATGGTCCGTAGCTATTGCCGGTAACTATGCCGTTGTTGGTGCCAGGTCCGAGGAAAAGGATATGAACGGTGAAAACGAAATTGAACATGCGGGCGCGGCATACGTTTTGGAGCTGATCAACGGGAAGTGGAAACAGGTCAAAAAACTCAGCGCATCCCACCGCAATTTTGCATCGTTTGGTTACGCCGTAGCGATGGACGGCGATTACATTGTGGTTGGTGCGGAAAACGAGTGGCATGGAAATTCACCGCTTGATCCACACTTCATGACCTTTGGTGCTGTTTACATTTTCAAAAAAGATGAAGGAGGAGAAGGGAACTGGGGAGAAGTTACGAGGATAGAGGGTACTAAGAATAATGGAGGTGGCGCATTTGGGAAATCTGTTGCTATCAAGGGAAATTATCTGGTCGTTGGGGCGCCAAACGAAGGTTTCAATGTCGGTGCAGCTAATGAGGTCGTTTGTGTGGGTGCTGCTTACATTTATAAGAGAGACCAGGGCGGAACTGGTAATTGGGGACTGGTTAAAAGACTGGTGGACACTGACCGCAAAACGTTTGATCAGTTTGGAACAGCCGTGGCCATCAATGGTGACGACATCGCAATCGGTATTCCCTCCGACGAAGTCAAAGATGCAAATAATATGATCCTGGAACGGGCTGGTGCGGTCTGCATTTATAATAAATACCAGGGCGGAACTGACAACTGGGGACAAACTAAAAAAATTACCGAGCCTGATCCGGGTCCGTATAACTCATTTGGAGGAATTATTGCTATGGAGGGCAACGACATGGTGATCGGCCATTACGTTTTTGGTAACGGCAGCGGTAAGCCAGAGTCAGCATATGTGTTCGAAAAAAACCAGGGTGGCACGGGCAACTGGGGAGTAATCAAAAAACTCGTTGCGCCTACGCCTGCAAAAGGAGACTACTTTGGGCAGTCGGTGGGTATTGGCGATGGGTACATTATCGTTGGCGCGGTCCAGGAAGACGGATCGAATTCTATGGTCGAGTCCGGTTCCGCTTATATTTTCAAAAAGAACCAGGGTGGCAATAAGAACTGGGGACTGGTCAAGAAACTGACTGCTCCCAATCCGGAGCACTTTGAATTTTTTGGTAAATCCGTCGCAATATCTGGCGAACATGCACTGGTGGGAGTTCCCCAGGAAGATGATGACGAATTTGAGAAAAATAATATAATGGACGCCGGCGCTGCTTATTTTTATCAAAAAGAAAAGGGAGGGAACGAGAACTGGGGATTTACCAGAAAAACTATCACCGAAGAACGCACTCCGGATGACAATTATGGTTACTCAGTAGCAATCAGCGGTGATCTGGCCGTTGTTGGATCGCCTTACGAGGACCAGGACCGTTTTGGAAAAAATACAATACCCGATGCAGGGGCCGCTTACATCCTGCGCAGAAGTGCCGGCAATTGGGTACAGGTCAGAAAGCTGACACCAATCATCCGTGGATCTCATGATAATTTTGGATCATCAGTCGCGATCAAAGGTGATTATGTGATTGTTGGCGCACCTAAGTATGATATGAGCACAGCCGGAAACCAACTGAAAGACGTGGGCTCTGCTTACGTCTTCTATGCAAATCAGGGTCCTGGCAACTGGGGCCAGGTGTGTCAGTTGGTTGCTGCCAATGGGCAGGCTAATGATCTGTTTGGTTATGCAGTGTCTATCGGAGACAATGTGGCTGTGGTCGGTGCACCCAACACTGGGGGGACTTCGGGTGAACAGAATCTGGGTTCCGCCTATGTTTTTGAAAAAGATCAAAATTCCGGTAACTGGGCAGAAACAAAAGAACTTACAGCGGTAACACGCGTTGCCAATGCTTATTTTGGTCATTCAGTTTCAATCAGCGGTAATTACATCATCGCAGGAGCACACAGCGACAACCATAATGGCAAAGGGGCTCCCGTGATCGGTGCGGGTGCTGCTTACTTGTTTAGAAAAAATCCGTCTGCCCGAAATACCTGGATCATGCAAAACAAACTGGTTGCCTCCGATCCAAACTACAATGATCGTTTTGGCTATTCTGTCGCAATCAACGGAGATTATGCGATTGTGGGTGCCTATGCTGATTCCGAAAACAGCCAGAACGCTGGCTACAAACCGTTTACGGGTTCTGCCTACATTTTCAAAAAGGATACCGGTGGAAATGAGAACTGGGGACAAGTCAAAAAGCTGGTGGCCGAAGATCAGTCAGATGAAGATCTGTTCGGCGTGTCGGTTTCGATTTCTGAAAACTATGCAATCGTCGGCGCCCATTATGAAGATGAAAATGCGATGCTGACCAACACCCGTGAACAGTCGGGATCCGCTTACATTTTCAGGAAAAATCTGGGTGGAGATGATAATTGGGGACAGGATCAGAAGATTACTGCCGATGATCGTCACGTGGGTGACCAGTTTGGCATTTCTGTTGCAATCAACGAAACCTATGCAATTGTCGGATCACCTTTTGATAAAACAGGTGAGTCGGGCCTGGATGCCTTACCAGGTTCAGGTTCGGTGTACCTATTTTACAATTCCGCTTTGACAACAACGCCCGTATTTGACAAAAAGCTAGCCCGAATGGCTGCAACAGGAGCTGATGCCCACGAGATTTCAGAAGAACACCAAAAAATAGGCTTATACCCTAATCCCGTGGTAGACAAGATTTACGTCGGTTCTGACCAAATAAACCAGATAGATCTGATCCGGGTGGTCAATACAACGGGACATGTCGTTGCCGCTGTTTCTAAAATCACAGCAGCAGGTTTGGATGTGGGACACCTTGCTCCTGGTATTTACGTACTTCAAATCAAAAAAACGGATGGGAAAGTGCAGACTGACCGTGTGATGATTGTCAGGTAAAGTGTTGTAATCAATGCAGGTGTTTCCGGTGTGTCGGGCATCTGCATTGATCCATATCATTTCTTATTTTCTGTATCTAAATTGATTTTTTATCATTGGGCATTCTGTGTCTGTACTGATTAGTTTTTTACTTTTCTACGAATTTGTCTGTACCGCGTTGTTGGTCATTGGACTTGACTGACATCCAGACTGCGTTGCGTATCAAGTCCAGAATTCGCTGGCGAGACCATCTGATTCCCTAGCAGATTGAAGACTAACGTAGTCTCAGCATCCTATGTTATTCTTTTGTCAATCAATTTCTTACTCTGGTCCGTGCTGACCGAACCGATGATCCTAAGTTCCGAATTATGATGATCAACGGTTCAGAATTTTCCATTAAACAGCCCGTTGCGGTAGCATTTCGATAATTGAGAAGGTGTAACGGAGTATTTTCTTTAATTGAAGCCAGGAAGCAGTTTTTATTCAATTGAATTCAGTTCATTCGATCATGAAGCAGCCTATATGTTCAGTGACCTGATGCGTAATAGGGTGATCCAATCCGACGCACATTCCATATGGTTTACTCATGTATTTCGGTTTTGGAGCAGAACTGACAAGTTCCACGGCGTAACCCACAATACCTTGCGGGTAACTATGAAAATATCGTAATCAGTTTGCGAGAAAGATCGCTAAGCGACAGCTAACCATTGTATTTAATTCTTGTTGTGTATACCAGGCTATTGTAAAATCAAACATAACATAAAGATAATCCGAGAAATTGTAGAAATAGTATTACAAGATCTACCTTGATAAAAAATGCTGGCATTATCTGGGTTGTGCTAACTAGCTATACCCCATTGTTATATACCGTTTCGTCTATTTTTCACTTAATACCATAGGACGTATGAAAAAAAACTACTTAAGTGTCATTGCAACTCACCTGGTACTAGGCGGACTGACGTCAGTTTTTACCCAGGTGCTGGCCCAGGCGGATCTCGGAGCATTGCAGAAGGAGAGTAAACCAATCCGATATGTCGCTTTGGGCGGTTCTCTTTCAGCCGGAGTTCGGGACGGCGGGATTAACCAGCAGTCGCAAGTTACCTCTTTTCCTAATCTGCTTGCCAAGCAAATGGGAATTGTAAATTTCAGGCAGCCTTTGTTTGAAGGGCCTTACAAAAGTGGTACTGGTACAATTTCAGCCTCTGTCAAAAATGGGAAACTTCAATTCTTCAATGTTTCAGAAAGTATTTTTGCGAGAGAGGATAAATTGCCAAAGGTCGTCAACATGATTGACAACATGGCCATTCCTTACTTAAAAGCCAGGGAACTTGTCATTGCAGAAAATCAGCCTGGCGCATTTCTGGATTTTTTTGATAAGACTTCTTACAGACATCTGGACAGATATGTCGAAACCAGGGAAGATGGAAAATCGTCCTACGCTAAGGTTTTACAGAAGAAACTTGAAAAAGCGGATTTCTTTACATGGGAACTGGGAATGGACGATTTTACAGACTATTACTCGAAAGGGGCCTTTGGACAACAGATTAGTTATGTTACCGCCGATAGAGAGGGTATTTACCCCGAAAACGACTTGTTAAAATATCTTGTAGCAAATGGAGCGAAAGGAGTAATTGCCAATGTCCCTGAAGTACTTGACTTCCCCTATTACAGATTCTACACTTACAAAAGTATTACTGAACGAAGTGGGAAAGAAATATATGTACAGCGCTATGGAAAAAACGATGTACGATTGTTAGATCCCAGAGATATATTGCTACCAACGGAAGATGTAGCAGGATTACTGACTAGTATATCCGAAGCTGGCAGGTCTCTACATAACCCGTTGCGGGACGAAGATGTATTGGGTTTTGAAGAACAAACTTCCGTTGGAACTTATAATCAATGGGTAGCTGGCTTTGCAAAAAATAACGGACTGCCTTTAATAGACCTTCAAGGTTTGTACAAACGTATTTTAGAAGGAGGTTATGTATCACACGACGGTGTAAAAATTGACCCTTCTTATCCGTCTGGTAATTTTTTCTCGGCCGATGGGATACACCCGAGCGCGATAGGGCAGGGAGTAATAGCTAATGAATTTATTACCGCGATTAATACACACTACGATTCAAAAATTCCGCTCATCAATATTTCTGGTATTCGGTAACCTTCAACCTCTATAATCATGAAGAAATATATTACAGTTTTGTTAGTAATTGCATTATGCGGAAAAGTAATAGGCGCCTCGTTGCCAACTATTAGCTGGCCGCGCGATTATTCTGTTTTTCAACGTAACACCACTACCACCGGTGGAGCCACTACTGTCTATTTTTCGGGCCAGATATTTGATATGACCAGTGTTAATTACCGAATTGAAAGACTTAATGCGGACGGATCTTATAATAATGATTGGCAAACTTGGCAGGCACTTCCGGGGGGAGTTCAACCTATTGGTAGCTCTTCTTCCGGTACATTTCATTTTTCTCTTTCGGTTCCAACAGGCTGGTACCGGGTAACTTTCCGGGACGGGGTGAGTCAGACTGTCAGCGTTAAATTCGGGGTTGGCGAGGTGTTTGTGATTGCAGGGCAATCCAATGCCCAAGGCGCAGGTAGTGACCAGTTTATTAACGGACTTACATCTTATGACTGCGTGGTTGGAAACAAAAATTACATTGGTTCGGACCTGACCTTGTACCCGACAATTGACCAACCTGTATTTGGGGTTATAAATAGCGGCAATATGACCATAGGACCTCGCGGGGATAGACCATGGTATTATCAATCATTGGGTAACCAAATCGCTACCAGGGAGGCCGGACAGGTAATACCAGTCTGTTTCTTTAATGTATCACACGGTGGGAGCAGTATTAACAACTGGTACGATTCAATGCAAAGAACGAAGACCATGTTTAGCAGTAATTATTCAAATGTTATGGTTACAGGTTCTACATCAACAACAACAAATCCTTGGAATCCACCACCTTTTGATAATCGATTTCCGTATATTGATCTTAAAAATATTTTGAGCTTTTACGGGAATATGTTTGGGGTCCGCGCGGTCATATGGCACCAGGGAGAGGCTGAAACGAGGACTTTGCTGAGCCAGTACCTTTCAGGTACGTTTGGATCCCCATATATTCCTTCCAGCTATTCTGTTAATAATTATGATACATATCTGAATGCCATTATCGCCGATACCCGCACTATTCTTCCAAATTTGCCTTGGGCGATCAGTAAGGTGTCTTTGATTGATGAAAACACTACCAGCTCTGTTGCCAAGTATAACATTGTCAATAATAGTGGGAACCTTATTGTCCCGGGCACAACAACCGTAAATATAGGAAATAGCGTTATTCAGGAACAAACTAACGTATCTTCCACATCGGATGTTTCATGGGCCTCTCAAAACTCAGATTCTTTTATATGGACATCTATTCCAACAACTAACAAAAGGTCGGATGGCACTCATTTTAGTACAGAAGGCCTTAAAAGTATGTCCGAAGATGTATATTCCAATATATCTTCGATCTTGTCCAAGTCTCCGGTTCTACCTGCCTCTGTACCCCGAATGATGTTGAACCGCGTGGCTGAACGTTACTATAGCATTTGGACCGCATCATTTACATCTTACTTATGGCATGATAATGCTGATTATAGATATTACCAGACCCAGACCAATATGGGGAATAATTGGGTTAATAATGGCGGTGGACCTGATTGGGGTTACAATGGGTTTTCTAAAGACGGAAATGGACGTATCTTCAAAGTTGTACCCGAAATAAGGCTCCAAGGGGTGAACGGTGGAAGAGTAGGGATTTGGGAGGAATATACAGGAGAAGCCAGCGTGGTTTATCCCAATCCAGTATTGGATGAGAATAATCTCCATGTTAATTTTAGATTAATAGAGGCATCACCTGTTAAGATTCAGCTTGTAAGAGAAAACGGTGAAGTTGCTACGGAACTTATAGAACCAAAAATGGAACCTGGAAGCCATAGCCTTGCCATTCCATTGAAAAAGTTGCGTGCTTCAAAGAGCCAGTCCGTTATTATATATCATTTGAAGACTAATGAGCACAACGAGACCAAAAAAATATTACTCATTCGTTGAAATTAAACTATAAATCTTCCAGCCTTGCCGTTAACCATCGGCAAGGCTAAACCACAAAACCATGGGCAAACTCTTTGCAATATTTATAATGTTAATTATGCTATTTGCGGGCTGTAAAAGAGACCCTGTTATCGAACCACTAGTAGAATTGACCGATAGTACACTGGTAAAAATAGCAGGTGCTTTTGAGCAGGAATTGATCCGGCAAGGAATTGACAAGACAGGCCGGAAAGACGGCATGATCCGGTACGGCGACGCAAAGAATGTAGACAGCTTGTACATCTACGGAAGTCATTTGATCGAAAGCTTGAAAGGGATCGAATACTTTATAAATATTAGGTCTTTAACTTTATACATGACCCAACAGGACTCTCTTGACCTAAGCAAAAATGAGAAGCTTGAATACCTGAACTGCCAGACAGGAGTAGATATGGCGGGTGTACGGCCCTCTCTTAGTTACCTAAATATCAGGAACTGCAAAAAACTTACATATTTGAATTGTTACAATAATCTGCTGACCACCATTGATGTTGGCCAAAATGCCGCCCTGAAATATTTGAACATTGGTTTAAACGGGAAACTCCAGGCAGTAGATGTATCTGCCAATACTCAACTTGAGGTTTTCAGATCAGAGGGATGCTGGGAACTGGTAAGTCTGGATGTTAGTAAAAATTTAAAACTTGTAGAATTATATTGTTCTTCAAATTACAAACTGACCAGCCTTAATGTCAGTATGTTGTCAGAACTGACAAGCTTGAGTGTAGAATCTTGCTATAACCTTGTCAATTTGAATTTGGGCGTTAACCATAAGTTGGAAAACCTTAATATATCTTCTGCAAAGATCACTCCTCCCGATTTCAATAAGACTCCTAACATAAGTCTTCTCTATATAAATAGTACAAAATTTTCATCATTAGATCTTGGTCCATTAAAAAAATTAAGAGGTTTAGGAGCGGCTTTTGCCGAGTTGCCAGGACTTAATTTATCCAGTAATACGATGCTGGAATCTATTGATATTAGTGGTAATAATCTAAAAGAAATAGATTTTACCAACAATTTTAAGCTTACACAGCTTTACTGCCGGCATCAACCCAATATAACCAAGCTGGACCTGCGTGGCAAAACCATACAGGTATGTCTTACATTTAATTGTGAAAAGCTTAATACAATTTGTGTAGACAAAATCCCGGATGCTGCTAATGAAAACTGGAAAACTTCAACCTGGACTAAATACCATGTCTGTAAGGATTAAATGTATTGAGACGGAATGGGGAATTCGGATAGCTTGACCACCTGATTCCGTGGCAGGTTGGTTCGTCCCCTCTTTTTGGTGGTCACTCCGAATTTAGCAATAGTCTTCTTTTCAACAAGTCAAAACCTGCACGGCCATACATTTGCCTTTTCATCGTTTTAATTTTATTTACATTACCTTCAACAGGTCCGTTACTCCAGGGTAAATTAAATGCGTTTTAGATCGATAGAAAATCTTGTTTCATACTTTGTGCAAATCCTCCAATATCTTTGAGCCTCGAGTCAATGGCTTGTAAAATCCATCCATTTAGTTGATTACCAGATTTTGTTTTCACTAGAACCCTGAAGTGTCGCACTAGCTGCAATGCTTTGGTTAACGTATGGGACTTTTCACAAATACTAGCTAATGTGTTCTTTTGCTTAACAGAAAGTGCATCTGCATCTTTGAAAAGCAGAATACTGGCTTTTGAAGGTGTCCATAATAAATCTGATAATCTGGAAAATTGAACGATCTTTGACTTTTTGCCCATTATGACACCTGCTTTCTTTAGGTTTTCAGATAATGTTGTGTACGCTCCATTATACCCCTGTTGTTGAAGCTCATACCATAATTCACGAAGCTGTAATGAAGGTTCTTGGAGTAGTCTCTCTTTTATATAAATCATGTGCTTATCCAATTGATTATAACTGGATTTTTTTGGTAGAGAATGAATACCGATATATTTTTTAACAGTTTGTCTGCTCATCTTAAATTTTTTGGCAATCGACAATATTGATTGACCATCTGTGTAAAGTTGCTTTACCTCTGTAAATCTGCCCCAATATCGATCAGTGGAAATAATTTTAACAATTTGACATTCAGTGCCTTTCCGCTATAACTTCATCTCTGACCTGCTTTAACAAACTGTATTCACGGTCCAATTGCTTACGGATTGCTTCTCTCAGATTTTTAAGTAAATGCCACCGATCAGCAACGGCCCGGCCGCCCGGCTGCACAGCATCCGTTGCCCCATTAGTAGCTCCTTGAATATATTTACCATAACGATCCCTACTAATAATAAATACACCCGGATTGTTTTTAAGCCATTTCTCCAATGTCGAAGCCTCTCTGTCAATAAGTAAATCTATGATTTTCCTGTTTGTTAAATCGACGAGAGCTGTTCCATATCGGTCTCTTTTTTTCCATGTCCGGCGGGCGTTCCCGCAATCACCAACACCCAATACGTTTGGCGTATACGTGGCTGGCAACGGTTCTCGCTCCACTATTCTTAGAAGAGTAGTATCGCTAACGAAAACACCCATTTTACCAGCTAATCGTTCAGCAGATTTTGCGGTTGATTCTAAAACGGCAGAAACAAATAGCCGCTCTAATCTGTAAGTAATTCTCTTATAGGGTAAAAAATGCTTTTCGAATCTTTCCGTAAATACTTTCAATATACATTGCGGATGACAGCAATAGAATTTTCTTGCCTGTAGGGTAATTATGACTTTGTTTTCAAAGGCAGGTAAATCTTTGATTTCCCTATAGTAATAACTATGTATTTTACTGGCCAACACACGGCAATTAGGGCAATAACTTGTTGGCTGAATGCTTTTTTATTTTAATAATAAGTATGGAATCTCCTTTATCGCATGATACAATTTCAAATTGTTGAGAGGTGGAAGAAAATAAGTTTTCGGTGGTCATCAAAGATTTCACGAACTAATAAAACCCTTTAACGAATTTACCACCAAAAGTGGGGATGAACCCCAGATTGACCATCAACAGACTATTACGAGCCATGTTCTAAATAATTATCAATCATTTACTTAAAATGGTCAATTCCAACCGAGTGGCTCCGAATTCTCCACCTTACCAGCTATCAGTCAATGAGATGCCGATTCCTTATAAAAACCTTCGTCAACGTATAACTGATATCTTAGATCGCAGTACATCTTCCGTTTTTGTCGTTACCACCAACTGGTAAATGCCGGCCGGTAATGAACTGATATTCATCTCCGAATCCGTGGCGCCGCTAAATGAAAACACCTTCCTGCCCAACCTATCGAAAATGGAGATGTCACCCATTGTCCCTGGTTTGAAAATACCTTTTTTTATTTTGACAACATCTGTGCCTGGATTGGGGTAAAGAATTAGTGTGTTATCGCTGTCAAAAGCAATATAATTGAGGCTGCTAAAGGCAAATGTTCCATCCTGATCAATCATTTTCAACCGGTAATAATTGTCCTGGGGTAAAGGTTGGTAGTCTGTAAACCGGTAGTACATTTTATCTTCCGATTCACCGATTGCAGCTTTATTTCCAATCGTTTCCCAGCTTTTAGCATCTGCACTACGCTGTATATCAAATCGCTCTACATTGACCTCTTTGCTTGTTATCCAAGTCAACATTGAAACATTTTTCTCTTTTGTTACATCAAAATCCAGAAGTCTAACAGGAAGAGCTCCCGATTTTGAGGAAATAAATCCGATGGTTGAAAAGGAGGTGAGGTTAGGGAACTCTATGTAGGATATTCCGTTTTGAACACCTGCTGTTCCAACAAGTTGTGTATAGGTTCCGGGTGTGAGTGTCCCGTCCGGTGTAAAATCATCCAGTATTTGCTGAGTTGTTGCCTCCTTTTTAAACCAAAAATCAGTTCCGCCAGCAATCCTTGTTGCGTCTAGTTCACCAGGTTGGTAATAAAAGCGTATCGTGGCATTAAAGGTAGCCGGTGTATTGAGATTTAAAGTAAGCAGCCTTCCCATCAGTGCGGAGCGGAATGAAGAATTCTCAAATTGAACCGTCCCGGCTTTCTTTTTAATACGGACAGTAAGCGCATTCAGTTGTGTTTCACTCAACCCACTGATCGAGAATACAGGTTTTCCGAGCTCGTCGACGAAATAATTAAGTCCGTCAGCTTCTTCGCAATTACTAAATGTATGAGACTCAACATCTCCGTCGGTAACGACAGGCGTTACCTGATGTTCGAGATTCGCAAAAGTGAAATACGATTCTCCCTGAGGAAATACAGCATGAACAGCATATCTCGAAAAGCTGGTAGGTGAGTTGATTACATCGGGTCTTAGTTTTACAGATGAGTATGTTTCAAAGGCAGGCGTACTGCTAATCACCAAGTAATTTGACTTGCAAGGCGTTTCTGCGGGAAACCTGTCCGGCGCAACACCGAGCCATAGCGAATCAGTCATCCCGGTATTTTGCGCACGAAATATTCGCTCAGGCCGGGTACCTCCGGGAAGGGGCAGTTGAACTGTGCGTTCCAATGGTTTGTCATTGTCCCCGAATAGAAAATATGTGTTGTCATTCAAAAACGGTACAGCAGCAAAACTCCCCCCTCCAAGCGTTGATACCGGTAAAAATCCTCCCCTGTCCTGGAGGGAAAGTCGCTGATCCAGACCGCTGGAGGAGTGGCGCCCGATTCCGGTGATATGATAATTGAAACCAGCGGTGCTTGTCCAAAGATCGGTTATGCCATCCATAGTATATTTCACCGAGTAGGGTGCTTCAATACGAAGAGGAATACTGTATTTGATAGCTAGGTACGTATGTAAACGGCTGAGTTCAGTTTCTGTGAGCAATCTCCTGTAAATGATTAACTCCGCATAGTCGGTTACTTGCTGTGTGTAGGTTGCTGCGGGGTCTGCATTCAGATACAAGTTCATGGTGCTAAAATCTGCTCTTTCCCCCGCATGCACAGTTTTTCGTTGCCCATCTAAGGAGATTGTTTTTTCCAAATAACGGTTAGTCTCCCCGTAGGAAAATGAGGCACCGGAGATGTTAAACTCCCTTGGCTGGTCTTGTGATGTAGAGTACCAGTCGACATTATTTCCAGAGTTGAGCATGTAGGCTGCACTGAACCTTGCAGTAGATCCGTATCGGGTATATTGTGAGAAGCCGGGATGTGCAGCGTTCTCTCCGAAACCCCAGAGCCGATTGAATGGGGCAGTGTAAGAACCTGGCCGACTCACGGCGATTACCGTATATGAAGCCGACGGATCATTGGTCAATACCAAACCGGCCGACATTCCGGCCGTTGCCATCTTTAAAACCGGATTATAGTTCAGCCCGGTGTAGCCATCCGTTTTTTCAAAACTTGAGCGTCCTTGAGTAAAAAGGAAAGGGAGCAGTGCCACGTTTCCAAAATTCGGATACCAGACATTCGCTGTTTCGTTAAATGCTTTTGCTTCCCACCAGGAATTCAATCCCGACGAAACACCCGCAGGATACGGTCGTTGCTGAGCTATCGAGCGCGTTGTAAATGCAAAAAGGCAGGCCAGGCTGACTACTGTTCGTAATGAAGTGAATCGTCTCATAGTTGTAAATTTTGTGAGTCAAATGGATGAATTGCATTCATTATCAATTACTTAAAATAGTGAAAGATTCTTGCTTGAACGGAAATTCGAGCTTTCATGACGGAAACATTGTTAACCTACGTTTCGACTACGGTAGTACCTGGCAGCCAGAGCTGGTGATTCGCAATTTTGTCTTCGTTCCAGCAGACAGCAAATCATCCAGCGCTGCGCTGGTTGGCAGGTCGAATTCAGGCCAGCTTGACTTCGGTTACACCTGCTATATGTCTGAAAAAATTACCATTAAAAATCTCCGCATAGAAGATTCCAAGCATCCGGAAAATTACCACGGGCCTGCCATTTTCATCAATTTTAGTTCCGAAATGACCGGCGATTCCAACAGGGAAAAGTTTCACTTTGTCAACACCAAAGAGGTTATCATCAGGAATGTGACTACTGCCAGCGGGAAAGCGGTGCAGATTAGTCAAAATGCTTTTATGTTAAAGATCTGAAGGTCAATGCTGATCGCTCACTATTTTAAAAATTTGTGTCAATTGTCCTTTCACTACATTTCGATGTCATAACATTTACTGCCGGAAACTGATCTATCACCAGACCTGCACTGTTCACACTTGCTATTGACAATACATAAGTATTCGTTTTCAAGTGCAAAGTGTCTTTTATTACTCCCACAGCAGTTATTTTTGTCCTGACAACCCCGCTACCATTTGTGGTTATGTCTATTGCATGCTTTACCGAACCAGAAGTATAGTTTACAGTTATAATGCCGTATTCATTTTTCTCGCAATCCTGAGTGATAACTTCTTCCTCTTTATTACTACACGCGAAGGTTAGGAAGATCGAGGAAAAAAGGATTGCTATTTTTTTAAGTTGTGTTTTCACGATTAGTACGTTAGTTAGTTTAAATAGTTCCGTTGTTTTTATTTCTCAATTTCTGCCAATCCTGCTCGTTCTTGTAAAAATGTACCATTCACTTTTATTTCATAAAACGTTGGTCGGTAAGTGAAATTAGAAAGTTTTCCAAATCCAGTTTTTCAGCATCAGTCAATTGCAATGGCCTGATTAGTATCGTGTCCCTGTTCATAGCTTTCGGAATAATGAGGTCGGGGTTATTGTAATAGTCGATCACTTCTTTGAGCGATTTGAACATTCCATTGTGCATGTAAGGTGCTGTGACCGCTATGTTTCGTAAAGAACCGATTTTGAATTTTCCAAGATCTGATTCCTTGTGCGTAATGGCTGACCTGCCGCTGTCAAGGTGCATGCTACCATCAAATAACCCAATGTTCCGGAATTCGACATTATTGAAATCCGGGCCAAAATGGCATTGAATGCATTTGGCTTTGGTATTAAAAAGCTTGAACCCTCGTTTCGCAGAAGCGCTGACCGCATCTTCATTATCATTGACGCGCCAGTCATCAAACGGACTGTTGTTAGTTTCCAGCGAACGTTCGAAATCCGAAAGCGCTTTTGCCAAAGTCTTTTTAGAAGGATTTTCTTTGAAAATGCGCAGGAACGACTGTCGATAAAATACATTGCTATTTAGTCGCGCAATGGCTGAGTCGACAGGTAAATCCATTTCTACCGGATTTCCGATCGGAATCAATGCCTGCTCTTCCAGTGTGGAAGCTCTGCCATCCCAGAAAAAACTTTCCTGCAAACGCATGTTCATAGCCGAAGGCGTATTCCTTGTCCCCAGGCGACCATTTACGCAAGGGCTCAGCGCCAGCGTGTCCGCAAAGGCGAAATTTTCTTTGTGGCAGGAAGCGCAGCTGATCGTGCGGTTGTCAGATAGGATCGGATCGGAGAATAGCCGTTTCCCCAATTCCATGGAGCTGGCTGGCTCAGATTCATGCATGACGCTGGCGATAAAAAGCAGCGGAATGACGCAAATCAGAATGAAGATTCTTGCTTTCACTGGTCCGTCGCTCAGGTTACTTTTTCTGCATTTTTTTAACTCTCAAACCATGGGCGCCTTCGTAGCGCTCCTTGCAGGTGTCGGAAATCGCTGTAAATGATAAGGAATCCTGAGCGAAATATTTGAGCCGGTATGTTCCGTAATAAGCTATGTTACAGCTATTGTCGGAAACGCTCATAGTATCGTCTTTAATAAAATACTTACCATTAATAAATGCTTTCCCGTTGACGATCCCATCGTATGTGCTGTCTGCACGGAACACGAACACCAAGTCGAGTGGCCCGTCAGGTGTTTTTTGGATCTTGTTCCAGCGCCCCAGGATCCGGTTATCCGGAATGGTGAAGGAGAATGTGAATGAAAGAATAGCAATACTTCCAAGTGCAATCAATGCATTTTTCATGATCGTCATATGTTGTGATTTAAGATAATCACAAAACACGGCTATTCGATTTAAAACGGAATTTGCTTTTGTTGCAAATGCATTTGAAAAAGTGCCAAATGCAGAAAAAAAGCTTTGCCAGAACGAGAAATCAGGTATTTTTGAAAACATCACTCGGCGGAAATCCAAAGTGGCGTGCAAAGCTGGTGGAGAAATTGGCAGGGTTGCCATAACCTACCATATAACCGACCTCAGCGACAGATCCGGCATTTTTTTGAAGTAATTCCATTGCCTTATCCATCCGCACGGTGCGGATCAGATCGCCCGGGGTTTGATTAATGAGTGCTTTCAATTTTCTGTGGAATTGCGTTCTGCTCAGGCCGACATCACTTCCCAGCAGTTCTGCACTGTACGTTTCATCGGACCAATGTGCTTCCAATGCATTGCGTACCTTGGTTAGAAACGCTTGTTCCATTGAGGGCAGCTCTGCCGTCTGGGCAAGCCACAAGTTATTGCTGTTGTACTTTTCACGAAGGAACTGGCGCAGGCTGATTAGGTTTTCAATCTGCGCGATCAATTCCGGTTCATAAAACGGTTTGCTCAGATAGGCATCTGCGCCTGTTTGTAAACCTGTAATCCTGCTGGCGACATCTACTTTTGCAGTTAAAATAATGACAGGAATGTGGCTGGTTTTTTCATTGCTTTTAGTCGCCGTACAAACCTCATACCCATCTTTGCCGGGCATCATCAGATCGGTGATAATCAAATCCGGGATATTCTCCAATGCCAGCGTGATGCCATCTTCACCGTTTTCGGCTTCCAAAACGCGGTAATTGCCAGACAGGGACGAACGTATAAATGCCCTCAGGTCCGCATTGTCCTCAATGATCAGAATCAGGTTTGAATCTGCCGATTGCAGAAATGGAATCTCCCCAGCTCTCCTTTCCCGTTGCTTTGGTACGTTGCTGGTAGCAGATACCGCTGGTTCCGGCGATTGCTGTTCCGGCAAAATTTCGATCGGAAGGTTTAAAGTAACCGTTGTGCCGACGCCTTCCCCACTTTCTACCTCAATGGATCCATCGAGTAGCTCAATGAGTTCTTTTGTGAGCGCCAGCCCGATTCCCGTACCTTCCTGAGGACGGCTATCAGATGAATCAACCTGAAAAAACCGGTCGAAAATAAAGGGCAGTTTTTTAGGTGAAATACCTATCCCGGTATCTGTCACCCGGGCCTGAAGCTGCCTGAAATTATTGTCATTTGAAAATATCAGGTCTACCGAAATGCTCCCGCCGCTTGTGGTGAATTTCAATGCATTGGAAACCAGATTGTAGAAAATATTTTCAAATTTGGCACGATCCACGTTCGCAGTACATTTTTCTATGTTCGATGAAAAATGAAGTGTTATCTGTTTTTCATTAGCTAATGTTTCAAAAGAACCACAAATGCTCCTCAACAAACTGATCAATTCCTCGGGGGTTTGGTTCACTTCCATTTTACCCGCTTCCAGCTTACTGAGATCCAGCAGCTGATTGATCATTTTCAAAAGTCTTTTACCACTTTTGATGATCAGGCTCGTTTCGCTTCGCGTTTTAACATCCGGATTTTGGCTATGGATCCTTTCGGCCGGACCGAGGATAAGCGTGAGCGGTGTACGAAATTCATGTGTCAAATTGATGAAAAACCGCGATTTAAAAATGTCCAGTTCCCTGAGTTTATCGGCTTGCTGCTGTACCTCGGCTGTTCTTTCTTTTACGGTTTTTTCCAGTGTCTCCGCCTGTTTTTCGATCAATTGCCTTTTATCTCTTTCGACCTGAAGGTTTTCCGACGATAGTTTTTCAATTTCAACAAGCCGCAAACTCAAATCATTATTGGTCCGTGCAAAGTCGAGAGCTAGGAAAATAGAAAAGCACAAAGGCATAGCAAGTAATCCAATCGCCATTAGGGCGTCTGCCGCTTCATATCGGCCTTCCCAGATATTAAACGCGTCAGTACCAACAAAAAAGAAAAATAAAACAGTGATAAACATTCCCGTCCAGATCAGCCATATACCTTTCCTTCCCGACCGGAACTGCTTCCATATTACCCAAAGGCCGTCGCTGATCAGGACAAGAAAATAAAGATCAAAAAGATGGTTTCCGGTAGCATAAGGGAAAAAACCGTAGAAAATTAAATAGTAGCACCCAGGGAGAAGGATCAGAGCAAGTCGTATTCCTGAAATACTTACTTTCCCGATTTCGTAAAGCATTAAACCACCAAATATGGTCGCCAGGGTTTTAGAAATGTTAAACGCGATCGAACCTAACAATTGAAAATTGGGTATGGATGTTTCCGCATATAAATAGCGAAATAGCAAGGTCCCGGCTGCTGATGCGACAAACAATGCGTAGTATAGGTTAACTTTCTCTTTTGGATAAAAGATAAACAAAAGAAGATGAAGCAACGTGAAGGCCGATAATGCCCCAAAACTGAGCATTTGATTACGGCTTGTGGGTGAGGTTGAGCTTAAAGAGAAAGACAATTTCTGGTAATTGCCGATGTATGATTCGAACCCGACAAAGTCTGGAAATGGAGGCGCGTAATTGACATATCGAATCGCAATCAGTACCGTATCTCCTTTATGCACGTCAAACGGAATGAGCAGCTTCGGCGCACGTTCTGCAACAGTTCCCTTTGCATTCAGTCCGATTTTGCCATAGCCGCCTTTTTTAACTCCATTGATGTAAATCTCCGAGGCGCCGTCGTGATTGATCCGGAACGCAAGAGTTTGCGCATTGAGCGTGGAATCAATAATAAGCTGTAATCTGAACCAACCAATACCTTTCCAGCCCTTAGGTAGTGCTCCTTCTCCGAAAACGCTTTTTATCTCAACCCATTTGTTATCCTTAAACAGGGCCGATGACCATTCCGCGCGATCTCCGGGCTGGAACTTCCATTTGGATTTTTGTAAAGACAAGGAATTGGCCCTATTAACAAGGCTGTCGGCCGACACATGTACAACGGAAGACTGAGCCCGGATTTCACTGCAAGAGATTACGCAAAAAAGCAGCACAAAAATATGTATCTTCAAAATGTTGCTTAACACGATGGTCACGGGCCGGCAGAATTAATGATACTACAACTTAGTAATTGACAGTGACAAAAGCAAAGAAGTTGTTTGGATTAAAAAACAAAAACCTGTTAAATCGCAAACGAATCAAGTAATAATTCTATTCCAATCTTATTTTCAAATCGCTGATTAATGCAAAAACTGCTTCTTCTCTTTGCTTGCTTTGTTTGCCTTTCAACTGTCAAGCGAAAGGTGCTCTCGCCGAAGCGGATAGTGTAAAAAAACTTAAAATGAATGTTAAATTTATAAAGATGCCACCCAGACCCGGGCGGCATCTTTACAATGAGAGATTTTATTGGTACACCGAAGGCTATTTTCAGAAATGGATTTGTAATCTCCCCTATTGCTTTCTTTCAATTTTCAACAACTAATGATCCTGCAATTACTTTCCCAGAAGACAATTTGGTCTTTAAAATATGCATATCTCTACTCACCTTAATATCCAAAATCTTGGCATAAATCTGTGTGGTACGGATATTGGTATGCCCAAGCATCTTCGATACCGTTTCAATAGGAACGCCATTCTGTAAGGTAACTGTTGCAAAGGTATGCCGGGCCACATGGCAGGTCATCGTTTTACTAATGCCACACAGCACCGCAATTTCTTTTAAATACTCATTCATCTTCTGGTTGCTGGGCACCGGTAGAAGATTTCCTCGAAGAAGACAAAAAGGATGATTTTTGTATTGATCAATAATCTTCCAAGCCTCGGGCAGCAAAGGAATGTGACAATTTTCATTTGTTTTTATCCGTTGCGTAATTAGCCAATGCTCTCCATCAAAACCTACTGAAACGTCAGATGTTTTTAGTTTCTGTACATCACTATAAGCGAGCCCGGTGCAACAACAAAACAAAAAGGTATCTCTAACCTGAGAAAGACGTTCAGAAACAAACTCCTTGCCGGCAATTAACTCAATTTCTTGCTGCGTCAGTATCACCTTTTCTACCTTTTTGTATTTTCCCTTGAAATTTGCAAACGGATCTATTTGAATCCAGCTGTTATTCAGGCAAATGTTAAGGATCTTGCGAAACATCTTCATGTGTTTGACGGACGCATTGTTACCCATTTCCCGAACAGTTCGTAGATATAATTCGTAGTCGGCCACAAAGGCAAAGTCGATTTTCTTGATATCAAATTTCTTGATATCAAAATCCGAAGCCTTGTATCTATCTTTTAAAAAGGCCACGGTGTGACGTTCCAGGACTTGGTACCGTTTAAGGGTGCCTGCTGCATATTCGGTACCCACAAGCGCTTCCATACACTGATTATGTTCCTTGATAATACCTAAAAGCATTCTCGACTTTTCAATCCGACCAAGAAATTTACTCTTAAGAGATTCAGCGGTAACTATTTCACCACTTCTTACAAGTTCGCTGTGTGCATCAAATAACTTCTGTTGTAAATTGGCAAAATAAGCATTTACTGAGCGAGCGTCCTCCTTACTCCCTGACATTCTCCCGGATTTAGCGTTCCACCGTTTAGGATCGCACTGCCTTCCTGTCGCAATTTCGGCTCTTTTCGAATTAATTGTAATCCTCAGATAAACGGGCACATCACCGCTTTCATAGTTCTTTTGCTTTTTCAAATAGAAAAGTAGACTGAAATTTGTCTTCATAACTTTTTTAGTTAAAAGGTTAAACAAAGTTAGTCTTGCAAATCAGGCAGCACAAGATGCTCACTCATATAACAATCTGTGAAACAATTATTTAAACCGATTTTGGTGAGTTTATGAATGCTGGAATTTACTCACCGAATCACTCACCTTTTTTTGAGAATTATTGAATATTTTGAGGTGCTTTCCAAAAGAAAAACTCCTGCAATATTCTGGCCAGCGGCAATTCATTCAATGCTTCGATCAATACTGAGAATTGAGAAGCAGGATCACTATTTGTTATATTGTTATAATAGACAGTTGGAGAGAGCTTGATGCCTAACTTATCACTTCCCAATGCATCAACGAGTTCCTGCATAACTTCCAGCACGAAGCGGTTCCTATTTTCAATGCTGCCACCATACTCATCAGTCCGAAGTTTTGCGCTTTCTGATAAAAATTGGTTAGGTAAATATCCGAATGCTGCATGCAGTTCAACGCCATCAAAACCGGCTTCGATCGCATTTCTGGCCGCCTGGCCATAATCCTTTACGATCTGTTTGATCTCCTGTACGGTTAATTCCAGAGGTATTTCATAATCTTTCATTCCTTGGGAGGTGAAATGCTGCTGCCCTTTGATCCCAATCGCCGACGGTGCTACCGGAAGTTTCCCTCTGCGGTCAACTGAATGCCCTACCCGGCCGGTGTGCCAAAGCTGTGCATAGATCACCCCTCCCTGGTCATGCACCGATTTTGTCACTTTCTTCCAGGCATCAATTTGCTCATTGCTGTAAAGGCCTGGTGTCAGCGGACTCCCCAGCGCCTGTTAGGTGATATTGATTGCCTCTGTTATCAGAAGCCCTGCGCTTGCTCGCTGGGTGTAATATAAAGTCGTCAGATCTGACACGACCCCTTCAATGTCAGCACGACTGCGTGTCAATGGTGCCATGGCAATTGCGTTCTTTAGTGTTTCTTTTCCCAGTATTACATTTTCCAGTAATTTCATTGTCTCTTAAATTATTTATATCTGTAAATTGTACTGTTTGAATCAGGAAAATATATTTTCCTGGATCAGTCCCCGGTCAAGGCAATATTGTCTCACACTTTCTTCAACCGTTGGCAGCTCTTTGAAAAGCTCTTTTTGCAGCTGTGGATTTTTACTTATGTACACACCCGTATCAATCCATTTGATCATTTGATACATATCATCAATGCCATCATTAAACTTCGCTATAACTGGCAAGATGTATTTCAGGGCGAATGGAGGGATAACCGGCTTGACCTCGATTGGTTTTTTCAGAACGCTTGCAAACGCCGCTGCCAGTGTCTTGTCATTCACCGGCTTGTCCCAGCCAATATCTACTGAAGTATTCAGCTCGCTATCAGCCAAAACAACCGCTGCCATGGCAGCATACTTGGCAAGTTGTGCTGTATAAATAATCCCGTAAGTTCCCGTCAGAAATGTAGGCAGTATTCCCTTCGTGATTTTCTTGATTATGTAATCCGGCGTCTGATCCAGGAACGCACCCGGCCTCAGGGCAATGAAGGGTTGCTTTTTCTCTTTTAAATATTTCTCGATCAGATATTTATTATAAAAGTGGGGCACTGATTTGGCTTTGTCAGATTCAAGAATCGAGATCAGTATAAACCTGGGAATTCCTGCCGCTTTGGTAGCGTCCACAAGGTTCTGATATCCAATTGTATCGGTTACAGGACTGTCGCCCTTTGTTCTTTTCGTGTATCCGGCTGCACTTGCTACGATTGCATCAAATCCATAGGCGGGCGATAAGGCCTCACTTAAAGAAGTTGCATCCATCATATCACCCACAACAAAGTTTTTGACACCCATTTCCAAAAGCTTACTTCTATCACTGCTTGCCCTGACCATCGCAGTGACCTCCGCCCCGAGCTTAAGTAGTTCAAAGGCAATTTTATTTCCAAGGTATCCGGTCGCACCAGCTACCAGCACTTTCTTTTTGTTCATTTCTTTGTTTTTTAAATAATGATATTATTAATCAACTGTAAGGATCACCTTACCATTTACGCCGCCAGCCGTTAGAAAATCCTGGGCTTTGGCGGCTTCACCAAGCTTGAATATTTTGGAGACCACAGATTTGAATTTTCCAGTTTTTATCAATTCTAAGCCATTCTGCAAGGTTTTCGCTGAGATGTCCGAAACCACAAAACCGGCTTTTACCTTGTATTGTTCTGCCAGCTGCTGTGATGGCGGTACGACAATACTCAATAGTTTTCCGCCAGGTTTTAACACCCGAAAAAGCTTTTCCTGTGCTTGGCCACCCGCGGTGTCAGCCACAAGATCAACATCGTTAAACAAACCGGCTATATCCTGTGATTTATAGTCAATTACCTGATCGGCTCCAAGATTTTTTGCCAGTTCAAGGCCTTTTCCGGATGCAGTGGCAATAACGTACGCCCCGGCAGCTTTGGCTAGTTGCACCATCGCCCCTCCGGCTGCACCGGCTCCACCTTGAATTAATACTTTTTGCCCCTTTTCAAGTTGGCCGACTGTGAAAAGCACCGACTGTGCAGTTCCGATATTGATGCCAATGGATGCTGCCTGTTCAAAGGATAGCCCCTGCGGCTTGGGCAGCACAAAGTCTTCGTCTACTATCACATACTCAGCATAACCGTTTGTCTTGGTGAGGGCAATGACCTGATCCCCCACTTGAAATTTTGATACACCATTTCCAATGGCGACAATTATTCCTGCCGTCTCGCCGCCTGGTATAAAGGGCATTTCAACCGGGCGGGCTTCCTTCATAAAACCCATCCGGATTTTTATGTCGATCGGATTTACGCCTGCTGCCTTCACCTGGATCAAGACATCATTTTCTTTCTGGATTGACGGAATTGAAATTTCAACCTCTTCGATCACATCTGAACTTCCATAAGTTCTGTATTGAATTGCTTTCATTATTTTAAAGTATTAAATGGATAAACATTCTAACATTGATGCTTAGGAGCATGCAATGGGCAACAATCAATATCATTATGCGGGACGCTTTTCCCTGTACGGCCGACAAAATCAGGATTAGCAAGGAATCCGCGCCCGAAGGAAACCAGGTCAGCCAGGCCCTCTTGCAGCGTTTGTTCCGCTGTCTGCGGGGTCAGGCCATTACAGAATATAATGGTGTTGTTAAATACTGAACGAATTGCCTTATACGTCTTCCGTGGAATTTCCGGATTGGTTGAAAGATGAATATAGGCGATCCCGAATTTGTTAAATTCACTAGCCAAATAGACATAAGTTTGATGGACTTGATCAGTACAGTACGCTCTTTGGTCGCACAATTGAGAAAATGGCGAAAGACGAACCCCAATTTTTTCCGGGCCAATAGCTGCCCCAATCGCTTTGGTCATCTCCACAATCAGTCGGCTTCTGTTTATCAGGTTTCCTCCATATTTGTCCGTTCTGTTATTTACATTCGGGTTTAAGAATTGTTCCAGCAAATAACCATTAGCACCATGCAGTTCCACGCCATCAAAACCGGCCAGAACTGCATTTCCTGATGCCTTTACAAAATCTGTAATCACGCAGGTTATACCTTCCTGACTAAGGGATACCGGAACAGCGTGCGGCTGCATACCATATGAATCTGTAAAAATTTCGCCGGCTGCCTTGATATTTGAAGGACCTACCGGCTGTACCCCGTCAGGTATGTTGGCCACGTGGGCGATGCGGCCTGTGTGCCTTAGCTGCACGAATATTTTAGATCCCTTTTGATGCACAGCATCTGTCACCTTCTTCCATGCTTGGACCTGCTTATCACAATAGATTCCGGGGATTCGTGGATAACCTAATCCTTCCGAACTTGGCGAGGTTCCTTCTGTAACAATCAATCCTGCGCCAGCGCGCTGTGCGTAATAGTTTGCCATCAGCATATTAGGAAGATTTCCAATAGCCCTGCTACGGGTGATTGGCGCCATCACCAAATGATTTTTTAACTTTAAGAAGCCTTTCTCATAAGGCGTGAATAACTTCTTCATTTTGTTCCTGCTTAATTGCATAACAAATGTAGAAGTTAACCAATGGGTAAAATAACCGAAATAGGCACAATAATAGTCCTATCCGGCAGGCATTTTTAAATTAAGAATGCAAAGAATATTTATAAAGTGTAAGAGAACTTCTTTGGGGTAAGGCCATACTGTTTTTCAAATAGTCTGCTAAAATGGCTTAGGTTTGAAAATCCCAGCTCATAGCCAACCTCAGAAACGGAATGTTTGGCTTGTTTCAACAGAAAAGCCGCTTCTTCCATTCTGGCTTTCTGGTAGTAATTGTAGATTGAATCTCCAAATGTCTGCTTAAAGAGCTGTTTAAGTTTCGTCTCGCTCATGGAAGCGATGACAGCTAATTCACTTAAAACGGGCGGGCTGCTAAGATCAATTAATATTTCATTGCGAATGACCAGAAGCTTTTCTGCATCGTTGCTATTGATATTTCTAAAAGTAGTGTTTTCCCTGAGTGACAGCTTACTAAAAAGCAGATACATCAATTCCTGCACCTTGATTTGTACATAGAAATTATTCAGGGAGTTATTCATGTCGACGGATACAATATTTTTAAGCAGCAACTGCATTTCAGGATCCAGATTTTCAAAAAAGAGAAAGGAAGCATTTTCCGCTGTGATGGTCTTTAATGTAATATTCGGCTTTTCAATAGACAGCACCGATCGCAATCTGTCGGCCGTAATCCCAACAACCACGTATTGAATATTGCTACCAGCAGGAAAGCGGATTTCCGTGCTCAGATCATTTGTTGACAAAAGTATCGAAGAATCGTTTTTTTGTGAGAATGGTATATTTTCCTCGTTGTTGTATCTGACTTCAAAATCTTCCTTATTACTGTAAAAGAAAATAGTACGCACATTGTTGGAAGTTGCAGCCGGATTGCGCCTGATAATCAGATCTTCTTTCAGTGTATAACGGTGGATTGTCAATTTAAAATCTTCGCCAAACCCGACTTTACGTACATAGCCTTCTCCCATCTGTTTTGGGATCTCCAGGAAATTATCTCTTATAGGGACATTAATTTGTTGTGAAAACCGGGTGATAAAATCAAAACCCGGTGAAGCGGTAAATTCCAAGATCATGACAAGAAATGACTGGTTAACACATCTAAGGTGAAGTAATTTTTTGAAATTTAAATTATTTTTTTCAATATCATCTCAGTTAGAGTCTCCAATTGTTTCATCATCCATCTTGTAAGCTTCCCATAATTAGGGCGTTGAAATTTTAGACCAAAATACCATCAAGCTAAATACACACTCATAGCCAGATAAACTCATTCCTTACAAAAGGTCTGGATTTCCCAAGATTTGCTGAGCGCGCGCGCCAATAGAACCTCCATATTTTCAAATATGTCCCTAGCTGCCCAACTTATCATGACTCTAAGCGGGTTTTTAAATTGATTTTTCACACAACTCTCTGATTCTAATGTCTTTGATGAAATGACTGTGAATTCCGGCATACAATAAATACCTAGAAATCCGAGTAGATGTAGAAGTTTTTCGATAAAATTGCACATAGAATCTAATCCAATCCAATTTTTTAATGTTCCCTTTCTGCTTCGAACTATTCTGGCCCCCAACTACATCGTTTAACAGTACACGCATTTGGATAGCTCAGGGTTACAAAAATTGCACAACCAGGTCTGGCTGTTTTTTTGAAGCAGGCATTCAAGCGCTAAGCCATAGTCATCTTTCTACATTAATCTTAACCTTCGTAATTTTTGTAAACAACGTGCAGGTGTGCGTTGGACAAGAAAAAACTGACTACTCTATCCCAGGTTACCACGTAAGACACTATACAGACGAAAACGGACTACCACAAAACAGTGTCAAATCTGTCACCCGAGACTCGCGCGGGAATATTTGGCTTGCTACCGAGAGGGGTCTCGTTCGGTTCGATGGAAATCGTTTTGTAAAATTTAATACTTTCGGAGATTCTTATTCTGACCGAAATATCTCCGGATTTTATCTGGATCCAGAAACTAAACGGGGTGATTTTCTTGCAATGACTCACAACAAAGTTTGGATCCGGATTGTGAAAGGTAAAGCAATTGTTGATACATCTTTGAAAGGTTACCCATTACACAGGTCCGTAAATGTCGGAAATGTACGTGATCCAATTTTGATTGAGGCACTTCCGGACCTTAATGAAAAAGCACTTTCACACTATCATTATAATCTTGTGGCAGTATACCCAAGACCGAATGCACGACATTTTGCTTATGATGAACAGAACATCGGTTACTATGTAAATAATAAATTAAAAAAACTCACTCCTTTTCCAGGCAAAAGCTTTTTTAATTTCTTCCCTATAGGTGATAATCTCTATTATCTGGACGAAAATCTAAAATTGACCTGCTTTTCGGGTCAGGGGGCAGAGACTAATCCGCGTGAGTCAATGCTGAGTCGATTTATTCCAGCTCATTCTGACCACAAGTCGAAGAGTGGTCAACAGATTTTTTGGAACAATATTTCCAACCAAGCCTTTATTTTGATGGACAAGTCTCTTTACTTTTTGCGTCCTGGCAAAGACGGAACGCTGACAACCGATTTGGTAATGGAGGGGTTCGATTTCCAAGGTAACGATATTAAAACGATCTATTTTGACGGGGAGACAAACCGCTTGTTTTTGGGGAGCCAACTCTACGGTCTGTTTATCGTTACGAAAAAACCATTTCGCGCAGTCACTGTACCATCAGCCACGCCAGACAACGTATACTACGGCCAGGTTTTGCTTAATAACAAAAATATTCTCACCACGAAAGGTTATGTTTTTTCACTGGACAATGCAACTCTTGGTGCAATATCACGGCATCTGGGTTTAATGGCAAAAACCGTTGATTGGGATCAGTATAGTATTATTAAAGACCGTAAAGGTTATATATGGTGCAAGCGTAGAGAAAAATTATTCCGGTTCGATACCTATGGTAAGCGCCTGATTTCGACATGGACCATTAACGATGAAATAAAGCAACTATACGAGGGTTATGATGGCAGAATCTGGATCGGCACTAGTACACTTGGTCTTTATTACATGGATCCCTCAGAATCTGACGCACACCCACGTGTCTTTGCGGGGAAACCCTTGCTTAATATTTCATGGATTCAGCATCAAACCGACAACATGCTCTGGATAGGGACCGGCAAGGGGCTTTACAGAATCGATTTGAGCACCAAAAAGACATCTTACATCAAAGGTCTTGCCAATATGTATATTCGTAGCCTTCTAATACCGGAAGGCCGAAACGAAATATGGATTACCACTTACACCAACGGTGTATTTCTTTTAAAAAATGGTAAGCTAAGCGCGCTCCCTCTGGACAAAGAACAATACCTTGCCAATGCCCATTGTATTTTAGAGGATAAAAAGGGGTTCTTCTGGATAACAACCAATAAAGGATTATTTCAGGTCACACGCAGCGATCTGTTAAGCTACGCGGACAAACCCTTTGAGTTGTATTATCACTATTATTCAAAAATCGCAGGTTTTAACACCAACGAATTCAACGGAGGTTGCCAGCCGTGTGCTGTCAGGATTCAGGATGGCCTGGTGTCGCTGCCCTCAATGAACGGTCTGGTATGGTTTGTCCCCGAAAAGATCAGGCCAGAGTTGCCCAACCGGGAAATCTTCATCGAAGACCTGACCGTTGACAATGTAGGTGTAGAATTTAATTCAAACACAATTACCCTTACCTCCAAAGCCTCAGAGGTAGCCCTGAAAGTAACTACACCCTATTTCGGAGATCCCTACAATCTGAGAATGTCTTACAGGATTCTCAAAGACGGAGAACCACTAATGGATTGGAAAGTTTTGAATAACGAAATCATGGCGATATCGACACCGCCACTAGAAGCTGGAAACTATACGCTAAGTATTCGTAAGCTCCGTGGATTTGGACTGCACAATTATCAGTATAAGAATCTGCATATAAATGTAAAAAAGCAATGGTACGAAACATGGTGGTTCAGAGGTATACTTGTAGCAGCGGTTCTGCTGATTTTCTATGGTATATTAAAACAACGGGTCAAAAAGATCTCGAAACAAAACCTGATCCTCGAAGCCAAAGTTAACGAGCGAACCCAACACCTGGAAGAAGCACTTCGTGTGCTGAACGCCTCGGGGAAGGAACTCGAACAACGGGGAAGAACACAAATACGAATGATTGCGTCTGTCACTCACGACGTACGCAATCCCGTCAGGCATATGACTAAGGCACTACGGTATGTTCAGGACCTTATCGAAAAGAATCAGTTGGAAGCTGCGATAGGTGCTGTTAAAAAGATAGAGCAAAACAGCGACAGGATCTATCATCTCGTAGACAATATGATCAGTTTTATCAAACCGGAGGTTTACAGAACAAATTCCGATTTCAAAAGAGCAAACCTGTCTGCGCTGGTCAGTGAAAGAATCCAGATCTTCAAAGAGATGAATGGCGCTATGATCAATTTGAAAATCTCCCCCGAACATTTTGTAAATACTGACCCGACGCTTTTGAGTGTAGTGATCCATAACCTGGTCGATAATGCAATCAAAGCAAAAAAAGGAAATCGAATCGAAATCAGTACTGAAAGCACAGATGAAGACCTGCACCTGATTTTTTCAGACGAAGGTCCGGGTATGCCAAGGGAGCTTTTAGGCTGGCTCAACACAACCTCGTCCGATGAGAATACAAGCTTACCGGCAAGTTATGAAGGCCTCGGCCTGTTGATGGTAAAAGAAATTACAAAAATACTTAAGATAGCCGTATATGCGGAAAACAACCCGGGAGCCAGGATCAGTCTGAAATTTATACTTGATGCCAGCAATTAAATGAGGATTATTATTGCAGATTCACCTTTGATTGATCGGTACACTGATCTACTTTTCTTATCAGGTCTACGATATTTTCAACCCCGANCCCGGGAGCCAGGATCAGTCTGAAATTTATACTTGATGCCAGCAATTAAATGAGGATTATTATTGCAGATTCACCTTTGATTGATCGGTACACTGATCTACTTTTCTTATCAGGTCTACGATATTTTCAACCCCGAACTTCTGAAAAATCTTTGTTTTTTGGGTACTTACCGTAGAAAACTTGACTTTGAGGTCATCGGCAATTTCTTTGGTCCATTTACCCGTCAGCAAAAGTTCGAGCACCTGCTTTTCACGAGGCGACAAGGATTCAAACGGATTATTTGTTGGTTCGCCATTTAATACACTATCAAACATTTTTCGCTGCACAGCCGGGCTTACATACTTCTTACCCTCTAAGACCATGCGAATTGCTTTTTCTGTTTCATCATCAGAGCTGCTCTTATGGAGAAAACCGTTCGCTCCGGCTTGAATGTAGTCAGGCGCATTTAAGAGCTCATCCCTGCCTGAACAAACCAATATCCGGATATTTTGCTGAACGTGGCGAAACGTCTTGATCATGCTGGTACCGATACCGCCAGGTATACCCAGATCAAGAATAACCAGGTCCATCTGATGCGTCTTTATCTCATTAAACGCGTCCTCATAAGTATGCGCAAAATAAAGCGTGGCATCTGCAATTACCGTTTTCACCAACATGCCCATCCCCAGACAGACCATGTGATGATCATCGACAAGTAAAACATTTCTCATAAAATTATTTCTAGCTCGTGAGTAAAATCAGTCATTGAACCTACAAAAATATTTGTACAAACCGGAGATTCCAAGGTTAAATATTTCGATTACCGGCATAGTCATATGACTACTGACTATGGGATTTTCATTTTCTAAGTTTGACTATCCAATGAGGAAGCGTTGAACTTTTTGAAAGAGCTGGTTAACCCGCTTGCCTGTTAATTCGAAAAAGCTTCCATCGGTACGATTTAAAAGAATTACCATCATAACCAAAGAATCAAACATTTTAACACAAACTATTATGAAAACGAAACGGCTATTATCTATTACGTTTTTTGTCGCTGCTACCGTCCTGACGAATGGTTCCTTTGCCCAGGTAAAGATAGGAGCAAATCCGACCACAATCACATCTGGAGCCAATCTGGATGTAGAGGCTGGCAATAACACGCATACAGTGGTGATGCAGTCCGGTGCCGTTGGTATTAACACGGTAGCCCCCCAGGCCCATTTGGATGTACGGGGAAACATAAAGGCCCTGGCTACCACCGGCACACAGACCGGCGACATCTGGAACGGCACATCGAACGTTAATGGTTTTGAAGTATATACTAACCCGGGAGGTGATGTTTGGGTAGGCATACAGCGTGCAGGAAGCGTTTCTCCGCTGCACATTTCCAAACCAGCCAATGCCACAGTGGGCGAAATGATAAATTTTTCGGTTGGTGGCAATGGAGTAGGCACTATTACCCACACCACTACAAGTGTGCAATACAACACCACATCAGATCAGCGCCTAAAAGAAAACATTCACGCCACCAAATTTGGGCTGGAAGCGCTGAAAACGGTCAAAGTATACGATTATAACTTCAAAGCAGATTCCAAAAAAAAGCTTTCTACCGGTGTATTGGCGCAAGAACTACACAAAGTTTATCCGCAAGCCGTTACAGTAGGCGGCGCTGATGCAAAGGCTAACCCATGGCAGGTAGATTACAGCAAGCTGGTTCCGATGCTAGTCAAATCGGTACAGGAGCTGAACGAGAAAGTGGAGTCACTGGAAAAGGAAAAAGCACAACTAAGCGCAGAATTGACACGAAAAGCGACTTCTCTCTCAGAACTTAACGACCGTATCAGCCGGGTGGAACGGATATTGAGCTCCACGGAACACGCAAATTCCGTGAGCAAATAAGAAAACAACTATCAGTCACTCCCTTATTAATTATGAAAAAATCATTATTAATCATGAAAACAAAAAAGCTATTGCCTAGAATATTTTACCCAGTTATGCTTGCGGTGGCGATGCTGCTTGGCTCCTCCAACGTTTTCGCCCAGGTGAAAATAGGCACGAATCCGACAACCATTGAGCCTAACTCCAACCTGGAAGTGGAGGCCTCTACACCCGGGCGCAAGACCAAAATTGACAAAACAACTGGCCAGGTTACCATCACCGACGGAACCGAGGGGGCCGGGAAGGTATTGACTTCGGATGCTGTTGGCGGGACGAGTTGGCAAAATCCTTTGTCTGGAGCGATGGTCAATGGTACTAATGGAAGCCAGGTAACCGTGGCAAATGCTTCTGTGGGGCAAACCTATTCAGGTGGGTCCATCACCTTCCCACGGGCGGGCACCTATATGGTTACTGCCAGGTGGATAATATTGGGTTCTCCTACCACAACTTCTCCTATCGCAAATCATGCTTTTATTAATACGGCTTTGTCAACCAGTTCTTCAACGTATAGCGAGGCAGGCATAGCAGCAGAATGGGTAGTTGTTGGCACAAACATACAGCATACAACGCCATCGTTCAGGGTTACGGTGGCAAGCCCGCAAACACTTTATTTCTGGTTTTACACCGGTTATTTTACTGGTGGGCTGCAATTTCTTGAAACCTTCGCCATCGGCCCATTCTAACAGGTATCTACAAAAATAAATGAAACCACTATTCATGATGAAAACAATACGACTAAATACATTTTGCAAAATGATGCTTGGAGTGACAATGGTCCTTGCTTCACAGGGCGTTTTTGCACAAGTGAAAATCGGAACGAATCCCACAACCATTGAGCCTAATTCTAACCTGGAAGTGGAAGCGTCTACGCCCGGACGCAAGATGAAAGTAGACAAAACAACGGGGCAGGTAAGTATCGCGGATGGCACCGAAGGAGCAGGGAAAATTTTCACCTCTGATGCTGTTGGTGGTGGAAGCTGGCAAAGTGTGACCCTTACCGCATTTGCCGCTTCACAGGGTGGTCGGGAAAATTTTCCGCAGTCACCAAATGCGCAGCTGTTTGGAACGATCACGTTCCCGGGGGAAACGACTGATCCTACCAACTCATTTACTCCTTCGACCGGAACCTTTGTGACACCAGTTACGGGGCACTACGTATTGTTCGGATCAACACAATTTGACAACTCTCTCGTCCCTGGAGTCCCCAATTTGGTTCGGACTTGTTTACAGCTTTTTGTCAACAGTACTTCTATCACGCAGGGATGTGCATTTCCAAACGCCGTTTTCACAAGTACCGCTATCTCAAATCTCGTGAAATTGAATGCTGGCGATACGGTAACGTTACGAGCTGGTGCAAATGTTTCCTCAGGTCCTACCTTTGCGGTTGCAGTATCAGCCTTTTATGCTTACAAAATCTCGAATTAGCCATTGATCAGCCTATGGTCTCGGCCCTGCCTATCAAAGACATGCTGCTCTTAGCTGGAAGTTGAATGTAGGCTGATTAATAACCGAATGTAAAGTCGGCTTGCTGGCGATTGATACTGTGCAAACCGGATCTGAGAGTTCTTATGCATCAAATTAAACACAACGGAATAATGAAACTAAACTACATCAATTCACCCAGGAAGAATTGGACGGCGGCAACGATTTCTGCTATGCTGATTCTGACTTCCCCCTTAGCCCGTGCCCAGGAAGGCAGCCAGGGTAACACTACCATTTTTGGTGGTGCAGAGATGACTTTCTTTGCCGACCACAACTTTGCAACGGGTGGAGGCGGAGCCCAGCCGGGTGTGATCCTGACCGAGCGTGCAGCAGGCAGCTTCGGCGTCCTTAACTTTTCAGGCACCAATCTGGTTTCTACCAATGCATCAGACGCAGGATATGTAGATGGTTATGTCCGAAAATACGGAACCGGGCAATTTATCTTCCCTGTGGGGGACAATGGCAACCTGGGCCAGTTTGCAGCTTCGGGCGACGGCACAATGGGAGCTTATTTCCATTCAGATCCCAATACAGCTGTGACCAGTAATCTTTTTACCGGGACTAACTACACGGCGCTTCCCTCGGGCGGACCGTTTGCTACAACCAGCACAGGCGCCAATGTTGACGTTGTCAGCACGGTAGAATACTGGGATGTGGACGGAAGCAGCACTACCCCACTCACCTTAACCTGGGATGCAGGCAGTAATATTGCCGGATTAACAGGCAGCCAGCTCACCAAGCTAACGATCGTTGGCTGGAACGGAACCCAGTGGGTGGCCATTGCTTCCAAAGTGGATGTCACATCCGTTTTGGGTGGCAGCAGTGATTTGCCGGCCGGATCGATCACCACCACCGCGACAATTACTCCCAATACCTATACCGCCTATACGTTCGGCTCTCTGAATGCTCCCCTGCCTGTTACCCTGACCAGTTTTAAAGCCACGGCAGAAAACAGCACTGCACTTTTGACCTGGACCACCACCGCGGAGGCAAACAGCGACCGTTTTGAAGTGGAACATAGTCTGAATGGTAAAAACTGGAACAGGATTGGAATAGTAGCTTCTTATGGCGAAAGCAAAGTGCTTCGCAGCTACTCCTTTGTTGATGCAAACCCCGCACGCGGAGAAAACCTGTACCGGCTGAAAATGGTAGACAAGGACGAAACCTTTGCATACAGCAAAATACGCAATGTAACTTTTGAGACTGGCGCAGAAATCACAACCTACCCTAACCCGGTAATCGACAAGCTTCTGATCAGCAATTATGCCAAAGTCAAACAGATGAGCCTGAACAATACATCGGGAACAAAACTATTGCAGAAAGAAAAGGTGTCCAGCGAGGGAGTTGATGTGAGTAACCTGAAACCAGGGATTTACATCGTGACCTTGACCCTGTTTGATGGCACCATCAGCACACACAAAGTAGCCGTTACAAGATAAGATTACACATAAAGCCCAAGCCGATATTTCGGCCTGGGCTTTACAGTTCAAATTTGCAAAGATGCTCAGCATATTGATAATTGATCAAAACCCACTCGTCTGTATCGGAATACAGGCGCTTCTGAATAATGCATTAAAAAAAACAGCCGAAACTCATCTGGCAAGCTCAAAAACGGAATTAGACGGTTTAATAACGGAACTAAAAATTGACCTGTTTATCCTTGGACTGTATGAAAAACCAGATATAGATATCTTCTATTTGAGAAAAATCATATTCGAAACCCATCCGGGTAGCCTCCTTATTGTTTTTTATGAAAGGTTTTCGCTGGAATCAATGCTCACTTTTTCTCAGCAGCGTAGTGTTGGATTTATTTCAAAACCCCGCGTGAAGGATGAACTGAGCACTTGTCTGGCTTGCGTTTTGAAGGGAGAGATGTATATGTGCGAAGACACAAGCCAGAGTATAATAAATGCCTGGACCGAAAAAAGAGTAATACCCGTCAAGAAGTAATTGATCATAATTAGATGAATGAATGCAGACCGGGGCCTGCCTATGCTACGGACTTTACGAACATGATCTTTTTTATTAATCTTGGTTGTCCTGGCAGTTTAAACTCATTACCCATGTTTTACACATGCAACACTATCAAACGAATCAGAAAAAACCTAAACAAGAAAAACGGTAAGGAGAAAATAGTGACACAAAAACTGATAATCTACCTATCCTAATTAACATTTATGAGAAAGACGTTGGTTTTAATAAAAAATGATTTTTTTCGTGCGGGAATTTCTGCTGCGATAAAAGAAATCTCACGATCAGAACTGATTGTTGAAGCTACGAGATGGTCAGATGCCAGCTCGAACCTCAGACAATCAGATTTTCGATTGTTAATCGCAGACATGGATCTCCAATCAGAAAATAATCTTAGCTGTCTAAGAAAAGTACGTGATCTGTATCCAAAGTTAAAAATTATCCTAATTATGGATAATGACAAACCAGCAGCCATCCATTATCTCAAAAAAGGTGTCAACGGGCTTCTGTCCAGAAAAATGTCAAAGGAAGAATTTCATAAGGCATTCAAGGCCGTGTTAAATGGTGCTACGTATGCATCCGAAAGCATAAATAACGCAATACTAAATGAAATTTCAGGTATGAACCAGATAAGCATCCTTTCACCCAGAGAAGCTCAGGTATCAGAATTCCTTATCAAAGGTTTGCGAACTTCGGAGATATGTTGCAAGCTCAATTTAGCCCCCTCCACAGTTAGCACGATGAAAACCAGTGTTTATAGAAAAATGAAAGTAACAAATGTTATAGAGCTGATATCCAAGTTGGCTGTTCAATAACTGCGTTTATAATTTGTGTCGCTGAATGCGATTTCGGGAATTTCTCTTTGCAGACGTACAAGTTAGAACATATCTCTCAAGCTTGCTTACCTCACTTACTAGTTTTTGAACAACTAAAAAATCGGATCAATATGAGGGTATACACTTTGTAAAATCCAAGGTTGTGGAACACAAATTATTTAACCATGAATTAACAAATCAGGGGTTCTTCTGCCGGGGCCCTGCACGCGTTATAAAGAAAGAACAAAATAATTTCACAGCGACATTCCTGTGCACGTTTCATCGTTCAGCACCCTGTTGCGGACCATGTGGGCGATCCGCCGCAAATGCTTTGAGGCTGCGGTAAGCTACCAGCCTTATATCCGCAAGATGCGGAAGAGACTAAACGGACAGTTATATACATTGCTCCGCCAGAGCATGATCTGCTTATCGAAGACAGGAAGATTTTCATCGCACGATTCAACAGAAGATCATGGATATCACCGTTAAAGTTTTTCAATAATCATACTATTTGACAACTGAATCACTTACTTTGCGACAAAGCTGTGGATTGACCAGCCGGAACGGCTGACAATGCCATTTGATTGATTGAGTTAAGTATGCTGATAAGATTATTTTTCGTTGGGTTGTTTAGTCTTCAGATTTCCTGCTGTCTTGCGCAACTAGCCCAGGGTCACTATACCGTCAACCATTACAGCGATGAAAATGGTCTTCCTCAGAACAGTGTAAAAGGTATTGCGGCTGACCAACAGGGTTTTGTCTGGTTTGTTACCGAAAGCGGGATCGTCCGATTTGATGGACAGCATTTTTACACGTATAACAAACTAAATCTGCCGCTAAAAGACAACAGATTTTATGCACTGTTTCCATCTATGGAAAATATGGGCTCGAAAGAAAACCATGGAAAATTTTACGCTACTACCGACGAAGCGGACTATGTAAAAGTGGCTGATGGCAGGGCTGTCGTCGATTCGTTTTATTTCGAGAAGATTAAAAGGCTCCGTTCGTATAAAACATCAAGTGGAATCACGTTTGTTACATCCGGCCTTCCTATCGTCCAAACTGTCCCTTTTATTGCTAATTACATAATACCTGTTGCCGGTAAACAAGACAGTTATTACATGTGTGATAGCTCCGGGGCCAAGCTTTACGAAAAAGGGCACAAGAAAATCACCTACTCATTCAAAAACGGGTTTCCTGCTAATTATTTTCTCCTGCAACAAAAGCTGTATTACAACCACGGATCCGGAAAAATCGCCAGAATAGATGCACCCAAGGCGGAAAACTACCCGCTCGACGGTGATATTCTGACGGATCCATCTTACACGGCTGGTAAAAGCAGCATTCAAATCTACTGGAACAGTATCAATGATCAGGTCTTTTTATACTTAAACAAAAACCTTTATTTACTGAGCGCCGGCAAGGACAAAACGATGGCTACTGAACTTGTTGTCAAAGGATTCGATTTCAAGACGCTTAATATTCAAACAATATACTTTAACAAAACCGATCAGGCGCTTTTTCTCGGCAGTGTAACCCAAGGCTTGTATGTTCTACGCGGACAACCCTTCCAAACACTGACAACCTCTACGGATAATCAAATCGAAAACGTTTTTTATGCGCAGACAACTTACGGAAAGGATGCCGTTTTGGTACCACGTGGTTTTATCGTAAAAAAACAGGCAGACGGCAGCACCCAGATCAAACGGTTAAGTGGAAAACTTCAGGAAAACGATAAAGATAACCGTGGTATTTTAACAGACAAGAAAGGAATGCACTGGGTGAAAAATTACCAGTACATAAGCCGGTATAATCCGGAAGGCGACAAGCAACTCAATCAATGGGATTTACATGATGAAATAAAAACAATCTATTCGGCTCCGGACGGTGCGATCTGGCTCGGATTAAAAAATCTGGGTTTATTTCGGATAAATATACTCGAAGAAAATCCCTCACCTAAGCCCTTCTTGCTCGGGAAACTTGACGACATATCCTTTATTACGTCCATGACCGGGCAAAAGTTACTTGTTGGTACCGAACATGGACTGTATACGGTAGATTTAATCACCAAAAAGGCTGTGCTTGTAGAAGGAACCCAAAGCATGTTCATAAAAAGTATTTATACTGCAGAGCCCGGACAAATATGGATAACTGCTCAGGATAAAGGAATTATGCTTTTTTCCAGGAACAGACTTGTTATTTTCCCTTTGGATAAGCATAAATACCTAACCGCTTCTCACTGCCTGTTTGAAGACAGGAATGGTTTCTTCTGGATAACGACAAACAAAGGTTTGTTCCGTGCGAAGAAAAGTGACCTGCTAACTTATGCAGCGGCCTACAACGCCGGAAATATCTCAGAGGTGAATCGTAATGAATTTTTATACGAGTACTATGATAAAAATGCCGGTTTTTTAATAAACGAATTCAATGGAGGCTGTCAGCCGTGCGCATTGAGGGTGGAAGGCGGTTATGTTTCTCTTCCCTCTCTGAATGGGCTCGTTTGGTTTGTACCTGAAACAATTCAGCAAGCTGCCAACAACGGTAAAATTTATTTTGATAAGATAACCTATAACAAGAAGTCATTTCCCGGTACTGCCGGGCCAGTCAATTTGCCGGTTAACGCGCAAGCAATCCGGTTTGATTTTTCAACTCCTTACTTTGGACATCCCGACAATCTAAATTTTTACTGGGCTATGGTTGGTGAAGGTTCAGCTAGTGTAGTTCCGGATTGGAATCCTGTCGACAGCGACCAGTTAAGCATATACTTTTCAAGCCTTGCCTCTGGACATTACACACTATTGGTCAAACGGGTCAGCGGTTTCGGAGCAAACAATAGTTGTATCATAAAATTACCGGTCATCGTCCCAAAACTTTGGTACGAAACCTGGATTTTTCGTCTGATAATGCTAACCGTTTTTGCAGCAGCTGTATATGTCTTAGTCAGGCTGAGAACGCGATATCTGGAAAAAAGCAACCAGGCACTTGAAATCAAAATTAAAGACCGAACCCAAAAACTGGAAAACGCCCTGTCAGATCTTCAACAATCTGAAAAAGAGCTAACCAGACAGTTAACGATCAGGTCCCGCCTTGTCGCATCGATGAGCCATGATATCATGACGCCAATGTCCTTTCTGGCATCTGCTGCCGAACGAATCGAGCCTATGATTGGTCAGCAAAATTACCAGCAGGCATCTTTAGTCGGCAAAGACGTCGCTGTTTCGGCCAAACGTATCAGGTTATTACTTGAAAACACGATTAGCTATATAAAAACCCAATACAAAGCAGAACGCATTCCGTTTGGCGAGGTAATGTTAAAAGATCTGATAAACCAGAAAACTGACCTATTTACACCTGCGATCCAAAACCAGAAAAATAAGTTATCTAATGAAATCGCTGAAAATGTTTCTGTGTTTTCGAGCGACCATTTGCTGCCGATCATAATCCACAATATTATTGACAACGCCAATAAGTTTACAACCAACGGACTTATCAGAATTTACACTGAACAAAATCAAGGTAGACTTCATCTGATTTTTGCAGATAGCGGTCAAGGGTTACCGGTGGACTTATTAAGATGGCTGAACCAAGCTGACGGCAAAGGTAACAATGATCCGGACATGCCTGCAAGTTCAAAAGGGCTCGGACTTATCATGATCAAAGAGATTGCTGCAATTCTGTCTATTGAAATTCTTGTAGAAATACGATCGGGAACGGTATTCCGTCTGATTTTTAATATGGAGTAATTAAAAGTATACAGCCATCACACGCCTTTACTTACCTGCACCTTTTTGTAAAGCTCGATAATATTGCTGACCTGCATCTTTTCAAAGATCCTGGTTTTATGCGTACTTACTGTGGTAAGCTTCAGATTCAGTTCAAGCGCGATTTCCTTAACCCACTTACCTTGCATCAACAAGTCCAGCACTTCCATTTCACGCGGTGACAATGTAGCAGGTTCAGTATGCGTTTTACCAAGTACCTTATTGAAAAAGCTGTCGGCCACTTGTTGCTGAACCTGTTCGGTCATATACTTTTTGTCATTTAGGACTTGCCTGATAGCAATACCGATCTGATTCATTGGGGAATTCTTAGAAAGAAATCCGTTTGCTCCGGCACTTAGAAAGCCCAGTGCATGTTTCTCTTCGAGCTGACCCGTAAAGACAAGTATGCGTACATCCGGCTGTAAGGCCCTGAGGCTGCCAATCATCCCGTAAAATTCTCCTCCGGGAATATCAATATCCAGGATAATTAAGTCAAATTTATATGCGGGTTGCAATAAATCAGTTCCCTGTCCAAAAGTACTTACCAAGGAAACGACCGAGCCTGAGAAAAGGTCTTCCACAATCATCGCAACTGAACGGGCCACAACCTCGTGATCTTCAATGATTAAAACCTTATACATAAAAACAGAAAAAAATACAGAACTAATTTAAAGGCAAGATAAAACTTATTACTCTAAACTCACCAGTAAGAATGTTGCTAAAAACGCAATCCTGATGTAGTAATAGTTTTGTTTGAATAGACAATCGTTAGTAACATTACTAGTTACAGTATGAATAAATACTACCAATCTACCAAAACAATGCGATAGCTTTGTTTCATCATGATAGCAAAATATACCGTTTCATTTCTAACCTTTTTTAATATGATTTAAAATTTACTCTGCCCCCCATTACCAATTTGAGCCCATCGCTACATAACTACATGGCATCGTCGCAGACTCAGATTTCTTACCGCGGATACAAATCCAACTTAAACGTTTACACATAGGCGTTTAATGCATTCGTGCAAACATCCGCTGCCGGGAAGCATACAAAAATGCAACTGATTAATTATTGACAGATATATACCTGGCTAATTTTTAAGCCTGTATACTTCTTCATGCAGCTTATTTCCATTTCTCTATCTTTAAATTGTATTCCAATGAAAGCAAAACAACTACTCACGCCAGCAATGGCAGCAAAAACCTATTTATCGGGTATGATTGCCTTAGGCTTCATGCTCACCTCATCCTCTGTTTTCGCCCAGGTTAAAATCGGGAGTAATCCGACCATAATCGGCGCCAATCAAAATTTAGAGATTGAAGACGGCAGTGGAACGAAAACTGTTGTGACAAAAGACAAAGGATTTGTAGGTATAGGCACAAGTGCGCCTATTTCCAGACTGCATGTGCATGAGACCGCTCTGCCAGTGTTCGGATCTACCATTGCTGCTTTTGGCCGGCCTGGAAACAAACTGTTCTTCTTTGAGACCTCTGCCACCCTCGGAGCCTATAATGGACTGGTGAAAGAGGGAGATTCACATTTGATATTTTCTCCTGATGGCGATCCATACATTGACGCTGACGCCGGTATGGTTATCGGTCCCTGGAGTGTGAATCCAGCCAGCCCGGGACTGAAGATTATGGAAAGCGGTAATGTCGGCATAAATGTCGCGAGTCCGTTAGCTCCACTTCACGTTGGATTAACCAAGTCGATCACTTCAAGTGCCGCCTATCTTTATTTCAACATTCAATCAGGTGCATTGGTGCCGGCAGCGGCTGGCGCGCAACCGATCAGCATTTATTCAGCAGGCAGCATCGTCTCAGGCAATGGTTTTATGTCAACAAATGGTGTTATTACCAGTTCTGATGTACGGATTAAAGACATTATCGGCAAAAGCAGCACAATTCAGGATTTGGCTACACTCCGGTCGATTGAAATCACGGACTATTCTTTAAAAGACAAAGTTCGGTTTGGCAACAAGCAAGTAAAAAAAGTAATTGCCCAGCAACTGGAAAGCGTTTATCCGCAGGCAGTCAGCCGGACCGCCGATTACATCCCCAATATCTATGCAAAAGCGCAGCATGTAACAATAGAGGGCAAGTTTGTAACATTAACCCTGGCCAAAGCACCTGAACTCATAGTAGGCGACCAGGTACGGCTGTACACAAAAAATAATGAGGAGGTATATACAAAGGTTACCTCGGTGACAGGCAACAGCTTCACCATAAATATTGACCAACCCGAATCAGAATACTTCGTGTTCGGTAAAAAGGTGGAAGATTTCCGCGCAGTAGATTACGACGCCATAGCGATGCTTAATGTGAGTGCGACTCAGGAGCTTGCTAAAGAAATCGAAGAACTAAGAACGCAGAATCTGGCACTTCAAACCAAACTTGTTCAGATTAACGAGCTTAAAGCCGAGAACTTAGCCCGCAAAGAACAATCAGACAAATTGGAGGCAAAGTTGGCTAACATTGAAAAAAGACTGGGTTTGTCACCAGAGGAAAATGTCTCTTCCGTTGTAAGAAAATAAAAGTCGTTTCTCACAGAGACCTAATCAGAGTGATCACCGGATTACGCCCTGAGATTCTACGGCAGAGGTTGTCATTCATGATCTCATGAGCGCACTCCACTTGCTGGCCTTTCAACAGTAGAATTAGGTTTACCAAACATAACCCAATTAAAAATCAAGGTTGCCTGATAGTTAATGGAGAAGGCAGCTGCTAAACAAGGAGCTAGTTGTATTCTGGATTACCATATGGTTTCAGTTAACATCTCCATTTAAATCCTTAAATACAATAAATATGAAACAACTATTGTCAAAATCATGTGCAGGTTTAAGTCTTGCGGCTGGATTATTATTATCTTCTTCTGCGGTTTTTGCGCAGGTAAAAATAGGGACAAATCCCACTGTGATCGATCCAGCTAACAATCTGGAAGTGGAAGCTTCAACCGCAGGCAGGAAAACGAGTGTTGATAAAACAACCGGACAGGTGACGATAAAAGATGGCACTGAAGGGACTGCTAAGGTTCTAACATCTGATGCCAATGGAGTAGCTAGTTGGCAAAACCTCACGGCTCCCGATGCACCCGTAATATTTACAGTTGAAAAATCAGGTGGTATCCAGGCTCTCCCAAATGGGAGTATCGTAAAATCAGATTTTGTAACCTCCACGCTGGACAAAAACGGAAGTTTTGACTTAACGTCAGATTCGTTTACTATTCCCGCTAACGGTACTGGATATTACCAGATAGCATCACTTGTCATAACCAATGGTAAGCCACATGCGCTTAATACATACCAATATCTATTTGTCAACGGCGCTAACAGGAGACTCGTTGCCATAGGTAATTCTGCTGCCGGATCCGGTGTAGTTGCTTCCGGAAATATCATTGTAAAGTTGATAGCCGGTGATGTAGTAGATCTAAGATACTATACCAATATTAACGATGTGGAGGTTGTTGTTAGCTATCTGGATGTTAACATGATAGCTAAATAATTAATAAAATCTTCTGATAATAGAACTCTTCTGGTGATCGATCTTGACGAAACAAGATTGGGTAAGAAACCTATCAAACCGAATATAAGATGAACAAAACATATATAAGTATCTACCCTACTACCGGTTGGAAGCAACTGATAGTAGTCCTTGGTCTACTGACTGCCGGCTCTACCTCGCAGGCTCAGGAAGGCAGCTCTGGCAACACCACCATTTTTGGCGGAGCACAAATGACTTTTTTCGGCAATCATAACTTCTCTACGGGCGGAGGCGGTACTCAGCCCGGCATCATCAACACGATTCGGACCAGCCCGATGGGTGTGCTTAATTTTGGATCCGCCGCAAATACCGTCACCGGTGCAGATGATGCGAATTATGTGGATGGGTATGTTCGAAAATTCGGCGCTACATCTTTTGTTTTTCCCGTTGGGGATAACAGTCATTATGGCCCCTTTGCGGCCGCAGGTGATGGCACCACGGGTGCTTATTTTTTTACAGATCCCAACGCCGCAGTAACAAGTATGCTGCCCAGTGGCAACTATACAGCACTGCCATCTGGAGCACCCTTCACAACGGCAAGCATAGGTACCGAACTCAATACAGTCAGTACAATCGAATACTGGGATATTGATGGAACCAGCGCAACACCATTGACATTAACGTGGGATCCGGGCAGTGCCATCAGCGCCCTGACTTCCGCAAATCTAACCAAACTGACTATTACTGGCTGGGATGGGACAAAATGGGTTGCAATCCCATCTCTCATCGACGCAGTATCAGTGCTGGGGGGCGCCAGTGCATTTTCCGCAGGATCCATCACCACGGTCTCCCCTATTTCGCCTGACACCTATACAGCTTATACGTTTGCCGCCCGTGTAACACCACTACCGGTTACCTTGGTTAGTTTTAGTGTAATAAAGGAAGGTGAAACTGCCCTTTTAAGCTGGTCAACGACTGCTGAAACCAATAGCGACCGCTTTGAAATAGAACGTAGCAAAGACGGTAAGAAGTTTGGAAAAATTGGCACAGTAATGTCTTACGGAGAGAGTAAGGAATTGAAAAGCTACACATTTACAGACCAGGCACCCCTGGCAGGCGAAAATCTATACCGCCTGAAAATGGTTGACAAGGACGAAACCTTTGCATATAGCCGAATCAGAAGTGTAAATGTTGATCAAAAGCCAGCGATGGCCATCTATCCGAATCCTACAAGTGACAGAATGCTGATCCCGCGCTATGAACAGATCACGGAGCTAGGCCTGTACAATAATACCGGCCTACGCGTGCTTCATAGGGATGCGCTCACAGCATCAGGTGTTGACCTTTCTAAACTGTCCGCTGGTATTTATACAGTAAAACTTACATTAAAAGACGGTAGTGTAAATAGCCAAAAAATAGTTGTGGTGAAATAGCCAATAAATGCAGGAATCTAAGCAGACTAAAAAGGCAGTATGCTTAGATTCCTGCATTTATCTTAAAATTGTGGCACAGTCAACGCCACAAAAAACATTTTAATTTGCTGACTGAAATTTTTGCCAGGTAAAAAAAAGGATATCTCTAAATATTTCTCACCTAATAATATTTATCTCGAATATCAGTCAGCATGTACTGTTTAGCTCCATACAACTGTTGACTGATTTAGAGCACATATTGCCACTACCCACTTTCAGGCTTACGACGATCTTCCACGCAATACCAAGGAAACTATTTGATAACCTTATCGAGAAAGATAAATTTAAACCCTTAATTAGTAAACACCATGTTAACCATTGCATTGATGGATCAAGATGTCCTGATGCGATTAGGACTGACCATTTTATTAAATGATCATTTTAAAGGAATTAAGATACTCGAAGCAGATGATTTAAGTCATCTTATACGTGCTCATACAGGCAACACGCCTGACCTTTTTGTTATTGGCAACTATCATAGCTCCAAAAAAAAATCTGCTCTTACGATCCAAAGCATTAAAGAGCAGTTCCCCCATTCAAGCCTGATCGTATATGATTACAAAAGACATAAGGATATTACCAACGCTTATGTGCAGCTTGGCGTTCAGGGGCATCTGTTACGACAAAGTATAGGCACTGAGTTCATCGACTGTGTCAAAACGGTCCGGAATAATCAATACTATGTGTGTTCAGATATAAGCGGAAGTATTTTAAACTCTCTTTTTCAGTTCGACGGCCGACCACGAATGACTGCACGTGAATCCGTAATTGCCGAGCTTCTGTTACAAGGTAAGTCCGTAAACTGGATTGCAGATGCATTTGAGAGGAGCCCGGCCTATATTAATTTGATTAAACGAAGTATTCTTAAAAAAGCGCAGGTCTCGTCGATATCCGAACTCGGCGGGGCGATGAAGACTCAGGCCTCCCCTACGCGCTGACCAGATACGACTATCAAAGCATAACCGAATTTGTAAACCTTCCCTATTTGTTACCCTGTTTTACACCTGCAACACTATAAAAGAAGAGCTATTCAACAAAACGCCTTACCAGAAATGAAGCTGGTCGGGCAACTCTTCAAAAATACCGATTTCGTCACATAACTGAATCAAGAAACCGTGCTCCCACCTGCGATCCGTTTGCAGTGTTAATCCAATATATTTTAACTAACGATAAGTGAGTCCCCACATGATAAAAGTATTGCTCTTGATTAAAAATGACGTCTTTAGGATGGGCATCACCGCCAGTCTAAAAGAATATTCACCAACCACTGAGATTACAGAAACTGGTAGCTGGGTTCAGATAAATGCCCTAAGCAGACAATCCTTCTATGATTTAATGATTGCCGACATTTGCCTTTCGGACATAAAAGTCGCCGGCCAGATTGATGGGCTTCGAAAAATTCTTCCCCGCCTAAAAATCATCTTTTTGGGTAATGAGGACGAAAAGGTAATCGGGATTAACTACATCAAGAAGGGAGCAGACGCAGTACTTTCCAAGGAGATGAACAACACAGAATTTCAGTCTGCCTTTGCAACCGTTCTGAGCGGTAGAAAATATGTGTTCGAAGGCATGAGAGATCTCATCTTAAAAGATTTTTGCGATAAGGACACAATCAATAAGCTCTCAACAAGGGAATCCCAGATCGTGCAGCTGCTTATCAAAAGAAAGCGTACCGTAGATATTTATGGCGAGTTGATTCTGGCAGCGTCTGCCGTCAGCACAATAAAAAGCAAAATTTACAAAAAATGAATGTAGGAAACATCATCGATTTACAGGCATAGGTTTCCTCTCCTCACTATCGCAGCCGTGTGGGATAACTCCATTCCAGCTTAATGCGATTTGCCAGACGAATACCTCATTAGATCACTAGACAATTTATCCGTTTGCTAGCCCAAATCAGAATGATTTCCGATAGCAATGTTTGTGTGCGGAAAGGCCGATTTTACAAGAAAAAAATATCTGATACACCGCAACTGGTGAATGAATAAACGTTCTTGGCTATTCCACATATACTTTCAATCTCACCAATCTGATTTCCCACAATTGACCTGGCACGTTTTTGTTTAAAGCTGCTTATCAACTTAATCATGCTACTATGAGATCGAACGATGAAGACCCGGAAAATGAAGAATCAGGTGGGCCAGGTTTTATTACCGGGCTTTTGGTAGGTACTGCCATCGGAGCTGTTGCGGCACTGCTTTTGGCTCCTAAGTCTGGTGAGGAAATCCGTCAGCAATTAAAGAGCCTTGCCGAAGACCAAAAATACAACCTTAAAAACAAATGGGACCTGGCAAAAGAAAAAGCAGGTGATGTTGTGAACTCGGCAAGAGACAGGATAGATTCAGCGGCCCAACAGGCCAGTAGTTCCGTAGATGTCTATGCTGAAAAGGCTGTGGATAAAGTAATTCAGCTGGCCGAGGATACAAAATCCACGGTTGACAAATTCAAAAAAGGGAACGATGAGTCGTTGCGACCACATTGATGGCTTTTGGACGTCTGTGTAGTGCACAACAAAATGCTGAATAGGTATTAGCCCGAACTAATAAATCTATTCAGCATTTTGTACAATGTTTTAAAAACCATCAGGTGTTTTGTCCACAGATCGGTCAATGATCCGGCTTTTAATATCGGATGCTCTCTGACGATATTCAACGTCCTGATCAGACAGTTGCTTTGGCGGGTCAATCACTTCGGGGTTATCTAAAAATTGTTGTTGAGAAAGTATTTCAGCGCTTTCCGGAAAATAACTGCCCGCGGTCTCATTTACATTAATCGCTCCGTGATGATCCAGTATCACAGCAGCTTGCTCGGCCTGCTCGCTCGTATCAGTATGTACCGTAACGATGGTTCGGTTTCTGCCGGCAGCCGCATATTTAGAGACTTCGTCGTGATCAGCACCAAAAAGATCCTTAAAAAACGATGTAATATGATCCATCAAACCGGTTTCCTGCGAAGTTTCGTTATCACCTGAGTCCTCGCCTTTATATGACGCTGTTTTCAAGTTAACCTGTGCCTGGGCAAACCCATGAGCTAATAGATAACTGCTAGCCTCATTTGCCTGCTCCACCTGCTCGAAAATTGAAATCACTGTGTTAGCCATAATATCTTAAGATTATTGTTTGTAAGAAAAAACTATATACTAACAAAAACGCTCCAGCCGGCTGGCATTAAAATTGCATATGATCAAAAAGCATCTTATCATATTTATACAGAATGAACATCCCCACAATTTTTCAATCAAAAGACGACGATTCTGTTGAAATCAGCCTTTCTAAAAGCGAGATTCAGGAAATTATACCAGATGCCGATTTCCGGTTTAGTCTTCTTATCCTTAAAAGCGGAGATAAGCATTTTGTTATAGGGACAGAAAGTGAGATCAAGGAAAAACTGGGAATCCGTTAATCCAAAAGCTGCACCTGGCAGATTGTATATCAAACTATATGCTAAAAAAACAGCGTACAGTTTAATGTCTCCTGATCAGTTATTCCACGCTCGCCTGTTAATTGAAAATGCCATTTCAGGACTGGACATAACACAACGTCAAATCGTAATGCGGCCACCTGTGGCTGGAATTGTCGCACCGGATATATAGCTACTTTCGTCAGATGCAAGAAAAACATACTGCATTGACTCTTATGCCTTTACCGCCTTTAAGCAAAATCTGACTTAAATTAGCCGTAAAATTCTGAATCGCTGCCTTAGTAGCCGCGTAAGGCAATAGCTCCTCGGACGGATGATATGCATTAACGGAAGTAGTGTTGATAATGGAACTGCCCGGTAACATAAATGGTTCGGCAGCCTTACAGAGGTAAAACATACTATGGATATTAACTGCAAATGTATGAACCCATTCGTCGGACGGAATATCCTGCAAAGATTTGCGCGCCATTTGAAAAGCAGCGTTGTTTACCAGAATATCAATTTGACCGAAGGCACTGACTGCTTCGGATACAATATTTTTGCAATGCTCCTCACTGGTGATATCACCCTGTATGACTATACATTTCCGTCCGGCTTTTTCTACCAGCTTTGCCGTGTCCTGTGCGTCATTGTCTTCAAGATTGCTCAGGTAACTGATCAGGACATCAGCGCCTTCGCGTGCAAAGGCAATAGCAACTGCCTTGCCAATACCTGAATCACCTCCCGTACTGATGGCTTTTTTACCTGTTAGCCTGCCTGACCCTTTGTAACTTTCCTGCCATGATCTGCTTTGGGTATCATAGCGGCTTCCGTTCCCGGATATTCCTGCCTTTGTTTTGGAAATGGGGGTTCGGGATATTTCGTATGAGGATTTTTCTGATCTTTGAAATGATCCTTTTCTTGCTTTTTCATATACATTTTGTTTAACACGTGTTCCACAGATAATGCCTCATCTACGATTGTTGTCTAATCAAAATCATACCATTGATCACTTTGATAACTATTGAGATTAAAAAAGGGATAGAAATTCTCCGAAAAAAAAACTAGCATCCCAACTGAGCATATAACACAATGTATAAAGTCGGGCCGGTAGGCAAAGCAAAAGCCGGATGACCACTGGAACGATTTTAAACACAGGTCTCATTTATAATTAATAACATAACGCTGTGATCAAAATAGTCTGATCAGCGTATCATGTCAATATCAGAGCCATCCATCCTTTTATGATTTACCGATAAATAAACCAACCATAGATTAATGTCGACTCAACCAATCCCATGGATTAGCGTATGCAAACATGCTCCCTATTTTGAGGATGATAACGGAAAAAGCTGGACACCTGTTGGGCAGAATGATGCCATCATCTGGCCCGACCTTGAAGGACTTTTTCAGAGAAAAAACACTGCTCAGGTTGAGTCTCACTTTGCCTATCTTGCGTCACAACGTGTGACATGTATACGTATAATGATGGAGTATTGTCAGACTGAGCATCGTTACATAGAAAAACCAGCCGGTAGTTTCCAGACTAATATGGTTCGGTTCTGGGATGACCTCTTTAAGCTTTGTGAAAAATATCAGATCCGAATCCTGCTAACTCCTTTTGATACTTTCTGGATGGCAAAAAGGTGGAGGTTCCATCCCTACAACAAGCGAAATGGCGGTCCTTGTGAAAGTAAATTCAAGTGGCTCACATGCCCTGATATGCTTGCGGCGACAAAAAATCGTTTTGACTTTTTCATCAGACAATGGGGAGCGAGCGGGGCTTTGTTTGGATGGGATTTATGGAACGAAATAAATCCAAAACATGCGGGAAAGCAAACCGAAAACATGGCTGCTTACGTTGAGCAGATCAGCGACCATATCCGAAACACAGAGCTAACGTTGTATGGGAAAAGTCACCTTCAGACTGTCTCTGTTTTTGCTCCTTTAATGAAGACCTATGAAATGACGGCGCTGATTTTTCGGCACCCGCTGCTTGATTTCTCTACGACGCATTTTTATGATGCTGCATCAATCGACAACCCCAAAAATACATATTTACCCGCCATTGCAACGGGAGATATGGTTATACAGGCGATTGAGCATCTGCCCGACGGGAGGCCCTTTTTGGATAGCGAACACGGGCCTATTACTTATTTCAAAAGGTACCGCAAAGGATTACCTCAGCAATTTGATGAGTTGTATTTTCTGCACATCCAATGGGCTCATCTGGCCAGTGGCGCGGCAGGAGGTGGAATGAGGTGGCCATACCGGCACCCGCATGTGCTTACGACCGGAATGAGGGCAGCACAGCGGAATTTGTCCGAATTTATTGTCCTTATCGACTGGACAAAATTCAATCGAAAGAACATAAGCAGACTACTGACAATCAACGAGAAAATGATGCATATTTTTGGATGCAGCGATAAAAGTCAGGCAGTTATCTGGTTGTTACCATCACCAGGAAAATCTAAAAAAAAGCAATCAACGAGTATTGTTTCGGTACCGGGTTTAGATCCGGGGACATATAAAATTCACTTTTGGGATACAAAACAGGGTTTACTCAAAACAGAAATAATGAGCAAAAACACGGGTGACTTAAACATTACGCTTCAACGTACAGAGACTGATCTTGCCCTCGCTGTACGCAAGCAGACGTGAGTATTCCAGAAGCTCTTATCTACTATCATATACCACCCCTCGCCACTGTCACAGACAAGCTCGCCAGTTATAACCGGACGCTGAACCAAGCCCGCGCCCGAGCAAAAGGCTTTGCACCTCCCAGCCTTTATTTTCCTTCCCCAATATCAACAATACGCACCCCATCTTTATACCGCGTATTTCAGACACCAAACAAATATCCATTATTGAATACTTCGCCAAAATAAATTTCTTTTTGGTCTTTGTTTACATGGTTAGCCACAAGATCATATTATTATCATATCCAGACAGATATCCCGCATAATCATAAAGTGGTGGCATGGATTTTATTCCTGTAACAGAACATTTAAGAATGTTATTTTATTGACAAGTTCTATGACAGACTCTTGCACTTTAGAGCAAATTTCCGGAGTTTTTACAGACTCAACATTATTCGGTAACTGCGGCATTGATCCCGGACTAAAAATCTCCGTCATACTTCCTGTCCGAAATGAAGAAGAAAACCTTATCAGAGCACTCGATGCGCTCAGATTACAGGTTGACGGTTCAGGAAAACCCTTATCAGGCAGTATCTATGAGGTATTGCTGCTGGCCAATAACTGTGCAGATCGATCCGTATCGATTGCCCGCGACTATCAACTGCAATTCCCGGATTTCGCATTACATGTTGAAGAAATTACACTTGACAAGTCTGTTGCTCACATCGGCACAGTTCGCAGGTTGTTGATGGACGCAGCATACAGACGTTTAACAAAGCTGAACAAAAACGGTATCATTGCCAGTACCGACAGCGATTCGGAAGTCGGCAGTTTATGGATATGTCAAACGCTGCTGGAAATTGAAAATGGCAATGATGTCGTTGGCGGACGGATATTTACCAAACCTGATAACAGCATTTCACGCCTGTATTACCTGCGTGATATTACTTACAAACATCTGGTATCAAGACTTGAAGATTTGCTTGATCCGGTAAGTTATGATCCCTGGCCCCGGCATTTTCAGTGCTTTGGAGCTAGCTTTGCCGTCACCTGCAGTGTCTACGATTTGTCCGGACGACTCCCGGCCATTCCTTTTCTGGAAGACATGGCTTTTCATAAATCACTTATCAGAGTTGATGCCAAAATTCGTCTCAGTCCATTTGTGCAGGTTTTAACCTCAGCCAGAACTGAGGGCAAAGTCGACTTTGGCTTGTCGATACAGCTGAAACAATGGGGAGAAATGAATACCTGTAACCATCCGATGATGGTCGAGCAGGCTGGATCAGTGATTTTGAAATTAAAGGCCCGTAAAATTCTTCGCGAGTTTTGGAACCACGCTGGTCAGGATTTTAATTTTCCAGGATCCGGCATACCCGAAAAAGTTTCCGCTCTACTTGGATTAAATCATGATTGGATTTGCCAGCAGATCGGCTCCGCGCAATATTTCGGAAAATTGTGGGAAAATATTGAAGACAAGTTAAATCAGGAAGACTGGGCATCCGCGTGGCCAGCCAGAAATGTGGTGGATGTAATACCTGAGCTGAAACGAGCAATTGCCGGTATCACTAATTAACTAAACTTAGAATGGTTTCCTTACAAACAAATCCATTCTGTACTGCGTCTCCATATGCTGTTTCAGATGCACGATCGGGTCGGAAGCCCCCTCCCCAGCTACTGACAAAAAAAGCGCATGAACATCATCTCCCGTTAATGGGAACTCAGCAACCGGCGGTCTCCAGTGTACAAGGAGCAGGTGACCTCCGGGAAGCAGACTGTCGATCATCTTATTACGGGCTGTAACCAGATCCTGCTCGTTTAAAAAATAGCCCACCTCTGAAAAAAGGATCAGATCAAATTTTCCATCCGGAAAATCTACCGGAATCTCCATCTCCTCTATCGATACGTCGGCATACTCCTTCAATCGATTTTTTGCATTAGTGACCGCAATCCTGCTGGCATCTACGGCAAGTAATTGCTCACATCGTTGCCTTAACATCAACGTCAGCAAACCATTTGCACACCCTATTTCGAATCCGCTCAAATACCGCTGACCAGGTATCATACGCATGGTTTCTTCATACTTGTTTTTTTCGTAAAGGCTCTCTTCAAAATTCCACGGATCCTGGTTCCGCTCATAAAGTTCATTAAAAAACGACGCATCCAGTGACTTTTTGTTCTTATCCATTTCTCACTTTAATTATAGTTCAAAAAATATTTCCCTGGGATTATTGAAGTGGGCAATAACTTGCTCAGATAACTGAAATCCCTCAGGATCATCATCAATCAATCCACTCACTTGCGACTCATGCGCCGCCAAAGCCCTTTGTTTTATTTCCAGGACTGTCTCAATATTAACACTGATCAGGTGCATGTTTTGTATAAGCAAAATATCCTGATCAGATCCCATCTCCCAAAGCCAGATCGGATATTGCAATAATCTTGGCTTGACCGAGAGTCGGGAAATAGCCTCGGACAAAATTTGCCAGCTCGCCTGATGATCAGGATGCGGATCATTTTGCCAGGGAACAAATACAGTCTGCGGTGCCAATCTTTCGATGTGCCTGATCATAAAACGAACCAAAGACTCAAAGTAAGGACGCCCGCATGACGGGACATTTCTATCTGGCAGGGCCAAAAACTCAATATTTTCTTTGCAGCCGCCAAGAATACGCACTGCTTTTATCGCCTCTTTTTCCCTTAGGTCCCTGAGTTTGGCGGCCGGATATTTTTTAGAGTTCGGATGAGACATAGCTCCGTCACTCACAAAAATGAAATTCACTTCGCAATGTTCCCTCAAAAGCAAAGCAACCGTTCCGCCACATCCCAGCGTTTCGTCATCCGGGTGCGGAGCCACAATCAAACTCGATCCAAACGAGCATACCGGTTCGTCCTTAATGTCAAGAATATCATCCTTTAATTTTGTGATCAGCCTTTTATCCATCTTGCCCGACATCATTAAGAGTGGCTTCATACTTTTTTTGATTTTCACATTCCGCGAGTATCTTGGAAAATCTACGCTGCTGGTAAGATAGAGCTTCAAAGCTCGGCTCATGCAGTAACCGCTGCTGTTCAGGCAAGCTCCCCAGCGAATCCCACAGACCTGAATGGTGCCATAGATCTAAATCGTCCCAGTCGGGTCTGTCGATAATCGGGTAAAAACAAATCCCCCAAAAGGGAACATCCTGCCTCAAAAGCTTGTGAACTTCACTGCTAACATAATCTATCCAGACAGGTCTGTCTACTCCTGGATGACTTGTTTCGGATAGTATAATGGGGCGGTCATAACGCTTGTAAACTCCCATGAGTAAATCCGACAGCGCCCAATATCCCGGATCTGGCTTTGCATCATTCCAGCCAAGTATCACATGCGGTTCAAGAACCCACTGATTGTTGTAATAATAGTTACAACCAAGGATATCAAGATAGTCTTCCTGGCCACCAAGCTCTGGGCATATTCGCCCGCAGAGCATATCAAGCACCTGAAATTGAAGTTCGTTATGGTCCGCAGCTGCCTGTATTTGTATTTCAAATGCCTCTTCTGCGGCACTCACGTGAACAAGAGGTTCGGTAGTCAATATACGAACACCTGGATCAACGTTTTTAAGTTCCCTAACACCGGCAATGTAGGCTTTCATATAAGCATATTTTACCTGCCAGCCGTTGTTATGGCAAAAGGGTGAGGTGGCCGCTACATCACCTCCTAACCAAGAAATAAAACTTACCTCGTTAATGGGGGTAACAATCATGGGGTATTCATGATCAAAGCCTTTCCAAAAAATGGCAAATGCCCGGCAAAACGCTGTAAACCGACTTGTAAATTGGGGATGCAGAGGGCTTAGATCCTCTGGAAAACCAAAATGACACAAGTCCCAAATCTGCTGGACGCTCCTGTTTCTTGCCACTTCTATCATGTGACCTACCACTGAAAAATCATAGACGTATGGACTCGTTTCAACCTGGCTCCATCTTACGCCCTCTCGGACCGCTACAAGATTACATGCCGCCAGCCTTTCATAGTCTTCATTAAGAAACGTTAAATGAGATGTAATATGCAGAAAATCAACACGGTCTCCTTTTGCGTTTAGCTGATCAGTCGATTCAAATCCAGCCATCCAGAACGACTTAAACGGATTTTCGATGGTCATCTTCATAAATCAGCTCACTGGGAGCATTTAGTATTTTCTTGTTGTTTACCGCAGCCAGTATGATTTGCTTCATATCTTCAAAGGTATTTTCCCAGCAGTTGCCTGCCAGTAAATGATCAACCCGTTCAAGCCAGGTACTATCCGTGCCATTTAGAATGTGCTGGTCAATAATTGAGATAAAATCCTCAGCATCCGTTCCGATGTGGACTGTATTGTTTTTTCCATAGTATGAGACTACATCCTTTATCGCAGTCGATACCACAGGTTTACCCGCCGCAAGATACTCGGGCGTCTTGGTAGGGCTAATAAATACAGTTGACTCGTTTAAAAGGAACGGTATCAGCGCCACATCCCATTCAGACAGGTAAAGCGGCAGTTCATCGTAACTTTTGGGACCTAAATAATGGATGTTGGCATGTCTGGGCAGCGTAGCGGGATCGATCTTTACAACCGGACCGATCAGAATAATTTGCCATTCCGGCCGCTGTACGGCAATATTTTCAATCAACTCTATATCAAAGCGTTCGTCAAGAACACCGTAGAAGCCAATTTTAAATCCAGTGATACCGGCTTGGTCCTCAGGAATAGTACATACCCCTCTCGCCTTTAAAAAATGCTGCTTATCAATGCTGCTGGGAAATGGATGAATATTATTATGCTGCCTGCGCTTGGCCTCAAACAATGAATAACCTCCGGTGAAAACCACGTCTACATTGTCGAATAGTTGCTTTTCCATTTCTTTAAGCTCCCTGGGTGCAAACTTGAACGCCGAGAGTTCGTCCATGCAATCATAAACTGAGCAGACAGGATTAAAACCATAGCTATGTTTAAGCGCCATCGGCGTGTAATACCAAAAGACGTATTCACTCGATTCACTGTTTACAAATAGTGATTTTAGCAAGGTATTAATTTCAGAAGCAATAAGATTCTTTTCAATACCTTCCGGCAAACAGGGCACGCAGACCCACAGATTCTCCGATTTTTTAGACACGGATATATGAGATTGAATACCGCGCTCAAAAGTCGGCTCTTCAACGTAGTAGACGAAACAATGCCTTGCAAACCTGTTCATCAGATGTTGCGGGCGCTGAAACACAAAATCCCATCTTAAATGGGAGAAACAAACCAGATTCTTAGGAAGTTGATGAGCCATGATGATATAATATTTAACTGAACATTATAAACAACTATGCCACCTCCGATCTTAAATAAAGTGTAGAAACTGGGATAATGGAATACTATGATAAGCGCACAGAAAATAGTGGTTTCATAATCCGTCTCCTTTTTCCGGGGCTTGTCTTTACAATCGGTTTGGAATACTCAAACGGATTGGTATCCTCTACAAACTTCTCAAACTGATTTTCGGTATCGTGGTTTGTTCTTACAGGCTTTTTCATCTTTACAATATTAAAATATTCATTTTGTAACCTTAAAAACCCATGCCAGAAATCAAAAATTATTACATTGCATGATCTGATTTTATAGCAATCACCAATTTCAAAGTTCAGGACCGGCGCCTCAAACGTTGGATATATTATTGGGAAACTGAACATTGCAAAAGATTTCACTACGCGCTTTTATGGACCAGGACATAAGAATTTATCTTACTGACGATGATGAAGATGACAGATTCTTTCTGAGAGAAGCGTTTGAAAGTCTTGTTCCTTCAGCAAAAATTGTGGAAGCTTCGGATGGTCTCGAGTTGATTGAGCAACTTAACAACCGGGTCGATCAGAAGTGCTTTTCATTGATTTTTCTGGATATGAACATGCCCCGTCTCAATGGTTTGGAAGCCCTTCGCCAAATTAAGGAAAGGCCGGATTCAAAGGGAATTCCGGTATTTATGCTGTCAACCTCCATAGATTCTCAACTAATTAACTCGGCTTACGAACTGGGTGTTAACTCATTTATTACCAAACCTTCGAGAATTTCGGAATATGAAAGAATTGTAAACGGTATTAAACTTTGCTTTATCGACCACTTACTTGTGTTCAGATAACTTCCGTTCCTTCTCAAAAATACTCTTGCCCTCTTTTAATTTACGGCATTCGCGATACACGCGCTAACATCGTCACGTTGGAAATTTCAGTTGCTTTTCATCTCAGCGCAAAAGGTTGATTTCACAAGACGGTAGTAATCTCCGTTTGCACAAGATCAAAGCCTCTGCAAGAATAACTTAGGAACGGTTTTATTACTGTAATTACATCAACTAACTATCAATATCATGCATCACAATGACACAGTAAATCCAGCATCTGCCAGCATTCCGGTTAGCGAAAATCAGGAAACGATGGTATCTGATCAGTCAACAGAAGTTATCGCTGAAAAAATAAAAAAGGCTGCCGAAGAAGCCCAAGCTGCCGCTGATGAAATTAGAAAATTCCTAAATAGAAAATAGCAGCACGAACAGATGTAAGTTTCGTTGATACGACACATATTCCCCGCCCGCCCCGCTAATCATGGGCGTGTAAAAGACCTTGTTTTGACCATTTTCAAGAGTTGTGAATAAGCGTACTGTTAAGATCCGGAAACTACCCTTCGTCTAAAAGCTGATAAAAGCTTTCAACATAATTTTCGTAGGCTATAAAAACATCAGGTTTGATCAGAAAGGCAAATGCACCCAATCCCAGGCATTTTTCCCGAATCGATGTTACTGAGGAAGTTGAAGTAATCACCACCTTGATACCTGGAAACTTACTTGTTACTTCAGATATAACATCGTAACCATTTTTTCCTGGCATGTTAAGATCTGACAGAATCAACTCTGGCATTACCTGTGGCCCTGCCGACAACCAATCAAGTAGCTGATTCCCATTGCCAAACTCGCCCACGATCTCAAAGCCTGCGAAAGCACTAAAAGCATCGACCATAAAGAAGCGTTCATCTTCGTCATTTTCAACGATAGCAAGCTTATACTTTTTCATCACGATCTTTGTTTAAGCGCTAATTCCGGGGTAAGATAATAAAAAAAGTCGTTCCTTTCCCTGGCACCGATTCTGCCCATATTTCTCCCTTATGCCTTTCTACAACCTTTTTACAAATTGCCAGCCCAACGCCAGTCCCAGGGTACTGCTGTGACAAATTCAGCCTTCTGAAAACCTCAAAAATCTTTTCGAGATCCTGCGCATCGATACCTATTCCGTTATCAGTAATAATAAATTTCACCCGATCATGTTCGTTGCAGCACGAAATGGTTACGTCAGGAGATTCTTCGCCGGTGAATTTCAGAGCGTTTGCCACTATATTCTGAAACAACTGAAGCAACTGAACCCGGTCTCCGGGCAATACATCTACCTGGTTATCAATAACTATATTGGCATTAGATTTCTCAATTGCTGCACTCAGGTTCTGTACGACCTCCTGAAGGAGATTCTCAACCCCGACATCTTCCTTTAACAAAGGAGATCTGCTGATTTGCGAATAATACAGCAAATTGTCAATAAGATCCTGCATTCTCTGGCTTGCATGAATGCTCTTTCCGATATACCCTCTTATATTCTGATACTGGCCCTGATCCAGGGTTTTCTCCATCAGCAAAAGAAAACTTTTAACTGTCCTGACCGGCTCCTTGAGGTCATGAGAAACAATGGCAGTAAACTGTTCCAGCTCCTTATTGGCTTCCATTAGCTCAGCGTTGGTGACAGAGAGTTCAGCTACCAGCTGACGGTAGCTTTCATAACTTTCGCGCAAAGCCTGCTCATTTTTTTTCCTTTCGGTCAGATCACGTGTGACTTTCGAAAACCCCACCAACCCGTTTTCAATATTGTATACTGGCGTAATAACAACATTAGCCCAAAAACGGCTGCCATCCTTCCTTATTCTCCACCCCTCCTCTTCGTATTTACCTTCCATTTTCGCGATCCGAAGTTCCATTGCCGGCTTGTCATTCAAAATATCTTCCTCAGGATAAAAAATAGAAAAATACTTACCAATAACATCCTCGGATGTATAACCCTTGATTCTTTTGGCGCCTTCATTCCAGCTAATGATTCGGCCCTTTTCATCAAGCATGAAAATCCCATAATCGGCAACCTGTTCGACCAGAGACCGATACCGCGCCTCACTTTGACGCAATGTTTCTCCATTTTTTATACGCTCGGTAAGATCACGAACAATTTTCGAAAACCCAACAAGGTTATTTCTATCGTTCAACAGCGCCGTAATAACCACACTCGCCCAAAACACAGATCCGCCTTTCCGGACCCGCCAGCCTTCTTCACGGTAACTGCCGGTGGTACTGGCTATCTGAAACTACTATCATTGTTCTGCGGCCTGCAAGGTGAGGTTTAAGGCCCAATTAGCAAACGAAAGATTACTTCATGACTTACGAGAATTGATACCGAAACCCGGAAGGATAGAAATATTCACCCAAGCCATCACTGATGACTTCAAGCAAAAAGTGAAACATCAGGAAACCGACCGTAAGCAGATACTGTCTGAACTGGATAGTATTAGTATCCGCATGCAAAAGGCGAGGATCATGAAGGTAGACGGTGATTTGGAAGAATCCGACTTTAAGATGATAAAGGAGGAGTCAGCCACCAAAACTGAGGAGCTGGAAAAGCAATTAAACAGCCTTCAAGGCAGGGATAAAGAAATCGGTGTTCTTCTAGAAAAGGCCTTAAAAAACCTTTCAGGCCTTGATTTACTCTACGAAAACGGCACTATCGAGGAAAAGAGGAAAATACTCGGTTCGATCTTCCCGGAAAAACTCACTTTTGATGGTGTGCAACATCGAACCACTAGAATTAATGAAGTGCTCAATCTTATGGATCAAGCTGAAAAGTTGGGGGAAGTTAAATAATGATTTGCTTTGCATCCTGAACTAATATTGATTGCATTGAAGGACTCTTACCAAGCTCTTGTCAGTTTATTGTTGCCTGAAGGCATCCTCGAATATTTTGAATTAGCCAAAGTCGTTGAAGCCATCCCAGGCTTGAATATCTATTTAGAGGAGAAGAATATCACTCCTGAAAAATATAAAGATGAACAATTAGAGTCTAAAGGCTTTCTACCGGAGATATATGTTCAGGATTTTCCCATTCGCAATCAGAAAGTTACACTCTGTATCAAACGGCGGCGTTGGGAAGTCAAGGATAGCGGTGAAATTGTAAGTAGGGACTGGAAAGTTGTACAGCAGGGAACTCGAATAACCAAAGAGTTTGCTGATTTTTTAAAACCGGGCCGCCGGGCGGACCTGTATCGATAATAATCCAATCAGTTGTTTTCAACTTGGCAAATACTTCCATCTTGATGGTAAACAGTTGCAGCAACAGTACAAAGACTACATTAGGATTCACTATCGTTGGGAAGCACTTGATCAAGAAAATGAAGCAATTAGGGGTGCGAAAGATGCCGGTGTCGCCTACCAGCCAGAAGTTCTCGAAAACGGAGATACCCTAAAACAACTGCTGGCTAGAAGCCGGTATCTGCTTTTTAAACACAGGGACAAATGGACTGCTTCGCAAGTCCGCCGCTCGACTTTATTATTTGAGCGTTATCCTTTGATTAAGAAAGCATATACCATATCGTTGGATTTGGGGATTATATTCCGGACTTGCACTTCCAAAGAAGTAGCCTTTAAAAAGCTGGCACTATGGCACAATATGGTGGAAGACTGTGGAATAGATTCGTTTAAAACCGTCGCTAGATCCATTCAAGCCCATTATTTGGGCATCCTGAATTTTTTCAACAACAGAAGCACCAACGCTTCGGCTGAATCATTTAACGCGAAAATCAAGGCGTTTCGCTCAACATCCAGAGGTGTCAGGGATGTGTCATTCTTCCTTTTCAGACTAGCTAAACTCTATGCATAGAATTTCTTCATTTCTTCCCCCAACAATTCAGCTTGATCCAATCTTATCTATCAGAAAAACAGCGAGTTAAATGGAAATAAAAATGGGACAAATCTGATATTTTCAGATTTGTCCCATCAGGTGATCCCGCTGGGATTCGAACCCAGGACCCATACATTAAAAGTGTATTGCTCTACCAGCTGAGCTACGGAATCATTTCGGCTGTTGTTGTCGACAATTCCGTTAATTGCCTTAAAAATAGTATAAGCTAACTGCCAGAGGCTTTCTATTTTTGCTATCCCGAGGGATATTTTATCAAACTAAACTTTACTTTTCAGTGGTCAATTACCGTGATAACAACCTTCTAGAATGATCAATTTCGTTTCGTCGTCTTACCGTGTCCCTCAATTGTGATGCAAAAGTATAAAATTAGATTTACGTTCCAAATTTATTGCAACACAAATTTTAAACTTTATTTTCTATCAGTTACTAACTTTCTATTTAAGAGAAGATTGAGCCCACGAAAAAAATTAAAATATTTTTTGATGATGTCTGTTACCTTCCAAAAAAATAACAAAAGTGCCTCAATTATCATCCTGGGATTTATTCCCTGACCTGCTCCGGAGACTTTACAACTACAATAGTCAGGACCGTCGCACCCAATAATGCAACAGACATCAGAATGTAGGACGCTTCGAACCCGCCTGTACTTCCATTCAGATAACCCACCAGATAAGATCCAATAAAAGAACCCAACGCTCCAATGCTGTTGATCAGACCAAGCGCACCTCCCACTACATTTTTTGGCAAAATCTCCGTTATGACTGCGAAAAACGGACCATAAGGCGTATAAAGCGCTCCGCCTGCAACGACGAGCAACATAAATGAAATCCAAAAATGCGAGGTCCCAAGCAAATAGGCTGCAAAAAATGCAATGGATGCAACCAAAAGAAACGGCCAGATGAAAATCTTCCTGTTTAAACTCCGGTCAGAAAAATAAGATGCCGAAAGCATTCCGACAATCGCCAAAATATATGGTACCGATGAAAGCCAGCCTGTTCTCACAATATCCATGTCGGGCGCGGCTTTTATAATCGAGGGAAGCCACATCACAAAACCATAAACACCCAGGCTCCACAGCAAATACTGAAAACACAACAGGATCACAGCACGGGATTTAAAGGCTTCCGCATAATTTTTAACAGGTTTTATCCCAACTTGCTCAGCCTGCAAACGCTGCTCAACAGCTTCTTTTTCTTCCGTTAGCAGCCAGTCAGCATCGCCTGGTTTTTCGTCAATCATTTTCCACCAAATAAATGCCCAGACTACCCCGGGAGCTCCCTGAAGAATAAACATCCATCGCCAGCCCATCGAATCGATCAGATAACCTGATAATACCGACATCCAGAGAACTGTGACAGGATTGCCCAATATCAAAAACGTATTGGCCCTGGAACGCTCTTTCCTCGTAAACCATTGACTTAACAAAATGAGCATCGAAGGCATCACGGCGCTCTCCACCACGCCAAGCATAAACCGGATCACGATCAGCGAGGTCACGTTACTGACCATACCGGTGGCCGCAGCAAGTGCTCCCCACAAGATTAACGATATAAAAATCAGCTTTTTTGCACTTTTATGAGAAGCATAATGCGCACCCGGAATCTGAAAAAAGAAATATCCGAGAAAAAACAGCGACCCAAGCAGAGAAGAAGTACTTTTTGTTATATCCAGATCCTCTGCCATTCCGCCGGCCACGGCAAAACCGAAATTGGCGCGATCGAGATAGGCCAGGCTATACGTAATAAAAACAATCGGTATGATACGGTACCACCGGGCGGGCGCCAGCTGTTCTTTCATAGAATATTTAAATCAAATCAATCTATCTTCTTACAAAGACAACACCATTGCCGTATTACCCCCTACCCAACCGAAATAACATCCGACTGTATTAAAAATTGAGCTTTTCAACAAATAAATCTGAGCCTTTCAACAAAATTATTCTTTCGCGCTCCCGATACCTTTGTGATACATTAAAACAAACAGAAAATGGCAAAAGTATGGTTTATTACAGGTAGCTCCCGTGGACTGGGACGCAGCCTCGCAGAAGCAGTTTTGGCAAATGGCGATCAGGTAGCAGCAACAGCCCGGAATACAAAACAACTTGATGACCTGATCGAAAAATACCCCGGTCAGATACACGCGATTGAATTGGATGTTACCAACTATCTACAAATAAATGAAGCGGTTAAAGAAGCCATCTCACATTTTGGCAGAATCGATGTTCTTGTAAACAACGCTGGTTTTGGAATCATTGGCGCTGCCGAGGCATACTCGGACGAACAGGTCAGAAATCAGCTTGAAACAAACTTATATGCCCCGATTGCGCTTTCCCGCGCCGTTTTACCTTACATTAGAAAACAGCGCTCAGGTCACATACTTCAGATCAGTTCGGCTGGTGGCCGGAGCGGAAATCCAGGTTTGGCCATGTACAGCGCGGCAAAATTCGGACTAGGCGGTTTCAGCGAAGCCCTGGCAAAAGAAGTTGCTCCGCTTGGGATCCGGGTGACAAGCATAGAGCCGGGCGGATTTCGTACGGACTGGGGGGCAGCGTCAATGACCTATGCCGAATCCGTTGAAGGTTATGAGACAACGGTCGACTGGATGACCGAATTTTTCCAAAAAAATTACGTCGCTATGGGAGATCCGGAAAAGGCTGCCAAAGTTATGATCGATGTGGTTGGAAATGAGGAACCGCCAGTTCATCTTGTACTTGGCAGTGAAGCCGTCGGAATTGTAAAACAGACAGATGCTTCGCGGCAGGCAGAATTTGAAAAATGGATCCCGGTCAGTATTTCGACGGATCACGATGATGCTGTTAATTTCCTTGAAACCGACGAAGGCAAGATCCTCACAAATATGAAAATCAATTAAGCAGTCCCAATATTGGAATTATAACATTTCATTGGCAGATTACTGAAAATCCGTAGTAATCTGCCTCTTTTTGTTCCGAATAAAATGTTTCGTCCAAAGTTTTACAGGTACTTCGTGTACAGATTAAACAAAACAGACTTATCCCATTCCGTAAGTGTGGGCGTAATGTCTGTTTGGATAAAATGGCGTTTGAAGGCCACAACCGCTGCATCGATATTCCGGACATCATAACCGATAATTCTTAATGCAATCACCGGATCAAAAGTGATCGGTGGAGTCTCCAAAACCTCGTCATACCACCAACCAAACCCCTTTTCGGCCATAACTTTCCAGGGAAAATTGTTGGGATCAGGCTTACGGGTCGGCGCAATATCTGCATGCCCGATAAAATTAGCCGTTGGAATATTATACCTTTTTTTCAGCGTCGCCAAAATCGCACTAAGACTTTGAATTTGCTGATCCGGATAGGGCTCATTGCCATTATTATCCAGCTCGATCCCGATCGACGAAGAATTCAGATCCGAATTGTTACCCCATCTGGACTCTCCGGCGTGTTGCGCCCGTAGGTAATCGTTCACCATCTGATAAACTTTCCCGTCCCGGCCCACCACATAATGCGCGCTCACCTGTGTCCGCGGTGTCGTAAACGTCATAAGCGTTTGCGCAGTAGAATCCTGAGCCGTGTGATGAATAATAACAAAGTTGGGCCGACGAATACCCATATTAACCGTTCCCACCCAAAACTGCTGCCCCTGCTGCAAGGAGTCGATACCCTGATTTACGGGAGGCGCAGCTTTTATGATCTCCGCATAACTCTTTGCCAGGTTCCTGTATACTTTGTCGGTCTTCGCATACCGGGATGTCTGGCAGCCTGCCACAAACGTTAAAACCAAAACAACAGTAAATAATCTCGCAACGAAGGATAACATCGGCATATTTTGTAAAAACAAGGCTATGGAATTATGTCACTTATGATCACATTTTTTTGAAACTATCGGGTGTCAAAAAAATCTATTGGAAGCACTTCAACGACAGTTGGATACAAAAAAAGAATTCCGGAAGCCCGGAATTCTTATAAGTCTTACCCTCCTCTACACATAATTAATGTGCATGGGAGCAAATTTATAATAAAGATGTGTTTTTGCAAACAATTTCTTATTAAGTGTAGTAAAAGTGTACGTTAACGCCGGGCTAAAATCCACAATTTGCTCATTCGAGGCATTTATGGAAGGATATTAATAAAATACCACTAACAATAGACCTTATCACGAATTATTTTGCAAGCCAGTTTTGCAGTCGGCTATCAGCAATCGTCGGGGCCGGCCCCGGCAATCGTCTAAAATTTTGTTCCTGGCATTAATCTGAAAGCTGACTGCCGATTGTCGAAAGCATTCTAAGGAATTCGTGATCATGTCTGATGCTCCTATATGATTGTTTCGATACGAAACATTGCCGATTTGATAGTCAACGCCAATTTTTCGTCACCATGAGGATCCTTGATTTTCCATTCCCTGGACGGGAGGTAACCGTCCAGCTCATCGGCAAGGGAAGACAAGATATTATAAATGACTTCATCAGATATTATGTTTTCCACCCAGATCTTGTTTTGAAAAATACGGATCAGAATATCTTTTTTAAAGAAAGCCCTTTCTTCCATAATCCTGTTGAGCAGGGAAATCACTTCAACCGCCGGCTCAACACAAATATCATATTCCATTGTTCTTAAAATAGGAGTTTCGAAAATTCTCTGTCACTTCTTCCCCTCGTGAACAATCATAAACAGTTGTTGTTCATCGTCATCGCAACAAATATCTATGCTGACGATAACATTATTAAATTCTGTTATCGAACGGTTCTGAGAATTATTTTTCGGATCGTATCGTAAGATTTTGATTTGATCAATTGTCTTTAAGCCACTTAGCGTTTCACTGGCGGGCTTGTCAGTTCCGGCGACAATATGCCCATTTGCTCGAAAAAACTCAGGCGATCAAATAACATCCAGTTTTTAACAACTTTTTCGTCTTCGAAATCAAATATTACCACGGCCGTATGTTTGATCAATTGATTACTCGGGGGAAATCCGTTAAATGATCCGGTATTCGTGCCCTCCCAAAACCATTTGACCACAACTTTGTCTCCTTCCGCGATCAAATTCTCAATCGTCCATTGAATATCCGGGAATGCCTGGGTCATCGAATTTGCTGCCCGCTCAAAACCAGCAGGGCCTTTATCCCCCTGTACGTTTACATACTCTTCGGAAAAAATCTGATCAAGTAAATCCAGCCTCCTCTTGTTAAGGATGTCGACGTACAATCTGCGGATCGTTTCTTTATTTCTTTCTAATTTCTGACTTGTTTCCATTTTTCACTGCTTTGTTTAAGTTGGCTATCTAAATGATTTAATCAGGCCGAATACAGCTTCATTTCCTGAGTTTTCCTGATACAAAATTCAGGATTACCGAAACCCGGTCATTGTAAAAAATCATTGATTTACCACAAAGGCGAAGATTTGAAAAAGTCCTTTGGTGTTTGTCCTGTAAATAATTTGAAGTCTTTATTAAAGTGAGGCTGATCGAAATATCCGGCGTTGAAGGCCAAATCCGCCAGGACATGATTTTGCCGTCCGTCACTGATGATGGATTTCATACGAACAATATTTGAAAATTGTTTCGGTGAAGTTCCCACGATTTTCCGGAAGCGTTTTTCAAAAGCATCCTGACTGATATACAATGAATCAGCCAATTCTTTTATCCTGAGTAATCCCCTTGAAGCATGAATTTTTTCAAGTGCGGCCAGAATTAATTTGTCGGGATCGTAGTTACCAAGCCTGGATAACAGAAATTCCTCCACCAAACGAATTCTATCACCATTGTCCGTCGCTTCGCATAACCGTTCTTCGATTCCAGAAAGATTTTTATAACCATTCAAATCGCCGAGTGGTATATTTTCCTCAAACAATTCGTGCAAAGGTTCTTTGAAAAACGCCGCCGCACCAGTTTCATTAAAAAGAACGAGAACATTTCCCGAGTTACCGGAATAATTAACCTGCTTGCCACTCCTGCGTAAACCTGTGACTACAAAGGATGGTAATTCTTCGTCAAGGCTATTAACGAGTTGCTTAACCATGCCTTTAAAACGAAAAACCATCACGAGCGAAGTGTCGGGCAGCACCCTGTTTTCCAGACCATCCTGACTTTCAATAACCAGATAAGCCTTTATAAAAGGACTTAACTTTTTTGCCGGCATGTGATAGTCAATAGTCATTTACCGCATTTACAGTTCGTAAAATCTAACCAGAGTACAAAATTAACTTTATCCAGGTTCCCAAAGGAGCCTGGATAAAAGTGGCACTATCGCTTCACATAAGTTTCAACTATTTCTCTGTCAATATTCAGACTATCAATTTTTTCGACACCACTCTGGATCAGCGTATCGTTTTTCAAATGAAGTTTAAACTTGAAATCCTGATTTTCCCAGCCTCTGTAATTGCAGAATTCAAGATGCTCCGCATAATCGTCACCTTTTAAGGTATACGTTCCTGCACCTGATTCAAACACAGCCGTGTCGCCAGTACCCTTGTGGATATCATGTTTGAAAAAGGCAAAACTTTCTGTACTGAAAATCTTAACCATCTTCTGATCCTTCACGGGAAAAGTTACCTCTGTGTCTCCTTTGGTAATAATCTTGGCCGATACGAGTTCCCAGGTTCCCACGATAGATGGTTCTGTCGTTTCAATTGTGGTGTTTTTGTTCGCATTACAGCCCGCGAGTGTGATCAACAAGGCTGTCGAAAGTAGTTTTAAATTCATGAAATCAGGTTGGTTTAGGGATCTTTTGTTAATAAACTGAAAGCAACAGTTGCCCGCAAACATTACTTATCAAGCTTTAAATCAATACGCTGGTTTGCCGACAAAGCAAAGATAGGTTAGTTGTTTCAAACAAAAAACAGGAATAATTCCTTCTGCTCCAATCAGATGACAGCCATTTTACATCCGTGCCGAAGACCAGTACACAACAAGATAATCGAACGATAGAATGTCTGTCCAGCCCCCTGCACCGAAATATTTTAAGATAGGAATCCGAGGAAGTCACCATGTTTTCCGGTTACTTCGCGGTAACAATCTTTACCATGGAAAAAACACGCATTCCGTCACAGCCCCTTAAAAAAATTGCACTGAGCTGTTCTGGCGGCGGCTATCGCGCCACCTCTTTTCATCTGGGCACGATGTCCTATCTCAACAAACTGCAATTTCAGGGAAAACCTTTACTCGAAAATGTGGAAATGCTTTCGACCGTTTCTGGTGGAACAATCACCGGTGTTGTGTATGCGTTATTAAAAAAGGATAAACGGAATTTCGGAGAAATATTCAATTTCCTGTTAGATAAACTTGAAACGCTGGACCTGGTAAAAACCGGTATCGAGAAATTAAACCCGGATCAGGACCTTAAAAATCCGGACAAAACTAAAAACCTGATCAACGCTTTTGCAGAAGAGTATGATGCGCATTTTACGAACGGAAAAGTGATGCAGGATCTCGCCGGCATTGGATCCTCGCATTTAAAAGAAGTTGTTTTTAATAGTACAGAGTTTAAAAACGCGATCAATTTTCGGTTCAAAAATCCGGACACATCGGGATATGCCGGTAATTTCCGGGCAAGAATTTCTAAAAAACAATTGCAGGAGATAAAACTTTCTGACGTAATGGCGGCTTCCAGCTGCTTTCCAGCTGGCTTCGAACCTATGCTTTGGCCCGACGATTTTGTGCATGAAGATGCAGTAAATCTTAAAATACTTAAAGATAAAAATAACGCTCAAGCCATAAGCCCCATAGGCATAATGGACGGAGGAATCTATGACAACCAGGGAATTGAAAGCATTCTCAACTATCAAAAAGACAACGAATTACCTTATTTCGATCTGGTAATAATCTCAGACGTCGCATCGCCTTCGATCAAAGCCTACAAACCCCTCGAAAAAAAGGACAAAACCGGATTCAGGCAATTTACTCTAAAAGGACTTCGGGAGAAATTCGCCGCGATCTGCAAAAGGATAAATTATATATTCTCGGGCTTGCTGCTTTTTCTGCTATTGCTCCCATTTTCATGGAGCTATTCAAATAATATCGGAACGGGTTTCTGTTTGGGGCTATCTGTTATGGTGTTGCTGTTAATCCTTTCAAAATTCCTATTGTTAAGGCAAATCAAAAAAACGGAATCTTATCTGACCGGCAAGATCACCGAGGTTATACCTCCGTTTTATCAGGAAAAAATAAAGGCTTTAAAAATAGAAGAGTTGTCGGTTCACCGCCTCGAACCGCTGCTCATAAACCGTCTGAGGTCGTTGGGGACATTGCTGCTGAATGTGTTTCTGAAAGTTGTCAGAAGTCTTAATTACAACAGATTATACGACGACAACCGATATGAATACCGACGCATATCAACTTTAATCAAAGATCTGACCCGGAAAGATTTACGAAAGAAAGAGACCAAAACAGATGAAAACCAACCCCGGCAGGCGACTGTAAACCCCGGTTTTCTTTCAGGAAACTATGATTCCGTTGTAGGGAAAAACATCGAGAAAGTTGTTGATGAAGCATCCGGTTTCGGCACGACATTATGGTTTACAGATCAGCAAAAAGTCGGCAAATTACTGGAAAAACTTGTGGCTGCCGGTCAGTTGACAATGTGTTATAATATGATCCGGTATCTTGAAAAACTAATATTCACACCGGAAAACGGGTTTTCGGATCTTACCATAGACGTGCAAACTGATATCAGGAAGTTATACAAAGATTGTAAGGAAGACTGGCTGCATTTTAAACAAGACCCGGCTTTTCTTTACAATCAAGGCAGACGAAACCAACATTAAAATTTTATCCGCGGGCATCATCTGTGTCCAGGCTAATGCCCGCGGATATTTTTCAAACCGTCATTTTTACCTGCGGTTTGATGTTTTGATTTACCCGGAACAAATTATCCGGATCATATTTTCCTTTGATCTCAACCAACCGCTGGTAGTTTTTCCCGTAGGTCGACTTAATACGATCCTCCCCTTCCTCCATCATGAAATTAATATAGGAACCGCCTTCGGTAAACGGATGAAGTTCGGTCCAGTAATCCCTTGAAAAGTTGACGATCCGGTCTTTGTTATTCGCATCCGGGTCAACGCCCGCGATCACCATTGCCCAGGTAGCGTCCCTGTAATTCCAGGCGGTCTCATCTTTCCCAACCCTTGAAGCTGCGCCATTGATCGGATAAAGGTGCATTCCCGAGAAGAAGTTAGGAATTTTCCAGGCATGTTTGATGTGGATATCAATAACCTCCTCTGTAAGCGTTTTCACAAAATCTCCCTTCCAGTACCATTGATAACCCGGCAGAAAAAGCCCGTCGAACAACGTTTGTATCGCAGGGACAGGCAAAGGCCCAACCAGGTCAATCGCCGGTTTTTTATCGCGTCTGAACTCCTGAAAAAATGCCTCGGCTTTTTCCGGATCACCGGCATGACACCATACAATTCCACACATCGTTTCCAAATGAAACTCCTCAGGAAACATATTGGGGTCCGGAGGTATTTGATGAAACGCGAAAAAACCGCTGATCTCGTCTGGCGCCTGTTTGATAAAGGTCTGATACCATAACATCAGTTCTTTGGCCTCGCTCATATTCCAGAACATGGGGCCGCCGTACACCGTGCTGATGGGATGCGTCCTGAACAGGAATGAAACAACCACTCCAAAATTGCCGCCACCGCCCCTTATTGCCCAAAACAAATCTTCGTTCTCGGTAGCCGAAGCTTTCACCAACCGCCCGTCAGCCAGCACAATATTGGCTTCGAGCAGATTATCGATGGTCAGACCGCAGCGGCGCGTCAAATGGCCAAGTCCTCCGCCAAGCGTCAGACCGCCTATTCCTGTGGTTGAGTTAATGCCACTCGGAACCGCCATTCCAAATGCGTGGGTAGCCGTATCCAGATCGCCTAATGTGCAACCGCCCTCAACGAGAACCGTGCTGTTTTCAGGATTCACCGCAACATTTCTCATACCGGACATGTCGATCACCATGCCGCGATCGCACATGCCCAAACCGGCACCGTTATGCCCTCCCCCTTTGACAGCCAGCAGCAGTTTGTGTTCTCGCGCGTAGTTAACGGCCATGACCACGTCTTCGGCACTGTGGCACTGCACAATCAGATCAGGATGTTTATCGATCATGCCGTTATGAACTTTCCGGGCAGTTTCATACTCAGGTTCCTGAGCAGTAATAATTTTACCCCCGAAACGGGGATAGGTTTTGGCAAAGCTGTTTGTTTCCATAAATATGCAGAGTTCTGGGTTAATTGATAGGCACAACAAATCAGTTCAGGTAATTTTTTACCCGATAAACATCGTCAATACTGGATGAAGGTTAGTGAATTTTCTCCTTTCGGTAGTTTAAAGGTGATGCACCAAATTTCTCCTTAAATACCCTGCTGAAATGAGAACTGTTCTCAAATCCGCTTTCGGACATGATTTCGCCGATATTTTTTCTGGTGGTATCAAGCATCAGCTGGGCAAAATCCAGTCTTCTGTCCATAAGCCATTTCGCAGGCGTCGTGTAAAACAGACTTTTAAACTCCCGTTTGAACGTGGCAAGACTGCGATTCGCGATCTTGGCATACTCCGTCAGCGAGAGATTATACATATAATTCGCTTCCATCACTTCAAAAAGTGACGTTTTGTGATGGTCTGCCAATTTGTTCAGATAAGAAACCAGAAGCTGATTTTTACGATTGCCCAGTATCGAGAAAACCAGCTGACGAAACTGCTGTTCAAGAACATCCTCCGCGGGTATCGGTTTCCCCGAAAAAGTCGAAAACATCAGGTCTTGAAAATCCTTTGAAATCTCATTGATATCCAGCTGAATAACCTGCTCCATTGCATGTCCGCCCATCGTCTGCACCTTGCCATATCTTAAATAATCGCAGATAAGCCGCCTGAGATAAGCATCAGGAATATAAATATTCATGGAACGCCAGCCTTCATTCAGATATAACTCCTGGTTATACGCGCCCTTTTTAAAAAAATAACAATTGCCCTCTTCCAGCAACCAGGACTTGCCGGGCCGATGGATTATTTTTTTCCCGTCAATGATAAAAGCAATAATGTTATAGTGTGTAAAAATATCAACGCGTTTCACCGCCTGCGGACAATCACAATAGACAAAAGTCATCCCTTTGCAGCTGAATTGCTTATACGCCTCAGGCTTATATTTCAGAAATTCATATCCATTAATCATAGCTGTAAATATTAGATCAGGTAATGAATACAAGTCTGAGAAGTTTCACTGTGCTGTCGGCTGTCAATATTCCATAAACTTCTGTTTTTCAGAATCCTTAAATCAAAAATAAACCTTTTATTTCACTAACTCTTTGCTGTGAGGGTCAAAAAATTGACTATGAGGATCAAGTTTTCAAATGGTCGGGTTTATTTATTAAACGTGTGATTTTTTAAGCCTCATCCCCTCCGACGAACTTACGAATCAGCGATTTTTCTCATCAATGTTTCAAAGGGACCGTTCCGGAAATACCGCGACCATAATTTGCTGAAGTAAAAACTTACCAGAAAATAGAAAACTGAGAAAATCAGAATCCAGACGGGACTAACAAACTCGTTTTCGTATGTATTAACCGAATAACTTCTGTTCGAAAAAACTCCCAAAAGTGCCATTCCGATAGTCAAATGAAGAATGTAGTGCGTTAGCGTCATTTGACCGGTTGAAGCCAGATCCCTTGCGAATGAATTTTCTGAGACTTTGTTACCTAAAAACATAAAACCGGCAATCAGCATAAATCCAAACCCCGTGGTGCTCAGAATAAATGGCAGAAAAGGCGGCAGATAATTTGCGTTGATGAAATATTGCAGATCGTCACGCATGGGAATGTGTCGAGATAAAACTTGAACAATTCCAATACTGGTATACAAAAGCAAACCGGTAAGAAAAAGGCGATATCGGGTTTGGGCTTCTCTGAAATTTAGCCTGCCCAGAAACATCCCCAAAAAGAAATAACTGATCCACGGAAAAACAGCATTCCATCCATTGTAAAATGTGTTTCGAAGAAAACCGGCTATCGTATAGAAATCATTGTAGTGCAGCGTTTCAAAATTCCATCCGGTTTCAAAAGGCACGATCGCCAAAAGCAAGTGGAATATAATGACTGCCCCGATGGCGGCAAAGAGATAATATTTCTTGTCGGAGAACAAAACAAAAACCGCGATATGCATGTAGATACCGTAAAAATGCAGAATGTCCGCCAGCCACCATACGTTCAGTATGAGCCCGGTTATCAGCAAAAAATTGGCTCTTTTTCGGATCGTAGCTCTGATTGTCATTTTTTCAACAGCAGCATAGTCTACCCTGTTCGTCATCAGAGACATACCCATGCCTGCCAGGATAACAAAAAGCGTACTGGAATTCCCGTTGAATGAGGATAGGAATTGTCCGGCAAAACCGGATTTCTCCGGTGTTCCAAACACGATATTAAAATTTACGATGAACATGCCCAATATGGCGTATGCTCGGGCCAGGTCAAAACCGATTATTCTCTGTTTCAAAATTACGATGATTTAAATTTCATCGAATTTCCGGTTAAGATTCTGCGGATTAATTGACTTAAGTCAAATAATCCGCTACATTTTTGCCCTTACCCTGCTGAGCGTTTCAAGTGAAATACCCAGATAGGAGGCAATGTAGGTTAGCGGTACATTTTGGATCACGTGCGGATCTTTTTGAATCAGCAGCCGGTAACGCTGTGTCGCATCCATGGTCTGAAACTGAAACAACCTGTTTTCAAGCCACATGGCGTAATATTCCGTCATTAGTAAATCGAGCGCTGTTAGTTTCGGATATTGCTGTTTTGCTTTTTGAAATACGGCATAATCTGTCACCGCAACTGTTACATCCGTAACTGCCTGAATAAATTCCCTGCCAGGTGCCTGCAAACAATAACTATCAAACGCAACAGCGATATCGCCTGCAAAAATCAATTCCGTTGTGATTTCCTTTCCATCATGGAGATAATACTTCCTGACTATCCCGGATTCTACCAGATAACTCTTCTTACAAACATCGCCTTGCCGCAGCAAAAAATCCCCTTTTTTAAAAACCTTTGCAACCGAGCAATTTTCCAAAACGTTAGCCGTCTCCATGTCCAGCCGCTCAATGAAATCGGTTATTTTATCAAGATATGCGCTCATAAGCCGTTTTGCCAGTTGGGTTCCGCTCAAATATATCACATAACCCGAAACATTACCTATCAAATTCAGGATATTGTCGGTTAAAGCGGATACAATACGCCGGTGAAGCAAATCATAATTAAAACTGTAATAATTAACCCTGCAATAAAAATACCGAATGATTCCCGGCGGAATTTCTTCATCAATATTGGTAGTGAAGAGGTTGATAAATCCCCTTCCACAGACTCAATTCTCCTGACATAATGTGCGCAGGCAATGTGTGCAAATACACTGACAACGGACAAGGTGTAATATGGAATAAAAAAGAGTTTTTCGGGATAACGTACTGCCACACCGGAAGCAAAATAAAAGTCGGGATCAATTTTCCAGACATATCGCGCCATCAGAACTGCCCTCACATGGTTGATCATAAAAAAGGAAAGATATAATCCGCTGATTACCTGAACAATTTCATAGAAGGATTTCTTGAAAAATCCGGCCCGGAATATCAAAAAAATACCGCTTGCGATCTGAAAAAGTACGCATAGGAGCAAAAAAACTTCTACTGGCGGAAAACGATAAATATGCCGCAGCAATTTCATGACCGCTATGTGCACAGAAGGACCTGCAAGCGCAAACAAATGGTTGGTCAAATGCAAAAGCAAAAATACAGAAAGTGATAAGCCACTCAGCCGGTGCAGCTTTTTTAACACAGGTCTCATGTAGGGGGATTTTTTAAATAATTACAAATCAATAACGGCGTCAGCGATTAGAACAGCACCTATTCAGTCTTCTGAAACATATCATACCGTTAATGGCCGGTTGCTTTTTCAGGATATTCGGCGGTGTAACCTTGCCGGCCATTTTTGATAATAAAAAGCAGCAAAATCCGCGTTGGACGATCTTTTAGATTATTGGCAGCAAGCGAGTGCAGCACATTTCTTTTCTCATAAAACATTTCACCGGTACGATACACAACAGGACTTTGATGGTCCAACCCGATCTGAACCTCACCGTCGATTACATATCCAAAAAGATCGCAATCGTGCCTGTGGCTGACGGTGTCTTGAGCACCGGGCGCGATTGTCAATACGGATGATTCGAGTTTGTAGTCTTTAAGAGCCGGGTCTGATAAAAATTCAGATCGAACAGACTCAAATGATAAGGGCGGTTTTTTAGCAGCATTGTCGCCGGCGTGCTTATGCTGCCCGAATGCAAATGAAACAGTAACAAAAAATAATAAAAATTGACAGGAAAGTGCTCGTTGCATCGTGTTTATGGTTTAATTTATAAATCAAATATATACAGTTACAAAACTTTGCAAATAGGCCACAGATGATTAAGCCGCTAGTCCAGAATTAACTGAAAGATGATCGACCTGAGTAAATTCATTACCATTGATAAGCCTTCTACGCAGCCGGTTTACCTGCAAATTGTAAATCATATCATTTCACTGATAAAAAGTGGCGTGCTTTTGCCGGGAGTAAAAATTCAGCCTTCACGAGACTTGTCGAAAATGCTGAATGTTCATCGCAATACCGTTGTGGCGTCTTACAATGAACTTCATGCGCAGGGATGGATTACGGTCAGGGCCAGAAAGGGATGTTTTATCTCCCCCACTTTACCCGATTTAAACCCGGTTCTGCTCAAACCGGATCAGGAAAAACGTGCCTCCTATCCCGGCCACACTTCTTTTGCCATTGACTACAAATTAAAAAATGAATTGCTCCAGCAATATCCCTCAGGCGTATCCAAATATGTTTTTAACGAAGGTTTCCCGGATGTTCGCCTCACTCCGTTAAAAGAACTGCTTCGGGAATACCAGGTCATCGGGAACCGAAAAAGTGCCAGAAAACACCTTTCATATTCCACCAAAGAAGGTTCGCTTCGTTTGCGTGAAGAACTGGTAAAAATGCTCCGCCAGTCGCGGGGCCTCAATATTGAAACAGACAATATCCTGATCACAAAAGGAGCGCAAATGGCCATTTATCTGACGGCATCACTGCTTCTCAAACCCGGTGATCATGTGATTGTCGGCGAACCGAGTTATTTCATTGTCAACGCGATGCTGGACCGTTTGGGAGCCCGCATTTGCCGCGTACCCGTTGATGAGCACGGCATTGACGTAGACGCCGTCGCCAGGCTTTGTGAAAGCACACCGATCAGAATGATTTATGTGATTCCCCATCATCACCATCCGACTACGGTAACGCTTTCGGCTGATCGCAGGTTAAAGCTGCTGGATATTGCTGCGCAATACAAGATCGCTGTGATAGAAGATGACTTCGATTTTGATATCCATTACGAAAACCGTCCAACACTGCCCATGGCAAGTTCGGATCAGCATGGAAGTGTTATTTACATCGGCACCCTGACCAAGATATTCGCTCCTACAATCCGGTTGGGTTATGTTGTTGCCCCGCAAAATTTCATCCGCCTGATAGGCCAGCACCGGGTAATGGTTGACTTGCAGGGAGACAACTTACTGGAAGAAGCCATGGCCGAATTATTCGTCAATGGTGCGATTGAACGGCACCTCAAAAAAATCAGAAGTCTGTATAAGGAACGCCGCGATCTGTTATGTAAAATGCTATCGGAACAATTGCCCGGCATTGCAAACTTCACCATACCGCAAGGCGGTTTGTGTTTATGGGTTACGTTTAAAGGTGTGGATACAAAAGCGATTTCGAAAGAAGCATTACGGAACGGACTTTTCATCCGAGATGGCAAAAATCACAACCCGCCTGATAAGGATTTAAACGCGATGTGTATTGGATTTGCCTCTATGAATCCGGAGGAATTGCGGGAGGCCGGTCAAATTTTAATCGATGCCGTATTGTCGTGTATGGATAAAGGTTAATGTGATTTCTGTTTCGGAAAGCCGGTTTCCGCCCCTCGTTCACCTTTTGTATACCTGCTATATGGGTCTGTGTACTTCTTGTATACCCCTAAAAGTAGGACAAAACTCCTGCCTGTATTACGTTTGCATTGTCTTGTCGGGAGACTCAAACGACTAATAAAAAAGTCTTCTGCCCGGTAGTTCCCTTACTCAAATATTAACGTCATTTCCCGTGATTACTAAAATTTTATGGTCCGTAATCGGACTTAACACTGTTGCGCTGGTCATTGTTACCGTTTATTTTTTTATTGAAACCGCCGACAGAAATCTGCGCGAGCAGGAAGGCGGCTGGACGACCATTTTATTTATTCTCGCCGTCGCGGTGATTCTGCTGGCCGCCGTCCCCTTGCGTATGAGCCAGTCCACTTTCAGTCTTTGTTTTTCAGCTTTTTTCGCCTTCCTCCCTTTGGGCATTTGGCTTTACAATGTGGCCGGCGATAAACTTTCCGCTATAAAAAAACAACCCAGCCAAGCAGAATTCTATTTCAAAGATAAAACACAGCGCAGTATTGCCACAGCCATCGAAAATGGCGATACTTCCCTGGTTCAGGAACTGATTAAGGGCCAGGATCTGAATATCCAGGGCAACCGCGTGTGGGATGCCGACGGATTGAATTACCTTCAGTTTGCCATCCGTTTGAGACGTGGACAGAATTTCAAGGGAGACACCGCGGCAAATTCGTCGATTATAAGGCTTCTGGTTAAAAATGGTTCGGCAACAACCCGCGCCTTGGCAGAGGGTATAACAGGCCTTCCGCTTGAAATCAGTGCGCTGTTGCTGGATTCGGGCGCCGACCCCAATACTTATGCTTTTGTCTATGATCATGCCCTGTTATTTTCAGTAATCGGAGCTACGAGCCAGGATGTGGATGCCGCTATTCTGCTGGTCAAAAAGGGTGCCCGCCTGGATGTGTTAAACCAGTATCAGCTAACTCCGCTGATGTATGCGGCCAACAATTCAGGCACCAGTGCGCACTGGTTTGAAACCTGGCGATTTGTCCGTTTTCTATTGGAAGAACAGCACGTCGATTACAGTTTCACAAATCGTGATGGTAACAATTTTGAAAAAATCATAACATCTATACAGGTGAAAGCCAAGGCCGAAAATATAACGATGCCTTCTGATTTCGGTTGGATCGTAACCTTCCTCGACAAGAATCAAAAGTAAGCAACCGCAGCAAACCATAATGAACCTTAAAATAACCTCACTGATGTTATCCGCCGCAAGTCTTCTGTTCACTTCGTTTTTCGTCAATACAAGCCCGCCTGAAAAACCAATTGACAGGGCCTGGTGGGACGCATTGACAGACGAATGGAAAAACATTTTACTGATCAATCAGAGCTTTTCCCGGCAGCAAATCAATATTTATACGATTCAAAAAGAATATATCAACAGGTTAAACACCCGTGATGAACAATCGCTTTCTGAAATGAACACCTCATTATATGATTTACATGAAGCTGAACAATTCGGGCTGAGTTATCAGGATATGTATGCACGGGCAATTCGGAGAAACCATTTGATTCCTCACGATCAAATCGACCTCGAAACGCTGGAAGAACTGGACACACTGTACATGGTTAACGGTCCAGGCGATCTGTCGCCACTGACCAAACTTCCAAATCTTCGCGTACTGATCATAAACTACTGCGGGATTGGCTACAATATCCCCATAAAAGAACAAATACTGGATTTGACACCCTTGAAAAACCTGAAAAAATTACGGGTATTACATTGTGCATCGAGCGCTGTAAGATCACTGGAACCGATCCGGAACCTGACAGATCTCGAAGAATTGGTCTGCGATAACACAAGTATAAAAACACTTTCTCCGCTCAGAAAATTAACAAATTTGAGGATATTGTCTTTTGGATCAAACGTAGCAGGTACAGCTGACATCGGCCATTTGGTTAATCTCGAAGCATTATACATCAAGGGCAGCAAACCACTTTCCGGTGTTTCTAAATTGAAGAAACTGAAAAAGCTCTCGATTGCCGAAAATGAACTGTCCATTGTAAATCCCGATTATCGCTACAACGATATCAGGTTCCTTGAAAATTTTGAAGAACTGACATTTTTGGATATGCAGCACACCAGTTATCACGGGACTTTGCACGCTCTGTCTGAGTTAAAAAATCTGAAAGCAGTAACACTTCCCAGGGCTCCGGGCGCAGAAGTTTCGGTATTTAAGCAGAGGAACCCGAACTGCCTGATTACTAATTTATTTACATTCGAAAACTAACAAAACATATGATATTTAAACTCATCAAATGGCTTTTTAAAACCTTGTTTCTGATCATCGGTTCGCTGCCTTTGTTTCGCTGTTTTTCCGGCAATAACGATAAGGTTAAGTTTAACGGCAAAGTCATTACCGACAAAAATTTCATTGTCCTCAACAAGCAGTTTGCCAAGGATGCTACAACGGCTTATTACAAATCACGTGCCTTCTCCTATGCCGATGTCCCAACATTTGAAGCCGTGGACGATCATTATGCAAAGGACAAAAATGCTGTTTACTATTGCGACGAATACCGCGAAGGCCAGAATTACTACCTAACGAAAAAACAGACCATTGTCAATCTGGAAAATGCCGATCCGGTCTCTTTTATCAGTTTGGAATATGGTTATGCCAAAGACAATCAGCGGGCGTGGTTTGAAGGAAAACATTTTAAAGTTGAGGACATTACCTCTCTGGCCATTATCGACTACCATTTTTGTAAGGACGATAAAATGGCTTACCTGAACCGCCATCCGATCAAGGAAAGTCAGGGGAAAACGTTTGAACTTATGGACAGGAATTATGCCCGGGATGCGGCTAATATTTACTATTATGGCTATACCGGCGAGGGGCAAAACAATATCTGCATTTTGCCATGTCACAGAGAATCGTTTGAAATCATTGATGACCGCTATTCCAAAGATCAGACAAATGTATTTTTTCTTGGTTTTAAATTGAAGAGCGCGGATGGGTCAACATTTCAGGTACTGGCGGAAGATTATTCAAAAGATCAGCATACTGTATTTTTTCGGGAACGTAAGGTAACGGATGCAGATCCGAAAAGCTTTGAAGTGTACGAGGAAAACGGAATGTACGGCCACGATTTCAACTTTGCCAGAGATCATCAGTCCGTTTTCATGGATGATAAAAAGGTCAGCGGTGCCGATATGGCTACATTTACGGTTTTAGGCGAGAACTATGCGCGCGACAAAAACCATGTTTATTACAAAACCAACATTGTGAAAAATGCTGTCCCGGCAAGTTTCCGGGTTTATCCGCACGATTTCGGCAATGCGGATGCAGAAGATGCTCTAAACAAATACCATGAAGGAAAAAAAGTGACAGATGATTAAAATCCGCCACTTTTTCCGCGATCTTAATCATCCTGACCCTTAGCCCATCGGCGTACAAATTTCGATCAGAAAACCATCCGGATCTTTCACATAAGCCACAACCTGGCCCCAAGGTTTTGTTTTACTTTTTTCGACGGAAACAGCACCCGCTTTGATGGCATCGGCATATGTTTTTTCCACATCCGCCGCTGCAAACCCTATTTCAATCCCAAAAGGTTTTCCGCCTGGCGAACTTTCAACGAAACCTTCTGACAAGTTGGTTTTGGCCAGTTCTGTTGAAGCAAAGGAAAGCGTGGTGTCGCCTGTGATCAGCTCACCATAGTCATTACCGGGAGCAATAAATTTCCGTTCAAAACCAAATGCATTTTCATAAAACGTTATCGACTTGGTCACATCCTGTACGTAGAGGATGGTGTAGGCAAATTTTATCATCTTAGATAGGTTATTAAAATATCCCGTTAAAAATAAAAACTCTGTATCACCCGCAAAAGTATGACGGCAGAAGATATGATCCCTTGGAAAAAAACGACAAAATCAGAGTTTTGTGGGTGCTTCACCCGTATACTTTTTGATCTCGTTGGTAAGATGGGCATGGTCGTAGTAGCCACAGTCAAAAGCAATCTGCGCCAAGTTTTGTCCCAGGTTATTGTTTTGAATAAGGGGTAAAGTACATTGATAACGAACAAGATTCAGGAATTCTTTGGGACTGACGCCGATGTATTGCTTAAAATTCCTTTCCAGTTGCCTGACCGTCGTGCAATGCCTTTCCGCCAGTAATCCGACATTCATCAGCCCCTTATGATTTTGGATATCCGTTACGATGTTTAACAACTGATTATTGGGCTTGCCAAGTTTGGCAAGAAAAAACTGATCGAGATAGATTCTTCCGTCAGTTTTCGTTTTTTTTAGATCTGGCGAAAGCGCCTCGTCAAACTCCAACGTCTGGTCCGTTATTTCGTGCAGTGAGGCAAATTTATAAAACGACAAAAACGCGGCTGGTTTAAAACGGATGCCCAACAATTCCGATTCGGGGTTTAGGCTGCTTTCTTTGAAACGCGTCATTGTACCTACCAGATAAGTCTTTTCGTTTTGCAACGTTAAACTGCCATTTTCTGCTCTGCAATCCGCTCCCAAGTTCAGTATAATATCAACACAGCCATCCGGTAATATTTTTTCAGTTTGTATTTTATTTGCATCACCAGTCGCGATCCAGTAGGCATCAATATAATCTGCCAGTGCAGGATGGGGATTATATTGCCTGTATGCCATGGATAATATCTGTTAAATTCAAGCCTTCAATTTTAGCGAAATTTCACCAAAATTGCTATTCATCCGCGTGGTCAAACGGGCAATCATTAGCAGCCGTGTGAACCATCCGGTTTTTCGTTGATTTAATTATGTTTATCTTGATAAATAATATCACATTTCCTGTCGATCTATGAGAAAAACAATACTCCTGTTATTGTTGAGTGTTTTTACAATTTCTGCTGTTACTGCACAAAACAAAAACCCTAAACACCGGACCATTGTCACTACGGATGGTGAAGTGGACGATGTCGACTCGTTTATCCGGTTGTTATTGTATTCCAATGAGTTTGATATTGTCGGTCTGGTATACAGCAGTTCGCAATGGCATTACAAAGGTGATGGAAAAGGGACGATGTTTACCTCGGAAATGGAAAATACGGCTAAACGTTATGGAAACCGCCCCGATTTACGTTGGCCGGGAACCACCTGGATGCAAAAATATGTCGCGGAATACGCAAAGATTTATCCCAGTCTGATTAAACATGCCCAGGGTTACCCGTCGCCTGACTACCTTTCCGGGATTATCAAAACGGGAAATATTGATTTTGAAGGAGAAATGAAACGGGATACCGAGGGATCCGATTTTATCAAAAAAATTCTGCTCGACAATAACCCTGCTCCGGTTTATCTTCAGATCTGGGGAGGAACCAACACCGTAGCGCGGGCTTTGAAATCAATCGAAGAAGAATACAAAAACAGCGCAGACTGGAAATCCGTTTATCAAAAGGTTTCCCGGAAAGCAATCATTTATGCGGTCCTCGATCAGGATGCTACATACCGGAAATATGTGGCATCCAATTGGCCAAATATCCGCGTGTTATACAATTCGGATCAATTTTGGAGTTTTGCTTATCCATGGCCGATGGTTGTTCCCAAGGAGCTTCAATCGTATCTGAGAGGACCGTGGTTTGCCGAAAACATCAGGTTCAATCATGGTCCGTTATTGGAAAATTATTATTTATGGGGCGATGGAAAACGCATTGACGGCGACCCCGAACATACGCACGGAGATATGGCAGAAGCGACGAAAAATGGTTTCACTCAATATGACTTCATCTCGGAAGGCGACTCCCCTGCTTTCTTTTACCTGGTCGATGTGGGCTTGCGAAGCCTGGAAGATGGCTCCTATGGCGGATGGGGTGGCAGGATGTTAAAGCCTGCAAAAAATCCATTCCGATGGGAGGATGGGAAACATGTTACTGATTTTAATCCCTACACAAAAAAGAATGACGCCGCTTATCCTCAGGTCCGCTGGGTTGATGTCCTGCAAAATGACTTCGCTGCCCGCGCCGACTGGTGCGTGAAGGAATATAAAGACGCCAACCACGCACCGGTCGTCAAATCCGGTTCGGAGGATCATACCGCACGTCCGAAAGAAGTGGTGAAACTATCAGGAAACGCCACAGATCCTGATGGCGATCAGTTAAGTTATCGCTGGTGGCAATATGAGGAAGTCGGGACCTATAAAGGCAAAGTAACAATCGAAAATCCATTGGCGGCCAACACATCGGTTATTATACCCGATGACATTCAAAAAGGCCAGACGATCCACATCATCCTGGAAGTGTCCGATTCGGGCAACCCTAAATTGACCAGGTATCAGAGAGTCATTATCACAGGCAAGTAACAAAATACCGACGCGCCATTTTAAGAGGAGTATTTATACTGTATCAGTGTAAATATTCTTCCCCCTGTAAAAGCAGACTTTCCTGTATTCTTTTTACCAGACTGACGATGGAGTCGTCACGGTCCTTACGTGTGCAGGCGTACCAGCTGCGGTTTCCGGTATCGGAGAGGAAACGAAGACTCGTAAGTCCGTCGGTCTTTTCATATTGCCTGGCCGCCCACGCCGCCATAACGGTAACCCCCATGCCATACCGCACCATTTCCACAATGGCTTCGGTCAACGGAACCTGAATAATTTCCTTCGGCGACAGACTGCTCACAAAACCTTTGGTCAAAAGACTATCGCTGCTGCCGGCCTGATAAGCAATAAGTGTTTCGGAATGAAGATCTGAAAACTCCACCGGTGTATTCCGGATCGCGAGCGGATGCTGGGAAGAAAGCAAAACCACCATTTCGTCGTCAAAAAGCGGATCAAAATGTAACTTCGGGTCAGTAGAAGACCGGCTGACGATAGCCAGTTCCAACCGTCCTGATTCAAGATACTCCATCGGCAGACGTGTCGCATCAGCAACAATCTGAACCGTGATGTGCGGATAATCCTTCTTAAAATCGGCAAGCAAGGGCGGCAGCCAGTGATAACAGGTATAACATTCTGTACTGATACGAATGGTTTGAAATTTACCGGACCGCATTTCCTTCAATGAGGATTCCAATTCTCTGATTACCGGCAAGATCTTTTCAGATCCCGCGACGATCTTGTGCCCAGCCTCACTCAACACAAGTTTCTTGCCTACACGCAAAAACAATTTAAGCCCGGCCATCGCTTCCAAATCCCTGATCTGATGGCTCAGCGCAGATTGTGTGAGGTTCAACTTTTCCGAAGCCTTGGTAACCGAGCCTTCGGAGATAATTTTTTCGATGATGTATAAATGTTGAAGGGTCAACATAGTCGTATTATTCATGAATAATATTCATCAAAAATACGAAAATAATTCATTTTACTCATATTTAATTAACCATTACTTTTGTATCGAACCATTTGACAAACAGACATGAAAATTCAAAGATTATCCTGGGCAGGTCTAAAAATAGAATCGGACGGACAGATTCTTCTTATCGATGCCGTAGAAAATTTTCAGGGAAGAGGCGCTTCCATAGGCCCGGACAATCCGTTTTTGTTTAGTAACGATACCAAAGCCCATGTGATTTTATTGACCCATTTGCATTCTGACCATTACGATAAAGAACTGATATTGAATACACTTCGCACTGACGGCCAACTGATCAGCTCTGATACCGTTACCAATGAACTGATTCAGGATGGACTTAATCCCCTGGGACTATCGCTCGGACAGTCACATGTGATCGGCAATTTTACCGTTACGCCCGTTTTTGCCATGGACGGTATTGGCGACAAGCAGGTTTCCTGGGTTATTGAGGATGCAGAGCACCGTATTTTGCATGGCGGCGATACGATCTGGCACAATCAGTTTTGGAATATCGGCCGGAAATATGAGCATTTCGACGCCGTTTTTCTCCCGATAAATGGTGCTGTGGTGAACATTCCAGGCCTTGCTTACAGTCCTGTACCCATTACATTAACGCCATTTCAGGCTGTCGCGGCAGCTAAATTGGTGAATGCCGAAACGCTGGTTCCAATACATTACGGGTTCAACCGTCCGGGCTTTTACGATCAGTATCCAAACATGGAAAAAGAGCTTCCGCAAACGGCGCAGGAACAACAGTTGAACGTAACAACACTGGATCCTGGCGATTTTCTTGCATTAAAAAACGAATTGAAAGTCAGCTGAACTGCCTGCATATCCATCCGCTTTACTGCCAGTCCCTGAACAACTTTGACCTGATCCCGTCAAAGTTGTTCAGGGATTTTTTATTTCTTTCGTACAAAAAAACGGCCTCGTTCTTTATTTCGATACACGCACCGATTCAAGAAAATCAATTCTTTTTTGTCATTCCCTGAATTTTCTATTAATATTGATACTTAATTAATCATTTTATTGATACTTTAAATATCAATATTGATTACCAGCACATTATACACACCAAGTAACTGGTAAATTCTGTGAAAAATCGACAACTACTTAACTTATGACCGTATGGAAGACATCAAACTGATCCCTGATAAAATAAATGTTATCGTGCGTTTGTGCTGCTATAATTATGCAAGCAAAGTGGAAACACCGGACGTAGTCCGTTTTGAGCTGCACACCATGTGTGACGTTCCTATCTTGACTTTCATATTTCAGAAACCGGGCGAAGTTGTCGTCGTTCCGGTGAACTTCCGGACGGTTGCCACCTGGCCGAAAGCCAAAAAACTGACGATCAAATTACAACAATTTGATCTGAGAAAAGATGTACTTTTATCTGAAAAAACGATAGTTCTGAACGAAGAAGATACACACACCATTCAGCAGGCGAGATGGGAGCAGCAGAAAATGCGAAAACGCCAGATCGACGCTATTGCCGACTTTATCTATTCTGATTATATCGGATTTGCGGGTTTATCGGAAGTATTTTAAAAAATTTCTACACGAACCTCTCCGCTCCGGGATCAAACAACGTTTAATAAAAAACTTCTGTCAATAAGATGCGTTATGCCATTGTCGATATAGAAACCACAGGCGGTTATGCTTCCGGCAGCGGGATAACCGAAATCGCCATTTTGATTCATGACGGCACGTCGGTTATCGACCGGTATGAGACACTTATCAATCCAGGCCTCCCCATTCCATTTTCCATACAGGCCCTCACCGGTATTGATGACGAGATGGTGGCCAACAGCCCGGCATTTGATAAAGTGGCTGATCAGGTTTACCAGATGCTCTCAGGTTGTGTATTTATCGCGCACAATGTCAACTTCGACTATTCTTTTATAAAATATCACCTTCAGGCAGCGGGTTATGAATTTAGTGCTCCAAAACTTTGTACAGTTCGGCTGAGCCGGAAAATCAAGCCGGGGTTATCTTCGTACAGTCTTGGGAAACTGTGTGACGCGTTGGCGATTCTTATTGAAAACCGCCATCGCGCCGGCGGCGATGCGGATGCAACGGCTATTCTTTTTTCAAAACTCCTGACCTGGGATACCGCTGGCCATATCCCGATGATGCTCAAAAAAACATCAAAAGAACAGCAGCTTCCGCCAAATCTACCCAAAGAAGATTTTACCAATCTGCCCTCCTGCCCTGGTGTTTATTATTTTCTGGATATGGCTGGCAAAGAAATTTATGTTGGCAAGGCCTTAAATATCAGGAAAAGAGTAGCCTCACACTTTTCAGGCCATAATCCTAATCCACAGCGTCAGCATTTTCTCAGGAGCATTTATGCGATCCGTTACGAAAGTTGCGGTACCGAACTGATGGCGCTGCTGCTGGAAGCGGCAGAAATCAAGCGGTTATGGCCTTTGTATAACCGCGCAATGAAACGGCCGGAACCTAAATTTGCCCTGTATAGCTATGAAGATTTTCACGGATACAGGCGGCTGGCTATCGGAAAACATGGGAAATACCATGATTGTATCCATGTTTTTAACCGCGAATCGGATGGGATCAGGATGCTCCGCAAGCTGGTGATCGATTTCGGTCTTTCCGCCGACCGATGTTCCTATGGGCGTTATCCCTTATTCAGCAGTGAATCCGAAGATATACAGAAGTTATCCACTGAAATCCAGCTTTTGAATCCACAGGATTACAATACCCTTGTGGAAAATGCGCTGACCAAATTCACTGAAAATCTGCCCAGTTTCGTCATTGTTGATACCGGCAGAAATACGGACGAAAACAGCTGTATCTGGGTTGAAAAAGGAAGATTATCCCGCATCGGTTATCTCAGCAATCAATCGGATCTGACCAGTTTGTCTGACATTAAAGAGATGCTGAAACCCTGCACGTCCAACCATTATATGAACCAGTTAATTTTTAGTTACGCTGAAAAATACCCGTTAAAAGTGAAGCGTCTTATGCAGGAAATGACTAATTTTCAGGAGATACCTGAGTAAGACCAGCCAGATTCCGGCTCAACAAATTGAATGATAATTACCCTCACATGATCACAGCCATATTTCTAACCAACAGTGTTATTTTCATTACGCTTGCCCTCATCCATATTTACTGGGCCTTTGGCGGTACCTGGGCAGCGTTTGCGATTATCCCGACAGACAGCAATGGCCGACGGAGATTTCGCCCGGCATTTATAACAATCACCTCCGCGGCAGCCATATTTCTGGTATTTGCCTGGGTCGATCTGGCTTCCGCGGGCTTCGTCAGCGAGCCTGTTCCTGACAAAATCCTTACAAACGCCGTCGCCGTTATCGGGCTCATATTTTTACTGCGTGCCATTGGTGATTTTAAATACGTGGGGTTTGCCAAACGTTACCGGAAAACGATTTTTGCAAAAAGAGACACCCTGATTTTTACGCCGTTGTGTTTAATTATCTCCGTACTTCACCTGGCTCTGTTCTTCGTTTATTTCTAAAAAACAGATAAGCTGAACTGATGCCTTACTACTGGCAGGTCGCAAATAATCCACGCATCCGGAAATAAGACGTTATATTTGAAGATAATTTTATTTTCAATATGACCTCTTTTTCAAAAGTTATAACCCACGACACTTCGTTTCACGCGGATGACGTGATTGCCGTTGCGCTTCTCCGCCATGCCGGATACGATTTTGAACTGATACGCACCCGAAATCCACAAGTACTTGCCGATGCCGTTGCAGACCCCAACACGCTGATTCTGGATGTCGGCGGTAGTTATGATCCGGAAAAACTGAATTTCGACCATCACCAGGACATGGAGCTCAGCTCGGCTGCCGGGCTTGTTTACGAGCATTTCAAAGACGAGATCTGTCCTGCGGAAGCACAGGTTTTCTTCGGACGATTTATCGCTTCCATTGATGCAATGGACACAAACCGGGACAACATTTTTGATCTCTGGGCTACGTTACCAAAAGGTTTCAGAAACACGTCCGGACTGATCGGAGGCTTTAACCGCGAAGTGACCGACGCCGCTTTGCAGTACAATCAGTTTGAAAAAGCAGCCGCATTTGCACTGGAAATTATCGGTAATGAAATTTATAAATCGGTAAAAAAGGCCAAGTCAGAAGCGGAGTATAACGACAGGCTGATTCTTGACAACAACGTAGCTGTTTTCGATCAGTTCTCGACAGTCTGGAAAGAAAAGAAAGAACACACGTTTGCTATTTTACCACACGCCAACGGTTGGCAGATCCAAACCATGGATACCAACATCGCTAAAATTCCGGAAAGTATCGCGGAGCTCGACGGGTTCGTTTTCCGTCATGCCTCGGGTTTTATGGCCGTTGTGAAGGATAAATCAGTCGTTATGGATTTTGCGCAAACGCTTTGATCTAAACGGATAAATAAACGCATAAAAAAACGGCTTGCGGTAGCGCAAGCCGTTTTTTTTATAACCGGTCAGTCAGAAAAAGCCTATCAATCTGTGTGACTTAACTTACTTTCAGCAGTGATTCAAGCCGACTGGCTATTGCCTGCAATAACCCGATGTCTAACCGTGCCCTCTCCACGTCATCAAGACTTACCAGTGCGCGATAATTGCGCTCTTCATCAGGTTCAAAGAGGACTTTTGTTCCCGCAATATCCATCTCAATTTTATGAAGATAACCCGAAACAATCAGCCATCCCTCAAATTCTAAGTCCTTTCCCAGGTACGCTACATCGATAAAAAACGATTCCTCCATCTTTTTAAACTCAAATTCTTCAACATTTTTGGCAAGATACCCAGAAACCAAGCAGCATCGTTAAAATATCGTTTCGTGTTTTAGAATTTGTACGCAAAACTCGCTGTGACATTTCTCGGCTTCTGTGGGTTCACCGACCAGTATCCGATATAATATTCCTTATTTGTCAGGTTGTTAACATTCAAAGTAAATCTGAAATGATCCGCATTGTAAAACAAGCTGGCATTGATAAGTGTGTAACTCGGCAGATAAAAATTCCCGGTTTTGCTGTTGTCAATCACCTTGTATTCGCTGGCATAGTTTCCACCGGTACCGATCCCGAAATTTTTCAGTCGGCCATGTGTAAATTTATAAGTAGCCCAGAAATTAGCCAGATTCTGGGGTCCCTGTCCACCCGGACTTCTGCCTGGTTCCGAGTAAAAGTCCTCACGATCGCCAGCCAATACCTTTGTTTCGTTGTGGCTGTAACCCGCAATCAGATTCAGTCCCGGTACCGGATTGGCATTTAAATCCAGCTCAAAACCTTTGCTTCCAACCTTGCCACCCTGAATCACATTCCTCGGATTATTCGGATCAGGCATAACCCTGTCGGTCACTTTAATATCATAAACAGAAACCGTGGCATTCAGCTTATCCGACAACAAAGTGGTTTTCACACCGTACTCCCATTGATCGGCATGTTCCGGTTTAAACGATTTGACACGGGTATTGCTCCCGTCCGCATCCGCCACCTGCTGCGGAGCTACATTGATAAACGCATTCATATAGTTTGCAAAAAGAGAAACCTTTTCGCGAATCGGTTGATAAACCAGACCAAATTTCGGTGAAAGCGCAAACTGATTAAAGTCGTCATCCGAGCTATCTTTTTCACCTTTGGAATCAAAATAATCTGCTCTCAAACTCACCATTGCCATTAATGAAGGCGTCAGGTTGAGAATATTGGAGGCATAGGCACTGTACGAGCTGTTGGTGATATTGCTTTTCGCTGGTTCGGTTCCGGCCAGCAAATTGTTGATCGACGCCTCTGTCAAATAAACCGGCGCAAGTGTGTCGCCCGAGTACGGATCCACATAATTCACATCCCCCTGAGGCGTTACATTTCTGGCCGAAGCCCACCCCGATCCGTTGTCTATTACGTTACGGTTAAAATAGTCGAAGCCAACCAGCAAACGGTTTCTCATGTTTCCGATTTTGAAATCCCCGTTAAAATTCTGCTGAATATCGGTTGTGTTGGTCGTTTGCTGCTCCTTGTGAAAATACTGGCTAAAATAGTTATCACCCGAAACATCATCCCAGATATAGGTATAAAAACCATTGGACTTCACATTTCCTCTTGAAAAAACGGTTTGTGAGCTCCATTGATCAGACAGCTTGTAAACCATCTGCCCTTGCAAGTTAAACCGCGGATTTTTGATCGTCAGGTCATTGCTCGTGAATGACAGGTTGTTATTCAAATTCAGTTCTTTGATCGTCTTGAACGGAAGCGGGTCCACACGGTTCGAGTGAAAAAATACCGGCGCGACAGCTCTTTCTTCTTGCAGGATTTCCGTCATAAAGTGAAAAGAAAGCCGGTCGCTGACCTCATAGGATAACGAAGGAGCAATGAAAAACGACTTTTTAAACCCCGCATCCTGAAAACTGTTTTCGGTATGGTAAGCGGTATTGACACGCAACGCAATCTTGTCTTTTTTGCTTAAAGGGGTATTGATATCGGCCGTAATCCTGTTCAGCCCGAAACTCCCGACATTGTAAGCCACTTCACCGCCAAAACTGTGATAAGGTTTCTTGGTGACCGTGTTGATGATCCCGCCGTAGCTATAATAACTACCACCGAACAACGTGCCGGAAGGCCCCTTGATCACCTGAATTTCCTCCACATTGGCAGGATCCAGATTTCCGCTCGTGATCCCAGGCAAGCCGTTATACAAAGTAGGCTGCGCATCAAAACCTCTGAGCGCAAAATACGAAGCTCCGTCCCCTGCCCTGCCCGTCGACTCCCAGGTTCTGGTGATACCCGGCACATTACGCATGGCGTCGTCATAATTGGTAATTCCCTGCTGCTTTAAAATTTCAGAAGAAACTGTATTGTAAACCTGAGGATTTTCAAGGTTTTTCAACGGAATTTTGGCAACAATAACATTTTCACGGTTCGACTTTTTCGAAGAAACAATAACCTCCTGCAACTGCGCTGCATTCTCTTTCAGCACAAAATCCCGTACCGCTTTTTCTCCCGGTTTCACCTCCACGGCCTGCTCACTGTTTTCCAGACCAACAAAAGAAGCGATTACAATATGGTTTCCCGGTGTGATCCCTTTAATCTGAAAAGTACCATTTTTGTTGGTCACAGCACCTTTGCTGGTACCTTTTATGGCCACGGTTACGAACTCGGCCGGTTCATCGTCCGACGTTCTCACCGTACCGGTCACAGATCCGTTTTGAGCGACCGACAGGATTGTGGAAAGAAAAAACAGAACGGCGCAAAAAGTTAAATGTTTTATCATAATACGATTGTTTAGTGCGCCGCAAAAGTATTATTTTAAATTAATCTAAACAAGAATAACAAAACACCAGATCGTAGAAATGGTTACAAAAGCGTGAAAAGCAAAAGGCGTTTACAGAAGTATTTCTGCAAACGCCTTTTGATCTTTTTATCTGTTCAATGCTCTACCAACACCCGGCCGATTCTGTAACCCGGATAAAGATGCGGATAGTTTTGTTTGATCAAATGCTGTAAAAGCGCTCTGGCACGTACATAATGCGACCGGACCGTCGCCTCGTTGATTCCCAAAAGCTCGCCGACTTCCCGGTGATTGTACCCATCGACCACGTACAACAGAAATACATTTTTGTAAACCGGTTTAATATGCTGGATCAGTTGCAGGATTTCCTCCGCGGTGATATGGCTCACGATATCTTCCTCAAAACCCAGATAAGGCGCGTCTTCCAGCGCTATTTTCTCTTCGGAGTGTTTCTTGTTTTTACGAAAATTACTGATTGCCGTATTTACCATGATCGTCCGCAGCCAGACTTTGAACGGGTAGGTATTGTCATACCCTTCCAGATTCCTGAATACCTTCAGAAAACCTTCATTGAGCACTTCTTCTGATTCCTCTTTTGAAGTGGTATAACGGAGACAAATGCTTTTTGCATATCCGAAAAACTTCTTGTACAAATAACGCTGCGCCTGGTTGTTACCAGCAATACACGCCTTCACGACGGCATCAAAGTCGTTTTCATCAAATGCTGCTTTATTTCCGAATGGCAAAATCATGGTAACAGTCTTTAGGTATTTTCTTTATTTAACCAGGCCCGCAAAGTCTTTTCCCGGATGCCCGCTTATGGGTTATTACTCGAAACAAAGTGAGGAATAACCGATTACAAAAGAAAACCGGACAGATACAAAGGCAGAAAGTCTGGATGAAGGGTCAAAATTTCTCTATAAAACGGCTTTATCCTCCGATTAAAATCATGTCACCAGAATACGGCTGTTGACCGTCAAAGTTTTGGTCTGTACCCCGATAAATTTCCGGTACGTCGAAAGTCTTTTGATGTTAACGCAAGTTCTTTTATCCTTGCAGCATAATTGAATCAGATGAAAAAGGAAAAATCTAAAAGATGGGTAATTGTTGCCGTCCATATTCTGGCCTGGGCGTTGCTCGGTTTTGTCCTGATGTTTTACCAACCGCTGTCGTGGGGCGTTAAACTTCCGTTTTCCTTTTGGACAAAACAAACCCTGAACCTTGTCATTCTGGCCGGACTGTTTTATGCCAATATGCTTTATATGGTGCCAGGCTTTCTGCTGAAAAACAAAGTACCGGCCTTTATTTTATGGATTGTCGGCTCGGTCATTGCGCTGCTGCTGATAAGCAAGTTTGTAGATTTGCAGCTTCACGTACGCGAACAAATGGACGCTGTCATGCGCAGGCCCGGCCCCAAACATAAGGGCGTGATCGATGGACTGCTGCTCATGACCTCACTGCTCGTGCTGGGTGTCAGCACAAGCCTGGCCGTGATACACCGATGGCAAAAAGATGCCCAGATACGAGAATCCGTTGAAAAACAAAACATTACGTCTGAGCTGGCACTATTGAAAGCACAGATCAATCCGCATTTCTTTTTCAATACTTTAAATAACATTTACGCTTTAACCTACACTGACGTACCCGTTTCCAGAGACGCCATCCTGAAACTTTCGCGGATGATGCGGTACTTATTATACGAAACCCAGCAGGACACTGCTCTGCTGAGCCAGGAAATATCGTTCGTGAAGGATTATATTGAGCTGATGAAACTTCGCGTGCAAAGCAACACGACGATTCTTTTCGAAGAAGTAAAAACCGGTAAAGATTACGCGATGGTGCCGATGCTTTTGCTTCCATTTATAGAAAATGCATTTAAACACGGGATCAGCGTGATGCAAAAGGCAACCATCCGGATTGATCTGGAAGTGCAGGAAGGCGTGCTGACCCTCCGCGTCCTCAACGATATTTTCCGGGACAAAGATGCATTGAATATGGAAAGCGGCGGGATCGGGCTGACGAATACGCAAAGAAGGCTGGACCTGCTTTACCCTGGAAAACATGAGCTGGCGATCAATGAAAATTCAGAGCAGAACACGTATCTGGTTACCTTGCGCATCCATTTGCTGTAAAACTAAATCCTATGATCAAATTAAACTGTATCACCGTTGACGATGAGCCGCTTGCGTTAGGCCTTGTGAGCGCGTTTGTAGAACAAACACCTTTTCTGCATCTGGCAGGGCGGTTTGGAAATGCAGTTCAGGCGTTGCAGGCTATTCACAGCGAAACCATCCATCTGGTTTTTCTGGACATACAAATGCCCGACCTGAATGGCATGGAGCTTGCGCGTGTGCTGAATCACGGTGCTGCGGTATCTCAAACCAAGATTATCTTTACCACGGCTTACAATCAGTTTGCCGTGGAAGGTTACAAAGTTGATGCCATGGGTTACCTCTTAAAACCTTTTGGTTACGAGGAATTCCTGAGCGCGGCCCTGAAAGCAAAAAATTATTTTGAACTTATCCAGGAAACAAGTGCCCCATCGGAACCAGCTGAAACAACGGAAAATTATCTGTTTGTCAAAGCCGATTACAAACTGGTCCGGATCGACTTTGATTCCATTTTGTATATCGAGTCTTTAAAAGATTACGTTAAAATCCATCTTGCGGGAAATAACAAACCCGTTATGTCGCTAAGCAGCCTGAAAGCGATTGAAGAGAAACTTCCCCAGGGAAAGTTTCTGCGCATACACCGCTCTTTTATTGTGGCCGTCAATAAAATTGACTCCATCAGCAAAAATGCGGTACATATCGGCAACCTGGATATTTCCGTTGGCGATCTTTATAGGGACGCTTTTAAAGAGCTTCTCTCACGGTGGAGCTGAGGCCGCCAACAGAAGGTCGTCAAAATGGGTTATTATTTTTCGACGGGATAATCGGGAATATGCTTTCCAAGATAAATATTTCTCCCGGCTTTGGACAGCCCCCTGCCCACATCCACTAGATGTAAAACGCCGCTACCGCCCCTGTTTTCCAGTTTTTTAAGTCTGTCGGGCGTCACCAGCGGATCGTCGTCGAATAAAATTTCGTCGATGTAATATTCATTTTTATCCGGTTCTTTCACAACCATATGGATATGCGCAGGTTCATCACGCCCGGGATACGCACCGGGACGCACCGTCATAAACTTGTACGCACCTTTGTCATCCGTTTTCATCCACGCACGCAAATATCCATGTCGTTTCCCCCAACCTTTTTCATCGCCTTTTTTAGGATAAATTCCGTCCGGATTGGTGTGGTAAACATAGATAATCACACGCGGTGCGGGCGTTTTCCCGTCCGCCTTATAGACCGTGCCGTGTATTCCCAAACGGTTGGATAAGTTATCGTTAAAATCAGGGAGCCGGACAAACATATCCAACTTTTCAAAAGGCGTTGTATTTTCATAGATCGCTTCGCAGCCCTCGCAGGGTCCGCCAACTTTTCCGGGGTGGTTAAAACCACCTGCCCCGATCATTATGAGCAATAAAAACGTTATCTTTTTCATGGTTTTGTTTTGGTTTAATTCCTGAATCAAACCAAGCATATTTGATCACCATTGCAAAAAATAGTATACGAACAGCCGATTTAATAGATGACCTTTCCGCTTTGGAGTTTAGCAGGCGCGTCAAAATGATTTCCTCTACTTTTTCGGCAGTTGGTCGATATTATTTCCTGGATTTAAATCTTTTATCTTCATTTACATAAAATAATATTTTTACTGTTAAAAATACAAAAACAATGGACGCCTACGAAAAAACAGTTCGCCTGCCCTTTTCGAAACGCAGCATTTCGCTGAAATATGCGCTGGTCCATACCGCCTACTGGATCTTTATTACAGGCTTTTTCATTTATGAAAAACGGTATCTGATCTATAAAGCCAGCATGCCCTATTTTGTAATTTGCGTCACAGCTCGCATCCTGCTTCTGATTTTGGTGGCTTACCTGAACCTTCACTATTTCTTGCCAAAATACCTGCTAAAAAAACGCTACTATCAGTACTTTACAGCCGTTTTCCTGTCCATTTTGGGCTACCTTCTGGTACAATGCCTTTTCGATTTTTATCTCTACGGTTATGTCATCGGCCCGATGCGCAACAGCAACTGGATCGAGACACTGTCGTATAACTTTTTCAGCACGCTGTGGTACCTCGGACTTATGCTGGCGCTGAAACTGAGTATTGATTGGTATGAACAGCAACGGATCCTGCAAAAAATAACGGTTGAAAAATTACAGGCCGAAGTCAATTTCCTGCGTTCGCAGGTTAACCCGCATTTCCTTTTCAACGTACTCAACAACCTGTATGCGCTTACATTGAAAAAATCGGATCTGGCGCCGGAGGTCGTGCTGAAATTATCGGAAATGATGGAGTATATGCTCTACGACAGTGATGGCTCAAAGGTACTGCTGCAAAAGGAAATCGGTTATCTGAACAGCTACATCGAACTCGAAAAAATACGTTTCGGAGATCATTCGGATATTGTTTTAAATGTTACGGGGGATATCAACGGACAGGAAATTGCGCCGCTCTTATTGCTCCCGCTCGTTGAAAATGCAATGAAACATGGCGTGAGCCGACAAACAACCCATGGCTGGCTGCATGGCAAACTTATCGTCACCAAATCGTCAGTCCGGTTTAACATTGAAAATAGTAAACCTGCTGCCCGGTCGGTGCATAACAAAGGCGGCATCGGGCTCGACAACCTCCGCCAGCGACTGGAACTGTTATATCCGGACAAACATTTGTTATCGGTTGAAGATAAAGGCAGTTCCTTTTCAGCAGATCTTCAAATTGAGTTGTAAAGATTTTACTTAAACAAATCCCAAACCTTTATTAGCCATGAAAAATCTTTCGTTTTCTGAATGGCGGCGATCTGTATTTTTCGTCTGCGCCGGGCTGTGTTTTACAAACATGGCGTCCTCTCCCGCTCCGGAGGTATTCGTCGGGTCAAGTCCCTGCGACCCGGTGATGCGACCGTGGATGTCTATTCCATTAAACACCGACTGCGAGTTTATCAAGTGGAAACTTTTGCTATTTAAAAATCCGGAAAATCATCAGCAACAAAGATTTAACCTGACCTATACCTACGGTGTATCTAAACCAGGTACAGAAGGTTTTCTGAATGGAGGCAACACCTCCGAAATGACCGGAAACTGGCGCGTACTGAACAACTGCATAAACCTGCCGGGAAAGGCCGTGATTCAGCTAAGGGACCATAAAATTAAAACGCCCTTAACTTTTCTAAAATTCAATAACAGTCTTCTGCATTTAACGGATCAGGAAGGTCATTTGATGATCGGAAACGCGGGGTGGAGTTATACGCTGAATAAAATGAACAATGATTGAATTCATCTTAAAAACATGGATATGAAAAAGATATTTTTTGCGCTTTTGATCACGTTTTACGTATCCGCGGGAGATGTCTCCGGACAAAATCCTGTTGCACGAAATGCCCCTTCCAAAACAACTACACGATCTCCCATCGCTGACGGGCCGGATGTCTGGGGCGTGTTTCATGGCCGCGTTCCATGTCAGGCGATGGCGGCCAAAATGGGACTTGATGTTCCTTCCGATTGTGAAAAACTGAAATGGGGTTTTACTTTTTATTGGGACCCGAAAACCCATCAGCCGACAACCTATGCCTGGGAAGGCTCGATGTATCGTGAAAACGCACGCAAAGGAAAATGGATCATCATAAAAGGGACGAAAGACTTCCCGGACGCCACCGTCATTCAGCTTGATCCCGACAAACCACAGCAATCCTTTTTCCTGCTGAAAGGCGACGACAATGTATTGTTCGTTTTGGATCGAAGCAAAAATTTGATGGTCGGAGGAAGTTATTTGAGTTACACTTTCAATCGGGTTGTAAATTAGTCGGATATCTATTCGATCGCGACGCTCCGTCGGACGGCTTTTTTCGGCCGTCCGACGGATAAAAAATAAATACAATGAACAAAGAACCCTTCAAGTTGAAATGTATCATCGTCGACGACGAGCCGCTGGCCAGAGAAGTACTGGAAGGGCATCTACAAAAACTGGATCACATCACGTCAGTCGTGCAATTTGGCAATGCCCATGATGCCCTCAAATACCTCGAAAACCATGAGACCGATATCATCTTTCTGGATATTGAAATGCCCGAAATGACAGGAATCGAATTTTTGAAAGTACTCCCACACCCGCCCATAACCATTTTCACAACCGCCTACCGCGATTATGCATTCGAAGGATTTGAGCTCGGCGTAATTGATTTTCTGCTTAAACCGATCTCCTTCGCCAGGTTCGCGCAAGCAGTGGAAAAAAGCCGGGAATTCCTGATTTTGAAAGACCAGAATACCAATCTTGAAAATAACCTTCCCGAGGAAATACAAAGTTCTGTTTTTGTAAAAAGTGGCGTACAACGTATCAAATTACAGTTTGACGACGTAACCCATATTCAGGGACTGAAAGATTATGCGATCATTTACACATACTCCGGCAAAATCGTCATCAAAGGATCCATCAAGGCCATGCTGGATATCTTTCCCGGTAAAATATTCATACGGATTCACAAATCCTTCATCGTTTCCATTCCCAAAATCTCACGCATCGACAGAAACAGGATTTTGATTAATGGCCAGCAACTCCCAATCGGGCGAAATTACCGTGAAGAGTTGGAAAAAATATTATCCTGATTTGATAAAAACAACGTCCTGTTTGATAACAGGACGATAAGTCGGCATGTAAAATTCAATTTCAGAAACCTCCCCGAGCTATCATTTTTTTGGTATCAAAAATAATTTTACAAATAGTTACATAGTCATACAACTATTTTGTGCAACAAAGACTCTTTGTGGTTACATAGGGCTGTCAGATCGATCTGGCAACTGATTAAACCCTGGCCAACAAACTTTTACTATGCGCAAAACACTATGTCAATTACTTTGTTTCATTTTTGTTTCGTATCAATCCTTCGCTCAGGAACGCATTACCATCAGCGGATTTGTCAGGGAAACCGGCAGTAGGGAGTTGCTGCCCGGCGTCAACATTTATATTGAAAACTCCACGATCGGCACGGTTACCAACAACTACGGCTTTTACTCCCTGACCGTCCCCGCAGCGGACTCATTGCTTATTTCATATTCTTTTGTCGGCTATGAAAGACAGAATTTGAAAATCAGCGCCCGCTCCGACAAGCAGCTTAATATCGAACTTTCCTCTGTTAATCAACTGGAAGAAGTGGTAGTGTCTGGCCGGCGTCAGGATGAAAAGGTAAGTGAGTCAGCGCAAATGAGCAAAATCGAAGTACCCATTTCGCAGATCAAAAAAATCCCGGCGTTTTTTGGAGAAAAGGACGTAATCAGGGTTCTTCAGCTTATGCCGGGCGTGCAAAAAGGTACGGAAGGGCAAACCGGACTTTATGTGCGAGGCGGTGGCCCGGACCAAAATCTGATCATCCTGGATGATGCCGTTGTGTATAACGCAAGCCATTTATTCGGATTCTTTTCTGTTTTCAACGGCGACGCGCTCAAAAGTGTAGAGCTCACAAAAGGTGGCTTTCCGGCCCGTTATGGAGGCCGGCTTTCGTCTGTTGTTGAGATGAACATGAAAGAAGGAAGTAAAGAAAAATTGCATGGCGAAGGCGGAATTGGCCTTATTTCATCCAGACTGACGCTTGAAGGCCCGCTCGCCAAGAAGAAGTCTTCATTTTTAGTTTCGGCCAGGCGTACATATATCGACTTTCTTGCTGCTCCTTTGATTGCACAGCAGCAAGTGGGATCTGACTCCAAGGCGAAACCCGGCTATTATTTTTACGACCTGAATGCGAAGATAAATTACGATTTCGGCCCCAAAAACAAGCTATATCTCAGTGGCTATTTTGGTCAGGACCGGTTTAAGATCCGGGAAAAAAGTAAAGGCAGTGAAAACAACTCCGGGTTAAACTGGGGTAACGCCACGGCCACATTACGCTGGAATCACCTGATCAACCAAAAACTGTTTGTCAATACTTCATTCATTTACAGCCATTTCAACTTTGGTATTTTCTCCAACGACAAGGATATCGACAATGGCAAAGTTACGGATGAATTCAGCCTTAGATACAACAGTCTGATACGCGATTTCAGTCTGAAAACTGATTTTGATTTCTACCCTAATACCAAACATGCCATGAAATTTGGCGTGCAGGCTACCAGCCATCGCTTTGTCCCGTCTGCACTTGCTCTGGCTGGTGATTTTACCAACAACGATATTGATTTACAGGCAAAACCGATCAATAATTTTGAGGGTGGAATTTACGCGGAAGATACCTGGCAGCCTTTTCAGGCATTAAAAATGAATGTTGGATTCAGATTAAGTTCTTTCCAGACGCCGGATAAAACATACTTACGCCCGGAACCCAGGTTTTCGGCGGCACTGAAACTGGCGAAGGATTTTTCCGCCAAAGCATCTTATGCAAAAATGAACCAATATGTGCACCTGCTCAGCAACACGGGCCTGGGCTTGCCTACCGATCTCTGGGTACCAACCACCAACCGTATCGCACCGCAGCAGTCGAGCCAGGTGGCCATTGGTCTGGCAAAAGATCTTGAAAAACCAGGACTGGCCATAACACTGGAAGGTTATTACAAAAAAATGAACAACATCATCAGCTACAAAGAGGGCTCTTCTTTTATCAAGCTGGACGGTGAAAATGCGAATGAGATCAATTGGGAAGATAACGTTACTTCGGGCAAAGGCTGGTCCTATGGTGCTGAATTTATGGTTCAGAAAAAAACCGGGAGATTCTCCGGATGGATTGGTTACACCTTGTCCTGGACAAAATGGAAATTCCCCGAGCTGAATTTTGGTGAAACATTTTTCCCAAGATATGACCGCCGGAATGATCTCTCGGTCGTCGGCATTTACGAACTGAGCAAGCGTATCACCTTATCGGCCACCTGGGTATACGGAACCGGCAATGCGATTACCCTGCCCGTATCCAAGTACACCGCGTTCCGAAACAGATTTTTACCGGAGTTATTCGGTCCGCCGTCATCCTATTGGGGAGGTCAGACAACGGAATACGACAAGAAAAATTCTTTCCGCTCGGAGGCTTACCACCGGATGGATTTCGCGATTCAGTTTCACAAAAAGAAAAAACGTCACGAAAGGACCTGGGAGTTTGGCCTCTACAATGCCTATAACCGGAAAAACCCGTTTTTTTACGAAATCAATACAAAGGAAGACAAGAAAAACCCGGGAACGAGCATCAATGTGCTTACGCGATATTCACTGTTTCCGGTACTTCCATCGTTCAGTTACAATTTCAAGTTTTGATAGCTGCAAAATTCAATCTTAATTCCGATGAAAATATATAAATATCTCTTCCTTCTCATCATTCCCGTTTTGTTAGGGAGCTGCGAAAGCATGGTGAACGATCTCGGCCCGGACAAATTACCACGGATCGAAGCAAAGCTGGTGGTAGAATCCTACATTTCACCGCAATCCGAAGAAATCAAGGTTCTGGTTACGGAGTCGCAGCCCTTGTTCGGTCCGGCTGATTACAAACCTACGTTCGTTAAAAATGCGACGGTAAGTATATCCGGCGAAAACGGCGAGGTAATAATCCCCTATGTCGACTCTACGCTGTCTTACGTCATTCCTAAAAGTCAGTTCAAAATTGAAGCTGGAAAAACTTATACACTGCGTGTGAGCGACGGAAAACGCAGTGTGAAAGGAAGCTGCACTGTTCCTTTACAGGCTGTAACCATTAAAAGTTATGAGATCGATTCCGTACCGGAGGTCTACTCCACCCAAAACTTCCGTGCACGGGTTAAAATTTCCTGGGACGATATCAAAGGGGAAAGGAATTATTACACCATGCGTGGATACTCGATCACCGGTGCAACATATCCGGGTTATAACCCCAAAAACCCGAATAATTCCCAGCCGGTCCGCGGCACTTTTAAACGAGTGATCGAGACCGACCTTGATAATTATATGGTCAATGACATTAATCTGGATGGTATCCGCTTCGACGCACCGTTGTTTTATGTACGACTTGCCAGTCATTACACCTTTGAATACATCGATGATAATGGCGAGAAACAGATTGCAAATTCGGATCCCTGGTTTTCGGAAGTATATGTAGAGATTCTGAATCTGGATGAAAACTACTACAAATTTTACCGTTCACAGAAAGACGCAAGGGACAATGATAACCCTTTTGTCGAACCTACGCTGGTATTTACCAACATAGAAGGCGGACTCGGATGTTTCGGCTCGTACAACGTCGGAAGTTTGAGCATCAAACCTTAACGAATCAGATCACTCTTCAATTTTTCAAAAACAGAATCGCCGGCCGGAATGATCCGCCCGGCGATTCTGTTTTTCCATTTAAATAGTAACTAGTACTTTACATAATCATGTCTAAATCTGCCCCTTCGGACGAATTTCAGACATTATAGACCTTGCAGCTCCTTTGACGAAACGACAATTTTCACAGGATTTTCAAAAAAAATTTACCGTTAAATAACTCTGATGAAGATGCCGTCAAGGGTCTGAAAACCGCCTAAAATCTACTTAATCGATCAAAATAGAGCATTAAGCTATTTTGTAGAACTAACTGTATTTTACTTGTAGATATAATTTAAAAAAATAATAGAATTAATTCTTGCATGATAAATTTATTCGTAGTTATTTTACTACATCTTGCAAGGTGTGGGGCAGCTGAAAACCACTAAAAACGAGTAAGCACTAAACACAAACTTAAATTACGCTATGGTATCTCTAACTCTTTCGCTGACTCAACTTTTGGTGTTTCTTGACACAATCCTTCCTAATATCACTGTTTCATTAGGCTGGTAATTGAAATATTAACGGTATTTGCAAAAGGCTGATCTTTATGGTCAGCTTTTTGCTTTTATAGAAGTTCAGCCATTTCATATCCGGCAACACAATCCATAAAAGGTTATTTCAAACTCCAAAAAACTGCTTACTATATTCCATTAAACACTATTTATCAGATAGTTATGTAAAACACAAAACTTCCGATAAACTGACTTACGACACAGGAAGCCCTTTAGATCAAAGTCCCGGATATTTTTTTAAAATTATTTTCCCTGATATAACACGGAGTATTTTTCAATAAATCGCGGAGAACCTTCACTACATCTTGGTTTGAAAGCGTAGGGAATATTGATGCAGCAATACACGATGTCCACACCAGCGACACCCCACCCGGCGAGAAAAAAATCGAGAATTGACAAAGCGAGACCAGACCATTCCGATAAAAATTCCCTCACACCAAAAGCCACTTTACAGCGTCGTACATAAATAAATTAATTCTACACTCAATTACGAACAATTTCACTTATACAAGTAATTCTATCTTTTGTACTATTATTTCAATATTCGACCCAAAGCGCCCCTACACATAACAAAACGTATATTGACAATAGTCAGCAAATCAAACGACATTATCACAACTTTAAAAACGAAGTAATTGGAAGACAAAACTTATTGTATATCAAATAGTTATCGTTAAATAATTTATTTAAATATTTCCATAAAAAATTAAATGTTTTGTATATATTAGTACTCAGTTTACAATCAGATACAAAATACCGCAGCAGCCGTAAAACGATTAATTTATATTTTCTTCTCACCGCAAAGATGAATGTCAGTAGTTTACCTTGTAAAATTTATTCTTTAACTCAGCTCTCAAAGAAAAATGAAACATTGTTTACTTCATTCAACTCCGACATCATGTGATGTCCGAACTGCATTCCATTTTCAAAGCGTATGTTACGCCACCAATCCGCTTTTTGCTCCTGTATTAAAACGCGGCAACAATCATTATCCCTGAGCAAACAGCTTTATTGACCGGGCCGCCAAAGTAACCCGCGTACTGTACTTCGTTTAGCCTGCAAACAAAATTGCAGCCATGGAAAATATTGCCTTTTGGGTATATGAAACCCCTGGTTACGATCTCGTCTTCTGCAAGGTCCGGGGCTTTTTGTGCCCAGTTTTTTCTGTCGGCGTCCGCCGATTTTAAGTTAATGCAGCATGCTGCAAACCACAATCTGCTTTTATCCTCTCTACAAACCCGGTTCACTTTACTCACTTTCAACTTATTAGATATGAAAAAGTTTGTATGTCTCCACATGAGGTTATTGTTTGTTTCGCTTTGGGTCTGCATAGGCCTCAGTATCGGAGCAACAGCCCAGGTTAATGATATTGTGACGGAAAATCTCCTGACAGGAAATCTCCCGAGCGAATGGGACATAGAAGGTTCCGGCGACTTATCAATTCAGGGCTTTGCGACAGATATCAGTTACAACGTGGGTGATGTGGCCAGTTTTAAGATAAAAACGACTGCACCTTCCTATACGGTTAAAATTTACCGGCTTGGTTATTATCAGGGAAACGGTGCCAGGTTTATCAGTAATGCTACGTTCATCGAACCTTTGCCTCAGATTCAGCCGGCTTGTTTCAGTGATCCCGCCACCGGTTTGCTCGATTGCGGAACCTGGGCAGAATCAGCCAACTGGGCAATTCCGCTCGACGCAGTTTCGGGTGTCTATCTCGCCAAACTGACCAGAACCGATGATTTGTCTAAGTCAAGCCATATCGTCTTTATTGTGAGAGACGATTCGAGTACCTCAGATCTGCTTTTTCAAACCTCCGACGCGACATGGCAAGCCTACAATGTGTATGGCGACACCGGCAGCAATGGAAAAAGTTTGTACACCGGCGCGGGAGGAAAAGCTTCAAAAGTAAGTTACAACCGGCCATTTTACACCCGCGCAGGTGGCGGTGGCGGCGGACCTTCCGAGGACTGGCTTTTTAATTCAGAATATCCGATGATACGATTTCTGGAAAAGAACGGTTATGACGTGACCTACACAACAAACGTAGATTCAGACCGGATGGGTAACCTCATCCAAAATCACAAGGTGTTTATGTCCGTCGGGCATGACGAGTACTGGTCGAAGGGTATGCGCGATCATGTCACCAATGCACGCAATGCCGGGACGCACCTTGCTTTTTTTAGCGGCAACGAAATGTACTGGAAAACCCGCTGGGAAAACAGTCAGGTTCAAACCGCAAAATCGCACCGGACGCTGGTCTGTTATAAAGAAGGCTCTCTGGGCGAAAATCAATGCAATGGAAAATGCGACAACACGACAACAGAATGGACGGGTTTATGGAGGAGCGGCTGTGAATTCCCGACCAGCGACGGCTGCAATCCGGAAAATGCTTTAACCGGACAAATAAGCTGGGACGGTTCAACAGGTACGATGGAAGTACCCAGCACCTATAAAAATCTGCGTTTCTGGCGCAATACGAGTGTTGCCGGTCTGGCCAACGGAGCTGTTGCCATTTTAGCAAATAATTCATTGGGATATGAGTGGAATCCCGAACAGGAAGCATACCGATCCTCATATCCTGCCGGGAGAATTATCCTTTCCAAAACTGTTTTACACGGCAACACACATTATCTCAGTCTGTACAAACATGTGAATGGCACCAAAAAATCACTGGTTTTTGGTGCGGGAACCGTTCAGTGGTCATGGGGACTTGATGACCAGCATGACCGGGGCAATGACCCAGTAAGCCCCGCCATGCAACAGGCAACGGTTAATTTGTTTGCAGATATGGGTGCGCAGCCAGGTTCCATCCAGGCTGGCCTGACGCCGGCTACAAGTTCCACGGATGATACTGCACCGATTCTGACTGTGGCCACACCGGTGGCGGGATTCTCAATTCCGGCGGGCACGGATTTCAATATTAACGGTACCGCCTCAGACGATAACACGGTGGCCGGCATAGAAATTTCGACAAACGGAGGCGTCACCTGGCACCTCGCAACGGGTACTACCACATGGAATTTTAACTGGACGCCGACGGCACAAGGCGCTGCTACGGTTATGCTGAGAGTTTTTGATGATTCAGGGAATATCAGCACCATCACAACGATCAGCGGAACCGTTACCGTTGCCACACCGCAGCCTTGCCCATGTACCGTATTTCAGCCAGCCGACTCCCCTGGCCCGTCAGTGTATAATGACGGACAGCCGATTCAACTTGGGATGAGATTTACGGCCGATGTCAACGGGTTTGTGACCGGCGTACGTTTTTTCAAACATCCTGAAAACACCGGTACGCACACGGGTCAGCTATACAGTGCTGCCGGAATCTTACTGGCCCAGGTTATTTTCTCAAATGAAACCGCATCAGGCTGGCAGGAAGCACTGTTCTCGTCTCCGGTTGCCATTACTGCCACTACACCTTATATTATATCCTATCACAGCGCAACAGGCAGATATTCTGCCGTAAACCCATTTTTTGATACCGAGAAAATAAACGGACACCTGCGCGGTTTAGCTGATTCAGATCCGGCACCCAATGGCATTTATAAGTACACAGCCAGTCCCGCTTTTCCGACGGACAACTACCAGTCGAGCAACTATTATGTTGACGTTGTTTTTAATACTGAAAACCAGACCGACGCAACCCCGCCTTTGGTGGTCTCAACTGCGCCGGGCAACAATGGCAACAATATTAATATCCATGCCGGAATCAATGTTACCTTCAACGAGGCTTTGGATGCAGGCACTGTTTCAGGCAATACAATCCGGTTATTGCAAGCCGGCGTTCCCGTTGCAGCTTCGGTCAGTTATGCGTCGGCAACACTCACAGCTATCCTCACCCCAGATGTTCCGTTAAGTTATGCCACTGCCTACACCATTGAAGTGGCAGGAGGCGCCGCAGATCCACGGGTCAAAGACGCAGCTGGCAATGCACTGGCCACCACATTTACCTCGGTATTTACCACGAAAACTGCACCTGTGATTTTGCCTTCGCCTAATGAAGGACCCGGCGGTCCGATTTTGGTGATCAGCTCCTCCGCAAATCCGTTCAGCCGGTATCCGGTTGAGATTTTAAGAGCCGAAGGTTTCAATTCATTTGCAGCAAAGGATATTGCCGAAATTACCGCCACGCCTTCACTGCTTAATAACTATGATGTGATCGTCCTTGGCGAAATCCCGCTTTCCCCTGATCATGTCGCCTCATTCACCGCTTTTGTAAATGCAGGCGGTACATTAATTGCTCTCAAACCCGATAACCAGCTGGCAACATTATTGGGAATTACTTCCGTAGCAGGTACGCTAAGCGATAAGTATATCAGGGTCAATACCGCCAACGGACCGGGAGTCGGCATTGTTGATGAGACAATTCAGTTTCATGGAGCCGCAAATCTTTACACGCTTAATGGGGCTGTCAGTCTGGCCTATTTACATAGCGATGCCAATACGGCAACAATAAATCCGGCCGTAACTTTAAACGAGCCGGGTGGAAACGGAGGAAAAGCGATCGCGTTTGCTTACGACCTGGCCAGATCCATTGTTTACACGCGTCAGGGAAACCCGTTATGGGCCGGGCAAAAAAGAGACGGGCAGGATGGCCCTATCCGTTCGGATGATATGTTTTTTCCTGACTGGATTGATTTCAACAAGGTGGCCATTCCGCAAGCGGACGAGCAGCAACGCCTGCTGGCCAATATCATTTTGCAAAGTAATATGCATAAAAAACCACTGCCACGTTTCTGGTATCTTCCGCGAGGCTTAAAGGCCGCGGTTGTCATGACCGGTGATGACCATGCAGCAGGCGGAACCATCGGGAGATTTGATGATTATCTTGCCAAAAGTATAACAAACGATCAGGCGGCCGTCGATAACTGGACTGCCATCCGAAGCACTTCTTACATTTTTCCGGGCACACCGATTAGCGTGGCACAAGTTACGGATTATCAGGACAAAGGGTTTGAAATTGCTTTGCATCTGAACACCAATTGTGCGGGTTATGACGCAGCCAGTTTACAGCAGTTTTTCACGGATCAGATGGCTTCATTGTCGACGCAGCTTCCTAATTTGGCCACACCAAGCACCAACCGCACCCACTGTATTGCATGGAGCGACTGGGCGACCAAGCCAAAAATTGAACTCGCCAATGGAATCCGCTTTGATGTCAATTATTATTACTGGCCGCAAACCTGGGTTAACGACAGACCCGGCATGTTTACCGGCTCAGGCATGCCTATGCGTTTCGCGGATCTGGACGGAACGCTGATTGATGTGTATCAGGGGGCGACACAATTGACCGACGAATCCGGTATCAATTATGCAACCCACATTGCCACTTTACTCGACAACGCGCTGAGCAGCAAGGGGTATTATGGTGTATTCACAGCCAATATGCATACAGACGTAAACGGAAGCAATAGCAGCAACGGATCAGACGCGATTGTGACGGCGGCAAAAAACCGAAACATCCCTGTTATTTCAGCACGACAAATGCTTCAATGGCTGGACGGGCGAAATAATTCCTCTTTTGCGAATATGACCTGGAATGGCAATGTGCTTCATTTTGATATTAACACAGCTTCCGGATCAGCCAATTTACGTGCTATGCTCCCCGTGGAATCCGACGGCGGCGAACTAAGCGGTATTACTTTTAATGGTAATCCATTGCCATTTACCAATGAAATGATCAAAGGTATGAATTATGCCTTTTTCCCTGCCGGCACCGGAAGTTACATCGCCATGTACAACGCTGATAATGTGCCTCCGCAAATTTCAAACATCACTGTTACACAATCCATTGCCGGAAGCGCAACCATTAGCTGGACAACCAACGAAGCAGCTACATCCAAAGTAGACTATGGAACTTTGCCCAATCAGCTCACGATGAATGAGGCGAGCGTCAGTCTGGTTACAATGCATAACATTACACTGAACGGACTTACTTCGGGCACTACATACCATTTCAGAGTAACCGCTACTGATGTTGCTTTAAACAGCGCCACAGCGCCGGCCGAACCGGCGGCGCCAGGTAATTTCGCAACACCCGTACCTGCCTGCTTTGAAGACCTTAGCAGCACACAGTTTAACCTGGGGACTTTCGGAAACAACACGATCGCAGGTACAGAAGGGGTTACTTTAAAACCAAAAAAAGAGGAATTCACTACCCTGCCGCCTACGACGGAATGGCAGAGTTTTCCGTGGAATGCCGGCGGTACAAGTACCATTACGGATGGAAAAATCGTGGTAAATGGTGCCCGGTAGAATACAGAACCAGTCGGAAATACTTTCGGTCCGGGAACAGCAATTGAATTTGTTGCCACATTTGGAGCCACCGCTTTTCAGCATATTGGTTTCGGTGCAGGCAATAATGTTGACATGTACAACAACACTGCTATCTGGGCCATGTTCAGCACCAACACCACCAATAACCAGTTGCAGGCAAGAGTTGCCAATGGCGTATTTGATAACTATGTAATTCCGGGCAGTTTCCTCGGCACGCCACATCGTTACAAAATCGTGTGGAATGCCAACAGTTTCGATTTTTTCATCGACGGGGTTCCTGTTCACACTTTCACCACTACTTTGACAACACCGATGCGGATCGGTATCAGTGATTTGAATGTTAGCGAGCCAGTCCTGAATGTGGATTGGATTCAAATTTTACCCGCCAGCTATCCGGAGACCGGAAGTTTTATTTCACGCGTATATGACGGAAGAAGTGCCAAAACATGGGGACAAGCCTTCTGGACGTCCGATTTGCCGGCAGGAACAAACCTTCAGCTATTCCAGCGGCAGGGAAACACAGCCAATCCGGATGACAACACCTGGACTTTATTTACGGCAATTCCGGCCAATGGCAACAACGTCGGCGGCACCTCACGGTACATTCAATATCGCGCCGACTTGTCGACGTCCAATATCCTGAACAGCCCTGTACTGAAATCAATGTCTATCGCCTGCTCAGAACCGGTATGCCCGTCCGTCGTTTTCACACCACAGACAGGAACATCCTTAACCACGGCGATAGCCGGTGCAAATTACTCACAGACAATCAGCACCAATCCGGCAGGTTATACCTTCTCAGCAACCGGGCTCCCTACCGAACTTTCAATAGCAGAATCTTCGGGCATCATCAGCGGAAAACCGGCCGGGGCGGGAAATTACAGCAACATTTTCGTGACCGCAACACAAGGCACCTGTCTCGTTACAGCGTCTTACTCGCTTACGGTTTCACCAAACCCACTGCCTGTTACGCTCACCCGTTTTGTTGCCGTGAAAGAAGGCCGGTCAGCCCTACTTCACTGGTCAACAACACAGGAAATAAACAGTGAACGATTCGATATCGACCGTAGTATGGACGGAAAAACCTGGAAAAATATCGGTACTGTTGTAGCAAAAGGTGAAAGTTCAACGGTTCAAAACTATGCTTATGCGGATACAGAACCATTGAGCGGGCAAAACTACTACCGGCTAAAAATGGTAGATAAAGACGGAACGTTCGCGTACAGCCGCATACAGAATCTGATGTTCATTGATCCAGCTAATTTCCTGACTTTCCCGAATCCTGTATCGGAACAACTGAAAATTAACATCAGTGATATCAAAATCCTTAAAACAATTACGCTTTTTGATCTTAAAGGAAATGTCGTTTACACCGCGTCGGGAAACAGATTATCCAAAACGATTGATGTCAAACCGTACAGCTCTGAAATGTATATTTTGGAATTGGTATATCAAGACGGACAAATCAGGACAGCTAAAATTGTCATCCTGAAATGACGCATCATAACAAAGGAGGCAGTATAACGCCGCCGCCTTTGTTATTTTTCAGAAATAAAAATCTACTTCAAAACCACCATTGAATAGGCCGGAAGTTTTAAAGTCTGGTTTTTGATTTCTGCTTTGGAGGAAGAATGAAACACAGGCGTTTTAAACTTTCCGGGAACATTAACTGATTTTTCCGTATCGCCCACATTGTGAATGACCAACAAATCTCCTGAGCGATCCGTCCTGATAAATGCAATAACATCGGTTTCACGGATACCGCTTTCTGCCAGATTAACGGGTGAAACCTGCCCCAGAGCGGGCTGCGAATGACGCAGTTTTAAAAGCCTTTTGTAATGGTTGAAGAGCGAGCCCGGATCAGCTTTCTGAGTTTCCAGATTTCGCACGCTTTCATCCGTTGAAAACTTAGGATTCAACCAGGTTGGTCTTTGCTTATCGGCGGATTTGGCGGCCCATAAAAATGGCTCCCGGATATTTTCGTCCGGTTTATCACCCAGCATCCCGATCTCCTCGCCATAATACAAATAAGGCTCTCCCGGCAGCGTCAGCAATAAATTGGCTGCCACCTTCATTTTATCAACATTCCCGTTAACCGCCGTACCAATGCGGATCTGATCGTGATTACCTGTGACTGTGGCATCAATAAAATCCGGATTCACTTTTTTGTACTCGCCATAAGTATCGGTAAGCTGTTTCACCAAATCAACATGCTCGCCTTTACCCAGAATTTTCTGAATCGCCAGTGCCGCGTCAATATTAAAATTCGCCGGCAACCCACGGAAATACGGTGCCACCTTATCGGGTGTGGCCCACACCTCACCAACCAGATAAACGTCCGGCTTGTAACCCGTCACTTTCTCCCGAAACTCCACCCAGAAAGCCTGACTTTTTTCGGCTTCCCAGTCCGGATAAATGTGTTTGGCAGCATCCAGCCTGAACCCGTCCAGCCCTACTTCTTTTAGCCAGAATTCGGCAACGGAATAAATCTCTTCACGCACCTTTGGGTTATCAAAATTCAGGTCAGGCATTCCGCTCCAAAACAAACCGTAATACTTTTCGGGCCCGGCTTCCTTGGTGGCATGCCAGGGATTAACTTCCCAGGAATCGCCCGATTTCTCACGTGTGGCAATGCCGAGTGAATCGATCTTTGTCTGGGAAAGCCAGACATAATAATCCCGGTAAGGGTTGTCCTTTCCTTTTTGCGCCTCCAAAAACCACGGATGCTGGTTGCTGGTGTGGTTCACAACAAGGTCTTTCACGATCTTCATGTTCCGCTTATGTGCCTCCGATATCAATCTCTTGAAATCATCTATCGTACCATATTCCGGATCGATCTGCCGGTAATCGGCTACGTCATACTTATGATAAGTCGGGGATTTGCAAATGGGTGTGAGCCACAAAGCGTCAATTCCTAGATCTTTAAGATAATCAAGTTTGGATGTGATACCGTTGATATCGCCAATGCCATCATGGTTCGAGTCGGCGAAGGAACGGACAAAAATTTCATAACAGACACCCGGCGGCTTCGTCACCTGGGCCTGCGTTATGGTTCCATACAGAAACCAGAACGCCAAAAAAATGGCTCGCTTATTTTGTTTAATGCTCATTTATCTTCGAAATCATTTTTTAGTAATTGAATAAGAATAATTACCGGCATTGCTGAGATTGAGTACTACGGTATAAGTACCGGCGGCCATAATTTTAATGTTGCCATTGTCCAGGGTGTCCGGAATATTATCTCCGTTGGCATCACCAAAGGCAATCGCCCAGTCATCATTGGCACGGAATTTCACCTCCCCTTCTTTTAAAGCAATTTCCGTTTTCCAAACCCCTTCGGCTGCATCAAAGGTCATATCCAGATCGGAATCCCAGCCACCGGTCGTGGCTGAGCCTATAAGCCCCCAGGCCGTTTTGGTGGCCGACCATGTACTTGTATTCAGATCAACTTTTAACAGATAATACCCTGCGCCTTTTTGCGTCAGATTTCCGGTCGTGCCCAGTTTCCCCGGGCCGCCGCCTCCGTAGTCACCGTCCGTCCAATTCGGACCGTTCGTGAGTTTAAACTCGGTTGTTGCGTCCGGGAAATTCACATAACCTTCGTAGGTTTTGTCGTCTTTTACAGAAACTACGCGCGGCGCTTTATCGGGAGCCCATCCCTGATGACTGCCCGGCACATACAAGGCAGGATAAACGATCACTACAAAATACGGCGTGACTGACAACGCCGCCGCCGCAGAGGTTACGTCCATACTCTGCGCATTGGTGCCAAGAGACGAAATAACGCGGGCTTCGATCTGAGACAACTGACCCGCGGTCAATTTCAATTTGTTAATCAGCAAATTGTTAATCTCCGTATTTGTCAGTGATTTTTTCAACAAATTCCCTCCCGGAATCTCCGCCGGTTTTTGAAAATTGTTGCCTTTTTTATCCAGCTGAATGGTGTAACTGATCACGCTTTGATAACCATAATCAACAGGCGTCCAGGAAAACGACACGGCTTCCTTATTCGCATTTTCATTGGTCAGCACCAGATTGGGAGCGCTCACCGACAACACAGGTTTCTCACCTGCGACTGCGACAGTTCTGATCTCATCTTTTTCACAAGCCGACAAGGACAACATCGCCGCCAATGCCGTAAAAACGGAAATTCTTATATTTTTCATTTTAATTCTGGTTCAGGTTAGGGTTTGCAATCAGGTCGGTTGCCGGTATCGGAAACAGATTAAAGCTTTCTGAAACTCCTTTTCCATCTTTAACGCCACCTTTCCAGGGCCACAAATAGGTGCCTGACGTAAGATAACCGTAACGGATCAGGTCTGTTCTGCGATGTGCTTCCCAGTAAAACTCACGTCCTCTTTCATCCAGAATATCGTTCAGACTTAATGAAGTGACATTCCCCTTCGCATTACCATACGCGCGCTCCCTCAGTTTGTTAAAATAGCTCAATGCGGTGGCATCATTTCCGCCCGTGCCGCCGCGTTTTACGGCCTCGGCATAGGTGAGATACATTTCAGCCAGACGAAACAACGGGAAATCAGTTGAAGAAAAAGAGCCACCGGCCGAAGGTGCAGTAACACCGGCAGAGGTTATGTTGCGGAACTTGGTAACGGCCAAACCATCCGTAAACACGGCCGGATCTTCCATTTCCAATTTGTTTCCAAAAAACATGGCACGTTTGTCCTTGGCCCCACTGTAATCACCAAACAACAGCGGCAGATTTTTGGTGGTCCTGTTTCCACCCCAGCCTCCGTTCGGAACGCCGAAAGCCGGCGGGTTCATAGCCGCGTTAATAGCCGCATTGATAATGAAGGTAGTACCGCCGTTATTCTGCGTTTTCACCCCGTCATAATTTATCGACAACAACACTTCCGGGTTGTTTTGATCATTATCTGCCAGAAAAAGATTTTTATACTCCGGCATTAGCCCATAACCGGATTTTATCACTTTGTCTGCGTACGTCACGGCATCATTGTACCGCCCTTTTCCCTTGCCCAGATACACCTCCGCATTCAGATACAACCGGGCCAGCAATGCCCATGAAGTCGCCTTATCCGCACGCCCGTATTCGTTTTTCCTGGGCTCGGACAACACCGGTTCAATCGCTTTTAATTCTGTTTCGATATAACTGAAAAGGTCGGCGCGTTTAATCTGCGGCGGGATGTATTTGCCGATGGGATCGTTTTCAGTCACAAAAGGAGGATTTCCGAAGAGATCAATAAGTACCCAATATTGAAACGCTCTCAGGAATCTTGCCTCGGCACGAAATTTCCGTACCTCCTCGGCATCCTGTCCGGTAATACCTCTGGCGCTTAACTTTTCGTCGGTCGATTCACGGATAAACTCGTTGCATACCGTTACATGAAACAAGCTGCGGTTATACAGAGCCGTCAGCAAAACATTGCTGGCTGTCCAGTTCAAATTATGAAAATCAGGAACACCCGGATCATTCCACACGCAGGCTGCCTCGTCTGTGGTGAGTTCCTGCGCATTCCAGAAAAGTCTAAGAAAATCAGCCTGGCCCGGATCAATACCTGCAAGGTCCGAAATGGCTATACCATTATTGCCGGCTAAGGCAAAACTACCATACGTTTTAGCCAAAACCTGCTTGTAATCAGCCAGCGATTTGTAGGCAATATCCGCTGTAATGGAATTGGTTGGCGACAAATTCAGGTCATTGGTGCAGGAAGTAATCCCCCCGATCACCAGTCCTGAAACGGCTGCTATTTTAAATAAAAATTTCATATCTCAGTGATTTTAGGATTAAAAGTCAAGGTTCAGCCCCAACACAAAAGTTCTTGGTCTCGGGTAAAGATTGTAGTCAATACCACCATTGATTTCCGGGTCAAGCCCCTTGTATTTGGTTACCACAAAAACATTCTGGCAGGTCGCATTAATCCTCAGGTTCATTTTATTGCCAAGCACCCGACCGGCGTTATAACCGATGCCAACATTATCCATTCTCAGGAAAGAAGCATTCTGAACGTAATAATCAGACTGGTACTGGTTGTTGAAAAAATTGGTGTTGAATATGTCCGTCGTGCTGTTGCCGAGGATGTTGTTCGGATTAAGGATATTCCTTTTCACCCCGAAATTGGAAGCAACGTTATTGTAATTATAATTACCCAGATTCGCCCGCAAAATCGTACTCAGGCTCCATTTCAAATAATTCAGCTGTGTATTGAAACCCAGCATTACTTTCGGGAAAGGAGATTTGTAGCGATACTGGTCTTTTTGATTGATCACGCCGTCGGCATTCAGGTCAGCGTAAACACTTTCAAGCGGCTTCCCGTCCATATCATACACCTGTTTGTATACGTAATAAGAAAACGTGTTGTAATTCACCGAATGGATCTGAATGCTCTGACCGGTTCCGCCTGTGATGCCACCTGTTTGGTTCCCTGCGAATTCGGGATCGCTAACTGCCGTAAGGTTTGTGATCTTATTGTTGTTATAAGTCACATTAAATCCTGCATCCCAACTAAATTTCTTTGTTTTTACAGGCGTGCCGTTCACGGTAAATTCGATACCCTTGTTTTCAATATTCCCTACATTGGTCAGAATCTGATTGCTGAAATTCGAGCCGATTGGGATAGGAACCGTATTTAAAAGGTTTTTCGTCTTTTTAAGATAAACGTCGATACTTCCGCTTAAACGATTATCAAAAAATCCGTAGTCAAGTCCGGCGTTGGCGGTTGCGGTTTGCTCCCATTTGATATTTTTATCATACGCAGCCGGCGCCGTCATGTTGTAATAATTATTGCCAAACTGATACTGAGAGGCATTGGAACTGACTGAATAAATACCCAGATAGGAATAGTTGGCGATGCCATCCTGATTTCCCGTGATCCCATAGCTCAATCGCAATTTCAAATCCGATAACTTGCCCGAGGTCGATAAAAAAGACTCTTTGTTAATCCTCCACGTAAGTGCGGCCGAAGGAAAAACGCCCCAGCGGTTTTCGGGAGCAAACCGTGACGAGCCATCCGTACGAACCGAAGCAGCCAGAATATACTTGTCATCGAAGGTATAAATCAACCTTCCGTAGTAGGAAATCAGCGTATTTTCAGGGATATCAAAGTCAAATTTCGGCTGCGATCCTTCTACGATATCACCGTTTGCACTGTAATTCGGATAGAAATAATTTTTGGTCGAATTATTATAATAGCCGTAACCGGCTGTGGCACTTACCGTACTTTTGATTGTCTTAAAGTCTTTAACGTAATTCAGATAAAACTCTGCTACCTTGTTATTTACCTTTTGCAGATATTTATTGTTTTGCCCTTTTGTGGTAAAACTCTGTGCGGCATATTCCGGCACAAATGTCGTACCGTGACCATTTGAAATATCGTATCCCAAATTCAGGTTGGCATGCAGATCCGGTAAAAAATGGAACATGTAGTCAAACTGAGCATTACCAAAACTACGCTGAACCGTACCATTGTTATCCTGAAGACGTATCAGTGAAACCGGATTTCTTGGCGCGTTTGGGTTAAGGGTTGCTTTTCCGGTTTCGTCCTTGGTAACCCATTCAAAATACCCGCCGAAAGGACTGCTTGCGTCCATTACGGGTTGTGTCGGATCAAATTGGACCGCATTGATGATTGCCTGCTGATTGGCAAAATGTGACTTCGTAAGCGCTCCTTTAAGATTCAGGTCCACTTTTAAGTGTTTTTTAAACAACCGCGGACTGATATTGATCGAAGCCGATGGGCGTTGCAGTTTATCGGTGATCAGGATACCATTTTGAAGCAGATAACCCATTGAAACACGGTACGGCATGTTTTTCAACGCGCCGGTGATGCTCAGGTTATTGTCTGTACTGATACCGGTGCGGTAAATTTCATCCTGCCAGTTGGTATTGGCCGTTCCGAGCAGTGCTTTCTGAGCATCCGTTCCGTTAGCCTCTACGTAGGACCTGAACTGGTCTGCCGACAGGGCATTTACCATTTTCCCAATCTTTGAAACCGCTACCTGTGTATTGAAATTAATGGCGGGTGTTCCGCCCTTTCCTTTTTTAGTGGTAATTAATATAACACCGTTAGACGCCCTCGAACCATAAATAGCCGTTGCCGATGCATCTTTCAGTACACTAACCGTTTCGATGTCATTCGGGTTGATAAGGCTCAGCGGACTTGGCGCGCCATTTAAAGTACTGCCGCTTAACGGAACACCGTCAATCACGATCAGCGGATCGTTACTGGCGTTCAGTGAAGCTCCGCCACGAATCCGGATCGTACTCCCGCCTCCTGGCTGGCCATTGTTGGATGTAATGGACACGCCGGCCACTTTACCCACAATCAGCTGCTCGGGACTTTGTATGTTTCCTTTTTGAAAATCTTTTGACGAGACGGTTGTTATCGAGCCCGTCAGTTCCTGTTTCTTTTGCGTTCCGTATCCAATGACGACAACCTCTGTCAATTCTTTCACATTGTCTTCCAGCGTCACATGGATCACCGTCCGGTTGTCCACCGGAATTTCCTTGCCAAGCTTACCCACAAAACTAAATACGAGGGTGGCATGGGCCGGAACATTTTCGAGTGAGTATTTTCCGGCAGCGTCAGTTTGTGTTCCCAGCGAACTGCCTTTTACGAGCACGTTCACGCCCGGTAATTCGGAGCCATCCTTGGCGTCGGTGACATTCCCGCTCACAACGGATTGCGCTCTGGCCGATAAACTCCCCAGCCATAGCAGGAGGGTTATGCAGAGTAATTGTTTGTAATGTTGATTCATCTTACAGGAATAAAATGTGGTAGATTGCTTTTAAACACCCCGATTCATTCAATAGGTAAAATCCTATTAATTATCGAAATATTTCTCAGCAAAAGTATCCCTATAAAAGCCGCGTGTCGTTCCACTTCACGTTTCCGCGAAAATTTCCAAAACTGAGGCTAAAATCACTATTAAATAATTGACAGTTAATGATTTAATAATACAATTCAAAAGACCACTTTATAAAATGGCACTTATTTTTTTGAAAGTTTAAGTCCGAAAAAGCCAATTATTCTTCCAAACGGCTCTCGTTGTAGTAGTCGCGGGGCGTTTGGCCGGTGATCTTTTTGAACGACCGGTTGAAGGCCGTTTTGGAGTTAAAACCCACTTCATAGGCGATACTCAGCAGGGTATAATTCTTGAATTTCGGATTATCAACCCGCTGCTTAAACTCGTCGATGCGATAGGAATTAATGAAATCAAAGAAGTTTTTGTCAAAGCCGTCATTGATCACTTTGGACAAGGTATGCGAAGGTAATTTAAGCTTGATTGAAAGCTCATTCAGACTTAACCGTGGGTTGGTATACGGTTTGTTTTTAAGCATGTATCCTTCCACAATTTCCTTTAGGGCCTGGATGTTTTCGGGCTGCTCGGTTTTCTTATCGGGTGTTTCGTCTTCGGTTTCCGGCAGCGGTGCATGATTGAGATCCCCGAAAATAGACAACGGCTGAGGGGAAATTTTGAAAATTTCAGGCTGATGAATGGCAAAATAACCAACGAAATACGTAATCGTCGAAAATGCCAGCCATATCGCGTCAACACTTCGCTCTACGATCTGCATGACATTGAACTCAAACCACTGACCGAGCCCAAGCATCACAAACAGAAAAAACCATAACCCAAGACAAACCGCCTGGATAAACATAACCGTATTGAGATAATGAAGATTCTGCTCGTAGGAAAAATGGCTTTGATACTGTTCCCGGTAAAAGCGAAAGGTTTTCCTGAACAGAAACCAGAAATAGGTGTTCCAGGCGAGCCCCAACAGACCTGTGCCTAAAAATACACCCAGCAGCTTCCAGTCGCGCATCAGGAATTGCATTTGCAATGTGGTGTCGCTCATCAGGAAAAATGGCAGATACACAAAACACTGAATGATTGCAGGTAAAAAGAACATCACCTGCCGGACAGGCTTAGTGGAGTGATTGAAGAGCAGTTTTTGCAGGTAAAAATAGAACAGCGGTACGTACAAAAACAGGATAAAATCAGGCAGTAACAACACCTTGGTAAAAGCCTGCGCGGCTTCCCGATAGCTGCCGATCGTTCGCAACAGGATCATCAGCGACGCAAAGCCGATCGTAATCACCAGCCAGCGGTTTGCAGCACGGTTATAGTTCTGAATGGTGGGAATGGCGATAATCAGCAATATCCCCTGAAAAACGGCAAAAAGCAGCAGCAGATCATAGATCGAGTAAAAATGAAAAGATGCCGTAAGATCCTCCCACCCATCGATTTCGACATCCACAGACATATGATCGACTTTTGAATCCCGGTAAATCGCGCGATTCGGGCGCGCCTTACCACTTTCCCTTCCTTCAATGGATTTCCAGCTTCCTCTTGTGAATTTATATTCTACCGGATCTTTTTCGGTGTAGATTGTGGTGCGGTAGGTTCCGTCTACGTTTTTGTAAACCTGGTACAGCGGATTGTCAGGATCCCAGTCATTAAAGTTTCCCGTAATAAATAACTGGGCATCGTGGGGCGTATTTTCAGGCAGCTTTTTGATGATGAACGAGTAGACAATCTTCCGTTCCCATCCCGTAATAAACAGTTTTATCAGGCGCGGATCCGAAAGTTTTGAACTATCATAAACACGATTTGCGAGCGGAATACCAGTAGAATCCCCTTCCACCAAAGTCCAGTTGCCCTGTGTTATTTTGTATTCAAACCTTGAAGGTGTTTTAGGTAAGTCGATGTAATAAATCCCTGATGGGTCTTTTTTGAATACATAATCCGGATCGCCTGGACTCCAGTTATTCAGGTCCGACGCCAGATAAAGCGAAGACGATGGCCCAACCAGCGGCGGGGTGCTGACAATCTCAATACGTAACTGTGAATAAGCGATCTGGTTAAAAAGTACCAGGGTCAAAATTGCCAAAAATCTGGTCATTCAATAATTCATCAACGTGAGTTTACAGAGGGAACCTGGGGGAAATTCATTTTCTCACCAAATTTAAGGATTATTCTTTGTCTGCTAAACATTAGCATGCTTCTGTCAAAAGATAAAAACCGGGATACCGTGTTTGTAAAACATTAATCACAATAAGCAAAACCCGGTTTCCAGTATAAATACGAATGAAATAATATTTAACAATGGTAGATTTGATATAAAATGACTTCTCGTGTTCGGCGCGACCATTGACTATTGACCGTTGACCATCGACAGTTGACCATTGTCCATCGTCCATTGTCAATCGTCCATCGTCAATTCTCCCATCGCTGACAGTCCAAAAACCTTTCTTACTCCAAATGGTAGACTTTGTCCACCATTATCACTAAATTTGCTTTCTAAAAATTACAGAACAGATTTACAAATCTTGGTTTAGTGTTATGAAATATAATAATAGCTTGTTGGACAACCCGGTCTGGAATTCGTTGCAGACCGTCCATCAGGATATGCGCGAGGGGACATCCAATGCAGCAAAATATCCCGGAGGTGTTTTACCTTTTATGGCATTGCGCGACAGAGAGGGAGATTTTATACAGGAAATCTCACCTTACTTCGATAAAAATGAACAGGTTTTTCTTGTTGGAGATCAGCCGCTTTTACCCGAAAACTGGTCGAGGTTTTCAAATCTGGAATGCCTGCAAATGGTCTGGTCGTCTTTGAAAAATGGAGAGCCTAAGGGAAACAACGCTGACATTACGGAGTTACTGGCATCGGATCGCACCGAAATGTTCGACTTTATCAATGCGATTCAACCGGGTTATTTCAAAATTAATACACCTGCATTGGGGCATTATTACGGCATCCGCGTAAACGGAAAACTCGCGGCAATGGCAGGCGAAAGATTAAAAATGACGGGTTTCACTGAAATCAGTGCAGTTTGTACCCACCCCGATTTTACGGGAAGAGGTTTTGCCTGGGAGTTGCTTCTTCATTTGTATGATAAGATTACACAGGCAGGCGCAACACCTTTTTTGCATGTGGCCGCCACAAACGAACGGGCTATCAGTCTCTACAAATACCTTGGTTTTGAAGAGAGAAGACATATCGACTTTTCACTCATCGGGTTATCTTAACTCGATTGAAAACATGAAAAGAACCATTTATTAAATCAAAAAACCTCAAAAGATTTTAATAAAATCTTTTGAGGTTTTTTCTGAAATCCAATCTCGCACAGACCTTCAGCGCAAAACCCTTATTTTCTCCACAATATCTGACTTCTGGATTCACGTAAACGCTGTGTTACTTTTGCCCCTCGTTCCTGCAGTGTGAATAAAATCTCCCGTTAACAGACCAATCATTATCTGCCAAACGATCCATTTCAGCTCAATCACCTCTCCCATTTTGGCTACAAAAAATACCAGTTTGGCGACAATCGCCGGCCACCGGTTGGAGACATTTGTATCGTTCAAACAACTTAAAAATAACAGAAAATGAAAACGATTTTTATAACCGGCGCATCAGCCGGACTGGGCAAAGCGACTGCTAAATTATTTCAATCGAAAGGCTGGAAAGTCATTGCAACCATGCGAACGCCGGAAAAAGAAACAGAATTGAATTTGCTGGAAAATGTAACCCTCTTACCACTAGACGTAACCAATATTACCCAAATTGATGCGACCGTCAAAGCGGTTACAGAGTCCGCTGACATTGACGTGGTATTCAACAACGCCGGATATGGCCTGATCGGTTCGCTGGAATCTTACACCGAAGAGCAGATAAGAAGTCAGTTTGAAACCAATTTCTTTGGCGTGATCTGGATCACCAAGGCATTTATCCCCTATTTTAAACAAAAAAGAAGCGGTCTTTTCATCACCACAACATCCATTTGCGGGCTGAGCACTTATCCGCTTTCGTCGATATACAACGCTTCAAAATGGGCGTTGGAAGGTTGGAGTGAAAGTATGTCCTATGACCTGGCGGCATTCAATATTGGGATCAGAACGGTGGCGCCGGGCGGAATCAAAAGTAATTACATGAATGTGATGACCGTCACCGAAGACAAAGCCTATGACGGCCTGATGGAAAGGATGACTGAGGGTTTTACGGACGGAACGCTTATGGAATTTTCAGACCCTGAGGTTATCGCAGCCGTTGTCTATCTGGCAGCGACCGATGAAAGCGACCAGATCCGGTATCTTGCAGGAAATGATGCAGTAAAAACCTATAACAAACGACTGGCAGAAGGCCCGGAATTGTTTCGGAAAAACCTCGCGAAATACCTGAAACTTGAAAGTCCTTTCCAACCCACCACAGTATAAATATAATAACTTGCATGGAAATCCCTCTGGCGGGTTTTCCATGCTAAGATGTAACACGTATGAAATCAGAATCAAAACCACCTTTTATCTTCAATTCGATTTCCGAGTTACACCGGGCGCTGGGATTACCCAAACCGCTGCATCCGCTGGTAAGCCTGGTTGACTATTCGAATATTAAAAGTAATACGGATGAAATAGCCAAGGGCATGATACTGAACTTCTATAAAGTGTCATACAAGAAGAGTTTTCACGGAAAAATTAAATACGGACAGGGTAGTTATGATTTTGATGAAGGTGGGTTGTCTTTTATTTCGCCGAATCAGGTTATTTCTGCGGGAGAAAATAAGGCTGATTACAGCGGTTATACTTTATTATTCCATCCGGATTTCATAAGAACCTATCCGTTGGGCAAAGGCATCCGGAATTACGGTTTTTTCTCTTATTCGGCGTCTGAGGCCCTTTATCTGTCGGAGCGTGAAAAAGAGATTATCATTGGAATCTTCAAAAACATCGAACATGAACTGGGATTATCGATCGATGGTTTCAGCCAGGATATCATGATCAGTCAGATAGAACAATTACTGCATTACAGCAACCGGTTCTATAACAGGCAGTTCATCACCCGAAAGGCTGCCCATAATGACCAGTTGACCAAACTGGAACGATTGCTTTCAGACTATTTTGACAATCAGGAGACTTTGCTGAAAGGTTTGCCTTCTGTTCAATATCTTTCAGATCAGTTATGCGTATCTCCCCGATACATGAGTGATATGCTCCGCTCGCTGACAGGTCAGAACACCCAGCAGCATATCCATCAAAAAATGATAGAAAAAGCAAAGGAAATTTTAAGCACAACTGATCTGACCGTTGCAGAGATTGCTTACCAGCTTGGTTTTGAGCACCCTCAGTCGTTTAATAAGATTTTCAAAAGAAAAACAAATGTCTCTCCCGTCGAATTCCGGCAGTCGTTTAATTGATGTCTTGTGGCGAATTTCGAAGATAAACTTTGTCTCAAAAATATAACATTTGGATCGGCGAAATCCCCTGACTGATCCTTAAATGATATAAAATTGCATTTTGGTGACTTTGACTTAAAAATCTTTCCTAATTTTAAGGAAGTTTTTTATTTACAAAAGCGTCATTCGTCTGGTGATTTCCCAAACTCCTATCCTGCTAAAATTACATTTTTTGTTTCTGCTCACGATATGCGTCAGTGCATGCAAAGACAGCGACAAAAAATCGGGCAGTGGGAAAGTACATATTGAAAAAGTTAACGGGAGATATACTGTTTACAGAAACGGAAAGCCTTTTCAAATCAAAAGTGCCAGCGGCGATTCCCATTTCAAAACGCTTAGTGACTGCGGCGGAAATACGATCAGAACCTGGGATACAACACATCTGGGTGTGATTCTGGACAGTGCGGCAAAAAATCATCTGACGGTTATCGTCGGTCTTCCGGTTGTCAACAACAACGACCATACGTTTTACCCGAATCCTGCAAAAGTAAAATCTCAGCATCAGGCTTTCACTGCAATCGTTAACCGATACAAAAACCACCCGGCGCTGCTTATGTGGTGTGTTGGCAATGAGCTGGATTTCCCCTACGGCCTTTCATATCATTCATTTTATCAGGCCTTCAACGCGCTTACCGGGATGATCCACCACGACGACCCGGATCACCCCGTAACGACCACCGTGCTTAATTTCAATTCAAAATATATTTTAAACCTGGTATTACGGTGCGATGTTGATTTCATTTCATTCAATATTTTCAGCAGGCTGCCGCAGCTTCGGCAAGAGCTGAAAGATATTCTATGGATTTGGAATGGACCTTATATGCTGCTGGAATGGGGAGTTAACGGTCCCTGGAAGGGTACGGAACAAACGGAATGGGGCGCCTATATTGAAGATACCAGCAAGAAAAAAGCCGAAATTTATAAAGACCGTTACGAAAAAGATATGCCGTTCGATGACCCAAGATTTCTTGGCGCATCGGTATTTTTCTGGGGAAACAAACAGGAAACAACGCATACGTGGTTCAGCATTTTTGACGAAACAGGTGCCGCTTCCGAAGCTGTCGGTACGATGCAATGGCTATGGACCGGAAAAAAAACGGATGAAAAATACCCGGATGTTAAATACATGCTTTTGAATGAAAAAGGTGCAAGGGATAATGTTATGCTGGATGCCAGTGCGATAGCATCGGCCGAGGTGCTGATGTTCAGTCATTCTGAAAAAATCAAAAAAATAAGCTGGAATATTTTCCGCGAAGACTGGTACAGAAAAAACAACGAGAACAGCACGCGAAAACTTAAACCGCTAGAAAACGGGATTCAGTCTGAGAACAGTTTGAAGGTAACCTTTACAGCTCCTTCGGAGGAAGGCCCTTATCGCCTTTTTGCAACCATTTATAACGAGAACGGCCATTTTGCCTCCTGTAATACACCATTTTATGTAATTAGTGCCAAATGAATAAAACAATTACCGTAAAACCTCCTTCCGGAAGGGAACTCATAACCCTGCGCCTCATGATATTTCTTGGCGTAGTTTCGATGTGGTTTTTTCTGGATACCATGCTTTCACATGCGGTCAGGGGAAATACGGTTTTGTACTGGATGCTGGTCACTACTTTCGTTTTTGGCGGGCTTAAAATACTCCATGAATGGGCACATTATTTTTATATAACGGTTCCGAAAACGCCTCCGCAGACCAAAACGTACAGTGTCGATATTTTCACTACGTTCTGTGCCGGCGAACCGATTCAGATGATTGAGGAAACCCTGACAGCACTTCAGGCCATCACTTATCCCCATAAAACTTATCTCTGTGACGAAGCTGATGATCCCTATTTACGGGAACTGTGTAAGCGACTCGGCGTTTATCACGTCACAAGAACACTAAAAATCAATGCCAAGGCGGGTAATATCAACAATGCGCTGAGCCAGTCGGACGGAGAATTATGTGTCGTGCTTGATCCGGATCACGTGCCCTTCCCGGATTTTCTTGATCCGATTGTTTCTCATTTCAACAATCCCGAGGTTGGCTTTGTGCAAATTGTACAGGCCTATAAAAACCACAACGAAGGCCTGATCGCCAAAGGCGCTGCCCAGCAAACCTATCAGTTTTATGGTCCGATGATGATGACCATGAATAAGTACGGTACCGTGCAGGCCATTGGCGCTAATTGTACTTTCAGACGCACCGCCCTCGAATCAATCGGCGGACACGCGGCCGGACTGGCGGAAGATATGCACACGTCCATGCAGCTTCATGCCAAGAGGTGGAAATCCGTTTATGTACCAGCCGTGCTGGCCCGCGGACTGGTACCATCCACATTGTCTGCATATTATCAACAGCAATTGAAATGGTCAAGAGGTGTTTTTGATTTGCTGGTCATTGCATACCCAAGACTATTCAAACAATTCACCTGGCAACAGAAACTCCATTATGCGTTTATACCGATGCATTATGTTTCAGGTCTCATATTTCTGATCAATTTCCTTATCCCGGTTATCTCGTTGTTCTTCAACGAAAGTCCGGTATACATTAACCTCTTTGAGTTTGGGTTGGTGTTGTTACCCCTTTCGGCCTCAATAATTCTGATCAGGCATTATGTACAGTATTGGGTGATGGAAGACGAGGAAAGAGGATTTCACGTCGTCGGCGGACTGCTGATGATCGGAACCTGGTGGGTATTTATCACCGGCCTGGTTTATACAATTCTCCAGAAAAAAGTCCCTTACGTACCCACGCCAAAAGAAGGAAATGAAGACACGAACTGGATCCTCAATGTGCCCAATGCGATTATCCTCGCTTTGTCGCTAAGCGCGATTGGATATGGACTGTCGACAGACTGGAACCCCTATAACCTTGCCATGGCCGGGTTTGCTTCCATGAACTGTTTTTTCATGGTTTTTGTCATTGCAGCCAGCCGGCAGCAACACGTACAAAAATGGAGTACGAGGTACAAATTGCTGCGTAATTCCATGAAACAGATTCGTGAAATCAAAGGATATTTCTGGATTCTTCGCCGCCGTATTTATGCAGGAGTACGATCAATGGCCCTGTTAATCAGCACCATGTTACTGTGCACGCTGGTTTATTTTAACTATTCGGGAGATAACATTGAGCAGTCAGACTTAAAGTCCGCTGATCGTAACACCTCCTTTTTTCTTGGCACTCATTTAGCCGAAAATCAAAATCCGGGCAATCTATTAAAAGACATCAGGAGGTTTCAAACCGACCGGAAAATTGGGTTGAATCTCATCGCGATTGACGTAAAATGGGGAGAAAAACTTGAAAATATTGCATCCACTTTGCAAACCATTGATTCGATCTATGCCAACGGCTCGATACCAATGATCACCTGGCGTCTGGATAAAAATTTATCTTCAGGTTCGAAAACCCTGGTTGGTCCGGAAACCGTATTTGCTCGTCGTACCACCGATGGCCAATATGATGCATATCTTAAGGTATTTTCAGATCAGATCCGTTCGCTGAAACGGCCTGTTTATATTCGTTTTGAACCGGAATTGGCGAATGCAACCCAGCCTGATATATTTACAGCAGCGTGGAAATATATCTTCGATTTTTTTGCCAGTCATGGAGCCTATAACCTAATCCGGATTTGGCACGCACCACAGACCAAAGAACCAGAATCCTATTTCCCTGGAAAACCATATGTTGACTGGATCGCTTTGTCGTCACCAGCAGATTTCCCAAAGCAAGAGACTTTCGTCGGTTTGGGATTACCTCTCATGATCATTCAGCCGGATTCTTCAGCTCAGGACAAACTCTGGTTAAAAAATACACTGACGGAGGCTAAAAATATTTCCAGTCAGATACACGGACTTGTTTTGTCTGACACCTCCATTGATAGCGTTTCGGACAATGATTTAAGACAGTATCCTGGACACCAACGATTTGCAACGAATGACGGGTTATCGACGCTTTTAACCACATTCCTCCCGGTTCAACCTCAGTCTTCCCGGGATAAAACCAAGGCTGCTTTTGAGCATATCAAAGGGATTAATTATACCAAAGGACAAGAGTGGACTAAAAACGTGCGTGTTTTCACGAAAGATGAACTGACTGCTGATCTCGCTGAAATGAAGGCATTGGGTATTAATACGATTAAACATTATGGTCCCGGAATTTACGACCGCAATATTTTAAACTCTGCCAAGGAGGCTGATATAAATATTCATTATGGTTTCTGGATACCTCAGAATATTGATTTCAGAAAAGATACCGACCAGCTTGACGAACTGGCATCTGACATTTTAAACACGGTAAAAAATCATAAAGGAAATAAAAACATAACTGCGTGGAATATAGGCAACTCGGTCATGCAAGGACTGGAAAACAGTTATTTTAAACCTGAATTGCTTTATCAGCAGGATGCTTATCTCTTGTGGCTTCGTCGACTTATTGACAACATAAAAAAAACAGACCCCAACCGGCCGGTAACCATAGATGTGTCGGTAACGGATGACCTGCCGTACGTAACAGGAAGGCTCCGTAGTTTCATTCCAAAAATTGATGCGGTCGGATTGGTGTTGAAAGATCAGCCGGTTTCCAAAGCACAACTGCAAACATTGGGTCTGCCGTATTTCATCAGTTATGCCGAAGTGCCGGGTTATGAAAAATTGAAAGATAACAGTGCCGGCGTTTTCATATCAAACTGGCAGGATGAACAACTGACTGACCGGGTACAGTTGGACGGTATTAAAGATCTTGCCGGCCGTAAGAAATTGTCTTTCTTGAAGTTAAAAAATGACTGGAGTGTTGGCACGCCGCTACCGGCTGTTCCACTTGTGAAAATTCTGAAACCTGCGGCTGGAACATTTGAAGGCGCTGAACTTATCTACAATGCGCTGCTCCGGAAAAATGGTCAGTGGATACTTGCAAGCACAGCAGCTTCCGGTCTTACTTTCGAGTGGAAACTGGTTCGTACAGATGGGTTTGAGAATCCGGTTGATTTGGATGAAGTCAGCAAAGGCCCCCGCTTGTCACTACAAATCCCCAAAAATCCATCGGAATACCGGCTTTATCTTTATGTGATTAAAGGCAAAACAGTCATTTCTGTTTGTAAATCAACGCTTAATACGCCACTCTCCTTTTCGAAAAATGTTGAATAAACTACCGGTTATCTCCACTTAATGTTTGGATAAAGTGATTGAAAGTTTCTCTTTTGATACTCCAGTCCGGGGCGGGAATATTACCCCATACCTCAGGATTATCGGCCAGATTAAAATAGCAAACCCCATATATTTCCTTGTGGTTTTTAATAACATCTGCCGCATTTTCCATCCATTGCTGTTTGTAATCCTCAGGCCCCTTAACGCCGAATTCTGTTATAAAAACCGGTTTTCCTCCCAAGCGAATACGGTTGAATTTGCGGTTATAAATCGTCCCGAACGACTCCTGTTTGGTCGGGTCCGTTATATTTTTATCCGGTAAGCCATAAATAGCCACGCTGACAAAATCCACTACGTCTTTGCCCGGCCACCACTCCATCGAACCACGATCACCTGCTGGTCCCCAGACTTTTTTAATATTACCGCCATTTGAGTTACCAAAATTCATGAAATAACGAAATGCCTTGATATACAACACCGGATCCTGGCTTTGCCAGGCGTAACGATGAATCGGAATTTCCATTTCATGAGCAAAACGGAGATAAACCGTTCTTTTGGCAGAGGCAAGAATCCGGTATAACTCCCTGAATTCCTGATCATAAATACCGTTGATCGTGTTCAGCAGCACGTTTGTGTCTTTTCTTGCTTTTTGGTCACGCCATGGTTCAAAAGTCACGATAATATCGTGGTCACGTTTCATGATTGCCTCGAAATCCTTTTCAAATGTCCCCTCCTGTATATGTTGCAGATCAATAAAAACATGCTCCGTTCGTACAGACGGCGAGGAAACCAATAACATTTTAGGATCATAAGCGCCAATAACGGGTTTCGATAGCGACACAGGGAGCTTTCCTGACTCATCAATTTCCGCCGTTCCATATATGGTTGACGCTTCATTTTTTACTTCCTTTAAAGCGTTTGTTATGGCATCTTTCGTTAAAGAATCCTGTTTTTCAACGCCCAGAATCAAAAGCGGTTTGTCCATAAAACGGACCCGGTGTATTTTCCTTTTTATCGCAGTTTTCAAATTCTGTTCGATCGGATAAGCGGTTGCCAAACTTTCTGATTTGCTGTGCAATGAAACACTCACGAGATCGACGGTCTCCTTGCCAGGCCAGTATTCCTCCGTACCCGGATATCCCGCAGGTCCCCAAACAATGCTTACGTTTTGCGATCCCATCTTACAAATGCGGGAAAAATGTTTAAATGCTTCAATATAATCATCCGGAGACTGATATTGCCACGCATAAAGCTGTACCGGCACTTCCATTTCAGGATTCCATCTTACCAAAACATTGTTCGGATGACGGGCCGTTACTTCACAAAACAATTTCAAAATTTCGTCAAATTCGCCATTTGCAACCTCTTTCAGTACAAGCTCGTTCGATCCCGACTGCATTTTAACAGTAATCATCACATCGTGCAGGCGATTCAACTCTGCTTCCAGTTTTTGCAGCGTGTCGCTATTGGCTGATTTGTCAAGTGTAATGCAAATATGCTGTAATGAATCTGCCGGATAATTCAAAAATTTACCCGAACGATCATAAATTTCCAGAACAGGCTCCTTAAAATCATGATTTATAGCGCTCTGTCCTGTCTTATCTGTCAAAACAAAATCTCTAACCTTAAAAATGATCACACCAAGCACGATCAGTCCTACAATGAAAAATATGAGTTTTTTGTAATTCATTTAATATACGGGGAAAGTTTGGCGGCCTAAAAAATGCCATCGTGCCACATTTTAAGGCTTTTTCGATAAATATCATAAATCTGAGGCGTTTAATAAACCCCATGCGATACTTTCAGCTGCAATATTATTCTAAAAGCGTTTTGTTTTGTCAGCTTGATAACAAAAAACGATGGTTTAGATTTGCGACATTGCAAACCCAAACCATCGTTGTAATATACAAAACCAGGTTATATCTCTGTTTACCAGAAAAATACATAAACCAGTGTCAGCAGCGCGCAAACGCCAACCGCTCCGACCCGGAAACTATTGGAGGTGGCAAACCAGTGTTTATCCACTTCAAAAGCCTTTTGACTGTCTTTTCCTTTTGATTCAAACAAACTTATTGCTACCTGAACAACTACGCAAATCCAGAAAACAGTGCCCATACGGTTCAAAAAAGGCATATCCGGAATCTGATATTTGAACAAGGCCGAAAGCGGAATACTTAGCAAGGCGGCGGCGAGCGCTCCGTTGGCCGTAGCTCTTTTCCAGAACATACCCAGCAAGAATATACAGAGAATCCCCGGCGAGATGAACCCGGTGTATTCCTGAATGTATTCAAATCCCTGCCCAAAATTCTTCAAAAATGGACTGATCATCAGCGCAATGGCAAACGAAACCAAAATAGCCACACGTCCCAGCCAAACCGTTTGCTTGTCGGTCATGTTTGGGTTGAAAAACTTCTTATGGATATCCAGCATGTAAATCGTAGAGATACTGTTGGCTTTTCCTGCCAGCGAGGCCACAATCGCCGCTGTAAGTGCTGCAAAAGAAAGTCCTTTTAGCCCCGTCGGCAGAATGTTCAGTAAAACCGGATAAGCGTTATCAGGTTTTACGATCGAATGATCGGTAATTCCTCTGACGATAGCCGCATCTGCATTTTCCTGAAACAGTACATAAGCGGCCAATCCCGGCAGAACCACGATAAATGGCATCATCAACTTTAAAAATGCAGCAAACAAAACACCGTTTCTTGCCGTGCCCAGATCGGCTCCGAGCGCACGCTGAATCATATATTGATTACAGCCAAAGTAGTTGAAATTAACAATCCACTGCCCACCGATAATAAACATCATCAGGCCTGGCAATTGACTGTACGCGTCAACCTGGCCGCCTCGCCCGTCGTGCACAAAAAATTTACCCGGCTCAAACACCATATGCAGGTGATGATCCGCCTTTTCTTTGATCAGGCTCAATCCCTCAAAAATACCCGCTCCGGTACCGACTTTATCCGATAATAAATTAAGAGCGAGATAAGTAGTTGCTAAACCTCCGGCCACCAGACAAACAACCTGTATTACGTCCGTATAACCAATTACCTTCATTCCGCCAAGCGTGATAAAAACGGCGAAAACAGTCAGAAACAAGGCACAGGCCATAAAATTAAAGCCCGTCATTGTTTCCAGGCTTAACGCGCCAAGATAAATGATGGAGGTAAGATTTACCAGAATGTACAAAAACAGCCAGAATACCGCCATGATCGTGGCAAGCCTTTTGTCATAACGCAGCTGCAAAAACTGGGGCATGGTGTAAATATTATTCCGGATATACATCGGCAGGAAATAAATGGCAATGATCACCAGTGAAAGCCCTCCTACCAGCTCATAAACCGAAATAGCAAGACCCAACTGAAAAGCCTGCCCCGACATTCCGATAAACTGCTCCGCGGAAATATTGGACGCGATAATGGACGAACCTATAGCCCACCAGGTAAGCGAACCTTCCGCGAGAAAGAAATCCTTCACCTCGTTTCCTTTTACATCGGTCGTCTTTTTGCCCTTGTAACGGTAAACCCAGTAACCATAACCGGCCACAATAATAAAATAGACCAGAAATATGATGTAATCTATTGTTTCAAGACCTAGTTTCATGGATTTATTTTGACAGATGGAATGGAAAGCAAAACTGTGTTTTCGCGGTGTACCGCAGCGGAATTTTTAGGATTGATCAATTTCATCCGTTCCCCTTTTTATAATCGCTGAGGAATTTGGCCAGTCCGCTGTCTGTCAGAGGATGGTTCAATAAGGCCAGCATCGCGCTCAACGGTCCGGTGATTACATCTGAGCCAATTTCGGCACACTGAATAATGTGCATCGGGTGACGGACAGACGCAGCCAAAATCTGAGTTTTATAGCCATAGTTGTCATAAATCTTGCGAATTTGGGCGATCAGACCGATACCGTCTGTGGAGATATCGTCAAGTCGGCCTACAAACGGAGACACATACGTGGCACCGGCTTTGGCAGCCATCAATGCCTGACCTGCTGAGAAAACCAGTGTGCAATTCGTCTTAATCCCTTTTTCAGTAAAGTATTTTATAGCCCGGACACCATCTTTGATCATCGGAACTTTCACAATAATATTCGGGTGCAATTGTGCCAGGGCCTCTCCTTCCAGAATAATATTTTCAAAATCGGTTGATATTACCTCTGCTGAAATCGGTCCGTCCACAATATTACAGATGTCAACATAATGTTGAAGTATCCGGTCTTTGCCCGTAATGCCCTCTTTGGCCATCAGTGACGGATTTGTCGTTACACCATCCAATACGCCCAGGTTAGCAGCTTCGGTAATTTCAGCCAGATTGGCCGTGTCAATAAAGAATTTCATACAATGGATAAAGTTAATTTTGAATTCAAATAGCAATAAAAGTGTATTAATGACACAATTTTAAGCAAACAAATGGTTTATACAAATACTTTTATAAAATTTATGATAATTTTTATAAAAGTAACTGATGGTTATATTTAAAATACTATGATTGAAAGCCATGAAATAACAACATAAATCACCTGAAATTTCTGCCGGAAGGAAATATTTCCACCTGCACATCTTTTTTCGTCTGTGTTCTTTTATTGATCATCTGCGAAACATATTCATCTTTTTCATCTGCCCGCGAAAGGGTGAGTAAAGCCGGGTTATCCTGTTCGTTTGCTGTGAGCTTACGCAGTAATCCGGACAGATCAAAACAGCGTCGGACGATCACGTGAATTACTTCTCCTTCAATTTGCAGCTTACCTTCCACCATCAACAGCCGGGATTTCAGCACTTCCTTCCGGTATTTCTCAAAAAGATTTTGAAAAACGACCAGATTCGCGACACCCGTTTCATCTTCAATGGTAATAAAACAAACCCCTTTGGCAGTTCCGGGCCTTTGCCGAACCAGTACCAGACCCGCCACTTTCACGACCATACCGTCCTTCATTTTAGGCAGTGCATGGGTCGGTGTTACACCAAGTAAGGCTAGTTTTTCCCGGACAAAACCAACCGGATGCGCTTTTAAAGACAAAGCGGTTGAAGTATAATCCTGCACGACATGCTCGGGGGCCGTCATTTCCGGCAAGAATACCTGCTGCTCAAAAGTACTCTCCGAAGCATGGCCGTTGAACAAACCCACGGGTCGGTCATTAAGGGCCGAAACTTCCCATAAAGCCTGCCGGCGGTCCAGGCCAATGGATCTGAATGCGTCGGCATCGGCCAGTTTTTCCAATGCAATTTGCGAAACACCCGCATCACGCAGGGCATGAATGGTGCTGTAAGGTTTTTCCCTTCCCGCCAGCAGCATCTGTATATCTTCTTCCCGCAAACCCTTGATCTGCCGGAAACCCAGCCGCATCGGCAGGTATTCCCTTTCCATGCCAAGGGCTTCCAGCAAATTGTCCCAGTCGGAGTAATTGATATCCACCGGCCTCACCTCAACATAATTCTTTTTTGCATCAATAATAATCTGGGCTGGCTGGTAAAAACCCATCGGCATACTGTTTAGCAAAGCCGTCGCGAAAACATCCGGGTAATAACACTTGATCCAGGACGATACGTAAACCAGCAGTGCAAAACTTGCGGCATGACTTTCAGGAAAGCCGTAACTCCCAAAACCTTCAAGCTGCTTAAATACACGCTGTGCAAATTCCCTGGTATAACCCCGTTGCATCATCCCATCAGTCAGTTTTTTTTCAAACTTGGTAACCATTCCCTTTGCTTTAAAAGTAGCCATACTTCGCCGGAGCTCGTCCGCTTCCGCAGGTGAAAAACCTCCGGCAACGATCGCAATTTTCATCGCCTGCTCCTGAAACAGAGGCACTCCCAAAGTCCTTCCAAGAATCTCTTCCAGTTCTTTTGAGGGGAATTCAACGGTCTCTTCTCCATTGCGTCTCCGCAGATAAGGATGTACCATATCGCCCTGAATCGGCCCCGGACGCACAATGGCGACTTCGATAACCAGATCATAAAAATTTTGGGGCCTCAACCTGGGCAACATGGATTGCTGTGCACGGCTTTCGATCTGAAACACCCCAATTGTTTCCGCATGACTAATCATGTCATATACCGCCGGATCATCTTGTTCAATATTGGCCAGGGTCAAATCCAGATCATAGTGTTTTTTGGCAAGATCAAATGCTTTTCTGATGCAGGTCAGCATACCCAAAGCTAGTATATCAATCTTTAAGAAACCCAGCGTGTCAATGTCATCTTTATTCCATTCTATGCAGGTTCTGTTTTCCATGCGTGCATTCAGGATCGGGCACAGATCAGACAACTTCCCGCGCGTGATCACAAAACCGCCGGTATGCTGTCCCAACTGACGCGGAAAGCCCATAAACTGTTTGGTCAGATCCAGTATCTTCAAAAGATGAGGATCTTCCGGATTAAATCCATGTTCTGCAATCCGCTTTCCTTCAAACCATTCTTCTGTAAACTCCCAGATAGAACCCGAAAGCCGATTGATGGCGTCTACCGATAAGCCCATTGCTTTTCCAACATCACGAATAGCGCCCCGCTGGTGCTGCTGTGTTACGGTCGCAACGATGGCCGCCCGGTCTCTGCCATATTTATTGTAGATATACTGGATAACTTCCTCCCGTCGCTCGTGCTCAAAATCGACATCAATATCCGGCGGTTCATTACGGGCCGAAGAGATAAACCGCTCAAACAACAGCTCAAATTTCATGGGATCTACGGACGTGATTCCCAGACAATAACAAACCGTGGAATTAGCCGCCGAGCCCCTGCCCTGGCATAAAATATTCTGTTCTCTTGCAAAACGGACGATATCATAAACGGTTAGAAAATAAGGCGCGTAATCCATTTCCTCAATAAAGGTCATCTCGTGTGCTATCGCAGACGTAATCTTCTCCGGCACATTTCCCGCAAAACGTTCCTCCGCCCCCCTCCATGTCAGGAATTTAAGTTCCTCCAAAGGCGTACGACCGTCATTTGTGATCTCTTCGGGATATACATATTTCAGTGAGTCCAGCGAAAACTGACAAGCTTCGGCAATTTCCTGCGTGCGACGGATCGCATCCGGATAATGCCGGAAAAGCCGGATCATTTCATCGAACGGTTTCAGATATCTTTCTCCGTTCTGATTCAGACGAAAACCGGCGTTATATATCGTACATTTTTCACGGATACAGGTAAGAATATCCTGTAATTCCCGTCGCTGCGCATTGTGATAGTAGACATTATTGGTGGCCACCATCGGGATATCCAACCGTGTTGCAAGCTGCGAAATGCGGTACAGCTTTTTCATATCATCCGATTGATAAGAACGGGACGCGCCGATGTACAGGTCATTTCCCAAAGCCTGCCGGTATTCCTCAGCCGCTTTTTTAAAAGCAGGATCAAAATCAAAGAATTCGTTTAACGAAACCGGAGGCAGAACAATGAATTTCATTCCTTTGGCATACGTGTATACATCGGCTTTATACAAATGGCACTGCCCCTTTTCCGCCCGCATGTTCCCCTCCGTCAGCAAAGCCGAAAGCTGAGAATATGCCTTTTGACAGGTCGGATAAGCGAGCAAACTGGGGCCATCCAGCAAATCGAGCCGACATGCCGGAATGATAGAAATATCTTTCCCCTTCGCCGCAGCATGCCCGCGAACAATACCTGCCAGACTATTGCGATCCGTAATGGCAATTTTTTTATAACTCATTTCAGCGGCCTGCAACACCAGCTCTTCCGGATGCGACCCGCCCCGTAGAAAGCTGAAATTCGTTGTTACCTGTAATTCCGTGTAGCTCATATTTTCTTCCTTCAATCAGGCAAAAAAGCCGTGAATAAACCATTCCGGTTTCTTTTCCCCGTAATGTCCCAGCCTGAAAACCCAGTACCGCGCACCGCTTTCATCTTCCAGACAATAATAATCCCGATGCAAACCACCTTCCAGCCACCACTCACGCTCAATCCTTTCGGGGCCGTCAGATCTGCGGATCTTATGTACTTTTCCTTTGTAGCGAAACAGTATGGGTGGGTAGTCGGGCAGCACCTCACTTGTCTCAATCCGTTCCGGTTGTGGCAACAGATGTACGGGTCGAAGCCGGTCAGTGCGCCAGGTCGTCTGTGGTTTTTCTAAAAGGGATGCCGCAATTTTGACAGACCGTTCGGGCCAATAATGCTCGTCGGGCAAATACCGGCGGATCGCCTGCATTCCGGCCCTTCCCGCCAGCCTGTCTAGCAGTTCCAGTAAGCCCGTATCCTCATTTCCCCTTCCGGTTTTCCAAAGGGTTTCCTGCACAGGATCAATATCTTCCACTACGGGAGCTTCAAGCATGAATAACTCGATTCCCAAAGCTGGTTCTATCGTTGGTATTTTAAGCTCGAAAAGCTTGAACAGATGGCTCACGTGGCACGAAGGGCCATTCGTAACGATATCAATCTGCTCGATTTCACCGTCCATCCGATATCCCCGAAAAATCGCAGTTCTCAGCCCCTTGCCCTCACTTGCCAACCGCTGACAAAGTGTTTCCAGCAGTTTTTGCAGTGCAATTTTTATTCCCGTAGCAGTCACAATTGGCTCCAGACAAGGCAGCCGTTCCTGATAAGGCTCCGCAGGTTGAACCGGGTCGATGATTTCATTCATAGGACCTAGTGCCTGATCAAGCCGATCCAATAAAAGTTGCCCAAAACGTCTGCGAAGAACAGAACGGGGCATGCCGATAAAACTCCGGATCTGGTATAACCCAAGTTTCTGCATACGCTGTATTGTATCCGGCTCCAGACGTAAAGCCGCAGGAGACAAAGATAGCAAAGCATCCGCCTGTCTTCCGGTTTCAACAATTGGCGAACCTTGCCCGTAACGACAAACAGCCCACGCAGCTCCGACCGTGTCGGCCATGGCTATACGCACATCATAACCTGCACTTTGGAGTTTAAGTACAATATCTTTCAGATAATCATGCTCTCCACCCCACAAATGAGCACAACCTGTCACATCCAGTATTAACCCGTTTGGCGGATCCACTGCTGCGATGGGTGTGTAGCGTATACACCACACCGCCAGTGCATGTAAAAGTTTCCCACCCAGCTCCGGCTTATTCTCAATCACCTGCAAAGAAGGAAAAACAGCCCTTGCATCCGCCACTACCATGCCCGTTTCAATGCCATTAGCCTCAGCCAGTGCATTGGCAGCCGTCACCACCATCCTACCGCGCTCGGGAGCCGCCAGCACAAATGGCATGTCTTTTAGCGCAGGCTGGCGTATTACAAACCAGTCTGTTGTTAAATGACGAAACCATATGACTACAATGCGTTTGGGCATGTTTTCAAGTATTTAATCTTTCGTATTGTTATTATTAGCAACAATAATTAGTTTCTAATAATAACAATATTTTAGAGCAGTGCCAAATTTTTAATGGGATTTAGTAACGTTTATTTGATGGCAAACAGTGAAAGCTTATTTCCGGCGGTTATAGGTTACACAGAGTAACACTGAGAATAAAGGAGAAATACGGAGATTGATTATTTTAGATCGTTACTAGCGGTTTACAGATGGCCGTGAGGATAAGGGAATCACGTGCAGATTTGCTATTTATGCCGTTACAAACGGCTATTTATTTTCTATGCGTAGTTAAAAACTACACATAACAGAGTAGTTAAAAACTACAATGTTGTGCGGAGTGTTCAGCCGAACACTTCGTACTCAAAATAATAGTCAGTCTGTGACTGACGAGATTAGATTAATCCTAACCAATAAAAATTTGTGCAGTCGGATAAAAATGTAAACCTGATTAAAATAAGTTTAAAATGAACTTTATCTAAACTAAAAAATGAGTTACATTCAGTAGTTAATATTTAAATATCCTGATTGAGATAACCGATATGAATATCAAAGCTTTTCTTCCTGAAAATGAAAAAATTCAGGAACATGTGGCGTATTATTTTATTTTTAATTTTGAAGAGCAACATATTAGTAAGACATATTTCAATTACCCTGGAACCCACAATCTGGTTACGATTTGCAACAACTTTTCTACCGAGTTGATTGAAGGCAATCTTATGATCAATGAAATCGAAGAGAAAAAGTTCAGGATAGATATTACCGGTCGGTTTACAAAGGCAATTCCCTGCAAGATCAATGGCAAAATAAAAGGTATAACCATCGTCTTTAAACCACTAGGAATAAACCAATTTTGCGAAAAATCTTTTAGTCAGATACTTCCCGAAGCTCACAATGATTTCCCCTATTGGAAGAATGAGGCCACGGCATTGGAAGCCCTTCTGAATAGTAGCGATATTAAAGAAATCGCAAAGAAATTAGACGCCATTTTACTCTCATTTTACAGACCTTTTGAAAACAAGATTGTGTCAGATACGCTCCGTCTTTTACATGAAGATTTTACCAATAACAATGTGACGAAAATAGAACAAACACTTCATGTAAATCGTAAAATGCTGCTCCGACAGTTTAAAAAGCATTTGGGTGTTAGTATTACAGATTATCGTAGAATTTTGAGATTTAGAGAAGCGATCCTGTTACTGCCGGCTAACAACGAAAACCTAACGCAACTGGCCTATGAATCACATTTTAGCGATCAATCGCATTTCATAAAAGACATTCAGAAATTGGCCGGTGAAAGTCCGGGAAACTTATTTAAACAAAGTGAACTGGTAAAAGGAACACCCTTTTTTATCAAAGCGAAATAAAAGAGATTGTCCCGAAAATACAATTTCCGTGATTTTGATTTCCATTTCTTTGTACAAAATTGTAAAAGACAGAACTTATGGAAACAAAAGCAATTGTAATAAAACGAAACGTACAAATTGTTGGAATGCTAATCCTTTTTCGCTTCGCTGTTGGTGTTTCTGGTATATTTTTACAAGAAATATCTGATGACTTGCAAGCCGTATCAAACCATGTATTTAAAAACAACATTGCAATTACATTCGATTTTCTGACGGGTATGGCTTCGGTAGCAATTGCGATTTTGCTATTCCCTATCATGAAAAAATACAGTAATGGACTGGCGATTTGGCTATTAGCATTCAGTGGCATTGGTTTTGCAAATATGATTGGCGAGAACATAAGTGTTTATACACTGGGAAAATTAAGTCAGGAGTTCACAGCAAAAGGTTCTGCCGAAACCGCTCTTTACCAAACGCTGGCCAGGAGTAAAGTAAACGGTTATATGATTTCTCACTTCTTCGGGCTTATCATACATTGTATTGGTTTTGTAGCATTTTATGTCCTGTTGTTTCAAAAACAACTAGTACCCCGGCTCATTTCCATTTTCGCTTTAATAGCGCTCTTACTGGTTGTTACCAATACATTCCTGCAAATATTCGATTTAAAATCAAGTATGCTCATGTACCTGCCTAATAGTATTTTACAAATTCTATTAGGTACCTGGCTGATTGTAAAGGGATTAAATTTCAAGACAGTCCCATCTGTGTAATCTGTTATGTTTGTTGTATCTGTTGTTCGGAGTGTTCAACAGAACACTTTGTACTGAAAAATGATAGTCAGTCTGTGACTGACCAGCGTAGAGATTTACCTATGCAGGCCGTTACAAACGGCCATTTATTTGAAATACGTAGTTTAAAAAACTACGCATAACAGAATCTGTTGTACGGAGTGTTCAACAGAACACTTTGTACTGAAAAATAATTGTCAGTCTGTGACTGACCAGCGCAGAGATTTACCTATGCAGGTCGTTACAAACGGCAATTTATTTGAAATACGTAGTTGAAAAAACTACGCATAACAGAGGAGTTGTTCGAAGTGTTCAACCGAACACTTCGAACTGAAAATAATAGTCAGTCTGTGACTGACCAGCGCAGAGATTTACTTATGCAGGCCGTTACAAACGGCCATTTATTTGAAATGCGCAGTTATAAAAACTACGCATAACAGAGGAGAGCTCAACCGAACACCTCGTACTGAAAATGATAGTCAGTCTGTGACTGACCAGCGCAGAGATTACTTATGCAGGTCGTTACAAACGGCCATTTATTTGAAATACTTAGTTGAAAAAACTACGTATAACTGAGCCGTTATAAACAGCCATTTATTTGAAATATGCAGTTGAAAGAACTACGTATAACTGACAGTTGTAATTACCGAACTCTTTTCCAAATGCGATACCTGCCGCAAAATCTCCTTTTTTTCGTGGTTCATTTTAAATCCAAGCATCACCGCGGCGATTATTGCGATGGTTCCAACAAGTCCCATCATAGTGGCATAAAATGCCTCTTGTTCGCTTGTCTCTTTGCCTGCTTCCTTTATTGCTTTGAGCTCGTCTACAAAATTCATGATGATCAAAACAGGGATCAGACTAAATCCAGGGCTTATCCAGCTCGCTACATTATCCAGCGTTTGGCGTAAATGCACATCCGATATACTTACAAACCAGGTTAACAAAACCGTAAGAAATATGCCAGCAATAAGCGAAACAATACCAGTCGCTTTCAGCCAGAAACGCTTTCCAGCATTCGAAAAAATGAGAGTAAGGGAATTTAAAATAGCAAAACCGAGAAAGACAAAATAAGCAGGAAAGTAATAATCATTGGACTGCTTCTTTGTGACCATGTTGTAAAAGATAAAAATTAGTACTATCGCGGTGGCAGCAGATATAGTTGTCGTCCAAAAAGTATTCTCATATTTTCTGTACCGATAGTATTTCAATAAGACTAGCGTTCCAAGAATGTTGATGCTATTCATCAGGAAAAACATGGGTAAAAATGCTCCGAGAAAAAACGATGTAGGCCCGATCTGTATATAAATCACATTCTGAAACAGTGACATAAGTACATATAGGCCGAAAATGAAGATGCCGAAATAATAATAGCTTTTATTCATAACATGTTTCACGTTTGGTGCAAACTATAATCTTATAATCAGTCATTTATGATTCAATCAACCTAACTCAGGCGACGGTATATCCAAACTTATAGAAAAATAGTTACACTCAACAGAGTAAACGGGATGAACGGTAATTTCCTCATTATGTTTGGTAGTGAACAGGTTACACGGAGAGCCGCAGAGGATAAAAGAGTTGCACGGAGATTTACTATTAAAGCCGTTACAAACGGCTATTTATTTTTAATACTTAGTTAAAAACTACGCATAACGGAGTTGTAAGGGAATGTTGTGCGGAGTGTTCAACCAAGCACTTCGTACTGAAAATAATAGTCAGTCTGTGACTGACTAGCGCAGAGATTTACTTATGCAGGCCGTTACAAACAGCCATCTATTTGAAATACGTAGTTGAAAAAACTACGCATAACGGAGTTGTAAGGAAATGTTGTGCGGAGTGTTCAACCAAGCACTTCGTACTGAAAATAATAGTCAGTCTGTGACTGACCAGCACAGAGATTTACCTATGCAGGCCGTGACAAACGGCTATTTATTTGAAATACGTAGTTGAAAAAACTACGCATAACGGAGTTGTAAGGAAATGTTGTGCGGAGTGTTCAACCGAACACTCCGTACTGAAAATAATAGTCAGTCTGTGACTGACTAGCGCAGAGATTTACTTATGCAGGCCGTTATAAACGGCCATTTATTTGAAATACGTAGTTGAAAAAACTACGCATAACGAGAAATACTCTGTGGCTTTCTATGACATCACCTCTATCCCGTTTGCTGTAAATGCGTTTTAAGCTCTGATAGTTTTTGCACAACAAGGTGCTGAAACCGCCCTGCGGACCATTCGAATTCCCAGGTTCCGGGCTCTCCGTTTCTGACTTTTTGCAAAGTTACCTGCCAACGGGGAAATCCGACACCAGGCATGTCCTCATCCAGCTCACTACCAATTTGTGTTATTTTCCACCGGGAAACACAGGCCAGTGTATTTACTATTCGTAGGTTATTGCGATGCAGAAATCCGGTTACCCGGCTTCTTTCGACAGCCAATTGAAGACGTCTGGATTCCGTGAAACTGATTTCATTTAACTCACCTACAACAGCAGACAATACCTCACATTTCAAAGCCTCCTCAATTGCCCACAAAACTTCATTTTTATTCACAAGATCTATAAAAATAACCCTGTCAGGCTCAATGCCAAAAATTTTCAGGGCGGGTGGAAAGATCGTTCGTTTGCAACTGATCCAGAGGCATGCACCTGCTTGTCCCATTAGTTTCCCCAGCAAACCGGCCATAAAACCGCTGGTTGCCGCAGCGTCCTCCGCTGTATCACTTAAAAATTCATGTACGGCTCCGGTTGGAAAAATATGGTTAGGAAACGCAGACTCCACCGGACCCAGGCCAAAATCGACACGCTGACTGCCTGACGGAGTCCTGAAACCTTGTAAAGAAAGTATATCTCCTTTCAGTTTCTCGAATACGTCAATTTTTCCCGCCGATTGTGTCATAAATGAAAATAAAAAATTATATTTGTTACTTACAGCAACAAATTAATGTTTCCAATAATAACATATTTCCATGACAAGTCCAATACTTTTTTTCCATAGCAACATCCGGTTTTTGCGGGAAAGACGGAGATTCAGCCAGGAAGATATCTCCGAACTGCTTGATCTGTCACGGAATAAACTTCAGGCGCTAGAATCGGGAAAAACCAGAAATCCTTCCGCTCTTGACCTGATAAAATTTTCGGAGTATTTTAAGGTCAGTATGGACAGTCTCTTTAAAGTGGATTTGACGAAGCTATCAGAACTCAAACTCCGGGAATTGGAAGCCGGCAATGATGTGTATATGACCGGAAGTAAGATCCGTGTGCTGGCCATTACGGTCAATCCGGATAATAAAGAAAATGTAGAGTATGTCCCCGTGAAGGCAAAAGCGGGTTATCGCAGCGGATATGCGGATCCTGAATTTCTGGCCGGGTTGCCTAAATTTTCTATGCCCAATCTTCCGTCGGGAACACACCGGATGTTTCCGATCACGGGTGATTCGATGCTGCCCATACCGGACGGAAGCGATGTGATTGCGGGTTATGTAGATGACTGGAAGCTAATCAAACCCGACACGCCCTGCATTGTCATTTTAAAAGGAGAGCAGGATTTTGTGTTCAAACTCGTGCATATGGCTGGCCATGAAATTTTACTAAAATCATTGAATCCTGCTTATGATCCCTACACTGTTCCTGTTTCCGAAGTACTGGAAATCTGGCAGTTTTATTGCTATCAGACCCGGGAATTTCCCGAGCCATTCCCCGATCTGAAAGCACTGGCCAAAGCAGTCCGGGATTTGCAGGAAGATTTTAAGGAGATAAAAAGAAGGTGACTTCGGCTGTCGGCGATCGGCTATCAGACTGTGGAGTCGGAAATTAGTTGATACTGACATTATGGTAACTTCGGCTGTCCGTCGTCGGCCGTCAGATCGTTAAGTCGAAAAATTGATCGATAGTAGCACCTTATGTCATTTACTTCGACAGTCAGTTGTCAGACTGGAAAAACAATCAATGCGACAGCCTGACTTCCCATTCCGAGTCCACTTAATCAGTCCATGGCAAGTCGTCAGGCTTAGGATAAAGAAAACAATCAAGGCTCAACCTGACTTCTAATTGCTAACTACTTCAACGGTCAATGGTCAGCCGTCAAACTGTCGAGCTGAAAACTAATCTACATCCGCAGCCTGAAAGCCGACAGCCGGTCACCGACTGCCGACTGCCGCCCACCCTAGTTATATTCCAGCAGTGTCGTGATCTTACACGGTTTATCTGTTTTAAACCTGATCCAGCGGGAGGAGAATTCCTTAGGGAAATTATAATCCAGCTTTTGCCCCGGCTTGACGGTAAATGTCTTGTATACCAACCACGGTCCGTTTCCAACCGGATCGGCCTCGATGGTCACTGTCACTGGGGAAATTGCCTGATGTGACAGTTGTAAACTGCGTTTATCATAAAAACCAATCAGATAAGGATCTGAAACCTCGCCCGCTTTAACGCTTGCATTTTTCCACGGACCTCCATGCCCGGTCGGTTTACCCAATTTCCAAAGATCATCAATAACCCCAGCCCAGACAGCCGCTTTTTTATCTTCTGAAACGATAATATGATCGTTTTTGCCCAGCTTTTCAGCATCCACCCCTGTCATCACCAGCAATCCGCGGTACGAAGCATAGTCGTTGATACGAAGGTTATGAGAAGATACCGGTCTGATCTTGGCGTAACCGTCGGCATTTTCGGCAGGGAGTTCATAAAAAGTACCGTGGCAATTGAACAGGTCGCGCTCGGTAGCCACTTCCCGGCAAATCCGCAGCACATGCTGATCTGTAAGATTGGTAAAGGCCTCGTTGCCAAGGGGCAGCCTCCAGCGTCGTCCCAGATCATCCACGATCAACACCGACGATTCGTCAACGGTTACTGCCTTTTGGGGAATCGCAAATTTGTTTTTGATAAACGACAATGTTTTAGGATCGTCTTTACGAACAAGCCTCATATCTCCGCCCAGTTCGTAATAACCGGTTTCTTTAGGTATTACACCTGAATAATCCATAGCAGCTATGCCTAAAACGCGGCGGTTTTCTCCTAAACCATATAACAAACCTCCTGATGTTCTGGAAGCAGTCACCCGGCTCAACCCATCAAAAATCGGACTGGCTACCGTTGTTCTGTTATCATTAGCCGAATAGAAAAAATGAGCTGACACGTTGGTTGTTCCCTTTGCTTTCAGTCTTATCCACTCACCTGTATCGCCGACAGCAAACACAATTCTCTCCGCACTTTTCGCACCAACTTTTACTGATTTCAGCGGAGTCCAGATTCCTTTTCCAGCCTTATCCACTTCCAGCGTAAAATCCACTTCCTGATCCCCATTGTTTTGAATCCAGGCTGCACGGTTAGGCCAGCCGGCAAACAGGAAGGGTTCCGAAGCCTGATCCGGTTTTACCGTTTCATTCAGCCAGACGGCACCTTCGGCGGTGTTGGGGCCGAGCTCATCCGGTTTTTTCAGCGACGTAAACCAAAGGTTTGAATTCGATTGCCCCGGCCCTTCGATATTACCTTTTGCTTTTCGTTTGTTCAGAAATTCCTTTTGCGCCGAATCGTCACACCCAAAAACCAGCTGATCATTCCATCGCGTGTAATCGCCGATCACTTTCAGATAAGAAGTTTTCGGACGGATGCCCGCTGCATTTTTTGAAGAAAACTGGCCAGGAAATTGCCAGAACATTCCGTGCATGGTCATCAGATAATCCGGTTTTCCGGTTGTACCGACATCGCGTATCCTTGGCCATTCTGTATTCCAGCCATGGGCTCCGTCATAACTGTGGCTCGCTTTGGGCAACCGGTAAAAAGTCCACTTACCGCTGTCACGCACACCCAACAAAACTGATTTGTGGTCCCAGCCCGTAGCCCATATCGGATCGGTTCCAGGATTTTTATTACCATAAATACCACCCGGCCCGGTTACTTCCACAAACTGGTTTCTGCGGATAACCTTCCAATTTTTCCCGTCCCATTCCGACAAAGAACCCGACTCGATATCAAACTGCTTTTCAGCCTTTGCGCCCGGTTCGCCATTATTGGAGTAAACCATGACGCCCTGCCCCGAATAAAAACCTTTGCCGTGTGTTCCCGGAAGCAGCCCCTTTGACTGATAGGTCGATTTTTCCGTTTTCTTCCCCGCGCTGATATTTCCGTCTTCAAATAACATTACAGGTTTTAAAGTCTTCACATCCACCTCGTAAAAACCCTCCTCCATAGTTCCATAATATATTTTATGGGCAGGATCGGTAAGGTGGCGGGCATTACCGGTGTGCCGGCCAGGCATTGTTTTATAAGGGATCGTCCTGACACTGCCTTTTGCATCAATTGCATAAGGACCGATAAAAAGTTGCTTGCTTTCCTGATGAACCATCCGGTTCGCGGGCGTGCCACCGATACTTTCCGGGCGTACAATCTGCGAGAGATCCGCCGTGACTTCGTACAATTTATCCGATGAACCAAACGGCAAATGAGGACCATAGGTGATCACCCAGAGTTTTCCCGCCCAGGGAACCACGGCACCGGTGCCACATTCACCTTCATTGTTATACATGGCCAGATGCGGGTAAACTCCACTGTACGAAGGTTTCTTTTTGGATTGCGCCATGATCGTGTGACCAAGCGTCAAAAACGACAACACCAGGCAGGCTGACAAACTATTTTTTTTCATTAAAATAATTATTAATCTGTAATATAAACTGTTGCAAAATCTGATCAAACCCGGCAGGACAGAATATCGCTGCCGGGGCATTAAAAATTAGTAACCTGCGTTTTGGGTAATGTTTGTATTCACCCTTCTTTCCACGGCGGGTATCGGCCATAGATATTGTCGGGTTTTATCAAATGATCTTTGCGACAATATCTTTACATCCGTACCAAATCCCGAATAATCTGCAATGCCGTCTTCGCCCATTGGTGTGATCCCCGGAAAAGGCCATTTTGCCCGATTTTGTGCAGCCGGATCCGGCAATCCGATTACTGGTCTGGAAAGGGCTTTTTCTGCCAGCTTCCAGCGAATCAGATCCATGTACCGCAAGCCTTCCCGTGGAAATTCAACCCTGCGCTCACGTCGCAATATCTTTTTAAGTGAAGCGGCATCCATCGTGCCAACCGCAGGATACGAGGTTGTCTGCTCTACGGAGACGCCATAAGCACGTGCACGAATCTGATTGATCGCATTCAAAACACTTTCGTCTATTTGCCCCAATTCTATTTTTGCCTCCGCATAGGTCAGCAGAATTTCTGCATACCGGATAATGATTGCGTCGTTATCCTCCACGAGGCGGTCCGGCCAGGTTTGGTCAATTCCTTTTTTCCATAAAAACCCGGTAAAACTTGCAAAAGCGGCCACGGCACGACTATCCTTATTAGGTACCTTCTTATTTTCCTTGGCACTGAATATGGTGAGTGAGTCGGGGTGCGGCGAATAATTGTAACCAAGCCAGTGCGTGTTAAATTCGACAATGCTGGCGGTCAGCCGTGGGTCGCGGTTTTTGAACGGTGTTTTAGGATCATACAAAGGCGACTCGTTAATCGGTTTTCCATCCGTACATTCGTAAGCATCCAGGATATCCCGGGTCGGGAGCTGCGCGCCAAAACCACCCGCATTTCTGGAAATATTGTCCTGCACATAACCTGCTCCGTTAAAAACCTGCTGTTTTTCATCCCGCGGAACGCTGATAATCAGTTCGCGGCTCGTTTCACCGGCTTTGGTAAATAACTGTTGATAACTGCTGTGAAGCGCATATCCTGCCCCCAGTTTCATAACATTCTCGGCAGCCTGCCTGGCAATTTCCCATTTACCCAAATACAAAGCCGTCCTCGCTTTGACAGCCAGCGCCGCACCGCGGGTAAACCTTTTCGTCTCGGCGGCACCATACGTTACAGGGAGATTGGCAGCAGCGAAATCCAGCTCTGTGAAAATGAAGGTAAGAATTTCGTCTTTCCCTGCTCGCTGCACATCATAGGATTCTTCAAGCGCGACTGGCGAAGTCAGAAAAGGTACGTCGCCAAAATGGGTGATCAACCTGGAATACTGGTAAGCGCGGATCAACCGCATTTCCGCTTCCAGACGCAGCATAACTGACTGCGGCGTATTGGCGACAGCACGATCCTTATTGGCCAGAAAGGAGTTAGCCCGTGCAATGGCTTTGTAACAATTCAGCCAGTAGGTCTGCACGGTGGCATCATCAGCGTTCATCGTGCCACCGATCACAGCATTGGTCAGCTGGCCGCGGTGCCATTCATTGTCGCTGAAAAGTTCGTTATCATTATTCCAGAATGCAATCCGGTACAAATCGTTCACCGCCAGTTCCAGTTCGGTCTGGTTGGAATAAAACGTTCCGGTAGAGGCCTCCGAAAGCGGGTTTAAATCGAGGGTGTGGCAGCCTGTAAATCCGATACTTGCCAGCCATATCCATGCTATTTTTTTCATAATCAGGAATGTAAAATTTCGTCGACGTTTCTTTTAAAAACGGATGGTTGCTCCCGCCATAAAGGTTGATACGATCGGGTATGCATAACTTCCCGACTCAGGATCGAGGTATTTAGGAAACTTGCTGAGTGAAAACACATCGTTGGCTGATGCATAAAAACGTAGTGTCTGCACGCCGATCCGTTTCATCAGATCCTGTTTGAGGGTATAACCCAGCGTGATATTTTTCAGACGGAAATACCCTCCGTGAATCAGCCAGTAATCCGACAGCGTATAATTAGCACTGTTCGAGTTGCGGGAAAGTCGTGGATAAGTGGCTGCAATATTTTGCTGCGCGGTATTATTCACACTCCAGAACTTGCCTTTCATATCCGCCGGCATATTGCCAAAAGCCTCGGCAAAGGGCTGGATCACCTCACTGCTCAGGCGGGAACGTTTTTTACCGACTCCCTGAAAAGTGATCCCAAAATCAAAACCGGCATAATCTGCACGCAGGTTTCCTCCGTACAAATAACGTGGCAATGCACCACCCAGTAGCACTTTATCGTCGGTTGTGATCTTTCCGTCCTTATTCACATCCACATAACGCACGTCTCCCGGTTTTGTCGTGACGTTTAAAACGGGAGCGCCCGTGATCTCGTCCTGCGTCTGAAAAAGACCGTTGGACAAATAACCAAACCACTCATTGTACTCGCTGCCATTCCGGATGATCTGGTCGCCGCGGAATTCGGTTCCTTTTAAATCGCCCACCGTCGATTTTGCATCCGATAAATTGGCTGCCAGCGAGTATCCGAACTTATTGATCCGGTCTTTCCAGGCCAGTTCAAGCTCCCAGCCCTTGACGTTCAGCGTACCCGCATTCTGATTGGGTTTGTCATAACCCATGTACAGCGGAATATCAAGCGGCAAAAGAATATCGGTCGTAGTCTTTTTGTAGTAATCCGCACCCAGGATAAGCCGGTCGTTCAGGAAAGCGGCATCCAGACCAAAATCCGTGGTCCGACTCGTTTCCCAGGTAATGTTTTTCACGGCATAAACCTGCTGGCCGCCACCGGTCAACGGAACTACACTGCCATTCTGGTAAAACAGCGCCGTTGAAAAATCGATGGTCGCCATGTATGGATAGTAAGCCGGGTTGCCATCCTTGTCCAGCAAACGTTCATTACCCGCTTCACCCCACGACCCTCTTACTTTCAGGAAAGAAAGCCAGGAAACATTTTTCATGAAATTTTCTTCCGAAACTGTCCAGCCAGCCGAAACAGAAGGATAAACCGCTTTCCGGTAAGCGGACGCAAAACGGGACGATAGATCGGAGCGAAGATTTCCCTGAACAAAATATTTACTCTTGTAATTATATTGTAGTCGTCCGAAAAACGAATGCAAACCCGATTCATTGGCCCCGCCAGAGTTATCCCTGAGCTCGGTAGAACCGGAATTAAGATAAGGAAAATCAGTCAGCGCAAACCCGCTTCTGGATGCACCCAGCGTTTCCAGCGAGCGGTAATTTTCTTCATACCCTGCCAGGATATCAAAGGAATGCACACCGTTGATTTCTTTTACATAATTCACCAGCGCCTGTCCGTTCATGCTCAGCGACTCGGATCTTCCTTCTATCAAAATCGTTCTGGCCTGGTTCACAACCGGACTTGGTTTTCCGTCAGCTGCTGTAAACCGGATCTGTCTGGAAAAATATTTACTCTTGTCGAGATCAAATACCGGTGCTATAAGTGCCGTAAAAGTAAGTCCTTTAACGGGTTTGTAATTGAGCGATATACGTCCGCCGATCTGATTGGACAGGCTTTTGGTAAACCCACCCTGCCGCAGCTGAGCCAACGGATTCCGCCCGTCCTTACCAAGCGCTAGCCTGCCATCGGTATAAACATCGTCGTAAATCGGCGGCATAATCCGGGATTCGTAAATGGGATTAAAGCTGTTATCGGGCAGCTCGTTTGCATTTCCCTTATTGGTTGTTCTTTTGTAAAAAACATCCAGGTTAATCCCGATTTTATTGCTCACCTGCAAATCGTTATTAATCCGGAACAGATAACGATTGTATGAACGGTTGTCATAAAACGCACCGGAATTGGTGTAGCCCAGCGAAGCTTTGGTTTTGATCTTATCCGTTCCCATGGTAAAAACCAGGTCGTGGCGCTGACGGGGCGCATTGCTTCGGGTGATCATCGATTTTTGCCAGTTGGTATTCGGAAAATTATCCGGATTGACGCGGTTGCTGTCCAGATAATTATCGATCAGTGCTTTGGCGAAAGGCCCGGTGCTGGCACCGTCATTGGTAGCCTGCTCATTGAAATAACGCATATAATCCTGCACACCCACATAATCAGGCGTAGCAGTTGCCCGCTGCACACCATATTCATAAGTATATTCAAGACTGCCCTGTCCGGCTTTGGCGCGTTTGGTCGTTACCAGGATAACCCCGGCAGCACCTCTGGAACCATAAATAGCGGCAGAAGCAGCATCTTTCAAAACAGTAATACTCTCCACATCACCGGCATTCACGTTATCAATACTGCTGACGGGCACGCCATCGACGATCACAAGGGGACTGTTGGTCCCGATCGTCGTAATACCACGAATGAGAATACTGGATCCGGCTCCGGGCGCACCACCGTTCCGGGTCACCGAAACCCCGGCAATACTTCCCTGCAAAGCCTCCGAAATCTGAACGGTTTGACGGCCGGCAACATCCTTCGAACCGATCGTAGAAATCGCACCGGTGAGATCTTTCTTTTTCTGCGTTCCATAACCAACCACCACAACTTCCGATAAAGCGTTATCTTCGGGAGTCATTACCACATCCAGCCTGGATTGCGCTGCCAGTGTGATTTCCTGACTACGGTAACCTACAAACGAAAAGGTAAGGATAACCGGGTTCTGGTCAGAAACAGGCAGGTGATATTGTCCGTTCACATCAGTAACCGTGCCTCGCTGAGTACCTTTGATGACGATACTGACACCGGGCAGGTCTTTCAGTTTTTCGTCAGTAATCTTGCCACTGATCTCCCTGGTTTGTGCCATAAGTGGACAGAGCCAGCTAAGAAACATAACACAGGATAGTAGAATTTTTTGTCGCATATTTTTTAGATATTTAAGGTTTGGTCCCCAATCAGGTCTCTGATCAGACAGAAATAAATTTTGTTTTGCAAATATAATTTTGCACAATAAGAAGAGAACCTAAATTGATTGACCAACCTTTTATACAAAATTATGGACAACCCAAATCATTAATAAACAGCATATTACAGTATCTTAATCATGGAGAATGGACAAGGCCAGGCGAGCTATTTAGACAACCTCGACCACGGATGTCAGCTGATCAGTGAAATTTATGGCAAGCAGGATATTGCCACATGGACAAATAGCGACTACATAAAGCTTAGCAATATCCTTTATAAAAAAACAAGTGTACAAATCAGCCCGAATACCCTTAAACGAATATTTGGAAAAATTAAAACCGACGCGCGTTATTATCCACAGAAAGCCACCCGCGATGCGCTTGCGATTTACATCGGTTTTAAAGATTGGGATCATTTCACAAATTCCCAACCGTTACCCGTCGCTGACAGCCTGCTAATAACTCCGACCCGCGAATTGCCGTTAACAATAGATGAGCCTATTTATCCGGCAAAAAATAAAGCGAAAAAAGGATGGAAAAAAGGGATATTCTGGGGTATCGCCATTTTCCTGGCGGGACTATTTATTTTTTTACTGCGTGAAAAAATCTTCCCTTCCAAGGCAGAACAGGTTAGCCTGATTTGTAAAAACCCGGTGGGAGAAAACCCCCATTCTGCTGTTTTTGTTTTACGAGGCATCAGCCGGAACGACGGTGAGTCTACTCCCTACGTTATTGAATTTGGCGATGGAAAGAAAATGACTACAAATGGTACAGACAGCCTGTTTTCGCATTACTATGAGCAACCGGGCAGGTACTTTGCTGTATTAAAACGCCTTGATCAGGTACTTGGTACGGCGACCGTATATCTGAAAACGAACGGATGGACGGCTACCGCGCACATGATGTATGATACCACAAGGGTTTATCCGATTGACTTTCCCGATCTTTTCAAAGGAAGCAGGTATAGCCTCAGTGCAACCGAAGTTGCCCAGGCTGGTGTGGATACGAGCCGTACTTTTTTAGTCGATTTTGATAACAGCCACATCACCAACATTGACGGAGATAATTTCGAATTTTCTACCAGAGTCGCCACCTCGCATGACCGTCCGGGCGTGCGGTGCTCGCAGGTGCGGGTTATTTTGCATGGCGAATCTTCGAGCCACCTGATCACGGTCATGAAACCAGGCTGTCTGCACTGGACGACCGCTCATTTTTCAGAGATCAAAAAACAGGGCAAGGTTGATAATCTCGATTTCCTGGGTGCCGATTTCAGCAAGGGCGGAACGATCGGCTTAAAAGTGGTTAACAAACATGCTGTGTTGTATCTGAACGACAAGAAGGTGTTCAGCATCCATTACAAGCAACCGCTGAAACAGATCTATGGCGTGGAGATCACCTTCGCCGGTATCGGCACTGTTTACTCTGTCAGCCTGAAAGATATTAAAACCGGGAAAAAATTTGATGGGAATTTCTGAAAGCCCGGATCGATTTCTCCAAAATTATTATAGCCGGACAAGGTAATTTAAACCCGGCCGGCTATGATGTATTTATCAGTAAAAATAATTCTTTCAATAAACACTAATGAACAGGATTCCAAGTACCTGTGCCCGAAAAAACAGCCGCAATCGTATACCCCGCAGCGTCTTTTGCCGAGAGTTGTTTGGACCATATAACCCGATCTTTTTTGGCTCCGCCCGGCCCTTTACTACCATATTCCGCATATATCACGGTTTTCTCATTTTCAGAATTTCCCCAGTTGTCCCAGGCAACCGGTAAAATATGGTTTCCCATTTCCGTACGAATAAAAATCGTCCGTGCATTGGGACGCCAAGGGCGACCAAGATAAACTTTCGTGGCTTCCGGCGCCGCGATCAGTTTGCAATCAAAGAATACGAAGCCATATTTTTGATAACCGGGCGTCGCAGCGGCCGTAATAAAGGAATCTGACAAACTTTTGATCGTACAGGACTGAAAAACAGAAACGGATTTACCAAAAATAAAATCGGTGGTGCCTTCGATGTAACAGTTTTCATAATACTGTCTGCTACCTTCGGCGGCCGCATATAACGTATCCTGATTGCCGAGTAACCGGCAGTTTTTACAAATAAACCGGTCCGCTTCCACATGCAGGGCAACTGCTTGCCCTACCCTCCCGGCGGTGTTACGGATCGTAAGATTTTCCAGAATAATATCCGGTGCATCCACCAAAACCGTGTAAGAATTGTAGGTGCTGTATTTATCCCGCCCCAGTGCGTCCCTGCCTCCCGGAAATGGTTTCCCAGAAAAATCGTCGCCTGTAATAACCACGCCGTCCTGGCTTTCCCCGATGATATGAATATTAGGTTTATGAGACGGAATGATCAGTTTTTCATTGTAAACCCCGTCTTTTACATGCAAAGTAACCCGCACCTGAGAATGATCCCGGAAGGCATTGACTGCCTCCTGAATCGTTTTGTAATCCCCGCTCCCATCCTGTGCAACGGTGAAAGACGATGGGTACACAGGAGGTTTCTGAGCCAGCGCAGTAAATGACAGCAGCATCAGGATGATTAGCAAAACTTTGTTTTCTTTCATAACAGCTTATTTCTTTGGATAAAAAACCCGATTTAAAAAGTCATCGATATAGTGCAGCGTCGGTTTGAACCAGGGATCGAAAAACATAAAAGTGTGAGGCGCATCCGAAAAAGTGTGCACTTCCGAATAAATCCCGAATTGGTTCAGCTTACGGATCATGTCGTCGCGCCCGGCGTGCATGCGCGCAACCGAACTATTGATAAAAAGAATGGGCGGTGTGTTTTTGCCCGCATGATTCAATGCGGCGGCTTCATGCCACCGTTCCGGTTTTTCTGTTTTTGAATACCCAAACCAATAAGTCGCAGCCGAAATCGAGCGGGAGTCGTCACCTTCACCAGATTCGGGATGAATAAAAGCCAGCGTTCCATCGATATCAATAATGGCCTGCACCCGACTTGAAAATTTTGGAGTTCTCTCTTCATAAAGTTTGGAATCATTGGTAGTACCAATCAAAGCGGCGAGCTGGCCGCCGGCAGAAAAACCCAAAATTGCAATTTTCGCCGTATCGATGCCATAAGTTTCCGCATTGGCGCGAAGCCACCGAATGGCCGTTTTCAAATCCAACACGGCCGCCGGATAAAGCGCCTGCGTGGAAAGTCTGTAATCAGCCGTAGCGGTCACAAATCCCTTTGCAGCCAACTGGCGGGCGAGGGTATTGTTATGTGAGCGATTGCCAGAACGCCATCCTCCGCCGTGCACCATGAGCACTGCGGGTAGCTTGGTTTTCGCCTTTTGTGCAGGACTGTAAATGTCAAGATATAAATTCTTTTCACCCGGTTTATCAAATACCACATTCCTTTGCACGGTCACGTTCTCCGGCATGGTCGAGTCTGCAATCACGATTTCCGGGTGATTTTTTTTCTCATGATGATAAGCGCTACGGAGCGTAAAACTTGTATCGGGTACACCCGTTGGCACAATCTGTGCCCAACAACCGGTTACCGTTGTAAGAATCAAAATGGATATCAGCGCTACTTTATTCATGTTTGGTAATGTAAAAAGTAAAATATTTATCGGACCGGATCCAGACTGAACCAGTCGAAATCGGCATAACCCGAGTCATTAGTCTGTGAATCCCGCGTACAAAATATACCTATTTTCGCCCCGATCCACCGGCCGACTTCTGCATGAAAAACATCTCCGGCGGCCGTATAATCCTTCCCATTCCTGCTGAAACTGAACTGACAAAGACCGCCTTTTCTAACCTGAACTTTTAAATATACTTCCTCGCCTGACTTAAACCTGCCAAGTACCTTTTCCTTCTCCGGTTTCCCTTCAAAAGCATTCTTACAAACAGCCTGAACAAGCGCAAGTCCCTCCTTATCACTTTTCAAAAATAACCCGGCATAACTCTGTCCCATGATCACCATCCCGGTTTTCTCATTTTCCAGTTTGGCATTGGGTGTAAAAACGAGTTTGGTAGTCGCCTCAAATTCTTCCGCTGGAAATTTCTGTAATAAAACATTGGGCGTGCTCCACAAATTTTTAGCTTCTTCTTCCGCTTTGTAGGAATATAATCTAAGAAAACCCTGCGCGCTTGTGGTAAACCAGGTTCCTTTTGGATTTGCCTGCCACTGCCACTGTTTTCTCAAAGCCAGACTGTTGAACGCATCCGATTCCGGCGGGGTTGCCAACGGATATGTTTTACCAACATTGGGTTTCTTATAAGTCAGTACAGGCTCACCTTTGCCATCCCCGTCGGGATCCAGACCGATTACCGGCCAGTCGTTAACCCATTTCATAGGCTGCAAATGCACAACCCGGCCATATTCGTTTTTGTCCTGAAAATGAATAAACCAGTCTTCCGATTTTCCATTCACCGGCTTCGTATCGACCCAGGCGCCCTGGTGCGGCCCGTTAATGACCGATTTCCCCTGATCCATAACCACTCGTCGCTCGTAAGGACCATATACATTTTTCGAGCGCAGCACCAATTGCCAGCCCGTAGACACACCTCCGGCGGGTGCAAAAATGTAATAGTAACCATTTCTCTTGTAAAACTTGGGACCTTCAACGGTGGCATCACTTAGGTGTCCGTCGTAAACAATCACGCCCTCATCGACCACCTGATCGGCGCTGGCATTCAGTTTTTTTACAGTAATAATGCTCTTGATTCCGGCACGGCTTCCTGCCCAGCCATGCACCAGATATGCCTTTCCGTCCGCATCCCAAAGCGGGCAGGGATCAATCAACCCTTTGCCGCCTTCCACCAAAACAGGCTCACTCCATGGGCCCTGCGGATTTTTTGCTTTTATCAGATAAATACCAAAATCCGGATCCGGATAATAGATGTAAAATTCATTTTTGTAATACCGGATAGCCGGCGCCCACACACCATTTCCATGCTGGTTTTTCTCGAAATGTGCGATCGGAACCTGACGTTTCAGCCCATGACCGATCAACGTCCAGTTGACCAGATCTTTCGAATGCAAAATGGGCAGACCGGGTACGGCATCAAAACTTGAAGCGGTCATGTAGTAATCTTCACCCACCCGGCATACGTCAGGATCTGAATAATCGGCATGCAGCACCGGATTTTTATAAGTACCGTTTCCCAGATCCGACACCCATACCTTTGATACATCCGCCGAATTTCCTTCTGAAACTTTACCGGATAATGGCATGACCTGCCCATACAGGCAAGGCGTAAAACCCGATAAAAGGGTTATTAAAAAAAAGCGTTTCATATAAACTTAAAAGTAACGTTGACAGAAAAAATGCTCTAATACTCCCAAGCCTATTATTTCTGACTTGAAATAATTACACTTTTCTCTACCGCCCCACGGCTGAACTCAGATTGTTTTTTTGCTTTCGACAGATCGGTATGATCCAGTTTTATGGTACCCGTCTGTGCTCCGTTCACCGAAAGTAAAAGGTCGCTATTTTTGTTATAGTCTATGTTGCTGAACGTCACTGCGGAACTGTTATCCACCAAAAGGACAGGATTTGTAGAGTCCGTGATCAATTGAACATTTTTCATAACAATACCATCCGCATCAATCAGCTCCGCTCCTTTTTCCGCTTTAAGTACCATGTTTTCCATGATGATATTTTTCACACGCATTTCAGGAAGACCGCGAACAAAAACACCTTTTTTGGCACCGTTGCAAACAATATTTTCAAAGTGCATATCGCGGAAAACGGGCGTACCGACGTTCACAACCGGTCTTTCATCACGCTCGCTGTCCGTTGCAAATTTTACGAAATAATACATATCAAAGAAAATAGCTTCCTGGGCGATGTCTTTCATGAAAATGTCTTTGGCATAAATGTGCTCCACCACACCACCCCGACCACGTACCGATTTGAAACGCAGCCCTTTATCCGTCCCGATGAACGTGCAGTTCTGAACAAAAATATTTCGGGCACCACCGCTCATTTCACTGCCGACCACAAAACCACCGTGTCCGTTGTAGACAATATTATTTCTGATCAGTCCATTTTCTGTGGGTATTCTCCGCTTACGGCCTTCTTCATCTTTACCTGATTTGATACAAATGGCATCATCACCAACGTCCAGCACACAGCCTTCAATCAGAAAATTTTTGCAGGATTCAATATCCATCCCGTCGCCGTTATGAGCATATTCCGGGTTTTTCACCCGTAAATTCCGAAGTGTCACATCCTGGCACATCAGCGGATGCAGACACCAGGCCGGTGAGTTCTGGAACGTTACTCCTTCCAATAATACCTTTTTGCAGTTCGTCAGCACAAGCAGATTCGGACGCAGAAAATCCTTCATATCTTCAAAATCCTTTAAAGATTTACCGGCGGTGATCAGCATACTTTTGTTGGTCACGCTGGCATTTTTGAACTGCTCGCTCGGATACCAGACTTTCCCGTCGTCTTTCAAAACACCACCACCTTCCACTTTCTCTTTCCATTGGCTTTCGGTAAGCTGGTTTTTGTTCACCGCCCGCCATACATCACCGTTTCCATCCAGAATCCCCTTGCCCGTAATGGCAATATTTTCCAGGTTTGTTCCGGAAACGGGTGACTGGTTACGGGCTGCGCTTTTGCCTTCGTAAACACCTTTGGTGAGCGGATACTGCGATTTATCTGCTGTAAAAAGTAAGGTCGCCGATTCTTTAAGATGCAGGTTAACATTGCTTTTCATCTCAACGGGTCCGGTCAGCCAAAGGCCCGCGGGCACCAGAACAACCCCTCCGCCTTTCTTGTTGACTTTCAAAATGGCTTCGTTTATGGCTTTAGTATTTAAGGTAACGCCATCCGGTTTTGCTCCCAGACTTTGAATGTTGAGCGTATCCTTAGGAAAAACCGGCTCCTGTGTCCTGGGCAGGTTCGTCCAGCTGTACTTTGTTTGATCCTGTGCATCAGCCGAAAAAACGACAGAACTCAAAACGATAATCTTTAAAAAATGTTTGTAATTGACCATATTCCTACCTTCACCAGTTTTGATAATTCATTAAGCGTTGAAAAACGGAACCGGTTTTGCCCGCCGGTTCCGTCTGATTATTCTTTATTGATATCCATCATTTTGTTTAAACTCGGCTTTGTTCACCACCGCATCCAGCTGCGTCTGCGGAATAGGTCTCAGCACATGATAAGCCTGGATATTAACCGCATTATCAGGATTGTACGCTTTGATACGTTCCACCAGTTTCCCGGTACGTTTCAGATCAAACCAGCGAAGCTGCTCGCCGGCCAGTTCCCGTGCACGCTCGTCGAGTATAAAATCAAGAGTAACCTGCGCAGGCTTGATCTGCATAGCCGCCGCCTTGCCCGGTTTGGCCGCACGGGTTCTCAACACATTGATATAATCAGCAGCCTGCTGCGTATTTCCCAATTGCATCTGCGCTTCTGCCGCGATGAGATATACCTCAGCAAGCCGGATCACAAAAACATCACGGGCACTTTGCGCTTCGTTTAAACTTGCGCGGGTCGGATCCATGAATTTCGACAGCGTTGGATAACGGAGGTTATCCTTTACCGTTCCATCCGTCAGATAAATTTTACTGCGGTCATAAGTCTGGTATTTTTTTGTCGTTTCCACAGCATCCGGAATTTCCTTTCTGCTACAATAAACGGCCGTGTCGCCCAGATTTACTCCCGCCGGTCTGGACGTAGCGTTTGCATACCAGGATTCCATAAAAGTGCCCTCATAACGCGCATCGTCTTCCGAATAAAGATCAAGCAAAAATCTTGTAGGCATATAACGGTTAAACGGACGACCGTTGACAATATCCCGCGTCATCCCCGGACGGTCATCATATTTCATCAAAAACAACAGATGCGCATTATTGCTCCCCCGACCGTGACCGTACGGATTAAAAGTCGAGTTAGCAAGGTCATTAAGCGCAAGATTTGCTGAGTAATCCACGGCATAAATCGCTTCCTTCGTTTTCAGGTTTCCCATTTTCCAAAGGTTTGCATAATTGTCTTCCAGCTTGTAGCCGTAATTCCCCTTCAAAACAGCCTCAGCCATTTCAGAAGCTTCCTTGTTCATTCCGCGGGTCAGGTACATTCTGGCTAAAAATGCCTGGGCTGCACCTTTGGTTACGCGGCCATATTGCGGCTGCGTGGCCGGTAAATTTGCAACGGCAATTTTGAGATCCTCAAAAATCAGGTTGTAAAATGTCTCAACCGGAGTTTTGTTGGCCGTGGCTATGATCCCGTTGGTTTCCTCTGTGGTAAAATGAACACCACCCCAGGTTTCCACAATATGCCAGTAATAAAAAGCCCGCAGAAAACGCAGCTCTCCCTCCCTGACCGGTCTCAAAGCGGCCGATAACCCGGCCTGATCGATTCTTGCAATGCCACCGTTGCACAAATTAACGGCAGCATAAAACTCGCGCCACTCACTGGCCAGGGCTCCGTTACTGCCCTGAAGATTCAGGTATTGGGTAAGGTCACGGTAGACTTCACCGGCACCGCTCGTCCAGATATCCGTTCCGGTTTCTGCGATGTTATACCCCTCCTCTTTTCCATACCACCAGCGCTGATAAGTGTAAGCGGCATTTACGAGGGTTTCAAATCCTTCGGGTGTTGTATAAACAGTCTCTGAGGTGAGACCGCTCGGGTTGTATTCATCGAGTACGTCATTACAGCCAAGCTGGCAAAGCATACCAAATGCCAATAACCCCGCTTTTACAAAAGATGATTTCATAATGATTAATAATTTGGGGTTACAGATTAAGATTGATACCGAAAACGTAAAGTTTTGTCATAGGAAAATTTTCAGAACCTCCCCGTTCAGGATCGTAGTTTAACTTGGTAAATGTCACAAGATTTTTACCCGTCACATACACTCTCACGCCACGGATAACCTTCCATTTCAACATTTTAGACGGAAAATTGTAAGCAAGCGAAATGTTTCTGATCCGCGCATAAGATCCGCTCTGATAGCCCAAAGTCGACAGATATTTTAACCCTGCATTTTTATTCGGGCGTGGATAGGCATTCGTCGGGTTTTCCGGTGTCCAGTAATCCAGCCCGGCTGTACTGTTTCCGACACCCTGCTGATCAAAACGGGCATAACGGTCAGAATTGATCATTTGGCCGACGCGTGCATACAGCAGCACGTTCAGATCAAATCCTTTGAATTTCACTGTATTATCAAAACCGCCGCTCCATTTCGGACGAGGGGATCCCAGGATAACCCGGTCATTTACCGCATCAATTTTACCGTCGCCATTCTGATCTTTGACTTTGATCTCGCCCGGAAGCTGCGTTGGAGATAGCTTTGACGCTGCATCCGCCTCGGAAGTCTGCCAGATGCCTAATTTTTCATAGTCATAAAACACGCTGATCGGGTGCCCAACGAACCATCCGTTCCCAATATCGTTTCCGTCCGTCACCAGTTCTGATATCTGTTCCTTGTTTCTGGTAAAAGTCAGGTTGCTAGTCCAGGTAAGGTTATTGGTTCTGACGTTGGTGCTTGTAAGGGTAATTTCAACCCCGCGGTTACGCGTCTTGCCAATGTTTTGTTTAACGGTTGTAACACCGGTCGTTGGCGGTAATCCGCGGTCCAGCAGCAAATCGCTGGTATGTGTATCATAATAATCGACCGACCCGTTGATTTTTCCGTCAAACAAACCAAAATCGACACCCAGGTTTTTTGTATTGGAAAGCTCCCAGCCTAGCAGTGCATTTCCTACGTTACGTGAAAATGTATAAGCCGGATAAGCCACTTCGTCGAAACCGAAAGCCAGACGTGTCAGGGTTGTCTGTGTCGCATAAGGCCCGGAAGGATCATTTCCTGCCACACCATAACTGACACGTAGTTTAAGGTCACTCAGACTTTTCGCGTTTTTCATAAAATCCTCTTCGATGATACGCCATGCAAAAGCCGCCGACGGGAAAAATGTCCATTTATTCCCCGGTGCAAGCTTGGAAGAACCATCCTTTCTGGCGGTTAAAGTCAACAGATAACGATCGCGAAAACCGTAGTTCAACCGTCCCGCGAAAGAAACAAGCGTATTTTTGGAATAAGCCGAGTTAATTTTAATTTCCTCTGTTGCACTTCCCAGCGAGTAAAACAACTGTGAGGGCAAAAGCTGGTTCACGCCCGAGGCCGAAGCATTCTGAGACACGTTCCCCAGATAACTTCCGATCCCGGTAAAGGTGAAGTTATGCTGTGCGATGCTTTTCTGATAGGTAATGACATTTTCCCAGTTCAGTGTCCGGCCGCTGTTGGTATTGTAGGTAGCCAGCGATTTTCCGGTCAGCGATCTGTCGATGGATTTTGGTGAAGAATAAGCTCCGTTATTAGACGATGACAAATTCACACCCAGCGTACTTCTCACCGTAAACCCTTTGAACGGAGCCAGTTCCAGATACCCGTTGGTCAGGATTTTGGTCGTCAAAACGGTATTGTTAAATACATTTGGCTGCTCGTCCGACAAAGGATTGGCGGTTTGCCCATCCAGCATGATAAAATTAAAATTCCCCTTTTCGTCATACAACGATCCCAGCGGACTGATTTTATTGGCCTGGTTCAGCGGATCGCGGCGCACACTTTGATTATAATAGGTAAGCTGACTTTGCAAGCCCACTTTCATCCAGTCGTTCAGAGTGTAGTCCACGTTCAGGCGGGCAGTGTAACGTTTCAGTTCATCCAGTTTCAGAATTCCTTTTTCATTATAGTAGTCCACCGATACGTACGATTTCAGCTTATCGGTACCGGCCCGGAAACCGATCTGATAATCCTGCTGCAAACCTCTGTGAATAAGCGCATCCTGGTAGTCGGTCCAGATACCTTTTTGCAAAGCATCATATTCCGCAACATTTGTAAAGATCGAAGGATCGTCGGCGGGCGTTTTCCACACACCGGCTGCGCGCCAGGCTTCACGTTTAAAATCCCTGAACTCATTAATATCCATTGCTTTGGGATACATCGACACCTGCGATATCCCCGAATAAGCATTAAATGATATATCCGGACTTCCCGATTTCCCTTTTTTAGTTGTGATAAGAATAACCCCGTTGGCTCCGCGTGACCCGTAAATGGCAATCGAAGAAGCATCTTTCAAAACCTCCATCGATTCAATATCATTCGAGTTGATATCCCCCAGGTCTCCGTACTGCACCCCATCCACGATGATCAGCGGCGAGTTATTTCCACCGATCGAACGGTTACCGCGAATGGTAATATTCACTCCTGCGCCCGCCTGACCACTGCTACGGGTAATGTCCGCGCCGGCAATTTTTCCCTGAACCGCTTCCAGAACGTTTGCCGTTGGCACTTCCTTCAACTGTTCTCCTTTGAGCTGCACCACCGAACCGGTCAGGTCTTTTTTCCGTACCGCGCCATAACCGATCACAATCACCTCGTCCAGCGCACTGACGTCCGGTTTAAGAGAAATATTGAAACTGGTTTGTGCACCGGCAACCACGTCCAGACTTTGATAACCTACAAAGGAAAAGGTTAAAACCGTTGTGTTTTCATCCGGAATAAGCAGACTGAACTTACCGTTGGCATCCGTTCCTGTGCCTTTATTCGTTCCCTTCACAACCACACTCACGCCGGGTAAAACAGCGTTTTTCTCATCGGTCACCGTTCCACTGACCGTACGCTCTGCAACCAGTTTTGACCCGGTCGTGATCACCGACTCTTCTTCGGATAAATTATCCAGTATGATTTGTCCGCCAATGATGCGGTAGGTCAGTTTTAAAGGCGTCAGCAAATCACTCAGCACCTGATCCAGCCGCTTTTTTGTAACAGAAACCGTTACATTCTGATTGATATTGATCCTTTTGGAACTGTACACGATTCGCGCGCCAGTCTGTTTTTCGATGCTGTTTAAAACCTGCTCGAAGCGTTGCCGCTGTGCTTTCACGGTTACCAGCCGGCTCATGATATCCTGATCGGTCGTTTTTTCCGCGAAAACAGACCCGGCGCAGCCAATGAAAATCAAAAGGCCGATGAACTTCCGGCAGACCTTCCGCAGTGCCCGTGCGTGCTCGTTAATAAGTAAAGGTTCTGTTTTTTTCATACCTTTAAAAGTTTTATTAAATGGATGTTTGATAAAATAACAATCCCCTGACCGGGCGGATTCGCTGTCTGCCAGCGGGGAAACTTTTGTTGGCGCTGGTTCATGTTCGCTGCATGACCAGCGTTTTTAGCTGCCGGGTATTATGTTTTCATAGATTATGATTTAAGTAAACTGATCAGATCGAATTGGTTGAACATCCCTTTCCGCTTATCTGTATGGACGTCCCGGTTATTTTGTATTTTGTTTTTAAAGCGGCACAAATAATATCCAGCTGCGTGTAAAGCGGTTGCCCGGCCAGATTCGCGGTTAAAGGACAGTTGCTTATTTTATTGTTTTCGAGGACGATATCAATGCCGTAGGAAAGCCGGAGGTTTTCCACCACTTTCGACAGCGGTGTGTTGTAGAATTTGAAACGTGATACAGCGTCAGCACCCGACATGCCGATTAACCTCGGCTCGGCCACCAATCCTGCCTCAAACTTATGCTGACCTGCAAGGAAAACGGCCTGTTGATTTGGTTTCAAAATGATGTTATCGACCTGTTGCCTGCCAGCTTTGGGCTTTTCATACACCGCCACCGTCCCAGTAACCACCTCCACTTTGGGGTTCCGGGATGTGCCCGGTGCTTCCACGTAGAAACTGGTCCCGAGCACTTTGGTAATAATGTCACCCGAATAAATGAAAAAAGGCTTTTCCGGATTTTTCTCAATATCAAAAAAGGCTTTCCCGGTCAGATGGACCGTGCGTTTATTTTCGGAAAAATGTTTTGGATACTGTAAAACGGCATCAGGCCATAGCTCGACGGTACTTCCGTCTTCCAGCGCCACCATTTCCGATTTTGAAGAAGTATTTTTATATTCAACCCAATCACCCTTACCTGTTTCACGGCCAGGCAGCCACGAATTCATACCAAAACGGTCACTTGTCAGAAACCAGCAGATCAGTACCAGAGACGCCGCAATACCTGCCCATTTCATCGACCTACCGCCCAACGGCATAACTCTGCTATCCCGCCCGGTTTCCGATGTCTGCATTCTGGCGTGCATTTGTCCCCAGATTTTCTCTTCCAGTTCCTGCCAGTCTACTTCGTTTTCATCCTGTTGCGGTTTGGTTTCCACCAGGCCAAACCAATATTCCACAAATTTCTTTTCCCGTGGCGAACACTCGCCACGCTGATATTTTTCCAGTAAATGCGCAAACTTTTTGCGGCTCATAATTTTCTGCTTTTCTCGGTTTTCAGATGTATAGTCAAAAAGCAAGAGAGCAGACCGCAAAAATTTTATTTATTATTAAAATATTAATATCAAAATCATCTCAAAATCAAAAATATCATCAAATATTCATATAATGATTTTAAGGCGTCAGAGCGGTGAAAATGCAGATCAAAGATGTGATGAAAGTGTTAGAGGTAATCCTGAAGATAGACGCGCAATCCTTTTACGACCTGGGACAGGTAGAGCTCAACGGTTCTTTGCGGGATTTTCAGTTTGATCGAAATCTCCTTCGTCGTCAGATGTTCCAAACGGTGGAGTCGAAAAATATGCCGGGAACTATCCGGAAATTCATTCAAAAAACCGTCGATCGTATTCATCAGATCGTCCAGATCAAGCTGCTGCTCCGTATTACTGATCAACTCAGCATCTTCATTGTAGGCATGCAATTCATATTTTTCATGCAGAATCGATACCTTAATATGATTGATACAGGCATAACGCACCGATGTCATTAAATAAGCTTCCAGATTATCAACGCTCAGATTGTATCTGCGTTCCCAAAGTTTCAAAAACACATCCTGCACAATTCCCTCAACAACAGCCGAATCATCTATTTTCCGGATCGCGATGGCATACAGTTTTTTCCAGAATCGGGTGTATATTTCCTTAAAAGCCCGCTCATCCCCTTTCGAAAGACGATCGATTAACACTTCATTTGAAGCAGGCTTAAAGTCCATGGGTTAAAAATATAATTTAAATGATACGCGTCTCCTTGTTAAGAAAATTGGATTATAAAATGAAACCTATAACGATAGTACAATTTTTACGTATTTAATTAATATACATTTCAATAAAGAGACAATCATTCATCGGAATTTTTCTACGCAACCGTTCTCGGCAACGTTGTCAGTTTCATTAAATCCTGATTAATAAAGACAGAAAAGTCAAAAAATCGACATTTTTAGGCAGGCCTAATTAATAATTTTGCGTCAAAAATTGTATTATTACTATACTATCACACCTATACGCAGCAGTCGGAAAAAGTCTTATGGAGACCTGTTACATTTCAATCCGTATATTTAAGACGTAAATGTTTTCTCATAGATAACTACCGCCAAACGACAAAACAATCACCAATCGCATCGGGCATGAATGGTAAAATAATGACAGAAATACAATTGAACTATTTTTCCCGGATCACCATAAATCTTTTGGCAGGAAGATCCGGAATGAAAAGCATGTTAATGACGTTTATCCTTTTCAACTTTGCGGCACAAGGACAGAGCCAGAAAACACCTCCCAACATCGTCATTTTTATGGTCGACGATATGGGCTGGCAGGATACCTCCGTACCTTTCTGGAATCAGACAACAAACTTCAATAAACGTTACCACACGCCAAACATGGAACGGCTCGCCAAAGAAGGAGTCAAATTTACTTCCGCATATGCCATGCCCGTGTGTACGCCTTCGCGCGTGAGCCTGCTGACCGGTGTCAACGCAGCCCATCATCGCGTGACCCACTGGACTTCGCCCGACAAGGACAAAAACACGGATTATCCCGATTCAACACTGAATCCGGTAGACTGGAATATTAACGGTTTCAGCCCTGTCCCGGGCGTTGGGCATACGTATCATGCGACTTCACTGGCAACGGTTTTATCACAAAATGGTTATTACACCATTCATGCCGGCAAGGCTCATTTTGGGTCTGCGGGAACACCCGGTGCCGATCCCCTGCAATCAGGTTTTAAGATTAATATAGCCGGAAGTGAAATCGGGCATCCGGCAAGTTATCTCGGAAGCAAAAATTTCGGAAATACCGAGGGCGGTAAACCCAACCGCAATGCCGTTCCCGGTTTGCAGGCATATTATCAAACCGACACTTTCCTTACCGATGCCGTAACCATTGAAGCTCTCAAAGCACTGGAAAAACCGGTAAAAACCAAACAACCGTTCTTCCTGTATCTGGCACATTATGCCATACACGTTCCGCTTGATGCTGACAGACGGTTTATGGAAAGGTATCTCAAAGCTGGTCTTGACAGCACGGAGGCAAAGTATGCATCGCTGATTGAAGGCATGGATAAAAGTCTGGGTGATGTCCTTGACTATCTCGACAAACAAAACCTGGCAAAAAATACGGTGATCGTGTTCATGTCTGATAATGGCGGATTAAGCCTCACACCGCAACGGGGAGGCACTGCCTGGACCCATAATTTACCGCTCAAAGCCGGAAAAGGGTCCGTCTATGAAGGGGGTATCCGGGAGCCCATGCTTGTTCGCTGGCCGGGTGTTACAAAACCGAATACGGTTGCAGACCAATACGTTATCATCGAGGATTTCTTCCCGACCGTGCTGGATATCGCCAATATCAAAAATCCGGAAATGATCCAGAAAACAGATGGCCGGAGTTTTCTGCCGATTTTGAAGAATCCGTCGTGGAAGGATCAGAACCGTGAGTTGGTCTGGCATCATCCTAACAAATGGATCGGTGCCGAAGGTCCTCAAATCCATTTTGCGACCGCTTTCAGAAAAGGGAACTGGAAACTGATTTACGATTACAGAAAAGGGAAACTGGAATTGTATGATGTTAAAAATGATATCGGGGAAATGAAGAACCTCGCATCTGAGAATCCCGAAAAAACGAAGGAGCTCGCGAGCCTGCTCACCAAACAGTTAAAGACCTGGCATGCACAATTGCCGGTATTAAAAAAGAATGGAAAGCAGGTTCCCTGGCCGGATGAAATAAACCAGTAATCACAAGCAACATCACTGGCTTTTTTTGCGCAAATCCAGATTATGAAAGACAAAAACACGCAATACGTTATTGCTGTTGAAATGATTGCCGGAAGGTAATTGCTGAAACTGATTCATATAACCTACCTGCAAGTTCAGGCCTTTGGTAAACTGATAACCAAGTCCGACGAAAAGCCGATTCTGGTCAAACATGTTGTAAGTGATCTGTTTGCCGGCATTGATATGAATTTCGTCGTTAAAAGCGAAAAACAGCGTACGGGGTTCGATGAATTCTTTGTTCAAAGGAACCATCAGATTGAGCAGATAACGGAAACGAAAGTTAAAATTACTGCCGTCCAGCAACTCGTCATTGGCTATTTTTCTGTTAAAACGTTCTTCAACCCGTATCCACTGCTGTGTATGTAATCTCTTTTGCCGGCTTGTCCAAAGTACCTGCTGCCACAATCGGTTTTCGGGGCGGACGGTATGCAGACCGGCAGCTGGAAAACTTCTTGCATAAGCATAACCCACAGTGAAGCGGAGGTGGTCATTGGCAAAATAGGTAACACCCGGGCGAACAATCTGTGTACTCCAACGATCCAGAAAATCGGTGCGGCGTGCATGTAAATCGAGCCAGACACCCCATTTATCCGAAATTCTTGTTTGATTAAAATAACCCAACCAAACGCCGCTTTGTTTATTGACTTGCTTTTGAGCGAAAGCTGGCACCGTAAAAAGGATAAAAAACAGAAGGAGATATTTTCTCATAGAAATATAAAAATGATACGTTTTCAGAAATAAGTTTTTAATAAAAATCCGACAATTGCCGCACAAAGAATCAGGTAAGGTTCCTGTAATTTCTTAACGTAGATCAGCGCGAGTATCGACACCACGGCAATGATCGCGGAAGGAAGGTCAACAATAGCGCGTGTCGCGATCACGAAAACCGATCCAACCAGGGCGCCTACCACAGCTGCGGTGATCCCGTCTACAAATACTTTGACGCTTTTATTTTTCGCAATTTTCTTAAAATAAGGCGCAGGGAGTACCGTAAATAAATAACAAGGGAAAAACACGCCTGCCGCAGCCACCACCGCTCCCGCAAAACCCGATACCAGAAAACCGATAAAAGCAACCGTGATTACGACAGGTCCGGGCGTGATCATCGCCACCGCGACTGAATCCAGAAACTGATGCTCATTCAGCCAGCCCATCTGATCCACAACACCGGCTTGTAAAAACGGAATAATAGCCAGTCCACTTCCGAAAACGAATGCCCCGGCTTTGGTAAAAAACCATCCGAGCTGTTCAAGCTGACCTGGCTCATATTGCCAGAAACCTGAACCAGCCAATAAGACAACAGACAAAGTTGTCTGCTTTTTAAACAGCCATTTCGGCGGTGCCTTCACCACCATATAAATCAGGCCTGAAAAGATAAACAACCATACCTCTTCCCTTTCAGTCAGGCCGGTCACGACCGCCATAACAATAAAGAAAACCCATAACAGCCATCGATCTTTCATTGCCTCCTTTTCTAGTTTGCTCACCGATTTAATCGTCAGCTTGTAACAGCTTAACGAAATGATACCGATCACGGCGGAGCCTACGCCGTAAAAAACAGCTTGCATCCAAAACAACCCACCATAGAGTTTGTAAGCTATTCCTAACAAAACCACCATAATAAATGACGGAAGTACAAAGGCCAGCCCCGTTAACGTAGCCCCCCATACGCCATGGTGAACATACCCGAGATATATGCCGAGCTGGGCTGCCAGCGGTCCCGGCGCGAGTTGTGCTAATGCCAGTCCCTCCCGATATTCGTCTTCGCTGATCCATTGGCGTTCTTCAACGAGGTCACGGTGCATATAACCGATCAGAGCGACAGGACCGCCGAAACCCAACGTCCCCAGTTTCAGAAAATACTTTACCAGCTCCGACAGGCTGTAATTTGCTTTGGCTATTTCCATTTCTTTATCGTCGTTACGGATACAATACTACATGGATCGCCGACGAAAAAATAGAATGGAAATGACGATTTGTATGTAGTTTACTTTTTCAGTAAAGTTTTCCGATAATCGGAAGGATTCTGACCGGTTTGCGCTTTAAATATTCTTGTAAAATGGCTCTGATCGGAAAAGCCGGTCAGGTAAGCGATTTCGGATAACGTGTGATCGGGGTTGGCAAGCAGATCGACCGCCTTCTCAATCCGGAGCTTGCGGATGTATTCTCCGAACGAGAGATTGCTGAAATACTTGGAAAATTCCCGCGACACGTACGTTGGATGTATCTGCAATCCTTCTGATATTTCTTTCAGACTTAAGCTAAGATTGGTATCGATCTGATCCTGGATGATGGCTTTCAGCTCCTTCGCCCACTTCGGTGTTTTTGCATGCTCCGGCTTCTGTTTGTCCAGATAGGTATTGAAAACCTGAAGTAATAACTTTTCAGCAGGACTTTGGGTGTGTTTTTGTTTTTGCAAATGTTTTGCCCAGCTGTAAAGCGCATCATAAATAAGCATACCCTTTTCCAGAAGCTCATGATCATCCGTGATATTGTAAGCAAGTCCGGCAGAAATGGCCCACAAACCCGCTGCCTGACTAGCCAGAGAATGATCATCCGTATCGGCACCACGGATAATCACGGCCATATCCAGCAAAGCCGGATCCTGTAAATCGTATTTTTCCAGAAAAAAATCAAAGGTACAGCGGTCTTCGTAGTGCGAGAATTCCGTATCCGGGATGTCAAAAGGAGTTGCATCCAGTTCCAGCGCTTTCGCCCTGACCTGATCAAATGGGACGAAATAGATTTTTGCCTCGGGATCAATAAACCTTCGGATAAGCCATGGACAAGCAATACGGTCAATTTTTGGTCGCTCGCGCGTAATCCAGTTCATGGTTATTCAGTTTATATCGGCTGTCTTTGTAAATTTTGTTGGGCAAATTTACAAAGACAAGTTATATGCAGCCAATGCCTACCCATAAACTTTCGCACTGGAAAATAACATACGTTCAACAAAGTGATATCTTGAAACGATTCAATTCAGCAATTACTTATCTTTAGCCGACTGTCGGTCTGATAAGTTCTGTTTTAAATAATAGCGCTGTACGAAGGCTACCCAGTCTTTCTCGTTCGCGGGTATTCTCACATCTGGTTTAAATCCTATATTGTCAATCCGGAAATCTTTTACCCAGCCATTCCTGCCCCAGGGTGTCGCCAGGTTGAAGATACCATCACAGAGGTCAAAATTCTGGTCGCTGCCATAGTCCATCACGCCATAAGAATTTGTACCAAAAAGGGTTACCTTTTTACTTTGTTTGCCTTCGAAAATATAAAATTCAGTTGAGCTTCCGCTTCTTTTATCCATCAGAAAAGCAATATGCTGCGGATAGCTCTTCGGATCGATATCAAAAGAACGAGTAAAATCCTCGCCTGTATTGACCATCTGCCCCGGGTTACTTTTCAATTTCCCCAACAGCTTCCGCGCTCTCTGATAGTAGGAAGCAGTCGTATCTTTCATCGATTTCACATAACGCTCCATTGAGCGTATGTGTTCATCGCTCGATCTGTAATCCCAGACCGGATAGATGATCGGATTGGTATAGATTAATTTGGCCATCTCATCGGAGGTACTCGTATTTCCGCCACCATTTCCTCGAAGGTCAAAAATAAGATAAGGCGTTTTAGCCAATAACTCTTTATTTGCGAGAAGCATACTATCGAGCTTCCCAACTTCCCGCTGATCAAAGGCGGCCAGTTTCAGGTAAATAAAATCTTTGTCAAGCTGTTTAAAAACAACCAGATCCTTTTTACTTCTATTGGCATCGGTACTCAAAACCGTTTGCTTGGTTTCCCCCTGCCAAATAATCGCGACGTGACTATCCTTAAAAAAATCTGTATAAGATGTTAATATGGCCATACATCGCTCCTGGCTTACTACCGATAGTGCATCACTTTTTAATTTTTTCAACAGCTTTTGATACCTAGGTTTTGTTTCGGCGGTCACCTTGTCATCAAATCCGGCATAAATCCGCGTTACCTTATCAATGGCCTCATCTAAGGCTTTCGAACAGGAGCAATCCGCTGAGAGCGATTTTGACTGTTTGCCAGCGTTTTGGCCATTTGAAATATTACTCAGGCAAACGGCAGCGCACACCACCAAAGGAAGAAGTAGATTTCTGTTCATCAATAGAGAATTTATCAAGTTAAGTTGTTGATGTAATAAATGGCAGTGTTTCGCTCCCCGAACATAGAAAGACGTGAATAAGTCAAATCTATCCCTGGAAGAGCTGGGTAATTTTTGGTGTTGCAACTGATTCGCCCAATAAAACACAAAACCCTAACGTGTTTCCCTGAAATACTGTACCAGCGCTTTATTAGCAAGCAATTCGTACCAATCGTTCAAACCTTTAACTTTTAAAAACGCAATTTTTATACACGAAAATCAATAACTAGTTTCAACAGCATGACGTTGAAATAACTATTTCAATAATTTGTAGCTTTCAAGAAGGGATTAAAGCTGATTTTTCTAAAAAGAAAAATCAGCTTTATGAGTTTGCAGTCCTCAGCCATGTTTCACCCCATTCAAAAAATCAAAAATTACCGTCTCCATTTTTTCCATCGGCTGTAATTGAATCGACTGAATAGGGACATTTTTCTTTTTGGCGAAATGGCAGAATAGTCCATAAGCGTGTGACTGAGCCAGATCGATACATTCCTTTACACATCGAACAGCTTCCGGTGTGGTGCCATTTTGAATAATTTCCAGCTTCGGAAAGTAGAATTTGGTCAGATAACGGCAATGAGCAATTTCTTCTGTTTTGGACGATACCGCAAGAAACGCCATTTCCGTATGAATCGAAAGCTGCTGATTTTCCAGACCGATAATGCTGGAATCTACCTTGCTTGCTGTATTACCTGCAAATCCGGTACGCTGAATCTTGCCAAGCACACCTTCATTAACATCAAAATTCGAATTGACGACCAGCAACGTGTAATAATTCATGCTTCAAACTTTAAATAATTTTTCAAAACTAGTTGGAGGACAATTGATATTCTTTTAAAAAGGTTTGCAAACCTTCAATAAAGTTACTCACGGGAGTCGTCTCCATGGGTGCTAATGGTACTTTGTTTTCCGTTGAAAGCAAGCTGAACACTGCATAAGACTGCGCCTGAGCAAGATGCGTACATTTTGTAAGCGCATCAATAGCCTCCTGACTCACACCGGATGTGAGCAGGTTATCATTTTCAAATGTAAAAGTTGAGATAAATTCGCCGTCGGCTACCACGTAAACCTCCGGGCGTGATAACGCGACATATTTGATGTTAGTCAGAACTGAGAGTACGTTCTTATCATATTCCTGATAAAAAGAAACGACAGACAGCCCCTTCTGATTGCCAAACTCGTTATGCTGCACTCTTTTTAAAACTGCCTCATCGACCGTAAATGAAATATTCTCGGCACTATTGATGTAAAAATCCATTCCTGATTTAAAGAACGTTATATTATTGAATCATTAAGCCGACAAGTTAACCATTATTCCTACGTTAAACCGGCTTGATGCTTCATTGTTTTAATGGAGACTGACCTTAAATTACATCAATGGTTATGCAACAACCCTGAATCTGAAAGTTTTTAAATATTCTGTTTTAATCTCCCTACCACGACCGTGGCTATGTTCCCATAATCTCCTTCCGATGTGCCAGTCCCCAATAGTGCAGCTCCTCCATCACTTTTTCAAGCGACTTTCCATGCGCCGTAATTGAATATTCCACGGTTGGCGGGAATGTGTCGTAAACCTGGCGTTTTATCAATTTGTTCATTTCCAGACTTTTCAGTTCTTTGGAGAGCGTTTTATCTGTGATACCACCCACTTCTTTTGAGATCTGAGTAAAACGCCTGGGACCCGATGAAAGTGAAAACAGGATCAATAACTTCCATCTTCCTTCCAGGGCTTCCAGAGCATCCTTGATAGAAAGTGCATTTGCCGGACATCCACCCGTTGTCAACATCTTTTTTTCTTTTGATTTTGTACGATACTTCCACTTTGGATAGCACTATCCAAAGTGGAAGTACTATCCCGGCGAAAGCAAATATAAGTAGGTTTGCCACAGTATTAAAACTTTTATTATAACATGGCAAACCTGCAAAAATCGTCGAAAATTATTCACATTACCCTCTGGGTGGCACAAGTAACGTTAGCAGCACTTTTTATAACGGGCGCTGTCATGAAATTTCAACCTATTGAAACAATATCGGCAATGATGCCATGGACAGGGCAAGTCCCCGCATGGATTGTAAGGCTTCTCGGGCTCATTGATTTATTGGCTGCTGTGGGTTTAATACTCCCATCATTACTTCGAATTAAGCCGCAGCTTACCACATGGACTGCCCTGGGTATCATTGCGCTTATGTTTTCTGCCATAATATTTCATGTTTCAAGGGGAGAAGCATCAGTTATTGGCGTCAATATCATCTCGGCCATCATTGCCTTATTCATCGCCTGGGGTAGATTGAAGAAAGCACCGATTACTGCCCAATGAATTTCTTCGTTTTTGGATTAAGTGCGGTTTATGGACAGGAAACCAAATCCCAGGCACTCATTCAATCCTTACAATCAGGATTTTTCGGTTGCTAATGCTAATGCTAATGCGCCTCTGAAATAAATCCAGGTTAACGACAGAAGCATCAGGCTACATAAAACGAAAATCAGCTCCAAATGTGGGAAGGTCAGCAAGAACCCGCCTGCCAAAGCCCCAAATGCAGACCCCGCATCCCTGAAAGTTGCGTTCTGGGAGACAGCGTGTGCGATATTTGCACTTCCCTGGGACGCACCACCTGCCGCGAGAGAGGAGTTTATGTTGTAAAATGTAAAAACCACAATAAGTCCGGCGAAAACAAAACCACCTGACGCCAGCAACAATCCTGAACAGATCAGAATAATGGAGCCGGAATAAATTTTGAAAAGCCCGTACTGATCTGCAAGCCATCCTGAAAAAGGCGAAATAAAAAGGGAGCACACGCGACGGAAAATCAAAAAGGCGGCGGCTATGGCAGTAATCTCAACAGCCGACCAATGTGGATGCGAGCGGATCAATAGTGTCCCGATTAAAACAACAAGCATTCCTTCAACAGAAAAAGCACTTAGGAATGCCAGCCGGTTAAAAACGGAAGGAAAGGAAAGTTTAAGTCCGGCATGATAGACAATTCTTTGCTCCCGCTCTTCAAGCCGGAAAGCAAAGTAAATTCCAGGAACTGACAGGCAAGCGACAATCATAAAAGTGAGCATAGGACTTGTCAGTTCCAAAATAAACGGCCCGGTTATGAGTGCCAAAAGCGGACCACATTCAATAATACTCTGGCTTACGCCCAGCGCCAGACCTTTTCCCGGATAATCCATTGCGTAGGTTAATGCAGAAACTCTGAGAATAGCATATGAGATTCCCCACAAAATTCTTAGAAATATCAGAACGGTAACGCCTAAGCCGCAGCCATAACCAGCCGTTGCGATTACCGCCGCGAAAGCGGCGATGATCGTCGGCAGTCGGAAACCAATTTTACTGAAAACCCACAGAATAACCGGATTTAACAATATCCGTGTAAATCGGTTTATGGATAAGATTGTTCCAACCCAGATTAGTGGCAACTGTACGGACAACGCATTTACAGGTAAAAAAGAGTATAAAAATGCGTCTCCCATCAGAGCAAAGCTCAGACTGGCAGAAGCATATATCGGCACTTTCAGGTTAGCTGTTATACGTCGCAGCATTCTTTTTTACAGTTGTTTCAGGGTGGTATGTAAAAGTATCGGGAAACCAACTCAAAGCAATGGGCTGAATAACTTTTATAGCTTTACGATCATACCATGCGCAACAACAAATCAGACAATATCCGTTTTATAATACCTCTCACGAAGCCAGAAGGCCACATTCACCAGGCCGATCAAAGCCGGGACTTCAACAAGCGGTCCGATTACACCAACAAAAGCCTGCCCTGAATTGATGCCGAATACCCCAATGGCCACCGCGATGGCCAGTTCGAAATTGTTACCGGATGCGGTGAAGGCAATCGAAGCATTTTGCGGATAATCTGCTCCCTGTGATTTCGCTATAAAAAAACTTGTCAAAAACATAATGACAAAATAAATTATCAGCGGAATCGCGATCAAAAGGACGTCGCCGGGCAACTGCACGATCAATGCCCCTTTGAGGCTAAACATGGTGACAATCGTCGACAATAGTGCTATCAATGTAATCGGCGAAACTAAGGGGATAAAGCTATTTTCATACCATTCTTCACCCTTTAATGCAACCAGTCCAAAGCGGCTAAGAAAACCCGCGGCAAACGGAATACCCAGGTAAATCCCAACACTTTTTGCGATTTCGGCAATTGTAATATTTACTTCAAGGCCTTTCATACCTACCAATGGAGGTAAAACCGTGATAAAAAACCAGGCATAAAAACTATACAGCAGCACCTGGAAAACGCTGTTGAGCGCAACCAATCCGGCTGCGTACTCCCGGCTTCCCTCGGCCAGCTCATTCCAGACAAGTACCATGGCAATGCACCTTGCAAGCCCGATTAAAATCAGACCGGTCATGTATTCCGGATGATTTGGCAAAAAAATAACCGCCAGCACAAACATCAGCAACGGACCAATAATCCAGTTAAGAATCAAAGAAACGGTCATCACCTTGATGTTCCTGAACACCTCTCCCATTTTGTCGTACTTAACTTTTGCCAACGGCGGATACATCATCAGAATAAGTCCGATGGCCAACGGAATATTCGTAGTACCGCTTGAAAAAGTGTTGATGTATTCAGTTACAGAAGGACTGAAATTGCCCAGCGCAACGCCTGTTACCATTGCCAGAAAAATCCACAGCGTCAGATAACGGTCAAGAAAACCAAGTTTCTTTCGATTTGGCGCAGGCTTAACGGTACGCCGGACAAAATTATTTCGAGTCATAATTATCGTTAAAGGTACTCGTTTACAAAATTTTCGCTGTACGTCTTAATCATTTCACGCACAGACCTGAACGATTCCCTTACCTGCGCTTCATCACCCACAGCCTTTGCAGGATCAGGGAAGTTATGGTGAAACTTTATTGCATTCGTCGGGAAATACGGACAGCGCTCTTTGGCATTGTCACAGACAGTGATTACAAAATCAAAGTCTACATCCTGATACTCATTAACATTGTTTGACGTATGGTTTGAAATATCAATTCCGTCTTCGGCCATGACTGCGATCGCTCTGGGATTAACACCGTGCGTCTCGACCCCTGCGCTGTATACGACTGCCTTTTCACCTGCAAAATGTTTCAGATAACCTTCCGCTATCTGGCTTCGGCAACTGTTGCCCGTGCAGAGTACTAATATTTTCTTCATGTTGTTTTTTGTAAGTTTTAATGATTAACAGCATCCACCACCAGGCGTACAACTCTGATTTTCTCCACCCGCGAGCTCCATTACCTGAATATCTTTCACAGATGCTCCGGTTGTTGCAGACGGCGCGCAGCATTCCGTTTCACCAGAAGCGGTCCCGCAGCTCTGGTTTCTGGCAATGGCTTTGCATTGCGTAAAATCCGCCGTCAGGTTTACCGTGAACGAATCCCCTTCTAGGACGAATTCGGCCGGGTACATCTGTCGGGTATCAAATTTAGAGTTACCAAATTCAATTTTAACAACACCCAATGGATTAAGCGGCAATGATTTTTCAACCAGATTGACAATAGAAAGGGCTTTACTCACCTTCATCGCACGGTCGGTCTCGGATACCGCCGGTTCCCAAAGTTGGACAATAATTTCAGTCCAGCTGTTCATTACCCCGCCACAATCCACGGAAACGATCGGCGCCTGTTTGATCTCCGTGATGTGATAAGACGCATCCACAAATTGACCTTCGGCATATTGGAATTGCAAAATCTTGTCCTGATTCTCCAAAAGCGTATTTTTGAAAGTCTGCCAGTTAACCGGATTTAATTGATTCATTGCTATATTACGATTAATTTAAACATAAAAAACTCCTAAAAATTTATTAACAGCATGACACTGTCACATCCGATTCGAAAATTTCACCAAAAATAACTTTCGCTTCCTGCCAAACGGTTTCATTGATACAATAACAGACACGCGGCGGATTGATCTCTCCACGAAGAATCCCGATTTGTTTGAGTTCTTTCAAATGCTGCGAAACCGTCGCTTGTGCCAACGGCAAAACCTCAACCAAATCACCGCAAACGCACGATTTCTCTTTCAACAAATGTTGAATAATTGCAATGCGCGCCGGATGTGCCAATGCTTTGGCCAACTCCGCGATACGATTTTGTTTTTCGGTAAAAACCTCTGTTTTTGTTACTCCCATATGTCAAAGGTATAAATAAAAATATCAATCGCAATAATACGATTGATATTTTTATTAATTTGTATCACAGACAAAAACCGCCTGACTGGTCATACCGTCACAGACCTTCTTTTACTCCCTTCTCAAATCACAGCATTCTGAAAAAGAAATCTTTCGAGAATCAGCAGCTTTATCTAAAACACTCTTTGTTTTACCAGAAAAAATAACCTGTTTTTTCTCACTAACTTCTGCTAAGCTTTGGAAATTGATTTGGTCAGCAATTACCAATAAACTTAATTGGAGACATTTTCGAAAGAGATAAGACCCACAAAAGTTAACATTATCGTACCTGCGCCAATATCCAGGTAGATATTTCCGTTAATACCTTTGGTGAAAAGGTCTGTTCAATTTTTGCATATTCCAGTGGCGAACCGGTTTCACATTCCTGAAAGAAATGGTTCAGATTGGGAAATTCTTTTGTTATAATGTTGCTGTTGCCACCATCTTTTAAAGCACGCGTTATGGCGGATAAGTTCTCCTTTGACGTTACCTGCAAATCTTTTTCTCCATTTAATGCCAACACGGGGCACCTGACTTTCTCCAGTGTTTTACCCGGATTGTATTTCATCACGTACTGAAACCATGGCGATGACAGGTTATCAATTTGCGTCGCAATGAATTCTTCCTTTGTCATTTTAGGCGGCAACAATTGAGGAGGAATCTCTAAAATTTCCTTTTTGGCCAATTTGGCCAGGTCATTTCTCAAAACTTTGAGATCAGTCGATTTTGCAATTAAACTATATGCACTGGCGTTGGTGTTTTTCATTTTCTGTATCTCTGGCTCCGATATACCAAGCGATCTCGCGATTAGTTCGTCTTGTTTGAGCAGTAGCTTTCCAAGATCAATCGCGGGCGCCGCCAGCAAAACCATGAAACGGATATTATCAGATCCGGATGCTACGAGCGGTGCCACCAATCCCCCTTCACTATGGCCGATCAAACCAATCCTGCTCTTATCAATTTCCTTTCTTGTTTGTAAATAAGCCACGGCACTTTCTACATCGGTTGAAAAATCCAGAGAAGTAGCAGTTTTAAAATTTCCGGATGATTGCCCCACGCCCCTGTCGTCAAACCGCAAAACGGCAATGCCATTTTTAGTTAAATGATCGGCAATGACCAGGAATGGTTTGTGCCCTAAAACTTCCTCATCACGATTTTGGGCACCACTACCGGTTATCAAAACAACGGCAGGATATTTGCCTCCTTTTGAAGGTAAAGTCAGTGTGCCGGCCAAAGTAATATTGGCTTTTGTATTTTGAAATTTCACTTCTTCATTCACATAAGAATATGGCCCTTTGGGTTCCTGAGGTCTTTTCATGGCTGACTTATCAGGCCAAAAAGTTGCTATGATCACGGCTGACACAATAATTAGTGTAACTATTGAAACTAATACTGTCTTTTTTGTCATGTTCCGATTGTGAAATAACCCGGATTTACGCTTAACTGTATGGTGATCGGCTGAGAAGATATAAATAAATCGCGAAACAACAGACATTATCGCGAATTCCTTATAGTGCTTTCGGCAGTCAGCTTTCAGATTAATGCCAGGAACAAAATTTTAGACGATTGTCGCGGCGGCCCCGCCGATTGCTGATAGCCGACTGCAAAACTGGCCTACAAAATAATTCGTGATAAGGTCTAATATCCCGAAAATATTTTCTAAACCATTATTCAATAAACTTGGGAATAAACCAAAAGCACCTGCGTTCCGGACATTTATCCGGCCCACAGGTGCTTTTGGACAACTATTTATCTAAACTGATTACAGTTTCACTAAAATTTAACAGCAATATTAGCAGAGAAATTTCTCGGTAATTGCGGGCTCAATACCCCCTGACCCACAAAATAACGTTCATTCGTCAGGTTATCGAATTTAATACCCAGACGCCACGCTTTGGTATTGTAAAATGCCGTACCATTCAGTACCGTATAGGATGGAACCGTGAAAACTCCGGTGATTGCAGAATTAGAAGTTAAATGTTTGCTGACATAATTACCCCCGATACCAAGGCCGATGCCTTTCATCCTGCCCCGTTGCAAACTATAACTTACCCATACATTGGCAAGATCGGCCGGTCCGGCCGCCCCGGGTCTTCTGCCTTCCAGTGCCGCTGCCGACTTGGTAAACTTGCTGTCGTTGTGGCTATAACCCGCCACCATGTTAAGTCCCGTTACAGGATTGGCGATCAACTCCACCTCAGCACCTTTGCTATACTGCGTTCCGTCCTGAATAGTAACATTGTAATTTTTCCCGTCCCTTACCAGTACGTCCGTTCGTGTGAGATTATCTACACGAATATCGTAATAGCTGATCGTCAGATTTAACTTGTTCTGATATATTTCCATCTTCACCCCTCCTTCTAACTGATTGGCCTGCTGTGCTTTGAACACACCTGAAATATCCGGCAACGGCTGTGTTACCGGCGCCACGTTGAAGAACCCATTCATGTAATTACCAAATATGGAAAGCTGGTCCTTCACAATTTGATATACCAGACCCAACTTCGGAGAAACCGCCGTTTGTTTATACTTGGTATTTGCCACATAGGTACCGGTCGCCTGATTAAGTGTTCCCCTGTTTTCAAAGTGATCGATACGCAGGCTAATCATCGCCAGTAACCTGTCCGTAACATTAAGGACGTTGGAAGCATAGGCACTGTACACATTCCCGGAGTTATAATTTTTGACTGGTGCATCCGTACTGGCGGCCAGTTTTGCCTCTACCGCGGATCGTGATATTTTGGTGTAATTCGCGTCACTTCGGATCCCGCTCACATTATCAAAAACAATGTATGGCGAGTTGCTGTTGTTAATTGTCCGGTTTAGAAAATCCAAACCTGCGACCAATCTGTTTCGCATCGACCCAATTTTGAAATCGCCGATGAAATTCTGCTGAATATCAATTGCGTTGTTGGTCGTATTTTGCAGACTGATATTTCGTTCCAGCAAAGTGTCTGCCACGGCACCACGGATAAACTGATACTGGTAAAAGCCGTCTGACTTTCTCGTATTACTTGAAAAATTGGTCTGTGAAATCCATCCTGGCGATAACCGGTATTTAATCTGACCGTAAACATTAATCGTCGGTGTTTTCATTGTCAGGTCGTTGCTCGTGTAAGAGCGGTTCCAGTTAAAGCCAAGTTCATCCGGCACATGTGCCACAAACTGACGTGTGCGATTCAGGAAAATTGCCGACGGACTTGTCATTTCACTGCTATAAATCCCGGCATTCAGGTTAAGCGTAAGTTTGCTGCTAACCCGGTACTCAATGGAAGGCGCCAGGAAAAAACTTTTCCGAAAACCCGCATCCTGAAAACTATTCTGGTTTTGATAAGCCGTGTTAACCCTTAGCAAAAGATTTTTTTCTTTATTGATCGGGCTGTAAAGATCTGCGGTCAGGCGATTAAGACCGTAACTGCCGGTGGTATAACCTACTTCCCCACCAGCTATTTCGACTGGCTTTTTTGTGACGATGTTCATCAGACCGCCAAATGAAGTCACCGAACTGCCAAACATAGTAGCCGACGGTCCCTTAATTACTTCGACCTTCTCCACATTCACAGGATCAAATTCGCCGTTTGTTTGCACGGGAACACCATCTACCAGGGATACCTCGGTTCTAAAACCACGCAGCGCATAGAAAGTAGCGCCATCAGAATTGATACCACGATTTGCCTGAATTTTATAAACACCGGGCGCATTTTTGACGATATTACCAAAATCCGTGATAAGCTGCTCGGTAAATAGTGTCTTCGATAAGGCGCTGTATACCTGTGGATTTTCAAGACTGCTGATTGGCAGTTTGGCGACATAATCACTTTCCTTTTTTGAAAATTTGTTGATATCACCGCTGATTATCACCTCCTGCAAGTCACGGCTGTCTTCGTTTAGATAAATGGTTTCCAGTACAGCGGTCCGATCAGCGTCAATTTCAATCCTTTTTTCAATCGGCTCATAACCAAGTAGCTGAATGATCATATCATATTCTCCGCCGGGAATATTCCTGATGATAAATTCTCCCTTTTCGTCCGTTTGCGCTCCCTTCCCGGTACCTTTTATCGACACATTCACCAACGCACCTGGCTTGCCATCCGAAGTTTTTATACTTCCTTTTAAGGTCCCGCTTCCCTGAAGATTAATCACGTTGCCTTTTACCTTGACTTTACTTAAATGATCTCCCAATAACTGCCGCAGGGCATCCTGAAGTGTGATATTTTTATAATTTACGGATACTTTCCGACTGGTCTTCAAATTGGTATTACTATAAGAAAACGATGCACCGGTCTGCTCTTCCAATGCAGTAAGCACGTCGAAAATAGTTACTTCCGATAATTCTAACGTAACTTTTTTATCAAGAATACTGCTTTGCGCAATACTTTCGTGCGGATTGGTACTGAATAAAACCAGCAGTATGGCAATGATGGGGACCGATAAACCTTTAAACCAGGCGTAACTTTTAACCGGAGCGATGCCCGGATTAAGACAGAGATTCATATTTTTGTTAAAATGTTAATAATTTGAAAAACGATTATTCGGCATTGGCCCGGTGTAACGTTTGGCGACAGAAGCACCGGGTTTTTCCTTTTGAAATATTATGTTTTGTACTTTATGATGTATTGAGTTCCGGCATTTTAATGATCAATATATTATTACTTTTTTCCCTTTGATTTCATATTTAAATCCAACGGCGTAACGCATGGCTTCAAGTACTTCGTTGACTGGCTTATCGGCAAATGAACCCGTATAGCGGTTCAGTTTCAACTGAGGATTATCGATCACGACATCAATGCCGTACCAGGCTTCGAGCGCTGTTCCCACTGCCGATAGCGGTTGGTTTTCAAAAACGAGTTTATTTTCCTTCCAGGCCAAATACCTGTTGGCATATACGTTATCTTTTATCAGTAAGTCCGTTTGATCCAAAACGCCACGCTGGTTAGCCGTCAGAATTAGCTGCCGTTTATTAGCAGCATCTAAAAATCTTACCTTGCCTTCCTGAACAACCAGTGTTACGCAGTGATCCCGTTCATATGCTTTCAGATTAAATCTTGTACCCAGCACCCGGGTCAGCGAACGCTTCGTATGCACAACAAATGGTCGGTCCGGATCTTTTTCAACGCTGAAAAATGCCTCCCCTTTCAAATAAACCGTCCGGAGCGTGTCTGTCAATAGCGCCAACGCAGGGTATCTGATTTCGCTGTTTGCATTGAGCGTCACCCGCGAACCATCCGGTAACACATACTGTTTCCTTTCACCTGGTTTGGTTGCCATGGTTACGTATGCCCTTGCCGGAGATTTTGTGTCAATCTGAGTAATATTTTTGCCCGCAAACTGTCGGTTTGACACAAACCATAAGACATATCCGGATACTACCAGAAGCAAAACTGACGCTGCGAGACGCACAAGCCAGGCAGGGATATGAAAATTACTCCGGAAACTTTCGGGATATTGGTGCGACAGCGCATCTGATTTTTCATTTTTAGCAAAGCCCAGATGCTCCGACATCGAATTCCAAATATCATTTTCGATCATTTTTCCATCACCCATCCCCACTGGAAAATCTGTTTCCAAATGCTGCCCGTTCAGCCAGTCTTCTACCGCCTTTTTCTGCTCTGCTGTACAGCGACCACCATGATATTTCTCCAACAGCTCCCTCGTTATCTCCATTTTTTATTATCGGTTTTGGCGAAACCGGCAGTGGTCTTCCGATCTGTCAGGCTCGCCCTCTCCAATATGTTGCAAAACGGACGGCAACGGGTAGGTGGAAAGGAAAAATTAAATAAATTCTTTGAGGCCGGTTTTAAAAAAGCGCAGCGCGTAAGCGATATGGTATTTCACGGTGTTTTCAGAAATAAGCAGCGACATGGCGATTTCCTTATTACTAAGCCCCTGATTACGACTCATTTCAAACACCTCTCTCGATTTCTCCGGAAGTGAATCTGATAACGATACAACACGTTCGCTCAGGTTATTACATAGAATTTCTTCTTCCGTGCAAGTGGTTGAAATCTGCGGATTCGATTCAAACAAAGATGAAAGTTCAGGTTGCCGCGTGACATTTCGAAGATGATTGAATACAGCCAGTTTAGCGGCACCTGCAAGATATTTGTCAATAGAATCGTGGATCTCAACAGTGTTTTTCCGCCTCCAAAGCGATTCAAAAATGTCCTGAACAAGCTCCTTAGCTATTTCTTCATCTTTTAAATACCGAAAACAAACACCGAAAACCATTCGCCAGTGTGATCGGTAAATGCTTTCAAATGCTTCCTTATCCAGAAAAAACCGCTGATTAAACATCGACCCGGATTCCGTCATTTTTTTATTTATATTTATTCTAAATACAAAAGTGAATGATAAGAAGATGAATCGCAAATTTCTGGTGAAAATAATGTGGAGAATTGTGGCAGCTTTATCGCAAATTATGTAACAGTGCAACTTGGGAGGCGGCGGTCCGCAACTAGTAAAAATGCTATCTGTCAAAAAAGGGACTGTGTACGGGCCATGAAACGTCCAGGTATATAGCCCGATTAAGACTTTGGGCAATCAGCAATAAAATATACTGAATATCAACACATTATATACAAAAAAATAAGTAGGATGCATATCAATTCCGCTTTATCCAATTAAATTCACCCCTTAAACTTTTGTATCATGCGCAATATACAATCCACTCTATTGTATCGATGGTTTGATGAAGTTTGGAACCAAAGTAAAAAAGATGCAATTGACCTGCTTATGACTGACAACGCCGAATTTTATGGTATTGTAACTGAGAATAATCTGAAAGGAGCGCCCGGTTTTAAACTATTTTTCGAAGAGTTCACAGGTCAATTCCACAACATAAGAATAGATGTGGAAGATGTCGTTTCAGAGGACGACATGGAATGTGCCAGGACTGTTATCACGGCGACACATACTTCAAGCAACAAAGTGGTCATTGTTCCCGGCCTTTGCATGATAAAAGTTGAATCAGGGAAAATCGCTCAGGCATGGAATAACTACGACTTCTTGTCAATGCAGGAACAACTGGGACAAAAATTAGTGCCTGCGTAAAAATAAGTTTGGAGCAATTGCAAAACTAAATCCTGTGAGTTCGAAAGAGTTCTTCCCGTATTTAATAACCTCAAAATCAATTGATTACTTAATACGTCTGGCAGGTTCAATTTATTTTTCAAACCTGCCAGACGATATTCAAAATATCTCTTTCAACTGGACAACATTTTCCACGCCAAGTTTTTTAAAAATAGTCTTTTTTACCGTGCTGATGGTGGAGGATTTTCTGTTTAGCATTTCTGCAATTTTGGAAGTTTTCATTCCCTGGCTCAGGAGTTTGGCAATTTTGTACTCCCGTGACGTAAGTGTCACTCTTGTTTTTTCTGGCGCTACTATTTTTTCTTCATAACCGTTCAGCATCACAGCCAGGAGGCTGTTACTAAGATACCGGTTCCCGTTGGTTACATAATTTATACATTCCAGCAGTTCTTCAAGGCCATTTTGCTTGCCTAAATAACCATCTATGCCTGTCTTCAAATATTCCAGAATCAAGGTAGCTTTCGGGTTTTCGTCATAGATGATCAACGCTGTTTCAGCAAATCTTTTTCTCAATTCTATTACTTCATGCACCCCTTCAAAACCGGGGTTTTGATTGATTCCGATAATCAGCAAGTCAACTTTTTGATTCAAATAAATCTCTTCAAAAGTTGTAAGCGTATTGGCTTCCAGTATGGTGATCTTTCTGAAATGTTCTTTGAGAAATAAAGACAACCCTTTGCGTAAAATCGGATGTCTGTCAATAATTAACACATTAGTCATAACGTTTTATTAAACTTTAATTGTCTCAAAAAAGCGAATTCAGTTAAGTTTGTTAGCCAGTCTGGTGTTCCTTTTGCTGTTTTAAAACATTGATTATTTCAATTCAAACAATACCGATTCAGGGGGATATTTTGGTTAGAGGCCGGACAAATTTCAATCGCTATCGAAAAGGTTTTATCCTTCCAGCATTTCTTTTAGTTTGAGAATATTGTCGATGCCGAGTTTGGTAAAAATGGTTGTTTTGACGGTGCTGATGGTGGAGATTTTAAGTCCTAGCTTTTCGGCAATATGTGATGCATTCATTCCTTGCCCTAATAATACAGCAACTTCATGCTGCCTGGACGTCAGGGTCATGTGCTTTTGGGAAACTCTTCTTTTTAATTTGTTTTGTTTGATCAGACTGTCAACCACAGTATCCAGGTGCCTTGGATCAACAAAGTGATCTCCTTCTGAAACGATTTTGACACACTTGATCAAATCCTCCATATCATTGTCCGATGTCAGATAACCATGTACGCCGGATTTTAGATAGGAAAAAGCCATGTTAAACCCAGCCCCCTGATCGTAAGTGACAAGCGAAGCGCCGGGATATTGAAGTTTTATTTTCTTTATAACGCTCAGTTCATTTTCGATTGAAATCTGATTGATCATCAGGAAAATAACATCACTCCTATTTAAAGAAACAGAGGTATAAAATTCGTCGATGTCATCTACGCCTATCAGGCTGCAATTTTTATAATACTCACCCAACAGAGCTACCATGGACCGGCGTATTAAAGGGCGGGCTTCAACAATGATGATCGTGGACATAATGTGTATTTGAATAGCGTTTTTTTAATCAGGCCCTTGAATAATTTCAAAGGCCTGACTGATCAATATTTAAATTAGCATTGAACTCTACTGTGTTCCTGCTATTTGTTAACCACCACTTTGTGTGTGATTTGTGTTCCGTCGGTTTTAATGGCCTTAATGAGGTACATCCCATTTGGAAAGTTTTCAATACTAACTCCCGCCGGTGATAAATGATTTGATTTATAAACAGTTACTCCGTTTAAATTTGTAATTGAAAGCTCTCTGATCTCATCGGATAATTGTCCTTTGATCAACAAAACCTTGCTGGCTGGATTGGGATAGAAGATAAATTGTGCATCACCATCAAAATCAATACTTTGGATTCGGCTGTAAGCGTAGGTACCATCTTTATCGATCATTTTGAGACGGTAATAGTTTAAATTCGGCAGCGGACTGATGTCTGTAAAGGAATAATTGATCAGTCCGTTGCTTTCACCTTTGGCAGGTTTTGCCCCAAGGTATTTCCATTCTTTTGCATCATGGCTTCTTTCAATGTTGAAATGATCAGCATTTGTTTCCATCGTGGTCGACCAATTTAAAAGGACCGCATTTCCCTCTTTTTGCGTTTGGAATTTAACAAGCGTCACAGGCAGTGTGCAATTGGCGCTGTTCAGAATAGTGGTGGCGGTACGGGTAACACAACCAGCAACGACGATCGTGCAAACATAGGTGCCATTATCACCCGCGGCATAACTTGGGAAATCAATCACACGCTCGCCGGAGATAAAAACGCCGTCTTTTGTCCATGAGTAGGTGGCATCAACCATGTCCGGAACGCTCAGTGTATAAGGATGTTCAATACACGGGCTATCGGTGTTTTCAGTAGAGATAGCTCCCAACAAGCCCGTTGAAACCTGTACAACCGTTGAATTTCCGCATGCGTCCGTAACTCTGATAGTGTACGAAGTTTCTGTCTCCAGTCCGTCAATGGTTTCCGTTCCATCCGAATCGTTGGTAAGGTTTACATAATCTGCATCGGTTCCGGAGGTTAAGCGGAAGTCAACTTTCAAAGGCTGCGCACCGTAAAAAGCCAGAATTGCCTTTCCGTTGGCACCAAGTTTCGACGTCCCTGTCTCACAATACACCCCCAGCTTTTTTGTGATAACAGGAAGAGAACCACCTGGTAAGATAACAATATCGGATTTGGTAAAATCATATGGTCCGCAACCCATTACATGAGCCACAGCATGATAAGTACCGGCAGGCAAATTGATGAAAGAGCCACCCGGCGCGGTTCCGGAGCCCACGATATTATTGGCCGCATCCAGCAAGTCAAAACTCACCGAACCATTCCCTTCCAAACTTAAATCAATGTTAACATTACCAGTACCTCCGCATAATTGCTCAACAGTCGCGTTGATATGCTGGTCCTGAACATTGCCCATCGGAAGGGTTACCGTTATCGTAGCCGTCTGTCCGCATTGATTGTCGACCTGAATCGTGTAGGTTCCACCTGGGATTACGTCCGCCCATATATAATTACCACCACCTCCATTAAAACCCACTGTACCTACGCCCGAAGTGCTTGGCGCGATAATCTTTGCAACCGCACCTGCCAGATTCGCCATAACACCCGTAATTTTTACATTCATCGTTGTTCTGTCATTGATCGTCGCACAGCCTACGTACGTAGACGGAACGCCTGTAAGAACTCCCGGTGTGCCTCCCTCAGGCGTCACGACCTGAAAGTCCGTTTTTCCACAGGCATCCGTCGCTGTCACGGTGTAAGTACCGGAGGTAAGTCCGTTAAAATAGGCACTTGTATTGTTACGGTCCGTTGAAGAAGTTGTGTAGGTATCCACAACTACACCGCTGCTATTCGTTAACACATAAGTAATCGGAATGACACTAAGCTCGGTTACATCGGCATAAATCCCATAATTGATAGGCCCTCCCGGCGTTGCAGGGCAGTCAATTGCCTCAATATTGGCAGCAACATCCATGTCCTGTTGTGCCGGATCGTATTCATAACAATAAGAACAGACATCTCCACAAGGCGTTCTTAATTTAAAAATCAAATTGCTTTTGTTAGGAACAAGCATATCCGGTGACTCCGAGGTCGGGCCAAAATGCACTGTTTTCACAAAACTTCCCTCAACCGGAGCGTCACAAGTGCCGGTATTGTAGTATACATCAATGTCGATACCCGCATCCGGCAATGAAGCAAGGTCCACACCGTTGGCCAGATAAAAGCGGACATAGATATCATTTTTGACCTGATCACAATTCAGCAGGTAATATTTAGGATAAGCCTGATTGATACAAAGACCTTCCGGATAACTTTTTTCAATACTCACCTGCTGCGTAACAAACACCCCGCAGGCATCCTTGACACGCACATTGTAAGTGCCGTACGTTAAGGCAACGTAGATATTCGATGTGCCATAGACAATAGCGGGGTCATTGTCAGCCATGCCCGGATCTCCCTGAAAATAAGCGTACTGGTAGGCCGGGCTTCCATTGCTGGCAGTGGTCGTGATTGTTCCGCCGGGAGTTGCACTTGTACATATCTTACTCACAACCGAGTTTGCAGTAACATCAACGTACTGATCCAGAATGGTAATATTTTCGGTGGCAGCGTTGGTCGGTTCTGCCAAATAGTACACCTTCACGGTATACTCGCCAGGTAACAAATCAGCAAAAGTATTACTATCCTGTGCGCCGGGAGGATAACCCGCCGGGCCGGATGTTATCTGATAAACAACACCTGCACCACCGTTATCATGTATGGTAAACCCTCCATTGGAAGGGCAGGTTGCCTGCACAACGGTGGCAGGGGAAGTGATCGTTAGCCCACCCTGTGCGGAAACCGTTTGGACGGTCAGGCATAGACTCAAAATGCAGAACATTAGCAATCTTACATTGCAGTTTCGGATAATTTTTGCCATAAATAGTGCTGAATTGTTAAAACGTGTTTTGGGTATACGAAAATTTGTTAGCTGTCCGAGCAGAATTGCTCCCATGAAATCGAGGGTCACTCCTTACGGTGATGCCCTGAATGGATGTAAAATTGCGAAGAGGGAAAGACGGGAAAAATAGCCGAAAAGCCGCAAGCATGTAGCGCGTAAGCTTCACGATGTCGGTACTGAAAATACTTTGGCGCAAAATAAACAATCAATTACATCAACGATCACTAATATACGTTCATTGATCCGAGAAATATTTTAAAAGCTAAACATGCGTACACGACATTGGGATTACTTTTTTCTTCAAAGAGAGCATGCTGAGCTTAAAGAAATAAGCCTACATTATGTAGCTTAAATCCTACAATAAAAGAACTTGTAAATTATTTTATATCAATAAATTTGGGTCAAACCCGACTTTTGTTGATGATAATACTTAGAATTTTTTCGATTTACATTGCTCTGATGTCAGTTTTAGAGAAACTGAATAAGCCAAGACATCATTATTTTCAATTGTTGAAAATACACTTTGCATTTTTCCTGTTATTGTACATACCCTGCCGGGGCCAGAAAAAAAATCCTGACATTGTCAATTTCAACACCGATAGCGGCCTACCGCAAAACAGTGTTAAGGATATCAAATTTGACAAAGCCGGGTATTGCTGGCTTGCCACCGAGATGGGTATTGTTCGGTTTGACGGAAAAACGTTTAACATACAGAGTTCATCAGATATCCCCGGCTTACGCTCTGAGAGAATACAAAGAATGGCAACGGATCCAAAGGGGAATTTGTATGCAGAAGCCGGTGATATGCAAACACTTTTGGTAATTCAAAAAAGCCGCAACACGGCTCCGATGCCGGTATTGATTAAGAATGAGCGAAAACATATATCGACCACCGGTTATCTCGTGTTAAGTCCGAGACTGGACAGCCTGAAAAAAGCTTTACAAAACCCGGCAAAACTACCCGGGCAGATCGAAATCCACAGTCCGACTAACGGAGACATTTATGTATACCATGAGAATGAACTGTACTATGTGCAAAAGGATAAACTATTACAAATCGGTATCAAGACCAGATCGGACCACAAAAGTCAGGAGGCCTGCCTGGGAAATAGCTACCTCATTCAGCTTTGGAAAAACAACGAAGCAAAAATATGGGAGAATGGAACAGCCATTGACGCGGTCACAAAAATTCAGGGCGACATTGAAAACAATGCAGACTATCTTGCGGGCAAGTATAAGTTGCTCTGGTGCGAAAACGGGACGTTCGTATATTCAGGCAAAAAACTTTATCGCATCTCTTTTGAACCAAAACAGCTCATCGCCCGTGAGGTTTTTAGTGAGGTTGATATCCCAAATCTAACCTGTATTTACTATTATCCCCAGTACCAGAAATATTACCTGGGCTCGTCCACCAAAGGATTATATGTACTTACCTTGCCTCTTTTCAACTACCCGAACATCCCCAATGAGATAACCACACAAAGCTTTTACAGCCAGGTCAGGACGCAGGATGGACGTATTTTCTCAAAGGATGGACTCTTTTCACGTAATGGAACGTCTGTTTTTCTCCCATTGAAAAGCGAAGATGGCGTGGCTAATTATATAAACCAAAATGATCAGTTGTATTATGAGCAGAATTTCGTGCTTAAAAAATATGATCTGAAAACACGCCGATCCATGACGATCCTAAATTTGAAGAGCAGACTCCGGTCCATTTTCCCACACCACAGCGACCTGATTTTCTGTACAACAAACTCAGTCGGTCAGCTCGCCGCCGACACCGTGAAGTTCTGGCACAAACTACCGGCAAATGTAAAAGCCGTGAGTTTGTCCGTATTGAATGAAAATTCGTTTTTACTGACTACCGAATCTGGTCTGAAATGGTACAATCTATCCCAAAAAATCATTTACAAATCAATACTTGATTCGTTACAAATCAGAGCGATATACCAGGATAAGGGTCGGTTATGGATTGCCAGTTATGGAAAGGGGGTTTATTTGTATGAAAAAGGGAAACTCTACCCTATACCGCCCGGTGCTCAAAAGTCGCTAAAAATAGTCCATGCTTTTATCGATGATGGCTTGGGATATTTCTGGCTGCCGACAAATAACGGGCTATTTAAGGTTTCAAAAGCTGATCTGATTGCTTATGCCCACGGAAAAACCGACCACGTTTATTTTTATATCCTGACCAAAGAAAACGGGCTGAATACCAACGAATTCAACGGTGGCTGCGACCCGGCATATCTTTGGATGAAAGACAGCATGTTGTCTCTCCCCTCGATTGATGGGCTGGTATGGTTTTATCCAAACAAAATACGTCCTGCCTATCCTGATAAAAAAATATACATCGACAGGTTGTTGATCAATAATAAAATCAGCGAAATAACATCCGGTCAAATCAGCGTATCTCCTGACTTCTTTGGATTATCCCTGAATGTCAGCTGTCCGTTTTTTGGTAACCCGCAAAATATTCATCTGGAATACCAGATTTTCAGTCTAAGCGATATCTGGAATACCGTTCCCGAAAACGGTGAGATCAAATTGAGTCGCATTCCGCCCGGGAATTACAAAATTATCGTCAGAAGGTTATCCGGAAAAGCGGGGAATAACCACGAAACACTTGAAATGAAACTCGAAGTAAAACCCTGGTTTTACAATACGTGGTGGTTTTATCTGCTGCTATTGGCAGGTTTCGGAATTGTGACACACCTCATTGTCCGCCGGCGATTAAATGTACTGAGGAAAGAATCGAAGGAATTGGAGCAGCTTGTAACTGCAAGAACCAAGGAGCTCAGCGCGGCAGTTGAAGAATTGGCTCAGTCGGAGTCCGCACTTTTACGCAGTACACGGGTAAAGGACAAAGTCATTACCATGGTTCTTCATGATTTGCGTTCACCGATCAGTTTTTTAGGCACCATAAGCAACTATCTGGTAGTCAATCACAAATTGATTGACGCGGACACGTTAAGTCAAAAACTCGGAGAATTGCAAAGTGGAGCCCAGGCACTCCGGATATTTACGGAACAGTTTTTCACGTGGGCTACAAGTCAGCATGAAGATTTCAAAATATCCATCAAAACGATCATTCTCCAGGAGCTTTTCAACGAAATCAGTGGACTTTATACCGACATTGTAAACAACAGAGGCAATCAACTCATCATTCCCGAAACAAACCTGACATGTCAGTCCGACTATCAAATACTTACGCTAATCATCAGAAACCTCATCGATAATGCAAACAAAAATACCCGAAACGGAACGGTATCAATTCATACGATATCCGACGACAATTCGATAACTATTGCCGTGTCCGACACAGGTTCCGGACTCAGTGAAACGCAAATAAATTACTTTACTGACGAAAACCGCGTGCCGGGGAATGACGGAATTGGCAGTATGCTGATACTGAAAATGCTGAAAAAAATAGGCGGCAGGCTGGATATTGAAACATCCGGGCACGGCAGCACATTTAGCGTAACATTGTATCATCACCTACGACCCGATACCGGCGTGCAAGCTGACTGAGCTCAATCACATTTTTAATTGCCAATTTCTCAAAAACCCGTCCTCTGTAAGTACTTGCGGTTGAAGAATTGATTGAAAGTGCGGTCGACACTTCCAGCACACCATTGCCCTTAAGTAACAAAAGCGCAACCTCAAACTCCCGGGCCGACAAAGTGTCAAATGGGTTGGAAGGAATATCATTTAAAAAGGCATTGGTAAACTGTTCTGCCTGACCGCTGGTTACATACCTCCGCCCGATACTGATGTCATAGATTGCCCGCTTCAATTCTTCATCCGAATTTCCTTTCTGTATATACCCAAAGGCGCCGGCTTTAAGATAACGATGTGCAAAAATTGTCTCCGGGTTAACGCTGACAAGTAATATCCGAAGCTTATCTTGGATCTTTAAAGCGTTGGCAACCATGCCAAGGCCTTCCATGCCGGGCATGTTTAAATCAGAGATAAGTATGTCATATTCCTTTGAAGCCAGTTTTTCATAAAGCTCCCTGCCATCGGAAGCAAAATCCACCATAACCGAACTGCCTAAAACCTCTTTAACCACCAGTTCCATACCAAGCCGAACCAAAATATGGTCGTCAGCAATTAAAATTTTATGCATAACGTATTCACTTTAATAGAAATAATTCTTTCGGGTTTAAAACTACGATAACCGATTTAATCTCTAATTTTCCTAAATAACCCTCTTATTAAATAGAAAAAATTAATACCGGCTATCGTATTTTTTCTATGATTTAAAGCGTAGACGTAAGTTTAAAGGTTTGGTCACAAAAAAAACTCATTTTTTTTGTGACTAGTAAAAACACGGGTTTAAAATGCGCTTGGTAGGGATTTCAGCTTGGTTATTTCAAGCACTTTTATACTGCTTAGCTTGTAAATCGCATATGAAGGCAACGATCTCGAACGCCATTTTTTAAAAAATACAAAGATTATTTTGCAGACGTTATCGCTGAACCAAATCATCGAAATATTTTCCGGTTTTGGCGAGACAACATAAAAGAATCACTGCTGTTGATTTGACAGAAGGAGAAACAGAAGCCGCTTAGGCCTGTGAAAATCTGAGTAACTTGTTTTTAAGAACTAATCCTGAATTCTGTAAAGGTGATTTGATAGGTAAGCAATCCTCAAATAATTGTTTTCGTACAGAGAGCTAGCTCGTGAGATATTCCTGAAACAACAGCCGTGATCCTAAAAGGATTTCAAACTACTCAACCGAAAACAAATACTCTCCCGACCCAACTTTCACCATCATCCTGCCTTCCAGAAATCCAAGGTTTTTCAGCTCCGACCGATCAGATAATATTTTCCCATTTTCTTTTACTACTGAATGTTGCGTGGCTGGCAGATACACAACAGCGGTGCTGTTAACCGGGATCCGTACTTTCAATTTGAAAGAGCTGGCATTTTTCTCCCAGTCGGTCCTGATCATGCCGTAAGGAGACATGTGACTTGCTTGGGCATGATTTACATCGCCAACCGGCTCGGGACGGATCACAATTTCCCGAAAACCCGGTGAATTAGCAGCCGCCTTAATCCCTCCCAGCCCACTGTAAAACCATTCCATCAAATGCCCCAGCATGAAGTGGTTGTTAGAAGATATGGTGTTACCCTGCCAGGATTCTGTGAGCGAGGTGGCACCTTTGGCTAATTGAAGCCCATATCCGGGAACATCGGACCGGCTGTTCATATCATAAATCAAATCGGATCTGTGATGCTCGTCAAGCACTCGCAACAAATACCGATAACCAATATCACCCGCCGTAACGCCGTTGCCATGCGCATGAATATCCTTCACGATATTTTCGATGACCCGCTCTTTATACTGATCTTCCACGAGCCCCATGTAGACTGAAATAGCGTTAGCGGTTTGACTGCCTGTTCCGTACTGAGCCGTCTCTTTGTTGAAAAACTTATTATTATACGCTTTTTTCACCTCCAGACTCAAATCCAAATATTTCAGGGCATCCTCATTTTTACCCAGAATAGAAGCGACCTCGGCCAGGATTTTTAGATCATAGTAATAAGTAGCCGTACTTGTTATCCCACCAGGTGTAAGCTGCGACACACCTGGATCTTTGGGACCCAGGTCATACCAGTCACCAAGCCCAAAATTGAGCATGTGATTTTTTGATTTACTACCAAGATAAGCCACGTAACGTGTCATCATCTCATAACTCTCGGCAAGTACTTCTCTGTCGTTATACCATTGATACAGGTAATACGGCATGATAACCCCGTTACTCCCCCACTCCGGTGAATCCCTGAAACCGCCACCGAACACAACAAATTCCGGAGCAATGTCAGGAATGAGACCTTCGGGAGTTTGAGAATGGATCATATCTTTTACTATTTTCCGGCATAAGGTCGCGATGTCGTACGTGTACCGGATAGAACTGCCTACCAAATAAGCTTCTTCGAGCCATCCCAGCTTTTCACGATGAGGACAGTCTGTTAAGGTGCTAGCCATGTTGCTTCTTATAGCCCAGTCGATCAGCTTGTAGGTTTTATTGAAAAGTACATTTGAACAGGAAAACTCCCCGATCGTTTGCGCTGAATTTCGTGTATGCAGGCTTTTCACCTCTGAAATCAACGGCAATTGCTGTGGATTTAATTCATTTTCCGGAACACCTCCTTCGATTTGAATGTAACGAAAACCATAATACATAAACTGGGGCTGCCAGCTTTCCATACCATCGCCCTTAAGTGTATAGTTGAAAAAAACAGGCGCTCCAACGGCCGACTGGTTTACCAGACCATTATCATAAATTAACTCCGCAGGTGTTATTTTGATCACTTCTCCCCTTCTGCCTTTCACAGTAATGCGAGGAATACCGGAAGCATTCTGTCCCATATCGTATACCCAGACACCGGGCTTGGGCTGTGTAACTTTCACTGGTGTGAACTGGTCAAAAATTTTCAATGGTGCCGCTGTTTGTGCATCCAACCTGGCTGGACCATCAACAATGACAGCCTGTTGCCATTTACGGTCATCGAAACCCGCTTTGTTCCAACCAGGCTGTTCCAAAGTGGCATCGTAATCTTCTCCTCCATAAATGCTCGAATAGGTAACCGGGCCGGCGGAAACTTTCCATGACTTGTCGCTAACGATATTTTCCGAAGAGCCATCCTGATACTGAATGACGATCCGGCAGATCACTTTTGGATATCCGTAGGCACCTTTCAGCTTGTGATATCTGTGGCCGGGAATAAAGTAAAATCCATTTCCGAGCATAAAACCCAGTGTATTTCGGCCTTGTTTTAATTTTTCAGTAAGATCAAAAGTTACATACAAAGCATGTTTATCATACTGCGTCCAACCCGGATCCAGAAAATGATCTCCCACTTTTTCGCCGTTAAGGCTCATTTCAAACTGCCCTAATCCACTTACAAACGCCGTCGCCTTTTTGATTTTCTTTTTTACGTTTAAATCTCTCCGGAGCAGAGGCAAAACATCATTTCCCTTGTGCCATCTCGGATCGCGCGGATTGTCAATTGCAGGTACTATTTTCAAAGAATCAGGCAATTTTTCATAGGCAATCCACTGCGCTCCCAGCCAGTCCGAGGTTGCGAGCAAACCCATCTGCCAGGTCGCCGATGAGCTCCATGTTGATACCTGCCCATGATTATCCCAAACCATGACTTTCCAATAATACTGCTTAACAGGATCGAGCTGTTTACCGCCGAATTTGATCTGATGCGATTGGGCAGACGATACCTTTTGCGAATCCCAGATATTTCCAACATTTTTTTGAAGTAAGGCTTGTTCGTCAGCCACAAGCACCCGGTAAGCAGTCTGCTGTGTATTTCTCTTAGCTGCTTCAAGTATCCAGCTTAAATGTGGCCGAACTGCCTGAATGCCGGTTGGCGCAGCTGCATACTCACACTTTAACCCTGACACTGACACCTGTGCAGAAAGCCTGATACAAACGAAAACCAACAAAAAAACCAAAGTACCCGACCTGAATAATCTTTGCATGAGAAATAAAAAAGAGCATTAATAACTTCCCGGATTCCATCTAAAAAATCGGCGGGGTTTCCTTTACTGTGTTCTGGTTGAATGAAAAAATCAAATTGATTTTTCGGCAAGAGAAAATAATTTCTCTTGTCCGCAATCAGCACTTTTCCGCTGAGTCAACGTAAACAAATGGTAAGCAATGTTTTTGTCGGCTGCCAGCACTTCCCGTTTTTCCCAGATTGCAGCAAAAACGTCGATAACGACTTCCTCTGCCGTGCTCTTTTTCTTGGTGAGACAAAAAGCGAAACGGTAAAGAGCGCTGTAATACTTGTTAAAAAGATTTTCAAGAGCGCTCTTATCTCCCTTCCGGACCAGAGCAAATAAATAAATATCTTCCTGATTTTGAATCATATGATGACCAATTTAATCAAAGTAAACAATCCTTTACAACTGAGATACACCTTTCAATACCGCCAAGACCTTTCGGAAACATTTTCAAAACGAACGATAATTACTTGCCTGCTTTAAAAATATATTCTTTCCCAGCCTCCGTTACAAAATCATAAACAAGTCTGTTTTTTCTGATAACCCGATCCGCAGCAGATTCCTGAACCGCTTTATAAAATGCATTCGGATTCTCAGCTTTGGCAATCTTTATATTTGTTTTCCCGCTTGCCTTTATTGCATTAGGAACATCGATACGACAGTTACCTCCCAATTTCGAACGTACCGTCAGCTGCGTAATTTTGCCATTGTTCCAAATCACATCCACCTCAAAACCACCGCGAGCCTTCATTCCCTTCACCTCACCGCTGGTCCAGTTATCAGGAATAGCAGGTAAAATATTCACGAAACCATCGTGGCTCTGCACCAGCATCTCGGTAATTCCTGATGTGCCTCCAAAGTTGCCGTCTATCTGGAAAGGCGGATGTGCGTCAAAGAGGTTCGGATATGTGCCCCCACCATTCGCATAGTTGGTCCCCTCAACACCAGTCAGTTTCAGCTGCTCACGGATGAGTTTGTAAGCATGATTCCCGTCCAACAGCCTTGCCCAGATATTGATCTTCCAGCCTTTGCTCCATCCTGTGCCACCATCGCCGCGAAGCTCCATGGTTTTTCTGGCTGCCTGTGCATAAGCCGGCGAATTAAGCGGAGAAATTTGTCTGCCAGGGAATAATCCGAACAAATGCGAAATGTGACGATGCTCAGGTTCTGCTTCATTCCAGTCCTTATACCATTCCTGTAAATTTCCTTTTTTGCCAATCTGCATCGGAAATAATTTGCTGCGTTTTTCAACCAACAGTTTTCTAAATTCCGAATCTGTGTCCAGGCGCTCAGAAGCCTCGATCAGGTTTGTGAACAAATCCCAGATAATGGCCATATCCATCGTCGTTGCAACTGAAACAGCTCCTTTATAACCCTTGTCATCAATGAAAATATTCTCGGGAGTGGTAGCAGGCGAAGTAACCAGTTTACCGTTCTTATCTTCGATCAGCCAGTCGAGACAAAACAAAGCTGCCGATTTCATAAGCGGATAAGCTTCCCTGGAAAGAAATTGCTTGTCGCCCGTAAACTGATAATGTTCCCAAAGATGCTGACAAAGCCATGCACCGCCCATCGGCCAGTTAGCCCAGGAAGGACTTCCGCTCACCGGATTGGATGTTGCCCAAATGTCGGAGTTATGATGAACGACCCATCCCTTTGCATTGTAGAAATTCTTTGCCGTTTGCGTGCCGGTCACCTCCATCTGTTTGATAATATCAAGAAGCGGGGTGTGAAGCTCCGATAAATTGGCGGTTTCAACCATCCAATAGTTCATCTGGGCATTGATATTGGTCGTAAAGTTGCTGCTCCATGGCGGACGCACCTGATGATTCCATATTCCCTGTAAATTGGCCGCGATACCTCCGGGACGCGAACTTGAAATGAGCAAATATCTCCCGAACTGAAAGTAAAGAGATTCCAGAGCAGGATCTTTAGCCCCTTCGGTGTAGTTTTTAAGACGCTCATCCATCGGCAGATCCGTTTTGGGATTACCATTTAAAACCAGACTTACCCGATTAAAAAACCCGTGATAATCTGCAATATGAGCGCTTTTGATAGTCTCAAAACTTTTTGCCAAAGCGGGTTTCAGATATTGGTCGGCCAGTAATGTTTCATCCTTACCTTCCTTATCCGGACATTTATCAAAACCATTGAAACTGGTAGCCGCAGAGAGAAGTAAGACGACTTCACTGGCATCGCTGATGTGTACACCGGCAGTATCGGTTACCACCTTGCCATCCGATTCTTTCACTTTTACCCTAAGTTCAAAACGCATCCCCCGGCACTGTGACGGATCGTTGTATACGACCGGAATTTCCATCGTTTGCATATAACTTGGGTCCGTGTGTGAAGGCGCCTGACCTTTCATCGCCAGCTGATCAGCAGCCAATACCACATTATGGTAAACCAGCGGACTGCTCGTTGAAGCCGTAAAATTAAGTGTCCCTTTTTTACTGGATTTAAGTCTGACAACCATGACCTGATCGGCGGCCGAAATAAAAATTTCCCGGCTGTATTCCACACCGTCAACCGTAAAAGTGGTCAGGGACAGGGCGTTTGAAATATCCAGTTCCCGCCGATAGGCTGATGGTGCAGTTTTAAAATCCTGTTTGATAACCAGGTCTCCCAGCGGCTCGTACGATTCCGTGAAAAGCCCCTGCATCTTCTTCGTGAGGTCTTCCGCCAGTTTATAATCTTCGTTTTCCAAAGCCTTACGAATCTGAGGCAGATATTTCACGGCACCCGGATTGGGGTTATTGTTCACCGGACCGCCCGACCAGAGCGTTTCTTCGTTCAACTGAATCAATTCCTCATTAACCCTGCCAAAAACCATGGCACCAATACGGCCATTTCCAACAGGCAAAGCCTCGTTCCAGTTGCGTGCTGGCTGTTTATACCAAAGTTTAAGATCCTGCTGGGCAGAACTTTCAAAGGAAAAACCCAGAAGCAGGGTTGCGAACAGGATCAGGTAAACGGAAGCTTTCAATTTTTTGAATTTATAAAAGTTAGACATAAAATATTTTGTACTTATTTGAATGAGACCGTCTCGCTGCTCAACTGCTGGTTTCTGAAAAAAGCCACCTCAGAGTGCCCCATCCAGTTGACCTCCTGAAAAACATTGATCAGGTCTGACACGTTGGTGATATCCTTTTTGTTAAGCAAACGAATCACATCTCCCTTTTTCAACCCCGATTTGGAAAGAATGCTTCCCTCGGGAATGGTTTCAAGAATTACTCCTTTCTCGTCGGGCAACCCATAGACAGATCTGTCTCCCAGACCATTGACATTTCTAAACTTTGCACCCAGCCAGACAACATCCTGCATATTTTTATCATCAAGGCTGTTATTGATATTGGGCAAAGGAACCCGCGCTGATTTCGCTTTCAATTCAACAGAAACAACACCAAAATTATCCATCTGAAAATTGACAAAGCCAAGTTTCAAAGCAGGACTTCCGGGTTTTACCTGATAATTTCCATGCACCGCATCAACGAAAAGCGGATCACCGGCGAGGCTATGCTGGTCTGTCTTATTCGATTGCGCTTTTTCCAGTGCAGACTGATCAAGAAAAAGGTTATAATCCACTTCTTTCCCCCATTCTTTTATCTGGATCGGAAAATACGGTTTTGTTACAATATTTTTCCTGAAAACGTCACCGCTGGCCGCAAACCATACGTGCGGATGAAAGGAGTTGTTGATGATAATGTTGTTTTCAACCACACGCTGAAAGCCTTCGCGTAGTTTCAGTCCGCCGTTCAGGCACAGGTTGTTATAGATATGATAATTGCTGCTCCCGTCGTCAAGATCAATATCCCAGCCATGATCACACCTGAACCTGTTGTTTCTGATGACGATGGTTTTCTGCACATCGAGCAGAATGATTTCAGGATGGTCAGTCGTTAGTCTGTTCATCACCTCCCGGTCGGGGTGCCAGAAACGGTCCCTTCCCCAGGAATTGAACGATCCGTGATCGCCTGTTTCCAGTACGGTATTAAAAACGTCATTAAATTCGATCACATGCCCTCCCCAGGTGCCCTCACTGACATTGATTCCTGAACGTGGAATGTTATAAATCGTATTATGGCTCACCGTAATATCCATGGCCATCGAAATCTGGACTCCGGCAATCTGTTTCTCCACCTGCCCCAATCCGTGCATCAGATTGTCGTAGACTTTACATTCCGCCGGATAATTATTGCTTTGGGGGCCTGGCTGCTTGTCCATTTTACTATATGGAACTGATTCATGGTATTCAAAACTCGGTGAGCGAACAGCAGCCGGATCGCCGACAAAACAAACGCCACTGGCACCGATGTTTTCCATATGACAACCTGAAACCTCACTTTTGCGGTTGTAGTTGTTAAAAAAGACGCCATTACCTCCCACCGCGTTAAAGTGGCATTTTTTGACAAAACATTGCTCAGTCCCTTCAAACACAACAGTTCCGCCGCGATAGATAGCCCAGTCGCTTCTCAGCAATGGTTCTTTGGTTTCCATAAATGTTCGTAAAGTATGAGCAAACTCAAAACCTTCCAGACCTATGTTACGAACCGGATTGGCTGACGTGCCCCTGAACTCGAAAAGGTGTTTAATCTGAGGGCTGAGTATTTTCTTCCCGGACAAATCCTCTGTCGAATAAACGTACAGCATTTGTTCCTTCTTATTGTAATACCATTCTCCCGGTGCGTCAAGCTCTTCAAAAACATTTTCAATAAACCGGTACTTATCATGCATACCCATCTGGCGGTTGTTTTGATAACCGCCTTCCATGGCGAGTGTCCCGTCGGCATTTTTTCCGGTTACCCGATAGTGATAATCTCCCCATTCGTGTTTGTGCATGGCATGGATGTAGGCGCCTTCGGGCGATTTCCAGCCATTGATTTTTCCCGGTGACAAAACATCGGCTGAGTATCCCCCGAAATGACTGCTCGTCGAGTCAAAATTGGGATAACGTGCCATGCGTTGTTTCTGCTCATTTATATAAAGCTGGTCAAAGAGCAGGTTGCCGGGAACCGACATTCCTTTGATATTGCCTTTATATGTCTCCCATTTCGGGGTAATTTCCGATGCTCCGCTAATGGTGACATGCTCACCGGGAAATGCCTTATAGACAACTTCTTCGCCGGGTTTTCTTGAATCGGGCTGACTAAAAACAACTGCATGATTCAAATAATAAATACCTCCTCTTATGAAAACCGTCACCGCCCCACGGGTATTCCTGACCTTATTTCTCGCAGCCTCAATTGTAGCCAACGGTTTTTGCTTACTGCCCTGATTTTTATCGTTCCCGCTTTTTGACACATAAATATCAACCGCGCCTGCAACGCCCGGAAGAATCAATAACAGGGTGAGCAGGATAACACACAAAAATTTACCGGGGGTTGTAGCCGTCATAACAAAAAGCAGATATCGATTGTTAATACCAGAAAGTCGTCCAAAATATCATCCTCAGAACCTTCTGCAAGGGCCTTTTTGTGATAAATTTAACTATACAAAGAAAATATATATTCTTTTATAGAATACACGCATTCTTATCCGAGTAGTAAGATATTTTAACATGTTTGATAACTACCGATGCAAATTAGGGCCTAAATATCTTCGTCGGCTGACTATGATGAGAAGTATGGTCCACACTAAAGCCACTAACCTTTCCGAAGTAACCGATACAAGTACGGGGCTTTATTGGCAGCACCGGTAAACTTCTTTTCCAGTCTTTCCAGAACATCTAAATCAAGTATCTTTTTCTGGAAATTATTACGGGCATATTGCTTTTCATATATTGTTTCATACAGCTGCTGGGCGTCTTTCATCGTGAAAGTTTCCGTAAGCAGATTAAAGGCATTACCTTTTTGATCCAGTGTAAGTCTGAACGTTTCGAGCGCTTTACCAATGATCTCGTTGTGATCCATAATCATTTGAGGCAAATGCCCAACTTCATACCATTCAATAGACTCATCCAGATCGGTCTTTTGCGCAACAACTTTGCTGATATCTACCAGGGCATAATAACCTATGGAAACAAATCGACGCGTAAACCAGACGTAATCATTGGCTCCGGATCTCTCATCGGTTAGATCCTCAGACTTCGACCCGATTAATTCCACATTAAGCTCAATAAGCTGATCCAGGAAGGCTTTGCTGTTTCTGCTCGCCTTACCCGTCACGTAAAACTGTTCCAGATAAACATCCTTGATGCCGGTACGCTCCCGAAGTATTCTTCGGGCAGCAGCATCAATATCTTCATCCTGATAAACAAACCCACTGGGCAGCGCAAAAAAGCTGCCTTTAAAGTTCAGTTTTGGCACCAGAACTTTAAGTTTTTGGTCCTGATAACCAAAAATAACACAGTCAATGGAAAGTTGCTGGATATAACCCTGTTCGCTTAACGGATATGATATGTTCATCAACTGTAAAACTAGCAAACTTAACCGAATGCCATTTTTTAATAGGTAATAATTTAAGTGAACGCTTCAACGACCAGACCGATTATGAAGCCAAAAGTGGTATTGATCGTGGACATCAACAGAAAAGTGAGCATCGTGAGTATCAGAATTTTCAGCTTTAATAAACCGCCGAAAAACCCGGCATAACACCAGTACATTAAAAATATGTCAATAATTTGAATCGCCAGGGTATACATTATTGGATTTTCAGCCGGTAAACCCGAAAAATAAAAAACAGGAAGCAGCAGCAGATTAATAATGAGGCTAAGCCCTCGAGAGAAGGTATTCAGTACCAAATGCTCAGCAAAATTGTTTCTCTGTTTTCTAAAAACGAGATAGGAAGCTAACGTATTGGTCAAAATTGAAATCAGGCTCGAATAGGCTGCATGATCTGTTGTCCAGGCGATTACGATCGCATAGGCTCCAAGGATATTCTGATCGGGAAGAATCGGGTCGACCTGATACAGTCCTTTGATGGAATAATGATACAGCAAACCATACAACGTTGCCAGAACGACAACAAGCGTTACCGGTTTAAAATGTCTGATTCTTTTACCTTCTATAAATTCGTTGATCATCTCGCCGGGTGCCGTTAACAATTTTTTGATGGTATAAAAAATCCCATGATCCACATGAATAAGTCCATGCTGAATCTCGTGCCAGATAAAATGCATGTTCAATTTATGTGTGTCGGCGGCCTGCCCGCAATGCGCACAAAATTTCCCGGTAAGCTGATGATCGCAATTTTTGCAGTTCTTGGGAAGAGGTTCCATTTTTTGACCTGAAGGTAAGAGGGAAGCCGATATAAAATTGTAATACAAATATATAAAATTGTAAAAAATTTATTGTCTTTATTTTTAGACAATAAAGAATTTTCTTTTACTTTGCTCTCTCATAAGCAGTTTTCCTCACACCATTCCGACCAAAAATTAATCTATTTTATCAACTACTATTATGAAAAGAGCCAGTTTTATTTTCGGCATCGTTTTGATGCTCAGCGTCGCCTTTGAAAGTATCGCTCAAACAGCTGCACCTGCCGACTTCTTCGTGGGAAAATGGGAGATTTTAGTCATAGGCACTCCCAACGGAGATTCTAAAATGATTGCCAGCCTTGAACGAAGCGGCGCCAATCTGACCGGCCAGCTTATCAACGCGGCTGATGCCTCCGCTGAAAAAATCCCGATCATTGTTGAAGAAAATGGCAATAAAATCGGTCTTGCTTTTTCAACCCAGGGTTATGACGTTACGATTGATCTGGCCAAGGTAGATGATGACAATCTGAAAGGCAGCTTAATGAATATGTTTGATGCGACGGCTAAAAGAATAAAGTAACCAGCAGTCACAATTTGTTAAAAAAATGAGCGTACAATTCGCGTGCGCTCATTTTAAGTGTTTCCTAACCTTATTCAGCAGTTTTCATTCTGGATAACTCGGATTTTATTTTAGTCAACTCGCCAAGCAAAGCTGTAACCGGGACCTGTGTTTTACCGGCTGAACCAGCAGCCTTCACGATGGCAAAATTCAATGTTTCGATCTCAGTTTCCCGCTTATTAAGTATATCCTGATAGGTTGATATTTTTTGTCCGTCAGACATTTTACTGATAGAAAGTACATTTTGCAGCACTTCGTCTTCTGTTAACTGAATGCCATTTTCTTTCGCAACAGTCAGACATTCGCCGATTACAGTTTTCGCAATTTGCAGCACCGCTTCGTTCCGCTGAAACACACCGTTATCTGTTTCCAATAGCGGACAAATCGAATTGAACACGCAATTGCTGATTACTTTTTTCCAGATCAGGTTCTGTATATTCTCCTCTGCCCTGAATGAAAAAATTTCGGTATTCAGCTGTTCCACAATACTGTTCAGGACTTCACCAGAGCCCTTGATCACGCCGACCGGCGATGATGCAACAGGTCTGAACCTGACCTTGTTTTTTGTAATGGACTGGCTGGTGGCCAGCAATACACATCGGTAGAGCTCCGTAAAACCCATATCAATGAAGCTGTTTTCAATGTGCAAACCATTTTGAAGAAATACGATCGGAGATTGATTTGCTTTTGATTTAAGCTTACCGGCAAGCGCCTGATTTCCAAATGATTTGTTTGTCAATAATATGATACCGTTAAGCTCGGCAAATTGATCCATGCCACTGATCTCAATAGCTGCCTGAAAATGGTTACCATCCAGCTCTACCTCAACATTTTCTACATAAGGCGGTTGCTAGTCCACACTTCCCCGCAGGATTGTAACTTTTCTGCCGTTAATGGTTAATGCCACGGCCAAAGCTTTTGCAATAACACCGTTACCGATGATATAAAAATGACTTGGAGAGTTAAAAAAATTCTGAGTTGTTGCCATATTTAAGTTGATAGCCTTGGTTATCCCATGCCAAATATCGTGAAGTTTGCTTTTGAACATACACGATTTATAAATTTTAGCCCTTGGGTGGTTTGCAGACAAACAAGAAACTACCTGACATATCCGTGACAATCCTTCCGTTTTCTTTACCCTTAATAATAATGGCAGAGATACCGGTGAGCTTTATGAAATTATTGAACAAAATCCTGAAATTGCAGCTCAGCCTGATAAAAATGCCGAAAAATCAAGACATATTCTCCGAAGCAACGCCATGAAATGCACCGGCTCAGGAATCAAAAAAATGTAATAAAAAGTAAATGTTGTTGACCAGATCATTGCCAGTTAAACCATGAACATCAGAATTATCCTTCTAATCATTTTCGTTCCGTTTTTTTCTTTCGCACAACCGAAAAAAAGACCAAACATACTCTATATCATGTCGGATGACCATACTTCTCAGGCCTGGGGTATCTATGGCGGCATTTTAAAGGATTATGTTAAAAACGACAATATTAAATGGCTGGCAGAAAATGGCGTTGTGCTCAACAATGCATTTTGTACCAACTCGATTTGCGTTCCCAGCCGCGCAGCGGTGATGACCGGGCAATACAGCCATCGAAATGGTGTCTATGATCTGGAAGATTCCTTCGAACCTGACAGTATGAATTTTGTAAAAATTTTGCGTTCCGGTGGTTATCAGACAGCACTTATCGGAAAATGGCATTTGGGAAAAGAACCTTCTGGATTCGACTATTATTCGGTTACACCCGGACAAGGGAGGTATCGCGATCCCATTTTAATGACCAAGGAGAACTGGAAGGATGATCAAACCGGAGGTAAAGTGTACAAAGGCTATTCCACCGATGTTATCACGGATCAGTCGATTGAATGGCTGAAAAACAGGGATTCGAGTAAGCCTTTTTACCTTTCCACGCACTTTAAAGCGACACACGAGCCTTTTGATTATCCGGAACGTTATGCCGATTATCTCGAAAAAACAGAAGTCCCCTACCCGGCAGATTTTGCAGATAAAGGTGCAGCAACCACCGGCAGAACACACGATGGCTGGCCCCTCGATTTATTAGGTACAAGATATCAGCAAAGTACCGGAAAGGAATATCCGGGCCGGGAGTTTTCCTTAAAGGGACTCGATTCTCTGACAGCCAGGAAAAAAATATACCAGAAATTCATCAAGGATTTTTTAAGATGTGGCGCGGCCGTGGATGACAATATTGGCCGGCTGATAGATCACCTCAGGAAATCGGGAGAGCTGGAAAATACGATCATCATTTACACGGCTGATCAGGGATATTTTCTGGGAGAACATGGATTTTTCGACAAAAGATTTATCTATGAGCCATCCCTGCGTATGCCATTTGTCATCAGTTATCCAAAGGAGCTGAAAAAAGGAAACAGAATTGACGACATTATTCTCAATATCGACTTTGCTCCGCTGTTTCTCGATTATGCAGGTATTGAAAAGCCCGCCAGCATGCAGGGAGAAAGTTTCCGCAAGAATTTACAGGGAAAAACACCAGCTGGCTGGCGGAAAGATATGTATTATCGCTACTGGGCAAATGAATCCAACAGGCCCGCCCACTTCGGAATACGGACTGAACGCTATAAACTGGCACTTTTTTACGGCCAATCAAGAACAAAAACACAACGGGATAAAATGAAATATGCACCGGGTTGGGAGTTTTACGATTTAAGAAAAGACCCGCACGAAGATCACAATGCTATTAACGACCCGCGATACAAAACAATAATCAAAGACCTCAAAAAACGTCTGCATGAGATCAAAAACGAAAGCGGCGACGGGATTGAAAAAAATGAGACGATCAAAGAATTGATTGAGAAGTATTGGTAAGGACTTTTTCGAAACAGTGGCCCCGTCGCTGTCTTATCCCAATTTTCTGTAAAAAAGGTGTAACCTTGCCTTATATGAAAAGTCGTTTTCTTATCAAAAAATCTGGTGTTTCAAGTATAAATTGTCGGTGAACTACTTCAAGTTTTAACCACTTAAAATTCCATGAGATTAACTTCGACTTTCATAGCCCTGACCCTGATAATGTTGGGCAATCACTTTGTACAGGCACAAAACCTTTCCATAAAGATCACCAAAAGATATCTGAATTTGCCGGTGTCACAAGCAGAAAACAGGGGAACGATGCAATTCCAGATGTTGGGAAAACAAGAGCGATCGTTCAAAATCAGGCTGGCCTCGGGAAAACCTGATTATTGGGTTTTCTGCGATATGACAGCGCTTCAGGGACAAACCATTTCCATAAGTTATGACGGCAAGACGGATGGACTCAACAAAATTTATCAGGACGATAAATTTGCAGGTCAGGATTCCGTTTACCGCGAGAAGAACAGACCGCAATACCATTTTTCATCCCGTCGGGGCTGGATCAATGACCCGAATGGTATGATCTTTTTCGAAGGCGAATACCATCTTTTTTACCAGCACAACCCCTATGAGCGCGAGTGGGAAAATATGTCGTGGGGCCATGCTGTCAGCAAGGATATGATCCACTGGGAAGAATTGCCGACCGCACTATCGCCCGACAACCTGGGGACCATGTTTTCGGGCTCAACGGTGATCGACTATAACAATACTGCCGGATTTAACCGCGGCAAGACGCCAGCGATGATCGCTTTTTTCACAGTTGATAACCCTGAAAAGCAAATTCAGTGTATGGCTTACAGTCTGGATAAAGGCCGGACCTGGACAAAATATGACAAAAATCCGCTGATCGATTCCAGGGCGAAATGGAACAGCAAGGATACCCGGGATCCGCGCGTATTTTGGTACGAACCCAGCAAACACTGGGTCATGGTACTTAACGAGCGCGATGGTCATTCGATTTATACTTCTCAAAACCTGAAAGAGTGGAAATATGAGAGCCATCTGACCGGCTTTTGGGAGTGCCCTGACTTATTTGAATTACCCGTAGATGGTGATAACAGCAAAAAGAAATGGGTAATCTATGGCGCCTCTGCTACCTATATGATCGGCTCATTTGACGGAAAAACCTTTAAACCGGAATCAGGCAAACACTATTATACGACGGGGAGCATTTATGCCGCGCAGACCTTCGCCAACATGCCTGAAAACGACCCACGACGCATCCAAATTGGCTGGGGCCGGATTCAACAACCAGGGATGCCATTTAACAACATGATGTTATTGCCCACCGAACTTCGGCTCCGTACCACTAAAAATGGCCCGCGGCTGGTGAGTGTACCCGTTAAAGAATCGGAACAATTATTTGACCGGATTGGTCAGTGGTCAGCATTATCCGCAAATGACGCGAGCGAAAAGGTGAAGTCCTTGCAAGCAACAGATAAGTTTCGGATGAAGGCAACGCTAAAATTATCACATGCGACCAGCACCGGTTTCTCTCTTTTTGGTCAACGTCTGCTCGACTACGATATGAATTCCAACCTCGTGAATGGTGTTTTCTATTCGCCTGAGGATATGACCAGTATGGAAATTACCGCCGATATTTACGTGGACCGCACTTCTGTTGAAGTTTTCATTGACAATGGCGCCTATTCATATTCTCTTGAAAGAAAACCGGTTTCGGCCTCCAAAGAAATTATTCAATTCTGGGGTAATCAGATTGAGGTAAAAAACCTTGAAATGTATACGGCAAAATCAATCTGGAAATAAGATTTTGGTAATAACAAGGAAGTTATGGAGCTATCGCCTATTCTTCCTTACTTACTTTGCATGTTGAAAATCTTCTTTCTTCGTAAAAAAATGCAGTCCCAGAATTAAAACAATCGTCATGACAAACAGTACTTTCTGAGTGATCGGCAAATACTCCCGGAAATCACCAGACCCATACAGATAAAGCGTGCTGTAAAAAATAAGAAGATAAATAACGCACAGCAATTTGAACAAGGGCAGCCTTGACTTGAAAACAAAAATGGTAATGTAAAACATACTGACAAGAAACATCGTGCTCGCGATGGCAATCATTGTGTCATGCCACGGTGTCACGATCAAAAGGGTAAATAACATGCCGACGCTCCCGGAATATTTTATCACATGGGCAGCATTCTTAGATGAGATTTTCTTTGAAAATTCTGCAAAAAATATGGCCAGGCTCAACGACAGAAAAAACATTCCTCCAATGGCCCAAAACCGGGCCGTATTGTTTGCCCCGTTCAAGGCCTTCTCACCAAACAGATTACTGATATAGTTATTTGCCCAACTATATCCAATGGAAGTACTATCGAACTGTGAGCCACCCGGATAATAGATTGTTGCGATCAAAATCAGTGATATTGAAATAATGATTCCGGGCAGTATCAGATTTTCTTTTGACATGTTGAATTTGGTGTAAAAATGATCGCGCTTTTGTTTAACGCATGAGGTCAAACAAAAAACTGCAAATTAATCCCTTATTGCAACGATGACCCGAAGATACTCGGTATTTAAAACACAGTTGTACACCAATAAGTCTGATTGTCACATAAGATAGAAAAGGCTGAGCTAACTCGCTAGATCTTTGCTCATTTATTCCGCGAATCTGAAACAAAAGAGAACTGTGATAATTTTTGACATATTAGGATTCTAGTAACCACAAAAATTTCATCTTAAATATGAAGACATATCTAAGATGAAATTTAAACGATTTCCGAATATCAATAACCCGGATTCTGTTTCAACACCGGTGCGTTGCGGTCAATTTCCGTTTGCGGAATCGGCCAAAACTCAAACTTATCCTCATATTTGGTTTTTACGGTAGGCGCCAGAGGATTCTGAATAAATCCGTTTAGTTTTTTCGTGGCAATCCCCCATCTTCTCAAATCGAAATAACGCTGGCCTTCCAATGCGAATTCGACACGTCTTTCATGGCGGATCTTTTCTCTCATATCCGATTGCGAAAGTCCAGTAGCAAGCGCTGGCATACCGACCCGGGCTCTTACCTGATTTACTGCATCAATGGCATTGGCGGGTCCACTCGCTTCGTTCTCTGCTTCCGCATACATCAGTAAAATATCGGCGTAACGCATCAGAACAAAGTCTGCCTCATCAATTGCGCCGTAATCCGGGTTAACAAGTGTTGGGTCAAGCCATTTTTTTACGGCATAAAAACCGTTTGTCCAGCTATCTTTTCCCGGTGTCGCGACTGATAAATCTCCGGTAAATGGCCATCCCTGTTCCTTGGTGTCGCCGGGAAAAAAGAATGTAAGCCTCATACGCGGGTCTCTTTTTTCAAACGGTTTTTTCGGATCAAAAACAGCGGAACTTCCTGTGTCCTTGCCATCAATGGCCTCATACTCGTTTATCAGGTCCTGCGTTCCCTGTTCACCCTTCCAACGCTGAAGGGACACAGCCAACGCTACATCCTGGTGAAGCAAATTGGGCTGCAAATACTTCACTGAAAACATAATTTCGGTGCTGCTATTTTGCTCTGGCTTGAAGAAATTGCCCGCGTAATTGGTTGATAACGCATATTTATTACCAGCAATGATTTGCTTCGCCAATGCAGCAGCTTCCGCATATTTTTTCTCATACAACAGTACTCTTACAAGATACCCCTGCGCCGAGCTTTTAACCGCATGCCCTTCTTTATAAGCCTTATCGGGTAAAGAAGCAATTGCTTTCGTCAGATCTTCTTCAATCAGTTTTAATACCTCTGCCTTGTCCGATTTTGCTTTTGTGGATTTAAAATCGATTGCAAAGGGATCCTCTGTTGTGATCACCACATTGCCATAAAGCTGCGCCAGCCAAAAGTAATTGAAGGCGCGCAAAAAATATGCTTCTCCCTGGTATTGATTAAGTTTATCACCTTGCAATACCTTCCCCACGTTCGCCAGAAACGAGTTTATAGCCGCGATCGCCTTGTAATTGTTGGCGTAATAGTTATAAACAAAATCACCCGATTGCGGTGTGATGCCCGATGACAGGGCACTGGTTCCGCCGCCGTAATTATACTGACCATAGGAATCATCGCTGAAATTATCCCATGCGAATACCTGATACTGGGATGTCGCATAACCGCCGCCCGAGGCATACAAAAAGTTATACAAGCCGGTCAAGGCCAAATCGGCATCCGCCTCTGATTTCCAGAAAATAGAGGTCGACAGTTTTTCGGGAGGAGCCACATCCAGATCATTGGTGCAGGAAGTAACGGAAACAATAAGAACCAGAAACGTTAAAACAGTATATTTCAGTAAATTTTTCATATTCTCAATATTATAGGTCCTATTAAAATTGCGCGTTAACACCAAATGTATACGTCCTGTTTTGAGGATAGGCCAGGTAGTTTCCGCCATCTACTCTTTCAGGATCAAGCCCCGGATATTTACTGGCTGTCAACACATTATCAGCAGATGCAAAGAACCGGATCGATTTGATTCTGATCTTGTTGATGACACTTTTCGGTATCGTATAACCCAGCTGAATATTCTTTAAGCGAACAAACGAGGCATTTTTCAGGAAATAGGTCGAATTGTAATTCTGAATGGGGGCATAACCGTCAGCGACGTAAATCTTGGGCATCGAATTGCTCGGATTTGATGGTGTCCACCGGTCCCGCCAGTCGATTGTTGGAACAGATCCCTGTCTGAAAGGTTCAATTCCCCATCCTCGTACATACATTTTCTGTCCGATCGAACCAAAAACCTGCGCAGACATGTCAAATCCCTTCCAGTCAGCGGATAAATTGACACCAAGCTGCATAGCAGGATATTTACCCTTCTGGTAGGTGCGGTCTTTGTCATCAATCATGCCATCGCCATTGACGTCCTTGATTTTGAGATCGCCTGGCGTAGGTGTAACAGGCTGTTTAGGCGAAGTGTTGATTTCATCCTGACTCTGGAAAATCCCATCCCAGATATACATGTAAAACTCATCCAGCGCATGGCCTTCTTCACGGATCGAATTGGAACTGATCTCTGTTTTTCCGAATTTTTCCAGAATGTTCTTATAAGCCTGTAAGTTCACCCCGAAGTTATAGGAGAGCCCGCGAGCGGTGCGGCCTGCATAGGCCACATTAAGTTCAATTCCTTTGTTTCTTACGGCACCATTATTGATTGTTGGCGCATCCAGCCCCAGCCACAACGGTACTTGCGAACTGCGCAAAATATCAAAAGTATATTTATTAAAAACATCGGCAGAGAATGTGATTTTGTTATTAAACGCTGTAAGATCCACACCCGCGTTAACCGAACGGGTAGTTTCCCAGGTAAGATTTGGGTCCACAATGGATCGTGCTGCAAAACCGGTAGAAGTTGTCCCGCCAAAAGCGTAGTTGGAGTTACTCAGAGTAGACTGGTACGGATAATTACCGATGTTCTGATTACCCAGCTGACCATAGGAAGCCCTTATTTTCATATCATTCAGCCAGTTGGCATTTTCCAGAAAGCGCTCCTTGGAAATACGCCAGCCTCCTGAAAAAGAATAAAACAGCCCCCAACGCGTATCCGATGGCAAACGGGAAGTGCCGTCGTACCGGATACTTCCGCCCAGCAAATATTTATCCTTCAAGCTGTAATTGGCTGTGGCGTAAGCCGAATGGATCGCCCATTCTTCAGAAGTCCCCGAATTGGTTTGCCCATCAGCAGGTCCTGCGTCGATTTCTGTTAAAAGATTGGTTGGGAATTGTCTTCGCGCTGCCAGCAGCTTACTTTTCTGACTCTTCTCCTGCTGATATCCTCCGAGAATGGAAATCGCATGCTCTCCAAAAGTTTTGTGATAGTTAAGCTGACTATAAACAACACTATATACCAGATCATTACGCTGCACGTTAAGACCGGGAGTACCCACATCAAGCAACCCTGCCGAACTCATATCATTGAAGTAATACATGGGTACCACAGGTCTGAAAGTACTCGATTTGGTGTTCTGATAGTTAAATCCCGCCTTGTTCTCCCATCGAAGACCGTCCAGCACATCCACATCCAGCGACATATTTCCCTGTGCGAAATAATCCTTGGTATATTGAAAAGATTTCTCTTCCACTGTGGCAATGGTATTTTTGTTTCCAAGCTCATTTGGAAAAGCTCTTTTTATCCATTTTCCGTCAGCCGTTTTGGGAGGATAAAGCGGAGATTGTGCCATGGTTGACAAAAACATATCGGTACTCCCGTTGCTGGGCGCTTGCTGATCTCCATAACGGAATTGCAGGCTAGTCCCCAGCGTAACACGCTTATGGATTTTGGAAGACAAACCCAGGTTCATTGTATATTTTTTATAGCTGAACCCGATCATCACACCCGGCTGGTCGGTTATGCCCAGGCCAACATTAAACGTAGTCCCGTCCTTGCTTCCACCCGACATATTCAGGAAGTGATTTTTTACGTATGCGGGTTTAAACAAATCGTCCAGCCAGTTATGGTTGGGATATTTAACCCGGTCCGTAGCATTTTTATACAAATTAATCTGATCCTGGGTATACAGCGGCAGCAGGTTCGAATTTGTTCTGGCTTCGTTGGACAGCTCCATAAATTCAGCTGAATTCGTGACCGTTTTTGGGATTTTTGTAGGATTGGAGATACCAATATTAAAACCATAACCAAAGGCAAAACCACCGCCGTTTCCATTTTTCGTTTTGACGACAATAACCCCATTAGCTCCTCTGGCGCCATAAATCGCGGCAGATGCCGCATCTTTCAGCACAGTGATGGATTCTATGTTGTTCGGGTTTAGAATATCCATACTACCGGGCAGACCGTCTATGATGACCAAAGGATCATTTCCGGCGGTACTAAACGTCCCTGTGCCTCTTACACGCAATTGGATATTTTCATTGCCCGGCTCTCCCGAATTTTGTATCACCTGAAGTCCCGGCAACTGGCCTTGCAACAAACTAACCGGATTGGTAGCAACCCGTTTGGTTATAGCATCTCCCGAAACTGTTGAAACTGCACTGATAATATTTCGCTTGCTTTGAGCATTATAGCCCACCACAACTACTTCATCAAGAATTTTATTGTCGAGAGACAAGTTGACATTAATCTCCGTTGCCTCACCAACTTTTACCTCCTGGGTCACATGGCCAACGAAAGAGAATACCAAAATCGCCCCTTCCGGAACATCCAGGGAATAGGCGCCATTGACGTCTGATGAAGTCCCCCGGGTTGTTCCCTTTATTGCAATGTTTACTCCCGGCAAAGCTTCTCTGGTCTCCGAAGTAACAACCCCCTTCACACGCTTGTCAGCGGTAGTTTGGCCAGGATTTACCTGAGCGCCATTTTCCCGTGTCATACCGCCAGACGACTGTGCATGAGCCGGCCTTAAAATAACCCGGTTTCTTACAATTTTATAGGAAATATTATCCGGACTAAACAGCTGATCCAGAACTTCTCCCATCATTTTATCATGGGCTGAAAATGTAACTTTTCGCCCCACCGGAAGTAACTCTTTACCATATACGAACTTAATGTTTTGAGAATTCCCAAGCTCTGTAAGTACCGAACGAATTGTTTTTTGCTGTGCCACAACCGAAACTTTCCTGAGTAAAAGCTCCTGGGCATGTGTTTTACCGCCGTAAGAATAAGTACAGGCGACAAGCGCGATAAAAATTTGTAAAGATGATATTCTCATAAGAAGCCAGCAAGACTCTATGATTTCTAGTCTTTTTTTCATTTTTTTACACCTTTTAGATCATTAGTCGATTTAAATGTTCCCAGTATTTCATTTGTCCAGAATGAAACAACCAGGATTTTCCGGGGATGGGGTTGGGACCGAAATATGTGTCCAGCAGAAAACTTGTGGGTTTGTCAAAAAATAGTTTTTTTGCATTGAACCAATTTTGAGTCCGTTGCAAGAATCTTACTGATCCCTAGTCCATTTTCTTTTGCCCGAGGGTATCCTGGAATATTTCGAGCTTTCTAAGGTTGTTGAAGTCACTCCCGGCCTGCATATTTATTTGGAAGAAAAGAACCTTCCTTCTACCGAATATAAAGGTCAAAAATTAGAGTCTAAGGGCTTTCTACCGGAGATATGTGTCAGGACTTTCCCATTCGTAATCAGAAAGTCTCTGTATCAAACGCCGTCGATGGGAGGTCAAGGACACAAGTGAAATCATCAGCAGAGATTGGAATGTGGTGCAACAGGGGACTCGGATGACCAAAGAGTTCGCTGGTTTTTTAAAACCGGGCCGCCGGGCGGCATTGTATTGATAATAATCCTTTCAGTTGTTCTCAATTGGGCAAATACTTCCATTTGGACGGTAAGCAACTTCAAGAGCATTACAAAAACCATATCAGCGATTATAAGGACTGGGATCAACGCGAGCATGCGGCAGAATGGCTTTTGTACCCTGACAATGCTGGTCCATATTTGAGCATCGATGAGACCTCATTATCTAATGGCGAACTTTACACGATTGTGATTAATAAAGCTGCTAAGGGCAGGAAGGGCTCATTATTAGCAATGGTGAAAGGCACTCAAGCAGCGTTAGTGATTGAGATTTTGCGAAAAATACCCAAACGTATTCGCAGCAAAGTGCGAGAAGTGACGGCAGCTAACATGGGCAGTCCGCCGCGCGGCATGATTGTAAGTCGCTGCTTTCCAAAGGCATCAAAGGTTATTGACCGTTTTCATGTTCAAAAATTGGCCTATGATGCAGTTCAGCAAGTTCGGAGCAAATACAGATGGGAGATCTCGAATCAAGAAAATCAAGCTCTTGAAGCTGCAAAGCAAGCGGGTGTGGCATACGAACCTGAAATTCTTGCGAACGGTGATACATTGAAACAATTGCTGGTAAGGAGCCGGTATCTCCTTTTTAAACATCGTGACAAGTGGACTGCTTCACAAATTCAGCGTTCCAGATTGCTCTTTGAGCGTTACCCGCTCATAAATCAAGCCTACGAACTGGCAACAGGGTTAGGAGCGATTTTCAGGACTTGTAAATCGAAAGAACAAGCCTTCAAAAAGTTGGTACTCTGGTATAACCTTGTCGACGATTGCGGGCTTGATCCATTCAAAACCGTTGCCAAATCTATTCAAGCCCATTATTTAAACATACTGTACTTCTTTAATAACAGAAGTATAATGCCTCTGCCGAATCTTTCAATGCCAAAATCAAAGCATTTCGTGCATCTTCGCGAGGTGTGAGGAATATTCCTTTTTTCTTATTCAGGTTGACAAAACTTTATGTTTAAACTTCCTACAACTTTTCAGCTTGATCCTGAATCGTTCTAATCGACGGAAAAAGAATATCCCCCCGAAACAAAAAAATCCCATCTTATTTAAAGATGGGATTGTGTAATAGTATTGTGGCGGCTACCTACTTTACCAGGTTTGACCCAAGTATCATCGGCGGTTCCGGGCTA
>NZ_JAMXKF010000007.1 GCF_024220585.1 Dyadobacter diqingensis
TCTATAAACCCAAACTCACTTTTCCAGAAATTATTCACATAAAATAAAGAGGGTGCCTCACCATAGTTTTGAGACACCCTCTTTTTTTATTCCAATTTCACTTTCAGCCAAACCAGCCGGTGGTCAGAACTGGATTCTCTTTTTTCGACCAGCTCGGATAATGGCTCGCCCTTGGCCGGCCAGAAAACCCCGTTATCTAAAAATCTGAACCCAAGTTTCGACGGCAGGACATAATCTGCCCGCATCCTCCAGAACGCCGTATGATTTTTGGCAAACGGATTATTCGGTGTATGCTCAGCCCCTCCCTTACTGGCAGGTGCATTTTCGCTATTTATTTTCGGACTGGCCAGCAAAGATTTTATGCCTTCTGCCACAGCGTTTCCTTCAACCGGGGAAGCATTCTGATCCCCCATGATAACAAACGACGCATTTTTGATCAGTCCGCCTTTCTTTCCTTTGTCGTCGTAGATGTATTCATTTCCCGAGTCACTGATATAATCTTTCCAGAACCGGATCTCATCATGATTCCTTTTTCCATTACGGTCTTCTGCTCCGTCAAACGACGGTGGTGTCGGGTGACTGGCCAGAACATGGATCGTTTTACCACCCACAAGTACCGGAACATCCCAATGCGATTTCGAAGACAGGGGGAAACTGGCCCAGGCCTCTGCACTGTACCAGTCGGTCCCGTCGGCTTTAACTGTTTTCAGCGCGCCGGGCATATCCTTCCATTTGAAATGCTGGAAGGTGCGTACATTGGCCAGATCAATCGGGTATTTTGACAATAACATCATCGCATACTGCCCGGGATACAGGCCAAAACCCCAGGCATCTGCACCGGTTTTGCTCGCCACCCCGTTGTTATCCAGATCATAAGGACTTGGCTGCCCGGTGTTCACCGTCCCGTAATAATGATAAGGATAAGTAATTCCTTTGATCCCGTTATCGCCCTTTTCAAGATATCCCTTAATAAATTGCAAGACACCGTCCTTCGGATCCTTGATGTAATCAAATTCGTTTAAAAGGATCACATCCGGCCTCACCGTCTGGATAATTCGGGCTATATTTTTGATCTGCGCATTATTGCCGGAAGCAAGTTCCTTGATCAGCACCTCCTCGGAAATACCCGTCGTACCTTTTTTCACATAATTTTCGGCCTCCATGCTTACGTTATACGTAGCAAAAGTCAACTCCGTTGTTTTGTTTTGCGCCTGCATTTCCATCCCTGAACAAAGTATAGCGAAACCAATCGCGGCCACCTTTATCGTATCAAATTTCATATATCGTTTTATTAATCTGGTGGCAAAGTTAAGACAGGCAAACGACTATCATCGCGATTTGAGGTTACATTTAGGTTAAAAAACAAAACGAGCTGATCCATTACTGAACCAGCTCGTTTCTATATCCTCTTCCTCAACAGATCAATGAAAGAAATCTTTCATTTTGTCGAAAAATCCTTTCTCATTTTTACCTGGTTTTGGCTGGAAATTCGGAGAATTCCGAAGCGATTCCAACGTCTCGCGCTCGTCAGATGACAATTGCTGAGGCGTCCACACGCTGATATGCACCAGCTGATCTCCTTTGCCATAACCGTTAAGATCCTTGATTCCTTTACCTTTCAGACGAAGGATTTTTCCTGCCTGCGTACCAGGTTCAATATTGATCCTTGCTTTTCCGTCAATCGTTGGAATTTCAGTTGAAGTTCCCAAAGCCGCATCGATGAAGCTCATGTGCATGTCAAACACCACATTATTGCCATCCCGTTTAAGATTCGGATCTTCTTCTTCTTCAATCACAATCAGCAAATCGCCGGCAACTCCGCCTCTTGAAGGAACATTTCCTTTGCCTGACATCGAAAGCTGCATACCTTCTGCCACACCACCCGGAATGTTCAGCGTAATCAGATCGTCCTGTAACAAACGCCCTTCTCCCGCACAGGAATCGCAACGTTCGCTGATAATTTTACCATCACCGTTACAAGTCGGACAAGTTGTGGTAGATACCATTTGTCCTAACATTGTACTCACAACTTTACGCACCTGGCCCGTTCCGTTACAACCCGTACAGGTCGTTAACGCCGTACCATGTTTCGCACCATTGCCGCCACAGGTATTACAGCTTACATGACGTTTTACCTTTATTTTTTTCTCAACACCGTTGGCAACTTCTTCAAGATTAAGTTTCAGCTTAATACGTAAATCGGAACCACGACGAACTCTGCGACCATTTCCACCGCCTGCACGGCCAAAAATATCACCGAAAGGACTGCTGTCGCCTCCGAAAATATCGCCGAACTGAGAGAAAATATCATCCATTGAAAATCCTCCGCCAAAACCACCAGCTCCGGCGCCACCGCCTCCGTTGCCCACACCGGCGTGACCAAACTGGTCATAACGCTGACGTTTGTTTTCATCACTCAGGATGCTGTAAGCCTCAGCAGCTTCTTTGAACTTATCCTCCGCCGTCGGATCGTCAGGGTTTTTATCAGGGTGAAACTTAATCGCAAGCTTGCGGTAAGCCTTCTTGATCTCGTCCGCAGCAGCGCCACGATCCACCCCAAGAATTTCGTAATAATCTCTTTTCTTTGCCATTTTTTGATTTACAATGAGTAATGTATGCAGTCTTTACCGCAGTAAAATTTAATAATGGATGTCCGTTACAGCATACATTACCATTATTTATTGATCATTTGATTACGCGCCAACAATTACTTTGGCGTAGCGAATCACTTTATCATTCAGATAATATCCTTTTTCGATTTCGTCGATAACCTTTCCTTTCAGGTCTTCTGTCGGGGCCGGGAACTGAGCGATGGATTCGTGGATTTCAGCATCAAATACTTCACCTTTAGACTGCATCGGTTTCAAACCTTTTGCTTCCAGGGTTTTGTATAATTTGGAATAAATCAGATCCACACCTTCCTTTAATGCTTCGATTTCTGTTGAAGAATCAAATGAAACCTTGGCACGCTCAAAATCATCAACGATTGGCAAAACAGATTTTATTACGTCAGCACTAGCGCCCGAAATCATTTCCAGTTTTTCTTTGGCAGTGCGTCTGCGGAAATTTTCAAAGTCAGCATACAGACGAAGATATTTATCTTTCAATTCTGCAACTTCTGATTTATGTGCTTCTGCCGGATCTGTTTCTTCAATTTCACCGATTACTTCACCAGCATTGTCCATTGGGAGGCCATTTTCTGCAACTTTTTGTTCTTCATTTACCACATTGTCAGTATTTACTGCTTTGGCATCCTCATTTACTTGGTTTTCCATGTCCTTATCTATGTTGTCTTCTGTATTTTTCGGCATAGTTTTCTTTCACCTGCATGAATTTTCATCTACCAGGGTATACTAAATTACTTTGCCAGCGCAAAAAAACTGACAAGATGACATTCCCAAAGCATTTCGTAACTTTGCAGTATGACTACAGAGGATCTCATACGCACGGAACGAAGCCAGTTTATTAAATCGAAAGCAGCCGAAATTGGTTTCGATTTTTGCGGAATTTCCAAAGCCGAGTTTCTCGAAGCAGAAGCGCCCAGACTGGAAAACTGGCTGGATCGTAATTATAACGGAGCGATGGGCTACATGGCCAATCATTTTGACAAAAGGCTCGATCCCCGAAAACTGGTTGACGGAGCGCAATGTGTCATCTCCGTGCTGCTCAATTATTACCCTTCCGAGCGGCTTCCCGAAGGCCCGGAAGATCTGAAACTTTCAAAATACGCTTACGGAAAAGATTACCATTTTGTACTGAAAGAAAAACTTCAGTTATTGCTGGAAGCCATTCAGGAGGAAATCGGTGAGGTCAATGGGCGTATTTTTGTAGATTCTGCTCCCGTAATGGATAAAGTCTGGGCTGCGAAAAGCGGTCTCGGCTGGGTTGGCCGTCATTCCAACTTGTTAAACCGCGATATGGGCAGTTTTTTCTTTATCGGCGAAATCATCTGCGACCTGAAACTTGCTTATGACGGTCCCGTCAAAGACTACTGCGGAACCTGCACCCGTTGTATTGATGCCTGCCCCACCGACGCGATCACAGAACCTTATGTGGTTGATGGCAGCAAGTGCATCAGTTATTATACGATTGAACTAAAAGACGCCATTCCGGAAGATGCCAAAGGAAAATTTAACAACTGGATTTTCGGTTGTGATATCTGCCAGGATGTTTGCCCATGGAACCGATTTTCCCAGCCTTCAAAAACACCCGAGTTCTCTCTGTCTCAGGAGTTAGGCGCATTCAAAAAAAGCGACTGGGAAGAAATTACTGAAGAAGTTTTCCGTGAACTATTCAGGCGCTCGCCTCTCAAGCGGACGAAGTATGAAGGTTTAAAAAGAAATATTGACTTTCTTAAACCGTTACAATAAGAAGACAATTGATTCTCCGGGTATTTATATCTGGCCCCGGGAATCCCTTTTGATGACTGAACAAAACACTCTGACATGAGAAAACAATCCGTCAATCTTTGGGCTGTATTGGTTTGCGTGGTGATTGGACAAATCATACCTGCTTTATGGTACAACTTCTTTTCCGAACAATGGATTGCCCTGAATGGATTCAACAAACAGCAGCTGGAAGCGGCGACAAGTCCTGTCCCCTATCTTGCCAGTATTGTGTCCACTTCCTTTATGGCTTACAGCATAGCCTGGGTTTTTACAAAAATTCCGATCAAATCCGGTTTTACGGGATTTCTGGTTGGGTTACTTTTCGGTATCGTTTTTATTCTCTTTGAAACCATCGTAAAAGATATGTTTTCGATGCGCCCGCTTGAACTTTCACTGATCGACGGAGGGGTAAGCGTTGTCGTATACAGCATTACCGGATTTATTCTGGGCTTCTGGCGCAAATACGAATAAAACATGACTAAAATCATAGCCGTTTGGCACTATTCTTTACAATTTCATCACACGTTGTAAGAACTATTGAAGTAATATTGGAATATTCAAAATGCCAACAAACTGAGACGATTATGAACAGGATATTAATCCCCATCGATTTTTCCGAAAATGCTGAGCGCGCCCTGGCCGCAGCAAAAATCATTGCAGATAAAAAAACAACCGAACTTATCATCCTGCACGCTTACCAGCCTTACATCCCGGATGTGAGTGTGATGCCTGGCAGTGTGTTACCCGGAATCGGCTCGCCGGACTATTCTTCTCTGGCCGGTGATCTGGAAAGCAGTTTCCGCAACCAGCTGGATGAATATGTGTCGACCATTGCTGCCGAAGGTTATAAAACCGAGGCCGTCTGGACGGTAGGTGGTGTTCAGTCGGCCGTTGAAGATGCCATTGAAGATTACAAACCCGACCTGATCGTCACGGGAAGAACCGGGACCGGCGGATTTTTTGATAAACTGATCGGCAGCAGTGCCACGCATATAGCTTTGCATTCACCTTGCCCGGTATTGATTATCCCGCCACAGGCAGAACCAAAAAAATTCAGTGAGGTGGTTTATGCCACACAGCTGGAATACTCAGAAAATGATGTGTTGCGGGAAGTTTTCGTATTGATGAACCGGCTGGGAAGCAAGTTGACATTGTTAAAAGTCGATGCGGCACATCAGCCCAACATACAGCCTGATAACCAGTATCTGAGTGAAATCAAACAGGAATTTGTGATCAGCGATGATACGGTCGTTTTCAGAAGTGCCAAAAATGTGCTGGATGGTATCGAAAGTTATTGCGACGAGATCCACGCGGATTTGTTAATCATGTCAACACGCGAACGTTCCTTCATTGAGGAATTCCTGATCAACCCGAGCCTTACCAAAAAACTTGTCGTGGATACGCATGTTCCGTTACTAATTTACCATCTTAGCGAATAATTTGGTAGAAAAATTGATCATCCAACCAGGTAATATCGTCTGACTTAATCGCATGTCGAAAAGGAAACATCGTCCGAAGCGTGAAAACTTGCTAACATCACCGGGTACACTAACGTACATTGGACCGGATATCCAGTTAAAAACAAAAGTTCGCAAGCTTCAGTATAATGAGAAGTTTTACACAAACGAAGCGGTTACCAGTCTTGCCGAGTGTTCGATTAATACGACACTTGAACCACATATTACCTGGCTGGATGTAGATGGCATCCATGAAACTTCATTAATCGGGAAAATCGGGCAGATCTATCATCTGCACCCGCTTATTCTCGAAGATATTGTCAATACGGAACATAAGCCGAAACTGGAAGTTTATGACTCGAGTTATATCTTTTTAACGCTTAAAATGCTCCATGTGGACTCAGAAGAGCCGCTGGAAATTTCAGCGGAACATGTCAGTTTCGTAGCAGGCAATGATTATCTGATCTCTTTTCAGGAAGAGCGGTCCGATGATATTTTCAACCCTGTTATCGATAGGTTAAAAGCATCCGTTGGTAAAACGCGCAGGAACGGAACGGATTATCTCGTTTTTGCCCTGATGGATATCATCGTTGATAATTATTTTCTGGTACTGGAAAAATTCGGAGAAAAGCTCGACACCATTGAGGAAAGTATTATCAGCGGATCAAAAAAACACTCTCTCAACGACTTATACGGATTAAAACGTGAGCTTACTTTTGTTCGCAGGGCGATCTGGCCGCTGCGGGACATGATCAATCAGCTCATCCGTGAGGATAATTCACTGATCAGCAAGGATGTTGTCCCTTACTACCGCGACTTGTATGATCACACCATGCAGGCGGTGGATACCATCGATTCTTACCGTGAATTGCTGGCCAGCTTGGCGGACGTACACCTCTCTACCATCAGCAACCGTATGAATGCGGTGATGAAAACCCTGACGATTTTTTCAGCGATTTTTATGCCCCTGACTTTTATTGTGGGCGTGTATGGAATGAACTTCGACAATATGCCGGAATTGAGACATCACAACGGATACTTCTACACCTGGGGCGTGATGATTATCGTAACCATCGGTATGATCCTGTATTTTAAATTAAAAAAATGGATGTAGCCCTCGGCCGCTGATTAATTTACTTTACACAGATAAATCGGCAGGCCTTTCAGGTCATTCAGAATATATAAAAATACCTCACAAAAACATCATTCTTTAATACCTTTGCGCTTTGCAAATATTACTGGAATGATTCTGACCGAAAATAGTACCGCATCCATAGAAACCAAAGCGACCTACCTGCTCACCGATAGCCGCCAACTCTCATTTCCTGAACAAAGTATCTTTTTTGCCATCAAAGGGGAACGCCATGACGGGCACCAGTTCCTCAAAGAACTCTATAACAAAGGCGTAAGGGAGTTTGTGATTGAAGAAACTTCACTGAACGATGCACTGCGCGCCGAGATCGAAACCTGGCAAAATGCGACAGTCTGGACGGTTTTTTCCAGTATCAGGGCATTGCAGAAAATTGTAGCGGCGCATCGCAGCCAGTTTTCTATACCGGTTCTGGGTATTGTAGGCAGCAACGGGAAAACAATCATCAAGGAATGGCTGGCGCAGTTAACCGCGCCGGGCGAAAGGGTTATTGCCAGTCCCAAAAGTTATAACTCGCAAATTGGTGTACCGCTTTCGGTCTGGAACTTAAAAAAAGAGCATACACTGGCCATTTTTGAGGCGGGGATTTCCCGTGCGCACGAAATGGAATATCTTCAGACCGTCATCCGTCCTACCGTTGGAATCTTTACCAACATCGGCTCAGCACATGATGACGGTTTCAGGAGCCGTAAACAAAAAATCACGGAAAAACTCCGTCTTTTCACCAAAGTCAAAACCCTGATTTACTGCAAAGACTACACAGAAGTTGATGAAGAAATAAAACTAATACTCCGCCCGGTTAACCCGTTCCTGAAAACCATCAGCTGGGGAAGCAGATCTGACGCGGCAGTCAACGTCTCATATGATTCGCGGAAAGATAAAACACAGATAAAACTGTCCGGATTGTTCGGAGAAATGAGTTTTGAAACCCCGTTCCGCGACGAGGCTTCACTGGAAAACCTTACCAATTGCATTTTGTTTCTGCTGGATTTCGGGCTTGCGGCGCCGGTCATTCAGGAGCGGATTCTGATGCTTCGCCCGGTTTCCATGCGTCTGGAATTGAAGGAAGGTATCAATAACTGTTACGTTATTGACGACACCTACAACAATGACCTTCAGGGGCTCACCATGGCGCTGAACTTCCTGACACAACAGGAGCAAAGAACGCACAAGACTGTTATTTTATCCGACGTCCTTCAGACAGGACAGGTACCGGCAGAACTTTACGGCGTGATCTCCCAGCTCCTGCGAGAAAAGAAAATTGACAGGTTGGTGGGTATAGGACCGGAAATGAGCAGACAAATCGCTCAGTTTGATATGCCGGAGAAAGACTTTTATGAGGACACCAATTCATTCCTGAAAGATTTCCCATTTAATTCCCTGAACAACAGCCTTATCCTTGTCAAAGGCGCCAGACCGTTTTCGTTTGAAAAAATCGTACACCGTCTTCAGCAGAAAGTACACGGGACGGTATTGGAAATTAACCTGGATGCGTTAACCAATAATCTTAATTTTTACAGGACTAAAATTGGTTCTGACACGAAAATTATGGTCATGGTAAAGGCTTTTGCTTATGGCAGCGGAAGTTCGGAAGTCGCGAGTTTACTGCAATACCATCGGGTGGATTATTTGGGTGTGGCCTATGCCGACGAGGGTGTTTCGCTGCGCCAAAGCGGGATCACCTTACCGATTATGGTGATGAATTCCACCGCACCCACTTTCGATACACTTCTTCAATATCATCTGGAGCCGGAAATTTACAGCCGCCGGATGATGACAGACTGGATTGAATTTGTGAACCGTAAAAACAATTCTGCCGACATTCCATCTGTTCATTTGAAACTGGACACCGGCATGCACCGCCTGGGATTTGTGGAGGACGATTATGAATGGCTTACGCAACAGCTGACGAATAACCCGTCCATCCGCGTTTCGACAATTTTCAGTCATTTGGTGGGTGCAGATGAAGGTGTGCACAACAGTTTTTCTCAGCTTCAATACGAGCGTTTTATAAAAGGATCAACCCTTATTCAGGACGTGCTCGGCTATAAGATCACGCGGCATATACTAAATTCGGCCGGCATCGTCCGTTTCCCTGAATTTAAACTCGACATGGTCAGGCTGGGAATTGGCTTGTACGGAGTAGAAGCCACGGGACAGCAGCAAAAATTTTTACAGTCTGTCGGGACACTCAAAACCGTTATCTCGCAGATCAAATACCTGGCAGCAGGTGAAACCGTGGGTTATAGCAGACGTGGTCACATCGAACACGATTCCGCTATTGCGACGCTCGCTATCGGTTATGCCGATGGTTATGACAGAGGCCTCGGGAACGGCGTTGGGCACGTTTGGGTCAATGGCACATTATGCCCGACCATCGGCAATGTCTGTATGGATATGACGATGATTGATGTAACGAATGCAGTGGCCGAAGAAGGCGACGAGGTTATTATCTTCGGGAAAGAGGTCATGATCACCGACCTTGCAGCACGTATCGGCACCATCCCTTATGAACTATTAACCGGAATCGGTGAAAGAGTTAAAAGAGTTTTCTTTAAGGAATAAAGTAAAAAAGCCGTTTGAGATTGTCTCAAACGGCTTTTTTACTTTATTAACTTACTCAGCTACCTGCTGCTCAGGCTCCGCTGACTGTTGTTGTTTGGCTATATCTTCTTCGATTGTGTCGGCCGGTTTCTGATCCGGAACAAACAGTTTTACTTTCAGAACATCTTCCAGCGTCACATCAAAAAATGCTTTGTGAATATTCAGCGGCTCTTCACCAGGCTCTTTGCATTTGACATAACTTCCGTCCTCCTGCATTTCATAGGCATTGACATTGTCCATCAAACTGAAATAGAGAATGTGAATCGCTTCCTGCTTCACACGGATGTCCACAAGCTTAAACAGCGATTCGATACGGCGGTCGAAACTGCGTACCATGGCGTCAGCACTGCCTCCGTACACCAAAGGCTCTCCGTTCTGGTGGAAATAGAATATCCGGGAATGTTCCAAAAAGTCACCAACCAGTGATCGCACCGAAATATTTTCACTTAACCCTTTTCTTCTCGGGCGCAGACAACACATACCACGCACGATCAGCCGCACGGGAACTCCCGCCTGCGACGCAGTGTACAACTCCTGGATTGTCTCCCGATCTTCCAGCGAATTTATTTTAATACAAATTCCGCATGGCAATCCCGCCTTCGCATTTTCGGCCTCATTGCGGATAAGCTCAATAAGCTTGTTACGCATGTAACGCGGTGCGGTGATCAGGTTCTGATATTCAGTAGGACTTGAATGTCCGGTAATTACATTAAAGAACTCCGAGATATCCTGGGTGTATTCTTCATTGGTAGTCAAAAGCCCCGTGTCGGTATATAATCTGGACGTATCCTCATTATAATTCCCACTCGACAAATGCGCATAACGGAGTACTTTATTGCCTTCATTACGAACGATCAGCAAAAGTTTCGTATGCGTTTTTAACTGACCGATACCATAAATTACAAAACAACCTGCTTTTTGAAGGCGTTGCGCTTCACGGATATTATTCTCTTCGTCAAACCGTGCTTTTACTTCAAACAAAACCGCTACGTGTTTGCCATTTTCAGCGGCGCGAAGCAACGCATCCGTCACGCGTGAGTTTTTAGCTAAACGGTAAATTGTCAGTTTTATAGAAAGTACCTTCGGGTCATCCGCAGCTTGTTCCAGCAATTGCAGAACAGGCTCGAAGTTATTGTAAGGATGGTGCAAAAGGATATCCCTTTCTTTCATTGCCTCAAAAACATCGGGAATACGCTCTCTTTCCAGTCCCAACGGTGGCACAGGCGCACGTACCGGCGGAATCTGATCTTTGAATTCAGGATGTTTTACAATGGCCCAAAGTGAAGTATAATCAATAATACCTTCAACGCGGAAAACGTTGTAATCATCAATTTCCCAACGTTTCTTGATCAGGTTCAAAAGATCGGGATTCGTATCCGGCTCAATACAAACACTCACTACACGCCCCAAACGACGATTTTTTATTTTTTGTTTGATTTCATCAATGAAATCAGACTCCATATCATCACTCTCTTCCAATGAGAAATCACCATTTCTGATGATCCTGAAAAGATTTGTAGAAACGATATCCACGTTGCGGTAAAGCTTGTAAATATGCGCTCTTACAATTTTTTCAATTGGAAGGAAAAGAATTTCATTTTCACGCTCAATCACATAAAAACGAGGCAGATTGAGCGGCAACTGTACAAAAGACAGTTTACGGTCTTCCTCGGAAGTAGTCCCTTTCACCTGCGTGATTACCCCCAATACCAATACCTTAGCCAGAAGCACCGGAAAAGCATGGGTATAGTCAAACAACATCGGGGTAAGCATCGGGTACACTGTCCGCTCAAAATATTCCTCAATATCGGCAGTTTCATCCCCAGAAACATCTTCCATCCCCACCACACGAAAACCGTGCTGTGCAAAAAGTGGTTGAAGCTGGTTGGTATAACATTCATTCTGAAGGCGCACAAATTCATGCAGTTCTTTCATGAGCATCTTCCTGAACGGGATTTCCCTTAATCCGGAATAGTCAACACGCTCTTTCCCATAGTCAAGATAATTGTATAAACTCCCCAGCCTGATCGTAAAAAATTCATCAAGATTGGATGACGTGATGGCCAGAAATTTCAGTCGGTCGAAAAGGTTTCTTTCCTCATTTTTTGCCTGATCCAACACCCGGTCGTTAAATTTCAGCCAGCTCAGATCACGACTTATGAAATCGCTCTGCTGGACCAAAGTATTCACCTTTTCCGTGGGACTTACCAGTTTTGCGTCGTCCATAGGGGTTTCTTTTGGGTTTTTAAAGAAGGAAAACAAACTTGAAAGTTTTCCTCTCCTTTCATGATTTGATATTGGATCGGTATGGTCAGGCATAATGAAAATAAAAAATTAGGCAATCCGCGCATTAGTGTGCCACAAAATGCAACGAATCTGATTATATATTGTTTTCAGCAAGATGAAGTTTCTGTTATCATTTAATAAAAAAACGGACAACTGCACATAGTCAGCCATCCGTTTCTATATACTCACTACGGGAGCTGACTCTTACACGTCTACACGAGCGTATTTTGCATTCTTCTCAATAAAATCGCGCCGCGGCCCAACTTCATCACCCATTAACATTGAAAATAAGTGATCTGCCTCAGCTGCTGACTCTACTGAAACTTGTTTAAGGCTTCTTCCATCAGGATTCATGGTTGTGCTCCACAACTGCTCGGCATTCATTTCTCCCAAACCTTTATAACGCTGAATATTTACAAGATCTTCACGTCCATTACCAACTGCTTTAACTGCTTCCTCGCGTTGTTGTTCTGTCCAGCAATATCTTTCTTCTTTTCCTTTTTTAACAAGGTATAAAGGCGGCTGCGCAATGTAGATATAACCGTTGTCGATCAATATCTTCATGTAACGGAAGAAGAATGTCAGGATCAGGGTACGAATGTGACTACCGTCAATATCCGCATCCGTCATGATCACAATTTTGTGATAACGAAGTTTGTCAATATTCAACGCTCTTTCGTCACCGTCTTTTCCGATCTGCACACCCATTGCGGTGAACATATTCTTGATCTCCTCGTTTTCGTAGATACGGTATTCCTGTGCTTTTTCAACATTAAGGATTTTACCTCTCAATGGTAATATCGCCTGGAATGCACGGTTACGGCCTTGCTTAGCCGTTCCACCCGCCGAATCCCCTTCGACAAGGTACAATTCGCAAATTGCCGGATCTGTTTCAGAACAATCTGAAAGTTTTCCTGGCAATCCTGTTCCCGTCAAAATATTCTTACGCTGCACCATTTCACGAGCCTTCTTCGCTGCGATACGGGCTTTGGCTGCAAGAATTACCTTATCAATAATCGTCCTGGCTTCCTTAGGGTGTTCTGCAAGATAGGTGTCAAGCATTTCTGCCACCACCTGACTTACCACACTCACTACTTCGGAGTTACCAAGTTTCGTTTTTGTTTGTCCTTCAAATTGCGGCTCGGCAACTTTAACAGAAATAACCGCTGTCAGACCTTCACGGAAGTCGTCTCCGCTGATCTCGATTTTTTCTTTTGCCAGTACCCCCGACTTATCTGCGTAATTTTTTAGTGTTCTGGTCAATGCAGCCCTGAACCCCTGTACGTGCGTACCACCTTCGATGGTGTTAATGTTGTTTACATAAGAAAAAACATTTTCCCCGTAAGAAGTGTTGTACATCATCGCAATTTCCACAGGCACCGATCCTTTGGTGTTTTCCATGTAAATCGGTTCAGGAATTAATGCCTGACGAGTACCTTCAAGATACAGAACAAATTCGTTCAAACCAATTTGCGAATGGAATTCTTCACCACGAGGAACGCCATTTTCATCCAGTTCACGTTTGTCCTGCAACGTGATACGAATGCCTTTATTCAAAAAGGACAGCTCACGCAAACGGGTCGCAACAGTTTCGTATTTGTATTCTGTTACCGTGAAGATCGTAGCATCAGGCTTGAAATGAATAAACGTTCCCGTTTTTTCAGAATCTCCGATCACACGAACGGGATATAAAGGTTTCCCTTCGCTATATTCCTGTTCGAATATTTTACCCTCTCTGTGAATTTCTACACGGAGATGGATAGATAACGCATTAACGCAGGAAACCCCCACACCATGCAAACCACCTGAAACTTTATAAGTGTCTTTATCAAATTTACCACCAGCGTGCAGTACGGTTAAAACAACCTCAAGTGCTGATTTTTTCTCTTTCGCCATGAGCCCGGTAGGAATCCCCCGGCCATTATCCTGAACAGTAATGGAATTATCTTCTTCTATCGTAACGTTGATGGTGTCGCAGTAGCCAGCCATTGCTTCATCAATGGAGTTATCAACGACTTCCCAAATCAAATGGTGAACTCCCTTAAAACCAGTGTCACCAATGTACATAGCCGGACGTTTACGTACGGCTTCTAACCCTTCAAGAACCTGGATGTTATCGGCTGAATAATTATTTACTTCAATCGCTGTTTCGTTTGCCATATAGTTTGTTTTACTCTACGATAAAAAGAGCCCATTTACGGGCTTTTTAAACATACAAAGATACGATTTTTTCCGTCTTTTTCCTAGTGATGCCTGATATACATTTCTGCACTTTACCCCTTTTTTTATTATTTGAAAAATATTGTAAAACGGATCGGGTATTGAGGTCTTTACGCTGAGTCAAAAATGTAAAACAAGAACAATGTCTATGCGTATCCGGGCACTCAAAAATGCAAAATTTGCAAAAAACGGAACTAATCTACCCGTTATTTTCATATTTGCCTTTCAGAATATAGAAAATCCACCATAATTTAATCTGCTAAAAAAAGCTTCCAAGCCCGGAAATTTACGACATGAGTCTGTCTTACAAGGCGATCAATTTTCTATTTATCGTAACAAAAAAATGCGGATGGCCGAAATATTCAGCCATCCGCATTTTTGCATAAAACCTATATTGCTATTTTTCCATCGGATGCTCCTTAATCAACTGGTCGGGAGAATAGAAATCTACCTTACTCTCAGTGGCCGCTCTCACTTTTTTAACCCTTTCAGGTGAGATCGCACTGGCCTGATTACCAAAGGAATTACGAACGTAAGTCAGCACCGCTGCTACCTCATCATCTTTAAGCAATCCTCCGAAAGGCGTCATTGGTACCTGTCCCGGATATTTCTTGCCACTCACCTCTATCGGCCCAAGCAGACCTTTCAAGGCAAGTTTTATCAACCGGTCTTCGTTGCCCAGGACCCAGTTGTTAGCAGTCAGGGGAGGGAAACCGGAAGCCGTTAAACCTTTTCCGTCAGCCTGATGGCAAGTACTGCAATATCCTTCTTTGGCATAAATCTCCTTACCCATGTTGAATAGTTGAAGTTCTTTACCTTTCAGACCAGATTTCACAACCGTCTCTTTTTCTTTCTTAACCGGCACTCCGTTCAGGTGCGCAACCGCCGTTTGATAGGCATGAATGGACCAGTCATCCAGCGGCTTTTTCTTCGCCTCTGCCAGAATAGGCAAACCTTTTTCCTTCCCAATCCAGGAAGCAGCCACAATTGCCGCCAGACGAACACGGCTGTTCTCATCCATAGCAGCCTGCATAAGCAATGCGGCCTGATCCGGAACCTGATGTCCTGTGTAACGAACAACCGTTACCGCAGCTGCCCGTGCGTGATAATCTTTCGCTTTCAAAACTTGTTTCAAGAGTTTTTGATCTACTTTATCCAACCCCCAGCTTACCCACAAGCCTTCCAGCAAATGATGCTCATATCTCGGATCTTTTTTATCCAGTTTAGCCACCCACAGGTTCAGCTTAGCCAACACCTGGTTTGCATCCCGGCCTCTCAGCTCGCGGCGTGTTCTGTAACGCGTACGGTATTCCGGTAGTTTAAGGTTATCCAAAAGCTCTTCAATACTCGCGCCGTCCACTTTCGCTGGCTTCACCAAAGGTCGTGAAGGATAAGTAATCCTGTAAATTCTTCCATGTGAGTGATCTCTCAATGGGTCGCGTGCGTTGTGCTGCATATGACCAATCAGGATGTTGTGCCAGTCGATCAGATAAAGGGAGCCATCCGGCGCAAACTCCATATCCACCGGACGGAAATTCCTGTCTTCACTTACAACCAGATCCGCGCGATGCTTGCTGATATAACCGGTTCCGTCATCTTTCAGCGTATGTTCTTTCATCCCCAAAAATCCGATCGTGTTGTTGATCAGGAAATCTCCCTGAATATCATCCGGAAAATGGCGGCTTGAAACAAATTCCAGACCGGACGTCGGGCGTACACGATGGGCATCTTCCACGAGCTGCACCGACTTATGGGTATATTCGCCATACCTTGGCAAAACAGATCCAGGCATCATCCAACGCACATCCGGACTTGAAGTTTCTGCAAAAAATGGCTGTCCCCAGTCATCAAAAGCAATACCCCATGGATTTGGAATCGAAAGCTGTGCTGTACGTTCCAGCTTGTGAAGCTGTGGCGCATAGCGATAGAAACCACCATTTGTCGCCCTTACCGGACCATATGAAGTTTCGACATTGGTATGCAAAAACACACCCTCGCCCGAATAAATAGCACCCGAAGGATCCACTGTAAACGCATGGCTGTTGTGGTGCGTATCGTGGTCATCAAATCCGCTTAAAAGGATTTCCTGCTTATCAGCCTTCCCGTCGCCGTCGGTATCCATCAGGATTTTAAAGTTTGTACCCTGCGATACATACACGCCTTCTTTGGCAATTTCAAAACCCAATGGAAGGTGCAAACCGTCAGCAAAAACCGTTTGTTTGTCCGCCTTTCCGTCGTTGTTGGTATCTTCAAAAATGATGATTTTGTCATTTGGTTTTGAATCTCCCGGTTTATAATGCGGGTAACTCGGCATGGTTGCCACCCACAGGCGCCCCTTGTTGTCAAATGACATCTGCATCGGTTTTGCCAAATCAGGAAACTGTTCTTCCGAAGCAAAAAGCTCGATCTTATATCCAGCCGGCACTTTAAGTTTTTTAAGTGCATCCTCACCGTAGAGATATTCCAGACTTCCGTTTTTCTCCGGATTGAAATTCGTTTTTACCGGAGGCAGCTGTTTCGTATTTTTATCAGCAGCAGCGACGTCCATCTTCTCTCCTTTCGAGGCAGCCATCCAGATCGCCTGATCGCGGATTGCCGTCATTTCACGAATTTTTTCAATTTCCGCAGGATAGTTGTCCGGACCGAACGGATTATAACGACGACCATACACGTGTACTCCGTTTGGAATTTTATAGTCATTATGCCACATCCAGTTTTTCTCATTCACAGCCGCACGTACCAGATTTCTGTTGGATTCTGCCTTCGGCTTCACTTTTCCAAAAACATTATCGGAAAGCAGCAAAGCGAGTTTCTTATATCCTTCCTCATTTAACTGAGAGCCGTCTATCGTCAGATCCTGCTTACTTTCAGCATACCATTTTTGCGATGGTGTAAAAGCATCAACGAACAAAACCCGGTCGGTGCCCCGATTGTTTTGCTCGACAACTTCTTTCATACCTTTTGCATAAAGCGCAAGGTTCTCATTTTCCTTCTTGCCATTCGGCAGATCATATTTTGCCGACAAATCTTCGAAGGCGATCGGCGAAACAATAGCCAGCTGTGGCGGTGTTACGCCATTATAATTCTGGCTTAAAGTATGTTTGATAAACGCATCAAGCTCGGCTTTGTAGTTGGCAAGCCCTTCTTTTCCCTGAAATGATTCGTTATATCCAAAAAAGGCAACGATCACATCTGTTTTAAGACGTGTCAGCCATTGATCAGGTGTGTCAAAATGACCTTCACTTGACGAATTTTTGGCATATTCGGTCTGAAACTTCTCAGCACCTGGAAATGCCCAAGGCAGGTTCCGGCTGGCGTGTGGTCTGAAACCGGGGGTATCACCACCGTCACACATGTTCCGTATAAACAACAAACTATCTGGATAACGAACCTGCATCTCTGTTTCGAAATGCCCGTAGTTCATCATCCTTGATCCAAGGTTATTACCCAGTAAAATAATCCTTGATCCTTTACTTATTTTCAGTGATTCGGATGCACTGAACTGGAAAGCACTGAAAGCAATGGCCATGAGTCCAAATGCGATGAGCAATCCGGTGATGCTTCTTTTTGCGGGTTTAGTCATTTTAATTTCAGGTAATTTTATCCATGGTGTAGGAACTAACTAATACTCAACAGACAATAATCCAATAAGTTACCGGATTACTTAGCTTCTCTGTAAGGAACTTTGATATCGATTTTCCCTTTCCAGTTTTTTGGTACTTTTTGTCCCAATTCCCAATGGATCGCGTTAATTACCAGACGTTGAAATGGTTCAAGCTGGAAATCATCCGGATGCCCCATTGTTGTCATGAAAACTTTTCCGCCAAAAGAGTTTGTTCCTGTCCAGGCAACAGGATTTTCTACGTCTTTTTTATCCGGATCGACTGATTTACCCATCAATAACCATGTTGAGCCTTTTGTTGGATAATCCGGCAAAACGCGATACAGCCATGAACGAACATGGAATTTTGGTGAAACACCTGTCAGGATAGGATTTTTCGCCTGATCAGCAATCACAGAAACGTCAGTGCTGCTTTTATGTCCGTAGTGGGTATGTGCGGCTTTGCCACCCCAGCCCGGAGGCGCGTTGAGCGCAAACTCACCGAATGCATTCCATTTTTCATTTTCATCACCTTTCGGATAGTTGAAAGCGTGCGTTGTCGTACGGAAACCCATAACAGGCTTTCCTGATTTCAGATACGCGTCAATGTGCGCAAGCTGCTCTTTGGGAAGCTGGCGCCACCGAAGGTAGAACACGGCGAGGTCAGCATCTTTGAGTGCTTCCAGTCCGGGAATATCTTTTTCAGCATTGTGATCGGGATAGGCTTTCAAAACGATGGTACGCATGCCATAGTTTTTTTCAAGCTCAGCCGCGATCAGGGGCAAAGTCTCCTCGCCACTATATTCGTGATCGCCCGTTACAAAAACCACGAGTGGTTTTTTAGCTTTACCTGCCTGCGCAGAAACAATTGTGTTGGAAGTCAATATGCAGCAGAAGACCGCGCATAGAAATAGGAAGAGATTAGGTTTTAACATTATGCTCCGATTTGTATCCAGTCGTTACACTGGAAATCTCATGAAAGAAAAAGATTAAGGTCTTAGTTCGGTAAGGCAAAAAAACGTCCAATCTACCGTTGAAAAATCCGTTTTTAACCACCCTGACCAAGGTTTCACAAGTAAGACTGATTTGTCCTATTTTTCCCTTACTTTTTCATAAAACAAAACCGGGCATTAGAAAAAGCGAAGACCGAGTGTAATTTCAGCTCTTGACAGATCCTCGAATTTTTCCTTAGACAACTTGATGGTTTCCGTGACACCACCACTCTCTTTCCGGAATTTGTAGGAAGTCCCCAGATAACATGCGCCTGTTAAATTCAGAGCCAAATGATTACTCAATCGCTGTTCCAGACCCAGACTTATCGCCCAGCCCATGGCATTGCCGCGCAGCTTAAAATCCTGCCCATTGGCTTTACCCTTATTCCCATAAGACTGATAACCCATTGCAAAACCGGCGAGTACCGAAGTTGTATTATTCTGAAAAGGATATTGGTAAATAACCGAAGGGCCAACAAACTGGATTTTTATATCATCGGCAGTCTTGGTACCGTAGGTTCCACGACTGTTGTAGAAATTATATTTCAACCCCAAACCAATACGCGACCAAACATAACGATGCAGGTCAGCGCCAACAGAAAGCCCCGACTTCATCTTTTTCATGTGTTTCGAGTACTGTGTGTTCTGTCTCGTTCCTGCGTTGGGAAGCCGGTAACTATAACCGCTATTCAGCCCAAAACTCCATTTCGTTTTGATAGCAAGCATTTTTCCTTCTGCAACTGAATCGGTTTTTTGAACGACTGATCCTGCGTTGACAACAATCGCAGTACGGTTTGAAACGAGCATATTGTCCTGCGCGTGGGCATGACAAACAATCAGACAAAACAAAACGACGAAAGCAGTTAAATATTTATTCATTGATCTTAAAACGCAATTGTATCCTGAACCCACGCCAACAGAAAATAAACGGTCTTTCTATCGTAAGTGGATTCAAAGATACAACTTATACTTTATGCCGATAAAATTTAGTGCGGAATGAATCAGACAATCTGTCTGATAGCTTGATTTTTCTGCACCTTACTTCGCAGCTGCTCCATGAACACCCGCTTTTTTAATTGTTTCTATGATAAACTCACCAATTTTTTTACCCTGTGCCTGCCCGTTTTCAATCGCATCCCGATAATGAATTCCGCCATACAAGCGGGAAATCGCAGCTTCTTCGGCTGCTTGCCTGAAAGATTTAAAATCGCGTGTGGGCAAATCAAATATCACCTCTGTATTGTCCGTGAAAGAAAAATTGTCTCCAAAAAAATAAGTAAGTGTTTCAGCTACGGCAGTAGAAATTACGCTATGTCCGCTCGTGTACTCCGGAAAAGGCGGTGTTTGCAAGAGCGGCTGCCATTTTGGATCAATGTATCGATTAATAACGGTTTCGGGCCGAATTCTGCTGCTCCGGTATTTCTCGTCCCAGCAGCTTATGAACGCATCCATTAAAGTAGCCGCAACCATTCCATGGATCATAATGCCCCGATCCAGATCCACTTTGGCTTTTGTGGTCGCGATGCTCGTTATATTCATCCAGTGCCCGCCCGGACTGATCTTCTTGAAACCAATCGACATGTGCCCGGATGTGTTGATCGCAAAAGGATTACAATCCCAATAAGAGGCAATAAAGCGGGTTTTCTCATTCAGCTTTTTGCCAGCATCGTAAACCTCATAGGCCAGTTTATAAAATGCGCTGGTGCTGTCCTTGCTGAAAAGAACCGGGGGCTCAGGTTTGAACTGCCCGCTGGAATCAATAAGGACCGGACGTATCGTTTTCCAGTGCGGCTCCACCCCTTCCATATAACCCGGAGGCGTCGGAAACCAGTAACCATCACCTTTCAAAGGCCTGTATCTTAATCTTGTACTCAACTTTGAGTAATTATCGGTACTGGAAAAAACGATGATTTTCTTTGCTACTTCCTGAGCGACCGCAACCGATTGCGCCACAAGCTGATCGGCATAACCGTCTTTTTTCAACACCGCCAAAAGTTTTTTCTGATCTTCTTCCAGCATATACCCCGACGGCAAAATGATCCTTCCCGTTTCCAGAATACAATAAAGCGCCGCGATTTTATAATCATAAGCGGCCTTACTTTCAATTTCTATTTTGTTGAGCCCTTTCACATACGCCGACGGTGAAACGATCGACTTATTATTTCGGGCAATGATTTCCTGAGCACCCAACAGGCAATACGTATAAAACCGGCTGGCTGCCGGCGGATTGGCCACATCATGGATCATCACCATCGTCAGCGAAAAAATGGCCGGCTGCAAATGTCTGTCCAGTTCTTTTTTTGATTTTTGGGCATGGGCAAGCTGACAGATCAACAAACTTAACAGCAAAAGTCTTTTCATTATTTTTTCTGTAATTGATAAAATTGAAGCGGTTTATTAAAGGCGCCTATCAACAGATACGGTTCCTTTTTTATGTTGATCTCAACAACGGATTTGACGTCACCCGTCACGGAAAGGCCCGAGCGTGGCTGGCTTACGTAAACGAAATGCCCTTTTCCATCTCCCCGCAGATAACAGCCATAGTTGGCGTCCATGCTTCCAATTTTCAGACGGTTATCAGACTTATTTCCAAATAACAGCAGATCCTTGTTTCCGTCCTTGTCGAAATCTTCATAAAGTATGGAAGTTACCGGCGCAAACTGCGCCTGAAGTGGCAGGATCTGCTTTTCAAATTTTCCGTTTTTATTCATAAAACAAACCGACCGGGCCTCATTAAATTTTAACTTTCCAGCCTTAGCCAACACTTCCGGCGAGAAGATATCCATCATGGTGGCACTGGCATAGTCCTTATAAAAAGCGAATTTTTTACGCATCGGGTAAATCTGGTCATTCAATTCGTCACGACTGACAAACGGATAGGATTTGCCCTGAATATAAAAATTGAAAAAGGGATCGATTGAACCGTTGTTGTCAAAATCGGCAAAATACAGTTCTCCCGGCTCGCTTTGTGAAACTTTGATTTGTGAATTTGTGCCAAAATTTCCGGCAACAATATCCTTCTTTCCGTCACCGTCAATATCTTCGATCAATAACGAAGACCAGAAACCAGATTCTTCCTCCGAGAAATACTGCGCCGTTTTATCAACAAACCCGTCTTTGGTATTGGCATAAATCTTAACCGGCATAAACTCGCCACAGATAATCAGATCCTTTCGTCCGTCATCGTCCAAGTCGGCCCACTGCGCGTCCGTCACCATACCTGCCTTTGAAAAAGGTGCCGGGGTTATCGAAAACTCACCCTTCCCGTTATTGGTCAAAAGAAATGAAGTCGGGGTTTCAGGATAACGTCCTGGAATAATCCGGCCACCCACAAACAAATCAAGATCACCATCACCATCGTAATCACAAGCCCTGACACAGGATTTGCTGCTGGCTTTAAGATTTGGCATCGACAACACGGCCAGATTGAGTTTTCCTTTGCCGTCACTTAAAAAAATTTCATCCTGAAGAGAAAAAGTATTAGGCTCAAAAAGTGAATAACCGCCCTTGGCTACGTATAGGTCATCAAAACCATCTCCATTGGCATCAAAAAATAATGCTGCCGAATTGGCTGAAAGGTTTTCATCACCGATCGCGAATCCTTCCATTTCTTCAAACGTCCCTTTCGAATCCTGTAACCAGATTTTCCCTTTTTTATTCTGATCACCACTCAGGTAAATGTCTTCCAGTCCGTCCTTGTTCACGTCACCTTTGGCAACAATGGGGCCCGTTTGCGAATACATGGACAACATCAAAGGCTGACGTTTGAAATCATTTTCGCTGAACCCATCGTGCTGATACGTTATAATATGATCGGCCCTGGCAAAAACTGTTGATGTTTTTTCAGATACTCTCTGTATTTTTTTTATGTTTTCCGGTTTCTTCTCAACAGTCAGCAACTGGTTGGAAGTTACATTCGTCAGCCATTGCTCCTTTTGGTCTGGCCAGATTATCCTCACTGAATCCACCTGTGTTTCGGCATCAAGTCCAAAATGTAACTTTAATGGCAGACAGGACAGATATCCCCGGTTCGGATTTACTTCCTGGTATTGTTGCTTTCCTTTCGAGAACAAAAACACCTTAGCCCCAACCGCATTTTTGTTTCCTTCGGACTGCTTTAATTTTACCTGAAGATAACCACCCTTCGATTGCTCTCGTCCCATATTCTGGTACACAAAAGCCGGTTCATTGATATTGCTGACCACCAGATCCAGGTCTCCGTCATTATCAAGATCAGCGTACACAGCACCACTTGAAATCGCCGGGTTATTGAGCCCCCAATCTTCCTGTTTTTTCGTAAAAGTCAGGTCCTGGTTATTTTTAAAAATGTAATTCGCCAGCTTGGTTGAAGGCATCGCCTTGATCAGATCCATCAGCAAAAACGGCTCCTTATTAACCGCCTGCCTGATCTTGTAGTCGCCCCAGTATTTCAAAAAATCCTTGTTGGTATAGTCTCTCAGATAACCATTGCTGACAAACAGATCTTTGTATCCGTCGTTATCAAAATCTGCCAGCAGCGGGCACCAGCTCCAATCGGTATTGGATACGCCGGATAGCTGTGCAATTTCACTGAAAGTACCGTTTCCGTTATTGAGCTGCAACATATTCCGCATATACTGGCGGTTTAGATTCTGTTTCATCATCAGCTCAAAAGACTCGTAATTCTCCTGAAGCTGTAACAATTTCTGGCGTCGGTTATCCTCTGGAAGCATGTCCAGCGAAATGATATCCGGCAAACCGTCATTGTTAAAATCGGCGATATCCAGCCCCATCGAAAACTGGGCTAAGTGGCGAAAACACGCCTCTGAGTCTTCGTGGAAAGTTCCATCGCCGTTATTGATGTAAAGATAATCCGGCTCGTTGTAGTCATTCGTAACGTAGATATCCGGCAAGCCATCCAGATTGATATCAGCAATGGCGACACCTAACCCGAACGTTAACGGATACTGATAAATGCCTGCCTTTTTGGTTACCTCAACGAATTTATTATTCTTGTTTTCAAAAAGTTTGTTACCAGCCAGCTCATCCGTTTGGGTCCTGAACTTGGCCAGTTCCATGTTATCAATTTTTTTGACGCTGTGATTAAGCAGGAACATATCCAGATCGCCATCATTGTCGTAGTCGAAAAAAGAAGCCTGCGTGCTGTAACTGATATTGTCAAGACCATATTCCTTCGCCTGTTCGACAAACTTCACGGATCCGTTTTGCGCCCCCTGATTGATAAATAACTGGTTTTTTCTGGTTTCGTCATCTACCTTACCCGAATAACAAATGTGAATATCCAGCCAGCCATCGCCATTAACATCCGCCATGGTTACACCTGTTTTCCAGCCAGCCTTTCTCCCTTCGATGCCTTTTCCCGCCGAACCCGTAATATCCTTAAACCGGATCGGGGCACCTTTTTCCCCTCCCAGATTAAGATACAACTTATTGGATTTCATGTTTGAGGTAAAAAACAAGTCATCAAATCCATCATTATTAACATCACCCACTGCCACACCGCCACCATTGTAGAAATATTCATAAGCCATTACGTTCAGGCTTTCATCCTCGTTGATGTCATTCCTGAAATCGATATTGGTCTGCTTTGGAGTCAATAACTGAAAAAGCGGCTGCTGCGCCTGGGCCATAGAAAAGTGAACCCCGAGCAAAAGAACCAGGGATAAAACACCTGAAATTTTTCTATTCGTCAACATGAAAAAGAGAGTAAAAAATGTAACGAAAGATATGTTATAAAAACTAAAAAAACTTCAACAACCTGTTGAAGTTCGGATTAATTGTTACTGTGATAAAAACGGAGCAAGAAATGAATATCCCTCGCTCCGTTTTTTTGGGTTTATTATTTATCCCACCAGATTCTGGCAGTGAAACTATCTGTACCACCCAGACGGCCAATTGCCTCAGCATAGTTAACCGGATTCTGAGCAGGCTCGTTGGCGCCGTAAGGATTTCTTCTAGGAATTGTTCCGTTTGAGAAACCGCCCGGGTAAACAACCGGTGTTAGTGCAGGATAACCTGATCTTCTCCAGTTACTCCATGTTTCAATGAAGTTGAACAAAGTACCTGTGGTAACCCAGTACTGCTCATTGATTTGTTTCAGAGACTTATCGGTTGACGAAACATCCAATGGGTTAGCTGCCAAAAACGCACCTGTTGCATCAATAGCTGCTTTTACAGAAGCGTCTGCTGCGGCGGCAGTCTTGTTGAACTGAGCCAAAGAAGCGATAGAAGCTGTAACACCATTGTTGAAGTGATCGGCAGCTGTTCCTGAACCTACGTTCCATCCTCTTACTTTTGCTTCTGCAAGCATCAGCTCAACTTCCCCGTAAGTCAGAATAAAGTTTGTGCCGCTTCTGTCAAGGAAAATAGTCGTACGAGGTCTTGAATATTTACCTACACGAGCAACCTTATCGTCTTTGATGCTTGGATCAGCCGGAGAATCCCCAGGAAATTCAGCACTTTTTGAAATATCCGTTGCTCCACCGTTCAGGTCATATCCGTTTGGAAGCCCAATCTGGATCGCCAAAGTATTATCACCAGCCAAATCCTGGTTAGAGTTGTTGGCATAACCTGTTTTTGCAACCTCTGCAATGGCAGTGATACGTGGATCTTTGGTTGCTTTCAGATAATCCATGAAAGTTTTGCTCCATCTAACCTCTCTGTAATCATCTGCCACACGTAGTGCATTGGTGGTAGCATTCGAATTACCTGTGCTGTTATCCGTCACTACTTTCGCATTGTCAGCGATAGCAGTGAAAACACCACCAGCTACTGCTTTTTCAGCCCAGGTTTTCGCCAATGCAGCGTCCACTTTTGTAAGGCGCATTGCCAAACGCAACATCAAAGAGTTACCGAATTTTTTCCATTGTGCGATATTACCCGAATAGAATAAATCCGCCGTTGGGCCAGCTTTCGCCGCGTCAAGGTTTTTGACAGCAGTTTCAAGATCCGTCAGCATTGCCGTATAAATCGCCTGCTGTGTATCATACTTTGGTGCATAAATTCCGGCTTTTGCATTAAGCGCTTCCGAGTAAGGTGCATCTCCGTACGTATCCGAAACACGTGCGATACACAAAACCTTCATGATCGTACCAATGTTGTAAAGGTTCGAAAGTTCCGGTTTGTCTTTCACCAGATTCTGCATTTCAAAAGCACGGGAAGCTGCATTGTAGCTATCGCTGAAAATGCTGCTCTGGTATGATACAAAGCTTCCAGACGCACGGTATTTGTCTCCATTACCGTAATAAGAATAAGTTGACGCCAGAACCTGTGTCCACATACTCTGGAACAAAAGCTGCGAATAACCTGTGTTTGAATAAGAGTACTGCGTTTGCGACAACAAATAATTCGCATTAAATACAGCACCACTGGTTTTGTTTGGATCGGTATTGATATCTTCAAATTTATCCGTACATCCGAAGGAAAGAAGAAATACCGCGACTCCTATATATTTTGATAATCTTTTCATGTTGCTTATTTTTTGAATTTAACGCTCACGTTCAAACCGTACGATCTTGTAGCCGGCAAGCTACCACCTTCAATTCCTGCGTAGTTGATAGCCGCTGAGAATCCTGCTTCCGGATCAATATTATCCGTGTGTTTAACGATTGTAAGCAGGTTACGAGCCACAAAAGAAAGACCGATCGATTCGAAAGGCAACTTACCAAGCATTTTCGAAGTCAGTGTATAACCAAGTGTCACCTGACGAAGTTTGATAAAGCTACCGTCTAAAACGTTCATAGAAGAAATTCTTCTTGCCAGTTCCTGATAGTAGTCCTGAACATCCACCGCTTTCGTGTTTGGCGTTCCGCCTTCAAGCACACCTTTTGCAACAATTGTATTTGCTTCGCGTCCTTCCAGCGTGTTTTTGTTCAAACCACGGAAAGTAGAATAGTAGTTGGTTGCAGACAATAATTTGTTTCCGAATTTATAGTCAAAAAGGAATGCAAGGTTGAATCCGCCATATGCGAATTCGTTATTCCAACCTCCATAAACTTTTGGCAAAACAGAACCCATTGCTTTTTGTTTTGGATCTCTCATCGGAACACCTGTTGCATCGATCACAATGTTTCCGGCAGCGTCACGCATGTAGTCGTATGCATAAACTTGTGGACCAGCCATACCTTTGATCAACGCAGTGTTGGCATTCAAAGGACGATATGTACCTAATACCTTCACCTGGCTTTCATTTCCTGAGCCATCGATTTCGACGATACGGTTTTTGATTGCTGTAAAATTAAAAGTAGATGTCCAGCGGAATTTCTCAGTTTGCAAAGGAACAACCGTCAGCATCGCTTCCAAACCAGAGTTTTTAGTAGATCCTGTTCCAATAAACTGGCTTGTATAACCTGTCGCTTGCGAAAGAGGACCGTCAATGATTTCGTTTTTGGTTTTGCGGTTAAAATAGGCCACATCAAGTCCCAAACGGTTATCATAAAACTTCAATTCCGTACCAACTTCCACCTCTGTCAAAACATAAGGCTGCAATGTCAGGTTAGGCAATTTGTTGTCAAACGAACCGGTTGTTACCCCACCAATCGTCGAACCGATTGTGTAATATTGAGATGTCTGATAAGGATCAGCTTCACCACTAACCTGGGCATAAGATGCTCTTACTTTACCATAATTAAAATTAGGTTTATTAAGCAGATCAGCAAAGTTGTAGCTTGCGGAAACCGACGGCGTGAATACACCATAATTACCTTTTGGCAATGTTGAGAACGCATCGTAACGCCCGGTTGTATTCAGCGTAAAGTTCTTATAACTCAAATCCACTGTGTAGAAACCTGAATGTGCTTCCTTCTTGTTGAAATTGTAGTCACGGTTAAATGACACTACGTTTGACCAGCTATAAAAGAAAGGAAGAACGAAAGGACCACCACCAATTTTCATTGATTCGTAGCTGTTCTTTCTGATCGAACCTCCGATCAATACGTCAAGACTTAATTCCTCAGTTATATTTTTCGATGAACCAAGGAAGGCATCCATGTTAAGCTCGTTAATTTCACTGTTGCGCTGGTCATCCAAAGAACCTTTCTGATCCTGCGAATAAGCAGTTCCGGTTGGTGTGATTTTGAACAAACCATCATTGATACGGTCATAACCTACGCGGCCCATTGCATAAAGCCAGCTGGTGATATCATAACGCGCTGTGATCGCAGTGATAAGACGTTTTCTTTTCAGGTCGTTGTCGTATCTGTTAACCACGAACCAAGGGTTAGTAACATAAATATCATCGTTGTACTGAATTTCAGCACCTACCGGTGAATTGATGTCGTACCCAGGCTGCAAGGCTTTCTGATCTACACTGTTAGCCAAAAAGTTGATATTATTGGCATTCATCGGTCCGTCACTCAACTGAGGTTTGTTATTGAACTTCTCGTTCACATAGTTAACCATCAGATCCACTTTCAACTTTTTACCAAATTTCTGAGAACCTGTAAAGTTGAATGTTTTACGATCCAGACCACTATTTCTTAAAATGGATTTGTTTGAAAGATTTGCAAATGATAACCTGAAAGTACCATTGTCATTGCCGTTTGAAACAGACACCGAATTCGTAAAAGTTGAACCGGTGCGGTAGAACTTTTCAAGGTTGTTTTTCACAGCCGAATAAGCATATTGCTTACCGTCAAATTGCGTAATCATCTGCCCGTCCAGTTTCGCTCCCCAGCTGTACATCCCGCTGTTTAGTGCACTTGTTACGTTCGCCGGTTTCACACCATGTTGTCCCTGACCATATTCATACTGGTAATCAGTGTAATTGATCATCTTATCTGCCACTGCATTGGCATTGTACTCAACAGCCATAGATCCTTTTTTACCACCTTTTGTAGTAATCAGAATCACACCGTTGGCAGCACGTGCACCATATAACGCCGAAGCAGCAGCACCTTTCAAAACAGTCATTGTTTCGATATCGTCCGGGTTGATATTGGAAATACCATCACCCTGATCTGCTCCACCCCATTCACCGGAATTCCCATCTCTTCTCTGGCTATTGTCCATCGGCACCCCGTTGATTACAAAAAGAGGTGTTCCAGCCGAGAAACTGGCCATACCTCTTAATAGAATCCGCGCAGAAGAACCTGGTCCTCCGCTTGTTCCGCTGATATTCAAACCTGCTACACGACCTGCTAATGAATATGCTACGTTTGTTTCACGCGCTTTCGTCATTTGGCCTCCGTCAATGGTTGATACCGCATAACCAATTTTCCTTGCCTCTTTGGAAATACCAAGAGCAGTTACAACAACTTCGTTCAGATTCGCAACGTCCACTACCATTTTCACGGTTATCTCCGACTGGTTGCCCACAGCAATTTCCTGCTTGGCATAGCCAATAGAAGAAAATACAAGTGTTGCACCACTTTTTACCGCAATTCTGAAATCTCCGTTAGCATCGGTGTTCGTACCGCCTGTGGTTCCCTTCACTGTTATCGAGGCACCTGGCAATCCCGCACCATTTTCGTCCAGTACTTTACCCGACACCGTTTTGTCTTGCGCCAAAACGGGTGACATGATAAAGAAAAGACCTAGTAAGATAAAAACCCTGGAACAGGTTTTACGTAATTTTTCTTTCATAGGATAATCAATTTTAAAAAATAAAGAATAGGTTACCTGCCAAATCAGCAAAATAATAAAGATGCAAATCAGCTTATACTGCAAATATCTTAATATAATTCGTAATTAAATAATTTTAAACATTCTCCATATCTTTTATTATTATTTTTTAATAACTCCTTTGCATTAGGCCAAATAATTCCATCATTGCTAAATCAATTTAGCTTGTTTCTTAAAAATGATAAATCACTCCAAATCAGATCAATAAAAAAACGGGTGCCATTTTTGCAAATGGCACCCGTTTTAAGGAAATTTTAATCCCGGTTACTTAAAAAAAACTAATTATCCTCCGGATATGGCACGAATATAAAACCTGAGAAATCTCCGATTAATGCAAACAGGCAGCAATATTCCTCTGGATTTTTATAGTTTTCAGTAAACAATAAAATCGACTCTTCGCCTATCAGTTTGCGGTCGACAAACTCCTGCATATAAGACGCGCGGTAGTTATAACGATTGGTCAATTCTGTGGACCCGATCAATAAGACGCCCAGATCCATTTCCTCGTTTGTAATGACAAAAATCGGGTTGTCAGAAAACCCGCGTTTTCTGATCTGGTACGACGCATCCTTCAATTGATCTGATACCCGTACAAAATCCTGTGATACCATTCCCATTAGTTTACGGTTCAACTCTGGCGAGTTGGCATCGTCCATCAGGGAATTTTCATTGCTGTTGTTAATCATAATTTTCTTAGCTATTGGCTATTAGCTTCTGCCCGCGCGGCGGGCCGCCGTTAGCTTTTCGCCTGTTGCCAGTTTTGTTGATTATTTAGTTTTTGGTACAGAGAAATTAGCTTTCATCATCAACCATTTATTAATCTTCCTCCCGATAAAAACAATTGGAAAGACAATTTTGGCGGCATAGTCATTTAGTTTCTTAACGTCTGGTCAAGCTATCAGCGGCCCGCCGCGCGGCTAAAACCCAATCTACATTCTCGCCGCCAGCAGCAACGTCAGATCCTTGTAACGCATGTTGAAACTCCGTGCGATATGCGAATTCGTCAACGTTCCTTTGTGACAATATACCCCTTTCATAAACCAACGATTGGCATAAATCATTTCCTCAATCCCGCCAATTGTTCCCGTTTGTAGTAAAAAAGGTAAAAATACGTTACTCAAAGCGGTACTGGCCGTATTCGCCACCCGCGACGGAATATTCGGTACACAGTAGTGAATCACGTCATTATATTTAAAAGTCGGGTTTTTATGGGTTGTCATCCGGGAAGTTTCAAACGATCCTCCCTGGTCAATACTTACGTCAATAATCACTGAACCGGCTTTCATTTGGGAAACCATGTCTTTGGTAACCACCATCGGACTCATTCCGTTTTCAGCGCGCATCGTTCCAATCACCACATCGGCGCGACTGATCGCCTCTGCCAAAGTATCCGAATCAATAATAGAAGTGTAAAGATTTTGCCCGATAGAATATTTTAGTCTTTGTAAACGATAAATATGTTTGTCGAAAATTTTCACGTCGGCTCCAAAACCGATGGCAGCGCGTGTTGCATATTCAGCAACGGTTCCTGCTCCCAGGATCACGATTTTTGTTGGCGGCACACCGGTTATCCCTCCCAGTATTATTCCACGCCCGCCGCTTGGGCTCGAAAGATATTCGGCCGCGATCAGCAACACGGTACTCCCGGCAATTTCGCCCATAGCCCTGATGATCGGCTTCCCTCCCACCTGATCTTCTATGAGCTCATAACCAATACCGGTAATTTTCGACTGATTGAGTTTTTCGAAATATTTCTTTTCCAGCGAAGGTAAATTCATGGCCGAAATCACAGTCGTACCTGCCTTGATAAAATTGAACTCTTCTTCAACAAGCGGCTCTACTTTCAGGATCAGATTGGCCTGATATACCTCCTCGGGACTCTGAACAATTTTCGCCCCCGCTTCGCTATACTCGTGATCAGAAAAGTTGGCACCTTTTCCGGCATTTTTTTCAACCCAAACCTCGTGCCCGTTCCTCACCAGAATACTCACGGCATCGGGCGTGAGGGCAATTCTGTTTTCCTGCAAGGAGATTTCCCGGGGTAACCCGATGTTTAAGGAATTCTGATTTTTCCGGGTAGCCAGTAAAGATTCCTGCGGATATAGTGCCGACTGTTTAGCCAATTCTTCAAAACCAGTGATTTGAGGCTGTGCCATGGACTAGGTAAAATATTAAAATTAATAAGAGATGAGTGTAATTTTTTGAGAGGGCCTTATTGCTTTTCTTCCGTCACAACCAAAACCCGGTGCCCGTTTTCATCCATATCCATGGTAATCAGCAAATGAGGATAAGGCCATAACGATTCGATTTTCTCCGGCCATTCGACAAAACAAAAACCGCCTGAATCAAAATATTCCTCGATACCAATATCCAGCGCTTCGATTTCACTCCGGATCCGGTAGAAGTCAAAATGATAAACCAGTACGCCTTTTTGGGTGATATATTCGTTTACGAGAGAGAATGTCGGGCTTTGAACGATCGATTTAACACCAAGCAGTTCACACAATTTCTTGATCAGAGTGGTTTTTCCAACTCCCATGGAACCACTAAACAACCAAACAGGGACATTTTCCCCGATCCGTAGCAAGGAAGCCGCAACAGTATCTAACTCGGACAATTCTTGAAAACGGATTGTAGCAGGCAAAGTATTCATGTTACAAAAATACCATAATTTAAATACACTAATTGCATTTTGTAGCCGACAATTCTTTTGAGCGCCGCAAGAAAATGATAGTCAGTGGTTACACGTATCCCACACAGCTGTCGTGGCCTGGCTAATTTGACGCCGTTTGACATTCAATCTCCGGATTCATAATCTTTAAAATATCACGATCATTGCGGGTAGTAACATTACTTTTTCGTCCTTTACTCGTTATTAATTCCAGTTCCTTTTCCAACCACCTTTCGGATAAACTCTTAAAAATAAATGATGCGAACTGAACTTTCCCGCCGAAAATTCCTGATCAATGCAGCACTTGCAGGCAGCGCTCTTCCATTGCTGAGCAATGAGGCTTTTTCCCACCAATCGGGTCCTGTCGCTGATGTTCCAAAAATCAATATTTTTTCAAAACATTTGCAGTTCCTGAACTACAAGGATATGGCCGAAGCCGCCAAAGAACTGGGTTTTGACGGAATCGATCTGACTGTTCGCCCCAAAGGGCACGTGCTGCCGGAGCGTGTAGAAAACGACCTACCACAGGCTGTTGAAGCGATGAAAAAAGTCGGTTTTGCGCCATTGCTTATGTGTACGGCCGTAGAGGACGCCAATAATCCACTGGATAAAAAAGTATTGGAAACTGCCGCTGCTCAGGGAATAAAGTACTACCGGATGAACTGGTACAAATACAACGATCAGAAAACCATCCCGCAATCACTGGGTGAGTACCGCGATAAGATGACCGGATTAAGCCAGTTGAATAAAAAACTCGGGCTGACGGGCTGTTATCAGAATCATGCCGGGAGAATGGTCGGAGCCTCCATGTTTGAGATATGGGATATATTGCAAAAAGCCGATCTCCACCACATGGGCGCGCAATACGATATCCGCCACGCAACGCTGGAAGGCGGACTTTCGTGGCAAACCGGTTTCAATCTGATCGAGCCAAACATAAAAACGATCGTTTTGAAAGATTTCATGTGGGATAAAAGCGGCGGAAAATGGGCTCCGAAAAGTATGCCGCTGGGCGAAGGCATGGTGGATTTTAAAACCTATTTTAAATTACTAAAACAACATAACGTGCAGGTGCCTATCTGTCTGCATCTTGAATATCCACTCGGTGGAGCAGACCAGGGTGCCGACAAAATAACTGTTGCACCGAAAGTTGTCTTTGACGCGATGAAAAGAGATTTGCAAAGAGTAAAAGAATTATGGCAGGAGGCCTGATACATGACTTTCAAAAAAACCCGGAAGCGGTAAAATTCAGGTTTCTTCTTTAAGAGCAACCTTAATAATAATCACCGTGCCGCTTCCGGGCTGACTGTCAATCAGCAATTCGCCCTGAAGATATTCTTCGACCCGGATTTCCATATTTTTCAACCCCTGCCCTCTTTTGACCCGTTCCGGATCAAAACCAATTCCATTGTCTTCAATAATTACAGTAAGCAGATTTTTCTCCCGTACCAGCTGAATATTAATCTCTGTGGCTTCGGAGTGTTTTATACAATTATTAAGCGCCTCAATAATGATCACATACAACACCCTTTCCGCATAAGCGGGTATTCTTTTTTGCATCCCGATAAAATCGAAATGAAAAACCGGCGTTTTTATATGCCCGTACATTTGCTCTAAAATTCCGGCAAGTCCCAACTTATCAAGAGAAGAATTCCGCATTTTATCAGCGATACTGCTGATATTCTCGCTCAGAAGATTCAATACTTTATAAACCGGCGCCCACCAGTTTTTTTCCGAATCAGGAAAATACTGTTCCTGAATATATTCGACATTCAGTTTGGCTGCCGAAATCTGCGAACCGATCACATCATGAAGATCGGCGGCAATATCGGTGCGCTCCTTTTCCTGTGTGGTGATCTGGGTTAGCAGAATTTCTCTTTGCAAAAGTCTTCTCTGGTCAAAATCCAGCTTAAAACGATAAGCCAGCCCGAACGTCAGCGCAAACATTTCGAAAAGGGTAGCGTAGTAATAATATTCATGTATTTCCTGCACAGCAACCTTATGAAAATCCGAAGAAGTTTCAAGAGCCACGATGGCCGAAATCGGCACCGTTGCCAACAAAAACAGCCAGGCCGGCCTATAACCTCTGCGGATGGCCTGTGTAAGATAAACGAGGGGAATGATACCGAGAATCAGCATAGGCCCATAAAAAAAGCCATGCAGGTGAAACAGCGTGACTCCGCTAAAATACAGGTACGCAAGCGGAGCAAGCTGAAGCAGTACCATACCGCGCGCAATCATCGGCAGCAGGGTCAGTCGCGTCGGGGAAACTCTCAGAAATTTCTCTGCAAAAAGTACATAAAGACAAGGTATCATCGTGCTGAGAATGCCATAGATATCTTTTCGATAAATAATTTTGGGCAAATCATCAAAAAGTAAAAATGTGTAGTCGTTATAAATCAGCATGATAGAAACCGAACACAACACGCAGCCAAAATAATAAGCATACATCCAGTCCCGGAAAAGGCACATCAGGACAATACTAAACAATAACATGATCGTCATACCGCCAATATACAGGCTCTGGAAGAATAACTTTTGCTGTAAATACTGCTTTGCCTCCGACTTCTCATAAAGCGTAAACGGCGACACAGTAAGACGAAAATTAAGATTCCTGACCCGCGTCCAGAGCCTATATTTCTGGCCCGGCAAAACATCGAAAGTCAGGCTAAGATAAGCGTTGGAATTCTCCCGGTAACGCAACGGAATATGACTGCCCGTAACCGGGAAAGTCTTCACGAGAGAATCACCGATCGTAAGATAAGCTTGCAGTGAATCCAGTCCTTTTGTAAGCAAGGTCAGCGTTTTCACTTCTTTGGTATCATTCTGAATTGAGAAACGTAGCCAGTGCGGAAGTGGATTTATGCCAAAATCAGGATTGCTTCCCACGAATAATTTCCAGTCTTTGCTCAGCATAGCCTGTCTCAAACCGTAAGAATCCGTGGAATCAATGAAATATTCTAAGTGCCGACTGAATGCAACAGACTTAAAATCAGGCTTTATAGATACCAAATCCTGGCTTTTTAATTCAGAAACGATAAAGACCAGCACAATTAGCGTAACGTATTTTATCATTCAAGTAGAGGTAGTGTCACTTAAAGATACAATCATTAGCTAAAAAAATTCATTTCAAAAGCGAGTTTTACAAGATGCGCTGCGTTGCGTGCGTTAAATTTCCGGATAAGATTCTGACGGTACTCGTTAATCGTATCTTTTTTAAGCGTCAAAACCTTCATCATATCCTCTGTTGACAGCCCCTCTCCCAACAGACGGAGTATCTCCTTTTCCCTTGGCGTCAGCAGCACACCTCCCGCTCCCAGACAGTTTTCGTCCTTTCTTTTCTCATTCAATATCATCTCGACCTCTTTCTGAAGATATTTCTGTCCTTCCTGAATTTGCTTGATTGCCAGTATTACTTCCTTATAATCGGCACTTTTCAAAACATACCCGTCGGCCCCCAACGCAATGGCTTTTTTAACCAGCTCATAATCACGGTGATTTGATACCACCAGCTTTTTAATATTGATGGCGTGGCTTTTAGTAAATTCAAGAATATCAAAACCTGCCAGTCGAAGCGACGTACTGTTCCGCGTTTCGGGCATACTCAGGTCCAGCAGCAATACATCTGCAAGAACCGCCTGAAGTTTAAAGACGATTTCATGGAAAGTCTCCGCAAACCCAACAACTTCAATATCTTCCCGGCCTTCAAAAAGTTTTTCATAGCCCTGGGCAACTAAAGTGTGGTCTTCTGCAATGAGTATACGAATTGGCATCGGAGGTTAAGGCTTAACAATTAATCAGTTGACAATACTACGAAGAGTAAACACAGAAACAAACCCCCTAAAAATGGGGGTTGCCCGTAAAAATCCATAACCTTAACATTGCAGCCGTGGAGCGAAACCCTTCTCTAACTAAAACTCCAACGGATATGAACGCGGCACTGAAAATTTCAAGTTTTGCCAAAGCAATTGACAAATCGAAAAAAATACCGCTGAGGAACAATGGCAAACTGGAATATCTGCCTATTGATAATGTTGAACACATTGAGGCGGCAAGAAATTATTCCATCATTCACGGGCTTAACGGGAAATTCTGGGTCAGCTCAAAAACGTTACAGGCATTTGAAAAACTGTTAAACCCGACACGTCAGTTTCTCCGTCTGCACAGATCTTACCTGGTCAACCGGGCGTTGATTATTGACTGTTTTTATGAAAATGATGCCTTTGTGGTATTACTGACAAATCAAAAAAAGATCCGTGTGGCACGCCGACATATAAAGCTCGTGCGCATGGAAGTAATGAGCTAAATACAGTCAATTACAAACTCATCCAACAAACTATACACGCTAGCGCCGTTCAATTATATTGTCGGCGTTATTTGTTTTACAGGCGTCCCATCACAGAAATGCGAGCCGGATCGCCCCATCTCCGGCCTTTTTATCAAATTTATATCAGTGGATTATCACCGATATGTCGTCATTATCACAGGTTAGCGAGTTGTCATCCTGCCGGGTCTTCATTTTGTTAAAATTATAACATGGTAATTTCCCGTAACTCTTGACTCTGTATCGGTAAAAGTTAACTTTGCAAACTGCTAACCAGCCAAACAGGGCTGTTCTTTCGGCCTGCTCAAAATTTATCATTCATCTATTCCTTAACATATGTCTTCTAGAATTCTTAACGTCGGTCTTATTGGTTTCGGACTTTCAGGACGCTATTTTCATTCGCCATTCCTTTCCATCAATCCGCGTTTTAAATTAAAAACTGCCGTAGAAAGAAGTAAAAACGAGGCGCAGGAATTTGATCCTACCATTGAAAATGCACGTTCGATCGACGAGCTTTTAAGCGACGAATCCATTGATCTTGTATTTATCTGCACGCCTAATGATACCCATTTTCAATATGCCATGGATGCATTGGAAAATGGGAAACATGTGGTTATTGAAAAGCCCTTTTCGGCTACCGAGGAGGAAGCAAAACAATTGGTTGCGCTGGCCAAAGAAAAAGGACTGATCCTGACAGCCTATCAGAACCGCCGCTGGGATTCTGATTTTTTAACGATCAAAAAACTCCTGGCCGAAGGAAAACTTGGTGATATCGTAGAATATGAATGCCGCTACGACCGTTTCCGCCCTGTTGTTCCGACAGAGTCCTGGAAAGAAAAGAAAGTCGATGTGGGTGGTAATCTTTACAACCTTGGCCCCCATTTACTGGACCAGGCACTTGTTTTGTTCGGAACACCGGAAACCGTCACCGCCGATGTCCGCACGGTAAGACCTAATAGTGAAATTGATGACTATTTCGACGTAAGACTTGGTTATCCCGACAAACTGGTCATTCTGAAATCCAGCTTAATGGTTTACGAAAACTTCCTTCGTTATACATTGCATGGCACAAACGGATCATTCATAAAAGGCGGACTGGATGTTCAGGAAGAAACATTGCGTCAAAATGTCCTGCCAAACCAGGAACCTTGGGGCCACGAACCCAAAAATCGCTGGGGCACCTTGTCAAGCCCTGAATTTACGGGTGTTGTAGAAAGTGAAGCCGGAAATTATATGCCATTTTATGACAATGTTTACGAGGCGATCGTGGAAGGAGCCGAGCTTGCTGTCAAACCCGAAGAAATTCTTAGAACCTGCCGCGTGATTGACTTGGCATTCCAAAGCAGTCAGGAGAAAAAAGTGATGAAGTATTAAGCTTATTCTCAATATTCCGTTTAAAATTTTATGAATTGCCGGAGAAAATTAATTTTCTCCGGCAATTTTTCATTTAGGCCATATACAATTTCAAAATCTACTCTTTATATAGGCTTAATAAGGGATTAGAAAAAAATTAAAAATATGACTATTCCCCTTATTCGGGCATTAAGTAACCATAAGATACAATTAAATAAATCCAATATTACTTAAATTTGCCCAGGTTAAAAAAACACCTGTTTGTGATTGAACTTTAGTAATTAAAATTCGATTACAAGACTAGTTTAAATATAAAAACAGACACATAGTAAGTCAGGACCGTGTTTCTGTTTACATGATACCTCTTCTAATTTTAGCATGAGAAAATTATTACTCGTTAGCATATTTGCTATCCAGGCAGTTACCGGCTTCTCTCAGTCGTACGATTACTTAAAATCACATAATAACAAAGGCAAGATATTTATTTCATGGGGCTGGAACCAAAGCGCCTATACCCATTCGGATATCCGCTTTAAAGGAAACGAATACGACTTCAAATTAAAAGGAGTAGTGGCAAAAGATCGCCAGACACCTTTCACTTTGCGTTATTTGAATCCTTCAAAAATGACAATTCCGCAGTACAATTTCAGAATTGGATATTTTATAAATTCCAAATACAGCATTTCATTCGGCTTTGACCATATGAAATATGTAATGCAGCAGGATCAAACGGTTAACATCAATGGGCACATTGCAGGTTCCGGTACCGATTACGACGGAACTTATAACAATGAGCCAATAAAGCTGACCGGCGATTTTCTAAAATTTGAACATACAAACGGACTGAATTATCTGAACCTGGAACTAAGGAGAATGGATAATCTTTTCGATCAGCGTGCATTGAAGATAAAAAACATTGACATTAACCTGATAGAAGGTGTTGGTGCCGGCTTGCTTTATCCTAAATCAGACGTTACACTGCTAAACTATGAGCGGAACGACCAGTGGCATGTGGCCGGTTATGGGGTCAACCTGGTTGCCGGACTTAATGTTACTTTCTTCAAGCATTTCTTCATTCAGGGTGAAATGAAGGGTGGTTATATCAACATGCCGGATATCCTGACTACCCATTTCGTTGACGACAGGGCTTCTCAGCATTTCTTTTTTGCGCAGGGTAACGTGAACTTCGGGGTGATTTTTAAGCTGTAAGCTGAATTACAAAATCAAAGAATTTAGATGGCGCTTGAACATGATTCAGGCGCCTTTATTTTTTTTCGTGGATTGAAATCCACGGCTACAAGATCGGTCATGCCTACGGCATTTTTTTGTGTGTTGGTTGGTTTGGTGATTTTAGCAACGCATTAGGAAAGATATATCTGACCGGTGGTTCTTTTTCAGAATCTTCAGCCGAAGCTATCCGTACATTTTAGCCGCCTTAATAACCCTAAAATCCATTTACCCCTTAACACCAGACACCCCAGTGCCATCGGCACGACCGATATTGTAGCCGTGGAATTTATTCCATGATCGTGAAATTTATTCCATGATCATGAAATTCGTTTCATAAAAATTGAAATGAATTCCATCATGATGGAATTCATTCAACGATGATGAAATTCGTTCCATGCTAAATTGAATCCATTCCATGATATGGATTCGTTGCATAGGAAATCCAAACCCGTTCCCCGATAACGAAAAAGGAGAACAGCGTTATGCTGTTCTCCTTTTTATATTGTAAGCTGAATTGTTCTGCCGCCCTTATTTTACAGCAGTTACCAAACGTTTTGTTTCAGTAGCAATTACGAAAGGTTTTTCAGTGATCTCAGTTCCATTGTTTACAATGAAAGTGTAGTTACCATCCAAAAGGTTAGACAGGTCAAATACTTTTGAATAATTTTCAGACTTAGGAATAGCAGAGCTGTAAAGCACTGTTCCGTTTTCGTCTTTAATCGTTACAGAAGATTTTTCTTTAACACTGTCAAGTTTCAGTCTGAATGTAAGGTTATCAGCAGAAACCAATTCGATTGCAGCAGCGTTTGTGTTAACTTTTTCGCCAGCGAATGAGAAACTTGCAGTTGATATTCCCACCAAAACTGCGATTGCTAAGATTGTTTTTTTCATGATGTCTTTAATGTTTTATGTTGTTTAATTTTCTGTTAAGAATTGTACTTTACAGATATAACTAAATTGATAATCGAAATCTCACTTAATTTTTCAAAAGCCGCTATTTCCGTTGCTTTTGATAGATCAAAGGTAGGTAACAATCTTAATACAAGTCAATAAGAAAGATTTCATCTTGAAAAGTTCATATTACAGTCCTATGTTAATATTAGAATTATCCTATACTTATAATAAAAGTACAACAAGTAGTTTAAAATTTGACAATAGCATTTTTACCATACTCTCCACACCTATTGCACTATTCCAATAAATAGTAATCTTATAGACTTTAAGCGAAAAAAGACCTGAAAGAGCGCTAAGTTTACACCTTTTGATTAGTGACATTATATCTCCAGAATACACCATTTACTCAACAGCTATTTTCATCTTACACTTCAAGATCAGCCATCTCCCCCATTTTATCCTCTCTGAAACTCAAGAGTATACTGCGCCAAGAAGAATTCTGCTCAGGCAGGTTTAGAAAAAAGCAAATAGTTTTTATTTGATATAAGTCTAAATAGATTACTTTTGATTTTATTATTTAGTATTAGTCTTAATAAATAATAAAATTTCTATCAATAATCCCACTTACCCCTATGAATGTAAAATACTCACTCTCATTATTACTCTTATTATGTTGTTTAACCCTTTCAGCCCAACAAACGCCCATTAGTTTGAAGGGAAAAGTAAAGACAACTAAGAATGAACCCGCAGCCTTTGTCAGTCTTTTAATCAAACACACACAGATTGGCACTGTATCCGATGAAGAAGGGAATTTCAGTATTAAAAATGTACCCGCCGGAAAACACATCCTTGTTGTAAAAGCAATAGGTTTTGATCAGATCGAAAAAGAAATTGATATTGAAGAAAATACTACGTTAAGTCTCGACCTGACCATCAACGCAGCTGCAACCCAACTTCAGGCGGTAGAAGTTACCGGGCGTAAAGAGCAGACATATAAGAACTCCTACGCGTTTTCAGGGACCAAGACGGAAACACCTTTGCGTTACGTGCCGCAGGCAATCAGTTACGTAACCAAGGAAGTGATGCTTGACAGGCAGGCCTTCAAAAACAGCGATGTAGTGAAAAACATCAGCGGCGTTAATCAGTTTTCATATAACAACAATGACTTCGTACTCCGCGGCTTTCGGGCAAGCAACACGATGATCAACGGTTTGCGTGTGAGCAGCAGCGGCTGGAATCAGTCACTTATACCTCACGTTGAGCGCGTAGAGGTCATCAAGGGACCGGCATCCGCTTTGTTCGCTAATACCGATCCGGGTGGAACGGTTAATATCGTTACAAAAAAACCACTGGACGAAAACCGGAAGTCGATCAACTTTACTACCGGAAGTTATAATACTTACCGGCTTGCAACGGACTTCACCGGCCCGATGAACGACTCCAAAACACTGTTGTATCGCCTTAATTTTGCCTATCAGAATGCTGAGTCTTTCCGTGTTTTACAAGGGGGACAGGATGTGGTCGTAGCTCCTTCCATATCTTTTATTCCTGATGAAAAAACCCATGTGAATATCGACCTTGTTTTTATGAGCTCCGTTGGAAAGCTGGATCGCGGGCAGCCGATTTTTGGTGCAACTGCCGGAACACAGCTTAACTCTACTCCGATTTCTTTCGCACTGGGCAAGAAAAGTGATTATATCAAGGAATTGAATATGTATTCCACGCTGTCGTTGACAAGAAAATTAACAGATTGGCTGTCGTTCAATGCTTCGTACATGAAGTTTATGTACAACGAAGATCTGATGGAACACCGCACTTCCAACAGTTATGGCATCGATGCTGACGGAAAAGCCATCCCGACACTGATGCAGATGCAAACCATCAAAAGACAAACCAGAAACTACACGGACAATGTAAGTGCTTATTTTATTTCTGCATTTAACACCGGTAAATTCGAGCACAAGCTGTTGGTCGGTTATGACCATATCCTGTTTCACACTGCCCTTGGCAACTCCAACTATAACGCCGGTGGTTTTATCAATGCGGCTGGTAACGGTATCGTGCTGACAAAAAGCGGCACGCCCGCAGCCTACGATCCGAAAAACAGATCATTGTATATGATCAAGGATAACATGCCTGTGCCGAATGTTCCTTTTTTCAATCTTGAAAACCCGGATTACAACATCACCGATATCTCGAGATACTACAATATCAGTTCGGCAGTTACACCTTCAAGATATTATGCCGATGGCGTGTACATTCAGGAGCAGTTCAAATTTGGAAAATGGAACGGTTTGCTGGGATTACGCATGGAGCACTATACCGATATGCTGGATTACACGCTAAAAACTGAGAAAAAAGTCAAACAAAAGGCCTTGATTCCAAGAGTTGGGCTTGTTTACACACCGATGCAATGGGTAAGTTTATATGGAACTTATACCGAAGGTTATCAGCCGCAGTCTGCCGGAACAATCGGGGCGCCGGAAATTTATGGAGGTCCGTTTGACCCGTTGATCAGCAACATGATTGAAGGTGGCGCCAAAATGGAATATTTCAAAAAACGGCTTGCTGTCAACCTTGCGATTTATCGTATTGAACAAAACAATGTATTGGTAAATGCCGGCGCTCCCGACAACCTTAACCTGCTTCGCCAGATAGGCCAACAGCGCGCTACCGGATTGGAACTGGATGCCTATGGTCAGATCACACCAGAACTTAGTCTTACAGCCAATATCGCATTCAATAAAGCAGAAATAACAAAAAGTACCAATGAGGCTGAGATTGGAAAGATCTTCCCGAATGCTCCCCGTAAACAAGGTGGTTTCTGGGCAAAATACAAGTTCCCTCAAAAAGCACTTTCCGGTCTGGCAGTGGGTGTGGGCAGTAATTTCGTGACGGAGAGAACAACCAATGATACCAAGAATAACCTTAAACTTCCCGGATACACCTTGCTCGATGCCGCGGTTTATTACAACGTCGATAAGTTCCGCATATCGTTCAATTTGAACAATGCATTTAATAAGACGCACTGGGTTGGCGGGTTCGATTACAATCGTTTGTTTCCCGGTGCTCCGCGCAATTTCCTGATCGGCATCGGTTACTCGTTCTGATCAGCCATGAATATTTACTAAAACTTTTGATCTCATGAAAAAACTGTCCGGAGTAATTCATTTATGGCTTGGTATGGCGTCGGGACTAATCGTCCTCATCGTTTCGCTTACCGGATGTATCTTCGTTTTTGAGGAAGAAATATTCAATCTCACGCATTCCGAAATTGTCTATATTGAAAAGCCCGCTGCCAAAGTAAAACCTTTATCCCAGCTGCTTTCAACTGCACAGAAAACTCTTGGCGACAAGAAAAAAATCGGAAGTATTCAAGTTTTCAGAGATCCGGAACGCGCCTATATCTTTTCAGCATCAAAGTCTGACAAGAAAGCAAGAAATGTATGGACTTATTTTCAACAAGTAAAATATTATGAAGAAGTCTACATCAATCCTTACACCGGGACTTATCTGGGGAGAGTCGACCGCAAATATGAATTCTTCAATATTATACGCCGAATTCATCAGAATTTATTGCTCCCTTATGAGACCGGAAGTCTGATTGTAGGAAGTTCTTGCCTTATGTTTCTGGTGTTGCTGATCACTGGTTTTGTCCTCTGGATACCTAAAACAAAAAGTGGCTGGAAACAAAGATTCACCATCAAATGGAATGCAAAATGGCGTCGTGTAAATTACGATACCCATAATGTTGGAGGTTTCTACGTGCTACCTATCGCGATGTTGCTGGTTATAACCGGGCTTGTCTGGTCGTTTGACTGGTGGGAGGATGGAATTTACAGAATGCTTGGTTCAAAACAGCGACCGGTATTTAACATCGAACAACCTGAAACAGCAGTTAAGGTAAAACCTACCGGAAATCTTTTGGACAAAGTTTTCCAGGCCAGTCTTGACAAGAAACTCTCATTTGAACAAATGAGCATTTCAGTGCCCGAAAAGAGTACAACGCCTTATCGTGTGTTCGTTGGCATAAACCGTGGTGCCGGTTGGTACAAATCCAATTATTACTACTATCACGGCACATCAGGTGAGCAATACGGACAGCTTCTTCAGGAAGAAAAATCGTTGGGACAAAAATGGCGGAATACCAATTATGATATTCATACCGGTGGGGTTTATGGCCTGTCCACCAAAATCCTGGCATTTCTGGTGAGTTTGTTCTGCGCGACTTTACCTGTAACCGGGTTTTATATCTGGTGGGGAAAACGGAACAAAACTAAAAAACCGGTAGCAAAAACCTCCGGTCAAAGAAGCAAAACAGAGGCGAAGAAAAAACCTCAGTACGTTAGCTCCAAAACAATGCAAAATATTTGATTTATACTTTAAAAACAGAAAGAGCAATCATTTGCGTGATTGCTCTTTCTGTTTTTATCTGAAATGATTTTATTTCACTTTTCGCTTGGTGCCTTTTGAATCAATAACCTCTGCACTCAAAACATAATTTGGCAAGAGCAGCTCATGAGCAGACTGCGATAAGAACGACGAGCCGTAATTTATTTCTTCTCTCCTGGTTTTACCATTTTTCAGTTTGAGTAACGCCGTAGTTTCAGTGGTTGACAATTTCACCGGTTTAACAACCGGGTGCATCTGATGAAACCTTAACGAATCCCTGTTCTGTGAAGTGATGGTAACTATCTTTTCATTTGCTCCCGACAATTTCACCATTGCTTTGGCATTTCCGGTAACAGAATAACCACCTTTCTCACAGGATAAGGATGTAAAACCACCTTTTCCATTTCCTTTCAAAACCAGACCATTGAACGCGTCGTACCTGCCTACCGATACATCAGAACCAAAATCATTACCGCATAACATCACATCCAGATTACCATCTCCGTCGACATCCTCGGCAACTATTCCAAAAAGCGGCGCAAATTGTGCTTCGATTGGCAACTCACGCATCTTGAATTTACCATCGCCCAGGTTTTCAACATAACTGCTTTTTAACCAGTTTGCCTTCAAAACCAGTGCATCTTTCAATTCTTCCGGTTTAAAAATATCGGTAATTCCGGCATCAGAGAATTTTCCGTATTCTTGGAAACGCTGCCTTACCTGAATGATCTGTTTTCCCATTTCATCGCGGGTGTTATATGGAAACTCTTTGTAGGTGTCATCTTTTCCCCGGTAAAAAACAGTAGGAATGGCGTCATAAAATCCATCCTTATTGATATCCTTGGCATAAATACCGATTGGCTGCTTGTCATTAGCCCGGTTAAGCGAATTCAAACCCAGATTTCCTGCCAGATAATCCATATCTCCGTCATTATCAAAATCACCGGTGACCAAAGTCCCCCACAACCCTTTTTGATTTTCCAGACCAGAAATATGTTTCTTAAACTTACCTTTTTCGTTTTTGAAGAAGGTAAGCGGCATCCATTCGCCGGCAGCAAGCAAATCAATCCAGCCGTCGTTATCAAAATCTGTCCAGAGCACATCGCAAACCAAACCGATATTAACCAGCTCCGGCGCAACATCTGCTGTTACATCCTTAAATTTCGGTTGTCCGTTTGAAGAATCATTCCTTAAAATATAACTGGTAACGGCTTTTGGATAGGCACCTGGCTCTACTCTTCCACCGATAAAAAGATCAAGATCTCCATCTTTATCATAATCAGCCGCTTTTACACAGGATCCGCTTTTTAGAAATTTGGGAATTGCAGTTGTGTTCCGGGTAAATTTTCCTTTGCCGTCATTGACATAAAAACGGTCCTGCAACGCGTCAGACCCGGCCTGCATTTCATAACTTCCGCTGACAATGTACAGGTCAAGATCGCCATCAAGGTCAGCGTCAAAAAGCAGAACACCCATATCTTCCGAATTCTTGGCAGGGCCATCCGCATCCGGAAGCAAATCTACTTTTGAAAATTTGCCACCCGGCTGCTGAATCAGGAAATTTCCTTTATGAAACATCGCACCGCCAATGAAAACGTCATCCAGCTTATCACCGTTCACGTCACCAACAGCCAATGCCGGACCGTACTGCGAGAGTTTATGCGGCAGTAATTTCTGCACGTTAAAGTCAATATTATCCTGCTCTTCATGTTTGTAATCCACCCGAAGCACAGAGGTTATATCATTTAATAAACCATCAGCAGCAGGTGTTTCCGGATTTACAACAGGATTTTTCGCATCTTTCTCAAAAACTGTCAGCACCTGATTGGCTTTGATATTTTTCAAAACCTGGCTTTTACCGCAAGGCCATGTAATAACCAGCTTTTCAATAGTTTTTACTTTACCCAAACCAAAATGAGTTACAGGCTCCACAGTTGACAAATAACCCCGATAAGGTGAGTTCTCCGCGTATTGCTTCTGATCACGACCATAGGTAATCTCGGTTATCGCCCCGATGCCATTTCTGTTGTACCCTTCACCTTTAAACTGAATTCGGAGATAATTACTTTCTTCCGGTTTCAACTGAATTGAGTTATTGCGGTAAACAAATGACGAGTCATTGATGTTGTTGACGACGTAATCCAGGTCTCCGTCGTTGTCAAGATCGGCATAGGCTGCTCCATTTGAAAAACCTGGCAACTCAATCCCCCAGTCATCCGTGACGTCTTCGAAGCGCAGGTTACCTTTATTTTTATAGGCAAAATTCTTGATCTTGACCGAAGGAATGTAATCCAGCATCATCATTTTGGTCATCACGTTTCCGACTTCGTTACGATAGGCAACAAAATCCAGATCGGTGATATCCCTAGGGAAACCATTGGTGATGATCATATCCCGCAGGCCATCATTATCAAAATCCGTCACCATCGGCGTCCAGCTCCAATCGGTTTCAGCGATACCGCTTAACAAACCAATTTCACTGAAAACCGGCGCTTTATTGGTCTTCTTCGTTTTTCCCAGATTCAATTGAAGTGTATTGCGCGCCACCTGGTATTGATAATGATACAATTCGTAGTTCTGATACGTGATATAACTACTGGCAGGTGTCATCATTTTCTTCCTGAAATTCGTAGCCGGCATCATATCCAGCGCCACAATATCCGGCAGACCGTCATTATTAATGTCGGCGACATCGTTACCCATCGCCGAATGAGAAGTATGTTTGAAAGAAACGTCAGCCATGTCGGTAAAGCCTAAGTGTTTCCCGCTGGCATCTTTGCCATTGTTGATATACAAAAGATCATTGGTCAGATAGTCGTTTGTAACATAAATATCCTTCCAGCCATCCTGATTTACGTCTGTCACGTTCACGCCAAGACCATATCCCTCAATTAAAATACCAGCTTCTCTGGAAACATTGGTGAAGACCGGATGGCCCAGCGCCTTATCCCAGTCATTGCGGTAAAGGCGGTCTGTTCTTTTGGATGATCCATCTTTTATTTTTTCATGAAACTTATTGGGAAAATTATTGTCATCCATTTCATTTACGACCAGAAAAAGATCAAGATCTCCGTCGTTATCATAATCCAAAAAGGCAGCGTTGGTTGTATGCGTCGTGTCGGCAACGCCGTATTCTTTACCCATTTCCTTAAAAACAGGAACCTTATCCTTATCAACTCCCTGATTTACATACAATAAATTCTCACGTTCTTTGGCCACTTTACGCACCGTCGAACATACATAAATATCCAGCAGTCCGTCATTATTAATGTCAATCAGCGCAACACCCGAAGACCACTTGTTTTCAGCAGCAACGCCTGCTTTCTTAGTAACATCCTCAAAGCGCAGGGAGCCGTTGTCCGATGTCCCCTTATTCAGATAAAGTTTGTTATCGACCGAATTTCCGGTGAAATAAATATCCGCCAGGCTGTCATTATTGAAATCCCCAAGGGCTACTCCCCCGCCGTTATACACGTATTCAAACGCAAGAATATTCATCGTATCATTCTCAGCGATACGGTTAGAAAAGTTGATACCTGTTTCTTCACTGTCCAGCATGGTAAAAGTTTTCAGCTTTTTCTTGCAGGAGTTTAACAGCAGGACGGCAAAAAGCAGTAGGAGTAAATATCTGTTTGACATAGAGAAAATTTGCAGGTGAGCACTAGCTGAAATTAACAAAAGGAGATGGTACTTATGCACCATCTCCTTTAATTTATTTTAGATTTTCAGTTCTGATCAATAACCGGGATTTTGAGTAAGAACATCTTTACCCAACAAGTCTATCTGGCCTTGTGGAATTGGCAGATACTCGTTTTTATTTGGCGTAAATTTGGCACCTCCCAAGGCTCCTGACAATTTTTTACTTTCATAAGTCAGGTAAGCATTAACGTCTGCTCCTGCTGTTCCCCATCTTACCAGGTCAAAGAATCTGTGTCCTTCGCCTGAAAGTTCAAGTTTTCTTTCAAAACGAACCGCTGTACGTGCAGTTTCTTTACTTGTCCACGCAGTTTTGTAAATATCGATCACATAATTTGCAGCGTTTTCGCCCGATGCTCTTTTTACAAAACTTGCAGGATTGGCAGCGCGTGAACGTACCAGGTTAACATATTCTCTCGCTTTTTCAAGAGAACCTACTTCAACCTCAGCCTCCGCAGCCATCAAAAGCACATCGGCAAAGCGAATGATATTCACGTTGATAGCAGTGTAACCCGGTGTCCAGGAACTGTTGTCCTGAAGGGATCCTACGTCGGTTCTGTAATAAGCATATTTCTTGCTTGAATAAGGGCCTGCGTTGGATTGGTTACGGATCCAGTCATTACCCGGGTGATCGATCCAGTCAAGATACGGAATTCCTCTGCGACCGATCGAGTGGTCAAGGCGAGGATCCACCGGACCGGCGTCAGGCGTAAAGGCATCAGAAGATTTTAATCCCATATCCGTTTTCAATTCTTTGCCGGCAGTGTTGTAAGAACCATCCAACAATGGAAGACCGGTTGCGTCAACACGGAAAGAGTTACCCAGCTCAAAACTTGGCGCGAAGAAACCGCAACAGTTACCTGGACCGTTCGGCCCTGTATTGTATGGCCAGTTAAGGTCAAAATCAGGGTTGGCATTATTCACACTCCCGGTATTTGCAGCAGCCTGAATTGCGAAAACCGATTCTGAATTGTTATCATTTGCCGCTTTAAAAGCATCCTGAAATTTTGGAACCAGCGCATATTGTTTGCCATTGGTTGTTTTACCGCTTTTAATGATCACGTCGTAAAGTGCTTTCGCTTCGGCAAATTTCTTTTCATACATATATACCTTCGCCAGATAAGCACCTGCAGCCCATTTGTTAACACGACCAGCCGCATCCTGCGTTTCAGGAAGATTGTCATAAGCAAATTTAATATCTGCTTCGATCTTTGGCCATAAGTCTGCATTGTTAGGTACTTTTTCGATACCCGTTCCATAATCCACAGATTCGTCAACGTAAGGCGTATTATTAAATCCTCTTTTCAATTCGAAATAATAATGTCCCCTTAAAAAACGAGCTTCACCGCTGATTCTCTTTTTGTCGGCATCTGTCACGTCAGCTTTTGCAACTCCGATCAGCTTCATCACCAAATTGGCACGAGCCACGCCTTCATACAAACCTTCCCATTTGTCTTTAGTAACACCTTGTGTAGTGATGTATTCAAAACGTTGGATCGGGTTAATATCACTGAAGTCACCGGGGTCAGTACCTTTGTTGGCGTCTCCACCACGGATACTTCCCCACACCCAATTACTCGCACTGGCCATCCGATTCGCACGTCCGTTCAGTTGCCCATATACGGACACCAGAACTCCTTCAATCCCTTTTTTATTAGAAAGCTGATCTTCGTCCAGCTGCCCTGTCGCAGGAATCTCTAAAAAACTCTCTTTACAGGAATACCCTATGAGCATCAATACGAATATGAATGCAAATAGCCCCTTTGATTTAATCTTTTCCATTTTATAAATATTTTGAGTCTAATCTTTCGATACCAGTTTCTTCTTTAAACTTTCAGGATAAAATGGTCTTAAAAGCCAAGATTCAATCCGAATGTCCAGCTTCTTGTAATCGGATAGTTTCCAACGTCAATACCGAAGTTCGTATCAGCATTTCCACCTACACCCGGATCCAGCCCCTTGTATTTGGTTGCTGTAAACAAGTTGTTGGTTGAAGCATATATTCTCAACTTCTGCATTTTTAGTCTGCCTAATATATGCGTGGGAAGTGTGTACCCCAGCGTAATATTCTGCATACGGAAATAGGTACCATTCTCAATATAGAAGGAATTGGATTGCGTATTGGTACTGAAATTAGACGCTGTTTCAAAAATTGGGGTTTCCGTGTTCATGTTGGTTGGCAACCATGAATCTTTCACACGTGAACTTACAGCCGCGCCGGTAAACGAAGGATAGAAGTCTGTAAACCATTTGGAAACGTTGAAAATTTTGTTTCCAATTGAAGCATACATATAGGTTGCAAGGTCAAATCCTTTGTACATCAGTTTAATGTTGATACCTGTTGTATATTTTGGAACCGGACTACCCAGATAAGTTCTGTCATCCGAATCGATTTTACCATCGTTATTCAAGTCAGCATAGCGGAAACGACCCGGGCCGGCACCATCCTGCGTTGCGGCCTGATCCACTTCTGTCTTATCTTTAAACAACCCTACCACTTTGTAGCCATAGAAAGAAGAAATAGAGTGTCCGATCTGGTTTCTGATCGGGTTAATGCCACGGAATCCGGGGTCAACTGAGGTAAGGTATTTTAAACCAGGAGCGAGTGACTCAATATTGTTTTTCAAAGCACCAGCCGTAAAGTTCAGCTCATAAGTCAGTTCATCCGTCAGGCGGCCACGATTGATAATCTGAAGGTCAATCCCTTTGTTCGACATTTTACCTACGTTAACAGAAGGTGCAGATGCCTTATAACCGGCAGTTGAAGTAATTGGAACCTGGAACAAAAGATCCTTGGTATCTTTTTGCCACAAATCAAGAATCACATCCAGTTTACCTTTGAAGAATGTTCCGTCGATACCGATGTTTTTCGTGATACTGGTTTCCCATTTCGCATTTTTGTTACCGATACGCGTACGATAATAACCTTCCATCGCACTGGTGTTGGTTCCGTTAAGGTCATAAGAAGACTCTCCGATATTGGCACCGTACAAGCTGTACTGGTTGTTTGGATCTACGTTGTTTGAGTTACCCATCAAACCGTAACCTCCACGAATTTTAAGTTCTGTAATGAAAGGAATATCTCTCATGAAACTTTCGGAAGATAGACGCCATGCTGCCGAGAATGCAGGAAATACTCCATAACGGTTATTAGAACCAAATCTTGAAGATCCGTCACGTCTCACAACCCCTGTAACAATGTATTTATCATTGAAGATATAATTAACGCGGGCGAACAATGAATAAAAATTAACCCCTTTGTAGAAGTCACTATTTACGATTTTCGAACCCACATTCGTCATGTTGATGTAGTTGAAATCAGTCGAGAACGGGTTCAATCCGGATGAAGACTGGTTTTTCCCTGCACCACTGTTTAAAGCTTCCTGCCCGATCAATACATCGATATTATGTAATCCCAGCAGTTTTTTATAGTTCAATGTGTTTGTTAATGTCCAAGATAAACGATGTCCTGAACCTTCGTTATAACCGAAAGCTGAGTTATTTTCAGAGTTTTCATACTGTAATCTGCTGAACCCTCTGTTGCTGTAATTGCTATACTGCGCACCAACGCTTGAGCGTAAGGTCAAGCCCGGAATGATGTCAAGTTCTGCGTAGAAATTACCAAAACCTTGCCCTGCAAAACCTTTGTTGTTTGCAAGTCCATCCCTGCTCGCCACCGGGTTTCTCGGATTGTTAAAACCCTTTGCCGCAGTACCCGCATAACCTCCAAATTCATCATAAACAGGGATGATCGATGGCATACGGAATGCTGAAAGGATATCGTTTTCATCTGCTGAAACACCTTGTCCGCCGCTTCCTCCACTCTGACCAAGCACCTGAAGGAAAGTAAACTGCGCATTTTGGCCAATACGAAGATTTTTCAATACGTCAAACTCCGTATTTACACGAAATGCATAACGTTTGAAACTGTTGTTTTCAAGGATACCTTGCTGGTCCTGAACGCTGAATCCTGCATAATATCTGCTGCTTTCACCACCACCTGAAAAACCAAGTGAATGTCTCTGCATCGGGGCCAAACGGGTTATCGCATCATACCAGTCAGTACCTTGTTTGTTAGCCTTTACAACCTGATAAATAGATCCTCGCGATGGGTCTACATTATATTTCAATTTTTCAGCAGCAAGGTCAACCGTTCCGATTACACCGGTTTTGCCACCTACGTTAATATAGTCAGGTAAAACAGGTTTGTCACCAGAACCATACTGGCCGCTGGCAACGTTTGAGAAATCAGGGGTAGTTCCTGCCTGAAATGCATTGTTTCTGATCGCCTGCCAGGTCCAGTCAGCCTGTTCCTGCGGATTTAACATACTTTGTCCTTTACCGGGACTTGTAACGCCAAATAAACCATCGTAAGTAACGCTCAGTTTTTTAGCTTTTCTTGTTCCTTTTTTAGTAGTATAAACAATGACACCGTTTGCAGCCCGGGCTCCATAGATGGAAGCCGCCGCGGCGTCCTTAAGTACAGTGGTTGTTTCAATATCATCCGGATTTAAAAAATCAGTAGAACCTGTTGGCACCCCATCTACAATGTACAATGGTTCGTTACCGCCAAAAGCCCCGAAACCCCGAACGCGGATCTGGCTGGTTGTTCCAGGCTGCCCGTTTGTGATAACGGTCACCCCTGCTACCTTGCCCTGAAGCTGTTGTTCCACGTTTCCTGAAGGTGTTGCTGTCAAATCTTTTGATTTAACAGTGGACACGGCACCGGTTGTTTCCCGGCGGCTATCGATGGTGTAACCTGTGACGATAACTTCTTCCAGAGAGGACACATCATCGTCCATCTTGATATCGAGCACACTCTGTGTCCCAACCGCAATTTCCTTGGTTTTGTAACCTACGAAACTGATAACCAGGATGTCGTTGTTGGATCTTACGTTAATGGAATAATCTCCTTCACCATTGGTGTTTGTACCCATTTGGGTACCCTTGATAACTACCGTAGCGCCGGGAATGCCGGATCCTCCGATATCGGTAATTCGACCGCTTACCTTGCGTTCCTGGGCCATAGCAACCATGGTCGAAAAACAGAGTAGAACGCAGCAAAATAAACTCCGGACGGAGTTCACGTAGATTTGTTTCATAATTTAGATTAGGTTAATTAATACAGAACTATCAAATTTATAATTATTAAGTCATTTATTTTACCTATTTCAATTTTTATTTTTATTAGTATATTTAATTGTATTATAAAAAGATAAAATAATGTCACTATTGGACATTATTTAGTTACAATTTACTTATAGTTACAAATAATATTTAAATAATTATATCTATACTTACCATTAAGAAATCTAAGAATGCCAGAAGCTTTCAGGAAGCTCATTTCAACTATGAACTATAACAAGATTTACTACTACTTTTTCAACATAACCATCTTATTATTTCTTGCTTTGCTGGGCTCATGCGGAGGAAACGTTTCGGACACTACGCTTGCAAAAGAAGAAGCTCTTGTCAGGGCTCAGTGCAGTAGCTGCCACTTATTGCCGTCTCCCAACCTGCTTGATAAAAGAACCTGGCGTGACGGCGTCTTGCCGGCAATGGCAGAGCAATTCGGGATTGAAGTTTTGCAGGGAAATGTATACCTGCCCAGCAAAAATTCGAGGCTATCCAGCCGCGACTGGCAGGCGATTGTTCACTACTATGAAACGCTGGCGCCGGATACGCTTAATCAGAATAAAACCTCAAATCTGCTACATGACTCCGGAATGTTTAAGATCGTAAAACCGATGACTGATACCGCGCAAACTGCCGCGACCCTCATGATCGGAATACATCCTAAAACAGGAGAAATTTATACGAGCGACCTCAACAATCCGGGATTATATGTTTGGAACCAGAAACTGGAATCAAAACTTGTTGCAACACTATCCACATCCGCGGTCGATATTTCATTTAATCGTGAAAACATGGTGATCACGTGTATGGGTGGCATGCGTGCGCTGGACGCAACAAAGGGAGATATAACAGCCATAAGTCAGGCAAAAAATGGTTCTGCTGTCAAAAATAAAATTGGGGACAATTTCATACGCCCCATTCAGAGCCGGCCCATCGATTACAATAAGGATGGATTGACGGATTACATCGTTTGCAGTTTTGGCCATAATCAGGGCGGTCTTTACATCCTTGAACAATTACCCGACAAGACTTTCAAAAGAGTTTCCCTCCGGGAAATTCCGGGAGCAACTCAGACCCTCACGGGGGACTTTAACCAGGACGGCTGGCCCGATATCATGGCATTATTTGCTCATGCAGATGAAGGGATCTGGCTATTTCTGAATGATCAGAAGGGTGGATTTAAAACCGAAAACATCCTGCGTTTTCCTTCGGTTTATGGATCAAGCAGCTTTCAGCTGATTGATATGAACCATGACAACAAATTGGATATTGTTTATACCGCAGGAGATAACAGCGACTATTCCAGAATATTAAAACCATACCATGGACTGTATGTGTACATCAACAAAGGTGATTTGAAAAGCGGTAATATTCACTTTGAAAAAGCTTTCTTTTACGCTATTCACGGCGCTACGAAGGTAATCGCAAACGATTTTGATATGGACGGTGATGTCGATCTGGCTACCATTGCGTTCTTTGCTGACCTGAAAAATATGCCGTCCGAGGGTTTTCTTTATTTTGAACAAAATAAAGAAAAAAATTTCCCTTCGTTCGCTGTACACGCCGTGCCTGTACATCACTCCGGCCGATGGATCTGCATGGATGCGGGCGACTACGACAGCGATGGTGACGTGGATATTGTTCTGGGAAATTTTTCAAAAGGTTTCATGAATCAGGATAATTTTAAGCCCGACTGGGACACTCATTTACCCTTCGTAATTCTGAAAAACGATAAGGTCAAAAAATGATGATTAAGCGTAGAAAAGTTGCTTTACAGCTCTGTAAAAAAAATATCAGGCAGAGACACAGTTATGAATATCAAAATTTGTAACTAGTATTAATTTATCAATATCTGACAGAAAAATGATAATATTCAGGAACTAGCTGAACTAAAATTGTTCTATTCTTATAAATTTTAATACTTTTGAGAAAAAATAAATAACCTAACTATTTGATACCAAGCACTACATATCACGATGACAAAGTACTGTGGCTGGCCTTCAAGCAAGGCGATGAGAATGCCTTTACGGTACTTTATCATAAGTATGTGCGGGTACTTTACAGTTATGGAAAGAAAATTCTCGCGGATGAAGAAGCCGTGGAAGACATTGTTCAGGAATTATTTATCGACCTCTGGCAATGCCGAAGCCGACTCGCCGATGTTGAATCTCCAAAATTCTATTTATTCCGTGCACTCCGCCGCCGGATTCACAAATCGCTGAACGAAACGCACAATCTTAATCAGCGCTGGGACCATATCGACGAAGGTATTCATCCTGTTTCACTTCCGAAAGAGTACGAAATTATTGAGGCTGAAAGTTCTCAAAAACAAAAAGATGAGCTGAACGTGTGGTTGAAAAACCTACCGGTTCGTCAGTATGAAGTGCTTATGCTCCGTTATTATCAGGATTTCAGCTATGCTGAAATTTCTGAAATCCTTACCATCAACGAACAATCCGTTCGAAATTTAATCCAGAGAGCAGTTTTAAAACTGCGTCAGCTTACCATTTCAGCACTATTCACAGGATTATTTTTATTTTTTTTAAAATAATCCTGACCAAGTGAGTTAAACGCGCCGGATAGCTCCTCTTGCTATATAAAGGACAAGTTTAATTTTTACACAGAATAGTTCTATCTATATGAGTTACTACAATTATGAGGTAACCGACTTTCTTGAAGATGCGAATTTCAAAGAATGGGTTTACAATCCTGATACTGAAACCGATAACTTCTGGAATGAATTTTCAATAAAATATCCGGAAAAATCAGAAATGATCGCGAGCGCAAAGTCAATTCTTTTGCAGCTCAAAACCGACATGGAAACAGATTTTCCTTCGGACGAAAAAGTAGAAAGCATTCTTTTCACAATTCACGAAAATAAAAACAAAACCACTGCCCGCCCGTCCCGAATATTATCGCACTGGATGGCGATTTCTTTTGCCAGCGCCGCGATGCTGATACTTCTGGTCGGCTGGCTTGTCAGAAGCGGAAAAAGTGATACCACCGTGACCTACGAAGAACTCATTTCAGCTGTTGATGTACCATTAATCGAAAAGACAAATGATACGTCGCGGCCTCACGTGGTGATTCTACCCGATAGCAGCACGGTTCTCCTGCACCCAAACAGCAGTATTAGTTACCGCAAAGATTTCGACAAAGATGGGAGACGGGAAGTATATCTATCCGGACAGGCATTTTTTAACGTTACCAAAAACCCTGACCTGCCCTTTTTTGTATACTCAAACGAGTTGATCACCAAAGTACTTGGTACCAGCTTCCTGGTTAAATCCTTCGACGATCAGAAACACCTGGAAGTCGAAGTAAAAACGGGAAAAGTATCCGTTTATACCCGAATGGATCATGACGCCGAAACAACCCGCACCAATACAGACCTTGGCGGAGTTATTATTACGCCGAACCAGAAAGTGCTGTTTTCGAGAGATGAAATCAGAATAAAAAAGTCACTCGTGGACTCTCCTGAAATTATTGCTTCCACGGTATTGCCCGCCCCCATGCTGAAATTTCAGGATGCCAGCGTTTCGCAGATTTTCACAAATCTGGAACAGACCTATGGAATTGATATCGTGTATGATGAAGAGTTATTTGGTAACTGCCTGCTGACGGCATCATTCTCGAATGAAAATCTTTATGAAAAAATTGACCTGATCTGTAAAGGCATCGAGGCGAAATTTGAAGTTGTGGAGGCGCGGGTAGTCATTACCGGCAGGGGTTGTCATCAGGATTAAAATTGCTTTTAATACCCTAGTTTATATTCACCAATTAACCCTTTTTACACATTTGTTATATATGACCTAACCAAAAAAAGAAGGTTGATGATGTTTGCACCATCACCAACCTGATCCATTATCCCCAACACGAATGTCATCCGCTTCCAACGGATGGAGGATTTGTTTTGCCCATTTTTCCATGTTAAACAAAACTTAAAGTAAAGTTATGAAAAAAATGTATCCTAACTATGCTCATTGGCAGATCATTATGAGATTCAGTTGTACGCAACTCATCATTGCAGCACTGCTTTCAACTATTTCCATGGCACGCGTCAGCGAAGCCCAGGAGGTGTTGAACAACCGTGTTACAATACAAATGCAGAATCAGGATGTACGTAAAGTGCTGACTACGATCGAGGAACAGGCAAAAGTAAAATTCCTGTACAGTTCAAGTCTTATTAAGGCGGAGAGAAAAATATCGGTCAACCTTCAGCAGCAACAGCTTGGTGAGGCATTAAAAATAATTCTGAATCCGCTTAACCTTTCTTATGAAGTTTCCGGCAAACAAATTGTACTGAAACGCATTAAGCTGGAAACGGAAAATCTGGAACCTCAGAAATTCAAAAACCCGGCCGTTGACCGTACCATTTCAGGAACTGTTACGGATGGCTCCGGTGCGGGCCTGCCAGGTGTTTCCGTTATTGTAAAAGGAACTTCACGCGGGACCAATACCGGCGCTGATGGGAATTACAAAATCGACACGCCAGATGGTAACATTATCTTGACGTTCAGCTTTGTAGGTTTCAGTTCAAAAGATGTGGAGATCTCCGCAGGCCAAACCACGGCGAACGTAACACTAACGACCGATGAAAAACTGCTGAGCGAGGTAGTCGTTGTAGGTTATGGTACGGCCAGAAAAAAGGATTTGACGGGTGCCGTTTCTGTTGTAAAAGTGGCAGAATTAACCGAGCAGCCTAACTCAAACCTTGCCAACCAGTTACAGGGACGTGCTTCCGGGGTAACCGTTTTGACGTCAGGACAACCAGGACAGGCGCCTCAGGTTCGTATCCGCGGTATTAACTCATTTGGAAATAATACACCTCTTTACGTAGTCGACGGTGTACCTACACAGGATATCAACAATCTTAACCCAAATGACGTTGCAACCATGCAGGTGTTGAAAGATGCGGGTTCTGCTTCTATTTATGGTTCTCGTGCATCCAATGGTGTTGTGGTTATCACTACAAAACGTGGTTCAGGTAAAGTGAAGGTGAACTACGACATGTATTATGGTACGCAGGTTGTAAGAAAAGGGAATGTATACGACATCCTTTCCTCTCAGGGAATGGCCGATCTTAAATTTCTTGCGCTTAAAAACTCCGGCGTTACCATCAACGATCCACAATACGGAAATGGCGCAACACCAGTTTTGCCAGACTACATCGTACCAACAGGTATGAAAGAAGGATCCGTTGATCTTTCCAAATATTATGTAAACCCGAATTACACCGATAAAGCCGATATGGATTCGTTTTACCGTATCGTAAAAGCGAACAAGCAAGGAACAGACTGGTTTCATGAAGTATTCAAAAATGCTCCTACGCAAAGTCATAATCTTTCTGTAAGTGGCGGTGGTGCTGACGGTGGATATTTCTTCTCTTTCAGCCATTTCAACCAGCAGGGAAACTTGAAGAATACTTACCTGAAACGTTATACCCTTCGTTCCAACAGCCAGTACAATGTAAGCAAACACATCCGCGTGGGTGAAAATGTCATTTTGCAATTGGTTGATAACCCAAGAACTGACATTTTGCAGGAAGGCGGCGGAATCGGGATGGCTTATCGTATGCAGCCGATTATTCCGGTTTACGACGTTCAGGGAAACTATGCAGGCTCCTTCGGAAGCGGGTTGGGTAACGCAAAAAACCCGGTTGCGATCCGTGACCGCGCCCGTAACAACAAAGGTCTTTCCAACGGTGTTTTCGGAAATATGTTTGCCGAAATCGACTTCCTGAAAGACTTCACAGTTCGCTCTAATTTCGGAGGTAGTTATTACTCTCAAAGAGGAAACTCTTTCAGCTATCCTGAATGGGAAAATGCGGAAAACACAACCACAAACTCCTACACAGAGTATACCAACACGGGTTTTAACTGGACATGGACCAACACGATTTCTTACGAACATTCTTTCAACGATAAACACTCTATCAAAGTCCTTGCAGGAACGGAGGCCTATAACAATTCAGGCAGAGAAGTGGGTGGTACCTCTCAGAGTTATTTCTCTTTTGATCCTAACTACACAATTCTTTCTACGGGATCAGGTACGCCAACAAATTACAGCGCCAAATTTGCGGATGCTTTATTCTCTTACATCGGACGCGTTGACTACAATTTCAGAGATCGTTATTTGTTAAGTGGTACAATCCGTCGTGATGGTTCTTCCCGTTTCACGAATCAGTTCGGATGGTTCCCGGCTGTCAGTGCAGGATGGAGAATCAAGGAAGAAAACTTCATGAAAGGTATTGACTGGATTACTGACTTGAAAATTCGCGGGGGTTATGGTATCATGGGAAACCAGTTTAACGTAAACCCATCTAACGCTTTCACTACTTTCGGATTAAACAGAAGCAATTCTTTCTATGATATCAAAGGAACTGGCAACAGCACCGTACAAGGATTTCAGAGAACCCGTGTAGGAAACCCGAATGCAAAATGGGAAAGTAACATCAACTCGAATATCGGTATTGATGCGACGTTATTTAACGGTGCGGTTGACCTTACTATTGACTACTACCAGAAAAATATCAACGACCTGCTATTCTCTCCTGAACTTGCCGGAACAGTTGGACAAGGAACTGCACCAGCCGTTAATATTGGAAAAATGGCCAACAAGGGTATTGACATGTCAGTTTACGCAGAGAAAAACATTACGAAAAATTTCAAGCTAAATGCGACTGTTACCCTGACGACCTACAACAACGAAATCAAAAAAATCACCGACGGTGCCACTTATTTTGATCAGGAAGGCCGTCGATTTAATGGTAGCAACATTATCCGTAATGCAGTGGGCCACTCGATCGGTCAGTTCTTTGGCTACAAAATCGATGGTTTCTGGAACTCGCAACAGGATATCGACAAAGCTAACGCAAGCGCTATCGAAAGATCAGGCAACGCTGATGCGGTATACCAAAATGAAGTTAAAGTGGGTCGTTTCCGTTATGCAGACATCAACGGCGACGGAATTATCACATCTGATGACAGAACTTTCCTTGGCAATCCTAGTCCAAAATTCAGCTACGGCTTGAATATCGGAGGTAACTACAAAAACTTCGATTTTGGTATTTTCTTCTACGGTGTGCAGGGTAACGAAATCTGGAACAACCTTAAATGGTGGAATGACTTCTATACCAACTTCCAGGGTGCAAAAAGCAACACAGCGTTGTATGATTCATGGAGACCTGATCACATGAACGCTACTGCTCCGATTCAGGAGAATACTGGTTCATTCAGTACCACCAACGTTCCAAACTCTTACTATGTAGAAAAAGGATCATACCTGCGTGCAAAGAATGCTCAGCTGGGTTATACATTACCAAAAAGCTTGACGCACAGCCTAAAAATCGAGAAACTGCGTGTTTACGTACAAACTGCGAACCTGTTTACAATCACAAAATACTCAGGTCCGGATCCGGAAGTTGGACAAAGCCAGGTTGATGGTTCCACAGCATTTGGTCTTGATGAAGGTGTTTATCCTAACACACGTCAATTCATCATTGGCCTAAATCTGACATTCTAATAACTGTATCCTTAAACAGAAAAGAGATGAAAAAATTAAGATTTTCCAAAATAGCTTTAGTAGTTGCTTTCGGTCTGCTTTCGTACGCATGTCAGGACAGTTTTTTAGAAAAACCAGCGTTAGGCGCGCTTAGTGACGCACAATTAAGTACAAAAGCGGGTGTTGATGGGCTTCTCATCGGCGCATATGCCGCACTGGACGGAAACGGAGTGGGCGCAGCAAGCGCATGGGACGCAGCGGCAGACAACTGGATTTACGGAAGTATTGCCGGTGGTGATGCAAAAAAAGGCAGTGATGGTGCCGATCAGCCAGGTATCAACTCGATTATGATTTACAGTCATGGCCCTAGTAATGGTTTCTTTAACAGTAAATGGAAAGCCGTTTATGAGGGAATTAACCGGGCAAACACCGTTTTGAAATTCGTTCCGCTTGTTACTTCAGGTATTACCGATGCCGAAAAAGTAAGCTTCACGGCTCAGGCACGTTTCCTGCGTGGACATTATTATTTCGAATTGAAAAAAATGTTCAACATGGTGCCCTGGGTTGATGAAAAGACAGTGGACCCTGCGGCTGTTAAAAACGATGTAGACATTTGGCCAAATATTGAAGCAGACTTTAAATTTGCGATGGAAAACCTTCCTGCGACGCAGGCCGAGGTTGGAAGGGTGAATAAGTGGGCTGCCGCTACTTACCTGGGCAAGGCCTATCTGTTTGAGAAAAAATTCACAGAAGCAAAAGGAATTTTTGATCAGGTGATCAGTTCAGGTACTACCAGCAATGGACTTAAATATGAGTTGCTGCCACAGTATCAGGATAATTTTGACGCCGCCAAGAAAAACCTTGCAGAATCGGTTTTTGCAGTACAAATGGCTGCCAATGATGGAACAAACACGATCGACAACGCCAACACCGGAGGTATGCTGAATTTTCCGTATAACTCCCCTTTCCGTTGCTGTGGATTTTATCAGCCAAGTCTTGACCTGGCCAATTCTTTCCAGACAGACGCAAGCGGACTTCCTTTGGTTGATAACTACAATGCTTCAACGTTGAAAAACGATATGGGTATCAAATCTGATGCAACCTACACGCCGGACGGAACCGTTGCCCTGGATCCACGTATCGACTGGACAGTTGGACGCCGTGGCATTCCTTTCCTTGATTGGGGAAATCACCCGGGTCAGGCATGGATTCGTGACCAGGGATATGCCGGTCCGTATTCTCCAAAGAAAAACATGTACTATCAGGCAACACAGGACAAATACTCAGATCAGCACTCCTGGGCACCCGGAACGGCAATTAACGTTCAGGTTATTCGTTTTGCTGATGTTTTGCTGATGGCGGCAGAAGCTGAGGCTCAGGCTGGAAGTCTTGAAAAAGCACAGGAATATGTAAACAAGGTTCGTGCGCGTGCTGCAAAACCAGAAAGCTGGGTTTACACTTATGCTGACCCTTCAAAACCAATGGCAGGGTACACTAAAACACCCGCCAGCAATTACAAAATTGCGATTTATCCTGCGGGAGCTTTTGCTGCAAAAGGTAAGGACGGAGCACTTAAAGCAATCTATTTTGAGCGCAAAATTGAACTTGCAATGGAAGGACACCGTTTCTTCGACTTATCGCGTTGGGGCGTTGCTGAGCAAACACTTAATGCTTACGTGACTTTCGAAAGCAAAATCACACCTGATGTCAGTGGTGGAAAGTTTCTTAAAAACAGAAACGAATATTTCCCGATTCCACAAACACAGATTGATTTAAGTACCAGAAACGGCGTTTCTTCACTGAAACAAAATCCAGGATATCAATAACAAACTATAATCCGCAAAAAAGAGGCAGTTTCGCGACTGCCTCTTTTTGTTTATCATTGACGAAATAACCCAAGTTATGCGCCCGAAAAACCGACATTTTAAACACATCGGGGTATTTTTTTCTCTCATTTGCTGCGTCTCATTCATTAGCTGTAATGCTAAAACCGGAGATGAACCAAATGAATTGACCGGCGAACTGGCAGAAGGACAAAAACTGGCGGGCAAATATTGCAGTACCTGCCATTTACCGGTTGAACCTGAACTCTTGGATAAGGAAACCTGGAAAAATCAGGTTTTACCTGCCATGGCCAAACAACTGGGATTAGAAGTCTGGCAAAATAATCACTATTTCCAAAATGAGCGGTCGGCAATTTCACAAAGCGACTGGTTTAAAATCGTAGCCTATTACGATTCTCTGGCACCTGTTAGTCTCCCGCAAACGGTTGCACCAGTGAAACCGATTCATGACTGGTCAATATTTTCATTAAAAACACCTCCGAAAGACACTGATTTTATTGCTACTACTACGCTCGTTGCCATTAACAAAACCGATCAGCACATTTATACCAGCAGTGCCGAAAACCCGGATTTGGTTAAATGGGATAAGAACTTCAAATCATCGGTCGCGGCAAAACTGCCATCACCAGCCGTAGATATCCATTTTTCAGACACACACCACCTCATCACCTCCATAGGCGAAATGAAAGCGGTTGATTTGGCTGGCGGGGCATTGTTACAATTCGATAAACAAAAGGGGGAAATTCCAACGAAACCCATCACTTCTGACCTGATCCGGCCTATACAAACTGCAACCGGAGATTTTAACAAGGATGGTCTGGCTGACTACATAGTTTGCAGCTTCGGCCACAACAAAGGCGGGCTTTATCTGATCAAACAATTGGCTGATAAAACATTCGAAAAAACAGCCATCAGAGAGGTTGCCGGCGCAACGCAGGCTATCACCGGCGATTTTAACCACGATGGCTGGACCGACATCATGGCTTTATTTGCCCATGCCGATGAAGGAATCTGGTTATTTCTCAATAATCAGAAAGGTGGATTTGAAACAAAAAACATACTGCGTTTTCCACCTGTGTACGGATCAAGCAGCTTTCAGCTGGTTGATGTAAACAAAGACGGCAAACCGGATATTGTGTATACGGCCGGCGACAACAGCGACTATTCCAGAATCCTGAAACCTTACCACGGCTTGTATATTTTCCTCAACAAGGGGGATTTAATTAACGCAGATTTTCGGTTTGAAAAGACCTTCTTCTACCCCATCAACGGTGCTACCAAAGTTATCGCAAAGGATTTCGATCTCGATGGTGATATTGATTTTGCAACCATCGCATTCTTCGCTGATTTTGAAAAAAATTCCTCTGAGAGTTTCCTCTACTTTGAGCAAAACAATGCAAAACCATTCCCAAACTTCATTCCTCACGCTATTCCTGTCAGCCAATACGGACGCTGGATCTGCATGGATGCAAATGATCTCGATGGAGACGGGGATACAGATATCGTGTTGGGAAATTATGCCAAAGGCTTTTTAAATCAGGATTATTTCAAACCCAGCTGGAATATGCATCTACCTTTCTTGATTTTAGAAAACAAGAAAATAATGGTTAATTATTAATGGTAAATGGTGAAGCCTGAGAGAGAAGTAAGCTTTTCAAAAGTTGACTTCTCTTGCAAATTACGACTACTGGCAACGCCGATTGACTATTGACTATTGACCATTAACAACTGACAATTACCCATTAAAAATCCCCCTTTTTCCAGTCAGCCGGAAGCAGTGTTGAATAGCGATCATTGCCCAGGTAACCGGCAATTTCGAAGCCCATTGGCATTACCACCCAGCCTTGCGGCGTGATCACGCAATAACCCTGCGGGAATTTTAGCTGGGTATAAACATAGGGCATATCCGAATACGGCGAACTTCCCCTTTTTTTCGTATAAAAAACTTCCAGCATCGTTTTGGACACAACCAGCCGTTCTGTCATCAGTTCTCCCGGACGGATCAGTCTGTTTCCAAGAATCGGTTCTATCCGGTTGTGGACATTATTGGCAATGCTGTTATAGCCATTCATGCTTCGTACAGATCGGAACATCCGCATAGAATCAGGAATCTCCTGATAAACCTTAAATCCTTCTTCCTGCAAACTATCCGCAACCATACTGGCAAGCAAATGTTTTAAAGAACCCTGATAAGCGATCTTCTGGTTAGTCCTCCATTGCTTTTTCTGAACGCTGTCTTTGGGTGTCAGCAATTCGAAACGCGTACTTCCACCGTATAAAACCCTTCCCTGATAATAATCGAAATCATCCAGGTCCTGATGAATTTTATACCCCAGCGCATTATTCTCAATGATCAGAGGCGCGGATGTTTGCGCACTCAAATGCCCGTTATCATCCAGTGAAATGCGTAATACTTCCGGGTTCAGGATACGGCATTGTTTTGAAAAAGGTGTTTTTCCAAGTAATTCTCTCGTAATGATCGCCAGATGTTTTTCCCGTTTTTTATTCTTTTTGGAATAAATGGTAACTCCCGTCAATTGCATCCCTTCGATAAGCTTGAAATGCACCGTTTTTGCACCGGGCTGTTCAAACCGTAACGTTTGCTTCACCGTTTCATAACCCAAAAATGACACGGCCATTTCAATCGTACCGATCGTCAATCCGGATAATTTATAATTTCCGTTTTCATCGGCATTGGTTCCAATTGTAGAGTTATTGACAAATACGTTAGCAAAAGGAAGCGGTTTGCCGGTTTTTCCGTCTGTTACTTTCCCCGAAAGCACCACTGCACCACCTTGCTGCCCAAAAGAAAAAGAGGCGGTACCGACTAAAATACAGACTGAAAAAAGAAATTTCCGGAAAAAATTGGCGTAACGAAACATTATTTGACGGATAACTAAGGGGTTAAAGGCTTTCAGCCTCAAAGATAAATGAGGAGTTTGGAATCTTCACCCTGATACTGCTAATGTTGCGGGTCTGTTGCAAAAGAAAATTCCGACCGGAAAATATTTCTCCGATCGGAACGTCATCGTAGGTTGCCAGGAATTAATGATCGTTTCCGAGCTGATGCTCAGATTATTTATTTGTTGTCAGCGTCGCCGATTTTTGGAGCGATACCAGTCCGTTATCCGTTGTTATGGCAGCAAAGAAAATCCGGGTTGTCCCTTTGGTGTCCTGCGCCTGAACCGGAACCGTAAGCACATAACTTCTGAGCGTTGCATCATATTTTTGCGTCCCGGCCGGAATAGTAGCTACCAGCGTTTGGGTGCCGGTGGCCGTAGCCGCCCAATAAACTTTAAATTCTTTTACCGGAATTTCTGAGTTAAACTCGATATTAAATGTCGTTGCAGCGCCTGCATCGACCGTTTGCCCGGTTACCACCGCACTGCTCGAAGTAGTCTGCCTGACGGTCCCCAGCCAGACGATCGAAACCTGGGCCACCTTTCCGACGCTTGTTGAAATGTCGCTGATCAGATCCGGCTCGTCATAACAGCCGGTCAGAAAAATGCTCATGGATAAAACCAGGGAAACCAGTACTTTATATATCTTCTTTTTCATGATAATTTGTCTTAAAACTTTCTGAAAACTATTTGGCGATGTACCACATCGATGTTTCGGGTGTCTTTGAATTAGCCTCCGCATTCCCCGAATTCCTGGTCAGTTCGGAAGACGGATATTTCATGCGCTGAATCCGTTTTCCTCCCAATTCCACGTTCATATTTTGCGGTAATGGAAAATCCCAATAGTCGTATTTTCTAAGGTCCGTCCAAATATCCCCGATCAGGAACATCGCCTTGTATTTTTCACGGAGGATATGCAACAGTGTCAGTTGAGAAGCACCTACATTCACAGCGGCAGATGTCAGATAGGTGGTGATATCCGCGTCAGCTACCCCAAGTTTTACCATGTTAGCCCGGGCAATTTCCAGATAGGCCAAATGCGCGTTTTCGGTACTTCCTTTGGAGGTAAATGTTCCGTTGCCCGATAAAAATCTTGCCTCCGCCTCTATCGCCTTTACTTCTGCATAGGTCATCAGCAATACCGGCGACGTAATGGACGAGTGCCATGATTTCACCGTAAAGTCAACCGTTGAACCTGCGTTTGAACCAGGAAAAACGCCGTTGTAAGCAGTCTGACCGGTTTTCAGCGTCACTACTTTGGATAATCGCGGATCTGTGATACCCTGCACTTTTCCATTCATCAGGTCTACAAAAGTGCTTCCATAGGTTACCGAAAGATTTCCGGTGCTATTCGCCAACGCCACACGGCTGTACCAGGGACTCAAATTTTTAGTATTGTATGGCATTTGAAAATCATCCGCGTTGCTTTTCATACCGTTCTGTAAAGCCAGCAATGCGTTATCCGCCGTCTGTTTAGGATTTTTCGCGGACAGATGCATGAGATATCTTGCCTTCAAAGAATAAGCGAGACGCGTCCATTTGCCTAGATCGCCTCCATAAATCAAATCGTCGGTACCCGGTTTTGCTCCTGTATTTTTCGCCAGATCCGTAATACCTTCATCAAGGAGTTTCTGAATGCTGTTATAAATTTCCTGTTGCGAATCATATCCAGGCTGGAAGTTTTTTGGTTCCTGGTCCGCTTGCGAAAACGGAATATTTTCCCAGTTTGCCGTCGCCAGTCCCAAGCCATAAGCCATCAGCGTCTTCGCGATTCCGGTGTAAGCCGGTATATCGTCCGTCTTACCTTTGAGAATGATGGTATTTAACTGCGGCACTACGTACAAATAGAAATTCGACCAGCCAATTGCATTTTCTGATTCCGCATAGGTATCGGTCCCGTTCGTCCCCAGATTACTGCTGATCTGCTGCGCATACTGACACGCATAATAGGCCTGCTGATAACTCGCTTCGCTGACATAAAACTGCGCCGTAGGCAGTAACTCCTGCACGGTTGCATCCGGCTTCAAAGTCGGGTCGACGTTCACATCCAGATAATTGTCACAGCCGAAAGTCAGTGTGCCCAGTATCAGGAAAAAATATATCTTTTTAATCTTATTCATAATCATACAAATTGAAATGATGGCTCTGTTGATGATCTGTTAAAAATTAAGGTTGACGCCAAACTGAAAACTACGGGTGGAAGGATTATTTCTTCCGACAAAACCGATCAGGTTGGTACCAGAGCCAAATGTGAGCGCTTCCGGATCATATCCGCGGAAAGGCGTGCTCAGGAAAAGATTGGTAGCCGTTAAACTAAGCCTCACACCACCCTTGAAAACCGAATTTCCCAGCATCTTTTTTGGCAATGAATAATTCAGGCTCACCGTCCTGATCCTTATCCAGGAAGCATCCTGAATGTTCAGTTGCGACCAGCCATTAAACCGCGTCGAAGTGGAAGGATTGTATAAAAGATCATCAAGATAAACGGCCTTGGTATTCGGAGTGTAGGAATTATCCGCCTGATTGAGCACCACGCCTTTGAAAATCACCTGCTCATTGCGTCGTTCCGTCAGTTTGATCGAACCGCTTCGGAGGGCATTCCGCTCTCCCAGATCGATCGCATCACCTCCGTGCCGCCATTCTGCTAAGATGGACAATGACAGCCCTTTGTAATTGAATGTATTGGTAAGGCCGCCAATCCAGTCCGGTTGCGCATTGCCATATTGCGTCAGGGTGGTACTGGTTTCAGGAAATCCCGTGGTGGCGTTGATCAGCATCTGGCCATCGGGAGCCCTTTTGTAATCATAACCCCACAAATCTCCTATTTTACTTCCTTCCCGGACTTTCAGCGAACCAACGGTATTGTCGTAATACGAAATCTCCTGCAAAGCATCAGGCATGTCAATAACCCTGCCGGTTAATTTTGACCAGTTTACAGCAATATCCCAGGAGAAATTCCTGACCTGAACAGGTTTCACATTTACCAGCAATTCCACACCCTTATTCCTGATTAAACCAATGTTGGTGAAATAGGTCGAGAATCCCGACGCATTGGAAACGGGTGCCTGTACAATCTGGTTTTTGCTGTCCATGGTAAAGTAGGTCGCGTCAACCATCAGCCGGTTTTTGAAAAAGCGGAGCTCCGTTCCAATTTCAATTGATGTGGTTCTTTCCGGTTTCAGGTTCTGATCAGCGGCGGCCAGTTTTCTAATATAACCGGGGGTAGTATTTCCATAGGGAAAATTGTCCGTGATGTCATAGTAAGTCCCCACCAGATAAGGCGTCGTCGCTTTTCCCACCTGTGCCCAGGAAGCTCTCAGTTTTCCATAGGACAGGATATCATTCTTCGGCAACTGTTCCGTGAAAACGTAGCCAGCGCTAAACGAAGGATATACAAAGGACCGGTTTGCGACCGGAAGTACGGAAACAATATCGTTTCTGACCGTAGCATTTAAATATAAAATATCACGGTAGCTGAGTTTCGCATCTGCAAAAAAGCTGACGATCCTGAACTGCGCCGGTGAATAAAATCTTTTTTGCTGATTCTGATAACTGGATAGATCGTTGGTAAAAGGGGCATTCCAGTTTTCTCCGCGCTCGTAATAGCTATCCGGCCTTTTGCTGTCAACCACGGCATTACCGACCATTAACGAACCGGCCCAGTTTTCACCGAAATTCTTTTGCGCTGTTACGTATAAATTGGAATTAAGCTCACGATAATTCAACTTTTCATTGATCAGAAAGCCTTTTACCTGTATCCCCACGTCAAAGGTGCTGTCGACCTGACGATGCCTGGTTTCACGATACGTATCGTAAGTAATCTGGTACTTCGCAGAAAGCCAATCGGTGAATTTATAATTTAAAGTAATGTCTGAAATATAACGGTTGATCTTGTCGACGCGCGGGCTTTTTTCAACGAGGTAACGCGGGTTGTCCGTAAACCCGGGAAGAATGTTCTTTTGCGTACCATCCGGGTTGAGATAATCATTGACATCATACGTATTCGGCCAATAACCCAACGCACTAAAAATAGACTTGTCGCCTGCTGGCGGCCGCTTCCCGCCCGAATTGATGTAATTGAACGATCCCGAAATATTGAAGTTTTTTGTCAGGTTATAAGCTCCCGCAACTTTTGCTGAGGTCCTGTTAAAATTGGTATTAGGGACAATCCCGCTCTGCGTATTTCTACCGAAAGAAACGTAGATATTCCCCTTCTCATTGCCCTTCGTCAGTGTCAGATTATTATTGTTACGATAACCTGTCCGGTAAAATCCCCGGAAATTATCATAAATCCTGTCCGTTGAATTCTGCGGGTCCAGCACCGGGCCAAAAGACTGATAAGGGGTTCGCCCCGGACCGAGCGGAATAAATTCGCCGAGCCTGCCCTGCAAAAACGTTGTTTGAATATCCGGCGACTTGCCAAGTACATCCATACCTACCGACGAAGAAACCGAAATATTCAGCTTCCCGGCTTTGCCTCTTTTGGTCGTAATAATAATGGCCCCATTAGATGCTCGCAGCCCATAAAGCGCCGTAGCCGCAGGGCCTTTTAATACAGAAACACTTTCGATATCGTCCGGATTGATATCTGCCGCGCGGTTCGTATTAGCAAACTGCTCGGAAGCTCCCGGAGAATTGCTGCCTGCGCTTGGAAGTGGATTTCCGGCACTGGTAGAGTTACTGATAATGATACCGTCAATCACAAATAAAGGCTGGTTATCTGCCCCGGAACTCAGTGAAGTTACACCCCGGAGAACAATGTTAACCCCCGCCCCAGGTGCTCCACCGGATCCTGTAATAATGGCACCTGCAATTTTTCCCTGCAAAGCACCAACCACATTCGAGTTACCGGAATTTCGGATTTCCTCCGATTTGACCGACTGAACCGAGTAACCAATGGCTCTTTTTTCCTGTGTCTGTCCCAAAGCGGTAACCACGACCTCGTTCAATTCAGAAACCTCGGATTCCAGCCTGACGTTAACGACTTTCTGATTTCCAATCTGTACTTCAATCCGTTTGAAACCGATAAAACTGAAAACCAATGTTCCGCCGGAATTAACTAAGATGCTGTATTCGCCCTTCTCGTTGGTGGTGGTCCCGAGCGAACTGCCTTTGACGGCCACGTTTGCTCCGGGAATTTCAGAACCGGCTTCATCCGTGACCTTTCCGGAGACAGAAATATTTTGGGCCATTAGTGCCTGACAGCAGAAACAGGCCAGAAAAAGCAAAATGAAGAATTTGTTGTGAAGTATTTTTTTCATCATAAGTGGAAGTTAGGTTATAATGACCAGAGCCAATAAAAAATATTCGCCCCAATGAATATAATATTTTATTTATTAAATATAAATAAATGAATTAAAGTATACTAACGACGAACCAATAAAACACCCTTGCTTCTAAAATCCGATCATCGAATGATTATAAAAATTAAGTTTTTATTTTAATTACTATAAAAATAGTTTGTTAACTACAAAAATAGTTTTAACTTTATTGCATGGAATCAGAGAAGCTCACCAACAAGGAAGAAGAAGTCATGCAGGTGCTTTGGACCTTACAGCATGCTTTTGTAAAAGATATGTTGCCGCTTTTTACAGAACCCCGGCTTCATTACAACACGCTGTCGACGATCATCCGCAACCTGGAAGAAAAGGGTTATGTGGCGCACCGGCAATTTGGCAATACCTACGAGTATTTCCCCGCCATCAGCAAGGAAGATTATCAGAACAATTTTGTATTGAAAAAGGTCGTCGGAAACTATTTCAATGACTCTTACAGGGATCTTGTCGCGTATTTTGCCAAAAACGAAAAAGTAAGTCCTGACGAGTTGAGAGAAATTATCAGGATGATTGAAGAAGGAGAGTAAAAACGATGTCTTAAAATTTAAATTAAAGACCAATGCTCATCACTTATCTGCTTAAAGTCAGCCTCTTGCTTGCTGTCCTCACGCTCGGATATCGCTGGCTTATCCAATTTGAAACTTTCTCAAAAATCAACCGGGCCCTGTTATGGCTTAATGTCGTCGCGGCCTGGTCGCTCCCTTTCATGCCGCTTCCCAACTGGGGACCGGTGACAGTGCAGCAGGAATTCCACCACAGGATTCCGGAAATCGTAAAGGCAGCTCCGGTAATACAGGAGAAAATAGTCCAGGCGGGTTTTCCGGTTTCCACTGTTCAAAATCTGCAATCGACAAACTGGCATTGGATGGACTGGATTATGGCTCTATACCTTTTGGGGGTCATCGTCCTGACTGCACGGTTTTTATTTCAGGTAGGAAAACTGCTGTTTGCTTTATGGAAACTGCCATCGGAACGACTGGAAAACGGTATTATTTTAATCCGAAATGCTGATAACTCCGCGCCTTATTCCTTTTTTCGCTGGATCATCTGTAATCCTGAAAAACACGCCCCGGATGAAATGGATCATATTTTAGCCCATGAGACAGAACACGTGCATCAATGGCATAGTCTGGATCTTTTGCTTGCGGAAACCCAGCGAATACTGCTTTGGTTTAACCCGGTTTCTTGGTTTCATCAGCAACTAGTCCAGGAAAACCTGGAATATCTGGCTGACCGTGCGGTACTTGAAAATGGTTTTCACAAAAAGCAGTACCAGTTCAGTTTACTCAAAGCGGTCATGCAACAGCATGAATTACCGCTAACCAATTCCTTTGCCCAGTCACTATTAAAAAAACGCATTAAAATGATGAACAGAAAGCCATCTGCCGTTTGGGTTTTGGGAAAATACGGAGTTTTGATCGCTTTGATCTATCTATCCTCTGCGTTTGTGGCGCCTTACAAAAATAAGCTGATAAGTACTTTCCCGAAGGCCTTGCAACCTGTGTTAACTTCTTTCAGCCAGACTTCCCATTTTTCCGACAACGCTCAAAACCAGGGAGAGACAGCTGTTAATAGTCCGCAAAATGTTCCCGTGGTAAAACCGAAAATTACCTTAACTCCTATTATCGACAGTTCTGAAATCAGTTCTGTTGCCAGTAAGTGGGTTATAAAAACCGACAAAAGTCTTCATTGGGCCATTTCTCCGCTTGCCACAATAACCGACATTGCAGCAGTCAAAAGTGCAATCGAGGATTTTGGCGGTTCCTTTTCGGTTTACACGTTACAGTACGATGCGGAGCAATCATTTATAACAAATCTCGTTGCAGCCGTCACCTATCAACGAGGCATGGGCGTCACCGACATTCCAAAAGAGGTGGCATTAAATGAACCTATGAAAGGAATTGCCGGGGTACTTTACAAGGATTCAGGATTAAGTATGGGTTACAATTCCGTTGAAGGACAAAAATCACTTTCCAATATGCTGAAAGAAGATTACGAAAAGGCACTCCACAGAAAAAAGCTTCACAAAGCAACGTACATCCGAAACGCCATATTGGAAAAATTTGATAAGGAAAACACAGGAATTGAGCGTGAAGTAAGTATCGGTTTCCCGCAGAGTTCCTTTGGATACGGCCCCTCGCGTCAGCCGTTGGAGGAATTGGGAATTGATAAGACAAAGGAAAATCTTCTACTGATCAGGAAAGAAAATTGGAACACTCATTATTATCGAAACGACCAAGCTTCGAGTATGGAAGCCCTGAACTCCATATCGGTCAGCGATATCCATGAAGTACACTATGTTAAATACAAAAATGGGAAAGAATATTATCTGGTGATCACAAAACAATAAAGGACCATCCTTTCGGGACAGTCCTTTATTGTATGACTTAAAATCTAATCGTTATTTCAACCCCAACTCCTCACCAATTGCAGTCACTTTTTCCTTCAAACCAGCATAAACACTGTCGAACTCTGCTTTGCCCTGAAGCTCCGCGCGGACACCGACATAGAATTTAATCTTAGGCTCGGTTCCGGAAGGACGGCAGGTAAACTTGGTGCCATCCACCGTAAAGAATTGCAATACATTCGATGATTCGATACCCATTTCTCCCGAAGGAATAGCGGTTGTAGTTCCGGTTGTGAAATCGGTTGTGGTTAATGCCTTGTAATCATCCATGCGGATAACATCAGAACCGGCCAATGTCTTAGGCGGGTTGGCACGGAAATCAGCCATCATCTGCTGAATTTCCTCTGCACCGGTTTTTCCTTTTTTCGTCAACGAAATCAGCCCTTCGTAATAGAATCCGAATTGCTTGTAGATTTCGATCAGCATATCAAAAAGGCTCAAACCTTTATCCTTCGCATAGGCCGTCAACTCGGCGATCATCGCACAGGAAGCAATGGCGTCCTTATCGCGAACAGCATCCCCGATCAGATAACCGTAACTTTCTTCACCACCGCCGATAAACTGCTCAACCCCTTCTTTTTCACGGATTACCTGCGCAATGTATTTGAAACCGGTAAGCGTATTATAACATTGCACGCCATAAGAGGCAGCCATTTTATCGATCAGATCGGTTGTAACAATGGTCTTACAAACAAACTGGGTACCCGTCAGTTTCCCTGCATCTTTCCAGGCGTTCAACAGATAATAGATCAAAACGCTGGCGGTCTGGTTACCATTCAAAAGCTGAATTTCGCCATGGTGGTTTTTTGCAGCAATACCCACGCGGTCCGCGTCCGGGTCTGTACCCAAAACAAGGTCAGCATCAATTTCCTTCGCTTTATCAACCGCTTTGGACATCGCTTCACTCTCTTCCGGGTTTGGATAAACAACCGTCGGGAACTGACCGTTTCCATTGGGTTCAGCCTGCTCCTCGATCACCGTCACCGACTCAAAACCCATTTTCTTTAACAATGGCGGCACGAGCGTTACACCCGTTCCGTGCAAAGGCGTGTATACAATTTTCAAATCCTTCTGGCGCGCAATCGCATCTTTCGAGATTGAAAGAGAAAGGATATGATCAAGATATTTTTCGTCAATATCCGCACCGATCTTAATTACTTTTGAAGGATCACCTTCAAACTTGATATCGTCGATCGATTTTATTGCGTTTACTTCGTCAATAATATTAGCGTCATGCGGTGCAACAACCTGAGATCCGTCGGTCCAATAAGCCTTGTAACCGTTATATTCCTTCGGGTTGTGAGAAGCGGTAACCACTACCCCACTGTGACAGTTCAACTGACGGATCGCAAAAGACAATTCCGGGGTCGGACGTAATGCTTCGAAAAGATAAACGGTAATGCCACTGGCTGAGAAAATATCCGCGATGATCTGAGAAAATTCGTCAGACTTGATGCGGCTATCGTATGCAATCGCTACTTTAATTTCTTCATTCGGGAATGCCTTGTTCAGGTAATTGGCCAAACCTTGCGTAGCCGTTCCAACAGTGTAACGGTTCATGCGGTTTGAACCTACACCAATTAATCCACGTAAACCACCCGTTCCAAATTCCAGATCCTTGTAAAATGCATCAGTAAGTTCAGTATCATTTCCTTCGTCAATCAATTTCTGGATTGATTGTTTGGTATCGATATCATAATCGCCTTCAAGCCATGTGTTTACTTTGGCCAGGACATTCGGATCTAATTGTGCGGTCATAATTAATTGAAAGATGGTTTTCAGAAACAGTTAGTTTTAAAAATTCAGCCTCGTTGCTGTAAAATCTTTTTACGGATCTTAGCAGCAAAAAGACTAAAAATATCGTTCTCGTTGAGTTATTAATTTTATAAAAGTAAAAATATACGGCAATTATTTACCTACCGGCAGTTCTTCTTTTGCAAAATCTTTCATTTTTTCCTGTGCGGTTTTATGAATAAGTTCTGCCACAAGGCCTGTCCAGCCCGTTTGGTGATTTGCTCCGCAACCCCTGCCATTATCTCCATGGAAATATTCATAAAATAAAATATGTTCGCTGAAATTCGGGTCGTTTTGCATTTTTTCATCATCACCGTTAAATGCCCTTCTTCCCTCGGCATCCTTTTTGAAGATGTTGATCAGACGGTTTGCAATCGCAATCGCTGCGTCTTTGATCGTAACCAGGTTGCCTGAATTCGTCGGATATTCGATCTGGAAATCCTCGCCATAATATGCGTGAAATTTCATCAGTGAGTCAAAAATCAGGTAATTCAACGGGAACCAGATCGGTCCGCGCCAGTTCGAATTACCGCCCATGATATCAGTCAAAGCTTCCCCAGGCGTATAATCTACCTGTAAAACCTCGCCGTTGATATAAAACTTGTATGGATTTTCCTTATGGTATTTTGACAAGGCACGCACGCCGAAATCAGACAGGAATTCATTTTCATCCAGCATCCGTTTCATGATCATTTTCATCCGGTGACCGCGCAGAATCGAAAGCAAACGATTTTCGCCTTTACCGGATTCAAACCAACGTGAGATCAAACGCGCCAGATCGGGCCGGTTTGCCAAAACCCACTCGACACGTCGCTTGAAAATTGGCATTTTATCAAGATTCTGAGGATCAAGAATTTCCACGGCAAAAAGTGGAATAAGCCCTACAATCGAGCGAACTTTCAAGAGTATGCTCTGTCCGTTCGGAATATGGATCACATCATAATAAAACTGATCCTCCTCGTCCCATAAACTGATCGAAGAATTTTTACCGCCGATGGATTCCATAGCGCCTGCAATATGCAGGAAGTGCTCGAAAAATTTCGATGCCATATCCTGATAAACCGGGTGTACGAGCGCAATCTCAACAGAAATTCGAAGCATGTTCAGCGTATACATAGCCATCCAGCCGGTTGCATCGGCCTGTTGCAGTTTTCCGCCAAAAGGCATAGGCGTCGACCGGTCGAATACACCGATGTTATCCAAACCGAGGAATCCGCCGCTGAAAATATTATTTCCGGTATCATCCTTCTGGTTCACCCACCACGTGAAATTAAGCAGCAATTTGTGGAATATCTTTTCCAGGAATTCGATATCGCCGACGCCGTTATTCTGCTCCCGGTCTATCTCATACACCTTCCAGGTAGCCCAGCCATGAACAGGCGGATTTACATCCGAAAAATTCCACTCATAGGCCGGAATCTGACCGTTTGGATGCATGTAATATTCCCGAAGTAAAATTTCCAGCTGCCGCTTTGCAAAATCTGCATCAACCCTTGCCAGCGGCACACAGTGGAAAGCAAGGTCCCAGGCAGCAAACCACGGGTACTCCCACTTATCGGGCATGGAGATAATGTTGGCCGAATACAAATGTTTCCAACCCGAATTCCTGCCCCACTTTCGTCCCTGATTCGGTTCCGGCTGGGCGGGATCGCCTTTCAGCCATTCGTACACATTGTAGTAATAAAACTGCTTACTCCACAGCATACCGGCATAAGACTGGCGCTGGATCGAGCGAAGGTCCGCATCGGTAACATCTTTTTGGATATCGTCATAAAACTCATCTGCTTCACGAATTCGTTTTGCAAAAAGGTCCTCAAATCCACCAAAAGGCTCAGAAATGGAGTGATTCACAAAACGAAGACGGAAGGTAGCACTTTCCCCGGCCTTGATCGTTTTGGTGAACCTGCCTGAGGCTTTGGTACCAATGTTGTTCGGATTAACCGTTGCGCTTTTCCGATCGCTTACGATGTAGTCGTTGATACCGTCTTTTGGATAAGCCGTACTGTTGGCCGTTCCATATAACTTTTTAAGATTCGACTCATTCTCACAGAATAAAAGCTCGTCTGCGTCATCCAGATAGAGATTATACTTTCCGTGTTTACGATGCGTTACCTCGATCAAACGGTTGGAAATCCCGTTCATCATCGGTTTGTAATTGAAGGCTTCATATCCCCACGACCAGGTATTTCTGAACATGATCGTCGGAAGTACCGTGATCGGAGCATCTTTCGGGCCACGGTTATGCACCGTAACTTTCATCATGATATCCTGTTCATCTGCCTTCGCATGCTCAATAAAAATGTCGAAATACTCATTGTTATCGAACACACCCGTATCCATGATCTCGTATTCCGGGTCCTCTTTCCCTCTTCTGCCATTTTCCTGACGTAATTTGTCATAGGGAAATGCCTGCTGGGGATATTTATAAAGCATTTTGGTATAAGAGTGCGTCGGCGTACTATCGAGATAATAATACATCTCCTTGACATCCTCACCATGATTGGATTCCCGGTTTGTAAGCCCGAAAATTCTTTCCTTCAAAAACTTATCACGATGATTCCAAAAAGCAAAGGATAAACAAATATGCTGTTTGTTATCAGAAAACCCTCCGATTCCGTCTTCTCCCCAGCGGTAAGTTTTGGATAACGCCATTTCATGGGTTATATAATTCCAGGCATCACCATTACCGCTGTAATCTTCCCGTACAGTTCCCCACTGACGTTCAGAGAGATATGGACCCCACTTTTTCCAACCTTTGTTTTCTTTCTGAAGGCTTAACCGTACTTTTTCTGCGCCATGTACCATTGGTTCGTCAAATTATCGGGGTCAAAAAATTCAATTAAAAGTTTGCATTGTCCCTAAATCCGGTTTTTTAAGGCCGGCGGGAAAATGCAGAAAATGAAATTTACTAAAAAAGAGCTTTACACAAGCTCTTTTTTATCCTTAAAAATGTGAAATTTATTAATTGTTAATTTTGACTACGAACCACTCTCGAATAAATTCGATTGATTCTATGTCGTTGAAAATGTGTACCTGATCGTCTACTTCCCCGGCAAAAAAATCGGTTAGTGACCGTGCTTTCTCAGCAGTTTCTAACAGTAAAGGATGCCTTCCCTCACTCAGCAAAATTTCAACATCGGCAATATATTCCTTGAACATAAACGGGTTTGGCAACTGGTAATATTTGCCATCAGCTCCATGTAAAACCGGAACAGGTTTTACAATACCTTCGGCATTTAAACGGCCGTATTGCTGCCTGGCCAGAACATATTGTTCATCGGTAGCTTCAAAAAGAATTCCTGTAACCGGCTTGGGAGTTGTTTTAGCCGAGGTAATTTTATCGTCCAGGCGTTCCAGTAAATGTCTGAGATTCCAGGTATCTTTCCCTAAACGAATTCTCTCACGAATTGACTGTCGGATAAAATAAGTCAATGCCTGAGTAACATTCAGCCCGATTTCAGCCATTTGTTTAAAAATGAAAGAAGTAGGCGACATACCAGGAATGGTGTTAGGGTCATGCAATAAAATAGTACCATCCGGTGTCAGGAATCCATCGATACGGACACATACCGTAATACCCAGCTGCTGGAAAACCTCAGCGATCACTTTCTGAATTTCCTGATTTTTTTCAAGTGAAGCATCCACAGGAATTCTTTTACGGCTTGCTCCCGGCTTGTATTTAGCATTGAAGTCAAACACGTCCACCATCTTGATCACTTCGCTTGGTGGCAGCGCCAGTGGCTTTCCGTTGTCAAACTGTATACAGCCGCAAGAAAACTCCTGACCTTCGATAAACTCTTCCAGCAAGACCTGATCCTCGGCATTTGAACTGCTTAAAACGATAATCTCATCCTGCGTTGCGAAGATATTGTCCAGCTGTTCGATCAAATCTTTTGGATGGTTAATGATTTTTTCGCCGTTTACAACAACAGGAAAACCAATACCTTCATCCAGATTAGCGATACGCTGTGCATAAGTGTGCTTACCGGCAGCGTCCAGTGCTTTCCATGTTTTACTTTCAAGTTCAACCTGGAAAAAACATTGGTTAATAGCGGCCACAAAAGCATCAAGCGAATCTTCCTTTACAATCGCAACGCCGATAGAAGAGCCCTGATGCGGCGCCTTCACCACCAATGGCAAGCCCAGATGTTTTTTCAGCACCTGGAAAAGAATGGAGTATTCACGCGGGACCCACTGTTCATGGCGTAAAGTCCAGCTTTTCTTTTGCTGGTTATTCACCAAAGCGATCATTTCATTTTGGAGGATTTTGTCAATTCCTACCGCAGAACCCATTAGTCCCGGTCCACTGTATGGAATTTTAAACCATTCAAGCAAACCCTGGATGGCTCCATCCTCACAGTCGGGCCCGTGCATGGCAAGGAAAGCGAACTCAAAATGATCCTTAAACTGATCCGGCGATAACAGGGTACCGATTTCCGGCGAAACGGTCTCCTTTGCCAAATGTGGAAATGACTCTATATAAGTATTAAAATCACCTGTCTGATTACTTTTTGCAGGATAAAAATCTCTGATTTCCTTTGAATACATCAGAGCATGTTCCAGTTTTATAAAGCGACCGAAGCTGTCAACAAAAATCGGAACGGGGGTGAAAAGTGATTTATCTAAGTATTCGAAAGCGGTTTTCCCACCCGCAAATGAAATTTCCCTTTCGCGGGAGGGACCTCCAAAAAAAACTCCTATGCGCATATTATTGCCTGATTAATGCATTTAAAACGTACCTGCAATATAAGCAGTATTTAAAATGAATCAATTGCAACGAATGGTGCATAGGAAATATTTATTTCAATTAAGCCTGATACAGCCCGATTGAATTGCGTTTGTTTACCGGATAAACAAACGGTTATGCTAATGATGGCACGTTGGACGCTACCACACGGTTGATATGAGGAACCGCTTTACGAATCGATTCTTCAAGTCCGGCACGGAAAGTCATTGCGCTCATCGGGCAGCTTTGGCATGAACCCATCAATTCAAGTCTCACAGTAAGGTCATCTGTCAATTCCACCAGCTTCACATCACCGCCGTCTGCATGAAGATACGGACGAACAGTTTCCAACGCCTGCTCAATTAGTTCTAATGTTTTTTCTCTTGAATCCATTATTAAAAAAGTCTATTCGGTAATATGCAAGAATTTATTGATAAAGTCAAACTAAGTTCAATATCTAAGCCTGAATTTCTACCATTTGCGTCTTTTCCTTTGTCGCATTCCGGATAGCAACCTGTTGTGCCAATCCTTCCGCAGCATTACGAAACGCCTCATTTACAATAGAATTTGTATCCATAACAGCCGGACGTCCTCCATCACCAGCCTCGCGAATGCCTTGTACCAAAGGAATTTGTCCTAACAAAGGTACGTCAAATTTGTCAGCCAACGATTGTCCGCCGCCTTTTCCAAAAATATGGTATTTGCTTTCAGGAAGTTCTTCCGGCGTAAACCATGCCATGTTTTCAATAACACCTAAAATCGGCACATTGATCTGCGGCTGCCTGAACATCGACATCCCTTTTACTGCATCTGCCAGTGCTACTTTTTGTGGTGTCGTTACAATAATTGCGCCGGTTACCGGCACCGTTTGTACCAAAGTTAAGTGAATATCACTCGTTCCCGGCGGTAGATCGATCAAAAGATAATCCAGATCGCCCCAGTCTGTATCACCAAAGAATTGCTTCAAAGCCTGGCTCGCCATCGGGCCGCGCCAAACCACTGCACTATCAGGAGGCGTTAAAAAACCGATGGATATCATTTTTATTCCGTACTGACGAATCGGATTGATATAGTTCTTTCCGTCTCTCGGCGTGATGGTCGGCTGCATATTTTCAGCACCAAACATCAGAGGAATGGAGGGTCCCGAAATATCGGCATCGATGATACCTACCGACGCTCCCGAACGATGCAGAGCCATCGCAAGGTTGGCCGTAACGGTAGATTTCCCCACCCCACCTTTACCCGAAGAGATGGCAATAACATTTTTCACACCCGGGATCAAAGCAGCCCCCAAAGGCCTGATACTTGTTACGTTAGCTGTCAGGTTGATGTTAACTTCAACGTCAGGATTAAGATGTGTGTGAATTGCCTCAACACACATTCTGCGTATTAATTCTTTCAAAGGGCAAGCAGGTGTTGTCAATACAACCGTAAATTTCACCTGGTTTACACCAATTTCGATGTCCTGAATCATGTTCAGCGTCACCAGGTCCTGTTTTAGGTCCGGTTCCTGAACAGTACTCAAAGCCTGAAGTACTTTTTCTTTGTTAATTGTAAATTCGCCCATTGTTATTATTTCGCACGAAAACCCGTAGCGGTACTGGATATGGACCGGGAAAATATCCCAGGCCTTGTATTTAATTACCTGATACAACTGAACACCAATTACGGTGAATGAGTTTATCAATTGGCAGGAAATTCGTTAATTCTTCTTTTTATCTCCGCAAGTTCAGCCGACACGTCCGTGACAACCGACAATGCCGCTAATTTATTTTGAAGTGTATTGAGCAATGCAAAATGACTCTCTGTCAATCCATGTTGCGGTCTGTGGTTTATCATTTTCAAAACCCCATCCCACTCTTTCATGAATTCAAGTGCCGGCGTATCAATCAATTCATCCGCAAAAGTACGAAAGATATAGTCCTCTGCCATACTGTTTGGGTGAATAAGGTCAGATTTGTAAAAACGGTAATCCCGCAATTCGTCAATCATGATTTCGTAGGACGGAAAATATTCAACCTGGCGAAACTTCTCCGATAAACGATGACAAACCAAACGCAGCGTCGACTTACTCACCTGATTTAATGGCAGCGTATCCTTGGTATGACGGACCGGACTCACCGTCAGGATGATTTTCAGATCCCTGCGCAGCGATTGCAGTTTGAATAAAATTTGTTCAAGACTAATGTTGATCTGGTCCGTGTGCAGCAATTCCTTCACAAACCGATCCGAAGGCACCTTATGACAATTACCGACCAGTATATTGCTGCCACGATGACGGTAAGCATAAGCCGTTCCAAAAGTCAGGACCAGCACGTCGGCATTTCTGATAAACTGATTGACTTCCCTGAGTTTGCCGATCAGTTTTGTTTCCAGCTCTTCTCTGGTATTTGCCCAAAACGAAGAATGAAAGTCGTGATGCAGCCAGATCTTATCCGCATTTTGATGATACAAGCTTGTATTTGGCACTTTCCCGTCGAGTGCCAGATCAATCAGCTTCGCAATTGACAACGGATTAAAAACGGTTCCAAAAGGATTATTCAACACGGAAAATTTGTAGCTATCGAGCTGACTGCCTAATACTTCCGCAAAACAGGAACCAATGGTTAATATCTTCGAACTGTGATTTATCTTCCAGTCATGAGGTGCAAAACTGACTTTTGTATTCAATGCTAATGACTTCATTCTATCTGTATAATTGGGGCACACAAAATTAATAAGAATTGACCAGTTGGTCACAAGTATGCAGAGGAGGATGATTTTAATAATCGGTATATAAACGTTAAATTTGAGATAATTACACACACTGATCAATAAAATGAATGAGAATCCTTATCCGTTTACGCTTTCGCGTACAGAATACCGTTATGAATTTGTAAGTATAAGTCCGAAAAAGCAAGTCCGGAAAATTGTGCTTTTGAGCCAGACAGAATGGATTGATATCTTTAATTTGGCATTGCTCGACATGTTAGAAGATGGCGAAACAAGCGACTTAACAGAGACAAATAATGAAGATTTGAAAACCGTTCTGGCCACCGTCACTAAAATCATAGACGATTTTTTAACTAAAAAACCCGCTTGCTATATCGTTTTCAGAGGTAGCGACGAACGCAGACAGCGACTTTACCGAATCGTTATTTCAAGAGAGTTGATAGAGATAAATAAATTTTTTGATGTTTTTGGAGGAATAGGAAAAACCATTCACCTGTTTGAACCCAATAAACCGTTTGATTACTTTTTAATTCAAAAATTATGAAAACTAAAAAAGTCGGTGATAATACACCAAAACTATCTGGTGAGCAGATCGTTAACAAAAAACTAAAAGAGATCAATGAGCTGTTAAAAGGCGCGGACTTTACGAATCTTCCCAAAAGGCCAGGAAAGTGATTCGAAGGAAAGCATTGAAAAACTGCAGGCGCCGATACTCCCTGGCGAACAGACCGTGTAAAAATGGACTAACTAAACTTTTAAACTGATCTTCTGTAAGTACAGAATAACGAAATATATGCAAAACTCACCCGGCCTAAAACTACTGTTCTCAACAATTTTCCTGATCGGATTTGTGGATTGTTCTCAATCACAAACGGTCCCGGCACCGCCAATTTCGGAGAAATACAAATTTGACTCCAAACCAATCTGGCAGGACGAATTTGACTACTCAGGAAAGCCGGATGCAAAAAAATGGGGTTATGACCTTGGCGGCGATGGATGGGGAAATCATGAACTGGAAAACTACACCGAGAATTTAGAAAATGCCCGCGTTGAGAATGGCAATCTGATTATAGAAGCCAGAAAAGAAAAATCAGGAAAACAGAATTATAGTTCAGCCAGGCTGGTAACAAAAGGTAAGGCTGATTTCCTGTACGGAAAATTTGAAATCCGTGCCAAGCTTCCTCAGGGCCGCGGAACCTGGCCTGCGATCTGGATGCTGGGGACTGACCAGGCCTATGGTAATAAAAGCTGGCCCGACAATGGCGAAATTGATATTATGGAGCACGTCGGTTTTGACCAAAACCGCATCCACGGCAACATACACACCAAAGCATTCAACCACGTCCTGAAAACAAATAAGGGAAACCAGATTGTGTTAACCGATGCCTCGACCGCATTTCACATTTATTCCTGCGAATGGACTCCGGGATACATATCCATAGCGGTCGACGGGCAGGAATATTTCAGATTTGCGAAAGAATCCGGCTATTCCTGGGAACAATGGCCTTATGATAAATCTTTTCACCTATTATTAAACATGGCTGTCGGAGGCGACTGGGGAGGACAGAAAGGTGTGGATGACAGCATTTTCCCTCAAAAAATGGAGGTTGACTATGTCCGTGTTTACCCGTTGGTCGTGAAAAAGTAATTTGAAATTCCACCGCACGGAGCTAACTTGCACCCATGGATCATTTCGTTGTTTCGGCCAGAAAGTATCGTCCTGTCACTTTCGACTCGGTGGTTGGCCAATCACATATTACTACTACGCTTAAAAATGCAATTCGTACCAATCACCTGGCGCAGGCTTTTCTGTTTTGCGGTCCGCGTGGCGTTGGAAAGACGACTTGTGCCCGGATTTTGGCAAAAACAATTAACTGTCAGAATCTTGGCGACGACGTAGAAGCCTGTGGCGAATGTGAATCCTGCATCAGTTTCCAGAATAACGCTTCTTTCAACATCCATGAGCTGGATGCGGCTTCCAATAACTCTGTTGAAGATATCCGTAACCTGATCGATCAGGTACGTTATCCGCCTCAGACCGGAAAATATAAAATCTATATCATTGATGAGGTTCACATGCTTTCTCAGGCAGCTTTTAATGCCTTTTTGAAAACATTGGAAGAGCCGCCAGGATATGCGATTTTCATTTTGGCAACAACTGAAAAACATAAAATCCTGCCGACGATCTTATCCCGTTGCCAGATTTTTGATTTCAACCGTATTCAGCCCAAAGACATTGCTTATCACCTGGCCGATATCGCCAAAAAGGAAGGTATTGAAACGGAAAAAGAAGCACTCGAACTGATCGGTCAGAAAGCCGACGGTGGTTTGCGTGACGCTCTTTCGATGTTTGATTTGAATGTCACCTTTTCAACCGACAATCACCTGACTTATGCAGCCGTTTTGGAAAACCTGCATATTCTTGACTATGATTACTATTTTAAAATAACCGATGCATTAACTGCCGCCAGCGTCGCAAGATCACTGGTTTTGTTTGATGAAATATTAAGAAAAGGTTTTGACGGACATTTATTCATCGTAGGGTTGCTCGAACATTTCAGAAACCTTCTGGTTTGTAAAGATGCCGCAACAGTCTCGCTCTTGCAGGTTTCTGAGTCTGCGGAGAGAAAATATGTCGACCAGTCCAGGAATGCGGACATGAGCTTTCTGTTATCTGCGTTAAGTGTCGCCAGCCAATGTGATATCAATTACAAAGCGGCAAAAAACCAGCGGTTGCATGTGGAGTTATGCCTCATGAAACTCGCAAATCTGCCCAATATTCTTCAACTTAATTCTCTTGCAGCCGTTGATGAAACGGCAAAAAAAAAAGTTGAGCCTCAACAGCAACCTGTAATTCAGGAGCCAAAGGCACCAGCTTATGAAGCACCCGTAAGAGAAAACAATGGTGGTTTTGTACCGAACGGGGCACAGCCGGTAGCGCCTGTTGCGGCCAGACCTTCGAAATTACGCAGTACCACGCAGCTTGTTCCCTCTACACCATCGGCGCAAACTTTGCCTGCAAAGGAAGTCGCGGCATTGCAGGAAAACAGAAATCCGGAACCGGCACCAACGGCAACGCTGGAGCTAACCCTTGAAAATCTGCAACAGGTTTGGCAGGAATTTGCTGAACATAGAAGAAAAACCAAAGATTCTACAACTGAAGGCATTGCACTTAACAGAGCTGTTGATCTGGTAGATTTCACTATCCAGATTGCGCTCGACAATGACCCGCAAATGGATGCGATCCAGGGCATGCGTTACGACTTACTGGGTTTCCTGAAAAGCAGGTTTAATGCGCCTAGACTGGATATTAACGCGCGTGTCGCTCCGCATGAGGTGCAAAGGTTACCTTATACTCCGGCGGAGAAATTCAACTATATGGCTGAGAAAAATCCTTACCTGTTGCAGTTAAAACAGGCACTGGGACTTGATGTTGATTTCTAGTTTACTTTGCTCCGCCAGCTTGCAGAAATAATTGATGAAGATGTAAAACCTGAGGAATCAAGGCAACATTTTCATCATTATTGATCGTAAAGTCAGCGATCGCCTGACGTTCCTCATCGGAAATCTGCCTTTCGATAATGGCTCGAATCTCTTCTTCCGAGCGGTTTTTATCCCGTTTTTTTACTCGCTGAATCCGCAGTTCGATGGGTGCCTGCACAACGATCACATAATCCAGGTTGTTATTAACACCGGCTTTATTCATGATAGCCGCTTCCTTGATCACATAAGGCGATTCACTGTTTCTTGCCAGCCAGTCGGCAGTATCTTTACCCACCGCAGGATGGATAATGGCGTTTAGCTTTTTAAGAAGATCTGGATTTTTAAAAACCTTGTCAGAGACATAAGGCCGGTTATATTCACCAGCCTCGGTATAAGATTCCTCGCCCAATAATTCCACAACGGCCTTACGTATCACCAAATCATGATTGGTGAGCCATTTTGCGCGCGTGTCTGCATCATAAACGGGAATATCAAGGCAGGCAAATAATTTACAGACGATGCTTTTACCGGAGCCTATTCCACCTGTTACGCCTATATTCAACTTTATTAATTGTTAATGGTAAATTATCAATTGTTAATCCCTGAGCGTTAGAAATCCCAGAACCAGAAGTCAAGACTGGGGCACCCTCGTTTCGAAAACTTGACTTATCTATCTTCTTCCAAAATCTGCCAATCTCTCCAAAAAACCCGATCAAGCCACCATTAATAATTAATAATTAACAAAACCGGCCGCCCGGCATTAACAATTACTTTATACTTCCCAGCACCTGCGCCACTTCGAAACTCACGTAAACATCCCGGTGACTGACTTCCACCAAAGGCGTTACAGGAAGCGGGATCGGCAGACTTTCGTCAAAATTATTCTGAATTTTCTTCGTTGGGATGCCGATACGGATTGTATCCGGATACCCGCGTACCAGAGAAATGGGACCGTCAATTGAAATCAGTGACGGAGAAATGTTAATGATACTCGAAATTACATACCCTTCACGCATATTGATCCCCACGCTGTCAATGCGGATGGGGATAATTTTACGGATCTTTCTTTCAAAACTCAGTTCAAAAGTATCAGAAACGACATAGTTAACCTTTACGTCCGGGAATAACTCCGTGATCTGATCGGTCAGTGAAGTCGAATTAATAAAACTCGCTTTGGTAGGATTAAGTACTTTATAAACCACCGGCATGGCATTGAAATTCAGCCAGGATTTTCTGAGCAGATTCCATCCGTCTCCCGTCACATTCACCGAAATTCTTTTAGGCAAGGGCTGTAACGGAACGAAGGCAGCGGCATCGTACTCAACCGTAAGCGGATAGCTGAGTCTTATGGAATAATCGTCTTTGTTCAGCACATTCATCAACCAGAAAAATGTAGCCGCCAAAAGACATCCTATAAAAGTTTTAATCTTATTCCGACCTGAAGGAATGTTACTCACAGCTGGTTTTTAAAATTGTACATCAAAATGTACAGTTAAGTATTATACAAAAATAGCGGTGTCAGGGATTTGATGTAAATACCTTAATATCAACTATAAAGGCCACCCCTGACACCACTATGAATATTTTCTCAAATAGATAACGTTCTTCTGTTAATTCTATTATTCTGCAACCGTACGGGCAATCGCCGATTTGTCCACAGTTAATTTTACACCTTTATCCAGTTCAAGTGTTACCAAAGTTTCCTCCACCGTGTAAACTTTTGCGTGAATTCCGCCGATTGTAACTACCTGATCTCCTTTTTTAATGCTGTTAAGAAGCTCTTTTTGCTCCTTTTGTTTCTTTTGCTGAGGGCGGATCATGAAGAAATAAAATACCCCTATAATCCCAACCCACATCACGACCTGATAAATCATGGCTTGTGAGCCACCTGCTGCTTGTAATAAAATTGAAAGTGTCATTATTAAATTAGGGTTATTGAGATAATTAAAACGAGATCAATTCAGATCAATAGCGGGGAATAAATTCCCGTTTTATTTCACTGCTTCGGGTTTTGGCTCTGAATTTACAATACCTCTCAGCCTCAGTTCCGAATAAGCAGGATCTGTATTGGCATACACCGTTACAGTTTTCACCTGCGGGCCTGATTTCCCTTTGCTGTTAAAACGAACTTTTATGCTCGACGCAGCATTCGGACTGATCGGCTCACGGGGCCATTCCGGCGTTGTACAACCGCATGATGATGTAATATTGTTCAGAATCAGCGGATATGGGCCATCATTTTTAAAATGAAAAACATGTTCCACAATCTCCCCTTCCTGAATGGTACCGAAGTCGTAAGACGAGCTGTCTGTCAATGTGAAAACCGGAAGTTTAATATCTCCGTTTTTCGTTTCAGCCTTTTTTTCGGAACCCGAACAATTAACAAGCATTAAAGCAATCCCCGAAAGAACTACGAATGCGGCAATTTTTTTCATACGTTAAGTTAAATCAGTTCGTCTGACCTTTTATCTGCGCCATCAGACGATCAACGTCTTCAAGCAATTTTTCTGCTTTTTCACGCGCGTCATTTACAACACGCTCCCCTTCGGCTCTTGCATAGCTGTCAGGCTGATTTTTTCCTTCGATCAGGTCTTCAATAACAGCCTGTAACTTTTCACGGTATTTCGACAACCGGTAAGTCAGCTGTGTACGAAGTACATTTCCCTTATCCGGCGCGTAAAGAATACCCAACGCTGCTCCTGTGGCACATCCTGTCAAAAATGCAATTAAACTACGGCTTGATTTACTCATGGCATTGTAATTTATAGCGGTTAGCCGCAAATGTTGGTGGTTAGCTTTTAAATTATTTACAATAAACAAATTTTTCGGGTTTCCCCTCTGCCCTTCAGCCTAAAAATTCTGTGCCTATTTATTATCTATCAATCCGCGGCCGCTTTTTCTGACAATACCTTGTGCTGCAAGTTTCACCGAAAGCACATCCAGTACACCATTTATAAACTTGCCGCTTTTTGGCGTGCTATACCTTTTTGCAATTTCAATAAACTCGTTGATCGTCACTTTCACTGGTATCCCCGGGAAGTGAATAAGCTCTGCCAAAGCAGTTTTGAGAATGATCATATCAACCAAAGCGATACGGTCGAGCTCCCAGTTTTTCAGCTGTTCGTCAAGATAACCATCATACTGGTCACTTTCCTCGATCACCGTTTTGTATAATTCTTCAACAAAGAAACGATCTTCTTCCCAGTCTTTTGTCAACGGTGCAAGGCTGAAAGTATCAGCACTGTCAGCTGACTTAAGCGTTTTTATCGCAAGTCCGCGGATCAGTTCACTGTGGTCTGCCCAGTACAAATCACGTTGTTCCAGGAAATCCAGAGGAACTTCGTGTTTCAAAATAACCTGACGTAAAATGTATTGGATGATCAGTTGGTCTTCTTCTTCGGTGTGTTCCTTTTTGTGGCAGTATGCCTCATACTCGGCATTCTTACGTAATGCTTCACGATAGGTCTTACGTATCATGTTCATGTCATTACTCCAGTTGATACCGTTTCTGATGATTTCTTCTTCCAGCGTTTTATCTGCCTGAAGAACATTGATTACACGATTGGTGTTCAAGCCGCCATCCTTTGGAAAAGGGGCTTCGGGATCATCATATCTGCGCTCACGGTCCATTTTCGCCTGATGAGCCAGTTCCAGCAACATCGACAAAACCCGGATAAAATCAACGTAAATAGATTCCGTCTCATTCAACACCCGGCGAACCATCTTCTCTCCGTCTCCCTCAGTCTGTCTCTTATATGCTCTGAATGCGCTTTCGGCAACTTTCAGCACGTCAGAAGTAAATTCTTCATTTTCCTTCACTTCGCCGCTTTTAATAAGTTCGTCCAACGCTAGTCCCGCCAAACGCTTATTGTTGTTTAATTTCTGCTTATCCTGAAACTCCATAGAGTTCAAATCAGGGGCAAATGCTTCCTCAATCTGATCCAGGGCAAGTAATCGGTTGGCATCAGCAGTTAATTTGCGCGCATAAAGAGCTTGAACAGCTTTTGTTCGTAATAATCTTCTATTCAGCATAAGCCGGAACACTAATTGGATAAAAGGTACAGTAAACCAAAGAACGTATCTGCGTGTTAAGCAAGGTTTTTTATTTTACAATACCCCGCGTTAATATTAAAATTGACCGCAAAATTAGACTATTTTGTTTAGAAATGGAAAAATGCAAGTCAGGCTTTTTAATTTTGCAACGTTTTAAAACGTTTGAATGTTGGTATTTAAACACACCAGAATCAGACAAAATTTTAATGACCGACGAAAAACCGGAATATTTAATTTTAGCAATTTCTTCATTGCGGATAATCGTTTTAGTGTGAAATGGCTATCAGCCAAATAAATCACTGAAGAATAACGCAAAGACCAAATCAACCACATTACCACGTGAAAGCACTTAAGTACCTCAATAAGTACCTCTTGAAGTATAAATGGTATCTTATTTTAGGAATAATTTTTACCATAATTTCTAATCTTTTTGGAATTATTCCGGCACAACTTGTTCGTTATGCACTGGATTTGGTTGGCGAGACGCTGGACGTCTATTATTTATTTGACGGTGCAGCCTTACAATCGGAGCTCTATGACAGCTTCGCTTTCACCATTTTGTTATATGGACTGCTTATTCTCGCCATGGCCTTACTTAAAGGAATATTCTTGTTTCTGGTGAGACAAACCATTATCGTCATGTCAAGACATATTGAGTATGAGTTAAAAAATGACGTTTACAACCATTACCAGACTTTACCGACCAGTTTTTTCAGAAGTCACAACACGGGTGATTTAATGGCGAGAATCTCCGAAGATGTCAGCAATGTGCGGATGTATGTCGGTCCGTCTTTGATGTACGGAATCAACCTGATCGTGCTTTTTATCCTTGTTATTTCTTACATGCTCACGGTCAACGCGAAACTTACACTTTACGTACTGTTGCCACTTCCGTTGCTTTCCATCAGTATTTACGTGGTGAACAGCATGATGATGAAACGCTCTCAGGAAATTCAAAAACAGCTTTCAGCGCTTTCCACCTATGTCCAGGAAGCTTTTTCTGGTATCAGGGTTATTAAATCTTTTGTACAGGAAAAACATTCTTTTACCAATTTCAAAACAGAAGCGGAGGATTTCAAGGACAAGTCGCTTCGGCTGGCCAAAGTCGACGCATTCTTTTATCCTGTTATTGTGCTGCTGATTGGAATCAGTAACATCCTTGTCATCTTTGTCGGTGGTAAGGAGATCATGAACGGCAACCTTACGCCGGGAAATATTACGGAGTTTATCTTGTATGTCAACATGCTGACCTGGCCCGTTATGGCGCTGGGCTGGACAACCAGTCAGATCCAGCGCGCGGCTTCTTCTCAAACCCGAATCAATGAATTCTTGAATGTAAAAAACACCATTGTTTCCGACAAGAATATTGAGAAACCACTCGACGGGATTATCTCTTTTAAAAATGTAGGATTTATATATCCGGACTCTGGCATTCAGGCGCTGGAAAATTTCAATCTCGAAGTCAAACACGGTGAGAGTGTTGCCATTTTGGGAACGACGGGTTCAGGAAAAAGCACACTGGCACATTTACTTTGCAGGTTATATGATCCAACCAGTGGTGAGATTTTGGTTGACGGCATCCCACTCCGTGACTACAATGTGCACGCCTATCGCCGCCAACTGGGTTATGTGCCGCAGGACGTATTTTTATTCTCTGATTCGATCGCCAATAATGTCCGGTTTGGAAGCACCGATATGTCTCAGGAACGCATCGAGCTGGCCGTTAAGGATGCCGATTTGCTTCGTAACATTCAGGATTTCCCGCAAGGTTTTGAAACCCGATTGGGCGAGCGTGGCATCACATTATCAGGCGGGCAAAAACAAAGACTGTCAATCGCCCGTGCCATTGCCCGCGATCCCAAAATCCTTATTCTGGACGACTGCCTTTCCGCTGTTGACACCAACACGGAAAACATTATTCTGACAAATCTGAAACGCATCATGGACGAACGTACTTCGGTGATTATTTCTCACCGGGTGTCGTCTGCTAAGCTGGCTGATAAAATCGTCGTGCTGGACGAAGGAAAAATTGTAGAGACGGGCACCCATACCGAACTGATGGCTAAAAATGGCGCTTACAAGGAATTGTATGAAAAACAGCTAATGGCGGAAGAGGTTTAAAATTAGAAAAGTATAATAATGAAATGGTCCTGAAAGAGTATTCACTCAGTCAGGGCCATTTCATTATTATCGATACTCCTGATCACGCTCTGTGAATCCAGCAGTTGACAGCGAAACGCCAATCCTCAAACTCAACTCCGGGAGCAACGACCGGCAACACTTCATGCGGTGAAAAAGAAGGAAAGGCCAGCAATGAGTTATTGTCAGGTGAAATATCTTTGGGCTGAATATCTTCGTCACCAATGGCAATCGTGTGAAGCCTCAAATCACCCCCTTTGAACTTTTTTGGTATGCTGTGAAAATAATACACGGCACTTATTATTCTTGGATTTTCTGTTTTTTCGTGAACCGCCGTATCAATATGTGTCGCAAAAAGAGCACCGTCACCATGCGCAGCCAACTGGACTTCGATTTCGCCAATCTCAAACTTTGAAATCTGAAGATTTTCAATCATCGAAGGAATCAGCTTGCGTATATTTTCCTGAATTATTTCACGGTAAGGCCCGCAATCCATTAATGTCTGCGAAATACGGGAGTCTGAAACTTTTTGCACGCCCTTCGAATACACAACAGACGGCTTAAAATTTTCTTTTTCTTTTATAGCATAAGCCAATATTTCAGTATTCAATTCCTGACTAAAAACGTCATGAATGTGCATGTAAGGGAATAATCTAGCCATCAAAATCTGATATTTAATAAAACCAATGTGTGACTTATAGTAAAAATAGATCAAAATATCTGATCACCAATTTCTACTTCACCAGTTTTCTTACTTCCTCCTTCAACTCCCTCATTTCCTGATGCAAATTTTGCAAGCTGACAGAGGTTGAATCCGTTTCCATGTCAAAAGTGAGCTTGCTATGGACCTGCCAGATTTCTCTGACCTCACTCCTGTCAACAGCAATCGGACTGTATTCGGGATTAAGCGAAATCAGGTTTACAAAAGTCGTTTTATCGTCCTTTTGAATCTTTTTTACCAAAATACTGTCGGCCGTCACAATCACATACATCCGGTTGCTTTTTACATGATCCCAGCCTTCAACGGCCTTGCCCACGATCCATTCATCCGACTGCAAAACCGGCGTCATGCTGTCACCGTCAACCTGAAACCCCCTGAAAGTCGCATTCCGGAACTCGGGCAACGGAATACCAAAAGCCGGCAGATTCTCAAACCAGTTTGCATCACCAAGGTTATGAGGATAACCGGCAGCAGCCTTTGCACTGACAAGTACGATATTCTCCTTACCTGCATTATCGACGGTCACTACTTTCGGGCTCATCACCGGCTCTCCTATCCGCAGATACTTTTGCCCGCTTTCTCCGAAAAGCCAGAGCGGATTGATATGATGCTGCTTTAAAAGCTCCTTCACAACCTGCCCGGGAATCCTGGTTCGCCCGCGTTCAATATCCGCAGTAGTGGCACTGATACCCAGCTGCTCGGCAAATGCAGCCTGGGTAAGATTCAACTCCTCTCTTATTTGCTTGAAACGTTTGCTTTCGTCTTCGATCGGCATAGGTCTGAGAAACTTGGGGTTAACGGGCTAATATTGTCAAAGATATAATTTTTTTGGAATATTTCCATTGTTTATTCAGGAATTAATCCATAATTTTGGAAATAATCCATCAACTAGTAAAAATTCCAAATGAACATGGAGCGAACTATCCTGCATATGGACCTCGATACATTTTTCGTCTCTGTCGAACGTAAGATTGATAATCGTTTGGAAGGAAAACCCATTTTGGTAGGAGGAATTGGTGACCGTGGGGTCGTGGCGGCATGCAGTTATGAAACCCGTTCATTCGGTGTACACTCAGGGATGCCCATGAAAATGGCAAGAAACCTTTGCCCTGAGGCTACGGTCATACGCGGTGAAGGCGGTGTGTATTCAGAGCATTCAAAAGTCGTTTCTGAAATTATCCGGCAAGCTGTTCCGGTTTTTGAGAAAGCCAGTATCGATGAATTTTACGCAGATTTATCAGGGATGGACAGATTTCAGGGATCGTCTTACAAAATGGCGCAGGAGCTCCGGATGCGGATTAAAAAAGAAGCAGGACTTCCAATTTCATTTGGACTCTCGGCCAATAAACTGGTTTCGAAAGTAGCAACCGGTACTGCCAAACCAGATAATGAAAGAAAGATTGAATTTGGAACAGAAAAAAGTTTTTTGGCGCCGATGTTAGTCAAAAAAATTCCGATGGTCGGTGATAAAACAACGCAAATTTTATACAATCTGGGTATTAAACATGTAAAAACGATACAGGAAATGCCTGTTGAAATGATGGCAAAAGTGTTGGGTAAAAACGGTTTCGTATTATGGAATCGTGCCAATGGAATAGATGATACACCGATTATCCCCTTTCACGAGCGAAAATCAATTTCCAATGAGCGCACTTTTGGCAAGGATACGGGAGACGTGAAACGGATGCGTGAAATGATCAGAGCTATGACTGAAAACCTGGCCTATCAGCTTAGAAACGGTGACAAATTGACGTCTTGTATTTCGGTAAAAATACGGTACTCCGATTTTAATACTTTTTCAAAACAACTAAAAATCCCGTACACATCGGCAGATCACATGCTGATACCGCAAATTGAAAGGTTATTTGACCAACTTCATAACCGCAGGATGATGGTTCGACTTGTAGGTGTCACGTTCAGTGATTTGGTAAATGGAAACTATCAGATCAATATGTTTGACGATTCCGAAGAAAAACTAAATCTATACCAGGCCATGGATCTTTTACGAAACCGCTACGGAACAGACAAACGAGGCAACTCGATTGTAAGCTGGGGCACCACACTGGGCATTGCCAATATATCGAGCATGGGAAACCCCTTCAACGGAGAGCCTCCGATCATTCCGGCACACAGGAATGCTTAGGGAAAGATGATGGAGAAGTTTGCCGGTAAATTTCAGGCTGCATAGTGGCTACTTGTTTATGGCCAAGGTCAATAACAAATTTACAGGCTCGATCGGAGCATTTTATAACGGATAGTAAGCATAAATCACACGAACTAAAACGCTTACATCCGTTCCGGGTTGGACCAGCAATCTGTAATATTTTCACTGTAAAACTTTCATCCCTTAGGGATTCCTCAGCGTCCCCCAAAAGATCATGTTACTCAACTGCCACTCTTATTTCAGTCTTCGCTACGGGATGATACCGGAGGAAGAATTACTTAAACTTTGCGTGCAGCATGATTATCATACCATCGCGCTTACCGATATCAACAATACTTCCGGTTGCCTGAATTTTGTGCGCACGGCTGCTAAATATGACGTCAAGCCCATTCTGGGTATCGACTTCCGGAATGGTATGCAGCAACAGTTTATAGGGTTGGCAAAAAACAATACCGGTTTTCAGGAATTGAATGCCTATTTATCCGGGCATTCCCATAACAAAACCAGTTTTCCAGATCAGGCTCCGCCCCTCGAAAATGTGTTTTTCATTTATTCATTTGCGCAGCTTCTGAAGACAAAAAAAGAATCGTTTGCCGACAACGAATACATCGGGATCGCTATCAAGGACTTAAATCGTATCCGGTTTTCACCACTGGCGAGGCACGAAGAGCGCTTTGTCATATTACATCCGGTGAGTTTCCGGCACAAGAAGGATTTCAGTGCGCACCGGCTTTTGCGTTCCATTGATGAAAATACATTGCTGAGTAAACTTTCAAATTTTACCATTGGTGAAGAAACGGAGCAGATATTGCCTGCTAAAACGCTCGAATATCAATTTAAAAACCTCGACACCATTGTTTACAACACCGAAAAGCTGATGGATCAGTGCAACATCCATTTTACTTTCGGGGAGGAAAGGCAGCACCAGAACCTCAAAATATACAAGGAAAACGAGGCTGAAGATTATCAACTGCTAACGTCTTTAACCTATAAAGCACTCGGCTATCGGTATGGAAACGATATTAATGACAAAATTTTTGACCGGATATCATCAGAACTGGAAATTATACAGAAACAAAATTTCGTCCCGTTTTTCCTCGTCAACCACGACATTGTAAGTTATGCAAAACAGAAAGGTTATTATTACGTCGGACGGGGAAGCGGGGCCAACAGTATCGTTGCTTATTTGCTAAGCATAACCAACGTCGACCCGATCGAACTGGATCTTTATTTTGAACGCTTCATCAACATTCATAGAAAAAACCCTCCCGATTTTGACATCGATTTTTCGTGGAAAGACCGGGAGGATATTACCCGTTACATTTTCGAGACGTTTGGTAAAAAAGGCCAGGCCGCGCTTTTAGGTACGTACAGCACCTTTCAGCATAGTGCTGCGGTGCGCGAGCTGGGCAAAGTTTTTGGTTTGCCGGCCTATGAAATCGATGCACTCAGCGACGGAAAATATGATACCCAAAAGCTTGATCAGTTGTCAGCTCTGGTGATCAAATATGCAGCGTATTTTCAGGAAAACAAGCAACCCAATCACCTGAGCATTCATGCCGGAGGAATTCTGATTTCCGAGCGGCCGATCCATTATTTTTCAGCGACCGACCTTCCGCCGAAGGGTTTTCCCACAACCCAGTTCGACATGGTTATCGCCGAAGATGTAGGGCTGAACAAATATGATATTCTCAGTCAGCGCGGGCTGGCGAAAATCAAGGAGACTTTGGAAATCATCCGTTACAACAAACCCGAAGCTCCGGAAATTGATATTGACGACGTAAAGCAGTTCAAGATTGATCCCCGGATCAACGACCTCATTAAGCAGGCGCAGTGCATTGGTTGTTTCTACGTAGAATCACCTGCGATGCGTATGCTTCTGAAAAAACTGGAAGTGGATAACTATCTGGGTCTGGTGGCTGCAAGCTCCATTATTCGTCCGGGTGTTGCCAAAAGCGGCATGATGCGGGAGTATATTTTGCGGCATCAGGACCATGACAGAGTGCAAAACGCTCATCCGGTTCTGCTCGATTTAATGCCGGAAACTTATGGCATCATGGTTTATCAGGAAGATGTGATCAAGGTTGCCCATTACTTTGCCGACTTAACACTGGGAGAAGCCGATGTGATCCGCCGTGGTATGAGCGGAAAATTTCGCGGGCGGGACGAATTCGAGCAGGTTAAGGCCAAGTTTTTCAAAAATTGCAGAAACAAAAAATATGATTCCAAGATCACAGAGGAGATCTGGGGGCAGATCGCCAGTTTTGCCGGTTATGCTTTTGCGAAAGGACATTCCGCATCCTACGCGGTAGAAAGTTATCAGACACTTTTCCTGAAAGCCTATTACCCGCTCGAATTCATGGTAGCCGTGCTGAATAACGGCGGCGGCTTTTATGCGCCCGAGTTATATGTCCATGAAGCGAGAATGCACGGCGGCAATGTGCTTGCACCTTGCGTCAACCACAGCCAGGCCCAGGCCGTGATCAAGGGAAACGATATTTATCTGGGCATGCAGTCTTTAAATGAAATTGAAGAAAAAACCATTCTCCGGATCATAGAAGCACGTGAAGCCGAAGGCCACTTCACTTCATTGAACAATTTTCTGGACCGGGTGGCGATTTCCATTGAACAGCTGACCATCCTGATCCGTATCAATGCGTTCCGGTTTACGAAAATCGATAAAAAAACGTTGTTATGGAAAGCACATTTCCGGCTAAACAAGGCTGTAAACAAGACTCCCCAAAAACAATTATTTCAGGTTGACGTAAAAGAATTTGCTTTGCCGACATTTGAGACATCTTCCACCGACGAGGCGTACGACCAGATCGAACTGTTGGGTTATCCGCTTTGCAGTCCGTTTGAACTTCTGAAAAACCCGATGTCGAAAAGCGTGATGTCAAAAGATCTGTACAAACATATTGACCAGGAAGTTATTCAATATGGCTATCTGGTGGCCGTCAAGAACACCCGTACCTCAAAAGGCGAACGGATGCAGTTTGGTACGTTTCTGGATCAGGAAGGACAATTTATCGACACTGTACATTTCCCGCCGGTCGCGGCAAAATACAATTTCTCCAACAAGGGTGTGTACAAGATTTATGGCAAAGTGATTGACGAGTTTGGCTTTCTGAGCATTGAAGTGACTGAGATTATACGGATGGATTTAGCCTTGCGATAACGGATACGATAATTTTATTTTACATTTTTCTGTTGTACCTGTGACATTTACCCTTTCAAATGATACTAATGTTCTGTCATTAAATGAACAGCGATGAATTCTGTAAACAAAACGTATTTCGTGCAAATCATTCAGGAGCATCAGGGCATTATCAACAGCATCTGCCATATCTACTATGCCGACTATGAAGATGTAAAGGATGCGCGGCAGGACATTATTTTACAATTGTGGAAATCACTGCCGACCTTTCGCGGCGACTCCAAAATCAGCACCTGGATTTACCGGGTAGCGTTGAACACCGTGCTCGTCAAAATCAAAAAAGACAGGAAAAACACACTGAGTGATCCTTTGTCGGACGTTCATCTGAACACCGGCTCCCACACCGATGATCCGCCAAATGATGATGTGGAGCAACTCCTGTTCCTCGTCGATCGACTCGAAGCAACCGACAAAGCCGTTATGATCTTACATTTTGAGGGTTATAACCATAAGGAAATTGCTGAAACACTGAACATGACGGCTACCAACATCAGCACCCGTATGAACCGGATCAAGAACAAACTTAAAGAAACTTTTAAAGCGGCCTATCATGAAATCAGATCCATTTAATGCTTCCTGGAACAGGTTCAAAAGTTCAAACAGCCTGATCCAAATCAGTCAGGATGAAATTCTTGACATTATTGAAAATGCCGAGAAAAACTCCTTCCATTTTTCGTCAGCGCGTATTTTCCGCAACGCTGCTATTTTTTCTTTCCTGATCATATTTTGTCAAAATTGTTATCTGTAAATGGATCTCGCACCGCTTTCCTACATACACTGGGACGTAAACCCTAATGTATTTCCAAATCTTGAAATCCCGAAATGGTATGGTTTATGTTGGGCAACAGGCGTATTGCTGGCCTATCAGGGTATGCGCTACATCTATAAAAAAGAGGGAAAAGGACTCAATCAGCTTGATATCCTGGCAACCTATATCATGGTCGGAACTTTACTTGGCGCCAGACTGGGGCATATTATTTTCTACGATCCGACGTATTACTGGCATCACCCGATTGAAATTCTCCCGATACGTCTGACACCATCTTTTGAATTTACGGGCTTATCCGGACTGGCAAGTCATGGCGGTGGTATCGGCGTTTTCTTATCCATTTATCTCTATTGCAGAAAATATCAGGAAAGCTTTCTGCAAATCGCAGACAGACTCACCATTGCTGTTGCTTTAACGGGTGCATTTATCCGGTTTGGAAATCTATTAAATTCTGAAATGATCGGGGTACCGACAAATCTTCCCTGGGCTTTTGTTTTCACTTCAACCGATAACATCCCAAGGCATCCCGCACAACTCTACGAATCCCTTTTTTGCCTTTTCCTCTTCGCTCTTTTATTTTCATTATGGAAAACAAAAGCAGACAGGATCCGGGACGGCTTCCTTTTAGGCGTATTTCTAACCACACTTTTCAGCTTCCGCTTTGTTGATGAATTTTTCAAAATCAACCAGGAACCGTTTGAAGATGAACTATTGCTGAATATGGGACAAATACTGAGCATACCCTTTTTCCTGACCGGTATCATTTTAATTTTCAGATCAAACAGACGCCAAAATTCCGCTTTTCCAACCCCGGGTTCAGGACCTCCAGGAAGCGTTTAAAATCAAAAAATGCTTGTCAATTTTCCGGTTGCAGCCGCTTTGGGCGACACCTATTTTTGTAAGAAAAAACACCATGCTTACAAACGAAATCATGTACCAGGCCCTGGTCGATAAAGATGTTTCCTATGAAGGGAGTTTTATTGCGGCCGTTAAAACTACCGGAATTTTTTGTCGTCCTACCTGCACCGCCAGAAAACCGAAACCGGCAAATGTTGAGTTTTTTAAAACTACCAAAGACGCTATTCTCCATGGTTACCGGCCCTGCAAGGTTTGTAATCCGCTCGACAAAATGGGCGAAACCCCTCATTACGTACGCGAAATCCTAAGCGCATTAAGCCTTAATCCGTCTCAGAAATTCAAGGACTGGGATTTGATACAGCGAGGAATTGAACCCAGCAAAATCCGCCGGTGGTTTTTAAAAAATCATGGGATCACTTTTCAATCCTATCAGCGCATGTTCCGGATCAACTCTGCTTTCAAGAAAATTCAGGACGGACATAGCATTACATCCGTGGCATTCGATTCAGGTTATGAATCACTGAGCGGTTTCAACGATTCCTTCAAATCCATTTTTGGCGTAGCGCCCACACTGAGCAAAAACAAACGGATCATCAACATAACCCGGCTGGAAACGCCACTGGGGCCTATGTTTGCCTGTGCCGTCGAAGAAGGTATTTGCCTGCTTGAATTCACAGACTGCCGGATGCTGGAAACCGAGTTCAAAACGTTGGCAAGGTTACTTAATGCCACGATTGTTCAGGGTGAAAATGTCCATTTTGATCTTTTACAAACAGAACTAAACGCTTATTTTGAAGGCAGGCTGAAACATTTTTCGGTGCCGCTGTGCATGCCCGGAACAGATTTTCAAAAAGCGGCCTGGAAGGAACTGCAAAATATCCCTTACGCGGGAACACGGTCTTACAAACAGCAATCCATCGCACTTGAAAAACCGGAAGCAGTTCGGGCAATAGCCGGCGCCAACGGCATGAACAGAATATCAATACTCGTTCCCTGTCACCGGGTTATTGGAACAAACGGCGACCTGACGGGTTATGGCGGCGGTATCTGGAGGAAGCAATGGCTGTTGGATCTTGAAAATAAAAATCGGTGAATATCGCCATTTCCTCAAAATTGAATGATACCTTGATGCGTTAAGAAGGGGACTTATCCCGTTTCGTTTAACCAACTCATCAACGTATTCTTAATGAAAAAGCTATCTTTTTTTGTTCTCGCCATCAGCGCTGCACTGAGTTCCTGCAACCAGGAATCGGGCTCCATTTCAGGAAGTTGGACCACCCCAATCGAAGGCCAGACACAACATCAAAGCGGATTTACACTAAAAGACGACGGAACCGCCGCGGGCATCAACCTGGGTGATAAGCGCTTTGAAAAATGGGAAAAATTCGGAGACCGCCTTATTCTTTACGGCACCGGACAGGATGAAAATAAGGCAGTCGGTTTTACGGACACGCTCAAAATCGTATCCGTCAGCGACAGTGCATTGATCCTGAAGATTACGGGTGGAAAAGAAATAACTTATACAAAAACGATAACACCCGACAAGCTGATCCGGGATTTTGAGCATTACGACTGCTACGCCTATGTTGCCAGAAAAGACACCGCTTTTCTGCACATCAATACTGCCAACAATATTGTGGCAGGTGATCTTGAATACAGATTATTTGAAAAAGATTACAACAAAGGGACAGTGAGAGGCAAAATGTCGGGCGACACGTTGCTGGCCGACTATATTTTTTCATCGGAAGGGCATGAATCTGTCAGAGAGATTGTTTTGATCAAAAAAGGGAATGATTTCATTGAAGGATTTGGCGAGGTAACGGAGACAAACGGAAAATTCAGCTTTCAGGACCGATCGAAGATTAACTTCAAAAATGGATTGACATTCAGGAAAATTAACTGCCCCTGAGCATCGTGCAGGTATGATCTTTTCAAAAAAACAAGAAATTTAAATTTGACTCACTTATGTTAAATCCAAAATTCGGAGCTTCCATATTATCCTGGATTCCACCTGTATGGACGCCGGAAGCGGGGCTGCATGCGATAAAAAAGACGGCAGAAGCAGGATTTGATATACTGGAAATTCTGCTGCCTGTTTCCATGGATTTTGACGCGGCGATCGTCAAAAAACAACTCAGAGACCATCACATCGAAGCAGTTTGCTCCTTAAACCTGCCCAAAAGCTGCCATATTCCGTTTCATCCCCTCGAAGCAACAACGCTGATCAAAGCAGCACTGGATAAAACCGCCGAACTGGGCGTTAACTTTCTGGGTGGTGTTTTGCATTCAGGCATCGGCGTTTTCACAGGACTGCCAAGAACCAAGGAAGAAGAAGTGATCATTTGCCAGGTGTGGACGGAAGTTGCTGCTTATGCGCAAAAACTTGGCATAAAAATAGGTGTAGAGCCTGTGAACCGATATGAAAGTTATATCTGTACGGCTGCCGGCGAAACATTGCATCTGGTAAAAAAGACAAACGCCGCGAATCTCGGTCTGCATCTGGATACCTTTCATATGAATATCGAAGAAGCGAATTTTTATGACCCGATCGTGCAGGCTGGTGATAAACTTTTCCATGTACATATGACAGAAAGTGACCGCGGGATGCTGGGAGAAGGCAACGTACACTGGGACGAGCTATTTAAAGGTTTGTCGGAAATTGATTATACCGGCGCACTGGTTCTTGAAAATTTCTCTTCGGAAATCAAGGAGCTGATCGGCCCTACGTCGCTCTGGCGGCCATCAAAATATAATGCCGAAGATCTGGCAAAAGGCAGCCTCGCCTTCATGAAAAAAATGGTTGAAAAATATTCCTAGATTGTTTTCATGAAGACTAAATGCGGCGCAGTGTTTTTACAAATTTCACTCATATGATTTTTGTAAAACCATTGCTCCGCATTGATCTTGCTATATCATCCGTCTTATAGACATGCATTCTTCAAGCCGATTTCCAAATCATTGCGACTCTGTGTCAAATCTTTAATCTTCCAGGCAACGAAAATATTTTAACCGTGTCTCTTTGCAATCGAAGCGATTAACTATATCTTTCGTTTCTCATACATTCTATCAACTTAATATAAGTGAAATGAAAAAATCCTTCATGATTTTGTGCATGTCTGGTATGTCGCTTGCGGCTATGTTACCGTCAATGGCACAAGACCTGCACACACAGAAAGTCCCGCTTGACCCCTCCGTTAAAACCGGTAAACTTAAAAATGGCATTACATATTATATTAAGAAAAATGCCGAACCCAAAAACCGCGCAGAACTAAGGCTGATCGTGAAAGCGGGCTCTGTTCTTGAAACCGATGCTCAGCAAGGGCTGGCTCACTTCATGGAACACATGAATTTTAACGGAACAACCAACTTCCCGAAAAATGAGCTGGTTAACTTCCTTCAAAAAACGGGTGTGCGTTTTGGCGCAGATCTAAACGCTTATACCGGCTTTGATGAAACCGTATATATGCTTCCGATTCCGACGGATTCGGCAGGATTGCTGGAAAAGGGGATTCAGGTTTTGGATGACTGGGCACATGGCGCGCTATTAGACCCTTCTGAAATCGAAAAAGAAAGAGGTGTTGTTTTGGAAGAATCACGGATGGGCCGCGGTGCGCAGCAGCGTATGCGTGACAAATATCTGAAAATGATCCTGAACAATTCACGATATGCAGACCGTTTGCCGATTGGAAAAGACAGCATCCTGAAATCTTTCAAACCGGAAACGATCAGAGCATTTTACAAAGACTGGTACCGTCCAGATTTGATGGCGGTAGTCGCCGTGGGTGATTTTGATGTGGCGAAAGTAGAAGCGCTGATCAGCCAGAAATTTGGTAAAATACCGGTAACAGCAAATCCTAAAAAACGTACCGAATATGGCATTCCGTTGGATGGCACAACCAATGTAGCCATTGTAACCGATCCTGAATATCCTCAAAATGTCATTCAGGTTATCTACAAACAACCGAATTCGAAGGAGAAATCGTTGCAGGATGTACGTGATAACATCGCCCAGGGATTGTACAATGCCATGATGGGCCAGCGCATGCAGGAACTTACTCAAAAGGCAAATCCTCCGTTCCTATACGGTGCCAGCAATTACAGCGATTTCCTGGGGAATCTTGATTCTTACACGTCCGTGGCATTGGCTAAGGATCCGGGATCCGTTGAAACGGCACTGGTAGCCTTGCTGGAAGAAAATGCACGCGTTCAAAAATTCGGTTTCACCGCGCCTGAGCTGGACCGTGCAAAAAAGGATTTTATGAATCAGATGGAGCAGGCCTTTAAGGAAAAAGATAAGACCAAGTCGGCCAATTACGTTTCCGAATATCTGAATCACTTTCTGCATCAGAAACCTTACATGGGTATTGAGGCGTATTATGCTTTTTTACAAAAACATATTGATGGTGTAAAACTGGAAGAGGTTAACGGTCTTGCCAAAAAGTATATCACCGACAAAAACCGCTCTGTGGTGATCATGGGCCCTGAAAAAGCGAAGGACGCGTTACCAACAGAGGCTAAAATCCGTACATTACTGACAGAGGCGGGCAAAAATGTTACTGCCTATGTTGACGATGTGCTGGATTCTCCATTGCTTGCTACCGAGCCTAAGGCCGGGAAATTGGTCAGTGAAAAGAAAAATGAAAAGTTAGGGATTACCGAGCTCGTTTTATCAAATGGCGTAAAGGTTTTGCTTAAACCTACGGATTTCAAAAACGATGAAATTTTGATTCAGGCGACTGGGAAAGGCGGATTTTCGTTATTCCCTGGCGAGCGCGAAACCGGAATTTTCACGAGTTATATGATCCAGTCAAGTGGTGTTGGTCCTTACAATCAGACGCAACTGCAAAAATTCCTGGCAGGCAAAACAGTAAGCGGTGGTCCATTTGTAACGGAGCTAAAAGAAGGCGTCGAAGGCAGTACCAGTCCGAAAGATCTGGAAACTACATTGCAACTTATTTACGCCTATTTTACAGAGCCACGTAAAGACAAAGAAGTGGTGAGCGGCATGCTGGCGAATCAAAAATCTTATCTGGAAAACATACGTAAAACCCTGACTCCGGATAAAGTTTATTCCGATTCATTAAATGCCGTGCTGACGAGCAATAACCCTGACCGTCGCCCGCTGACACCGGAAAGTATTGATAAGGTAAGTCTGGATCGTGCGGTTGAAATTTACAAAAACCGTTTCGCGGATGCGTCTGACTTTGTTTTCACGTTTGTAGGTGCATTCAAGGAAGATGCCATCAAGCCTTTGCTTGAAAAATATCTTGGCGGATTACCGTCCACCGACCGCGACGATACTTACAAACATCCGAATATATTCCCGCCAAAAGGCCGTATTGAAAAAACGATCTATAAGGGACTTGAACCTAAAAGCAAAGTAACCCTGATCAACAGCGGCGAATACGATTACAGCCCTGAAAACAATATTCAGATCGAGGCATTGCAGGAAGTTTTACAGATCAAACTGATCGAAGCACTTCGTGAGGAAGAAAGTGGCGTGTATGGCGTAAGAGTGTCCCAGGATGTCGATAAATTCCCTTCGGGACATTACCGTTTCACGATCGGATTCGGCTGTGCGCCTGAAAATGTTGAAAAACTGGTAAGCCGCAGTGTGGCTGAAATGAAGAAAATCAAAGAAAACGGAGCTGATCCTAAAGATATTGAAAAGTTTGTAGCAGAAACCAAACGTAAAACTGAGGTGGCGCTGAAAACCAATAATTTCTGGATTAACTATATCGACGAAAATACTTTCCTTGGCGATGATCTGGACGAGATTCTGAAAGAAGATCAGCTCTTGAAATCGATCACCGTCGCGAGTACAAAAGCTGCTGCCGCCAAGTATTTTTCGGATGATAACTTCATCAAAGTAGTGCTGATGCCCGAGAAAAAATAATGCTCCGGGCTAAAGCCCGACTGGCCGCGGTGACTCATCGCCCAAGGCTAAAGCCTTGGGTTAATCAATTGAATTCCCGGAATGGATAAACTTTTTGACCCAGGGCTAAAACCCTGGGTTATTTTTTTGTCTGATTAGTTTGTAAATAAAATGATTTTGCTGGTATGCTTACCCATCTCCCCAAGTATTCAGCCCTCGGATCTGGGAAGCCTCTCTAACATCGTGCTTCGGCAAAAGTCTTCGTCCAACTCACGCCACCTCAGAAAATCCAAACTCCGCTACTAATAACCGCATTAAACCAAGGCTTTCGCCTTGTGTGCTCGAAAGCCTTTCTAATATCCGGCTTTATTAACCCAAGGCTTTAGCCTTGGGAGCGTAGCAGCTCTCACCATACATCCGGCTTTAGCCAAAGCCCTCTTCCACCTCACCTCACTCAAGAAACTCCAAACTTGGCAAGCACCAGCACATTAACCCAAAGCTTCAGCCTTGGGAGTCCAGCATCTCTCACTGTATATCAGGCTTTAGCCAAAGTCCTCCTCCAACCGACCTCATCCCGGAAAATCTAAACTTGGCAAGCAACAGCACATTAACCCAAAGCTTCAGCCTTGGGAGCCCAGCAGCTCTCACCGTATATCAGGCTTTAGCCAAAGTCCTCCTCCAACCGACCTCACTCCGGAAACTCCAAACTCCGAAAGCGCAACCACATTAACCCAAGGCTTCAGCCTTGGGAGCTCCAAAGCCTCTCTAACATCAGGCTTTAGCCGAAGTCCTCTTCTGAATATCCTAAACTATTAACGAAGATCCTGTACTCCTCAGCGAAGGTTTGTTTTTGATGATGCGTTTGTTGGTTATCAATGTACCTTCTGACAAAATCAATTTTGTCATTGCTCACCGAAGCAGCAAAGTATTTGTCGCCCCAATACAACCTGTCTTTTGTCAAATGCGTTTTGTTCGCCCAGTAAGTGCTTTCACCTTTCAGGAACTGCATTTGTTTCGAAATCCCAAAGTCTGGATTAAGCAACATCAGTACATGAATATGATCATCATGTCCATTGATCCTGTCAATAAAAATCCCCTTTTCCTTTGCATTGACGAGAATGTGGTTGCACAGACTCTTTAATATGACTGGTTTTAAAACCGCTTCCCTGTTTTTTGTACCCCAAACCGCATGAATCCAGATTTTAACATATGACATAACTTCGGCTGTTAAATACTTCAATATCAGTTAGACTAAATATTCCTTTCGAAGTTTCCATCACAACCCAAAATCTTTTATCCAAAAACAGCTGCGATTATCTTTTGTAAATTTTCTTTAACCCGTCAATCAAAAACATAAGATCATTCAGTCTGATTTCATACATCGTGCTCAGCATCATCCCCAGTTTACCTGCCGGAAAACCCTCCCGCTCAAACCATTCAAGGTAAGAAACCGGCAAGTCTGTTATCAGCCAGTCTTTATACTTACCGAATGGCATACGGTACAATATCAGCTCTTTTAAAATCTCGGTATTAGGTTTTGGAATCTCGTCACTCATTTTTTCTATATTTAAAGCGCTCACTTCGCTGCTCTTAACTTCACAATCAGATCCGTTTTCAAATCAAACAGTTCTTTTTCAAGGCCAACCGGATAGGTATGCGGATTGACAAAACGTTTGATTCCCGGATGAAAATGAGCAAGTTGCTGTTCAACACGCTCCCTGGTTTCATGAATGGTTGGTAAATGATATATCAAAACACCCTTCGCAAAAACCGGCACCAGCAAGTCTTCATAAGAAATCGTTTCTGAAAACGATCTGGTTTTCGTAAAATCGTACGGGTCCACCATCGTCGATTTTCCAATGAGTGGCGTTTCGATATTAAAAATCATATCGGAAATAAAACCTTTCGAATCCTTAAACCTGCGTACCTGCTGAATTCCCGGCGTCGAAACTTTAATTGCCTGCTCCGACAATTTCAGCTTATAATCCCACTCACCCGACTCACTTTTTATCGCCGCCAGTTTAAAAACACCGCCTAATGCCGGCTGATCAAAAGCAGTAACCAACTTCGTTCCTATTCCCCATACGTTGATTTTTGCGCCTTGAATTTTCAAGCTGTCCATGATGTATTCATCCAGATCGTTACTGGCCACAATATTTGTTTTTTCAAACCCAGCGGCATCCAGCAGCTTGCGTGCTTCGATACTCAAATAAGCAAGGTCACCCGAGTCAAGACGGATACCGCCCAACGCATATCCCCTCTCGCGAAGCTGTTTTCCGACCACAATGGCATGTTCAACACCTTGAATGGAGTCATAAGTATCCACCAGCAGCGTCACATTGTTCGGCATGTAACGTGCATAAGTTTCAAATGCTTCGAGCTCAGTTTCAAACGACATTACCCAGCTGTGTGCATGTGTACCCTTTACAGGAATCCCGTAAAGTTTCCCTGCAAGTACATTCGAAGTAGCGTCGAAACCGCCGATGTAAGCTGCACGACTCGCCGTCATGCCACCATCAGGTCCCTGCGCTCTTCGTAAACCAAACTCCAAAAGGGCATCATCGTTTGCGACAAGGCGCATTCTCGCGGCTTTGGTAGCAATCAGCGATTGAAAATTGATCAGGTTCAACAGCGGCGTTTCCAGCAACTGGCACTGCAAAACCGGTCCCTGAATACGGAGCAATGGCTGATTCGGAAACACGACCGTACCTTCCGGGATAGCATCTACGCTGCATTTAAATTCCATGTTACGCAGATAATCCAAAAATGCTGGTTCAAACAGCGCCTTCCCGTCACTGCCGGTTATCGATCCGATATATTCCAGATCTTCTTCATCAATCCGATACTCATTCAAATAATCAATCACGCTGCTTAATCCGCAGGCAATCGTAAAGCCGCCCTGAAATGGATGTTTTCTGAAATAAAGATTGAAAACCGCCTCCTGCTCTGCCTTCCCGGATTTCCAGTAACCATAGGCCATGGTCAGCTGATACAGATCGGTAAGAAGACTCAGGGAAGTATCATATAATCTATTAATCATTTCAATTTTGTTTTGTTAAAACAGAACGACTAATTACTAAAAAATCCTGGCTTTTAAGACTAATAGAGGTCAACTTTTGAAAAGGATGGTGCGCGGTTCTGACTTTTCACCTTGTTTTCAGTCATTACTCCCTTCCATTCCCGATCAATTAACATTTTTTCAGCCCGGATAAATCTTTTCAGCAAGTAAAAACCGTATATGTTATAGTCAGGCTAACGTTAGAATTTTAACAAGGTATATCATGGAAGTTGCAGTAGAAACGAAAACAAGGGCGGTAGCTGCAAATATTCGAAAGATAAGGGAATACAGAGATTATAGTCAGGAATACCTCGCTATGAAACTCGGCATTTCCCAAAACGCATATAGTAAAATAGAGCTCGCATACACTAAAATTACCCTGGAACGACTAATTCAGATCGCAGCCGTTTTGGAAGTTAATCTTATAGATCTTTTAAATTATACCGGTGAGGATCTGGTACAATTATACGAATCGGCCGTTCGCAGCAGGTAACCGCTGAATAATTTTTGATTAAAGTGAGATAAGTGGTGAGTAGTGTCAGAAGACAGGGTGTTTCCGAATTGGAAACTCCCTGTCTTTCTCTTTTTCAAACAGTTAGCATTTCCCTTTTTCCAACCCGTTTATCATTTTCAACTTATCGGATTTCCATAACCTACACCGGTTTCAGGCCAATTCATCATAGAAATCCTACCATTTAAACTTTTTTTCTTTCCTCGTGCAACATTCTTGCGTCTATTTGTATCTATCAAAAGCAAGCCGGTCACCTGGATTTCCGTTCATACAACATAATTACCATTTGTGTAATCTAAGGTTCTATGTTATACCAAGTACTTATCTTTGCAATGTAGTCGATACTCAGAGAACAACAGAATCTTAAAATTCCGGGAAGACTCCACCAGTATCGCTTGAAAATATAACGATCTATTAGCCATGAAATTCTTTATTAATCTAACTGTAGCCTTGCTACTGAGCGCTAGCTTTGTGCTTGCTCAATCCCCGCCAACAAAAGGAAAGGTTTCAGGATCTATCCAGGATGAAAAATCTCAGCCATTTCCTTTTGTTAACGTTTTGCTTCTGAAAGCAAAAGACTCTACCCTGTCCAAAGGACTTGCGGCAGATGAAAACGGAAAATTTATTTTCGACCAGGTTGACGCCGGAGACTACCTCACATTGGTGTCAATGGTAGGTTATCAAAAAATTTATAGTAAAATTTTTTCTGTCTCAGAGAAAACCGTAAACCTTCCTTCTTTCAAACTTCAACCCGAATCTCAGGCACTGAATGAAGTAACTGTTACAGCCAAAAAGCCCTTTATTGAGCAGGAAATCGACCGTACGGTTATTAATGTTGAAAACAGCATTGTCTCCGCAGGCGCTACCGCACTCGAAGTTTTGGAGCGTTCTCCTGGTGTAACCGTTGATCAACAAAACGACAAGCTGCAACTTCGCGGAAAAGATGGTGTCATTGTGCAAATCGATGGCAAACAGACTTACCTGACTCAGGCAGAACTGGTCAATCTGTTGAGAAATACACCCAGCGATAACATTGAAAAAATTGAACTGATCACCAATCCATCTGCAAAATATGATGCAGCCGGAAACTCGGGGATCATCAATATCAAGTTTAAGAAAAATAAAAATTTCGGAACCAATGGTAATTTTTCAATCGGCGGCGGTATTGCATCTCCGGGATATGGACGGGGCAACGCATCGCTTGCGCTGAACAACAGAAAAGGAAAAATCAGCTTGTTTGGAACCGGAAGTGCATTTGAAGGCGAAGGATTTAATTCCCAGGATATCTACCGGGCGATCCCATATGAAGGTAAAACAACCACTTTCAATATGATATCCAAAAGTGACTGGCGTTCAAGAAACTATAATTATCGGGCAGGAATGGACTATTTCGCTACGGACAAAACGACAATCGGAGTTCTTTTTTCAGGGTTTTACAACTCGTGGAAAAATCCATTGCGCGCAACCAATGCTGAAATATTGAACGACGACCTGAGCCTTCGCCAGACCTATCACACCGATACCAAGGCACACAATAACATGAATAATATCAGCGCCAATGTTAACCTTAAGCACCAGTTTAACGACAAAGGGAAAGAACTGACTTTTGACGCCGATTATGTCCGTTACGACAGCAAAGGATTCAATTCGCTGGACACGAGATATTTCACACCCGATGGCAAGCCGGACGGCACACCGGATATTATCCGCAATAACATGCCGGCGCTGATTAACATTGGTGTAGCCAAAATGGATTATGCGCAGCCTGTTGGCAAAGGAAAATTTGAGGCTGGTTTGAAATCAAGTTATGTAAAATCTGACAACAACATGATTTTCGAAACGTTTGACGACACATGGCAACTCGATCCGTCGCGTACTAACCAGTTTAAATATACTGAGAACATCAACGCGGGATATGCCAATTTCAATGGCCAGATTAACTCAAAAACCAAGTACCAGCTGGGTTTACGTGCGGAACATACGCATGCCATTGGAAATTCGGTAACATTGAACAGCATACGTGACCGTAATTATTTTAACCTTTTTCCAAGTGTTTTCTTATCGAGAAACCTGGATAGCAGCAACGTGTTGAATCTGTCTTACAGCTACCGTATCGATCGTCCGAACTATCAGTCGCTGAACCCTTTTGAGTATTATCTGGACCCGTATACATTCCAGAAAGGTAATCCAAACCTTCGTCCACAGTATACGCATTCGTTCCAGCTGGTGCACGTTTATAAGAGTTTTCTGAATACAACGCTGGCATACAGCCGCATCAAAGATATGATTGCCGATGAGGTTCCGATGCTGATTCCGGAAGAAAACAAAACTTATGTGACAGCTGAAAACCTTGATCATCAAAACTATGTAAGCTTAACCATTTCGGCTCCGATACCGGTAACAAAATGGTGGAATGTGCAAACCAACGTAACGGGAGCCTATAATCAGTACAAAACGTTCTACCGTAACGCCCAGTTTAACATGAACATTTTCACCTGGAATGCTTATGTGAACAACACATTTACTTTGCCGAAAAACTGGACGGCGGAGATTTCAGGTTGGTTTAACAGCCCGGCCATTTACGGACTTTTATCATCAAAGTCACAGGGTGCCATTAACCTGGGTTTGCAAAAATCTTTAATGGACAAAAAGGCAACTATTCGTCTGAGTATTCAGGATCCGTTCTGGTCTAACAAATTCAGAGGAACTACAAAATTCGAGGATATCGATCTGCGAGTGAAAAGTACATGGCCAAGCCGCCAGGCCCGGATCACGTTTACCTACCGTTTTGGTAACCAGAATGTGAAAACCAGACAACGTAACACGGGTTCTGACGACATCCAGTCGCGTGTGAAAAGCGGAAGTTAAAAAAGAAAAATACAGGTCAGGTTGTGACTTTATTTATAAATTAGTTAGGTTAATAATACAGACAATCCATTCTTCGTTTGAGGGATGGATTTCTTTTTTTAAGGCTTTCAGCGGTCGGCAGTCGGCTTTCGGACTGTGGATAATGCCAAAATTTTACGAAAACACAAGCCCACACCCTATCCAAAATAAATACTAAAATCTATTTTTTCTGAAACAAAAAAAATTGAGAACCAAACGACAAACGTTCAATTCTCAATTTTAATCCTTAACAATTAATCCTTAACAATTAACCATTAACACCTATCTATTTTTCCAAAGCAGCAACGCCTGGCAAAACTTTACCTTCCATATATTCCAGCAAAGCACCACCGCCAGTTGAAACATAACTTACACGGTCGCCATAACCTGCATTGTTCACAGCAGAAGCAGAATCACCACCACCGATCAATGAGAATGCATCGTTATCTTCCGTAGCAGCTACTACCGATTCAGCGATCGCGTTCGTACCAATTGCAAAGTTCGGGAATTCAAAAACACCCATCGGGCCATTCCAAAGAACCGTTTTCGAAGAGGCAATGATACCTTCAAACAATTCAACAGTCTTAGGTCCGATATCCAAACCTTCCCAATCTGCCGGAATTTCAGCAGCCGGTACAGTCTGACGGGTTGCGTCGTTACTGAATTTGTCAGCAATAACGGTGTCGATCGGCAATACAATATTTACACCTTTTTGTTTTGCTTTTTCAAGCAATTCCAGTGTCAAATCCAACTTATCAGCCTCAAGTAATGATTTTCCAATATTTCCACCCAACGCTTTTGTAAATGTATATGACATCCCACCGCCGATGATCAGATTATCAACTTTATCCAATAAACGTTCGATGATCAATATTTTATCAGAGATTTTGGCACCGCCCATGATCGCCGTGAAAGGACGCTCAGAGTGTTCAAGAAGTCTTTCTGCGTTATCAAGTTCAGCCTGCATCACATATCCACAAACTTTATCAGTGAAAAACTTACCGATAACCGCCGTAGAAGCGTGGGCACGGTGAGCCGTTCCAAATGCGTCCATTACCCAAACATCACCCAGTTTAGATAATTTCTCAGCAAATTCTTCATTTCCTTTTTCTTCTTCTTTATAAAAACGAAGGTTTTCCAAAAGCAAAACTTCACCAGGCTGTAATGCTGCGGCCAGCTCAGTTGCGCTTGCTCCGATACAATCGTCAGCAAACTTTACGGTTTTACCTAAAATTAACGAAAGCGGGTTTACAAGGTGTTTCAATGAATATTTTTCCGTAGGCCCATCTTTCGGACGTCCCAAGTGGGACATCAAAATCACAGATCCTCCTTCACTAAGAATCTTGCTGATGGTAGGTATGGTCGCACGGATACGGGTATCATCCGTGATCTCAAACTTGTCATTAAGAGGTACGTTGAAATCAACGCGAACCAAGGCTTTTTTGCCGGAAAAATTGTACGAATCTAATGTTGTCATGGGCTCTAAAAGTTGTTTTCCATTGGAAACAAATGTAATTCAATTCTCCATAAAATACTACGTTAATGAAAAATGGGCAATGTTTGTATTGTCATAATGCAATTTATCCTATTTATTTTTCCAAAAATCAGCCAATTACCATTAGAAATGTATATTCCGGAAGTACCTTTTAATTAAAAACAGCTATAAAACCGGATCGAAAACATAAAAGATTGTATCGGACAAATATTTCAATGATTCACTCGTTATATTTGGATAAACTTTACCAGCATTCAGCCTCAACAATCCTCTTTAAGTACTGTGCAGATTAACGAGTTCCCGAAGGATCTTCCCCCAAAATATTACCACGATTACTTTGGCTATGTGCTGGATTTTGTACGGAAAATGTACGAATCACTGCTTAATACCTCTGAAATAGCTTTTTTGAATGAATATAATGCCCTGTCAGAGGACGCGCAATGTCTTTTTATTCGTTTCAGCAACAGGAGCAAATCGTTTTTCCGGGTTAACACCCTTTCGTACTCAGAGATCACAGACATCCCGGCGGCGCTTAACGAACTTCACGACAAACAATTCATCCAGTCGCTTTGTGAACTGCATGAGGACCGGTTTGAAGAAGTAATGGATCTTTTTACAAAACCGGAACATCTGGCATTTACCAAAATTCTTGAGCCGGAAATCATGCCTTCAAAATCGATACGAAAACCTGATCTGATCAGATGGCTTTTGTACGAATATGATTTTAAGATTATCTGCGAAATCATCCAGGAGACCGAACCGGTTGTAAAAGTCGGTTACGAAATGGAAGTGATGATGATGAAATTCCTGTTTTTTGGAAACCGTTATGCTGATATGACGGAATTCGTGGTAAGGGATTTGGGTCATGTCCGGTTCCAGTCATTCGACGAAGAACATCTGGCTATTCAGTTTGAAAGCAGAAAGGATGTGGACGATACGCTGATGGTTTCGCTGATGAAAGAAACTTTTAACGTATTGAAAAATGCAGTTCCACCGGAGGAAGTTTTCGACTGGTTTATGAACTGGCAAACCGGATTTTCAGCAAATCTGAGTGCTAAGGCTCTGCCATCCTATCATCTTTTTATTGTGAAAGTTGGCGCATGGCTCGAACGTAAAAAAATGCTCTCACAGGCCCTGACGATTTATCAGCTGACCAATGACGCCCCTTCCAGGGAGCGCCGCGTGAGGCTTTTGTACAACCTCGGTGAAATTGAAGAGGCGCTCGCACTTTGTGAAGAGATAGCTGAGAATCCACAAAATGCTGATGAGCGTTATTTCTCGCAGGATTTTCACGAAAAAATTATCAATAAGAAAAAACGTGCTGTAAAACGTACAACCCAGGCACTGAAAGATGCCAGCAGCATTGAGATTCCGGTGTCTTATCGATTTCGTGTGGAAAGGGGGGCTATCGACTATTATCAGGAATTGGGCGCTCAGGCAGTATTTAGTGAAAATGAGCCCTGGCGCGCGCTGTTCGGCCTGTTATTCTGGGATATCATTTATGACACCAATGTAAAAGCTATTCATAATCCGTTGCAGCGAGTACCGTCAGATTTCTTCCTGCCCGATTTCTACCTGAAAAGATCAGAGCAGCTATTGGCCGGAATGAAAAATGCTGACACAACCGAAGCGATTTCACAAATTGTTGAAAATACGTTTCATGAAAAATTCGGGATTACCAATGTACTGGTGAGCTGGTACCCGGGCATGCTCGAAACTGTTCTGAAATTAATCTCGCTGCTGACACCTCAGCAGATTCATGCCGTTTTGCTGGAAATGGCCTATAATCTTCGTGAAAATACCCGCGGTTTTCCCGACCTGCTCGTCTGGGACGAAACCGAATATTCCTTCATTGAAATAAAATCACCAACGGATCATTTGTCTTCCCGTCAACTTCACTGGCTGCATTTTTTTGCCAACCATGGTATTAAAAGCCGGATCGTACGGGTGAAATGGATCAAAGACGAAATTTAACAAAAACAGGCTCCCACAAAATGAGAGCCTGTTTCACTACCGAATAACCCTTTCCCTATTTACTTTTTCTGATAAGCTCTGTTGAACACGCCTACTTTTCCTTTTTTCACCGGAGCGGAATAATTGATCTTATTTTTTCCTTGTGGTATGCCGTCGCAATCACCTGCAACAACAGTCTCAACCGAGGTATAAATGGTAGTCGCCCACTTAGGTATCTTGATATTGGCAGTTTCACTGTTAAGATCAAGCTTGGAAGCGTCGCAATTGTCTTTCTTGACCGTACCCAATAAATGATATTGTGAAACTGTTTTGGAAATTGTATCAACAGGACAAATACAACCTACACAAGACGTTGGCGACTTTCCGTATTTAACCCGTTTAACCTTAACCTTTTTATAGGCATATACTTCCAGGAAACACTGTTTGAAACAGTTAGGCTCTTTAATCTTGATCACGTCCGGCTTCTGCACCGAGAATCCGGTTGTAGCCGGCTCACTGATACAGGAGGCACAAGAGGAAATTTGCTGGCTTTGAACGGTAACATAGTATTGTCCTTCAACCGGGCGACCCGTTGCCGGGTTCAGATAGGCTGCCGGCCAGGCCATTTTCGTTTCTTTCTGACAAATCACCTGCGCAATCACATTATCCATGCCACCGTTCAACTGATGCAAACGCGCTGTAAATGTTTCACTTTTCGTACTATCCAAAATACTGCGGCTTTTCCAGGTGATCTGAATACTGTCAGCCTTTGTAGAATCCAGCGTACTGAAAATAAGCCCTTTGATAGACTTCCCGTTCATCATCAGTTCAAGCTCAGGCGCTTCACACAATAATGGTGGTGTCGGGTCTTTCTTAACCGGGATATCACGAATAAAATTACGGCGAAACGCAAGTCCGGCCGTGAATCCGCCATGTTTTCTCTGATAACTGTAAATGGTGGCACCTGGAAAAATGTAGTCAACTTTCGTCCTGAATCCGGCCGCTTCGATACCCCATGACCAAAGCCCTTTTTTACTTGGGAAAAATACACCCAGTGTAGCCAACATACCCGCATGATAACGCTTATCCGTTGCAGTGACAGAATAAATATTGTTTGAGGTAGCCTCGTCGTACACAAAAATAGCGGCTGGCGTTGTACGAAAAACTCCACCACGCACCGATGCTTCAATAAAAGGCGATCTCGGTTTCTTGCCAAAGGCATAACTGATTACCGGTCCGACTGCCAGATAATGATCTTCCGAAGCCCCCTTGCGGATAACCGCATTGCTGGATCCCGATTGGGCAATGACATTATCCAGAAAAGTATCCAGATCATTTCTCAAAAAGAACATTTGCAAACCTGCAACGGCTCCTACCCCGAACTTGAACTGCTTTTTCTTTTTAACATTGAAAAAATAGTCCGCATTTAAACCTGCGTGAAACCCGATTCCGTTGAACAGAGATTTGTCACGATATTTTGATGAATTAAATGTACTCGACCACTTTCCGCAGAACGCCACGGCAGGCCCGATAAAACCTCCTACCCGCCAGGGGCTTATTTTTTGTTCTATTGCAATGGTGTCACATCCGCCAGCCGGATTGGGACAATTGGCATTTTTAACTTCCTGAGCATAAGACACTGATCTTATCAGACAAAATAAGAGCAGCGGAAGTACCGTGAGTAAAATGTGTTTCTTCATAAACCAATGAATAAAAGTGAGTGAATAGTGCTCCCTGGCATTTTGCCTTTTTATTAAAAGACAGCACATTAACATTACAGACGTACTAACCTTGCTTTGGTAACAGGCCTTTGAATATTTATTTTATCCAAACCGATAAATATTCCAAATCCGGCTATGTCGTACGTAAAAAGTGGGTTAACACACGAAGTATTTGTCGTTTCACAGGGATTGAGACGACTTTTCATTACCATTCATCAAATTGCTGATTCCCGTTTCAGTTTTTTGGTTATTATTACAAAAACAAAAAATTTGACTCCTATATGAGGCTACGTAAACTATTGTTCGGAGCGGCGATGATGGCTGGTATTGGTTTGTCCAATGCCCAAAGCAAGCCCGAGGACGTAAAGACATTTATCCTTGCAAACGGCATGAAATTTCTGGTGTTGGAAGATCATTCCATTCCTAACGCCAATATGTATCTGTTCTGGAAAGTTGGATCCCGAAATGAAGTGCATGGCATTACCGGCTTATCCCATTTTTTTGAACACATGATGTTCAACGGCTCCAAAAATTATGGTCCCAAACAATTTGACCGGGTTATGGAAGCAAACGGTGGGTCAAACAACGCTTATACCAGCGAAAATGTGACCGTTTATACAGACTGGTTTCAGAAAGATGCACTGGAAACAATTTTCAAGCTGGAATCGGATCGGATTGCCGACTTAACCATTGACCCGAAAATGGTTGAGAGCGAGCGCGGCGTTGTACTATCGGAGCGCAGTACCGGTTTGGAAAACAGCAATTACCGCATGTTAAGCGAATTGGTACAGTCGGTTGCTTTTCAGGAACACCCTTATATGTTCCCGGTGATCGGATTTGAATCCGATATCAAAAGCTGGACGCAAAGTGATCTGGAAAATTATTTCAAAACCTATTATTCGCCCAACAACGCGACTGTCGTTGTCGTTGGCGATATTACGGTGGATCAGGTAAAAAAGTTTGCTGACCAATATATGGCGCCAATCCCGGCCAGAGGATTACCTCCAAAATTGCGGACGGTTGAACCGGAGCAAAACGGAGAACGCCGGGTTAACGCTTACAAAGATATCACGACTCCAAACGTGTTGCTGTCATACCATACGCCGCAAACGGGTCATGAAGATTATTATGCACTTGATTTGTTAAGCAGCCTACTGACTTCGGGGAATTCTTCGAGACTAGTTAAATCGCTGGTGATGGACACAACCATTGCGTCGCAGGTATATACTTTCATGAGTGAGGATTTTGATCCCGGTTTGTTTAACGTTTATGCCATCGCGGGGGATAATATTTCTGCCGGTGATCTTGAAAAATCCATTCTGGCGCAAATTGATGCCGTCATAAAAAGCGGAGTAACCGATACCGAGCTTCAAAAAGTAAAAAACCAGAAGCTGATGGAGTTTTACCGGAGCATGGAAACGATCAATGGAAAGGCCAACAGTATGGGCACCTATGACGTATTTTTTGGCGATTACCGCAAAATGTTTGACGCGCCGAAATTGTACGAAAAAGTCACGATAGAGGATATCAAACGTGTGGCAGCCAAATATTTTACTGAAAGAAACAGAACGGTAGGTTACCTGCTGCCTGAGAAAAAATCTTAGCCGCGATTCCAGTTCTTTTTCAGTTAATCCAAGACTTAAAAATTCAAAGATGAAAAATATACTTCTTTTGCTCCTGGCCCTGACAACCTTGTCTGCATCGGCGCAGAATAATTTCAAAGTACCGAAATACGAAAAATTCAAACTCAAAAACGGACTGACTGTCTACCTGATGGAACAGCATGAGGTGCCTTTGATTAATGTTTCGGCTGTATTCGACGCCGGATCCATTAATGATGGCGACCAATATGGCCTGGCTGCCTTAACGGCCGATGCGGTTGTTTTTGGCACACAGAAATACACAAAGTCGCAGATTGAAGAGATAACGGATTATGTGGGTGCCAACCTGTCAACCATGGCAGGTAAGGAGGGTGCAAGTGTGCGGTCCTCGTTTGCAGTGAAAGATCAGGATAAACTTTTTGACGTAATACAGCAGGTTATTATGTACCCTGTTTTTGACGCAACTGAATTTGACAAGCACAAGCAGCGTACTTTGCTGGAACTTGCGCAAGCCAAGGAAAGCCCGCGCAGCGTTATCGGTAATTATTTCAACGGATTTGTATTTGATAAACATCCTTATGCCACACCAACAGGCGGGACAAAGTCTACTGTCGATAAGATCACCGTTCAGGATGTGAAAAAGTTTTATCAAGGCAATTACACAAGCGGTAAAGGTGCGATCGCTGTCGCAGGTGATTTCAAAACGGCTGATATGAAAAAAAGGATCACAGCCCTTTTTGGTGACTGGAAAACTGCCGAAGCAAGAATGATCAAACGTGCAGTTCCTGAACTTAATTTTGACAAAAGCCGGGTTTTGCTGGTTAACAAAGACGATGCCCGCGAAACAACGTTTTATATCGGAGGCAAAGGAATTCCTTACAGCTCTCCGGATTATATTCCTGTTCTGGTTGTCAATACGGTTTTGGGCGGCAGGTTTACTTCCTGGTTAAACGATGCACTCCGTGTCAACTCGGGCCTTACGTATGGTGCAAGCAGCCGGTTTAGCCGTTATAAAATGGCAGGTACCTTTGTGATCAGCACCTTTACGAAAAATTCCACCACGGTACCTGCCGTTGATATGGCGCTGGATGTTCTGGACAGTTTACATAAAACCGGGATCGATGATAAGGTTCTGGCTTCGGCAAAAGCGTATGTAAAGGGTGATTTTCCTCCTGATTATGAGTCTTCCGGCGCGCTCGCGGGTTTATTAACGGATATGTTCATTTACAATTTTGATGAAAACTTCATCAATACCTTTCAGGCAAAAGTGGATGGATTGACCACGGCTCAGGCCAAATCAATTATCGAACAATATTTCCCGAAAGACAAACTACAATTTGTAATGGTAGGAAAATCTTCTGAAATAAAAGAACAGGTTAAAAAGTACGGAGAAGTGTCTGAAAAGCAGATTAAGGCAGACGGATATTGAGCGGGGGGACATCGGCAGTCGGCTATCAGCTGGGTTGCCGGAATGAGTTTGATGTCAATGTAAAATCATCGGCTTTCGATGGTCAATTTTTAGGCCAAAATGTCCCATCGCCATTTTGCCGACAGCTGACCGCCGAAAGCCGATGTCCACTTAAATCATCGGCTTTCGATGGTGAATTTTTAGGCCAAAATGTCCCATCACCATTTTAGCCGACAGCTTACCGCCGAAAGCCGATGTCAGCTTAAACTATCTACTTCCGATGGTAATTTTTAGGGCAAAATGTCTCATCACCCCTTTTTTCCGACAGCTGACCGCCGAAAGCCGATGTCCACTTAAATCGTCGGCTTCCGATGGTAATTTTTAGGCCAAAATGTCCCATCGCCATTTTGCCGACAGCTGACCGCCGAAAGCCGATGCCCCCTTATTAATTCCTGTAATCCAATGCGGGTTTCCGATCTCCCACCATCGCTTCATATTTAAAATTGGGACCTTTTGCTTTGACCCAATCAGCATGTGCTTTTTCGATTAAAGCCGGGTCTTTGAAGAAGTCAATGGCTGTCAGCGCAAGCGTTTTCGACGCTACCATCATCCCTTTTTTCCCGATTNCCAATGCGGGTTTCCGATCTCCCACCATCGCTTCATATTTAAAATTGGGACCTTTTGCTTTGACCCAATCAGCATGTGCTTTTTCGATTAAAGCCGGGTCTTTGAAGAAGTCAATGGCTGTCAGCGCAAGCGTTTTCGACGCTACCATCATCCCTTTTTTCCCGATTTCAGTACCCCCGGCTGCAACTGCCTGCCAGCTATGTGCAGGCGTGCCCGGGACCCATGTTGCCGTTCCCAGTCCCACAGTTGGAACTGCCCAGCTCACATCGCCCACATCTGTTGAACCTCCCATTCCCTCTACTTTTGTTGAAAAAGGAGGAATCATTTCAGCATCGCTGTACTTAGGTTTTGTCTCGGTAGATGCCGGCAGTGTGGAGATAATTTTTTCGGAGAAAGCGATTTCCTCGGGTGTATATTTAACACCGCCAACAGCTTCCAGATTCCTATACATAACACGGGAAAGCGACTCGATTGGTAATAAGTCATAAGCACCGCCGGTGACTTCCATTTCCACCGTCGTTCCAGTGCCCATGGCAGCTCCTTTTGAAGCTTCAACAATTCTTGACCAGACGTCCCGTACCACGTCACGGTTTTTATGACGGGCGTAATAATACACCTCGGCAAAAGCCGGCACTACGTTGGGTGCTTCACCGCCACGGGTAATTACATAATGGATCCGAGTCTCCTGTGGTATATGCTCCCGCATCATGTTGACCATATAGTTCATTGATTCTACACCATCCAAAGCGGAACGGCCACGTTCCGGTGCGCCCGCAGCATGTGCCGCGACACCGTAAAAACGGAATTTTGCCGAGACATTGGCCAGCGACGACGACGGATTCGCTGAATTATGATCGCTTGGATGCCAGTGCAAAACGATATCCGAGTCCTTAAATACACCTTCCCTGACCATGTATACTTTTCCCGACCCACCTTCCTCCGCAGGACAGCCCATCAATTTGATCGTACCCGTTTTTCCATTTTGTTTCAACCAGTCTTTTACCGCAATAGCAGCCGCAACAGAGCCCGTTCCAAACAGATGATGGCCGCAAGCATGACCCGCCTTTTGCCCTTCAATAACCTTGCGTTCAGGAACAGCTTCCTGAGCCATACCTGGCAATGCGTCATACTCGGCCAAAATGCTGATCACCGGTTTTCCTTGACCATAAGTCGCCACAAAGGCCGTAGGAATTCCGGCAACGCCTTCCTCCATTGTAAACCCCTCCTTTTTCAACTCATCTTTCAGGATTGCTGAACTTTTGTACTCTTTATAGCCCACTTCCGCCAGATCCCATATCTGTTTCGACACATCTCCGTAATGATCTTTTTTCTTATCCAGGCCGGCAATCACTTCCTTTTGTTCTTTGGTGACTGCTGCTTGTCCATAGACTGTAAAAACATTTAAACTCAGCAAAGCCAGTATTCCTAAATTGCTTCTTTTCATCGGTATAGGTTTTCGGTTAATGATCTGTAAAAATAAGACAGGAAGGCAGTTTCCCACCTTCCTGTCAAGTATTTGACTATAAACAATGTGACATCTTTTCAGATTGTTAAAAATTCGGGTTTTTCGTAGCTGCACCGGTCGATGGATTCAACTCAGATTCATCGGCAGGCACATCCCAATAATCAAGGAAGTTATAGTTGATTGTAACGTTTTTATTAACAACACCAGCTGAGGTCACGATAGTATTTCCATAACTTCCGCCACCATTGGCAATGTCGTACGTCCAGCCCCATCTCCTGTTATCGTAGAAAGACAAACCTCTGTAAATAAGTGCAACTCTTCTTTCCTTGACAAGTTCAGTCAACGCATCTGCCAGACTTAAACCCGTACCGGCAACTGCTGTAAGGCCAGCGCCCATGTAGGTACGCACGGCATCTACATAACCAAGGCCGGTTTCAATATCACCCAAACGCATACTTGCCTCCGCCAGCATCAGGGTATTTTCCTCATAACTTCCCGCAATGTAAAGCTCATAGGCACCGACAGTTTTGTTGCCATAAACATAAACACCCGCTGCTCCCGCACCACCGTCGATAACGTTATAGCGCGTCGTGAAGGTAAAGTTGTTTTTGTAGGTTGTAGCGGTTCCGAAGTTATTTGTAAACCTTTTGTCTCCTGTTTTAAAATTCTGGATAAACCGCTCGCTGATCTTAAAGGTAGAACTCGTGTTAACACCGGTTGTTAAAGCCGCAGCTGTACCGCCTGTTGCAGAGAAAAAATAGTTATTTGAGGTACTTCTCCCTGTAAATACAATATCCCCTTTTTGAATACCAGCCTTCGAAAGTGTCAGCACATTGTTCCAGTCAGCGGTTGTCATGTTCGATGTCGATGATTTGGAAATCGTGGCAGCCGGGTTACCTTTTACAAACGGAGATAACTTGTTCAGCAAAATATTCCGGGCAAGCATGGTATTGATATTCCTCTTCCACATTGCTTTGGTAGGGACACCGCCATTTCCAACCTGGTTGAATTCTGGAATCAATTCTCCTAAAATTGCTTCGTAGTCAGATTCACTGGAAACTGCGTCAATCGTAGTGGAAGCCAGTTTGAAATATTCATCTGATTTGGCCAGGATTGCGTCGTGCAGTACGTAGTTGGGATTTTTGGTTCCAACCGGCTGTACTTCATCAATGATCAGTCCCGAATAATACATGGAACCGATTGAAGCGTAGGCATAGGCCTTCCACCAGTAACACCAGGCTTTCACAGTAGCCGCTTTCGATGCCTGATCGCCCGAAAATTTTATGTTATCAACAAGGCTCAGCACATTGTTACAGGCATTGTTAAGGGCATACATATTCAGCCATTGATAATATATCGGATTATTTCCCGCACCCGTGGAAGCACGTGTATTGTACGAACGGATAATTCCGATTGACGGAGAAGCATTGGATACTTTCGTACCGTCGTCCATAATAATATAATTAGGCACACCAATCGTGGTGATCTGGTTATTGGAAGCATCCGCACCCAGATTGTCGGCAAGCAGTTCGTTGTATCCCCATGGCAGAGAGAAATAACTGTTCCCTAACCAGCCGTCTCCGTTGTAAAAACCGTTGATATAAACACCTCCCTGCGCAAGTGACACAAGCCCAGACTCTGTGTTCACGTTCAGATCTATCTGTGGCGCATTAGGGTTTCCAACGTCCAGTTTATCTTTACAGCTAAAACTTCCGAAAGCAAGCGTCGCTGCCAAAGCTATCTGAACAAATTTATCTTTATTTCTGATTATCATTTTTTCCAATTTAAAAGTTGACAAAAAGCAGAACTTCTCATTTCCTTCTGCTGAATCCTGTGTTTACATTTTAAATCATGCTATCCGCAATCATTAACTCCGGCAATACTTAAAATCCGATATTCAAACCAACCTGATATGACTTTGTATTAGGTAAAGTACTGTGATCCACTCCCCTGTCGAATGAAGAGTTTACCGATCCCGAACTTACCTCCGGATCATATCCTGAATAATTGGTAAAAGTCAGAATGTTTCTGCCTGTGAATACCAGCTGGCATTTGCTGATGCGGGGCATGTGGAAAAGTTTGGCAAAATCAAATGCAAGCGATAAGTTTCTTAATCTCATAAAAGAGGCATCTTCAAGGAAAAAGTCTTTCGTAGCATTGTTTCCTGATCCGCGCAAACTACCCCAAAGTCCGTAATAAGCACTTGACCAATACGCCGAATAAGCGCCGGTTTTACCATCAATGGTTACCGGTTTTTCAAAATCGCCGCTTATCCCGTCACGATACATCCACTCCTTTGTCTGGTTGTAAAGATGGCTTTTGTAAACCCAGTCAAACTGGAAACCAAATGTGATAAAATTTTTGATCGTAAAAGAGTTGATAAACGAGGCGTTGAACTTTGGATTAGGATTGGCCAGCGCATATTTCTCGTCGGTGAACTGTATCTGATATGTTCGTTTATCCACCACACGACCATCAACAATTTCATAGTTGGCAGCATTTGCTTCACTGATATAACGTGTACCATCCTTACGTTGAAAATCGAGACTTGTCATGGCTTTATAACCATAGATCTGTCCGATCTGCTGACCGCCCGTTAAAACCAAAGCGGCATCACCCGCTCCCGAATTTGTGATGATATCAACACCGCCCGCCACTGCATCAATTTTGGAAATCTGATGTCCGAAGTTGGTTGTGAAATCCCACTTGAAATTTTTGGAGTTATAAACAGGAAGATTTAACGAAAACTGAACACCGTTGGACGACATATCGATCGCATTGGTCAACTGGCCTGTTGAGCCACTCGAAGGCGCGACGCTAACAGTATAAATCACATTCTCGCTCTTGCGTTTCCAATAAGTAAAGGATCCGTTGATGCTGTTGAGCCATGGACTTTCATTGAATGCACTGACGGTAAAATCTGTCCCCACTTCAAACTCCTTTGAAACCTCCACTTGCAGGTTCGGGTTTTTGGGAGCTGTCGGTATTGTGTAAATAAGTGACGAACCCAGATTTTGCTGACCAATAACAGGATATCTGTCAAAAGCACCAGGCTGGATACCCGCCTCACCATAAGCCGCACGAAGTTTAAAATACGGTACTGCGTCGGTCAGCGCCGAATTAGTAAGGAAAGAAAACGGAAGAATGTGACCATCAAAGTGAGGGAAGGTAAATGGTTTTGAACCGCCACCAAATGCCGACGACCAGTCACTTCTGAAACCTGCCGTGATTCCACCATAATCTCCGAAGTCAATTTTCTGATTGATCAAATATCCATATGTTACAAAAGGTTCTTTGTAATCTCTCGCAACGGCCTGTGAAGATGTCGCCGAAATGTTGGTAGGAGGCGATAATGATAAACCTACACCGTAAGTATTATATTCCTTGTACATTTTATTACGATAGTCAAACGACACCTGCGTGCTTGTCTGAATAGGTAATTTAATGTGGAAATCCTTTTCAAAATCTGTTCTCACATAAGCGGTCGCCAAAAAGTTTTGAAAAACAGAGCTATACGACCAGTCATCAATTTCTCCCAATAAATCCGGTGCATTTGTTCCAACCCAGTTGTCGTAATAAACAGAATTGGCATTTTCAGACTGGTTTTTATAAGTCCATCTTGCGTTTTCAGTACGGTAATTGATGCCATATTTAGCATTCAGCTCCAAGAATCTGTTGATGTTGTAACTGGCGTCAAAATTCTGAATAACATCAATTTTATGATCTATACTGGATGCATAAGTCTGGCGATAAAAAGGGTTACCCGCGTTGATACTTAAAAAGTCTGCGGTTTGATAACCCGGATAAGAGCCATCCGCATTTTTTCTTGTCAGATCAAAAAACGGAGACGTGTTAAGGAAACTGTAAACCCCACCGTGCGTACCCAGGGCAGTGCCCTTTCCGTAATCCTCGCCACCGGCACCACCTAAACCTGGCACCAGATTATTTTTCGTATAAACCAGCTGCGTCGTTGAGCGAATTTTAAACCCTTTAAATAACTCTGTACCAACATTTACCGAAAGATTACTTCTGTCCACCGAGCCGTTTTTCATTACCGGACTCACCGTGTGATTGTTGGCCGCAGATATCGCGAAGTCGCTTTTATCGGAGCCACCGGAAAGACTAAGGCTGTTATTAAATGTTGTACCTGTTTTGAATACCTGCTTGAAGTGATCGTAATACCGGAAATTGGCATTGTAGGGTTTATCCGCAACATTCCGGATATCCTGAATCGCATAACGGGTAGCGCCTCCATACGTATAAGATATACCCTCGATGGAACCGATATCATTGTAATCCAGTATTTTCCCAGCTGAATTGATGATATTGTTGTTTGCGTCCGTCAAATAAGGATGGAGCTTCGCTTTGTGTACATCACCGTTGTTCAAAAATGTGTTAAAGGAATAACTGGTTGAAAAATTTACAGCGAGAGCCCCTTTTTTCCCTTTTTTTGTAAAGATCTGAATTACGCCATTGGCACCCTGGGCACCATAAATGGCAGCGGATGCAGCTCCCTGTACAACTTCAATTCTTTCCACATTACTAAGATCAAGCGAGTTGATATCAGTGCCTGCAAGCTGTACACCATCAACCATAATCAAAGGCTGCGTACCTCCCTGAACCGTGTTGATACCCCGCAGGACAATATTCACGGGATCGCCCGGGTTACCGGAAACTGAGGAAATCTGAGCACCGGGAATCTTTCCGATCAAAGCCTGATCAATAGAAGCTGTTGGCGTCTGCGGAAGGTTTTTAGCTGAAATACTCTCCACCGCGATACCAAGTTTCGCTTTGGTGGTGGCAACCCCGCTACCCGTGACAACTACTTCGCTCAGGATACGCGCATCCGAAACCAGTTTTACGTCAATAACAGAAGCGCTGCTAATTGTAATTTCCTGGGAAATCATACCAACAAAACTAAAAACTAACTTTCCTTTGTTTGGAACCGAGATTTTGTAGGTTCCGTCCATGTCTGTGGTAGTACCCACATTGGTTCCGCCAACCAAAATGTTGACACCCGGAAGCGGCGATTCGTCATCAGCAAAGGTAACCACACCTGTTACTTGTCTGTCTTGCGCCCATAGAAAGGATGAGCAAGAGCATACGCATAGTATGCTCAGGAGTAAAATTTTCTTCATTCAAAATAGTTAGTTAGGTAGAAATGTCACTGCACTGAAAACTAAATTTAAATAAAGATATTACTAATACAAACTTCTTAAAAAAATTAATTAACTAATATATAATTTGCCACAACAGTTATTTTTACAATATTTTATTCGTTAAATATTACTTTATACATTATATCCTATACATTAATGATTAGAGAATAAATCGGGTATCTGATTCGATTATTTATATGATATTTTTTATTTATATATTTCAATAAAAAAAATTTACACGGAAAGAATATTTTTTCTCAGACTAAGAATTATTTCGACGTTTCATAAAAAAACAGCCAGCAACTTATTCTTCCGATCATTCGAAAACAATGCAGCATATCAGCTAATTAACTTTCAGTAACTTAATTCTGTCAGATTATCGACCAGGATTAGGCAAGACTAATTGCAGTATTTTTGTAGTAGTAATTTCTTTTATCATTTTCATTACATTTTCCCGACCAATACGACGAATCCCCAATTTTGTGGACCTTAGTATGAATCGGTGCATTTAATCATTTAGACATAGAAGAAATGAATAAAATCTCCTGCTTTTCCAAGATTTTGATCGCTTTGGCACTGGCACACAGCGCTTCTTTTGCTCAATCGGGCAAGCCGTTATATACAAAGCCTATCGGTGCCCAGGCTTATACTTTCAGATCCAGTTTTCCGAAGGGAATTGAAGCGACACTCGATTCAATACAGGCCTTTGGAATAACCGAGCTCGAAGGCGGTCCTCAAAAAGGTATGTCTGCCGAGGAACTCAGAAAGCAACTGGACAAAAGGAATATCAAAATGCCGTCGATCGGAGCGGGATATGAGGCACTGATAAAAAATCCGCAGGAAACGATTGATAATGCAAAAATCCTTGGCGCAAACTTCGTGATGGTCGCCTGGATTCCGCATGAAAAAGGCAATTTCAATATCGCAACTGCGAAAAAAGCCGTTGAAGATTTTAATAAGGCAGGCAAAATCCTGAAAGAAAGTGGGATTACGCTTTGTTATCACAACCACGGTTATGAGTTTGTGCCATACGAGGGAGGAACACTTTTCGATTATATTGTTAAAAATACGGATCCGAAATACGTGTCTTTCGAAATGGACGTGCTCTGGACCGCATTTCCAGGCCAGGATCCGGTAGCATTGTTAAACAAGTATGGAAACCGCTGGAAACTGATGCACCTAAAAGATTTACGCAAAGGGGTAAAAGGAGATTTATCTGGCGGAACGCCGGTGGAAAATGATGTCGCGCTCGGAACCGGGTCAATCGATATTCCAGGTGTTTTGAAAGCAGCCAAAAAAGCTGGTATCAAACACTATTTCATCGAGGACGAAAGCCCTTCTTTCATGAAACAAGTGCCACAAACCATCGCTTACATCAAAGGTTTGAAGGAGTAACGGTTATTTACAAAATATTTTTCTACCACCTGAGACATATTAGGTTCACCTCAGTTTTGTATGTTTTCTGTGTAAACAATTAAGTCAAACTGACCTATTTTATCTACCACCTAAGACATATAAGGCAACCTAAGGTGAATCTCATATGTCTAAGGTGGTAGCTAAAACTAATATTTTCTCAATCAAGGTCGCGATAGAATTCGTTGACGTATGGTTTCTTACCGGTTTGGATAATGTTTGTGCAATTAAAATTTATCAAAAGTCCCTTTGGCGCCTTTAATAACTTCATGTAGGTAAGAATTTGCGCTTCGTGAATAGGCAAAATGGAGTCAACTGCTTTTACTTCGATAACCAGGCAGTTGTTGATATAAAAATCAACACGCAGGGCGGTATCCAAATGAAATTCCTTATAGATCACGTCAATATGATGTTCGGAAGAAAACACCATGTTTCTCAACCGTAATTCATGAGCAAGACATTTCTGGTAAACACTCTCCAAAAGGCCAGGGCCAAGATGTTTGTGCACATCGATGATCGCGCCGGTAAGCTGATATTCCAGCTCATTCAAATACTTTTTTGTCAGCATGAGGTAAATGAGTTAAACCATCTAAGACATATTAGTTTCACCTAAGAAAATATTCAACAGTCTTTTAGACACCGAACGACTGCTCAGGTAACCGATATTTGTTCAGAATATCAAATATGTCCCAGATGGTTTAGATCGATATTTACCAGCCTGGATTTTGAATCAGCGTTGGTGTCCTCTGAAGCTCATCCTGCATGATTGGGAAAAGATAATGTCGGGGTGCCTGAAAAACCCTGCTTTCTACAAAAAAACGCTTCATTTTGTATTTTTTACCGTCGACGACGATCTTTCCATCCGGATCTTCAACTGGCCTCATGCCATTAATCATTCTCTGACTTTTCGGATAAGGCCAGGCTTTCTGCGAGCGGTCGTCGTTTGTACTTCCTGCGGACTGCCACGCTTGTTCTTTCGCTAATTCTTTTGGAGAACTGGCATCCAGATATAACCTTGTACCCCAGATCCTGTTATTTTCATAAAACAACTCAACACGTCTTTCACGTTTGATATACTCATCCATCAGTGCTTTGTCGGCGCTGGCTGCCGTGGGAATTGGTGCCATAAAAGAACGCTTGCGGACCTGATTGATCAGTTCATAAATCTCAGCATTGGGACCGGCCGTTTCGTTGACAGCTTCACAATAGATGTAGATAAATTCAGGTAGACGCCATACCGGTGGCCCGCTGATAGCAAAGCTTTTATCCCTGTTCCATGATTCTCTAAGAATTTTTCTCAAAAAGTATCCGGTGGTAGAAGAGTTTGTAGCGCCCACCCTGTCGGCACCGGTTGCCGTATTGATTACTTTTCCTTTAAATGTCGAACCGTGGTAAATGATATCTCTGTAAAAACGCGGATCTCTTTTTACGCTTTCATATGGATTGGCATCGTCATAACCATCTGTTTTAGCGCGAGAACTGTAAACAGGATAACCAAAACCATCCGGCGCGATGTATTCATATTCGTCAACCTGCTCCTGAACCGGCATTTGCCGTGAACTACCTCCCCAGCTTGGCGGATAAATATCTCCCTGCCAGTTGTTATCTTTATCCCGTGTCACCAGAAAAACCGCCTCCTTTTGAAACGCCTCCATGTTATGATACAAATCCCAAAGCCGTGCATACACCTTTGAATTATTGTTATTTGTACCCGCATCATCTTTAAAATCGGACCCATCATGTCCTGTATAAAGACTGAACCTTTGTGCCCCGTCGGCCTTATATTCCATCACTGCTTTGGCGGCATCCCTCGCAGCAATCCAGCGTGACTGGTTATAAGCATATTCAGCTTTAAACTGACGTGTATCATTGGGAAATGCACCGCCATTCCACATGGGTGTAGCAGCCATCCAGGAAATAATAGCTTTCAGGCCCAGACAAGCTCCTTTGTCGATTCTTCCAAAATCGGAACCACCCCATGTTGCCGGCACCAATGCCATGGCTGAATCACAATCCTGGATAACCTTAGCCGCGATTGCGTGAAAAGATTCCTGCTTGAAATCCATTGGGTCCGTCGGCTGAATGGTTCTGTTGATATACACAACTTCGCCATACATCCGTGCCGCCAAGTAATGCAGATAAGCCCTCATAAAATATGTTTCGCCCTTTCTTTTCTGCAAATCTCCGGCTTGCAAAGGATTATCCGGCGTATTGTACTTTTTCACACCTTCCAAAATCACATTGGCTTTTCTGATCCGTGCATACAAATCCCACCAATACTGACCCTTGCTGCTTCGGTCGGGCATAGCGCTCGGACTCCAGTCGCCGTTGTTAAATTTATTGGTAAGACTCCCTTCTGCCGTCGAGCCTTCCGCCTCGTCAGTAACAGGGGCAGACGAAAAGTGATTAAAGAATACCAACGGACTGTTAGATCCCTTCACGTTGTCGTATAAATCTGTTACCAACTGATTAACCTTGTTATAACGTGTAAAAACCTGCTCTGCATCCAGCTGATCATCCGGCTTTCTATCCAGAAAATCCTCCTGACAAGCGGTGAGTAATGCCGCGCAGGTCAGTATCAAGCAATAAATCGTTTTAGCCTTCATAGTTATTTCAAATAAGATTAGAATGAGATATCTACACCAAAATTCAACACCTTCTGGATCGGATACCAGTCCCCGGAGCCTTGCCTGGTTTCAGGATCCATATCCACTTTATCGAGTCCGTCCCAGGTAAAGAGATTCATACCCTGCGCATAAAACCTGACCTGGCTGAGACCTATCGTTTTGATCATTCGCTTCGGCAGGTTATATCCCAATTCTATTGTTTTCAAACGAACATATTTTGAATTGTAAAGAAACAAGCTGCTGTTGTCATTCTTGTTGTTGGTATAATCACCGTAATGAAGTGCAGGATACGTAGCAGTTTCGGCAGTTTCAGGTGTCCACCGTTCAAGGTGCATCGGTTTGACCTTTCCATATTTGTCTTGCGAGAATAACGGAAAATCATACACTGCTGCGCCGGATAACTGTACCGAAGCACGCGCAGCTCCCTGAAACAGCATACTGAAATCAAAATTCCTGAATTTGACACCAACCGGAATACCAAACATAATTTCCGGATTTCTTGGATTTCCGAGACTGGTGCGGTCTCCAAGATCATCCACTTTTCCGTCACCATTAAGATCTTTATACACAACATCTCCCGGTCGCAAAGAGCCCCAGGTTTGGAAACCGCCGCCATTGTTCATCGCATTCAGCTGGTCGGCTTCTGCCTGGTTTTTCACTAAATGATCAAAAATATAGGAGAAGTGCTCTCCAATTCTTTTTCCAGTGTTTGCCCTACCCGCAGAAGCATAAGGAATTTCATTCATGAAAATGATCTTATTCCGTGCGAAGGTGAAGTTCGGTTTGATAAAATAGGTAAAATCTTTCCCAACCGAGCCGTTGTACCCAATCTCAAAATCAAAACCTTTGTTATTCACAATACCCGAATTAATGTATGGCGCATCTTTCCCCACGATATCTGAAAAACCGAGCTTGTTTCCGCCGCTCATATCCGTGATGATATCATAACGATGCTCACGGAACAGGTCAAGGGATAAGGTGACGTGCTTAAAGATTGTTGCATCGATACCAATATTGGTTTTCCGCGCTTTTTCCCAGGTTAAGTCAGGATTTGCCAGATCACCTTCAAAGAGATAACCGCCAGCACCGGAACCAAAATTATCGGTACCAAAATTGTAATCATAGTCTCTGCCGCCAAAGTATTGCAGGTAGATAAAACGTTTGTCATTAGGAACCTTGTCACTCCCGACAAGCCCGAATGAACCCCGAATTTTCAAACTATTGATAACCGTTGAATTTTGCAGGAATCCTTCTTTCGATAAAACCCAACCCGCAGAAACCGACGGAAAAAATCCATATCTTTTGCCTTTGGCAAAGTTTTCAGAACCATTGTACGCAGCATTGACTTCAAACAGATACTTGTCTGCATATCCGTAAGTTGCCCTGGCCGTTAGTCCCTGATAACTGAACGGAACCTGATTTTTGATAACCCGTTTCGACCTGTTACCAAGAACCATTGCCGTTACTCCATGGCTTCCAAAATGACGCATATAGTCCAGTTTGACCTGAACATAAGTCCGGTTATCATTGTCGTTGTAGTTATATCCGTTGCCAATCGTTTGATCGATATTATACTTATTCCCCGTTTTATACGCACCGGTGTAGTGTCCCGGATTCATATAGATGTCGCTCCCGCTGGTGGGGACAAAGGTTGCATAACCCGGATATTCGCGGTATCCTTCTGAGTAAGTATTAACCTTCCGGTCGATCCAGCCGCCGGTTGAAGCATCGTAGGAAAAGATACCATCCAGGGAAAGCCCTTTTGTAATAAAATCAAGCTTGTGTCCCAGTGAAAATGATCCGTTCAGGTAGGTATTCTTTTCATTCAGGAAACCGGTACGGCTTAATTCTCCCAGAATATTGAAGCGGTAAATCTGGTCTCCGTAAAGCATTCCCAACGGGTTATTGATCTGATAAACGCGGTTAGCCGGATCATCGTTACTCTCAACCACAATCGGCAGAAAAGACGGCTGCGTATTGGCCATTTCAACAATCCTGTTTGCCGTTGTTCCCGGCGCGGTGCGGTCAGTTATCCTTGCACCGATATCCAGTTTTGCATAAAAATTGTCCGTGATATCAATGTCAATATTCGAGCGGAAGTTGTATCGTTTAAACACCGCCTGCGTATTGTTACTTCCAAGATCCGTGTGTTTGTAATTTCCATCCTGCTGAAAATAATTGGCCAGCACAAAGTAACGGGCACGCACAGATCCGCCGCTGATCGAAAGGCTGTAATCTTTCTGAACACCAGGTTTAAAAGCATAGTCAAAATAATCCCAGTTATAACCCAGACCATCAGAATTATCACCCTTTGCCTTACGGAAATTGGCTATTGCGGTTTCTGAAAAAAGATTGAGCGTAGCCGGATCCGTATTGGGATGATCATTTCTTTTAGCCTCATTGTACAACATGGCGTAATCAGCAGAGCCCAGATATTTTGGAAATTTCACCGGCTGATTTGTCCCGACAGAAGCTTTGAAGTTTACCGTTGCCTTATCCTGTACCTTCCCTCTTCTGGTCGTGATCAAAATCACCCCATTGGCACCTCGCACACCATAAGGTGCCGTCGCCGAGGCATCTTTCAAAATTGTAAAAGTTTCAATCTCTGACGGAGCCAGATAATCCATACTTCTTTCCAGACCGTCGATAATGACGATTGGAGCCGTATTTCCGTAAGTTGCCGTACCTCTTATAAAAATATCGCTGCGGTCCACGCCAGGCTCCCCACCACTAAACTGGTTTGCAAACAAACCCGGAAGCCTCCCCGCCAGTGCATTGGTAATGCTTGCCGTCGGGCTTTGTTTCAAATCCTCCGTTGTAATGGTAGAAATTGCTCCGGTTATCGTCGCCTTCCTTTGCGAACCGTACCCTACAATCACCAACTCTTCAAGCCCTCCGAGATCCTCTTCAAGCTGAATCGTAAAGGTTGTCTGGGCACCGACCAATTGTTCCTTCCCAAGATAACCGATGTAAGAAATAACAAGCACATCGCCCGGGTTGGCCTCAATTTTAAACTTTCCGTTTACATCAGACGAAGTGCCCTTGTCAGTACCTTTCACAATAACCGTGGCACCCGGCAAAGCCGCTCCCCTGGCATCCTGAATAAGCCCTGAAATTTCTCTGATTAAAATCTCTGGCTCCATCGCCGTCGACATGTTAAGCATCTTAATCCCTCCGGAAGTAGCTCTGGTATCCCTTTTTTCAAAAACAGCGACCTGCTTCCCGACCAACTTATAGGTCAGGTCAGTACCCCGCAGTGCTTTATCCAAAATGACCGGAATTGTTTCGTTTTTTAAACTGATTGTGAGGTTATTCTGCTCTCTGCCTAAAAAAAGATCGTCTTTGTAAAAAATGTGGTAGTCTGTTTTTTCCTGGATCTGTTCGAAGAGCGTGTTCAGATTTCCGTTTTTGATCTGAACATCCATTCTGTTCTTTTGAGAAAAACCGTTAGCATGCACGCCCATCATAGCGACCCAAAACAGAAACATGGTTAGTTTCATAATTCGCAACAGTTTTTGATGACGAAACCCAATGACTGGGCAATACCATAAATGGTCAAATTTTTTCATAAATTTGAATCAGCTTTTGTGTATACAATTGTTTAAGATTAACCTGCTTGCTGGCAGGTTTTCATTGACGGAAGGCGTTGCTGCGCCTTCCGTTTTTTATTCTTTAATAGTATTTTTCTCTAAAATGAACCTCCTTTCCGTTTGGTGATAGTTAAGTGAATTACTTGCTGCAATGATATCGATGATCTCCGGGAGCGTGTTCCGCAAATCCAGATGCCCCTTAAACTTAACCGAACCGAGTTGCTTATCGCCAAGCAAAAGTTCGACGTTGTAATAGCGGGAAAGTCGTTTTAAAATATCGTTTAGAGGTGCTTCCTTTAAAATCAGATAGCCCCTTTTCCAGGAGGTATATTCTTCTATATCTACTTCGGTTACGTTTAACACTTTATTGGCAGGATCATAACTGGCGCGGGTGCCAGGTACCATTTTTCTTTTAGAAGATCCCAAAAACGATTTTTTATTCGTCGTCAGCTCAATACTTCCTTTTGCCAGCACGGCGTGGGTTTGACTATCGTCGTTGTAAGCGCTGACGTCAAACTCCGTCCCCAGTACCTCTACTTTGATATTTTTGGTATGCACATAAAAAGGGATTTCATTACGATGGCGTACCGAGAAATAAGCCTGTCCTTCCAGATAAACCTCTCTTGCTTTTTCTGTAAAACGTGATGGATAAACAAGCTTGGAGCCGGAATTAACCCATATTTCCGTTCCGTCCTGCAAGGTTAAAAAAGCTCTTTTTCCATAGGGAACGAGGAGGGTATTGTAGCTGCTTTCAAGGTCTGACAACGCCTGATTAACGACGGCTACCGAGTCGATCTGGATTGCTTCTCCGGTTTGTTTGTAAACAAGGGAGGAATTTTTCTTCGTTAGCTGAATTTTCCGCTTATCAGCCAGTATCAGCTGCGTTGCTGCGCCGCTGTCTACGATTGCCGCAGCCGTTCTTTCCATAGCGGATTCTGTATTTTCCCGCAACGCGTAGTACCCTATACCCACTGCAAATAGGATGGCTATCGTCGCAGCAATTCGCAGCCATATAGGCCTTACCGACCTGGCCGTTTCCTGTTTTTCAGACAGCAGGTTCTCTGAAATCCTGTTCCATAAATCAGCCTTTTCCTCGGCTGGTAATTTTTCATTGCCAACAGATTTGATAAGACGCCCGGTGTTTTCAATGATCTTCCGCTGTTCCGGGGTAAGATCATTTGATTCTTCCGAGAGGAATTTATCCAGCTTATCTTTTCTTCTATTCTTCATGTGAGGTCGTATTTAACCTACAAGAGAAAGGAATCAGAAAAACATAGACTTATATTTTGTTTTATTTTAACTAAAAAAAGAAAAAAAGTTTTTTAGCTCAGCATGGCAAACAGGATGTAGACGATTTCCAGTCGGCCGCGCAGTTGTTTGAGGGCTCTGTAAATGAAGGTCCGGCAGGTTGGAACGGAAATTTGCATAATAGCCGCAATTTCCTCGTAATCAAGATCATGATTAAATTTTAAATAAAGAATTTCACGCTGACGATCGGGCAGCTGATTAATCTCCAACGCAAGCGCCTGAAGAATATCCCGCTGGTTTTCATCCATGATCATCTCATGTTCAATGCTGAAAGTAAAAGTAGAAATAGGCAGCGTTTCATCAGAATTCCACCCCTGAAAACTGAAAACGGAAGCTTTACGATTAGCAGTATTGAGTTTTCTACGTAATGATTTCAGCAGATAAAATTTGACATTAACCTCTTTTGCCAACCGGCCTCTATAATGGTGAAGATCGATAAACAGATCGTGGATGCAGTCTTTGATTAGCTCGTTGTCAGAAGTATAACGTAAGCCGAAACTATAAAGGACATCAGAATACTGGTCATACAGACTGGCGAACGCCGACTGGTCGCCCAGGGTGAATCGTTCCCACAGCGTGTTTTCCACTTCCGTTTCCTTCATGCGGACAAAATTTAGTTAGGTTGCTGATATGCCGGCAAATATGCAGGAAATTTCTTTATCGCAATATAAAAATTATATCTTGAGAAAGTGACATACCAAAAACGAACAGCTCTGTCGCTGGAAAAATAGGATTGGGCGAGAATTAAAATCAAAATATCAGATGAGACGCTGGTACTATTGGATAGCCTCCTTTGCGTCCCACTGCCTGACAAGCTCGTTTACAGTTTTGAGCCAGTAACGCTGTCCTTTTACTGTCCAGTGCCCGTCCCCCAGGTGATACCATTCAGGATGGCTCCGGATTGTATCCTGAATAGAAAGTACCGGCGTTTTCAGGGCAGGATGTTTTTCGATGATTGAGATCTGATTATTGTACGGATAACGGTCATTTTCACAAACCGTTACCTTATTTGGGACAAAACAGAAATACACTTCCTCAAAACCCGCTGCCTTGTAATAATCCCGGATGTTGTTCATGTTTGTAACAACCGTATCCACGGATTGCGGAGTAATTTTATAAAACGGTGATAACCCGATTTTGGGATCGGCCTCAATATTATAAAACAAATATTCATGATTTCTGGAAATGATGGCGCCCGTATGCGTACGGTCAAACCAGGATAACATGATATTCGACTTTAATTCTTTTAACTTTAAAAATGGGTCGAAATTAAAAAGGAGAAATTCAATCCGCTGATTGATCTGATCGCCAAATTTGTCCCACCAGAATGAAGATTCTTCTTCATGTTTTTCGGCAACGGCCGGTTTAAGTCTTCCTTCAATCTGAAAACCCTTATCAAAATATAGAGACTTGTAATCACTCCGCAGACGTTCCTGAATGGTTCTCTCTATAACTTCAATCACAAGAATGGATTTCCTGGAAGTATCCAGCTTCACCGTGTCAACATAAGCACCCAACCAGATATGAAAGTTTTTATGTCCCGCATAAAAGCTCGTGTCCATAGGCGTGAAACTGTCGCCGATGGTGTAAAGGTCAATATTTGAGTACTTTTTTTCAGGTTTATCCGAGGGAAGCAACGTAGCATTCTGGTTATAATCCAGCTCCTTGAATTTATTCAGATTTGAAGTATTGTAAAGATCACCAAAACGATATTGATCGGGAATCCACCCTTTGGCAACTATTTTTCGCTGTAATGCAGGAGACAAACTGATCACAAAAACAATTCCCGACAAAAGCAGAACGATATAGCGGATTAACGTATTCATATAACCCATGGCCTAAAATTGGAAATAAATAAACTGGTTGCTGGTAAAAACACCGAACAGATAACAGCACAAACAAACCAGCGGGAATAACACCCAGAACAATTTCGTTTCCGGGATGAATTTGGCAAAATATTTATCCTTGATGACGAGCAGCAGCAGCAACCCGAGAGAGAATAAAAACTCACCATGATTCATAGCAATTTCCGGGACAGCGTAATCCGAGAAAGTGAAGATTTTTCTGATGATTTCGAACGCCTCTGACACACTGTTCGCACGGAAAAATATCCAGGCAAAAGCAACCAACAGGAATGTCCAGAAAATATGGAATAAGCGTACAGGAATCGATCCGCCTTTGCCGGCATGTTCGGGACGGAATATGGCATGGGTATTGAAAATCTGTGCCAGAATTAAATAAACACCGTGAATACAGCCCCAGATGATGAACTTCCAGTCGGCGCCGTGCCACAAACCGCTGAGCAAAAACACGGTAAGCGTATTAAAATAAACCCTGCTTTTACTCCTCCGGTTACCACCCAATGGGATGTAAACGTAGTCTCTGAACCAGGTTGACAAGGAAATATGCCAGCGTTTCCAAAACTCGGAAATCGATTCTGCGAAATAAGGCGCGTTGAAGTTGGTCATCAACTTAAAACCCATCACCCGGGCGGTCCCAATGGCAATGTCCGAATAACCCGAAAAATCACAGTAGATTTGAAAACAATAGAAAAACGTGGCAATCAACAGCGCTGAGCTGCTTTGGTTCGCGACGTCACCGTAAGCGGCATCGGTCACCAACGCAAGCCGGTCGGCTATAACCACCTTCTTAAACATTCCCCAGGCGATTAACGTGAGCCCGGATTTCATGTTTTCCCACTCGTATTCAAACTTTTCGCGAAACTGCCAGAGCACGTTTTGCGGTCTTTCAATAGGGCCGGCTACCAGCTGTGGATAAAAAAGCACATATAAAGAATAAATCCCGAAGTTATATTCCGCCTTCTGATTCCCACGATACACCTCAATGGTATAACTCATGGACTGGAAAGTATGAAATGACAACCCGATCGGCAAGATCAGTGACGGGAACATTTCACGCAGCGGCGGCATTTCATTCTTCTGCCCGATCAGTTGAAGGGCATAGGTAATGTTGTTATTTAAAAAGTCGAAATATTTGAAAAAAGCCAAAAATCCAACGTTAGCGACAAGACTGAGGATGAGCAAAAACAATCGTTTTGGCCCTGATGCGTTCTCGATCCAGATCCCGGCGAAGTAATCAATGACAATGACGACACCCAGAATGACCAGGTAAACGGGAATGAACGACGCATAAAAATAGGCACTGGCAGCTAATAAAAGTACCCACCTGAACTTCCAGGGAAGTGTGTAGTAAAAAGTGGTAACAAAAATGAAAAATAGTAAAAAATGTAAAGAATTAAAGAGCATTCGCTTGAAAAGTAAATGGTAAAATTTTAAGCCAAATCAGACCAAACTGCGCTAAATTCGGGTTTTTCGTGGCGGTAAAGATAGAACCTATCTCGCAATTCGTCATACTTTTCAACGATATTAATAGTATGATTTCTATTCAACGGCTCCACCAAAGCAAAAAAGCAGAGCGCTGATCATAAGGATTATTAAGGCAGATTTATCCTGATAACACAAAGTCGAGCGGAGAAAAAGACAATAGCCCAATGCTTAGAAATATGACTAATGTTAGTCGAAATTAGTTGCATGAACAACAGATTGTTTTATACTTTGCATAAAAAACAAATATGGAACCTGCATTATTAGACGAAGTACCGTCGCTGGACCTGGCAGATTTCACCTCGGGTGATGCCAAAAAGAAAGAAAAATTTGTAGCAGATCTTGGTTCTGCTTTTACCAATATAGGTTTTGTTGCGATTAAAAATCATGGACTTAGTGATGATTTAAGGATCAAGCTCTATGATACCGTTCAGCACTTTTTCTCATTGCCTGAAGCTGAAAAGAAAAAATACGAGTTCCCCGAGTTATTTGGACAACGTGGATATATCGGCAAGGGAAAGGAAACTGCCAAGGGTTTTAAAGTTGCCGACCTTAAAGAATTTTATCACGTGGGCCAGCCTGAGCCAATAGGCGATATGGCCAGGAATGTTTTCCCGGGTGAGCTGCCGGAATTTGAGCAATACACGGTTGAAGTATACAAAACTTTTGAAAATGCCGGAAAAACGTTGTTAAAAGCCATTGCCATTTACCTGAACCTGCCGGAAGATTATTTCGAGGACAAAGTAAAAAACGGCGACAGTATTCTTCGTGCTTTGCATTATTTCCCGATTGAAAATCCTGACCTTGTGCCGGATGGCGCTGTGAGAGCCGCTGCACATGGAGATATCAACCTGATCACGCTGCTGATGGGCGCCAGTGCCGAAGGACTTGAAGTTTTGAGACGGGACGGAAAATGGATAGCAATAACTGCTTTGCCAGACCAGATTGTCGTGAATGTGGGCGATATGCTCGACAGGCTTACCAACCATAAATTAAAATCGACCATTCACCGTGTGGTTAATCCGCCGCGCGAAAAAATGGGGACTTCCCGTTTTTCGATTCCTTTTTTCATGCACCCGCGTGCAGCCATGGACCTGACGAGCCTGGAAAGCTGTGTCAACAGCGAATATCCTAAAATGTATGTCAATATGACGGCTGGCGAGTTTCTAGATGAGCGTTTACGCGAATTAGGATTAAAAAAATAAAAAGCCACAAACCGGCCCAAAACGTAGTAAATGGTCTAACGACTATTTACTATGAACCCTCAAACTTATCCCAATTCTCTTGAACCACCCTATCCGGCGATTTCGGTACATCATATATCTTCTGGACATCCTCTTGCTTTCTTTTACGGCATTCGGAGGCCCACAGGTACATCTTATGATGATGATTGAAAGGCTGGTAAAAAAGAGAAGATATATTACGGAGGAAGAATTACTGGAATTACAGGCGCTCTGCCAGGTTTTACCCGGTCCCACTTCTACGCAAACCGTTACCGCCATCGGATTAAAGATTGGCGGACAGCCGCTCGCCTATCTGTCGCTTTTAATCTGGTCGTTGCCTGCGATGATCCTGATGACACTGGCCGCGATAGGAGTTCATATGCTGGAACAAAAGCAAATCTCACTCTCATTTACAAGGTTTGTCGGGCCAATGGCCGTCGCCTTTCTGATGCACGGGGGCTATGCAATTGCCAGAAAGGTAATCCATAACATCCAGGGCTGGTCGTTTTTAATCATCTCGACAATCCTTGCGTACCTGTTCCCGTCGCCATACATGACTCCCCTGCTGATCGTTTCCGGAGGTGTGGCGGCTTCCTATATTAATTTCAGCAAACATGAAAAAATGGAGCGTGGGCCACTCAGAATTACGTGGCGACCGCTGATCTTCTGGATATCCGTTTTGCTTGTCGCGGCCGGTATCGGTACGGTCACCAAATCTTTACCCGTTCGTCTTTTTGAGAATTTTTACCGTAACGGAAGTCTTGTTTTCGGAGGCGGGCAGGTTTTGATTCCCATTCTGTACAATGAGTTTGTGGAATTTAAACATTACCTCACCGATCAGGAGTTTCTTTCCGGCATGGCATTAACACAAGTGGTACCAGGTCCGGTATTTTCCGTTGCCACTTATGTAGGCAGTTTGTCGATGCAGGATTACGGGATCACGGGGCAGATTATCGGCGGATTCGTAGCGACGGCCGGAATTTTTCTTCCGGGAACATTTTTTATCTTTTTCGCCTACCCGATCTGGGATCAGTTAAAAAAATATCGCGGCATTAGAGCCTCTCTGGACGGTATCCATGCCACGAGCTGCGGGCTTACCATCGCAGCAGCTGTGTCCATGTTCGAACCGATGGCTATAAGCTGGCAACCTGTTTTAACCGTTGTCGGAACACTGTTATTACTTTTCTTCACTCGCATTCCGTCTTACGTTCTGATACTTGCAGGACTTCTTCTGGGACTGGCATTTGCGTAGGCATCCTAAATCCCTGGGTTGCTTCATTCTGCTGACTAAAAACACCAGTCTTTGTTTTAGTGCATTTGTTTTCCAAACTTTGGATACTTGATACTATTTCTGTCCCAATTCATGAAAAAAGCTATAATTTTCTTTGTTTTTCAATTTTCTTTATTGGCCTCGCTGGCAGTAAAGGCGCAAACAACAACACCCCCTCAATTTTTAAATAAAAATCGTCAATGGGTTGATTCTGTTTTTGCAACATTAACCCCCGATGAGCGCATCTCCCAGCTGATCATGGTCGCTGCCATTTCTGACGTAAAGCGTGCACTGATTGATCCCAAGACGAGCAACCCTGCTTTTATTGAAAAGCTGATTCGTGAAAACAAGATCGGGGGAGTCGTATTTTTTCAGGGAGGGCCGGTGCCACAGGCAAGGCTGACGAACTATTATCAATCGATTTCAAAAGTCCCCCTTCTGGTGGCGATGGACGCCGAATTTGGCCTGGCCATGCGCATCGATAGCACAGTTCGCTACCCCTATCAGATGACGATGGGCGCGATTCAGGGGAATGATAACCTGATCTATGAAATGGGAAAGCAGGTTGCGCAACAGGCTAAAAGACTGGGTATGCACATCAACTTTGCTCCCGTTGCCGACATCAACAACAATCCCAATAACCCGGTGATCAGTTTCCGTTCGTTTGGAGAAAATAAATATAAAGTTGCTGAAAAAGCGCTTGCCTACATGAAGGGCATGCAGGATAATGGGCTGCTGACCAGCGCAAAACATTTTCCGGGACATGGCGATACCGGTGTGGATTCTCACTACGACCTGCCACTTATTAACCATAACCTCACCAGACTGGATACACTCGAATTATATCCTTTCAAGGTACTGATGAATAACGGACTGACCGGGATGATGATTGCTCACCTGAGCATTCCGGCGCTTGACAAAACACCAAATTTACCCTCGACGCTTTCCAAACCGATTGTTACAGACTTGTTACGCAGCAAACTGGGTTATCAGGGATTAATTTACTCTGATGCGATGAACATGAAAGGCGTAACAAAATATTTTGCCGATGGCAAAGCCGACGCAATGGGTATTGAAGCAGGAATGGATATTCTTGAATTTACCGAAGACGTTTCAAAAGCGGTTGCGGAAATCAAAAAGAGTATTTCGGAAGGACGAATTTCGCAGGCTGAAATCGATTTTCGTTGCAAAAAGGTATTGGAAGCAAAAGCCTGGGTTGGTCTGAATCATTACAAACCGGTAGATCTGAACAATTTGTATGAAGACCTTAACCCAAAAGCGGCAGAGCTTACCAATCGTTTATTAACAGAAAAAGCGCTGACCATTTTAAAGAATGATAATAATCTGCTTCCGCTCCGCGAACTGGACACGTTGAAAATCGCATCCATCTCACTGGGTGCTGACAGCATCACGACTTTCCAGAATACGTTGGACCTTTACACCAAAATGGATCATTTTTCGATTCCTGCCAAAGCAACACCGGCACAGCTTGACGCAATCCGTACGAAGCTGAAAGACTATAATTTGTTGCTTGTTGGGCTTCATTTGAGCAGTATTTCTCCGCGTGTGAACTACGGCCTGACCGAGCAGATGAATACGTTATTACAGGATCTCATTGCCACACAAAAGGCAGTCGTTTCGGTTTTTGGCAATCCGTATGTCCTGAATAAAATTCAGAAACCGGAAAACGCGAAGGCACTTGTTATGGCTTATCAGCTCACACCATACACCCAGGATTTGTCAGCCCAGCTGATTTTCGGAGCGATACCTGCCAAAGGAAAACTGCCTGTAACGGTTAATGCGCAATTTCCCTACCAGGCTGGCATTGAAACCCCGGCACTGGAACGTTTGAAATATACGATTCCGGAAGAAATCGGACTGAATTCCAAAGAGATCACATTCAAAATTGATTCGATTGCCAATCTTGCCATTACACAAAAAGCGACACCGGGCTGTGTTGTGCAGCTGGCCAAAGACGGCAAAGTATTTTTCCGCAAGGCTTACGGGAAACATACCTACGAAGGTGCGGCCACAGTCAAACTGACCGACTTATATGACCTGGCTTCCGTAACGAAAATCACGGCTTCGACACTGGCCCTGATGAGTTTGTATGACCAGAAAAAATTTGATCTTGATGCAACCATGAAGGATTATCTGCCTGACTTTAAAAAGTCAAACAAAGCAGACCTGACCTGGCGCCGCGTATTGACACACAGCGCTCGTTTGAAATCTTATATCCAGTTCTGGCGTGAAGTGAAAAATCCGGACGGAACCCTGAAAGAAAAAGTTTTTCATACCAAACAGTCGGCGAAATATCCGACGTCTGTGGTTGGCGACAGCCTTTTTATTCGTAAAAACTACAACAAAAAGCTGTATAAGGAAATTGCCGATTCTCCCCTTAATCCTGAGGAAGGTTATGTGTACAGCGACCTTTCCTTCATCCTGTATCCGCAGATCGTTAAAAGCCTGACCGGCGTTGAGTTTGAAGATTATCTCAAAAATAACTTTTACAAAAAGCTGGGCGCAACTTCGCTGACTTTCAACCCGAAACGCTTTTACAAACTCGAAGAAATCGTTCCTTCCGAACGCGATACTTTCTTCCGCCAGACGTTGATCCACGGCCAGGTACATGACGAAGCCGCTGCCATGCTGGGTGGGTTAAGCGGCCACGCCGGGCTTTTCGGTAACGCAAATGATGTGATGAAAGTTTGGCAGATGTATCTGCAAAATGGCTTTTATGGCGGAAAACAACTGTTAAGCAAAGATGCTTTGTTTGAATTCACACGCTACCAATATCCGGAAATGGGCAGCCGCCGTGGATTGGGATTTGATAAACCGACGTTCAAATATTCGGGTAATGCACCAAAATATGCCCATCCGATGAGTTTCGGACATACGGGTTTCACGGGGATTATGGTCTGGGCGGATCCATCCGTTAACCTGAACTATGTGTTCCTTTCAAACCGAGTTTATCCGACCAGAGAAAACCCTAAAATATCAACACTGAATATCCGGACGGCGATTATGGATGTGGTATATGAAGCGCTGAGGAAAAAATAGATAATAAAATATTTTAAAAATAAAATCGGGGAGGTCTTAGCGGGCCTCCCTTTCTGTTTTACCTTTGCCACGTTATTTATCAAACTCAATCCAATGAAGTACGCAGTTTCGTTATTCTTACTATTTTTTGTTGTAAAAGCATCGGCACAGAACGCCGCGCCGTCTCCTGAAATGATCTCAAAACACGTTTTCAAACTCGCGTCCGACAAAATGAAAGGACGTGGTACAGGAAGTAAGGAAAATGCCAAAGCAGCCCAATATGTGATCAGGCAGTTCAAAAAATATAACCTGAAACCCTTGGGCACCGATGGTTTCAAACAGGAATTCATCGCCAAAGTAAGACGCGTTGTCGTTCCTGACAGTTTGCGCAAAGCACAAAATATTATCGGGTTTCTGGATAATGGTGCAGAGTTCACCATCGTTATCGGTGCGCACTTTGATCACCTGGGACTTGGAAAACAGGGAAGTTCAAAAGATGAACATCCTGAGGGAAAAATACACAACGGCGCCGATGATAATGCATCGGGTGTAGCCGGCTTACTCGAACTGGCACGTTATTTTTCAGGAAATGGGGTGAAGGAACCTTACAATTTTCTCTTCATCGCATTTGGTGCAGAGGAACTGGGACTTTTAGGATCGAAACATTTCGTAAATAACCCTACGTTGCCATTGAACAAAATCAGTTTTATGAGCAATATGGATATGATCGGCCGTTATAATCCGGATCGAGGCGTTGGTATAGGCGGACATGGAACCAGTGATCAATGGCCCGAAGTTTTCAAACCGGTAAAAAGTGATATCAAGTTTTTCACCGATGCTTCGGGAAGCGGCGGATCGGATCATGGCTCGTTTTATGCGAAACAAATTCCCGTGTTATTTTTCCACACAGGAGGCCACGACGATTATCACAAGCCATCTGACGACGCTGAAAAAGTGGATACCAAATCAGAAGCAGGTATTCTGAACATTGAAATTCAGATTATTGAAAGCGCGATGAAGCTCCCGAAGCTTCATTTCACGGAGGTAAAAAACTGATTATAAAAAGTTTATAAACGAATTCGATCCGAAAACTTTGCTGGTTATGTGTTATATTTACCATAACCAGCGTCGTTGAGTTTAAATAATTGTGAACCTTAAATGCCACAAGATTTGTTCGGATTCATTGCCCCCTCAGTCACGTTTGGTCAGGCCCTGACTTCTCCCGAAGAGTTGTTCGGAAGCCTGTTTAATGATATACAAAACAGTCATATTTTCAGTGATTCCAAAACTTTTGCCGATTGTATCCCCCTGGACGACCCGCTGTTTATCATTGAAAAATATTATCATCATAAAAACGAGCCCGGCTTCGATCTTGCCGGTTTTGTGCATGAACATTTCAGAATTCCGGCAGAAATAAAAGTCGATTTTGTCGCCGACACAACCCTTTCAACCGAGGAGCACATCCGAAAACTCTGGCCTTATTTAACCCGACAGCCTGAAAACCAGGAACGAGGAGGCTCATTAATTCCCCTGCCCAACCCCTATGTAGTGCCTGGCGGCCGCTTCCGTGAAATTTATTACTGGGACAGTTATTTTACCATGCTGGGGTTAAAAGAGTGCGGGCGTGTCGATCTGATTGAAAACATGATCAATAACTTCGCTTATCTGATCAATACCTTCGGGCATGTGCCAACCGGCAACCGGACTTATTACCTGAGCCGGTCACAACCTCCGTTTTTTTCGCTGATGATTCGACTGTACAGCGAAATGGAAGGTAAAAAAGTACTAAAAAAATATCTTCCGCAAATGCAGCGGGAATATGACTACTGGATGGATGAAGGCAATTCCGAACCGGAAGATTTCACTGCGCACCGCCGTGTTGTCCGTCTGCCAAACGGTGTCCTACTGAACCGATATTGGGATGACAAGTGCTCACCAAGACCGGAAGCGTTCCGGGAAGATGTGGAACTGGCCGCCGAAGCGGTTGAAAGTTATCCCGTTTCGGCGGAATGTGTTTATCGTCATCTTCGGGCGGCGGCAGAATCGGGTTGGGATTTCAGCAGCCGGTGGTTTGAAAACGAGAACGACTTTTCATCGATTCAAACCACCGACATTATCCCCGTTGACCTGAATTGCCTGATGCATCATCTTGAAAAAACACTGGCCGAAGCCTATTTGCTCAACGATGAGTACGAATGTTTTCAGCTTTATGAAAACAAGGCAAAAAAAAGGTGCGAAGCCGTGGAAACGTACTTCTGGGACAGCAACCGGAACTATTATATGGACTATAATTTTGTAAAAAAAGATTTTACCAATGCCATCACGCTGGCTGGTACCTTTCCGTTATTTTTCAAATTGGCAAGAAAACAGCAGTCGCATTACGTTAGAAAATACATTCGTCTGAACTTTATGCGTTCGGGAGGGCTTCTTACTACCGGCATTAAAACCGGCCAGCAATGGGACGCGCCGAACGGCTGGGCACCTTTGCAATGGATTACCTACAAGGGCCTCAGAAATTACAATTTTCATAAAACCGCCAACGAGCTCAGCGCCGAATGGCTTTCACTAAATGAAAAGGAGTTCAGGAGAACAGGAAAAATGATGGAAAAGTATAATGTTTCAGACACGAATCTGGAAGCCGGCGGTGGCGAATATGAGGTTCAGGAAGGTTTTGGATGGACCAACGGTGTATATCTTCGTATGAAAAACAGGAAAAGATAGCCATGCCCATTGTTTTCAAATCCAAAATCGATTGCCTCGATTACATGGCCAATATGCGGTATCTGCTGATACCCAATGACATTGTTATGCAGCTTGGCGGATCATTTTCACTCCGGCTTTGGTGCACCGCCAATGAAAAAGTAAAATGGCAGTGCGGACTTACTGCGCTCGGAAACGGAGACGCCTACATCAGCTTAAACGCCCAACGGTTAAAACAACTCAAAGCAAAACCTGGCGACGAGGTGCTGATATCCCTGGAAAAAGACGACAGCGAGTTTGGACTCGAAGTCCCGGAAGAATTAAAAGAACTGCTTGAACAAGATACGGAGGGCAGCAAGCGTTTTCATCAGTTGGTTGCAGGAAAACAGCGATACATCATCCGCGTGATCACAGGTGTAAAAAGTAGTCAGCTGCGTGTAGAACGTGCCGTAACGCTAATTGAAAACCTGAAAAGATTAACCCCGGGAAAAGAAAGTTTTAAGGATATTCTTGGCAAGTATTCCTGAGGTTTGGGAATCGCATAATTTATCAGATTTTAATAACATTCTTGAAAAATTACAGCCTTGACTACGTTTTATCGAAAAAAAAATTAATACCTTGGACTAAATTAACACCCTGAGCCCAATTCAATGAAACTAAATATATACCAAATAGACGCATTTACCAGCCAGCTTTTTTCTGGCAATCCGGCCGCCGTTGTCCCCCTGGAAAACTGGCTGCCCGATGAGGTACTTCAGAACATTGCAGCGGAAAACAATCTGGCAGAAACCGCCTTTTACGTTCCCAATGAAACAGGTTATCATATCCGCTGGTTCACGCCTTCGGTTGAAGTGGAACTTTGCGGCCATGCGACGCTTGCCTCTGCCTATGTTATTTTTAACATTCAGGGATTTGAGGGAGACCTGATAACATTCGCGTCGCTGAGCGGAGAGCTGACCGTACTCCGCAAGGACAACTGGCTTACGCTAAATTTTCCGGTAGACCAGTACCATATTGCCGTCCCCCCTCCCGCCTTGATGGAAAGTCTGGCAGCGGCTAGCATACTCGAAGTTTACAAGGGCAAAACCGATTATATGGTCGTTCTGGACAGTGAAGCGGAAGTGCGCGATCTTGATTTTGATATTATCGTCCTTTCTACTATTCCGGCAAGGGGGATCATTATAACGGCGCCTGGTGACGAAGTGGATTTTGTTTCCCGCTTTTTTGCGCCACAATCGGGTATTGATGAAGATCCTGTAACAGGTTCAGCGCATACCACTTTAATCCCTTATTGGGCCGAAAAACTTTCTAAGACAGAACTTACCGCGAAGCAGCTTTCAAAAAGAGGAGGTTACCTGAAATGTGAACTCGACGGCGACCGTGTAAACATTGGCGGACAAGCCAGAATATATCTTCGTGGAGAAATTGAAACAGAGTAAGGCAATTCGTTGAAAAAATAGGTAGCGACCTGGTGTTTGGAAAACCCGGATCGCTATTTTTTTGTCGCTGGCTGCCCGCTTAATTTTGCTCTCTGCCCGGCATAAAGGCCGATGATAACAAACAATGTTCCGGCGACCGTGTACATTGTAACAGGCTCATCCATGAGCCACCAGGCAAAGAAAAAACCAAATAACGGACAAAGAAAAAGCCACAGGGATGCCCGGACGGTATCCAGCCTCAGAAGATAAAACCAGCAGATCAACCCCAGTATTGACACCGCAAGGCTCAGCCATAATACCGATGCCCAAAACTGCGCATCCCAGTGGGTGACAGAAAAATCTCCGAATATCATCGTGACAGGAAGCAGAAAAATTCCGCCCAGCATCACCTGCCAGCCATTAATTAACAGATTAGGAAGCTCCCATTGCACCGTCGCGTAATACACGCTGGCAGCCGAAACCGCGATCATACTCACCAGGAGCAACAGTATGCCCAGCATCGTCGTGTGACTTTCACGTAACAAGGGGTACGTTGCGATGGCGACGCCCAGCATACCCAGGACAATCCCCAACCATTCAGCCTTGGCCGGTTTACGCCCAAGCCACCAGGCAGACAACAGTACAATAATCAAGGGATTAATCGAAACGGCCAGACTACCGATTCCCGCAGCCGTGTATTTCATGGCATACACATAAAGCCCCAGGTACAAAGCCGTATTTAACAAACCAAACAAACCCAGCTGCGTAAATTCTTTCCTGTTTGGAAGCCGGTAGGCCGCATCTTTACCAAAAGTGTAAGAAAAACCCAACAATAATATACCTGCAATAAAAAAACGAACGTTTGCTAATATCAATGGAGAAGCAGACTGAACACCGAACTTGGTTGCAACAGAAGCCGAGGCCCACAGAATGGAAAAGACGAGACCGATTAAAATATTTTTCACTTCAAAAAGTAATTATGTTTCAAAAATACAAGAAGCATTTCGGCTTCGACCTCTCTTTTTCATATTTTTGAAGATGATTAGTAAAAAAAATATAAAGTGGCTTATTGTTATTCTTCTTAGTCACTCCTTTTATTCCGCTTTTTCGCAAAACCAGTGGACTTATGACTTCAATAACGGCCTCTCTCCCATTGAAAAAGGAGGGCCGGTTTTACATAAATTAGGGCAGCCAGGGCAGTTTATTCAGGAAAAAGTACCGGGAAGCGGTGAGAAAGGCGTACCGGAACTAATCAGGACTATTTACCAGTTCGAAAAAAATTCCGGGTTACAGTTTGACAACAAGGAAACCAAGGGTTTTCTCAATAAGTCATTTACCGTAGAAATTTATTTCAAACTTACAGAACTCGATAGCTGGAAACGTGTCCTCGATTTCAAAAACCGCAAAAGTGACTACGGAAGTTATATTTATGACGGCAAGCTGAATTTCTACGATTTTGCAATTGGTGAAAAAGCGCCTGTCAGGGCTAACCAATATATTCACTATGTATATTCCAGGGATTTTGAAACGAAAACCATCAAAATGTATGTGAATGGTTTGTCAAAAGTAGAATTTAAGGACCCCGGAACGGAGGGAATGCTGGATAATGATCAGGTATTAAATCTTTTCCAGGATGACCTTGTTGCCAACCATGAGGCAAGTGCCGGATCCGTGGCGCTGATTCGCCTGTATGATCGTGTTATGACACCTGTTTTCATCCGTAGAAGTTTTCAAACGATCAGCAGATTACCGAAGGAATCTGTCGCGGAAATTGAGAAAGTCAGAGAGGAACCTGACGCCGTTGAAAAAGAAACACCGACGATTAACAAAAATCTGGTTCAGGTTACCGGAAAGGTTTTTGACGGAAAAAATCTTAATGCAGTTGAAAATGCAGAGGTTTCGGTCAGGAAATCCGTTAACGATTCACTTGTAGCCAAAAGCACGGTACAAAAGGGCACCTATTCTTTCGAATTGAAACCACATGAATCTTACAGGATAACGGTGCAGGCGGCGGGTTTTCAGCCAAAAATTATCCCGGTAAGAACGACGGCGCGCGCCACTGAGGTTAAATCACTTGTAAGTCTCAGTCCTGAAACCTTTGAAAGTCCGTTGGTGACTGTCTTGTTCAATCAAAGTAACGACACCCTGCAAAGCCATGCGAAGTCCCAGCTTGACTACATTGTTTCCTACTTTCAAACCCGCACGGATCTGAAAATCATGCTGAAAGGGCATACCGATAATATTGGGGATTTTGACAAAAATCTGGTATTATCCGGTCAGCGCGTTACCGTGGTAAAAAACTATCTTATGGAAAGAGGGATCAGTGCGGATCGTATTCAGGGTGTAGGTTATGGATCAACCAGGCCCAGTCAAAAGAATTTGTCGGAAGAACTCAGAAAACTAAACCGCCGTGTAGAAGTTTGGGCCGAGCCTATAAAAAGATAAAGCCATCTCATGAAGACGGCTTTATACTGACTATTCCTAAACCCTTAACCTTTTCTTATCTTTATTTGCCCGAATTACAGACTGATAGCTTTAAAAATTTGTATCAGGTGTTAGACCGTTCAGGTCAAAATTATTTCGTTGTAATTAAAATCCTCTGTTAATCATTCCTAACATTGGACTAAGATTATTCTATAAAGTCACAATCCTGTCAATAATACTTTAATTTTCTTATTTTACAAAATTGAAATTTATCTGATCAATATACGATCCGAATTTAAATTCAGATTGATCAAAAAAACCATTCCTCAATCTTTCTCCACTAAAACTTAAGTAACCCTAAGCCTTATAAAATTAAATATTCCTTATATGAATACAAATATAATATATATTTAATTCAGCGTCATGGATTTATTCAATTTTTATTTCAGTCTTTCAATATACAAATGTCAGTATAAATTTTGATATTACAAATTATTACAAAAGCACAAAACAGAATATTGTTTGGAATTTTATAAAATAAAAAGCATTAAAATAACAATTAACATCTGATTATCATAAACATTTAAAAATTATATTCTAAGTATTTTAAAATAACCAAATAAATTACAATCTTGAAATATTTATATATTCTTTAAAAAGTACAATCATTGGTTGTAATTATTCATCGCATATTGTATACCCAAAGTACAAAACGAAATCACTATATCACATCCTGTGTCCAAAAATATGGGCAGCTCATCCATTTCTTCCTTGGAAAAAGGTTTTAGAACATAATCTACTTGCCTTCCGCGAGGAAAATTATTTCCGATACCAAATCGTAGTCTGGGATACTCAGAAGTGCCCAAAATTTCCTCAATATTCCTCAATCCGTTGTGTCCTCCGTGGCTTCCTTTGGGTTTTATTCTTAAAGTCCCGAAAGGCAACTGCAACTCATCGACAATCACCAGTAAGTTCTCTTTTGGTATTTTATACTGATCCATATAGTAGCGGATCGCTTTTCCACTCAAATTCATGTAGGTGGTTGGCTTAATAAAATAAAACTGCCGCCCTTTGTGCTTCCACTCGGCAACAAAAGCTAGTTTTTCAAAAGAAAATTTAAAATCGTTCTGCGCGGCCAGCCGGTCCAGAACCATAAATCCTATATTATGTCTTGTAAATGCATATTCCGGGCCAATATTTCCCAGGCCTGCTATCAGGTATTTCATCGGTAAGTAATTGTTGTCTTCGTCTGATATTTGTCTGATCAAACATCAGTTTATTAATTTAAGGCTCAAAGTTACAGGAATCTGTGTCTGGAAGAAAATTAGTTATCGTTTGGCCATTCTCCTGAAGAATTAACAGTACCGGCGATGAACGAAATCCAGCCGCTTTTCATCAGAGAATAATACTTATTGCAGGGAAAAGTTTTACATTTCACAAATGTGAGCTTAATTTAGGCTAAAATTCAGGAAAATAATACCATGTCTATCAAACGACTTATTTTAAGCAGCCCTCTGTTGGAGATCATGACCAGCCGGTTATGTCAGGAACTTATTGAAAATCATCAGGATTTTGACAATTCCGTTATTATGGGTTTACAGCCCAGAGGGATTTTCTTTGCAGAGCGCGTTGTAGCTGAATTACGGGAACGTACCCGAAAAGATATTCCACTGGGGCATCTTGATGCAACTTTTTATCGCGACGATTTCCGTCGCCGGGATTCCCCCCTTTTACCGAACAAAACGAACGTACCTTTTCTGATCGAAGGAAAACGGGTAATCCTGATCGACGATGTACTGGCCAGCGGACGCATGGTTCGTGCCGCTCTGGATGCCATGACAGCCTTCGGACGCCCTAAAATGGTAGAATTGCTCGTACTGATCGATCGCCGCTACAACCGCGAGTTACCGATCGAACCGGATTATTTTGGCATGAAAGTCAATACCCTTGAAAGTCAGCGCGTACTTGTCGAATGGAAAGAACAAGGTTTTGAAGCCGACCATATCTGGATGGTGGACTAGATAATGAAGAATTAAAAATGAAGAATACCGGAAAAGCGAACTTAATTCTTAATTCTTAATTCTTAATTCTTAATTCTTAATTCTTAATTCTTAATTCTTAATTCTTAATTCTTAATTCTTTATTCTTAATTCCTCATCTCGGAATATCCTTCCCGTCGCGATTTTCCGCTTTGTTAATGCTTTCTGTTTTGTAAGTAAGCTTGTTGATATAAAAAACTTCCCGGCCTTGTCCGATAGATGACGGGCCAACGCGCTGCATGCCATAAGCCAGAAAGTACTGACCATACCAGGGAGCCAGGTAAGCATTTTCATTGTTAAGTACCTTATCAGATTCAGATTTGGCACTGATCTTGAATTTTTCATTTTCCACCACCACCTTGCTGCGGTTGATCACTTCGGTGTGTATGGTACCCTCCTGCGGATAAGCGAGAATAAAATAATCATTCACCGGCGTCAGCTGAACCATTTCCTGAAGCTCGAAACTGGTCAGATCCTTGATCGGAATACAGTTATCCCACTTAAATTTCCCATTCCTGTCAAACCCGCAGACGATTGCGTGGGTGTACCGGTATCCTTCCAGCGAACGGGCGTAATACGGCCGCGTGATCCCATTGGTCACCATCGGCGAGCCAGCGCGCTGATTGGGATAATAAACCTCCGCCACAAGCACAATTTCATCGTCGGTTTGTATCAGCTCATGAACCAGCAGACGATAACGGAACCGGTTTTCTTTCCCCATACTTTTTCTTTTTCCAATGCGCTCCATCATACGCTCGCGGCGCTTCGGCTTCATGAAGTTGAAAAAATTCTGAAGTTCCGAAAATTCAATAAAAGCAGGGCTTTCCGGCTCATTGTCCTTAATATGAGTAATGTATAAACCCTGAGAATAAGGCGTACACCCTACGGAATAATTCCCGATAAGGTAGGAATCATCCGCATTCAAAGGCACGATCTGTCCGGATATCAGGCTGTTTTTAGGATCGCTCAGGGAAGTTTTCTTCAACATTTTACCTTCATAAGAATACGTTTTTATCTCAAAAACGCAGTTTTTCTTACGATAGGCATACGTGATGACATTGATGATCCCGTCACGCTCGTTGATATCTACGTTGTTCAGCTCCGTATTTTTTTCATAAAGTCCGGGTAAAACCCTTGTGGTATGATCAAAAAAGGAATGTACCAGCACAACGGGGCGCGAGCGGTGATATCCCGCAACCAGCGCCTTACTGCCGATCACTTTAAACTGATTGACGTCAATACCAGACAACAGATTCCCCTTATAAGTCTCAACGGCTCCATCGCTGAAATTTACCTGAAGAAAAAGAAAATGATCCGTATCGGGTTGCGCAAAAAGCCAGTATCCGAAATGCTCGCCCTGATAGGCCATCACGGGGATATAGCGGTAATCAAGCTTAAAACTCATTCTCCAGACCGGATTCAGCGAAGTATCATACCGCGTAAACTCCCAGCTTTCATTTTTATTTCCAAAATTTTCATCCCCTCTGATCAATGACAACAATCCGGAATTACCCAAAGTAAAAACTTCAAATAACTCCGAGCGCGATGAATTTACAGGAATCTCCAGACGATCTGACTGCTCCAATTGTGCCAGAACTTTCGCCGGTACAATAAGGCAAAATTGTATGATCAAACAACTTTGTATGACAAATAGTAAACGCTTCTTCATAACTTCTTGGGGCCGGGTGTGAGTGTGTTCAATATTTACCCTAATTTTGCGTCAAAAAGAGTAATACAGTCATTAATGTAAAAATATTTTTAATCAAATAAAAACTTAGAGAAATGTTATTTAATAAACATTATCACGATTTCTTTTGTAACGCTATCGGCAGTCGGCTTTCGGCTGTCATGCTAATCCAAGAAATGATATTTTAGCCGGGGCGGCCCCGCCGATTACCAACGGCTGACCACTGACAGCAAAGGTGGTTTTAGAATATAATTCGTGGTAAGGTATTATCTGATTAACACTTCCATAATTTTATAAAAACAATATTCATGACGATTGAAGCAATACTGAAAGCTGACATTCAAAAAGCGATCCAAAAAAATTTCGACATTACCGTTGAAGACATCCTCTTACAGCCCACCAAAAAGGAATTTGAGGGCTTTTACACGTTCGTAACCTTCCCTTTAACCAAAACAACACGACGTGCACCAGCAGAAATCGGACAGATTATCGGTGCTGAACTCGAAGCCAGTTCTTCGGTTGTTGATCGTTGCAATGTGGTTCAGGGATTTTTGAATATCAGTCTTCGCGATACAACCTGGCTTGAATTGTTCGGAGGCATTTTCTCTGATGCAGATTTCGGGATTGCTCCTGCGAACGGGAAATCGGTTATGGTGGAGTTTTCTTCACCCAATACCAACAAACCGCTTCACCTGGGTCATTTGCGTAATAATTTCCTGGGGGATTCACTTTCACGGATTTTAAAAGCAAACGGATATGATGTGGTAAAAACCTGCCTGGTCAACGACCGCGGTATTCATATCTGTAAGTCCATGCTGGCTTATCGTGAGCTGGGCAATGGTGAAACACCTGAATCGTCGGGCATCAAAGGCGACCACCTGGCCGGCAAATATTATGTGAAATTTGACATTGAATACAAAAAGCAGATTGCCGAACTTGTTGAAAAAGGGATGACGCCCGAAGAGGCGGCCAAAAAAGCACCCTGGATTCTGGAAGCACAGCAGCTTCTGCTGCTTTGGGAAAAAGGAGATGCTGAAACGGTGGCCTTGTGGCAAAAAATGAATAACTGGGTTTACGCCGGTTTTAATCAGACATACAAACAAATCGGTGTCGGTTTTGATAAGACCTATTACGAGTCAGACACGTATTTGTTAGGAAAAGACATCATTGAAGAAGGTTTACGAAAAGGTGTTTTCTACAAAAAAGAGGACAATTCTGTCTGGATAGACCTGACGTCCGAAGGCCTGGACGAAAAACTGGTACTCCGCGGCGATGGCACATCTGTGTACATCACGCAGGATCTAGGCACAACCGAGCTAAAATTTGGTGATTTCCATAATGACCGTTATTTATGGGTGGTGGGAAATGAGCAGGATTATCATTTCAATGTATTGTTTGCCATCCTGAAACGCCTGGGACGCCCTTATGCAGAAGGGTGTTACCATATCAGTTATGGTATGGTAGATTTACCTTCGGGTAAAATGAAATCCCGCGAAGGTACGGTTGTGGACGCGGATGATCTTGTCAACCAAATGATTCAGACGGCTGCTGCGCGTACACAAGAGCTTGGTAAAATTGACGATTTCGAGAGTGAAGAAGCTAAAAATCTGTATGATTTGCTTGCTCTCGGCGCGTTGAAATACTTCCTGCTGAAAGTAGACCCGAAGAAGAGAATGTTATTCAACCCCGAAGAATCAATTGATTTCCAGGGACATACAGGACCGTTTATTCAGTATACTTACGCACGTATCCGCTCCATCATCCGCAAGGCCGAGCAGTCGGATATTGCCATTCAGTTACCGGCAGCTGCCTATCAATTACAGCAGGCAGAGCGTGAGTTGATCTTTACATTGTCACAGTTCCCGTCACGTGTGCTGGCTGCAGGTAATGAATTTGCTCCTTCTGTTGTTTCCCTGTATGCCTATGAATTGGCAAAGGTTTACAACCAGTTTTATGCCGAAGTATCGATTTTCGCAGATCCGGATCCGGAAGCTGTCAAATTCCGTGTGGCCTTGTCAAAGGTAGTGGCTGAAACGATTCATAAAGCTTTGGGGTTGTTAGGAATAAATGTACCTGAAAGAATGTAAAAGCATATTTTTGCGTTAATTTTATAGTTAGAATTCAATCTGTTGAAGATCATTTATCGTAACTCACATTTTTCACCTATTGCTTAACCAAATCGATTTGTTATGGACTTATTAAAATCAGTATTTATTATGATTACGTCGCTTATCGCAGGCCTTTTTGCCGACAAAAGTGAGATTGCACAGAAACCTGCCGAGCATATTGTTGCCAAACAATCCCTGTATGATTTCAAGGTTAAATCCCTTGTGGGCGACCAGGTGGTTGATTTGAGCAAATACAAAGGGAAAAAAGTGGTAATTCTGAACGTTGCTTCAAAATGCGGTTATACAAAACAGTATGCTGACTGGGAAAAATTCAACAAAGACCATGGTGATAAAGTAGTTGTGCTGGGTTTCCCTGCCAATAACTTTGGTGGCCAGGAACCAGGTACAAGCGAAGAAATTGCAACATTCTGCTCAAAAACATATGGTGTTTCTTTCCCGATGTTTGAGAAAGTTTCGGTTCTTGGCGACGACCAGGCACCTATCTACAAATGGCTTTCGACAAAAGAATTGAACGGATGGAATGATAAGGTGCCAACCTGGAATTTCTGCAAATACGTAGTGAACGAAAAAGGAGAGCTTACAAACTTCTTCGCTTCAAAAATATTGCCAACGGATCCTGAGTTCCTGAAAGCGGTAGGAATATGATCGTAAAGAAATAATTCTTTATTCACCACACACACATTAATTTATGAAAGAGTTACTGGAAGCAAAAAGACACCTTACCAATGCGAGGGATATCCTGAGTGACAAGGCCCGGAAAGAAAACGGGTACTATCAGGATAGGAAGTATGTAAAAATGGCAGGCCACACGGCCTATGCAGGCGTACTCGTAGCATTAGATTCTGTTTTGGGTGATAAGAAAAGAGGGCGTAAAAGTGTAGAATGGTATAAGGAGGAACTGGGCAGACAGGATAAGAAAATCCTTTCAGCGTTCCTTGCCGCCTATGATACACTGCATCTGGCGATGAGTTATGATGGAAATCTTAATTCCAAAGTAGCAACAGCCGGCCTCGAAGATGCCGAAAAAATAATTGCCTGGGTTGAACAAAAGGCTCAGGCCTAATTTAAGTATATCAGTAAAAATGAAATTCTGGATAGAAGCAGCCCGACCACGTACGTTGCCTTTGGCGCTTTCATGTATTTTAATGGGCTGTTTTTTAGCAGCATCAACGGGTCAGTTCAGCTGGCCCGTTGCTTTGTTAAGTGTTTTGACCACGACGCTTCTACAAATACTTTCCAACTTTGCCAATGATTATGGCGACGCTGTAAACGGAAAAGACACGGAGTTACGCGAAGGACCGCGCAGAGCCGTTCATTCCGGAAGTATTCCGGCTGCAACGATGTTAAAAGCAATTATTTTGTTTTCGATTCTCTCGCTGGTTTCAGGTCTGTCGTTGTTGTATATCGCCTTAAAAGATGCCCCGGCAAATACTTTCTGGGTATTTCTGGGAATCGGGATTGCTTGTATTATTGCGGCGATCACTTACACAGCCGGAAAACGTCCTTATGGGTACGTCGGACTGGGTGATTTGTCTGTGCTGATTTTCTTTGGCTGGGTGGGCGTTCTTGGAAGCAGTTATCTGCACACCCATGTCTGGAACTGGGATCTGTTGCTGCCGGCCACGAGTTGCGGACTATTTGCTGTCGGTGTGTTGAACATCAACAACATCCGCGATATTGAGTCCGACAAAGCGACAGGTAAAAATTCGATTCCCGTCCGTTTGGGAAGAGAAAAGGCCATTATTTACCACTGGACAATCCTGTTAATCGGCATGTCCTGCGTCCTTATTTACACGGTTCAGCACTTTTCAAGTTATACCAGCCTTATCTTTTTGTTGAGCTTTCCGTTCTTCATCAAAAACGGCCTTGCTGTTTCAAGATTACAAAAAGCCAGCGAACTGGATCCTTATCTTAAACAAATGGCGTTATCGACGCTCCTGTTTGTGATCCTGTTCGGGATCGGCGTGATTTTATAAAAGAAGCTTATGAACCATTTATTTAATGAATGGCTCATAAGCTTTTCCAAGAACCTGATATCCTTTCGCATTAGGGTGCAGACCGTCCGAAAATAGCGACTCGTCGATCTTGCCACCTTTCCCCGCCAGTACCAAGCCCGGATCCGCATAACCCACGTTTCCCATTTTAGCAAGCTGCTTTAATTTGGCGTTTAATTTAGCCACACGCTCTTCCTTTTCTCTTCTTGGGTAAATGCCCACCATGGTCACAACCGCATTGGGCTGCCTGAATTTGATCGCTTCAATGAGCAATTGCCATCCGGCTACGATTTCCTCATCGGTATTTAAATGAAGATTATTCGTGCCGATGTTGACGAATATCTGTTTGGCATTAAAACCGTCCAGCTCGCCATGATAAACCCGCCACAGAACATTTTCAATCCTGTCCCAGCCGTACCCCAAATTTCTTGATCCGCTTACTCCAAAAGTCTTATTCCAGGACTCCTCTCCCGTCGCTCTTGGCCCTTTCGGCATTCCTCCCCAAAAGTGTGTGATGGAATTGCCTATGACAAGCAGTTTCGGTTGTTCGGTTTTATTCAAATTGAGAATTTCTTTGTGCCGATGCTCCCAATCATAATTATAAAGTTCCCGTAGTTGGGTAATGGGTTTGGTGGTCGAAACAGTACCTACGGGCTCGTGTAAAATGTTTCTGATATGTTTTTCATAAGCTTCCGCATACCGCATCATGCCCAGATCCGTGGGATGAACTCCATCCACCATCGTCTCGATGTCCTGCTGAAAATCCTCTTTCGGCAACAGGTAGATATCTTTTACACCTTCTGATTTCAACTGGGCGAATGCCTCGCGAATTACAACATTCACATCCTGATAACTCTTGCGACTTACCGGATTTATGGCCTCGTCGGTATATCCGTCGTGTTCTGCCAGTAAAATAGGCGTCCCAGGCCGCTTTGTCCTGATCCCGTTCACAGCATCTAAAATACGTTTTTTTACCTCTTCCATTGTAAAATTGATGCTTGAAACAAGATTGGGAAGACAGTCCAACACATAGATTTTCGCATCAATTTCGGAAACCATATCTACCACCTCTTTTTCAAGACGGCCATTTCCTGAAAAACCCAGGTTGATGAGCGGATCGTCAAGTTTGCGGCTTAAAATAGATGTCCATGCCATACCGGGACGCGAAGCACAAGCTCCCTGAGCAATGGAGGTACCATAGATAACAACCGGCTTGTCGGGACGAACAGGCAATGGCTCAAACCTCGTTCCTTCCGCTACACCTATCTCCAGCCATTTTACATTATTGTACAACGGCAAAAACAAGCGATACTCCCTTCCCAGCTTATGTCCTCCATCAACCGGATCTATATTTTTAAAATTATAAGTAATGGTATCGCCAAAAGCATATTTTCCCGCTGACCAGCGCCAGTCGCCATCGTTGGTAATGGCATACAAATCCACGCCACTTACACCGGTTGACGGCATATGCGGCAAAGCATGTTTACCTCCCACCTGATATCTGACTCTGATTTCTCCGGAATTCGACCTGAACCGTATCATCAGTCCTGCTCCCTGTGTCGATAAATTCCAGACCTGATCTCTTACCAATTTTTCTGCACGGGCGGGCAATCTGTCGTAGCGGTTTTTAACGTCATTCCGCCAGGCCTGTCCTTCAATAACGGGAAATGTGCTGCTGGCAGGGTTCCACCATGTGAATTGAGTGGTTTGCGCAAACGATAATCTGGTGGTGAAAATAAATAGAAAGAGGTAAAAAAATCTGGTTTTCATATAGGGAGACTTGAACACTGATGTATGGTTACAAAAGTGTTCAAGGAGGTATTTCTTACTTAACCATCAATTATTTTATCGCGTTTTTATTGGAAAATAATCAAACAAGCCGGTTTTCAGATCCATTATCGCTTCCTGTGGATAGCAAAAAATAAATATTCAACGCCAGGCGACTCCTACGGAGTCTTGAATAGATAATAACAAATTTTTGGCTAGAAACAGGAGGCGGCAATGCCGGCGGTCGCGGAAACAAGTTGGTTACTAAACAAGAAAACCCGAAAATTGCGGCCAGCGAGAATTTAAGGATAACATCGTTTTTGACTAGATTAACAAAAAAAGCCTATTCCTGAATTCAGCTCCGCAGGAGCTCCCTGTTTATAGAAAACAAAGGGAATAATTAATATTACGGCTCCATAGGAGCCTCCTGTGAATAGCAGGAAATGAATTATTTCAAAAAGGTAACTCCTAAGACGTCTTAATTAAACACAAAAACAACTGGCTAGAAACAGAAGGTAGCCATGCACCCAGCCCGCCAATTCATGAAATCATATTCAAATAACTACTTTACGATTACACCATCCGCTATGAAAGTCAGCTCTTTTTTAGGTTCTGTGATTTTGGCAATTTCCTCATTGCTTTTTCCTGCGTCTTTCGCGTAATGTTGCAAATGTTCAACGGGCACGGTTTTCACTTGCGCTTCGCCCTCAAAAACAACTGTTTTTCCGGCGATGTCTTTCGGTACAAAAAAGGCGTAATCTTTGAACATCACGCGCATCGTCTCACCATTGTCCATTTTCACCTTCATCCAGCAACCCTTAACCTGGCAGACAGACTCAACCGTTCCGGTAACTTTTGTATTTAATTCGTCTTTCACACCCATTGTTTTGGGCAAATCACTGGCTGCTATCGCTTTTTTGTCATTGATCTCCTTTCCAAAATGCGCAGCCGATTGTCCGAATGAAGTATAGGAAGCCGTCAAAACAAATAGCAGAACAAATAATTTTTTCATACTTTATAACTTTGATTTTTAATGCTTTAAGAATACTTAAAGCTAATTATTCCTACCGGAATAACTTCATCATTACTCCAAAACTTCAAACCACCCTTTGCAATGATTTCCACCCGGTGTGTCTACCACATAAAAATAAGTTCCGTTGGCCACTCCCTTCCCCCAGTCGTCTTTATAATTCGTAGCCTTGAAAATGCTTTTCCCCCATCGGTTGTAAACTTCCAGAGAGGAGCCTGGCATGGGTATTACAAAAGTGTCATTTTTCCCGTCTCCATTCGGTGTAATTACATTGGCGATCACCAGCGCCGGCTCGGCAACCAGCTCTCTGGACACAGAAAGCGCACAGCCAGAAGTATTAAATGAAGTTAAAGTGACAACATATTTCCCGGGAGTTTCATAAATATAATCGTCAATATTGGTCGTTGTAATCCCGCCCGAAGCGCCAAGATTCCAGTCATATCGCTGAGCATTTGCTGTTTTATTCAGCATCGAGTATTTCACAGGTTTGTTGCATTCTCCGCCAGACCTTACAATTTCAAAAGCCGGTGCATGCGCCTTATCGACCGTGACAGTAATCTGTCGTTTCGGATGACAACCCTCTGAATAAATCCCTTCAATCGTATAGGTTGTCGTTTGTGCAGGGCTAACAGTAACCGATTTACCGGTTGTCGCGCTTAACGTTGAATCTCCCGTCCAATGATATTCCGAAGCCTCTCCCGAAACCGTGAGCGTAACCGGGCTGCCGGCGCAGGCCGTAAGTCCGGATTGCGCAACAAAATCTTCATTTTCATCAACACGGACAGTCACCTTTTTAATTACCGAGCAACCATTCGCTGTACTGATCGTCACACTGTATTCTGTCGTTTTATCGGTGGTTACTTTCGGCGAGGCACTTGCAGGATTATCCAGTCCTGCGGCAGGGGACCACTGATATTTTGTGCCGCCACTTGCAAAGAGACTTATCGTTTTATTCTCACAAACCGTTGTGTCCGGGATCACTTTCGCATTGACACTTTCAATCCTGATTATTTTTTCGGCCATGTCCATGCGCTTGCAACTTAGCCTGTTATAAGCTTTGAGCGTCACCTTGTACTCTCCGGCTTCTGTAAACGTGTAACTTCCCCCATCTTCCTCTCTGGATATGCCGTTCCCGTTGATCTCCCAAAAATATTCCACTCCACCTTCACTCGCATTGATAAAATCCAGGGTTAAGGGCGCGCATCCGGCCAGGACATTTTTTTTCTCTCCTGCATACACATCAAAATCCGCTTTCAGCCGGTCGATATCTATTTTAAATGCCGCGTTATTGCAGTTAGGACTTTTGTTTGTTTTTGACCAGGCCTGCGGCGTTATCGGGAAATTACTTCCACCACAAGAGCAGGTTGCGTGATAGATGATCCCATTTTTATCAAAACGGCTGGTTCCGCCATCCACATGATCACCTTCCGCCTGGCGGTCGCTGCTGCCGAAAAATGTTGCATACAAAAGCGATTTCGCACCCTCTTCCAGTATCGCGATATAGAAATTATTGCCGGTGGTTATGGGCTGCATCGCATCCTCGGTTACCGGCAACCCCAACGTACTACTTGCCATATTATATCGGGTAGTTATGTTCACGTCACCGCCCCAACCGGCAATGTAAATATTGCCACACTCGCTAACGAGAAAGGCGGTAGGAGAAATGTCTGGTACACCCCGTCCCGCACCTATTGTCGTCGAAAAAACAGACTTGGAAAGCGAGTGGTCCAATGCATGAATAAACTGATTACTTTTCGCATTGCTGTACACGCCCTTGCTCACCGGATAGTCTCCGAGCGTTAGCCCATAAACAAAAATATTTTCATTCGGATCGAGATCCAGAAGATAGGCACCATCGGCGGCACTGGTACCCAGATATGTCATTCCTTTCAGCTTTCCATTGGCATAAACTGCCACAAAAGCATCCTCCACTCCGTTTAGTTTGGGCTGATAAGATGTGCTGCCCGTTGGTAAATTGTTACTCTGGGTTATCCCCGTCAGATAAACGTCCCCGTTTTGAGCCGGTTTAACGGAAAAAACTGCATCAAAACCATTTCCGCCAATGTATGTTCCCCACAACATTGCATTTAGTTCCGGGGAAAGTTTAATCAAAACACCATCCTGAATACCGGAAAGCTTATTTTGATCCGGGTTTTGCAATGGAAAATTTTCGGAATTTGTTGACGTAACTACAATCACATTGTCCTGATCGTCAAGCTCGATTTCACCCCGGAAACTATCACCATAATTTCTGATTTTAACAATATCCGTGTTACTTAATCCATCATTGCCACTTCCGCCAACGTAAGTAGAGGCTGTCAGTTGTTTTCCATCTGCACTTAATTTTGACACAAAAATATCACTTCCGTTCCCCAGTTCAATACCTCCAACCGGCTCTATAGACACGCCTCCGCCAAATGTTTTCTGATAGGCTGCGGTACTTGTTGGGAAGTTGGTGGAAGAGGTTGTACCAAAAATCAGCAGCTCATTTTTACTGTTTACGATCAGGCTGTTTGGAACTTCTGTGTTATTTCCACCGAGATATGTTGCGTAAAGCAGCTGACTTCCATCCGGACTGAATTTAAGAATTCCTACATCGATCAACGCCGAAAATCTCACCTGAAACGCGCCGGTAGTCGCCGGGAAACCGACACCAAAAACGGTACCACCGGAGTACAGATTTCCTCCCGCATCATACGTCGCGGTGTGCCCCCAGTTGTCTGCCGTTGAACCCGAATACGTTGAAAAGATCAGTTCCGGATCAATGGTTAGTGTTTGTGACTTGTCATATCCTTTGGGCAAGGAAAACTGAATGTTATTCTTTTCAGAAAGAACAATCCGCGACGCTACGTCCTGCGTTTTTTTATTGATAATCTGGTAAGAATAAGGCTGAGCCTCCTTAAACTGCCCAACGGACGTTTTGATAATTGTCTGCCCCGACTCATTTATGCTTACATCGCTGGCTCCCTCATATTTCAGACGAATCCGGGAAGCATCGGCCTGCGGATGAACAATAAATTCGTATTTCAGTGTGCTGTCGTAAATATAGATACGCAGATCAATTCCGGGATAAACACGCTGATAAATCACTTCTTCATAGGCTCCGGCATCGCCAGCGGGAGATGCATTCCCGCCGAGAAAATAATTAAAACGGGGCTTAACCTGATTTTTTGTAACGTATTTAATTTCAGCATTACAATTTTCAAACCGGACTTCCACACCATGTGCATCGATCACCGGACTTTTAGGTACAGGTGTTTTCGCTATTGAGGAAGAAGTTGTTGCCTTACCGTGCAGGGCGGATACCTTAGAAGCATCGTACAGGACATAAACCAGTGATTTGTTTTTCAGGAATAAGAATCCGCCGGGGATCTCGGTTCGGAACAAGATATCAGCGTCCCATTGGCCTTTGTTTTGGATAAAGTACATACCGGCACCGGACGATGTCGTAACCGCCGCACAAAAAACCAGTACCAAAATCAAAAGACATTGTATAGTTTTCCCCATAATCCAAACTTGTTCCGTTTCTATTTGAACGCAGAAACCGAGATGATATTTTCGCAAAACTCATATTCCTGCTTCACATTCGAGCCCAGTAAAACGAGCTGATTTTCAGTGGCCGAAATAACGTTGTCAAGATACCAGTTTATACCGGTTACATCCAAATTTGTCGTGGGTTCATCCAGAAAAATAACAGGAACATCCGACATAAATGCCAGCCCCAGTTTTACCCGCTGTTTCATACCTGATGAAAAATGACGGACCACTTTGCCACTGGCATGCGGCAATTGTATAAAATCCTCGAAATCAGCCGTGGAAATATTGTTTTTTAACGGTTTGAATTTCTTGTGAAAATCGACCAGTTCTCTTAACGTAAACTCTTCAATCAATTCGAGATAAGGCGCTGCAACCACCAGATGTTTGTACCATTTTTCAACGTCAATTTCCTTTCCCGATTGACCCAGATAACTAATCGTGCCTTCGGTAGCCGGGGTCATGCCCGTCAGCAATTGTAAAAGCGTTGATTTCCCGCTCCCGTTCGGGCCGACAAAAACATATTTCTGCCCTCCTTCCAACACAAAACTCGCCCGGCGGATGATCCACTCCTGAATGAATTTCTTACCTACGTTTTCTACTTTTATCTGCACAATTTAATCAATGAGTAAGCAGTGAATAACAATTAAGACACTACTTTTTAGCTAAAAAATAATCCCAGGCGGCTTTTGAAATTTGCGCGATCACACCATCGCGTGTTTTTTCATCTACCGGGGTATTGGACACAAAAACAACGATGGCAACATGCTCGCCGTTGGGAAGTGTCATAATTCCTGCATCGTTGGTCGCAGCCAGTATTCCGTCCTTGGTATCAGACAGACCGGTCTTATGCGCAACCTGCGCGTTCTTAGGCAACAAACCTTTGATTTTATTAGGACCCGAAGTCGTTTCCGTCATGATCTTTAAAAGAAAATCATTGCTGGTTTTTGACAGCGCCTTTCCTTTATACAGGATATCTAGCAAACGCAGCATCGCACGCGGTTTGCACCAGTTGGTAAATTGTACCTTCCATTCACTGTGCATTTCCTCTTCCGTCGCGGCGATAACGATACTTTTAACACCAAGATTTTGCACATAGGCGTCCACTTTTTTAGGGCCTCCCAGCAAGCGGAACAGGATATCACACCCGTTGTTATCACTTTGCGAAACCGTGTAAGCCAGTATTTCCGATAACTTTAAATCTACATTTCCTTTCGGATATTTTTCCCGGATGGGGCTCCATGTATTAGGCAGCAAGTCCTTCGGCGTAACACGGATTTTCTGGTTCAGCGACAATTTACCCTTGTCAACCTGATCCAACACGGCCATAGCAAGCGGAAATTTATATACACTTTGCATAGGATATCGCAATCCTTCATTGAACAAAAACGTCTCCCTGTCTTCCAGTCCCATAATCGCAACGCCAACCGTACCCTTCGCTTCCGGAATAATCTTTTCAATTTTCCTGCGAAAATCATCGGCCGGTTTCTGAGCAAAAACGCCGGCGCCAGTTATTGTCAGCAAAACAACTGCAAACGAAAAGAATACTTTAAATGGGTTACAGACAGTCATCGGAATAAGTTTCTGAGGTTGTTTAAATGGTTAAATTTCATTGTTTTCTACACTCACATGACCGCCTCCGTTTCGTACACGGGTCAGCTTTACCAATTCAATTCTGGTATCCTGCATGGATATAATCTGAAACGAATATGGCGGCATGTCAATTTCATCATTTACTTCCGGTAAATCTCCATGCACCTGTATCAGCATTCCCGCCAGGGTATCGTAATCCCCCTCAGGAAGTTCCCAGCCATATTTTTCATTGAGATAATCCACCTCATGACGCGCGCTCAGAATGTAGGTATTATCGTCAACCTTACGCTCCGTCCAGTCTTCCGTCGAGTCATATTCATCCTGAATTTCGCCAAAAATCTGCTCAACCACATCCTCCACACTGACAAGTCCCGAAGTCCCGCCAAATTCGTCCACCACCAGGGCCAGACTTCTTCTTTCTTCCAGAAAACGTAACATCAGATCGCTGGCAGGCATGGCTTCCGGCACGATCAGAATCGGCGTTACGATACCGCTGATTTCCTTGGGTTTACGAAAAAGAGACAAGGCATGGCAGTAACCCAGGATATCATCCACGGACTCACGGTAAACAATTATTTTGGAGTGTCCGCTTGTCAGAAACGCTCTTTTAAGATCTTCAATGGTATCATTTACATTTACCGCCGAAATTTCCGTTCTCGGAATCATGCAATCACGAATCCGCAGATCCTTGAAATCCAGCGCGTTGATGAACATCCTTTCCTCAATGCTGTGGTCATCGAAATCAGGATCATCAGCCGAAGCCGCTTCATCGCGCAAATAGTATGACAAGGCATTCTCCTTCACAAAAGGCTCGACAAACCAATATAGTGGTGTCATCACCCATTCGGCAAACCGGACAGGGAAAGATTGCAGGTCCAGAACTTTTGGAAAACTATGCCCGATCCGGACCCAGCAGGTATAACAGGATATCCATAAAACAGCCAATCCTACAAAAAGTACGGCAACGGTAAGCTCTTCTGCCAGGCCAAGCGAATCTCTGAGGATTGGAAAAACAAAGGTAACCGCATAAAAACAGCCGAGTGCCACAACCGCCAGCCGGACCATGCGCAAAAGCCGACGCCAATACAGCGTTTGAAAAATTTGCGATGCATTTTCATTCCTCAGTGAGTAGCGGTCAATGGACACATCCAGCAAAACCGCCCGGACAGCCCCGTAATAACCTGCCAGCACAAAGAAAAATACTGCAAAACCGACTAACAGAAGATTCATTTCTTGATGGTTTTAGATGCAACTGCCTTTTTAGCCGTTTTTGCCAGCTCCTCTTCTTCCGCTTTTTTCTTGGCGGTCAATGAAGATTTCAGCCGGTTAAACTGGAAAAACAACAGACAGGTTATACTCAATAACAAAAGCCAGTAGCTATCAAATAAGGTGGTGCGGCGAAATTCGAGAACCCATACAATTAAAAAACCGACGGTGCCGGCAAGAAGAATGGTTCGGGTTAATTTTGGAGACATGCAATTTTAATTTTGTAACTTAATAACGTCTGGTGACAATCAAGACGTTGTTATACGCTATTCTTTTTCAAATATACACAGAATGAATCAAAATGGTCAAGCTCGGTAAAATGATCTGCCGACGCTATAATATCCTCTACATATCCCTCCCGTTTTCTGTAAAATCGTTAACTTGCGGCAATTCCTGTACAATTGGGCATCAATACCCGAATTGTAAAATTATTTCTTGATAAAATATCTTATTTTACTATGAGCGAAACCACAAAACGCTTTCCTGCCGGTGTTATTACCGGTGACGGAGTTAGCGAAATTTTCCGTCATGCCAACGAAAATAATTATGCCCTTCCGGCTGTTAACGTTGTAGGCACTAACTCAGTGAATGCAGTATTGGAAACGGCTGCGGCTGTGAACAGTCCCGTTATTATTCAATTTTCGAATGGTGGCGGAATTTTTTACGCGGGAAAGAGTGTATCAAATACAAATCAGAAAGCTGCTATTGCAGGAAGTATCTCAGGAGCCCAGCACGTACATCTTATGTCTGAGGTTTATGGCGTTCCTGTAATTTTACATACAGACCACTGCGCTAAAAAACTTCTTCCTTGGATCGACGGTCTTTTGGATGCAGGTGAGCGTCATTTTGATCAATATGGCAAGCCTTTGTACAGCTCTCACATGATCGACTTGTCAGAGGAGCCTCTTGAAGAAAACATCGAAATTTGCAGCAGATATTTTGAGCGTATGTCTAAATTAGGCATGACACTTGAAATCGAATTGGGTGTAACTGGTGGAGAAGAAGACGGTGTTGATAACAGCGATGTTGACAGCTCGAAACTTTACACGCAGCCTGAGGAAGTTGCTTATGCTTATGCTGAATTGAGCAAAATCTCTCCTAACTTCACCATTGCAGCAGCATTTGGAAACGTTCACGGTGTTTACAAACCAGGTAACGTGAAATTGGAGCCGAAAATCCTTCGTAATTCTCAGAACTACATCCAGGAGAAATTCGGAACGGGTGAACTCCCTGTAAACTTCGTATTCCACGGTGGATCAGGTTCTTCACGTGAAGAAATCCGCGAAGCTATCGAGTACGGTGCGATCAAAATGAACATCGATACTGACGTTCAGTGGTCAACTTGGGAAGGAATTCTTAAATATTACAAAGACAAAGAAGGATACCTTCAGTCTCAATTAGGAAACCCTGAAAGCGCTGATTCTCCAAACAAGAAATATTACGATCCACGCGTTTGGTTGCGTAAAGGCGAAGAAAGCATGATCGCTCGTTTGAAAGTAGCTTTCGAAGACTTGAACTGCATCAACCGTTTGGCTTAATTTTTTTGTTGACCATTGACCATTGCCGATTGACAATGGTTAATGGTCAATAATCAATCGACAGACAACCGTCAACTCTCAACAACCTCCCGCCCCATCACCAGATTCCTGTGCTTGACACCCCACACCCTCAGCACATCAATTAATTCCCGCAGCGAGTGTCCGTGTTCTGTCAGCGTGTATTCCACCACCACCGGTATCGAATCGTAAACAGTACGTTTCACCAGCTCATTCGCTTCCAGATCTCTCAATTCTTTTGACAACATTTTGTCGGTTATATTCGGAATCTCCTTCGCAATCTGAGTGAAACGTTTGTTTCCAAACATCAGCGAAATGATGATCTGTAACTTCCACTTGCCGTTTAACGCATCCAGTGCATCACGAACAGGCAACAAGCTTTTCGCGCAATCACTGTGATTCAATCTTTCTTCCAAAAATGCTTCTTTCGCTTCCATGATGGTTGTCTAAAAACTTTATTACTATCCTTTTGTATAGCACTTACAAATGTATAGTATATTTATTTAAGTTTGCATCATCAAATTTAAATAAAATTTTGCTACAATGAATAACCTGATAGAAACATTAAACTGGCGTTATGCTACAAAAAGAATGAACGGCAATAAAATCCCGTCCGAAAAACTGGACGTGATTCTGGAAGCCATCAAACTTTCACCATCTTCGGCCGGTTTGCAACCTTATACCGTCTTTGTTATTGAAGATCAGGCAGTAAAAGAAAAAATTCACAAAGTGGCTTATTCGCAGCCACAGGTCATCGAAGCTTCACACCTTTTGGTTTTTGCTGCATACAATAAACTGACTGCTGAAAATGTGTCAGACTACATGAACCTGATTGCAGACACACGCAGCATACCGGTGGAGTCGCTTGATGGATTCAAAAATTCAATAAGCGCGGGTCTGTTAAGCCGCAGCGAAGAAGTAAATGCACAATGGGCCGCCCGTCAGGCTTACATTGCCCTGGGTCACGCGCTGGTTGCTGCTGCTTCCGAGCAAATCGACGCAACACCGATGGAAGGATTTGACGCAAAAGGACTGGATGAAATTTTAGGCTTAAACGAAAAAGGCCTCAACAGTGTTGTGATTATGACGCTGGGCTATCGCGACAGCGAAAATGACGCTTTGGCCAGTGCGAAAAAAGTAAGAAAAGCACATGAAGAGCTTTTTGTTACCATCTGATTTTCGATGGCAGACATTGCTCAGAACTTAAAACAAAACGACGATGAAAGTTGAAATATGGAGTGATGTAATGTGTCCCTGGTGTTATATCGGCAAGCGCAAGTTTGAGAAGGCACTGGAACAGTTTCCACAAAAAGACAGAATTGAAGTAGAATGGAAAAGTTTTCAGTTAAATCCTGACATGGAAACAGATCCTGACAGAAGTATTGTCGAATATCTGGTTGAAGCGAAGGGCATTACCCCTGACCACGCCACACAAATGCTGGACCACGTTACGGGCATCGCGGAAGAAGTAGGTCTGGAATATCACATGGATAAAACAGTGCTGGCCAATTCATTTGACAGCCACCGGTTTATTCAGTTTGCCAAGAAAAATAAATTGGGATCAGAGGCTGAAGAAGCGCTGTTCCATGCGTATTTCACAGAAGGAAAAAACACAGCGGATCATGGCGTTCTGGCTGACCTTGGAGCCAAAATAGGTCTTGAAGCGACGGATGTAAAAAATGTGTTAAACAGCAATCAGTTTGCGGAAGATGTCCGCAAAGATGTCTATGAAGCACAGCAGGTTGGCGCGAGAGGCGTTCCGTTTTTTGTTCTCGACCGAAAATATGCCGTTTCGGGAGCTCAGCAAACCGAAACATTCCTTGGCGCATTGCAACAGTCATTTCAGGAATGGGAAAAGGAAAACCCGGCCCCTCTTTTGACCTACGCCGAAGGAGATAGCTGCACAACGGACGGAAACTGCTAAAACAGCTTTCATACGACCATAAAACCAAAGCCCGGGTGCCTGCATTTTGTGCAAGACCCGGGCTTTTGCTACATTGCCGGCTTACATATCAATTGTAGTGTCATGGCAATAGATCGTAATTCGTTACGGGGGCAACTTTTTATCATCATTTTCGGAGCAAATACCAGAAAAGGACGACTGTTCGACGTTTTCCTGCTGTGGTTTATCCTAATCAGTATTCTGGTGGTCTGCCTGGAAAGCGTCCCCAAAATAAGAGCCAGTTACGAATCCACTTTTTTCTATCTTGAAACCTTCTTCACCATCGTATTCACGATAGAATATTTTCTAAGGATTTACAGTCACCCCAAGCCGCTAAAATACCTGCTGAGTTTTTACGGCATCATCGATCTCCTCTCGATCATCCCATTTTATCTTACCTATTTCATGCCGTCGGGGCATTATCTGATCACGATACGTATTTTACGGCTTTTACGCGTTTTCAGAATTCTCAAATTAAGCAGTTTTGTTCATCACGCGCAGGTTTTAAAGACGGCCATAGCCGCCAGTTTGCAGAAAATAACAGTCTTCATGCTCTTCATTGTTGCCCTGGTTTTGATCATAGGCACGATTATGTATGTAGTAGAGGGAGAAGAAAATGGTTTTACAAGCATTCCACAAAGTATTTACTGGGCAATTGTGACCATAACCACGGTCGGTTATGGTGATCTTACCCCGCAAACACCGCTTGGACAGGTCATTTCTTCACTTGTGATGATTATGGGTTATGCAATTATTGCCGTACCCACAGGGATTGTAACGGTTGAAATGTCAAGATCTCAGCCGGTTCCCAAGAAAAGTGATCTGACGGAATGTTTGTCTTGTGGAAAAAGAATGCCGTTAAACGCAAATTTTTGCAGCAATTGCGGCCATTCTCTTAAGGAATAAAGTTTCATTTGCGTACCTGATCAAAAAATCTGAACATCCCGAACTTAATTTATGCGCTTTTTCCTTTTTTCGTTTCTGTTTTGTTTCATCGTTTCGTTAGCACAGGCGGGAGGCATAAAAGGTCGTATTGCCAATAAAAAAGGTGAGGCGTTGCCTTATGCAGGAATCGTTATCAAGGGTACGAGCGAAGGGACCATCGCTAATGACGAAGGTTTGTATGAATTCAGTTTGCCGGCTGGCTCTTATGAAGTTGTTTTTCAATATCTCGGCTTCAAAACCCTGACCCAAAATGTGGTCATAGGAAATGACTTTAAGGAATTGAACATCACCCTTGAAGAACAGGCTCTTAACCTGGACGAAGTAAAAGTTGACAACAAACGGGAAGATCCTGCCTACACGATCATGCGGAAAGCCATTTCCAAAGCGCGTTTTCACCAATTACAAGTCCGGTCGTACACGGCGAAAGTCTATTCCAGAAGTACCGCGCTGCCTACAAAAATTCCCTATCTTGTAGAAAGACGGTTGAAAAAAGAAGGTGTTCAGGAAGGAAAAGCCATTATCAATGAAAGTGTTGCCGAAATTCAGTACCGTCGGCCCAATAATTTCAAACAGCATATTATTTCTACCCGCAATAGCCTGGACAATAGTATTCCTTCGCCTAATGAATACATTTTAGCCAGTTTATATAGTCCCGAAATTGCCGGAACAATCTCCCCACTCTCACCCAAAGCTTTCTCTTATTACAGGTTTGAGTACGAGGGTTATTTCGAAGATCGCGGGCAGATCATCAACAAAATCAAAGTTATTCCGAAAGCCTATGGGGAGGGGATTTTCCGCGGCAGTTTGTACATCATTGATGAACGCTGGGCCATTCACAGCTACGACCTGGAAACAACAACGAGCGGACTTGATATTTCTGCCAAGCAGATTTTCAACCCTGTGCAAAATATCTGGCTCCCGGTTAACCAGCAGTTCAGGATCAAGGGAAGTTATCTGGGGTTTGCAGGCGAATTCAAGTATCTGGTTTCACTGACTTATCAAAAGATGGATATCGATCCGGGGTTAAAGGAAGAAATCGTAGTGCATGACCCGAAAGTGGATGCGGAAGCCGCGGAAAAAGTCCGAAAGAAAAATCTGGAAAAGATGATTCGCGACCAAAAAGAATTCTCGACTAAAAACCTGAAAAAATTCACCAAAGAATATGAAAAGGAATTAAAAAAGGAGAACAAAAAGAAAGGCGAGGACACCAGGATCGTCCGCGAAGATTCCATTGTTATCGATTCAATGGCGAACAAAAGGGACACCGTTTATTGGGAAAATCTCCGTCCGATCCCGCTGACCAATTCAGAGGTACAAAGTTATGCCATGCAGGACAGCATCAAGATTATCAAAGATGCTGCGAAAGAAAATAGCCGGCCCGACTCTACCTATTTCAAAGGACATCATATTTTAGTTGGCAATACCTACAATTTCAAAAATCAGCATTCCTTGCACATTGAAAGTCCGCTTCTTGCTTTTTACTATAACACAGTGGAAGGATATGCGCTTAATCTGGCTGCGGAATATCAGAAAAAGTGGAGTAAATCAAGTTATTTTAATATCCGGCCTTATGCCCGGTACACTTTCGGGCGCGACCGTTTTAATGGAAATTTACAGGCAAACATTGGCAACAAACGATCCAATTTATTGCTGACCGGGGGTGAAATGGTAAATCAGATTAACCGGGATAACCCGATAACACCTTTTGGCAATACCATATCGACGCTGATTTTTGAACGAAACCGGGCCAAATTGTATCAGTCGAAATTTCTGAAAGCAGAATATTCCTTCCGAAATATTTTGGATGTGCTGAGCATTAATACCAGTTTGGAATACGAAAAAAGGCAGGAGTTGTTTGACATGGAAAACCTGCAATCTTATATCAACTGGTCGAACAGAACCTTTATCCCGAACCGCCCGCTTAATGATGAACTTGAAAACACCGGCTTCCCGAATCATGATGCTTTGATTTTTCAGTTCAGTGCTGACATCCGTCCATGGAGAAGGTATCTGGTCAGAAATGGTGAAAAACGCTATTTACAAAGTAAAAAACCGGCATTCAGTGTTCTTTACAAAAGTGGGTTGCCCTTTGCAGGTGATGTGGATTACAAGTTTCTTCAGGGAGGCATACGTCAATCGATTGACTTGGGGCCAAGAAACACGATACGGTATTCGATTAAAGGAGGAGGATTTTTGAGCAAAAAAGAACTCTACTTCCCCGACTTCCGGCATTTCCTTGGCAATGAATCTTTTTTCAGAATGGGAGACCCGCTCGCACAATTCCGCAGCCTGCCTTATTACGCGCACAGCACCAGATCCTGGTTTATTGAAGGTCACGCGCTATGGTCCATGCAGCGCTTTTTGGTGACGCAATTACCCGTTTTTCGTTTGTCAGGACTAAAAGAAACGGTACAGGTTCATTATCTATTCTCCCCAACTTCACGTCATTATTCAGAAATTGTGTACGGGCTGGACCATATTCTGCGCTTCTTCCGCGTGGAGACGGTTGCTCAGTTTGACGGTTCAAAATTACATAAGGTCGAGTTTCGCGTCGGTACAACTTTCAGATTATCTGATTTGCGCTGATTTCTGGCAAAAAAAATCGGATAACCCTCATGAACTGAAAGTTATCCGATTTTTTCGAGATAATACTATTTCATTACTTAGCCCGCTCGCCTTTCAGTCTTGGCAAGATTTTAGGCAGCGACGGATAGGTGTTGTTTTCTAGATTGATATCCGCCATACGCTGGCTCGGGTCAATCACAATTCTGTCGATATCCGTAGAAGGGCGGTCAATTTTGAAAGTGTATTCAGGATAAGTCCATCCCCAATCTAGCAACAATGTTGTTTTGGCATACAACTTTTCACTTTTCTCTCCGCGCATGATTTCAAGCGGGATGTAAAAATTTTCCTGAGTTCCGTCTTTGTAACTTACAACGACATCCAGCGGCATAGGTATCTGTCCAATTCGCTCCAACACGATATCCGTTTTCCCGGCATTTGGGACCACTTCTTTAATACCATAATCGATCGTTTTGGTCGTTCCTATAAAATCCTCCCAGTACCAGTCCAGTTCCAGACCAGACTCCTTTTCCATGATACGTTTCAGATCCGTCGGATTTGGGTGTTTGTATTTCCACTCATTGAAATAACGCTTCATCCCCGTTTCAAGCTTATCCTTTCCGATAATGTAACCAAGCTGGTTCAAAAACACAGAGCCTTTGGAATAACTCGCGATACTGTAAGCACGGTTGGTATTGTAATGGTCGGCATGGGTAGTCAACGGCTCTTCCAGTCCCGATTTTACCAGACTGCGATAACTGTTGGTCGTGCTCCGCTGGGGATCCAGTTTAGATTGAAACAATTCTGCCAAAACGATGTTCTGCGCATAAGTCGTAAACCCTTCATCCATCCAGGAATATTTGGACTCATTCGTTCCAAGGATCATCTGAAACCAGCTATGAATGGATTCGTGCACCGCTACGCTGATCAAACCTGACAAATTCTGACGGCCGGTAATAAGTGTCGCCATTGGATATTCCATACCACCGTCACCACCCTGAATAATCGAATATTGTTTGTAAGGATAACGGCCAAATTTCTGGTTCATGATCTTGAACGCCTCTACCGCCAAAGGTTCCATTTCTTTCCAGACATTGGCAAGCGTATCGGTCTGGTAGAAAAAATGCAGGTCAAGATTGTCATCTACCTTCACAACATCGTGTTTGTAATCACGATCTGCGGCCCACATAAAATCGTGAACTTCCGGTGCTATGAAATGCCAGGTCAGTTTCTCTCCCGCCTTATGTTTTACATCTTTACTGCTGTAACCATATCCGATCTTTTCAGGATTTTGCAGATAACCTGTGCCCGCAACCACGTAAGAAGCATCCAGCGTGATTTTCACATCGAAATCACCCCAAACACCATAAAATTCGCGGCCGATATAGGGATTCGCATGCCATCCTTCGTAATCATATTCACATAATTTTGGATACCACTGCGCCATGGAGTAATCAATTCCTTCGCTGTTATCACGACCGGTACGACGAATCTGTACCGGAATCTGCGCTTCAAATTCCATATCGAAAGTATGCTGCGTTTTAGGCAGAATTTTCTCAGCCAGCGTAACTTCCAGAATTGTCCCTACCACCTCATACTTTAACGGTTTACCATTCTGTTTTAAAGAAATAATTTTCTCATATCCTATTTCACTGGGCGAAAGCTTCGAAATACGATCCTTCACACGCGGATCCGGATCACTGATTGTTCTGGAACGAACATCCATTTGGCTACCCGGCTGAAATGCATTTAAATAGAGATGATAAAAAACTTTGGTCAGCGTGTCCGGGGAATTATTACTGTAAACAAGCTTCTGTACGCCCTTGTACTGATTTGTAGTAACATCAAAATCTACATTCATCTGATACCTGGCACGTTGCTGCCATCGGTCCGGCTGAGCAAATGCGGCTGTACAACTCAAACCAGCCAATAAAACAAAAAGCAATCTATTCATTCGTAGAAACTAAAATTTCATTTAAAACATCTTGCAAATTAAGCCAAAACAGCCAGTTGACCGAATAATCGCTAGAATTCACCCTTAAACTCCAAACCGAACTTAAAATATTTCAATAAAATAGTTTTTCATCTAATTACTTGTAACTGTTATGGTGAAATCGGATAAATTTGGGTAGCAATCTCCACAGAAAATACAGCGATTACCTCATAAATAAGCTTTTTAAGACCTAAAATAACCTGGTTTCCACGCCATGCAGTTTGGCACATAATTAGTAAAAACCTGATTATACTTTTAATCAACTAACTATTTGTCAATTATGCTTAGATGGACTGTAATATTTCTGATCGTAGCCATCATTGCCGGAGTACTTGGATTTGGTGGAATTGCAGCGGGTGCTGCCGGAATTGCTAAAATACTTTTCTTTGTCTTTTTAGTATTATTCGTTTTAAGTTTGATCAGCCGCGGAGTCGGGCGATCCTGACGGACTTATACATAGATCATCCAACAAAAGAAAAGCGGACTGAACAGCCCGCTTTCTCTTTATATCTACAAATTAAATGCTATTATTCCCACTCGATTGTTGCTGGTGGTTTTGAAGAAATGTCATAAACGACGCGGTTAACGCCTTTTACTCTGTTAATAATATCATTTGAAACTTCTGCAAGGAAATCATATGGCAAATGAGCCCAGTCGGCAGTCATACCATCAATTGACGTAACAGCTCTCAATGCTACTACACTTTCGTAAGTACGCTCATCACCCATTACACCAACGCTTTTAACGGGCAATAACATAACACCAGCCTGCCAAACTTCATGGTACAAGTTCCATTTTTTCAGTCCGCCGATAAAGATTGCATCAACTTCCTGTAAAATAGCTACTTTTTCGGCTGTGATATCACCCAAAATACGGATCGCCAAACCTGGTCCCGGGAACGGGTGACGACCTAAAATATTAGGATCAATACCCAAAGTTTTACCCACTGCACGTACTTCGTCTTTAAACAAAGTATTCAGCGGCTCAACGACTTTAAGTTTCATAAAGTCAGGCAAACCACCTACGTTGTGGTGAGATTTAATCGTTGCAGACGGGCCTTTTACGGAAACCGACTCAATCACATCAGGGTAAATTGTTCCCTGACCAAGCCATTTAACGTCTTCAATTAAATGTGATTCCTGATCAAAAACATCGATAAATGCTTTACCAATCGCTTTTCTTTTCGCTTCCGGATCGGTTAGTCCTTCCAGCGCGCCATAGAAAAGGTCTTTTGCATCAACACCTTTTATATTAAGACCCATATCACGGTACGAATGAAGTACCTGATCGTATTCGTCTTTTCTTAACAATCCGTTATCTACAAAAATACAGAACAGATTTTCTCCGATTGCCTGATGAACCAATGTCGCAGCCACGGTAGAATCTACACCACCAGAAAGCGCCATTACCACACGGTCATCACCAAGTTTGGCACGAAGGTTATGGATGGTTTGTTCAACGAATGATTCGGAAGTCCAATCCTGTTTGCAGCCGCAAATCTTAGCTACAAAGTTATACATCAACTGCTTACCTTCGGTAGAGTGCGTAACTTCCGGGTGAAACTGGATACCGTAAGTAAGCTCGTCCTCAATTTTGAAGGCGGCCACTTTTACCGATTCAGTAGAAGCAATGATACGGAAATTTTCGGGTATGCTGACAATCGTATCTCCATGTGACATCCAAACCTGCGAAGTGGTTGAAAGTCCGGCTAGCAATGAAGAATCTTCATCGTCTATTTCCAAACGAGCTCTTCCGTACTCACGGTGCTGCGATGCTTTCACGTCGCCGCCAAGCAATTGCGCCATCAGCTGAGCTCCGTAGCAAACGCCTAAAACAGGAACAACCTTCCTGAATTTTTCGAGATCAACATAAGGAGCATTTTCATCCCTTACGGAACAGGGGCTACCTGAAAGAATGACACCTTTGATATTCGGAGTAATCTCCGGGAAGTTATTGTATGGATGGATTTCACAATAAACATTGAGTTCTCGAACCCGACGCGCAATTAATTGCGTGTACTGTGAGCCAAAATCTAGAATAAGAATCTGTTCAGTCATAGAAAATGCGATATAAACCGCAAAGGTACAGTTTTACTATGAGAGAAAGAAAAATTTCAAAAAAACAAATGAAATATTCCTGAACACTATGGCTTAGCGAAGAAAATACTTCATTATTTTATTATTAAGTATTGTAATTAAGTAACCCTTATCGTTATATTTGTTTCAAAAAATTCAATTTAATATTTTTATGAATCAAGGAACAATTAAATTCTTTAATGACGCAAAAGGTTACGGGTTTGTTAAAGACGCAGAAACAGGACAAGATTATTTCGTACATATCTCAGGTCTTGTAGACGAAGTTCGCGAAAACGACGAAGTTACTTTTGATCTTCAGGAAGGTCGTAAAGGACTAAACGCCGTTAATGTTAAGCTTGCGTAATCAGGACTTAATATAAAGTAAAAGAGGGTTTCCGATGCCGGAAACCCTCTTTTACTTTATAAAACTATATGTTTATCAGATCGCTTCAAGAATTCTCTCGATAGAAACCTCATATCCGATTTTCTCTTTCAATTCACTGATCGCAACACGCTCCTGCTCCATAGAGTCACGGTGACGGATCGTAACAGTATCGTCTTCCATGGTCTGGTAATCAACTACGACACAGAAAGGAGTGCCGATTAAATCCTGACGGGTATAACGTTTTCCAATCGCAGCACCATCGTCATAAGTTGTACGGAACGCTGATTTCAATGAATTTGTAATTGCCTGCGCTTTTTCAGCCAAACCGTCTTTCTTCACCAAAGGCAAAACCGCAACCTTAAACGGAGCCAAAGCCGGGTGTAATTTCAAATAAGTACGCTCCTTTTCCGAATCTCCTTCACCTACTGTTTCTTTGGTATAGGCATTACAGAAAGTTGCCAGGAAAAGGCGATCCGCTCCAACCGAGGTTTCAACCACGTAAGGAATATAATTTCCATAAGGTTTGCCATTTTCGTCAAGGTCCGCGTCAAAATACTGAAGCTTTTTCTTTGACAATTCCTGATGGTTACGAAGGTCAAAATCAGTACGTGAGTGAATTCCTTCCATTTCACGGAAACCAAAAGGAAATTTGTATTCGATATCGACCGCAGCATTGGCATAATGCGCCAGCTTTTCGTGATCATGGAATTTAAGACTATCAGCTGGTAACCCGATGGCTTTATGGAATTTCATGCGGGATTCTTTCCATGCCGCATACCAGGTCATTTCAGTGCCGGGGCGAACGAAAAATTGCATTTCCATTTGTTCAAATTCACGCATACGGAAAGTGAACTGGCGTGCAACGATCTCGTTACGGAACGCTTTTCCAATTTGGGCAATACCAAAAGGAACCTTCATACGTCCGCTTTTCTGCACGTTCAGGAAGTTTACAAAAATCCCCTGAGCCGTTTCAGGACGCAGATAAATAAGGCTTGAATCTTCCGCAACCGAACCCACTTGTGTGCTGAACATCAGGTTAAACTGACGAACCTCTGTCCAGTTGGCAGTGCCAGAAACTGCACATTTTATATTTTCAGCAATAATTAACTCACGAACTGCTTCAAGGTTTTCCGCACTTAACAGACGCCCCATTTCAGCAAGCAAAGCCTGCGCTTTTTCAGACTGGCCTTCTGCTTCGTATTGTTCCGCTTTTGCTTCCAGAAGCTGATCAGCACGATAACGTTTTTTAGAATCCTTATTATCAATCATCGGATCACTGAATCCGTCAACGTGTCCCGAAGCTTTCCAGGTAAGCGGATGCATGAAAATAGAAGCATCAATACCAACGATATTATCGTTAAGCTGCGTCATGGCCTTCCACCATACTGCTTTCAGGTTATTTTTCAATTCCACACCATTCTGACCGTAGTCATAAACGGCTTGTAATCCATCATATATTTCAGAAGAAGGGAACACAAATCCGTATTCTTTGGCATGCCCTACAATGTCTTGTAAAGAGGTAGCAGGTGATTGGCTCATTATTGGTTCAGACAATTGATTAATAAACGTAAGGTTTTGAGACCGCAAATTTTACATGTTTTGCAATCGGTTCGCAAAATTAGGGAATTTGACGGCAAAGCATAACCATGTGTATAAATTTTGTATATTTGTGTGTATTCAAAATCCAGATATTATGAGAACGAATGTGGAAATTGATGAGAGTAAAATCGAAAAAATAAGAGATTTCAATCAAGATCTTAAAACAAAAAAAGAAATAATCGATTTTGCATTATCTGAACTAATTAATCAGATGCGTCGGCAACGACTGATTGAATCAAGAGGTAAAGGTGGATGGGACGATGATCTGGAAAAAATGAGAACTTATGAAGTACCGTCTTTTTGATACCTCTGTGTGGGTCGATTTCAGGAATGGGGTTAAAACTGCGCAAGCCGACCTTTTAACTGAATCACTCAGAGCGAATAAAGTTTGTTACTGTCCAATAATTTTGCAGGAATTTTTACAAGGAATACGTATTGATAGAGATTTTAATCAGTACGAGGAAGATTTTAAAGGGTTACACCCGCTCATACTTGATCCTTTCTACGCATCAACCTCTGCTGCCCAAATCTATCGCTCACTTCGAAAAAAAGGGATTACCATACGCAAAGCAAACGATTGCCTGATTGCCTATTACGCAATTCATTTCGACTTAGAACTTTGTCACAGTGATGTTGATTTTGAGCATATCGCAGAAAATACTTCTTTAAAAATCTGGAAACCAAATTAACTTTTTGACGTCAAAAGGCAGACTGCTATTTATGCCTTAAACTTTTGACTTATGATCCGGCGGATACTCGATCAGCTTGAAGACTATTTCGGTATTTCCAGGAAACAGGCACGTGCCGCTTTCGTCCTGATGGCGTTTTCATTCATGCTGATCTGGACACCTTTTATTTTCCGGCGTTGGATCCTACCCTATTTCCCGGCACCTTCCGAGCCTGTTAATACACAAAAATTTGACAGTATCGCGGCGCAACTAGAAAAAGACGCATCAACCGTACCAGTTGAAAGGGAAAATAATTATCCAAAAAAGGAATATAAAAATACCCCAGACCACCCCGTCCGTTTTTTTACGTTTGACCCCAACACGGCCACAGTTGACCAATTACAAGAACTGGGCATTCCTCCATTCATAGCCAAACGAATTGACAAGTACAGATCCAAAGGCGGAAAATTCCGAAAAAAGGAGGATTTACTGCACATATACGATTTCCCGACCAACGTTTATCAAAAGCTCGAATCATACATTTCATTACCGGAAGTCAGCACAAAAAAGTATACATCAGATTTCGTTCAAAAATCGGTTCCCAACAATACGCTGCCGAAAGAAATTAAGGCCTATAATAAACCTGTTGTTGTGCCTTTCGATATCAACAGTACCGATACAACCGAACTGATTAAATTGAAAGGTATCGGCAGCAAATTATCCCTGCGCATTTTAAAATTCAGAGACGCGTTGGGCGGCTTTCACTCCGCCAGTCAGTATTCTGAAATCTTCGGACTGGACTCACTGGCTTTGTCCGAATTGAATAAATATGCAAAAATTCAAAGTCCGGTCAGAAAAGTTAATATCAACACAGCCACCGCAGAAGAAATGGCCCAACATCCCTACCTCCGAAACAAAAAGATCAATGCCGTCATCGTCAATTACAGAACACAGCACGGTCCTTATCAATCTGTGGAGGATTTGAAAAAAGTACGGGTTATGGATGACAACACGATTGAGAAGATTGGGCCTTACTTAGTATTTTGAATGCTCTGCAAAGACCATAACCTGTAATATTCCCGCCCGATAAAAACACAACAAAGCACAAAAATATGACTCGGTATCATAGGCGACGACAACAGAACTTTTATACCCCTTGCAAACATGGCCTCGTACCCTAAAATAATAACCTGGGCCAGCAGAACAGCCTGGCAAAAGCCTAAGAATAGAGATTTGGCCCTATTGCTAAAAATGACGAACCACAAACAGGCCCAGATTGCCAAGAAAACGAAGCCTAACATTTGGTTTTCAAAATGAGGCTCTAACAGGCAAACCGGCAATAAAAAAAAGTTGGGGAGTGTTAGCTTAACACCGATACTTGAAACAAATGGGAAAGACAGGTTGCTGATCAGCAAACAGGTTCGTATACGATTATTCATTTTTCTGAATTAAGCGTGTGCATTTATTCTTTATGTACGTCCTTAAATTTCAACATATCCCCGAGACGCTGCTCTTTGTCATTATCGAATCCACAGGAAGTTTTAAATTCCTTCGGGTTTTCGTATGTACCAAAAAGCATATCCCACCAAACAATATCGCCATAATTATTGGTATGTTTTTCATACTCATGATGAATTCTATGCATTTCAGGCCTCTGAAAAATATATCCTATCCATTGCGGTGTCTTAACATTGGTATGGTAAAAAAACTCACCAAGCGCAGTGCAAAGTGTATAAATCCCTCCTGCTTCCATATTCAGCCCCAACAAAGTATATACCAGCAAACTTCCAATGATTGAATTTACAGTCATTTCCAGCGGATGTTTGTAAAAAGAGGTAACCACTTCCAGCCGCTGCGGACTATGGTGTATCTGATGAAAATGTGTCCATAAAAAATCAACTTTATGACGCCATCTATGCCACCAGTAGAAAATAAAAGTGGCGATAAAATAAGCGATGATTCCACCAGCGGCATTATTTACGTGATTTGACAAATGGAAAACACTTACCGACGAAAACCATTTTTCCCATGTAAAACCTGCCAGCGTTACCACACCGAGCTGTACGAAATTTATCGCCAAAACTCTGATTGTCCAGGTAGGTACTTCAGGTAGTTTCCAACCGGGGACCAGTCGTTCCAGAATAAAACATAGACCAAAAACTATAAAAATGATAGTCAGCATACAAGGAATAGTTTAAAGTTGAATGAATAATCCGGATACCGATAACAACCTGAACCACAGATAAGGTATAAGTACACTGATCGCGAGGTTTGTCAGAATTAGTCTGACTGTCAGTAACTCTCCTCTCACAAATTGAATGGTTGTTATGCTGAAAAAGACGGTGTAGGTAAATCCCCAAAAAATTCTTTTTAGCGGGATAAACTGATAATCAGGAGACAGTATATCAGACACATACATGGTTGCCAAAAAAACAGCCAAGCTCCCGATAAAAAGGCCCGCCAGGGAAAAGACTTTACGATTTAAAACGCTCATATGAAGTAATTTAAATAATTTTCATCGACACTCAAATCTCCGTTATCCCAGCTCGGAATCCTTTGATAATTATCAAAATCGATCGAAAACGAAGAAATCATTATAAACGGCTCACTTCCAAAATCGGGCGAGAAGCCAGCATAAAAATGTGTAGAGCGAAAGGACCTGAACCATAAAATAAGCCAGTGCGTACCATCCAATGGTAAAGGATTTACCATTTTCATTTCTGATAAATCCAAGAAGCTCCCAAATGGTACCCGCAACAAAAAATGCCGTTACTATGAATGCGGCGATTCGGATGCCATTATGTTTTGTAGGACGCAAGATCCTCCTCCATGAGCTTCGAATCATGTAAATGAGAAAGAGTGAATAGATCAGTAATATGATTAAAAGAGTTTCCATGTCTGTTTTTGCTTCATGACAAATTACCAACCCAGGAAAATTGATTCCTTTGATAATTATCAAAATCGATCAAAAACAATTAAAACTACTTTTTATACCCAGCCCGAATCCGGCTTAAATGTTCCTGCGAGATACCAAGATATGACGCGATCTGGCCTAATTTAACTCTTTGGAGAATGTCTGGAATTTGAAGAAGCAAACGCTCATATCTTTCCTCGGCCGTGCAGAAAGCAAATAGTTTCATACGTTCGTCAAGAAGCAGATAATTTTGCGTGATTAAAAGCCGTCCCAATCTTTCAACAATCGGATGTTTTTCAAAAACCGGCTCAATTTTATGATATTGAAGACTCCAAACGCTGGTTTCTTCCAAAATTTCTATGTTGTATAACGAAGGCTTACCGGTAAATAAACTGTCAATAGCACTTACAATCTGATTTGCACTCGCGAACCAGGCCGTGACTTCCTTTCCGTCTTTATAATAAAAAACGCGTGCAAGTCCTTTTTCCAGGAAATGAAATTCCTTACATACATCGCCGTTTTGAAGCAGCGATGTATGTTTAGGAAGTGATCGGTATATTGTGATCTCATCGATTGCCGCCGCACTTTCTTCGGTCAAGGCAACAATCTGATCAAGATAATTGATGAAATAATTCATCAGAAGTTCGGTTTCAGCAAATACTTGGAATAGAATTCATCTATCACATGTACCGCCTCATCCGGGGTGTCTACAATGCTCATGAGTTTTAAATCCTCCGGATTGATGTTCCCCTCAGTTAGCATAGTACTCTTTATCCAGTCCATCAAACCCGACCAATATTTACTCCCAACCAAGACAATCGGGAAGCGGCCTATCTTTTTTGTCTGGATTAAGGTCATCGCTTCAAACAATTCATCAAGCGTTCCAAACCCACCAGGCATAACGATAAATCCCTGGGAGTACTTGACAAACATTACTTTCCGGACAAAGAAAAAGTCAAAATTGATATTTTTATCGTGATCAATATACGGGTTGCTGTGTTGTTCGAAAGGCAGTTTGATATTCAAACCAACTGATTTTCCGCCTTGTTCATGCGCCCCTTTATTACCCGCTTCCATGATACCTGGCCCACCACCGGTGATCACACCATAACCATGACGGACCAGTTTCGCGGCGATATCTTCCGTGATTTTATAGTATGGATTTTCAGGTTTTGTTCTTGCCGAACCAAAAATCGTAACACAGGGACCGATTTTCGCCAGTTTATCGAAACCTTCGACGAACTCGGCCATTACCTTAAATATAACCCAGGAATCTGCACTTTTTATTTCACTCCAGTTGCGGTCTTCAAACGCAGCTTTTATTTGTTTTTCATCTTCCGGTACCGCCGGATTAAGTAGCGATACGTCAACTAATTTCGAATTTTCATTCTTTAATTCGTCATTCATATTTTGAAAATAATTTTAGTTCATTGATTTGCTGTTACCTTTGTTTTCCAGTCTAAATAATTCTGGAAAATTTAACAAAACCTCAGACGGAATTGTTATTCACCAAGACACAATTAACAAAAAAGTAATGAAAAAAATTGCTATCGGTTCCGACCATGCTGGTTTTCCATACAAGGAACCAATCACCACCTGGCTTACCAATAACGGTTATGAAGTAAAAGATTTTGGAACGTATAGCGCCGATTCGGCAGATTATGCCGATTTCGCGCATCCGGTAGCCAGCGGCGTTGAAAACAAAGAATTTGACAAAGGCATCCTGCTTTGTGGAAGTGGTCAGGGCGTATGTATCACCGCCAACAAACATCAGGGAATTCGTGCTGCTTTGGTGTGGGATCTGCCTTTGGCGGCCCTTGCGCGTCAGCACAACGATGCCAACGTCATTTGTATCCCTGTGCGTTTTATTACATTGGAAACAGCGATAGCAAGCGTAGAAGCATTTCTAAATACAGAATTCGAAGGTGGAAGACACCAGTTGCGCGTTGATAAAATTGCGTGCTGATTTAGTTGAGGGTTGAGAGTGGAGAGTGGAAAATTAATGAAATGACCTGGTGAGCTCGTTACTTTCAACCGCCCGCCGGACCGCTCTCAACTATCAACTAAATTAATTCTTCTTGTAAATCCCCTTCCACTGGCTCAGTTTGTATTGACTTTGCAGCGCAGGAACGCGCTCTAAAAGCTTGGGCATGATGTTGACTTTGTCGATAACATAATCCGGTGGATCCTTCCGGAAATTATCATAGACATGGATGACACTGTCAAAGTTGTCAAGATTTTTCAAGTCATAACTGGAAAGATCCCAGTTGAGATACGGCGTGGCCGTAAAATTTTCCATATACTCTCCGGCATGCTGCCCAAGTACCAAAATCCTTTTATTCTTAATTTCAGCTGGTAACGAAGCCGACTTGGAACGCAGATTTTCAAGTTTTCCCATGGAGATTCCCGGTAATATCCCCCTCGTTCCCTGATACTGAATGAACACAATCACCGCAGTCATCAGCATAAACTGAAATTCATCCCCAAAACTTTTCCGCTTGAAGCTCTGAAAATAATGTGTAGCAAAAAATGCGGCTGGCGGGATAAAAATCACAAACTGCATCGGCGCCAGATATTGCATCAACGGTATTGTAAAGACAGAAACAATAAACCACAAGGCCATCACTTGCTGGATCCTTGTCTGGTAGTTGACAAAACGTAACGTCGTAAAAATCCGTGTAAAACCTAAAATTCCAAATCCCAATGGTAACAGCAAAGACGCCAGAAGGGAAGAGAAATCGGTAAGGTTATATTGCTTGACCTGAAAAACAGAAGTCAGCAAATTTCGGTTAAGGCTTTCAATACCATCATTCATATAAAAGAACAGAAGCACCATCAGCAGCGGAAACAGCGAACCGAAAAACCCCAATAAATGGTGACGAATTGTAGCTCCGGTATAAAATAACAATGCTAAAAAGCCCCAGACCATAAACAAAGAAGCCGGCAGGTAAAACAAAGTCGCGATACCGATGTACAGCCCCATTTCAAAAACCTGGTTGGTCGCTTCACGTCGCACAAGAATTTTAACGATAAGACCAAAGGCAAAAAGCAAAAACGTATTTGCCATCAGCATCGGGGAAAGCGTGCCGAGGTCGAAAGAAATATTGAGAAAGATTGCGTACAAAGCGCCCGGAATATAAGTCCGCTCCGGAAAAACTTCTCTCGAATAAATTACATAATTAAAATAAAGGATCTGGATAATTCCGAGCGCGGCAGCAGCCAGCTGATAAGCCCATTGTGCCCTGCCGAAGAGCGAATCGATCAGCCAGTAAGTGAGTCCGGAAAAAGGACTGACGTTATCCCAGACATCCCGGTAAAGCATAAAACCATGGTTCATTTGCTCTCCGACAAGCATCCAGCTCAGTTCTGGTATCAATAAGGGGATTCCACCAAAAAAGAATGGCAGCCTCAGCAGCAGAAAAAATACCACCAGGCTGATCATTTGATAAGCCGCATTTACCCGAAAAAAACTAAGCAAGAAACTGGATGGTTAGATAGGATGACATGAATACTTTCACGAAATTACAACCTAGGGGTCTACAAAAACAAAATAAGTATGGATATTTGTGTTAAATATAGTAGCTAAGAGGAGTTAAAGCCGTGAAATTTTAGTTATTATGTAAGTTGGTCCGTCAACAAAGGAAAAGAGCTTAAATAGAAAAAAGAAGGTAAGAGGAATTGAGAAAGGAATGTGGTATAAACCCGGCATCCCGGATCAAAGTCCGCAATCAGAACAAGATGGAATCGAAGAGACAACAAAAGGTAGGGAGACAAATCCAGAAGGATTTGGGTGAAATTTTTCAACAGGATGCAAAACATTTGGTAAGCGGCTCGTTTGTGACGATCACAGCGGTGCGCGTTTCGCCTGATTTGGGTATAGCGCGTGCTTATCTGAGCTTTTTGCCAGATAAGAATAAGGGCTTTTTACTGGAAACGATTAAAGAAAACACCAAGTTTATAAGGCAAAAACTGGCTGAACGCGTTCGTCATCAGCTACGTATCGTGCCTCATCTGCAATTTTATATTGATGATACTGCCGAGTATGCCGCGAAGATGGATCTTCTGTTTGCAGATTTGGTTATTCCTCCGGCTCAACCAGACGAAGACGAAGAAGAAACGAATTGATCCTTAGCGTAACTGACAATGAATCTTTCGTACAGAATTGCCATTCGCTATTTCTTTTCCCGTAATAAACGTAGTTTCATTAGCGTAATAGCACGCATTGCTATGGCTGGCGTAGCGGTCGGAACCATGGCGATGATCGTGGTTCTTTCCGTGTTTAATGGCATGGAGGATCTCAACCGGAAAATGTTTAAAACTTTCGATGCAGATGTCACCATCACGCCGTCGGCAGGAAAACGTTTTCCGGTTTCCGACTCTGTCCTGAAAGCGATAAAATCCGTGGACGGCGTTAAGCTGATCACGCAGGTTATTGAAGACAATGCACTGGCCCGCTACGGAAACCAGCAGACCATTGTCCGGCTAAAAGGTGTTGACAGCACTTTTTCGCAACGCGGACAGCTTGACACTGCCTTGATTGAAGGATCACTGAAACTGTATGGAGGCAATGGAACGCCTTTCGCGGTGATTTCCGAGGGGGTCCGCAATGCGCTGTCCATTTCACTGGAAGATATTCTGACACCCTTGGAATTGTGGTATCCGCGAACGGGAACAAAAACGGTCAATCTTACATCTACGGAAGCCTTTAACCAGACGGTCATCCGGCCGGGTGGCGTGTTTTTTATCGAAAACCGTTATGACGATTATGTCATTGCACCTTTGCCGATCGTTGAATCACTGCTGCAATATAACGGGCAACGTTCTTCGCTGGAAGTGAAAATAGCGTCGTCCGGATTTACCGAAAAGCAGGTGGGAGAAGATATTGCCAAAAAACTTGGCAAGGATTTTACCGTGCGCGACCGGGATGCTATGAATGCAGATCTGCTCCGTGCGATAAGAGTTGAAAAATTGTTTGTTGCTGTTACATTATCCTTTATTATTTTAGTGGCTGCAATCAACATATTCTTCTCTCTCAGTATGTTAGCGATCGAAAAGAAAAAAGACGTATCCATGTTATACGCGCTTGGCGCCACGCCTTCACTGATCAGAAAAATATTTCTTGCAGAAGGCGCCATCGTGGCGCTGTCCGGCGCTATTGTAGGTACTATTTTCGGCGTGCTGATTTGCTGGCTCCAAACAACCTACGGACTGGTATCAATGGGTATGACAACCGCCCTTGTTGACGCCTATCCCGTTAAATTAATCTGGCAGGATATATTCTTTACCGGTATCATTATCGTTATCATAACCTTGGCTGTGTCTTATATCCCGGCACGCAGGGCTGCTTTATCCGGTCAGACACTAATCGTCTGACAAATAAACCGGTTAATAAATAATCCGACTTAATACCAAAACACTTGACTAAATTTAAATTATGTCCAAACCACAAGCAGAAATGACCGAAAAGAAAAATGACGTATTGATGCGTAACGGTTTCTGCAAATTTTTTGGAATAGCACTGTTATTTGTTGCTTTCAGCGTAAATGCACGAGATCATTTTGCTGAAAGAGACACCGTTTACAGAAGAAATCCGGGTGTACTTTCCAAGCAGGGACCTTACCGTCCATCCCGGACTTTAAAACATGATCTTATCCATACCCGTCTGGACGTAGAATTTGACTGGCTCCGTCAGCAAGTCCATGGCTCCGCTGTTATTCAGTTTAAACCGCACTTTTACGCACAGAATACCATTGAGCTGGACGCAAAGGGATTTGATATCAAAGGAATCTCACAGCTTGATACGCTTCATAACTTCGGAGCCGTTTCTACAAAAGAGCTGACTAAAAGAACACTTAAAAAACTGGACTATACTTACGACAAACGTAAGATCACCATCAAACTTGGCCGCGAGTACAGCGTAAAGGACACGATTTATGTAAAAATAGATTACGTTGCCAAACCGAATGAAATTCCGAGGGACCAGGCAGGCGATAATCCCAACGACAAAGGTTTGTATTTTATCAATGCGGATGGACTCGAAGAAGGAAAACCCAAGCAAATCTGGACGCAGGGAGAGACAGACGGCAGCTCATGCTGGTTCCCAACGGTTGACGCCCCGAATGTAAAGTTTACGCAGGACATCTACATCACGGTCGACAGCACTTATAAAACGTTGTCAAACGGTTTGTTAATTTCGCAGGAGCCTGATCAAAGCGGACAGCGTACGGATCACTGGAAACAGTCAATTCCTCACGCACCTTACCTGACCATGCTTGCCGTGGGTGATTTTGCCATTGCAAAAGATATGATGCCCAATGGCATGGAATTAAGCTATTACGTGGAACCGCAATATGGCGTTGATGCACACGCCATTTTCGGACGCACACCTGAAATGATGGCTTTCTTTTCCAATATTTTCGGCGTAGAATATCCGTGGGAGAAATATGCTCAGATTGCGGTAAGAGATTTCGTGGCCGGTGCGATGGAAAATACAACGGCGACGGTTCATGAAGAAGGTGTTCAAACAGACTCGCGTTCTATTCTGGATGGAAATTCAGACGCCGTTATCGCGCACGAACTGGCTCATCACTGGTTTGGGGATTATGTAACAGCGGAAGAATGGGGGCAATTACCCCTTAATGAGTCTTTTGCCAATTACTCAGAGTACTTATGGAGCGAATATTACATCGGCAAAAATGAAGCAGACTGGCAGAACTTACAGGAGCTGAAACAATATCTGACAGAAGCGGAAACCAAGCAGGTGCCGATGATCCGTTATTTCTACAAGGATGCTGAAAACATGTTTGACAGCCATTCTTACGCGAAAGGCGGACGGATTCTGCATATGCTGAGAAAATATGTTGGTGACGACGCATTTTTCAAGTCGCTGCAATATTATCTGAAAACCCATGCCTTGGGTACCGCCGAAATCAATGATTTACGGATGTCTTTTGAAAAGGTGACAGGCGAAGATCTGAACTGGTTTTTTGATCAGTGGTTTTTACGCCCCGGACACCCTCTTTTGAAAATCAAACAGGAGTATTCTACGGCAACCAACAAGATACAGCTGAAAATAACGCAGGCACAGGATACACTGGCAACGACAGTTTATAGATTACCACTTAAAGTAGATGTGTGGGCAGGTGGCAAGAAAAGCCGGTACGATGTTATTGTAGATAAGGTAAACCAAACGCTTGAATTTCCATCGGCAAAAAAACCAGATCTGGTGATTTTTGATGCAGAGTCACAGCTTTTGGCCAGTATCGAGCAGGATAAAGACCGTCCTGAACTGGTTTACCAGTACAACCATGCCGAACAGTTCCTGCCAAAATATGAAGCATTGGCGGCTTTGGAAGGAAAATTACAGGACTCGACCGTCAGGAATGTGCTCATCAAAGCCATGACTGATCCATTCTGGAAACTACGTCAGATGGCGATATCAAACTTTGCTGAATATGACGGTGAAGGTTTTGCTGAAATCGAAAAGATCATTCAAAGCCGCGCCCGCACCGACCGTCATCCGCAGGTAAGAGCAGAGGCCATCATAACCCTCGCGTCTTTTGGTGACAATAACAACGATCCGGTTTTCCGTGAAGCTTTGAGCGATAGCTCTTATCAGGTCGTTTCTGTTGCATTGGATAAATATCTGGTAGGGCAGCCAGCTGATGCCGGCGATGTTGCGTCCCAATTTGAAAACTCACCAAACGACGCCATCGTTACGTCCGTTGGTAATTATTATGCAGGATTGGCCCAGCCAGACCGTTACGATTGGTTCCTGGAAAAAATGAAGCGTATGAAACCGAATGAGAAATATAATTTCTTACAGGTTTTTGGAAAATATCTGATTAAATCGAAGCAGGATGTACAGCGTAAAAGTATTCCGGTACTGGAAGGCATTGCCCGTAACAATCCATCTTATTTTGTTCGTTTCGGAGCTTATCAGGCATTGGGGCTGCTGACGGACATACAAGGCGTTGCGGCGATCAGAAAGGATATTCGTGCCAAAGAAACAGAGCCGAAATTAAAAGAAATGTACACGCAATTTGGCGAGTTTTAGAAACCCGCCGGAATGTGATCACAAAAAACGGGAATCAGTCTGACTGATTCCCGTTTTTTGTGATGTGTGAATTACTGCTCCGGATCGAGATAGTATTCCAGATTTTCCTGGGTAATAATATCCAGCGGCAGAAACTTAATCGGCGGAATTTCTTTTTTGAAAACCAAATGATTGGCCAGCTGATAAATCCCCCAGTACCCCTGCCCTAACGGATTTTGATTGATCAGAAAATCAACAAAACCAAGATTGAGGTAATGCAGATTCTGCGGAATTAAATCGTATCCGACAAGTTTGATATGGCTCAGCTTATTTTTTTCAAGATACTGGGCAATAGCAAACGCCTTGGAGTTAGTCACGTAAATAGCCCTAAGCTGCTTTTCCCCTGCCAAAAGCTGATCAAGGTTATGATCAAATGAATCCCCTTCCGAAAAATTCAGTTCAGCTTCGAGCACCTTATATTTATCTGTCAGATTTTTTCTGATAAAATAATCCTTAAAACCCTCTTCTTTGGTAATCAAATGCGCCGAGTTCGGCAGATCTTCATCAATATGCAAAACGAGCATGGAACAAGGATCCGGCAGACCGAAACTTAAAATTTTGGCCGCCAGAAACCCGCTTTGATAAGAATCCTGGCCGATGTAACAAAGTGGATTTACGTTAGAAATCTGCGTATTGAATAATACATAAGGGATTTTTAACGCTTCCCATTCCTTGAAAAACGGTAATACTTCTTTATAAAAAAGAGGCGCTATTAACAGTCCGTCCGGATGTTCGCGGGTGGCATCCTTCGCTTTTTCGATAAAGGAATCAACATCATGCGGATCGAAAATAAATCGGGTGATTGAAATCCCGTACTGCCTGAGGTCCTTTTCTGCCTTTGCTATACCATGTTCCGGAGATTCCCAATACGGGTCCGTTTTAGGATCAGGAACCAATGCTATAAAACTGTAAGTCCTTTGCGTTTTCAAAGACTGAGCCAAAAAATTCGGCTCATAATTCATTTCTTTAATAATTTTCAATACTCTTTCACGTACATCTTCCGCCACCCTGCCACGGTTATGCAAAACCCTGTCAACAGTTCCTTTGGACGTTTCAGCACGCTCAGCAATATCTTTTATTCGAACAATCTTCTTTTTCACTGTGTCAACAATAACGAACGGGAATATACCCGGATTTCATTTGTATAAAAATAGTACAATTACTATCATCAACCCTGAAAACTTATTTTATGGCCTCCATTTTAGCCAAAACAATAAAATTTCAACACATTATTTAATATTTCTTAGAAATTAGGAAAATGTGCATTAGATTTACAAATCTAACCAGTAAATGACAAAAATATCATGTGTTCGTACACATTACAAAAAAATTGCTGCGTGCTCGAACACTTTTCTTTAAAATTACTTGCTTCGTAACAGATTACAAGTAATTTTGCATTAAATAAAAATGTGAAAAGAAAATTCGTTGAATTAAAACAATGACCGTTGTTTCAATTACGCACATTCCAATCGCATTATATTATTCCTAAACCCTTATAAGATTACCTACTAGTTCTAAACTCTTAGACCTGACGTGCAGAATCAAACTCTGCACGTTTTTTTGGCTAAATACCAACCTGTTATTTAATTTCGATCGTCACCTGATCATCCTCCGGATAAGCGGTGCAGGTTAGTATCCAACCCTGTGCCAGATCTCCGTCTGTAAGTACATCGTTAATTGTCATATATACACTTCCGGTCGTACAAATACCGGCGCAAGTAGCACAGCTTCCGCCCTTGCAGCTATAAGGTAAATGAATACCCGCGTCGAGTGCCGCCTGAAGAATTGTTTTATCTTCAGGCACATACAAGTTGTAATTTTTATTTTTAAAAATCAGGCTGATGTAATGCGGCAGCTCAACCCGGGTTATGGGCGGCGGATTACAGATGACAAAGTTTTCCCGGCGTATCTTATCTTTTCCAAAACCCATGTAATGGAGCGTGATTTCGGCAGAGCGCATCAGTTCAAAAGGCCCGCAAATGAAAAACCGTGCATTTTCAGGTCCATAGGAAAGCGACCTGCTGATCATCTGTTCCAGCCGTGTATTATTGATCCGGCCCCGTATGCCATTCCAGTGATCGGATGGTTGGCTGTGAATGTGAATTACCCGAAGCCTTTCCGGAAAAAGTTTTTCCCAGATCGCGATCTGCTCCATAAAAAGTGTGCTGCTCTCATTTCTGTTAGCATACAGCAGCGTGACTTTATCGTCAGGCTCAGACGAAAGCACGTGTTTCAAAATCGAGAACAACGGTGTTATGCCGCTCCCCGCTCCTATCAGCACAATATCCCTGGGCTCTCCCGATGATTTTTCCAGCGTAAAACGACCGGCAGGAGGCAACGCAGTGAAAATATCTCCCTCATGCACAAAGTCGATCCAGAAGCGGGATATCTCTCCGTTAGGGATACGCTTGACAGTTATGGAAGGATACGCATCAACATCCGGCGCAGAACTCATCGAATAGGAACGTCGCACTTCATGCCCGTGCATATCAATCAGAAAAGTAAGAAACTGACCCGCCTGGTAATCGAGTTTTCCGCCATCGGTTTTCTCGAAAACAAAAGTCCTGATATCGTAGCTTTCAACAATGATGTGCCGCACACGAAGCAATATGGTGGCATCTGTTATTGGTTCCATAAAGTTTCATATTCCGCCAGTAAAGTCCAGTTATGCGCCTCACAAAGCCAGTGCATATGAAAAATCGGGCTGCTGGAAATCTTGTAAAGTAATTTGTTTTCATAGGCCGTCATCAGGCCTGCTATGAAAAAGTAAAAATTTTTAAAGTCTTTTTCTGTAAAGCTTTCAACCGGAATACGCTCCGGCCGCAAACCAAACCGCATCAGAGAAGTTGACAGGATAACCCTGTCCATCGGACTTTCCGTTTTCTCTAACAACATTGTGGTATCCTCAATAAGTTTTTGTTTGACAGGCTGCAACTGCGAAGGGTCGAACGCAGCTATAAGCCGGCTTACATGATAAATAATCAGCGGTGTCCGCGGATATTGGTGCGCGCACCGGAACGGAACCGTAAGATAGCGATCAGTTTCAATCACGGATATGATATAAGCCAGACTATCTTCATCATGCTTATTTAAGGGCAAATTGTTTTTAAAGACAAAATAAAGCAGGTTACTCAGCACACAAACATCAAATTCGATATACATATTCTTCCCAAACCAGGTAGAATAAGCACTGAGCCGCTGATATTCCGGATAGGTATTTCGAATCCACTGTTTTGTTCCGTTGGCGTGTAAAGCAAGTTTCTCTTTAAGCCATAACACCTGTTCTTTTTCCGGATTTGTCGTGAGATATGCGAAAGCAGTATCATCCACATCATCCGGAATACGAAAATGCTCAAAATGCCGAAAAATATGCCCGTTTGGAAAATGTTTTGAAGGTTTCGTTTTCCAGAAATTATAGGTTTTTAAACCATCCTTATTCTGAAAATCCGGATAATTTTGGACAACGCGGGACACAATTCCCTTGATTTTCTGCTGAGAAACTGTATCAGTCTGCTCAAAAATAGATTGTAAAGTAAAGCTGATAATAGCTGAAAAGAACATTGTTGTATCCGGCCGGTTATAACCGATCAGGCCATTATCCCGATAAGCCGGGAAAATTCCTTCCGGAAAATACCGGTCTCCTCTTGACTGAAGATTTTCAATTTTAGCAATAAAATGCTGTAAAGTGTCTTTCATGAACCGGAAAGCTAGCAAATTGTCGTAAAAAAAGAAAACCCCGCCTGTTGAGGCAAGGGTTTCTTTGGGGCTTTCGGCCGTCAGCCAAAAACTATATCATTGGTATTCATGGCTGAAGCCGACTGCTGACCATCGACAATTAAAGATCATCGATATCTCCCGCCGAAAGGCGACTACCGAAAGCCGACTGCTGACAGCCGAAAGCCAAAATTAAACTCCTTCGGCAACTACTTCTTTTACGTCAGGGACCATCCGGGTCAATAAGTTTTCGATCCCGGCTTTCAATGTCAGCGTAGATGACGGGCATCCGCTGCATGAGCCCTGAAGCAATACCTTAACCGTTCCTGTATCTTCATTAAACGAGTGGAAATTAATAGCTCCACCATCCGATTCAACTGCCGGACGCACGTACTGATCAAGTGCTGCTTTTATTTTTTGAACCGTATCCGAATCTCTCGAATCAACGATCAGCGTATTTTTCTCAATTGTTTTTTCAAAAAATACGGGTTGACTTTCCTCAAAATAGATTTTAATGAACTGCTTGGTATCTCGCAAAACTTCTTCCCAGGCAATATCATCATCTTTTGAAATGGTTATGAAATTGCTGGCTATAAAAACTCTTTTCACATGAGGAAACTGAAAGAGATCTCCCGCCAGAGGAGAGCCGCTTCCTTCTTCCAAAGCCGATTCCAGAGAAGGATAATCAAATGAAAGTCCTTCCGGAACCAATTCGAAATTCAAGACGAATTTCATCGAATTCGGATTTGGACTTAATTCTGTATATACAAATACGGGACGTTTTAACATGGTATTCAATAATATCTGGTATAGGACAATTCTTACGATCCTTGCTTAGAACACTCGTTTTTCTATTTTGGTTTAAACCAATCCAAATAAAAACGAAAACCCGCTGAATAAATCCAGCGGGTTTCTAAAATCTTACGGATTAACCGAAAATCTTTGGACTATGCCTCAGCAGCAACTTCAACTGCAGCAGCGATAGGTTCGATGTGAACGAAAGATTTGTTAAGACGTGTTTTACGGAAAACAACGTGTCCTTCAACCAAAGCAAACAAAGTATGGTCACGACCAATACCTACGTTATTGCCTGGGTTGTGTTTCGTTCCGCGCTGACGAACAAGAATATTTCCTGCTTTCGCGTGCTGACCGCCGAACAATTTAACACCAAGACGCTTGCTTTCTGATTCACGTCCGTTCCTAGAGCTACCTACACCTTTCTTATGTGCCATGATATCTTACTTTTTTGTTTTTTCGATGATTGTGAATAAGCCGAAGTTCATTAAAACCACAGCCGCAGCGGAATACCGCCTTTAATTAAGCTACGATTTCGTCAATGCTGATCTTCGTCAAATACTGACGGTGACCATTCTTAACTTTGTAACCCTTACGTCTCTTCTTTTTGAAGACGATCACTTTTTCACCTTTAAGGTGTTCAAGCACCGTAACTTTTACAGAAGCGCCTGCTACTGTAGGAACACCTACTTGTACTGTGCCTTCGTTATCAACGAGTAGGACTTTGTCAAACACAAGAGCAGCGTTCACGTCACCTTCAAGCCTATGCGTGAAGATTTCGCGACCCTTTTCAACTTTAAATTGCTGACCTGCGATTTCTACGATTGCGTACATGATAATAATTTATGATAAACTGATATTCAAAAACGAGGTGCAAAGATAAACAGATATCAACAGAATCACAACGGTTTATATTAAAAAATACCGAGGACCCGTTAAAAATAATTTACCGCTGCCACGCATTTCGGATATCTGCGTATTGTAAACCCGAATAAATAGCTAATTTCGTACGTTTTAGATATGCCAGAATCCAAAACGAAAACGGGTAAGTATATGATCCGGTATACTTTTACCGTCATTAACAAAGCTTAACATTTCATTCGGTTACTTTTATATAAACTAACGTCATGAGCATTGAATGAATACTAAATTAAACAAGATGAAACTCTTTCTGTGGATTTCACTTATTGCCCTCTCTGGCGTTGCGTCCGCGGCTGCAAACGACGATAATGATATCAATAAAAATACAACGGAAATATTGCAGTCGGCTGGCTACCAGGTGGGCGATGCGGTTGCCAATTTTAAACTGAAAAATGTTGACGGAAGAATCATTTCGCTTGCCGATTTTTCTTCTTCCAAAGGCGTTATTGTGATATTTACGAGCAACCACTGCCCTTTCGCGAAAGCTTATGAGGACCGGGTTATCGCCCTGAACAACAAATATGCTTCTCAGGGATTTCCGGTGATCGCCATCAACCCGAGCGATCCGGGAACACATGTTGACGATTCTTTTGAAAAAATGAAGGAACGGGCATCTTCAAAAGGTTATAACTACCCATATCTTGTTGATGAAATGCAAACAACTGCCAAGGCTTTCGGCGCTGCCCGCACACCGCAGGTATATGTTATTTCGAGAAGCAATGGCCGCTTTATTGTCCAGTATATCGGTATGATCGACGATAATCCGCAGGACCCTGCCGGAGCCACTAAATTTTATGTGGAAGAAGCTGTCAGCAACCTGATTGGCGGTAAGCCGGTAGTAACCATGTCGACCAAGCCGATTGGATGCGCCATTAAGTGGAGAAATTAATTCCATAACGTTTTAGTATAGTACCCTCTTATTTTATTTAGCTCATGAGAACTTCAGCGTTTGCCCTGCTTGTTGCATTATTGATTTCAAATAATTTCAGTTTCGGTCAGTCAAAAAAATTCTCGGCAGAAGGTGAGTTTACCGCCAACTGCGAAGGCCCGGCCGTGGATTCGGAAGGAAATATCTATGCCGTCAATTTTGCCAGAGACGGCACCATCGCCCAGATGAACCGTCGTGGAAAATCAGGCTTTTTTGTTACTCTTCCCAAAGGGAGTACCGGAAATGGTATCCGTTTCGGAGATAAAAACACATTTTATGTAGCGGACTTTACAGGACATAATGTGCTGAAAGTAGATATGATCACCAAAAATGTGACTGTGTTTGCAAACGAACCTAAAATGAACCAGCCTAACGACCTGGCGATCACTAAAAGCGGCCATATTTTTTGCTCAGACCCTAACTGGAAAGAAGGAACAGGCCAGATATGGCATGTTTCTCCTCAGGGAAAAACCCGGCTGGTGGCTGAGAAAATGGGTACGACCAATGGTATTGATATCAGTCCCGACGAAAAAACCTTGTATGTCAACGAAAGCGTGCAGCGCAACGTATGGGCATTTGATCTCGCATCGGACGGAACATTATCGAACAAGCGCCTGATCCACACGTTCGCCGACGGCGGCATGGATGGTATGCGCTGCGATATCCAAGGCAACCTGTACATCGCCCGTCACGGTAAAGGTGAAGTAGCCGTACTTTCGCCAGCCGGAAAAGTGATCCAAACCATACCAACGATCGGAAAAAAAGTTTCCAACATCTGTTTTGGCGGAAAAAATGGCAAGACCTGTTACATCACGCTTCAGGACCGTGGCTGCCTTGAAACCTTCAAAGCAAAAACTGCCGGCCGGGAATGGCAGATGATGGAGGAGTTTACCGCTAAAAAATGAGCGCGGGAACTTAACTGATCATACCCCATTTCGCCAATCTGTTTAGAAAAGCATAAAAACGCACATTCATTCACAAAAATAATCCGGCAGAGATTGTCTAAATAAAGTTTTATGTATTTACTTTGTAAAACAAAGTACTTTAAATAAAAATCATGACACTAAATACACTGCTCCGCTATTTAAAGGGAAATCACAAAGTGGCGTTGTTGGCCCTGGTTTCTGCTTCTTCTTTATCACTTTTATTTTTTAGAATTCTTATCACGCAAAATCTCGGCTTTATATTTCTTCCCTGGAATTTATTTCTTGCCTGGGTACCGCTTTTTTATATTAAATGGGTTTGGCAAAAAGAGCTTTCAGCGACAATCCCGGTCTGGCTGCTGCTAATCCATTTATGCGTATGGCTCCTATTTTTTCCAAATGCGCCTTACATCATCACCGATCTGCTTCATCTCAGAGCCACCTCGGAGGATATGATCTGGTTTGATGCTCTGATGATATTCACTTTCGCAGTCGCCGGATTTCTGACCGGACTATATTCGATAAGAATTGTCCACCGGTTACTGACACATCGCTGGAATGAGCAAATTGCCTGGCTGGCCATCTCCGGTTCCATGTTTCTCAGCGGATTTGGTGTATTTCTAGGGAGATACGGACGCTGGAACAGTTGGGATATTATCGCACAGCCTATGTCACTGGCGCGTGGCATTTTACACAGCATGCGTGACCCTTTTGCCATAAAACACACCTTCACGTTTTCGTTCGTGCTGATGTTGTTGTACTTTGCGTTCCATATTTTCGCAGAACTTAAAAGAAATGAGTCAACCCATAAATATTCGTAAAGCGCTTAAAAGTTTCCGTTATGCCGGTGTTGGCATATACGATTTGTTCCGGCACGAAAACAATGCGAAGATCCATTTGCTCGCTGCCATCCTGATTGTTGCAGCCGGAATCGGTTTTAAAATTTCGGTGACAGAATGGTGCATTATCACGATCCAGATAGCTTTGGTATGGTCTGCGGAAGCCTTTAACACTGCGATCGAAAAACTGGCTGATACGGTCACTACGGATTATCACCCATCCATTAAAATCGTAAAAGATGTAGCGGCAGCCGGTGTGTTAATCCTTGCAATTTCGGCCGTCATTGTTGCCGGATTTATCTTTTTGCCTAAACTATGGGAATGCCTGAACTAAACTCTTATCTACGAATCTGATTTTATATGTCCTCAAACCAAGACTCACTACACACCTTAAATGAGATCCGCGACCTGATGGAACGGTCGAACAAATTTCTTTCACTAAGCGGATTAAGCGGTGTTTTTGCAGGAATTTTTGCACTGATCGGTGCAGCCGTGGCGTATGTCCGTTTAAAAACAGATTGGTTCACCGAAAGTTTTTCTTCCTATGACACGTCCGGCGCCATTACTCAGAAGGAAGCTGTGAACTTTTTGCTTCTGGACGGCGTACTGGTTCTCTTCTTTTCTCTTGCCATTGGTATCCTGCTCACGGTGAGAAAAGCGCAGAAAAAAGGATTTCAGGTTTGGAATAAAAACTCCCGCCGACTGGTCCTGAGCATGTTCATTCCGCTTGCATCCGGTGGAATATTTTGCCTCGCAATGCTTTCTTATGGTTATATCTGGCTGGTATTGCCCGCAACTTTGATTTTTTACGGCTTAGCCTTGTTCAACGCAAGCCGTTATACCTGGCCAGAAGTCTCTTACATGGGCATTCTGGAAATTATCATCGGCTCTCTTGCGCTGTTTTTTACGGGGCTTTCGCTTTTTTTCTGGGCTCTCGGATTCGGGGTATTACACATTGTGTACGGCTTTGCGATGTATAACAAATATGATCGTGAAGAAAGTAGTTCTGCTAACACACCAAATAAAGGTGGATTTGCTGCATTACTATTTATCCTGATTTCTGCGGGTTTTTGTCAGGCTCAGATACCGTCCGCACTGCCCACAGACACTACTGCCAGAAAATGGTACGATAAGGAAACAATTTACCTTCAGGGAGCAAATAGTTTTATAAAAAACAATGTCGTTTATACCGGTCAAAAAGCGATCAGGAAAGAATTTATGATTTCCGAAGGTGGTATGCAGCTGTATCTCGGATCGAGACGAAAGCGGAATCTTGCCCTGGTGATCTCCATTGCCGGCTCTGCCGGCTCTATTGTTTCACTGATAACGGGAAACCGGGATGCGTTGAAAAAATTCTTTTGGGTTTCGTTGGGCACTGGTTTCGCATCGACCTTAATTACGGCGCAAGCCAACAATCAGCGTGATCAGGCGGTGTGGCTCCGCAACCGGGACGCACTACTTTTTATGGAAGTCAATAAATAGTTCTCAAATGACTTCATAACTTGCGGGCAGAATGGAATGGTTAGAAAAATTTAATAAAGTATTTGAAAGTAAAATCCGCCTTGGACTGATGTCAGTTCTGGTGGTGAATGATGCCGTAAGTTTTAACGAGCTGAAAGAGCTTCTGCAACTTACAGACGGTAATCTCGCATCACACCTGAAAGCGCTGGAAGAAACGGAATATATTCTGGTTCAGAAGCAGTTTGTAGGCAGAAAACCCAATACGACTTACAAAGTCACCGAAGCCGGCCAGAAAGCCTTCACGGACCACCTCCAGGTCCTGGAAAATATGATCCGGCAGAATATGTAAACCAGAAACTGCCAAAAGAAAAGCGCTGAGCACGAAATTTCATGCTCAGCGCTTTTCTTTTAAAAATGGCAATAATTAGAATTTTAAAGGAACAGAGAAACCTGCTTTGTCCCACTGGAATTGTAACTCAGTATCTTTAACTGTGAAAGTCAGTTTTTCCTCAGAAGCTGAATAAGTTTTCGCAGGAACCGTAATTTTCAACACGTCCTTCGCCTTATTCTTTTCATAGTCATAAGCACCTGACTGGCCCAAAACGCTGTTCAGGATAACGCTCCATTCTTTTTCTCCCGGGATTGTAAACAAGCTATAAGTACCTGCCTTAACAGCCTTACCACCAAACTGGCCATCTTTTTTGAATGTGATTTCAGTAGAAGCGTTGGCACCGGTACGCCAAACTTTTCCATATTTTTCAAGGCTTTCGCTTCCTTCTTTACCAAAAAGCAAACGTCCTTTTTTCGATGGCTGACCATAGGCCACACTTACATTTTTGCCGTCAGCAGTAACTCTCGGGCTTTGTGCACATGACCAGGTAAATGCAACAAATGTCAATAATAAAGAGAAAAGCGTTTTTTTCATAAATTTGTTTAGTGATGGTTGTTATTGAAACAGTAACGAAATACGCAATTCAAAAGTTGTTAGTCAAGTCATTTACTTCAAATTTCGTACTTTTGAAAAATGACTTCCGGAGAGCAAACACAAGTACGCAACAATTTTTTCGATACTAAAATCGAATTCCTTAAAGGTGTCGGCCCACAACGGGCTGCTCTGCTTAATCAGGAATTGGGCATCTTCAATTATAGTGACCTGTTACAGCATTATCCGTTCAGGCACGAAGACCGAACTATCTTTCACAGGATAAGCCAATTAACCGAGTTACTTCCGGCGGCACAAATCAAGGGTAGGTTAAGAGAATGGACTATTGTCGGCGAAGGAGGCAAAAAACGCCTTGTCGGACAGTTTACAGATGGTACCGGAACAATTGATCTGGTATGGTTTCAAAGCATAAATTATTTCGAAAAATACCTGCGCCCGAATGGCGAATATATTGTTTACGGGAAGCCCGTGGCTTTCGGTTCTAAATGGAGTATCACGCATCCGGAAATTGAATTGTTAACGCAGGAAAATGAAAAAGGTGGTTATTGGCAGCCTGTTTACCCGCTGACTGAAAAACTCCGCAGGAAATTTATCGACAGCAAGGCGATCGGTAAAATGATCCGCGGACTCCTCGAAATAGCCCGACCGCACATCCGCGAAACCTTACCTGAAAATCTGGTTCAAAAATACCGGATGGTGACCAAGACGGATGCGCTCTGGAATCTGCACAATCCGCAAAGTCAGGCCTGGCTTCACCAGTCCCAACGACGGTTAAAATTTGAGGAGCTTTTTTACAACCAGTTCAGGTTGATCAAAAACAAGCTTTTACATAAAACTGAATTTCCCGGTCTCGTCTTCAATAAAACGGCACTGCTTCGTGAATTTTACGAAAACCATCTTCCTTTTGAACTGACCGGCGCCCAGGTTCGCGTGCTTCATGAAATCCGCGAAGACCTGAAAACGGGAAAACAAATGAACAGGCTTTTGCAGGGTGATGTAGGTTCCGGCAAGACGATCGTTGCGTTTATTACCATGCTTTTGGCACTGGACAACGACGCGCAGGCTTGTCTGATGGCTCCAACGGAAATTCTGACGGACCAGCATTATCAGGGATTGAAAAAGTTTGCTGATTTACTGGGCGTCAATATTGGTAAACTGACAGGTTCAACAAAGAAAAAAGAGCGGGAACTGATCCACGAGCAATTGTTGGACGGCTCGATGCAAATCATTGTCGGGACGCATGCGCTGATTGAGGATATCGTTCAGTTTAAGAATCTTGGGCTGTGTGTAATTGATGAACAACACCGCTTTGGCGTTGCGCAACGTAGTAAGTTATGGGCCAAAAACCAGTTTACGAACCCGCATATGCTGGTTATGACCGCAACACCCATTCCCCGAACGCTGGCCATGACCCTTTACGGAGATCTGGATATATCAGCAATCAACGAACTACCGGCGGGAAGAAAACCGATTAAAACCGTACACCGATACGACGCACACCGACTTTCCGTTTTTGGCTTCCTGCGAGATGAAATCGCCAAGGGAAGACAGATTTATATGGTTTATCCCTTGATTGAAGAATCAGAAAAACTGGATTTAAAGGACCTGATGGATGGCTATGAGAGCATAGCCAGAGCATTTCCGGACGTTCCGCTCAGTATCCTTCACGGGAAAATGAAACCCAAAGACAAGGATTTTGAAATGGCCCGTTTTGTGAGAGCCGAAACCAAAATCATGGTTGCCACCACTGTCATTGAAGTTGGAGTTAATGTTCCGAACGCGTCTGTAATGGTTGTCGAAAATGCCGAACGATTTGGATTATCACAGCTTCACCAGTTGCGCGGACGGGTTGGACGCGGAGCCGAACAATCTTATTGTATCCTGATCACCGATTATAAAATCAGCAAGGAAACCAAGCTAAGGCTGGAAACCATGTGCAGAACAAATGACGGCTTTGAAATTGCCGAGGTAGATTTGCAATTACGTGGCCCCGGTGATATTTCCGGTACACAGCAGAGCGGACTTATGGACCTGTTGATCGCCAATCTGGCGCAAGACGGGGAAATTTTGAAAGCGGCGAGAATTTCAGCAGAAGCCATTTTAAATACTGACCCTGATTTAATCCAGCCGGAAAACGCCCCGATCCGGAATCATATTAACAACATGCGGAAGGAGGAGACAAACTGGAGTCGGATCAGTTAAAGCTAAAAGAGTTACGAATTTCCCCTTTCTGGTTAGTTCGCAACTCTTAATTGTATAATAAGTCGTTCCTATTTTAAGCAACAACTTCCCTTATCTCACTTTTAAATTCAAAAGATTGAGGTCTGGTTACGTGCAGGGCTGCACCCAGCGATGTTGCGTATGGCAAATCTGTCGCATACACTTTATGGTCAGGGAAATAACCTGCGATCAGCCGTGTAAATATTTCATTTTTTGCAAATCCACCGTCAATGTAGATCGCATGAACATCATTGACACCGATCAAATGAAGTGAAACTTTGAGCATTTCCGTCAGCCCTTTGATCAAATGGTGATAAGCTGCCTCTGGTGATGCAAAAGCGCTGATCTGCCATTCCTTCGTGTTTACTTCCGGGAACGGCCCGTTTCCGGCCATGCAAGCTGCATAAAACGGAGGAGTATCCGCTTTTAAAATCGTTTCATTATAGGCCACTTTTTTATAGAAATCAGCCTCAACTTTGAAATATTCAGCAATTCGTTTTACCTGGAAATCATGCTCACGACCCATAAACAGACGCGATGTGGTGACTCCGCTGCCTTCCGGCGTCAGGTAGTTCATGCAATCGCGATCCAGCTGATGCGAGGTAAGCGGTTTTGAATAAAACGGATTGAAGTTGATACACCAGGTACCGGTCGACAACAACACAAAAGGCTTCTTAACCGCCATTCGATAAGGTACCAGTGCCGATGAACTATCGTGAAGGCCGAATCCTGACTGGATCGTTTTTTCAGCATCACGGTAAATAAAGGACGAAGACGCCAGGACAGGCGGAAGCTTTTTCTGAATCCCCTCCTGTTTTACCCATTCATGATAATCCCACATTTCAAAACTCCATAGCCCGGTGTGACACCCGATGGAGGTATAATCACTCGCTTTCCGTCCTGTCAGCAAAAACAAAATATACTGCGGCAAGTGAAGCGAGGAAACAATTTTCTTATAAATATCAGGTTTGGTATGTTTAAGCCAGTACAGCTGCATACCCGAGTTTAACATACCCATTGCAGGCGAACCTGTCTGAAGGGCAAGCCTCGTCGGATCACCGTGGGTACTGTAAAACTGGTTTAAAAGTGCTTCCGGAAGCGGTTTTAAATAAGAATATAACGGTGTCACCGGCTTGTTGCTTGCATCCAGATGAACCAGACTCGCGCCATAAGCCGCAGCGTTCACTGCCTGAATATGATATTTTGGATTATTCTTTAAATCAGCCCAGCGTTCTTCAACCCACTGCGTCAACAATTCAATATTTTCCGTTGGAAATCCATCCTCATCCGTTGTCTCAGGAAGCGATTCGGTAACTTCTTCTATAATCTGATACTTTTCATCAAAAAGTACATACTTTTTATTGGTTCTGCCAATATCAAAAACCGCCGTTACTTTCATTATTTTGTATGCGCTATCACTTTTAATATACGGAAATCTATTTTTCGGTTAATATAGTGACTTTACTTTAAAAGCTATACCCTTAGTCCGACTTTTTAAAATCTTACTTATTCACCGAATAGCATTAAAGTAAGCTTGCCAATTTTCTACTCAGATTTTTCTAAAATTGGTTTCAAAACTGTCACCCAGCGTCTATAACCTTCCTCGTTCATATGCAGGCTGTCTTTGAGGAATATGCTTCCATCGGGCCGGCCATTTTTCATCATCACCGGCCATATGTCGATGTACTGATGCTTGCGGTCACGTTTGATAAAATCACTGATCAGTTTGTTCGCCTTTTCCACATCCGTCTTTTTGGCCCAGCGCGAGGGCGAAGGTTTCAGCGACACACCATAAATCCGGGCATCAGGTTCTTTTTCATGAATTAACTTCGTTAGCGTAACATAAGCATCCCTCACCTGCTCAGGTGTTTTTCGCTTTTCTCCAAACATGTCATTTTCACAGTAGATAACAACGGTCCTGGGATGGTATTTAAATATCGTGCGGTCTGCATAATGGATCACTTCCGGCAAAGTTGAGCCGCCGAAACCACGGTTAATAATCGGCAAAGGTGCCAGATCCTTATCAGCATTTGTCCATTTGGTAAACGTCGAACTCCCGGCCAGCACAATACCGCCAGCCGCCGGCATTTTTTCAGCATCCTTTTTTTCAAAAGCAACTATGGAACTTTCCGACCGGTTAACCGCATAATCTGGCTCCCAGGGCCGGTCAATAGTATTATAATTCGGTTTCTGACATGAAACAATCGCCAAAAAGCCGAGTGCGACTAAATATTTTTTCATCTTAAATAAACAGTGGATATACCAAAGAAGGCATATCCACCGGATTTTTAATGTGTATTGGTTGATTATATTCTTATCTATCTCCTGGCAAAAAAATAACGGAAACCTAAGCCGATACTACCGGTTTGAAAAGAAGGTGAAAACTGGTAATCAAATAACGTTTTTTTCGTTTTCAAGTTTTCACCGCCAGCGCTTACCCGGGTATAACTTTCTATCTCACCAAATCCCGTTGAGATATTTATTGGATTAGCAAAGGCAAAACTTCCGTACAGTGCCCATTTGGGCGTAACTCTCCAGACAATACCTGCCCCAAGACTTGCCCCAACAGTTACTTTGTTAAGCCTGGTTTCGTCGGTCAATTTATCATTGATCAGACTATATTCATTTGTTAAATTATATGTTAAACTTAAGCTTGGTCTGACATATACCGAAAACTTTGAGCTCAGCGGCTTGTAAAATTCCCAAAAACGTTCTCCGCCAATTCCAAAATTTCGCAAACGTCTCGGATCAACATTAAATTCTTTCAGTTTTTGTAAACTCAAAGTATGGTTGATCCCCCAGCCAACTGCCTTATTGTCTTTCACAAATGTCCCCCAGGCAACGTTGATGTTATGACCATAGGTGGTTGCAGAGGAATTTAAATTCTGAGATTTAAAGTTGCTAAATGTGTTATAAAAGCCGCCTCCTATAAAGGTGTCGCCTGTTTCAAATTGTGCTTTTGCCGTCGTACAAAACAGAAAAGCAAAAATCATTATAAAGATCTTTTTCATAGCTTATTTGTTTGGTGACGTTAGATACTTGGCAACACGAATTGAAAAATACGTGGGAAAGTCGGTTGATATGCCAGAAGAAAACATAAAGTTTTTCGCTTCACCCAGCCCTTCCTTACTAACAAGATAACTGGCATTTAAAGATAGTACATCGGCGTACCCTTCAATTACCCAACCTTTTTTGGGAAAAAGGTAACTGAGCCCAGGTTTTATACTAACCGTATGCCTCCAATAGTCAATTTTACTTTCATAGGCATAATCGCCGGTAACTTTGGTTTTACTCCAATTATAAGATGGGCCAATTTCTGCATGAAAGAATACTGCCCAGTGATCACCCAGAGTTTTGTATTTTCTGATGAAAGGTAAAAGTTGAACAGAGTGTGAATTTCCTCTATTTTTCTGACCCGGTAAATCATATTGAGAACGGCTCCATTGAAAACTGTATCGCGCCCCAAGACCTATCATTGTCGAACTATTTAAAAAATAGCCCCATTGCATTTCAGGTGAAATGGTATGCCCGCTACCACTTCGCGTATCAGATTTTGTGTCCTTTTCATCATAATTATAGGTTTGCCCATTTAAACCGATCGTACCACCAAGGTACTTCGTTCCTTTTTCCAGCTGAGCTTTGACGGGTGTGATGAACCAAAGCAAGCTTAAAAAGCCGATAAGAAGAGTTTTTTTCATGACATGAGTAGTTGGTTTAAAGGCAAGATAACCAAGTTTATGTAACCGATATAACTATTTTGTTTTTTTAACAAAAAATATAAAAAAAGAGGCAACTGCGGGTCGCCTCTAAATATTACCTGTACCAAAATTCACCTAACTATCTTGCTAAGTCATTAGCGGTCAATCGGCTTTGACTTTCTTTTAATTTCATGGCTTTTCTTCTGTAATTAATAAATACCAGTCCAGTTACCCTGGCGATAATATTGAAGTAATCTTTGCTTCATCATGTATTCGTACTTCGCCTGGATCGCATTGGCTTGTGCTTTTCCAAGATTGGCCTTTGCCAGCGCATATTCAAAAATATTGGCAGTTCCTGCGTTCAGCTTACTTTCAACAACGGCAAAACTGGCTGTCAGTGACTCGGACTGGCCTTGCGCCGCCGCATACCGGTCGGCAGTACTGGCAACTTCCAAAACCGCGGTTTCCACCGATTGGCGCAATAATTGCTTGGCGACATCAAACTGGTTCTGTGCCTGACGCTCCTGAACTTTTGCAACCTCCACACGTGGCCGGGTTATCCATCGGCCCATGATCGGGATATTTAAACCCAGACTTAAAGAACCATTTCTGGTCGCATTCAGCTGATTAAAATAATCGAGATTCCGGTTGGTTGAAGCATAAAACGCATCGATATTTGCCCGCAGCGTCAGTGACGGAAAGTTGTTGGCCTTAATCGATTTCACCAGATAAGTATAACTTTTCCGGCTCAGCTCCGCGCTTTTGATTTCGGGAAACTGTTTCAGTGCATCTTCATAAACTGCGGCGGCATCCTTGGAATCTGCCGGAAGGACAAATTCCGAAAGCGGTTCAAACTCAACGGCATCATCCGGCTCAATATTCATTCTTTGAAAGAGTGCCAGACGCGCCGTTCTATAACTATTCAAAGCCGTCACCATATCAAACTTATCGTTAGCCAGCTGTGCTTTGATCTCGTATAAAGTGCTTTGCGCCGCAACACCTGCGTTCAGCTGTTTCTCAACACGATCCACCTGCTGCTTGGAAGATTCCACCTGCTGAACATAAGATTCGTACAAAGACTTTGTTGCCAGAACATTTACATACCCCTGCATAAGCAGAATTGTCTGGGTATTCAAAACGGCTACCCGGTTTTCCATCGCAGACTCCTTCAAAAGCTGGTTCTGGCGAATCTGGTTCTGGATTTTGAAGCCCTGAAAAATGGGCATCTGAAACCCTGCGCCGATGGAATTGTAATTGTAAAGCTGATCAATATACGCGTTGGTGTACTGATCAATACTCCGTCCCAGATTTACACTGTGATTGGCTCCAATAGAAATCTGCGGAAGTATCTGAGATTTTGTCTGCCGGAGTTGCGCCTGCGCTGCCTCAGCCTGGAGATTTCCAGCCTGATAAGTCAGGTTATTTTTGCCAAGCAGTTCCACACAGTCTGCGAAGTCCAATTTCTTTTGCGCCTGGGTTACATATGGAAGCAGACAAAGGAGTAATAATATTCGTTTCATGACTAATAGACAAATGATAGAGAATATGCAATTTTAAGCCAGCCAGCCATCTTTCAACCTTACTACACGATTTCCGTATGTAGCATTGGCCTCCGAATGGGTTACCTGTACTATGGTTACCTTATCCTCCTGATTAAGTTTTTGAAATAACTCCATAATTTCGACCGCCTGTTCAGAGTGCAGATTTCCGGTAGGTTCATCTGCAAAAATCACCTTGGGACTATGAACGATCGCGCGTGCCACACCAACCAGCTGCTGCTGCCCGCCCGAGAGCTGATGCGGGAAAAGGTCTTTTTTGGCAACCATATTAAACCGGTCAAGCAATTCGGCAACGCGGCTTTTCCGCTCTGAACCCGAAACGCCTTTATACAAAAGCGGTGTTTCAATGTTTTCATACACCGTAAGTTCGTCGATCAGGTGATAAGCCTGGAACACAAATCCAATATGATGACGGTGTAATTCCGTACGTTTTTTCTCAGTTAATTTCTGAACCGGGTCATCCAGAAACAAATATTCTCCCTCAGACGGCTCTTCCAACAATCCCAGAATATGCAGCAAAGTGGACTTCCCGGATCCTGACGGACCCATGATGGAGACAAACTCTCCTTCTTTAATATTCAAATCAATGTGGCGGAGTACATAAGTCTTGCCAAAACCAGCCGGATAGTGCTTAGATATTTTTTCTAATTTGATCATTATTAATTAGGATTTGAGATTTGATCCACAAGAAAAGATATTTGCCCGTGTTTCTAAATTCTCTTTTGTTTATTTAGTTTTGAAAAAGGCTTGCCAGAAATTTTTATTATTGTAAATCAACAACTTAGACCATACCAATAAAATAAAACCGTCCGAAACCGTACACTTTTGTACGATTTCGGACGGTGACAAATTTCCTATATCTTTCTTTTAGCTTCGGCTGCGCACGTCAGTCACATCCAGCATAAAATTGTGCAGATCTGTATTTCTCACAAAAGGTTTCAGCATTTCGCTGCCCGGACCAAACATTGCCAGCTCCACATAGTCGCCGGAATGGTCCATCCCCGCCCAGCCAATGGAAGTATAGGCCGTTTGAATTTGCCCCAGTTCTTTGAACGGAAGTTTTTTTGGATTGTACAGTCCTTCTTCATTCAAAGTGGTGTAATGTTTTAAGATACTTTCCGCCTCCGCTTTCTTGATTGCATATCCCTGCGCTTCTTCGAGGCGCTCGATGACCTGCGAAACGGTCGAATTTCTGTTGATACCATTCAAAACCCAGTCGTTACTGTGTTTGAAGTTATGCATGTACTCAAAATTCTTTTCTGTCATCGAGCCTGAAAACAGCCCTGGATTGGCATTACCATGATCGGTTGTAATAATTACCAGTGTTTCCTTATCCTGTTCGGCAAAATCGATGGCCACTTTTATGGCATCATCAAAAGCAATCTGGTCATACAGCAGCCCGGCAGAATCGTTGGAATGTGCAGCCCAGTCGACTTTTCCACCTTCAACCTGCATCACAAAACCTTTTTTGTTTTTCTTTAATTTATCAATGGCAGCCTTCGTCATTTCAGCCAGGGTTGGCACCTGCTCGCGCAACGTCGCATCGCTCTGGTGGTCCACGGTGAATGGCAAAGCATTATCAGCAAATACGCCCAGCAAAGGTTTTGTTTCCGAGGCAGGAAGATTGAAAAGTTCTTTTTTCGTTTTAACCGTCACATAACCGGCTTCGTCAAACTTTTTATACACATCACCCTTATCTTTCCTTTTGGCAGGATCAAAATAATCCTGGCCTCCACCCATCATCACATCAAATTTCAAAGGCAAATATTGAAGTGCGATATCGTTCTGGTCGCCTCTCGACTTATTATTGATACAAAAACCTGCGGGTGTTGCATGTGTAATAGGCACGGACGTAACGCAACCCACCGACTTACCGGCTTCCTTAAATTTCTGCAAAATGGGTTTGTTATAACTTCCGTCCGGATTGGCATTCAAAGAGCCATTATTAACCCTGACTCCCCCGCCCCATGCCGAACTTGAAGCAGCAGAATCGGTCACAAAAGAATTGGCAGAAGCCGTATCCATCAAAGCACGTTTAGCCTTGTTATCAAGATAAAGCTGCATCCAGTGACTTTGGCGCCCTTCCCTACGCTGCAACAACAAACTTGCCATGTTGAGCGTGCCGGTGCTCATTCCGTCACTTACCAGAAAAATAATATTTTTGGCTGTGGTTCCGCCTTTCAAAACCTGTGGTTCCGTATTGCCTGCGAATACTCCGAAAGGTGATATTAATGAACCTGCTACAACCGTTAGGGAGGAATTTCTAAAAAAATCTCTTCTTTTCATTTCAATGATCTGTCTGTTACAAACCGGATTTTTCGGTTTTCTCTAACTGACAAAATACAGTTTCAGATATTAACAGATGATTATTCTGATGAGGTCTTTTTGTTAAATTTTCGATCAGCCGGTCAGTTATTTTGCCAAACCGACTATTGCCGGCAAGCACTTCTCACCCAATTATTTATTCGAATTTTACTATAATTCAGACAAATCGCTTAACTTCACTTTCAATAAATCACCTGAACCCATTGATGAAAAAAATACTGATTCCGGGCTTACTTTTACTAACAGTCTCACTGATCTCCGCGAAACTCACATTAAGTGACAAGAAAAAATCTTCCGATGTTGAATGGCCTGAATACCTCGGCGGCTCCGACCGGAACCACTATTCTACCTTAACGCAGATAAACACGACGAACGTTGCCAGTTTAACCAAAGCCTGGGAATACCATTCACTGGATTCCGGGCAGGTGCAATGCAATCCGATCATTGTCAACGGAACGTTATATGGCGTGACGGCTACCAATCAGGTTTTTGCCCTGGACGCCGCAACCGGAAAAGAAAAATGGAAATTCAGGGCCGGCAAAGGCGGCGGATTTAATACCAATCGTGGCGTAACCTATTGGAGCAGTGGCAATGAATCAAGAATTATGTATGCTTTTGATTCCTGGCTTTATGCACTGGACGCGGTTTCCGGACAACCCATCAAATCTTTCGGGGAGGATGGACGCGTGAGCCTCAAGAAAGGCCTCGGAGCGACAGCACAGGACAAATTTGTAATATCCAATACTCCTGGTACGCTGTACGGCGACCTGATTTATATGCCATTAAGGCTCTCCGAAGGTCCTGACGCGGCACCCGGAAATATTCAGGCTTTCAACGTACGTACGGGAGAACTGGCCTGGGCATTCCATACCATCCCACATCCGGGAGAATTCGGGTACAATACATGGCCAAAAGATGTATATAAAAATACGGAAGTAGGTGCGGCCAATAACTGGGCAGGCATGGCCGTCGATAAAAAACGCGGCATTCTTTATGTGCCAACGGGTTCAGCCGGATTTGACTTTTATGGCGGTAACCGGGCTGGGCAAAATCTTTTTGCCAACAGCCTCGTTGCACTTAATGCAAAAACCGGCAAGCGAATCTGGCACTTCCAATTCGTTCACCACGACCTTTGGGACCGTGACATTCCGGCACCACCGAACCTTGTCACCATTAAAAAAGATAACAAACTGATAGACGTGGTCGCGCAGGTGACCAAACTGGGTTATGTTTACGTTTTTGACCGCGTGACCGGTACGCCTATTTTCCCGATCAAAGAAGTCCCGGTCCGGAAAAGTGATGTGGCCGGAGAAAAATCCTGGCCTACACAACCGGTCCCGACTTTGCCTCTGCCATACGCAAGACAAACAGTCACGGAAGCCGATATCAACCCCCATGCGGAAAATCGCGATTCGCTGCTGGCCATTTACCGGAAAGTAAAAAAAGGTCTTTACCAGCCCTTCGGAGAAATCCCGACCCTTTTGCTTCCAGGTTTCGATGGTGGGGCAGAATGGGGCGGCGCAGCGGTGGATCCCGAGGGAATCATGTATGTTAATGCCAATGAAATGCCCTGGATCGCCAGCCTGAGCCCGACACCAAAGGAAGATGAACTTTCTCATTTAAGTCCCGGCCAGCGTGTTTATACTTTGAACTGCATCGTTTGCCACGGACCGGAACGAAAAGGAAATCCGAAAAGCGGGTATCCCTCGCTTCTGGATATTGGCCAGCGAAGGGACCGGGAGTTTGTTTCCAAACTTATTACGAGTGGAAAAGGGATGATGCCGGGCTTCACAAGTATTAGCGCGGAAGAAAAACAGGCGCTTGTCAGTTTTCTTTTTGGCGATGAAAAAGTGGAAATAGCGACGACTAGTAAAGGAAAAAAAGCACCGGTAATGCCTTACAAGTTCAACGGCTATAATAAATTCCTTGACAACAAAGGCTATCCGGCAATCAGCCCGCCGTGGGGAACCCTGACAGCTATCGACCTGAATACAGGCAAACATCTCTGGCAAAATACGTTGGGCGAGTTTAAAGAACTCACAGCCAAAGGAATCGCTCCAACGGGTACAGAAAATTACGGCGGCCCTGTTATTACGGCGGGAGGTATCCTATTTATCGCAGCCACCAAGGATGGGATGTTCCGTGCTTTTGATAAGAAAACCGGTAAACTCCTATGGCAAACAGAATTGCCGGCTGCCGGGTTTGCAACGCCGAGCACGTACGAAGTTAACGGAAAACAATATGTGGTGGTGGCGTGCGGCGGAACAAAATTAGGAACGAAAAAGGGCGATAGTTATGTGGCGTTTGCATTGCCGTAATCATTTAGCTCCGTTGTAATTTGGGTTAATCAGGTAGATAGGCAACCCTTTCAGGGTTAATGCCCGGCTACCCGGACAAGTTTTCTACAATAATGCCATCCCTTCGGGATTTTGAGCAATTCAATTTCCCAAATTCGAGAAATTGAATTGCGGATATCGGAATTCAAAAATATAACCGAATCTTCAAAATTTCGACTAGGCAAAATCCCGAAGAGATGAAAGTATTATAGAAAAATAGAGGCCATGTACCGGAGCAGAACCCCGCCGGGGTGGCAGATTGGAAGTGGATGTCGCGAAATGTTTTTTTCCCTAAAATAAATATGTCACCCTTTCAGGGTCGGTATCTGGGTTTTTATAAATCCTTTCTACAATAATGCCATCCCTTCGGGATTGTTATTGGCTTGTTGAAATTTCAGAATTAAAAGAATCTTTTCGAGGTTGTCATATGGCAGAACAACGCAATAATTTATAGCCGCAAAATCCCGAAGGGATGAAAGTATTATAGAAAAATAGATGCCATTTGCCAGAGCAGAACCCCGTCGGGGTGGCAGATTTACAGCGCTAGTCGGCGAAATGCAATTGAATTCCTGAAATGATTATGTCACCCTTTCAGGGTTGGGATACTAATCTTGACATGCCCTTTCTACAATAATGCCATCCCTTTGGGATTTTGAGCAAATCAAATTCCCGAATTTGTGGAATTGAATTTCGGAAATTTGGATTCGGAAATATACCCGAATCCTTAAAATCTCAACCAAGCAAAATCCCGAAGGGATGAAATTATTGTAGAAAAACAAATGTCACTTGTCGAGCCGAAACCCCGTAGGGGTGGCCGATTGACATCTTTTCGAATGACCGGAAAATCTCCGCTCAAACGAATTACATGATTGTCAACCTATCCCGCTTATACGCCTTCAATTCGCCACTATCGGGTTCCAGCTCCGTTACCAGATAATTTATTTCATCCAGATCGCAAACCCTCACGCGTTGCACCGAATCCAGCTTCTCAGAAATCGTCAGAATGGCGGTTTGTTTTGATGCTTTCATCATCGCACGTTTCACCTGAACCGTCTCCATATCCGATTCGGTAATGCCCTCGTTAAAACTTATTCCATTGGCTCCTAAAATGCATAAATCCGCATGAATATCGGCAAGCCGGCTAATTACCTCACCTCCGGCGCTGATCTGAGATGTTTTTGCAATCGTTCCACCCACAAAAATAACAGTCGCATGCGAATGATCACAAAGCTGCAAGGCGGTCAACAAACTGACCGTAAAGAACGTAGCGGAAATATCCATGGGAATGTGCCGTATCAGTTCGCTTACCGTAGTCCCGCCGCCAATCACAACAAACATGTCCTTTTTGATGAGAGAAGCCGCTTTTTGCGCGATTACCTGCTTGGCCGACGACGCATACGCATTCACCGTTGAATAGCTAAACTGATACGATTTCGACAAAGCTCCGCCATGAACTTTTACAAGCTTTCCGGCTTCTGCCAGCTCGTTCAAGTCTCTGCGAATGGTGTCTTCAGAGACATTCAGCAGCATACTCAAATCGGAAGACAATGCACGATTATGCAGATTTATCTGCTTCATAATGAGCATTTGCCGCTCTTTCTTCATAATCGATGTCGAAGATTGAATCATATCAGTATTCAGAATAAATTCTACAATATTTAGGAATAGCAATTTTATATTTCAGACAAAAGTAATTTTTAAAAATTATATACGGCATTTTCTTAAAATATTATTATTAAAATATTCACCACCCTATTGATATTTGAAATCCATATGCGGATATTTGTCGAAGTCATTGCGTTTTTGTGAGCTTTTAAAGTCATCCTCTAAAAAATCATTTATGAGAAAAAAAGTTTATTTATCAATACACTTCCTGCGGCCTGTTGCCGCACTGTTAGTGGTAATGCTTCTGACAGTTGAAGCTATGGCACAATCCTATTCCATCAAGGGAAAAGTGTCCGACGGAAGCGGGCAAGGTGTACCAGGCGTTTCTGTACTGGTTAAAGGAACCATGGTTGGGACTGTAACCGATATGGAGGGTTCTTACTCGCTTAATTCTGAATTGAAACCGGGCAACTACACGCTGGATTTTTCTTCCATCGGCTATGCGTCTGCCAGTCAGGATATAACGCTTGGCAACCAGACTGCCATCGTGGTGAACATCAGCATTAAAGAATCTATTGCCCAGCTCGACGAAGTGGTTGTGACCGGTTCAACGATTAAGACTACGCGCCGGCAGCTTGGCAACGCCATTAACTCGATCAGCTCGAAAGAACTGGCCAACTCAGGATCAGCGAATTTATTTTCTGCGCTTCAGGGAAAAGTGCCCGGAGCACAGATCACGCAGAACTCAGGAGATCCGTCCGGTGGTATGACGATTCGTCTTCGTGGTATCAAATCCCTGCAAGGCAATTCCGATCCTTTGTATGTTATTGACGGGGTTATCCTCAGTAATGCCTCAATAAACGTTTCTCAATATGCCTTGTCTGATCAGGTTGGTTCGGCTGTGGTGGGAAGCAACCGTATGTCCGACATCAACCCTGCCGATATTGAGTCGATGAACATCATTAACGGTGCGGCAGCAGCGGCGCAGTACGGATCAAGGGCATCCAACGGAGTAGTTTTGATCACGACCAAACGCGGTAAAAGCGGAGCTCCGCAGATCAATTTTACTACAAGCGTTAACGTCAATGAACTTCGTAAAAAATTAAAAATCAGCACGTATGGTAAACAGTTTGGTTTTGCTTCATTACGTCTTGGTACCATTACGGGCCTGACGACTGCTCAAATTGCAGCGAACCCTAATGTAACAACTACACCCGTTACACGCGACGGTGCTACCGCCAACTTAGCTACCAATCTGGTTGATGTAAACCGTTACGATTATCAGGATGAAATTTTCAGGACCGGTTATGGTACCGACAATGCTTTGTCTATCAGTGGCGGAAATGAAAAGACACAATACTACGCCTCTCTTTCCTACATGAAAAACCAGGGAATTGTTGAAGGAACCGATTTTCAACGTTATGGCCTTCGTGTTCGTCTGGAACAAAGACTGGCGAGCTGGGCAAAACTTTCTGCGGGAATCACTTACATCAACAGTTTTTCCAATGAAAAGCCAAACGGAAACGTTTTTTACAGCCCGATCAACTCGATTAACATCACCAACAACATTTACGATATCACCAAACGTGATCCCGCCGGGAATCTATTAGGAGTAGAGCCAACGCGTATAAATCCTTTGACCGTGATAGAAAAAATAAAATTCTCCCAAGCTGTCAACAGAACGGTGAATGATGTCCAACTAAATTTGACTCCTTTGAAAGGTTTAAACATTGACTGGATTTTTGGTATCGACGCTTTTTCTCAATTTGGTAAAAACCTCATTCCTCCATATCCTTATGCAACTTCCTCTGGGTTACCGGCTGAGCGCTATCCAAAAGGCTTCGCTGCAAATGTAAGCAGTTCTACATTTCAGTATAATAGTGATATCAATATCTCTTACGAACGTGATTTAACTCCCGATTTTAAATTAAATGTCATAGCGGGAACAAGTTATCAAAATAGTAAAACTGAAACAACCGTTGTTAACGGGCAAAATTTGGCTCCTTTTATTGAAACTGTAAGCGGCGCTGCAAGTACAACTATTACCGGCAGATTCTCCCCCGATCAGTTTAACTTATTTGGGGTTTTCGGACAAGCTACATTTGGTTACAAAAATCTTGCATTTATTACCGCGGCAGTACGTAGCGACCATTCTTCTAAATTTTCAGCGACGCAGTCTTACCAAACCTACCCGAAATTTAGCGCTAGTTTCATTCCTTCTGATTTAAACTTCTGGGGGAAAGGACAGTTAGGAAAAATAGTTAATACAGCTAAATTAAGATACTCTTGGGGGAAATCAGGCAATATGACTGGTATAGGAAGTTACGATCGTTTCTGGCAATTTAACTCAGTACCATACTTGGGTCAAAATACAATTGTACCAAATAGCCAATTAGCTAATCAACGGGTTAAACCCGAATTTATGACAGAAAATGAGGGTGGTATAGACCTAACTTTTTTAAATAATAAATTAACATTAGGCATTACAGCCTACAAACAAGAGATTACCGATTTGGTGGTAAATCGTGTTGTTGCGGTTACAGAGGGTGGAACTACCAAAGTTGATAATGTCGGAGAAATGCAAAACAAAGGTTATGAAGTTAGCCTTGGTTTCGTCCCCATACAGACAAAAGACTTCTCGTGGGATGTGAATTTCATTTACAGCCATAACCGTAATAAGATTACTAAACTAGGAAGCCCTTTAATTCAACAGACTACTGTATCAGGTGCCCCTTCTTATCTTATAGAAGGACAGCCCGCAAGTGTATTCTACGGGACATTCTTAGCACGTAACGAAGATGGAAGCCTCTTTGAAACAACTCAGAAACTCCCTCAGTCTCAAAAAGGGATACAATCGACGACAAATCCTCTGGAATACACAGAAGCACCAAAAGGTACTGACGGGCAATTTGCACCTACGGCAACAACAGTTAGAAAAATCATTGGCAATCCTAATCCAAAATGGACCGGTTCTTTCGTGAGTAATCTTACCTACAAACGTTTCGGTTTCCATTTCCTGCTTGACGCCGTTCAGGGCATGGATGTGTTTAATGCCGATCGTCGTACCCGTCAGGGTGTTGGTATCGGTGATTATTCGGAAAGAGAATTGAAAGGTGAATTGCAGCGTGGTTATGTTTACTCCATTTACAACACGGAAGAATGGCGGATTGATGATGCCTCATTTGTGAAACTTCGTGAAATCAGCTTATCTTACCAGCTGCCTAACGTGATTAAAAATGTGAGAAACATCAATATCGCACTTTCAGGACGTAACCTCTTCTCGTGGGATAATTATGATGGCTTCGACCCTGAAACAAATGCAGGTGGTAACAGCGATTTGCTGCGTGGCGTGGATTTTGGTAACGTCCCTATTCCCCGTACTTATCAGGTAAAAATATCGGCCAGTTTCTAATCGACCACTCTATTAATTTAATTGACATGAAAAAAATATTCATATATACGTCTCTCTTAGCTGGATTTTTATTTTTTACTTCATGTAATAATGAATATCTAAATCCAAGTTCAGCCACAGAAGGGCAGGTTGTCACCGATGTAAACGGACTAACTGCGATGGCCAACGGATTGCAATATCGCTATTCTGTGGGTGGTGCCGGCGTGGTTTATTCTATGATTTCAGCAAGCGGTCTCACGACAAAAGAGCTGTTGGTTCTAAATGCCGGAAATACAGACCTTGATCTGTTGGGAAAAGGATCCGGGAATGTACAGGGAAACAATGCCATTATTACAAACCTATGGGCACAAAGCCATCTTAGCAAATCGACCGCTGACATCATTCTTAAAAATGTTGACATAGCTACTGACCCTGCCGTTAAAAGTGGGTTGATTGCATATGCCTCCATTTTCAAGGCGCTTTCGTTAGGCGCGCTTGGCCAGTTCTGGCAGCAGGCTCCGATCGGCACGGCGACGAATATCGCCTTCAATACACGTGAGGAAGTTTTGAAAGAAGCTGTGAAAACACTGGAAACCGCAGCGGCAGCCGTTGCCGCTACGGCGCCATCTACCGATTTCACTACACGTGTCGTGAACAGTGTCGATATGCCGAATACGATCCAGGCGTTGATTGCGCGTTACAGCCTGATGCTTGGCGACTACGACAAAGCGCTGGCGGCCGCTAACAAAGTGGATTTAACGAAAAAATCAGCATTTAACTTTGATGATGTAAGCCAGAACCCGGTTTTCTTCAGCTCTTTCGGGAACCGTAACGTGACAGAACCCATCAGCACAGCATTGGGGTTACCCGACGCTTTAAAACCGGAAACGGGAGATAAACGCGTAAATTTCTACACCCAAACTGCCGTACCAGCCAAAAATCTCGGAACAGGTTTTTTCACCTCCAATACCGCGCAGATACCGGTTTATCTGCCAGGGGAAATTACGCTGATCAAAGCAGAAATTTTGGCAAGAAAAGGTACGCTTGACACCGCGATCGCTGAACTTGATAAGGTACGGACAAAAACTACGGACGTCTGGGGCATAGGAGCAGGCTTACCTGCTTATTCCGGCGCAACCGATGCAACAAGTGTATTGACAGAAATCTATCGCAACCGTTGTATCGAACTCTTTATGTCGGGATTGAAACTGGACGATAGCCGTCGTTTCTCTCGTCCGGCAGCGGAACGTAACCGGGACTGGTATCCATACCCTACCAACGAGCGCCAGAATAACACCAGCACCCCTGCTGACCCGGCGAACTAATTTCTTTGTTTGAATCAAACAAAAAGGCAGAAGCAGGAATTTCACTTCCACTTCTGCCTTTTTTACTTTCAGCCTACGCTGGTTTGATTTAAGACGGTTTACAAATTTCTTTTTAACCGTTGTTATTAAGGTATTTTATTTTCATGGCTAATAGATAACAGGTTACCGTTTGTGGTTTGTAATAGTGGTCCCGATAATTATCCGGACCACTATTGAATTACCTAGCAACCTATCCAGTATGATTCATAAATGAAATCTAATGGACTTCTGAATCTAAAAAACCAGTGCCAGAATTCAACTAATTGATTTACAGATTTTTAAAATAAATAATTATTAAAAATTGTGCGATACTGAACATTTAGTGTTCGATTTCGGGCCGGAGAAAAAAAACATCGGCTATCGGCTTTTGGCAGTCAAATTTGCATAACCTAGCCTTATCGCGGCGTAAATTCCGAAAACTGACAGCCGATAGCTGATAACCGACGGCCCCTCTAAGAAACTAATGACTTAACCGGATTCATCAGTGCTGCCTTTATCGCCTGAAAACTCACCGTTGCTACGGCAATAACAACGGCTATAAAACCAGCTGCGATAAAGGCCCACCATGGCATATCAATCCGGTAAGCAAAATCTCTTAACCACCGATCCATCCCAAACCACGCCACAGGAATGGCGATGAGTGTGGAAACGAAAACCAGTTTTATAAAATCAACGGAAAGCAATTTTACAATACCCCCCACGGAAGCCCCCATCACTTTGCGCACTCCCACCTCCCGGGTGCGTTGTGTGATACTGAAAGCGGATAACCCTAATAATCCCAGACAGGAAATCAGGATAGCCAAGGTGGCAAAACAGATAAAAAGTTTGCCAAAACGCTGCTCGTCGCGATACTGATTGTTATAGGCCTCGTCGGCAAAAAAATAAACCAACGGCAGATCGGGTACAAATTCTTTCCATTTGCTTTCGATCATCTTAATACTTTCAGGCATATTTTGAGACGACACGTTCAACGTAAGGAAAGTGAAAAAACTAGGTGCTACACGCAGCGTCAATGGTTGCACGGCTTCCTGAAAAGAGCGAAAATGGAAGTCTTTCACCACACCAATCACCAGGCCGTTTGCACTGAGTTGAGAAAAACGCTTTCCGATAACCTGAGACGGGTCGGAGAAACCAAGACTTTTGACCGCCGTTTCGTTAATCAAAATCGCTTCCCGCAAGTCAGTTGCAAATTCTTTCGAAAAAGCCCTTCCGGCTGTAACAGAGATTTGAAATTGTTTCAGAAAATCGTAATCAACAAAATACGTATCGGACTGAAATTCCTGCATTTCGTTACCAATGTTTTCAATTTTGGTAGGAAACAAATGATTCGACCGACCGGGAATACTTGAAGAAATACTGGCTGCCGTAACGCCGGGAAGACCGGTCAGCTTATCTTTCAACGATTCGTAATGGTCGACAACCTGCCCGTCATACTGGAAATCGATAACCAGGTTATGCTCCTTTTTAAATCCCAGTTCCTGATTTTGCATAAAATGCAACTGCTGGTACACCACAATCGTCGCGACGATCAGAATGATCGAAATTGAAAACTGGGCTACCACAAGCACTTTTCTAAAAGCAATTCCCTGTGTCGCAGAAACAAACCCGCCTTTAAGCGTGCTCACTGGCTGAAACCGGGAAAGAAAAAAGGCAGGATAAATCCCGGAAAATACCCCAATTAAAACCGCCGCAGCAAGTAAGGCGAATAAGTAATGGACATTTTGAAAAATCCCCGAGCTGATTGTCTTGCCCGCCAGGTCATTAAAAAACGGCACCAGTGTACTGCACAAAAGTACAGCCACAACAAAAGAAGCCAGCGTAATCAATACGGCTTCAACCAAAAACTGGAAAACCAGCAACTTTCTGGTTGTGCCCAAAACCTTCCTCACCCCTATTTCCTTTGCCCGCTGAATGGAAAGCGCCGTGGTCAGATTGACAAAATTGAAACAGGCAATAAAAAGAACAAAGGCCGCAACAAACGAAAAGATATAAACATGGCTCCGGTTTCCGGCGACCGAACTTCCCGATTTGGAGCCGCGCGGTTTCCCGTCGAGATATACACTTTTCAACGGTTCGAGCGCCAGAGAGTATTTCCCCGCTTTCTGATCTATATGGGTTTTAACAAAATCAGGTAACTTAGCCGTTAATTTTGCAGGGTCATATCCCTCCGGTAAGAGCAGATAGGTATAAAAGAAAAACCGCTTGGAATTATGCATCCACTCTTCTCCCAGCGTTGACATGGAAACCAGCATATCCACCCTGAAATGCGAGTTTTGAGGTATATCCTTCATCACCCCGGTAACCTGCGCCGGTTCTTTTCCATTGATCCGCAGGGTTTTCCCCAGAGGGTTTTTATTGCCAAAATAGCGCTGCGCAGCCGTCTCCGAAAGAACGATTGAATAAGGAGCTTTCAAAACGGTATGGGGGTTTCCGCTGAGCAACGGAAAGGTGAATACTGAGAATATCGACGAATCGGCATAGGCAATTTTTTCCTCGCCATAGTGCTCCTGATCCTTCTGAATGATCAGATAATCCAGGAAAATCCTCGCTGCCGACTGCACCTCCGGGAACGCCTCCTGAATGGCCGGCGCCATAGTTGCCGTAGTGCTCAGATAATCCTTGCCGTTAGGCGTTTCTACATCCGTAACGAGGCGATAAATACGGTCCGATTTTTCGTGATAACTGTCATAACTGAGCTCAAATGCAACAAACGACAAGGCAAAATAACAGACACATAAGCCGATCGACAGGCCAATGAGATTGATGATTGAAAATCCTTTTTGTTTCCACAAGTATCTGAACGCTGTCACAAAATAGTTTCTGATCATAATCGGCTCTTCCCGGCTTTAAAAAATAATTAATTAGCTAACTACACAACCATTACTGGCTTACACAATATTTTTCTCACGAAATCAGTTCGTACTGATCCTCAGGTTTTTGAAATCTCCATCCGATCCGGCTCCTACCCAAAAACCGAGCTGCCCTTTTTGTTGTTTGCTTAGCTGCTTCACAACCAGACTTGGCTCCTCATTATTATTTACAAAAACCTTCACTTCCTGACCCTGAACTGTAATTTTTGCATGAATCCATCCCTCCGGTTCAGGAGCCGGATTTATAGGTTTTTCATATTCGTCGTGATGATCCTTGCGCAGCTTGGGCCAATCATTTTCGGGTAAGGAAATGTACTGAACCGAATGATTTTTTCTTTCAATTTCCGAAGATCTGAAATTGAACGGGCGAAAATAGACCGCGTCATAAGTGCCGTTGCTGACACCATGAAAAGCAATGCCGACAAAACTTCTCTGCGGCACGTTTCTTCCCTTCACATCAAATTCAATGGTACCTTCTGAAAATTGAAGATCCGAAAGCCAGGCAATGCCCGAGTCATCCTTTTCATTCAGGTGAATGACAGCCTTTCCGTCAGCGGTAGCCACCAGACTGGCAGTCCGGTTATACGTTTTTATTTTCTCCGATTTAAAAAGTTCTGATAAATCCGGCTCGATCGTTTTCTGAGCATAGGAAACCAGGCCGGCATGCATAAAAACAGCCAGAACCAATATTTTTTTCGCAAACAAGGATTTTTCCATAATCGGTTTTACTCTGATTTTAGAGATTTAACGGGATTTACAAGCGCCGCTTTGACGCCCTGAAACATAATTGTGCATAACGCTATCATGATTGCAATGCCACCGGCAACCGCGAAAATCCACCAGGAAATATCAATCCGGTAAGCAAAATCGCTGAGCCAGATTTGCATAAAGTAATATGTAATCGGGCTCGCAATCAGGATCGCGATACAAACCAGCAAAAGAAAGTCCTTCGATAACAACCCAATGATACTGACCACCGAAGCGCCCAGCACTTTTCTGATACCAATTTCCTTATTTCTGTTTTCGACCGTGAAAGTCGCCAGTCCGAAAAGGCCCAGGCAGGCTATAACAATCGCCCAGATTGAAGCCGTGGTAAAGATCTGGCCGTACTGTTTTTCTGACACATATTGCTTGTTGAAATTTTCATCTACAAAGAAATATTCAAACGGATTATCGGTAAAATAGTTTTTATAAATCCCTTCCAGTTTGGCGATTTTCTCCTGCATGTTATCCGCAGTAAGGTTTATGGTGATGTACTGGCTGCTGTTTTGCGGGTAAAAAATGATAGGATCAATCGCCCTTTGGAGTCCGGTATGATGGTAATCTTTCACCACACCAATAACTTCCAGATATCTTTCGTCCCATTTGATCTTTGTCCTGACCGCCTCATCAGCCGACTCGAATCCAAGCTGACTTACAGCTGTTTCATTCAATAAAACCTTGCTGTTATCATTCCATTCAACATTGGTTTCTTTGGGAGTAAAATTCCGGCCGGCTTTCAGTTTCAGGTCATAGACATTCAGATACCGGTCGCCGATAATGGCAAAAGAATAAGATTTCAAATCATCACCAGGTTTCGATTTGGGCTGGGTAAAACCGGACGTAGAGAAATTATACCAATTCCCCGGAACACTTCCCGAAAGGCAATAATCCTTAATATAACTTTGGCTGCTGATATCATTCCAAAAAGCTGCTTTACGAACTTTATACGTGCTGTCCTTGCCTACTTCCGGCCCGCGTACCACCAGGAGCTGACTGGTTTTTACACCAAGATTTTCGTTTTGCATAAACCGCAGCTGGCTAAAAATGACGATTGTCACAAGCATTAATGCGATTGAAATGCTGAATTGGGAAACCACAAGTGATTTTCTCAGAAAAGCGCCCTGTGAAGTTTTTGCCAGCTTACCCTTAAGAATTTTTACGGGATTGAAATTGGATAACGCGTAAGCCGTATAAATACCTGAAATCACGGAACCTAAAATAAAAATACCCAGCCCAATCGCCCAAATCGACGACGAGCCAAGGGTTTCCAGAGAAAGTTCTTTACCAATGAGATTGTTAAAAAGTGGCTGAAGAATATAAACCAGGAGAATAGCCAGCGAAAAACTTAACAAATTCACCAAACCTGATTCCCCTAAAAATTGTAAGATCAGGTTACCCGGCGTAGCCCCGATTACCTTTCTCACTCCCACTTCACTGGCACGTTTGAGCGAATTCGCAGTCGATAAATTCACATAATTGAACCAGGCAATAAGCAGGATCAAAAACGCAATGGCAGCCAGGGTATACACATATTTCACATTTCCCGTTGTCTGATAAGGATCATTAAACTGATCCGACAAGTGCATATTGGCAAATGCCTGCAACCTGAACTTCACACCGTCTTTGTCCTGTTTCTGAGTATCACGGAATTTCGACAATTTATTTTCAAGAAGCTTAGGATCAACGCCCTTATTCAAAAGGAAAAATGTGGTGATGTATTGTGTTTCAAGATTCTCTGCACTCGCCCAGTTATTACCGTTCAGATTGGCAGGATTTTCCAGCGTTTTTAAGGAAAATACCATATCAAAATTGATATCGGAGTTTTCCCGCGATTCAAAAACACCTTCAACGGCATAAGACGTTGTACCAAACTGGTTGGAAAGTGTCAGCGTTTTACCAATAGGGTCGTCTTTCCCAAAATATTTTTCAGCCGTTTTCTCGGTTATAAAAACCACTCCGGGCTGATTTAACGCAGGCTTATTTCCTTTTTTTAAATTAAAACTGAAAAAATCGAAGAAATTCCCCTCGGCATAAGCCACATTATTTTCCCGAAATATCTCACTACCAACCCCTCCCTTTTTCACGATCCCGTTTCCAATCGATTCTGCAAAACGGCAATAACTTTTGATTTCGCTGAAATTCTGCGTCGCCCGGGTCGCCCAGCCTGGTTCAACCTGCGCCCAGGTATTTCCTTTCGGATCCAGGTTGATAAGCCGGAACATTTGCGGCAAATCCTTATGAAACTGGTTGATGCTTTTTTCAAAACTTACATATTCCAGAATCAAAAGAAAAGCGGCGATGCCCATGGCAAGCCCGGCGATATTGATAAAGCTGTAAACTTTATTTCGGAACAAGTTCCGGAAAGCGATTTTCAAATAGTTCCTGATCATGATTAGTATAGGTTAGTATTAACATCTCACTCCGATTTCAACGATTTTACGGGATTGCTCAATGCCGCTTTGATAGCCTGAGAACTAACCGTTATTAAAGCAATAACCACTGCCAGCACGCCGGCCAGCACAAACATCCACCATTCAATAGAAATGCTGTAAGCAAAATCCTGCAACCATTTTGACATCACATACCAGGTCAGCGGTGTGGCAATAATTAATGAAACCAGCACCAGTTTCATAAAATCGCCCGAAAGCAGCGTGACGATACTGGCAACCGAGGCACCCAAAACTTTTCTCACCCCAATTTCCTTAATGCGTTGCTGCGCCGCAAAGGCAGCCAGACCGAACAAACCCAGACAGGAAATAAGAATTGAAATAACGGTAAATGCATTGACGATGCGGGCAGTCCGCGCATCAGCAGAATAACTGGTTTGAAAATCCTCGTTCAGGAAGGTATAGGAAAATGGTTCGTCAGGCACCAGTGTTTTCCATTTAGCCTCGATGAATGGTAAAACCTTGCTCACATCCTTTGTATCTACGTGGGCAATGATGTAATTGAAGTTATCATTATTAAGAAAAAAAGCATAAGGTTCGATGACTTTATGCAGGCTTTCGAAATGGAAATCTTTGGCCACCCCGACGATTTCCAGCGATCCGATACCGTTTTCTCCCATATTGAAATTGAGTTTCTGACCGACCGCTTTGTCAAGAGGAATCGCAAATTTGCGCAGCGTTGCTTCGTTAACCACGATTTTGTAATTCGTATCCGCGGGGAATTCTGCTGAAAACATGCGTCCCGCCGCCATTTTAAAATCCATCGTTTTCATAAAATCTGCCGATACGCCATTGGTTTTGACCAATCCGTCGTCATTTACGCTCTGGCCGGGAAGAAAAACGGACATATCACTCGGATTGAGAATGCCGGGATAATATGAAGTACCTGCGGCAGCGGTAATCTGGTTATTCTGAAGTATCTCGTTTCTCAACGCCGTGTAAGCTCTTCTGGATTCCTGGCTGCGGAAAGGGATCACAATCTGCTGATCTTTGGTAAAACCAAGCGGCTGGTCGCGCATGAACTTAATTTGCTCCTGAATAACCATCGTTGCGACAACGAGGCCGATGGAAATCACAAACTGAAAAACAACCAGTCCTCTGCGTAAAGTCGTGGCCGAAACGGAGTTTGTAAATTTTCCCTTAATGACATCAAGCGGATTAAAGACCGACAGATAAAACGCCGGATAACTTCCAGCCAGCAGGCCCGTCAGCAGTGCCAGTATGATAAACGCCAGCGCTATTTCAGGCCTGAACAACTCAGAAATACTTAAAGTCTTGTCCGATAACTGATTGAAGAGTGGTAAAAATATAATAACCGAGGCAATCGCCAGAACCAGTGCCAGAAAGGTAAGAACCATGGATTCACCAAGGAACTGACCAACCAGACCACTTTTACCAGCGCCCATTACCTTACGAATGCCGACCTCCGCAGCGCGTTTGGCTGAACGGGCCGTGGCCAGATTCATAAAATTAATACAGGCGATCAGCAGCGTGAACAACGCAATGGATGCAAGTACATAAAGGTAGGTGGTACTTGTCGTGGGTGTTACAATCTTGTCAATCACGCTGAAAAGATGTATGTCCTGAACAGGCAGCAGATGCAGTTTTTTATCAAAACCGGCAATTCTCAAATCCTTCCTGGCATACTTTTCAATAAATGAAGGCAATTTGGCACCAAACTTTTCAGCGCTTGTTCCCGGTTTCAGGCGCAGATATGTGTAGAACATGTTATTGTTCGTAAAATTCAGATTTGGCTGGCGCAAATAATCTCCGACCCAGCCTGCATGTATTGAAACAAAATAACGCGCGTCGATATGAGACCGAGCACTTTCACTTTTGAATACGCCGGTCACCTTAAAATCTTCATTGTTACCGGATCTGCCTCCGATCCGGATGGTCTGGTTTAAGGCTGATTCATTCCCGAACAACTTTTGAGCAACCTCTTCCGACAAAACCACCGAATGAGGATCGTTCATTGAAGTTTTTGCATCACCTTCCACAAACTGATACGTGAATACATCAAAAAAAGTAGAATCTACGTGCACCCCTTTTGTTTCGTAAAATGCCTTTTCCTGCTTCCCTGGCTGTGCGACTTTCAGCAGCGTTTTGTCTTCCAAAAAATTTATCCACAATCGGCTCACCTGAACAACCTCTGGAAACTCGGCCTTTACAGCTTGTGCATAAGGGGCCGGGGCTCTGGGATTATCCATTTTCTCACCGTTGGACTGTACGTTTTCACTCCGTAAAAGATACAGATCGTTCGCATGTTCCTGATGTTTATCAAAGGATGTTTCACTCAAAATGTAAAGCAAAAGCAGCATGCAGCAAGTCATCCCAACAGACAGGCCGAACACATTAATGAAGGAGAAAAGCTTACTGGATAGCAAGTTCCGCCATGCGATTTTGAGATAATTTTTAAACATGTCGTTTAGATTTTCAGGCTAATAAGATTTTGAGAATAATTTCTTTTATACCCGTCCGACGGCAAAAAAGCCGTCGGACGGGATTTACTGACTCTTCAAAGTTTTCGCAGGATCAATTAAAGCGGCTTTAATCGCCTGGTAGCTGATTGTCAGCAAAGCAATAGCAGCAGCCAAAATTCCTGCAAAGGCATAAATATCCCAGGTAATATCAATTCTGTATTCATAATCCTGCAACCATTTTTGCATGATATACCAGGCGATAGGCGAAGCAATCACGGCTGAGATAAACACCAGGACCAGGAAATTCCGGGTCAAAAGCCCAAGAATACTTTGCACCGAGGCTCCCAAAACCTTCCGTATACCAATTTCTTTTCTCCGTTGTTCTACCAAAAATGCTGAAAGCGCAAACAAACCGAGTGAGGCGACAATAATGGCCAGAATAGCAAAGCTGCTAAAAATCATCCCCATGCGGTTGATATCATCATACATTCTGGAAAAATTCGCATCCATAAAAGTGTAGCGGATCGGCTGGTTTGGAGCAAATGAGTTCCAAACGCCGGCTATCGACGCAATCGTCCGTTTCGTATCGGAAGCACCTATTTTTATGGAAACAATCGAAGGGCTGGAACCCAGGCTCATGCAAAGACCGCCAATATCTTCTTTCATCGATTCGAAATGAAAATCTTCAACAACGCCGATCACTTCCAGGTCATTGCCAGCCTGATTGGTGATATGCTGCCCGATCGGATTTTTCAGCCCAAGTTCCTTTGCAAGTTTTTGATTGATAATAGCCGCCTTTTCATCGGTTTTCCGGTCTTGCGAAAAATTCCTGCCTTGAATCAGTTTCATACCAAGGGTTTCAATATAATCACAATCCGTTATCCAGAACTGTCCGCTGACGGAAGCCGTTTCCTTCGTTTTCCCATACAGCCAAAATGGATTTCCATTTCGCTTGGTATTTTTTATTGGCAGATAATCGCTTATGGTCGCGTTTTTCACCTGCGGAAGCTTTTTAATTTCTTTTTTGAAAACAGTAACCTGATCACCCAGCGTATTGGCCCCGTGCACAAGCAACACCTGATCGCGCTCATAACCCACTTTTGCATTCAGGATAAAATTGACCTGGCGGTAAATCACAAACGTTCCGATGATCAAAATGATAGAGGTCGTAAACTGAAAAACCACGAGCGTGCTCCGCAGGTCAGCTCCTTTGGAACCCTTAACCAGCTGTCCTTTTAATACATTGATCGGCTTAAAACCGGACAAATAAAATGCGGGATAAAGTCCGGCCAGGAGGCCTATGATCAACGAGCTTAGGATCAACACCGGAACCGGCCACCATTCGGTAAATGGGAATACCAGCGATTTCGAAGAAAGCGTATTAAAAAACGGCAGCAGAATATAAGCGAGAACAAAACCAAACGAGATTGAAACAAAACTGATTAGCAGAGATTCGGTAAGAAACTGACTGATCAAACCACTTCGCTCCGACCCTACGGTTTTTCTCAACCCGACTTCTATGGCTCTGTTTGCAGATTTCGCTGTGGCCAGATTTACAAAATTGATACAGGCCAGTAAAAGTATAAATCCTGCAATAGCTCCAAAAAGCCAGATAAACCGGATATCTCCATGACTCAATCCATCCTGAATGATTCCATTTCGCAAATAGATTTCAGAAACAGGCTGCATTAAATATTTTTTTTCAGCTTCAATTTGCCCCGCGTTAACCTTTTGGCCGCTGGCAATTTTCTGAGGTATGTAATATTTTTTGGTAATCGCTGACAGTTTTGATTCAAACTTCCGCACATCTGTTCCCTCTTTCAGCCGGACATACGTGTGATAATTGGTTGCCAGCCAGTTTGTTTGTTCTCCCTCGTAAAAAACCACACCGGCCATTGTCATCAGAAAATCAAAACCGACGTGAAAGTTCTTTGGAAAATCTTCGATGACACCGGTAATTTTTCTCGGCTTTGAAAGATCATTGTTAATAATCATGATCTTCCCGATCGCGCTTTCACCGGGGAAAAATTTAGCTGCTTTCGATTTTGTGATCACCAGGCTATTGGGCTCATCCAAAGCATGGAGTTGATCCCCTTCAAGCATTTTCAAACCCCAGATATCGATCAGCCCCTGGTCCATATAGACAAAACGTTCTTCATAAACATTTTGCATTTTGTCCGACCTTCTGACCTGGTTAGGACCTGCTCCGAATAATTCGCTGTTTAAGAATCTGCCCGCTTTTTCAACTTCCGGGTAATCCTCCTTAATTACTTTGGCTACCGCGGCCTGCTGCCAGATATAAAATTCCTTTTCCCCCTGATAAAGCTCTTCATTAACAACCCTGAACGTCCGGTCTTTGAAAGGAATATCCCGATCATAACTCAGCTCATCCTTGATAAACAAAGCAATCAGCAGGCACGCCGCAATACCAATGGCAAAACCTCCAATTTTCACAAAGGAGTACATTTTTTGTTTTACCAGATGCCGCCAGGCAAGTTTCAAATAATTGCTGAACATAACGGAACAGGAGTTAAAAGCTGTAAAAGTTACTCTGTTTTAAGCGATTTTACCGGGTTGACGAGCGCTGCTTTCACAGACTCATAACCAGCCGTGACAATGGCGACGATAAACGTAATGGCGATAGCCAGTAACATGATTTCGGCGCCGATCGGGATCTTGTATTCGTAATCCTGCAACCAGCCGCGCATCAGATACCAACCCAGCGGAGCGGCGATGAGAAAGGCGAGACCAATTAAAAGCATAATTTCTTTCCCGAAAAGACTAAGTATGCTGGCGATACTCGCACCCAGCACTTTGCGAACGCCTATCTCTTTCGTCTTTTGGGAAGCCATAAATTTAACCAGACCGTATAACCCGAGGCATCCGATAAAAATGGCGATCATCGAAAAGCCTCTGACCAGTTTCAGCATGATATTTTCCAACCCATAACTTTTGGAGATATTTTCGTCCAAAAATGATTGTTCATAGAGATAATCCGGGAAATATTCGTTCCATAATTTCTCGACGCCCTTCATGGTCTGATGCAAATTGGTTGAGCTCAGTTTTATTGCACAGCGATAGTTCGTCTTATTTCTTGTAAAAACGGCAATCGGGTCAATACCGCCTTTCAGTGATTTATTGTTCCAGTTTTTTAACACCCCATAAACAGGAGCCGTAACGCCCCATATTTTTAAATTCTTGCCGATGGCATCATTCGGATTTTTGAAACCGAGACGTTCCACCACTTTTTCATTGATCAGATAACCGCGGGTGGTATCACTCAGCGGAATATTTTTACCGGCAACAAATTCAAGTCCGAAAGTCTGTACATAATTGTTATCCGCCGTTTTGATGTTGATCTGCCAAACCTCATCTTTCTGACGGGTGTCAAACCTGAGATTGGAAGTATTGTTAGATGTCGCCGTTGGCAAAAAGTGACAAAAAGAAACGTCCGAAATACCCGGTATCTGCATCAGTCTCTGGCGGAACGTTGCCTGATTAATCTTATCAGGAGTTGGAATCTGAATTTCAGCGATGCCCTTGGTTTCATAACCGATAGAATGCGACAACATAAAATCGACCTGATTATTGACCACCAGCGTGCAGATAACCAGCAGCTGAATCAGCACAAACTGAAAAACAATCAGTCCTCTGCGTAATGAAATCCCGCCGATCTGCCTCGTAGAAACACTTCCTTTTAACGCCAGCACCGTTTTGAAGCCAGCCAGAATGCCGCCGGGATAAGATCCTGCCAGAAGAATAACGACACAAAAAAGAGCGGCTAAAAATATCCATAACAAACTGTCAGCCCAGTTGATCGCCTTTGGCCATGCACCCGGCTGATCGAGCCACTGATTTATTTGCGGCATGATCAATGCCGCAAGGAGTAATCCAATAACCAGCGATGCAAGTGTAATCAATGCGGTTTCCGTCATAAACTGAATAAAAACCTGACTTCTTGTGCCACCTACTGCCTTGCGAACACCTATTTCTTTGGAGCGTCTCAACGCCTGAGCCGTTGCCATATTGATAAAATTGAAACAGGCCGTAACGATCAGAAATATTCCGATCGCACTCATAAACCAGATCCATTTCATTGGCATCATGCCATAATACGTTTCGGAATGGTGCATTTCCTTGTAAGGCAGCACCGGGTGCACGTAAGATTTATGATCATCGCCATGGTACTTCTTGTTCAAGGCAGCCATCTGCTTTTCCACGTGCTTCACATTACCATTTTCGGGCAACAAAGTGAAACAATAGGTATTGGAATTTACACCGCCCCAGTGATCCAGCCCGCTCCCGCCGTACCGGTAATCAGGGTTTGCTATGAGCGTTTCATACGACACAAAAAACTCATACGGCATATCGGTGTTGTCCGGGATATTGTCTACAATCCCGGTAACTTCCAGATTGATCTCATTTTCAAGGCGGATTATTTTTCCGATCGCGTTTTCTTTGCCGAAATATTTCCTCGCCATATTTTCACTCAACACCACCGCGTTCGGTTTCGTCAATGAGGTTTTAGCAGTACCAACCTGCCAGTGCGAATCGAAAATTGAAAAGTATTCGGGATGGACAAAAGCCAGCGTCGGGCCCTCTTCTTTGAATTTTTTGACTGCTTTTCCGCTGTTATCCAGGGCTGCTAAAAAGGCATCATACTTTTCGATGCACATGCTTGAAATATTTTCCGGCAATTCTGTTCTCATGGCTTTCCACATTGGAGTCGGGACGCCACGGGAATGACCTATGCCATCAAAATGAAATTCTGTGGTAATCTGATATATCCGGTCAATTTTGGAATGAAAATGGTCGTGGGTCGTTTGAAAACGAATAAACCAAAACACAATCAGCGCACAAGCCAGTCCAATCGACAAACCCGCTACATTTAATAATGCATACAGGCTGTTGCGTCTCAGATTCCGCCAGGCGATTTTGATGTAATTTTTTAACATGGCTAACAGATTATTTATGAGGGAACGGGTTCTTATCTGAAAAAAACGCAGGTTGCTTTACTTCGAGGTAATTAAAGTAAATTTTATGCCAAAACAATAGACAACTATCAATCAATAAGTTACACCACTTTAAACCAACAAAAGTGTCCGTTATCGGACACTTTTGTTCAGGGACGAACGCCCCTTTGAGTAAGAGCTTACGATCTATATTTTTATTGGTTGATGCTTACCGATCCGCCATTTGCAGACAAATTAACCGGAATTCCACCTCCATTCAGTTTTCCCTGAACATGGTCCTTTTCTACCTGCCCGTCAAAATTTTTCAGATTGACAGTCACCTTATTACCTTTCAGGTTCAAATCCATCCCCTTGTCCATCGGCATTGTAACCCGAACGCTTCCCGATGATGTTGACAAGTCTACAAATTTGCCAAGCTGGGAAATTTCAACTTCCATGCTTCCACCGCTTGTATGCGCCTTCACACTTCCCGCAACACCTGCCAAACGAACAGAACCTCCGGAAGTACCGGCATCCAACGCACCTTTGATACCATCGCCTTTGATGCTGCCACCACTTGTGTGCGCCGTTACATCGCCGTCAAGGGCATTTAAAGTAATACTGCCACCGGATGTCTGTAAATTGATTTTCCCGTTCAATTCATTTGCTTTGATACTGCCTCCGCTCGTTTGCAGCGTAATATCCTGTCTGCACTTTTCAACGTCAATGCTTCCACCGGAAGTTTGGCCGTGGATCACTCCATCCAGATCCGACACTTTCAGGCTTCCGCCACTGGTTCTGAAATTTTGTTCACCGCTAAGTGAAGAAATTCGGATACTTCCACCGCTGGTTCTCAAATTGGTAGCGATGCTACGCGGCGTATAAACTTTGAAAGATATAGAAACGCTGTTTTTATCCCATCCGTTTTTATTTTTCCGGTTGGCTGTCGCTTTTACTTTATTTCCTTCGGTACCGATAAAAATATCAAAATCTTCAAGACGGTCTTCGATTTCTTCTTTGCTTAAATTGACTTTGCCATTCCAGTTATTGGGACGAACATACATTTCTACTTTAACGCCACTGGCCTGATCCCCGGCTACTGTGATGGAACCACCGGAAGTTTCCACGACCAGGTTCGAGAATGAAGAACCGGTAAAGTTTTTGGTAACATATGGTTTTTCATCAGAATTCTGCGCACAGGACGTGATGGCGACAAGCAAGGCAAATACAAGCGGTAGTAATTGTGTTCTTTTCATGATCTAATAAGTTTCGTTTGGTATAGGATGTTAATTTCAAAAAGGAGGTTGCGTCAGGGCAAAATCTTTTTTTCGCAACAGAGCAAACAATACCTTTTTTCAAGCAACAATCAAACCCAGCAAACTATTAATCAGCATTTTACACATTCAACAAAAACAAAAAAGTGCCCAATAACGGACACTTTTTTGTGAACTATCTATAACCCTTACTTTTATTTTTTCGATATTTCGTGAATCTCTATTTCGTCGTAGGTGTTGGTCGCGCCCCATCCGCACTGCACATCCTTCTTTTTCCCCGTCAGACTATAACGGATACGCACTTTGGTAAATGAATAACTTTCCTCTTTTTTCCCGAGCACTTTTTCAATCTCTTTGACCGAACTATCATCCGGCAAATAATAAGTCATTGTTTTATCCTCAGACGGGATTTCAAAATGCCAGGAGCAGCCGTCTGTCGCCAACATATTCACCCATTCCCCTTCACTTTCGAAAACTTCAACATCTTTTTTAACAATGGTTTCGTCGTTGCAGCTGATCCAGGCCAGCAAAGCAAATAATATGATCCCGATTTTCATGGCATTTAGGTCTAGGTATAGATTTATTTATTGCAAGCTCCTTTTGTATACTTTTTTACACCTTCTGATTGCGCCTCACAACTGTTACCATAGGTTTTCCCATCGCAACCACAAACCGGGTCGAATAGATCATAACAAGGATTGTGCGACGCCTTCCCGATACAGTCAGATTCCGGTGCATCATCATCCTGACAGCTTTCAAGCGCCAGAAAGAAAAAACATACGAATATTTTTTTCATGTGACCGAATGAAATTTTTAACAAAGATTCATTCGGCACGAAAAAGGTTGGAAGGAGCAGGAAAAATTATGGGGCGGCAGTCGGCCGTCGGCTACCGGCTGTTGTTAACCGGAAGTCGGTAATCGCTATTCATTTGTCAGCCGTCAATGGGCCGCCGCCATTAGCCGGAAGCCTGTGAACCGGCCTTAATTTGCCAGCGGACAATGGTCAGCGGTCAATCGTCAATGGTCATTCACCCCCTCAAAAACCGCGTAAACCATTTTCCGGAATCTTTGACCGTTCTTTGCTGAGTTTCGTAGTTGACATAAACCAGTCCAAAACGCGGGTGATATCCTTCGGCCCATTCAAAATTATCAAGCAATGACCAGGCGAGATATCCACCGACTTTGACACCTTCTTTCTTGGCCCTGAGCACGTGGGTTAGATAATCTTCAAAAAACTGAATCCTTCTTGTATCCTTTATTTCTTCGTTCTGAAAAATATCCTCAAAAGCGGCTCCGTTTTCCGAAATGATAATTTCTTTTATTCCTTTATAACTGCCAAACTGTTTGAGAATTTCATAAATCCCGTCCGGCGCCACTTCCCAGCCCATGGCGGTCAACGGAACGTTTCTTTTTTTAGCAGGAACTTCTTCAAGCCAAAGCACAGGCGCAAAATACGAATGCCTGACAATAACGCGGAAATAATTCTGTAACCCGATAAAATCAAAATCGAAAACAAGTTTTTCTGCATCACCAGGTTTCATGAATTTATTGATCCCTTTCAGGAAAGGAAACACATCGGACGGATATCCCAGTCCCAGCGTCGGCTCAATAAAAAGACGGTTCATAATGGCATCCGCTCTTTGGGCAGCCCTTATGTCCCTTGGTTTGGTAGAAAACGGCTGTACATGGGAGCAGGAAAGTGCCGTCCCGATATAAGCCTTATCAACATTTGCACGAAGAATACGCCCACCCTCAGCCTGACACAAGGCAAGATGATGCACAACAGGCAGAAAATTAAACAAACCTTTTTTCCCGGGTGCATGAAGGCCTGTCGTGTAACCCAGCCCCGCGACCGCCATCGGTTCGTTCAATACGATCCAGTTTTTCACTTTTGCCCCGAATTCCAAAGCACAGCGTGTCACATACTCGGAAAACCAGTCAACAATATCCCGGTTTTTCCAGCCTCCCCGGTCTTCAAGCGCTTGGGGTAGATCCCAGTGATATAAGGTGATCCAGGGTTCAATACCGAGTGCAAGACACTTATCAATAATCCGGTTATAGAAATCAATTCCTTTTTGATTGACCTGCCCGGTTCCCGCAGGCAAAATCCTCGACCAAGAGAGCGAAAATCTGAATTCCTTAAAACCCAGCGCCACCACCAGATCCAGATCCTCTTCGTAACGATTATAAAAATCACAGGCAATTTCGGCATGATGGTTGTTCTTGATCTTGCCTTTCTGCTTTGTAAAAGTATCCCAAATAGACGGACCGCGACCGTCATCAGCAAGCGCACCTTCTACCTGAAATGCGGCTGTTGCCGTTCCCCACCTGAAATCCTTCCCAAAATCCGCGGCGGAAAGCTTTTCGATACCCGGCTCGTCCGACATTAGAGATGGAACGTGAAGTGCCTCGGTATGACCAAAATTAAAATCTTTCAAAACTTACACTAATTACATTTAGTACAGGAAGTTAGCAACGCAAAACTAAACGGAATAATTTCGAAAAAGGTAACAATTTCATAATGATAGAGAAAACTTAATATTGGAGCGCCATAACGGACGGATTTTCATGCAAATCATTGAAAATCAGAAACCCTGTTTTTCGTTTCGAAACAATTCCTTAACACAATCCCTTTCAACAAAAAAATCCTTCACCTGTACAAAACAGATGAAGGAATTTCAAACTAATAACGCTATTTAATTATCTCACTATTTGAATTCTTTGCTTATTCAATAGTCCGCTGCTTTGTTTAAAGGTTACGATATAAGTTCCCTGTGCAAGGCTGCTGACATCGATATCATTGCCATCTTGTGGAACAAAGTCTCTTACTTTAACACCTCTCACATCATAAATCTGGATACTTGCTACTTTATCGCTGCCAGATTTCAGTTTCATGAAATTTGAACTTGGATTCGGGTAAAGTACTACCGATTCTTCTGTAACAAAGCTCTCGCTTACAATCCGGCTGAAAGCGAACGTTTCGTCCTGATCAACCATTCTCAAACGATACAGGTTACTTCCGTTGGAAGGAGTAGCGTGTGTATAAGTGTACGACTTAGTAACTGCGCTTTCGCCCTGTGCGGCAACCACACCAAGTATTTCCCACTGCTTGCCATTCAGGCTGTGCTGTACTTCAAATTCTTTTGAGTTTGTTTCCGATGTTGTGTTCCAGACAAGCGTAGCAGCAGTTCCTTCTTTCTTCACTTTGAAATCTGTAAGGGTTACTGGCAGCGGAGTGCCTGATTCTACTGTTACACAACCAAGATCAAAAACAAAGGTCTCGCCGTTGGAAACAATTTCAATCGAAACATATTTTGTATTCAAAGGTGCTTTATCAGAAACTGTGAACTTTTGCAGACCCAGCGGACTCGTCGAGAACTCCTTGGTTACGTTTGTTTCTTTGAATGAAAGTTCGCTTCTGTCCGCTTTAAGGAATCTCAGTTTAATCTTCTGACCGTTGTTGACATTAAATCCGGCATAGATTGAGAAAGTTACTGTACTACCAGGCGCCACTTCTTTTTCCTGAGCGATCGTCGATTTACCTGTCAATTTACCCGATTTAGTACCACAAACTACATAGTCCTCAGAGGATGCAAATGTACCCACTACCGTAGTCCATGATGCTGTTCCGCTTTCAAAACTTGGGTTAGACAAGATATTGTTGTTACAAGTTTCGCAAGGTGGCACTGAGATCGACAAACAAGCTGCATCCACTTTGAAATAATCACCTGATGCACTTCCTAACACTCTCACATATTTCGCTCCTGCCGGTGCAACGGCTGTCAAGGTATACTGCGTCAATCCGCTGCTGCTTGTTTTTGGCAGGTCGTCAACAGACTTATTCAGCGTTTTCTCATCACCTGCACCTGGTATCACTGTTCCCGAAGGACTGATGAACTGAAGTTTAAAAGTATGTGCGTTTTTGTTGTGATATCCACCCCAGATCGTCAGCGTTGCCGTGCTACCTGCAGCGATTGTCACATCCTGCCAGAAACTTCCTGCACCTGTCAGCAAGCCATTTTTAGTTCCACAAACCGGATATGCGCCATCATCTGTAAAGTTGGCACCGTTTGAATAATTCCAGCTTGTTGGCACTTTCTTGTCTCCAACCTGCGTAAAGTTTTCGAAGCTACCGTTGTTAAGCATATTTACTGTACAGCAAGATACTGGCGGGATAGTCAACTGAACACAACCTGCATCTACTTTGAAATAGTCACCAGAAAGAGAAGTTGCTTCTGCACGTACATAAGTTGTGTTTGCCGGTGCTGTTCCGTTCAAAGTATATTGTTTTAACTTAGGCTGTCCTGCTGGTACTACATCAACATCCCAATCAACGGATACTGTTTTTGTTAACAATGGGCTGTTTGCAGCATTGTAGAACGTCAGCTTAAATGTCTGGCTTTTGAAAACGTGGTATCCGCCATAGATAGAGAAATTAACACCAGTTCCTGCGTTAACAGGGATATCCTGATAGAGTGTTCCTGCGCCATTAAGCACAATGGCTTTGGTACCACAAACTTCGTAATCTGTATTTGAGCTCCATGAACCCGTTTTTTGCCATGAAGTAGATCCGTCTTCGAAACTTGCGTTTTTCAACACGTTACCGTCACATCCGCAGCTGATCGCCGGAGCAGTGATTTGAAGACAGGCACCGTCTACTTTGAACCAGTCACCTGAACCAGATACTGCTTCAACGCGAACATATACCGTTCCTTCAGGCGCTGTTGCTTCCAACGTATATTTTTTAAGAATTGGTCCCGTGTTAGGAGCTGTATCTACATCCCAATCTACCGCAACGGATTTATTGGAAAGTTCGTCAAGGTTGGCGTTAAGAAAAGAAAGTCTGAACGTCTGGTCTTTCTTCACATGGTATCCACCCCAGATCTGGAATTTCGCGACCGTGCCAGGAACTACCTGAACATCCTGATAAAGTTTACCGGCATTCTGAAGTACGACTGCCTTGCTTCCGCAAACATCGTAAGAGGTATTATCATCCCAGCTTCCCGATTTTTTCCAGCCATTGAATGGATCGCTGTCTTCAAAGCTCGGGTTTTTAAGCACATTACCATCACAGCCACAATCAGCTGTAGTCAAGGCAGCGATTGCTGGCGCAGCAGCAGAAAGCTTATTGACTGTTGTGCATAGCAAGACCACGCACGTAAGAACGAGTGAATAAAAAGTTTTCATTAGGTTGTATAGTTTAAACAATAGAGATAATTTAAAAATTTTTGGATTTACGGAGTTTGCAAACTCGATCGTTCAGCCCACATCAAAAAAGTTCTATAAAAAGGCGCTAACCTGTTTCAAAAATGACCGCGAATTGTGGTGGTAAGTTTTTATTAACCGACTTAGTTCTACTTACAACAGCTTAACTGTGAAACGTTTTAGCAACTTCCATCAAACTTCGTTCGATGATGAAAATGAGACGATTAGATGTGCAAATGTAAAAAAATTTCTATTAAATAATCAAGTCGATTTTATGATTAATTTTATATTTACTAAAAATAAAAACTAAATCTACCAAATTTTTTGAAGTACTTCTACACTCAAATTAAACTACCTCTACCATCAAAATCACATAAAATTCAACCTATTAAGTCCTTTCAATATAGAATAATATACTTTACTTAGAAATGTGTCCATTTTACAATCTCAGTTTTAAAATATAACTTTTCCAAGACAACAGAAATATACATTTTGTACTCTCCAATCTTTTAGAAACGAAAAGTGAGGGAACCAATACATTTTGTCTCAAATCGGTATTTTTTTCACTAAACAGATGGTGAGAATCGGTCCGCATCAAATTACTTAAATCCTAAATCATAGAAGCCCGAAATAGTACAATAATCGCACATAAATCACTCCGAGTATAACTTCAGACACAAAATCAAGCATACCTATATAATGCATTAAAACACACCAATTATTTAAAACCTTTATCTATATACGCGAGACCCCATATTACGGAGGCAAAATCCAAAGACCGCGTAATTTTACGTATAGGAATTTAAGCACTTAAATGACAGGTTAACAGACGGGCAAATTACCAATAGGAAGATTTATGATCCACAGGCCCTAAAATTTCAATTAGAAAAATTTCACTACTTCAAGAAATATAAGGTGTTTCAAATGTTCCTTTCTTTCTACATAATCATTTCCAGAGAGGCATTTTTGGCGTAGAACTCATTAGACAGTTAGATTTCATCAAAAAACCGGAATGTAGAATCGTTTGTAACTTCCGCCTTCAAAAAAATTTTTCATTTTTAATCTGAAATTAATGAAAAAATGCTGCACTACTACAAGCCAAGTTGCAGTAAACACACGATGTCGGGAAGAAAAATAATCATTGATGGGCGCTAAAATCCGGAAAGTGTACACATCATAGCGGCTGTTTGAACTTTCCGGAACCTCGTTGCAACATATTTCGACACAGCCGAGCGAAAAATCAAAACTATTAAGACACAATTTTAAAACAATACCAAGAAAAAATTAGACTAAAAATCCAAGCTTAGAAGATACAATGGCCTCATAACCGGACATTTACGAGCGGATCCGTCGATAAAGATTGATAAAAAAGCGTGAGAATAACTTTTCGTGAAGGTAAGGTAATACAAATATATTGCTCAGGCGGCGCCCAAAACCATTGGTTGAACACCGAAAATATCCCGCAATTCGCTCAACGCTTTCCTGATCCGAGATTTGACCGTTCCCAACGGCATCCCTAATTTTTCAGAAACTTCTTCATGCGTATAACCCTGAAAATAGATCAGTTCCACCAACAGACTTTTTTCCGGCATTAACCTTTGTACAATCGCACGAATATCGATGGTTCCGGGCAGCGGATTGAAAACCATACCCTGCCCCATTTCCGACTCTGTCACGTTATCCAGGTTAACCACCTTCTCTCTTTTCACATCAACCCGCAAACGGTCAATAGCCGTGTTTCTCGCCACATTAAGCACCCACGTAAACAGCGTGCCTTTTTCAGCATTGTAGCTTCGGATATTTTTCCAGATTTTCAGAAAAGCGTCCTGCATCACATCAGCCGCTTTTTCCTCATCCTTGACGATCTTCATGATGATGCCATACAACGCAGGCGCGTAATGGTCATACAAATACTCAAAGGCCTCTTTCTTGTTGTTCTGTAAAGATGTTATCAACTCTTTCTCAGTGTAGGTAAATTTCCTTATCATTTTCTCTTTGCTTTGACCGCAGTAAAAATTTTTAAATTCTTAAAACACAGCACACACTAACTGCTCTTGTACAAAGAGCATTCCACCTGCCCGAGCCAATAATATGGGTAACTCTTTCCCGCTAATTTGTGTAAGTAATGATAAACAAGACAGAAAATCTTTCCGGATTTCCCCATAAGACAAGAAAATTGTGGAAATTTCAGTGGCGCCGCGTAGCCACCAGATTATTCCTGACAAACTTTAATTTTTTAGCAAAAAGTTAATAAACAATCCCTTAACCATGAAAAACATACTTGGAATCCTGATTTTCCTGTTAATTTCAATCCCGATTTTCGCGCAGCCTTTTAAAAACAAATCTTCCGGCATTGATAAAAATTTGACCTCAAAACTGGAAAAAGCGATGCTCGCTTTCAACGGGTCAGCTGGCGTTTATGTGCGGAATTTAAAGACTGGTAAGGCCGCCATGGTTAACGCTGACACCATTTTCCCGACGGCAAGCATGGTAAAAGTTCCGATCATGATTGGGGTCTTTAATAAACTTAGCAAAGGGGAGCTCAAATTCGATCAGGTGCTGACTTATCGGGATTCATTGAAATACGACGACGGCGTGGTTGGTTCATTCCGTGACAGCACGAAAATACCATTGCCAAAAGTGATACATCTGATGATTTCCGAAAGCGATAATACGGGCAGTTTGTGGCTTCAGGCACTCGCGGGAGGCGGCATTTCCATTAACCAATGGTTAGAGGAAAACGGTTTCACCAGCACGCGGGTAAATTCCCGGACACCCGGCCGTAAACAGGAACAGGCAACCTATGGCTGGGGGCAGACTACACCCAAAGAAATGGCTGAATTGATGGCCATGATCTGGCAGGGAAAAGTGATCAGTCCTGCTGCCAGTGAAAGAATGTACCGCTATCTGGGTATGCAGTTTTGGGACGGAGAAGCGCTGTCACAAATACCGCCTTACATCAAGGCCAGCGCAAAGAGCGGGGCCGTAAACCAGGCAAAATCCGAGGTTGTTATGGTGCATGCACCACACGGAGATTATGTTTTTTGTATTACCACCAAAAATCAGCAGGACCAGCGCTGGGAGAGAGAAAATGAGGGCTACAAGCTAATCCGGAAAGTCTCCGAGATTATCTGGAACCATTTTGAACCGAAAAACAAATGGAAACCCGTAGCAGGTTACGACCGGTGGTGGTTTTAAAAATAGCCATGGTTATCAATCAGACAACCATGGCATTTGTTTCAAAAAAGTATCGCTTAATGACTTTCGCTCGACTCAATACCTAAAATAGTAAGACGGTAAGGTGTCGTTGAAACCTTTATTTTATTGATCTTGCTAAAATCAGCCACATCAACTTTGAGTAATTCTCCGCTTTTGGGCTGGGTGATATATAAATACTTCGATGTCGCTTCGATCTGCGGCTTCTGCGTTTCATCCTTGGCAGTTGCTCCGATCACATTCCCGCTTTTGACAAGGCTATTGGTTTTCAGATCATAAATTTTCACCTCCCCGTTATGTAAAAGTGCGATCAGTCTGTTTCCGGCATAATCCACTTTAACCTGTATCAGATCAGCGCTTTCGATAATTGGTGTGACCTTATCCGCAACAGGATCGATCAGATAAGCGCCCACCGCGGCAGTATATCCGATAAATTTACCTGCTCCTTTGGCTTCCAGAATTGAGCCGAACCAGGCTGTCCCAAAAGTGGTGGGATGAGCAATCAAATGTTGCTTGCCCGTAGGCTCAACAACCAAAATACCACTGAATGAGCCAAAAAGCGAGATTTTACCATCACTGGCATTACCATGAATACCTTTCGTTTGAACCGTCGATGCAAAAAGTGTCTTGCCAGCCGCGTCGATAATCTTCACCCGCTCAGGTAATACACCCGAGACAGAGCCATCCTTTTCCGTGATCGCATAGGTTCCGTTGTCAAACTTGGTCATAGCGCCATGATGCGCAATGTTGCCGGCGTTAATCGTTTTCATTTTGGCACCGCTTACGTGAAAATCGGCTGCATTGGCAATACTTAACGTTCCGTCGCCGTCATTGAACGTAATGATTTCATCCGATTTACTTTTAAAATGAGTCGGTTTGTTACCGTCTCCAATTAATGCACCAAACTTTGGTGTACCCTTCACATCCACGTGGTCGCCGTGTCCTTCAAACCCGGTATCAAACAGTTGCACCAGATTGTTTGAACTATTCACCAGCGCTCCAAAACGACCCGCCTGTGTAGGATAAAGCGCCGATTTTGGATATTGTGCCGTAAAAGATTCTATCGAAAGTTTTACAGGGTCTACCAGAGAAAGCTGGTTGGTCAGCTCATCGTTGACCAGAATACGAACAAACTTATACTCCGTCTCTTCAACCGGAGTTACTACTTCTTCGTCATCCTTTTCACAGGAAAAAAAGGCTGACGCAATGGAAATGGCTAATAACGTTTTAAATAGATTACTTTTCATCAGGTTTCATTTAAATGCAACAATGATGCAAATATAAATAATACAATCACAAATGCAACATTGATGCAAAATAAACCATCAGGAAATTTGCATAAAAAAATACCCTGCCGAAACAGGGTATCTATGGACATTGAGGTCACTGAACCGATATGTATCTTGTTGTATTAAGCCATTGCTCTGTTGTGTTGCAGGAATCGTCTGCTTTCCTTTTTTACAAACGTGATCGGAACATACTCGTCATTTGGTGCACCAATATAATAAACAGCCCATTCCGGATCCTGATGTGCCAGCATTTCGCTGATACAGTCGGCACGATGCCCTGCCGGATTGGAGCAGTTATCCCAATAAAACAGCTCTACGCGATAATGAAGTTGCTCCTTCAGTCCATTAACCGTTACTTCGATTTCGATCTCATGTCTTCCTGGAATTGTTGGGATCGGTATAGCTATATGGCTCATATAATTAGTTGTTTAAATTATTTCTAGTCTGTTTTAAGCGATTTAACGGGGTTCATAAGCGCAGCCTTTAAACTTTGGAATCCGACGGTCAGGAAGGTAATCACCATCGCCATAAGGCCGGCCGCGGCGAACACCCACCAGGCAATCTCAATCTTATAGGCAAAATCCTGTAACCATTCATTCATGGCGTACCAGGCCACCGGGGTAGCAATGATGATTGAAATAAAAACAAGCTTAAAGAAGTCTTTCGAAAGCAGCGTTACCACACTGGAAACACTTGCCCCCAATACTTTTCTGATGCCAATCTCCTTGGTCCGGGTTTCGGCGGTAAACGTCACCAGACCAAAAAGTCCCATACAGGCAATGAAAATGGCAAAAGCTGTAAAGACCGTGAACATCCGCGACATGCGGATCTCGGTTTTAAAAGTTTCGTTAAATGCGTCGTCAAGGAAATAATATTCAAATGGCTTATCCGCAGCATATTTTTTATAAATTTTTTCGATGGAAGCGATCTTATCCTTGATATCACTTTTCGGGTCCATCCGCGCAAAGAGCACTGCTGAGCCTTGTTCGTCTTTGAGTAAATTGGTAGTGTCACTAAGCACAAAAAGCCCCATTGCTTTCACCTCCTGCTGTACAGAAGTAAAATGGAAATCTTTTAAAACTCCGGCAATCCGCCGGTTGAAAACCTCTTGCCCTATCGGATTTCCTTTCAGCCCAAGTTCCCGGATGGCCACTTCATTCAATAAAACGCCGCGACCATCCTTCCATGAATTCCCCTCAGGTTTAATTTTCCAGGCTAATCCAAAAGTGTTCAAAAAGTCAGGATCGACTTCCGAATATACTATGCTGATGTCTTTCTTGGTATCAGGATTCTGCGAAAAGAACAAGTTATATCCCTTAAACAAACCCGTACCTGACATGGCCACATCCTCAACGCCGGTTAAAGAAGCAATCTCGTTTTTTAGCGAAAAATAATTTTGCCCCACTGAACCGCTCAACGAGATCGCCAGCATCTGATCTTTGTTAAATCCGAGTTTTTTGTTCTGCATATAACTTAATTGCTGCTGCACAATGACGCTGCAAACAATGAGGGCTATGGAAACTGAAAACTGAAATACCATGAAGATCCTCCGTAAGGAAACGCCCTTTTGCTGACTTGTAAACCTGCCCTTTAACACTTCAATCGGAGCAAAACCGGATAAAATTAAGGCCGGATAACTTCCCGCGACAAAGGCGCTGAGCAGCAAAACGCTGATCAAAATCCCGACAAAAGAGGGAGATATCAGAAAAGACGAATCGATCCTGAGGTCTAACAGATTGTAAAAAGGCCGGCGCATTACTTCAACCAGCAAGAAGGACAATAAAAATGCCAGGCAGCAAACCAATACGGATTCGGTATAAAACTGTTTGATCAGTCCGGCTCTGCCTGCGCCTGCAACTTTCCGAACTCCTACCTCTTTGGCGCGCATCGTTGAACGTGCTGTGGTGAGATTCATATAATTGAAAAGGGCCAGAAACAATATCAGTGACGCCACACCGGCAAAAATCTTGATCAGCCGCACATTTCCCGAGCCGGCAAAATCATTTTCCAGGTGTATTGACGAAAATTTTTCTAAAATATATGTGGAGTGTTCATCAAAAGCACCGGTTTTCTTTCCTGCACTGAGAATATTCTTTTCAACAAGAGTAATCGATTTTTCAGAATCCAGTAAAAAATAATTGTTGAAGGCACCGGCATACTCCCACATCGACTTCTGGTTTTCATCAAGCTGCGGTATTGTGTTAACCGAAGCAACAAAGTCAAAATTAAAAGTAGAGTTGGAAGGTGGATTTTCGGCAACCCCCGTGATTTCAAACAAATGTTTTCCTTCGTATAACAGGGTTTTCCCAACCGGATCCTCATCGCCAAAATATTTCGTTGCCGCCCTTTCCGAAATGACTATCGTATAAGGTTTCGTCAAAAAACTATCGCGGTCTCCGCTTTTTACTTTAAAAGAGAAAACGTTAAAAAACGATCCGTCAGCGAATAGAAAGTTCTTCTCGAAGAACTGGCTGGCAGGTTTCTCCGGATTTTTCATCACAACCTTGTTATAAGCAGCCTTTACCCGCACGAAATCTTCAACATGCGGTGTGGACTCTTTGAGCAATGGAGCCAGCTTGGCACTGAAACTTATGGACTGCATGTCATGCCCGTCCATTTTAACCTTCGCGAGCAAACGGTAGATCCGGTTGCCTTTCTCATGGAACTTGTCGTAACTATACTCATGAACCACAAACATGAGGATCAGCATCGAAACGGCCATACCCATTGCCAGACCTGCAATGTTGATGAAGGAATAATCCTTATGCTTCCAAAGATTTCTTAAAGCAATTCTGAGATAGTTCTTAAACATGGCAGTAACATTAGGTTATTCGGAACGAAGCGATTTTACCGGGTTCATCAACGCTGCTTTGATACTCTGGAAACTTACCGTCGCCAAAGCAATGAGGATCGCCGACAGACCTACCAAAATGAATACCCAGACACTTATCTCAATTCTATATGAGTAATTATCAAGCCATTTTTGCATAGCGAACCAGGCTAACGGCGTAGCAATAACAATCGACAAAACAACCATTTTGACAAAATCCTGCGAAAGCGTAAACACAATCCCCCCCACACTGGCACCTAAAACCTTACGGACGCCTATCTCTTTTGTCCGTTGTTCAATAACCATCAGTGCTACGGCAAACAAACCTAAACAGGAAAGCAAAACCGCGATACCTGACGCCAGGGTAAACATTTGTGACATCTTTTCTTCATCCCGATACCAGCTGTCTGTATTTTCATCAAGAAATGTCCCGGTAAATTCGGCCTGCGGAGCAACTTCTTTCCAGACATTCTTAATTTTATCCATAGCGCCAGCCAGACTCTGCGGTGTAACCCGGACAAAAATGTAACTGATCGGACTTGACGGAGAAATAAACATCGTCACAGGTTTCTTGTCCGTTTTAGAAGAATAAAGGTTAAAATCCGGCACCAAACCTATAATCTGATATTTTGCACCGGCTGTATCCGTTTCAAAAAACTTGCCTACCGGTTCTTTTTCGCCGATCATTTTGGCCATGCTTTCGGTTATTACCACCCGATTGAGAGAATCTGTCGGATAGGCAGGATCAAACTCACGGCCGTCCAGCAATTTTATTCCCAGCGTTTTTAAATAGTCATAGTCGATATGCAGCCAGTCGGTTGATATCTCCCGCTCCTTATAAACAAACCCGATCACACTACGCGAAGAACTCCTGTCCTTGCCCATTCCCAGGTTCACCGCACTACCGGAAAGAGAAACAATATTAGGATCGTCATGCAGTAAATTCCTCATCCGCTGCAAAACCTGCTGCCCGTTGACTTTATTCCCGACAGGAATACTTATCACCTCTTCTTTGGTAAAACCGAGGGGTTGAGTCCTTAAATGTTTAATCTGCTGAATGGCAATAACAGTACAGCAAATCAGCAAACTGGATAGCGTAAACTGGGTTACGATAAGTGAATTACGTAAGATTCCGGGACGGGAAAGTGCAATTTTTCCTTTCAGAACTTCAACAGCATTAAACTTCGACATTTGCCAGGCAGGATAACCACCGGCAATTAATGTTACCAATAGAAACAGCCCGATAATAATAGCCATTCTGTCGGGTTGAAAAATATAATCGAGGGTGAGTTTCCCCTGAAACGTTGCATTGAACTGTGGCAGTAAAACATAAGCCAGCAGTAACCCGACGATAAAACCACCAAAACAGATCATGGTAGCCTCGCCCCAGATCTGCACAAAAAGCTGGTTTTTAAGCGCACCCAAAGATTTGCGAACCCCAACTTCCCGTGCCCTTGTGAACGAACGGGCAACCGTAAGGTTGATGAAATTGATACAGGCTATCAACAAAATGAAAAATGCGATACCCAATATCGAATAAACCACGGCCATCGACGATCCGCTTCCACCTGAGATATCTCTGTCGAAATGCAGATTTGCCAGTTTTTGGAGCCTGACCGCAAACAGATCACCGCGCTCATCCGGCTTGGCTCCGTTCTTTTTTAATTGGGTAATATTGTCAGAAAAATATTTGGTAGAAAATGACTTCAACCGATTTTCAAATGCAAGCTGATCCACGTTTGGTTTCAGTTTTACAAACGCCTTATGCGACATCGCATCCCATTGATCCTTTTCCCGATGATATCCTCCGTGGTTTTCGACCCGAATAAACGCATCGGATTTGATCGAAGAGTTATCGGGGATGTCATTCAACACACCCGTTACCAAGTAAGCTTTTTTATTACCGCCATCCGCTCCCAGCTGAATTTGTTTCCCAACGGGATCTTCACTGCCAAAAACGGCTCTGGCCATCGGCCGACTAATGACAATATCACTCAGACCGTTTAGTGCCGATTGCGGATTGCCTTTCAGCATAGGGAAAGAGAAGAGCCGCAGAAAATCAGCATCCACGAGCATCACCTGCTTATCAAAATATTTGCCTTTGTACTCAACCAGACTGCTGCCGTTCATAAGCCGCGTTGCCGCTTCTACTTCGGGATATTCGGCTTTTAGTGCGGGAGTCAGCGGCAGCGGCATAGATCCCGACCTGCCAGCCTTATCAGGATCATTCGAAAACAAATACGTCTGAAAAATACGATCTCCGTCCTTATGAAAATTGTCAAAGGACATTTGAAAATAGGCCGTCATAAACAGGAAAACACTGATGCAAAACGCAACAGACAGCCCTACAATGTTTATAAAAGCATAACCCTTACTCTTCCAGATATTCCGGAATGCAATTTTGAAATAATTACGGATCATATACGACGTTTGTTATTGGATCAATGACAGACCTAGTTCTCTTTCAGTCTCTTCGATAATGCGCAAGCGCTCTTTTTCCGATTTTCCCTTTGCATTGACGGTGCGTTCGTACTCATATTCCTCGCCGTCTTTTACATATTTATAGCGCATAAACAATTCTCCGCAATCGGAACTGTATTTGATTTCCTTATTAAATGGCTGTTTACCATAGGCAGGTTGTGCCGAATAATCATTCGACCAGGAAGCCACATCGTTATTTTCTCTAACGCGATCAACATCCTCACTCCAGTCAGTATCCGATTCCGGTGTCACAGGTTTACGCGGTTTTATTGCTTTCGGAGCCTTTGGTTTGACAGGCTGCTTTGGGGGTTCCGGCTGCTCAAGGCGGTCGGGAATATAAATATCAAGAGAATCGATGATCTTCTCCTTAAATGCAAAACGAAGGGATTTGTCAATCATCGACAGATCGAACTTATGGTCGATATCGATATTCTGGCCATCGATCGTCCCGCTGATGTGAACCGACAACGCATTATCATCATTCTGCACGCTCTTGCATACAATGCGCGATTGAGCAAAAGTCATTGTGTTCGTAACCGATAATAGTAGAATGATATATTTTTTCATGGGTTAAATTAGTTATTCAGATTTTAAAGATTTTACCGGATCCATCATAGCCGCCCTGACGCTTTGAAATCCAACCGTCAATATTGTAAGCAGCAGCGCCGCGGCGCCAACCATAACGTACGTGTACCATTGCATGGTAATGTGATACTCATATTTTTGCAGATAACTTTTTACGAAAGTATAAGCAAGCGGAATGGCGATTACAATGGAAATCAAAACAAGTATTACGAAATCTTTTGATAACAATATCGCAACGCCGTGTACACTCGCTCCCAACACTTTACGAATTCCCACTTCCTTAGTCCTTTGATTGGCTGCAAGGGTTATCAGCCCAAAAATCCCGGCCAGCGCAATCACAATTGAGAGCATCGTAACAAAATTCACCATCTTCCAGATTCCGTCCAGATCATTATACTGACGGCTGAGTTCTTCCGACAAATAGAAAAACTTAAAGGGCTTTTTCGCCGGCATCATTTTCATCTTCTTTTCCAGCCCGGCCATTACTTCTGCGACATGTCTGTCGTCAGTAAACTTAACGGTCAGATAACTGTTTAAAGCCGTTTTTCCTTCGTACCAATGAATTAAGGGTTCAATTTTTTCCTTTAATTCCTGATAGTGAAAATCCTTCATCACACCGATCACCGTGTAAATTTTGTCATTATTTTTCGGGTGAATGCGTTTCCCTACGGCCGTTTTCCAGCCAAGTGCCTTCATGGCAGATTCATTGATCACGACCGGATTATTTTCTCCGTTTTTATCCAGTTCATCAGAAAAATCCCGTCCTTCGATCATGCTGATGTTATACGTTTGAGCATAAGCCGAACTGGTGCCTGCTTGTCTGAGACGCACTTCTTTATCCGGTTCCGACTCGGAAAGATACAGGTTGTAATTACTCCAGTATTTCGTTGGGACCACACCCGACGTTGCCACACTTTTCACATATGGGTTCTGTTTCAGATCATCAAGAATACCGCTGAATTGTCCCATCGCGGCGTCAACGTTCTTGTATTGCATATCCGACTGAACGATCACCACATTCTCCTTATCAAAACCAACATGGGCATTTCTCATAAACCCGGTCTGCATGCGTACGCTCAACGCCCCTAGAATGAGCACAATGGTCAGTACAAATTGCACAACGATAAGACTGTTTTTCGTCCATCCTTTTGACTGCGGTTTACTCGTCAATGTCCCTTTGATCGTATCCCTGATATCCAGCTTGTTAAGATACATGGCCGGATAAGTCCCTGCAATGAATGCAATGGCGCAGATGATAACCAAAAGAATAAGCATTGTAGCGTAATCCTGTTGCCAGTTTACCATGAGCTGCATTCGTCCCTGCCTGAATTCATTGAACTGCGGAATCAGATACGTTACTGCGAAAATGATGGAAAGCGTCAGAGCCGCTACCAACACAATACCTGATTCCAGCCAAAACTGGATTAAAATCTGGCGTAACGTGGACCCTGTCACTTTTCTCACGGCAACTTCCTTAGCCCTTGTAAACGAAACGGCCGTATTTAAATTGATAAGATTTATACTGATAATCAGCAAAATAAATCCGGCGATTGTCATCGCCCCATAAATCATACTTTTGAAAAAAGGATTCTGGAAATGTATAAAATCCTTTATTGGTGCTATATGAATTGTCCGGTCTTTCGCGCCTTCTGCAAAATGTGTTTTGACAAACTTCGGAAACTTTGATTCCAACTTTCCAATATCAGTCCCCGCTTTTACTTTTAGATAAACAGCGGCAAAGGTGTTATACCAATCGGCATTCTCCCTGAAACCTTTGTCGGCTTCCAGATTGGCAATTGGCACAAGCACTTCGAACTGAATCGACGAATTCGCGGGAACAGGTTCCAGCACACCGGTTACTGTAAAATTTAAAGTATCGTTTACGGTGACAGTCTTTCCGACAGGATTTTTATCCCCAAATAAAGCAGCAGCAATATCTCCGTTGATAAGAATTGACTGCCTGTCTTTTAGTGCAGTTGACGGATTTCCATATTTTAGCTGAAAGGAAAAAACATCAAAAAATGTACTGTCTACATACTTTGTATTTCCCTGAATATCCTTTCCGTTGTAGTTAATCCAGACATTGTTCCAACCCTGAATATGTGTTCCCTTTTCTATTTCCGGGTAGGTTTTGAGCAGCTGATCCAAAATGGGATAGACTGTCTGGTTATAACGACTTTCTTTATCAGCAGTCTGAACAAAATAAATCTGGTCATTATCCTTATGAAATGTATCAAAAGTTAATCCGCGCTGGATGAACAAAATCAAAACTACCGCACTTGCCAACCCAAGCGAAAGTCCCAGAAGATTAATGCCCGTAAAAAGGCGGTTCTTCCAAAGCGAGCGAAAAGCAATTTTGATGTAGTTTTTGAACATGTTTAGAGCTCATTTAATAACTTTTGAACACTAGAAAGGAAGACAAATTCCGGAACACGGATTTCACCAATATCTGATATTAAATTATTATACCAAGAAAATTAATCCAACATAACAAATTGATAAACAGAATTTTAGAACAAAACAAAATCAAACAAGGTGTCCGAAATCGGACACCTTGTTCATTAGCGTACTTTTTATTCAACTGAATCTGTTACATCTCGTTACTGATCAGTAAATCAAGGGTTTTCGACTTACTCAGAGCGCAGACTTTTCACCGGATCAACCATCGCCGTTCTTATACTTTGAAAACCTACGGTCAATATGGCTATTGAAATCGCCAGGATTGCAGAAATCGCAAAATACCACCATGAAATCTCAATCCGGTATGGAAAATCCTGCAACCAGATGTTGATCGCGTAATAGGCTATAGGCAACGAAAAAAGGATAGCAACACCTACGAGTTTCACAAAATCTGTTGACAACAGTGCCGTAATACTGGCAACGGAAGCCCCCAGTACTTTACGGATCCCAATTTCCTTAACCCTCGATTCTGCATTAAACGTAGCCAATCCAAATAATCCGATACAGGAAACGAAGATCGATAAAACGGCTGCCAGCGTAATCATTTGCTTCCATTTGGCTTCCTTTTCATATCTTTTTAAATTCGTAACATCCTCAAATTTATATTCAAAAGGCATAAACGGCACATGTCTGCGGAATACCTGCTCCACCGTTTTGATGGTTTCAGGAATATTCTTTGCATCAAGTTTAAGGTAAACGGTACCTAATCTGTAATTCGGATCCTGGGTCAGCAAAAGCGGTTTGATCTTCTCTTTTAACGAAGCGAAATGGTAATCTTTCACAACGCCAATCACCTTATATTTTTGATTTTTCCACTCAAAATCTACTTCCTTCCCAATCGGGTCCTTCCAGCCGGCTTCTTTTACAAATGCTTCGTTGACGATCACTGACTCCACGGGATCAGACCCGAAACTCCTGGCAAAATTGCGTCCCTTAACCACAGGAATTTGCAGCCCAGGCAGGAAATTATCGTCCACGCCGATATATCCGAAATCAATTTTTCCGTGTTCTGTTTTGGCACCGGTTCCATTGTAATTGCCATTAAAAGCAGCCACTGTTTCAACACCCGGCGTATTTTCCAACTCTTGTTTCACACTCTCCAGAACTTCCGCACCCGGGCCTCCACGTCCCAAACTAAACCGCATCAGATTTTTGTCATTATATCCCAAATCTTTATTCGTCAGATATTTAAACTGAGAATAGATAACAATCGTACCGATAACCAGACAAATGGATAAAGCAAACTGGAAGACAACCAATCCTTTTGTCAAATAATTTTTCTGCACAAGTTTAGTCCGGTTGTACAAGGTTTGGGCTGGACTGAATCCGGATAAAACCAATGCCGGATAGATACCTGCCGTTAGCCCGGTGATAAGGAAAAGCGCCAGATAGCCCGAAATAAGTTTGATATCCAACAAATAAGACAACGACAATTGTTTGTTTGCAAGGTTATTAAAAGTTGGAAGTACAAGCTGTGTCAGCAAAATCGCGAAGGAAAAAGCGACGAAGGACAGCAAAAATGACTCTCCCAGAAACTGGAACATCAACTGTTTGCGCTGGCTTCCCACAACTTTCCGAATACCGATTTCTTTCGCTCGCTTTAACGATCTGGCAACCGTGAGGTTGACGAAATTAATGCAGGCAATGAGCAAAATAAAAATGGCGATACCGGAAAGGATATAGGAATAAATCGGGCTGCTGGCACGATCCAGACCATTTCTTAAATCACCGGACTCACTATCCAAATGTATCGTCAGAAAGGGTTGAAGGCCGAAGCTGATTTTTTGACTAAAATCTTTGATCTTGCTGATTTCTTCTGCTGACTTGGTTTTAAAAACCTGATTTAACTTCGGAACAACAGCCCGATAATCCGCTTTGTCGTTCAGCAATACAAAAGTATTCATGTAAAAACCAAGCCATTCCTTATCCGTCCAGCCTCTTGATTCCTGAAATTTGAAAGGCAGCACCGATTCAAACTGGATCGATGAATTTTGAGGGCATTTTTTGGCCACACCCGAAACGTTAAACGTTTCAAACTTATCCCCTATTTTCAGATCCAGGGTTTTTCCAACAGCATCAGTTGTACTGAAATATTTTCTGGCAACATCTTCCGATATTACGATCGAATGAACGTCGGATAAAACCGTTTTGGGATCTCCGGACAAAAGCGGCAAGGAAAATACCTGAAAAAAATTATCGTCGGCGAAAAGTATTTCTTCATTCAACAGGTCGTTGCCTTTTTTGGTAACGAAAGAACTTCCCTGCGTTCTGACTACTTCTTTAATTTCAGGGATTTCTTCCTTGAAAGACGGGCCGTGGATAGCATTCGTACTGCCAATCGTCCGGGTTTCCCTCTCATCAGACATCGTCACTTTTATCCGGTACAGCTGATCCTTGTTTTCCTGGAAACGGTCAAAACTGATCTCGTCCTTTGTATAAAGAACGATCAGCATGCAGCAGGTCAGCCCCAGCGATAACCCTGCGATATTGATAACCGAAAATACCTTATTTCTGGTCAGGTTCCGGATTGCGATTTTGAAATAGTTGGTTAGCATAGCCGTTGGCTTTTAGCTGTTAGTGATTAGCCGTTAGTGATTAGCTTTTAGCCGTAGCCGCCAGCTTTATTTGGGTTTTAGAAATTACTGGCAAGTATTGACTTATTCAAGCATAAAATATTTACTTTAATATCTACCATATTCCGGGAAACGAACCTTCAAACTACCGGCCCCAAAGCTAAAAGCTAATAGCTAACCGCTATTCGCTCCTTAGCGACTTCACCGGGTTTTTCAAAGCGGCCTTAATCGATTGGAAACTTACCGTCAGCAATGCAATGGCAATGGCCAGAATTCCTGCCAGAACGAAAACCCACCAGGGGATATCGATGCGGTAAGCGTAGTCTGCCAGCCACTTGTTCATGGCGTACCACGCAAGCGGAGAGGCTATGACGAAAGCGATCAGCACGAGTTTGATAAAATCCTGCGATATCAGATTAACGATTTGCGCGACGCTCGCACCGAGCACTTTCCGCACACCGATTTCTTTCACACGCTGCTCCACCGAGAAGGAAGCCAGTCCGAATAATCCAAGACAGGAAATCAGGATGGCAAGTCCGGCCAGAATCCCGACAATCTCGCTTACGGTATTATCCGCACGATACAATTCGGCAAAATGCTCATCCAGAAACTCGTATTCAAAGTCATCACCCGGCACAATTTCTTTCCAGACAGACTGAATGCCGGCAATGGCCTCCTTGGCACTTCTGCTGTTAATCCTGACTGACATTTCACCATAACCCCAATCCTTTTGGTTAAAAATGCAGAGCGTTTCTATTTTATGGTGTAACGAATTGAAATTAAAATCCTTGGCTACACCAATTAACACGCCCGTAGAATCCATCCCGCCAAAGCCGAAATTTTTACCGATTAGAAAATCAAGCGATTTCCCAGGCGTTTCTTTTAACAGTTCTTTTGCCAATGTTTCGTTTACGATGTAGGCTTTGCCATTATCGCTATTCCCTTCTTTCGAAAAATTACGGCCAGCAATAACAGGGATTTTATACAATTTCAGATAATCCGCATCAACAACAACCTGTGAAGAGGTAAGCTCCCGGACAGGGCCGTTTCCGTGAAATTTCACACCCGTCTGATGCAGGTTATTACCCAATTTCTGCTGAGATCCTGTAACAGCCGCAACATGAGGACTGGTTAACAATTGTTCCTTTAATGCCTGAAAATTTTTGTTTGCGATAGGGCTTAGCGGAATGGTTATTACCTGTTCTCTGTCAAATCCGATATTGGCCTGCTGCATGTAATTGAGCTGACGAACCGTCAATACGGTGGCAATCATCAGGAATATAGCGCCAGCAAACTGACCGACCACCAAGACATTCCTGAAAGACATTTTTTTCTTTCCTGTTTGCATCGTCCCTTTCAAAACGGTTGCGGCGTTAAAAGAGGAAAGATATGCTGCCGGATAAAGTCCGGAAACAACGCCAACCACAACGGCCCCGGCAATCAGCGAAAGCAAAAGAAGCGGATTTGTGAAAATCGAAAAAGTCATTTCCCTTTGACTGAGCGTATTAACGTAGGGAAGCAGGATTAAGACAAAAGGAATAGCGAGCAAAAGAGCAAAAAAACACAACATCACCGATTCTCCAAGAAACTGTAAACCCAACTGAAACCGCCCGGAACCACTTGCTTTCCGTATCCCGATTTCCTTCGCTCTGCCAGCCGACCGCGCTGTGGAAAGATTCATAAAATTGATACAGGCAATCAGCAACACGATCAGTGCGATCACTGAAAAAACGTAGGTATAAGTCTTGTCAAATTTCTGATAATTCTGGTAGTCATGCGTGATACTCATCGAATTGGCATGAACCTCTTTAAGTGGTTGAAGGAAAAGCTCATAAAATTTCCAGTTGCCTTCCTTCATATTTCTTTTAAGAAATTCCGGAAACTGCTTTTCCAGAGAAGCTACATTGGCATTTTTCGACAGTTCCAGGTAAGTTACAAGCCAGTTTCCTCCCCAGTTATTCATAAACTCGGGTTTGGCAAAAGTGTTGAAGGAAAACAATGCTTCAAATTGAAGATGTGAATTTTGAGGCGTCGTTTCCATTATCCCTGTTACGGTAAAACGCGTTGTATCGCCTCCATATGTCGTAATAATTTTACCAAGCGGATCTTCGTCACCAAATATTTTCTCAGCACCAGACTCCGTAAGCACAACACTGTTAGGCTTTTGCAGCACCAGCTTACGATCTCCTTTCAACAATTTATAATCGAACAAGTCCAGAAATGTAGAATCAACCCATAGCGCCTCCGGTAATTGAAGCCGTTTTTCATTATATCTGAGCTTAACCTTCCCCATCCCTTTGACACGGGTAAAATTCAAAATTTCAGGGTACTCATTTTTCAGCGTGGGACCCATCGGATACATGGACAAAGCCACGTTTTGCGGCGCAACCATCCCCTCGAACTTCTGAACCTCATCCAGACGATAAATATTTTTGCTGTGGATCCCATCAAAGCTTTTTTCATAAAAAACGAACAGCATGATGATGATACAGGCCGTTATCCCGGTGGAAAGGCCAAGAATATTCAGAAGAGAATACACCTTGTGTTTCCAAAGGTTTCTCCAGGCTATTTTCAGGTAGTTCTTTATCATTTTTCAGGTTTTGGCTTTTAGAGGTCAGCTATTAGCTTTCCGAAATTTCGTACATATCAGATATAAAATATTCGATTAAGAGCTAACTACCAATAACTAACAGCTCTCATTCGCTTTTTAAGCATTCCAACGGGTTAACATGAGCCGCTTTCACTGCCTGCATACCTACCGTCAGCCAGGCTATACATAACGCTGCAACACCTGCCCCCAGAAAATACCACACTTCCAGGCTAATGTGTAATGCGAAGCTTTGCAGCCAGTAACCGGTGATCAGATAACTGACGGGTAATGCAATCACGATAGCTGCAATGACCAGTTTCGTAAAATCACTGGAAAGCAGATATACAATACTGAAAACACTGGATCCTAACACTTTACGAATTCCAATTTCTTTCAATCTTCTTTCTGCTGTAAACGCGGCAAGGCCAAATAATCCCAGACACGAAATGAGGATTGCCAAACCTGCAAAATATTTTGAAAGTGAGGCTACGCGTTGTTCCGCTGCATATTGCGCCTGATATTCCTGATCGAGAAATTTATAATCAAGCGAAAATCCAGGATTGTGCTTTTTATAAAGTTCTCCCATCGACGCTAAAACAGGTTTTTCCTTTCCGGCTGCAATTTTAACCATGATGATATAGGTATCACCTTGCGATAAACGGAAAAACAACGGTTTTACATTTTCATGAAGTGATTCAAAATGGAAGTCTTTAGCAACACCCACAATCTGCATGTCATCCCCCCAAAGTTTGATCGTTTTTCCAATAGGATCTTTTAACCCCATGAATTTGACAGCCGCTTCATTAAAGATTATTTTGGAACTGTCCGCACTGAAATCCCTGGAAAATAAACGACCTTCTTTCATTTGAATTCCCAGCGTCTGCATCATTTCATAATTCACACCGACATTTTCAAATTCAGTTTTGTTATCTTCAGTTTTACCTTCCCACCAGATCCCGTAAGTCCCCGAATTATGCCCGGTCATGTCGTGACCAATACTTGAAGCGTTTACGATGCCTGGTGTATTTTTTAGTTCAGAAAGGAAAGTTTCCATTTTCGCATCATCCCCCATTTTTCCTTCCCTGGTAAAATAGACAAGATTGTCTTTATTATATCCCAGGTTTTGGGACTGAACAAATCCAACCTGTTTGTAGACAACAATCACCGAAACAATCAGAATAACGGAAATCGTAAACTGAAAAACGACGAGACCTTTTCTTGCCCAGACTTCGCCAGCAGAGACATTTAATCTTCCTTTTAAAACGGAGATCGGATTGAATCCGGAAAGATATAAAGCAGGATAACTACCTGAGATTAAACCCGTAACAATAACAACACCAAGAAGCGAGAAAACCAGTTTAGGATCATAATGGAGTGTCAGATCCTTGCCTGTTATTTCATTAAACTGAGGTAAAAACAATAAAACGATCAACACAGACAGAAAAAGCGAAAGGAAAGTCATCAGCATGGATTCTCCCAGATATTGATAAATCAGCGTTTCCCTGTATGCACCAATAGCTTTTTTTATACCCACTTCCTTCATTCTGCCCGAAGCTTTGGCGGTGGACAAATTCATAAAATTGATGCACGCGATCATCAATATGAACACAGCAATGATTGAAAATAACCGGACGTATTCTATTCTTCCACCAACCGGCAAGCCATTTTCGTATTTTCCATGTAAATATCCGCTTGAATAAGGGCGAACAAATGGCGTTCGGTGTGTGACTTCACCATTACTTTTCACCTTAACCAGATTAGCAATTTTCTTATTAAACTGATCAACATCAGCTCCGCTTTTCAGCAATACAAATGCATCAGGACCTGAATTTCCCCATTTGACACTGTTTGGATACTTTTCTATATACTGTTCAAAAGAAACAACAAAATCGAACTGTTCAGAAGAATTTGGCGGTGTTCCTTTAAAAATCCCGGAAACTACAAATTGCTTTTCATGCTCAAATTCGATTGATTTCCCGATGATATTTTGTGTAGTATGAAAAAGATTCCGAGCCAGCTTTTCTGAAATGACTATGGAGCTTTTATCATTTAAAACCTGGTTTGCATCACCTTGTTCGAGGTTATAAGAAAACATATTAAAAATATCCTTTCCCGCATACCTTCCCTTGCTTCTGAAATCGTTATTTCCCGCCGATAAAGTCGCGGCAAACAGCTTTGACGAAATTGCGTACTCGACTTCCGGCATCTCACTTTTCAGCGTTTCAGCCAAAGATCCCGACGTCGATTGTGCCGTAAGAATGCCCTGAGCCTGTATCCTGTTTTCCATCACCTGAAAAAGCTGACCGTCCTTTTCGTGAAATTTATCAACGTTTAGTTCATCATTAACCCAAAGGTAAATCAGCAACGAACAGGCCAATCCGGCGGAAAGACCTGTCAAGTTGATAAAAAAGGTACTTTTAAACCGTTTGAAGTTACGGTAGATAACGAGAAGGTTGTGTCTGAACATTGTTCAAGATTTTAAGAGATGACTTTGACCCTGACTCAGAAATAGTTTTTCTCTGTCACGATCTTGTCTGGCTAATAGCGCAAACGTGAGGTTTAGTATTCCAAAAAGCTTTTGAAATACTAAACACACCCAATAGGTATCGAAGGATCCGGAACGTTCCGAAAATTATCTACACGTGAATTTTTTCTGTAACTACCTTACCATCAAATAAGTTGACAATACGGTGAGCGAAACCTGCGTCATACGGTGAGTGAGTAACCATGATGATTGTGGTGCCGGCAGCATTTAACTGGCTCAGCAAAGCCATTACCTCTTCACCGTTTTTCGAGTCAAGGTTACCGGTCGGCTCATCCGCAAGGATTGTTTTTGGTGTTGCCACCACCGCACGGGCGATCGCTGTACGCTGCTGTTGCCCCCCTGAAAGCTGTTGCGGAAAGTGATTGCGGCGGTGCATCATATTCATACGGGTAAGCGCCGCTTCCACTTTTTCTTTACGCTCAGCTGGCGGCGTTTTAAGGTATAACAATGGCAGTTCCACGTTCTCATAAACGGTAAGTTCGTCGATCAGGTTGAAGCTCTGGAATACAAACCCGATGTTACCTTTACGAATTTGTGCCCGTTGGCGTTCCGACATTTTACCAACTTCGGTACCATAAAACTCATACGAACCATCACTTGGATTATCCAGCAAGCCAAGAATGTTCAACAGCGTAGATTTACCGCAACCGGACGGTCCCATGATAGCGACAAATTCTCCGTCTTTAATTTCCAGATCAATGCCATTGAGGGCGGTGGTTTCTACTTCCTCGGTAGAAAAAATTTTCTGTAAGTTGTCAATTTTGATCATATTTCTTAGCTGTTGGCTGCTAGCTTTTGGCTTTTAGCTTGGTTATGGGTATTTCTTACGTCTTGGTTTGTTACAATTATTTCGTTACTCTTCGGTGCTTTTTTAATTCTCTGTTAGTAAATCTACTTGCTAAAAAGTTCAATTATTCGATCTAAAAACCAATCATTAAAAGCTAACCGCCAAACTAAAATTCCAGCACCTCATTATCTCCAAAGTTCTCGTAAGAACTTGTAATTACTTTTTCGCCAGGCTGAAGTCCTTCAAGTACTTCGAAATATTCAGGATTTTTACGTCCCAATGTGATTTTACGTTTCGCCGCACGCTTTCCATCGGCGCCTAAAACAAACACCCAGTTTCCACCTGTTTCGGAGAAGAAACCACCTACTGGCAATAAGGTTGCTTTGGACGGCTGTCCAAGTTGCAAACGGATCGGTGCCGATTGTCCGCGTTTGATCAGTGCCGGTGCCCCGCCTTTCGGGAACTCCATATCGACTTCAAATCTGCCGCTTAAAACTTCCGGATAAATTTTGATGATTTTCAGATTATAGGCCTTGCCATTGAAGTCCATACTTCCCTGCAAACCTGCAAAAATCCGGGAGATATAATGTTCATCCACGCTCACACGCATTTTGAACCCATTCAAATCATCAATCTGACCAATGTTTTGTCCCTGATTAATGTTCGAACCAACTTCCACATTCATGGACGAGAGCATACCAGACACCGGTGCTTTTACAACCAGGTTATCAAGCGTTTGTCTCCACAAATCCACATTTTTCTTTGTATTCGCAAGCGTTCCTTCAAGCTGCGTGATTTGCATTTTGGCATTTTCCTCCTGGTATTTCTGCGATTCTATCTCAATTTCACGCTGTTTCGTCAGACGTTCAAGCTCACGTTTTGTTTTAAGGTAATCCGCATCAGGAATCACCTTATCTTTATATAACTTGATGTTTCGCTCATGAGCATCTTTTGCCTGATCAATCTGAAAATCAAGCTCACTCAAACTTTTCTGCAATGTAAAACGCTCAACTCTCAAACGCTGGCGGGTATTCTGAAGGTCATTCACCAGTCGGCTTGCCTCCGTTTCCGATTGCAAAAAGCTAAGTTTCAAACTTTGATTTTCAAGTTTTAGAAGCACATCACCCTGCTTCACCATATTACCACCCTCAATCAGTTTCTGGGTCACATATCCTCCTTCAATCGCATCCAGCTGAATTGTTTTCAATGGCTGAACAACACCTGTAACAACGATAAACTCATCGAATTCACCTTGTTTTACCGTTGAAATCGTCAGTTTGTCCTGCTCTACATTCAACTTGCTTCTTTTATCGACAAAGAAAAACTGGTAAACCAAGAAACTAACCAATAAAACACTTCCGGCTATAATTCCTATACGTCGGCTGTTCCAGAATTTTTTTGGCTTTACTCTGTCCATTGTCGAACCTCCGGTGAAATTAGATCCGTTGCTCCCGGAAACTGGTGTTTTAACTTCCATTATATTGTCAGGCTATTTAATTTCATTTAAATCTTCTTCCCTTTTTATATCCAATCACTATGCCAGAAGAGAAGAAAGGTCATAACTATTTGAAAATCAACAAAAACAAATAATCAAACATTAGCCAACATGTTCGTTATCGGACACTTTTGTTCGGCTTCGGACAAGGAAAAATCATACACCGATCCGGCCTCGTCTCAGCCATCTTTCAACCCAAAAGTAAGTTAGCAGCAATACTTTTGTTCATAAGTGCCTTATTAACTTAAAAATTACACAAAAAATAGCCAATATTGCTCAATGATTTAATTATCATTGCGCCGCAACTCCAAAATTTTTACCAAAATATTAGCCAAAGCCCAGAATATGCTCCTCTCCGAAGCCAAAATTCTTATCATTGATGATGACGTTGACGTACTAAGTGCAGCCAAACTTTTGCTTAAACGCCATGCAAAACTTGTAGATATTGAAAAGAATCCTCAGAAATTACCATTTCTGGTAACAAACGGGACTTATGACCTGATTCTGCTGGACATGAATTTCACCCGTGATGTGAACAGCGGAAGAGAAGGTTTTCATTGGCTGGACAGGATTCTGGACATCAACCCGAATATCAAGGTGATCATGATCACGGCTTATGGTGATATTGAAATGGCGATCCGGGCGATCAAATCCGGAGCTACTGATTTTGTATTAAAACCTTGGGAAAATGATAAACTCATTGCGACCATCGAAGATGTTTTAAAGGAAAAGAAAGGTGATAAACTAGCTTCGGGAACGGAAGAAAAATCGGACAACAAAAAAGAAAAAATCTCTTCTGACGCCATTATCGGCCAAAGTGAGGGAATGCAACACGTTTTAAAAACATCTGAGAGAGTAGCAGCGACCGATGCCAATGTTTTGATCCTGGGAGAAAACGGTACGGGAAAAACCCAATTGGCACGTTATCTGCACCAGCATTCCCAGCGTTCCGAAAAACCTTTTGTTGTTGTGGATTTAGGTGCATTAAGTGATTCCCTTTTTGAAAGTGAGCTGTTTGGCCATGTGAAAGGTGCCTTTACAGATGCCAAAGAAGATCGTGCAGGGCGGTTTGAAGAAGCAAAAGGCGGAACTATTTTTCTGGATGAAATCGGAAATTTAACACTGTCTCTACAAGCAAAATTATTAACTGTTTTGCAGGAACGAAAAGTTACCCGCGTCGGCTCCAACAAACCGATCCCGCTGGATGTTCGTCTGATCTGTGCAACAAATATGAATATTGAGAGCATGGTTACCGATAAATCCTTTCGCCAGGATTTGTTTTACCGGATCAACACCATCGAACTCGACCTGCCCCCGCTACGCGAACGCCCCGAGGATATTGCACCGCTGGCAGAATTTTACCTGAAACAATTCCGTAAAAAATATAACCGCCCGGTGACGGACATCAGCAGCGCATTGATCAAAAAAATGCAGCAATATAACTGGCCAGGGAACATCCGCGAATTGCAGCACGCCATTGAACGCGCCGTCATCCTATCTCAGGAAAAAACCCTGCAACCGGATGACCTTTTCCTAAAAAGTTCGGGCGGACAGCCGACCACAGCTACCGGCTTCGATCTGGAAGATATGGAGAAAAACATGATCATTCAGGCCCTCAAACGTTTCAACGGAAACATCACCGACGCTGCCAGAGAACTTGGACTAAGCCGGGCTGCTTTGTATAGGCGCATGGAGAAGTATGGGCTTTGAGAGGGATTTGAATGAAGAATTAAAAATGGAGAATGAAGAGTAATATGTCGCCCAAACATCAATTACCATTTTGAAAATTGGTGGTGATGTTTTGTTTAGAAAATACGGTTCGGGGGGGCAAATTTATCGTCAGGTTAGTTCCAAGCGTTCAAAATTACATAGGTACCATTCTTATGAATCTTTTGTGCCGTAGGCACAACTCGTCGGTAGAAATTTGTTTGTGATGTTAGTTCCATGCATTCAAAATTACATAGGTACCATTCTTATTGAATCTTTTGTGCCGTAGGCACAACTCCCGGGTAGAAATTTGTTTGTGAGGTTAATTCCAAGCGTTCAAAGTTACCTAGGTACCATTCTTATTGAATCTTTTGTGCCGTAGGCACAACTCGTGGGTAGAAAATCATTCGTGAGGTTAATTCCAGGCGTTCAAAGTTACCTAGGTACCATTCTTATGAATCTTTTGTGCCGTAGGCACAACTCCCGGGTAGAAATTTGTTTGTGATGTTAGTTCAATGCCTTCAAAATTACATAGGTACCATTCTTATGAATCTTTTATGCCGTAGGCACAACTCCAGGGTAGAAATTTGTTTGTGATGTTAGTTCCAGGCGTTCAAAATTACATAGGTACCATTCTTATGAATCTTTTGTGCCGTAGGCACAACTCCCGGGTAGAAATTTGTTTGTGATGTTAGTTCCAAGCGTTCAAAATTACATAGATTCCATTCTTATGAATCTTTTGTGCCATAGGCACAACTCGTGGGTAGAAATTTTTTGGGCGGATTATTCGCACGCGTTCCAATCGGAACGCTTCGTGACCTGAACAAATTCCCTACCCGCGAAATCTGCCAAAGGCAAATAAATTTTACTTTGAAATACCTGAAAGCCAATTACTGACAACCGAAAGCCCCACCCTGGCATATTTTTTACACCTTTTCGCGTTATGATATCGAAGTTCTCATTTCAATCCATAACTAATGACAAAGTATTGCCTGCCTGCCATTCTTCTTTTTTTAGCACAATTGAGTTTTGCCCAGCATAAATCGATTCAATCGGTACCGTTAAAAAATGTAAAACTTCAACAGGGATTTTGGCACCAGCGTATGGAAACAGCGCGAACCGTAATGATCCCCCACGTTTTGCATCAATGTGAAGAAACTGGCCGTATCGATAACTTTGCGGTCGCCGGAGGATTAAAAAAAGGTGTTTTTCAGGGTACCCGATTTGACGATTCCGACGTTTTCAAAGTCGTTGAAGGTGCGTCATATTCTCTCCAAAATCATTACGATGCCAAGCTTGACCATTATCTTGACAGTTTAATAACGCTTTTCGCAGCGGCGCAGGAACCCGACGGATATCTCTACACCATCCGGACGATCAACAAGGATACAACCGGGTCTTATGACTGGATTGCAGGGCCCACCCGTTATTCTTTCGAAAACGGAAGCCATGAACTCTACAATGTGGGGCATCTTTATGAAGCAGCCGTTGCCCATTACCAGGCCACCGGTAAGAAATCTTTGCTGGAAGTAGCGACCAAAAATGCCGATCATCTCGTGAGAACGATCGGACCAAAACCGGGGCAGCTTATTGTAGTTCCCGGCCATGAAGAAATTGAAATTGCCCTGGTGAAATTATACCGGACAACCAATAAAAAAGAATATCTGGATCTTGCACATTTCTTTGTGGATATGCGTGGTCGCTCCGACAAACGTCCACTTTTTCTGGATGAACACCGCCTTGGCCCCTCGTATTTTCAGGATCAGAAACCGGTTGTAAAACAAAAGGAAGCTGTCGGGCATGCCGTGCGCGCACAGTATTTATACGCGGCCATCGCGGATATGCTCACGATTGAAGATAACCCTCAGTACAGCAACGCCATCCACCAGATTTGGGATGATGCTACTACTAAAAAGCAATACATCACGGGCGGCGTGGGCGCCAGGGAAGATGGTGAGGCATTTGATGCTGCCTACGTTTTACCGAATGACAATGCCTATGCGGAGACATGTTCGGCTGTTGCCAATCTGATATGGAATCACAAGATGTTCCTTTACACAGGCGAATCCAAATACATGGATGTTTTTGAACGGGTTTTGTATAATGGTTTTCTGGGCGGTATGTCCGTTTCCGGAAATCAGTTTTTTTATGTGAATCCGATGGCATCCAACGGACTTAATGACTTCGGACGCGGCGTTGGAGCCACCCGTCACGAGTGGTTTGGCTGCGCGTGCTGCCCTACAAACGTATCGCGTTTTTTACCATCGCTTCCCGCTTATGTTTATGCAACAAAGGCCAATGAAATTCTTGTGAATCTTTTTATGGATAGCGATTCGGATTTAAAACTTGAAACTACGTCGGTAAAAATCAGTCAGAAGACGGCTTATCCATGGGATGGAAATATCAAACTGACTGTTTCCCCTGCAAAATCAGCGGCATTTCCGGTGTCGATCAGGATCCCGGGCTGGGCAAACGGACAGGCTATACCCGGTGATTTGTACACATACGAAAATAAGCAGGCGAAGGCAGTTCAGGTAGCTATAAATGGGAAAAACACGCCTGCTGTTATTGAAAACGGATATCTCAAACTTTCCCGCACCTGGAAACAAGGTGATGTTGTGACGCTGGCACTGGATATGCCCGTACGAAGGGTCATTGCCAACGAAAACATCAAAAACAATATTGGAAAAGTAGCTATTGAACGCGGACCTGTATTGTATTGTGCCGAAGGAAAAGATAACAATGGAAAGGCTCTTTCCATCGCCGTAACGCCGGATCAGAACTTTAATGCAGAATACCAGAAGGATTTTCTTGGCGGATTAACCGTTCTTAAATCAACCGGAGAAAAACCGGCAACGCTTATCCCCTATTACGCATGGGCGAACCGCGGTGCTAATGAAATGACAATCTGGTTTGATAAAAAATAAACATACTGAACTCAGTCAAAGCAATACTCTTGAACTTGTTTTGACAGTGTTGCTTTGACTGAGTTTACTTACTTATCCATATTTTTTTTCAGCGCATCGAGATCTTTCAGCTCGCCGTCTACAACAACATTTACGTCGCTGTTACGCAAAACCTCATTTTCCGAAACCAGCTTACATTTGAAATACAACGTAAATGGCAGGTCTTTCCCTTTGAAAATCATCTGACCGGCCGTTTTTAGTAAATCGCCCATGTTTATTTTGAGCGGAATCTCGTATATCTCACTGCTCTTTGACTTAACCTTTGTAAAACCCTTCACAGCACCTTTTGCCAGACCTTTTTGGTTGCCCAGATCTACAACATAGGAAGGATTTTCAAATTGAACCGGAAAAACATTCTGATTTGTAAATCTCAGCTGTATGACCACATCGGACTTACTGAGACGAAATTTCTCCATGTCATAACCAACCAATTCCACTTTGGGCAAACGATAAAGAGGCAGTCTCTTATCCGAATGCAAACGCAAGGTATCCTTGCCCAAAAAAGGCTTTTCCAGGTTTAGCGCCACTTCAAAATGATATTCAGCGCTGTCTTCTCCAATAGCCGCACTCTTTTTACTCACCGCCGCCAGCTTCTTAATTTTCAACTGAGTCGGCAAAGTGAGCACGGTGCTGTCCTGTGATTTGAGTTTTAACGGGTCTGTATGCTCACTTTCTATAATCCGGACATGATTCATGTCTACGGCATAAGTAAAATTTTTGACATCCAGACCTACCGGCAGCGGGTTGTCTACCAATAAGTTCAGCGACAGGTCAATCGTGCTATCGGTGATATTGCTGATCCTGCCAATGCCCATTTCGACCCGCGGTTTTAATCCCGAAACCGGGTTGGCATATTTTGACTTGTAAAGAAAATAACCAATTACGCCAGCTACTATTATTCCTGAAACGATTAATACAATGATTGGTGTCTTCGACCGGTTTGCCATAAAATGGAAGTTTTGTGCCTGAATAAATCGGTTACGCAAAAAGCATTCCTTTCATCAAATTGAGAAAAACAGGCAACAAATCGTTTTAACTAATTGATTTTCAAACCAATTAATCATCATGAGGATTTTATTACGCCTAAACGTCGGCTCAAAATTCAAAGTTGTGGATATATATCTGCACTAAAAATATCCGAATCGTGCGTAGCAATTTTTAAGGGTTCGGGTACGGATGTTTTATATCCGAGCAGTACAATTGAATTCTTCAATTGCCACAACAAACTAGCAATTAAATAATTACACTTATGAAAACTGCAAAAAGCAAATCGACCAAAACAATCAACGAGAAGGATCACGAAAAACTGACAGAACTTTTTGTGGACGGTCTGAAAGATATCTACTGGGCGGAAAAACATCTTGCAAAAGCCTTACCCAAAATGGCAAAGGCAGCTACGTCTGAGGAACTAAAATCGGCATTCGAGGCGCACACCACAGAAACAGAAGGTCATGCCAGCCGGTTGGAAGAAATTTTCGGCATAATAGGCGAAAAGGCTCAGGCAAAAAAATGCGCGGCTATGGAAGGGTTACTTAAAGAAGGTGACGAGATTATCGAAAGTACAGACAAAGGCACGATGGTACGTGATTGCGGGCTGATTATGGCTGCTCAAAAGGTAGAACATTATGAGATAGCATCGTATGGTACGTTACGAAATATTGCCAGAACACTGGGACACGAGGACGTAGCAGATATTCTTCAGACAACACTCAACGAGGAAGGTGAGACTGATCATAAGCTGACGGATCTCGCTGAAGCCTATGTCAATGAAGAAGCAGGTCAGGAATAATATTTCTGGTCTTTGAAAACCGTTGGTCAGAGTGCAGCAATGCCGTTGATCAGCGGTTTTTTCATGTGGTAACTTCGTCAATGCTAATACAAATCGCCCGCCAGGTCTGTTGATAACAACAAAGCCTGACGGGCGATTTTAATCAACTATATGAGTCAGATTATTATACCAGATTCAATTTCCCGTGGTCACCCGGGTCAGTCGGCTGGCCCGTTACGGCAGCTTTGACCATCGACAGAAAAACAACCATTTTTGAAGACGGACTATCCCAATATGCCGCTTCGTCCGTCGTGACCTTCAAAACTACAAGATTCGGATCGTCCTTGCCCTCTGGAAACCAGGCTTTTGACAATGGACTCCATAATGCTTCTTTCTTCGCTTCGTCGTCAACGATGGTGGCATATCCGGAGACACTCAGGTAAGTATTGTCCCCAGGATGGGAATAAATCAGGGTAACTTCTTCACCATTGCCGGTTTCATTGGCAATTTCGGTGTTTCTGGATGTAAAAAACCAGGCATTTCCTTCCTCATCCACATCCAGGGTCGTCATAGGACGCGATTCAATTTTCCCGTTTTCAAATGTGGTATACATGCAAAACCGGATATCCTCAACCAGGGATTTGAGCTTTTTTATTGCGTCTTTATTTTCAAGATCCTTTTCCATGATTATTTCAATTTTAGTCTGTTATGAATATTGTTTCACCGACTGCCTTAAAATAACCGTTCCAATCAGAACAGGCTCATGTACCGATAACTTGTGATAAATTTATTCCTTGAAAGATACCGACATTAGATTTCCCACCTCTCCAATTGATATGCACTGTCCCAGAATACATATTCCAGCCTGGATGCCGTCACATAAGCCTCCGTCATCTTTTTCCTTGTAGCTTCGGAGGCATTTTCCGCGAGTTCATTGCAGATTGCCAGTGCCTTGTTTACTGAAACTGCAAAATCTTCCCCTGCATAGGCATCGATCCAGTTTTGATACGTGTTCGGCGAAGTTTGGTTCGCATAAATGTAATCGCCTATCTTTTTATAAATCCAGAAACAGGGAAGTAAAGCCGCCACAGCCACTTCGAAAGACTCGTAGGCACTGACTGTCAGCAGGTAATTGGTATAAGCAAAACAACCGGGGGCCTTTCCGCTTTTAAATTCAATGGCATATTCCTGAAAATAGCTGTCGTGCAAAACGCGCTCAACGATGATTGCATTTTGGGCAAAACCCAGGAATTCAAGCAATTGCTGACTCGTTCCGGCACGGGTCCCGGCCATTGCCAATGCCCTTGCAAAATCGGCAAGATAAAGTGAATCCTGATAGATATAGAATTTAAACTTTTCAAGCGGCAAGGTCCCCGATTTCAATTCCTGATTAAAGGGATGTTCAAGAATGTTGTTGTAAATGGGCAACGCCTCGTTCCAAAGATGATCTGTGAAAGTCATGTATATCGTTAATTTAAAATCAAATGGATTTAATCACCATCACCTGCGGTGAAAAAGAATGGTTCAGCGGCCCCGAGCCCTTACCCGTCGTAATGTCTTTTCCTGCGGTAATTGCCCCGGCAACATATTTTTTGGCCAGCTGGATTGCGTCAGCCAGCGTATTACCGAGCGCCACATATGAGGCTATCGCCGAAGAAAGCGTGCAGCCCGTGCCGTGCACGTTTTGACTGGCTATATACTCTGTCTCAAAAATCTGAGGCGATCCGTTCTTTTGGTCGAAAACATCAAAAAGTTTCGGTGCGATCAAATGTCCGCCTTTTAATAAAACGCCCTGGCAGCCCCGATCGATCATTTCCCGAGACGCTGTTATCATGTCTTCCACATTTTCAATTTTACGGTTGACCAGAATCTGTGCTTCGTCCAGGTTCGGTGTAATTAGCGTGGCCCGGGGAAATAACTCCTTCCATAACACTTCAATGGTTTCATCCTGAATGAGTTTTGAACCACTGGTCGACACCATAACCGGATCGAACACAACAAACTCCGGCTGAAAGCGATCCAGAATTTCGGCAATAACCTGCGCGACTTCAATCGTATTGATCATCCCGATTTTAACGGCGTCAATTTTTATGTCTTCAAAAACCGCTTCCAGCTGGCTCTTCAAAAAAGCCGGCGGAACCGGGTGAATGGCGCGCACCCCTTGTGTATTTTGTGCCGTAAGGGCTGTGATGGCGGAAGTTCCGTAAGCACCCAACGCGGCAATTGTTTTCAGATCAGCCTGAATACCTGCCCCGCCCCCGCTGTCGGAACCCGCTATGGTTAACACTGTTGGATATCGTTGCATTGTATCAATGTCAGTTAAATACGCGTTAAAGATTTTAAATAGCTTGCGGCTTCAAAAGGTGATTCCGCACTGCAAATGGCCGAAATAACCGCGATACCACTGGATCCGTGGTGCATTACTTCCGAGGTATTTGACGCATTAATTCCGCCAATAACAACCAGGGGATGTTTACTGTTTTCTTTTACCCACTTCAAACCTTCCATCCCCCACGGCTCTGAATGATCCGTTTTTGAAGGCGTGGAAAACAACGGACTGACTGCCAGATAACTGAGCTCCCAGTTTTCGGCCTCCACCACATCCTCTTTCTTCTCTGCCGACAAACCGATGATTTTTCCAGGAGGTAATATTTTTTTTAGTACGGAATAAGGCATGTCGCTCTGACCCACATGCACACCGTCTGCATCACTGGCCAATGCCACGTCAACGCGGTCATTGATTATTAACGGAACGTTGTAAGGAGCCAATAGCGCTTTCATTTTTATGGCCCGCTCAATAAAAGCCCGGGTATCCAAAGATTTTTCACGAAGCTGTACCATCGTGACGCCGCCCTTGACGGCCTCCTCGACAACCCAAAATATGTCCCTGCCAAGACAGGCAGATTCATCGGTTACGAGGTATAATTGTATTTGTTCATTCAACATTTTGAAACTTGTTATAAATACCTGGCATTCGTAGTGTCACCTCTTCGAGGTTAAACGGTTTTGGGGATCGATTAGTCGCTATAATACTGTCATCCCTTCGGGATTGTTAAGTCAGGGCGATTTTGGCGGTTGATGGTTTTAAAATTAATCGATCATTACGAGCAACAATCTCAGCCCATTTACCATAATCCCGGAGGGATGAAAGTATTATAGCAAACCGGCCAACCGTATTAGAGCTAAACCCTGAAAGGGTGACATAACTTTTTTCGACCAACGCAACGATGGGGCAAATTCACTTAATAATCGCTAAACGCTCCAACACTTCCGGTGTAACTTCGGCCAATGCATCTAAAAAGGCGATTTGGAACGAACCGGGTAACTTCGCTTTTTCAAATGCTTTCTCCCCGCAAACACCCATCAATGCCGCTGCCGAAACTGCCGCCTCAAAAGCATCCGGCTGAACTGCACTAAATGCCCCGGCAATGGCTGAAGCCGAACACCCCATACCGGTTACCCGTGTCATTAATGGCACGCCATTTTCCACATAGGCGACCTTTTCTCCGCTCACAATAACATCCGTGGCTCCGGAAACACTTACCACACAGCCGTATTTGTCGCTCAATAACCGGGCTGCCTGGATACTGTCGATTGAACTTGCCGTGCTGTCCACACCTTTTGTCTTAATATTTACACCGGCCAGTGCAAGAATTTCAGAGCCGTTGCCACGGATGAGCGTTGGAGCGGCCGTTGCCAGTAATTCAGACAAAACCTGATTACGATAAGGTGTTGCTCCTGCACCTACAGGATCGAGAACAATGGGTTTGCCCAATTTCGCCGCCGCCAGCATCGCCTTTTTCATTCCTTCCACCCAAAGCGGTGATAATGTTCCGATATTGACCACGAGCGCACCTGCGATCGCCACCATATCTTCAACCTCTTCAACGGCATGAGCCATGACCGGAGAAGCGCCAACGGCCAGAAGCGCGTTCGCCGTATAATTCATGACGACAAAATTCGTGATGTTATGAACAAGAGGCGAACGTGCTCTCAGCTCTGCAAGATTTTCAGCTATATTAAATTTCATTTACATCGGGATTTGAAGAAAAACAAACCGAATTGGCGCTTAGGCAGCGATTCCCGAAATGAGATGACAGAAAGAAGCACTTCTGTGTAAACGCTTTTTCCTACGACAGTATCAACTGTTTCAGGTTCAAAGGGTATTTCTCAGTCCAAATTGGGACACCCCTAAAGCCATTCTTAACTGCGAATGTAGTAGTTTTGGTCATTATTAAAAACAGAAAGGAGTTTTACTATTACTTTCCTGTTCTTACTTACTCACTTTAAATCTCTTTTTTCTTTCAAATGATTAAGGCGGCAATATTTGACATGGACGGATTGCTTATTGATTCAGAGCCGATCTGGACGGAAGCAGCAACGGAGGTGATGCAAAAAGTAAACTTCAAGTTAACCCATGACTTAAAACTTCAGACAACAGGCTTATCCATCAAGTTATTTCTGGAGTTCTGCTATCGGATCCAGCCGTGGAACACTCCCGATCGTGCAGAGCTGGAACACGATATTCTGACGATTGCACACCGGAATATCATCGCTCATTCCAAGCCGATGCCAGGAGCCATTGAGCTCGTTAAAAATCTTTACCACGAAAACATAAAACTTGCCGTGGCGTCCGCATCCCATATGGAGCTTATTGAGGCGGTTTTGAAACGCCTTGAAATTATTGACTACTTCGAAACCTGGCACTCGGGAGAGCTCGAAGAACACACTAAGCCGCACCCTGCCGTGTATATTTCGACGGCTGCCAAACTGGGCATTCCTCCTCACGAGTGTATCGCTTTTGAAGATTCGTTTACCGGGCTTCGTTCTGCACACGGTGCCAAAATGATCACCATCTGCGTTCCCAACCCGGAAGTATACGATGACCCCAAATTTGACCTGGCGCACTACAAACTGCGGTCCCTGGAAGAATTTGATATTCTGGCGGTGGGCGTTTGAGAATAAATACGATATTAGCTTTGAGAAACAGCCTTCCGGCTATTCCCGAATTTCATTTTTCCTGAACCAAGATTAACCCGCAAAAAAATGACCGGTCTGCGCCATTTCAGCATCATGATTGCCGTAAGGATTACGATTATTATTCTGACCATTATAGGGCTGTTCTGGTTGACGAAATACCATACCAATGTCGGGTTAATCTGTATTCTGGGAGCAATTATTGTTTTTGTGCAGGCCTCGATGCTGTATAACTACGTGACAAAAGTCAACAGGAAACTGATTTACTTTCTTGAATCCGTCCGTTATTCCGATTTCACGATAAACTTCCGGGCCGACAATACCATGGGAGCTACTTTTCGTGAACTCAATCAGCAGTTCAACGAGGTTTTGCAGGCCTTTCGCCAGGCACGCGCGGAGAAAGAAGCCAGTCTCCAATACCTCAACACGATTGTCCAGCACATTGGAACCGGGCTTATCACCTTTGACGGAACCGGACAGGTAAACATTATCAACAGCGCAGCGCTGCGCATGTTAGGCATTTACCGTCTGCATAATTTGAGCGAACTCGAAGATAAACATCCCCGGTTGTATGAGTTGCTCGCGGACCTGAGTTCCGGGGTCAGGGAGTTATATCGGACGCCGTCGGATCAGCCGCTCGCTTTGCAGGGAGCGGCCATTCAGATGCATGGAAAATGGGTGCGCATCGTAGTCTTGCAAAATATCCAGACAGAACTTCAACAGCAGGAGGTGGAATCCTGGCAAAATCTTACACGTGTTTTGCGTCATGAAATCATGAATTCCATGACACCGATTGTTTCCCTCGTGGGCACGATGAGGTTGATTGTCAATGAAGATATTGAAAAAAGCACAACCAATCAGGAAGCGGTCAGCGATTTAAAAGAAGCGTTGCAAACCCTTGAAAAACGGAGTAAAGGGATGATGCAGTTTGTGAATGCATACCGAGATTTCACGACGCTGCCCAAACCAAATTTTGCCAGTCTGAATGTGAAGGAATTGCTGCATGAAGTTATACAACTGCTTCAAACGGACCTCACAGCCGTTGGTGTTTTATGGCAGGTCAATGTAAAACCGGACAACCTGACCGTAAAAGCCGATAGCAGCCAGATTCAGCAAGTATTGATCAACCTGATCAAAAATGCATCCGAATCTTTTTCCGCACAAACCAACCGGATGATCTCGATTAATGCTTATATCACCGACAGTGTTACCGTTATTGAAGTGAGCGACAATGGCGATGGCATTGAGCCAGAGGCGCTTGACAACATTTTCATTCCCTTTTACACAACAAAAAAAACAGGCTCAGGTATCGGACTAAGTCTTTCACGACAAATTCTTCAGCAACACGGAGGACAGCTTAATGTTCATTCGGAAGTTGGAAAAGGTACTGTTTTCTCTTTGGTAATCTAATGTTGTTGTAGGTTACACAGAGGTGTCCACAGAGAAAGAAAGAGGGACACAGAGTTTTTTGCATGGATATTTCAATACAACTACTTGACTTCATTGATAATAAAATTTTGTAGAAATTTGATAAATCATTCAAAATTTCATTACCAATACAAAACAGAGCCATGAAAGAAAAAAACTCCGTGCCCCTCTTTTTAACTCCGTGTACCCGCGCGGCGTCCGCTCTGTGTAACCTACACATCAAACCAATCCTCTTAACCCGGCAAACGATTTTCCCAGAATGGCCTTATCATCCGCGACAAGCCAGTCTTTTAATAGGGAAGAATACAAGTCTCTGAAATCCAATGAATATCGAAGATCCCCGCCATCCAGATCAATAAGATTTGGAGCTTCATTATAAATCACAGAACTTCTTGCCGGACCACCTATCAGAAATACATTGTTTGCCGTTCCATGATCCGTTCCGTTACTCCCGTTTTGCTTAACGCGCCGGCCAAATTCACTGAAAGTCATCACCATTGTTCTGTCGAGGTGCCCTTGTTTTTTCAGATCATCCACGAAAAAACTGACAGCCTCTGCATATTGTATCAACAACTTATCCTGCTGATTTCGTTGCCCCACATGCGTATCAAACCCCGAAAGAGAAACATAATAAACCTGTGTATCGACGCCCGAAGTGATCAGCTCAGCAATTGTCCTCAGGCTTTTTCCAAGTTCGGAATTTGGATAGTCAGCCAGTCGGTGTTTCAGATTTCCTTTCTCAAATAAATACTCGGCGCTGGACTCCGTATCGGCCAGTGTTTTGTATAAATAACTGACCTGATCATGTTCATCACCGTGACCTTTATAGGTTTTAGCAAGATTCTCCGCCATTCCATTCCTTGTCTGCCTGTACAATTTCTGAGGGTCGAGCATGGCCAGCCCATTGGCTTTTTGCCCCTTCATCGCCAAACTTAACGTATCATCAATTTCCAGCATATGATGCGGTTTTATCGTACAGCCAGCGCAACTGGCATCCAGGTAACGACCCAGCCATCCCGTGGTAAGATATTCATCCGCATTGCTGCCCGTTTGCCAGATATCCATGGACCGGAAATGGGAACGGTCGGGATTTGGATAACCTACATTATTTAAAATGCTGACGCGCCCCTCGTCATACAGGCGACGTAAAGATTCCAGCGCAGGGTTAAGACCAATCTCATCTGTCAATTTCAGAACCTTGTCGTTTCCGATAGCCAGCGCCGGACGCTCCCGATAATAAATATCATTACGATACGGAATAACAGTATTCAAGCCATCATTACCGCCGGAAAGCTGAATTACCACCAGTATTTTCCCGTTCTGATCCTTCTTTATCCCGTACTCCTGCGCTTGCAGAAACTGCGGGATCAACATCGTTCCTACCGTGGTGAAAACAGAGTTTTTAAGAAAATTTCGTCTCTTCATTTTTCTGCTATTTTGTAATGAAAATCAACTGATCTGATATTCCGGCAAGCCCATAATGGCCAGCGTAAGCTTTTTGATCCGTTCCGTCCTGTCTGTTATTCCCGCATTTTTGTTAACTACCAATGCCATCACAGAAGCAGCCGGTGGCAACGCCAGCAAAGTGCCAGCCAGCGAGTCAGGTAATTTTTCGTCAGAAATTTCCTCAAAATATTTCACCCATTTCCCCCAATCTATCCTGACCCTGGTATTCTCCCCACTTCGCCTCACAAACTGATCATTGACATCACCGCTATCCTTCGCCTTCACATTTTGAGTAGCGACACCAAACATCAGATTAGGCAACTGCATTCTGAATAGCAGACTTGAACTGTCAATCCAGTTACGACCTCCCGGCCAACCGGCTACGTTGGGAGGATAAAACAATACTTGTCCGAGAACTTTCTGGATGTATAAAACCGGTTCCTTTTCAATAAAATCAGCTCCCAAAGTCCGTTGAATTCCGATTAGCAGCTCAACCGGAGACTTAATCAACAAGGTTTTGGGGGAATTTTCGTAGAACCATTTTGAGGTAAAAATATTGTGCATCAGCTTGCCGATGTCGTAACCGGATCTGTAAAAATCATCCGCAAGTTCAGTGATGTTTCGCTCGTCAGGAGTTTCACTGACAAAACTCTTATAAATTTTGGTTGTGATAAACCTGGCCGTCTGCTTCTGTTCCAATAAAATCCTGATAATATCTTCTCCCTGGAAATTCCCGGTCTTGCCCAGAAAAATTTTCCCATCAGAATCATGCAAACGCTCCCTGAATTGAAATTGCTCATTCAAATCAAAACCCCAGCCAGTAAAAGCTCTGGCACCTTCCCTCACGTCCTTTTCTGTATAATTTCCACGCCCCAATGTGAATAATTCCATGACTTCACGGGCAAAATTTTCATTTGGTTTATTTTTCCTGTTTTGCTGGTTATTCAAAAATTGCAGCATCGCAGGTTCTTTGGAAACGGCCATGAGTAAATCGCCGAAATTACCCAACGCATTTTTTCTGATCGTGTTAAGATAACTTTGGACAAAGGCCGCGTTTTGAACGCGACAAGCGAAATGTCCATGCCAGAAAAGTGACATTCTTTCACGCAGGGCCGTTTTTCCGTCTGCCATTGCGGACATCCATGCGACGTTAAGTGCACGGATATCTTCCCGATTTTTTTTCATCCGGTCCTTCTTCGTCACCTCGTTATCACCGGCCATTATCGCTTCTTTGACCCCGGTTTTTTCCGTTTCCTTGCTGACGATCTCGATCGGCGTGAAAGGTTTACTTTCAATAAAAAGCTTTGAAACTGCTTTCCTGATTGATATATCCTTTTCCGGCAAACCTCCCAATCCGGCCCTTCTGTACAGATGCAGTAAGTTATTGTTATTCAAGGCATCCTTCATAGCAACGTTGTTTCCTTCTTCGACTTACCGCCAGGGAAAAGGTTTAAAACAAGGCATTAAATACCCAGAAATCCAGGGCAAGCAAACACACTGAGGCCCTGACTATTTTTTAACATTTTTTAAATGATAAATAGTATTAAAATATCTTAAATTAAAAATTATTCAAGGAAATTTTCACGAGTTACCAGTAGTGTTTACAACCATTTTCATTTGTTATCAGTCTTCATTGAAAACCAGCATTACTATGAAAAAAATTTACATACTTCTTTTCACCAGCCTGATGCTGTCGGCCTGTCAGAAATCATCGGTCGATAAAAAAGAGGAAGGACTTATTCATTACAAGAAAATCGTTCCAATTAATGACGTACCGATAGCAACACTGACGTTTTTCGATGTTAATGACAGCCGCTGCCCGGAGGGGGGACAGTGTATCACGGCCGGAAACGCAAACATTGATCTGGCACTGGACGGTGTAACGACAGAAGGAAGGATAACCAAACACGTCAAAATGTGTCTGGGCGATTGCTCCAACTTTCAGCCGGACACACTCGATGAAGCGTTTGCAGGATTAAAATACAGATTTATATTAAAAGCCGTCAATCCGTATCCAAAAGTCAACACGGCGAACAATAAACCTGCTTACAATATTTCACTGGTTATTGAAAAGAAATAAATCTTTAAGATGATGTATAAATCAACCTGCTTCTTCTTGTTTATAGTCTTTTTGACATCTTGCAAAACTGAAAAGATATCACTAAAAGAAGGTACCCGGATATTTTATTACCAGCAGCCCGATTTAATGGATTCTAAAACACAAACATTGGTGACTTTAACGCAGGTAGAAGATGCCCGCTGTCCAGAAGATGTTGTTTGCATTTGGGCAGGATATGTTTCAGTGAATCTGGAATTTGATCTTCGGGAATTAAAAAAGAAACACAATTTAAAACTGTGTCTCGGTTGTCCGTCTTTAAAACCTGGCGATACACCGACTCCTGCTTATTCAGAAATAGATTTAGAAGGAACAAGATATCAAGTAAGCCTGCAATCCGTTAAACCAAACCCTAACACCAAAACGCCTCCTAAAAAGGAAGACTACGAAGTGTCCGTTCAAATAGAAAAGTTATAAAAATGGGGTTAACAACGCCAAAAACGTCATTAACCCCCATTTAAATTATTCGTAATTTTTCATTCTTAATTCTTAATTCTCTCCATCCCCTGCCAGCTTGCTCTTGCGGTAACCGTAGCTAAAATAGATTACAAGACCGATTGCAAGCCAGACCACAAAAATGAACCAGTTGGAGGCGCCAAGTTCGGTCATGAGGTAAAGATTTGTCAGGATTCCGGCAACAGGAAGCACCGAGAAATTGTATTTAAAACTCATTACCGACAAGGTTATCCAGGCAATCCAGAATATTATTGTCAGCAGTTTGTGTTCAAAAATTGCACCTATCGTTAACCCTTTCCACTCCGCTACAACGTTTTCGCCATAAAGCGCTAACCCTACGACAGCCACCAACAAACTGAATCCTACCAGAAATTTACCGTTGATATACGGCACTCTGAATTTTGAACGCTCCGATATTCCTGAATGGTCCAGATAAAGCACGCCGCCACAGACCAGGATAAAGGCAAAAAAAGTACCGACGCTGGTTAGATCAACGAAGAAATCCATTTTGAAAAACAACGCAGGAATACCTACAACCAAACCGGTAACGATGGTTGCAAAAGATGGAGTTTGATATTTCGGGTGGATTTTTGAAAACTTTTTCCATAGTAAACCGTCGCGGCTCATCGTCATCCAGATTCTTGGCTGTCCGAGCTGATACACAAGTAACGCACTGGTAATGGCAATTACAGAGCTTACGGAAATTAGGCCCGCCATAAAATCAAGACCAATATTTTGAAAAACAAAGGCCAGCGGATCGCTCACATTAAGCTCTTTATAATTGACCATACCGGTTAGCACCAGTGTTATCAATACATACAAAACGGTGCAGATCAACAAACAATAGATCATCGCTTTGGGCATATCACGTTGCGGATCCTTACACTCTTCCGCCGTCGTAGAAATGGAATCGAAACCGATAAAGGCAAAAAACACTGCTGCCACTCCACTTAATACACCTTTAACCCCGTTGGGAGCGAAAGGCGTCCAGTTCTCAGGTTTTACATAAAATGCTCCGGCAAAAATGACAAGCAATACCACGCCAATCTTCAAAGCCACCATGATGTTACTGGCCGTTCTTGATTCGCGGATACCGATATAAACCAGGCTCGTTACCAACGCCGTAATAAGTCCGGCTGGAAGATCAAGAATAAGATGAAAACCGCCGATAACCGGCGCGATTTCGTAGGCATGAGCAGCCAGTTTTTCGGCTCCGCTTAAAGAAGCAATGCCGCTGGTTTGCAATTTGGCAAAGGCATCAGCAGCCGAGCCCGGGTCAATGGTAAGATAACCGGGAATGACAATCCCGAAACCTTCCAGCATGCTGACAAAGTATTTAGACCAGGAAATGGCCACGACCATATTGGAAACTGCATATTCGAGGATCAATGCCCAGCCGATAATCCACGCGAACAATTCTCCAAAAGCTACGTATGCATAAGTATAGGCGCTGCCGGATACGGGTACCGTACTGGCAAACTGCGCGTAAGAAAGTGCCGTAAAAACACAGGCGATTGCCGTAAAAACAAATAAAAGTGAAACCGCAGGGCCTCCATTATAACTTGCCAGTCCGATGGTGCTGAAAATACCCGCTCCAACGATGGCCGCTATTCCGAGGGAAACCAGATCGCGCACACCCAATATTTTGGCCAAACCGCCACCTTCATTCGCATGTGCATCCAACAGGATCTGATCAACTGTTTTTTTACGAAATAGAGAAGCGTTTTTTTTCATTGGGTTTGAGATTACTGGCGAGTTTTTTTAGTTACATAAAAGCGAAAATACTGATATTCCTATATCATCATGGCATACAGCCAAAATTTGTTGAATTAATCATCCAATTTCCAGGGATAATTCCTTGTTTTTGGTTGTTCCTGTATCAAATTCAAAACATTCATTCGTTATCTGCCGGCAATGTGTTGAATAAGGGTTTCTCCCGGTTCGGTTGTCACAATTTAAGTTTATATTTACTGATACTTCTTACCAAGCCCCGATTACGTATTCGTTATGAAATGTGTACTGATTTCACCTCTTATCGTATCCATGTTTTTAAATAGTACGTTTGCGCAAACCGTACTGTCCTACTCGACCGCGCAAGCGCATTCACATAACGACAACCGCCAGCTCAGACCTTTTTCAGAAGCCTACGACCAGCAATTCGGCTCTATTGAAACCGATGTAATGTTAGAAAAGGGAAATCTTTACGCGATAAATAACGCTGTGGATGCATCGCCGTCGCGTATGCTCAACAAGTTATATCTGCAACCTGTTTCGGAGCAGATTGACAGAAATGCCGGTCAGATATACACCCAGCGGGATATTATGCTGCAACTCATTTTTGATTTGAAAACGCCTGCTGCCGAAACATTACCTGCGCTGATAAAAGAAATTGAAAAATTTAAAAACCTGACCGACCCGAACGGAACGTTCAAAATTGTTATCACAGGAAATATTCCTTCGCCCGACGCATTTGACCAATATCCTTCCTATATTAGTTTCGAAGGTCTGCCTGATGCGGCATACACCCCGAAACAACTGGAACGTATTGCCCTCATCGGACAGTCATTTCAGAAGTATACCAGCTGGAATGGTGAAGGAGCATTGCCAAAAAATGACCGTAAATTAATCAACAAGGTCGTTCAAAAGGCACATGAGATGGGGAAAAAAATCCGTTTTCGTGACGCGCCTGACAATATCAATACCTGGAAGATTATGATGGGCCTTCAGGTTGACTATCTGGATACCGGAAAAGTAATACAAATGGGGGATTATCTGCGTACCGCACCACGCTGACAAATTAAATCCCAACACAAATAGGCCGAATAAAGATTTTATAAGTAATATTTAAAATTCTACCTAAATCATTCGTGCATGTCTCAAGACCAGGTTGTTGCGCTTAAAAAAGTATTGAAACCCATACATCTTTGGGCAATTGCAGTGGGGCTGGTTATTTCCGGTGAATACTTTGGGTGGAATTATGGCTGGGGCGTGTCCGGAACCATCGGTTTTTTAATTGCCACGCTGCTTGTTACGGTCATGTACGTAACCTTTATTTTCAGTTTTACCGAACTGACCACCTCGATCCCCCAGGCTGGCGGTCCTTTTGCATATGCCCACCGGGCGTTTGGCTGGTGGGGCGGGCTTATTGCAGGTTATGCCACACTCGTCGAGTTTCTTATCGCACCTCCGGCCATCGCATTTGCTTTGGGGAGTTATACACATTTCCTCTATCCGTCGGTTACCGTGCTGGAAACCGCCTTTGCCTGTTATGTGATCTTTATCGGAATCAACATGCTGGGAATCAAAGAATCTGCTTTATTTTCCCTGGTAGTTACCTTGCTGGCCGTGGGTGAGTTGCTTTTATACGTTGGTATCATATCTCCGCATTTTTCCTACGAAACCTTTGTCACCGACCCCATGCCTTTTGGCTGGCAGGGAGTTTTCGCAGCGCTGCCTTTTGCCATCTGGTTTTATCTGGCTATCGAAGGCGTGGCCATGGTGGCAGAGGAAGTAGAAGACCCCAAACGTACCATCTCAAAAGGTTATATCCTCGGCATACTAACGCTGGTGGTTCTGGCACTTGCCGTTATGATTTTCACCGGTGGCATTGCGCATTGGAAACTGTTAAGCACCATCGATTATCCCCTGCCGGCAGCGCTCGGCATCGTGTTAGGCCGTGACAATAGCTGGACCCAGCTTTTTGCAAGTCTGGGCCTCTTCGGACTTGTCGCTTCTTTCCATGGGACCATCATCGGTTATTCCCGTCAGATCTTCGCCCTGGCACGCAGCGGCTACCTTCCTTCTTTCTTAGGGCAGGTCAATTCCCGTTTTCAAACCCCGCATTGGGCCCTGCTGACCGGTGGATTTATTGGCTGTCTTGCGTTAAGTCTCGGAACCACCGATCAGGTTATTATTCTGGCAGCGCTTGGCGCCGTGGTCATGTACATTATCAGTATGGCCGCTCTGTTTGTGTTGCGAAAAAAAGAGCCAGATCTGGATCGCCCTTTTATTGTTCCGGCCTATCCCTATTTTCCGTTGATCGCCCTTATCCTGTCAGTCGTTTGCCTGATCGCCATCGTCTGGTACAACCTGCTTTTAAGCCTTTGGTTCTTTGGCGGACTGGTTTTATTGGCGGTTGTATTTGTTTTAACAGGAAAGCATAAAAATCTAAATTAATAATTGTATTTTACAGTTACTTTCCCGACTCCGTAGCTCAGCTGGTAGAGCAACAGACTCTTAATCTGTGGGTCCTGAGTTCGAACCTCAGCGGGGTCACCTCAGTTAAAGACTTAACACTCTGATAATTAAAAAATTACACCACAATAATTTTCTTATTTCAAATAAAGGTTTACGCTACCGTCTCAAAATTGACTTCCCATCGTACGAACGATATCTTTATACAACTCTAACGTGTGAAGGTAAGCTCCCTTGGAATTGAGATGATTTAAATCCCTAAGAAAAGAATCACTATGAATTTTTTCCAGGAAACCTTTTGGGTAAATCCACTTATCTGCTGTCGGGATATGATTGTAAATGGCTATCGTTTGGCTTCGCTCGCTTGGTTTTTCAATTGTCACCGATAAAATGAATTTCACTTTGATATGTTTTTTTTTACCTTTCTCAACCAATTCACCGAGCATATCAAGGTATTTTTGTTGGAAAATAGTCAATTCACCCGGAGCCGATCTTAGATCGTTTTGAGTAATAATTGATGAGGAACCACCGTGAAAATTAATATTGTCTTCCTGATATTCAATTTCGTTCAAGACCGCTTTTTCGTCAGCAAAACTATTTTTCACTTCTACTCTATAATTGAAAGTTTGCAAAATCAATTCATCTAGTTCCGCAAATGAAAATCTTAACGCAAAATGTTTTTTTAGTATTTCCAGATATTCATTCAACGAATAAAAATATTGGTGCTGAATAGGCGGAGTTATCAGTAGATCGGAAAGTTCTACATATATAACGCTATTTTCAGGCGAAATTTCAATCAGCTTTTCTGCCATTCGGCAATTAAACAGAATACTGGATCTTGTATTGCCGAGGTTATAGAATTCTATTGTCCCATCAATTTTTTCTAGTTGATCTGTTACTATTCCTACCCTAGTTCTACTGGAACCTACAAAAAATATCTTTGGTGCTGATTTACTATGGCTTCCTATATATTTTAACAAATTCTTGGAAGGGTCACTGTATGACCTTGTCTTTATTATCAATGTAAATATTAATAATATTATCGTCAGCAATATAAACTTGCAAATGGATTTTCCTATACCCTTTTCCATTCCTAAAAACGGACGTAATAAGCATCATTACTCGTCGGTATCCCCATAATGACAATGAGCAAAATTAGTGACACATAGAAACACCATCTTGTAGAGACATTTAAAGAACTAACATATTCATCAATTCTTTTTTCTCCCGCTTTCCGGTTAACCAGATCCATCAAAACAAAAAGAGGTAAAATGTAAATAAATTGTTTCATCACAACCCAATCGTAGGGAATTTGCCAATGACTAAATGAGAACAGGCTTTTCATCGAACCAGCCAGGTCATTCGTTCTAAAAATAACAGCCAGAAATGACGCTATCGTGATATGATAAACAATCCCCAGCGGTCCTTTTAGATTGTTGGGTACAGAGGAAAAATAAGGCCTCACCTGATTCTCCGTCAGTATCCAACACGCGTTTAGCATTCCCCAAATCAGAAATTTAATAGATAACTCATGCCATACGCCTATCAAAACAAAGGTCAATATCATTAAAATATTGTTTTGCCATTTTGTTCTGAAATACCTACTTAGAGGGTAGAAGAAATAATCCCGGAACCAATGATTAAGCGTGACATGCCAACCCGCCCAAAAATGTTTTCTGGAATGAGATGCATAAACCTGATTTCTGAAATTCGATTTCAGTTTTATTCCAAATGTCTGAGATACTCCTTGAAAAATATCTACATAAGAGCTGAAATCACAATACAAGTATAAAAAAAAAGCGAAACCCCCAATGTAAACATAGACTCCCTGATAGGTTACTCTGTCATTGAAAATAGTTTCCACAATAATATTTAACCTCTGAGCCAATACCCAATGCTTAAAACATCCCCACAAAACCAGCCTGAAACCATTTGAGAAATTTAGATTGTTCAAAGAAATATTTTCTTTGAACTGTCTTGCAACCTCTCGATATCTATGCAATGGGCCAATAAAAATATAGGGCAAGTAGATTAAATATAATAAGAACAAACAGAAATTAGTCTCCGGCTTTAGATATCCCTTTTTTATATCAAACAAATAGCTTAATCCATTAAAGCTTATATAAGAAATGCCTATCAGTTTAAAATAGTCATTGATTTGTAATTTTGAGGTGAAATAAATTTTGTCAATAAGTAACGGTGTCAGACAAAGAAATATAATAGCGAAATAATGTATTTTACCAGGCAGTTTCTCAATATGTTTTCCTGATATAAAAACAAGCACCGAAAAGGCAATGAGAACAAAAAATGCCAGTTTTGCAATTGATAAGTAAAATATCAGGCTTAGAATCAGTAAAACATAGTATCTCTTTTGATGCTCCGAGAAAAGATAAAGCCCTATAATGCCTAATAAAAGAAAGAAAAATAGCAGAGAAAAATTAATAAACATACTATTAATTTATATGAATCGCATTTAAAGTCTTTATTCCCCGCATGAAAATCGACTGATACCATTCAATTCCGGATTCTTCATCCAAGCGATAGTTTTTTAGAATTTTCGCCAAAGGCTTTAACAGGGACCTTAGCTCAATCCGTGCCAACTTTGCACCCATGCAAGAATGAAGCCCGTTCCCAAATGAAAGATGTGGATTATTGCTCCGGTTAGGAACTATTGTTTGTGGATTTTCAAAGACAGCCGGATCTCGGTTGGCCGACGAAAGGCACAAAAATATCCTGGAATTTGCCGGTATAAGTGTGCCATCAATTTCCAACGGATATTTATTTATACGAATTGTATATTGCTGAGGGGTTGCAAATCGGAATAATTCCTCTGCAAATATATTTATTTGCTTAGTATCTGCCTGGAGAATATAGTCCAGTAACTCATTATTCCTTAAAAATTCATAGATGCAAATTGTCAATGTGTCAACAGTCGTCTCGTTAGCCGCAAAGAACAAAATAATCACAATTGAGATAAGTTCATCATCGGTAAAAGGAGTGTTCATATCCTCATTGCACGACTTTAAGCGCGAGATTAAAGCAGTATCAGGCAAATCTCTTTTTTCGAAGTCAAGACGAATTGTATCAAACAGCCATTTAGCATCTGCATTATATTCTTGATATTTTTTAATTGACACAAAAATATCCTGAGAATTAGCCAATGAATGAGAGACTTTTTTCAGCTTTTCAAAATTACGCCAATCATCCGATTCGACTTGGTATAACTCACTAAAAATCAATGACGGAAGTACCGAGGCGATGTACGAGAAATCTGCCGTCTCCTGATTAAAAAAGCTATTGAACCAAACCTCTAACGACGAATCAACAATAGCATTCAACTGAAAGGAATCCAAAACCTTTTCAAGCAAACTATGGGCAGAACGATGTTGGTCGTCATCCAGATACATCAACCATTTTTTTGTACTCTTCGAAAGAAAAGGACATTGACCTGTATTTTTCAAAATAACAGGTTCTTTACTTTCAAAAAATCCGGATAAATCCGCGGTTAAAAAGTCATCGCTACGGAGAATTTGCTTAACATCGTTATAGCGAAACAATACCCACTCACCAAATGCCCCTTTTTGAACAGGGCTATTTGTGAGACAATCATGTAAATGTGGGTAAGGATTCTGTAAATAAGATGGCGTGCCCGGGCTCCACTTTGTTATTTCTCTTTTTGGAGAATCCATTCGATTACGTCATCAATAGTTTCAAATTCACTAAAAATGTTAGGTTCGATATAGAACCCTACTAAATCTTCCAGGTCTTGCGTAAGAGATATAGATGAAAGGGAGTCTAAGCGATAACTTGCTATCGGAGATTCAAGCGAAATCTCATTTTTACTTGTTCCTAATTCTTCGGATAGTTTTTGCTTAAACCAATCGGCTAGTAACTCTTTTTCCATAAATTGCCTGATATAACGTTGTTCTTTATGATTTTCGTTGACTATGTTCTCTAAATCGCCGAGGTGTCTTTTATGAGCTTAAACCCTGGTAATTTTATATTACCTATCGAAAGCACCAAATAGTAAACATCTAATGATTTTGAAATGCTTTGTTTTCAGTAACTGACCATTTCCCCTCTCAATTTTACTCATGTACTCCTCCAATGACCGGCAGCAATAATAGTCTAAATATATTCTATCAACACTGATATCAGAGTAAGAACTATTTAAGTGGCGACAAAATTCTTTAAAGAGTTACATAATACCATAAAAAAGTGTATCGATTTATGCAAAAAATTAGATTAATCTCATTTTTTGCTTCTTCTGCCAAAGGTCCATGACCTATGAAGTTTGATTAAAAGTCTATGGAATTATGAAAAAGCCTTCTTTCGCAAATTCCTTTCTCTACTTAACATTCGACAATCCCCCATCAACCAAGATTTCGACTCCCTGAATATAGGACGCATCATCAGACGCCAGAAAGAGAACTGTTTTCGCAATTTCTGACGGTTCGCCAAAACGTTTTAGTGGAAGTGTTGGAATAATGCTTTGCACTGTTCCTTCGATCTGATCCGGTGTAAGGCCTGTATTGTTAAAAATATTTGTCTTGATATGACCCGGACTTATTCCATTTACCCTAATTTTCCTTATTGTACATTCAGAAGAAAATGTCTTCACAAAAGATTGAACCGCTGATTTCGCGGCAGAATAAACGGAGAAATTTTCTATGCCAAATCCGGTTACAAAAGAAGTATTTAAGATGATAGCACCGCCTTCGTTCATTATCGGTAACATTTGCTGGACGGTAAAAAATGTTCCTTTTACCAGCATATTGAACAATTCGTCATAATGGTTTTCGTCTACCGCTTCAATGGGGGCGAACTTTCCATACCCTGCGTTGACAAACAAAACATCCAGCTTATCGGTGTATAGTTTTATCTTTTTTTGCAATTCAAAAACGTCGGACATCTTTCCCGCGTTTGACACAAAGCCAATGGCATTCGCACCCAAATTATTTACTGCTTTATCTACCTTTTCCTGACTACGCCCGGTAATAATTACAGTCGCCCCTTCATTGATAAATTTTTGTGCTGTGGCAAAACCCATTCCGCTTGTTCCGCCTGTGATAAAGGCTACTTTATTTTTAAATTTTTGCACTTCTGTCCGGTTTAATTTGAATGCAAATATTTATATAACAGGATAGCGATGAAACCCGAAACTTGCTATCCCCGGAGACATGCTGTTAAGAGGTTAAAGAATAGAATTAGTTGATGCGCGCGGTTATTCTATCCGGGAGTAAATTGTGAGAAGTCTGTTGTGAGTACCGTCACAGACGGTAATTTATTGGGATTCGTAGTTTAAACTACGAATAACGAGTAACGAAGGAATAACATTAAGGTCTTTCAGTAGCTTATTTTACTGAATATTTGCTTGCTCTGCCAAAATACAAATACAGCAAAGTCCCCAAAACTGGAACAAAAATGATTAAGAGCATCCAGCATAGCTTACTTACAACATCGAGAGTTTTACTTTTTAATATCTCAACAAATACCCAGATGATTTGCAAAAAAACTGCGACTGCACAGATCATCAGTACTATTTCCGAATTGCCATACCCAAGGATTGTCAAATATAGATTTCTCATTATTGCTGCGAGTTTGATAATATCATAGCCAATATAAAAATATTTACACAAATACCCGATTTAAAAAGTGAAAGAAAAATCACAGCGATGAAATTTTAAGAACACTTTGCACTTCCGTGCTCCGCTAATATGTCCTTAAAATTATACTATTCCCAAATATCCCGTCGGTTAGATGTTTGTTAAATCTTATGTAATCATTAATAATGATCTGGATACATGGCAATTCAAAGATTAAAAAAAAGATTCTACGCCATCGGTCACAACATTCTACATTTTAGCTCGGTCAGTCAATATATCTTTGCCCATGATCCAACCAAGACGCAGCTTTAACAAACTGAATTTCTGTCCATTTTAATTTGAATACAAATATTTACATAACGGGATAGCGCTGAAACCAGAAACTTGCTACGCTCGACAACATGGTGTAAAGAAATTAAAGAATAGAATTAGCAGAAGCAGGAGATTATTCCTTGCAGGAGTAAATGGCTAGAAGTTTCCTGTGAGTACCGTCACAGACGGTAATTTATTAGGATTCGTAGTTTAAACTACGAATAACAGGGAATAACGGGAATAACAGAAACAGATAATGAGTATGCAGATGAAGTGAGCATTTTTATAACTCTCGAAAACGATCTAAATAGGTTTGATAGTCAAAGCATATTAAGATGAAAAAGCAGAGACTTAAAATTATGCTATTCCCCAATATTTCGTCAAGTAGATGTTTTTCTAATCTTATGTAATTATTAATAATAATCAGGGTACACCAAAAGTCAAAAAAATTCTACATGATTTGTCACAACATTCTACGTTTCAGATCGGTTAGTCAACATACCTTTGCGCGTAATCCAACCAACACACAGTTTTAACAAACTGAATTACTGACAATTCAAATGATTAATATGCTTAAAAACAGAAAAACTCTTTTGAATTGAAGTAAACTATATCCGGACATCTTATCAAATATTATTCAGGCCATCCATGATGGCTGCTAGAATAACTGTACACTAAAAGTCCAATTTTAATTTCCGGTTTCGGAGCATTTTTTTTGAAAGACCTATACTTTCAAAACAGATTTCTTGTGCCCGAAAACCGCCATGAATCAGTCATTTCAAATGAATATTTCAACGCTCATAATTACCATAAACCACAAAAAGTAAAACAATGAAACGAACATCTATTTTCCCTCTGCTATTTATTCTGATTTCCAATACCTTGTTTGGCCAAACGGCTCCACCCCTTACCAGTTCCATCAGCGGTATCGTATGGCAGGAAAGCAAACCTTTCAACGGAACCCGTAGCATTTCTGAAAAAACGATACCGGGAATTCTTGTCAAATTGCTGGACGCAGATACGCAGGAAGTCATTGCAACGTCTCTCAGTAATGCCTCAGGGGCTTTTGTTCTTAAAGCCAACGCAGGTACGTACATCATCGAATACGTTTTCCCGACAGACGGATTTGCTCCTGCCGACCAGCGCGTAGGATCCGATAATTCCATCAACAGTGCATCCGACGCGGATAATTTCTCGCTTCCTTTCACGATTGCCAACAACGAAACTGTCACTGATTTCGGGCTGGGGCTTACGCCGAAAGACAATACCCTCACCTATTGTACACAAAAAGAATCTGTCGTAACGGAGTGGAACGAGGCTTTGGTTTTACCAAAATCTACGGTGACGCCACTACCAATCAACGTCAAGATTTTCGCGGCAGAATCGGTTTTCCATCCAAGTATCGGTTTTGAAAATACCGCCAATGCAAACGCGTACTCGGTAACCACAGCTGGAAAAATCACCATGACCATGCCTATTAACCCGGCAACATTCACGATGAGCAGCGACGTGACCATCGACGGATTCCTGGAAGATTATGATGGAACCACGGATTACGAGGGATTATCAGGTATTACTTATTATAACAAATCATCATTTGCGTCCGCTTACCCGGCAAGAAATACAAGCAGTGCTCCGACCATCTCGAATACATTTGTAGGTGCAGCGAACAGTACTTTTCAGATACCTACAAAAGCTCAGAGTTCTGTAATCCTGACAGGCAGCGGAAACCTTCAGACGCTTATTCAGACTTACGTCAGTGCAGGTGCCTGCGTTGTTTATACCTATGCAGGTGGCGCATTACCCGTGACTCTTACCTCTTTTAATGCCAAAGCGGAGGGTAAAACTGCCAGTTTAACCTGGAACACAACGGCCGAAACCAACAGCGATCGTTTCGATGTTGAAAAAAGCCAAAATGGAAAAGACTGGAAAGTAATCGGGAGCGTAAAAGCAAGCGGTAAAAGCCAGAGTATTTTAAGCTATTCCTTTTCTGACCAGAATCCACAGGGAGGAGAGAATTTGTATCGTCTGAAAATGATTGACCTTGACAATACGTATGCATACAGCCGTATCAGCAGTGTTCAGTTCAAAGACCTTTCATCGGTAGTTATTTTCCCAAATCCGGTAACGAGTACATTATTTGTTCAGGCAGCAGTCGACAATACTCCTGTCAGTATACAAATTTTGAATAACAGCGGTCGGGTAGTAAAAGAAACGACAAATGTTTCTCAGCCAGTCGATATAAGTAAAATCCCGGCAGGTACTTATTTTGTTAATACACTGCTCACAAATGGTTTTTCTGAAAAACAAAAGATCGTTATCGCGCATTAACACTACAATTACAACCTGACAAAAACCCGGGAGCCATTCATTCCAGATGAATAGTCCCCGGGTTTTTACTTTTCAAACAAGTGGAAAAGCGCCTCATTCATTTTCTCTTCAGTCCAATATTGGTTATTTTAGAACGTTGAACTTATGCTGGCACGATTTTACAGCCTGCAAATTACTTATCCTTAACCAGTAAAAAATGGATTTTGAAATCATAGTATCCCTGCTCACCCTTGTGGCGCTTGAAGCCGTTTTGGGAATAGACAATGTCATTTTTATTTCAATTATTGCAGCCAAACTCCCCGAGGAACAGCAAAAGAAAGCCCGGCAATATGGTCTGATTCTAGCGGGCGCGCTCAGACTTGGTCTGCTACTGCTGATTTCATTCATCCTCAAACTGGATGAAGATCTGTTCACACTGTTCGGCAACGGATTTTCAGGAAAAGATCTCGTTCTCCTGGCCGGTGGGTTATTTCTGCTTTATAAAAGTGCCACCGAAATTTATCACAAAATGGAAGGTGAAACCGGAGATCAAAGCAAAAATATAAAGGTCACGTCCTTTGGACAGGTTATCGTCCAGATACTGATTATGGATATGGTTTTTTCCATCGACTCGATTATCACGGCGATTGGGATGGTTAAGGAGGTTTGGGTAATGTATGTGGCAGTAATTGTGACGGTTGCCATCATGCTGTTTGCCGCCGAAAGTATCAGCAATTTTGTAAACCGCCATCCTGCTTTTAAAATGCTCGCCTTATCATTCCTTTTACTGATCGGATTTTCGCTGATCAGTGAGGGATTTGGTGTTGAGATACCAAAAGGATATATCTATTTCTCAATGGCGTTTTCTTTACTCGTGGATGTATTCCAGATGAAAATGAACAAATCAGGCGGCGATCCTGTGGTGACGCATGAGCATTATGTTCCCAAAGAGGACAGAGAAAAAATTGGTTAACATTTGAATCTGATTCAGTTCGTTTTTAAGAAAAATGATTAAAAATACAAAATAAAACAGGCATGCCGGGGTATTCCGACATGCCTGTTTTGTATCAATTTTAGTAAAGGTAAAATCAGCACTATTTTTCGTCCAGAAACTGCCTCAGCATATATTGAAGAATTCCTCCGTTTCTGTAATAGTTAATTTCCATTTTACTTTCCAGACGGCATCTTACGCTGAACGTTTTAAATGAACCATCCGGATGGCGGGCAGATACAACCAAATGCTGATTCGGTTTTATCGAGTCATTGAAGCTCCCTATTGTAAATTCCTCAGTACCGTCCAGCCCTATACTCTCACTGTTTTCGCCCTCAAAAAATTGCAATGGCACAACGCCCATCCCCACCAGATTACTACGGTGAATCCTTTCAAAACTTTCAGCGATAACTGCCCGGATACCCAGAAGATAAGTTCCTTTTGCAGCCCAGTCGCGCGAAGAACCGCTGCCATATTCCTTCCCGGCAATCACAAGCAATTGCCTCCCTGATTCTTTGTATTTCAGCGAAGCCTCGTACACGGACATTTCCTCACCATCAGGCAAATATTTTGTAATACCTCCCTCCTTCGAAGCCAGCTTGTTTTTGATCCGCACATTAGCAAACGTGCCGCGAATCATCACCTCATCGTTTCCTCTTCGGGATCCGTATGAATTAAATTCCTCATAAGTAATGCCCCGCTCCGTCAGATATTTACCAGCAGGAGATAATTTACTAAATGAACCGGCAGGCGAAATATGGTCAGTTGTGACAGAATCGCCCAGCATCAGCAGCACGCGGGCATTTACCAACGGGCGAATCGGCTCTGGTTCTGCGGGTAGGTTTACAAAAAACGGGGCCTCTTTAACATAAGTGGATTTTACATCCCATTTATAGGCTTTGTCCAGAGGGACATCGAGGTTTCTCCACAGGTCATTGCCATCAAAAATTTCGCCATAACTTTTCCGGTAAAATTCTTTTCTAACCACGCGGTTAACAACCTCATTGATCTCGTCCGTAGAGGGCCAGATATCTTTCAGAAAAACAGGTTTCCCCCCGGGATCAATCCCAAGCGGCTCCCTTTCCATATCAAAATCCATTCTCCCCGTAATTGCATAGGCAATAACGAGCAATGGCGACATCAGAAAATTCATTTTAATCTGTGGATGAATGCGCGCCTCGAAATTCCGGTTACCCGATAAAGCTGCGGAAACAACCAGATCATTTTCTGTAACCGCGTTGGCAATCGGCTCCGGCAGAGGTCCAGAGTTGCCTATGCAGGATGTACAGCCATAACCGACCACATTAAATTTCATCGCTTCCAGACTTTCCAGCAAACCCGATTCCTGCAAATAATCCGTCACCACTTTTGAACCCGGCGCAAGACTCGTTTTCACCCAGGGTTGCACATTTAATCCTCTTGCCAGCGCTTTTTTGGCAAGAAGCCCGGCACCGATCATCACGTCAGGATTGGAAGTATTCGTACAACTCGTAATAGCAGCAATCACCACATAACCATCACTCAGCTGAAACCGCTCTCCGTTATACGCTACATCAGACACCCGTAAGTCGGAGGACTCCGGATGTGGAACCTGCGATGGTTCTACATTCCCACCTTCATCGGCCCAACGGCTTAACGGCCGGTCAGGGAATTGTATGTATTTTCTCGCGTACTTTTTTTCCAGAATATCAGTAACAACCTCCTTCACGTCCGTCAACACAATCTTGTCCTGCGGCCGACTCGGGCCGGAAATTGTCGGAACAACCGAACCAAGATCCAGCTCGACAACCTGGTTATAGCCAATCGCATCCTCATTTTCCCGCCAAAGTAAATTTTCTTTGGCATACAATGCGGTAAGTGCTATCACTTCCGCAGGCCTGTTGCTTTTTTCAAGATACTGGAGTGTCTTTTCATCAATGGGAAAATAGGTGATCGTACATCCAAACTCAGGGGACATATTGCCGATCGTGGCCCTGTCCGGAACAGACAACGACGCCAATCCCTCACCAAAAACCTCCACAAATTTGCCAACAACTTTTGTCTTCCGCAGCAATTCAGTAATAGTCAAAACCATATCCGTAGCCGTGGTGCCCACCGGAAGTTTCCCTGTCAGTTTCAACCCGATCACTTCGGGAACGGCAAAAAACTGCGGTTGCCCCAGCATAGCCGCTTCCGCTTCAATACCGCCAACACCATAAGCAACAATCCCTAAACCGTTGACCATTGGCGTGTGAGAATCTGTTCCTACCAGCGAATCCGGGAAAACTAATCCATCCTTTTCAACCACACATTTGGATAAATATTCAAGATTCACCTGATGGCAGATACCCATCCCCGGAGGCACGACCGAAAAATTATCAAACGCATTTTGCGCCCATTTCAGGAACCTGTAACGCTCGCTGTTGCGCTCATACTCTTTTTCGACATTATGTAGATATGAGTCCTGATCTCCAAAATAGTCGACCACCACCGAATGATCAATAACCAGATCGACCGGAATAAGCGGGTTAATCCGTGACGAGTCCTTGCCCTGACGTTCCATTTCAGCCCGTAACGAAGCAATATCCACGATAGCAGGTACACCGGTAAAATCCTGCATCAGCACGCGCACCGGCATGAAAGGAATTTCCTTTTCAATAACCTCCGGTTTCCAGTTCATCAGGGTTTCAACATGGGCTTTGGTAATCACATTGCCATCAAAATTCCGCAGGACATTTTCCAGCAATACCCGTATACAAAAAGGCAGCTTCGAAACGGCAACACCTTTCTCTTCCAGCGCCCGTAAGCTGTAAAAAGATAAAGATTTGTCACCAAGATTTATTGTTCTTCTTATATCCAGATAATCCTGACGCATGGTATATGTTGTTTAGGAATTAAAAATAAAACGCTGATCGGTGCCGGGCTAACGGAAACTACCCTGGTGCCCATTGCATACAAAACTATGCCATATACCAGGGTAGGTCAATGTATATTTTACAGAATTAATGGTCTGAAAAGAGGCTACGTCCATTTGAGACCGGCTTAGTTGTAACCAAGAGTAAAAATAACGAATACAGTAGTGTTTGTTGTATATGAACTTGTTACGCTACTGAACTACAAAATATCAAAAAATATCTAACTTGCCAAAATGAAAAATCCGGCGAACATAAGACAGCTTTACACGCCCATTCAGCCAACTGTGAAACAGGCTGTTAATGATGTGATGTATCAGGAGTTTTTACCTTCGCCGGCTCTTCAAAGTTACATTTATTGTTACTGGCAGCTCAAAACAACACAAACACTTTCCGAACAGTTTAACTACCGGGTCGTCGCTGATGGCTGTATTGATATCTTTTTTGAGCTGGATAATCCGCAGGAAAACTTTGTGATGGGTTTCTGCAAAAAATTCACAGAATTCCCTCTGAATAATACTTTTAATTACGCAGGAGTCCGGTTTTTACCGACATCTTTTCCACAGTTATTTAAGATAAATGCCTCAGAGCTCAGCAATCGTTTTGAGGATTTAAGCATTGTGCTTCCTGAATTTTCCCGTTTTATCAAAAACAACTTCAATCTCCGAAATACACCGCAAGAGATCACAGATCGGCTTGATCAATACTACATCCGTCTGCTTTCAAACGTCAAAATTGAGAATGATGTAAGACTGGACAATGCGCTGAACCTTATTCTTCAAAATGGTGGCGTCATTGATATTGAAAAAGGCCTCGACACCGGATTAAGCCCGAGACAACTCCGTCGGCTTTTTGAATTTCATATAGGCGATTCGGCCAAAACTTTTAGCCAGATTGTCCGTTTCCAGAACTTTTTACGTGTAAAACCTACACAACTTTCCCTTCGAAAAGACAAACTGTTTTTCGATGCCGGTTATTACGATCAGGCTCACTTCATCAGGGAATTCAAAAATTTCTATGGGGTAACGCCCGGCAAGGCATTTGGAGAATAAGTTTGTCCGATTTTTACAATGTTGAGTCCTTCGAAATGTAGAATTTTGTTTTGTTAACCGACAGAACAATGAAACCAATAAGCATGCTATTCATAGCGATTTGTCTGAGCACAAACGCTTATGCACAAACAGATTCAGCCATTAAAATCCAAAAAAAGATGAAATTAAACGCAGGTATCATCACCACAAAGCTGGCAGCAAGCAAAGCTTTTTACACCGATGTTTTAGGTTTTGGTGTAACATTTGAAAACGACTTTTATCTTTTGCTCCATACACCCGGCCGCACTTCCGAAATAAGTTTTCTGCTACCGGATCACCCGTCTCAGCAAGCCTTATTTCACAAACCATTTCAGGGACAGGGTATGTATCTGACAATAGAGGTCGAAGATGTCGACGAGATTTATCAGGAAATCCGGAACAAAGGGATTGACATAAAAATAGCGCTCCGGGACGAACCCTGGGGCGACAGGCATTTTGCTATCGAGGATCCAAACGGGGTGGGAATTGATATTGTAAAATACTCGCCGGACAATAAGTAATTATTCCGCAACGGAATATTCAGTGGGCGTCTTCCCAAACTGCTTTTTAAATTCCTTGCTAAAATATTTCCTGTCGTCGTAGCCAACCGCATATGCGACCTCATAGATCGTCATCTTATGCTGTTGCAACAGCAGGGCTGCTTTTTTCAGCCTAATCGATTTTAAAAAGTCATGAACCGACATATCCGTAACGGCTTTGAGTTTCTTATAGAGCACCGACTGGCTCATGCCGATTTTTTCCGAAAGCATCGCAACACCAAATTCGGGATTGTCCATGAGCTCTTCGGTGATCTGAATAATTTTGTTGATAAACTGTTCATCGACCGTGTTGATCGGAACATTTTTCGGCTCCAGGGTTACCTGACGGCTATATTTTTGCCTCATCAACTCACGCGCAACCAATAAGTTCCGGAGGTTCAGTTCCAAAACCTGGATACTGAAAGGTTTTGAAATATAGGCGTCGGCGCCCGTTTTCAGTCCGCTTACCTGGTGACTGACAGAAGCCTTTGCTGTCAGTAATATCACCGGAATATGACTTGTCCGTTCATCTGTTTTCAGTTTTTTGCATAAAGTGAGCCCGTCCATTTCCGCCATCATCACATCGCTGATGATCAGATCCGGGATCTGCTCCGTAGCCGCATCCCACCCTTGCTCACCATTTTCTGCCTGGATAACTTCATACGTTCCACACAAAGACTCGGCCAAAAATGCCCTGACTTCCGCATTATCCTCCACCAGCAAAACGGTCGGTTTTTGGCCCGGTGTGATTTGAATCAAGGTATTTTCAGCGAAGTTATCGTCTGTTAAAGTTTTTCTGTCCTCCCTCAAAACCATGTCTGTTCTCAACTGCCCCGGAGCGAAATGAACATTTCCCTTCAACAGTGTAATGGTGAAGCAAGTCCTGCCCGTTTTGTTGTTTTGCGCAGGTTTACTTTCCACGGTCAGGCTTCCCTTATGCAGTTCCACAATACTTTTGGACAAAGCAAGTCCGATGCCATAACCCGTATTCTGGTTTCCCTGATCATAAACCTGGAAAAAATTCACAAAAAGTTTGTTCAGATATTGAGGCGCTATACCCTTTCCATTATCCACAACCCGGATGTCAACCGAATTTTCCTTTTCCTCAACAAGCATTTCAATCCTCCCGCCGTCCTGTGTAAACTTGTAAGCATTACTCAGAATGTTGAAAACGACTTTCTCCATTTGCTCGACATCAAAATAAACATCAATTTTTTCAGCATTGGATTCAAAAACCGATTTGATGTTCCGGTATTCAGAGGGGAAACTAAAATCGCCAAATATATCTTTCAGAAATGGAATGATATTGTTTTGAGTAACCTGTAATTTGAGATGGTTCGTTTCCGCCTTGCGAAAATCCATAAGCTCGCTGACAAGTTTGAGCAACCGGTCCGCATTTTTCCTCACCTGGATCAGATGCGACTGAATAACAGAATCTTCTTTTTTAGTCAGGATCAATCGCTCCACTGGTCCCTGGATCAGCGTAAGGTGTGTCCTGATTTCATGGGAGATATTGGTAAAAAAATCCAGCTTGATCTGGTGCAGCTCATGCTCCCGGCGGAACAAGGCGCTGACATAGAAATAGCGCGTCACAAACAAAATGGCAGATGTGATGATGATAAAATACAGACAGTAAGCCCACCAGGTTTTCCAGATCGGCGGCAAAACGTGAATGACCAAACGCGCCGGCTCTGTACTCCACACCCCGTCGTTATTAGCGCCCTTGACCACAAACGTGTAGGTCCCGGAAGGCAGGTTGGTATAAGTTGCCGAAGACGTTCGCACATAATTCCAGTCCTTTTCAAATCCTTCCAGCTGATAGGCGTACTTATTTTTGTCAGGTTTGATGTAATTCAGGAGGGCAAAATCGATGGTAAAAATGTTCTGATCATGGGAGAAAGTTATTTCCTTGGTCACGCTTATATCTTTTTTAAGCAAACCATCCTCTGCACCAATGGCGACCGGTTTGTTAAAAAGTTTCAGAGAAGTAAGCACTACCGGCGCAACAAATTCATTGATCTGAATTTCATTTGGAAAAAAGCTGATCAGACCGTTAAGTCCGCCAAAAAACATTTCACCGGATTTATCTTTGTAAAACGTGTTGGCAGTAAATTCATTTCCTGGTAAACCATCCGTTACCGTATAGTTTTTAAAATTCCCTTTTTTTGTATCAAACCGTGACAGACCGTTCGAAGTGCTCAGCCACAGGTTCCCCTTGTTATCATCCAGGATACCGAGCACGTTGTCGTTGGGCAGGCCGTGTTTTTGTTTATAGGTGACAAAAGTGTTCGCTTTCCTGTCAAAACGCGTTAGTCCGCCATAGTAAGCCCCTATCCAGATGACGCCCGAAGCATCCTCGCGTACACAGTTGATTATGGCCGGGAATCTCCTTTTTGAAGTTTTATTGTTGGACGTTACCCAGATAATCCCACTGGAATCGGTAGCGAGCATATTCAGCCCTTCGGTCGTACCAATCCATATATTCCCCCTTGAATCCTCGTAAAAATTCCTGACAAAATTCCCACTGAGTTTGAAGGGCTCCTTATTTCCAATATTAAAATGACTAAACTTTCCCGATTTCCGATCCAGCAAATCAACGCCACGCTGGTCCGTACCCACCCAGATTCGCCCCCGGCTATCCTCCATCACAGCGCTCACATTATCGGAGCTGATGGAAGAAGTATCGTCAGAGTTATTTCTGAAAACCGTAAATTTCTTAGTTATCGGATTATAGCGGTTTAAACCACCCAGATGTGTTGCAATCCATAGGTTTTTGTCATTATCCTGCGCAATGCCTTTCACAAGATTGGACGAAATACCCGCCGAAGGATTCGGACCACTCTTAAAATTCGTAACAATTCCGGTCTTATCATCCAGATAGTTAAATCCGCCACCCTCAGTTCCGACCAACAGATTTCCGTTTTTATCCCGGGTAACTGCACTTACCACATTATGGTTAATGCTATACTTTGATTTACCCGTGCGAAAAATTTTAAAAGGTGTTTCGTGCGAGTACACCACATTGACGCCGTTGTAATAAGTCCCGAGCCAGATGCATCCGCTTTTGTCCTGAAAAATAGCATACAGAGAGTTCTGGCTCAGACTCGTTCTGTTTTCCGGCTCATGCTGATACGACTCAAAAGTGCGGTTTGCAGGATTCAGAATACTTAGCCCTTCGAGCGTCCCGATCCATAAATTACCTTTTTTATCAGTCAGAATTTTCCGGATGTTATTATGGATCAAACCGCTGCCGTTACCAAGACTTTGAAAATGTGTAAAATTGCCCTGAGCCGGATTGTACATATTAAGTCCGCCATGTTTTGTCCCAATCCAGATATTCTGTTGCTTGTCCTCCGCTATCGACGTGACAAAATTATCACTCAGACTGCCGGGATTGGAAGCACTATTTTTGAAATTATAATACCGGATTCCTTTCTCTTCGAAAACCATTTTGGTAAGTCCGTCCGACGTCCCGATCCATAACTGATGCCTTGAATCTTCAAAAATGATTCGCACGTCAGGTCCTGCCAGCCCGTTTTGGTAAGATTTAAAAGTATGTTTATTCCGGTCATTCAGTCGGTTCAACCCTTTGTTTGTCCCTATCCACAGTATACCCCTGCTATCCTCAAAAAGACAATTGGTGATATTACTGCTCAGCTTGTTTTTTTCGGTGGAGTCTGCCGCCAGAAATGAAGTAAAAGAATCCGTTTCCGGAACATATTTATTTAAACCATGACTTGTCCCAAACCACAATTCATTTTTAGAATCGTTAAGGGCACACAGGACATAATTCCCGGATAAGGATGTCTTATTGCCCGGATCATTCTTGTAGATTTTGAATCCCCGTCCATCGAATTTATTTAAACCATAACTCGTGCCCAACCATATAAAACCTCTATAATCCTGGGCAATAGCCAGCACGGAATTTTGCGACAAACCATTTTCAGAATTGAGATTATTAAAGACCAGCTGCTGGCCAAAACCATTCATCCGAAAACACAGAACCCCCAGAAGCATTACCAAAATGCTCAGCTTATTTTTTCCCGGAAAGGATAAAAAACAAAACGGGTTCATAGATATTCAACCATATTAATTTTCAGAAAAAAGGATACAAATATAGATCACTAAAAGACACAAAATCCCGATCACTATTTAATTATTTACCGATTGGATTGTAATCTTCGGAGCACTCTTTTATCACTAAAATAGGATAGAATTGTCTCTCCGCTGAAAAACACCCCCATTCCAACGGAATATTCACCCCATGAGCCCGAGGCATTTACGGAATTTTGTTTGACTGTTCCTAAACCAAACAAAATAATCCACTTTTAAAACCCCAAAAGCTCTATGGAGTATTCTACCAATTCAAAAAAACACAAACTTTGGCCACCGTCGCCATTCAGGGGGATCCTGAACAGCCACCGTCCAATGCGCTTTAAAACACGTCCGGGGCTGATTTTATCAATCCTCAGCCTGCTGTTTATTTCTGTTCCTTTTGATGTTGCCTATGCTTCCGCAAATGTGATTTTTGCAAACAATAATATAGCAGAAATCGCCGGTAAAGTAACAGACGAAAAAGGTGAAGGACTTCCCGGAGTGAGCGTGATCGTAAAGGGATCGCAGCAGGGAACTGTTACGGACGTTGAAGGTAAATTCAAACTATCACTGACAGACGCGAAAGACAAATTTCTTGTATTCAGTTTTGTCGGTTATGAATCAAAAGAACTGGAAATCGGTACCCAGAGCAACTTCAATGTAAGCCTTCTTCCTTCTACAAGTACCTTAAATGAATTGGTAGTAGTCGGATACGGTGAACAGAAAAAAGTTAACCTGACAGGTTCGGTTACTACCATCGATTCAAAAAGTATCGAGAGCCGTCCGGTTACCAACCTTTCTTCGGCACTTGCGGGTCTTGGACAAGGCGTTTATGTACGTCAGGGTTCGGGAAAACCGGGCAGCGATGGCGCTACGATCCGAATTCGTGGTACAGGTACGCTGAACAGCAATGGCCCCTTAATTTTGATTGACGGAATTATCGGCGAAATGGATGCCGTTAACCCAAATGATGTCGAAAACATTTCCATTCTTAAAGACGCAGCATCTTCCTCTATTTACGGTTCGCAGGCGGCCAATGGCGTCATTTTAATCACAACAAAAAAAGGCTCAAAAAACAAAACCACGGTTTCTTACAGCGGTCTGTTTTCTACATCAAGCCCAAGTAATTTACCAAAATTTGTTTCGGACTACCCCCGTCACATGCGCTTGTTCAATGAAGGTGCCGCAAATATTGGCCGTGCCGTGCCCATTTATTCCGCGCAGACGATTAAAACCTGGGAAGACGCAAAGGCAAATCCCGATGGACTCAATGCAAACGGTGTTCCAAACTGGCTGGCATATCCGAATACGGACTGGGGAAAGGAAATTTTCGAAAACAGCGTGGTACAAAACCATAACATTTCTGTCAATGGCGGCAGCGAAAAAACACTTTTTAATATTTCTCTGGGTTATCTGGATAACCCGGGCGTGATGCAGAACACCGGCGTTAAAAGATATCAGCTTCGCGCAAACGTACAGACCAAAATCGGAAATTTCCTGACTTTGGGAACACAAACTTTTGCCCAAACCCAGTCGAAAGACATGGGAAACACCGATAACGCTTTTAACTTCCTTCGCCAGACTGTACCGGGAATTATTCCGTATTACGACGGCAAATACGGTTTGCCGGTTGCTTCGGATGAAATTCAAACTGCAAACGGGATTCTTGCCTATCTGCATACCACCGGCGGCGATGATAAGGAATCCCGTTTCAACTCGACACTTTTCGCCAATGTAGACATAGCCAAAGGACTGACATTCGAAACAAAAATGAATTATCAGCTGCGGTTTACAGAATACAACTCACATTCCATTCCGGTTGTAAGATGGAATTTCGCTAACAATGTCGGTGATGATGTAAACCAGACAAATGATCCGACTACGATGAGTACGGGTTATAAATTCACCAAAAACTATCAGATCACTTTTGATAACGTTTTACGGTATAATACCACCTTCGGAAAAGATCACGATTTTGGCGCACTGGCCGGATACAATCAGTACTACTACAATTATTACGATATAGACGCTTCCAAAATCGGACTTATCGACTGGACAATCACAACGCTGGAATCGGCTACGGATATGAAAAATATCACCGGAACCGAGTACGACAGAGCGATGCGCTCTTTCTTCGGAAGACTTAACTATGCGTTCCGTTCAAAGTACTTATTTGAAGCAAACATCCGCTACGATGGTTCATCACGCTTTTCACCGGATACACGATGGGGAACTTTCCCATCATTTTCTGCTGGCTGGCGTCTTTCAGAAGAAAACTTCTTTGCAGGTTTGAGAAACCATATATCCAATCTGAAATTAAGGGCATCGTGGGGACAGCTGGGGAATAACGCTTCGGGTGACTACGATTATCAGGCTGCGTATGGAAAAGTGGGTTATGCTTTTAACGGCGCAATTGCATCTGGTTTAAGACAAAGAAAAATCGCTAACCCATTGTTGAAATGGGAAACAACCACGGTGACCAACTTTGGTCTGGATGCCAATGCATTCAACAACCGCGCCAGTTTTGAACTGGAATGGTATCAAAAATATACCGATGGAATTTTGACGACACCTCCGATTCCGTTAACTGCCGGAACCGTTACTGCGCCAACTCAAAATACGGCCGCTGTACGTAACCGCGGTCTCGAATTTTCGATGGGATGGAGAGATAAAATCGGTGACGTTAACTTTTCTGTCAATGGAAACTTCGCCTACAATATCAACCGCATCATGACCTACAAAGGTAAGTTGAAGGAAAACTGGACAACCAACGCGGACGGGACCAAAACTTACACGACCAATCTCGGTGATGTAGCTACAACCGACCCCGACAATGCCAATTACTGGGTTGCAGAGGACCATCCTGTTAATTCATACTACCTGCGCGAGCGGTACAAAGGAGACGGAAGTTACACCACTGGCGGAGAGCTGAACATAAACGGCGGTCCAAAAGACGGAATGATCCGTACAGAAAATGATCTGGCCTGGGTGAATGCCATGAAAGCAGCCGGTTATATTTTTTCACCTGTGAACGGAGTAGGAAAATCACAGCTATACTACGGTGATTTTGTCTTTGCCGACCTTAATGGTGACGGTAATTATGGGAACTCATATGACCGGAAGTTCAGCAATACGACAGCCGCTCCAAAATATGTATTCGGTCTTAATCTGAATGCAACGTGGAAAGGGTTCGATTTTTCGATGATCTGGGCAGGTTCAGCAGGTATGCAGTATTACTACAATCCGGAAGGTTATAACAACTCGATCGTGAGAGACGGGAACGGTATCGCGCTGCGCGTAGCCGACGATCATTACTATTACAATGACGCAAACCCGAACGATCCTGCCAATAACATCAACGGATCTTTCCCGCGCTTGAAATATGGTGGGGACGCCATCAACACAACGGCCAATACCTCCTGGCTTTACAACGCATCCTATGTGAAGTTGAAAAATCTTCAACTGGGTTATTCTATCCCGGATATGCTTGTAAGAAAGTTAAAAATGAGCCGTGCCAGAGTATTTGTTTCGGGTGAAAACCTGCTGATTATCACCAAATATCCGGGCCTCGATCCTGAAATCGGTCCGAATGTAGGTTATCCGACCATGAAGCAATATTCATTGGGTATCAATGTAACACTTTAAGTTCTCAAACAGGAAATCATGAAATTAAATATAAATACATTAAAACTGCAAAAAGGAATACTGCTTCTGGGTATTCCGGCGCTCACAATGTTCTCATTGTCGGGCTGCGAACCTGATTTGCTGGACACGGCGCCTTATAGCTCTGTTGCCTCAAGCAACATGTGGACGAGCGATAACCTTACCAATCTCGGGATGACAGGCGTTTACCATGCGCTCAGGCTGGGAATTTCAACAAGTTCTGCTTCCGGCCGCGAGCTTTATCATTTCGATCGCCTCGGACTCAGTGGGCAGCAAAGAGACGGAGAAGCGTTTATGACAGGAACTGCAACAGTCGGTAACGGAACTGTGAGCAGTGTGTGGTCTGAGTTATATGAAGGTGTGAACCGGGCCAATGATGCCATTAAAAATATTACCGAAAAATCACCGTCCACTGCTGAAAAGAAGGCAAGGTACATTGCTGAAAGTAAATTTCTGCGGGCCTACTATTACTCCCGTCTCAATCAGTTGTTCAAAGGGGTGCCGATTTATCTCGAACCCGTTCAACTGACCGAACTTACCAAAGGCCGCGAAACCGAAGCGAAAGTTTGGGAGCAGGTAATTCAGGATCTGACTGATGCGATCAACGAGCCAAACCTGCCGTTAAAATATGCCAAAGGGAATGCCAGCTATGGTCATGCAACCAAAGGAGCAGCTTATGCTTTACGGGGAAAAGCCTATATGTACACCAAACAATGGGATCTGGCCATTGCTGACTTCCAGAATGTAAAGGCAGCTGGTTATGCTCTCTTCACTGGTTCCGGGGCTGATAGCTATCGTCTTTTGTTTAAAGAAGCCAATGAACAAAGTGACGAGATGATTTTCTCGATTCAGCATATCGGTGTAAGTGATTATGGATCAACCACACAGTTTTTTTGCGGCACCCGCTCTTCCACCGGCTCATGCTGGAATACCTATCTGATCTCTCCCAATGTCGTTGAGTTGTACGAGAATAAGGATGGCAGCAAGTTTGATTGGGATAAAATTATTCCGGGATATAATGCCATGCCGGTTAACAAACGAGAAGTTTACTTTTTGAGAAATAACCTGACGGCTACCGAAATTGCCGCCATGACAGCCAAAGGGCTTGATATGTCGCTATACCTTCCAACCGGAAATGAAGAGCGTATCTTGAAAGCCTATGAAAACCGCGACCCGCGTTTGAAAGCCAACGTAATTACTCCTTACGCAGATTACAATGGACTGACGCCTGTAATTTCACGCTGGCCTTATCGCGTTACCAATGGCCTGCCTGTTGCAGACCTTCGTACGGATACCGGAAACTTGTTCTATTACCTGCACCGGAAGTTTGTTTATGAAGGTGCAACGGGTGTAGAGATTATCAATCGTGCCTACGGACCAACCGATTTCCCATTGATCCGTTATGCTGATGTTTTGCTCATGTGGGCAGAAGCACTGAACGAAAAAGGATCGACGGATGAATCCATAGCGTTGGTAAATCAGGTCAGAGCAAGAGCAGGCGTGGCCTTGCTGAATACCTCGGCAGCTACTACCGTGGCCGGACAGGCCGATCTTCGTCAGCGTATCCGAAATGAGCGCCGCGTGGAATTTGTCAATGAGGGCATCGACTATTTTGATGAATTACGTTGGGGAACGCTGAAAGAATCTGTTTTCTATACCGGAAATGGAGTAAAACAAATCTGGGGAACCGTGGTTGTGCCTTATGTCTGGTCGGGAGACCAGCTGAACAGCTGGCCGATTCCCCAGGCTGAAATTGAGCGAAACAGAAATCTCGTGCAAAACCCAGGCTGGTCAAATTAAATTCAAAAAAGCGGAGTACGGAAATTGTCGTGCTCCGCTTTTTCATGCAGTAAAAGACTTATCCATTCTATTTCGACGCAATCATGAAAATATATAAGTCCCCTATCCAACTGTTTTTTCTGGCCGGAATAATTTCTGTCCTGTTTTTCCAAAAAGCCCAAAGTCAAACGCCTGCCGATTTCACAACCATCTCCAACCGGATTTTTGACAACTTCCAGTCCTCCGGAGGTTCTGCGCTGGACACACAGGTGACATCGCTACTGAGCACACTGAACGCCTCCTATGCCTGGACGGATATAGATTATACCTCCACAAGCCAAACCGACTGGGTGCCGGGAAACCACCTCGCCAGAATGGGAACACTGGCCAAAGCCTATTCCAATCCATCGAGCACTTATTATGGCGATGCCAGCCTGAAAGAAAAAATAGAAGGTATCATGAATTACTGGCTGACGTTAAGCCCTGCTCCAAGCAGTACCAACTGGTTTTATCTGTCGATCAGTGTACCCAAGGATATTGGTAACACACTGATTTGTCTGCGGAAGTCTCCATCCGGAATTTCTACTGCGCTGGAAAACCAGATGCTTGCCTGGATGACCAAAGGCGTTGCCATTACTGCTTCTCCGGCCAAAGACGGCTCCAATTTAACCGACGTCGCGCAGCATTACATCATGCGTGCCTGTCTGACCGAAAACCAGACATTGCTTAATCAAACGATAACGGCCGTCACCAATTCAATTGTCGTGACAACGGGAGAAGGTATCCAAAATGACAATTCCTACACCGCTCACGGACCACAGTTGTATGTATATGGTTATGGAAGAGAATATGTTTCGGGCATCAGCAATATTGCCATTTATGTCGCCGGGACTTCCTATGCTTTCGCTGCCGACAAACTTGCTATTTTTTCAGATTTTGTAAGAAAAGGTTTTATCAAACCTTCCCGCGGTGCCTATGCGGATTTCAACTTATACGGGCGCGGTGTCAGCCGTGCCAACGCGGGAAAGGCCGACGTAGCCCTGATCGAAAAAGTGAAGGGATATGACCTGCCCATCCACGCGACCGAATATGACAACGCAATACAGCGAATGCGGGGATTCCAGCCTCCTTCCTACAATGTTTCACCGGAACATATTCACTACTGGCGCACAGACTACACGGTTCACCATCGCCCCGGATACATGTTTGGTCTGCGCAGCATTTCCTCCCGAAACGCCAAATCAGAAATGGGAAATGGTGAAAATATCAAGGGTTATTACCTGACCGAAGGCGTTAACTACATCGGCGTAACCGGTGATGAGTATTACAATATTTTTCCGGTTTGGGAATGGAATAAAATACCCGGCACCACGGTTCCTGAGATTACAACCTATCCAGTCAGAACTTCCTGGGGCGTTAATTTCGGTACCGTTCCCTTCGTGGGCGGTGTTTCCGACGGAACCTACGGCGCCAGTGCATATGCTATGAGCGATTATAACACGACAGCAAAAAAATCCTGGTTTTACTTTGATGAAGAAGTGGTCTGTCTGGGTGCCGGTATAAATTCATCGGCAGCACAGGCTATTAACACGACCGTTAACCAATGTCTTTTAAAAACAGATGTGACCGTAGCCGATGCCTCCAATAATATCAGCATTTTGACTGGTGGGACTCATGATTATACCAACAATTTAAAATGGGCATTGCAGGGAAATGTGGGCTACTTTTTCCCGGCAAACGGTACCGTTTCAGTAAGCAATCAAACCCAGACCGGAAGCTGGTCGTCCATCAATACGACCGGATCTGCCACAGCCGTTTCAGCTGATGTTTTTAAGTTATGGTTCAAACACGGAACCGCTCCCGCCAATGCTTCCTACGCCTACATTGTAACACCGGGGAAAACATCTGCCGCGGATATGCAAAATTACAACACAGGCAATATCAGTATTTTATCAAACACGGCAACCGTACAGGCCGTACGTCATAATGGTTTGGGTATCTGGCAGATCGTGTTTTATCAGGCCGGAGAATTTACTGCTGATCAGGTTACGGTAAAGGTAAACAAAGCTTGTGTGGTGATGCTAAAAAATGTAACCGGTACCGATGTTACAGTCCACGTTGCTGACCCCTCGCAAAGTACCGCTCAAATATATCTGGGAATTAAAACCCCACAGTTCACAGCGTTAAGGGCCGCTACTCTGGCCATGCCACAGGGCGCCAACGCGGGAAGCACCATAAATACCACCATTTCAAACGCAAATCCTGTTTATGAAGTGCCGATAGAACCCTTGTTGAAAGTAACCAGCATAGCAGACGCATTTGTGAGAAGTGGTGGCACGGGCAGCACGGCAGCGTACGCGACCACGAACTATGGCACTGACGCCGTTTTGACGATCAAAAAAGAGTCGGCAGGGTATGACCGGGAAGTGTTTGTCAAATTTGATCTCAGCAGTTTTGCAGCAAATCTTGACAGCGCCGTCGTCCAGTTGCGGGTGAATAACGCCAATACTTCGGTTACCAGTACGAAATGGGCTTTTTATTTGGTTGAAAACAATACATGGACAGAAACCGGGATCAATTGGAGCAACAAACCGGCCCACACGACCAAACTCGGGGAAATTTCCGGAACATCTGCCGGGAGTATTGTAAAACTGAATATCACGCCTGCGGTGATTGGCCGACTGGCGGCAGATAAAATTTTATCTGTGCATATTGCCTCCGAGCCCACTACCACGGATGCCACGATCATCAGCAAAACCGACGGTGCTTTTAATGCCCGGGAAAATACCAACGCCGACTACCGGCCGCAGATTTTGCTTTACGGAAAGATCCCGGAGGAAGCAAAAAAGGACTCGATACTGGCCGTCGCAGATTCCTACGTGAGAAGCAATAGCAACGTCGCGAACAATTACGGAACGCAGGGTTATCTTGTTGCTAGAAACAAATCCGATGATATTCAGGAGGTTTACCTGAAATTCGATATGCACGGGTTGCGCAAAAATATTGTTAATGCGAAAGTCAGGTTGTATGCGCTCGAAAACGGGATAACAACGGGCTGGAATATTTCAAAAGCAGGAAACACCTATTCAACCAGCACAGACGCCTGGCTCGAAACGGGTATCAACTGGAACAACAAACCGGCAACCGGCGACCTTATCACCAACGCTACTTCCCAGGCATCAGCAGGGTATATTTATTTTGATATAATCACCGCCATGGGCAGTATTTCGTCAGACAGTATTCTGACGCTGAAAGTTACGGCAACGACCGATGTTTACAGCTCTTTCCGGTCCCGTAATTTCGCAACGGATCTTTTGCGTCCCAAAATCATCTACGAATACACCGCGCAAACACAGACAACTCCCCTCCCGGTTGAGCTCATATATTTCAAAGGTGATACAAAAAATGGCATGGTAAACCTTTCATGGGAAACGGTCTCCGAGAAAAACAATGATTATTTTGAGGTTGAACGCAGTGAAAATGCCCGAACTTTCGAGGGAATCGCAAAGATATCCGGTCATAAAACCACGGGTTCTGTTAACAAATATGCATATGAAGATCGTGAAGCTGTTTCAAGAGATAACAGTCTTTTCTATTATCGTTTAAAGCAGGTAGACCTTGATGGCACGAGCACGTTTTCTTCCATCATCGCGCTTTCGCTACCGAAGAAGGACAAGGTATTTGCAATAGGCCCCAATCCTACTTCAGGAAAGCTGACCATTTTTGCCAACGAGACTTATTCGGGAGCGGTGACCTTCGTCATCCTCAACAAGGAAGGACGCATTGTGACCGAAAAACAGCTGACAAAAGCCGTACAAACCGATCTTAATCTTGAACATTTTCCGACTGGGATTTACTTTCTCAAAATCAAAAAGGATAATCTCGAACCACAGATTTTCAGGTTTCTATTAAATAAGTAATACCTGCAAGGGGAACCGTTTCCGGCGTAATGCCGATCACGGTTCCCTTCCTTTTAAAACCGAAACAATTAACAGACATACTTTTTCAATGCTCATGCGATTTTCACTGCCATTTACATTTTTAATATTACTTATCAGCTTTTTCTTTCACCCTGCAAGTGCCCAGCGAAAGCTGGTTTGGAGTGATGAATTCAATTACAACGGACATCCCGACAGCACCAAATGGGATTACGAAGTCGGATTTGTCCGTAACAAGGAACCTCAATATTATACATACAAAAGACTGGAAAACTGCCGGGTTGAAAACGGGAACCTGGTGATTGAAGCAAAAAAGGAATCATACCAAGGTGCCGGTTATACGTCCGCCAGTCTCATCACGCTCGGGAAACAGGAATGGACTTACGGGCGGATCGAAGCCAGGGCAAAGGTGCCCAAGGGAATCGGGACATGGCCGGCGATATGGATGCTTGGAAAAAACAGAACCGAAGTAAAATGGCCGCATTGCGGAGAAATTGACATTCTGGAATTTATCGGAAAAGACTCAACCCGCGTTTTCGGAACAGTGCATTACTCGGATTCACTGAACAAATATCAAAGCGAAGGAAAAAGGCCGGTTGTTGGCGCGCCTTATGAAGATTTTCACATTTATGCCGCCGAGTGGTACCCGGACCGGATCGAGTTTTATTATGACGATCTGAAATACTTTGTTTTCGATCTGAAAAAATCGGATAAACTTTCAGGAAACGCATTTCAAAAAGAATTTTATCTCCTGCTAAATCTCGCCTTGGGCAGAGAGGGAACACTGCCGGGGCCTTTATCTGACAATGCGCTCCCGTCCAAATACTTAGTGGATTATGTAAGGATTTATCAGTAAAGAGATTAGGCCCCTTTTTCGAATTATAGTAGTTAAATATTTCGCTAAAACTTCAATTTCACAATCCTGACAGGTAATTTGATGCGGCGGATTGCTTTTTAAAACAGGTAAAAATCATTAACCTATTAAATTTCCGCTGACTTGGCGTCCTATGCCGCAAGTCAGCGGAAAATCTTTTTATGAAAACGTTATTATTCATTCTGGCCGGGTTATTTTCGTTCTGTTCTGCCGGTTATGGGCAAGTTAAAAAAGCAAAGCCCAATATTGTATTCATTTTAGCCGACGACCTGGGTTATGGCGATCTGGGTGTTTACGGGCAAAAGATTATCAAAACCCCGAACATTGACCGGCTTGCCAGGCAAGGGAAAATTTTCACACAATTTTACGCCGGCACCACGGTTTGTGCGCCTTCGCGTTCATCGCTTCTGACGGGGCAACACACGGGACATACCTACATCCGGGGCAATAAAGAGCTTGAACCGGAGGGCCAGCAGCCATTGCCCGATTCGGTTGAAACCTATGCCCAGCTGCTCCGCGAGGCTGGTTATGTCACAGGCGCTTTCGGCAAATGGGGACTTGGTATGGTCGGCACTTCGGGCGAACCGGCGAAGAAAGGTTTTGACCAGTTTTTCGGATATAACTGCCAGCGTCAGTCGCACCGCTACTATCCGACGCACCTCTGGCAAAATGATAAAAAAGTGGTTCTGGATGGAAATGACCTGCAACACAAAGCCGTGTATGCACCGGAATTAATCCAGCAAAAGACACTGGCTTTTCTGGATCAGAACAAGGACAAGCCATTTTTTCTCTTTATACCAACCGTATTACCGCACGCCGAATTACAAGGTCCGGACGATCAGTTCCTGAAAATGTACAAGGGCAAATTGGCCGAAAAACCGTATAAAGGGAACAACTACGGACCTGAGGGAACCATCGCAGGGTACGCTTCCGAGCCCGAAGCCCACGCCACTTATGCAGCAATGGTGAGCCGGATGGATCATTACGTCGGTGAAATTCTTCAAAAACTGGATACTCTCGGATTGACAGAGAACACCATAATCATTTTCAGCAGCGATAATGGTTCTCACCGCGAGGGCGGCGCCGATCCTGAATTTTTTAACAGCTCGGGCGGGCTGCGTGGCAATAAAAGAGATTTATACGAAGGTGGGATCCGTGTCCCTTTCATCGTGAAATGGCCGGGTAAGATCAAAGCAGGCAGCCAAAGCAAATTTGTGGGTGCTTTCTGGGATCTTATGCCCACTTTCACCCAACTGGCAGGGGCAGCAAAACCCAAACAATCAGACGGCATTTCGATTGTGAACGAGTTGCTGGGAAATAAGACGCAGAAACAGCATGAATATCTCTACTGGGAATTTCACGAAGGCGGCGGGCGTCAGGCTGTGCGTTATGGTAACTGGAAAGCCGTAAGACTAAATGTTGACAAAAATCCGGACGGCACACCTGAGTTGTATGACCTGACAAAAGATCCAGCCGAGATCAATAACATCGCTGCCGGACATCCGGACGTGGTTTCAAAAATGGTAAAATTCATGAAGGAAGCACACCGCGAAAGTGATTTATTCCCTTTTGCAGCCAGATAAAATAACCGACCAAAATACAGATTCGATGACAACAGCTACGATCAAACGCAGGGATTTTTTACGTCAGGGAAGTTTGCTGACAACAGGATTGTTCATCATGCGTAACGCAGGCTGGGCCAACGCACTGAAACCGGACGGATATCCGCTTCATAACATTCCTGTAAATAAAAATCTGAATCCGGCGTGGATCAAAGATCTGTATAAACGAGGTAAGGCAACCATATATCTCAAAAGCAAAAACGAGCTGAAATATATTGGCATGCCGGTGGGCGGTCTCCATGCCGGAACGGTCTACCTCGGAGGTGACGGGCGGTTATGGTTATGGCAAATCTACAACGAAACCGAGGAGTCTAAAAATGAGGGAATTGATCCTAAAACGGTACTTTGGAACGATGGAAAAGAAGTCAGAAAAATACGGTCACGTGACGGCTCGGCTTACATAGAACCCGCCATTGCCAATAACAAAAGAGTTTTGGAGCAGGGTTTCGCCATCCGGATTAAATATCAGGGTAAAACCATCATCAAGGAACTCAATGAAGAGCATTGGGATGAAATAAGTTTTGAAGCGACCTACCCCATCGCAACCGTCAAGTACATCGATGCGAAATTGCCAGTTGAAGTTACCCTGAAAGCCTATTCGCCCTTCATTCCGCTGGATGCGGATAACTCGTCACTTCCTGCTACCATTATCCGCATATCCATCAAAAACACTTCCAGGGAAAAGGTTGATGTTTCGCTGATCGGATGGATGGAAAACGGAGCGAGCAAGCTTTCTGCGAAAACGGGCGACGGTTTTAAGACAAGCAGCCTGAAAAAATCGGACAAATTCACCGGCATTTTTTCAGCGTTTAATACTTCAAAACAGGAGTTAACCAGGGCAGTTGATTATGGAACAACCAGTTTTGCAATCATCAATAATCAGGCAGGTGTAAATACCTCTTTTTCTCCGTGGCCGGTTTCCGATGGCAGTTTTGATATTCTTTCCGATGAAAACGCTGAAAAAGATGCGACCGAAATATTAACCGGTGCCTTGGTTTCTGCCAAAAGTCTGGCTCCCGGCATGTCACAAAATGAAGATTTCGTCATCAGCTGGCATTTTAATAATCCCAATGAAAATTTAAAAAAACTGGTAAAGGATGCACACGAAGGTTATTACTATGGCAAGCGTTTTGCCGATGCCCAGGCTGTAACGCACTACATCGCCGATCATTTCGAAAAACTCACTTCCGAAACCGAACGCTGGCAACAAACCTGGAACGACTCGACGCTGCCACACTGGTTTTTGGAAAGGACTTTTGTCAACATCGGAACACTTTCTACGGCCAATACCTATCGTTTTGCGAGCGGGCGTTTCTGGGCATGGGAAGGCGTAGGCGCCTGTGCCGGAACCTGTACGCATGTATGGCAATATGCCCAGGCTATGGGCAGGATTTTTCCGGAATTGGAGCGGACGCTTCGCCAGCATGTAGACCTTGGTGTGGGTTTCAAAGATTCGGGTGCGATCATTTTCAGGGCTGAAAACGAAAACCGTCCGGCCATCGACGGGCAGGCTGGCACGATTCTCCGTTTTTATCGCGAACATCAGATGTCGGCCGACAGTCAGTTCCTGGAAAGCAACTGGCCGAAAATAAAAACCGCTATCCGGTTTATGCTCGCCCAGGACAAAAACGGGGACGGTATGACGGACACGCCCATGGAAAATACGCTGGACGCAGTTTGGGAAGGAGAAATTGCCTGGATTGTAGGACTTTGCATCGCTGCTGCCAGAGCCGGACAAGCGATGGCGGAAGATATCAGCGACACTGATTTTACCAAAATCTGCCAGGAATATGTGGCGAAAGGGAAACAGAACATGGAAGAAAAACTGTTTAACGGCGAGTACTTTATCCATAGGCCCGATGCCAAAGAAGGCCGTAAAAGTCTGGGCTCTTACAATACCTGCCACATTGATCAGGTTTATGGACAAAGCTGGGCGCATCAGGTTGGTTTGCCGCGGGTTTTGGATAAAGACAAAACCATTTCCGCGCTGAAAGCTTTATGGAAATATAATTTCACGACCGATGTCGGGCCCTATATTAAATCACATCACGGCGGTCGTCCCTACGCCGTTGCGGGAGAAGGCGGGATGATCATGAACACCAATCCCCTGAATGAACCCAAACCCTTCGGTGAAAATGTGACCTGGCAGCTCGGTTATTTTCATGAATGTATGACCGGTTTTGAGCATCAGGTTGCCGCGCATATGATGGCGGAAGGCATGACTGACGAAGCATTAACCCTGACACGTTTTATTCATGACCGTCATCATGCCGCCAAAAGAAACCCGTACAACGAAATTGAATGCAGCGACCACTATGCCAGGGCAATGGCCAGTTATGGGACATTCATTTCGGCTTGCGGTTTCGAATATCACGGTCCTAAAAAATACATGAGATTTGTTCCAAAAATCTCTCCTGACAACTTCAAAGCACCTTTCACAAGCGCCAAAGGCTGGGGTACAATTTCGCAATCGCGCTTGAATGGAAAACAAAGAAACGTAATCAAAATCGTTTATGGAGATCTTTCGCTCAAATCCGTAGGACTAGCGCCGGCACCCGGTTTAATTCCGAAAAACGCCTTGGTCACACTAAACGGCAAAATTCAGAAAGCAACTTTGCACCAGCAGGAAAATAGATTTTTAATCGAATTGGAAAGCGAGATTCATATAAAAACTGGCGGTTTGTTAGAAATAAATCTGAGCTGATTTTCGGATTAGATCACTGCCCCAGCCAGCTCTTGAAACTTTGCACTTTCTCACGACTTATTGAAATATCGTTTTCATGACAATGCGCTAAGTGAATTTTCTGGTTTGCGTTATAAACGTGAAACTGTACCAGAGCCGATTGCAAGTCGTGGTTAATTGTTATTTAATTTTCAGTAAAACCGGCCGAAAACAAGATTCAATTCCAGTCCGTTTATCATTTTTACCTTATTAACATTAGAATACAATCCCAAACCTATACCGATGTTTTTGTGAGGACTAAAAATAACTTTCACTTTGGCAGCCAACCCAATGCCTGTCTTTGACAAACGGTATTCGTCGTAGTTCCGGCCAAAAAAGCTTGGGGAAATTGCTTTGAAATATGTTTGATTATAGATGGTCACGGAAGGACCCGCTTCCAGAATATATGCAGTACGCTTATCAAGAGAATTAAATGCCTTTAGCGCACGCGAGGAAAAAATAAATACGTCATCTTTTGGGGTACAATTCCCGAACAAACACAAACCAGGCTTATAACCCGAAGGTAAATTTTGAGCTTTAATAGCAGCAAAAGTACCGTCCAAACTAAGTCCCAGACCTTTATTAAAAACAATACTTACACTCCCTTGCCCAAATACTCCGGGAGCACTTATCACCGCACCTAACCCTCCATAAAATTTGCGTACCGGCCAAGTCGTACTTTTAGTTTTGTAGTCTTGCCCCATAAGGCCAGAACTGACTAACAAAAGGTTAAAAAAATAAAGTATAGTTTTCAACATCGCTCGATTAATCTTAAAAATGGAACACTTTTGAAGTTCTGCCTACGAAAACCTCTATTAATCGCCTTGACTATACCAATCCCAAGTACCATCCGGTATCCACACTTTCCCATTCACCTTACAGGAAAAGGTGTTCTTCCCTTCCTGTGTAGTAGGCGTCAGATCTGGTCCTTTGTCACAGCCCCAGAAAAGCAGCAGAAGTGCTAACGCCGGTAGATGTAGGTTTACATCTTTCATTTCGGTTGTCTAGTTTAGAAGTGAGATATCTATTTGACTTACCTGTATTTCAGTGTATTTTCATAGGCTAAGTATTTATCTTGTCGATTTCTGAGAACATGGGAAAGTTAATCCCATCAAAAGGATTTACATCTTGTGATACAACAACATTTCAGCTTGTTCTACGACAATATTTTTACTTGCTTTGATTTGCAATCGGAGCGGTTATCGCTCAACATTTATAGCGCTGCTATTACAATCATTACAACTGACCCGGATCGAAAATCGGGGCGAGCCGGGTCAATCGTTGTCATGACAGAGCGCTAACTGGATTTTACAACTAATCGTCACATAAATGTGTCTGACGTTAAATGAGTTAGCAAACCAAACGATTCATAACATGATACCTTTCAGATACTTCGGAAAATTACTATTGTCAACCTTTGGAATTCTGCTAATAGCCGTCAGTTGCAATAATGCAGATGTAGATGCGAAAAAAAGACCGGTTTCTGTTGTATATGGTATAGTAAATAAGGAGGGAGTCAGGACAAACAGAGTAAACAAAGGCGAAAATTTTGTTTTCAGCCTGGTCATCACCAATACTTCGGATGAAGATTGGTATGTAGATCATGGATCGGTCATTAGCTCCAATTTCACAGAACTATACAAAAAGTCGGGTAGCGGATCAGATAGCTTACTTGGTCCAGCCTATTTATCCGCGTTGTGTTCTTTTCAGAGTGGGGTATTCATACCTGCTAAGGGTACGTATGAAGTTAATATTCCCTGGGTTGAGGACAAATCCCTTACAAAGGTTCCTTCCTGTGGTTTATCAACAAAACAAAATAGTTATTTGAGTGAGGGCCAATACACAACCAAAATAGAGGGTGCAATTAAAGTATTCCGCGCCGACATTACCCGCGAAATTTCTCTAAATGAATATAACCTTACCTTTCAAGTGCAGTAGTTGGTCATGAGGCTTTGATTGTAAGACTTGTCCTGTTCGCGTTCTGTTACAATGGTAGTTTTCAGATTCGCGTTGTAAACGCTGGCCCATATCCGCCCCGATTGCAAATCGTGGCGAACGTGGTTTATCAAATTTTAAACTATTTGCAGTATGTTGAGTTTATTCAAAAGATCTAAAATAGAAGATTGGGAAATTCTGCTTTTAAAAAATACTATAAAACAACTACCAGAAGAATTTCACATCTTCATTGAACAAATTAATGCTCAGGTGTTCAGTGGAGTGTTAACCGGTATGAGTGATCTTCCGGGTTATGTAGCTTTTTCATATAACTCAAAAGTCATATCTCTATTTGAGAAAAAGGAAGAGAAAAATTATAAAATAACCGGTATCAAAGTTTACGATAGCAGATCTAAGAGTAATTTAAAATATTCAATTTATATTTCATCAGGAGTTATCAACGGTTATTCTATTGAAGGGGCCGATAAATACTCCTTAGATCTGGTAAAAATAGATGTCTCTAGGTTTAAATTAGTATTAATAAGTAATAATGATTTTAAAGAAATAAGCCAGTTATTGGATTCTTTGGAAGTTAAACTTTTAAATCCCGCTGACATATATACCGTATTATTAAATGATAAGGTGTATTATCATTTAATAGACTTGGAGGATGGTGACTTTATTGGAATGGATACGGGAAAAATGTTTTATAAAATAACTCATGACCCCTTTGAAATAATTCAAATTCATAAGAGTTTAAATCAAATACTTGAAACCTTTTAAATTGTTTTAACATCAACCTTTGCAAATCGGAGCGAGCTGGTCATCGCTTAATCCTCAAACCCAACTCGCTCCATAAAATCAAAATTAAAGAAGGAACCATGAGAGAAATCTATTTCAATTCAGATATTACCCCTAAGGCGACAAATGAAATAAAGTTATTGGCACTGTATTACGATAAAATTAATATAGTGAATGATGCCGTTTACAGCCCGAAATTTGAAAATATCAACGGAGAATTTAAGTATACAGGAATTGACGACCTTCAGTTTATTCCCAAATCTTTTGAAACGGACTATAAGATGCTCATTGACGAAAATCTAATTTCAATTACTAGGAGAAATGAAAACGAGGAGGATGAATATGAAAAAATGTTTTCAGAAAAAATTAGCACCTTGGTAAATGGAAATTTTGATTTAATTTTCCCCAATCACCCGACAGAGGATAATAGTAAGATAATCACGGAGGAAGTCTATGATATAATGAAACACATGTTAGGTTTTGATTGGGGTAAGCCAGTTGAGAGGGACTATATTTGGTGGTATTATGCCTTTAAACTTAAATGGTTTGTCAAACTTCTGATAGAAGGAAAAACCTGTATTAGCAGTAGCAATAATTTGAATACCTTGCTTTCTAACTTTCTAAAGGAGATAAACGTATCAAATTTTGATTTTGGAGCAAGTGGTGTAAGAAAATCTCTCGCACTTGATGCATTAAAAATCAGTTTACCAAATCCAGACATATTAAGTTTTGAAGACATTCTGGAATTGAAATACAGGCTTAAAGACGAATTAAGTTTATTCTATCAAACTATAAATTCAATTGAGGTTAAGCATAAAGAGCTATTTAGTACAAAAATAGATGACAAGGAGTATCAGAGCATTTTTTTTAGCGAGATTCAGAAACCATTCACTGAATTGGAAAGCAAAATGAAAAATCTAAAAAGCAAGACCTTTAGAAAATTCATTGAAAAAATGCAAAATCCCACAACCTACGTTCCATTAATAGGAACAGTTGTTGCGAGTGTGCCCATTCATTATGCGTTACTTGCTTCGCTGGGGATGACTAGCGGACTATCATATCTGGAATATAAAGAAGAGAAAAGAGACGCTTCCAACAACGGGCTTTATTTCTTGTTAAAAATTAGCCAGCAACAAATCTAAAAATCTTCACTATTGGTAAAAACTATGTCCCCTCTCACTTTAACAGAACAATACGAATAACTATGGATACCCGATTTGGACACGTTACGTATACAAAATTATGTATTAGGCATTCGACGCTGAATTCGTTTTGTAAAGATTTTGAAATTGAAATAGAAAAAAATACTAAATCAACTTCGCAGTCATTCAAGGATCATCTGCTGGAAGACAATTTTGTATATTTCTTGTTGGAAAATAAAACGTTCATTCTAATTTATGATTTAGACTATTACAGTGACAAGACTATCGAAATCATTGCTAATAAAATTGGAAGGAAAGAACAGGAAATAGAAGAATATTTAAAAATTCGCAAGTATAAAATTGACCCGAAGTATCCATTTCGCTATATTTCTTCTTATAAAATTGATTATGATTTAGGGGGATATTACAATTTCCTTAAGTATAACAAAGACCTTTTATACGAAGGGAATTTTGAATTTAGACGAAGACCTTCATAACCAATTCATATACCGCGCTCGCCCCAATTTGCAATCGGGGCAGTTATGGCTTAGCGTTTATAACGCGGCTATAACAATTATTTAAACTGACCCGGATCGCAAATCGGGGCGAGCTGGGCTAATTTTCAGATCAAATCACTGCCCAAGCCACCCCTTAAAACTCTGCATTTTCTCACGGCTTATTAAAATATCATTGTCATGACAGTGCTCCAACTGAATTTTCAATCGGCTGTTGGAGTAGGTAAAAACCCCATTGATGGCTGCTACGGCACTGATATACTTTCTGTTTAACCTGAAAAAATGCTCCGGATCAACCATCGTTTCCAGTTCATCGAGGGTATAGTCGACGATGTACTTTTTTCCTTGTCGGGTCATCAGAAAAGACACCTTGTCTTCGCTGTAAAAAAAGCCGATCTCATCAATGGCGATGGTCTGGATACGCTCTCCTATCTTGACGAGAAATCTGTTTTTATAAACTTTTTGAACCGGTTGCAGCAAAAGCCGGATTTGGTCGAGCGAAATTTCCGGCGCTTTTCTGCCCGACTGAAATTTGTTCAGGGCGTGTTTCAATTCATCCGGATCAACCGGTTTTAGCAGATAATCAATACTATTCAGCTTAAAGGCTTTGATGGCATACTGGTCAAAGGCAGTACAGAAAATGATCGGTGCCGTAACTTTTACATGTTCAAAAATCTCAAAACTGATCCCGTCGGCAAGCTGAATATCCAGAAAAATCAGATCAGGCTGGGGATTGCTGTTCAGCCAGGCCACGGCGGAAGTAATCGTATCCAGATTTCCGAATATTTCGCAGTCGGGCAGAATCTCCTTTATCAGTTTTACCAGACGCCTGGCAGCCATGTTTTCATCTTCGATGATGAGAATTCGTATCATTTCTTCTAACAATAAAACGTCAAATCTGACTGCTGACCAGCAAAGGTAGTTTTACAATAAAAAAATCAGCATTTTCTTCGATTAAAACGGGTTCCGCGCTGAGCAATTCATATCTTTTTCGAATGTTGGAAAGGCCTATCCCCGTAGACTCTTCCGTCAGACTGCTCTTTAACTGAAGGTTATTTTTGATCACCAGCGTATTCCCTTCCCGAAATATTTCGATGCGAAGCGGATCTGCCATCGAGGCGACGTTATGCTTGATCGCGTTTTCCAGCAGCATCTGAAGAGATAACGGCGGCAGGTAAAAGTCGGGCCGCTGATCTACATGAATATCATACAAAAGTCCGTTCTCAAATCTTATTTTCTGAAGAGAAAGAAAGTTCTCTGCAAACTCCAATTCACTTGAAAGTTTTACCAATTTTTCTTGCTGCACTTCCAAAACGTACCGATAAATTTTCGACAACTGCCTGATAAATTTCGCAGCGGTATCAGGATTTTCATACACCAGATTGCTCAACACATTAAAAGAATTGAACAAAAAATGAGGATTAAGCTGATCTTTCAGCGTCTGGTATTGCTGGGCATACTGCTGTGTTTTAAGCTGTTCCGCTTCGATAGCCGATTTCCTCCATTCCAAAAGAAACGAACGACTGATCAGCACAAAGGAAATAAATGCGGAGATCTGCATCGGAAATTTGGTATAGGCCAGCAGTCTTTGCCACGGAATATCATCCAGTGTAAACGTGCGCCTGCCCAGGAGTTCGATCATCGCCGTGATCACAAAACTGACCACAAAAACATACAAAAGATAGGCTGATGTCTCTAAAACCAGTCTTTTGACAGGATATTCAATCCAGGAAATGGTTTTGTCAAAATACACTTCGACCATAAAACCGCCATAACTCAGCGCGCAGGAAAGGATAAATGAACTCAGAAAATTGTAAATGGCCAGTTCATACCCGTCATTCCGTGTAAAGCAGGAAGGGCAAAAAACAACCGTCAACACAACCGCGATCAGCAGGTTTATCCCAATAAAAGCCGGGGAAAAATTCCAGAATTTTGCTGATCCTCTGATGTGTGACGGCATATTTTAGTCCTTTTGTTACGTTAATTCAACTTTCTATGATTATCAGTTATTGACATGCCTTGGCAAGCCGTCCTGCAAGGCTTCCACCCCAGGTTGGCAGTAAAGATGCCGTAAGTGTTTCCACCGGCTGTTCCTCAAACAAAGTCTGGCTTTTTTTCACCAGTCCGCAAGCCTTTTCTGTTCCTGAATGGAAAAATTTCGCTGTGCCATACTCCATTTGCCCCATCAAAACGGTCGCTCTCGGATTTTTCGGATCAATGCTGAGCGCCTTTCCAAAGTTATACATCACGGCACCGGACAGGCTCTGGCCCCGGCTGCCCGGATCCGCACTTACCTCCGCCATTACTTTAAATCCTTCGAGGGTGACAATCTCGGAATTATTAGGCGAAATAACATCGGCTTTTTTTATCAACTCTTCTGCTTTGGCCAGTGCTTCATCTTTTTTATGCAAACTTAGCGAGCCATCGAGTCCCTGGTAAATATAAGCCAGCGCACCATAATAATAGGGCTGCCACGCTCCCGGATTAAGCTGACTGATACGCGCGAACGCATTGGCCGACTGCTGGAATTTGGAAAGTGAGTCGGCCTTTTCCAGATTGGAGATCTCCTTTTTCATGGCTTTCTGATAAGGGGAATCCTGCGCCAAAACGGATAAAACAGCACAATAAACAAAGGCGATTGTTAAGATTAATTTTTTCATGTCATTAAAATTTATGGTTTGTAAAAGAGATGTTCAAATCGTTGACGGCTTTACAGATTGTTTAGCTGATTGGCATTTTTATCCTTCGAAAAAGTGATAAACAACCCGACAAACACCATACGGGTAGCACCCTGACCAACCGGGATCCCCGAAAAAGTACCCGTTTCGTCCACCTGGCCGGCATATTTATACCCAAAAACATTGTTGCGGCCAAGGATATTGGAGCAAGCCGCATGCAATATGACATTGGGCCGCGGCAGATAACTCCAGCTGATACTCAGGTCACTGTAAGCCTTTGTTTTTCCCTTCATTTCACCGGCCAGATTGGGATCATTGTAGGTATAACCACTGTTCCACGACCAGGAAGTGCCAAGCTGCGATTTCAGCGCACTCACAAAATGTTTGACGACAACCGAGCCGTTATGTTTTGGAGCGAACGAGGGTTGTATTTTTGACTCATAAATGGCATAACGGCGCTTGCTGTCGACAAAACTGTATGTGATCCAGAAGTCCGTGCCTTTCAAAGTGGTTTTGTCACGGTAAAACAAATCCGCTCCGCGGGCATATCCCGAGCCCTTTTGGGCGATTGCAACCGGTGCCTGGTCTGTTCCCTTGTATGTGGCAAGGTTTTCATAAGTCTTATAAAAAGCCTCTGCACGTAATGTCCGGTTGTTACTGGTTATAAAATAGTTCAGGATGTAATGGCTCGCCTCTGCATTTTTCAAATCGGTCTGCAAAACCCTGAGTTTTTCATCGGGAAGCTGATGAAATCTCCCCGCGGCAATCGAAAACTGTCCCTGATTATTCAGCTTATAGGCCAGCGAAGCCCTGGGATCTATCCAGAATTGTTTGGCCGCCGTACTGTATCCGCTCCTTAACCCACCCCGAAAAATCAACCGGTTACTGAAATAATAGTCTGCTTCCACAAAATGGTTAAACTGGTTGTCACGGATATCTCTTTTCAAATGATCAGCGACCAATGCTTCCGAATAAGATTTCAGATACCATTCCAAACCGTTTTTCAGCGAAAACTGAGGACCAAGATCTTTTACAGCCACCACTTTCGCATGCCCGACCTGATTGATCTGACGGATCGGTTCCTGATTCAGGTTAATAGCATCGCGATTGTGCGAATAGGCGAGTCCGCCATAAAACGACCAGTCATTTTTGCCCGTTTGACGAAAAGAGAGATTACCATAGGAATAGCGATTATTGATATGGACCCGATCGCCACGCCCCGGCTCACCCGCATTCTTCTGCCAGATCGTCATGGAATTTCCCTCCGTATGCCCATATGCCTTAATAAAACCCGCTTTGCCCCATTTATGCTTCAAAGCGACTTCGCTGTCCCAGCTTACCGGGCTTTTTTCCCAGTCAAACTTTTGGTTTACCAGTGACTGGTAAGGGGCCAGGTTGTAATAATTTGCCGAAGCCATTAACGCATCTTTTTCCCCAACCCAGGTTTGTGTGTAACCGCCTCCGAGAGACATAATGCTCAGGTCGCCCTGATTTCGTAATGGCAGGTCGATCGTATTAAGCGACAAGGCAGAAGAAAGCGCCTGACCATATTCAGCAGAATAACCACCGGTGCTAAAAAAAGATCCTTTAAATAAGTTGGCACTAAACCGGTTACGTGTCGGTACGTTGGTCGCCGTGCTTCCATAGGCATTGCCGACCTGCAAACCATCGATAAAAATGCTGGTTTCGGAGGCATCACCACCGCGCACAAATAAACGTCCGTCGTTGCCCACCGTAGAAGTGCCGGGCAGGGTGAGCATGGCAGCGGTAATGTCACCCATAGCGCCGGAGGTCGTCACAATATCCAGTGGTTTCAGCACAACCGCCTTTTTTACATCGCTGGCCTCCATGGCTCCGGCTGTAATGGTCACCGCCGTTAATATGTTAATACTTTCAGCAAGTGTTATCTGATACCGGATCGGCTGGCCTGTACATTCAATTTCGCGTTCCTGGGACTTGTAACCCATTGCCTGAAAATTGAGCACATGCTTGCCCGTTTCATTCGTCACAAAACTGAAATTTCCGTTTTCATCGGAAGAGACACCGTCATAAGTATCTTTGATGAATATATTGGCACCGGGCATCGCAACACCTTTCTGGTCTGTAATTTTCCCGGAAATTTTTGTTTGTCCCAATACACAACCGGCTAAAAAAAGTAGCGACAGCGTAGAAAACAATACTTTCATTTTGACTTTCCGTTTAGGTTTATGTCAAAATTGATCAATGCGCAGTATATGAAAAATTACGGTTTACCGAAGTGTAAAATGATAGCGATGGAGTTTAGAATTATCCTACCCAATTGATTGTCCCATTTGACAAATATTTAGAGATTCAGCTGAATCCTTTCTGCGGGAATAATATTTTTAATACAAAAAAGATCATCATCACTTATCAAACTGATCATCATGAAAAAACTGAAAACTGCCATACTAATCGTCATATTGGCCGCTCCTTTGTTTTCGTACGGACAAAGTACAACGTCTTACAAAAAAAGGACATACAAAAAAACGACCATCATTGACACAGCCAAGGGCACAGACTTACAAAAAATTCCTGTGATTAAGGAAAATGCTCCTGTGTTAAATGATAACGGCAATGTAAATTCCTCCGGCTCCGTGGAAGGAAGCAGAAGCAGCACCGGCCGACCGGGAGCAGATACAACGGGAAGTTATGTCAGAAAGAGAAAAAGAACTATCACGACCGGAGGTGTTATTTATCCGGATACAACCAGAAAAAAAAGCGGAAAACCATAAGATTTCTCCTAAGTAAACTTGCGAAAACTGTATCTTTTAATAAATTTGTGGTTACATAGTAAGTAAATTTAGCCGTTCCGGAGACTTTACTCTGAAATAATTATCAGAACGTTTGATAATTACAGAAAACACGCGTCAGTATTCAAAAGTATTTTTAATATATCACTATGAAAAGATCATTAAAATACCAACACTTTTGCGATAAGTTATTTAACGGTTTGTAAGGCAATTCAGAAAAAACTAATCTTGTGTCACCGTTGAGCAACATCAATACACACTTCCTGGATCATAGTATACACCCGCTAAATAATTTTACCATGGCTCTGTTAACAGACCAGAATTTCACTGTTTACCGCTACAATATTTAACAATCATGAAGGATTCGCATGAAGACCAGCCTGTTTTTGCAGGGCGGGCCAAAGTTGTTGTTTCTATGATTGGATTGTTGATATTGGTTTTGATACTCTACAATATCTTAGAATATGTCTGGTGGTAAGCCGTGCGGTTAAAACCGGCTAATTTCCGATCATTAAGTATGTGTGGAAAACAAAATAAGCAAAGCATAAAACACGTCAAGTTTTTGTTTTCCAATAGCTTAGTCTAATCCCTTCTCCTCCTTATTTTCTGCATATTCAAATTTTGATTATTTTTTGGCTAAAAATTTAAGCGAACATAGTATTCTTACTACGTCTGATGCTTTTATTTGCAGTTCTCAACGTAATTCGAAAAAAATGCCGTCAAGAAAACGTAAAAGTTCAAAATTCAAAAAAGTAGCGATAGAGTGGCTTAAATGGACCAGCGCGATCGTTCCGATATTGGCTTTCATTTATATTTTGTACTACTACAAACAGCTCGATTTTTTAAAGAAAAACGAAGAAGTTAAATCCGTCACCACCGTGCTCGACGCGAAAGACTCTGCCAAACTCGCTGAGGTTATTCAAAAAAATAAGATTAACGACAACATAAAAATCGTAGAAAATGAGTGGCATCTGGTTGGTGGTATAGCCATCCACAATATGCTGGTTGAAAACAAATCCACTCAGTCAGCCAAGAGCTTTGAAGCCGAATTCAAATATTTATCCGACACCCAGGAGGCTTTAACAACCAAAGTGATCACAATCAAAAGAGATCTGCCAGCCGGAAAATCAACAAAAATTACAGATTTGAGTGTTGGTTTTGTAAATAACGGAGCCGTAGGCTGCGATACCAAGGTCATAACTGCAAAGTTTTAACCGGAACCTTTCTCCCTATAATTCAACTAGTTCTGAAAATAAAAATAAGGACCGTGATAGCTGGCTGTCACGGTCCTTATTTTTATTACAAAAAAAATTAATCTTTTTTTGGTTCCATCGATCTATCGGCACGATCCAAGCGTATATGAGTCGAAAGAATCTAAAGATTCTTTCGGAGTTAAAACGTTACGCCTGAAAATCAATGTAACTAAACAGTTACTAAAAGATAATATCTAATCTCGTTGAGTAATAATTAAAACATCCCTGTGGTTTTGCCGCAGGGATGTTTCGTTTTTAATCAGAAGTGAGTTTTCAGCATGCTTAGGGATACAGAAGATATTTCTTTCGCATGTTTTTATAATCGGATAACCCCGGCTCCCAGCTTTTTCGGATTTCTTCTTCGGAGGTTCCGGCTATGATCTGTTTTTTCAGATTTTCCGTTCCTGCCAGCTTATCAATACTTCCCATTTGCTTGCTTTGCGACATATCGAAAAACTTCGCTTTGTCGGGATAGGCGTTATACATTTCAATCAGCCATTTCAAATTGATCTGCCTGCTTTTTCGCAACGATGCAACATCGTACTTCCTTAGATCGAGTCCATAACATTCCTGATTCTGATGCAGTGGCGTTTCGCTCATCCCCTGAATACTTTTCGGCATAAACGAAAACCCGAATTTCCCTTTCAGTAACGGGGCACCCAGGACGGTAAACGGCATATAGGTGCCTCTTCCCTGACTAACAATAGTGCCTTCAAAGGGGCAAATACTCGGATACAACAGAATGGATTGCTGGCTGTTTAAATTCGGTGAAGGGAAAACCGGCAGCTCATATGGCGTGTCGTGGGTATAATTTGCCACCTTAACAATTTTCAGCTTACACTGTAACTGTCCAGGAAGCCATTTTTCACCATTTAACATTTGTGCAAATTCACCCATGGTCATTCCATGTGTGATCGGTATTTTGTGCATACCTATGCCCGAATGCAGGTGATCTTCCAGAATCGGGCCGTCGACAACATAACCGTTCGGATTGGGACGGTCCAGGATCATCAGCTCCTTGTTGTTTTCAGCACATGATTCCATAACGTGATCCAGTGTGTTGATGTAGGTATAAAAACGGCAGCCAACATCCTGAATGTCAAATATCACCAGATCAATATCCGCCAGATGTTCTTTGCTCGGTTTCTTTAATTTTCCGTACAGTGAGATAACCGGAATACCGGTCTTGGGATCTTTCTCATCATTAACTTTTGCTCCGTTACTGGCATTCCCGCGAAACCCGTGTTCCGGCCCGAAAATCCTGACAATATTAATACCAAGCGCCACCAGGCTGTCTACACTGGGTGTTTTACCAATGATTGAAGTCTGATTGACCACCATCGCTACTCTTTTACCCTTTAAATATTTGAGGTATTCGGAGGTCTGGTCGGCCCCGGTAATGATTGCTTTTGCAGGAGTTAGAATGCTGTTTTCCAGTGAATCGGAAGTTGCCAGAAACGTGCTTTTATTACCGGTCGTACTTGCGCAAATATTTGTACCGATGCCAATGGAAGCAAAAAAAACTAAGGCGAGGATTACTTTTTTCATGAAATAAGGTTTAAGAATAATTGGGTACAATAAACAATTTCTATGCCGGACTAAAAAAGTTTCATTTGTCCGCCCTTTATAAACTGTGAAGTGTCGAGTGTGGTAAGCTCTTTGTTTCCGAAATATTTACGGCATGCAAGGGCATGCAGCTGTCTGATATGCTCTGCATATTTACCTTCGCCGCTCATACGCAGCCCGAACCGGGAATCATTGACCTGACCGCCGTGACATTCTTTGATCTGATTCAATACTTTTGAAGCTTTATCCGGAAAATGATGGTTGATCCATTCTTCAAACAATTCTGCAATGGCCCCGTTCAACCGCACGACTGTATAACCAGCCCAAACAGCGCCGACTTCAGAAGCCGCCTGAATGATCGATGGGATTTCGTGATCATTTAATCCCGGAATGATCGGAGCCGTCATAACGCCCATTTGTACGCCCGCTTCATGTAATGTTTTTATGACCTGCAAACGACGTTTCCCAGTAACTGTCCTTGGCTCCAGTTTCCCTCTTAAATCTTCGTTCAGTGAGGTAATTGAAATCGCGCCATGTACAAGGTTCAGCTTCGCAAGCTTTTCCAGAATATCAATATCTCTTAAAATCAGCGCATTTTTGGTCAGGACACTTACCGGATTTCTGTATTTCAGACAAATTTCCAGCATCTGCCGCGTCAGCTGATATTTTTTTTCAGCAGGCTGATAACAGTCGGTATTCCCTGAAAAGAATATCGTCTCCGGTTGCCATTTTTTAGAATTAAGAAGTTTTTCAAGCAGCTGCGGAGCATTTTTTTTCACAACAATTTTGGTTTCGAAATCCAGTCCGGCCGAAAAGCCCCAGTACTCATGTGAATTGCGCGCATAGCAATAAATACAACCATGCTCACAACCCCGGTAGGGATTGATCGAATTGAAATTCCGCAAGTCGGGACTATCCGAAGTGCTGAGAATCGATTTGGATATTTCCTCAATAAACAAGGTTTTGACATTGGTTTCCGGCTCTTCCCATTGCTGCCAGTCTTCCTCCGTATATTCGATTTCCTGTTTCCTGAACCTGTTGTTGGTGTTAATTCCCGCCCCTCTGCCTCTCGCTCTGTTGTCCATGTGATGAAGTGTAAAATATGTTTCAAACGCAAACGGGGAAGAACATAGGGCTTGTTCACTCTATTTCCTCCCCCGTTTGTTTACCAATCGTTCATAGCGTTCATTGTAAAGTCTCGTCCAGGCTCTCCCTGCCCTAAGCTCTACTCCTTCTGCTACTTGATATACCTGAAATCTTCGTTTCCTTTTAAAGAAAGAAGCACGTCGTACATAAGCTGAATTACGTTTTGAACGTCATCCTTGTGTACCATCTCTACCGTTGTATGCATGTATTTCAGCGGAAGAGAAATCAACGCCGAAGCTATTCCTTCCGTTGAATAAGCAAAAGCATCCGTATCAGTTCCCGTAGAACGGCTCACCGCCTGACGCTGATAAGGGATTTTCTTATCCTCAGCCACATTGATCAGCAAGTCGCGTACGTTGTTCTGTACCGCCGGTCCGTAACAAATCACCGGTCCGCTTCCACATTTCAGGTCGCCCTGCTCCTTCTTATTGTACATCGGCGACTGCGTGTCGTGCGTTACATCCGTACAAATAGCAAGATCCGGTTTCAGTCGACGGGAAATCATTTCAGCGCCTCGCAAACCGATTTCCTCCTGCACCGCATTAACGATGTAAAGGGTAAAAGGCAGATTTACATTATTCTCATGCAGCATCCGCGCTACTTCCGCGATCATAAAACCGCCCATTCGGTTGTCCAGTGCACGCCCGATGTAAAATTTGTCATTCAACTCATCCAGACCATCCACGAAAGTTGCAACCGTACCCACATGGATACCCATTTCAAGCACTTCTTCTTTTTTTGAAGCGCCCACGTCAATGAAAAGCTCATGCACTTTTGGCACCTGGTCTTTCGCCGTGTCGCGCACGTGGATTGCCGGCCAGCCAAAAACGCCTTTTACAACGCCTTTTGAAGTATGTAAATTAACCCGCATGGAAGGCGCAATCGCTGCGTCCGAGCCACCGTTACGACGAACGTGGATATACCCGTCCTCAGAAATATAATTTACAAACCAGGAAATTTCATCCGAATGCGCTTCAATAACGACTTTATATTCCTGTCCGCCACCGATAACCCCGACAGCCGTTCCATAAACATCAATAATCTGGTCCTCAATGTAAGGTTTAATATAATCCAGCCAGATCTGTTGTCCGGACGCCTCAAATCCTGTTGGCGACGCATTGTTTAAATACTTGTATAAAAACGCTTTGCTTTGTTCGGTCATACTTTTTTAATTGAAATGTAATCACTCTATGTAGTCAGGAAATTTCCGTCACAGATATTTCAGAAATCCCCAGAATTTTCGGTTCTCAAGATATTCAAATTCGCGCTCATTTGCATAAGCTTCACGCTCAAAAGATATATTAAGATAGGCCAGATGATGTTCGCGATATTGAATTAACCGGATCAGATATTCTAAAAAATACCATATATAAAAAGGCAGCAGGCCCAGTTCGAGCTGTTGGCGCAAATGAATACATTCATGATACAAAAGAACTTTCCCCGGTGCTTTTTTCTTCAAAAATATAAAAGGGAAAATAGCCATACCTTCCACCCACAGGAACGAAAATGTCAGCAAATATCCCTTAAATTTCATATCCGGCTTTTTTGAATCTTAACCCAATGTTAAATAAAAAATGTTGAATTATTGAAGGAATACCAATCAACAATTCAACATTTCTTCCTGGTCATTTTGTCTCAAAGCCGAGACCGATCCAGTTGTTTTGAAAGCCTATTCGCTGAACCGGCTGATATCCAAAACCTCAAATTCCATTAAGCCTGCCGGTACTTTTATTTCAGCTGTTTCGCCTACTTTCTTGCCCAGCAATCCCTTTCCGATGGGCGAACCTACGGATATTCTTCCCGCCTTCAAATCCGCTTCCTCTTCCGAAACCAGCGTGTAAGTTACCTCCATGCCGTTTTTACGGTTCTTGATCTTCACTTTGGAAAGAATTGCAACCTGAGAATTGTCCATCGATGATTCATCAATCACCCTGGCATTTGACATAATTTCTTCCAGCTTGGCAATCTTCATTTCATGCATTCCCTGTGCGTCTTTTGCGGCGTCATATTCAGCATTTTCACTTAGATCACCTTTGTCGCGTGCCTCTGCAATTTGTGCAGCAATGGCAGTACGGCCTTTGGTTTTCATATCATTCAATTCATTTTTCAGCTTGTTTAATCCTTCCTCGGTATAGTATGAAATTTTAGCCATTTCTTAATTATGTTTAATATTTTCCGATGTTTAAAATTGGTGCCGGGGCAAAAAAAAAAGAACGGTTCCAAGACCGTTCTACAAGAGTTCGTTCCAACCCGTAGTAGAAGACTAGAAAACCTTAGCTTTTCGACAGCAATATCTTTTTATCTTTTCCATTGTTTTTAATATGAACGACAAAAATAGCAATATTTGTAAATGGTAACAAGCCAAAATTGTTAAAAGCAGATACAATCCATGCCTGATAAATTACGAATCATTTTTATGGGAACGCCTGAATTTGCTGTCCCCAGTTTAAGAAGTCTGGTAGAAAGCAATTCTAATGTAATTGCTGTAATTACCGTGCCAGATAAACCTGCCGGACGTGGTCAGAAACAAACGTCATCTCCCGTGAAAATATATGCAGAAGAACAGGGAATCCCGGTTCTTCAACCTGAAAAACTCAAAAATCCTGAGTTTATTGCCCAATTAAAGGCTTTAAATGCAGATTTGCAAGTAGTAGTCGCATTTAGAATGCTGCCGGAAATTGTATGGAGTATGCCAAAATATGGCACATTTAACCTGCACGGCTCGTTATTGCCACAATATCGTGGTGCTGCGCCGATTAACTGGGCCGTAATAAATGGGGAAACTGAAACGGGTGTCACCACATTTTTTATTGAAAAGGAAATTGATACGGGTAAAATTATTTTCCAGGAAAAAGATCCGATCCAGGCGGATGATGACGCCGGTTCGGTGTATGAACGACTGATGGAGATCGGGGGAAAACTGGTTGTAAAAACCGTGAAGGCGATTGAAGATGGCAACTACCCTCAGGAGGCGCAGGACGAGTCGAAAGAAATAAAAATGGCTCCGAAAATTTTCAGGGAAACCTGTGAAATTGACTGGACACAGCCCGCCGAAAAAATACACAATTTCGTACGCGGCCTTTCTCCTTATCCTGCCGCATGGACCACGTTAAACGGACTTTCCTGTAAAATTTTCAAGACAAGTATCACGGAAGACAACAGCGACGGACAACCTGGTGAATTTAAAACCGACCATAAAACTTCCCTGCAATTCCGCGCTGGTGATGTGTGGCTTTCGATTGAGGTTTTACAATTGGAAGGCAAAAAGAAAATGGCAACTGGCGATTTTTTAAGGGGTGCTAAATTGTAGTCAATATGATCGGTTATAAAAATTGCTACAAATATTTTGGTGCTCTGCACCCGTCGTTCAACTTTCAGATCATCACGATATTTGTACATTTCATTTATAACACATAAGGAAAATCTTACAGGAAACGTCATGTCACAAATATTACGGCATTCCATACCCCGGCGCCCAAAGAGCGTAACACCACAATATTTGTAACATATGATTTATGCGACAAATAAGATGTATCGCACCGAAATAATGACAAACATCATTCTGACTAAAAAGTTATAAACAAATGCTTCTTTCCATTATCGTTGCCGTATCTGAAAATGGCGTTATCGGGCTTGACAACCAGCTTATCTGGCGATTGCCGGATGACCTGAAAAGATTTAAACAACTGACGCTCGGCCATCCGATGATCATGGGCCGAAAAACCTTTGAATCCATCGGTAAACCACTTCCGGGCAGACAATCCATTATCATCACCCGCGACAAAAATTTTTTTTTCGAAGGCACTATCGTGGTCAATACCCTCGAAGACGCTATTGAAGCAGCAAAACAAACAGGCACAGACGAAGCTTTTGTCGTGGGCGGAGGAGAAATTTACAATCAGGTTCAGCCTATTTGTGACAAACTGTATATCACAGAAGTTCATACTGATATTGAAGGAGATACATTTTTCAAAATAGAAAATCCTGAGTTATGGAAAGAGTCTGAACGAATTCATCACGAGTCTGACGAAAAGCATGCTATTTCTTTTGATTTTGTCGATTTTGTCAGAAAATGAACCACATCTGATTGGCACTGACCGATACAAATCGTCTTGCCGGTGACAGATTTTTTTTTGTTAAACTATTCATTCTGTTACCATTCGTTACAAATTTCCTGTAAATTTGACACTTATATTGACCCAGTGCGACCATAAAGAATGCTTAAAGAATTAGATACGTTAAAAGATACGCTTACTATAACGTTAACGACACCAGACTCAGACAACCGTCCTATATTTATTACAGGTAACTTTTGCAAATGGCTACCGGACCTGCCTCATTATCAAATGAAAAAGATAGCTCCGGGACGTTATAGCTTCGAATTCCCATCCGATTTCGGATTTCCGTTCCCTCTTGAATATAAATACACGCGGGGCGGCTGGGACCAGGTGGAACTTGACCGTTACGGACAGCCTTATGGCAACCGGACTATTGCTAAAAATACCGGTGTCATTGCAGATTTTGTAACCAGATGGCAAATTGACAACTCCACGAAACTGGATTTGATGCCCATTATTGAGGTACTTTCCGAAACTTTTGAAATTCCTCAGCTGCATAAGGATCGCCGTGTGCACGTGCTTTTACCTCACGATTATTACGCGCAGCCCGACCGCCGGTATCCGGTGTTGTACATGACGGATGCCCAAAATCTTTTTGGCGAAGGTTCCCCTTATGGAAACTGGCAAATTGACCGCAGCCTTGCAGCATTGGCAGGTGAGGATAAAGCAAACGTTATCATCGTGGCAATTGACCATGGCGGAGACGAACGTGTGCAGGAATTTTCCCCTTACGACAATCCGAATTTAGGAAAAGGGTTGGGTAATCTGTTCCTGAAATTTGTTACGGAAACGCTCAAACAGCAAATAGATGCAACGTACAGAACGCTCCCGGATCGCCTGAATACCGGTATGGGCGGCAGTTCGGTTGGCGGTTTGTTAAGTATGTATGCGGCACTGATGTATCCGAATGTTTTCGGGAGATTGATGATCTTCTCGCCTTCGCTCTGGATTTCGCGAAAGATTTATTTCGATGCGATTCACTTCTTTGAGCCTTTTGAAACCCGGATCTATCTGTACGGCGGCGGACAGGAAGGTTCTGAAATGATCCCTAACATCACAAAATTACAGGAAACACTTGCCAATCAGGGATTTGGATATAGCCGCGTAAAAATCAAAACCTCACTGAATCCGAAAGGAAAACACTCCGAAGAATGCTGGGGAAAAGAATTTCCAAAAGCATTGAAGTGGCTTTACGGAGGAGAATAGTTTGAGCCACAGGTTGCTTTGGGCATGGAGCTCAGGGCATGGATGGCCTCGGTACAAAACCTTAAAACCCCTGTTTTCTGTCTTTCTTCCAATTTCACGGAACAAGACAATAAACAGGGGTTTTTCAATAAATCAGTAAAGGGAAACGCCAGGAAGCACATTTTGTGCAATCCCCTTGCCCCTCCCCCCAAGCCTACAAAATAAACTGGCTAAGGTCTCTGTTCTTCACCAAATGAGATAATTTTTCGTTAACCAGATCCGCCGTTACGACGATCGCTGAGTCTGGTCCGATCACATCCGGGATATCAAACATAAAGTCATTCAAAAGCAGGCTCATCACCGTCTGCAAACGACGGGCACCGATATTTTCAACTTCACTGTTAACTTCAAAAGCAATACGTGCCATTTCACGAAGTGCGCCATCTTCAAATTGTAAATCCACGCCTTCGGCCTCCATCATTGCTTCATACTGTTTTGTCAAAGCATTTTTCGGCGTCTTCAAAATTTGATAAAAATCGCTTTCCGTAAGACTGTTGAGCTCAACCCGGATCGGGAAACGCCCCTGTAATTCAGGAATTAGGTCAGACGGTTTCGCCACATGAAAAGCACCCGCTGCGATGAAAAGGATATGGTCTGTATTGATGACGCCATGTTTTGTATTAACAGCACTGCCTTCCACGATCGGAAGCAAGTCGCGCTGTACGCCTTCACGGCTCACATCCGGTCCACTCCCGCCTGAACGGCTTGAAGCAACCTTATCGATTTCGTCAATAAAAATAATACCCAGGTTTTCCGCTTTCTGGATCGCCTCCATTTTCACCTCATCCATATCGATCAACTTTCCTGCCTCTTCGTCCAGGAGGAGTTTTTTAGCCTCACCCACGGTCACCTTGCGTTTTTTTCCACGACGCGGCACCATGTTACCGATCATTTCCTGAATATTCATCATCGAAATATCATCCATCGCGCCGCCGATCATGCCCACACTGGGTGACTGGTTTTGCTGGATTTCAATTTCTATTTTCCGTTCATCCAGTTCGCCGTTACGTATTTTCTCACGGAAACGTTCGCGCGTGCGCTGGTTCAGTTCGTTATCATCGTCCGGGATGGCGCCATTGGCATCGCCGTTATCCGGGCGGGGTTTGATGACATTGCTTCCATGGATTGGCGGAATCAAAGCATCCAGAATAATATCTTCAACGGCCTGTTCAGCCTTAATTTTTACCTCTTCCTTTTTCTGGGTGCGTACCATGCCCACGGCCTGTTCCACCAGGTCTCGCACCATACTTTCAACGTCACGACCTACATAACCAACTTCTGTAAATTTGGAAGCTTCCACTTTTACGAAAGGTGCATCGGCGATTTTTGCCAGTCTTCGTGCAATTTCAGTTTTACCAACACCGGTCGCCCCGATCATCAGGATATTGTTCGGAATAATTTCTTTTTGAATATCCTCTGGACTATTCATGCGCCTCCATCTGTTCCGCAAAGCGATCGCGACATTGCGTTTTGCGTCATTTTGTCCGATTATATACTGATCCAGTTCAAAGACAATTTGTCGTGGCGTAAGGCGGTTTAAGTGTTCGGTCATAGTGGATTTATAAAATATACTAAACTTAAATTTTAAAAGATGTGCTCAGAACGAAGAAAAAACCTGTTTTCCTGTTAAAAAAGCAGTCATAAACTACCCTTTTAACGCTAAAATGCAAGCCTGGATATTTCAATGCCTAAATATATTCTGCACAGTTTAAACTATAAAAAAATGATACCAAGCGGAAATAATTCAGAACGGTAATTGCAAGTGAATCTTTTTAGTAAATTGCCGTCCGAAAAGCATTTTGATAGTCATTAATATCATTGGTGAAATTTACTTTTAAATAAAACTAAAAGGATTTAGCAATTGATTAACTGATTATAAACTGCTACCATAAACATCAAAAAAGGTTTTCCCTTGACATGAAAAAAATTATCTCCTGTTTCGCTTTTTTTGCCCTATTAACCCAATCCTACGTTTTTGCCCAAACGGCCCCGACATCAGCCAATCTGATTGATTATGTAAATCCGCTGATGGGGACGCAGTCGAAATTCAGTTTATCATCGGGGAACACCTACCCTGCCATTGCTTTGCCGTGGGGGATGAATTTCTGGATGCCTCAAACCGGAAAAATGGGAGACGGATGGAGTTACATGTACGACTCTGAAAAAATCCGCGGGTTTAAACAAACCCACCAGCCAAGTCCCTGGATCAATGACTACGGCCAATTTTCGATCATGCCGATGACGAGCCTGAAAATTGACGAAAATGCCCGTGCCAGCTGGTTTTCTCACAAAGCAGAAACGGTTAAGCCAAATTACTACAAGGTATATCTGGCAGATTATGACGTTACGACCGAAATTGCACCGACCGAACGCGCTGCCCAGTTCCGTTTCACGTTCCCAAAATCAGACAGTTCCTACGTTTTGCTTGACGCTTTTGACAGAGGTTCTTATGTGAAAATTATTCCTTCTGAACGTAAGATCATCGGTTACACAACCAAAAACAGCGGTGGCGTACCAGCCAATTTCAAAAACTATTTTGTATTGGTTTTTGATAAAGCCTTCAAGTTTTCTTCTGCCTGGAACAACAAGAAAATTGCAAAAGACACACTTGAAGTTAAAGCAAACCACGTGGGTGCTATTGTCCGTTTTGAAACAAAAACAGGCGAAAAAATTGGTTTGAAAGTGGCCTCCTCTTTCATCAGCTACGAACAGGCTGAACGCAACATGACAACCGAACTTGGCAGTGATACCTTTGACCAGACACAGGAAAAAGGCCGTAAAGTTTGGAATCAGGAGCTTTCACGCATCACCGTTGAAGGTGACAACATCGACGAAATCCGTACATTTTACTCTTGTCTGTACCGCGTTTTGCTATTCCCAAGAAAATTCTACGAATTTGACGCAAAAGGAAAAGTAGTACATTACAGTCCATACAATGGCGAAGTTCGTCCGGGATATATGTTTACGGATAATGGTTTCTGGGATACTTTCCGCGCCGTTTTCCCGTACTTCACATTGATGTACCCTACCCTGAATGCCCACATCATGGAAGGTTTGGCAAATGCATATGACGAAAGCGGATTTTTGCCTGAATGGGCAAGTCCAGGTCACCGCGACTGTATGATCGGCTCAAACTCTGCATCGCTGATCACGGATTCGTACGTAAAGGGTATCCGCGGTTACGACATCAATAAATTGTACGAAGCAATTATCAAAAATACCAACAATGCCGGTCCGGTAAGTTCAGTAGGCCGTTTCGGACATGATTATTACAACAAATTGGGTTATGTTCCTTATGACGTAAAAATCAACGAAAACGCAGCCCGCACTTTGGAATACGCCTATGCGGATTTCTGTATTTCCCAATTGGCGAAAGAATTGAAAAAACCACAGGCTGAAATTGATCTATACCTGAAAAGAAGCCAGAACTACCGTAATCTGTTTGATCCGCAAACCAAATGGATGCGTGGAAAAAATGAGGACGGAAAATTCCAGACACCTTTTAACCCTTTCAAATGGGGTGATGCATTTACAGAAGGAAACAGCATTCACTACACGTGGTCAGTATTCCAGGATGTGAAAGGTCTCGTAGGTTTGATGGGCGGCAGAGAAGCGTTTGTTCAGAAACTGGATTCTGTATTTACCATGCCTCCGATTTTTGACGACAGCTATTATGGTTTCCCGATCCATGAAATCCGCGAAATGCAGATCATGAATATGGGTAATTATGCACACGGTAACCAACCGATCCAGCACATGATCTATCTGTATAACTATGCAGGAGCGCCTTCAAAAGCACAATTCTGGTTGCGTCAGGTAATGAAAAAACTGTATCAGCCAACACCCGATGGTTATTGCGGAGACGAAGACAACGGACAGACTTCTGCCTGGTATGTGTTCTCTTCCCTGGGTTTTTATCCAGTAACGCCGGGGACAACCCAGTACGTGATCGGTTCGCCGCTATTCAAAAAAGCAACGATCACGATGGAAAATGGCAAGAAATTTACCATTGAATCCCCAAAGACAAGTGCAGCAAACCTGTATGTTGATGGCGCGACGATGAATGGAAAGCCATACGGCAATACGTATCTTGAACACAAGGATATCCAGAACGGTGGAACACTTCAGTTCAACATGATCAGCGCGCCTTCAAAAGCGTGGGGTATCAAACCGGAAGCGGCACCGTTTTCGTTGACAAAATAGCAATCGGCTATCGGCTTTCAGCAGTCGGCTCTTGCTAATTCATATGATTTTTCCCAAAACCACCTTTTAGGTTTAGACCGAAGGTGGTTTTTTTTCGTAATGTCATCTATTAAACAGTAAAATCACCCTTTAAAAGATCTTTTTAAGGCATCTCTTGTCAATGGAATAATTCTTTTGACATTCCTGCTCTTTATCGAGACCATCCTGAAATTAATTCATTCCTAGAACTGGCTGATCGCCGATTGCCGACAGCCGAAAGCATCAATAAAATATGATTTACAGAAAACTTGGACACTCCGATCTTGAAATTTCCGTGGTAACTTTTGGTGCCTGGGCGGCTGGGGGCTGGATGTGGGGAGGCACGGAACGCAGTGAAGCCGTAAAAGCGATTCAGGCTTCTTACGACGCCGGCGTAACATCGATTGATACGGCACCGGTTTACGGACAAGGACTCAGCGAAGAAATTGTGGGGGAAGCCATCAAGAAATTGCCCAGAGACAAAGTCCAGATTCTTACGAAATACGGCATGCGCTGGGATTTGGCGAAAGGCGATCTGGCGATGCACAGCAAGGATAATGCCGGCAAAGCGATTGATATTTATAAATACGCTGCCAAAGATAGTATTATCCAGGAATGTGAAGAAAGCCTGAAACGGCTCGGCACGGACTATATAGACCTCTACCAGATTCACTGGCACGACAAAACGACACCGATCGAAGAAACCATGGAGGCCGTATCACTCCTCATCAAACAGGGAAAAGTACGTCATGCCGGCGTTTGTAATTATGACGCAAACCTGATGCGGGAGGCTGCAAAGTATATCAATCTGGTATCTGACCAGGTTCCTTACAGCATGGTCAAAAGGGGTATTGAAAAGGAAACCGTGCCCTATTGCCTCGAAAATAACAAGTCAATTTTGGCTTACAGTCCATTGGAGCGTGGACTATTGACGGGCAAAATGAAACCCGGTTATAAATTCGGGGCGGACGACCACCGCGCGGGAATCTATTTTTACAAAGATGAAAACCTGAAACGTGTGGACGCTTTCCTGAACAAGATCAGCCCCCTGGCTGATGAAAAACAAGCCAGTTTGGGTCAGCTGGTTATCCGCTGGACGGTTGAGCAGCCGGGCATCACCATTGCACTGGTGGGCGCACGGGATGCCGAACAGGCAATCCAGAATGCGAAGGCCATGGATATCAAGCTCAGTACGGAAGAATTAAATTTCATCACCGACGAGCTCAACAAGCTGGATCTGGTCAAATAGAAAATAAAAAACTCCACCCGATATTGTTATCTTTGAACATTGTCCATTCCAAAAAATCGTTATTATTCATCCTGAACTTATGAAAAAGAATTTTTTATCGTTAAAAAAGAATGTCCCTCTGATGTTGGGAAGCATGCTTTTGCTCGCTTCACTGGGCTTAATGAGTAATAACTTTTCGCACCCGGAAGAAAAAAAGGCCGGAATATCAGAAGCCGATCTAAAAGTGGATACCGTTGCAAAAGGGCTGACCATGCCCTGGGCAACTGCGTTTTTGCCAGGCGGCGACTTATTGGTAACGGAACGTGGTGGCAAGTTGCGTCTGGTAAAAAATGGAGTACTGGACCCAACACCTATTTCGGGCGTTCCGGAGGTGTATTATAAAGGTCAAGGCGGTTTATTGGACGTTGCGCTTCACCCGGATTATTCAAAAAACGGCTGGATTTATATCAGTTATTCTTCTCCAAAACAGGCAGGTGAAGAAGGTGACGACAATGGTGCCAATACGGCGTTGATCCGTGCCAAATTGAAAGACCATGCGCTTGTCGAAATTCAGCACTTATTCAAGGCAATTCCAAATGTGAAAGCAAATGTTCACTTCGGCGGACGTATTGTTTTTGATAAAAAAGGTTACGTATTTCTGTCTCTTGGCGAACGTGGCCAAAAGGAAAACGCACAAAATCTGAGTAAAGATCAGGGAAAAGTTGTGCGCTTGCATGAGGATGGAAAAATTCCGACGGATAACCCGTTTGTAAAAACAGAAGGCGCAAGACCTGAGATATGGAGCTACGGCCACCGCAACCCGCAGGGAATGGTGATTAATCCGACCACGGGTGTGATCTGGGAACATGAGCACGGCCCGCAAGGAGGTGACGAGCTTAACATCGTTGAAAAAGGCAAAAATTATGGCTGGCCACTCATCACTTTCGGGATTGATTATGACAACAGCATCATTTCAAAAGATACTGCCCGTGCAGGTTTGGAGCAACCTGTGATCTACTGGCGCCCATCCATCGCACCATGCGGAATGACTTTTGTGACGAGTCCGAAATTCAAGGACTGGAATGGCGATTTGCTGGTTGGTTCATTAAAATTCGCTTACCTGCAACACCTCAAAGTAAAAGGCAACAAAGTATTGAGCCGGGAAATTATTTTTGAAAAACTAGGCCGCGTTCGCGACGTTCGTCAGGGGCCGGATGGCAATATTTATGTAGTGCTTGAAAACTCCGGAAAGATCGTCCGCATCAGCCCGAAAGCTTAAAAATTACTTTAAAGAGGCTTTATCCATAATTTGGTAAAGCCTCTTACCATTTATCAAGGCAATTATTCACATGAAATCTATCATATTGCTCCTTTCAGGAGTTGTTTTTTGCTCTGCCGTTTTTCCGGGCCAGGAAGATGAACTTGAAAAAAGCATTGCACGGGGAAAAGGGATTTATTCAGAAAACTGCATCACCTGCCACATGGGAGCAGGCGAAGGTATCCCGCAAACGTTCCCGCCCCTGGCAAAAGCAGATTATCTCACCAAAACACCCGAAAAAGCAATCCACGCAATCAAATTTGGTTTGCAAGGCAAAATCGTTGTTAACAATGTAGCGTTTGATAACATGATGCCAACACCCGGACTCGACAACGAAGAAATCGCCGATGTAATGAATTATATCCTGAACTCATGGGGTAATTCGTCTGAAAAGAAAATGATTACGGAAAAGATGGTGGAAGCGGTGAAAGAAAAGTAACCATCGAGGAATAATGATATTAAGACCAGAGGTATTTGTTCGCTTAGAATAAATACCTCTTTTATTTCAGTCATGTCAAAGTTTGTTGCTATTGTGTTGCCAACGGGGTGGTTAATTGATAGAGACATCATGGCAAATCCGCACGAAGCGTTCCACAGGAACGCCTCCGAAAACACTTCCACTAAATTTTCTACCCACGAAATCTGCCGAAGGCAGATGATAACACTATATATTTATAACCACCAAAAGCCCGGAACGATTTATCTTGTGCCTTAGGCACAATTGGTTGGTAGAAAAGGCAACCATCAACTAACCACGCGTTCCGAAGGAACGCCCCCTAAAATACATCCACGAATTTTCTACCCACGAAATCTGTCGAAGGCAGATAATGACACCATATTGTTTAGCTTCCAAAAAGCTTGGAACGATTTATCTTGTGCCCTAGGCACAACTCGTTGGTAGAAAAGGTAACCATCAACCAACCATGCGTTCCTATCGGAACGCCTCGTAAACCTCACTCACAATCAGTAACCAACCAGATCTGCCAAAGATCGATAACATATCTCCAAACAAATCCCCAACGCCATATATTAAAATAACATGTTAGAATACTTATTTTTAAATATTCTAAATAAATTCTTGCTACCTATTAAATCCACACATACTTTTGTATTAATTAAATTTAGTCTAAATAATAACCGATGATTTGAAATTCTGGTTTTTATGTATTAGTGACTTTAAAAACTGCTTGTTCAAAACGCATAAATATCCCTTAACATTCGATTTTCATCGGTTGCTAATCAGAACTTTCAAACGCGATTAAATCCAATTTTATAAATAAGTTAACCACTCAAAAAATGAAGAAAATCTATCTTATTATGTGTTTTATGCTTCTTACCATTTGCGGCACTTACGCGCAAACCGGAAGTCTTAAAGGACAGATTACCTCATCGGACGGAAAACCCGCACCGCATGTTTCAATAGGCCTTAAAGGACACAAACAGGGGACGACATCTGATGAAAACGGTAGTTTTACAATCAATAAAATAAAGGTTGGAAATTATACAATCCTGGCGAGTTTCGTGGGACTTGCAACGCTCGAACAATCCGTCGAAATTATTGAAGGACAAATGGCCACAATAAATTTCAGTCTCAAAGAAACAGCCAACCAATTGGATGAAGTCGTTGTAAAAACAGGCAGCGCATACAAGTCCAATGAAGTTTCTTCAAGCCTCCGTTTGATGACACCAATTCTGGAAACACCTCAAAATATTCAGGTCATCACCTCCAAAGTACTTGCTTCACAACAGATTACGAGTATGAGCGATGGGGTACTCAGAAACATCAGCGGTGCATCACGTGTGGAACACTGGGGCGATATGTATGCGCGTGTGAATATGCGTGGATCACGGGCATCTGCCTTCCGTAATGGGATGAACGTTACCTCCAACTGGGGACCTTTGACGGAAGACATGAGTTTTGTAGAACACATTGAATTTGTAAAGGGCCCTGCGGGATTCCTGATGTCAAACGGCGAGCCGAGTGGTATTTACAATGTGGTAACAAAAAAACCAACGGGACAGACAAAAGGTGAAGCCAATATGACTTTCGGAAGTTTTGACTTTTACCGCGCGACGCTGGATCTTGATGGTAAACTGAATGATTCCGGTAAGCTTCTCTACCGCCTCAACATCATGGGACAGACCAAAAACTCATTCCGCCCCTATGAATATGCCAAACGTTACAGCATTGCGCCAGTTGTCAGTTATAAAATCGATGAGCAGACCACACTGACAGCTGAGTATACACTTCAGTATGCAAATATGTCCAATGTTGGATCGTATTATGTTTTCGGGACAGAGGGTTACGCTTCAAAACCGCGTGAATTTACATTGGCAGAACCCGGTCTTGATCCTACAAAAATCAACGACCAAAGCATTCTCATTAATTTGCAGCACAACTTTAACAGCGACTGGAAACTGACTGCGCAGGCTGCTTATTTTAATTATGACCAGGTGGGATCGTCCATGTGGCAGGCAGGCGTTTTCAACAACGGCAGCGTGGTGCGCCAGGTAAGTATCTGGGATGCCTTAAATGAATCCAAATATGCGCAGGTTTTTGTAAACGGCGATATACAGACCGGGCCGGTACACCACCGCATCCTGGGTGGAATTGACCTTGGCAACAAACAATACATCGCAGATTGGGGTACAACATTTAAGCTCGATACCATTGGGTCATTTAACATCAACAATCCCGCGTACGGAAAACCTTACTACGGCTATCCGACCTTTAATCGAAGCAAAAGTCTGCGCCAGCGTGCGAATACAACGGCCATTAACCAGACCTACACCGGTTTGTATTTTCAGGATGAGCTTGGGTTCCTTCAAAACAAAATCCGCCTGACACTTGCAGGACGATACACGGACGTAAAAGAAAACTCGTACGGAACTGTTACAAAGGGTAAGAAATTTACCCCCCGTGTTGGTTTGAGTGTTTCGCTTGATGAAGGTTCGTCTGTTTACGCTTTGTACGACCAAACTTTCGTTCCGCAAACCGGTGTGATCCGCAGTGGTGAAAAAGTAAAACCGATCAGCGGAAACAATATCGAAGCAGGTATCAAAAGAGACTGGTTCAACAACAAATGGAACACGACCTTATCTCTTTACCGGATCATAAAAAATAACCAGCTTTCAGCTGATCCGGGAAATGCTGCCGGAGAAAGTTTTTCCCTGCAACTGGGACAAACCCAAACAGAAGGAATTGAATTTGACGTCCGCGGAGAAATCGTAAAGGGTCTTAGCCTGATCGCCAACTATGCCTATACCGATTCAAAAATCACCAGGGAAACAACCAGTATGAAAGAAGGGGCGAAAGTGCCGGGTTATTCAAAACATATTGCCAATGCCTGGCTGAATTACCGCGTCGGTGCCGGAGCGCTAAAAGGCCTTGGCTTCGCTGCGGGCGTATCCTATCAGGGCGACCGCAGCACCTGGTCGTTCGCACCTGCGGGCCGAGATGCTCTTCCCAATTATTTCAAACTGGATGGTGGCGTATCCTGGGAAAGCAACAAGTTTACCATTGCTGCCAATGTTTTCAATATTCTCGACAAATATCTTTACAGCGGTGTGGCCTACGCAACCTACTATTACTGGCAGGCAGAAGCGCCAAGAAATTCACGTCTGAGCATCAATTACAAATTCTAATAACCCAAACACTCTTTTCATGCAGACAGGGATAACCTGTCTGCATCATTAACTACCTTTTATGTCTAAATTACCACTTAACTCCATTACTTATTCACGAGGCGCATTTGATTTCTCCATGCTGATTCTACGGATCGGATTTGGAATTTTAATGATCCCGCATGGTTATGCCAAATACCAGGGATTTGCAGAAAAACAAACTGAATTCATGGATTTCATGGGACTTGGTCCTGCCACCTCACTGGTCTTCGCCATTTTCGCAGAACTGGTCTGCAGTGCCTTGCTTGTTCTCGGACTTTTCACCCGTGCTGCCACAGTTCCGCTTATCGTCACGGCTGCTGTAATCACATTCATGGCACACGAGGGCGATATTTTCGGGAAGGCTTACGGCGGCTTCTCCTATCTTCTGGTTTACGTCGTTCTGTTGCTGCTCGGGCCTGGAAAATATAGCCTGGACGGCCTTATTTCTTCAAAACAAACCAAATACTAAACCGCTTCCGACCGGTATCTTAAAAATAAAACTTAATCTTTTTTCATACAAAAACGCGACGGCGCACCGTCCTGATACACAATGAAACGCAATATTCTTTTAATCGTTATCGCATTTTTTCTTCATACCAGCAGTCTTTTTGCACATGCGTTATGGATAGAAACCAATACAACGGGTAAGGCCGGACAGAAGCAAACCATCAAAATAATTTATTCTGAGCCAAACGACAAGCCTGAAAAAATTGCGGACTGGTACTCGGACGTAAAGGAATTTACGCTGTGGCTTACAGGTCCCGATAAACAAAAAGTAAAACTGGCAACAACGGCTGCCGATGATCATTTCACTTCGGAATTTACACCCGAAAAAGACGGCGTATATACGATCACAGTTAGCCACACAGCCAAAGAACTTGGTGGAAAAACAAAGTACCAGTTCAATGCAAGCGCGATCGTTGCGGTTGGAAAATCACTGGCAGGAAACGATCCGGCTTTAAATACCAACGATATCAGTGTTTTCTCTGACGCCAGCAAAGCATACAAGGTTAATAAGCCTTTTCAGCTGACAGGTTTCTTCAAAGAAAAACCATCCGAAAAACTGCATGTTGCTGTGCATTCGCCAAGCGGCTGGAATAAGGAAATCAGCACCAATGCGCAGGGTGTGGCTGAATTCACGCCAATCTGGGTTGGAAAATACAGTATTGAAGCTTCCAAAAGCGAAAAAGAAGAAGGTGAACACAATGGCAAAAATTACACTTCCGTATGGCGATGTGCGACACTTTTGGTTGACGTAAAATAATTCTCCCGGCACTTTCATCAATAAAAAAGCGACACGGATTTTTAGCTAAAAACGTGTCGCTTTTTTCCCAGACACGCTAAAATCCACTTAAAGAAGTCATTTCCCAGATACAGTTTTACTTTTTTCACCAATCAACATCATGTTGCGCACCCTGATTTATTCACTCATGCTGTTTGCAATGAGCAAGACACTCTTTGCCCAGCAAAATATCAAAACAAGTCTGAAAGGTCAGATCCAGACCAGCGACGGCAAGGAAGCTCCTTTCGTTACTGTGGTCATCAAGGATACCAAATACGGAACCGTCACCGATGCAAAAGGTGTATTTCAATTACGTAACATTCCTGCCGGAAACCATATTCTTCAGATCAGGATCGTAGGTTATCAGGCTCAGGATTTTCCATTTGAAGCCGCGGAAGGACAGAGTGTTGTACTTCCTGTGATTCGCATCAAGGAGGATGCGCATGCGCTCAATGAAGTTCTGATCAAAGGTAATATCAACAAATTTGACGCTAAGGAAACCGACTACGTGGCCCGTATGCCGCTGGCCAATCTGGAAAACCCTCAGGTTTACAGCGCCATTTCAAAAGAATTGCTGAGCGACCAGGTCGTTATCGACTACAAAGATGCCTTGCGCAATGTGGCGGGAATCGCCCCAAACAACAATCCTGCCGGAGGTACCGGTGGTACACTTCGTGGTTTCAACGTAACTACAACAGTACAAAACGGGATGGCGGTTCAGGTTTATCAGCAGGACATGATCAATCTCGAAAGAATTGAAGTGATCAAAGGCCCGTCCGGAACGTTGTTCGGGTCGAGTATCGTCGGTTTTGGCGGACTTATCAATCAGGTTACAAAAAAACCTTTTGAGCATTTCAAGGGTGAGGTTTCCTACACCGGCGGAAGTTATGAACTGAGCCGCTTTACCGTTGATATCAATACACCGATCAGCGGAGACAAAACGGTTTTACTTCGTGTAAATGCTGCGGCTCACAATGAAGGCACATTCCAGAGTTTCGGCCACACCAGAATGTATACTTTTGCGCCGAGTCTTTCGTATAAGGTCGATGAAAAATTATCTTTTGTATTTGACGCCGCGCTGAACACGACAAACCGCTCGACGGTCGCTTATTACCAGAACCTGAACAAAACGAGTTATCGAAATTTCGGGGACATTCCGATCGACTTTAAAACTTCTCTGGGCGGAGAAAATATTGACGCGCAGCTAACGTCTTCCAATTACTTTACACAGGCCAAATACAAGATCTCGAAAAACTGGACATCGCTTACGAACGTGGCACTTGGAAGTAACCGCATTGAACACAGCAACCAGATATACCCATCCTGGACGAGCGACACGACATTCAATAGGACGATATCCAATTATGGTCCCCGTATTTTCACATCCGTTAATATGCAGCAGAATTTTACCGGAGAGTTTAAGATCGGACCTTTTAAAAACCGGCTTTTGGCAGGTGTGGATTATTACACATTCCGCAGTCAGCTCCGTTACACCAATGTTGGGACTTATGATGTTGTGAATACCAGAAAGTCGATTTCTGCCATAAATCTTGAAAAAGTAAACGCACTCGTAGCCGCTGCCGCCAACAGCAACAACGAAACAAAGCTGAGCACATACAGCGCATATTTTTCTGACGTGATCAATTTGACTGACAAGCTGATTGCCATGTTAAGTCTTCGCGTTGACCGGTTTGTGAATAAACCCACGGTGACCAATGGCATTGTCGGGGCGAACGACTACAAACAGACCGCTTTTTCTCCGAAACTTGGGTTGGTTTACCAGCTGGTAAAAGACCAGGTTTCTGTTTTTGGTAATTACATGAACGGATTTCAGAACGTCGCTCCCGTTGTGCAGCCGGACGGTACCACTTCGGTATTTAAACCGATGCAGGCAAATCAGTGGGAAACGGGTATCAAGGCTGAGGCATTTGGCGGCAAAATCAGTGGTACTTTGAGCTACTATAACATTGATATGAAAAATGCGACTTACATTGAGCAGGGCCGCACGGTTCAATCCGGATCACAGGAAAGCAAAGGATTTGAAGTAGAACTGGTAGCCAACCCGGTTACAGGATTCAATCTGATCGCTGGTTATGCTAAAAATGATGCTAAAATCTCAAAATCAACGCCCGAACTCACCGGCAAAAAAGTCTCCACCAACCCGGGTGAGTATTTCAACCTGTGGGCGAGTTACAAATTCACAGGAAATTTCCTGAAAAATATCGGACTGGGCATCGGTGGAAATTATGTGGCCGACTCTTATTTTGATGTAGCCAACACCATCACAATCCCCTCTTATACCACCGTCAACGCGTCCCTGTTTTTCGATCAGCCGAAATGGCGGTTTACGATCAAAGGAAATAACCTGGGCAATGAAAAATACTGGTCAAATTACGGAATAGTGCAGTCGATGAGACAAATTTCAGGAAACGTAATTTTTAAATTCTGAGAAGGCGGTCAGCTGTCGGCCTGGCCTTAACATCTTGTTTGCCAATCATTACATTTACCACTATACCAGAAAAACCCGGGCCTGCGTTTCAGGTCCGGGTTTGTTATTATCTTTTCAAAGTTGTTATATCAAACAAAAAGAAGCTTCTCTGATCCAAATCATTGCGTCGCCATTCAACTGAGAGCGGTATGCCGACCGCTGACAACCGACAGCCGACAACCCAAAAATTATTTCCCCGCGTTGATCAACACTCCCTCCGATGATATACAAAACTGTTCATAAACATCACGGTATTGCTTATGCACCGCTTTATCAGGCTCAAAAATCGTACTCACAGGGGTAAAGAAATCCAGGTCGGATAACTCTTTCACCCGTCCAAGCGCTTTTAATCCCATCATCGCTGCACCGACAGTTCCGGTATCAACAGTATCATTTAAAGCAACCGGCGTTCCGAAAACATCGGCCAGCATCTGCACCCAGAACGGGCTATGCGCAAACCCTCCGTTGGCATAAATGGTTTTAACCTTTTGTGTTTCCAGTAAAATTTTCCCGATGCTGTAAATATTCAGATGAATACCTTCCATGACGGCTCTCGCAAAATGCGGCTTGGTATGCTGAATATCGAGTCCAAGGAAGCCACCTCTCACAGCAGAGCTCCACAGAGGTGCTCTTTCTCCCAGCAGGTACGGGAAAAATAAAAGTCCGTCCGATCCGGGGTTAACCTGAGCGGCCGCATCAAAAATTTCATTATAGTCGCTGTCTGAGAAAAAAGTATTTTTCAGCCATTCAAACACCACGGCGCCGTTGTTTGAAGGCCCTCCCACCACGTAGGTATCGTCGTCGAGAATATAACAGAAAGTGCGCATCGTTTCATCCAGATACGGCACATCAGAACAAATTCTGGCAGCGCCACTGGTTCCGATGGTAATGGCCATCGTTCCCTTGCGTATGGCTCCACTACCCAGATTTGCCAGACAGCCGTCACTGGCTCCCATGACCAATGGTGTTCCTTCGGGCAATTGAAATTCATTTTCCGCAGGTAATTTTTCGATATGGTAGGCCGATACTGCTTTCGATAACCGGCTCTCATCCAGGCCAATTTTTTCAAGCGTCCAGGTATCCCATTTTTTACTCTTGATATTAAAAAGGCCCGTTGCCGAAGCAATGGAATAATCGACCACAAATTGCCCGGTAAGCTTGAAAATAATGTATTCCTTAATGCCGATAAACTTGTCGGTTTTATCAAAAATACGCTTTTCATTTTTCCGAAGCCAGACCAGTTTGCAGGCTGGCGTCATCGCGTGAACCGGTGTGCCGTTATGCCGATACATTTTTTTTCCGTCAGCAGAAGGGCGTAATTTCTTGGCAATCTCAGCACTTCGGTTATCTGCCCAGATGATCAGATTGGTCAGATTCTTGCCATTTTTATCAATACACAAAATGCTGTGCATGGCGGAACTGAAACTGATTCCGATCGGCTCACCCTGCGGCTTACAGATCTCACAGACTTTCCGGATCGAGTTACAAACCGCCTTGAAAATATCATCCGGATTCTGTTCACTCCACTCGGGTTGTGGATGAAGCATCTCATATCCTTCACTGTGGGAAGCCAGTATCCCGGCAGAATCAGAGTCAAAAGCAGTAGTTTTAACGTTTGTAGTACCTATATCACAACCGATTATAAAAGACATTTCGAAGGGGCCTGGATTGAATTTTATTACCTGACAAATGTATTATATTCTGGTCTTACACACTATAAATTATTTCGAAGTTGTGCCGGACTTTATCGCTCATTTTCCATTCGCCTATCCAAATTTTGCTGTTGGTTGTTAAATTGAGGATCAAACAAAATTTCGGCAGGCAGCTCCTAATTAACTAATTTTTATTATTTTCGCATCAGTAAAACAATACTATTCAAATTTTTATTGAACCATGACTGACGACGTACACGTACATAGCAAACCAGAAGGTGCTTCTCTTGGCGCTTCTATCGCGATATTCTTATTATTAGTAATTATCCTTGCGGTATTTGGGGATCTTTTCGTATTCACCCTTGGATTAATCGGTCTTGTGGTAACATTCGCTGCGTTTTACAAAGACAAATCAGCAGACGACCATCATTGATACTTCTTCATTTCAGTTTAATCTGAAATGAAAACTCATAACATTATCGAACGGCCAATTCCGGAAGTGCTTTCAAAACCTTCCATTCGAGTTGGCCGTTTGTTTTGTTTATCACCCATTCTTCTTCAAAAACCTGCGTATCTTCAAGGTCGCGGTACTCCGCAATCAGACTGTTTCCATTGAGCCTTAACATAGCAAATCCGTTATAACCAAGTTGGTAACCAGCCAATTCCAGTCGAATGCGCCGGTCATAAAAATCAATCTTTTCAAGATCCTCTTTACTTTCAGGCATTTTCAGTTCCACCGGCAATCCGCCATGTCCGAGGCAACGTCCAAATACCAATGGGCCTTTACCATTTGTTGCAGCCTTATAAATAACCAGGCGATGATCGTGTCCCCAAAGCCAGATAACCGGCCGGTCAGCCACGCCCAATAACTCCTGCAACTGCTCTCCGGGCCTGGTATATTCTTCTCTAAAAGCAGAGATGTAGGGATGATGGCTGAGAAAAACGATACCTCTTTTATCGTCGGGATCACCGATTTTAACAACATCACGTAACCACGCCACCTGCTCTTTTCGCAAATTACAATCCGGCGGAGAAATGATTTCGAGCAAAGGACGGCTGACTGAGGTATATCCTGTATCAATGCCAATAATTCTCCAGTGTTCGTTTTCCAGACAGAAAAAGCCGGCCTGCTGCGTTTTACGTTCTTCGCCAGTTTTTGCATACATCGCAGGCAGTAAATGCTGAAAAAATGCGTTCCCGTTGGAATACATTTCATGGTTGCCCGACAAAGCCAAACTCCCCGATTCGCCATAATACCAGGAAGAATACGGAGCCGTAAAATTTTCTTCAATCTCTTTGGGTGTGCCTACAAAGTAGATATCACCCATATGTATGGTGTAATCGGGTGCGTAACGCGCGGTCAAATGCGCCACAGCATCTGACTCGGCCGTGTCACTGGCCCAGTCGGAAAGCAAAGCTACCGTTATGTCAGTACGGCTTGGAACGGACGATTGCAAAGGATAAATACCGCTGTCACCGTTTCGGGGATATGCCTGGTAGGGATGCCTCGGTCCAAAACGGCTACGAAGATAATGCCAGGCAAAACCGATAAGATTTCTCTTAAAAAATTCTGAAATGACACGCGATACGGATGACTTATCCTGAACATATTTCTCAAAAAGTTCCTGCTGGGTTTTGGCGTGATTTTCGGCCTCGCTGTGGCCCAGCGTTAAATATTTCTTTGCACGCTCTCCGTCTGATTCCTTCATCTATGTTAATAATTTATAGCAGCCACACTCTATGTAACTGTCTATCACTAGTTTAATACTTAAAATAATAGTACACGATCAATAAATAACAGAAAATATTCTTGATTTCGGCTCAGGTATGATGTAAATTCCAGACAATTATCAATCAAAAAACAGCCCAATGAAAAAATTACTACTTTCTGCTATGATGTTGTTGACAACACAGGCACTGTTTGCCCAGGTTACGACTGCCAAGATGGTCACCGAATGGGAAAGAGCAAAAAATTACACCAAAGCTTATCTGGACGCCATGCCGGACGATGGTTATGCTTTTAAGCCTACGCCGGAAATTCGCTCATTTGCACAACAAATGGGACACCTTGCCGATGCTAACTATGCATTTGCAGCCGCCGCTACGGGCAAGCCCAGCCCTTTCGAAGGTTCAGTTGAAAAAATGGCTGATCAGTCAAAAGCAGCTGTTAGCAAAGCCACACTTGAAAGCTACGACTTTATCATCAATTCTTTAAAAGGTCTGAGCGATTCGGATTTACCAAAAGATATCAAAGTATTTGGCATGCAGTCGAAAACCGGTGTTGCATTCGAAAAAGCTTTTGAACACCAGACACATCACCGCGGACAAACTACTGTGTACATTCGTATGAAAGGGGTAAAACCTCCACAGGAAATGCTGTTCTGATCAAACGGTTTTTGTTAAAATACACAACTCCATCATGTGATACATGATGGAGTTGTGTATTTTTGGGCTTTGAATTTCAAGTTTAACAAACAAAGTCTGCGTGAAGGATCAGTCTAGTTCGAATAACAAACCATTATACCGCATCCCTGATTTATTTGCCGGTTTAACGAATCTCGTTTCAGGAGAAAGTACCCGCCACGGTGGCGTTAGCTCTGAACCCTACAGTTCCCTGAATCTCGGCGGCTCCACATTGGATAATCCTGAAAACGTTGCTGAAAATAACAGACGTTTTTTTGCAGCGCTTGATATTGACCTTTCACAGGTCGCCAAATCCCATCAAGTGCATGGATGCGAAATTCTGGTTGTGACGGAACCCGGCCGGTTTGAAGGCTACGACGCGCTGATCACCAACATACCCGATATTCAGCTGGCGGTAACCGTTGCCGACTGCACCCCAATTTTAATTTTTGACCCTGTAAAAAAAGCGGTTGCCGCAATTCATGCAGGCTGGCGCGGAACAGTAGCGCATATTGTACAAAAAACGGTAAAATTGCTTGGTGAAACATATGGATCAGATCCATCAGATTGCCACGCTTTCGTAGGAACCTGTATTGACGAATGCTCTTTTGAAGTGGGTGAAGAAGTCGCAGAGAATTTTCAGTCAGTTTACAAACGCTGGGACGAACAAAAAAACAAGTTTTTCGTTGATTTGAAAGCTGCCAATCGTGACCAACTTATTGAAGCCGGTGTTAATCCGGACTATATTGAAGTTTCGCCGTATTCAACCGTTATCCACAACGGAGACTATTTTTCTTACAGAAAAGAAAAAGGACTGACAGGCCGGTTGCTCGCAACCATTGGAATAAAAGGATGATCTGATAAGGTTGTGGTCATTTTTTGACGGCCACAACCTTGTTTTTAAACTGCCGTTTGTTTCCGTTTACATCAAATAAATCCGTTAGTATGAGGTAATGTCCCGTTCTAACCACGGCTCCGACTTCATCCCTTCCATCCCAACGCACCTCGCCCGCCGTTCCTACCAGTTGATTTCTGATCAGATTTCGTATTAAACGCCCATTGACATCATAAATCCTGACGGTTGCAATTTGTCCCGGTGAAGTAAGTTTGTATTTCAGCGCTGCAAAATTGTCCAGGCCACCAGAATCAGGTGTGAATGCTTCGGGTTCAACCTCAAAAAAATTCTCGTTAGTTTCGGACTTAATCTGGGAATTTGCATAACCTGGCGTCGCATTGCCTTGGTTATACGCGGCAGAATGCCAGTTGTCCGCGTTTTGCGAAGAAATAGAAACATCCTCCTTTTCAAGTGAAACACCCTTGGGATCGTTAACAAGCGGATCGTGCATCTTTTCTGTATAATCGAAATGATCAAAAACCCGTCCGCTTGCATCCTTCAAAATCACACCTCCGGCAGTATTGGAAAACGCTGGTAACGCCGGCACTTCTAAAAAATGTCTGTTATTTTCGGTTGGATAAAATTGTTTCACTAAATCCTGGTCGATAGTAATCGCCACACAAGTAAATGGAGAAATGATAAATTCCTCGTCGGTGATAGTTTTAAAAACATCTGGCTCTCCGCCTTTTACATTCCCCAACACCCAGTTTTTCAAGCTGATAAACTTCTTTGAGTTGTTATATATTTCAACAAAATCAACACCGTCCTCAGGCGGATTGAATAATATTTCATTAATCACAACATCTCCGGAATCAGCCTTGGATGGCAACCCCATTGTCATTTCGGCCTCCCTCAATAAATTTCCGGCACAATCCGAGAGGTTTTTTACAGAAACTATGTAACTCACATTTGCTAAAAAAGGCGAATCCAATGTCAGGATTAAGCTCCTGAATCCGGGCGATTCCAGTTTCCTTTTTATGATTTTCCTTCCCGAAACAGTTATCAAAGCACCAGCGACTGCGTTTAAACTATCAAGTTTCTCATCTGCCGTAATCCGCAATTCATTTTCTGAAATGATATCCCAATGCTGGATTTTCGGTTGAACGATATCGGGATTATTTCTAAATACGCTGTTTCTTTTTCCCGGCGTCCCTCCTGTCTGATCAGCGGAAACATTCCAATTATCGCGTTGCCCGCAAGGATTGCCAGCATCCGTCATTTCAAGTGCATAACCACCATCCCGTTTAGCAGATGACCACCAGTTCAATGCATAACTTATTGAAAATATCAGTTGGTTACTCCGTGAATAAAGCGACAGAGTAGCTCCGTCGTTTGCCAAAGATAAAGATCCCATAGCAATCACTTTGCCGTAGTTCTTCATTTGCCCGGCGTTACCGGCACTGCAAATAATGGCATAACCATGTGCGTCAAGAATGGAATCCGGGAAAGTGGCAGATCTGGTTCCAATCGCTAATTTCCAGCCTTTCAGAGAAACAGGTTGACCAGATGGATTAAACAATTCAATGTATTCAACTTCCGGGAGACCAATAACCGGCGTGGGATCAGCCATGATTTCGGTTATGACAACACTATTATAACCTTGCCCATGACAGAAAATACCAGCCCAAAGCAGGTTAAAAAGAAAGAAGATTCTTGTGCATATGAGCATGACAGTGTTCCGGTTAACAAACTGGTTTACAGTAATACGGAACGACTTTGCTTTGGTAACCCTGACGATAGCCAAAAGCATGGCATTAAAACAAAAAATTCAACCCTTTTCAGAGTTGAATTGATATATCTTAATCAGAAAATTTGATCCCTTTTAAAACTATTTGGTTTCTTCCGGTTTTACAGGAGCCGGAGCAGCAGTTTTCGCAGGAGCAGCTGCTGGTTTTGCAGTTGTCTTAGCGGCAGGAGCTGGTTTCGGAGCAGCCGTTTTTACCGGAGGGGTTGCAACAGGTTTCGAAACTGCTGAGGCAACAAGTGTCGCAAGCTTGGCGGCTTTTTCAGCGTTTTTCTTACCTTTTTTAGATTCCTTTTTTGGTGATTTTGCTTTTTTCTCCGCGTTCTTAGCCTCTTTTGCTTTCCTTTTTTCTTCGTCTTTTACAAATTTAGAAACTTTTTTGGCCAACTTGGCTGCTGCTTTCTCAATCGATTTCTTTATCTTCTTCGAATCAGCAGTTACCGCATCAAGTTTCACGACTAATGTTTCTGCGATTTCGGTAGTAAGTTTTTTTGTTGCGGATTTCATAATCAGAAAATTATTTAAATAAATAAGATAAGAATAACTAAATAGCTAATGTTCTTGATTTCAGCTCATTATTGAATTAATCACATTCCTATCTTTCAACCTGCAAATACCGACTATTAATTTCAAAAGAGCAAATATAACGTGTTATATTTATGTTAAATTTTTCCTCACAAATTCCCAGAGAACAATTCCGGCCGAAACGGACACATTAAACGAATGTTTCGTACCAAATTGGGGTATTTCAACGCATTTATCAGATGCAGCAATGACTTCATCTGCCACTCCTTCCACTTCATTTCCAAAAACGAATGCGTAAGGCACATTACTTTCAGGTTCAAAATTTTGAAGTAAAGTACTCCCCTCGGCCTGTTCTACTGAAATAATTCGATAACCCTCCTCTTTTAGTTTGATTACTGCCGCAAGCGTAGTTTCTTCCTTTTCCCAAATTACAGAATTTTCCGCACCTAACGCACTTCTCGTGATTTCTCTGTGCGGTGGATTTTGCGTATAGCCACACAAGATTAATTTTCTGGCCCGAAATGCGTCCGCTGTCCGAAAAAAAGAACCCACATTATTCAGGCTTCTGATATTATCCAGTACAATCACAAATGGAAACTTATCCGACTCCTTAAATTCCTCTACCGACAACCGGTTCATTTCCTCAATGAGCAGTTTACGCATGTTATTTACTTATTCTAAACGTTCAACATCATTTTCTCCGCAAACCTACGACGATTTAGTGCAAAAAATATAAGTTTTTCATTCCCGTTTAACTCGAAAAGGACTGATAAGACAACATCCTAATATCCAACCATTTAAAAAATAATTCCATGCACAACAAACATCATACTACCGTTAAGTAAAATTATTACTACATTTAAATTAAAATTTACTCCATAATAATAGAAATTTTTTTGATTCAATCCGTTACCTGTTAAGAGAAATCACGTCTGGTATAAGACACTTAACAGTTATGAAATTGCCTAACCCTGCACCGTGAAAAATCTTCTATTATTACTAACCTTTCTGTATACCTCTTTATACTGCAACACCATTTTTGCTCAGTATCAACCGGGCGATGAAGAAGAATACGCCGTGTTGCACTACACAGAAGACAGCGGACTACCTCAAAATAGTGTAAAAAACATTGCACCTGACTCTGACGGCTTTATCTGGCTGACAACGGAAACAGGACTTGTCCGGTTTGACGGTAAGAATTTTGTTACGTTTGATAAGTCTGACCTCCCGATTCCGAATAACAGATTTTCAATGCTCCAACCGGATCTTTCCCCAAACGGAAGATCAAAAAAATTCTATGCGATCGCAGAAAATGACCACTACATTCGTGTTGAAGGTGGTAAGGCTTACTCGGATTCTCTTTATTTCCAGAATAAAATTTTAAAAATACCTTTTGTAAAAACGGCGCGATGGGAAACCCTGATGTCGAACGGATCTCCCAATTACCTGAGAGACTGGGCGAATCCCAAATATTTCATCGTACCGGTTCCTTATGGCGAAGGAAATTTTTACATCTGTTACGCAAACAAAATCGAATATTATGCGAACTGGAAAAAGCAATTAGCCTGGTCGTTCAAAACGCCCAAATTCTGGAATTTCTTCCTGATCGGAAAAAATCTGTATTTTGCCCACACCGACGGAAACATTACTTCAATCCAGCCCAAAGGGCTTTCTTCTCGTCCTGTAACGGGTGATATTTTAAAAAACAAGTTATACAACTCCGAAAGCAAGCTTGTTGAAATTTATTGGAATAATATCTCCAACCAGGTCTTCTTTTATCTTGATAAAAAACTCTATGAAGTTTCCGAGACATCAGGAGGGGAAATAAGCACGCGGTTATTACTGGAAAACTATGACTTTGCAGAAAACAATATTTCGTCGATTTTATATGACAAACCGAACGAACGCTTCTTCCTCGGAAGCGTGACAAAAGGCCTTTTTCTATTGAAGAAAAAAAACTTTATGACTTTAAGAAGCAAAGGAAGTAATCTGGATAATGTTTTTTACGGACAAACTCCCTTTGATTCCAGCGCAATCATCACCGGTCGAGGTTTTATTTTCCGGAAAAATAAGGTCAGCAGCCCCACCCTTTCACAAAAATCTGCACTCATAAGTACTTCGGGTGAGACTGTTGATGGGTATGGAATTATTTCCGACAGGCATGGAAATATCTGGCGAAAGTCGGGCGAGGTACTTTATTGCTTCAACCTGAAAGAAAACAGGATTGTCGGAAAGTGGGTGACCGGCGCAGAAATCAATCACATTTATGAGGGACAGGACGGCACAATTTGGCTGGGAACAAGAGAAAAGGGACTTTATTGTATCAATCTTGCCGATGCTAAACCACAGGTCAGATTATTCATGAAAGGTCCGTTGAGCCGGATTTCATTCATTTTGGAAGAAACGCCGGAAAGACTTGTGATCGCAACCGCCCATGGACTTTTCCTGCTAGAATTGAAAACGAAGAAACTGAGCTTTATAAAAGGTACTGAGAAGCTTTACATAAGAAGTCTTTATGTCGACGAATCTGTAAATAAACCAGGAATGCCTGCCACGAAAAATATCTGGCTAACGACTTATGAGGATGGTTTTTTCTTGTTTTCCAACAAAAGACTAACGCAATTTCCGGTCGATAAAAATAAATATTTAAAAGGCTCACATTGCATTTTCCCTGACAACAACGGTTTTTTCTGGATCACGACGAACAAAGGCTTATTTAAGGTTTCAAGGGAGGACCTCTTAGAATATGCCGGGAAGACAAAAACTGAAAACTGGGACATTTTCTATGACCATTACACAAAAGAGCACGGGTTTTACACCAACGAGTTCAACGGAGGATGCCAACCGTGCGCCGTGCGACTGCCTAATGGTTATGTCTCTCTCCCGTCTCTTGACGGACTGGTTTGGTTCGTCCCTGAAAAAACGCATGCCGAACTACCCAATAACGAAATTGTGCTGGATCGTTACGATGTGGGCGGTATAAGTTCCAGTATTTTGCGGGACACCATTAAGTTACCAATCGATCCGCAGCAGATAAAAATTCACTTTTCGACTGCTTATTTTGGCAATCTGTCCAATCTGAATATTTCGTATGCTATCCTGAGAGATTCACACAAAAAGCCTGCAAAAAATGACTGGATTGAACTGGATGTAAACAACACCACCATTTCAATAGGAAGCCTCACTGCGGGAGATTACACGTTGTATATTCGTAAAACCAACGGTTTCGGCAAGGAAAATTACACTATTAAAAAAGTAGCATTACATGTACCACCCAGCTGGTATGAAACGCTTTGGTTCAGAGTTTTAGCCGTTTTTCTGTTTGCGCTGGCCGTTTATCTTTTTATAAAATTAAGGCTTCGTCTTATTCAAAAGGAAAATCGGACGCTTGAAATTAAAATTGCCAAACGCACGCAGAAACTGCAACGCACTTTGGGGGCTCTTGAGAAATCAGAGAAGGAACTCCAGCGTCAGATGCACATCCAGACAAGGCTCATTGCATCGATGTCACATGATATCAACACGCCTTTGAAATTTGTTTCCAAGTCTGCCGGACGGATTGATTCCATGCTGAAAAATGAAAAATTTGATAACGTGTCGGAGCTTGGGAAAACGATCGAATATACGACAAGTCATATGCATCATCTGCTCGAAAACCTGATCATTTATGTAAAAACGCAAGTATATGGCAACAATATCATTTCTGAGGAAATCAATTTAGCCCAGTCGCTTTCCGGCAAATTTGACATTTTTAAAGATATTCTTACCGAGAAAGGAAATCATTTTGTTACCGAAATTGATACACGCATAAGAGTTAATACCAACCCTCAGCTGCTCGGCATTATTGTGCACAACCTGATCGACAATGCCAACAAGGTCACAGCAAACGGCGCTATCCGGCTGTATTCAGAAGTACGCAATGGTTTCAAACATCTGATCGTTGCCGATTCAGGGCCCGGGATGCCGGCCGATATCATGTTGTGGCTCAACAATGCGAAGCCTGAATCAGACAATACCAAACAGCTATCCTCAACCTACAACGGACTTGGCTTAACCATCGTAAAAGAAATTTCAACAATGCTCAGAATTACGATCCTTGCAGAAACCGGGAATGGAACGAACATTCATCTGATATTTCCTGATAACATCTAACGTCGTCTACTTTATATCTTCAGCTTTATAAAGTTCGAGCTTTTTGAACATTTCAATCACGTTGGTCACGTCCAGCTTTTCAAATATTCTGGATTTATAAGTGCTGATTGTCGTTTCTTTTAAATCCAGGATTGTCGCGATTTCTTTCGTCCATTTTCCCTGAACCAATAAATGCATTACCTCCAATTCGCGCTTTGAGAGATCTTCCAGCGGATTGGAGCTTACATATTTATTATCCAGAATATTCTGCACCATCAATTGCTGAACCTTGCTGCTAATATATTTCCCATCGTTGATCACGGCATTAATCGCAACCTTGTATTCATCCTCAGAAGACCCTTTGGACAAAAATCCATTAGCGCCCGCATGCAGGTAATGAAGCGCGTAAATTTCTTCTTCGGAGCCTGAAAAAACAAGAATTCTTGCGTTGTCCTGAATTGCCCTAATGCTATTAATCATCCGGCTGTGCTCACCGCCGGGGATATTAATGTCCAGTATGATCAGGTCAAATTTGTTTTTTTGAAGAAGGGTTAGTGCCAGAGTGAAGCTTGCCGCCTGTTGAACATCCACTTGCTGAAACATATCGGTGATCAGAAAATCAATACCCATTCGTACAATGGCATGATCCTCAACAATTAAAATTCTTTTCATCTATTTTCGTTGACGCAATCCAGATTGAGAGCTTTAAAGTTACAGTAATTAATATAATACGTAAGTAGACAAAATTCAATATTTAGAGCGAACTATCGCTACAAAATCTCCTTTTGTTCCACCTCGTTCTTATTCAAAGACTGCCCATACGACGTTATGGCCGGTTAAACATATCAAAAGGGTAAAAAAAAGCAGATATCAGGCACAATTACCCAATATCTGCTTACAAAATTGTAACAGTATGACTCTTAATTATCAATCAGCTTGATTTTCGTAATCAATTCTACAATGTTTTTAACACCCATTTTTTCAAAAATGCGCGCCTTGTAGGTACTTACGGTAGACAGTTGAAGATTCAGCTTCTCAGCAATTTTGGCGGTACCAAAACCTTCCTTAAGCAAGTTCATCACATCCTTTTCTCTCGGAGACAAGCTCACGATTGGGTCCGGAAGGAATTCCTTAGGATTGATCAGCCTGTTGATATTGATTTGCTGCATGTCAGCGCTCATATATTTTTTGTTATCGAGCACGCTCAGCACAGCAGTCTTAAACTCATCTTCCGCAGCATCTTTTGATAAATACCCATCCGCTCCCGCCTGAAGATAAAGCAAGCCATATAACTGCTCATCATAGCTGGAAAACATAAGTATACGGATATCCGGGCGCTTTATCCTGATTGTTTCAATCATTTTAGTATTATTCCCGCCCGGGATATTGATATCTAAAATAAGCAGATCAAAAGTCTGATTACCTAGTTCCAAAAGTACTTTCTGAAACGTATCCACTCCGGTAATTTGTGATTCCGGAATCAGAGATTTTAGGAGGTGCTTGGTCCCGATTCGTACAACTGCGTGATCCTCGGCAATAAGTATGTGCTTCATGAAAAGTTTATATACTAAATGACAGTAGAAATAGTATTACCCCAAAGTTAGAATTTATCGCGAATGAAAACACTAAAATATTAGCACAATTCTAAATACTTGGTACCAGATGTAATAACTCTCTAATTGATGAATAAAAACAATAATTTATTTAATGCAAAATGACCTGTTATTCAACACACAAATTATCTCCCGTTCGGAAAAATTACTTGCTATATAGACGTAGAATCCAAGCCACAGTCACATTGGAGGTACAAGTTAGAAATTTTAGTTAAAATAAAGTCAATAACCCCTACCCTATATTCATTTTTTGCTTAAAATTTTATTTTCTGCTATTAATGTACAAAGATATTTCGATAAAAAAAATGAAATTATACCCAACGAAAATAAGATTGACAACTACAAAAATGGGGCATTTATGTGCAATATCAATAGAATTAATTTAATTAATTCTTACACAACCAATTATATCAAAATTAAAAGAAATTCTTGGGTATATTCAAAACTTCATAAAACTACATTTAAAATTTCGTACCTGAAAAATCGCTTTGATAATTTGAGCGGACAGCAAGGTTTTCTTTTCGTGTAGAAATGTTTAACTTAATCACGCAATGTCGTTCATTGACCACACACACCATAACATAATCAAAATTGAATACCCCTGATTATACCTGGAACTACGATTCCCTGGAAACACGGCTCTACATTCAAAAGCCTGCAAATGAATATCCATGCAGCTTTGAAGTTTATCTTTTCAATACTGCAAAACATCAGAACACACAAACATTACAGGGATACCACACCTTTTATCTCATCAGGCTGCCATATCCCGAAGCAATCGCTTCCATTTCTTTAACCGAAGTATCTGAAAAACATTTTGCATCTTCTGCTAAGGCTCCATTTGGCGGCATTCAATGCCATCCCGGCTGTCAAATGCAGGAACTCATATTTTTCCTTTCCTGCGTGGAAAAATGGATGCAGCAAAACAGCGCAAAAGATCTTTTGATTAAGACGGCTCCCGTGTGTTATAACCCTACATTAAACCAGATCCTGCATAGAATTTATTTGATGAATGCTTATCAATCCATCGAGCGAATCAATCACCACATTGAAATTTCAAGCATTGACTTTTCTGTGAGAATAAAAAAATCTGAATCCAGAAGATTAAATAAATGTAAACAAGCCGGTTTTAGGATTAACCTTGATAAAACGTCACCTGACAGGGAAATTTTTAAATTTATTTCGGATAGCTTTTCTAGTAAAAACTACAAATTATCGATTTCAGAAGAAAAATTTGAAGTACTGGCAAAAACATTTCCCGAAGAGTTTCTAGTCTTTACCGCAAAGGACGAACATCAGCTGATAGCGGTTTGCGTAACCGTGAGAGTCAGCAAAAATATATTATACCTTTTTATCCAGACTGACCTGCTTAGTTACAGAAAATTCAGTCCGATGGTTTTACTGTATGAACAGATTTATAATTACTGTCAAAAAGAGGGTATTAAAACGATGGACCTGGGAACATCAACAGATCATAACGGCGTAATAAAACCTGGATTGATGTGTTTTAAAGAGAATATGGGTGGGGTAAAATCGTTGAAAATTAGTTATCAGAAAGCAATAATGTAATAAGATAACTGCCATACACCGAATTCACGAGGACAAGTAACCTATACAATAAAAACATGCTAAAAAAACACCCATTCTATTAATGATATTTAATCTGATAATTACCAAATTTACCTTTAAGTTACTTATACCCTACCAGCTACCTCGTTTATGAAAATTTTCTACTGCTTACTTTTATATTTACTGATTTCAAATTTTTCATATTCTCAAGTAAACCTGAATTAAGGCCTAATCGGATGTTATCCATTTTCCGGAAATGCAAGTGACTTAAGCAGCAGCAGTAACAATGGAAAGGTCTCAGGTGCCAAATTAACGGCTGACCGATTCGGTAAATCCAACAGCGCATATGATTTTGACGGTATCAATGATTACATCGAAATAAGCCCGAAGAATTTACAGCTAAATACCTTTTCATATTCAATTTGGGTCTCTCCCAAAAATCTGCCTTCACCTTCTGTAGCGTTCTTCTTATTTTCCGTTGGCAGTGATTACGGTGATCAGCACATTTTGCTTGGCAATGATTATACAGCACGTCACAATGCATTTGCTCATGGAAGTTATCAGGGAGTAGCTCAAAACGTGCGATGTACAGATGACGTGCTTCCTCAAACTGACAAATGGTACCATCTTGTACTCTGCAAGGATATTGATAATTACTATTTTTACATCGACGGACAATTGATCTGCGCAAACCCACTAAATGGTGCAAAAGCATTTTACGGAACAGGGATCGTGAGAGCTATGATAGGTGCCAGAAATAACTACGGACAAGCCTCCAATGTACTTATTGACGATGTTCACCTGTACAACAGAGCTTTAAACCAAGAGGAGATCAACGCTTTGTTTAAGGGAGACACAAGTATCCCCTCTTCGATTACGCTAAAAGCCGAAAACGAAAATGCATGTGGCGGGGAGCAAATCCGTTTAATTGCAGAAGGCAGCTCCAATGATGCAGTATTTCAATGGAAGATTGACAAGGTTCTGGTTTCACCAGAAACGGGCCAGGAATTCTTGTACACATTGCCAAGACGATCGGCCGATTATGAATTATCAATTGACGTTGAAGCCTCTTATGTAGGTTCTTGTTTTAAGGTAAATCCTGCTAATACATCTAAAATTATTTCCGTCAAAAATTGCGTTACGCCTCATAACGATAAACAATTACTGGTTCCCAACGTTTTCACTCCAAATCATGATGGTGTGAATGACACGTGGGAAATCCGGAACTGGGATGCTTATCCGGATACTAAAATATTTGTTTACAGCCGCTGGGGAGAGGTTATTTTTCAGTCAACCGGATATCTTACGGCCTGGGACGGAACATATCGTGGAAAAACAGTAATGCCTGGCATGTATCCCTACAAGATATATTCAGAAGGGAAATTATTGTCAAATGGCACGATTAACATTCTTCGCTAAACCAGCCATGTTTATTAATACAATTAAGATTAAAAGAGGCTTTTAGTATTATCTTCTTTATGAACTCTCTTTTTCCTCTTATCTTCGACAAAATATTTGAGCATTGTAATGAAATTAAAGACAATAAAGACAGTCCTGGGGCACCCGTTAAATAAAAACAGAAAGGTAAAAGCACTTCTCACGTTTCTAAAAAGAGGAATTGTAATTCGTTTGCATAAACACCCGATGGTCTATCCTTTTGTTGAAAATGTTTCATTGGTTGTTGACAGAGGCATGTCCAGTGCAGAGCTTCAGATATATACCGGCCTGTACGATACCAACGAAATGTTGTTCGTGATGCATTATCTGAGACCGGAAGATACTTTTGTAGACGTTGGTGCTAATATTGGCGTATATTCCGTTTTGGCATCAGGAATAACAGGTGCAAAATCTTTATCTTTCGAGCCAATCCCTTCCACTTTTGCGAATCTGAAACGCAATATCAACTACAACAATTTACAGGATAAAACAGAATTGTATAACCTTGGCGTGGGTGACAAGGAGGAAACATTGGTATTTTCGAACACGCTGGATGCTATAAACCATGTTATCAACGACAGCACATTCGGCGGCCCGGTTACAGAAGTTCCTGTGAACTCCCTTGACAACTTATTAAGAGGAAAAAATATTAATCTTCTTAAAATTGATGTGGAAGGATTTGAAGCGAATGTCATCAATGGTGCAACTTCGACCCTGGAAAGACCTGAGTTGAAAATAATTATTATGGAGACCAACGGTCTTTCTGACCAATATGAATTTGGGCAGAATTACATTCATAATAAACTTCTTGCTCTTGGGTTCGTTCCGTACAACTATCTTCCTACGGAAAGAAAACTGACTAAAATTACCTCAACAAATCCAGAAAACACGATTTATATCAGAGATCTTTCATTCGTTGAGAACCGGATCAAAACATCCCGAAAAATCAGACTTGGAGATTCGTTGATTTAAGATAATTTCAGTAACCTGGTTACTGAAATTATTTCAGCCATTTTCGCTGAAAAGATAACACCAGCTCATTAATCTCAACCGATACCTGCATCCGGATAATAAACACCGCAAACAAAATCACGAGCACACCTGAGCGTAAAACCAGGACGGTCATGGCCGAAAACACAGTGCGGGTATAGTCAGGCACCAAAAATGTCAGTGCGTATAACAATGCGAGTACAATGGCCACCTGTACGGTTTTGCCTGTAAAAGGTAACACACCAAATTTCCTCCCGACAAACAGCATCCTGGCCATTGAATAACCGAATGTTGTGAGCGCGGTGGCGATCGCTGCTCCCAGAAATCCGTATAACGGGATCAGCCAAAGGTTTAACAAAAACCCACAGATCGCGGACGCTACAATAAATAACGTGGCAAACCTGAAAAATTTCGAGTACAAAATAATTTCTGTATTAAGCCCCGTTGCAATGTCGAACACTTTCGCCAGCGCTAAGAAAAGCACTACGTATTTTCCTTCACCGTATGTATCTCCTTTGGGAATGAGATAAAAAATATCATCTATACTTGCCCAGATCAGTAAGAAAAAAAGCCCGCCAGCGATAAGCTGGTTCAGTGCAGATTTCTGATTCATGGTTCTCACATGATCGTAGTCTCCATTGGTGAGCGAAGTGGAGAGCAGCGGTATTGATATCTGACCGATCGCCTTGCGTGGTATTTCAATAACTCCGGCAATGTAGGAGGCGATAATAAAAATCCCTGCATTAACCAATCCACGTTCACCAGCCAGCATTGTACGATCAATAAAAAGCATCAGGTTCACACCTATTCCGCCCAACAATGTAAAACCTCCGTACGCAAGCATTTGGCGGATGGTAACGCCTGTAAGAATGTTACGGTCCGGGAAACGCCAATACCACTTTCCAAGCGTTTTGATATAGCTAATTAGGATAAGCACCCCTAAACCATAAGAAGCAATGACGAGGTAAAGCATCATATCAAAACTTAGCCAACCCATCCCAAAAGTAAATATCAGAATAACATTTGCCAGCTTCAGATATACTTCACGAATAAAACTTGGAACGGCAATTCGTGCATTGTTCCGGCAATATGCTTCCAGCACGGTAATGTAAATCCAGAAAATGGTTAGCGGAATAACCAGGAAATGGTATTTCAATAACATCGGAGATTCCTTCGCGTAATACGCGTGAATAGCCGGTGTAAAGAGCAGATACAATATAGAGAAAAGCAGACCGCCAATAAACGGAAGAAATAGCAAAAAAGGCAGAATTCCGCGATGCTGATTTTCATCGTCTCTAAAAAGACTGAAAAATTTATCTGCTATGAAAGGCGTCCCCAGATGGGCAAAAGCAGAAAAAAGCAAACTATTTTCAAAGAGCAACCGGGAAAGTGCATATTGTTCTACCGATAGAAATTTTGTAGAAACATACATCTGATTGACAATACCAATCCCGACTCCGATATAAGACCCTAACCCTGCTTTAAGACTCTGACGAACAACAATTCCCACTATAAAAGGCTAGTTAGCATATTTTTGTATCAATATCTCAGCGATACGTTCCGCGGCACGTCCGTCCCAAAATGGCGGTATAACCCCTTCCTTGGTCCGACCACCCAAAATATCCTGTACTTTTTCAGCCACAGAAACCGGATCGAGGTCGCTTAACAGAATATTTGTTCCCAATTCAACCGTAACCGGGCGTTCAGTGCTCGCACGGAAAGTCAGACAAGGTACCTGTAAATACGTCGTTTCTTCCTGTATTCCGCCCGAATCTGTAATGATCAAAGCCGCATTTTCCATTAAATGCAGGAATTCCAGATAACCTTGCGGCTCCATCAAAATGACGTTTTCAAGACTCTTCAATTCATCGAGCAAACCCCAGGTTTCCATATTTTTCAATGTTCTCGGATGAACAGGGAATAATACAGTTTTATCTTTCGAAGTTTCCTTGATAATCGTAAGGATATTGGTCAGTCCTGCTTCAAAATCCACATTACTTGGCCGGTGCATCGTCATCAAAACGTAAGACTTCGGTGCCAGACCCAGATCATTCAGAATAGTCAGCGTTGCAGCTTTTTTACGATAATAAACCAGCGAGTCAATCATCACATTGCCAACAAAATGTACTTTTTCGTCGGGAATACTCTCTCTTTTAAGATTATCGATACCTGCCTGCTCCGTCACAAAAAGATCATCCGCAATACAATCGGTCATAATCCGGTTAATCTCTTCCGGCATTCCACGATCACCGCTTCTCAAACCTGCTTCCACGTGGACAACCGGAATATGTTCCTTTACGGCAACCATCGCACACGCGATCGTCGAATTCACGTCCCCTACAACAAGCACGACATCCGGTTTTTCGACCGCCATGACCTGCTCAAATTCAATCATGATTTTGGCAGTTTGCTGCGTGTGCGATCCGCCTCCGATCCCTAAAAAATAATCCGGTTTCGGCAATTCCAGCTGATTAAAAAAAACATCCGACATACGGGCATCATAATGCTGTCCGGTGTGAATAATTTTAGAATCTATTTGTGCATGTTTCAAAAAAGCGCGGTGAAGCGGGGCCACTTTCATGAAATTCGGACGGGCACCAACAATACTTAGGATTTTCATTTTTAATCAACCAAAATTTTAAACAGCTATCGATCAGTGCGCAAGAACATATTGAAAAGCAACCATATACTCCTTCAACACACTATGTATATTAATTTCTTCCTTGATAATTTTCAGCGAGTTAGCACCAAAGGTCTTTACTTTTTCCGGATCTTCAAGCAAGCTTTTGATTTTCAGGTTAAGACTTTCCTGATTACCGTTTTCAAAATAACTTCCGTTGTATCCTTCCCGGACCAGACGACGCTCCGTTCCATCCGCTACTGCGCAAATGACAGGTTTGGCAAAACACATTGCATCGTTGATCGACAAGCCGCCCATGCCGCCTAACAGGTAAATGGACGAAACATGCAGATAACGTCCTAATGTCAGCGAGTCATAAACGCCACCCACAAAACGAATATTCTCGGCGATGCCCAAATCAGCAGCTTGTTTTTTCAGTATTTCTTCTTCGGGACCAAAACCTACAACAACCAATTCGATATCCGGAAAGAATCTTTTCAGATCCTTTACCGACTGAATCAGCATATCCACTCGTTTCCATTTCACCAAGCGTCCAACGTGTATAACGCGGTGCGGATTGGCCGGCAGGATGTCGGGCTGTTTCAAAACCTGATCATATGCCGCCAGCAGTTCGTCCGTATCCGGAGAATTGGCAGCGATAAATATTTTCTCTTTGGGAACGCCGTAACTCGCAATAATCGCTCCGCCTTCGTTGTAGTAATTGATATGTGCATCCGCCAGGGGAAGGTACAACCGGCGCAGACAGGTGATAATCCTGAACGAAAGCGCACCTTTCCAGTTTTTCTTCGCCGCGTCCAGATCTTCCGTAATATTTTGTCCGGAGTAGTAATATTCCTGGCTTTTGCCCCAATACGAGGTATTGAACGGAATGTCCCGGCAGATCAATTTTGCTTTAACTCCCTTTAACTTAAAATAGAAAAACGGATTTAATATAAACTGTAAGAAATAAGGCCACGCCGACATCACAATAATGTCCGGTTTTATTTCGTGAAGCGTTGGAATCAGATTTTCAAAAAAAGACTTGCCGTACCACGTCGTGTATTCGGGAAGTTCTACCAGACGAAACTGCGCGGCGGATTTGTCTTCTTTCACACCGGCACCAATTGCCTTGCTTTGCTGACTAGGTTTGACCAGAATAACTTCGATTCCATAGTCAGAAACCATTTTATTCAGTATCAATGCAAAATAGTGCGGCAACCCCGCCATGACAAAACAAACACGCATGCGTCAATAGTATTGTGATAATTCCTGCAAAAGTACACATTCGCAGGTAATTTTAAGAGGCGAAGAAATCTTTACCTGATTCAGGTTCTGTTTTTTTATATAAAACAGAAAAAATCTACCGAAGTATCGTAGAAAAAGTAAGCGAAATCAGCTCAAAACCGATTCCGCTCACGAACATTTTTATAATCTTGAATCAACCGATTCTTTTGGCAGTGTCGATTTCAAATCAAAAAGAACCGAATTGCTGTTGGTAAAATCAGCCAAGTTGATCGCTTTGAAAGTATCATGTGCTACTGCCAGCACGACTGCTTCATATTTCCCGGATGGCTTGTCGGATAACGCAATGTCATACTCATGTTTTACCTCATCCGCCGACGCCCATGAATCATACACGTCAACCTGCATGCCAAAATCTTTCAATTCCTTATAAACGTCCACAACCCTGGTATTTCTGATATCAGGACAATTTTCCTTGAACGTTATTCCCAATATCAAAACACGGCTGCCTTCAATTTTATGACCTTTTTTGATCAGTAATTTCACCAGTTTATTGGCGACAAAAACACCCATGGTATCATTGACCCGTCGCCCTGAAAGGATCACCTGCGGATAATAACCCAAAGATTCGGCCTTGTAAGCCAGGTAGTACGGATCCACGCCAATGCAATGGCCTCCCACCAGTCCGGGTTTGTATTTAAGGAAATTCCATTTGGTTCCGGCAGCTTCCAGTACTTCCGTGGTATCAATACCCATCCGGTCAAAAATCAGCGCCAGTTCGTTAACAAAAGAAATGTTAACATCACGCTGTGCATTTTCAATAGCTTTCGAAGCTTCCGCCACCTTGATGCTTGACGCCAGATGTGTACCGGCTTCAATGATCGAACTGTATAAATTATTGACAAATTCAGCAATCTCCGGCGTCGATCCGGACGTCACTTTCTTTATTTTTGTTAACGTATTGACCTTATCACCCGGATTGATCCGTTCCGGCGAATATCCGCAGAAGAAATCTGTATTAAATTTCAATCCGCTTTCCTTTTCCAGGACGGGGACACAATCCTCCTCCGTACAACCGGGATAAACCGTTGATTCATAAATCACGATATCGCCCTTTTTCAGCACCTTCCCTACTGTTTGACTGGCTTTTAAAAGTGGGACAAGATCCGGCTTTTTATAGTTATCAATCGGCGTAGGTACCGTTACAATAAATATATTACAGGTTGCCAATGCCGATAACTCATCGGAAAATTGCAAATCCTGCACACGTTGTAAGTCTTCGGATGAAATTTCCTGCGTTCGGTCATAACCTCTTTTCAGTTCAGCGATCCGCTCTTTGTTGATATCAAAACCAAGCACTGAATATTTCCGGCTGAACTCCACCGCCAAAGGCAGACCGACATAACCAAGACCAATAATTGCAATTTTACTTGCAGCAATTTCTGACGACATTCTGGTAAATTTTATTACGAGGACATAAAACTATACATATTAATCTTGATCAGAAAATTTTGACTGAATCCCGTCCCAAATCGTATACGAAAATTCAGGATTTATAACACTTGCAATTGTGACTTTCGAGAAAATTTACAGTATCAAATCCAACCTTAAAACCGCATTTTATGGAACTAATATCTATTCAAAGCAAAGTTTTCACCCTGAGGGGGCAAAAAATAATGCTGGATTTTGACCTTTCCAAGATGTACGAAATTGAGACTAGGACCTTAAAGCAAGCCGTAAGAAGAAATCTCGACCGTTTTCCTGCTGATTTTATGTTTGAAATCACCAGAGACGAATAGAGGGCGTCTCAAATTAGTCTTGAGGCACCCTCTTTCATTTATCTAAACTTCTCAGAGAATTAATCGTGAAAAAAGCTCTGT
>NZ_JAMXKF010000008.1 GCF_024220585.1 Dyadobacter diqingensis
AGTCCTACATTTATTTTTAAGATGCAAGCCTCAATGCAAAGTATTTTCAAAAAAAGTTGAACAAAATGGGTAAGTCGCTGAAAGTCAAATTTATTAAAGTGAAACTTTTTCTAAACTTTTTTGGAGAAACCATTTTAAAACCTGGCTTCTGGCGAAAATCGGTATTTCAGTGGTCCTGATGGTGCTCAGCAAATCGTTGTATGGTTCATTAGGGAGCAGATCAGGGTCAGCCCGGATGGTGTGCCTGTTTTAAGACTATAAGTTATCGTTGGCGACGAGGTGGATTTGTCTGTTTGAAAACCTGGCGTGCTTGTGTTTGCTTCTATATATAGGTGTACTTATACATAGAAGAAGATATAGATTAACTAAAAAGGTTTTCCCTCCCCACGACTGGAGAGGGAAAACACGGGTTGGTTCTACGAAGTGCTGGAATGCGACTACTCTATTAATAGGAATAGTATTTGATTGTTTCCAGCTCAGCCTCTTATTTGACGCGGAACATCCTGTGGTTATAAACAGATCCGTCCTTGAGAACGATTTTCAGAATGTATATACCCGAGGAGATGTTTTTCACATTTACAATCCCCGACATTACCGGACCGGAATTATAAACTTCCGTACCGGCATTATTTATCATCGTGACGCTTTTGACCTGTTTCCAGTCCGTCACTTTCAGACTGATGTTATCCTCAACTGGATTAGGGTATACAACAATTTCGAACCTGGGATTAATCTGAATACTTACAATCCGGCTGTATGCAAAGGTTCCGTCGCGGTCAATCATCTTCAGGCGGTAGTAATTGTCCCCTGATTTCGGCTGACGATCAAGATAAGAATAGGTCTGAGATACTTTGCTTTCTCCTTTCGCCGTAACATTTCCCAGGGTCAACCAGCTGGTCGCATCATCGCTCCGTTGTATTTCAAACCGGTCACTATTGGTTTCTGAGGTTGTTGACCAGTTCAATAAAGCTCCTGCTTCGGATTTGGTAGCTGTAAATGCAAGCAGATTGACAGGGAGAGGAGGGCCGACAAATACGCGGAAGGTATCAACGAGATAGCCATGTCCATCAACAACATAATAATTGATGTTCTGAGTAGGACTAAAAGTACGTTCCCGTAAACCTGTTGAAAGTACATTTTCCGTAGCGGCAGTACGCAAAGGGTTCGGTGCCTGAGAAGAATACCAGACGTAATCCCCAACCCAGGAAGCTTTAAGTGTTAACTGATCCCCAGCCTGAATGTTGTATGATTTTGTTTTGTTTACGTCCTTCATGACCACGAAAGAATCTGCGATGACGAAATTAGGTGATACGTCTGACTCCTTTATGAACTTTACATCGAGGCGATTTTCCTGAAACAGAAGTTCAATAGACCCACCTTTGACATGGTAAAAATCAGTAGTATTATCACCAGTCACGTTATCCATACGAGGTGATGTGTCAAAAGGAGGAGTGGTAATGCTTGGGTGTTTGACTTTGGCCGGATCATCATAACCGGAGTCATTAATGTAAACATTTGTACCGTTGTTGTTCACATTACCAAAAAATCCTCTTCCCGCCGAACCGGACAATAGATAGGAATAAGCCGTTTCATTGTTTGATTTTATATAAGGAGGAGAGGCCGGATATCGTCCCAGATTACTTCCCGCCAGATACGAATCGGTGGTACGGGCGGCATTTCCGCTTTTCCTGATCATACCTGCCCGTAAATAAGCATGTGAATGGGAAACAAGTAAAGCGTCGACATGGTACTCCGGTTTTTCCAAAATAGGCATCAGCTTTTCCCTAACTCGGGTCAAATCTTTTTCATCAGGAAAATGCCCGATGGTAGAAAAGGGAGGCAGGTGGAAGGTCACGATTGTCCATTTTTTTGTGTTCGTGCTTAAATCCTTAACCAGCCATTTGACCTGCGGTAGCGAATCGATAGGGGTATTGAAATTATAATCCAGCGCAATGGAATTTTTGCTGAAAATTTCCTTGATGCTTAAAAATGTTTCAAGCCAATTATCGGCAATGTTATCTTTTTCAATCAGTGGCGGATTTAAAACCACAAAATGGACATCACCCTGGTTGAAAGAATAATACCCCTTTTTATTAAACGTTGGCTGTCCTCCAATTTGGGCACTGTCGGGATATGAAAAGGTTGAAAAACTGGCGGCTGTTTGTTTATGATAAGCTTTCCTGACAAAATAAGTATTGCCATCACTGTGTAAATAACTTGGATCAGGATCATAGTCATGATTTCCGATAACAGTCCAGGAAGGCATATGCGAAAGCAGCTGTTTGTCATTGGGTCTGTTATAGAATTTAAAAATGGTCGTGTCCAGCGCCTGTTGAAGCCCCTCATATGGGGAAGTATTTGAGTTGTCACCCAGAAATACAATGCCATCCACGTACGGATTATTTCTGGAATTAAGATAGGCCAGATATGCATCACGTACTTTGAAGGGCCGCGGATTTAGATAATTCCCTGCTCCCGAATCTCCCAGCAGCCAGAAACGCAACGGGTGACTGGTATCCGTCGGCAGCGTCTGGAAATAGTTTACAGCGGAGTTATACTGTAAAAGCTGGAAATTGTTTCCGGTACCGTAGCCCACACTGTAATAATACTTGGTATCTGGCGTAAGATTTTTCAAAGTAACAACGTGCAGAAGATCGCTTTGGGATACCGCCACTTCTGTGTAACCCGAGCTCAGGTTTGAATTTGTGCTGTAACGAACAGTGGCTGTGGTAGCAAGATTGGTATACCATTGTACTGTCATGCGGTTATGAGAAGCGAGTTGCAGGTACGGATATCTGGTGAGATATAGTGAAGTCGAGCTTCCTTCCAACTGAAGATCAAAAAGAATATCCCCGCTGGTTTCACCCGTTTGGTGGACTTCTGCGGCAACGAGGTTATTCCCATTCTGAAAAAGAGATGAGCTCAGCAACGTATCGATGGTCAGAGAATCTCCTGCTGCGCGGGTGAAAGGATCATTTGGATTGGCGTTCATGTTTTTACGCTTAACCTCCACCCCATTTACATAAATGACAATACCATCATCCAGATAAGCACGTAAACGATAACTGTTGTTTGCAGCTGCATTTGTAATGTTTACCGTTTTTCGGAAATAGAAAGCCGGATAATTCGGAGTCGTATTATTGGGACCTCGCTGAAGAAGGGTATTATAAAAATGGGGTCCAAAACCAAAAGGAGCATTTCCACTTTTCCAGGAGGCATCGTCAAAAGCGGAAGTTTTCCAGTTTGAGGCCGGTGTCGTATTACTTTCCGTAGCATACTTCCAGCCTGATTGATATGCAATAACCATTGATGACGGTGTACTCGCGGTTGTTCCTTCGAGTTGCAGATCAAAAAGAATATCCCCGCTGGTTTCACCGGTTTGGTGCACTTCCGCAGAAATAAGATTATTCCCGTTCTGAAAAAGCGAAGTGCTCAGCAATGTGTCAATGGTGAGCGAGTCCCCTGCCGCACGCGTGTAAGGGTCATTCACATTGGCATTCATATTTTTCCGTTTCACCTCTACGCCATTGACATAGATTACGATACCATCGTCCAGGTATGCACGTAACCGTATGTTGCTATATGCTGCCGTGCTGACAATGTTTATCGTTTTTCGGAAATAGAAAGCAGGATAATTTGGTGTCGTATTATTGGGACCTCGTTGCAGAAGGGTATTGTAAAAATGTGCCCCGAAAGCAAATGGCGCATTTCCACTTTTCCAGGAAGCATCATCAAAACCCGAATTTTTCCAGGTAGATGCCGGGGCAGTATTACTCTCGGGAGCATATTTCCAACCGGATTGATATGGAATAAGCATCGAAGTTTGCGAAGGTACTGGCGTCCCTTCCAATTGCAGGTTAAAAAGAATATCCCCGCTGGTTTCACCTGTTTGATGTACTTCTGCGGCAATGAGGTTATTTCCATTCTGAAAAAGCGATATGTTCAACAATGTATCGATTGTCAGTGAATCGCCCGCTGCACGCGTGTAAGGGTCATTTACATTGGCGTTCATATTTTTCCGTTTTACTTCTACACCATTGACATAAATTACGATACCATCATCCAGATATGCACGTAACCGAATGCTGCTATACGCCCCGGTGCTGGCAATGTTCACGGTTTTTCTAAAATAAAAAGCAGGATAATTAGGCGTGGTATTATTAGGGCCCCTTTCAAGCAGGGTACTATATACATGGCTTCCAAAAGCAAAAGGCGCGTTTCCGCTCTTCCAAGAGGCATCGTCAAAACCGGAAGTCTTCCAGGTTGCTGCCGGAGCAGTATTACTTTCAGGAGCATATTTCCAGTTTGAATTGTAGGGGATAAGAACTTGTGCGTAACTCTCTGAAATGGGGAGAGTTAAAAGTAGTACTAATACTAGTAGACTGTGGGAAGTAGTTTTACTTGGCAAGTCACTTTGAGGGGTAAGTGTATTTCTCATAACTTATTGAAATTTAGTGAATTCCAATACTAAAATAAGTTTTTTTCATGGAATAATAATGAAAAATAAAAACATTATTATATCTATATAACGACGGGAAAAATTGGAGAAAAATCATTTTAAAACCAGGAGTTCAACAGGATAAAATGCCACCGACAGGCACATTTTATTGCAGTCTGGAAATTGATTAAAATCGTAAAAACCGATAGCCGGAAATATGGTAAATCACAACATATTTCAAGTTATTGGTTTTATAATAAGGTTAGGGAAAAGCTACATTCCCCTAAAGTACTCAATCACATGCATCATCAAAGCGTTTCTTGCGTAGGGAATTGCGGATGAAGTATTTACTGAAACCTCAAAAGAGGTGAATACGGTCACTAAAGGAGTTTATTAGCCGCGTTGCATAAATGAATAACTTCAATTCCTTTACCACCAAACCTGCCCATTTTTATAGCTAAAAATTCGGCTATTTCTTAGATCATGTGGCGAAATTAGACGTAAGAGGGCATTTTTCGGGACGTTATAAAAAACGAGATTTTTCCCGGGTATTTTCTTTACTTCACTATGTAATACCCACGAACCATCCCAGTAAAATAGTTTATAGGTTACATTATCTAGGGGTTTGCTTGTGTTGATTCCAGACATTAAATTTTCCATTCGTTGGTAAAATACCTCCTTGGAAATGTTTAGCCCATATAAACCTAAGCCATCCGATACCAGCGATCTCGTATTTCCGATAGTAATATTCTCAAGAGAACTCATATTCGGTTTAAGGCTAAAGATGATTCCACTTCGGATAAAAAAAGGGTAACCAAGCAATTTAACACCCTTCTCGCTATCAAAAGAGGTTGGAATGTACAATATGTTTTCAACCATTTTATCAAAAAAGTAATACCCCAATTTTCTAGGTGTTCCACAAACAGGTTGCCATTGGCCATTAGAGAAGACAGAGAGGTAAACAATATTGGGAGCAGATCGATTACCAATATAAACTTTTACGGTTTTAGTTGATAGATATTGATCTGTAACATCAATTGCTCTATCAAAACGCAGGTGGACAGGAATGTCATTCACATTCGTTATCAGATTTGATAGGGCCAAGGGGTTCATTGAGAAAGTTTTTCTAAATATTTTTGCTGGAAAGCGCATAACGGTCTTGTAAACCTTAAATGGGTTGTAATTTGGAGGTGAGGCTTCGAAACCCAAAAAAGGTACCGTTTTCCTGGTTTTGAGGATCAAAGTGTTCCAGGCGTGTCCTCCACCATTTGAATTTCCCCAGGAAGTTATAAAATCTATTGTTGTGGGAATCCCCATCGCCCGTAAAGGATAAGTGATTGTATTAGTCATGGCCCAACAATCCCCGCTTTTCCGAGTAATTAATTGTTGCCAATTGTTAAATTCTGCCGGTGATTCCGAATTGGTGTATTTAAAGTGATCAATTAAATCATTATTAATGTTTGTAACGGCATAGAAAGCTTGCTCTTCAAAGGTTTTTAAGTTGAATAAGTCACCACTGATCGAATTATATCTATCTAAACATTGTTTCCTCCAATCGGATAAACCTTCGTATTCCAGACGGTAGGGAAGAATATACTCGAGAAAGGCTGTTTGACTGATATTGCCTTTAATAAGATTTAACCTTGATACTTTCAAACTGGCATCTATATTGGAAATTAGGTAATCGGCATTGATATGCTCCAGATCCAATCTCATGGAGTCTGTTTTCGAATCGTATGTGCCTAGTCCTTTCATATTTTCAATAAGAAAAATGGATGCAATGTAGCCAATCGTATCATCTTTGGTCTTATAGTGATTTATTACCCTCTTTAACTCCTCTTTATTGTTTTTGGCTTGCTGGAAAGATTTTTCCATCGCGGAATCCATCTTACTACATGATAGGAAAACCCCTAAACCAAATAAAAAGCATACGAATGAAAGCTTTATCATTGCAAAAATGTTACGGATTGTTCTTTTTTGGAATCGTCATTAAAGACTCCTCCGCCATCTGTTTATAGAAATTAACTTGATTGGATGGTACTTTAACTGGATATAATATAATTGTTTTGGCGACGATTGAGGCTTCCTGGATTTTTCCTTGCTCCTGATACATAACCATTAACAGATACTTTGGAAGAAATAGTGATGGTACCATATTTGCGGCTCTTAAATAGCTGGATTCCGCTTTATCAAACTTATTAAGTAACTTATAATTATTGCCCAAATAAACATAGAGATTAGTGTGGGAAATCCTTTTTGAAGCATCTTCTAATAAAAGTATACTTTTATCAACTTCACCAAAAATCAATTGCTCGGAACCGAAGTTAAACAGAAAACCTCCATTTGTTTTTAACTGGGGATAACATGTGTCATATAAAGGCTTAGCGTCCTTAAATCCGTTTATCGCCGATATATGAGCAGCTTGTCTCCACAAAATCAGTGCCGATATTCTTTTGTATTCATTTACACCAATTATTAGGGCTGTAACTAAAAAGAGTATCGTTAGTATTCGAATCCATGTAGTAGAGAGGGTTATTCTTAGCTTTTGTATCTCGGAGAAATTGGTGGAAATGATAGCGATAAAAAAGATGATGTTTAGAAAAACAGAGGTAGTTCGAAGTGGATAACTAAATAAACAACATATCAAAATACTATATATCGAAGCACGGGCGCCCGAAGTCGGAAATATGTCCGTGTTATAAATCTGATCTTTTCGTAAAAGCATTACTATAATGACAGTTGTCAAAATCAAGCCCCCAAGACCGAGCTCAACACCAATCTGCAAAAACTCATTAAAGGCAAAAAAAGTGTCATCGGCTAATAACTGTGTAGAGAGTTGAGGTTGATTATCAATCATGTAATCGGATTGATAATTATTGTAAATGTCTTTAAACCTTTGGATACCAATGCCCAGAAAATTGCCGGGACCTAACATGGTAAGGCTTGTTCGGTAAATTAGAAGTCGACCCTTTACAGAATTGGAATTTATAGAATAGGTCCAATAGATGACAACGATGGAAAGCGTAATAAACAGGAAAAGCACTCCTACCTTAGCATAGGCAGAGGTCAGGTTTTTACGGACTAAATGAGTCAGATGAAATCTACTATTTAATACGGCAAAAAAACCGACACAAACGCCTAGATACGCGAGTCGTGCATGGCTGATTACAATTAGGTACAAACCAATACATACCGTAACGGCAGAAATGAGACGGAAAATTTTATTGAACAAGCTCTTTCTCTCATTTTCAAAAAAGCAGATTGAAAGAAGAAAGGGCAAAGTAGAGACCACATAGTTGGCATTCTCGCCTTTATTGATCCTTTCACCTACATACGAGGGGTTGTTTACAAAAGATATGTCAAAGATTTGGAATAGAAAAACAATGAGAACGGATACCGGGAAAAATTTTATTAGAAGCTTTGAGATCGAAGGGTGACTTTGTAATATGACGAACAATGTCAGCCACACCCATGACAACAAAACATAATGTTGATCAATTCGGTCATTCACGAAAGATTGCAGACTGATAATAATTACCAATACAAGCCCACATAAGGATATTTTGTTTATTCTAATGACAGCATTGTTATTGCTTGACGCAGACTTAAATATGCTTATTGCCAGTAGAAAAATGGCGGTAAAAATTACAAAATGAGTATCATACTCAACGAATCCATCTTTGTAGTGATGGATTAATAACAAATGAATAAAAAACAGGCCAAAAATAGAAATTCCGGCCATTAAATTTCGAAAAGCTTCCAATTTTACGATAGACTACGTTCAAGGATATTTAAAACCGAATTGACCGGAAAAATGAGCGTACTTATTCAGCTTGAAACCATCATTCTTTATAGTGTCCTGCAATAGTCATAAATGGGTTCTCTGTCGAAAGAATATTGCCTTTAATAACATTCTTTGACTTGTCATTCAGATTTCCTTCGATGTATAATCCCCCCCGATGGAACCGATGAGAAAGTAAAAGATAGCAAATTCCCCCTTACAGGCACTGTTCTCATAGATTACATGCTTACGAAGGTAATCACCAAATGATAACTTCCCTGGCATAGTAGTACTCCCTTGAAGGGACTGCGGAAAAGTTGGCTACCAAACTTGTTGGGCATTGGCTGTATAATAACAGTAAGAAGAAAAAAAATGGATGATCTGACTGAACAATGTCCCTTCATACCTGCCATTATCAATTTTTTTCCGATCCCGTATCGTTAAAATAAAAATCCAAAGAGCTGTTACAACTATTGACAGACATGGGGACATCGTTTTTAGCCATTCTATGATATCCACTTTGTCGTCAAAGATTTATCCATCATTGATGCACGTTCACACGGGCAATAGGTACATTTACGCCAAACATACCCCAGAGTTATGGAAAGAGCTATTAACAACCCAATGACTATTGTTCCCATGATTTGCAATGTCAGGCTGTCAATCATTCTTTATGATACTCTGCACCTGTCATAGACGGGGGGATAAAATATGCACCTTTGGTTTCTGTATAGAAACAAATTTTTTTCATACTTTCAGCTAACTCCATCACGTTTTTTTGGACTAATTTCTCTGCTTCTGGACAATCGGAACCAAGATAGGATTTACATCCTAAATCGAAATACGGGTACACAAACCAGAGCTTGTCCGTGGCCCTGGTGTCCTTGGGTATTTTCCAATGCTTCCCTGATACATAAATATTTTTTATGATCTGACTTGTTACCTCCTCTCTCAGTGTCTCTTCGTGATAAAGGGTATCTATTTTACCCTTGCCCGTCACTCTGAAATAAAATACCCCCCAGGTGGCCCTGCAACTATTCTCTTCAGATCCGGGGATATTTTTTTTCAGGAAGCTAAACAGGTCATCTTTCTCTCCGATCGTTTTATCAATATACTCGGCACCTGTTATAGACGGGTGCATAAAATAAGTGCCTTTAATTCCTGAGTATGCACATATTTTTCCAATATTTTCCGCTAACTCTATCATGTTCCTTTGTAGTAGCTTATCACCCTCCGAACATTTGTTATAAAAGCGATGACTATATCCTAAATCGAAATAGGGATACACAAACCAGAGCTTGTCCACAGCCCTGGTACCCTTGGGTATTTCCCAATGGCTCTGTGTTGCATAAATGTTTTTTATGATCTGTCTTGTAACCGTATTTCTGAGTGTCCCTTCGTGAAAAAGACTATCTATTTTACCCTTAACCGTTACCCTGAAATAGAATACGCCCCAGGTGGCAATACAATTGTTTTCCTCCGGCCGGGGGACATTTTTTTCCAGAAAGCTAAATATGTCATCTTTCTCTCCGGTCGTTTTATCAATTACCAGGAGACGAAAGCGTGGTGTAGGCCAGCCGCTCTGGCCCTGGCAAATTGTACAAGCAGTGCCTATGAAACAAAGCAGGAGATAGTTACGGACAAGATTTGCCATACTCATTGTTATAATTTCTATACTTTTTGGAAGTTATATGAGTATTATACCTATCGTCTTGAGTTATTCCGGTCTTATACGCATTAGTTTCTTGCAAACCTGACCAGGCTATTCCCGTCGCATCACTAAGGACTAATTGGAAACCAAGCCATTAATGCCTGCTACTTTTTTATAATACCTCCTCCGTTTTCTGATGGCATAAGTAAAATAGCTTTTTTGTCTTTAATTAAGGTGCTAATTATCAAAACATTAGCTGCCATATCCATTGCTAAATTTTGCTGTCTTTTCTCACTCTCGGTGCAGTTGCTATCATAAGGGTTATTTCCATAAAAAAAATAGGGGAAGACAAACCAGCAAAACTCTATTTTATCAGCCTTTTTTTTAGTCTTCCAATGCCCGTTAGTAGAATAAATATTAGCTATGATTTTACTTGTTACTTCTGCCGGCAGATTACCCTTATGGTATAAACTATCTACTTTTCCTGTTGCCCTTACCCTAAAATAAAAAAAGTCCCAAACCGGAGTGCATCCGGTTTGGGGTTGGGGAATAGCTTGGTCAAGAAAACTATACACATCCAGTCGCTTCCCGAGTTTACTATACTCATCAATATAAAAGATTGCGGAGCTATGTGACTGGGAATAAGCAAAAGTAAAACCAGAAATAAATAAATAAATAAAAAGTAATCTACTGACAAGCGTGGCCATAAGTACTATTAAGATATTTGTTATTGATTAAATTCATGTCACTCCTTTTATTCTGAGGGTAGGCAGGGGTACTTTGTAGACCGGACCACGCAAGAGCTTCAGCATCTTCATATGATAAGGGAAACCATGACATTAATGCCTGAATCATTGGTGTTACATATTCAGTAGACATTTTGTTGTGATCATAAGTTTCTGTATTATTGATAAATACATGTAATACTTCATGGTAAATTGTTGCAGTAACAAACTCCTGCGAAGCATTCGCCATAAGGGTACTATTTAGCACAATTTGATTACCCAGAGTTTCAGCGGCTTTTTGAGTATTACCATCGCTCATTGTTGCAGCATCTTTAATGGTAAAACTCAGGGTAGAAGATTTATTAAAATTGGAAAGAATTGTTTGTACCTTATTATTAAATTGTGCACTTAGCAAGTTATTAAATACATCTTTAAAGCATTTGGAGCGCAACTCGTTTTTAATACTCGACGCTGGGGGCGATGTTGTAGTTGTTAATGAGCCGCCTTCGCCAGGTGGTGGTGCGGTCGTTTGGGAGCTAACATTGCAATTTCCGGAATCAACACAATTCGTAATTGCGCCATTCGTCCAGACATAACACCAGTATATCGGTTCGCAAAACTGGCCCTCAACCTGCGTTCTCAACGTGGAAGCAATCCTTCCGCTTGGCTTTGTTGTTGGAGCTTTTTCGGTGTGTACCCAAAGCCGTACACCCATTTCGTCCATTTTGCCATTGGTGAAAGAATAACCGTCCAAGTACTGATAGTTTACATCATAGCTCAGAACCAAACCGGTATAACCAGGAATTTTTCCGTTTTTAAATTTTCTGATAATTTTATCTCCGGCCGATTTTAAAAATTTGGAATCACCCAGAAACTCGACAATTCTGCCATCAACAATTTGGCCACCTTCTTCTTTAAAGACAAAACATCTAAAAAAACTGATACCCTCCACGTTAATGTTGTAGCCATCGGCAGGTACTACAATAGCATTATCCCCATTCTCAATCTGGTTTTTTGTTGCTTTGTCCCACTTTGGTTCAAGTTTTTTGCCTGGCTTGTCGTCTCCGCTAACCCGTAGATTTGCTCCTGCGACTCTGGCTTGATAGTAACCTTTGGCAGCCTGAATCAGAGCTGGTTCCGCGCTTCCTTCAAAAACAGAAGTGCTATCTTTTTCACTACAGGCAACAACGAAAAGGCAGAAAAAGCTAATGTAGATTGCTAAAATGAAGTAATTCTTTTTCATGGAGGTGTGATTTTTTAAAAAGGTAATATTTAAGATAAGCGTAAATGTATCGGGAAGGTAATTTTAAATATACCGGATAGTTTACCTAACAAAGGTATTATCGTGATTAATTTATAACTGTATACTTAGGTATACATTTTATATAATTAATAATATAAATAATTGAATTTATATTATTTTAAAGGGGGTAAAATTGAAAGTACTTATTTTTAAGCCATGCTTGATTTTTCCTTGAAAAACGAGCCAGTTGATCTTTTCCTGAAATGAGTAGCTTTTCTGCGATTCGTCTGCGATATGTTTTTACAGTATTTCTAGTGAGGTGTAACCCGTCCGCGATTTCTTGATTGGACAAGTCCTCTGTCAATAGTAACAACACATCCCACTCTCTCTTGGTTAAAGAGTGGAAATAATTATCGTGAGAGGAGACAGAAAGGTTGTTATCGGAAAATGTATTTATCATAGGTGTGTAAAATGAAATGAATTATTATCCAATCCGTTTTAACAACATCGAAGTGGAGTAAATTTAATCGGATACAAGGCTAGGTAATCTGATGAGTTGGTAAGAAAGTGAAAGTGTTTTAAAGTAGCAAGGAGTGTTGAGCACTCGGGAAGGCTACATCCCTCTGAAATACTCAATCACATGCATCTTCAAAAGTGCTTCCTGTTTATCCAGGCCGCCTTGGGGTAAGGCTCTGTTTAAGGTGTAATGCGGCCAGCCTTCTTTATCTGTTTTTTCAAAGACATAATAAGAGGAAAGGCTCAATACTTTGCAGATTCCGATGTGCATTAAATCCTGTTTTTGTTCTTTTGTAAATCTTTTTGGCCCCTGCCCTAGTTCCTGCACGCCGATCAGAAACAACACGCCATTTAAATCTGCCGGCCTTTTTCCGAGCGATTCTTCAAGGGTCTGGAGTAAATGTTCCCATTGGACTTCCAAGGGCTGGTCTTCTATATTTAATGTGCTCATATGCGTCGTGTTATTGGAAATGTTCAGGTTTTAAATTTGCCTCTGTTCGTAAAAACCGGAACAATAGTTTACATCTTTATATAGGAATCAATGCAATGAAATTTCTGATTCCGGATCAAATCTCCGTTATGTTTCTGTTTTATCAAAACCAATAAGCAGAAGCGGACGTTCTATTTGTCGTGATGTTTTAATTTTCCCGTTAAATCATGGTAAACTCTCGATCATATATGTAATAGAAAAGAGTGCTTTTGCGGGTTTTTCCTAACTTTGGGTTTTGCGTGATAAGAATGAAGACTACAGATACGAATAATATACATAAGGAAGGGGATCGTTTGAGCAAGACTGATTATCTGAATACGCTAAATGAGCCGCAGCGTCAGGCTGTGGTGTATGGCAATGGTCCGTTGATGATCATTGCGGGTGCAGGTTCAGGCAAAACGCGGGTGCTTACTTACAGAATTGCCCATCTGATCGAAAACGGTGTAGATCCGTTCCGGATTTTGTCCCTGACTTTTACCAATAAGGCCTCTGGTGAAATGCGGAAACGTATCGAAGCGGCTGTGGGAACGGAAGCGAGAAATATCTGGATGGGTACTTTTCACTCGGTTTTTGCAAAAATTCTGAGGATTGAGGCCAGATATCTCGGTTATACCAGCGATTTTTCAATCTACGATACAGACGATTCCAAGTCGTTATTAAGGAGTATCATCAAGGAATATAATCTGGACGATAAGGTTTATAAAGCCAATGTGGTTTATAACCGGATTTCCGGAGCGAAGAACAGGCTTGTTTCTGCGGACGATTATATGAACAACAGCATCATTCAGGCAGATGATGAGGCAGCCAAAATGAAAGAGATAGGCAGGATCTATAAAACCTATACAACGCGCTGTTTTCAGGCAAATGCGATGGATTTTGATGACCTGCTGTTCAACACCAATGTGCTTTTCCGCGATTTTCCCGATGTGTTGTATAAGTATCAGCATAAGTTCCAGCATGTGATGGTGGATGAGTTTCAGGATACCAACGTTTCGCAGTACTTGATTACGAGAAAGTTATCTGCTGTTAACCGGAATATTGTGGTTGTAGGTGATGATGCGCAGAGTATTTATGCTTTCCGCGGGGCAAACATTGAGAATATCCTGAATTTCGAAAAAGATTTTCCGGATGTTCAGGTGATCAAACTGGAACAGAATTACCGCTCAACGAGCACAATCGTTAATGCGGCCAATTCGGTCATTGCCAGAAATAAATCCCAGCTCAAAAAAGATACCTTCACGGTTAATGAAGAAGGTTCGATGATCGATGTCATCAAGGCAGGATCTGATAATGAGGAAGGACGCCTGGTCGCGACTGCCATTTTTGAAGAGAAAATGCAGAAATCGCTGAAAAATGAAAACTTCGCCATTCTGTACCGTACCAACGCACAATCCCGCTCCTTTGAAGAAGCACTTCGCAAGCTTGGGATCAAGTACAGGATTATAGGCGGGCAGTCTTTTTACCAGCGTAAAGAGATCAAGGACCTTTTGGGATATCTCCGTTTTACGGTGAACCAAAGGGATGAGGAAGCTTTCAAAAGAATTATCAATCTTCCAAAACGTGGGATTGGCGATACCACCGTTGCCCGCATTACGGTAACGGCCGCTGAAAATAACGTACCGATTTGGGAGGTCGTCAGCAATATCGGGAATTATGCCACAGGCCGGACGATCACGCCGATTGAGCAGTTTGGCACTCTGATCAAAAGTTTCATGCTAATGCTTGATGCCGGGAAAGATGCTTTTGAAGTGTCGTCACACATTGCCAAAGTATCGGGTATACTGCGTGAATTGTATGAAGATAAGACGGTCGAAGGGCTTTCGCGTTACGAAAACGTTCAGGAATTGCTGAATGCCATCAAGGAATTTGTGGATGACGAGGAGAATGAAGATAAAACTTTAAGTGCGTTTCTTCAATCCGTTTCGCTTTTAACCAATGCAGACGAACCGGATGAAAACGAGGATAACGACCGGGTAACGATGATGACAATTCACTCGGCCAAAGGTCTTGAATTCAGAAATGTCTTTATCGTAGGATTGGAAGAAGATCTTTTCCCAAGCCAGATGATGCTGGAAAGCCGTCAGGATCTGGAAGAAGAGCGTCGCCTTTTTTATGTGGCCATAACCCGTGCGGAACAAAAACTGTCATTCTCTTATGCAGAAAGCCGTTATCAGTGGGGCCGTTTGAAAATGTGCGAGCCAAGCCGTTTTTTACTGGAAGTGGATCAGAAATATTTAAATGTTTCGCAGTCGTTTCAGAGAGAAATGGGGCGTGATAGCTCGCCTTCACCGATGTCTTTCGTGAAAAATCTGGTTCCCAGAAGATCTGCTGAGCCAAGGCCGGTCACGACGGCCACCGCCGCACATACACCGTCTTCTGATTTCGTCCCAAGTGACACCCGTGGGCTTGTCGAAGGTGATAAAGTAGAACATTCCAAGTTCGGTTTTGGCACAGTCGTTAAAATGGATGTAAACGGGACGGACCGCAAAGCGACAGTAAAATTTGATACAGTTGGTGACAAAACTTTACTGCTCAGCTTCGCCAAATTAAGAATAGTGAAATAAATCGTATTGCATAGTTATAGTACGATTATACAGGACTTTACCTAATATAAACCACGCACCGCCACAAGACTCATTAACTTTTAATACTCTCATGGCGATGTTCTAATTTTTGATTTATTAACCAATTAAATTATGTTCATCGAGAAAGACCTTCAACAGATTCAGGGCCGCGGAAGCGATGCCACAGTAGTAGAGGAACAAGTAAATTATTTTGTCAATGGGTTTCCGTTTCTTCATCTTTCAAAAGCGGCGACGGTTGGAGACGGCATTATCCGCCTGACCGATGCACAGATTGAGGAGGTAATTCGCGAATTTGACAAAAGCGCAACAGAAGGAGAAGTCGCTTTATTGAAGTTTGTGCCCGCTTCCGGTGCTGCAACCCGTATGTTCAAGTCGTTGTTCAGCTTTTTACAGGAAGACAAGAAGGATAAATCTGTGGACGAGTTTTTTACAACGCTGACCGAATTTGCTTTTTACGATGACCTGAAAACCTCTCTGGCAGCCGACGGACATGATATTACAACGGCTGACGAGAAAACCATTGTTTCTTATTTCCTGACAAACAAAGGGCTGGGTTATGGTGAATTGCCAAAAGGCTTGTTGAAATTCCATAATTACGAGAGCCGCTCACGTACTCCCTTAGAAGAACACCTGGTAGAAGGCGCGAATTATGCCAATGCAGGCGGAAGTGTACAGATTCACTTTACCGTTTCACCTGAGCACCGCGACAAGTTTGAGAAGCTGGTTGTGGAAGTGCTTCCTACCTATCAGAGCGAGTTTGGTGTGAAATACATGGTTTCGTTTTCAGAACAAAAAAGCTCTACGGATACCATCGCGGTGAATATGGACAACTCGCCTTTCCGTGAAAAAGACGGAGGTTTGTTATTCCGTCCGGCCGGACATGGTGCTTTGCTGGAAAACCTGAGCCAGCTCGATGCGGATATCATTTTCATCAAAAATATCGATAATGTTGTTCCGGATCGTATCAAGGAAACAACTGTAACTTATAAAAAAGCTTTGGCGGGTATCGTTCTGGACTTCCAGAAAAGAATATTTGGTTATCTGGACAAACTGAGCAATAATTCTGATGCTTCTTTTTTGGCAGAACTGGATGCATTTTTCCGGAATGAGTTATGCGTTGTGCCTCCCGCGACTTACGAAAGCTGGTCTGATGAACAGAAAAAAGCTTATTTCGTTGGAAAACTGGATCGTCCGTTGCGTGCCTGTGGTATGGTAAAAAATCAGGGAGAACCTGGTGGCGGACCTTTCTGGGCTGAGAATGCAGACGGATCATCGTCGCTTCAAATTGTAGAATCTGCACAGGTTGACGTGGATAACGAGCAGCAAAACGGTATTTTCAAGAATTCTACCCACTTCAATCCGGTAGATCTGGTTTGCGCCATTAAAAACAAAAACGGAGAATTATACGATCTGAAGAAATTCCGTGATCCTTTGACAGGCTTCATTACCTATAAGTCGAAAGACGGAAAAGAGCTGAAAGCGCAGGAATTGCCAGGCTTGTGGAATGGCTCCATGGCAAACTGGAACACGCTTTTCGTGGAGGTGCCGTTGATTACCTTTAACCCGGTAAAAACGGTGAACGACCTTTTACGTGAACAACACCAGTAGTAAATATTCAGACAGCCTGATAAATAAAAACGTCGAATCCTTTAATGGGTTCGACGTTTCTTTTTTCGGAATAATTCCTAAATGTCATGCTGTCAGGGGCAAAATTTCAAGGAATTGGTAAAACCTTACTTTCTTTGAAAGTCGACAAAATCACCATTGTCTGTGTGCTCGCCACTTCTTCAATTTCATTTATTTTTTCCAGCATCAGCTTCTGATAAGTACTGATATCCTTGGAAATAACTCTTAACAAGAAATCGCCGGTACCGGTGATGTGGTGACATTCGATTACTTCTGGTATTGCATGTATTTTTTCAACAAATGATTCAGTTACAGCTTTTCTGTGACCTACCAGAGAGATCTGTACAAAAGTGCTTACACCTAATCCAACTCTTTCAGGTTCAAGCTGCGCGTGATAGCTCTTAATGATACCTGATTGCTCAAGTTTCTTTACACGTTCCAGTGTAGGTGCTGGTGAAAGCCCTATTTCCTTTGAAAGCTGTGCGTTCGTTATCTTGGCATTCGTTTGTAAGATCTCCAGTACTTTACGGTCTATCTGGTCTAATTTAATGATAGCAGACATTTCTTATAACATGGTTTATAGTATAGCCCATTTTTTAGGACGCTGCAAAACTAATTAGTTTCCCGAAGATAATTGTAATTTTATACTGAAATTTTGTCAAAAAAAAGAATTTTAATAGGTAAAACAGCTTTTTAGTGCTGAATTGTTGGGTAATACTTTTAGATAACCCATTAATATCAATTTCTTTAAACGGAATAAGCCTCTATTTTCTGTAAAAAATCCTGATATGTTATACGTATTCCCTCGGTCAGATCTGTCTTATGTTTCCAGCCCAGGTCGTGCAGTTTGCTTACGTCCATCAGCTTTCTTGGCGTGCCGTCCGGCTTGTCCGTATTCCAGTGAATTTCGCCTTCGTAGCCTACCGTTTCCTGAATAAGTTCAGCCAGTTCTTTGATCGAAACATCACTGCCAACGCCTATGTTCAGGAATCCGGGCTCGCTGTAATTCTGCATCAGGAAATAACAGGCATCAGCCAGATCATCTGCGTGAAGGAATTCGCGCAAGGGAGATCCTGTTCCCCATAGTTCAACAGCCGGCTTGTTTTCTTCTTTGGCCTCATGAAATTTACGGATCATCGCTGGCAATACGTGTGACTTGTTGAGGTCATAATTGTCGTTCGGGCCGTAAAGGTTTGTAGGCATTACCGAAATAAAATCACAGCCATATTGGCTACGATAGGCCTCACACATCTTGATTCCCGCAATTTTAGCGATCGCATACGGTTCGTTGGTTGGTTCCAGCGTGCCGGTAAGCAGCGAATCTTCGTGCAGCGGTTGTGGTGCCAACTTTGGATAAATGCAGGACGAACCAAGGAAAAGCAGTTTTTTCACCTCAACGCGATAGGCACTGTCAATGATATTGTTCTGGATTTGCAGGTTATCGAACAAAAACTCGGCGCGATAAATGTTGTTGGCCATGATACCACCCACTTTTGCAGCAGCAAGGAAAACGTATTCAGGACGCTCCGTTTCAAAGAAATCCCGTACGGCAGCCTGATCGCGCAAATCAAGTTCTGAGGATGTCCGGAAAACAAAATTATTGAAACCTTCTGCAACGAGTTTGCGGTGAATTGCCGAGCCTACCATACCGCGATGCCCCGCGATATAAATTTTAGCGCTTTTTTCCAATGTGTTATGTAAATTTGTAGGTTGAAAAATCAATATCTTTAAGAACCAATTCGTTACAAAAGTAACAATCTTACCCTGAAGAAAAATTCAATACACATGCAAAGAGTTATTCTGGTCTGGTGTTTCTTATCCGTTTTCCTTGTGAAGGTAACGTTAGCGCAGACTGAAACAAAGGAATCTTCACCGCCGTCGTGGTTGCCCAAGGCTGCCAAAACGGATTCTGCCAATGCTAAAAAAAGAGGCTCTAACGATTTGAAATCATTCGTTTCGGGACTTGATCCTGCTGCCAGTACCACGTTACCCGGCGGCAATAGCAAATCTACTTCGCTTACCTCTCTTTTCGGCGAAACGATTCCGGACCTGGGGCTTAAAGTGAAAGAGTACAAAAGCCAGAAGGCAGACCGGAAGTTAAAAAAGGAGAAAGCACGGCTGGCCAAGGTGATGTATAAAGGCGTACCGATGGTGGGAATGGATATCAGATACGGAAGCGGAGAGCGGACTACACTGGAAACTTTTCATGTACTGAAAGAGGCGAAACCGCTTAATAATTATGCCCGGGCTACGGAAACGCGCTGGTATGATAGCAAAACGAAGAAATTGAGCTCGGCACTTATTAAGGAAAAAGAGAAATCATTGCTGCTTCACGGATCCTACAAAAAGTATGTGGGAGACAATCTGATGGAGGAGGGCTTTTACTATATGGGCGTGAAAGACGGGCGCTGGGTGAAATATGATACCAAGTTTAACCTGGTCGATAAGGCAGTTTGGGACAAAGGTTTCCCGGCAGAGTCGCGGATCAGTTATTATGATTCGGCACATACCAAAGTAAAGGAAGTAGTACCGGTTGCATTTGGTGAAACCTCGGGAGAATATCTTGAATTCTACAACGAAGGCCAGCTGATGACCAGCGGGAAATACGACCACGGCAAAAAAATCGGTCGCTGGGTTGAGTACTATCAGTATCGTCGCCAGCGAAAAAAAGAGATCCAGTATCCGAAAACAAGTTGGGATGAAGAATTCGATCCTTTTGTACTTCGTGAATGGGACGACAAAGGCAAATTGCTTTACGATTATACCAAAGATCCCCGCGCTTCGGTGGAAGAAGAAACTGAAAATTAACAACCCGGATGGATGGAAATTGCCATCCATCTGTTTTATTCGTGTGTTGGATTAACACGAGCCACTTCACTTATGTTTAAAGCTTTCCTAGATTTTGCCAGGACTAAAACCTGGTTGGCAGTAATCTTTTGTATCATTCCGGTTATAATATATTTTTTGGTGTTTAAAGTTATCGCTTTGAATATCAACTATGTAGCATTTGATGACATTCTGATCCTGGGTGTTATTCCCGGGTTTGAGGACGCTGGCTGGCCTGAACGCTGGAAACGGCTTACGGAGCTTTTCCCGGAACACCGGCTTGTTTTTTCCCGCTCGATTATCCTTTTGCTTCAATCAACCTTTGGGACGATCAATATGATATGGCCGATGATCGTGGCCAATATTTGCTGGGCTGGCTGTGCGTTGGTTTTTTACAGGGCTTTTCGGAGGCTGCACCTTTCGATTTGGTATTTTGTGCCGGTGATGTGGCTGTGGTTTAATATTCAGTCTTTTGAAAATATATTCTGGGGCGTGAGTTCGCTCTGCAATTTTGGTGTGTTACTTTTTGTCCTGAGTTCGCTTTATTTTGCGGCCTACCGTCCCAAACAATATTATCTCGCGCTGCTGTTCGCCGTTATCGCCACTTTCACTTACGGAAACGGTCTGATGGTATTTCCGGTTATCGGTCTGATTGCCTGGCTGATGGGCCGTAAAAAGGATTTTGTGATAACGGTGCTGGTAACTGCGGTCATCGCCGTCATTTATTTCATTGACTTTACCCCTATTACCCAAAATCTTGATTTTTCGAACCCAAAACAGGTGAAGGAAGGTTTCCTTGGCTACTTTGGTTTTATTGGTTCTATCGCAACAATTTCGGCCTACGACGGCATGCACGGCGTATTAATGTCGGCGGTAGTTACAGGGTTTATATTTGTAGCCGGCCTGTTATACATATTCAGAAGACAGCTGCTTCCCCTGTGGAATGCTGCCTGGGGCAGGAAGGCTTATACCCACCCGGGATCATTGTTCGCGATTGGTATTGCCGCTTTTGTCGCCATCACAACGCTGGCGATTGTTTACAAACGTATTCCTACCGATACTTTTGAAGGCATGTTCAAAGGGCGGTACCGTATGTATTCCGTACTTTGGTGTATTGCTATGTATTTTGGGCTTTTGTCACTTACTTCCAGAGCTTTGCTCCGTTTTTCGGTCGTTGCGATTGTGCCTTTTTCGATCTTTTTGAACCTGATTATCCTGCACAGCAATTTTGCTTTGGCTGTCAATAACCGCCGTTCCGCGATTGTTCAGGAATTCAACGCCCGTTATAATGCAGACTGGCTGGGCGTGAAAATGTTCTCCATGGATCAGGCGCATTTTGAAAAAATACGGGCTTACTATAAATCTGATGACCCTCTTGCGGAGGGTTGGAATCCCCGCAGTAAAACAGACTCCATAGCCTGTGCGAAGCTTTACGAGCCTGATACAGTGAAAAAAGACGGCAGTTATATCGTCGTAAATTTCGAGCAGGATTTCTTTAAAACGGAAAAGGATTATTCGGATGGTGCATATGTCATCCTGAAATCTGCCGATCATACGTATGCATCTGCGCAAACCCAGTACCCGGTTCCGGTGCGGACAACGCTGCGCAGACTTATGTATTTCAACAAAGGTGCTTATGTGAATTTCCACGCGGCCACCGTCGAACCAGGATTATACAGAGTTTATCTTCTGGTCAGGAAAAATGGGCAGAATACCATTTACTGTACCAGCAAAACCTGGAAGGAGGATTAAGAGCGGGTTAAAATTTACGGTGAATATCGGTTAGAATCCGTTCAACTTCTTTGCGGACTTCCGCACTTGGCCGGGTGAAATTGTTGTTCATAAAACTGAAAACAAGTGTTTTCCCTTTTTTGGTAACAAGATAGCCGCTGAGGTTAAAATTGTTGCTGAAACTACCGGTTTTGGCAAAGATAAAGGGAGCCTCTCCCTTGAACATATTTTTCAAAGTTCCGGTACTTCCGCCACTTGGCAGAATCTTGAAAAGACGTTCCTGAGGTACTTTTGCATAAATTTTTTGGAGCAAGGCGGTGATCGACCTTGGTGTAAAAAGATTGTAACGGCTCAGTCCCGAACCATCTTTCCAAACCAGATTATCCGGCATATCGCTCAGGTAGTTCTTTTTTACGTGGTCGATCGCCTTATCGGTATTCAGGGGCAAACCTTTTGCGGACGCGTATAACAACATCAGCTGATCAGCCAGCATATTGTCGCTCACCTGCATCATGCGCATGTAAAGCGAGTCAGAAGGAATACTTTTGACCGTTTGCAGTTCAATGCTAAGCGGGATATGGATCAGTTTTACTTCTTTTTTCAATGCATCACTTAAAAGCTGAACGGTCAGCTGATCGGTCATATGCACGGGAATGTCCTTCGTTTTTCCTGCGGCAAGCGGTTTTGGAGAATAGTGAAACAGGTTCTGAAATTCCTCTCTTTTTATCCCAACGACTGTCGTATCAGGTTGCAGGGACTTTTCCCAGATCTTTGGTTTAACCCTGAACTGGCGCTCGGTTAAGCCTGTAAATCGTGCGATGTTGCCATAAACGGGCATCGGGGATATTTCGGGTTGGTAGTCGTCGTTATAGTCGCTCCACGCCCAGCCCGGACCATACCTTTCGTCCTGAAAATTTGCCGGAGAGAAAAAGATCTGTTCTTTTCTGCTTTTCAAAAAATCAATCACGGCACTGTGCGGCAGATCGGGGTGAAATAAGGAAGGATCACCCGTTCCGCGGATAATCAAAAGCTCTCCCCATTCCAGATATTCAAGTCCGGGCAATGAGTCGCCCAAGGCGCATAAACCCGCGTAGAAGCTGAATAACTTGGTATTGGAAGCCGGATTAAAATATTTGTCGGATTGATAAGAAGCTAATGCCTTACTGCCCGTTAGATTATTAATGGAAACACCGGTGTGCTGCTGGCTTAAAACCGGGGAATTTTTTATTTCGCGTTTTAAATAATGAGAAACCGAGCAACCAGATAACGAAAATAATGCAATCAGAACAAGAAGCGTGCGCATAGAAATCGGTTAAAAATAGACTGTAAAGTTAATATTTTCGGCTAAAAAACGAAGAAAGCGTTGTCTTAGTTTAAATGACTTCTGATTTTTCGCGAAGAATTCCGTCTTCGAATTTACTAATTTGCGATTCTTTTGAAAAACGTATACCATGAGTAACCTTCAAGCTGTCCTGAAACAATACTGGGGATATGACCAGTTTCGGCCTGTGCAGGAAGAAGCTATCCGTTCGGTGTTGGAGGGGAATGACACACTATTATTATTGCCAACCGGAGGAGGTAAATCCATTTGCTTTCAGGTTCCGGTATTGACGATGGAGGGCGTTTGCATTGTGGTAACGCCGCTTATTGCACTCATGAAAGATCAGGTGGAGCAGCTGAAAAGGCGGGATATCCCGGCGGCGGCTATTCATTCGGGTATGAACCGGCATGAAATTGATATCACGCTGGACAACTGCATTCACGGGCAGACAAAGTTTCTTTATGTCTCTCCGGAACGTCTTCGAACCGATATCATGATTGCCCGGACCAAGCAGATGGAAGTTTGTTTGCTGGCAGTGGATGAGGCGCATTGCATTTCGGCCTGGGGTTATGATTTCCGGCCTTCTTACCTGCTGATCGCCGATTTTCGTTTGCTGATCCCAAAAGTGCCGGTGATGGCGCTCACGGCCACAGCCACCGAGCAGGTTCAGATTGACATTGTCGAGAAATTGGAAATGAAACCTGCGAAGGTTTTCAGGCAGTCTTTTGCGCGAGCCAATTTATCCTATTCTACTTTTTTGGAAGAAAATAAGGAAAGAAAACTTCTTCAGATCCTAAAAAATGTGCCGGGAACAGCCATTGTGTATGTCAGGACCCGGAAACGTACCAAGGAACTTGCCGACTGGCTGACTAAACAAGGTGTGAAAACGGCCGGATATAATGCGGGATTACCCTTTAAGGAACGGTCTGACCGGCAGACTGCCTGGCTGAAAAATCAGGTCAGGGTGGTGGTGGCGACCAACGCCTTTGGCATGGGTATTGACAAGCCGGACGTACGGGCGGTTATCCATTTTGACCTTCCCGATAACCTGGAAGCCTATTACCAGGAAGCCGGACGGGCTGGCCGGGATGAAAAGAAGGCATTTGCCGTAGCGCTTTTTAATAAAATCGACCTGGAAGAACTGTCCGAAAACGTGGAAAGAAAATATCCGCCGATGGAAGTGCTGCGTAAAGTGTATCAGTCGCTGGCAAATTATTATAAGGTTCCGGTTGGTGGCGGGGAGTTTATGAGTTTTAATTTTGACATACAGCACTTTACGGGCATATTTGGGCTGATTGTGAATGAAACACACTATGCACTGAAACTGCTGGAAGAGGAAGGTTTTATCCAGCTTAGCGAAAATTTTAACGATCCTGCCCGAATACATTTTCAGGTGGATAACCGGCAATTATATGATTTTCAGATACGGTATCCTGAGTTTGATTCGTTTATCAAATTAATGTTGAGGCTTTACGGCGGAGAGCTTTTTACCGAATATGTAAGGATTTCCGAAACTGAACTGGGGCAGATTTATTTTGCGCCAGAGGCTGAGATTATCAAAAAGCTGGCGTTTCTGAAAGAACGCGGCATTGCAGATTATGAGCCTCGCAGGGATAAACCGCAGCTTTCTTTTCTGACACCAAGGTTTGATGCGGCACAATTGCCATTGAATGTTTTTGAAATAGAACGAAGACGTGAGCGGGACAGGCAGAAAGCGCGTGCGGTTATCCAGTATGCATCCAATAAAAACCGTTGCAGGACACTCCTGCTGCTCGAATATTTCAATGAAATGGATGGAACGGAATGCGGAGTCTGCGATGTATGCCTAAAAAAAAAGAAAAACGAAGCGAACGGTGCTATAAACGAAGAGCTGGGCAATGCCATGCTGCATTATTTAAAGGACCATGGGTCTGTTACACCCCGGGAGTTAAATCTGGTATTTGAAAATGCGCCGGAAAACCTCTTTTTACAGACATTGAAATACTTAATTGAAGAAGAAATCATCCAATATGACAATGTTGGAAAACTTAATTTAAACAGCAGGTATCATTCTTGAAAAAGCGACTTTACAATCTTACAATACTGATCAGTTTTTTTGCAAGTACCGCCTATGCCCAGCAGATTCCGGGGCTGGTTGCCAGTAACTATGGCGGACTTTACAGAGCCACGGAAAACCCTTCGGTTATCGCTGGTTCACGTTATAAATGGCAGGTAAATCTAGGGACGATCGGGAGCAGTATCAACCATCGTTATTTTGTGTTTTTAGGTAAAAACTCGCTGTTTTACCCGCTTTTGGCACCGCATTCCAAAGACGAACTGTATGGACGTTCCCGTACGATGGGGTCGCTTACAGATAAAAATCCGATTTATCTGGCCAGTGAAATCCGCTGGCCGTCCGCGATGTTTTCGATCGGAAAATATCAGGGCGTGGCTTTCCAGCTGAGGACGCGAGGGTTTGTGCAGGGAAATAATGTGCCGGAAGAAATAAGAAATCTGTATTTCAAACGACTGGACACGGGTCTGGCGGAAGTGGCTCGTCAGGAATGGGGGGATTTTAATCTTGTTCAGCAGAGTTTTTCGGAACTGAGCGCCTCTTATGGCGTGCAGCTGTTGGACCTCGAAGCGCATAAGTTACGTGTGGGAACCACGGTTAAAAGAGTTTTTGGAGCAAGGATAGGTTATGTGAAAGGCTCGGTAAAGGATTTTCAGGTACGGCAGGTGGCTGGCACTTCCGATGAAAACGAACTTGTATTAAATAACTTTTCTTACGAAAGCGGATATAGCCAGGCCAATCAGAAATTGAATCTGGGTGATATTTTCAGCTCGGATAAATATGCTGCAGGTTGGGGATATGATCTGGGTGTAACGTACGAACTGGGTGATTACTGGCATAATAAGGAAGAGGCTTTTGACCAGAGCCCCACATATCTGCTGCGTTTAGCGGCATCGTTAACGGATATCGGGTCTATAAAATATCGTACAAAAAACAGCCGCGTTGTAACGGGTAGCCAGGAACAGGCTGTTATCGGACAGAAGGAACTGGAAATTATCGGAAATGAAGGTGCGGACGGATTGATGAATTTATATCCGGCAACGGCAGACACGACATTGAACCGGAATGTAAAACTCCCACAGGCTTTCCATCTTGAAGCAGATGTTCAGCTGGTAAAAGGCTTTTTTGTAACGCTGGCGCAGACAAAACGATACAGGCCGAGAACCAATAATCCGTTAGATCTGACTCAGCCCAATGTCTTCACCATTACGCCGAGATTTGAAGACGAAGATTCGGATTTTGCCTTCCCGATCTCGTTTATTCAGGGAAATAAAAAGGTTGCCCTGGGCGCGATGGCGCATTTTGGGCCGTTTTTTATTGGTTTAAGCAATATCAACGGACTGGTAAAAAAAGGCGGTGCCCGGGGAAGTATGGCTTACCTGGGTTTTTCTGTTTGGAAGTTGAAGGGGTGGAAGAAGTAGGCTTAGTAAGGTAAAGTCACTGGATAGAAAAGAACTTGTCGTGCTTTTTGCACTTTCTTTTAATTCAACCCTGCTTTGTGATAAAATAGCGAAAATAACAATTGACACGCGGCACGTTTCATGTTACATTCGTGTTATGATTGTAAGTTTCAGACACAAAGGTTTACAGCTTTACGCGACTAAAGGCGACCGTTCAAAGCTACAACAAAGCCATGTTGCAAGAATCAGGCTAATTGTTAGCCGTCTTAATAGAGCAACAGAACCAGAGATGATGAACCAAGCAGGATATTATTTTCATGCTCTGAAAGGCGATTTAAAGAGTTTTTATTCGGTCAGAGTGTCGGGAAATTGGCGCATTATCTTTCGTTTCGAAGGAGAAAATGCAGCAGACGTTGACTACATAGATTATCATTAAACAGGAGGAATAACATGATTTTATTTGATCCCGCCCACCCGGGCGAACTTATCCGGGAAACGCTTGACGGAATTTATGAGGAAACAGGCAAAAGATTTACAGTTGAGCAGGTTGCCACAATATTGGGGACAACCCGTAAAACCCTGTCGGCTATTATCAACGGGAAATCTGCCGTGTCCCCAGAAATGGCAATTCGTTTAGGTGCAGCGTTCCCCAACACGACGGCGGAATTTTGGTTAGGGTTACAGGAAGATTATAACCTAGCGCAAGCTAGAAAGCGTGTGGATGTATCTAACATTCATGCAATATGGCAGCCAAAGGCGTTGCAGCCAGCTTAAAATTTGAATAGCCCACTTAAAGCCCCGGAGACGGGGCTTTAACTACCTATCAGAAACACCACGTTATAAACTATATGAGGAAACTTTTATCAGCATTAAAAACAACAATAGTCAAAATTTGGAAAGATCAGGTTGGTGCTGGAATTATTGTATTTGCTATTTCTGCACTTTTGACAGGGCTATGGAATAAGATAGACGAAAAAAGTTTTACTGTATTTAAAAATCATATAATCACATTTTTTAAGCAAGAAATACCGATTTGGGGAACACTCTTATTTGGATTAGTGGCATGGATATCAGTATTATTATATCGTCGAAGAAAGAATAAAAATGCCTTAAAGAAAGACCCTATTTGGAACGAACAAATAGGTAATTTTACTGTGAAAGAGCTATATCTTGTTTTATCAAAACAAAACTTGCCATTTAAAACTAATGGTATGATGTGGTCTCACGAAGAGCCACCAACTGACAATTTAATAATTCTGCTTAGTAGATATGAAATTTTTCTGAATGCCGGTGTTAATAATTTGGATAATATTGAAGATGGCGGCTATATATACGGAATTTTAGCCCCAAAACTTTTGAGTTATGGATTAGTAGATCGTAGCACTGAAAAGGACAAATATGATATTGAAAAAATAACTTATCAAATGTCCGATTTGGGTAGAAAATTTATTTCTTGCTTAGAAAGGTTGGATATGAAGCACGAAAATAGATAGATTATATATAAACAATAAGATTGTGACCGAGAAAGCGCAACGATTCTTGTTTATCGTACAAACAATGTTCCTTGCAAATGCTATAAATAAGCGCCCTGACGACACAGAAGGAATAGACCGCGCCCAATTTCCGCATCTAGGGCATTCATAGCAATGGACGACGCAGTGTATGCAAGCAATCGTATTCCAGAAGATATGACGGCAGCAGAAGCCGCTAATGAATTCGCTTCCTTTAATTTTTTAGAGGAGGAAGGCGCGAAACACCAAGATTGGTTTGCATGGTATTAATAGATTAAGTTGCCTAGTGCGTTATTCTTTATCATCTTTTTCTCCATCATCGATAGTGAGCCAGTCGTCAATTTTGAATTGATTGTAATGATCTCTCACTACAATGGCGTGGAAGCGCTTAAACAAATTGAAGTATTCGTCTTTATCTACTCTTGTTTCAAAGTCAATTTCAACAATATGGGGCTTTTCTTGTGTTGATTTTTCCTTGTCAACGCAAATAATTTTGGCATCGAAAGAGCCGTACGAACTATAAAAGCTTGATCCAACGGGATCATATCTATCAGTATCTACGCCCCTACCCTTTAAAAAATCTTTCAAGTCTTGATGGTCACTAATATCAGCTGCATTAGTACCCTGAAAATCATTATATTGAACATCAGCTTTCATATATTGGAGGGATTTGTTTATAGACGGCAAGGTAAATAATATAATTTTAGCTGAATATAGTTCTCTTTCAATTATTTTTTGTTACTATATAAAATAAACGTCCCGTATATCCATTAACAAGTCGTTCTTTTTGGTAAGCATCGGTTAAATTAAAAGATTGTGCGTTAATATCCACTAAGTGGTTAAAGGCTATTTAGGTGGCAACTTATACACGTTTCTGCCAGCGGAAAATCTTGAAGTAAAAGGGCGGATAGATGCAGAAAGGAATTACAGGGGTTATAAAGGAGCTGCTACGGGAACCTTGATAGCAAGTTTGGTATCGCCGCTTATCGGGCTTATCCCAGCGATTGCTACTTCTGTATCAACGCCTAAAATTGACAATTTGGGTTATCCGAGCGAGGAATTGTTTAAGAAACCCGACTACAATCGCAGTTATACTAAAAAGGCGAAAAAGATAAAATCTGGCAAGGTCTGGAAAAACTGGGGAATTGGATTTGGCGCAAATTTGCTCCTCGTTTTACTCCTCTCCGCCCGATAGTAAGGCAGTCCGTTATCTATGCAAAAAAGCCCGACTTAGTCAAATCAGACAAGTTCGGGCTTTTTGTATTCCTAAAAAACGAATGGTTCAACTTTTCTATCCAGTGAACGGCGACCACTGCCGCACTTTCTTTTCGTATACCCTAAGGGTAAATGAATTTTCGGTTGTCGAGTATATGCTGCCAGACAGGTAGTTAGTTTCGACACATCAACCGGATTTTAAACTATGCTTTACCAGATTGGACTCACGATTGTCTGTTTCCTTTTCGTCGTTCTCATACTTAAAAAAGATAAAAAACACCCTGATTATATCTTGCAAACCTGGCTGGGTGTAATTGCTATGCACCTTGGACTTCACTATATGCAATATTCAGGGTTGAGCTATAAGTATCCGCATACGCTCGGCTTGACACTCTCGCTGCCCTTGCTGCATGGTGTCCTACCTTACTTTTATTCTATCAGCTTGATTCGGGTGGAGACGCTGACTATTCGCAAAACCATATTTCACCTGATTCCTTTCCTGCTTCTTACAGCACTTGCAGTACCATTTTTTATACTGCCGCCTGACCAGAAGATAACGGTTTTTCAGAGAAATGGGGAAGGTTTTGAATGGTATTTACTCATACAATTGCCCGTTATTATCACCTCGGGGATGGTCTATGCTGTTGCTACGATGATCGAAATCCGGAGGGGAAGTAGAACCGGAGAAACCGGAATGAGCGAAATATTCGGACTGATGAAATATGTGACATTCGGTCTGGTGGCTATTTGGCTACTGTCGGCCGCATTTGACGATTCTGTCATTTTTGCCGGCGTTGTCATCTTTGTCCTTTTCCTTGGACTATTCGGAATCAGCCGGGTGCCGGGATTATATACCAGTCCTGCTCTTACCGGGCTCGTTGCTGATCATACATTCATCAGTAGGGCGAATTTCGCGGTGGAAAGGTATGCAAGGACAGGCCTGAAACAGCAGGATGCGACGGGGATTATGCAGCGGATGGAAGAATTCATGAAAACGAAAAAACCTTACACAAACTTTGACCTGACCTTGAATGATCTGGCTGCATATCTAAACACCTCTCCAAATTATCTTTCCCAGGTGATCAATTCGGTGAGCGGAAAAACATTTTATCATTATATCAACCATTACCGGATTACGGAATTTCTTGTACTGGCGGCACGACAGGAGAACAAAAAATATACTTTTATTGCGCTCGCGTATGACTGCGGTTTTAATTCGAAAACGACCTTTAATAAATACTTCAAGCTCCATACCGGCCAGACACCTTCGGAATACTTTGGTAAACAGTCCGTTGAAACCGCCGAACCTGCGTTCGCATGAAGGCGTACGCATCCGATAGGTTCGCCCCTGTACGTGCGAACGCCTGAATGATGTTCAGCCCTGTTATTTGCATGAACATCATTCAAAAGCTATGTACAAATTCTTTTTTCTCGTCCTTTCCGGACTCTTGTTTACGTCTTGCGAGCTGCAAGATTTTGCCAAGCCTGGTTTGCTGGTCCCACTCACGGTTGATCAGGATGCCAACCTACCATCACTGGCTATCAATGGGACGCTCCTTCATGTAGAAAGTTATGGCAATCCGACAGACCCCTTACTCATCGTGATTCACGGCGGTCCAGGGGGCGACTACCGCTCCATGTTGAATGCCAAAATATTTGCCGAGCAGGGCTTTCGGGTAGTTTTTTACGATCAGCGCGGGTCTGGTCTTTCTAAAAGGGAAGATAAAAGTCAATATCAGGGAGAGGGAACCACCAGGCTATTTCTGGATGATCTGGACGCTTTGATCAGGCATTTTAGGCTCAATAATACCCAAAAGGTTTTTCTGATGGGACATTCCTGGGGAGCGATGCTTGCAGCGGGTTACATTAATCAACATCCCGGAATGGTCAGTGGGGCCATTCTGGCGGAGCCCGGCGGACTAACCTGGCCGCAGACGAAGGAATATTTGAGCAGGTCAAACAAGATTCGTTTTTTTTCCGAAGCCCTGAATAACTCAGTTTTTCCGGAACAGATCATCGCTGGCCGTTCGGAGCACGAAGTACTTGATTATAAGGCTTCTTTTTTCTCAAATTATGAAAATGCACCTGGAAATGTGATTGGAAACCCGGGAGAGTATCCTTCCTGGCGCAGCGGTGCTGTGGCGTTCAAATACACGATCGAGCATGCCGACAAGTATAGCTTCGATTTTACCTGGAATCTTTCAAGTTTCCAGCCCGAAGTGCTCTTTATGTACAGTGAGAACAACAAGGCCTATGGCCCGGCATGGGCTGAAACAGTATCGGCACCTTTTACCAGTGTAAAGCTTCAAATGGTAGCAAACTGCGGTCATGAAATGGTGCATTTTGGATGGAAGGATATGTATCCCAAAGTATCAGCTTATTTAAATCAAAAGAAATGAAAACTACACTTATAATACTCACGCTAATGATTTTGCAGACTGTCGCCAGCGCGCAGGACGTCAACTGGCAGAAATTGAGAAAAGGCGGTAAACATCTCGCAACTGTCACTGCCGGTGCAGATTACAGCTCCTATTACGGGGTTTCCTATGGATATGTGATCCAAAATAAGACAAGGCCTATTGTTATAGGAACAGAGTTGCTGATGCCGTTCGGCGGAGATTTTGCCGATGATTGGAAATGGCGGACGAGCATTCAGGGAGAACTTTTGAAGAGCAAACATTTTTCACTGGCGATCAAACCGGCAGTTATTCTCCGCAGATATGAGTCCCCGTTGGCCCGGATGTATAACACCGCGGCAGAAGTTACATTGATGCTGGGCTACTTGCGTCCGAAATTTGGAATAACTGCCATTGGAAGTTACGACCGGTCATTGGCCACTCAAATCAAACACGGGACGCTCAGGGAAGACTACCCGGATATTCAGGATGGGTGGTATGGGACATCAGGCGGGAACTTCAAATTTGGGGCGCGGATGAATTTCTCCGGTCGATCCTGGAATACGTTTTTGAGCCTCGGCAAACATTTCGGGCAGGATTTTCGGGATAACCCCACATACCCGTTTTTTGCTGAGGTGTCGGTTCAAAAGGTTTTTGGGCGATAGGAGTCAAGAGCTTAAAAAGGCAAACAAGACAGAATCTGGTAGGAATTGGAAAATGACGTCAGCCGTAATCCAATATAAAAAAATCCCGAGCCGGTCAAATCAGACCAGTTCGGGATTTTTGTATCCGTAAGAATTATATGACTTAACCTTTTCTTCCAAACAACCTGCCAATACTCCGGAACATCCTTTTTTCAAATTCCAGAAAGAAGGCAAATTTCCCCCATATCCAGCCCCATGCCAGGAGTACTACCTGATAAAGCGGCAGGATAATGACAATATTAACCGTCCAGAGAAGCCAGGATGGAGAGGTTTCTTTGGTGAGTCCAACCAGATCGAAAAGGGCACGCTTGATGTATAAAATCGAAAATCCCGTGCAGGCAAAAACCAATAAAATGATTAATACATCCCATCCGTTTTTTACATTCCAGCGTTGCTTTAACTTTTCAATCATAAACGGTTATTCGTATAAAAAGCCCAGGTGTTCTGCTTTGATCGGTTCATTATCCAGCGGCAGGAATTCTTCCCAGAATGGGTCGTTCGGTACGCCGGCCTTGCAAATAATAGGTTCTTTTTTTACCGGATGTTCAAAGAAAAGCCGACGTGCGTGCAGGTTAATGCTCGCATCCGGGTTTGCTTTCGGATATCCGTATTTTACGTCACCACGAATCGGGCAGCCCATGGAGGCCAGCTGGACGCGGATCTGATGCGGACGACCGGTTACCGGCGTTATTTCAAGTAAATTAAATTTATTGACATCGCCCAAAAGTCTGTAACTAAGTTCCGCACGTTGTGATCCCGGTACTTCGTAGTCATAAGCCGTAGTAACATTTCTTGATTCATCCTTGATAAGCCAGTGCACCAGCTTGCCTTTCTTTTCAGGCGGCCGGTTTTTTACAACGGCCCAATAGGTTTTCTGAACGTCACGTTTACGGAATATTTCATTCATCCGTTCCAGTGCTTTTGATGTCTTGGCAAATACTACTAACCCGCTTACCGGGCGGTCCAGACGATGCACCGTACCTAAAAATACGGCTCCCGGCTTGTTGTATTCCACTTTGATATAGTCTTTCAACATATCAAGCAGCGGTTTGTCACGGGTTACGTCACCCTGTACCAAAATACCGGGCTCTTTATTGACAATCAGCAAATGATTGTCCTCGTATATAATTTGAAATGGACGTTTTGCCATAATGCTCTTTTTTTAATGTTTTCTTTTTCACGGGAAAAAGAAAAGGAGGTGATCAATAAGACTCTTTCTCGTTCGGGAAAGATTTGCCTTTAACATCTTTAATATAATTCGTAATGGCCTCGTTCATGATGTCATTCAAATTGGCATACTGACGAAGGAAACGTGGCTTAAAGCCTTTATTTATCCCCAATACATCATGCAAAACCAGAATCTGACCATCGGCATGAGGCCCTGCTCCTATCCCGACCGTAGGAATGGATATGCTTTCAGAAACCTGTTTGGTCAGTGCGGAAGGAATTTTTTCCAAAACCACAGAAAAACATCCGATTTCATCCAGCATCTTGGCATCTTCCAAAAGCTTTTTTGCTTCAACTTCTTCTTTGGCACGTACGGTATAAGTACCAAACTTATAAATCGACTGCGGCGTAAGTCCCAAATGACCCATAACAGGGACACCGGCACTTAATATCCGCATCACGGATTCCTTAATTTCAAGTCCGCCTTCCAGTTTTACGGCGTGTGCACCCGATTCCTTCATGATACGAATGGCAGAACGAAGCGCTTCACCGGAGTTTCCCTGGTAAGATCCAAAGGGAAGATCTACGACCACAAGTGCACGTTTTACAGCTCGCACAACCGATGAGGCATGATAAATCATCTGGTCAATCGTTATCGGGAGCGTGGTTTCGTGTCCGGCCATCACGTTTGATGCCGAATCGCCAACGAGGATAAGCTCAACCCCGGCGGCGTCAACGATTCCAGCCATCGAATAATCGTAAGCTGTTAAACAGGATATTTTTTCTCCCCGCGTCTTCATTTCCTGAATGATGTGGGTCGTTACGCGTTTTATATCAGAACTATGTACAGACATTATTTTAATTGTTAATGGTTAAGGATTAATGGCCGATGGTTAAACATTAACAATTTACCATTGACAATTAATCATTAAAACTACCTTCTGATCAGCCAGCTTTCCGGGTTAAGACGGGAAGTGTTTTTCCAGATCTGGAACTGAAGTTCGGAAGTTCCGTCGCCATCTGTCGCCACACGACCAATGGTTTCTCTTGCTTTAATTTTCTGGCCTGCCGTCACGGTTACTCCCGACATTTTAGCATAAACCGTCATATAATTTCCGTGCTGTATCGCGACTACATTACCCATTCCAGGCATCTGCGTCACATCCAAAACAACACCATCGTAAACTGACCTTACAATTTCTCCGGCATTTGTCTGGATATCCACACCCAGGTTATCAACCATTACACCTTTCAAAACCGCATGCGGACGCTGTCCAAAGTGACCGGAGATAAATCCTCTTGTCGGCCACGATAAGCGCGACTGAGAAGCTGCAAATGACGAAGCAAGCGTTACTTCTTCATCGCTCATCCCACTGGACGAAACCACAGGTTCTTCCTTCGGCTCCTCTTCCACTACCTTTGCCTCGCCTTTTTTCTCTCTTTCGGCGTTTTCGCGTGCTATACGTTCCCTTTCAGCCTTCCTTTTCGCTTCACGCTCAGCCCGCTCCTCTCTTTCTCGTCGCTCCCTTTCTCTTTTTTCACGCTCAGCAATCCGGCGGATATTGGCTTCAAGTAAATTGGTCGCTTTACGGTTTTCAGCCAGCTGGTTACGCAGCTCCACTTCTTTTTGTGAAAGTTCCTGCACCACCTGATCCTGTTTCGTCTTCAGCCCTTCGAGTTTGGTATTTTCCGAAACCTGCGTCGTCAGGACCGTTTTTTGCTGCTGTTGCTTGGAAGTAATACGCTGACGCTCTGCCATCAGTTCCCTTTCAAGCACTTCCATCTGTTTTACCTGACCCTGACGGGCTTCGGTATATTGTTTCAAATACTTATAACGTAAAACAAACTGGTTGAAAGTTCCGGAGGAAAACAGGAAAACCAGCTGGTTCATATATACATTACGTTTGGAAGCCTCGTAGATCATGTCGCCATACTCTGCCTTCAGCTTGCCCAGATCATTTGCTAAAACCTGACGCTTTTTTTCAAGCGTTTTAAGTTCACCATCCAACAGTTTCAAATCGTCGGAAAGCAGATCAATCTTTTTCTTAAGTGTGTTAATCTGTTGGTTTAAAGCCCGAAGCTGTCCTAAGTTAACTTTTTTCTGAGAAGATGTCTGTTTCAGGATGCCCTGAATTTCATTCATCTTGCTCTGGTTTTCACTTTTTTCCCGTTCGAGTTGCTCACGGGTCTTTTGCGCGAATACGCTGACGGACGTACAACACAAAAGAGTCAGTACCAGAAATAAACGTCGATAATACGGTTTGTGAAAGGGCATATTCGTTTTTCTTGCTGCCAAAATACCTTAAAGGGCACGTAAAGTTAAGCAGACTTCACGTTTTTGCGCCTATAAATGGGTGGACAATCTGTTATTTACCTTTTACGTGTATAACTTGAAGGGATACTGAAGGGGAATCCGGGACTCTGATTCAGCAACTCAACCTTGTTATGTTTGATACGCATGGTAGTCTGGTAAAACTGCTTGTCTTTTTGTGACTGAACATCGAGTTTAATCAGACTGCTGAAAGGAAACAGAAAACTGTTCACATCCTTAAAGTCTTCATAGTTAAGTGTAAACGTATTTTGAGTCGGTGTTTCCACGGCTTTTAGACGTTCCAGTTTCAGGTTTTTTTCCCCTATATAATTGTCGATTACGATGCGCCCGCTGTTTTGATGCAGTCTGAAAAACTCGTTTTCTTTATAAAATTTAGGATCGCTTCCCTGCTCTATTGGCAAATTTCCAATGATAATGGATTGCAGCAATTTAAAATTCAGCTCAAAATTATATTGCTTACTGAGTTGCGCATAGCTGAAAACAAAATATTCCTTATGGAATTTATCAAGAAAAACGATAGAATCGGGGGTTATTAAGCCACGTCCAACCTCAAAACCGACTCCGGTTACGGATATCCAGATCAGGCTGTCTTTTTTGATTCTGATGTTTACATTGGTATTCTCGAAATCCTGCGTGCTGCTGCGAAGAGAAAATTTGGACTTAGCCGTGAGATAGTCGAAAGCAATTTCCTGAACTTTTACAGAAACTGTTTCAACTTTTGCTACTGAATCGGTTTTTGAAGAATCAATGGATACAAAACCAGAATCTATAATGGGCTTGGCTGTGCCTTGTACAAGATGTTTTTTGTGGCATGAAGTTAACCAAATACATCCTATGGCCATAAACCATACCGTAATCTTATTGCTCATGTAACGTTCCGGTTGCTATTTTTTTGTCAAGAAGTTCTGTTGTTTCACCCATTTTTTTTGCCTTTTTCCACTGTAAAACCGCATTTTCGCGCTCTCCCAGCTTAAACAGCACATCGCCATAATGTTCAACAATCGTGCCACTGACGTTGTTGGTATCACGAAGCGCCTTTTCAAGGGACTCTTTTGCCTTTTTGTAGTCTTTTCTGATATACAAAACCCAGGCGTGGGTATCCAGGTAAGTGGGATTATCCTGATGCTGCTGGATCAGCCGCTCAGACATTTTTAAAGCCAGATCCAGTTTCTCTTTGCGAAGTGAAAGGAAATAGCTGTAATTATTCAATACGTGATCATTGTCCGGGTTTTCCAGAAGAGCCAGGTCATATGATGCATCTGATTTTGCGTTGTCGCCGAGGCCGTTGTATGCGTCACCCATCTGCGCATGGACATACGGAAGCATCGCCTTATCGGTAATCAGTTTCAAACTTTCTTCCAGGGAGGAAATGGCTTTTTTATAGTCTTTTTTCATCAGATTGGCCATGCCATTGAAATACCACAGCATCCCCTGATTTGGGAAAACTTCCAGCGCTTTTTCTGAATGGAGAAGCAAACTATCTACCTGATTGAGTTGGCCGTCCAGCTGTAACACCGCTCCCCATGCTTCATACACCGAGCCGTCAAGTTTTGTAGCCTTGGCGTATAGGTCACGGGCTTCAGATATTTTTCCTTTCCGCACTAGCAAATCGGCATAAATAACATTGGTACGCGCTTCATTTGGATGGGTTTCGGCAAGTTGTTTGGCCAGTACAAGCGCTTCGTCCGTTTCCTGATCGGTTTTAAGCATCGTCAGATAACCGGAAAGAACACGGATTTTTGGCTCTGAATCCAGATTTGGATTCGCAAAAACCAGTTTTAATTCCTGATTACACTTTTGAACATCACCATTCCGGCGATAGATGTCGGCCAGCAATACGTGTGCCTGTGCTTCATCAGGATTGATTTTTAAGGCTTCTTCCAAAGGAGCAACTGCTTCGACGATGCGGTCGTTGGCGATCAGCATTTCGGCAAGTTCTACGCGGTAACTGACCTCATTGGGTTCTGTATCAATGAGTTTTTTTGCCTCCGCCAGGGCTTTGTCCAGCTTATTCTGACGTAAATAAAGCTGTTCTTTCTGGTGCGTTATTTCTTCGGTTACCCCGATTGATTTTTCCAGAACATCATAGGTCTGAATGGCCTTGTCAAACTGTTCGTTAAAAACATAAACCGCGGCAAGCTCGATACCGTATTGGATATTCTCGGGGCTGCGTGCTAAAAGTGGTTCGTAAATTTGTGCAGCTTCGGCATATTTTCTCCGTTTGGCGTATAGTTCAGCGAGTTGCTGTGCGTAAAAAAGATTTGTTTTATCAAGCTCGTACGCTTTTTTCGCCGGAACAATGGCATCATCCTGCCTGTCAAGTTTCAACAACGCAGTCGCCACCAGATAATACCCGGCAGGGTCCTGAGGGCTTTTCTGCGTGATTTGCTCAAATATAGGAAGTGCCCGCGCCGGTTGGTCGGTCATCATAAATTTCATTCCTTCCGCAGTAAGCGTTTCTTCTTCGAGACGAAACGTACCGGTAGAAACAACTTTTTCCTTTTCACGACTTTTGCTGCGGCGCTGAGCGCTCACATCCGTGATTCCGGAAGCCAGTACAAGGCCTGTTAGCAAGAATATTTTCAAAAATTCTGTCCTCATATTTTGTCTTGTTGCCTATCAGAAACTGAGACAGACCGGCTATTTCAATATAAATAGCAAAGGTATGATTTTTTTTCCGGGTTGGTCAGCAGAATTCAGTCTCTGCCATTGATTACTAACGCATTTTATAACGTAATCTTATAACTGGCCTGTTTATCGTACAGAATACGTGGTTTCGGAAAACCCGGGCAGGCCATACGCACTTAAAGCTTCGGCACGGATTGAGACGTTTGTACCAGCATCCGTATTAAAATAACTGAACTTTACCTTGCCGTCTTTACCTGTTCTGAGCATTGGCGCCCAGAAGACCGTTGACCGGAAATCTGGCCGGGCATCTTCCGGACGTTTCAGGTCATAACGTGGTGCATAAAACTCTCTTGGCGTATCGAAACCGGCGATTTTGGATATCGTCACACCAGGTGTGATGTCCTGAGAATAATCGTAGTTGGCATTGCCGCGTTTTGTTAAAATGGAAATAACCCCGCTTCCCCCACGACTGCCGTAAATAGCCGCTGACGCGCCTTTTAACACATCGATTGACTCGACATCGAAAATGGACATGGAGGTAATCATGGCTTTGTCAACGGGTATACCGTCCAGTAAAAAAGTAGGCTCAGTATTGCTTCCGCGTATGGAAATGGAGGCGTTTGGCCCCGATCCGGAAACCATAACGCCGGCAACACGGCCCTGAAGCATATCCAGCACGGTTTGTGCACCACCGGTCATTTGTGGTGTAACTTTGATCGATGCGTCCGCGTGGCTGTACAGTTTTCTCGAATCCCGGACTTCTTCCCTTTTTCCTTTGATGGTTACTTCTTTCAGTAGTTTTTCACGATTCTCTCTTATTTTTCGCTCAATTTCCTGATATTCCTCGGCCCGTTTTAAGTACGCTGCCATTTGCAATGCATCTACGGTTATCGGGAAAAAAGGAATACGTGATATTGTAAATTTGGGCGAGTCAAAAGGCGTCAGATTGATAGTCAGACTGCTGTTGTTTTTAGCATTCATCCCTTGAAGACGGACATTTAACGAGTCTTTGAAAATCAGATTATCCAGAGAGAAAAGTCCGGTTTCACCCGTCTCAGTCGTCAGAAAGGTATTAATACTGTCATTGGTCAGGAAAACGGATAACATTACTTTCTCAACAGGCTTCCGGTTGTTCTTTTTAACCTCTCCCTGAATGGAGAAACCCTGTTCAACGAAACGCCCAGGCTGCGTCTGGTTATCTTTCAGCACGTCGTTCCAGTTGAACCTACGCCAGCCCTGCGTCATCATCAGCAGATCCAGCTTGATTTTCCGGTCTTCGTTTTTCGGGTCAAAATAATAACCCGGCTGTTCGATATGGCCTCTCAGGTCAGAGGAAAGCAAGAGATACGAAACAATGGTCTGATCGTTCGGTTGTTGTGCGATTTGTCCCGCATCCGTAACAGCCACAGAAAGACTGGTTTCTACCGGCTTCCCGGCAGTATCGGTAACCATGATTTCAACATCTGTTTTTTCCCTCGGATTAAATGTATTTTTGTTGGTGCTGATCTTCATATGCAGGCGGTCGCCATGATCAATAAAAATCAACCGCTCGCAGACAGGGTTATTCTGACTATCAAAAAGAGTCAGCTGGGTTATGCCATCAGGCAGTGTTGTCGTGGGAATAGCCACCTGTAAGCCTTTTTTCGATATCTTTCCCTTGGCTGCAAACGCGACCAACCCTCGGGTATGGGCAACAATATTTACTTCCTTGTCGGTGTTGTCCGGAAAATTGGCATAAACCAGAATCCGCATTTTTTCCGTAGTTGTGATATTATTGACCATCATGGTATAACCTTCAGTCTTCACTTCCGGGAAGTCAAAACGTTGATAAGGTTCGGATTTTTTATGCAAAAATGCGGTGTATTTATGATTGGCAACGGGTTCAAAGGGGAATCTGCCCAGACCTAAATGCTCGCTTTTGAGGGCAGCCACGGTGTCGTTATTCTGATCCAGAACGTATCCGGTTACGTCGGCTCCCAAACCGGCTTCGTCTAATGCTTTCAGGCCTATCCGGGTACTCAGGCCCGCAACAAGCTGCCCACCCTCCGGAAAAAATTGTACATCAAGGGCTGTGGGTGTCTTTGCCGGTTTCTCTGCATTGTCATCAAAGACGTAAATATCTTTGTGAAAAAAGTAGTCCTCGGGAAAGTTACGCATCCAGTTGGTGTATGCACGAATGGTATAAGCGCCTTTGGGCAGGGATTCATCCAGTTTGATATCCCCGGAACCATAACCTCCATCGAGTTTTACTCGACGCAGCGAAATATTTTTACCGGTTCGTTTTTCAATAAGATCAACATACAGTACCTGGCTGGCACTATCGGCAAAATGAACAGATCCTTCTGCAAGGTAAGCTTTGAACCAGAGGGTGTCGCCTGTAATGTAATAGGGTTTGTCGAGGTGGAGATATGCCTTTTCCTGGGGGAATATGCGGCGGTACTCCTGTAATCTCGATGCAATGAGTTTAGAGAAATCGTCCTCGGCCCATTTGTAAGAAGCAAGAAGAACAATTGCACCAATCAGGATTGATGACTTGAAAAGCGTGTGTTTAAGAGGCATGGCTATTGACGGGTGTTGGTTTATAGATAAAGGTTACAAAATAGATTTTATCATGTTTTTTTGAATTAAATAATGTTAAATGGGCTGGTTAATATTTCTTCTGTCACCCCTTCGGGGTTGCGCTGGCTGGTTTATGATGTCTTATCTATAATACTGTCATCCCTTCGGGATTTTGGATGGCTGGTTTTGATTTATGTAATGATATTTGGGTAATTTCTTCTTTCACCCCTTCGGGGTTACTCCGGTTGGTTTTTGATGTCTTTTCTATAATACTAACATCCCTTCGGGATTGTGGGTAGTTGGTTTTGATTTATGTAATGATATTTGGGTAATTTCTTCTGTCACCCCTTCGGGGTTGCGCTGGCTAGTTTATAACGGTTTTTCTATAATACTAACATCCCTTCGGGAATGTGGGTAGTTGGTTTTGATTTATGTAATGATATTTGGGTAATTCTTCTGTCACCCCTTCGGGGTTACTCCGGTTGGTTTATGATGTCTTTTCTATAATACTAACATCCCTTCGGGATTGTGAGTTGTTGGTTTTGATTTATGTAATGATATTTGGGTAATTCTTCTGTCACCCCTTCGGGGTTGCGCTGGCTGGTTTATGATGTCTTATCTATAATACTAACATCCCTTCGGGATTGTGGATGGCTGGTTTTGATTTATGTAATGATATTTGGGTAATTTCTTCTGTCACCCCTTCGGGGTTGCTCCGGCTGTTTTTTGACATTTTTTCTATAATACTAACATCCCTTCGAGATTGTGCATCATCGGTTATTAATCCGTTTCCATCGGTTTTGATGTTTCCATTTTTTTCTTCTGTCCTGGACAATCCCGAAGGGATGACAGTATTATAGAAAAAATGTCAACCACCCGGATCCACAACCCGGAACGGGTGACAGAACTTGTGCAACCAATTTTCAACCGTTATTCAATCCAGTCAGACAAATATTTTTCATCATAACCGATTTGAAATTTGTTTATCTACATATTCTTCCCGGAACGTTCTTTTCTGGTGGTGGATTTCCTGATTTTTGATGTACTGAAACACAGACTCAACCTGTGATTGACCGTAAGAAAAGGCACCAAAACCTTCCTGCCATGAAAACTTTCCGGCGACCATTTTCTTTGAATTAATAAAATTGGACGAATTGTTTTTAACATCACGTACAAGGTCGGAAATGGAAATGGATGGTTTCACCCCGACAAATAAATGCACATGGTCTCCCACTCCGTTTATAATAATCGGCTTTTGACCCTTGCCTTTGACAATACCTGCGATATATTCATACAAACCTTCCCTGTATTCCCGTCGTATTAAATTCTCTCTTCCTTTTACTGCAAATACCACCTGGACGTACAGCTGTGAAAATGTACCTGACATAATAAATGAGTTAGTGTGTGAACTGTTTAGGATACCGGAAGTTAATTAATTTACCGGTTCAACCGCTGTACCACCAGGAAGATCGGATAACTGATAACCAAAAATAACAGCGCATACCAACTGCTGGAAATATCCTGGAAAATGGCCGAAACCAAAAATGCCAGAGAGATAATCAACATAAGAATCGGTAGCACAGGATAGGCGGGCACTTTCCAGGGACGGGGCAAAAGAGGTTCTTTTTTCCGGAGTGCAAGCAGCGAAGCAAAACCGGACGTATAACCCAGTACAAAAAAGAATGTGGCAATATCAGAAAGTTTTTCACAGGCTTCCTTACCTGCCAGTATCAGTAAAATAGCAACTGTGGCAGTAATTGGCATCGCCAATGCGGGCGTTCCACCTTTGTTGACATAGGTGCCTGCATTGATAAAAAGTCCGTCGCGGCTCATTGAATACAGGACTCTTGGGTTAAACAACATCTGGGCGTTAACAATACCAAGGATGGATACCATCAGGAAAATCGTCACAATTTTACCGGATCCTTCCCCAAAGATTAACCTTATGGCATCGGCAGCGGCCAGCTTTGAATTGGCCAGTTCATTCATGGGCAGAATGTACAAAATAGCCATATTGCATAACAGGTAGATGACGATGATTAACAAAACACCTCCAATCATCGATTTTGGAAGGTTTTTGCTTGGGTCTTTGTCTTCTTCCGTAAAATAGGCAGCCGTGTGCCAGCCGTCATAAGTGTAAAATATCGCCTGAAGAGAAAAGATCAGTGGCCCGATAAAACTGCCTGTCTGGATAATTTTACTGGTGGTCAGGCTGGCATCAGCAGGTGATATTTCTTTGCCATAAATAAAACAAACAGCGACGAAGGTGAAAAGGCCGACTGCTTTCAGAAAACTCATCACGTTCTGAAAATTACTGGCCAAAGCGAGTCCTATCCAGTGTATTCCGGTCAGGACTAAAAGAATTGAGGCTGCAATGTAGGCTTCGTATCCTAGCAGTGAAGGTATCAAAAGTGCCATGTATTCGCTCATGGTATACACGCCGAAACCCAATGCGGCGCAGGTGCCGAGCCAGCTGTTGATCCCGACGACAAATCCTGCATAATTTCCAAAGGCCCGCTGGGCATACACGTACCAGGCCCCTGCTTTCGGGACTGATGTCCCCAGTTCAATGGTGCATAATGTGCCGAGAAAAGCATAAATACTGACAGCAATCCAGACGGTCATGATAAGCCAGGGTTCTCCCAGTTGCGCTGCAATCGGGCCTGGTTTTCTGAGTATGCCGGTTCCGATTGTTCCGCCGATTGTTACGGCAATTCCGAAGCCGACGCCTAAGATTTTAAGAAGTTCTTTTTTGGGAGAAGGTTGCTGCATAGGAGTGTTCTGAAAAGTGCTTCTCCGAAAATAGTTAAAGTTTCGGAAACTTGGAGAAATCACAGCCTAATTGCAGGCAAAGGGTCTTTGTGAAGGGGCAAAAAAATAGGGTGCGGGCAAAAATGCCAGCACCCTACAAAAAAATATAATTTTACCCTACAAAATCGCCTCAGCCAAAACCAAAACTTTATTGTTCAGTACCTCAACCACACCACCATCGATGGTATAAGTTTGTTTGGCGCCACTGATATCGACAATCACATCGCCACGTTTGAGAGAACTCACAAGTGGTGCATGACTATTCAAAACCTGAAACTGTCCGTCGGTACCCGGTAAAGTAACAGCATTTGCCTCTCCGGCAAATACTTTTTTATCTGGGGTAATGATATCTAAATGCATATTTAATTGGCTTTTGGCTGTTAGCGATCAGCTTTTAGTATTGATATAAATATCTCACTATCAGTCTGTCAATCAATATTGTGATTATCTGTTAGCAGCTTCTGCCATCATTTTTTCACCTTTGATCTGAGCATCTTCAATAGTACCAACAAGGTTGAAAGCCATTTCAGGAAGGTGATCGTATCCGCCATCCATGATCTGGTTAAATCCTTTGATTGTATCGTTGATGTCTACCAATACACCTTTAAGACCTGTAAACTGTTCAGCCACAAAGAAAGGTTGTGACAAGAAACGTTCTACACGACGTGCACGTGATACAACAAGTTTATCTTCATCAGATAATTCTTCCATACCAAGGATCGCGATGATATCCTGCAATTCTTTATAACGTTGCAAGATGTTTTTCACACGCTGAGCACAGTTGTAGTGAGCGTCACCCAATGTTTCAGCGTTCAGGATACGGGAAACTGAATCTAGTGGATCCACAGCAGGATAAATACCTTTTTCAGCAACTTTACGGGAAAGCGTAGTTGTTGCGTCCAAGTGAGTAAATGTCGTCGCCGGTGCCGGATCCGTCAAGTCATCCGCAGGTACATAAACAGCCTGTACAGATGTAATAGAACCACGTTTTGTGGAAGTAATACGCTCCTGCATCTGACCCATTTCAGTAGCAAGTGTTGGCTGGTAACCTACCGCAGAAGGCATACGTCCCAAAAGGGCCGATACTTCTGATCCTGCTTGTGTAAAACGGAAGATATTGTCAATAAAGAAAAGGATATCACGTCCCTGACCTTCGCCATCTCCATCACGGAAATATTCAGCAACGGTAAGACCCGTCAAGGCAACACGCGCACGCGCTCCAGGAGGCTCGTTCATTTGTCCGAACACGAAAGTAGCTTGTGAGTCTTTCAAAGTTTCATAATCCACTTTTGAAATATCCCATCCGCCTTCTTCCATGCTGTGTTTGAAATCGTCACCGTATTTAATGATACCAGCTTCGATCATCTCACGCATCAAGTCATTTCCTTCACGAGTACGCTCTCCAACACCCGCGAATACTGAAAGACCAGCATATGCTTTTGCGATGTTGTTGATCAATTCCTGAATCAATACCGTTTTACCAACACCGGCACCACCAAACAAACCGATTTTACCCCCCTTTACATAAGGAGCAAGTAAGTCGATAACTTTGATACCTGTGAAAAGTACCTCAGTAGCTGTTGCCAAATCTTCATATTTTGGAGCAGCACGGTGAATTGAAATACGTTTGTCAGTAGCGTCAACTGGATTAAGACCGTCGATAGGCTCTCCAATTACGTTAAACAAACGTCCTTTAATTGATTCACCAGTTGGGATTGTGATCGGAGAACCAAGAGGTTTCACAGCCATTCCGCGGAACATACCTTCGGTACTGTCCATCGCAATAGTACGAACTCTGTCTTCGCCTAAGTGTTGCTGACACTCAAGGATTACTTTTTGACCGTTTGATTTGATGACCTCTAATGCATCAAGAATAGCCGGGATGCGTTCGCTGTCTTCAAATGATACGTCTACAACGGGACCAATTACCTGCGTAATTTTTCCTAAGTTTGTCGCGTTTGCCATTATAAGAATTTTAGTATAGTCTATGAGAGGTTATTTTCAGACCGCAAAAGTAGGAGATAATTTGGTCAGTACCAATAGTGTCACGATTCATTTATTGGATATTTTTTAGAAAATCACCCAAAATCAGTTAAAACAGTATAGAAATTATCAGAAACGGGTTAAAAAAATGTTGTGCCAGGAACTTTTTTTTCAATATGAACTTATTTTTTCGATACACGAATATTTCAATATTAGCATATTGCGATTTGGAATGGATTTGATGAAGTTATGAAAATCGGCTAAATTTGAGTTATAAATCTTTATACTTCTGATAAATGAATACACAGCTTTTAGAGCGGATCACGTTCAATCCGAATCAATGCGGAGGAAAACCATGTATTCGTAATATGCGTATAAGAGTGACAGACGTCATTGAGTTATTGGCAAATGGATTAACGCCGGAACAGATTGTTGCTGAGGAATTACCTGATTTGGTTCCGGAATATATCACCGCTTGTCTTCTCTATGCGGCTGTGAAACTGAATCATCCTGTTTTACAAGCAGCTTGATGATCATCCTTGATGCAACATATACCTCCTAATTTAACTTAACCCAGGCATTAGACCTGCTTCAAAATACCGATCTCGTAGAAATCATCTGATAGCTGATGTTCGATTTGAAACATTATATCAAATTGTGGCAGGCAGGCGTTGGTAACTTTCAGTATCGGGCTAAAAAACATTTATGAAAGAACTTTTTTTTTGGAAAGTATGGTCTTCGTCTGAACGCAGAATTACAATTGCTGCTTTCGTCATTATAATATTATCAATACTCTTTTTCGTTCTGAAAGGCATTGATCCCCTTGCCAATGTGATCCGCTGGGACGTACTCAGCGAACTGTCCGATATCTCCACCGTTGTGGATGTTCTGAAATTTGATCAGTGGCAGTATGGAATTTCTGTTCCTTCCAATCTGGTTACTGAACAGTTTGTCGCTTCCACCATGGAAACCGATTTTCTGACCTTGAAAATCTTTTGGGGGTTTGTAATTATTGGTCTTTCCTTTATTCTGGCGGCCTTAACGACCATGCCGCGTTTCTGGTATTTGGCCGGAATGGTTGTATTTATTCTTCTGCTCGCTTCTGCAAGGCTCGAAACGCTGGGTGTGTTTGGCGAAGGAAGCCGGGTTTTGTTTATTATAACCGTAACATTATTTACGGGTCTCAGCTATTATTTCCATGCGTTCCGCCCCGACCTTGGAATCGGCACGCGGATTCTTGGACTTTTGGGAGTTTCAGTTTTTTTGTTGATCCTGATTGCTTTTGTGTCGCCGGTTGCCTTCCCTGCGCTAACGGCAGCATCTTATTCCCTGCCAGTCTGGATGCTGATCTCGATTATATTTTTGCTGGTATCGGCAACGGAAATTGTTGCGGCGCTGGTATGGCTTAGTACGAGCGGAGAAAGTAAAAATGGCAAATCGGGTCTGACCAATTTTCTGGTGATCAGCATTCTTTATCTGTTGTCCCTGCTCCTGCTCTACCTGAAAAACACACGTCAGATCGATTGGGACCTTACTTTATTGAGTCCGGTATATCTTGCCATTGCCGCCGGGGTGTTAGGTCTCTGGGGTTTTAAGAAAAGAACGGATTCTACCAATGGATTAATATCCTTTCGCACAACCGGTTTTTGGTTATATATAGGCCTTTTTATTGTTACAGCCGCTTTTACTGCATACGCCGCAGGGACGGCCAATGATCCTTTGCTGGAAGTTTTGGAAGATGTTGTGGTGAACGGACAGCTGGCCATGAGCATCGTTTTTCTTTTTTATATTATCGTAAACTTTTACGCCGTATTCAAACAAGGGCTGGCTGTTCATAAGGTATTATATAAACCCATGCGTTTTGGATTAACACAGACCCGTCTGTTTGGTTTCGCGGGAGTGGTGGTACTATTCTCGATGCAGCGGCTGCTCCCCGTTTATCAGGGTGTGGCGGGATATTTCAACGGGTTGGGTGATTTATATTCCAACACGGGTGAATATCCTCTTGCGGAGCAGTATTATAAAATGGCGTTGCAGCAGGAATTTCAGAATCATAAGTCTAACTACGCGTTGGCTTCACTTGCCTTGCGGCAGGGCGATAAGGTGGCAGCGGCCTATTATTTCCGTCAGGCTTTATTGAAAAACCCTTCTCCGCAGGCATATGCAGGTCTTACGGGTGTATTGATGCAGGAAAGTCTGTTTTTTGATGCTGTTTTTAGTTTGCAGGAGGGTCTTAGGGCTTTTCCGGAAAGCGGAGAATTGTTAAATAACCTGGGCATGCTCTATGCCAAAACGAACGTAGCGGATTCGGCACATTTTTATCTCGACAAAGCTGAAAAAAATATAAAAAGATCAGAAGTGCCGGCAACGAATTTACTGGCAATCTGGGCACGGAGCACCGATGCAGGGTTGCTGGATTCCCTGGCCAATAACAGTAATGCGCAAAAATATCTTTCCTGGCAGGCAAACTGGCTGGCCGTTCAAAACCTGCGTCAGAAATTTCCTAAGCAATTCTTTAAGGATGACGCGATTAATCCGGATTCTGTTCTGAGTGTTTCCAGCCTGGCCTATTTGTTGAATTATGCGCGAAATCAGGCGAGTGCAGATAGTTTGCCGGCTACGTTTTTACCAAAACTGGCAAATAAAAATCCGTTGCTTTCGGAGGATCTGTCGCTGGGTGCGCTTTATCCTGAATTTTACAGCGGGAATAAGTTGAAAGCCATTGAAACGCTGTCGGTTTGGGCAGAGCAAGGGGGCGAGAAAAGTAAAATGTATCATAAGGTACTTGGCCACTGGTTGTTGCAGGTTGGTTTATATGACCTGGCGATTCAGCATCTGGCGAATGTCGACGGTGTGGAAGGGATACTCGGACAAGCTGTTGGCTATGCACTTTCAGGTCAGCAGGCTATTGGCGGGCTATTGCTTCAGAGAATGCAGGAAAAAGAACCGAATCCGGCGCTGCAAAAATTACAAGGCTCTTTGATGACCATCAAACCGCCGCAAACCAGAGCGGATTCGCTTTTTGCGACAGCGCAGAAAATACCTTCCGACAAAAATTTCGACGCGGCGATCCATGCCAATCCCTTTGACGCCAAAATTGTAGCGGCGGCTGCCAGTTATTACGGACAAAAGAAGCAGGTTTCGAAGGCTTACAAAATTGTCCTGGATGCCATGAAATTTAATGACCGCGCTCCGTTGTTATGGCAGCAGTATACCATTTTAAGCTTACAACAGGGCCTCACTGGTCAGGCGGATGAAGGCGAAGCGCAGGTCAGGGAATTATCCTCTCCTGCCGATTATCAGGCTTTTGTTACGCGCTATCAGCCTATGCGTGCTCTCATCGAAAAACAACGGGCGGAGTTTCATTGATTTTTTATTTTAGCATTTGAAAGATGCTGTCTAACCTTTTGTGAAGTAATTTTAAGACGCTTTACAATCAGCGTTGTTCAAAATCCGGAAAAATCCTATGACATTACAATGGACATCATCAATGAGCGGCCAGGAAACCCGGATATTCCGTGGAAAACTGATTGCCGGAATATTGAAGCGCAGTTTTTGGAAAGACGACGCCTACGGTGAATTAAACGGTCATATGGTTCGGTTTAAAACCAACGGATTCTGGAAACGTACCACACAGATTCTGGACATTGAAGGCACAAAAGAGCTGGGGCTCATAACGTTCAATATCTGGAAAAGCACCGCTGTGATAACCTATGAAAATCAAACGTACGGGTGGAAATTTGATTCATGGATGAGGAAAAAATGGCAGCTGGGAAACGGAGATGATTTTGTTCAATATGTGAAGAGAAGCAGCTGGAAAAATGAAGGGGATATAGAAATACAGAATATTTCTCCGGCACTCGTTTTAGCAGGGCTTTTTATTTATGGTTATTTCTGGAAAATCGCGGCAGCATCCTGATTATAGAAAACTTCCTATCAAACAATAATTGTTCATTATGAAAATCATTGAAACGACCGATATCTCCAAGCGCTATGTGATGGGCAGCGAGATTATCCAGGCACTTAAATCGGTAACTATTTCTGTGAGTAAAGGAGAATACGTGGCGTTTATGGGGCCTTCGGGTTCGGGGAAGTCTACTTTGATGAATATAATCGGCTGTCTGGATACGCCCAGCACCGGCAAATATATCCTGAACAATAAGGACGTCAGCGATATGTCGGAAAGTGAGCTCGCAGAAATACGTAACAAGGAAATCGGCTTTGTGTTCCAGACTTTTAATCTTTTGCCCCGTATGTCTTCGCTGGACAATGTGGCATTGCCGCTAATTTATGCGGGTTTAAGCAAAGCCGATCGTACGGAAAAAGCGATGATGTCGCTTCGAAATGTGGGGCTGGAAAACCGGGCCGGACATAAGCCCAATGAGCTTTCCGGGGGACAACGCCAACGTGTAGCCATTGCGCGTGCGCTTGTCAATGACCCGAGTATTCTGCTTGCGGATGAACCAACGGGAAATTTGGATTCCAAAACATCTTATGAGATTATGGACCTGTTCGATCAGTTGTATAGCAAAGGCAATACGATTGTAATGGTAACGCACGAAGAGGATATCGCCCATTATGCCCACCGGATCATCAGGTTACGCGACGGTTTGGTGGAGTCTGATACGATCAATCCAAATCCTACGAAGGTTGGGCATTTGGTGTAAGGGCAAATGTCATTTGATATAATTTTATTAACTTTCGGAAAAAGAAAGGAATTAAGATGGAAGGAATCAGCTATTTAACAGATGATGCAGGCCATAAGAAGGCAGTAGTAATTGACTTTACCTTGCTCAAAGACCGCGATGGCTTAACTGAAATTCTTGAAGAAATTGAAGATGAAATCGCTGTTGAATTGAGGAGAGATGAGCCATCATTTGACTGGAGTGAAGTTAAAGCAGGATTGATGGAGAAGGACTGATGATATGTATAAAATTATCATCGGAAGGTCAGCACTAAAAGAATTGGAGGAAGTTCCCAAAGTATCCAGGCTTAAAATAATTTCAAAAATTGATGAACTGGCTATTGAACCGAGACCAAGTGGCGTTAAAAAGCTGCAAAGCTCATCCAATTCGTATCGAGTCAGGGTTGGCAATTACAGAGTAATATATCAAATTGAAGATTTAAAGCTGATTGTCAATATAATAAAAGTCGCAGACAGGAAAGAAGTATATAGAAAAAGATAGTACGTGCTGTCTGATTTCAAAGAATTTATAACACGAACAATACAAGAATCAAAGTGAAATCCGAATGAATTACTGCGTCGTTGTAATTTATTCGGATTATTTTTAGTTAATACCTTTATGAAAATCAATTTCGCAGACTTAATTTTATTTGAAGACGAGGATTTTTTACTCGTTAATAAACCGCCGCATCTGGCGACACTGGATGAACGTACTGCCGACCGTGGAGGCAGTGTTTTACGCCTTGCCAAAGAATACAATCCGGAGTTACAGGCAGCACACAGGCTCGATAAAGAGACTTCCGGCGTGCTGGCTTTTGCAAAAAATCCGGCGGCTTATCGTCATTTGGCCATGCAGTTTGAACACAGGGAAGTTACCAAACGGTATCACGCTGTAACGAATGGCATCCATGACCTCGACAGCATTTCTGTTTATTTGCCCATTTTGGCATTAAAAAACGGAACGGCAGTAAAAATTGACCGGGCTGAGGGAAAAGTGGCCGAAACCATTTTTAATACGCTAAAAGTGTTTCGCGGTTACACACTTGTGGAATGTATCCCCATTACCGGGCGTATGCATCAGATCCGTATCCACCTTTCATGCCTGAAGGCGCCCATCGTTTGCGATCCGCAGTATGGCGGTGAGCCGATTTTCCTTTCGAGCCTGAAACGTAAGTTTAACCTTAAAAAGGAAACGGAAGAGCAGCCACTTATCCAACGGGTAGCATTGCATGCATTTTCTCTTTCTTTTGCATTGATGAACGGCGATCCGGTGAAAATTGAAGCACCTTATCCAAAAGATTTTGAGGTACTTGTAAAGCAGCTGAACAAGTTCGGAGTTTAAAATATTAGCCATTTCTTATCTAAGTCACACTTCTTTATGAGATCAATTTTATTCGCATCCAGGATATTCTTCCTGTTTTGTTTCTTTTTTGCAACATTAACAGGTTCATTAACAGCACAAACGGTTCGAAAGAATGACGTGATTGTGAAAAAGGATAATGAAAAGATTGAGGTGGTTATCCAGGAAATTGATGCGAATACGATCCGATATAAAAAAGTAAGCGACCCGGACGGACCGGTTTTTACACTAAACAAAACAGACGTTACTTCCATTTTATACGGAAACGGTGAGGTGGAAAATTTCGATAAACCGACCGATGAGTATTTTGCTCCGGGTAGTGTGCCGCCCCCGGTTATTTATAAACAGGAACAGCCCAAAACATACTATAACTCGGGTGGAAGACTTTCTGGCCGTGATTCTGATCAGCTCCGGTCGAATTATAAGCTCTATGTTAAAAAAGCCAGATCTTACAGAAAACTGGGTTTTATCGGAGCCTCTGCCGGATTATTGTTTACTGTGGTGGGAGCCGCCATTATTTCGAGCGCTGATAATTATTACAACACAGGTACAGGAACGTATGTATCGAATGACGACGCTGCCGCAGGAGCATTGCTTTTTTTATTTGGTCTGGGCGGAGGAATTCCCCTGACAATCGTCGGTTTTGTTAAACACAAGAGTTATACTAAAAGAGCAGTAGAAGTCCAGAACGAGCTTCGCAGAAGGAACCAGCCGTTATCATTGCGGTTGAGTCCGGGGTTTAATCCACAGACAAATACAGGATACCTATCGTTGAAACTGGCGTTTTAATAACCCATAAATCATAAAAAAGCGGTGCAAGAGTCTCTTGCACCGCTTTTTTAATGAAGTGTAATATCTTAGAATTTGAAAGCAATTCCAGCCTTGAATGGAGAAGCATTGTAACCAACTTCTGCAAAAACACCCATTTTAGGTTTGAAATAATAACGGGCACCAGCAAAAACGCCGAAGAATACACCGCTACCATAGCCGTCATCATATAATCCTGAATAACCATCAGGATCACTGAATGAAGAAACGCGATATCCTATGGCAGGTCCTGCGTAAAGGTCAAGGTTGTCCATTTTAAGGAAGTGCTTTCCGTAATGGTATGAGCCCCTTGCTGCAATTGTGAAGAAATTATATTTCCACTTATAGCCAACAAAGCCATAATTCCAGGTTGTAAAGTCAGCTTGTCCACCTACACTGATGAAGTCGTGAATACCTGCTTCATAAGATGCTCCGACACCAACACCGCCTCCGCCATAAGTACCACCAAGGTTGATCCCTGCATTCAATAATTTATCTCCTTTTTCAAATTGCGCAAAAGCTGATTGAGAAGTAATTCCCAAAACGGCAATAACGATTAGCGTTGATAGAATGTTTTTCATTTTGATAGAATGATTAAGTAAAATAATAATGGCACAAATTAAAGCGATTATTTTTTTGCTTCAAAACTTGTGCCATTGATACTTATTATACGGAAAATTACAATGATGAAAGGCTTTTTACGCTTGCTTCCGGTTTTCCATCGTCAAATGTTCTTTTTGAGCTTGTCGTGAAAAACCTTACGGAATTTGTCAAGCTTAGGTGCTATTACGAATGCACAGTAACCCTGATCCGGGTTTTTCGCAAAGTAGTCCTGGTGGTAGTCCTCGGCGCTGTAAAACTTCGGAGCCTTTGTAATTTCAGTTACAATAGGCTTTGCATAAGCGCCGGATTTATCCAGTTCTTTTTTTGCTTCTTCGGCCAGTTTTTTCTGCTCATCGTTATGATAGAAAATCACAGAGCGGTACTGGGTGCCGATGTCGTTTCCCTGACGATTCAGGGATGTAGGATCATGTCCCCGGAAAAACGCTTCCAGGAGGGCTGTGTAAGTAATTTTTTTCGGGTCGTACGTAACTTGTATGCATTCTGCATGGCCCGTTGTACCCTCACAAACTTCCTTGTAGGTAGGTTCTGCAACGTGCCCTCCGGAATAACCGGATACTACATCTTTTACACCATCCAGCGTCTCGAATAAAGCTTCCGAACACCAGAAACACCCTGTTCCGAATGTAGCAATTTGCGTGTTAGCAGTATCGATTGGCGTCGATACGGATGTTTCATTACTCATTTTTTTCTTTTGTTTTTTATCGGATTGTGCGCAAGATATGAGAACCATACAGCACATGAATACGAACGTGAAAATCGGGATGATTGGTTTCATCGAAAGTATATAGTTAATTTTAAACCTGTGTTCGTTTAACAGTTATTTACAGCAGAAAGTTTACGGTGTAACTTTGCGTGTCGACTGATCCAAAACGGGCTTTAAGCAAGCGTTTTTTACCGTTTTAGCAAATAAATATACGATGGAAACATCGGTGGCGGATCATTCCGTTCACAAATCATGTTAAATACCGGAAGCCGTTTGTCTGCAAGTTTTTCTTTATTCATGTTACTTATTCGTAATGACCTATTTACACTTTAAAGCACTCCATATCATTTTCGTCGTAAGCTGGTTTGCTGGACTTTTTTACATGCCCAGACTGCTCGTTTACCACACCGAAGCACAGGGTAAACTTGAAGCGGCGAAGGAAATCCTGAGTGCAGAATTTATAAAAATGGAGAAACTTCTCTGGAACGCGATCATGGTCCCTGCCATGTGGATGACGTTGATTACCGGTGGAACGATGATCTATCTAACGCCGGGCTGGCTCAGCCAGGGCTGGATGCATATGAAACTGACATTTGTTCTGGGGCTTATCGGCTATCATTTTTTCACACGGAAGTTAATCCTGGAAATACAAAAAGGACATTTCCGTTTCTCGTCCACGCAGCTCAGGTTATGGAATGAAGTGGCGACCATTTTCCTTTTTTCGATTGTATTTCTGGTCGTGCTGAAAAACTCGGTGGACTGGATCTGGGGCGTTTTAGGGCTGATCGCCTTTGCTATTATCATTATGTCGGCGGTGAAAATTGTAAAACGGATTCGGGAAAATAAGTAGGCCGTCTGTTCGTTATGATGTTGGGTTAAGATTGACAATAAATAACTTAGAAAAATATGGCACCTTTCTATCTGGTACAGTTCTTTTAAATATTTAATGTTTTATCACAAAACTCGATAGTCATGACATACATAAATAAGATAATATATTTCCTTGCAAAGGTATGGTTTGCCTTTGTGATGTTGCTGGCGCTGGTACTCACAGCTGTGCTTTCCGTTCCCTTTTTCATTATGGAATGGATCGATAAATCTCCGGCTGACAGACAAACAATGATTCTCAGAAACAAAATAATAAGGCTGAATAAAACTTCAAGCTAAAAACCAGCTGACCTTGTAAAGGTAAAAAGGGAGCTTCGGACAACGAAGCTCCCTTTTCTTATGTATCCCCTGCGTATCCTGATTATACTTCGACGCTTTCGTATAAAGTCGGGATGTGGATATTTTTATAACCTTCTTTTTCAAGCTTAATTTTAAAGGCCACCTGCGTTTCGTACTCACCATGGACAAGGAATACTTTCTTGACATGAGCCGGATTCTGGCAGGATAAAAACTGGATCATTTCATTGTAATCGCCGTGTGCGGAAAAGGAATCCATTACCTCGATCCGGGTTCTGACGGGAAACATTTCGCCGAAAATATTTACTTCAGTATCGCCACGTTTCAACGCACCGGCGAGCGTGTTCGGAGAGGCATAACCGACCAGCAGAATCGTTGAATTAGCGTCACCGATATTGTTTTTGATATGATGTTTGATACGCCCTGCCTCTGCCATACCCGATGCCGAGATGATGATACAAGGCTCCTTTTTATCATTCAGGGCGATGGATTCTGTCACGTCGGAAATATAGTGGAGGTTTGGAAATGCAAAGGCGTCACCGTCTTTTTCGATGTAGTCGAGAATGGCCGGGTTAAAACATTCCTCATGTTCCTTCATGATCTTTGTCGCCCGGATCGCCAACGGACTGTCAATGTAAACATCAATGCGCGGGAGTTTTCCGGAGCTCGAAAGCTGGTCCAGCGCATAGATCAGCTCCTGGGTACGGTCAACAGCAAAGGCCGGGATAATGACTTTCCCTCGGCGTTTTACACAGGTTTCCTGCACCACACGCAGCAAGTGCTCCTGCATATCAACCTCCTTTTGATGCAGCCTGTCGCCATAGGTCGACTCGCAAATGATGATATCTGCCTGCGGAAAAGTATCAGGTTTTCTCAGGATATTGTCTTCCGGACGGCCAATATCGCCGGTGAATGTGAGCTGTTTAAAAGTTCCCTGATCTGGAATGTTCAAATGCACGGCGGCGCTGCCCAGAATGTGTGCTGCATCGGTGAAAAACACGGATACCTCATTGTCAGGGCCCAGGTAAAAGGTTTGGCCATATTGTACGGGATGCAGCAGACTAAGTGCTTTTTCGGCATCCTCTCCGTTATATAACTCTTCCAATAAAGGCCTTCCCTGTTTCTGGCGACGGTGATTAATCCTTTCCAGATCTTTTTCCTGAATATGCGCACTGTCCAGCAGCATAATACGGCAAAGGTCTGCTGTGGCGGCGGTACAATAAATGGGGCCGGTAAAACCCTTTTTTACAAGTCGGGGAATTAATCCTGAATGATCAATATGGGCGTGAGAAAGTACCAGATAATTTACCTGAGCGGGCTTAAAACCAAAGTCCTGATTAAATTCATCGGTTTGGATACCCTGGAATAAACCACAGTCCAGTAAAATCTTGGTTCCTTTTTCAGTAGTAATCAAATGCTTGCTGCCTGTAACGGTGCGCGCGGCACCAAAAAACTGAATTCGCATCTTAATAATGGCTTATCGTTTGTTGGAATATAATAATTCAATTTGATGAAATTCGATCAGAATTAACACAAATCGATTTAAAATTTTCCTGAAATGATACAATTCAGTAATTTTGCAGTATGTTATTTATTCAGGCAGAACGTACAGGGCGTCGAGGTTACGGCCGGCACCATCATAATCGAGTCCATAACCAACAACGAAACGATTCGGGATTTCGAAACCAACATAACGAAGATCAACCGCTTTTTTTATGGCTTCCGGTTTATGAAGCAGCGTAGCAATTTCTACCGTTCGGGGCGCAAGTGCCTGAATTTGTTGCAGTAACTGATGCATGGTGAGTCCGGTATCCACGATATCTTCAATAATAATCACATCACGATCCGTAAGCTTTTCTTCCAAACCAATGATTTGCCGTACCTTTCCGGTAGATTCCGTTTGAGCGTAGGAAGATAACCTTACAAACGTTATTTCACAGGTCAGCGGGATGTTTTTGACAAGTTCGGAGGCGAAAAGAAAGGCACCATTCAGTACCACAAGGAATAGCGGATTCCGTCCTTCGTAGTCGGTATTAATCTGAGTGGAAAGTTCTGCAATCCGGCTTTCAATGAGGTCCCGGGAGATGAACGGAGAAAATGTTTTGTCGTGAATCGTAATCATATGGAAATTTCTTAATCGGTAATATTAACTCTTTTTTCAAAAACACACTTGCCCGCAAACGTAAAATATAAATCCAACGTTAATATTTACAGATTTTAACCTTAATTATGAAAAAAGTGCTGGTTAAACCTATTGCTTTAGGTCTTGTTATATTTCTTTCAATCAATTCTGCTGTTGCTCAGTTGTACTCCTCGGCCGAACTGGATAAGAATTATGATATGGTTCTTAAGAATCCGGGGGTCCAGATTGAAGCGACAGAGGCCATCAATATGCTGTATAATTACAGATTTGCTGAGGCCGATGCGGAGTTCCGTTGGCTGCAATACCGCTATCCAAAACATCCGATGCCCCATTTTTTGATGGGTCTGGCGGAATGGTGGAAAATTGTGCCAAACACGGATATTGAAACTTACGACAAGAGATTTCTGGCCCATATGGACTCTACCATTACCCTGGCGGAGGTGCTTTATGAGGACGAAAAAAATAAAATCGAGCCTGCATTTTTCCTAGCGGCCGCCTATGCCTTCAAGGGACGTCTTTATTCGGAACGTAAAATGTGGACGAAAGCCACTTTTGCGGGAAAAAATGCATTAAAATACCTGGAAGTCTGCAAGGGCAACGGAGACTTATCGCCCGAGCTGCTTTTCGGGGACGGAATCTATAACTATTACGCGCAATGGGTACCCAGTGAATATCCGCTGCTGAAACCGATTCTGGCTTTTTTTCCAAAAGGGAATAAAAAACTCGGGGAACAGCAATTGGAAAAAGTAGGAAATAATGCCTTTTACACGCGTGTGGAGGCCCGGTATTTCCTCCTTCAGATTTACAGTATGGAAAACGAATATGGAAAAGCGTACGAAATGGCGAAGTACATGTGGCAGACCTTTCCAAACAATCCCTATTTTGAACGGTATTTTTGCCGCACGGCATTTGTGACGGGTAAAACTGCGGAAGCCGAGAAAGCTGCTCAGAATATTCTTGATAAGATAAGTCAGGGAATGCCGGGTTATGAAGGTGTGAGCGGCCGAAACGCGGCCTATGTTTTAGGGTTTTATAACTTGCAGTATTACCGGAATTATGATCTGGCAAGCCAGTACTTCAAAAAGGCGGTTGATTTTTCGACACAAACAAATTCTTTAAACGCCGGTTATTATGTGTCGTCACTTTTAGGGCTGGGGAAAATCGCTGAAATGCAGAAGAACTATGACGAGGCGCTTAGTTATTATAAACTTGCGGACGACAAGGCCGACCGTAATTCCAGTCAGGATAAGGAGGCTAAAAAACACATCGACAGTCTGAAAAAACTGAAACGCGAAGAGCGGAGGAACAGACGAAAATAATCATTTTTATACCCGTCGGATGGTCAAAAAACCATCCGACGGGCCGCTCCGTCCGACGGCTTTTTTGCCGTCGGACGGATAAAAAAACTACTCTCCCTTTTTCAAGGCAGCATAATGCTTGAAGAACAAAGGAATGGTTTCAATGCCTTTGTAGTAATTGAACAGACCATAACTTTCGTTGGGACCGTGAAGTCCGTCCAGATCCAGGCCGAAGCCCATTAAAATACTCTTTCTGCCCAGTTCCTGCTCGAATAAAGCCACGATCGGGATACTTCCACCGCCACGGGTTGGTATTGGTTTTTTACCAAAGGATTCTTCCATAGCCAGTTCAGCAGCCTTGTACTCCAGTGAATCCGTTGGTGTCACATAAGGCAAGCCGCCGTGGTGAGGCACCACTTTTACTTTCACCGAAGCGGGCGCTATCGATTTGAAATGTTTTGTGAAAAGATCACAAATTTCCAGATCCGTCTGGTTGGGAACGAGACGCATGGATATTTTGGCATTCGCTTTGGACGGTAAAACAGTTTTAGCTCCCTCGCCGATATAACCTCCCCAGATACCGTTTACGTCGAGTGTAGGGCGGACAGAGGTACGTTCTATCGTTGAGTAGCCTTTTTCTCCGGCGACATCGTCAATCTGAAGGTCTTTTTTGTACTCGTCAAGATCAAACGGCGCCGCATTTAAAGCGTCTCTTTCAGTCTGCGTTAGGTCCTGCACGTTATCATAGAATCCCGGAATGGTAATATGTCCGTTTTCATCTTTAAGTGACGCGATCATTTCGCACAAAACGTTGATCGGATTAGCAACACCTCCACCGTAAACACCCGAATGTAAGTCGCGGTTGGCTCCCGTAACTTCCACTTCCAGATAAGTAAGTCCGCGTAGTCCGGTTTCGATGGACGGCACGTCGTTGGCAATCATACTGGTATCTGAAATCAGGATCGTGTCGCATTTCAGCATATCCCGGTTTTCTTTCACAAATGTTTCCAGATGCGAAGATCCTACCTCTTCCTCTCCTTCAATCATCATTTTGACATTACAGGTCAAAGAATCCGTAGCAAGCATGGTTTCAAATGCCTTGATGTGCATGTAAAACTGGCCTTTGTCATCGCAAGCTCCACGTGCATAAATGCGCTCGTTTTTAATGACCGGCTCAAAAGGAGGCGAATCCCAAAGCTCATAAGGGTCCGCAGGCTGTACATCGTAATGCCCGTAAACCAGAACTGTGGGTAAGGAAGAATCTATTAACTTTTCCCCGTAAACAATCGGATGCCCTGGCGTTTCGTAAATTTCAACTCTGTCGGCTCCTGCTTCGGAAATACGGTCGCGTACAAATTCTGCTGCACGGCGCATATCATTTTTGAATTTGGAATCGGCACTAACCGAAGGAATTCTGATAAGATCCAGCAGTTCATTCAGAAATTTATCGCGATTTTTTTCGATGTAGTTATTCATTGTGTTAGCATTATAAAATTTAAAAATAAACCGTTCCGAATAGATTTTCCGGCTTATAAACCTGTACGATTTTAACGGTGCCCAATATAAAAAAATAACCCCTAAGGTTGGAACCTTAGGGGCGGGTATTTCTATTTTTTAATTTTTCAGGAATGTCCTTTTGACTTTGATTTCGCGAAAATGTTCACGCGGTTTTCATTTCCATTCAACAGTCTCACAATGTTTTTCTGATGCGTGATCACCACCAAAACGAACATAACAAAACCGAAGATTACCAGTAACGTCTCGGGCTGTCCGAAAACGCCCAGTAATGATAAAACCGGGAAAGCCAGTGTTGCAAGGATAGAGCTTAACGAAACATATTGAGAGGCAATTAATGTCAGCAGGAAAATGGTGATACTCATGGCGGCAAGTTCAGGGTGAATGGCTAGTACCATACCCAACAGGGTCGCAATACCTTTACCCCCTTTAAACCCAACGAATACCGGGAAAATATGCCCTACAATGGCAATGATACCAAAAATAATCTTGTACATCAGGATATCTCCCTCACCGATTGTTCCCATGTAAAAAAGCATGGAAGCAAGACAGGTGGCGGTCCAGCCTTTCATAACATCAATAAGCATAACAATGGTACCAGCCCGTTTGCCAAGTATCCTGAAGGTGTTTGTAGCTCCCGCATTTCCACTTCCGTGCTTCCGTACATCAATTCCGAAATAACCAATTCCGTACCATACTGAACTCGGTATAGATCCTAATAAATAGGCGGCTATCGTCGTAATTATAAACAAGGCTACGCTCATTTTGTATTATTAGTAGGTTAATTTGAACTTTAAAAGTTTCTTAAAAATACGATACTTTTGCTACTTAACCAAGCAAACGGTATTAAAACATCAAATTGCAAAAATAGGTTTACTTAACGAAAAATTAAAATTTACGTCATAATAGTTTGACAATCAGAACCCATCCGCCTTTTCTTCTTTTTTCTTTTTTTCTTCCGCCGGAACCACTTTTTTCTTGACAGTCTTGGTAAGTTTTGCCTTTTTCACCGCCGGTTGGTAGAAGTCGTCAAACCTGTTTACAAACAAATCCTTCTCTTCAACGCCCAAAGAGACCAAAGTCATATCTTTGGATTTTACATTGGCTCCTTTTGAGGTAACAAGGTCATTGAAATCAACCTGGGAGGAAACAACGCCAAGCTCTTTTTCTTTCAGGTCAAAATAATACCAGACATCCGGCGAGGCCTGAAGAAAGAGGCTAAACTCATCACCCAGTTCAGAACGACGAATTTCCAGCACGCCGTCCATCTGCGCATTGATGTTGTTTTTGCCAAAATTTGAAACACCGATTGGCCCCTGAGAGAAATACGCGTTGTGTACCGGCGACCAGTGCAGATCCACGCTGGATATCACCAGCGGTACGTCCAATGCAGGAGACGCATCGAACAATGGTTTGTAACCCGCAGCGGAAAGTTTCACATAGGCGTCCACGGCTTTGGAACCAATCAGTGCTGAAAGTTTTCTGTTCAGCTGCTCGGCATCGTCGTCGGCTGCAGTGCTGTTTTGTTCTTCCAGGTTCGTTTCCACGATTTTGGCAGCCAGCTGAGGCAGGACCGGTTCCAGCGCTGAAAGTTTCATCAGCAGCATCGAATTAAATTTGAAACGGGAACTGTCCACCTGCACATTTGCAATACCGGTAGATTGCAGCCAATCCGTGGCGGTAAATTTCATCGGACCGGAAAACGAGGCAATACCGGTTTTGTCATCAAAAGTCAGCGTATTGGCTTCATCAACCAGACCATCCGGACCTGGCGGCGGCGCTACTTTGAAGGCTTTTTTGTCTTCATCGTAGTTCATCGTTCCCTGTGCCAGATAGATATCCTGATCGCCGTCAGACTCTTTCGGAGATAAAAACGACATGTACATACCGCGGCTTTCATTGAAATGCAGACCCACGGAAAGCGGCAGCTCGTGTTCGTTTTTGAGGTTTTTATCAATTTTAACACCAACAGTTTCACCCGGAGCATCTTTGTACACAATCCATGAGCTCTGGAAGTCCTTGCGGAATTTTATAACAGGTTTTACAAATCCGTCCAGTTGCAGCGATGGTTGATAGGCGATTAGATTGATATCACCTTTATACTGGATTCTCGGTGAAAGGATCAGGTTTTCCGCTTCCTTGATCTGCGCTTTGGCCGTGGTGTAATATCGGATCGGGCCGGCTTCCTTGTTATTTTTTGATTTTTTGCCTTCTGCCGCAGCCTCAATTTCCCTCAATTCAAAATTCTGCATCTTGATATTGAAAGTGTCTTTTCGGGCGGTGATGTACTGATAAGTAGCCGATCCCTCAAAGCGGTTCCGTGAATCAATTTTTATATCGGCATCACGCAGACGGTGAGAGGCATTCAGGGTGTCGATCTCGATCCGGGCTTTCTTTAACGGAACAATTTTTCCGTTGCTACCAATGCTCACCATGCCTTTATCAGGAATGATTTTAACGTCTGCCGTACGGATAAAGGGTACACCGCGAACATTCAGCGTTACTTTATCCACATCATAAATCCCCTCAGAGCCCTGGAAAGTCAGACCTTCCTGTTCGGGGGAGATGGAGGTATAGGAAGATGTTTCGCCGAAACCTTTCATCAAAATAGTTTTTTTCAGGATGTCCCATTTTGCTGTGGCAATCAGCGTCTGATAAGACGCCGCGGGAAGCTGCATGCCCGACGAATCGGAATCGAAACCGGTGGAATCGGTAACAAAGTTTACGATCGACGTTTTGATGTTGAAGTCGATATTAACGTTTTTACCTGTCAGGATATCTTTCGCTGCTTTGGGCTGTCCTCCGTTAATTACAAACTGTGATTTATTGGCAAGAAATCCGTCCTTATTGAATTTTATATCAGAAGAAGTTAACTCTGAATCGGGCCGTTTTAGCTTGCCATTTCCATAAAGTCCCGAAGAACGCAAGAGCAAACCACCTTCCAGACTCGTTGTTCCTTTGTAAAACGAAAAGGATTTACCCTGTGTGTTGATAAACATGCTGTCGGAATTCGGGAACCAGCGCAATGCATAGTCTTTCAATTCTACGGCCGGGAAATAACCTTTGCCGATGGTGGCTTCTTTTATGCTCGCCAGTTCACCAGACGCAAGCAGGGAATCGGAGGTCAACAGCACATTTTTTGCCGTCATGGAGGCAGATAAATAACGCATGACAGCCTTCGACTTCAAACCGCTGTTATCCATCACGAGCGTATCCGTGAACCGCGCCATGGCTTTCCCTCCGTATAGTTTCATTTCAGTTACCGGCGGTTTGTACTCAAATCCGAGGGAGTTATCAGGCATACTTTTCAGGATGGTCTGAACGGGCGGGATAATGCCGTTTGAATTAAATGTTCCTTCAAAAATCACGTCGCGCTGATCCAGCCCGTCCATATCAATCTTCGGAATTTTGAAAAAGACCTCTCGCGGATACAGAACGGTACCCCTTTCCGGCTGATCGAAATAAACGATCATCCCGTCGGGTACGACAAGCCTCGGTGATTTTTTCCCTTTCTGGATACCTGACTTATTTTGAGGATCACTCAGGTAAAATGTACCTCCTTTTTCATATTTCACGTGTCCGCCAACTTGTCCGGATTGTCCCTTGGCAAATTTTTCCTTTGGCGTAAATGTGATCGAGTCGTTTGGATTTACATTGACAAAAAACTGACCGTAATTGAATTTTAGATTTGAGCCTCTGAACTGGTAATTATTGGCAACCAGCTGTCCGTTCATGGTAAAATCACGATTTTTGGCAATAACGAGTTTCTTGTCAGAAGGAACAGCGTATATTTTCAATGAATCACTGACGATAAACCTGCCAACGCCCAGAACGGTCAGCAGCGTATCCTTCATGGAGATGGTCGCATTGGCCACTTCATCGTTAGCCGAGAACTGAGACGTTACCTGGAAGTTGTCATAATCCGTTTTGTCAATATTACCCAAAACGTAAAGAATCCCTTTCTTGGAAACGGCAAATTCGTCCGTTACCTTATCATGCTTGAAATAACCTTCCAGGGCAAGCCTTTCTAATGCACGGTGAAGGATCACGGGATCCTGCTTGAATTTTCTAGCCACATCTTCCGCTAAAAAAGTCGGTTTTTTTTCAGTTTGGGAATAATTAACGGCCATTAAAAGCGGCTGAAAACCATATTCCTGCGCAATTCCCCTGAAACGTTCTTTTTTGAAAAAATCGAAGGATTCCAGTTTTACCGGTACAACCTGTTTTCCGTCGATGCGTAAAAATTCTACCTTATCGTTCGGGAAATTCCAGCGCATTGCCTGCGACCAGATGCTCATTTTGTGATAAGAATCCTGATAAGGAAGCGGCGCAAAATCTGTTTTTTCTGCACGTCCCAGTTTTACCTGTCCCTCCTGATCATTGTAAAAAAATGTGACACCGGGGTGATACAAAGAATCTCGTCCCAATGGCATAGAATAAGTTGCCATGGGTGCCGAAATCACGGAATCTTTCAGCGCAAACTTGCGGCTTGTGACGGTAAATGCCGGTTTTTCCTTGTAAGAAACCGTGATTTTGGTAGGTTCATCGCTCAGTGAAGTACTATACATCGTTGTGCCGATCAAGGCAAAACCTCCTTTATAATCGATATTTTTTCGCGATGCTTTAAGTTTCGCGTCGTTACGGTTGGAAACAAAACGAGGATACGGGGCTGGTTGGCTTTTTGATCTTTTTACACTCCGATACTCCAAAGTACCCTTGATGGGATTGGCAAGCTGATTTTCGTCGTGTAATGTAACATTTTCAGCCACTAATTTTGGCTGGGTAATGTTAAAAGAATAGGTATCTAAATCAGCAAAAATCGAAGAATCTCCTGCGGCCTGCCAATTAAATTTCCCTCCTTTTCCGGCGAAAATACCTTCTTTCAAGGAAACACTTCCGGTTGCGGGACCGAATACGGTTGAGTCGCCGGCCGCCACCATGCCAAACATTACGTTTTGCAGGTCTATCACGGCACCTGAAACGGGCGGGATAGGATTTGATTTAGGAGAAATAACAATGTTTGAGTCGACAGGAGTATCCCAGTTGTCGGCGGCCTGCACCTTCTGTGCTTCCACGACTGCTGCGCTGGTGGTATCAAACCGGAATTTGTACGAGCCGCTCAGCAGATAAAGTGAGTTGAAATTCGATGTGTATAGTTTATTGGTTTCAATCGTATTTTTTATTGTTTCCAGAATACGCTGAAAAGTTTTTGCGTCATATTTTTCACCGGATTTTGCGGCGAGATCAAGAAAACCGTCCACGTCGTTTCCTGCTCCCTTCGCGAGCGTATGCGTATTTTTGATCAGAAGATGCAGGACAGGGCCTGCTTTTTGTCCTTTGGAGAATTGCGTACGGACAACGCCAATAAATTTTGCCTGCTGAGGCGCACTGATACCGCTCATCCAGATGCTGTCCAGCTGGGCAGTCGACCGCATGTAAAGTGGATTTTTTGTACCGTCCATGAGCTTTCGGATCTGGACCATAAACTGGCCCGGATCGTCGGAAGCTTTGATATTTTGCGCGGATAAATTTTTTCCTGAGAGCAGGATTATACAGATTAACAGGAAGTAACGGGTGATCTTCATGTAGTATGCAGCCAAGGTTGATCTTATGATTTCTTTATTTAAGCCATTGAAATGCAGTAAGTAACATTTCAATGGCTTAAAACGCAGGATCTATTTTTCTTTTTCAAAAACAACGGTTGCCCATTGATTACGTGTATTGGATCTTAGTTTTTTCAGGCCGCTTTCTTCGGCACAACGTTCAATATCTGCCTGATCCATTTCATAAAATCCGCTGGTTACGAGCCATCCTCCCGGCAGCAGATGCTGAATGTATTTCGGGATTTCATCGAGCAGGATATTACGGTTGATATTAGCCAGAATTCCACCGAACATTTTCTCGGAGGGAACCTCGTTGATCGTTCCTTTAAAAACCTCCGCTTCCTCTCCCAGCCCGTTCATTGCAAAATTTTCGACCGTATTTTCAACCGCCCATTCGTCAATATCAAAACCCAGCAAACTCGTCGCGCCCAGTTTTGAAGCCAGAATCGCCAGAATTCCTGTCCCGCAACCGACATCCATAATCGAAAGGCCTGCATGGGGAAGGTTTAGCTGTTCGTTCATGACCAGCCAGGTTGTTTCGTGGTGACCGGTGCCAAACGACATTTTCGGTTGAATCAGCAAATCATAGGTAAAATCCGGATCAGGCTCGTGAAAAGTGGCCCGCACCCGGATTTCTTTGCCAACTTCAATAGGCTCATAACTTCTTTCCCACTCCTCATTCCAGTTCTTCCTTTCTAACGATTTCCATGTTCCCGCTATTGCAGTCATATCACTGTATTTGGCGATTAACTCTTGCAATGCCGTCTCATTGAAATCTTCTTCCGGTATGTATGCCGATAAACCTTCGTCGGTTTCCACGAAAGATTCAAATCCAGCCTCGGCCAGCTCAGCCATTAATATTTCTGTAAACTCTGATTGTAGTTCCAGTTGTACTTCTACGTAATTCATGCTTTTTGGGATATAGATAATCGACGGTGAAGGTGTTGATTTTTTTTAGGAATTCAAGGGATATGACTTAAAAAAGCCCACAAATGCGCGTGTGCGGCATTGCGGGCTTTTTACGATTTATGTTTTACGGGAAGATATTAGCTTCCGTCAGGGTTTTCTTCTTTTGACAGCCAGATCGTGAGCCGTATCATAATAAGATCTCAGGTTCATCCAGTCGAAAACATCGGAGATATTCTCAACCCGGTTGCGCTGCATGATCCTGTCGCGGCGCTGCATTTTCACAAATTTGAACAAAATATCAGCCATTTGATCGGCAGCCTGCGCATAAGTCTGTGATTTACGGTTAATGACATAAATACCACGATTTTCATAATCTCTCATGATCTGCATGATATAGTCGCCAAAACCGGATAGATCACTCGTCACAGTCGGAACGCCGCGAACCACACATTCCAGCGGTGTATATCCCCACGGTTCATAATAGCTTGGGAAAACACCAAGATGGCATCCGCGAACAAACTGCCCATAGTCAAGACCAAATAGCGGATTTGTTGACGAAATGAAATCAGGGTGATAAACAATTTTAACCCGGTCGCGCTCATTGTTCACAAGATTGGCCTTTTTACAGAAATCGGTGATTCCGTCTTCCTGTTTTAAATCGTGGGTTACAAAGGCAGGCAGTTTATCCGTTTTCCAGGTCTGAATGGTACGGCGTAGGCGCAGACGCCAGTATTCATCAACAAAATTATTCAGGTCTGGCATCTTGTGGTCAACACCGGATGCAGCCGCCAAAAACAATTTTTCGCCTACTTCTTTTTCAATGGCAGTACAGGTTTCCTGCAATTCATTCAGTACCGCTCTCGACTGCAAAACATCAGGATTTACAGAATAATATGGTTGTTTGGTCACGATAAACATCACGACAGTCGTATCCATATTGGCCTGCACCATTTTCCAGTTAAGGCGTGCAAGTGCTTCCAGCGTCAGGTCATAACCTTTGTTGCTGTACTCGTAGCGCCCCGACGTGAAAAAGTAGAGCGTTTTGTCAAGATCAAAAGAATAACTCGGGAAAAAATGTCCCAAAACAAATTCATGAATCCGTTCCTTATACTTCAAATGGAGATTCTGGAATTCATGGACAGCCTGAAACCTGACCACGTTTAATCCGTTTGGCGTCACCAGATCCGGCATTCTTCCCAGGAAAACCTCGCATTCGCGGGCCGTAACATCACTTACGGTCGTCAGCACGTGGGCACCTAAGGCAGCTTGTCTTTCAATGGAAGCCTGGGTTACGATGCCGTAATTCCTTGCTTCCTGTTCCCAGTCAAAAAATGGAAGTTTACTGTAAAATCCATCGACGTTTTGAGCCAGATACCGGCCAAGCATGGTTGCGTGTGTGGTAAAAGTCGTTGCGATTTTTACATTTTCTCTTTTGAGGTCGGGCAGTCCGCTGCTCGCCATCCATTCGTGAAATTGGGCAGATATCTCCTCTCTACGCGCATTTTCTTCTGCATATTCTTTCAGGTAAATACGCACCAGTTCCCCAAAACATAAGGTTTGGTTGACCAGCGGCTCCACATTAATAGTCGAGATCCGGTTATTTTCCCAAAGATTGTACTTGATAACATCCAGCTCATGAGCAATGCTATCGAGGTCAAAAAGTACAACACGTGGTTTGCCGGTTACAAGCCAGAAACCATAATGTACTCTATAACCCATTTCACGCAATCTGCGCACTGTGCGGCCAACAGTACAGTCATCCAAATCCGTAATTTCTTCAAATTCGGAGGATGCCTTCTTTTCAAAATAAGGGCCTAGCAAAAAGTAATTATCTTCCCACTTTTCCACCATTGCCGGCACTTTAGTCCGGATAACAGTATAAATCCCACCGACCTGATTACAAACCTCCCAGGCTATTTCAAAAAGGACGTTTTTTTTAGTTGTTTTTACAAATGGTTCCAATATGGGATATAGGTTAAAACGTTATAGCTGTATATGCAAAGGGTAAAATTTTTGCGTTTTGTCACAAAAAAACCTTGTAATTACACAATAAATATGCAGAAAAATTATTCACAATAACAATATATTGAACATGTTTATTTGCCGTTGAGACAAATTAAGCAACTTCTCGGCTAACTTTGGACTAAAATACGTTACTTTGATCGGATTAACATTTTGCATTCGTTATATAGTGAAAAAAATCCCAATTATTGCGTTTACCTTACTGCTGACCACTTTTTTGCTTAACGGTTGCAAAGCCCAAAGCACTGATTCTGAGAGTATATATCCACCCAAAAGAGAATTCAGGGCCGTCTGGATTGCTACGGTTGATAACATCGACTGGCCCAGCAGTAAAAATCTTGTGCCTGATGAACAGCGAAATGAGTTTTCAGCGCTTCTTGATTTTCACAAAAGGGTAGGAATGAACGCAGTTTTTGTCCAGGTACGCGCTGCCGGGGATGCCTTCTATGCAAAAAGCGCTGAGCCCTGGTCTGAATGGTTAACCGGCCAGCAAGGACGCCGGCCCGAACCGATGTGGGATCCAATGGAATTTATGATCAGAGAGTCTCATAAGCGGGGACTTGAATTTCATGCCTGGCTAAACCTGAATCGTCTGGTTCATAAATCTTCAAGAAGTGTCTCTTCCGAAAATATCAGTAAAATACATCCGGAATGGATAATCAGTTATGATGGTTATAAATTGTTTGACTTTGGCCTGCCCGAAGTACGCCAGTTTATAACTGATATAACCGTCAACGTGGCTAAAAACTACGATGTTGACGGAATTCATTTTGATGACTATTTTTACCCGTATGCGGTCGCCGGGCAAACCATTGAAGACGAAGCGACATACCGGAAATATGGGAGAGGATTTGCGACGAAAGCGGATTGGAGGAGAAATAATGTTGATCTGCTTGTCAAACAAATTCACGATGCACTGATGGCTACAAATCCGCGCATCAAGTTTGGAATAAGTCCTTGCGGTGTGTGGAGAAATAAGGGAACGGATTCGGAAGGTTCAAAAACATATGGCGCGCTTGCATCCTATGATGATCTTTTTGCTGATAGCCGGAAGTGGGTTCGTGAAGGATGGGTGGATTATATCGCTCCACAGGTTTATTTTTCTTCAAAATTTGGTAAAGTACCTTATAAAAACCTCGTAGACTGGTGGACGGAGAATTGTTATGGCCGCCACTTTTATGTGGGGCTCGGGGCCTATCGTGTAGGCGGCAAGGAAAAGGATGCGCAATGGGCTAATCCGAGAGAAATGCCAAATCAGGTTCGTTATTCGAGGGAGAATGAAGCAGAGGGGACTATATTTTTCAGCTCCCGTTCTCTAAAAAATAATAATCTGGGTTTTGTGGATTCCCTGCGGAATGACCTGTTCTATTATCCGGCCCTGGTTCCGACGATGACATGGAAAGATGCAATTCCACCGCTTTCACCTAAAAGTCTGAAAGCAACTTTGCTGAATAATGGACTTGAATTATTCTGGGAAAAACCCGACCCTGCAACGGATGGTGAAACAGCTACCTATTACGTTATTTACCGTTTTGAACCGACTGATAAACCGACGGCCCATGATCCAAGGAAGATTCTGGGCATGGCTTATGAAGGCGAGCGTTTCGTAGATATGACTGTTCAGTCTGGCAAGAGATATGTGTATTATATTACCGCCGTTGACCGGCTGCATAATGAAGGTAGGCCTATAGGTCCGTTAAAAGTTGAAGTACTTGATCAAAAACTGCAACGATTCTAGTCATTGATCGATGTGTGGGTTGGTTCTGATCTGCATTTGGCAATCAATTCGGTGAGGTTTTTGTTCGTATATTTGAAAAGACTTTCTGAGAAGAGAAAATAAGAAAATAGCATGAGTAACGCCATCCAATACGAATACCGTCCTGAATATCTTTCAGTTTCCGCCCCGAATAAGTACAACTCCGAAACGCTTCGTACTGAGGAAATGGTGCTGAATATGGGGCCGCAACATCCATCGACACACGGTGTGTTGAGGCTGGAAGTAGTGACGGATGGTGAGGTGATCGTTGACGTAGTGCCACATCTGGGATATCTGCACCGCTGTTTTGAAAAACATGCTGAGGCTCTGCCCTTTAATCAGATCATTCCATACGTAGACCGGATGGATTACGTAACAGCGATGAACTCCGAACATGCATATGTGATGGGTGTGGAACGGATGTTGGGTATTGAGAATGACATTCCAAAGCGTATTGAATATATCCGGGTGGTGGTTGCCGAGCTTAACAGACTCGCGTCACACTTTGTGGCTTTGGGCACTTATGCCATGGATATTGGTGCTTATACCCCATTTCTTTGGATGATGCGTGATCGTGAACAGATTTTGCGTTTGCTGGAATGGGTTTGCGGTGCGAGAATGCTCTACAATTATATCTGGATCGGAGGTTTGTTTTATGATTTGCCGGTTGGATTTGAGGAGCGTTGTTCAGAATTTATGAATTACCTGAAACCAAAGCTTCTGGAATTGCAGCAGCTGGTTGTGGATAACAAGATTTTTATTCAGCGTACTGCCAATGTGGGCGTCCTGCCTTTGCCGGTTGCTATCAATTACGGCTGTACCGGACCAATGCTGCGTGGATCGGGTCTGCGTTATGATTTGCGCCGTGTGGATGGTTATTCGGTTTATCCGGAACTGGATTTCGAGGTTCCGATCGGAGAAGGTAAAATGGGAACCGTGGGCGATTGCTGGGATAGAACCTGGGTGCGCGTGGTAGAATGCCAGGAATCTGTAAAAATGATTGAACAAAGCCTGATTCAATTGACAGGGGATCACAAACGGACGCCGTCATTTGATCCGCAGGCGGTTGTTCCTAAGAAAATACGCCCAAAAGCCATGGATTATTACGTCCGTGCCGAAAACCCGAAAGGAGAGCTCGGATTTTTCTTCCGTACGGATGGGCGCTCGGATATACCTGTAAGGTGTAAGGCAAGAGCTTGTTCGTTTAATAATCTCTCTGTTATTGGTGAGTTGTCGAAAGGTGCTTTACTCGCGGATTTGGTTGCTATTATTGGTTCTATTGACGTCGTTATGGGTGAAGTCGACCGATAATTAACGGGCGTTTATTTTTTGATAGATACAAGACATTGGCAGTAGCGAATAGCTCCTTTGGAGCTCGGTGTTTGTAGAAAAGCATTGTACATACGATAATTACGGCCGTCTCGAAGCCTTCTGTTCATTTCAAGGACACTCCAATGGAGTGTTATATAAACAAAGAAATCTATTGCTATAAACAGGCTGCTCCTACGGAGCAGGTTATTCTGCTAATACATGATCAATAAACGCGAAAAGAGTTGCCGGCCGACAACTCTTTTCGCGTTTATTGATATTTTAAAGTATTACGCTTCCTGTGAAACTCCAACCAGGTCATGCTTTGCAAGGAATTCAGCAATTTGAACGGTGTTGGTAGCAGCTCCTTTACGAAGGTTATCTGCAACGATCCACAAATTCAATGTTTTTGGCTGAGACTCATCACGACGGATGCGACCTACAAATGTTTCGTCTTTTCCGTGTGCCGTCAATGGCATTGGATAAAGGAAGTTTTTAGGATCATCCTGAATTATAACGCCTTCTGCTTCGCTCAAAATCTGACGAACTTCGTCAAGATCGAATTCGTTTTCAAACTCAATGTTAACAGCTTCCGAGTGCCCGCCAATTGTAGGAATACGAACAGTAGTAGCTGTTACAGCGATACTGTCATCACCCATAATTTTCTTGGTCTCGTTTGTCATCTTCATTTCCTCTTTCGTATAACCGTTGTCAAGGAATACATCGATGTGCGGTAACACGTTCAGGTCAATCTGATGCGGATAAACCTTTGCAATGCTGTGATCGCCTGCGCGTTCAGAGAAAAGCTGGTCCACAGCAGCCTTACCAGTACCCGTTACTGACTGATAGGTAGAAACAACAACACGTTTGATTTTATATTTCTGATGTAACGGATTCAAAACCACTACCATCTGAATGGTAGAGCAGTTTGGATTCGCTATAATTTTATCTTCTTTTGTCAACGTCACGGCATTGATCTCAGGTACTACGAGTTTTTTCGTAGGATCCATTCTCCATGCAGATGAGTTATCGATAACGGTAATTCCGGCTTCGGCAAATCTTGGAGCAAGTTCCAGAGAAGTGCTGCCACCCGCTGAAAATATCGCGATTTCAGGTTTGGCTGCAATGGCTTCCTCAAATCCGATTACCTTAATCTGTTTACCCTTGAATGTAACTTCCTTACCAACAGATCTTTCAGATGCAACGGCCAATAATTCCGTTACGGGGAAATTACGCTCTTCGAGCACTTTGAGGATTTCGCCGCCCACCAAACCGGTAGCGCCTACTACTGCGATTTTCATTCTAAAACCAAGATTAATGTGATTTGTAAAATTGTCTGTTACTCAACGAATTTGGCCAAAATGACCTGCTTCCGAAAAGTGCTGCAAATTTACGATGAAAATTAATAACAAATGGTGTTTTTATTGTACAAATGCTTCTGAATCGCAATTCGGGTGGTGAGTGCTGTCGGCTTTTGGTGTTGGGCAATCAGATTTTACGCTGTTAATTGATGTGAACAGAACCTTTTTGCAGGTTGTCAAGGGGGAAGATATTGACCATATTATTGAAAAATACGGGGTCGAAAAAGAAAGAACCGGGATAACCAGTCGAGTTAAGTCGCTGGTTATCCCGGAAGTGATGAAGTGTTTTAGTCTTAATCAGGAATGAAAGTAAAATCCGAAAATCCATACATTCTGCCGGTTTCAGCTCCGCCGTCAGGGAATTTTGGCGTTGCGACCGCTTTGTACACAGAAGACTGAACCAGAATACTTCCGCGGGCAATCGGGAAAATATTGACGTTGGTATTTGAAATGGTAAAAAACTTTTTGGCACTTCCGCCCACAACGGTATTGATGCTGATTACATATTTTTTATCCTTTTCAACCAGAAATTCATCAATACCTGCCTCTACAAATTTATCGGGCGTCGATTGTTCCAGTGTTTTCTGACGAAGCAAAGCCTTGGTGCTCTGATCCCATAAGGAAACGGTGTAAGAACCAGGCTCAGGCATTTTGCAGCTTAATTTTGTGATTTTACCGGCTGAGGAAGTGCTGAAAACATAACCCAGCTCCCAGGAAACCGCCGCGGCTGTGTTTTGTGTCCAGGTAGTTTCCTGCAAAAGTGTCGTCATAATGTTTTCGCTTGGTTTTACAGCGGCAGTCTTATCGTCATCCTTGCTACAAGAAATCAGGGTCATCAATGCAGCCAGCGCGAGTACAGATAAATAGGTACGGAAGTTTTTCATGTTTTCTAAAAGTTTTAAAGTGGACTTTAATGCTGGAATTAGTTATGTTAATTCCTTAGTCGCACTTTTCGTTTTCAGGGAAACATGGATATAATTATTTTCTAAAAAAATGATTCGCGATTTCAAAAGATCAGAACCTAATGATCGTTTGCGGGGTGATGCAGTAATCCATTTTAATATCAAAAGAATCGATATCGATAAATCTTTCATCTGCTTCGAAGCACGACAAACCTACCTTCATCACGTCGGTCCTGCATTGCGGTAGAAAACGATCATAAAAACCGCCGCCATATCCTACCCGATAGCCATTTTTATCAAAGGCCAAAAGAGGTATCAGGACCGCATCGATTTCCTGTGGCGATATTTTTAAGGACGTTGCGGGGTCGGGCTCCGGAATTTTCCACCGGCTATCAATCAGTTTTGTTTCGGGAGTGAGCAGGAAGTGCTCCATTTCCCGGGTGCCGGGTATTACCCTTGGTGTTAGAATTCTGATTTCAGGATCAAATAGGCTTAAAAATCCGATGATTTTCCAGGTGTCAATTTCATTTTTGCCATGCTGCGGCAAAAAAACGTGAATGGTTTTCAATGACTTTCCATCGACGAACAATTTCGTATTGGCCAGAATACCGTCATTGCGTTTTGTTATTTCTTCCGCATCCAGATCCTTCCTTTTTTGCAGGTACTCGGTACGAAAAGAAGATTTGTCCATGGTTTGAAGCAAAATTGGCAGTGTAAAAACGACATCCGGGAGAAATAACCCGAACTAAATGTAAATGAACCTGATTGTGTCAAAATCACCCTCTGGCAGGTTTCAATGGGCAATTTATATATTTATTGAAAATAACCATGGCTAAACGATTTGAAAGAATCAACATATAAAATCAAACTTACTTCCTTTCTTGTTTCGCCTTTTCAGTCTATTATTTGTACTTTCACGGTCGCATTTCAATATCTTTAACTTTCGAATAGTAATTAATAATCATGAGCAAAATTAAAGTTGCAAATCCCGTAGTAGAGCTGGACGGTGATGAGATGACTCGTATCATCTGGAAGTTTATTAAAGAAAAACTTATTTTACCTTATCTGGACGTAGATATTAAGTACTACGATTTAGGTGTTGAATATCGTGATGAAACCAATGATCAGGTTACGATCGATGCTGCGAATGCGATTAAAGAATATGGTGTAGGTATCAAATGCGCTACGATTACACCTGACGAAGACCGCGTTACTGAGTTCAACCTGAAACAAATGTGGAAATCTCCGAACGGAACAATCCGTAACATTTTGGATGGAACTGTATTCCGTGAGCCTATCGTAATGAGCAATGTACCTCGTTTGGTAACAAACTGGACTGCTCCTATCATCGTAGGACGTCACGCTTTTGGTGATCAATATAAAGCTACTGACTTCGTTGTTCCTGGAAAAGGAAAACTTACTGTTAAGTTCGAAGGCGAAGACGGAAAAGTAATTGAGCATGAAGTGTATCAATTCCAGGGACCTGGTGTTGCTATGGCGATGTACAACGTGGACGAGTCTATCCGTGGTTTTGCGCGTTCTTGCTTCAATGTAGCTTTGGGCAAAGGATGGCCTTTGTACCTTTCTACAAAAAATACCATTTTGAAAAAATATGATGGTCGTTTCAAGGATATTTTCCAGGAAGTTTACGATGCTGAATTTGCAGGAAAAGTACACTACGAGCACCGTTTGATCGATGACATGGTTGCTTCTGCACTTAAATGGGAAGGTAACTTTGTTTGGGCTTGTAAAAACTATGACGGAGACGTTCAGTCGGATACAGTTGCACAAGGATTTGGTTCTCTTGGTTTGATGACTTCTGTATTGTTGACTCCGGACGGAAAAACTTTGGAAGCTGAGGCTGCACACGGAACAGTGACACGTCACTACCGCGAGCACCAGAAAGGAAGACCAACTTCTACGAACCCGATTGCATCGATCTTTGCCTGGACACGTGGATTGGAATTCCGTGGAAAACAAGACGGCAACCAGGCGCTTATCGATTTCTGCCAGACTCTTGAAAAAGTTTGTATCGAAACCGTTGAAAGTGGCAAAATGACTAAGGATTTAGCTGTTTGTATCCATGGCAACAAAGTAAATCACGGAGAGCATTACCTTTACACAGAGGAATTCCTTGAAGCGATCAACGACAATTTGCAAGCTGCTTTGGCATAATATATTTGTAGTAAACACTTTTAAAGCCGTCAGTTCTTTTAGAAACTGGCGGTTTTTTTATTTCCAAAAATGGAACGCGCTGTCGTTCGTGCAGTTAGAAAAAACTTAGATCTCGTTCAGGCCAGGCACAGAATTTGTATTTTGAACTACATTTGATCTCATTTAATCTGATCAGTGAACTTGTTCAAGACTGTCTTTCTTGTCCTTTTCCTTTCGTTTTGCACCATCTTTTGTTGCGATATCCGGGCGCAGGCTGTTATACCTGTCCCTGACTTGCTGCATGGAGAAATGGTGATAACGGCTGACAGTACCGCGCAGCCGGAAAAAAGGGACGAGACGGATATCATGGATGTGCTGGGGCAGATGAAGAGAAAAAGCAAAAGAACCCGGGAAGTTAAGGAAGTTGCTCCCCGCAAAATTCTGTATTCTATGGTACCTGCTGTCGGGTATACCCTCTCGACCGGCGTCGTGGGTTTGCTGAGTGCTAATGCTGCGTTTTACCTGAGCGACACGGCTACGACCAACATTTCAAGCATCAATACCAGCTTCAATTATTCGCAGTACAATCAGATTACGATACCGGTGCTGGCCAATATCTGGACAAAAGATAATGGTTATAATTTCGTGTTTGACTGGCGTTATTTCAAATATCCACAGGATACTTATGGCCTTGGCGGGCACAGTTCGCTATCCGACGCTGACCGGATTAATTATTCACACGTCCGGTTGCACCAGACGGCCCTCAAAAAGGTAACCGGTGCATTTTATCTGGGCATTGGTTATCAGCTCGATTATCGCTGGAAGATAAGACAGGAAGGCAGCAATGAGGATGTGACGTCTTATGGGCTCACCAGTAAATCTGTTTCGTCCGGGCTTGTAGGGAACGTGTTGTATGACAGCAGGAAAAATTCAATCAATCCGGAAGCCGGGCTTTATGCCAATGTGCGTTACAGAACCAATTTAACTTTTTTGGGAAGTAATACGAACTGGCAGTCGCTGGTTCTGGAACTCCGAAAATACGTCAATTTTCCGAGAGGAAGCCGGAATACACTGGCGTTTTGGGATTTTAACTGGTTAACACTGGCCGGAAAACCACCGTATCTGGATTTGCCGAGCACGAGCTGGGACCCGTCGAACAATACAGGGCGGGGATATATCCAGGGAAGGTTCCGCAGCCCGAATATGTTGTATTTTGAATCGGAATATCGTTTTGTCCTGACACAGAATGGTTTGATCGGAGGTGTGGTATTTGCAAATGCCCAGAGTTTTTCCAATTGGCCTGATAAGAAATTCGATAAAGTTGCGCCCGGCGCCGGTTTGGGGATCCGTCTTAAAATAAATAAAACTTCCCGCACAAATATTGCGGTGGATTATGGCTTCGGAGCAGGCGGTTCAAGAGGATTGTTTGTAAATTTGGGAGAAGTTTTTTAACATGTACCGATATTTTTACTGAACAAAAATTGGACCTTTCCAGCATTTATGATGATCACTTCCCTAGAAATCCAGAGTTACAGAAATCTCAAAAATGTAGGAATTGATACGTTAAGTCAGGTAAATCTGATTATCGGCAAGAATAACACCGGAAAGACGAATCTGCTGGAATCGATCAATTTTTACGCTTCACAGAAGGAATTGAATGAAATGGAGCGGGTGGAGGTTAACGATGAAGCTCCTGACTTGCTGACCGAAGACGAGATCCTGATCCCGGAGAATATCAAATTTATCAAATCGAATTCCAGCATTCAGGGCTTTTTAACGGAAACGACCTTCGACAGTTTTTCGCAGGGTACCAGCGACAGGGCGCTTACCTGTCTGAAATTTATGGATGATCGGATCCTGGAAATTGATTTTCTGGCGGATAACTTACGCAATCCGCTGGCGACGCTGAAAAACGGAAAAAGTGTTTCGCTGCTGCGGATGGGTCACGGTATTCACAGAGTCCTGACAATTTTACTGGCTTTAAGTACTTGTAAGGACGGTGTGATCCTTATCGACGAACTTGAAAATGGGCTGCATTATGGCATTCAGGAAGAGCTCTGGAAGCTGATTTTTGAAATATCAGCCTCACAGAATATTCAGGTTTTTGCTACAACACAGAGTCTTGATGTGATTAGGGCATTTGGCAAAACTATCAATCACAACGAGGCCGAGCCGTTAAACGGACAACTGATTAAACTGGAATATGTGGAAGGAGTGATTGAACCGTTGACTTTTGACGCAGAGGAATTAAAGGTAATTGTCGGGAATTCGATTGAAGTGCGGAGGTAAGCGGCTGGTTATGAATGTGTATTCATTCGTTTTTAGCTAGTTTATTTATCTACATTAAGCAAAATTCTCAGGCATATATTCTTTTTTTTCTTCAACTCCTCCTATTTTCTAAACTACTTCCAAAAAACCCGTAACTTTGCGGGCAATTTGTGGATTCTGATTCCGAAAGGAGTAAATCGCAAACTGATTATTTTCATTTTAACTTAATTTTTGTTGCAATGTCCGCAGTAGCAGAGCAAACCCAGGTGGAACCACGGTTGCTGGCCGACCGCATCAACGCCCTCGAAGAATCTTCAACGTTGGCGATGACCAAAATGGCCCGTGAATTGGCTGCCCAAGGCCACAAAGTGATCAGTCTGAGCGTAGGAGAGCCAGACTTTAAGACGCCCGCATTTATTTGTGAGGCTGCCAAAAAGGCAATTGATGATGGATTTCACGGTTATTCGCCGGTAGCAGGTTATCCTGACTTGCGAAAGGCAATTGCTGATAAGCTTAAGCGCGACAATAATATAGATTGGAAACCAGAGAACGTTGTGGTTTCTACAGGTGCAAAACATTCACTTGCGAATGTAATTCAGGTATTGATCAATCCAGGCGACGAGGTAGTGATTTTTGCTCCTTACTGGGTGAGTTATTCTGAAATGGTGAAACTTGCAGAAGGAAAGTCTGTGATCGTAGAAGGTGCTTTTGATAATGATTTCAAAGTAACGGCTGCACAACTTGAAGCTGCGATTACGCCTCGTACCAAAATCGTGATGTACGCATCACCAAACAACCCGACAGGATCTGTTTACTCAGAAGCTGAGTTAAGAGAAATCGGTGCAGTTTTGGAAAAACATGAGGATATCTATGTTTTAGCCGACGAGATTTACGAATATATCAACTTTACAGAAGCAGGACATTTCAGCATGGGTTCAATCCCGGCTTTGAAGGACCGTGTGATCACTGTGAATGGTGTTGCCAAAGGTTTCGCTATGACAGGATGGAGAATCGGTTTCATCGCAGCTGCAAAATGGATCGCTGACGGCGTTGAAAAATTACAGGGACAAGTTACGTCCGGAACCAATTCAATCGCTCAGAAAGCGGCTACGGCTGCGTTCAACGGTCCTTTGGATGCGACAAAAGAAATGACGAAAGCTTATGCTCGTCGTCGTGACCTTGTGGTTGGTTTGCTTAAAGAAATTCCAGGCTTCAAAGTAAATGTGCCTGACGGAGCATTTTACGCATTCCCGGATGTGAGCTATTATTTCGGCAAGTCTGACGGGACCAATTTGATCAAAGATTCTGACGATTTCTGTAACTGGTTATTGAACAATTCTTATGTTTCTACCGTAGCTGGCTCTGGTTTTGGTGCACCAAACTGTATCAGAATTTCAACCGCAGCGGCTGACGAAGCATTGGCAGAAGCGGTTCAGAGAATCAAAGATGCGGTAGCAACTTTGAAATAATAACAATAAAATTTTAGTACAGGCCTCATGGATTTTCAATACCATGAGGCTTTTTTTTACCCGGACGAATTACATTTGCCAATTACTTGTTGAATAGAAATACATCACAAATTCAAGATTTTAAAAGCTGACTGCTGATAGCCGAAAGCTGACAGCCACAAACCATGAGCAAGTATTATTTTTTAAGAGTCAAAGAAATTGAAAAAGAAACAGAAGATGCATCAACAATCCATTTCTGGCATCCTCTGAATGAAGTAATTGCCTATCGTCCGGGACAATTTTTAACCCTTCTGTTGCCTGACGGAGACAAAAAAGTACGCCGCTCCTACTCCATGTCGAGCTCCCCTTATACCGATGTTTCACTGGCTATTACGGTAAAACGTGTGCCCGGTGGTTTTGGATCGAATCTGTTGCTGGACACGCTGAAAGAAGGCGATGTCGTGGAAGTGATGGAACCGATGGGGTTATTTTTTCCGAAACAGGAAGACGATCAGGTTCGGCAGGTTGTATTTATCGGTGCGGGCAGCGGAATAACACCACTGTTCTCGATCTCGAAATCAATCCTTATGGTAGAACCTGAAAGCGAAGTGGTTTTGATATATGGTAGCCGGACTGAAAGCAGTATCATTTACAAGGAGAAGATCAAGGCACTTCAGGACAAATACAAGGAGCGGTTCAAGGTGATTTACACGCTGAGCCAGCCGGAAGAAAACTGGCAGGGCGAGCGTGGGAGACTTAATAAAAGCCATATTCTGAAAATCATGGAAGGCTTGCCGGATCTGAAGGTGAATGAGGCCGAATTTTTCCTGTGCGGGCCCGAAGATATGATGGAGGAGGCGCACAGAGCGCTGGCGATCAGAGGTGTTGCGCTGAATAAAATCAGACAGGAAAGTTTTATGACGGCAACGGCTGCTAAACCCGGTGAGGTGACCATGGAAGAAGACGATACGCTTAAAACCCGCGAAATAACATTGTTTTACGAGGGAACCGAATATAAAGTGCCGGTAAAACCGCATGAGAGCGTGCTTGAAGCTGCGCTGAATATGGATATTGATCTGCCATATTCTTGTCAGGCGGGCATGTGTACGGCTTGCATGGGCAGATGTACTTCCGGAAAGGTGCAGCTGGATGAGGAAGATGCCTTGTCGGAAGCGGAGTTGAAAGAAGGATTTATTCTGACCTGCGTGACGCATCCTATGAGCGATGACGTTGTAATCGAGGTTGAATAACTTTTGTAACAGAATAAAGAAGCCTGATTAGTGGAACACTTTGTGTTCTGTTCATCAGGCTTCTTTATGATTTATTTTTTGATCGGTGGCGCGGGTGCTACCGGAGGTCTGGGTACTGCTCCGGGAGCTGGTACAGGTGCCGGTGGCGTGACCCGGGCTGGTGGCGGAGGAGGTGCAAACTCGACCCGGGATGCTCGTTTTGCAGAAACGGCCCGGCGGGCTCTGACACTTGGACGGGCCATCGCGTAATTTCTGGGAATTAGCGACAAGGACGTAAGTCCGATTTTTGCCCCGAGATCATCTATTTTCCTGCTTAACTCCTCGATTTCCTTCTCAACCGCGTTATAGGGTTCCTCGGCTTTCTCTGTTTCCTTATGATTTGCTGACAACTCGGCGTTCAGCTGGTTTATGATTTGTTCCTGAGCTTTAATTTGCTGTTCGAAATCTGCCAGTTGTTTGTCCAGATCAGCTTCGCTTACTTTTGTTTTTAGCTTACCATCAGAATGGAGCAGATGAGAGCGTTTTTCTATCAGGCCCTGGCGTGTTTCGCTGGCCCGATCTTTTTTCCAGTCCAGCTTCTCCTCATTTCTTTCAAAATGCTCGATATCAAAATGTTTCTTCTCCATTTCCTGCTGAAGCTCCTGCATACGGCGTTGCAAGGGTTCCATTTCTTTTTGCAGCGCATCCATTTTTTGCTGAAACTCACCCATCTTGGCTTTCAGCGAATCACTCATTTGATATTCAGGTTCATCGATATCAATGTCGAAATCAATATGCTCTTCGATATCAGGGACGGCCACAAAAACTTCCGGGTTAACGTCGGCAACAACAGTTTCGCCATTTTTTGTAACCACTTTATGTTTGGTGGAAACCTGATGCGTTTTCGCTTTTTTCTTTTTTACGTTATCCTGTCCGACGGCATACATGGAAATGCCTGCAAGTGCCGCAATAAATACGAGGGTGATCGGTAAATTTCCCATAATACGTGCTGGTTTCGGGGTTATGCCCATTACTCTTTTTACTCTTTGTAATAACAGTGGTTTTTTGGAAGCAAATGCCATTGCCAGAGAATGGTTTGTTTTCCATTCGGCAATACCGACAAGGGCATGGGCCAGCGACATGCGGTCGCCGCAAACTTCTACGGCAAGATCATCACAGCAATGTTCGCGTTCGATACGGACTCTTTCGGATAACCACCAAAGTGCGGGGTGAAAGAAAAATACCACTTCAACAAAGGATTGCAGCATGTTAACCAGGTAATCGTAGCGACGAATGTGGGCCAGTTCATGCGCCAGAATGGCTTCGATTTGCGAAGTGGGAAAACCGGTCAATAATCCGATTGGAATTAACACCACCGGTTGTAAGGTGCCGATGACCATTGGCGTCAGAATTTTGGCTGATTCTTTTAGCTCGATGGATTGGTAAATTTTCAGCTTGGCCGTTAACACACCAAATCTTGCCCGCCATTCCTTGTTCATCACCAGTCGGGAGTTATGGCGCAGATGCTCGGTGTAAATCCAGCCGCCTAAAAAACGCAATATCAAAACAAAAGCACCAATCAGCCAGCAGATTACAAGTTCCTGAATGTGCGTAGTCAGCCAAAGCTGCAATTTTGTGGTCAGTGAAACTTCATACGTTAATGTTTTCCAGTCTGTTACAACTTGTGTGCCGGTTCTTAGGGCCGTGGTTAAGGCCTTTTGGGAAGAGTTAAGGTAGTAAAAGGAAAACGTGGCGACCGAAGCGATTACCTGAAGACAAAGTGTTCCGATGCCCAGATTATAGCGCAGACTTGCGGGGCTTTTCCTTAAAAAATAAAATCCAATACTGGCGATAAGCGCGAGTAAGGCACCTTGCCAAAGCGAATGTACCAGCGTCCACCCAAATGCGGAGACCAGTGCTTCCGAGAATAAGTTGAAAAACATTTTCATGACGGGCGATTGTTTTCAAGGTTGTTTAGTAATTCACGAATTTCATCAAGCTCTTCTTTGGAGGTGGAATGGTTTCCCAATGCTTGAATCACCAAACGCGCGGCTGATCCTCTGAATGTGGATTCAACGAACCGGCCTAAGAGGTCTTGCTGCGTCTCTTCTTCGTCAAGCAATGCAACATAAATGTGGGAACGGCCGTTTTCTGTACGGTATAACAACCCTTTGTCGTTCATGATCTGCATTAACTTTAAGGTCGTTGTGTAGCCCGTGTCTTTGGATTCAGAGAGAAAATCGTGAACTTGCCTCACCGTTGAAGGCCCTTCTTTCCACAGGTAGTTCAGAATTTCAAGTTCGGATTCGGTTGGTTTAATAATCATGGTCTAATAAATATTGAATTGATAATCAGAATAACAGCTAAAACTATCACCTACGAATAAGTTCGTAACAAATTTGTACGAAAAGATTCGTATTTCAAAGCACTATCTACGATATTTTTCGTATGTTATTTGAAATTGATAATATTTTACTTTGTAAGTGATTGATTTGTAGTGAAATAAAAAAATCCTGTGAGAAAACTCTCACAGGATTTTTTTATTATTTTAACAGAAATTAAGAAAATTGAGATCGGTTGGCGATCAATTTTAATTTCTAAACATACGTATTTAACATCACCGGCATCACCAGCATCAGGATATCTTCATTTTCTTCCTGATCAACAGGAATAATCAAACCGGCACGGTTTGGTGCAGAAAGTTCAAAAGTGATGGTTTTGCTAGACAAGTTTCCAAGCACCTCGATCAGGAATTTGGCGTTAAAACCAATCTCCATATCATCGCCATTGTATTCGCAAAGCAAACGCTCATTCGCTTCGTTTGAATAATCAAGATCTTCCGCAGAAATCACAAGATCGTTCAAAGACATTTTCAGACGAACCTGGTGGGTAGTACGGTTTGAGTAAATCGAGATACGACGCAAAGAGCTAAGGATTTCCATCCGGCCGATGGTCAGCGTATTTGGGTTGTTTGTTGGAATTGCATTTTCATAATCAGGGAAACGCTCATCGATCAAACGGCAGATCATACGGATATTTCCAAAGCTGAAAAATGCGTTGGAAGCTGTAAACTCGGCCTTCACCGGAACATCATCCGAAGGAAGACAAGATTTAAGTAAGTTTAAAGCCTTACGCTGAATGATCATCGATGTATCAACATCCGATTTGATATCAGAACGGCGATAACGTACCAGACGGTGGCCGTCAGTGGCTACGAAAGTTGCATTTTCAACGCCCATTTGAACAAAAACCCCTGTCATGGCAGGTCTAAGGTCATCTGTGCTGGTAGCAAATAACGTATTGGCAATCGCTGCGCCCAAAGCTGACGATGACAAATCAACGGATTGGCCACGGTTTACAGAAGGCGTTTTCGGGAAATCAATCGGGTTTTCACCAGACAGCTTGTAGCGGCCGTTATCCGAGATAATTTCCGTTCCAAAGGTTTCACTGTTCACCTGAAGCGTTATAGGCTGTTCAGGAAGGCCGCGTAATGTATCCAACAAAAGTTTTGCAGGAACAGCGATAGCGCCTTTTTCAGTAGATTCTACCTCGATCTCGGTAATCATAACGGTCTGCAAATCAGATGCAGTTACAGTCAGGCGATTTCCTTCAAGGGAAAGTAGAAAATTCTCTAATATAGGTACGATAGGGTTCGTTGAAACGACACCATTAATTGCAGACAGTTGCTTGAGCAGTACCGATGACGAAACGACAAACTTCATAATTCGTGACGGAAGTGTTTAGATAAAAAATAGAAAAAACCATACAGATCCTTAAATCTGTTTTGTAGGGAACAAAAGTATAAAAAAAAATGTACTAAGCCGATTTATTATTATGCGAATTTGCGACGGCGGATATAGTAACGCAGCGCACCGAAAATTCCCAGAATGATCAGAGGGAGAAGCAGGTTAAGTGCCTGCCAGAATTTCTTGTCTTTCTGTACTGCAATTTTATCCAGCGCCCGGATACTGATTTGTTTGCTTCGTGATGTAATAATGCCGTTTTCATCCGTCATGTAATCCAAAGCGTGCATCACAAAATCTTTATTTCCAAAAATATTAGTCGAAGCGCGGTCATAACCCAGCGGCAACGGCGTGTTTCGGCGGTAGTCGAAATCGTTCACCACAACGTCGCCATCTGCACAAATGATTATTTTCCCCTGCCCTGTTGCCTTGAAAGTTTTTGAACGCGGGTCTGCCGGCAAAATCCGGTTCTCAAATAATGAATTAATGGTACCTTCCAAAAGAACAGCCGCCAGTTTTACACCTCCATTGTATTCTGAGGGTTCGGGTTGTTGCCGTGCTTCGTTATAGCCAACCAGCGCGGGTGTATTGAGCAGTTTTGTATAAGGTGAAGTCATCAAAAGCGGAATCTTCTGAATGGCTGCCGAGCCTCCGACTGTGTCCATAGAGCTAAGGAACCGCGAATAAACGGCATCCATATTTCTTGTGATCGGACTTGGACCAAAATTGTTCAGCAATGGGAAAAAACGCCATGGCACCGCCTTGATTTCCGGTTTATCGCCCATATTGCCAACATTCATGGGAATGGTCGCACTCGCAAGGTCTTTCACCAGGTTATTGTTGATGCGTACGCCCCAACGGAAGAAAAGGTCGTTTAAATTCAAATCCAACGGCTGCACATAATTTCCTTCCAGGCTCACGCTATCCACTTTTGCTCCGTCAACAAAGAAAAGCGCTTTTCCGCCTCCGATTACATACTGGTCCAGTTTGTATTTTTCTTCCTCAGAAAAAGGAACATCAGGTTTTAAAATCATCAAAGCATCCAGCCCCTCATAGGTCTCCGGATCCTTGACGACCATAAATACATCATAACTCTGCTGCATCGTAGCGATCAGGTCGCTAAGACGTGCCGGTGGTAGTTTTTGGGTATGATTGACAAGCAGACCGATTTTTTTGCGCTCGGGGTTATCCAGAATACGAATGGCCGATGCCAGTTGAAACTCGACGTTTTCGTACGATTGATTCAACTGTTCTTCGGGGGAAGTTTCCTTGCTCCGATTTGCTTTTAAAAGCTGGACGGGTATAGCAAGCGTATCGGCCTGAATAATAGCACCCGGAAAAATCAGTTTTTCGGTACGTTTTCCATCTTCGTTGGCAAAAAGATTGGTAGGCGTTAACCCCCGATCCACCAGATTCTGATATTGCTTTTTCCTTTCGTCTTCACTCGCAGCATCGGAAGGGTCGGAAAACTGATACGTCAAATGTCCGTTTGAATACGTTTTAAACTCGTCCAGGGTCTCGCGCGTCGCACTTTCCAGGCGTTCGAAACCGGGAGGAAACTCGCCTGAGAGATATACATTGACGACGATATCTTTATCGAGATTACTTAACAGCTGCTTCGTCGCATCAGAAATGGTATAACGTTTATCTTCCGTTAAATCCCAGCGGAAAAATAACAGAGAGGCCAGCCAGTTCAGGCCAGCCAGTATAACCAGCAATAATAAGAATCTGAGAATTATTTTCTTCATGAAGCAGTAACGCCCGTTTTTCAGCAAAAATATAAAAACTAAACGGAGTTATTGCCGCATACGCCTATTTCTTGTATTTGCAGCTTTTATTATCGGCAGATTGGTAGTAGGATTTGTAATTGCTGGCCTTCGGGTCCATGCATCCTTTCAGGTTTAGTATTTCAATATCTTTAAAATCAATCGGGTGACTTTCGGCCTGGAGTGCGATATAACCGCTTCCCAAAGGTGTGCCGTCTTTTTTGATCCATTCCTCCGCATTGCTGAAATGCCCTGCTTTAAAATCATGGTCTTTTCCCACATAACCACCTCCGATTTTTGGTTTGGTAAATGTAAAAACGACATCCCCATTGATGATATGATGCACAATGGAATCGCCTAAAACGATAGCTTCGGCAGAAACCCATTGATCTCCGTTGTAAGTTTTAGAAGTGGAATTGATGCAATGTGCCTGATCAATCTTTCCGTTTACCTCAACAATGGTGCCGGGTGTACAAAGATTTCCGGTCGTGCGCTCGCCTGCATTCAGACCGCCTAAATACTGCATTTCCAGCGATACCGGGAAGTCCTGGTCAATACCTAAACTGGCGGCAGACTGAGAATGCAGCATGATACCGCTGTTACGGACATTCCAGGAAGCACCACCGGGAACCTGGTTGCCGGTAAAGCGGTATTTGAGCCGCAGTCGGTAATGTGAAAATGGCTTATTGTAATACATATGGCCATATTCCGTAGTGAATTTCTCATACTCTTTGTAATTCACGCGGATCATGCCGTCTTCGACGATAAACGTGTTTTTATAATTATCGTTGACCTTATGTCCTGCAATTTTAATATCCCAGCCTTTCAGATCTTTTCCGTTGAATAAGGATAGCCACTCTTCTTTTTCAGAGGTTTTCTGAGCGAAAGCGGAACAGGAAAGTAAGAGGAAAATGGACAGGAATTTGCAGAATTTGGACATAGTTGGATCGTGTTTGTTTTAAAAGGAAATAAAAGTTAATTTACTACTTAAATTAATTCACACACTTTAAATCTTATGTTGCCAAATGTCTCCTGAGGAAAGACGTAACCTTGAAGAGGAATTTATTAATTTAAAGAAGCTTTTGGACTTTTATGTAGGATTCAGAGACAATATATCAAGCATGAATAATCAGGAAGTGGATGACCACATTAACGATATGCTTGACAGGCTATCAGAAATTAGGAATCAGTTAGACTTATGAAGCACGAACCACTAGTGCCGGAATTATTGCAGGAAGCATTCAGGCGTTTTGCGGCTTTGACGACGGAAGAAGAAAAATCATTGTTTTGGGAGGAGTTGGCTAAAAATACAAGTGAATTTTCACCTGAAATTCTTAACCAACTATTACAGAACGGTGTTTCTCATTTGTCTGAAAGAGTAAAAACTTTACATCAGGCAGTAAAAGAAAAAATACCCGCCTGATTATCTTCTCTTCCTGTGTTTTTTCTCTTTCGGTGCGGCGGCCGCAGGTTTACTTCTTCTTGACGAAGAAGGTCTGCCCGAATCTCTTGAAGAAGACTCTCTGGATCGTCTGCTCGGTCTTTCCTCGAAACCACCACTATTTCTTGAACGGATGGATGAAGTGGTATTTCCTGCCAAATACAGATCCATGCTTCTGCGGGCAAGGTTCGTATCTTTCACCTGAACTTTTACTGCATCGCCAAAGGTGTAGATTTTTTTGGTGCGCTGCCCGATGAGGCGGTAATTTTCCTTATCGTGTTCATAATAGTCGTCTCCAAGGTCAGTCATTCTTACCAACCCCTCGGAAGCCGTTTCCGTTATTTCAACAAAAATTCCAAACTCGGTGACGCCGGTGATAATTCCATCAAAAATCCGGTCTTTGTCCATCGTACTCATGAACTCAACCTGTTTGTACTTAATGGAAGCACGTTCGGCGTCCGAAGCCAGCCTTTCACGTTCCGAAGAATGTTTACAGGCATCTTCATAGATATCACTGCTTACCGATTCTCCTCCATTCAGATAGTGCTGCAACAAACGGTGCGACATCACGTCGGGATAACGGCGTATCGGCGATGTAAAATGTGTATAACGTTTGAAAGCCAGTCCAAAGTGACCAAGATCTTCTACGCTGTATCGTGCCTTTGCCATCGTTCTGACAGCCAGTGATTCGATCAGGTTTTGTTCCGGTTTTCCTTCCACCTCATGAAGCATACTGTTCATGGACTTGGCGATTTTCTTTTCATCATCTACTTCCAGTTTATGCCCAAGTTTGGCCACAAAAGAGGCAAATGTTTTCAGACGGTCCGGGTCCGGTGCTTCGTGGACACGATACACCATCGTATTTTTTGACGGACCTTTGGAAAGCGAGTACACAAATTCGGCGACTCTTTTATTCGCCAAAAGCATAAATTCTTCAATCAGCTTATGCGAGTCGTGGCGCTCTTTTTGATAAACACCCAAAGGTTTTCCATTTTCGTCCAGACGGAATCGCACCTCTGCCGTTTCAAAATTGATCGCTCCGTTTTTGAAACGCTCTTTCCTGAGTATTTTGGCAATGCTGTTCAGCAATGTCAGCTCGTTGGGATAGTCGCCCTCCTTCGTATCCAGTACTTGTTGCGCCTCCTCATAGGAATAACGTCGTTCAGAGTGGATAACCGTTCTTCCAAACCATTCTTTCAGAATTTTGCCTTTCGGACTCAGTTCGAAAATCGCTGAAAATGCCAGGCGGTCTTCATTGGGACGCAGGGAACAGAGGTTATTTGAAAGTTTTTCCGGAAGCATCGGAACCGTACGGTCCACGAGATACACGGAAGTCGCCCTGCGATTTGCTTCTTTTTCAAGCTCAGTACCAGGACGAACATAATGCGACACATCAGCGATATGGACACCTACTTCCACATTGCCTTCGTCCAGATAACGTACCGACAGTGCATCGTCAAAATCCTTGGCATCGACCGGGTCAATGGTAAAGGTCAGCGTAGCACGCATATCCCTCCGCTTCAAAATTTCTTCTTTGGGAATAGCGTCAGGTATTTTCTGAGCTTCTTTTTCTACGGATTCCGGAAATTCATAAGGCAGGCCAAATTCAGCCAGGATCGCGTGCATTTCTACATCGTTTTCTCCCGCCTGTCCCAGAACATGAATAATTTCTCCTTCCGGCTGTCGCGTGCGCGTTGGCCAGGTTGTCATTTTCACGATTACCTTATCGCCATTGGAAGCACCATTCAGATGTTCAGGCTCTACAAAAATCGGGTCAAACAATTTTTTATGATCGGGTTGAACGACGGCATATTTAGGCCAAACTTCAATAATCCCGACAATTTCGGATTGCGTACGTTGGGTTATTTCAACGACACGTCCTTCTACACGTGTTTTTCCGGAATCTCCGCGGCTGGTTTGTTGCCTTCTCCCTGACTTTGACAACACCTGAATTTTGACGATATCGCCGTCCCAGGCGCCATTCAGCAGTTCGGTTTCTACGTATATATCATCCTCGCGCCCTTCAATAATCACAAAGGCAAAACCCTTGTTGACGCGGTCTACCCGTCCCGTAAGCCCGGTATCTGCCTGTGGCTTGTTAGGTGCTGCGGTAAAAGTACCGTCGACATTGGAGCGAATCCGCCCATCTTCCTGAAGTTCGTGCAGGATTTCGTTAAAAAGCGCTCTTACTTTCCTGTCTTCCACACCAAAATGGCCGTGGACGTCGAAAGGACGGAAGGAATGTTCGCTGTTCAGATCGAAAAATGCCGCAATGTCAGCTTTTAAATTATCTATATAGGATACAATGCCGTGCGGCGCTTTGGCTGTTTTTTGTTCTTTAAATTCTTTTTTTGGTTTTTTATCTCTCATGAAGTTTTATGAGTAATTGTTGATTAAGAAAGGTGGAATAGCAGCTTTGCTGTTAAAATAATCAATTTATTCCACTCTTGTAATATTATCAGCCTGTACCGGCTGAAAACTATGCATACGTAAATATAATTGCGCCAGTACAACCACATCTTCTCTGCAATATCGGCAAATTTTAGCGAGATCGTTCTCTTCGTAGTAAACACGGGTGACCTGATCACCGCTCATTTCGTTTTTGCTGCCGGGAATATCAAAAACGGCGGCGAGTAAATCCAGCGATGTATAACTCTTATAATCACCGAATTTCCATAAATCCATGGTGTCCTGATGCAGGATCTCCCAAGGCTTTTTACCAGTTATCTGCAATGCTTTAGGAATTTCTATGCCATGGATCAGCATGCGCCGGCAGAGAAACGGGAAGTCAAATTCCCTGCCATTATGGGCGCAGAGAATCAGCTGTTCTGCCGGGTATTTTTCTATAAGTGCTTTAAATTCAAGCAATAAATTTACTTCGTCGTCATTGGAGAAACTTCTGACTTTGAAAGCAATCTCGTTATTTTCGTCCCAATAAAAGGCGCCAAAGGCAATACATACAATCTTGCCGAATTCTGCATAAATGGCGCCACGATCGTAAAAATACTCGTTGTTGGAAAGTGTTTCATCACCCTTTCTCAATGTTGCGGCCTTCTTATCCCAAAGCTTTTGCATGCGCTCAGGTAGCTCGTCATAAGAGGCGTAACCGGCTACGGTTTCAATGTCAAGCAGGAGGAAATTTTTTGCTTTTCTGCGAAATTCATCTGTCATAGTGTGTGTTTGTTGTTGATTTTTTTTAGTCGTGCAGGACGCCTTCCAGACCGAGCGGCTCGATCTCGATGATATTGTCCTCCACGATACTGTCCGGTACGAAGATAAACTTTTTATCGTAAATCTGATTACCAAGGAAATAGCTGATCCAGAACTCGTTATTTAAATGAAAAACGTCGGGCATGATAGGCTCTACCACCACATGGTCCTGCGGTTTTATCTCAGGAAAAAAGTGACGCAACGTTGACGTTTTAATCCCGGCATTTTCACCAGATTCGGTATTTCCATAACCTTTCGAAGTAACAAAAACCCCTGTGATCGGCTGATCGTTTCTATTGATCACAATCACGTTCCACTCGGCCTCGTTCGCTTCATTAATCTTTCTCACAACGGCCACTTTCACACCTTCAACCGGGTGAAATGTAATATCCTTTTTCATGCTTTTTTACGCTTAATTTTCTAAAATGTCTGTTTTTGAATAGTATGGATTTCCCCAGACCATTTCAAAAAGAGTACCCAAATGATTCTTTAATGTAGCAGAAACCTCATCAAAATCCACCTCCCGACCAAGTTCTTTGCTGATGGAAGTAACTGCTTTGTCCTCGATGCCGCAGGGAACAATATTTCCGAAGTAGGCCATGTCAGTATTTACGTTCAGTGCAAAACCGTGCATGGTAACCCAGCGACTGGCTTTTACGCCCATGGCACAAATTTTCCTCGGATTTTTCTGTTCAACAAAATCGAGCCAGACACCGGTTAGTCCATTGATCCTGCCTGCGCTGATGTTATAGTCGGCCAGAGTGAGAATAATCGCCTCTTCCAGCGTCCGCATGTATTTATGAATATCCGTGAAAAAGTTGTCAAGATCAAGAATTGGATAGCCAACCAGTTGTCCCGGGCCGTGATAGGTAATATCTCCGCCACGGTTAATTTTATAGAATTTTGCCTGTTTCTGGCTCAGATCGTCTTCGTTCAACAGCAAATGATCCGGCTTACCGCTTTTGCCAAGGGTGTAAACGTGCGGGTGCTGACAGAAAAGGACTCGGTTGGGCGTAACGAGTTGTTCGTCAGCCGGCAATGTCCGGTTCTGCGTTTTTATCGAAAGCGTTTCTGCAAAGAGTTTTTCCTGATAATCCCACGCTTCCTGATAATCGATCAGACCTAAATTCTGGAATTCTGCTTGTTTGTTAATGAGGGTATTCATGTCTGGGAATATCGATTTGAATTTGGAAAGTATCAAATCATCTGATTGGAAACAAATTCGGGCCGCGGGCCTGGATGAGGTATAGTTAAAATGTTGTTTATTCAAATACCGATTAAAACCGGAAATCGTGTTGTGGTTTCTTTTTCTTACTAATCAATAACACTAATTTGTATGAAAAATGTTCGAATGGCTATACACAACACGACCGGAAGCTGGGGTGAAACCCAGGCAACAGCCTTTTTGGAAGGAAAAGGCTACGAAATCATTGAAAAAAATTATCGGCACAAACACGCAGAAATCGACCTGATTGTCAAGAAAAACAAGACGATGATTTTCGTGGAGGTTAAAACCCGGAGCGGAACAGGCTTTGGCATGCCCGAAGAATTTGTGAATTATACCAAGGCTAGACTGATCATGAAAGCTGCGGAAAATTACATTTATACTAAGGACTGGCACTTCGATATCCGCTTTGATATCGTTTCGATTTTAATTCTTTCAAACGGAGGAGTAAATATTAAACATATTGAAGATGCGTTTTCGTGAGATTGTACGAATCAGATATTTTGGAGTATAATTAGCGACCGAATTTTGATGGTTATAAACAGGACTCTCCAAAGAAGCACATGGCTGGAAGTTAATATTGTGAAAAGTATAAATTGGTAAAATTAAAATGACTTATAATTGCCTGTATTTTTCAGCCACATTTGTGGCTTCCTGTTTATAGAAATGCTTGCTGATTAACAATAATCTGGCTCCGTAGGAGCCTCCTTTGATTTCCTAAATCATGAATAAAATCCTTTTATCGTTATTATTGGCTCTGGCCGGCACTAGTAATGCTCAACCCTTGATCAAACACGATCTCCAATTTGACTCTCTGGCGACGGTCTGGGATGAAGCCATTCCGCTGGGAAACGGTACTGTCGGCGCGCTGATCTGGAAAAACAACGATCGTTTACGGTTTTCGCTGGATCGCGCGGACATTTGGGATATGCGCCCGATGGCTGGTTTGCACCGACAAGAATTCAGCTTCAAATGGGTGCAGGAGCAAGTGGAAAAGAAGGACTATAAGCCCGTTCAAAGATATTTTGATGCACCTTACGACAGAGAGCCGGCTCCGTCCAAAATTCCGGCGGGTGCCCTGGAATTTAATTTACCCGGTAATAAAAAGGTAAAATCTGTCCATCTGTCATTGGATAAGGCCTTGTGTGAAGTCAAGTGGGAAGATGGCCTGACGTTAAAAACGTTTGTGCACGCAACGGAACCGGTAGGATGGTTTAGGTTTGAAAACTTGAAAACGGACATCCTGCCAAGTCTGATTGCACCAAATTATCAGGGAAAGTTGACGGAAGGTGGAGAAGTTAATTCGCTCGTGGGCGATGACCTGGCAAGATTGGGTTACAAACAGGGCTCTGTAATCCGGCAGGGCAACAGCATTACGTATAAACAGGAAGGCTGGGGCGGATTTACGTATGAAATTACCGTTCAGTGGAAAAAAATAAATGCCGGCGCTGTGGAGGGAACGTGGAGTATTTCATCCCAATATCCCGGCAAAAAGATAAATCCGGTTTCTTCGTCAATTGCCAGGACAACTTTGCAGCGGGGATTTGATAAGGATTTTACCGTTCACAGCCATTGGTGGAAAAAATTCTGGAATCAATCGGCGATCCATGTCCCCGACCCGGTTATTGAAAAGCAATGGTATCTGGAGCAATATAAATTTGGTTCTGCGGCTCGTCGTGGAGCACCGCCGATTTCGTTGCAGGCTGTCTGGACCGCAGATAATGGCAGAATTCCACCATGGAAAGGCGATTTTCATCATGATTTGAATACGCAGCTTAGCTATTGGCCAAGTTACAGCGGGAATCACCTCGAAGAAGGTCTTGGTTTTTTTGATCATCTGGACGAAAACCTAGAGAATTACAAACGATACACCAGGACGTATTTCGGTGTGGAAGGGCTGGCAGTTCCGGGTGTGACCACTTTGGATGGAACCGAAATGGGTGGCTGGATCCAGTATTCGCTCTCTCCAACTGTGTCGTCATGGCTGGCGCATCATTATTACCTGCAATGGAAATATAGCATGGATAAGGATTTTCTCAAGAACCGGGCCTATCCCTGGGTAAAGGAAGTGTGTAATTTTCTGGAAAAAATAACAGTGAAGGATGAAAAGGGATTGAGAAAATTACCCATTAGCGCGAGTCCCGAAATCAGGGATAACAGTCTTGAAGCGTGGTTTCCACAGAACACAAATTACGATCTGGCGCTGATGAAATTTTCATTTGAGGCCGGCGCGGAACTTGCTTTGGAATTGGGTCTGGTTTCCGAATCAGACCATTGGAAGGAAATCCTGGCCAGTTTTGGAGACTTTGCGATTACAGAAAACAGCGAACTGATGTTTGCGCCGTCTCTGCCCTATCAGGAATCACACAGGCATTTTTCGCATATGATGGCGATTCACCCGCTTGGGCTGATTAAGTGGGAAGATGGAGGTAAGGCACAGGAAATTATTAAAAATTCGATCACGTTGCTGGATAAAATAGGCCCGGACGGGTGGTGTGGTTATTCCTATTCCTGGCTTGCCAACATGAAAGCCCGTGCAAAGGATGGCGACGGTGCCGCAAAGGATTTATCGATTTTTGCAAAAGCATTTGTACTTCCAAACAGTTTCCATGCCAACGGCGACCAGACAAAATCGGGCTTGTCGAGATTTACTTATCGCCCCTTTACACTTGAAGGAAACTTCGCCTTTGCAGCCGGATTACAGGAAATGCTGCTTCAGAGTTATGCAGGATTTATAGAAATTATGCCGGCAGTTCCGGATAGCTGGAAGGATATAGCTTTTGAAAAGTTGAGAGCGGAGGGTGCGTTTTTAATCAGTGCAAAAAAAGTGGACGGGCATGTTACTGAGATTAAGATCGAAGCTGAAAAAGGTGGTGTGGCTACTCTGAAATTGCCATTTGAAAAGTGGGAAACAGTAATAGCAAAAGATGTCACGACGGATATTCAGGATGAGGGTTTTATCGAATTGAAATGTAAACCGGGTGGCAGCGTTATATTGAGAAATAAAATGAACTGACCTAAATCGGAATAAAAAATTGCGCTGATTCTGAGCAGAATGTGATTGGAGTGGTATTAAGTAAAAAATAGCTGAATTTGGATTAAAGAAAGTATTTTTAATAAATCACCGGCTTTGTGTTAAAAATAACAAAAAGTTAAAAGCAGTTCCTGGCGATGAAAAAGTGGCATTTTATTGGATTGGGTGTCATCGTGGTCTTAGTATCATCATTCACCTGGTCGGGTTTGTTCGTTCATAAAGTTGATTATAACGAAGAAGTGAAGCCGATCCTGAATAAACACTGCATGGGCTGCCATGGCGGTGTTAAGCAGGCAGGCGAGGTCAGTTTTTTGTTCGAACATGAAATGCTTGAACCGGGTAAATCCGGTAAAATACCCGTTGTACGCGGAGATGCCCACGGGAGTGAAATGATTCGGAGAATTCTCTCGGATGATCCGGATGAACGTATGCCCAAAGGAGCAGACCGGCTGGCTGAGGACGATATTAATACGTTAAAAAAATGGATTGATCAGGGTGCTGCTTGGGAAACGCACTGGTCGTATAAACGTGTTGAAAAACCGGAAGTCCCGTCGGAGAAAAACCTGTGGAATCTTTTTGGTCTGGTAAAAACAGGGGACTCTGACTGGCCCAAAAACGAGATTGATCAATTTGTCCTTCAAAAATTAAAAAAGGAAAAACTCTCTCCCTCGCCGGAAGCTGATAAAGCCACGTTAATCCGCAGGGTAAGCCTGGATTTAACCGGCCTGCCTCCTACCGAAAAAGAAGTCGCGGATTTTGTCAGTGATAAATCTCCCGAAGCTTATGAAAAGGTGATTGATCGGTTGCTGAAATCGCCTGGATATGGGGAGCGGTGGACGTCGATGTGGATGGACCTTGCCCGATATGCGGATACCAAAGGTTATGAAAGCGACGGTGGCCGGAATATCTGGCGTTACCGCGACTATGTCGTAAAATCTTTCAATGCAGATAAGCCATTTGACAAATTTACCATTGAACAGCTGGCGGGTGATTTGCTGCCGCAGGGGAAGGACGGTATGCCGGCTGAGGAAAATATGATTGCGACCGGTTTTCACCGTAACACGATGATTAACAACGAAGGTGGAACCGACGACGAAGAGTTTCGTATAGCTGCGCAGATCGATCGCGTCAACACCACCTGGGAAGTCTGGCAGGGAACTACGTTCGCTTGTATACAATGCCACAGCCACCCCTACGATCCGATTCCGCACGACGATTATTATAAGTATATGGCCTTTTTCAACAATTCCAGAGACGAGGATGTCTGGGATGAGTGGCCAAAACTGCGTTTTTACAAAGGCGATGATTCGGCCAGAGTTGAAAAAGTTAAAGCCTGGATCAACAGATATGATCCGAAAGAAACTTCAAAATTTACCCAGTTTATGCGGGTGATGGAGCCGAAAATCAATTCGCACAGCTTTGTCAAGGGAGCTGAATCGACCGTTCTGTTAATTTCCTATTACGGCGTTAAGGACAAGGGGAATGCCAAAATCCCTCATGTGGATTTAACCGGAGCGGGCAATCTCGTTATGAACATATCCACGAAAGCCGAAAATGCCGTGATGTCTTTTCATCTGGATAAACTTGACGGCCCTGTGATTTCAATCGTTAAAGTGCCTGCCAGAGATACCGTGCTGGTTGCGCCAATTCCGCCGATATCAGGCCAACATGATATTTATCTCTCGCTAAAAAGCCCTAAAAATCCGACTGAATGGGTAAGAATAACCTGGCTCGCATTTCAGAATGCTTTACCGGGAGCTTCCCAGCCTGACTACGATAAAATTGTGCAGGACTATGCAACTGTTTTAACCAGATCGACGGAGAGCATGCCGATAGTTTGGGAAGGAAAAGGTGATTTTGCGCGTAAAACGAATGTTTTTGTCCGGGGAAACTGGATGGTGAAAGGCAAAGAAGTTAAACCTGATGTTCCGCAACTGCTTGCCCCAATGCCGAGAGATTACCCCAAAAACCGCCTTGGATTGGCCAAATGGATGGTTAGCCGTGACAATGCATTAACATCCAGAGTGATCGTTAACCGTTACTGGGAGCAGTTATTCGGAAGAGGTATTGTTGAAACGGTGGAAGATTTTGGTTCTCAGGGAAGTGAACCCTCCCACCCGGAATTATTGGACTGGCTGGCGGTGAAGTTTATGGAAGAGGATCACTGGAGTGTTAAAAAGCTGCTGAAAACGATCGTTATGTCGGCCACGTACAGACAAAGCTCAAAATCGGATCATACCCGTCAGGAAAAAGATCCTTATAACCGGTTTATTTCGCGAGGCCCCCGCGTCCGTCTGAGTGCGGAACAGGTGCGCGACCAGGCGATGGCGGCCTGTGGCCTGCTGTCTAAAAAAATGTATGGCCCGAGCGTGATGCCGCCGCAGCCTGAGGGTATCTGGCTTTCGCCTTACAGCGGTGAAAGCTGGAAAGTAAGTGAAGGCGAAGACCGGTACAGAAGAGCGGTTTATACTTACTGGAAACGCACAGCGCCTTATCCGTCCATGACAACTTTTGATGCACCAAGCCGGGAATTTTGCCAGTCGAGGCGAATTTTGACAAATACCCCGCTTCAGGCTTTGGTAACGCTCAATGATCCCGTATATCTGGAAGCCGCCGAAAAACTGGCAACCACCATGCAAAAACGGGGCAAAACACCGGAACAGCAGCTTAGGGAAGGTTACCGGCTTTTGACATTTCAGCCTATTGAAGATAAAAGCTTGAAAGTGCTGGTGAAAATCTACGGAGACGCCTTGAAAACATATCGTGCAAAACCGTCGGAGGTAGATAGTATTCTGGTGTATGGAAAGGAGAAAAAATCACCGGAACTGGCCGCGTTGACTGTTTCAGCCAATGTTTTGTTGAATCTTGATAATGTAGTGACCAAAGAATAATCGCTATGGAGAAGTTATTAAAGGAATTGCAACATGCCGATTTACATAACCAGACACGGCGCCATTTTCTGCAATCGGCGGGGTTTGGGCTTGGAGCACTGGGCTTGGGATCGCTGTTAGGTTCTTGCGGGAGTTCAAATGCGGGCACTGGCGTAGCCGCCGAGGCAATGGATGCCAAAATTCCTCAGTTTGCTCCCAAAGCCAAACGGGTAATTTATATCCATATGGCAGGTGCACCTTCGCAACTCGAACTATTTGATTATAAACCGGAACTGGAAAAATACCACGGAAAAGATTGTCCTGCGGAATTTTTGGAAGGCAAAAAATTTGCTTTTATCCAGGGTGTTCCCAAAATGCTCGGACCTCAGGGGAAATTCAACCAGTACGGGCAATCCGGTGCCTGGATGTCGGATTATATTCCTTATTTACAAACGGTTGCGGATGAGATTACTTTTATCAAGTCGATGCATACCGATCAGTTTAACCATGCGCCTGCGCAGTTGCTGCTGCATACGGGAAGCGCCAGACTGGGGCGGCCGAGTTTAGGGGCCTGGTCGGTTTATGGTCTGGGGTCTGAGAATCAGAACTTACCCGGATTCATTGTGCTCGCTTCCGGGGGAAGACAGCCGGACGCGGGAAAAAGCGTTTATGGAAGTGGATTTTTGCCCTCGGTTTACCAGGGCGTTCAGTGCCGTACCGGAGGCGATCCGGTTTTATACGTAACGGACCCCAACGGCATGAACCGGAATATGCGAAAGCAAACCATTGAGGCGATCAATGAAATTAATAAACAGACCTATGACGACGTAAAAGATCCTGAAATTTTAACCCGGATCAGTCAATACGAAATGGCGTTCAGGATGCAAATGTCTGTGCCGGAAGTGATGGATGTGTCCAAAGAACCGCAATTTATTCTGGATATGTACGGCGTTAAACCGGGGGAAGGGACTTTTGCTATGAACTGTCTCCTGGCCAGAAAACTTGTTGAAAATGACGTGCGTTTTGTTCAGCTTTTTGATTGGGGCTGGGATGGGCACGGTACGACGGCGGGTGATAATGTGGAAGGCGGTCTTAGAAATAAATGCCGTTTATCTGACAAACCGGTTGCAGCACTCATTCAGGATTTGAAAATGCGGGGTCTTCTGGATGAAACCCTGATTATCTGGGGAGCGGAGTTTGGCAGAACGCCCATGCAGGAGAACAGAAATGGTGTTGTTATGCCCTTTATGGGGCGTGATCATCACCTTGAAGCGTTCACCATGTGGATGGCTGGCGGTGGCGTGAAAAAAGGTTATAGCCATGGCGAAACCGATGAACTGGGTTACTATGGGGTTAAGGACCGAGTCCATGTGCATGATTTACAGGCAACAATTCTCCATCTGATGGGATTTGATCACGAAAAATTCACTTATCCTTTCCAGGGAAGGAATTTCCGGTTGACAGACACCGAGGGAAAAGTGGTGAAAAATATTATTGCTTAGCCGGATATATTTCAGGTATCGATGACTTAAGCCTGAAAATTAAACAAATGTTACGATGCAAAATGATCAGGTTTTAGCTTTCCGGATGCAGTTGATAAAAGGAAACGAAGCAGAATACAAGAAAAGACATGATGAAATATGGCCTGAATTAGCCGAGCTTTTAAAAAAAGCAGGAATCCAGGAATATTATATTTTTCTGGATGAGGTGACGCTGGCGCTTTTTGCTTTTCAAAAACTTGCCCCGGACGCTGATACATCCGGACTTTCTTCTCTACCCATCATGAAAAAATGGTGGGATTATATGGCTGATTTGATGGAGGTTAATCCGGATAATTCTCCCAAAGTTGTTGCCTGCCCGGAGGTTTTTCGGTTATAGTTTGACTCATCTGTACTGCTGTTTTTATGTTTACCCTTCTTCAGGCCTCTGACTGGACTTATTTTTTCGGACGTTTTCATCCGGTGCTGGTGCATTTGCCCATTGGGTTTCTGCTCGTTGCCGCGCTGTTGGAAGTGGGGAAGCGACTGGGGAAAATCACGTTGAGTGATTCTGTGATCACTTTTATCCTGTTCTGGTCGGCCGTTGGGGCTAGCATGGCATGCGTAGCTGGTTATCTGTTGTCGCTTGGCGGTGGTTATGAAGAGGAATTGTTAAGTGCTCATCAATGGCAGGGTATTGGTGTGGCTGTGTTTGCGTGGATTGCCTGGATATTAAAATCGGAAATCATTTCAAAAGGCGCTGTTGTATACCTGCCGGCGCTTGCTTTGGCTACGATCCTGACATTTACGGCTGGTCACGACGGAGGTTCTCTGACCCATGGCGACGGCTATTTAACGCAATACACACCGGAGGCTTTTCGCTCGCTGGCCGGCATCCCGCCACGTACGGAGGAAACAAAGGAATTAAAACCCATCGCTAACATCAATGAAGCAGTGGTTTACAAGGATATTGTGCAGCCGATACTGGAAATGCGTTGTGTCCAGTGCCATAATGCCAACAAGCAAAAGGGCGGTTTACGTATGGACGGTATGGCTATGCTGGCTAAGGGTGGTGAAAACGGGCCTGTGTTTATATCCGGTAAAGGTTTGGAGAGTGTTATGATCAAGCGCTGTTTACTCCCGGAATCAGATGATGATCACATGCCGCCAAAAGGAAAACCGCAACTTTCCGAGTCGCAGGTTGCTTTGTTAACCTGGTGGATTGACCAGGGTGCCCCTGCCGATAAAAAGGTTTCTGATCTAAAAGTTACCGAACAGATCAAACCGGCGCTGGCATTGCTGACGTCTGGAACAACGGGTGGCAGTGGCGGAAGCAGTGAATCAGCCGTATTAAGTTTGAAGGTCGCGGTGCCTGCCGAAAAATCTGTTGATGCCATTAAAAAGGTCGGTCTGTTGGTAATGCCTATTGCGCACGACAAAAATCTGGTGCAGGTCAGTGCGGTCAACGCGCCCGGTTTTGGGGACGGACAGTCGGGGCTGCTAACGTCATTATCGGATCAGATCGTATGGTTGAAACTGGGTCATACAAAAATTACTGATGGTGGGCTGAAGGAACTTGCCAAGCTCAAAAACCTCAATAAGCTACATCTTGAATACACGGGAGTAACGGATGCTGGCCTGAATGATCTTAAAAATTTGCAATATCTGGAGTATCTGAATCTGGTTGGGACGAAGATTACCGACGCGGGTTTGAAAATCCTGGCGGCATCAAAAAGCTTGAAAAACGTATACATCTGGAAGTCGGCGGTTACTGAAAATGGGATTTTGGAAGCGAAAAAGCTCCGGCCGGATCTGAATATCGTCAGTGGTTTTAACGAAGCGCGTGTGGCAGAATTCCTGAAAGCAGGCGATACCTTGAAGACTGAAGAAAAACCTAAGTCGACTAAATAGTTAATATTCAAGTAAGTAATTGCCATAATATTCATTACGAAATGAATCGTAGAAAGTTTATACACACTGCAACTGCGGGACTAGGCACATTGGCCGCAGTTGAATCCATAGCAAAGGACCATTCAATTTCGTTCAACAAGACAGACGCAGGCTCTCTGAAAATTTTGGCTACGAACTGGGGTTTCAAGGGAGATGTTAATGCTTTTTGTACCGCTGCAAAAAAAGAGGGTTATGACGGATCCGAGTTTTGGTGGCCACAAACGCCAAAGGACCGGGATTTGCTCTTCACTGCATTGAAAAAACACGGTTTGGAAGTTGGATTTTTATGCGGTTCAGGACTAACAGATTACAGCGCTCATCTTGACTTTTTTAAAAAATCGATTGATGCTGCCGTTAAATCGGAGATAAAGCCACTCTACATCAATTGTCACAGCGGCAGGGATCATTTTAGTTATGATCAAAATAAGGCTTTCATCGATTACACGAGTGAAGCCAGTGAAAAGAGCGGTATTCCCATTTACCACGAAACACATCGGGGCAGAATGCTTTTTGCTGCTCATGTAACCCGTAATTTTATAGAGAAAAACCCGAAATTGAGATTAACCCTTGATATTTCGCATTGGTGTAACGTACACGAATCTTTGCTCGAAGATCAGGAAGAAACGGTGCAACTTGCATTGTCCAGGGTTGGACATATCCATGCGCGTATCGGCCATGCAGAGGGACCGCAGGTGAATGATCCCCGAGCGCCCGAGTGGGAATCGGCGGTGAAAGCTAATTTGGCCTGGTGGGACAGGGTTGTCGAAAGGAAAATAAAAAACGGAGAACCAATCACTTTCCTGACGGAATTTGGTCCTCCGGGTTATTTGCCAACGGTTCCATTCACCAACCAGCCGCTTGCCGACCAGCGGGGAATCAACGTTTTTATGATGCAGCTGTTGAGAAAGCGGTATAGCAAATAGCTACAATTTTCTCTCCAAAAGGGTTAAAATGCTTTGTAGTCCGGCTGCGTCGATCTCACTGAAATCGTCGAGCTGATCGCTGTCAACATCCAGAATCATGGCCACGGTGCCGTTTTTGTGGAAAACAGGAAGGACAATTTCTGATTTGGATGCAGAGCTGCATGCAATATGTCCGGGAAAATGGTCAACGTCAGGAACAAGGATCGTTTTCTGCTGCGAATAACTTGCACCGCAAACGCCCTTATGAAACGGGATGCGTGTACAGGCAATAGGACCCTGGAAAGGCCCGAGAACGAGTTGTCCTTCTTTCGCGATATAAAACCCAACCCAGAAAAACCCGAAAGCCTCTTTCAGGACTGCTGTAATGTTGGCAAGGTTTGCAATCAGATCACTTTCCGTTTCAATCAGACCACTGATTTGTGGTATTAAGGCATCATAGATCTCCTTGCGATCTGTTCCGACAGGTATTATTAATTCTTCAGCCATTTTTCAAGACAATATTTTATCTTTCAACATTGATTTTTATTAAAAAGTTGGAGTTAGGGGAAATTTAAAATCATGCATGGTGACGAAATATTTTATCGCAATGATGTGCCTTCGGCACATTTGGTCGGTAGAAAAGCCGGGTCAATACCGAGAGAGACGCGTTCCATAGGAACGCTTGGTGAGGGAATCTCCACAATACGCAACCTAAGAAATGTGCCGATGGTACATCTATCAAAATCGCACATTAAATACGGAATTGTCCATCAAAACGCTAAAAATTCGTTACTTAGCGGAATACTTTCAGCATAAATTGAGAAAATGAACCGACGGCATATATTGCTGATGGATGGCCCTGACCATAAGGGACTTATTTATCAGGTTACCCGCATCCTTTTTGAGTACAATCAGAATATCATTCGTAATGATGAATATGTCAGCCCATCGAAATATTTCTTCATGCGGACCGAATTTGAAGGAGAAACCGACGCAACAGAATTATTGCAGGTGCTGAAAAAGGAGCTTCCGGCTGGTTTGAACCTTCGTTTAAATCCAAAAAAGAAAAAAGATATCGTGATTTTGGTGACGAAAGAACATCACTGTCTCGGTGAATTATTGCTTCGGTATGCCTTTGATGAGCTGGATGCGACGATTCAGGCCGTGGTAAGTAATTACAATACGCTTCAACCCCTTGTGAGTAAATTCGGAATTCCGTTTCATTACATTTCACATGAAAATAAAACCAGGGAAGAGCACGAGGAATCGATTTTGAGGACACTGGATGTGTACCGGCCTGAATATCTCGTTCTGGCAAAATACATGCGGATCATCACACCGGAATTTGTCGATAACTTTCCTGACAGGATCGTTAATATCCATCATTCGTTTTTACCAGCGTTCATCGGTGCAAATCCTTACCGACAGGCTTTTGAAAGAGGTGTGAAAATTATTGGGGCAACCGCTCATTTCGTAAATAACGACCTGGATGAAGGCCCGATTATTGCACAAGACGTAAAATCAGTGGATCACAGACAAACGGCAACAGACATGGCTACCCTCGGCAGAGACACCGAAAAACGTGTCTTAACGTCGGCTTTGAAGCTGGTTTTCAACGATCGTGTCTTTATTCACAACAACAGAACGATTATTTTATAAATAGAAAAAAGCCCTTAGTCATACTCACCGAGGGCTTTTTGTAATCTGATGGATGTTATTGATTATGTAATGTTACAAAAAAACCTCGTAACATCAAATTCATATTCAAGCAATTATCCAAAATGATGTATGAAAAATATTAAGCAGTGACAACCGTTCTTGCCAAATCCACCAAATCTTTGTCGTTTACTTCTTTCTTTAAATCGGCTACATCTAGGAATCTTTTGTAAAGATCATCCAAAATTACTTTGTCAAAAGTAAAGCCTAATAGCTCCAAACGGTGTTTTAAGGCATGACGTCCGCTTCTTGCAGTCAATACGATATCTGACTTATCCACACCCACGTCGGTAGGATTCATGATCTCGTAGTTCAGCGTATTTTTTAAGTGGCCGTCCTGGTGAATTCCTGACGAGTGCGCAAATGCATTACGTCCTACGATCGCTTTATTCGCCTGAACCGGCATACGCATCATTTTTGAAACCAACTGGCTAGTCGGGTAAATCAACTGTGCATTAACACCTGTTTCGTAACCAAGTTCTTTATGTACATTCAACGCCATAACTACCTCTTCCAAAGAAGTATTTCCGGCACGTTCGCCAATTCCATTCATGGTTACCTCCACCTGGCGTGCCCCTTCACGGATACCAGCCAATGTGTTGGCAGTCGCCAAACCAAGATCGTTGTGACAGTGAATAGAAATTGTTGCGTTATGAATTCCTTTTACGTTCTCAAAAATATATTTGATTTTGGCACCATACTCTTCCGGTAAGCAATAACCTGTTGTGTCAGGAATATTTACTACCGTTGCTCCCGCTCCGATCACAGCCTCAACCAGTTGCGCAAGGAAAACAAGATCCGCTCTTCCTGCGTCTTCACAGTAAAATTCTACGTCTTCTACCTTTGTTTTTGCATACTTGGTAGCAGCAATAGCTCTTTCAATAATCTTTTCTCTGGTCGTATTGAATTTGTGTTGAATGTGGATATCAGAAGAACCGATACCTGTGTGAATACGACCGCGTTTTGCAAATTGAAGCGCATCACCTGCTGCGTCGATATCACCCGTAACTGCCCGTGACAATGCGCAAATGATTGGCTCACGAACAACTTTGGAAATCTCTACGACAGATCTGAAATCTCCCGGACTTGATACAGGAAAACCAGCTTCAATTACATCTACCCCCAGCTTTTCGAGTTGTGTGGCTACAATTATCTTTTCTTCCGTTGTCAATTGGCTTCCCGGGACTTGTTCGCCGTCGCGTAATGTGGTGTCGAAGATTTGAACTCGCTGACTCATTGTTGGGTACTTTGATTAAAGATTGAATTACGAATTTACTAATTTTAAGACAATATAAAACCCTTTCCTGTTGAGAGAAAGGGTTTTATATCTATTCAAGACAATGCCTTTCTCCTTGTTACGGGTTACTCTGAATGAGCAGCAAAATGCAATTGTCGTATGATTTCATGTTAAATATATCTTGCGAAAATTCGCTAACTGCGATTTTCTTCTGCAAAGTAATAAGAAGATTTTGGTTCAACAAATCTTCTTAATGAAAATTCAAAAAAAGATATATTTTATAATGAATCTAATTTTTTATATTAAATACGTTTTAAGATTTCTTCACCGATTGCGTCGGTACCCAAAATCATTTCCGGAGCAGTGGTAGAATCTGCAATATCACGTGTACGGAAACCAGCTTTTAATACCTGATCAATCGCTGAGATAATAGCGTCTGACTCTTCTTTCAACCCAAAAGAAATATCAAGTAACAAAGCAGCTGAAAGAACAGATGCCATTGGATTAGCAACACCCAGACCCGTAATATCATGCCCGGAACCGTGGATTGGCTCATAAACACCTGTGCTGTCTCCTACCGAAGCAGACGCCAGCATACCCATAGAACCTGCAATCTGACTTGCTTCGTCCGTCAGAATATCACCAAATAAGTTGGCCGTAACCACAACGTCAAAGCGACGCGGGTCCTTGATAAGCATCATCGCAGCAGAGTCAACAAACTGATGCTCTACGGTGATATCAGGATATTCAGGTGCGAGGGCCTGAACTACTTCACGCCAAAGTCTGCTTGTTTCCAAAACGTTTGCTTTGTCAACAGAACATAATTTTTTTCCACGTGTACGAGCAGCTTCAAATGCTTTGCGGGCGATACGTTCTACTTCGTAACGGCTATATTCTGCGATATCGTAAGCGGTGTCTCCGTCATTTTTACGGCCTTTTTCTCCGAAATAAATGTCTCCTGTCAATTCGCGGAAGAAAAGAATATCAGAACCTTTAAGGATTTCAGGCTTGATAGAAGAAGCACCCAGAAGCTCGTCAAAAAGTTTGATTGGGCGTAAGTTGGCATATAAACCAAGCTCTTTACGCATTTTAAGCAAACCTTGTTCCGGACGCACTTTTGCAGTTGGGTCGTTATCGTATTTAGGGTGGCCTACTGCTCCGAACAAAATCGCATCAGAAGCACGCATTTTTTCCAAAGTCTCGTCCGGAAGTGGGTTTCCTGTCGCTTCAATTGCCACGTGGCCCATAAGTGCCTCATCATAGATGAATTCGTGTCCGAATTTCTCAGCGATTTTTACAAGAACTTTTTTTCCTACTTCTGTAACTTCCTGTCCGATACCATCACCAGGTACTATTAAGATGTTCTTCTTCATTATAATGGTTAAAATTTACAATCCGTTGGCCGGTTAAGTCCAGCTATACGGTTTTAATTATGGTTTTGATTTAGATTTAAAAATTTCTTACGTCGCATCAAACAGGTCGTCCCGACGTGACTTTGAGTTGGCGTGACTGGCCTGTTTATCTCACATTTTCTGAAATTCAGGATTAACCTCAGCCAGTTTGGATGATAAATCAACGGCCGAAGGAACGCCTAATAAATTCAGCATTTTCTGTGTTGCCTGAATGGCGGAAACCGTCTGGTCGGAATCCAACCCCCTGGTTTTGATATCTTTACCGTTCATTTCCCAGGTAATGATTGTCTCGCAAAGTGCATCAGTTTTACCACCTGGCGGGATCCGCACGGTATAATCCGTCAGCATAGGTAATGAAATTCCTTTTTTTGCATAGATCTTTTTCAGCGCATTCATAAATGCGTCATACTGACCGTCACCTTGTGCATTTTCTTCATAAATCTCGTCACCAAAAGTGATCTGCAATGTTGCGGATGGTTTAAGATTTTTTGAATGCGTTAACACATAATTGAGGATCACAACCTTTTCCTCAATAGCACTGCTATCGAGTACATCGGAAATGATATACGGAAGATCTTCCGGTGTCACCACTTCTTTGCGGTCACCAAGCTCAATGATTCGTTGTGTAACTTTTTTAAGGTCGCCATCGCTTAATGTGATACCGATATCCTTTAAGTTGTTCTCAATATTGGCTTTTCCCGAGGTTTTGCCAAGCGCGTAAGAACGAAGCCTGCCAAATCGCTCCGGCATCAGATTGCTGAAATATAGGTTGTTTTTCTTGTCGCCATCCGCATGAATACCAGCTGTTTGTGTAAAAACACTTTCGCCGACGATCGGACGGTTTGACGGAATTCTTATACCGGAAAATGTCTCGACAATCTTGCTGATTTTATACAGAGATCTTTCCACAACCGAAGTTTCAACCTCAGGCATGAAATCCTTTAAAACGGCTATGGTACTGGCCAGAGAGGCATTTCCTGCCCGCTCGCCCATCCCGTTGACAGTCAGGTGAAGTCCGTGTGCACCCGCTCTGATGGCCTCCATCACGTTAGCGATGCTCAGATCGTAATCGTTGTGGGCGTGAAATTCGAAATGATGACCGGGGTAGCGATCAACGATTGATTTTACAAATTCGTAAGATTCAGCAGGTGTCAGAATTCCCAGCGTATCCGGTAAAAGAATTCTTTTTACAGGTTGTTTGGTCAGGAAATCCAGCGCAGCGAAAACGTAATCCCTTGAGGTACGCATGCCGTTGCTCCAATCTTCCAGATAAACATTACAGCTTATTCCTTTCGAATTAGCGAGTGAAATGACTTTCTCGATATCCTCGAAATGTTGCTCGGGAGTCTTTTTTAATTGAAAAGTGAGGTGATTTAAAGAACCTTTGGTAAGCAGGTTCATCACTTTGGCACCGGAATTAAGCATCCAGTTGATGGACGCATCTCCGTCTACAAAAGTCAATACTTCGATTTTATCAATAAAACCGTTTTCATTTGCCCAGTTTGTAATTTTCTTAACCGCCTCAAATTCCCCTTCCGACACACGTGCCGAAGCAATTTCAATGCGGTCAACTTTCACTTCCTGTAACAGCAGCTGCGCAATTGTCAGCTTTTCTGTTGCAGAAAACGACACTCCGGAGGTCTGTTCACCGTCCCGGAGTGTCGTGTCCATTATTTCTATATAGCGTTTGCTCATAGGGCTATCGGCTATCGGCTATTGGCCGTCGGTCGCAGCGGGTAAGCTGACAGCCGATAGCCGACGGCCGAAAGCCATTTAATATAGTCTTTGTGCTTCAAATTCCTTGATATCACTCTTCATCGCCTGTAGGTAGTCAATATCGTCAAACCCATTGACCATATTGTGTTTTTTGTACCCATTGATATCGAATGATTCCTGTTCACCTGTCGCTACAATCGTGATCGTTTGTTCCGGAAGGTTCACTTCAAGTTCTGCGTTAGGATCTGCTTCGATGGCAAGGAATATTTTATCAAGGAATTCAGGGCTAACCTGAACCGGTAAGATGCCTATGTTCAAAGAGTTACCTTTGAAAATATCGGCAAAGAAACTTGATACTACACAACGGAATCCGTAGTCATAGATCGCCCAGGCAGCATGCTCACGGCTTGATCCGCTTCCGAAGTTATGTCCGCCAACAAGGATTTTTCCTGTATAGATCGGATTGTTCAGTACGAAATCCTGTTTAGGAGTGTCGTCGCCATTGTAACGCCAGTCTCTGAAAAGGTTATCTCCAAATCCTTCACGTTTTGTAGCTTTAAGAAAACGAGCTGGTATAATCTGGTCAGTATCAACGTTTTCGATCGGCAAAGGAACTGCCGTGCTTTTTAATATGGTGAATTTATCGTAAGCCATTTTATGTTTTATGTTTTAGGTTACACAGAGGTGCACAGAGTTTAAAAGAGGAACACTGAGATTTTGTTATTTTATTAGTCTATCTCTGACTGCCTCATTTGACTCTACGGTTCTCGTTGAAACCATTCAATTTATGAATCTTTTAATGCCGTTCTTTAATACTGAAACATTGAAATTGATTAACAGACCTGCATTCATTTCGGAAAATCTCATGTAAGTTAGAATTTGAGCAGTGTGAACATTATTAATTATTTCAACACTTTTTAATTCAACTACTACCTGATTCTCAACAACGAAGTCCATTCGATAACCATATTCGATGTTAATTTCTTTATAGCGAACAGGTAACGGCTTTTGTCTTTCAAAATACAAACCTGCATTACTTAATTCGTAGGCCAAGCATTCTTCATAAGCCGATTCAAGTAAACCCGGACCTAATTCCTTATGAATTTCAATACAACACCCAATAATCTCTCCGGTAATTTTATTTATTTCCATACGATTTGTTTTAGGACATGGTTAATTCCATATACCAAAAACAAATAGTTAAGTCACATAAAAACAGTTAGAAAGAATAAATTCTAAATAACCTCAGTGGCTCTCTTTTTAACCGCGCGGCGGCCGCTCTGAGAACCTCTGTGTAACCGATATAAGTTACAGCAAATCACGCGGATCCGTCACAACTCCCGTTACCGCCGCTGCCGCAGCTACCAATGGGCTGGCCAAAAGCGTACGTGCTCCCGGGCCCTGACGACCTTCGAAGTTACGGTTGGAGGTACTTACTGCATATTTGCCGGCTGGAATTTTATCATCGTTCATCGCAAGACATGCAGAGCAGCCCGGCTGACGAAGTTCAAAACCTGCTTCGGTTAGGATGTCAAGAATTCCTTCTTCTTTGATCTGCGCTTCAACGATGTGTGAACCCGGAACAACCCATGCAGTCACGTTATCCGCTTTCTTACGTCCTTTTACGATTGAAGCAAAGGCACGGAAATCTTCGATACGTCCGTTTGTACAGCTACCGATGAATACATAGTCAATCTTTTTACCCAACATCGACTCGTTTTCATGGAAGCCCATGTAGTTCAACGATTTGTCGTAGGTTGCTTTTCCTCCTTCAACTTGCTCAGCAGTAGGAATGTTACGGGAGATACCCTGACCCATACCCGGATTTGTTCCGTAGGTGATCATTGGCTCAATATCCGCAGCATCAAAAGTATATTCTTTGTCAAAAACAGCGTCTTCATCTGTTTTCAGCGTTTTCCAATAAGCCAATGCCTCATCCCACTTCTCGCCTTTCGGAGCTTGTTCACGGCCATTGATGTAATCAAAAGTAGTCTGGTCCGGCGCGATCATACCACCGCGAGCTCCCATTTCGATACTCATGTTACAAACCGTCATACGGCCTTCCATGGTCATATTTTCAAAAACATCGCCGGCATATTCTACAAAATAACCCGTAGCACCTGCTGTTGTCAGTTTTGAAATAACATATAACGTTACATCTTTTGGGGTAACTGCTTTGCCTAATGTACCATTTACGTTTACACGCATTTTCTTTGGTTTTGGCTGCATGATACACTGAGAAGAAAGTACCATTTCAACCTCAGAAGTACCGATACCAAACGCAATAGCGCCAAATGCACCGTGTGTGGAAGTATGAGAATCACCGCATACAATGGTCATTCCCGGTAGTGTGATACCATTTTCAGGCCCTACAACGTGAACGATACCATTTTTTACATTACCCAACCCCCAGTGTGAAATACCATATTTCGCCGAGTTTGTTTCCAAAGCTTTAAGTTGATTTGCCGAAAGTGGATCCTGAACCGGAAGGTGTTGGTTGATTGTGGGTGTATTATGGTCAGCCGTAGCAAAAGTACGTTCCGGATAAATAACACCAATATTTCTGCTTTCAAGTCCCAGGAAAGCAACCGGACTGGTCACTTCATGGATAAAATGACGGTCGATGAAAAATACATCCGGGCCATCTTCAATTTTACGTACAACGTGTGCATCCCACACTTTGTCAAACAGGGTACTCGCTTGATTACTCATTCTCAATTTATGGTGAATATGTAACTAATTTTATTTTTTAATGACTTTTAGAGGCTAAAAATCAGGCCCATTGACCGGAATAATACCGGGGCAGAAAATCATGAATCAAATTTCCACAGAATACTTGATATAAGTATAACGGGAAACGTTCAAAAAATAGTGTTTTTGGTTTGAAGTGATAGTTTGAGCGGAAATCTTTATCGATTTCGAGGAAATTTTCAAAAATTGACTGGTATTGTACAGTATTTAGATTGGATTACGGTAGCCGATGGATTTAATGAGCTTATCCTATCAAAACGTCTTGTCTATTATCCCAAAAGAACAAAATCTGAATCTCAAAGGAATTCACTTCATAGAAAAAAGAGCAGTTTTTGTTAATTCTTCCCTGCCTGACATTTGGCCGTTCTGCGGTCGACTTAAATATTAACGGTGTTTCTGAGATTTGAGCAAGTGTCTGAAATACCTTTGCCTCAAATTTTTCAGCGGTATTTCTACCCCATTTCAAATTTATTCGTTCAAAAATGGCTTCGTATGTTTCAACTGCGGTATGTGTAAGGACAATCTCAAATCTCATTTTGAAAGAGATCGTCTTTGCTTAAATTCATCGAAGGAAATTGTTTGACCATTTAATACATTTTGACGACCTTCATCAATTCCTTCAAGCACATGGTTTGGTAAAGTACCCTGTATTTTTTCATAAGGCACTTTCAAAGTTTCAAGAAAATCAATTATAACCTTTTCCTGATCTTTTGTTGGATGTATAATCAGTGTTTCCATTTTGTGTGCGAAGTTTGTTTCAATGCATGCTGTAAATATAAAGAATTGAAGCAGACTGTTCTAAACTAAATTCACCCATGCTTCTTCGGCGTAACCCCAAACTTTTCCTTATACATTTTTATGAAATGAGAAACACTTTCATATCCGATCTCAGTGCTGATCTCGGTTACGTTTTTGGTGTTGTTTCTTAGTAGAAAATCGGCGTAGTCCAGCCGTTTATTTTTCAGCCAAAGGGCTGGTGACGTTTTAAATTCGTCCTGGAAATCACGCTTGAAGGCGGAAAGACTACGGCCAGACAACCGTGCTAATTCATTTAACGTTAATGGTTTAAGGTAATAGCTGTTCATCAAAAATGACAAATCCACCTTTTCCCCAATATAAAGGCTGTAAAGATTTGCCCGTAGCTGTTTTGAAGTGTCCAGTTCCAGCAGGTGTAAAAGCAATTCCTGAAATTTCAGTCTCAAAAAGTGATTTTTTAATTCTGTCCTTGACCGGAAATAGGGAAAAACAGACTGGATGAACTTCTCGAAGTTATCATCCGATTTCAGCGGTAAAATTGGGTTTTCCAGCACCGTGGTCGTTTCATCCGGGTTAAAAAGCTCGGGATGCAGGTTTACAAATTCCTTTAAAAGCTTTTCATCAAAGAAGAAAACAAGACTTTTGTAAGATTCGTTGATGGACTCGGACATCAGGTAAAAACCCCGCTGGACAAAAAGAATATCGCCTTTTTCCACATAAACTTCCTGGGTCGGGCTGCTGAATTTCTTTTCTCCTTCCAGCACGACAATAACGGCATGCTCCTCAAAAAATACCTCATAACGTGAAGGGTAAACCTCGTTGCGATAAGCAACAAAGGTCATATCCTGAATCTTGAGGGATTCAAATTCCTGGGCGCTTATGTGGGATGGAACGCGGAGCATGTTAATTTAAACCATAAACTGAAATAAATCCGGCTGGTCATTCAGGTATTCGTACACAATTCTATTTTCGTTCATACGCAGGATTAACGGGTCAAAGTCTTCCCGATTTTTTAATTCAATACCAACGAGTGCGGGACCTTGTTCCCGGTTTGTTTTCTTCACATATTCAAATCGTGCGATGTCATCATTAGGCCCGAGCACGTTCAGAAACTCCCGGAAAGCGCCGGAGCGCTGCGGGAAACGAATGATAAAATAATGTTTCAGACCTTCATAAAGCAAGGATCTCTCCTTGATTTCTTCCGTTCGTGTGATGTCGTTATTGCCGCCGCTGATCAGGGCGACTACATTTTTGCCTTTAATTTCGTCTTTAACCATGTCCAGCGCAGCGACAGTTAGTGCTCCTGCCGGCTCGGCCACGATCGCTTCTTCGTTGTAAAGCTGCAAAATGGTCGAGCAAACTTTTCCCTCAGGAACGAGTAAAACGTTGTCAAGACTTTTGCTGCAAATTTCAAAGGTGATATCGCCGGCACGACGTACGGCGGCACCATCAACGAACTTATCAATATTGTCGAGTGTAACAACGTGCCCTTCCTCGATGGATTTTTGCATCGTAGGAGAACCCAATGGTTCTACACCAATCAGTTGCGTTTTGGGAGAAAGCTGTTTGAAAACTGTTGAAATACCGGAAGCTAATCCGCCGCCGCCAATGGCCATTAAGAGGTAATCAATCCTGAAATTGGCATCTTTGAATATCTCCAGACCAACGGTTCCCTGTCCTTCGATAACTTGTAAATCGTCAAATGGATGTACAAATGTGGCGTTATTGGCATTTTGATATGTTACGGAAGCGTGATAGGCGTCATCGTAGGTATCACCTACCAGATGTACTTCCACCCACTCTTTTCCAAATAAACGAACCTGTTTGACTTTTTGGGCAGGCGTGGTCGTCGGCATAAATATGGCCCCTTTTACTTCCATTTTCCGACATGCGTACGCAACACCCTGGGCATGATTTCCTGCGCTCGCACACACGACACCGCCCGCCAGAGCTTCGGCGCTCAGGCTTGCCATTTTGTTATACGCACCTCTGATTTTATACGAACGAACCGTCTGCAGGTCTTCTCTTTTTAAATAAATATTGGCTTCATACTGCTCAGACAAGTGGGCGTTATAAAGCAATGGGGTATGGTTGATGATTCCACGAAGCCGTTCGGCAGCGAGGAAAATGTTGTCGAGTGTTGGGGACATATTTAATAAAAGGTTCTTTTATGCAGCAATTTGAACCTTGGCGTTTGTTGCTTGAGATAGTAAGTCAGCCAGTTGTTGCGACAATTCTTTTTTCAGAGAAATGTACTGATTAATAATTAGATTTTCTGATCCTGAGTCCACATGCCTTTTAATCATGTTTTCCACACGACGGATTTTTTCAAGGGTATGAAAAATTTCTATTTCAAGTTCATCGTGAATTTCCATAATCAGAATTTTAGTTCAATGAATCCTTTCCGTCTATTCTTTCTATCGGATGTGAAGAAATGAAACCAGTCTAACTTGTCAAATTGTGTCAGATCAAAATTAGGATGATCGTCAGGAAAGACTTTCACATAATACAAATCTACAAATTCTTGCCTCTCTTTTAAAGCGGTTAACTGATTCTCTTTTGATTCGAAATGTTGAAAATTAATAAATACAACAATGTCTATATCATTAGGATCATGTTTCTGTGTTACAAAACTCCCATCAACCCATATTGTAAAATCATCGGGTATGATGCTTTGGACACCGTTGATAAAAGTGGACAGTGTGGAAAGAAGTAATTTGCGGCGTTGATCAAACCCGAAAACTGCTTCAAACTCATTTAGATCTGGTGTGTGTGCTTTGTATGGAAACAGATTTCCATTATTGTCAAACTCCATAATTATTTAAAAAAGTACCCCTGACTCTTAACGAAATCAGGGGTATATATTTTTCAAATTTCAAAAAAGAAACCTGACTTGAAATCAGCGAATTATCCGCGCTCAGGACGAAGGCTACGTACCGTAGTACCTGCACGCCAGATTTCTGACTCACGAAGTTCAGCTAATTCTTCTTCCAATTTCACGCGGTAGTCAGGCTGTGAGTTACGAGTGATGGAGATATTAGCTTGTTCTCCTGATTTTACAGAATTGTAAAGTTGTTCGAAAACCGGCTTAGTAGCGTCACGGAAAGGTTTCCACCAGTCAAGAGCACCACGTTGAGCAGTTGTTGAACAGTTTGCGTACATCCAGTCCATACCGTTTTCAGCAACAAGAGGCATCAATGATTGAGTCAATTCTTCAACTGTTTCATTGAAAGCTTCTGATGGTGTGTGTCCGTTTGAACGAAGAACTTCATACTGAGCAGCAAAAATTCCCTGGATAGCACCCATCAAAGTACCACGCTCACCTGTAAGGTCAGAAGTTACTTCACGGTAGAAATCAGTTTCGAACAAATATCCTGAACCAACACCGATACCCATTGCGATACATTTTTCACGTGCTTTACCAGTTGCATCCTGGAACACAGCGAAAGATGAGTTCAAGCCTTTTCCTTCTACAAACAAACGACGAAGAGAAGTTCCTGATCCTTTTGGCGCTACAAGATAAACATCTACGTCAGCAGGAGGAACGATTCCAGTTTGATCTTTATAAGTTACACCGAAACCATGTGAGAAATACAATGATTTACCGGCAGTCAAATTAGCCTTAACAGTTGGCCATAATTCGATTTGAGCGGCGTCAGAAAGAAGGTAGCAAATGATTGTTCCTTTTGCCAATGCTTCTTCAAGTTCGAAAAGCGTTTCACCAGGAACCCATCCGTCAGCAATCGCTTTATCCCATGATTTACCACCTTTACGTTGTCCAACGATTACGTTGAATCCGTTGTCACGCATGTTTAAGCTTTGACCAGGACCTTGAACACCGTATCCGATCACGGCAATAGTTTCAGTAGATAGTACTTCGCGCGCTTTTTCTAGTGGGAACTCTTCGCGGGTTACTACTTCTTCTTCGACCCCGCCGAAATTTAATTTTGCCATTGATTATTAATTGAATTATTGATTACTTAATTAAAGGACAATATTACTAAAAATGGATTTGATACTTATTGATAAACATGTTATTAAACAGGCAACTCCTACGGAGTTTTGTCAAATCTGGAATTACTAGATTCTATAAACACTTCGGAGAAGTATCCTGTTTATAGCCATTACGTGTGTTAGTCCAATAATGGGCTCTGGAAGAGCCTCCTGATCATAACACAACGTTATTACATGTAATACTCCCACTCAGCTTCCGGCAGATAATCTACCAGTGTCTGAGGTGATTTGCTTACCGCTACACGTCCCGAGCGTACAAATTCAAGGATTTCGTGTGGTTTGATATAGTTGAAGAATTCGAAAATTTCTTCTTCCGTACCTGTTTTTTGAATGATCACATAAGTCAGGTGCCAGTAAACAACCCAAGCTTTGTACACTTTGTTGATCGTTTCGATATCAAGCGGTTTTGCTCCTATTGGCGTGGAAATCTTGAACATCGCAATTTCATTGTAAGCGATATCGTCGTTCAGATACCCGAAAACAGCCAGAACTTCAATAACCTTACGGATCTGACGAACAAGTTTTTCAACAGCTTCACGTGATTCATGACGAATGACGATGGTAAAGCGGGAAATACCCTTACGTTCCGTTTCCGAAACCGTCAGACTATCAATATTGATACGGCGACGGGTGAAAATGGTTGTGATCTTATTTAATATCCCAATCGTATTTTCGGTAAATACGCAAATGGTGTAAGTTGTCATGATTCTTTTAATGTCTAGTGAAAAAATGCAAGTGATTTTTGAGAGTTCAGTTACATTATTCTAGTCTGATATCCGCTACACAAGCTCCTGTTGGAACCATTGGGAACACGTTTTCTTCTTTTTCGACCAGTACTTCCAATAAATATGGTTTGTCGGAAGCCAGCATTTTATCAAGTGAATCGTTAAGATCTTCACGTGCACCGCAAGTATGTCCGTCGATACCGAAACCTTTTGCAATTGTGATAAAATCAGGATTTTGCAGCTCAACAAATGAATAGCGTTTCTGGTGGAAAAGCTGTTGCCACTGGCGAACCATCCCTAAGAAGTTGTTATTCAGGATAATGATCTTAACCGGTAGGCCACTTTGTGCAATGGTTCCCAATTCCTGGATCGTCATCTGAAAACAGCCGTCACCGATAATCGAAACAACTTCACGGTCAGGCGCTCCTACTTTTGCACCGAAAGCCGCTGGTAAAGCATATCCCATCGTGCCCAATCCTCCTGAAGTGATGAAAGAATTTGCTTTTTTGAACTGGTAATAACGAGCCGTCATCATCTGGTGCTGACCAACATCCGCTACAATTACCGCTTCACCTTTTGTTTTATCAGAAAGTGTGCGGATTACTTCCGCCATCTTTATTTTCTCTGTTGTAGGAGCAAGTTCCGGCTGCGTGATTTTTTCGTCCTCAATCGCATCGAATTTCTTGAATTCTGCCCGCCATGTTTCGTGATTATTTTCATTCACAAGTGGCAAAAGCATTTCCAAAGCTTTTTTTGCATCACCCACAACCGGTGCATCTGCCTTCTTTATTTTATCAATTTCGGCAGGATCGATTTCGATATGAACCACTTTGGCTTGCTTTGCATAACGGCTCAGATCGCCGGTTACACGGTCATCGAAACGCATACCGATCGCGATGATAAGGTCACACTGGTTCGTAAGAACGTTGGTTCCATAGTTGCCATGCATTCCTAACCAACCTACATAATTCGGGTGATCGACAGAAACAGACGAAAGACCTAACAGTGTTGAAGCGGCAGGAACATCTGTTTTTTCAATAAATTTCAGCAACTCTTGCTCAGCACCAGCGATTTGTACGCCATGTCCGAAGAACAAAAACGGACGTTTAGCTTCATTGATAAGCTTTGCAGCCGCCTCAACCTGATCTTCTTTTGGGGATAGGCGTGGGCGATAGCTAAGCAACTTTTCACATTTTTTGTGTGAAAAAGGTTTAGTCATCAGTTTTTGCTGCGCATCTTTTGTGATATCGATCAGTACTGGTCCGGGGCGGCCGGATTTTGCTATATAAAATGCCTTGGCAATAATTTCAGGAATTTCATCAGCATTGGTAATCTGGTAGTTCCATTTGGTAATCGGAATGGTAACCCCCATGATATCTGTTTCCTGGAAAGCATCTGTCCCGAGCAAATGAGATCCAACCTGACCAACAATACAGACCATTGGCGTAGAATCAATGATGGCGTCTGCGATGCCTGTCACAAGATTTGTCGCACCTGGGCCTGATGTTGCCAAACATACGCCAACCTTACCGCTGATACGGGCGAATCCTTCTGCTGCATGTGCGGCACCTTGTTCGTGGCGTACGAGAATATGATTGACTTGTTCCTGATAATCATAGATAGCATCGTAAACAGGCATAATTGCCCCGCCCGGATATCCAAAAATCGTTTCGACGCCTTCGGCAATCAATGACTGGATCAGTGCGTGAGAACCGTTGATCAGTTCTGGTGTTGCTACCGAAACTGGCTGCTCAGCGATTTCGGTTGTTTGTGTTTGGTTTTCATTAAATTCCATGACCTCTTACTTATTTAGTCGGATGAATTTCAAGCTTTCTATATTGGAAATTGTGTCGCCACAATTTTTTTGTTCTTCTACTACGCTTCGTCAGTCACACATCCTTCACTGGCAGATTTTACCGTGCGGATATATCTTCCTAACATTCCTTTTGTAAATCTCGGTGCAGGCTGAACCCATGCTGCTTTACGTGCTGCCAATTCTTCATCAGAAATATGAACGGTCAGCTGACGTGTGTTTGCATCGATGGTAATTCTGTCGCCATCTTTCACCAGCGCAATCGGACCTCCGTCAAATGCTTCCGGTGTGATGTGGCCTACCACAAATCCATGTGTTCCTCCTGAGAAGCGACCGTCTGTGATCAGTGCAATTTTATCGCCAAGTCCGGCTCCCATGACGGCAGATGTTGGTTTCAACATTTCTGACATCCCTGGTCCGCCTTTTGGTCCTGCATTACGAATAACAACCACGTGGCCTTCTTTAATTTCTCCTTTTGAAAGCATGGTGATAATCTCCGTTTCATGCTCGCAAATTTTCGCTTCTCCGTCAAATGTCAAACCTTCTTTACCCGTGATTTTCGCAACAGAACCCTGCGGGGCCAAATTGCCGTATAAAACCTGGATATGTCCGGAAGACTTAATCGGCGTTTCCAGAGGGAAAATAATTTTTTGTGTTTCAAAATTAAGATCCGGAGCCTCAGCCAAATCTTCTGCCAATGTTCTACCTGTTACGGTAAGACATTCGCCGTGAATTAGACCTTTTGAATACAAATATTTCATTACAGCAGGCACACCACCGATTTCCAGGATGTCCTCCATGTAATATTTGCCGCTTGGTTTCAGATCAGCGATAAAGGGTACGCGGTTAGAGATTTCCTGAATATCATCCAATGTCAAAGGAAGGTCTGCTGCACGTGCGATCGCCAGGAAGTGCAGTGCTGCGTTTGTAGAACCACCTAAGGCCATAACCACCGTCAATGCATTTTCAAGCGATTTTTTCGTGATGATATCTCTTGGAGTAATGTTCAGTTCAAGCAATTTTTTCATTGCCGCCCCGATTTTCTTACATTCTTCCTGTTTTCCTTCGTGTGTTGCAGGGTAAGAGCTGCTGAAAGGCAAACTTAGTCCCATCGCTTCAATCGAAGCAGCCATCGTGTTTGCCGTGTACATACCACCACAGGCACCCTGACCAGGAATTGAATTCTGGATCACGCCTTTGTAATCTTCATCAGAAATATTGTTGGCGAATTTTTTACCAAGTGCTTCAAAAGCAGAAACGATATCCAGTTTTTGTCCTTTATAATGTCCTGAACGGATTGTTCCGCCATAAACCATAATTGAAGGGCGATCGATACGCGCCATGGCCATGATCGCACCCGGCATATTTTTGTCACAACCTACCACGGCGATAACACCATCGTACCATTGTGCGGAAACTACGGTTTCAATAGAATCGGCAATGATATCGCGACTTGGCAGGGAATAACGCATACCGTCATTTCCATTTGTCATACCATCGGAAACTCCAATTGTGTTGAAGATCAAACCGACCATATCATTGGCAGTAATGCCCTGTTTCACATAAACAGAAAGTCCGTTTAAGTGCATATTACAAGGGTTTCCTTCATACCCGGTGCTGGCAATCCCGATTTGCGGTTTTGACATGTCAGCTTCTTTTAATCCAATACCGTAAAGCATTGCCTGAGCTGCCGGATTTGTAACTTCCTGGGTTAGGGTCTTTGAAAATTTGTTCAGTTCTGTCGCCATGGTGAATTATTATAAAATAAAAACACCTCACTCAGTTATTGAGTGAGGTGCAGGTTATATACCGTAACATCCCACTCACGCCTGGGGCGTGACTACAATCAGGAGGAGAATGAAACGGTTTGAAAACATAAATATCAGATAAAAACGAAAATTTTGATTTTAGCGAAATTTCGCTGACTCTCAGATTCTGTTACAAATTAGGAGGGTATCTTTTTATTTTCCAAATTTTAGGGCAAATTTTTGCAGATATACTTAGATAAATACCATAATATTTATTTGGTAAAGGTTCGTAAACAGAAAATAATTAATTTTGGATTTAAATTAATGCAACATCTATGCTAACGACCGAAGCTTCATCCCTCTATAATGATCTCGATTTAATGAGCGTTCAGGAAATTCTGACCTCGATTAATCGTGAAGATCAGACCGTTCCCAATGCTGTTCAAAAGGTGATTCCTCAAATCGAAGCGCTTATTGAGCAGATTGTTCCGCGCATGAAAAAAGGCGGACGTTTGTTTTATATCGGTGCCGGAACGAGCGGTCGTCTGGGCGTTGTGGATGCATCCGAATGCCCCCCAACTTTTGGTGTTCCGTTTGATCTGGTTGTAGGGATTATTGCCGGTGGCGACGTTGCGATCAGAAAAGCGGTAGAAAACGCGGAGGATGACTGGAATCAGGCCTGGATTGATCTGGCTTCATATAATCTTACTGAAAATGATACGTTGATAGGACTTGCCGCATCAGGCCGTACACCCTATGTGATCGGTGGGTTGAATGAGGCTAAAAAGGCAGGTTTGTTAACAGGTTGCGTGGTTTGCAATAACGGCTCTCCTGTTGCGCAGGCTTGTGAATATCCGGTGGAAGTGGTGGTAGGACCTGAATTTCTGACAGGAAGTACAAGAATGAAATCAGGAACGGCTCAGAAACTGGTGCTGAATATGATTTCTACGGCGGTGATGATCCGCCTTGGTAAGGTAAAAGGAAATAAAATGGTGGATATGCAGATGACAAACGAAAAACTTGTCAACCGTGCCATTCATATGATTATAGACGAACTGGGTGTGTCGCCTGATGAGGCAGAATCGTTGCTCGAAGAGCACGGCAGTGTCCGCGGTGCGATTGATGCGGTAAGAAAATAGTAAAAAAAACAGCGCTGAGCCGGCTCAGCGCTGTTTTTTTTGTCAATCAATTTTGAGAATAATCTTTCCAAACTGTTTGCCGGAATCCATTTTTCTGAATGCCTGTTCGGCCTGTTCAAGGGACAACACTTCGTCGATCACGGGAACAACTTTGTGTTCTTTCACAAAATCGATCATATCCGAAAACTCTGCTTCGGTACCCATGGTGCTTCCGTAAATATTAAGCTGCTTGAAAAATACCTTGGCCGGAACCACGTCTGTGATATTTCCCGTGCCGCCACCATAAAAGCAAATCCGCGCTCCAGGTGCAGCAATGTCAATCAAACGGGCAAATCCAGGACCGCCGGCACTGTCAATAATCACATCGAAATAGCCAATCTTTTTACCGCGTACCTTTACAAGCAGATCCCGGAACCAGGTTGGATTTTTGTAGTTAATCCCGCCTTTCGCTCCAAGGGCAATGGCTTTTTGAATCTTATCGTCGGATCCGGATGTTACCCACACCTCCGCACCGGCTGCAATAGCAAATTGTATCGCAAAAAGCGCCACACCGCCGCCTGCACCCGTGATCAGTACCCTATCGTTTTTCGTCAGGTTGGCGCGCGTGATCAAAGATCTCCACGCCGTTAAGCCACCCATGGGCAAAGCCGCAGCCTCTTCAAAAGAAAGATGTGCCGGTTTTTCGGCAAGATATTTTGCTTCGGTTTTTACAAATTCTGCAAAGGTCCCGTTGTCTGGTAAACCCAGGATTTTATGTTCTTCGGAATAAAAAGCCGGATTATCGCCCCAGTTATGTGAAGGATTGATGATCACTTCTTTGCCAAGCCAGGCTTTATCAACGCCGGGACCTATTGCCGTAACAATTCCGGAACCGTCGGAGCCCAGAATGATCGGTGTTGTGATTTTAGGGTATAATCCCTTTTGAATCCAAACGTCCCTGTGATTGAGTGACGCGGCTTTTAATTGAACAATTACCTCTCCTTCGCCTGCTTCCGGTGTGATTATCTGTTCAACAACGATGGGTTCATTTATACTTTTTAAAATAGCGGCTTTCATAAAAAATAGCATTAAATGAAAAATGATGGAACATGGGTTTTATCTTAAGACGACAACAAGCCCATATTCCATCAATACAAAGTGCGACAAATTTTAGTTGCCTGAAAATCCGTTCTCAGATATCTGAGTAGTCTGTCGGATACAGGAAGAAGCTTGTATTTTTTGATACGTTGTTCTGGTACTCAGGATTCACCTTTAATTTATTCCATTCAGCGTCGCTGCTGAAAGCTTTCCAGTGCTCATCACGCGATGCCTTGTTTTCGAAGGTTGTCATGTACATAAGGTTCGGCTGGTGACTTCCGGCGATCACTTCGCCATAAAATACCGCGTTGAAACCCAATCTTACGAAAAGAGGAACTTCGCCGCCGTCGTTAAACATTTTAACCTTGTTCTGGTAAATTTTTTCGGTGTAACCCTCATAGCTGCGCAGCTCATATACACGTTCGCTTTTTGGTCCGGTCAAATTTGGTTTTGCATGAACCGGCATCGTTGTGAAAGCCTGCAATACCGTTGTTTCGATGCGGGCATAAGGCGGATTTTTATAGGCTGCGTCGATATAATCTTTCCCTGCCGATAAATACTTGGCATCTTTTTCCAGCAATTTAGGCAGTGAAAGCAATTGATCCAGTGAACTGATCGGAGTCAGTACATAAATCAGTTTTCCACTCATCGTGTCCGAAGCAACAGGTTTGAAAACCCCTACATTTTTTATTCCGGCACGGTGTAAGGCAGGTATATAGGCGTCTTTAAGATAATTTTCGACAGTTGCTTCCTGCGTTTTATCTTTCAGACGATACATTTTTATTTCGTAATACTCTCTTTTAGGAGGTGCCGCAATAGCGCCAATGGCCAGCACCAGCATGAAAAGGCCGGATAAGAGTTTTTGTGTAGTAGGCTTGATCATAGATTAATTTTCTCTTGGAATAAGGTTAATTTAAATCGAAAAGAAGCGATTGCTTATTTTATACTGTAACAAAAAATGCAGACAAATTTGTCTGCATCGGGGTATAAAATCAAATCTGTTATGCTAAAATTTCGGGCAGGAAAGCTGGTGTTTACTGCTTCTGCTGCGTTTAGGTTTAGGGGTGAGCGGTTCAAAAATGTAGGACAGCGAAATTTCATGCGCTCCGCCGCTGCCTGCACCCAAAGTTGAGATCGTTAAGTCATAACTGTAACCAATCGAAAATTTGTCCTGACGAAATCCGGCGAGAAAAACGAGCGATTCGTGGTTATTGATCGAGGGTTCATATTTTTTGAAAGGAATCCCGCGATACCACATCCCCAACACCAGCGGCTCGATGGTTACATAAAGCCCCATATCCAGCTGATCGTACTTGCCTTGTTTTTTATACAAAATCGCCGGTGAGATTGTCTTTTCCTTGTCGATTTCATTTCCTAAAAATGTATATCCTGCAAAAGGAATGCGCAAACCAGCCTGTAAACTTGTTTTTACCGGAAGGCGCGCCTCCGTTCCGCTGAATGCCTGATTGGGTTTGTTGATATGATGCGCCGACAATCCAAGCCAGTACCAGTCGGAATAGACCATCATACCGGAGGAGAAATCGGCATAAGAAACGTTGGGGCCGCCTTGGGCAAAGGGATCCGAGGATGGATTGCCGTTGAGTCCGCCGTTGTTATACTGGTCGCCGAAAGTCAATCCGTAATAATCGAGTGAACGTGACGAAAAGCCACCTTGTATTCCTAATCTTAAAGAAGTAACCTCATTCAGTGAAATCTGGTAAGAATATTGGAGAGCGACGTCCGTTGCCTTTAAATTGCCCAGACCCTGGCTATCGGTAGTTACCTGAATGCCAACACCGCTATTATAATTTGGAAGAAAAACATCGGCACCGAAAGAAGCAGTTACAAAATTTGCAGAAAGCGCAGGCCACTGATTACGATAATTTGCGGTAAGACGCGGCGCCAGCGCACCACCAGCCAGAGCGGGGTTAAGGTACAACGGGTTAGCGTAAAATTGCGAAAATTGAGGATCCTGACTCCAACCTTTCAGGCAGAGCAGTGTCATTATCATAAGAGGAAGTAAACGCTTAATCATATATTTTCAGGCTTTGTTCGCCATTTACAGCGAATTGGGTATACGAGGATGAAAATTACTAAAATATAATTCACAAATTGTCGCCACATTGCGTATTAATATTCAAATTAGCATGGTTTTTAAGACTTTACCACACAAAATTTTAACATATTATTTTCGTTAGAATGATCAGGTAACAAGAATATTAAATTGGCGGGGTAGGGATGATTGAATAAGTAACGAAACATGAGGCGATTTTATAATACACATCGGAAAATATTTTATTCACTGTTCTTTTTGCTGTTCCTGGGCGCGGGTTTTGCAAACGCGCAGCCGTTTACAGTGAAAGAAACCTGTGTGCCAAGTCCTGCGTGTGCCGAGGATGGAACGGTGTTTACCGAAGATGCAAACAGTAAAGCAACTGCCTGGGCCTGGGTTTTTGGTGATGGAGGCACCGATAAGGTACGTAATCCACTCCATTCCTATAAGACGGCGGGTACTTATACCGTAACCGTAACCCGTACTTTTGCAGACGGAAGCACGGCGAGCGAGTCGCAGCAGGTCATTATTGGCGAACTTCCCCCGGCATTTCAGAAATGGAAAGCAGATACCACCATTTGCCCAAATACAAGTATAACACTGGACCCTTATCCTGACGGAGCTCCCGCAGGCGCAAAATATATCTGGTATCCGAAGGGAGATACCACACAGACGCTCGAAGTAGATAGCTCAGGGTGTTATTCAGTGGAAGTAATAATGCCTAACGGATGTAAAATTCAGGATCGCGTTAATGTCAAAATTTGTATGCAGCCTGAAAATCAGGAAGGTGCAAAATGGTTTTTTGGTGGAAACGCTGGTCTTGATTTTTCAAACAGCCCGCCTACCCCCATTACCGATGGCAAAGTGAACACGCCGGAAGGGACATCTTCGATTGCCAATTCCAAGGGGATTCTGCTGTTTTACTCAGACGGGATAACGATCTGGGACAAGGATGGCGGCGTTATGCCCTGTATTGACCCGGCGAATTGCAAACCGCTTTTGGGTAGTAAAAACTCAACGCAATCCGTGCTCATTGTGCCGCAGCCGACTTGCCGGGGCTGTGAGTATTTGTTCAACGTTTTTACGACATCCGATATTAATGGTGAAAAGCTCCTGACGGTCAGCGTGGTGGATATGCGTAGAAATGGTGGCAAGGGAGCTATTATTGAGCAGAATACGACGTTACAGCAACCAACGACGGAACGCCTTGCTGCTGTCCAAAACAAAAGAGACAGCACTTACTGGGTTATTTCTCACGATTACGGCACCAATAAATTTCGCATCTTTCACGCTACGGCGGGAGGCCTGACAGAAACCAGTGCACCTGAACTGGGTATGGCGCATGACTCGCTCAACAAAGGTGAGGGATATATGAAATTTTCTGCTGCGGACAGCACCAGCGGAGACAGACGTCTGGCGGTAGTTATTCCCGGCCCGCCCACCAATTACGTCGAGTTATTCAAATTCAATGACTCAACCGGTGTTTTGACCTATGACAAAACCATCAACCTCGGCCCTGCCCCGCCCAAAGCGTACGGGATTGAGTTTTCGCCCAGCGGTGAAAAAATGTATGTCTCGTTTCAGGGTGAAAACGGTACGAAATCATATTTGAAACAGTACGATCTCACATTTAGTGATAGCCTGATTGTCGAATCGGCTATCGTCATTGACAGCTCGGCCACGCAGAAATTCGGCGCTTTGCAGATTGCTCCTGATGGAAAAATATATATGGCCATTGATGGCAGCGATTATCTGGCATCCATTGGTGAGCCGGAAAGGAATTCCGTATCGGCGATAGAATACAAAAGGAATGGCGTCAATCTGGGAGGCAAGAAAAGCCAGCTTGGTTTACCAAGCATGGTGCAGGATTTTACACAGGAAGCCTCAGGTCCGGGATTTTCTGCTGACGGGTTTTGTACAGGTGAACCGACCAACTTTGAAGCCGGCCCGATTTGCGATCCGTTGAAGGATAATATGTACATCTGGGATTTTGGAGATGGAGCCGGTGGAACTTCCAAAGAACCGAAAATTTCGCATACTTATATCCAACCGGGAAGGTATTTGGTTTCATTGTCGCAGTCCAATGCCTGTACGAGCATTGTCAGCAAAGACACGGTTGTTATTTATGAAACGCCTCCTAAAATTGTACTTGGCCCTGACAAAGATACCTGCGGGGCTTATGTGCCTTTGGATATGGGGGTTAAGGCAGAGATTTATGAATGGTATAACCGCGGCAGAATTATTGGCCGTGCCAAAACAATTCGCATCACAACAACGGGCAGATACATAGCGGTTGCGTACAACGGCCCTGACCGGGATTGTTTCTCTGCCGATACTATTGAAGTGGTGCTTCGAAAGCCACCACCATTTGAGCTCCGGGATACTACGATATGCCGCGATAGTTCTGTTGTATTATTGGCGACAGGCCTTTCCTGGAACGAATGGTTGTGGAGCACCGGCGAAACCACACAAAGTATTACCGTTAAGCAGCCGGGCACGTATTTTGTACAGGTTAAAAACAGACTTAACTGCTACAATAGTGATACATTAGAGGTGAAGGAGTTACCATCTCCAATTTTGAGACTGGATCCTGAATATTATATCTGTATCCCGGATGGCGGCTCAACCAAGCTGGATCCAAGGGGCATTGGTGTAGTGCATTATGAATGGCCGCAGTCAGGAGATACAACGGCTACGATCACGGTCGATAAGGAAGGCGTTTATACCGTTCTTGCGACTAACAAAGAAGGTTGCGTTGCACAGCAATCCACCAAAGTTGTTGATCAATGTGAGCCACGATTCTTTATTCCGGATGCTTTTACGCCGGACGGTGATGGTAAAAATGAATCGCTGGATGTTTTTGGAGCTTATTACACCAATTATTCTATCAAGATCTATAACCGCTGGGGAGAGGTGATTTACGCGACCAACACGATCGAAGGACGTTGGGATGGGACTTACAAAGGCGTGAAAGTGCAGCCGGGCGTGTATCCCTATATTGTGTCTTACGAGGCTCAGTATTTCCCGGAACGTAACCCTGTGGTGCTTCGTGGGTCCGTGATGGTGATCCGGTAAAAGTTCGGTTTTGCCAATAAAAACGGCTATTTTTGAAGTTAAAATCAATGCGTTTTTAGTTGAAACGTAGCTAATATTGTCAAAAAGCCTATGCGCCAGGATTATCTGTCCGGAGATAAAGAAAATCTTTCCAACCCGGAAAAAGAGATCGACCGGGCTTTACGTCCGTTGTCCTTCGATGATTTTACGGGACAGGATAAAATTCTTGAAAACCTTAAAATATTTGTTCAGGCGGCGAAACATCGGGGTGATGCCCTCGACCATGTTCTGCTTCATGGGCCTCCGGGTCTGGGTAAAACCACATTGTCACATATCATTGCCAACGAACTTGCGTCGGGTATCAAAATTACCTCCGGACCTGTACTCGATAAACCCAGTGATCTGGCTGGTTTGCTGACCAATTTACAGGAGCACGACGTACTTTTTATTGATGAGATCCACCGTTTGAATCCGATCGTGGAAGAATATCTGTATTCTGCCATGGAGGATTATAAAATTGATATCATGCTGGACAGCGGTCCGAATGCACGCAGCATTCAGATCGGTCTGAATCCTTTTACACTGATTGGAGCCACCACCCGGGCCGGTATGCTTACGTCGCCGCTGCGTGCCCGTTTTGGGATCAATGCTAGGCTGGAATATTACGATGCTCAGCTCCTGTCATCGATTTTAAAAAGATCAGCAGTGATCCTGGGTACTCCGCTGGAAGATGATGCGGCTTTCGAAATTGCCAGACGAAGCCGGGGGACACCACGTATCGCCAATAACCTGCTTCGCCGGACACGTGATTTTGCCCAGGTAAAAGGCAATGGCCGGATAACCGTAGCCATCGCAGAAATGGCATTGCTGGCATTGGATGTTGATCAGAATGGTCTGGATGAAATGGATAACCGTATTCTAAGTACCATTATCGAGAAATTCAAAGGCGGCCCGGTAGGACTTTCCACCATTGCCACAGCATGCGGAGAAGAGGCAGAAACGATAGAAGAAGTTTATGAGCCGTTTTTGATCCAGGAGGGATATCTTAAGAGAACTTCAAGAGGAAGAGAAGTAACCGAAAAGGCTTTTCGTCACCTCGGAATTTTGCCAAGACACCGCTCGGGAGAGCTGTTTTAATGCAAACCGAGGCATCCCGAAAATTTTATATTTAGCACAGAATAAAACCAGCGAGGTATTGAAAATCAATTCAATACCTCGCTGGTTTTTATAAAATAAAATCTATACTTTTGCGGTAAATTTTGTGTCACCGTTGGTATGGTAGAAAGTATTGTTGCTGTTAAATTAGTTGTACGGGTTCCTTGTGCTATTATTGAACATAATGGCAAGGTATTGGCCGGTCAGCGCAGTGCTGCATTATCCTTTCCGCTTCAATGGGAATTTCCCGGAGGAAAGCAGGAGGAAAACGAAACAGACGAAGAAACGCTGGTGCGCGAGATCCGTGAAGAACTGAATGTAGAAATTGATATAATTCAAAAACTTCCCGTTACGACAAAGGATCAGGGATGGAGGGAAATCATACTGGTACCCTTCGTTTGCAAGCTTCGTACCCATGATATCGTCCTTTCAGAGCATGAGCAAATCTCATGGCTTGAACCACAAGATTTGCCTACACTCGACTGGACGGAAGCAGATTTAGGCGTTATCCAGAGTTATTACGCTTATCTAGCGGGAGAATAACATCCGTTTTCCTTTTACAGATTCGTCAAAATTCCCGTTTTCATAAGCCAGGTGGCCTGAAACAAAGGTATGTGTCACCACAGACTGGAAATTGGTGCCTTCAAAAGGTGACCAGCCACATTTTGAATAGAGATTGGACGGCTGTACCGATGTGGTGCCGTCAAGATCAACAAGTACAAGATCAGCCCAGTAGCCTTCCCGGATATAACCTCTTTCCTTGATCTGAAAACAGTCAGCCACCGCGTGACTCATTTTTTCAGCTACCCTTTCCAAAGGTATTTTACCTTTTTTACTGAATTCAAGCATCACATTAAGCGTATGCTGAATAAGCGGTAAACCCGAAGGCGCCTGCCAGTAAGGCTGCGCTTTTTCTTCGATCGTATGCGGCGCATGGTCCGTGGCAATGACATCGATACGGTTGTCTAAAAGTGCCTGGAAGATGGCTTCCTTGTGATGAGGAGCCTTGATCGCCGGGTTACATTTTATCTTGTTGCCAAGGGTATGATAATCCTCTGCGTCAAACCATAAATGATGGACACAAGCTTCGGCAGTAACGAGTTTTGGAGCGCCGCTTGCCAATAGAATCTGTCCGTTTACACGTTCTCCGATCTCAAAAAGAGATACCTCGTCTCCCGTTGAAATGTGAAGAATGTGCAGTCTGGTTTTGTGTTTATGCGCCAGCGCACTGGCAAATGAAGAAGATTTCAGACAGGCTTCTTCGTTTCTTATCAGTGCGTGAATATCGTAAGGGACATTCTCGCCATATTTCTCTTTAAAAAGCTCCATCCGGTGACGCACCGTAGGTTCATCCTCACAGTGTGTTGCGATAAGGCAGGGAGCATTTGCAAACAATTTTTCAAGCACGTCCGGCGAATCCACCAGCATGTTTCCGGTAGAAGACCCCATGAATACTTTGATACCGCAAACCTGGGTCGGGTCGGTGCGCATTACCTCGTCGTAATTGCTGTTGGAACCACCCATAAAGAAGGAATAATTAGCCAGTGAAGATCGTGCGGCAATGTCATACTTATCCTGCAATAACGGCTGCGTCAGTGTATTCGGAACCGTATTGGGCATTTCCATATAAGACGTGACACCGCCAGCCACACCTGCGCGCGCTTCTGAATGGATATCGGCCTTGTACGTTAACCCCGGCTCGCGGAAATGAACCTGATCATCAATTACGCCGGGAAGCAAATACGTTCCTTTGGCATCGATAATCCTTTCAGCAGGAAGATGTTGTAAATTCTTACCAATACGTTCGATGTGACCATTGCTAATATACACGTCAGATTCCTGGATCGTGTTTTCATTCACGATGCGGGCATTCAGGATAAGGGTGTTCATTTCGTAATTGAAAATAGGTTACTGAAAATTCGAAATCAATGACAAATTCATGAAGCCGTAAAGTTAACAATGTCTTGGCTGACCAGCTAACGATTCTGTTATTCTCTCATGGTATCATCCAAAATTACCTGCTCATGAGCCTGAAATCGATATGGTTTGATTTTGTTGATCTTATTTTTCCGCGTTGCTGTGCAGCTTGCGACAAAGGGCTGGTAGGCAATGAAGATATTATTTGCACCTCCTGCCGTATCGCTTTGCCAAGAATTGAGAAGGAAAGTGTTCATGATGAAATTATCAGGCATAAATTTGTCGGTGTGCATGAGGTGCTGGAAACACATGCCTTTCTGTTATTTACAAAAAGGGGAAAAGTGCAGAAGCTGCTGCATGCACTCAAATACAAAGGACAGGCCGACGTAGGAATTTTGCTGGGCTCTATGTTTGGCCAGGAAATGATTTCGAACAGCATTTTACCCGAAGCAGATCTGATCATCAGTGTGCCGCTGCATAAGAAAAAATTGAAAGTCAGAGGTTATAACCAGAGTGACAAACTCGCGGAAGGATTTTCCAAGGCGACGGATATCCCGTGGTCGGGCGGGGTTTTGGAAAGAATAAAATATACCGAAACCCAAACGGGGAAAACAAGAAATGAACGCTGGGAGAATGTGAAAGGCGTATTTTCGGTAAAAGAAAGTGTTGCGGGCAAACGGATTATCATCATGGATGATGTGTTAACCACCGGAGCAACACTGGAAGCCTGTATGGAAGCGTTGAAAAGTGCCGGCTGTGACCAGTTTTATATCCTGACTATCGCTTCTGCCCAGCATTGACGGAAACAGCTATAAATGAAAAAGAGCCGCTATCCAATGGCAACGGCTCTTTTTGCTATATTTTAAAAACTGTCAGGCCTATTTGCGGCTACCTGTTGCGATCATAGCACAACGGAAACCAACCATAGCCGTAGCAGAATCCTGATCCATGTAACGACGTGTTCCCGGAGACAACCAGTAGGCTACGTCAGACCATGAACCGCCTTTGTAAACACGAAGGTTATCGTTTACCAGCGAGTTGCCATTTTTATTGTCATAATTTTTGGCCTCATCCTGATATCCGTCACGACGGAAAGAGTTCAAGTCGTTTACGTCATTGTTTGAAAGCGGACGGTAAACGTCATACACCCATTCGCTAACGTTTCCAGCCATATCATAAAGACCGTTGTCATTAGCAGGATACGAACGAATTTCCTGTGTAATGATCGCTCCATCGTTTGATCTTCCTGCAATACCTGCATAATCCCCAGGGCCGCGTTTGAAGTTGGCAAGCATTGTTCCTTGCTTACGTCCGCGTGGCTGGCGCATTGTAGAACCATCCCATGGATAAATACGCTGGTTTGACTGATTTTCATCTGCATACTGCGTACCGATCATCGCGATTGCAGCGTATTCAAATTCAGCTTCTGTCGGAAGACGGTAAGGAGGCATTACGTAGCCGCTTTCGATTCCAAGTTTAGCAGGTTCCGAAGATGCAACAGCTTCTGCTTCGGCAGCAGCGGCAGCTTTTTTCTTCTTACCGATAGAAAATCCTTTCTTAGGCTGACCAGCTTTTGCACCGGCAGCGTTATTGCTTTTACTTACAGCGTCCGTTCTCCATGCGCAGTAATCGTTAGCCTGAACCCACGATACACCAACCACCGGATACAAACGGAAGCCCGGGTGACGCAGATACATGGTCACGTATGAATCGTTGAAAGACAATTCGTTGAACCAAACGGCTGTGTCAGGTAAGGCTTTGCTGTAAAATTCTTCTGATGAATCTTTCTGAACAGCATTAAGATATTCAAGATAGTGAACGTTGGCAACTTCCGTCTGGTCCATGTAGAACGACTGGATACTTACCGTACGTTTCGGGTTGTCACGTCTGTTCATGACATCCTCTTCCAAAGATCCCATGGTAAAACGTCCGCCTTCGATATAAACCAAGTCAGGACCAGCCGGTAAAGCTTTGTATTGTTTTACCTTATATCCATCCTTGCCATTATACGCCAAGCCTGTTTTTGAACTGGTTTTTCCAGGCTTTAAACTCGTTGGTCTTTTTTTCTTACTACAGGAAGTGGCCGCTAATAACACAATCAGTATCAACGCGATCGACCGGATACCCATCTTATGCATGCAAATCATTGCTTTAAAGTGACTTAGAGTGTTTGGTATTTAATAGTATGCGAAACTGCAAATGTATGAAATCAATCCAACTTATTTGCTACAAATCTTTTATTGGCACATTTCTGTTAAAATCTTTTGCGCCTGGTCGATACTGTGTACATCCTGACAAATCAGGATTAACTTCCCTTTCTGATCTTTCAATGCGATCTGTCTCGGATGCATTTTTATGTAATCAATCACTTTTCCGAATCTCGGCGACTGAAAAAATTCATCGTTCTGCGAAGTAACGAAGTATCCTTTCAATGTATTGCTTTTCAGTGTTAATTTTTCGAAATACAAACCTTCTGCTTCCCAGCGCAACCGAACCGTTTTCAGCAAATCCTCCACTTCTTTCGGCATAGGCCCAAAGCGGTCAGCGACTTCTTTTTCAAAACCGATGAGTTCCTCATCCGTCTTCATGTCGTCAAGACGCGTATATAACGAAAGTCTTTCCGAAATATTTTTAACGTATGTTTCCGGGATCAGTGTGGCAAAATCGGTCTCGATCTGACAATCCGGCAATAACTTCTTAGGCAGTCCGAGTGCTGAGGAAAACAGGTCTTTAAATTCGTTATTTTTCAGCTCAGAAACCGCCTCATCCAGCATTTTGTGATACAGTTCATAGCCAAGATCGTTTACAAATCCGCTTTGCTCGGCTCCTAACAAATTTCCTGCTCCGCGAATGTCAAGGTCACGCATGGCTACTTTAAAACCGTCGCCAAGTTCGGAGAACTCTTCAAGTGTCTGAAGGCGTTTTCTCGAATCGCTCGCCAAGGTAGACGCAGAAGGTGTCAGCAGATAACAGAATGCTTTTCTGTTGGAACGCCCTACCCGGCCGCGCATCTGGTGCAGGTCGGACAAACCGAACATATGCGCAGAGTTAATAATAATGGTATTGGCATTGGCGATATCAATTCCGGATTCGATAATATTGGTCGAAACCAGGATGTCGTATTCTCCTTCGATAAAATCCACCATCACTTTTTCGAGCTTATCGCCATCCATTTGTCCGTGTGCCACACCAATCCGCACTTCCGGCACCAGACGCATGATGATGTTGGCAATCGATTCAATATCGTTTACGCGGTTATGGACAAAAAATACCTGGCCGCCGCGCTGGATTTCGAAACTGATCGCATCACGGATAAATTCTTCGCTGAAAGAGTGTACTTCCGTTGTCACCGGCTGGCGGTTTGGCGGCGGGGTTGCAATAACCGAAAGGTCGCGGGCGCCCATCAGCGAGAAATGCAGTGTTCTCGGAATAGGTGTCGCGGTTAATGTCAGCACATCCACATTGACACGCATTTCCTTCAACCGGTCTTTCGCTTTTACACCAAATTTCTGCTCTTCATCCACGATCAGCAGACCCAGGTCTTTGAATTTTACATCCTTATTCAGGATCCGGTGCGTTCCGATCAGGATATCTATTTTGCCTTCTTCTGCTTCTTTAAGTGTTTCCTTAATCTGTTTTGGTGATTTAAAACGGTTGATATAACCTACTTTCGCAGGGAAATCGCCAAGACGTTCACTGAACGTTTTGAAATGTTGCATCGCCAAAATGGTCGTAGGCACCAGCACCGCCACTTGTTTACTATCACAAACCGCTTTAAAAGCAGCCCGGATGGCTATTTCTGTTTTTCCAAAACCCACATCGCCACAAACGAGGCGGTCCATCGGATGCCCTTTTTCCATATCTTCCTTGACATTGGCGGTTGCCGTTGCCTGGTCAGGCGTGTCTTCGTAGATAAAGGAAGATTCGAGCTCAGCCTGCATGTAGTTGTCAGGAGAAAACTGGAATCCCGGTGCCTGACGGCGTTTCGCATAAAGGGCGATCAGCTCGTGGGCGATATCTTTAAGCTGTTTTTTGACTCTTGATTTTTTTGCCTCCCACTCTCCCGAGCCTAATTTACTCATGGCCGGCGGTGCCCCTTCCTTACCGGTGTATTTGGCAATTTTATGCAGGTTATGCACACTCACATAAAGCAGGTCATTGTCTCGGTAAATCAGACGTATCGCTTCCTGCTCCTTGCCATTGACATCCTTGCGTTCCATCCCGGCAAATCTGCCGATACCGTAGTCGACGTGCGTGACAAAGTCTCCCGGGTGCAGCGATTTCAGCTCTTTGAGCGTGATCGCTTTCGATTTGCTGAACTTCTCTTTTAACCGGTATTTATGGAAACGCGCAAAAATCTGGTGATCGGTATAACACGCAACTTTCAGGTTTTCATCTACAAAACCTTCACGTAATGAAATACTGGGCAGGGGCTGGAACTTTACAAACGGGTCAAGGTCTTCAAAAATCCTTTCCAAACGGTCAAGCTGTTTGGGCTGTTCGGCAACGATCACGTTGACAAAACCCTTGGACTGATTTTCCGAAAGATCGTCCAGCAATCTTTTAAAATCCTTATTAAAGGAAGGCTGAGGTTTGGAAGAATAGGGGAGTTTAATTTCGGTTTTGAAATAAAATCTTCGACCGAACTCAACTGTCTTGAATTTTTTGACCTGATTTAAAAAACCACGACGTGTTTCAAATAAATCCTGCGGGTTGGAAACGATCTGTACACCACCACTTGTAACTTCTTCCAAGGCTTTTTCTGCTCTTTCGAAACATTTTTCGATGGTTTCAAGCGTAAGTTCTGCATCCTTAAACCACATCACCGTATCGTCGTCAAGAAAATCTAAAAACGATTCTCTTGTTTCATGGATCAGCTTCTGCTGAATATCCGGAACAATATTAATCTGCCTTGCCGTTTCAATAGAGAGCTGTGTATCAGGATCAAAAGACCGGATACTCTCTACTTCATCACCAAAAAGTTCGATACGGAAAGGATGTTCACTGGCATAGGAGAAAACATCCAGGATGCCTCCTCTTACTGAAAATTGTCCTGCTTCAAATACAAAATCGGTTATTTCAAAATCGTAACTGTTCAGGAATTCTGTAAGAAACGCCGGATCCAGCTTCTCGCCTACTTTTACCGAAAATGTGTTGGCTATCAGCGAGCGTTTGTTGATCACTTTTTCAAAAAGCGCCTCTGGATAAGTCACAATCTGAAACGGACCAGGTTTGGCAACATTAAGTTTGTTCAGGATTTCGCCGCGCATCAAAACGTTGGCGTTATCTACCTCTTCGTAATGGTATGGCCGTTTGTAAGACGTTGGATAATACAATACCTCCGTCTTGCCGAGCAGATTCTGCAAGTCATTCTGGAAATAAGCGGCCTCTTCCCGGTCACTCAAAACATACAATGCCGGACTTTTCTTCTTTTGCTGAACAGCCGCAGCCACTACCGCATCCAGACTGCCCACCAGTCCTTTGATCTGGATGTGCGCAGCATCTTCTTTTTTCGAGGCGATTTGGGAAATGAACAGATCCAGATAACTGTCAGCTCCGTATAGCGTCAATAAATCTTTAACTTCCAAAAGTATAGCTTAATTATTTTAAGGAAAGACTCCAACTTTATGCACTTAATCAAACGCAAAAAGCCGTCTCGGAATATTTTCCGCTCGGCTTAATAGGTAACAACAGTTTTTCTACTTTTGTTGATACCGGTAATTATTTTACAAAAATACAGGTAAATAGATAGCATTTGTAATGAATATGTTAATTTGATAAAATGATCGACTGGCTTAATCAATCCATAACTTTTGCAGGCATAGCCACAACGGTTCTTGAAATACTGGGTTTTCTGACGGGAGCTATTTGTGTTTATCTGAACACGCGGCAAAATGTTCTGGGATGGTTTTTCGGGATTATTAACGCGGTCCTTTATTTTATCGTTTTCTGGCAGGTAAAATTATATGCCGATATGAGCCTCCAGGGTTATTACTTTTTTACCAGTATGTATGGCTGGTGGATGTGGTTGTACGGAGGCAAAACCCATGACGGGATCACGGTAAGTAACACACCAACAAAATTATATGGCATTTTTGCCCTGATTTTTATAGGAGCAACCTTGTGCTGGGGTTTCCTTTTAGGCCATTTTACCAATGCCAGCCTCACCTACGCAGACTCCGCGCTGACGATTGCCAGCCTGATCGGACAGTGGATGATGGTGCGTAAATACGTGGAAAACTGGATCGTGTGGATCGTCGCTGACGCCTGTTATACGGTAATGTATTTTTATAAAGACTTATACCTCACGGCCATTTTGTATGCCGTGTTTCTGGGTTTGGCCGTGATGGGTTATGTTCAGTGGAAAAGAGATTTGAAAAAACTCGCTGGTGCCGGAATCTGATCAGCAATCACCAAAAGGAATTTCCTGCTCTTCCAGTATCGTCCGGATTCTTGGGGTATCTTCAAAAATAATCCTGAGCTCCTTCTTGGCGACATCTTCCTCCTCGTCCATCCATTTCCAGTCCTCAGCGGTTGCGTCAAAAATATCGAGTATCGAAAGGATTTTATCGTCAGTTTTCTCCTTTGAAAGCCAGTCGTTGGAGTTGGTGATGTAAATGATCACCTTTTCTTCCTCGATCCATTCCAGGTCGTTCAGCATTTCATCCAGCGCATCAAGGTTTTTTCCTGAATAGTCAGGGAAGTTTAATGCAGCACCGATTTGCTCATGAAAATCCTTTATCGAAGTGGCTTTTTGCCCGTCAATGATTCCGATAAATGCTCCCAGAAATGATTTTCGAAGATCTGTACCTTTTTTTGCAAGAAGAAAATGTGTGTTTTTCATGATTGGAAAACTGAATAAATCAGATGTAAAAGTAAATGATGAACAAAGATAAAAAGCTGCGATCGAAAAAACTTATTCTATTTCGGTAAAAGAATTGTAGTGGTCGCGTGTGTACCAGGCGTGTTTGTCGCTGGTGATCAGACGCTCGGCACCCCGGTTTTTGCCTTTCTTTTTGGGGTTTACATCCCATTCGCGGTATCTCATGGCTCCTCCCCGTTCATCCTTTAGCGGTAACCGTTTTTCATAGTTGCCAAATTTACGGCCCCCCTGATACCCTTCCGGCGCGCGGTCGTTGGCCCGGATATACTCTAAAACTTTGTAAACTTTTTGAGGGATGTCTGCCTTTCTATCGTTTTTCGAAAGCAAAGTGCCGGACTTTTCCGGGAGTTTCAGGTTTTTTCTGTGTTGCGGGCTTTCGGTTTTTTGCTGCTTATGCGCGTTTTCCTGTGTATTGCTTCCATTGCCCGAACAGGCGACAGCCAGCAACGAAGCAAAAACAAAAAGCGTGCGTTTCAGCCAGGCAGAAATTTGAAGACGATTATTTTGAAAGGACATCAGATTAGTAAAAGGCTTGTAAAATTCAGAACGTCTTAAAAGTAAAGAACCTCATCGTGGCGACAATGAGGTTCCTGAAAAATAATTATTTGTTAATTCAATGAAAACATGGGCAATCTGAGTGCAACGACGTTGTTAAACATCAGTTTACAAATTGTTGGGTCCATGAAATCGATCAGCGGAAATTCTGATACAAGCGACATCACTTCAAACTCACTTTCCGCTCTTACCACGCACCAGAGTTTTAAACGATCTTCTGAAAGCGCATAGGACATTAATCGCCCCTGCTCCATCATTTCATTTATTTTTTTTCTCTGCGCCGGTATTTTCTCGGTGTATTCCTCCGTCATAACAGCCGGAAGTTGGATTTCAACCATATATTGACTCATGAGCGAAAGAGGTTAGGTTACAAATAAGTCCGATCTATTTTAACTACTATAAAAGGATATGCGTTAGGTAATAGTTCCTGCTACGTAATCCTGGGCACTTTACGATACGATTTTGTAATAACAGGCACAATGGCTGAACTTAGGTAAGTTAAAAAAAGTTTTCATTTTTTAAAGCTCTGTTACAACCAATTCACTGATAATCGTGTCAATAAATTATGAAGTTGAAAATTGGGCTGGTCACAGACGAACTGATGGTGAAGATTTAATGCAGAAAACAGGCTTTTATTGCTTGCAGTAAAAGAAAAAATAATAATAAACCGAAAGTAGCACCCCTTAAGCTTCGGATGACCTTTAACGAACATGAATTGGTGATTGGCTGTCAACAGCGCAACCGTGTCGCCCAGAAACAGCTATATGATGTTTTCGGGGGGAAGCTGTTTGCTATATGCCTGCGTTACACCAAAAACCGCACCGATGCGGAAGATGTTTTACAAGATGCCTTTATAAAAATTTATGAAAACATAAGTACATTCCGAAATGACAGTCCGCTTGAATATTGGCTTCGTTCTATCGTGGTCAATACAGCCCTGAACCATTTAAGACAGCAGAAATATCTGAAGCAGCTTGATGATATCGACGGTTATGAGAACGGACTTTCCGGAAAGGAATTGATTTTGGCGGATTTTCAATGGCAGCAGCTGCTGGGGTTTATAAAAGAACTTCCTATCGGTTGCCAGACTATTTTCAATCTATACGCCATTGAAGGATACCAGCATAATGAAATAGCCCAGAAATTAGGTATATCTGAAGGAACCTCCAAGTCGCAGTATTCGCGGGCGCGGGTGCTTCTTCAGGAAAAATTGAACAAAGAAACAAGATTCGATGATGGATCCGTCCGAAACAAATAGCTTTGAAGAGCAATGGAAAAAGGCGTTTCAGGAAGCCTCTGAAACACCTCCTCTGTCTGCCTGGGAAGGCATAGAGGCTCGCCTTGACAAAGAGGAGAGAAAAGTGGTGCCGCTTTGGTGGCAGACACCACGGCTTTGGTATGCGGCTGCATCCGTGGCAGCCTTGTTGATGGTGGGTGTGGCGTTGTGGAACGGGTCTGGTGATTTAACAGATGCGGGTAAGCAAATCGCGGCAAACAAAACACAAATTGAAGGTCAGCAGGCAGATCGTAATAATCCGGAGGTTCAGCAAACAGAAAAGAGTATTCAGGATAAGGAGGAAGTTATAAAAACACCGGACAATGCGTCCGAAACCGTGATTGCAAAGGTTGAGCCTGGTCGCAGTAAAATTGCTCCGGCAGGAAAACTACCTCAAACAACGCCTGAACACCTTGCCTCGGCGCCTGGTGGTAAAGAATCAGGAAAACTTGCGAAAACAGGTAGCGCGGAAGTTTTGCCTGAGGGAAATAGTATTGCCGCCGCCCGTCTTACAGAAGCGAATAAGGTTTTGTCTTCTGGTGAGAGCAATAAAAACGAAGATATTGCTGTGCTTTCTAAAAATACCAATGCTGCGCCTGAAGTGAGTGCGTCGGCCATGGATGCTGCCAGCCAGATTTTAGCGGAGGCTCTTACACCGATCGGATATAAAGATCTGGATGTTTATGTGCAGAAAAGATATGTGTTTTTCAGACCCGATGCGCTGAATAACATACCTGAAAAAGCGGCTAAAAAGAAAAGAGAATATTATGCGGGCGTGGGTGTGATGCCTGCCAGTTTTAATCCCAATGTAAAAGTTACTTCAGCGCCTAGCGCTTTTGCTTATGCCAATGCGTCGAGCCGCTCGACGGTAGGGGAAAGCCATGCGGGAACTTCCTATGCTGTGCAGACTCAGGGTGGAAAACGCCTTTCCAAACACTGGTCTGTGGAGACGGGCGTCAGTTATTTACAGGGAAATTCCAGCTATGAGGGAGATGGTTATCTGATTGAACCCGCAACAAGCCGCTCTCAGAATGTACTGGAAAGCGCGCTTGCAGATAAAAATAGCAATCAGGGCCTTAGCGGTGCTCCTCCTGCTTCGAATGCCTTGTACATTGATTTGAAAAAAGAATTCCGGAATGATTACCGTTATCTTCAGGTGCCTTTGCAGGCTGGTTTTACACTGAATCCGGATAAGAAATTCAGCTATTCCCTACTTGGTGGTATGATGGCGAATTTTTTCATGAACAATGAAATTGAGTCGGCTTCGGGAAATGTGATCACAACGAAAGCAAGTGACGATGTTTATCGCAGCCTCAATTGGGCGGCAACAACGGGGCTTCGTCTTAATTATCGCTTATCTCCGCAGTGGAGAGCCACGCTGACGGGTTCATACCAGCAGTCACTGACATCCGGATTTAAGAATAACGAGACCCTCGAAGCGCATCCGTATCTGTACGGGGTTTCGTGGGGGGTAAGATATTCTTTCTAAAAAAAATCGCAACTGCTTACAACCATTAAGCGGTTAAATGACTCTTACTACAAGAGACGGTTACAAACCGGCTTATGATATTGAATATCATACACACATTTTATTTATTAGCCATGAATAAAATATTGAAAATCAGCGGATTAATTTTCGTTCTTGTAGCAGCGGGTTTTCTTAGCTGTTCTGATGCGGAAGTAGATTCCAAACCAAACGAGGTCCGTCCGGTAGTTATCCCGGAACGGATCGCAGCTGGTACAAATGATTTTGCTTTCGATTTTTTTAAAAATTTACAGCAGGTCGGCAGTCCTGACGAAAATTTATTTGTCTCTCCTTTAAGCCTTCACATGGCGTTAGGAATGCTATTGAACGGTGCCGAAAATGAAACAGCGGCCGAGATTTTAAAGGCCCTCAAAATGGAAGGTGTTTCGATCGCGGATCTTAATAAAGCCTATCAGACGCTTTTAAATGATATGCCTGTTGCGGATTCTAAGGTGAGCCTGGGCCTGGCCAATTCGGTCTGGTATAAAAGTACTTTTCAGGTTGAGACAGATTTTACCAATGTCCTGAAACAATCCTTCAATGCCGAGGTAACCGGGCTTGAATTTAACAATGCAGCCACGGAAAGAATCAATAAATGGGCAAGTGACAAAACCAATGGCAAAATCAAGCAGGTTCTGGATAAGATTGATGCTGATGCCGTTATGTTTTTGCTGAACGCCTTGTATTTCAAAGGAGACTGGACCACAAAATTCGATTCAAAAAATACACTGGATAAGCCATTTCATCTTCAGACAGGAACCGATAGGAATGTAAAAATGATGTTTACAAAATCAGATTTTGCACTATCAGGTTCCGAAAAATATACAGCAGTTAAATTGCCTTATGGCAACAAGCAGTTTGAAATGACTTTGCTGCTCCCTCAAAACGGCAGTAACATCACGGAGGTTATGAATTCAATTACACCCTCGCAATGGAATAAGATCAAATCTGACACGGTCCGGACGGGCATTAACCTCGGGCTACCACGGTTTTCACTGGAATATTCAGAGCAGTTGAACGGAGTCCTGCAAAAGATGGGCATCAACAAAGCATTTCTGAAATCTGCTGAGTTTGGTAAAATCAATAAAACAGCACCGCTTATGGTGAGTTTTGTGAAACAGGATACCTACCTGGGTATTGACGAAAAAGGCACCGAAGCCGCCGCTGTTACCTCCATTGGTATCGTGGTTACCTCGGCAGGGCCAGAACCCAGAGACGTTATTTTCGACCGCCCGTTTGGTTTGATCATCAGCGAAAAAACATCCAATACCATTCTCTTCATGGGAAGAATAATGAATCCGGAAAGCAAATAATTGCGATAAAGCCGACGGCTGATAGCCGATTGCCGAAAGCCAACTGTTAGCCATGAAATAAAAATATTAAAGAAAATAAACGTTGGTGTCAATCGACGTTTTCGGGGTGCGTTATCGTCCGTAGGCTTTGCTCTCGGACGATTTTGTTTGTATACGGTTACAACCTTTTTTGCCTGAATTGTTTCTATCATTTAAGAGAGAAAAAGTTTGACTTAAATATTAACCTTCATCCTCGGCATTATGAAAAAATTCTTACTTTTTTTGACCATGATATTGCCGGTCAGTGGCTTATGGTCGTGCAGGGATAAGTGTAAAGAAACCAGGCTTGTTGTTCGTCAGATACCAATCTATCATCCCTTCTCGGAGATAAGAAGCGGTGTGGGTGTTATTGCTGGGCGTGAGATTCAGGATCCAGGCAAAATTGTTGTTCAGGGTAATTACCTTTTTGTCAATGAAATAAAACAGGGTGTGCATGTCATTGATAACAGCGATCAGGAAAATCCCAGATTTATATCTTTTATCAAAATTCCCGGCAATGGCGATATGGTTGTCCGCGATAACATTCTTTATGCCGACAGCTATTCCGACATCGTGTCCATCGATGTCAGAGACCCGGCTCATCCCTTAGAGGTCGGGCGGGTTAATGATGTCTTTTATTCGGGATGGTTTAATAGTGTACAATGGTCAGTGGTGACAGAGAGGCTGTTTCTTGGCGAATATGATGAGAAATATGAGACGGAGGTAATCGAGGTTGACTGCGAAGACAACACTCCGGTGCCGACAAGGGAAGTAGTTTATACGTCACCTGTGACTGACAGAATGAAGGCGGTTTCCCGTTTTGCGTTTAAGGATAAATTCCTTTACAGCATTATTAGTTGGGGCAGTTTGGGAGTGTTTGATTTAGAAACCCCTGCAAAACCGGTTTCCACGAACAGGAAGGTTTTAGAGTCTACCCTTTTTTCTATCGTTCCTTACCGCAATAAACTTTTTTTAGGTTCGCAAAACGGAATAGTCCTTTACGACAATACCGACCCGTCTGCTCCGCAAAAGATATCCAATTTTCCGCTGGGTACTCCCTGCGATCAGGTTACCGTTGATGATGATATTGCGTATGTCACGCTCAGGGCCAATACATTCTGCGGAGGCAATACAAACAAGCTTGATATTATTGATATCAGCGATAATAAAGTTCCCAAACTGATCAGGTCCTACCCCATGGAAAGTCCGTGGGCAACGAGCGTTGATTTCCCCCATCTATATCTGTGTGAGGGGGACAAAGGGCTCAAAGTTTTTGATGTGAGTGATAAGACGGAGATTGACAAACACCTGTTGTTGGTTAAAAATGATATTGTCGCTTACAGCGTTATTGCGATTGGTAAAACTTTACTGGTTACCGGTAAGGATTTTCTTTATCAGCTTGATACCACAAATCCCCGTGATCTACGGGAAATCAGTAAAATTCCAGTCAAAAGAGTAGTGCGGTAACAATGTATTTTGCTCACTGTCAGTTGATTTTGACTTTGGGGTTACAACCTTTCTTCCCTTCTGCGTGTCTAGGATTAAAAAGAGAAATAATGTCACGAAGTATACCTAACAAACTCCCTGATCATGAAAACACAACTACTTCCTTTTATCGTCTTCGTCATATCGATTGGATTATTTTCGTGCAATGATCAATGCGAGGAGACCCGTATAACGCGCCGACTGACTCCGCTGACCCGATCTCTCACAGAGCTTCGCAGCAGTGTTAAGGCGGAATCCAAACATGAACTTGTTCGCCCGGGTAAAATTTATACAAAGGGAAATTATCTGTTTATCAATGAAATAAAAGAGGGCATTCATGTGGTGGACAACAGCGATCCGGCAAACCCGAGATTTGTTTCGTTTATCGTGATTCCCGGAAACGGAGACATTGCGGTCCGTAATAATATTTTGTACGCCGATAGTTTTTCAGACCTTGTTGCACTGGATATCAGCGATCCTGAAAATGCAAAGGAGGTCAGCCGGGTTCAAAATGTTTTCAGGTCTGGTCAGTTTGACGGTGTTGGCTGGAATGTGTTATATAACGGCGGAAGCCCGGTCGTTTCCATTCAGGACTACACTGTTGACTATGTTACTGAAACTGTCAGCACGAACTGTGAAGAAAACTGGGCCGGCAACGGAGGCTGGTTTTGGAATGAGATGTTGTCGTTTACGGCGTCTTTTAGTGCTTCGGGTTCGGCATCTTCTGCGGCCCAGACCAACGGACAGGCGGGTTCCATGGCTCGTTTTGCTTTGTATGACAAGTACCTGTATACGGTGGAACAAAATAATCTGCACCTGTTCAATATCACAAATCCTGCACAACCGGGTGATTTTAAAACGGTAAGTACGAATTTGAATATCGAGACAATCTTCCCATATGAAAACAAGCTTTTCCTGGGAACAACCACAGGTATGCTCATTTTTGATAACGCCAATCCGGCAGAACCTAAGCAGCTTTCGGTGTTTCAGCATGGCCGTGCCTGTGATCCGGTGGTGGTGCATGATGACGTTGCCTATGTAACCCTGCGTACGGGCACAGCTTGCGCGGGGACACAAAATCAGATGGATTTGGTGGATGTCAGTGATGCAAGCTCTCCGAAGCTGATCAAAACCTATCAGATGGAAAACCCGCATGGATTGAGTATCAACTTCCCGACCTTGTTTCTGTGTGAGGGAGATAAGGGTCTAAAAGTTTTTGATGTAAAGGACAAAATGACGGTAGATCAGCATTTACTCTCTTTTTATAAGGATATGGATGCCTATGATGTGATTTCTCTGGGCAGTAATCTGATGCTGATCGGGAAGGATGGGTTTTACCAGTATGACGCCAGCGATCCGAAAAACCTTCGCTTGCTTAGTAAGATCCCAGTGAAAAAGGCACTTCCCTGATCACGGTTCCTGGAATCGCTTATTACATCTCTGTTCAATTACTTGTCCGGCTTTTAATGTCAAGATCATGAAAATATTTTTGTCTTTGTTGTTGTTAACTACATTGTCTCTCGGCTTGGCCAGTGCTCAGGATGCAGTGTTTAAAAAGAAGTTTATAAACCATACCGAAGTCGGCGCTTTGCTGGGACGCGTTAAATATGCTCCGGGAGGGTCGGATGAAAAGGTTGACAGTAAAGTTTCCATGTCGGCTCAGACGTTTAACGGAATTCAGCTGAGCCCACGTCTGGGTGCCGGGGTAACCATAGGTGCCGACTGGTATAAAACGGCTCTGATAACCCCGATTGCAGCGGGTATTCGCTACGATTTGCCTTCACGGGGAAATGCACGTTTTTTTGCCCTGGCAGATGTAGGATACGGTTTTACATGGCTCCATCAGGATTCGGACGGATTCGATACCAAGGGCGGTTTAATGACAAGTCCGGGTATAGGAATCCGCACGGGAAAGCCGGGCGGATCGTCTTTTACCATTTCAGTGACATATAGAAGACAGGAAGCATTTATAAAAAAACCGGTGTTTTACAACCAGATCGAGCGGCATGAGGACCGCGTTTATAACCGTATTGCCGTCAAACTGGGAATCAGTTTTTAACATGATCAGCCATGAAAAAGATTTTGTTTGTTTTAATAATTCCTTTTTTCCTGAGCCTTTCCGCTTCAAGGTGTGAAAAGGAATGCTGTGATGTACCGCCGTGCAGTGATACACCAACACTCACCGGAACCTGGAAACTTGAAGCGTATCAGAATTTATCTACCGGTATTCCGGAGACTAAACCGGCTGACGCAGATAAAGATATAATTTTTACTTTTAAGGATAACGAAAAGAACGGGACGATTGCGGGAAATACTTTTGTAAATACGGTTCAAGGCAGTTATGAATTGCTGGAATATTGCAGAATCCGGGTAACGTCCTTTGGCGGAACAAAAGTAGGTGAGCCCGCCTGGAGTGGAAGAGCCTGGCTTATTTCAGATACAGAATATCATTACGAAAGAAAGGAGAACCGGTTGACAATCCATAGAAATCAGGGAATGGAGGCCATGATTTTTAAGAAAATGTAGCGCTGGCTGTTTTGTTTTTCACATCGCCGGATTTGTCAAAAGCTTCGACGTTGTGGATAAACATGGCATTTCCACGATGGTACCAGTGTCTGAACTTTGCCGACTGATCGACATGATGTGGAAGGTAATCCAGTAAAACAGAAAGGTCGAACGTTTTTGAAGTGACACCCGCGCCGGAAATCACACCGTCAAGCGCATTACATTCCTGCTCAAAGTGATTCGGTACCGGAACCATCATCACGGGTTTTCCAAGGTACATCGCCTCGCAAACCGACTCAAAACCGGCTGTTGTAACCAGGGCGCGGCAGGTGCCAAGCATTTTGAGGTATTTTGGGCTGTTAATACGGTGAAACGAGAGTGTATCGTCGTAAACAAGCTCATCAGGTTCGTCTGCCTTGTCCCAAAAGCAATGCAAACGAACCTCGGGATGAGTAAGGTGCCATGAAATAATCTGCCCGCTCAGACTATGGTGCGTCATGTACACCAGGAAGAAATCGTTTTTTACCGGAAAAATATCCTGTATTTCCTGCCTTAATAACGGTGGGACAACAATCAGTTTTTCATCAGGCAGAGATTCCATTTCGCGGAAAGACAACGCAAGTCTCTGACTTGCTTTCCAAGAAGCTGCTTTGGAATTAAGATTGATGAGTGTCCGGCTGAGCCAGCTGTTTTTGGGAGAAGTGAAATCCGGGTGAAGGATCAGATACTGGTGGGCTACACAAATCATGGGTATTTGTGTCCGGTAAATAATGTTGTAAAGCCCGCTGTACGTTTCGTAAAAACTGATGATAAGATCCGGCTGAATTTCCCGGATTGTCTTGTGTATATAGTGTAAACTTTTAATGTAGGTCGGAAGATGCCTAACCAGGCTTAACAAAGTCCTTTTGGTGTTCATTCCGCCACCGTTGTAAACGATACTCGGAGCATTGAAGTAGTGAACGGGAGCTTTGATCTGATCGGTAAAAAAGGAGGGAATTTGCCGTCCGACGGCACTGCCGACCATGGCGCCCACCACCTCGTGACCGGCAGTTCTTAAAATCTGCCCCATGGAAATCGACTGTGTGAGGTGTCCCCTTCCTTCTCCCTGTACCAAAAACAATATTCTCATTATGCGCTGCTAAATGATCCGTCTTTTATCCTGACCCAGAATAAGTCCCGTAAAGGCCACTTGTTTATCCACAGTCGGGAAGTTTTCTATAACGGTGGTTTTTGATTGTTTCTGGTCCGTTGATTTGTCTTCGAATTCCTGCTGATTATAGTAAAGCAGGTTCCAGTTTCCGTCGAAATCTTCCACCAATGCACTTAATGTTTCCACCCAGTCGCCTGAATTCATGTACATCACACCATCAATTTCACGAATCGAAGGATGGTGGATATGCCCGCAGATTACACCGTCGCAGTCGCGGGAGCGGGCCAGTTCTGTCAGTTTTTCTTCAAAATCCGACATGTAATTCACCGCCATCTTCACCGATTGCTTAATCCGCTGCGACAAAGAATAGTACGGCAGACCTTTCCAAGCCCTGTATTTATTATAAAGCTTGTTTACCCAAAGCAAAAAGGTATACCCGATATCGCCCAGATAGGCCAGCCATTTCATGTTGGTGGTAATGGAGTCAAAAACATCACCATGGGTGACATAAAAGCGCTGCGAACCGGAATTGAGAATATAATCCTTTCGGATCTGAAAGTGTTTTCCCAAACGCAAAGGAATGATCTGATCGAGGAAATCGTCATGGTTTCCGCGTATGTAGATCACCTTCGTTTTGTTCTCCTCAATCATCTTCAGGACTCTTTTGAAAAACATGGTATGCTTCCGTTTCCAGACACCATATTTTTTCAGCTGCCAGGCATCAATAATATCACCATTCAGAATAAGCTTTTTGCATGAATAGCTTTTCAGAAAATTGGTAACCTCTTCCGCCTTCGAACCACCTGCTCCGAGGTGTAAGTCAGAAATGATAATCGTTCGGAAATGAGTTGTTTCTCCCATGTTACAAATATTCTCATTTCATGTTAACTGGATATTACTGGCAGGTTATCAGTAGGTTAAGTTTTGAGACCTAACTAGTATTACAAAGTCTCAAAATTTATTTGACATTATAATATTAGTATAATGAAGGTAAATAGCGGATTCGATATATTTGGACACAACAAACTCACCCGCCACATGAAAAGAATATTATTGTTTTTAATTTTTTTGAGCTATCAGTCTATTGGTCAAACGGTTTACCAACCGCATGAAGTAGAAAGTCAGGCTGTTCCGGCTGGTGGAGCTGCTGTCCTGAATCAGTTTTTATTATCAAATGTTCAGATTCCCTTTAAGTCAGGCATTCATGGGCTTAATAAAAAAGTATTTGTAAAAGGCGTCGTGGAAGCGGACGGCTCTATGACCGGGCTGGAAATTGTGAAGGGACTGGATTCGTTATGCAATATCGAGGCGATGCGTGTGTTGGGTTTATACAAATCATGGAAGCCAGCCAGCATAAAAGATCAGAAAGTGAGACAGACGGTAATCTATCAGGTTCCGTTTAACGTCGATGCACCTGAAAATTTTGACAGTACGTCATGGAGTTTTGTAAATTATTATGATAAAAAATATTATCCGACCACCATTGCCAAGGATTATAAATACCGCAGTGTGATGCCGGTCAATGAACAGGGCTATATCAAAGGAGATATTGTATACGAGGAGTTTAGGCTTGGGCATTGGAGCAAGGTTAATACCGTTCCTTTTCAACGGAAAGAATTATGGCATAAAGTATATGGCGAACCGGGTATTGATTCGGTTAAAGTATATCAGTTATTGGCAGAGGATAAAAATGAAACCAACTATGCACCGGTACTGACTTTTCAGGATAATGGCAAACTCATTGCTTACAAGGAATATGTTGCGGGGAACAAAACGGCTTTGAGAAAACAGTATTACCTAAGCGGTATGCTGAAAGAAGTTGAAACGAGCGGAGACAGCAGTGTAACTAATGTGAGCTGGTATAGCAACGGGCAGCTCAGAAGTGTTGTGGAATATCCGGTCAAGCAAGTACTTTTTGATAGTAAAGTCTTTGGTGTCTGGGAAGCTAACGGGAAGCAAACGGTGAAGGATGGAAATGGATGGTGGAAGTATAACAGTGATGAAAGCAAAAAGCTTTTGTACGAGCAAGGTGCTGTACATGAGGGAGTCAAAACCGGAAAATGGGTTGGGAAGTGGTCTGACAGCACCATTTATTATGTTGAGTCTTATGACAACGGTATATTAAAGGAAGGCCATTGTTTTGTGAACGGGGAGAAAGTTACATACGCGGAAAAAGCTATTCAACCCCACTTCAAAGGTGGTATTAATTCCCTTTATCAGTTTCTTGGCCAGAATATAAAGTATCCATCAGAAGCGGCCAGAAGAGGGATAACCGGGAGAGTCAGGGTTTCTTTTACGGTTTGTGAAGACGGAAGTCTGTGTGATTATAAGGTAGAAAAGGGAGTGGTTCAGGATATCGACGATGAGGCGCTCAGGGTGGTGAAAAAGATGAGTGGCAAATGGGAACCCGGAGAATTGCGCGGCCAGAAAGTGAGGGTACAGTATAATTTGCCGGTTAATTTTATAATGCAATAGTATCTCAACCTCTATAAAAACCTGTCACCAATTGGCTGGAAAGTACGATAACACTAATTTGAATAATGAAAAACATAACCCTCTTCCTTATTTTTTTTACGTCAACATGTTTTGCACAAAAAGTTTACCAGAACAACGAAGTTGAAAAAGTAGCCGAACCATCCGGTGGCAAGGACATTCTTGATTATTATTTTTCTTCCAATCTACGGATACCAATAAAGTCGGCTGCGAAAGGACTGGATAAAAATGTGATGATTAAAGCGGTTATCGAAACGGACGGGAGTGCGTCTCAGGTGCAAATTGTCTCGGGAATAGATTCCTTATGTGATGTTGAGGCCAAGCGTGTGGTCAGCTTATTTAGAGCGTGGAAACCCGCTGAGATTAAAAATGAAAAAGTACGTCAGGCTGTGGAAATTGCGGTGAAATTCAAATCAGAGCCTCTACTGAACTACGATGAAGAGAAAAAGTGCCTGAATGTTTATTACGATAGGCGGGGCAAACAATTATCGGGCAACAAGACGAGTAAGTACAGGATGAATATTCCTGTCGATGACTTTGGTTTTGTCAACGGCAATATTTTATCTCAGGAAAAGACATCAGATGGATGGAATATCAAACATTCAATAATCCTGAAAGAGGAAAAATACTGGCGGAAAAACGAAATTACCGACTCGGTACAGGCAGTACGTACGTTTTCTAGTGAAGGTTGGTATGATGTGCCTGTTTTTCAGGTTGTGGATCGTAAACTGAATGGCGAAATACTTTACATAAATCAATTCAGCTATGGCGGGAAACCGGACATCCAGAAAGAATATTATTTGGATGGGATGGTTAAATCAATGAAAATTACTGCAAACAGCGTATGGCAGGAAACCAAATGGTATGAGAACGGCCAGCTTACAAGCATTACTGAAAACCCGAAACTTTCAAAAGGTTCATCAGCCGTACCCCTGCTTAAAGATTTTAGGGATGTTTCAGGCAATCAGCTGGTTAAAGATGGAAATGGTCAGGGAGAATTTGCGACAGAAACCTATCATGAGCAAACAATTTATGATCGGGGAACTGTCAAAGCGGGTTTGAAAGAAGGAATCTGGATAGGCCAGTTAAAAGATGGCACGAAGTTGTTTGAGGAGCTGTATACGGGTGGAAAACTCGTGAAAGGAACGTCCTATATGGACGGAGAGACAATTGAGTATACGGAGCTGGGAATACAACCACAATATCAGGGAGGATTTTCTGAGATGTATAAATTTTTAGGGAAAAATATAAAATATCCCAAAGATGCAGCCAGAGCAGGTATTTCAGGGAGGGTCTTTACATCATTTGTGGTTTGCGAGGACGGCACGCTGTGTGATTACCAGGTAATTAAAGGAGTGCATAAAAGCATGGACGAGGAGGCACTGCGCGTAGTTAGTGAGATGAGTGGGAAATGGGAACCCGGCTGGATGAGGGGTAAGAAAGTGAGGGTTAAATTTAATCTTCCGATTAATTTCAGTTTTTAGTTACAATTACCATTCATCCAATCCCAAAGCCAGTCAGCGGCTTTGGGATTTTTTTATCATTTTTTATAAAATTAAATGAAAGGTTTTTGATAACATTGTGATATCATTTTACTATCACATTTAAAGCTATGAATGAAAAAGAATTAAACTCAGTTTCTGGCTATTTACATCTGGGAATAGGCCTGATCATGATGATTATAGGAGCGGGAGTCGCCACTAAGGCGGCTATACTGGGAGTGCTAATTTCCGTAATTGGTGCTATACTTTTAAAGGGATTATTTGTAGTGAATCCAAATGAAGCTGTGGTTACTATGTTTTTCGGGGATTATATGGGTACGATGAAGCAAGGTGGACTACGTTGGGTAAACCCACTATTCGGACGGAAAAAAATAAGCCTGCGCGCAAGAAACCTGAACGGACAAAAATTGAAGGTGAATGACAAACTTGGAAATCCGATCGAAATCGCTGCGGTTGTTGTATGGCGCGTGGGAGATACGGCCAAAGCTTCCTTCGAGGTAGATGATTACACCAAATATGTGGAAATTCAGTCGGAGGCTGCGGTACGTCATTTGGCCGGGGTTTATGCGTACGATACCATGGAGGCCGAAGAAGTGGAAGTTCCAGAATTTACTTTACGCGATGGTAGTGGAAAAATCAATGAAATGCTTGAAGCTGAGCTGACTGAGCGGTTGAGTAGGGCTGGAGTGGACGTTCTCGAAGCACGTATCAGCCACCTTGCTTATGCGCCTGAAATTGCCGGAGCGATGTTGCAGCGTCAGCAGGCTTCTGCGGTTGTGGCTGCGCGCCGCCAGATTGTAAACGGAGCGGTGGGTATGGTGGATATGGCGTTAGCCATGCTTTCAGAAAAAGGAATTGTTACGCTGGATGAGGAACGAAAAGCGGCAATGGTTTGTAATCTGCTGGTTGTTTTATGTGGTGAAAAATCGGTTACTCCTGTGTTGAACGCAGGTACCTTGTATCCTTGATATGGCAGAAAAAAAAGCGTTCGTTTTACGGATCAATCCCGACATGCTGAAAGAACTCGAGGCATGGGCGCAACAGGATTTCAGAAGCGTAAACGGACAGATAGAATACTTGTTGAGCGAAGCCTTGCGGAAGCAGCGGCGGTCGCGTGTGAAGGATATCAAGCCGGATCCTGAGGAGGAAAAATAATGTTCGGAGCGCAGGAAGCAATTTTTGGTGGGGAAACTTTACCAAAAATTGCTTATTGTCATGCGATTATGACCTGTGCATGGGATTTTGCAAATCAAAGTGTTAAAATTGCATTAGCAATTGTTCGTATAATATTTAATTCATATCCATTCACAAATGAAGCATTTGATCAAAGCAGTAGTCTTTGTTATCCTTTCCTCTCCTTTATTTGCGCAAATACCCGATAATTTCCAGTGGTTAGCCGATGGCAGTGGTTACAGAGATCTGGCGCAAGGCGAGATCGTAGAAATTAAATTGCCCGGCGAACAGTCCAGGGTGGTCGTTTCCAAGCAGCAGCTCACACCGAAAGGTTCGGATAAGTCGCTGGAAATACGCAGTTATTCTTTCAATCAGGCCGGGAATAAGGTGCTGATTTACACGAATGCGAAAAGAGTCTGGCGTTATGACACCAAAGGCGACTATTGGGTGCTGGACTTAACGACCAATACCCTGAAACAATTGGGCAAGGGGCGTCCTGCATCGTCGCTGATGTTTGCAAAGTTTTCTCCCGACGGGAAAAAGGTTGCCTATGTCAGTAAGCACAATATTTACTCGGAAGATCTTCTAACGGGTCAGAGCAAACAAGTTACGACGGATGGAACGGACCGCGTGATCAATGGTACTTTTGACTGGGTTTACGAAGAGGAATTTGATTGCCGTGACGGTTTCCGTTGGAGCCCGGACAGCAAAACCATTGCCTACTGGCAGCTGGATGCACGGAAGATCCGTAATTTCCTGATGATCAATACAACGGATTCGATCTATTCCTATACCATTCCGGTTGAATATCCGAAAGTAGGACAAACGCCTTCACCCTATAAAATCGGGGTTGTGGACGTGGTTTCTGCCAAAACCAAATGGATGAATATTCCGGGTGATCCGCAGAATACGTATGTGCCGCGTATGGAATGGTCGGGCGGCGCCAATGAGCTGGTTGTTCAGCAGCTGAACCGTAAACAAAACGCGAGCACGCTGATGTATATTGACGCTAAAACAGGTGTTTCGAAAGCATTTTATTCTGAAACTGACGAGGCCTGGATCGATATAAAAAGCCGCTGGGAAGATAGTCCGGCCGGATGGGACTGGCTTAATGAAGGGAAAGAATTTGTATGGGTGAGTGAAAAAGATGGCTGGAGACATGCGTACCGGGTAAGTCGTGACGGGAAAAAAGAAACGTTGATCACCACCGGGAAATATGATGTAATCCGTCCTGTTTTAATCGATGAAAAAAACAACGCTTATTATTTCACCGCATCGCCAGACAACGCGACGCAGGAATATTTGTACCGCGCACCCCTGGATGGAAAGGGAGAAGCCCAGCGTTTATCCCCGGCCGACCAGAGCGGAACACACCGTTATGAAATTTCTCCTGAGGCAAAATTTGCGACGCATGGTTTTTCAAATGCACGTATGGCGCCAATGATGGAGTGGATCACGCTTCCGGATCATAAATCAATAGATCCAAACAATTCGATCAGCCAGACGATGATGCGCATCAGACCGGCGGGTATTGATATTGAGTTTTTCAAAATTAAAACCGAGGAAGGTGTAGAAGTAGATGGCTGGATGGTAAAACCTAATAATTTCGATCCTGCAAAAAAATATCCGATTGTATTTTCAGTATATGGAGAGCCTGCTTCGAGCACGGTTCATGACAGTTATGGAACGGGCCGTAACCGCCTTTACGCCGGAAGTATGGCTCAGGACGGATATATTTATGCTTCGATTGATAACAGAGGAACACCTTCGCCGAAAGGCCGTGCATGGCGCAAATCGATTTACCGCAACATCGGTACGATCAATATTAAAGATATGGCAGGTGCCGCGACGTCCATGTTTAAACAATATCCGTTCATTGATACCAGCCGTGTAGCGGTTCATGGATGGAGTGGCGGCGGTTCTTCAACGCTAAACCTTTTGTTTAAATATCCGAAAATATTCAAAACAGGTATTGCTGTGGCGGCTGTTGGAAATCAGCTTACTTATGATAACATTTATCAGGAACGTTACATGGGTATTCCTCAGGAAAACCTGGATGATTTTGTAAAGGGTTCACCGATTACGAATGCCAAAAATCTGGAAGGAAATTTGCTGTATATCCACGGAACAGGCGACGACAATGTGCATTACCAGAACGCCGAAATGTTGGTAAACGAGCTGATCAAATACAACAAAGTGTTCCAGTTTATGCCTTATCCTAATCGTTCTCACGGTATTTATGAGGGTGAAGGAACATCATTGCACCTGAAAACTTTATTTACCGATTATTTGAAAAAGAACTGCCCTCCGGGTGCGCGGTAAGGAAATGATGCCAAAATCTTTGCGAATTGATTAGTGGCAAAACAAGAGAAGCCTGGTAGCTACTACCGGGCTTCTCTTGTTTATAAAGTAATGCAACTTTTACTTCCCATAAAGCTTTTTAGCCGCAGCCTCGTATTTGTCTCCGGCAATCCACTGCGGAGCTGTTTTACGATCGGCAACGAGACGAACGGTGTAGGCATAGGCCTGACAAAATTTTAATAAATAACCAAAATCAACGGTTTCCGGATTGTCTGAAACCTGGTGGTAATTCTTCATGATATCACCGTTGAATTCTTTGAAGCCTGGCGTGAACGTTGGCGCAGGAATGCCTTCCTTCGCGAAATTGACGTTATCAGACCGGTCGAATAATCCTTGTTCAGGAGACGGATCGGCGAAAACATTTAGTCCGAAAGCCTTGCTGGCAGTTTCAATTTCAGTCTTTACACCAGTCCGATTCAAACCCATGACGGATACAATGGTGGTGTCGTTATACCCTGCGCCGTCTGAATTCAGGTTCAGAATACACTTGTTCAAAGGTAGTAACGGATGAGCGGCATAATAACGGCTTCCCAGCAAACCCACTTCTTCTGCCGTCAGGGCGACGATTAAAACGGAGCGTTTGGGTGGATTTTTGGCCAAAGCTTCGGCAGCTGTCAATAAGGCAACGGTCCCGAAGGCATTGTCGCGTGCTCCGTTGAAAATGCTGTCTTCAGGCGTAAACGGCTGTCCGCCTTGTTTCCCAACACCCACGTGATCGTAATGAGCGGTCAACAATACGTATTCACTTTTCAAAACAGGATCTGATCCGGGGATATAACCTGCGACGTTGTAACTGTTTACAATCTGACTTTTACGTCCGGATGTTTTAAATGTCACCGTTTGTACCCCACGAAGCGCACGCGTAATTTTCGCCTCCTTTCCATTAACCCAGGCATGGGGAATGGATTTGGAGGTAGTGGCTGACTCAGCCAAAGAAATACGCTCGCCCGCAAAATAGCGGTTGACCATATTCCAGGGCATCGGCGCATTAAACAATTCGATGACTGCCAGAGCTCCTTTTTCCGCGGCCAGCTTTCTTTTTTCAGCCGACGAAGCGATAATCTCGGAAGGTGTCTGCACATCAGGCGTACCGCTTTGTACCAGCACAATCTTTCCTTTTACGTCCAGGCCTTTGTAGTCATCCCAGCCCTTTTCAGTGTTTTCAAGACCATAACTGGCATAAACCAAAGGAGCAGTAACGTCAATAGCATCGCCGTTCATGAGGATCCAGTCCTCCCCGCTTTTCAATTTTTCGGCGTCGGCAATGATTTCTCCGCTACCGTTAGATCCCATTTTTTCAAAAGGGACATTCTGGTAATAACCAGAGGTTCCCGAAGAAGTGTTGCCCGGAACCGGAATTACGCCAAGTTTCCGGAATTGCTCCGCGATGTATCTTGCCGCGATCAAATTCCCTTGTTCGCCCGTGCGTCTTCCCAGAAGTTCGTCAGCGGCCAGAAAACGGATATGAGCTTCCGTTTCTGATTGTTTGATATGGAATTCAGGCGGAAGGGCGGTTTTCTTTTGAGCCGATGCCGGGAGGTTGCAAAGGAGCAATCCGGAAAGGAAAGCCAAATGGAATTTTTTCATAGCGTAATGGATGGTTGATATATTTTTTCAGAACTGAGATTAGAATTCATTTTGGGTGAGCCGGAATTTAAGCCTCAACAATTTCCCCAAAACAACAAAAAAATCAGGCAGAGCCCGTAAACTCTGCCTGATTTAATGTTAAATGGTATGAAATAATTCCTGAAAGGATCAATTGCCGGATTTATTCGGGAATTTTGGAATATTGGGCACACCTTTCTGACCTGATTCGGCTATTTTTTTCTTCATTTCGTCGATAGCGCGGTCAAGCTGAACGTCATTTCCAAGATATTCCTGGTGCGGATCGTTGACTACCTCGATATCCGGTGAAACACCTTCGCCTTCAATGATAAATTTAGACCCGTCTGCTGCGAAATGGGCAAATTCAGGCTTCCGTAAATCGCTTCCGTCAATAAACGGCAGAGAACCGCGAATACCTACAACGCCGCCCCAGGTACGCTGTCCCACCAGTTGTCCGATGTTATAGAATCTGAACTGGTACGGAAAAAGGTCTCCGTCAGAAGCAGAATATTGATCAATCAGACAGATTTTTGGTCCGATTTGTGCATCCGGTTTCACAACGGCCGACTTGCTGTTACGCATCATCGCACCCAGTCCCGGCTGACGGCGCAAGCGTTCGATGATCATCGGTGAAACATTACCGCCGCCATTGCCACGGTCGTCGATAATCAATGCTTCTTTGTCAAGTTGTGGATAAAAATAGCGGGCAAACTGATTCAGGCCTTCCGGACCCATATCCGGGATATGCACATAACCTACTTTGCCGCCGGAAGCCTTGTTTACCCTGGCGATGTTATTTTGTACCCATTGGTGGTAATACAAATCCGCCTCATCAGCAATTGGTTTTACGATAATCTTGTGGCTGCCTTTATCAGAAGCAACACTGTTCACTTCCATTTCAATGGTCTGTCCGGCTTTGCCGATCAGTCCCTGATACAGGTTGGTGAAGTTTTTTACATCGTTTCCGTTGATGCTGATAATGTAATCACCAGTTTTTACTTTTACACCCGGTGCCCGCAGCGGAGATACCAGCGATTTGTTCCAGCTTTGCCCGGATAAAATGGTTTCAATTTTGTAATATCCGCTTTTGTCGCGACTAAATGTTGCGCCAAGCAGACCCATTTTAACACGCTCAATTTCAGGCCTGTCGCCCGGGTTGGTGTATGCGTGACCAATATTCAATTCGCCAATAAGCTCACCAATCAGGTAGGTAAGGTCGTTGCGGTGATTTACATAAGGCAGTAAAGCGGCATACTTATCATGCATCGCTTTCCAGTTTACGCCATGCATGTTCGGATCATAAAAATAATCACGCATCTGGCGCCAGCTTTCGTCATAAATCTGCTTCCATTCGGCACGCACGTCGGTATTGAATTTCAGACCGTCCAGATTCAGCTTGTTTTTCGGTTCGATTTTCGATGTGCCAAGGTCTTCGATATACCAGTCGGCCATTTTACGGAAAAGGATTTTTTTGCTGTCCGGGCTCACTACATAACCGCTGATATCACCGATTTCACTTTCCTTTTTGTCTTTAAGTCCAAAAAATTTGAGGGAACGATCCTTCCCAACGGTACTCGAGGTATAATATACACCCTCGTTACTGGCTGTAAGATTATTGTAATTCCCCGCAGTCACCGGAAGACTTTCGATTCTGTCAGCCAGATTTTCTTCGTCGACTTTTACGATAATTTCATCCGCTTTGGGCGCATCTTTTTTAGCGACTTCCTTTTTGTTTTTACTGTCTTTTATCTCCGGTTTGCTAACCGTTGCACTATCCGTTTTTACGGCTACCTCGTCATTTTCCAGCTGGAAAGAAGATTTCGCATCCGCAGTCAGGCGCACATAATACGGTTTTTCCATGTTGTTATAGGCATGGTTCCATTCGGTATTGCTGTAAGTCGGATTGAAATCGCGTGCTGACACGAAGTAAAGCAGTTTCCCATCCGGGCTGAATTTCGGCTGATTGCTGTTGTACCATCCATCGGTCACCTGCACGGTTTTCTTGCTGCCAATCTGGTACAATTTAATGACATCAAACTCTCTGGCTTTGCCCGGCTCGGTGTAAGCGATCCATTTGCTGTCGGGCGCGAAGGTATAATCGTCAATTTCGCGGTGGTCGTTATGGGTGATCAGCGTTTTATTTCCCGTTGCGGTTTCGACATAGTACAAATCCTGATTTCTGTCTGCTAACAACAAATACTTGCTGTCGGGGCTCCAAACCGGATTGAACTTATAACTTCCGCCGCCTTTGGTAAGCTGTTTCGCAGGTTCTGAGCCATCCTGTTTCTGGATATACAATTCATCCTCCCCGCTCCTGTCCGATAAGTAACTGACCCATTTCCCGTCCGGACTCCATTCCACATTCCTGTCATGTGCGTTGCTGCTTTGGGTAAGATTTCTGGTCACCCCGTTTTTAGCCGGAACCGAAAACACGTCTCCTCTTGCACCCAGGGCTGCCCGTTTCCCATCCGGTGAAATGGCATAGGAGTCAATCATTTTGGCGGCGTCAACCTGCTTGTTGCGGCCTGATGAAAAATCTTCGGAAACGGTTATCGAAAGCTTTTCTGTTTTGCCTGTTGTCAGGTCATACAAATAAATATATCCGGCATTTTCAAAGGCGATGGCGTTGTCTCCCAGTGAAGGAAATTTACAATCATACTCCTTAAAATCGGTTACTTTTTTGGTTTGTTTGCTTTGTGTATCGTATTCAAACAGGTTCATGGTACGATCTCTGTCGCTCAGGAAATAAACCTTGTTTTTATAATACATCGGGAAAATGTCCTGCGCAGGATTGTTGGTAACATTTTCCGTTTTTCCTGTTTTTACGTCAAAAATCCAGATTTCATCTGCCATTCCGCCTTTGTAATATTTCCAGGTACGGAATTCACGGAAGACGCGGTTCATGGCCAGCTTCGATCCGTCTTCATTGTAGCTGCTCCATCCGGCTACTGAAAACGGCAGTTCTTCGCTTAAATCTCCGCTCACCGGCGCTTTGTACAGTTTTCCTTTGAATGCATTGAATGAAGTTCCGCGGCTGCGGTAAATAACATTTTTGTCATCCGGAGTCCAGCCCATAACAACGTTGTTAGGCCCCATCCTGTCGGCGACATCGTCCCTTCCCAAAGTGGCCGTGTATGTTATTCTTTTGGGTTCACCTCCCGCAGCGGGAATGACAAAAACTTCGGTATTGCCATCATACTGGCCTGTAAATGCAATTTGTTTCCCATCATGACTGAACCTCGGGAAAGTTTCATAACCAGGATGGCTGGTGATTTTCCGGCTTACACCGCCACTTTTGGGGACGGTATAAAGATCTCCGGCATAAGAAAATACTACCTGATTGCCATGCACGGCCGGGAACCTCAGTAATCGGGTTTCCTGTGCGTTTGCACCGGTTTGCAGTAGTCCTAAAAGGAATAAAAATGAGTACCTTTTTTTCATAGCTGATTTTTGTTGGAAAATAAGAATCACACTACGAGAGGTTTAACTCCCGTAGTGTGATTTAAAGTTACAGTATAATTGCTTTCGAAATCTATCTGTTCAGAATCACAGCAGCTTCCTTGGCAAAATAAGTTAAAATACATTTGGCACCGGCACGGCGGATGCTTATCAGCACTTCCATCATGGCACGGTCGCCGTCAAGCCAGCCGTTCATAGCTGCCGCTTTCAACATGGCATATTCACCGGACACGTTGTAGGCAGCGATTGGAATGTCGAAATTCTCGTCCAGTTGGCGGATGATATCAAGATAAGACAAGGCAGGTTTTACCATCAGCATATCCGCACCTTCTGAGAAATCCAGCTGTGCTTCCAGAAGCGCTTCACGCTTGTTGGCCGGGTTCATCTGGTAGGTTTTTTTATCACCAAACTTTGGCGCAGATTCCAGCGCATCGCGGAATGGGCCGTAAAATGCGCTTGCGTATTTCGCCGAATAAGACATGATGCTGATATTCGTATGTCCGTCACGATCCAGAATATCCCGTAAATAACCGATACGGCCATCCATCATATCACTTGGCCCGAGAATATCGGCGCCGGCTCTCGCCTGTGCCAGACCCATTTTTCCTAGAATTTCAATGGTTGCGTCGTTCAGGATTTCTCCATTTTCAACCAGTCCGTCGTGTCCGTCCGAACTGTAAGGGTCCATCGCGATGTCCGTCATGATCACCAGTTCAGGAAATTTCTCCTTGATGGCAGTGATGGCTTTCAGGTAAAAAGTATCTTCCTTATAACTTTCGGAAGCATATTTATCCTTTTTGTTTTCCGCATAATTCGGGAAAAGATCAATGGCACGAATGCCCAGATCCGTTACCTCTTTCAGTTCTTCCAGAAGTGTATCCAGTGAAAAACGGTAAATACCAGGCATGGATTTGATCTCAACTTTCTGGTTGGTGCCTTCCTGAATGAACATCGGGAAAATAAAATCAGAAACCTGAAGCGTGGTTTCCTGTACCATATCCCTTATTGCAGAGGATTTTCGGTTGCGTCTCGGGCGACGGGTTAAGTAGATCATTTTATTATTTGGCGATCAGCTATGCGCTGTCGACTTTATTGTAAATAATTTCTTACAAAGAGAACCACAGAGAAATAGTTAGAGTTTCACGGCAAAGTATTTTCTGCTTTTCCGGTACCCCTTGCCTCTAATGCTCTGCCCATTACCCCACCATCAATTTGAAACCTTCTCCGTGCAGATTCATGATCTGGATGGCAGGATCTTCCTTGAAATGCTTGCGCAGCTTGGTGATGTAAACGTCCATACTCCGGGCATTAAAATAGGAGTCATCGCCCCAGATGGTTTTCAACGCAAAACTGCGGCTGATGGGCTGGTTAAGGTTCTGGCAAAAAAGTTTGAGCAGTTCAGATTCTTTGCTGGTAAGCTTTGTGCTCTTTTCGTCTGCTGTCAGCTGATGATGGTGATAATCAAAAGTGTAATTTCCTACCTGGAAAACGGAACTTTCTTCCGGAAGGTCGGCCTGTTTGCGGTACCTCCGTAAAATGGCTTCAATGCGCAGGATAAGTTCTTCCCGGTCAAAAGGCTTGGTTACATAATCATCCGCACCGACACGAAATCCCTGCATGGTGTCTTCCTTCATGGATTTGGCCGTCAGGAAAATGATCGGTACGTCACGCCCGCTCATGCGGACTTCTTTGGCCAGTGAAAACCCATCTTTTTTCGGCATCATGACGTCAAAAATGCAAAGATCGTATTGGTTATCCACAAAACACTGCCAGCCTTTTTGTCCATCGGTAGCAAGGTCCGTTGGATATCCTTTATCGATCAGATATTCCTGAAGCAAAAGTCCTAAATTGGCGTCGTCCTCGACAAGTAAGAGGTTGGGCATTTTTTCCTGGCTAAATTAATATTGGTTTAAAAATCGTATTCTTTTTTGGAAACAAGTATAAAAACCGGATTGTCTTTTTTTAGATAAAACCCGACTTTTCAGGCACAATTGGAATGCAGTATAAAACTAACGAACTTTCGGAGCAAAGAAACCTTCAAAAATCATAATATATGTTAAAAATTATTGCTTGGCTCATTGCCGTACTGGCAGTTCTTGCCGTTGTGTATTTTGCTGGCCCGAAAGTAACGGCCACAGCGCCAGATGCTACGCTGCCCACGGTTACCCAGAATTTGCCTGATCTGGAAAAAGAAATTAACACCTCAGAAGCGGCAGTAAAAGACCTGAAAAGAGATAATCAGGCCCGTATCGTCTGGGCAGATACATCCAAAAAGGAAAAAATGCCATATAGCATCGTGTACATACATGGCTTTGGTGCCAGCTGGGCGGAGGGAGACCCTATCCATAAAGATCTTGCCAAAAGATATGGCGCAAACCTGTATCTGTCGCGTATGCATGATGCCGGTATCAGCGACCCGAATGCTTTTGACGATCTTACACCTGAAAACTTTATTGCCGGAGCCAAGCGTGCTTTGGCCATTGGAAAAGCTTTGGGCGACAGTGTCATTGTTGTGGGTACGTCGGCGGGAGGGTTATTGACCGTTTTTCTGGCCTCCACGAATCCTGAAATAAAAGGTATTGTCCTCTACTCTCCGTGTATTGCCGTAGCCAGTCCTGCCATTAAACTGATCACCGGTCCGTGGGGGAAACAAATACTGCACGGGTTTATGGGGGATATCCGGAAATCGGCCGATGCTGAGCCTGATCGGGCAAATTTCTGGTTGCAAAGTTATAATACCAATGGTTTGATGGCTCTTCAGCAGACCATTGATCTGGTGGCCAGGCCGGAAGTTTTTGAGAAAATTAAAATGCCCGTTTTTATGGGTTATTATTATAAAAACGAAAAAGAGCAGGATCAGGTGGTATCGGTAAAAGCAATGCTGGATATGTTTCCGAAGCTTGGAACGCCTGAAAATCTTAAAGTTGAAAAGGCATTTCCAAACAGTGGCGACCATGTCATTGGTTCTTATTTGAGGTCGAAGGACGTGGCAGGTGTTTATGCCGCCACGGAGAAATTTCTTGAAGAAAAACTGTTATTGAAACCCGTCGAACAAGTAAAAAAATAGCCTTGACCCGTTTAAACGGAGTACTTTATGTAAAATTGGTTTGTGGTTTAACCAGTCAGAATTTTGTTACTTTGTCGGCCCAAAAAAGGCTTTAACTCGTAATTAGCAATAAAGAAATCATGGCGTACGGATTATTAAAAGGAAAAAGAGGGATCATATCAGGAGCTTTGGATGAAAATTCAATCGCCTGGAAAGTTGCACTGAAAGCAAAAGAAGAAGGAGCCGTATTCACGTTGACGAATGCACCCATCGCGATGCGTATGGGAGCGATCAACGAATTGGCAAAAGCTTGTGATGCGCAAATTATTCCTGCTGATGCCACTTCTGTTGAAGATATTGAAAAACTATATACCCAGTCGATTGACGTATTGGGCGGAAAAGTGGATTTCGTTCTGCACTCCATCGGTATGAGCGCAAATATCCGCAAAGGCAAAGAGTATGGTGACCTTAACTACGACTGGTATCTTAAAAGTCTTGATGTTTCGTCACTTTCCCTGCATAAATTTTTACAGGTTGCCGAAAAACTGGACGCTATCAACGAGTGGGGATCTGTTGTGGCATTATCCTACATTGCTGCCCAGCGGACATATCCTTTTTATACGGATATGGCGGAGGCAAAAGCAATGCTGGAAAGTATTGCACGCAGCTTTGGTTATCGTTATGGAAAGGCGAAAAATGTTCGTGTCAACACCATTTCGCAGTCTCCAACGAAAACAACTGCGGGTTCGGGAATCGGTGGGTTTGATGCATTTTATGAGTTTGCAGACAAAATGAGCCCGTTAGGAAACGCTACGGCTGACGATTGTGCAAACTATACCATCTCGTTGTTCTCTGACCTGACACGTATGGTTACGATGCAAAATCTTTTCCATGACGGCGGATATTCTTCGACCGGGATTTCGGAAGAATTGGTTCAGATGATCCAGGATCAGAATAAGGGTTGAGAAGATTCTCAACACAGTTTTTTAGATAAAACTGAAAAATCCCTCCAAAACGATTTGTTCTGGAGGGATTTTTGTGTGTTAATAAAATAATTAAACCGTCCATCCCGTTTGGCGTTGTATGGTTATGACGATCTGAGTAGTTTCGTTACGTAAATCCAGAGCTATGATTTCTCTTAAAAATCCCCGTTTTCTCATGCATCCTTCTTCAAAAATCAAATATGCTGTTCTTTCAGGACTTGTTTTTTTGCTCGCGGCCTGTGGCGGTGAAAAAGAAAAAGCAGCCACGGTTCCAGACGCGCCGGTTTACACCCTGATTTTTTTGGATAAAACCCAAAGTGTTAATGTCAACAAGGCGTATGTCAATGAAAAGTACCGTCAGACGCTCACGGACATCATGGAAACCAATATGAAAAACAAGGGCGATAAGCTGGAAGTGTATTTTATTCATGAAAATACCTCCAAAGCCAGGGCTCTGTCGCTGACGATCCGCAGCGAAAAGGAAATAAATGAAGCTGCCAATGCAACCGACCGTGAGGCAATTGAAACCGCATTCCAGCTTTCTTTGCAGCGGGAAAAAAGTATTTTTCTCAGACAGTTGCTGTTAAAACTAAATCAGCAGAATACAGGTTCGTCCAATCAGTCAACCGATATCTGGGCCAGCTTACCGGTAATTGCCAAAGCTGGAGAAAGTGGTGCGCAGGTAAGTGTGTATTATTTCAGTGACATGATTGAAAGCGTAAAAGGTGCCGATCGTCGTGATTTTCACAAACAACCACCCGTTTCTGATGCTCAGGCGGAAGAGGAGGCTAAGTCGGATGTGAAGCAGCTTGAAAAATATGCCATTGGCTCACCGCAGGTTACCATTGTTTCTCCTTTCGAAGCGACTGCTTCATCGAAAGAAAATAATCCGCATGTAACGCATTACTGGCAGACACTTTTCCAGGAATTGGGCGGTGTGAGTGTTGAAGAATTATAATCAGCAGACTGATCATTTACGAACAGGAAATTATTTTTTGGAATAACCGAAGATTTGTTTTGGTTATTCCAAAAATGCCGTATATTTAAGATACTTATATAACACCTGTTTAATGTATCTTAAATGACCTGTTAGCTATGAAAATTTTAGTTTTCTTTTTGTCGCTTTTCGTTTTTGCCTCATGTGCAAAAAAGCCTAATGAAGAGCAACTTGCCATGCCTGTCGACCTCGCGGAAGTTCCTCCGCCTGCGCAGGGAGGCGCACCACAGGAAGCAGTTCGTGTAAATGAAGTTTCTGTTTCAAGAAAACTGATCAAGGAAGGATTAGTCCTGTTTGAGACCCCCGATATTGAGAAAACCAGGAGCCAGATCATGGCTGCTGTTGCAGCGAACAATGCTTATGTCTCCGCCGACAAACAAAATAACCTGGCTGATAAGGACAGCTACGAATTAACAATAAGGATACCAACCGCCAACTTTGACGCGTTTTTAAACTCCGCAACCAAGGACGTTCTTTATTTTGACAACAAAGAAATTGATGTCAAAGATGTCACTGCCGAATATCTGGACAATGAGGCCAGGCTGAAAACGAAAAAAGAGATAGAACTGCGCTATCGGCAACTGCTGAGCAAGGCGTCCACGGTAAAGGATGTCTTATCCATCGAGAAAGAATTAGGGGATATCAGGACGGAAATTGAGTCTCTTGAAGGCCAGTTAAAGTTTTTAGCGGACCAGGTGCAGTTTTCCACACTTCGGATCAATTTTTATAAAAATATCTCCACGCCTACCGTATTTACGTACCAGATAAGCGCTGCTTTTGCAAGAGGCTGGGAAAATCTGCTGACAATGTTCCTTTTGGCTATCGATATCTGGCCGTTTTTATTGCTTGGAGCCGGGATTTGGTTTGGAGTTAGAAAGCTCAATAAACGGAAAGTAAAAAAGGCTGATCCGGAGACGGTTGTTTAAATTGTTTCATATCTGCTAGCCCCGATTTGAAAATATCTTACCGTTGATCTGGGATATGATTTCTTAGTGAAAAATGATTTATTAAAGAGATTGTCTGATCAATTGGAGTTTGAAAAGTAGGTATAGGGCAATACTCTTGCTCCCCGCCCGTCAGTCACAGACTGACTACTATTTTAAGTACGGAGTGTTCGATTGAACACTCCGCACAACAGACACAACGGAGGTTGGCTGGTCGGCTATTTAGCAATATCCATTTAAATTGAAAATCTTAAAACGGATTACTAATTCGTAATCAAACTTTTGTATTATTGTATCTGATAGCAGGCTGGATATCCCCTTTGATATCCGTAACGTATAGTAATAATACGGTATATCCTGTTGTTGAGGATTACGATGTTCAATATAACACACTATTTTTATGAAAAATAACCTATTTTACTCCGTTTCAACGCACGTGTGCTGTTTTCCCATTGCAGTTGGCGTGCAGCAAGTAAATACCCGGTCTGAATCTGTCAGCGGCAAAACGGGTAACTAATCTTACTTAATCTTATTGGAAATCCACCATGACCCGTATAGGGGTCATGATCAAATCTTTATATAGATGGGACAAATCTCCTCGCATGGTAAAAATGCGTACGGGCATTCAGGCCGTTTACAAGAGCTTGATGCGCTACGCGGTCTGGCGGCTCTGAGCGTCGTGCTTTTTCATTACACCTATAACCAGCCACATATCGACCCGGATTTTACATTCAGGTATGGTATCACCGGTGTGGATCTGTTTTTTATGATCAGCGGATTTACGATCAGCCTGAGTCTGAATAAAATAAGTCACTGGAAAAATTTTGTAGTATATCGTTTTGGAAGGCTTTATCCGGCATTCTGGGTGTGCGTGCTTATTACCTCCGTCTTTGTTTTGATATACGATTTTCAACACTTTAAGCTTTCTGATATACTGATCAATATGACCATGGTTCCGGCCTATTTTGGTATCGAAGACCTGGATGGCTCATACTGGACTTTGGCTATTGAGTTTGCATTTTACCTTTGGATTCTTTGCGTTTACATGGCTGGGAAAATCGAGAATCTTGAACTTTCCGGAATTCTCACGCTGGCAGTGATGTTAGCCTTTCACTTTTTCCGACCTTTTTATCCGTCTCTTTACGCGTTGGTTGTGACTAAAATTCAGCTTATTAATCACTTTCCACTGTTTTTTTCTGGCATACTTTTCTACCAGTTTTCGTATAAGGGCTTCTCGGTAAAATATCTGTTGCTGATGATTGTCTCTGTTTTGGCGTCATTATATCTGCACGATAAGGGGGGAAGAGCCATGTACCTCATTTCAGATCAGGAGCACATGCTGATCATTCTTTTTTATCATGCTGTATTTGCATTGCTGATTTATGGAAAGATGAAATTTTTGGCGAAGCGGCAACTGGTTTTTTTAGGCACGATCTCATATAGTCTTTACCTTTTGCATCAGTACATGGGGCGAAAAATAATCGATTCCCTGCTGACGTATACCCATGCAAACAGTTACCTGGTAATTTCTTTGGTCGTTTTACTTAATATTTTTTTAGCGTACATCGTAACAAGATTCATAGAAATCCCCGCAAACGGATATATCAGGGACAGTTTTAAAAAAGCAAGCAGGCGTTCGTCCATCGCAACTTTACGCCCGATGGATATCTCCAATAGTTTTCATAACCACTCGCATCCCTAAATTTAAGCTTGTGTTGGGTATCCTCACCCTGCCCAGTTCTCGCGGTCAAGGCTCCGGTATTGGATGGCTTCGGCTAAATGTTCAACCTTGATATCTTCACTACCAGCCAGATCTGCGATGGTGCGGGATACTTTAAGGATACGGTCGTATGCCCGGGCCGATAATCCCAGCCGGTCCATGGCGGTGCGGAGAAGTGCGGTTCCTGCTGTCCCGATAAGGCATATTTCCTTAACCATTTCGGGAGGCATCATGGCGTTGGAATAAATCTCTTTTTTATCTTTAAAACGCTCAGTCTGTATCTCCCGGGCTTTGATAACCCGCTCCCTGATTTGCTCGCTGCTTTCGGATTTCCGCGTTGAGGCAATCTGGTCAAAGGAGACCGGTGTTACTTCCACATGCAGGTCAATACGGTCCAGCAAAGGTCCGCTGATCTTGTTTAGATATTTCTGAACAACACCCGGCCCGCAAACACATTCCTTATCCGGGTGATTGTAGTATCCGCAGGGACAAGGGTTCATACTGGCGATCAGCATGAAATTGGCGGGAAATTCGACAGCCATTTTTGCCCTTGAAATACTTACTTTTCTTTCTTCAAGCGGCTGCCGCATTACTTCCAGAACTGTTCTTTTAAATTCCGGGAGTTCGTCCAGAAAAAGAACACCGTTGTGCGCCAGTGAAATTTCTCCGGGTTGCGGAAAACTCCCACCTCCAACCAAAGCAGCGTCACTGATGCTGTGATGTGGTGCGCGATAAGGTCTGCGTGAAACCAGTGCGGCATTGGAGCCGAGTTTACCTGCGACGGAATGAATTTTTGTTGTTTCCAGCGCCTCGGGCAGGCTTAATGGCGGAAGTATGCTGGGGATCCGTTTCGCCAGCATGGTTTTGCCCGCTCCGGGAGGCCCGATCATGATGGCATTATGTCCGCCGGCGGCTGCAATTTCCAACGCCCGTTTTATATTTTCCTGCCCCTGAACATGCTCAAAATCGGCTGTATATTCATTCTGTGTCGTGAAAAACAAATCGCGGGTATCGACAATGAGCGGTTCAATCGTACTTTTTCCTTCAAAAAAAGCAATCGCATCTTCCAGGGTTTCCACCGGGATCACATCAATGTTGTTGACAATAGCGGCTTCCCGGGCATTTTCTGCCGGTAGAACAAAGCCTTTAAAACCTTGTTTTCTAACTTCAATGGCGATGGGCAAAACCCCTTTAATCGGTCGTAATTTTCCATCGAGTGAAAGCTCTCCCATGATCACATAATCTTCGAGATTATGCACAGTGCTGATTTGCTCAGAGGATTGCAGAATACAAAGTGCTATGGGAAGGTCATAAGCAGAACCTTCTTTACGGATGTCGGCCGGAGCCATATTCACCACTACTTTTTGGCGTGGCATCTTGTAACTGAAGTATTTCAAAGATGCTTCCACGCGGTGTTCACTTTCCTTTACTGCGCTGTCGGCAAGCCCGACAATATGGAAATGCATTCCCTGTCCTACTGTTACTTCAATGGTAATCATTTTGGCATTGACGCCGTAAACGGCACTCCCGAAAGTTTTTGCAAGCATAATAATGGATGTTGATGAGAAGTGTGTGTTCGATTAATAAATCGTATCAAAATTAACAGGATTTTGGATAACCATTTACAATTGAAATACAGATATGACAACGAAGAAAAAGAATTTTCCGGATTCGAATAAAATTGCCGGGAAATATTAGCTAAAATGCCTGAATGGAGGAATAAAGATTAATTTTAGAGATCTAAGTTTTTTAATTCCTGACCCCTATGTTCAAAAAAAGTTTTCTTCTTTTACTGATTTGCTCACTGACTTGTACGGAATATGTTTTTTCTCAGACCAAATCAGGCGTTTTATCGGGTAAAGTTATCTGTGTTGATGCAGGCCATGGTGGTACGGCGTTAACCGATAGCTATCGCGTAGGACCCGGGGGTGAACGTGAGGAATGGATCAATCTGCGGGTGGCAAAAATCCTGCAAAAGAAGCTTTTGCAAAAGGGTGCAAAGGTACTCATGACCAGAACGGCGGATGACACGATTGCGCTGTGGAGAAGGGCTAAAATAGTCGTTGACAACAAAGCTGACCTGTTTGTTTCCATCCATCATAATGCGACGGCGGATGCCAATGTTAACTTTCCGATCATTTATTTCCACGGAAATGCTTCTGAGAATCTGGCTGGTGTGGCATTGGGCAAAGAACTGGCAACGACGATTACGAAGCATTTATTTGAGGGAAACAGTCCGGTTTCGGTTGTGTCTGATTTTACGATATTCCCCAAGGCTGGTGCGCAGGTGTTACGAGGAACTTATGGTATTCCAGCCGTTTTGGCCGAAGCGGCATTTTTTTCCAATCCGACGGAAGAGCAAAAGTTAAAACAGGAAGATTATAACGAGAAGGAAGCACAGGCCTACACAGAAGCGCTTGAAGCTTTTTTCAGTAAGTCAATTCCTGAAATTATTCCTAAAAATAGAATTGCTTCAGTACCACCTTTCATGGCATTTCAGGAGGCGGAAAGAATGACCGAAACAGCACGCCGGTGGCATCAGGATTTTCTGGACGGCCAGGTTTTGATGAAAAATTCAGACACCACTTCCATCCGCCAGGCTTATGAGTTGTTCACACGCTCGGCACGTTCCTTCCCTGATTCCTATGTAGCCGCCGAATGCCATGCAAACAGGGCAGTTTTACTAAGACTTATGGGCAAAACAGATGAGGCGAAGCAGGAAGAGCTTCGGGTAAAAGAGTTTTATGTGAAGTTTGCGGTGAAACGCTAATTATTCCACCACCGCCGACACACATATGTAAGTCGGGATAATCCCTGTACTTCTGATCCTTACTTCTGCATCGATCGCCTGGGTATTACCCGTCAGAACGAGAGCCGTATCCAGACCAAATTTATTCCCGCCTAAAATATCGGTATGCAAGGTATCGCCGACCATCAGAATATCCCTCTTGCTCACATCCGGGTAATTTTTGATGTGTTGGTAAGCAAAGATAAACATTTGCGGATCGGGTTTCCCGAAACGGATAAATTGTCGCCCGATGGTGTCTTCTATCATTTTGGCCAAGGCTCCGACAGCAATCGAAAGTCTGGTTTTAGAAGCAGGATATGTTTTGTCTGTATTGGCAACGATAACAGGAATATTACGTTTTCGAAGCAGATTAAGTGTTTTTGTTAAATCTGTGTTCCAGTCAAAACCTTCGTCATCAAGAAACACAAGCGCGTTCACATTGTCCACATCACTTAAATCAAGCTCACGAATCGATAGCGTTTTGATATCTTCTGTTCCGATATAGTGGGCTGAATTTTCAGTTCCCAGATAAGCAACAATACCGCTTCTTACTTTTAAATCGAGGTACTCACGGGCCAGCATTCCCGACGAAATAATGCGGTCGGGCGTGACATCATTGATACCCAGCCTCACATAAGACTCAGCAAGCTGTTCCGGGCTGCGCGAAGCATCGTTCGTTACAACATAAAAATCCTTACCCGTATCTTTCAGATAGGCAAAAGTGTTTTCAATTCCCGGAATGAGCCCGTTATAAGTTTTAAGAACGCCAAATGCATCAAAGAATATAACTTCGTACTTAGACAGTACGGATTTGAAGTTGTCTAAAATCATGAAATTGGCGTCTAGGTTTTATTGTTTATCTGAACTCTGTTTTTTCTTAACTTCCTTAGGTTCTGGTGTTATATTCAGAACTTTTAGAATTTTATCCGCATCAAAAGTTTCGATGGACGGAAAATAAAGCTCATAAGCTTCACGCTGCAATTTGGTGGAGTATGTCCTATGAAAAAAGTATTTTCCGTATTTAATTACATAATTTAGAATGAAAAAACGATAGGCTTCTTTCATGAACCGCACCTCATTTTCCGAAAGCGGATATATTTTATGATATTCTTCAAGGAAGATCATGAAACGGTCTTCCATCAGCGGTGTGATCAGATAACTGAATACGGTGCGGTCGCCCACGTTCGAAACCACCCGGCTGAAAAAATAAAAGTCCAGAATACGGGAAGATACACGGAACCAATCATAGTCCCAGCGCGAGAACAAGTGCTGATCGTCGGTAACAGAGAAATTGCCAATGTTCCAGTCCACAAAAACGGGCATCATGTCAAATGATATCACATTCAGTTTCTGAACGTTCTTCAGGAAAATTTCACATTGTTCTTTCAGAAAATCGACGTGCATCCTGTGCTCGTATTGTCCCGCCTCGGTATCCAGGATATCAAGCAAATGCTGGATATCGGTTCTCAGCTTTTTAGAAGACTTGGGAATAGATTTTCCAACCCTGAAGCAAGCCTGGTGAAATTTGGCCATTTCCCGTCCGAATTTGCGGATATTGTCATCATTCAGCCGTCTTGGCAAACGATGCATCGCGCGGATCGGATTGTAAAAAACAACCCAGGTATCCAGAAAATCTTCCTTGTAGCGATAGGTGTAAACCTGATTATTCTTTAAAAGGGACTTGGCAACGACATTTTCAAAAGGGTAAAGCAGGTTATTGGAAACGGCCTGAATAATCCGGTGGTCTTCCTTGAAATGTTCATATTTCCCAAAATAGGAAAGCTTGGCAATCACAATATCGTCATTGTCCAGGGTAACTCTGAAAACGTGGTTCGTAGAAACTTTTGCACTTATATCTTCCACCTGTTTTATGGAAGTGGAATCATCAAATCCCGCCCAGGCCTTTTCAATGATGGCTGGATAGTTTTTTATACGCATGTCAATTTTTGTTGGGTTACTCTCTGTTTGTTGATGTTTATAAGTTAAGGTCGTCATATTATGACAATAAAATATTTACAAAGTTATAAACTTCGGTTTCCTAAATAACTTCATTATACATATTCAGCTTACTTTAAAGCATACAAATATTTATTTGAATGAAATAATACCGTAAATTGCAAATTAAAGTTTCAATTTACAGGATTGATATGGTGAGCAGAAGTATAGAAAGTGAATTGGTGAAGCGGTTCAGGTATTTTCCGGCCATCGCTATTGTGGGCCCGAGACAAGTTGGCAAAACCACTTTGGTGAAAAAAATCCAGTCCCAAATATCGAAATCAACAATCTACCTGGATCTGGAATTACCGGAAGATTTGAATAAGCTGAGGGACGCACCATTGTTTCTGGAACAATTCACCGACAAAACCATTATCATTGATGAAGTGCAGCGTATGCCTTCATTATTCCCCGTTTTACGTTCTCTGATTGATAAAAATAGAGAGCCTGGAAGATTTATCATGCTTGGTTCGGCATCTCCGGATTTACTCAGAACCTCATCAGAATCACTCGCTGGCCGGATATCTTATCTGGAACTTAATCCGTTTAGCTACGAAGAAGTTTTGGGAGATTATAAAATGCATTGGCTCCGAGGCGGTTTTCCTGACGCGTATCTGGCCCCTGACGAAGAGCTGAGGTTCATTTGGTTTGAAAGTTTTATCAGATCGTACGTAGAACGCGATTTGCCGCTACTTGGTTTGCCTTCGAACCCCGTCACGACCAGAAGGTTACTGACAATGATTGCATCCATGCAAGGGGGATTGATGAATTATAGTATGATCGGCAAGTCGTTGGGGTTGTCACATACAACTATAAAAAAATACCTTGATTTTATTGAAAGCGCATTTCTTATTCGGACAGTGCAACCTTATTTTGTCAATATTGGGAAAAGACTGACTAAGAATCCGAAGATATATATTCAGGATAGCGGCATGTTACATAGTTTGCTATCGATTCACTCGTTTGAAAATTTGCTTGGAAATATTATTGCAGGAAATTCCTGGGAAGGATATGTGATCCAAAATATTCTGACTTACCTGCCAATGGACATACAAACAAGTTTTTACCGGACACAGGATGGGGCTGAGCTGGATTTGGTACTGGAAAAAGGAGGCAAGGTAGCGTTGGCAGTTGAAATTAAACTAAGCAATTCTCCCACTTTAAGCCGCGGGACGACGATAGCACTTTCGGATGTTGGTAATCCACCTTTATTGGTTGTCACACCATCCGTCGAAGATTATCAAATGCGCGAAAATATACAAGTCTGTAATATTACTTCCTTAAAAAGAAATTTAGATTCATTTTTACAATAATTTTGCAACGAAACTTACCTTTTTTATAGTGTTTTACTATTTTTCCAGATTTCTGATCCGGCTTGGATTGCCTATATTTCTTCGCCGGCTTTTCGTGATTAACCAGGATAAGATTCCTCAGAACGTTCCTTTGCTGATAGCTTCTAACCATTCAGGATCTTTTTTTGATGCGCTGGTCATTGGGAGTACGTTGAGTCAGCCTATTCATACGCTAACGCGAGGTGATGTTTTTAAAAAACCATCCGTCGCATTTTGGCTGCGTCAGATCAAACTTATTCCGGTTTTCAGAGGTTCGGAAGGTCGGCATCATGTAAAAAATCTTGATGTAACGACCAATGAAAGTATTTCTGCGCTGAAAGCAGGTGACGCAGTTGTTATTTTCTCCGAAGGGATTTGTGTCAATGAATGGAAGCTGCGCCCTCTTGGAAAAGGTACCGCCCGAATGGCGTATCAGGCGTGGTTTGGAGACAATGATCTGAAAGATATGCGGGTTGTGCCAACAGGTGTGAACTATGAACACTACCGGGGTACAGGCAAACGGGTTTCCCTGCGTTATGGCGAATCGATCCATCATACCGACCTGAAAACAAGACCTGAGGAATATGAAAAATGGCTGCGTGAATTTAATGAACTGCTTTTTGAAAGAATGGATCGTGAAATTTTAACGATTCGGGAGGAAGCTACAAAGGAAGAGCGGACGCGGGCTTTCAATAATTTTTTTGGAGCTAATTCTATACCTCCCAAAGGAAATTTTCTGTTTAGCGGATTGGGGTGGCTCGGTCGTTTCATTCACCGCCCGATTTATGAGGCATTTCATAAAAAAGTAGCGAAAATGACGGCAAGAACTGTGTTTTACGATTCTGCACTATTTGGGCTGCTGCTTTACCTATACCCCATCATTGTACTTTTGATTTCCGCTATTATCGGAATATTGGCCGGTTTTAAAGCCGCACTTATAGTTTTTGCTGCTTTGCCAATTTTGGCTTATCTGGGAAACCGCTATCGCTGATTTTATTTTTTCGCCACGAATGGACAGCATTCGTGGCGAAATGTTTTATAAAGCCGAGTTAGTTTTTAACCCGGTTCAGTCCCATCATTTTTAGCATCCAGTCAGGCAGCGGTTTCTGATGTTTTCTTTTCTGAATATCCAGGAACCAGCCGATTTTTTTCAGGATCGGAAGTTTGTGTGTCTCCACCATTTCTATCAAAGTCCCGTCCGGGTCTTCAACATAAGCAAAACGGCCTGCCGCTGACTCCATCCCGAAGGACGATTCGCTATCAACGGTAAACTTGTAGCCTTGGGACTGCATTTTTGTTTTCAATGTGGTCAGATCCAGCGCGTCGAAACATAAATGGATATAACCGCAGTCGCCCCAGAATCGGTTTTCAAAAAGTTTCTTTGGCGTACGGTCCAGTGCCTGGATCAGCTCAATCTGAATATTTCCCAAAAGCTTACTGAATGCGCCTTCCGGGGTGAAGTTTTTTCTCAACAATACACGACGGAAACGTTGTCCGGCGATGGAAGTCGGCAAATCTTCAAAAACGCCCGTTTTATCATAAACAACTTCCAGGTTCTGGATAAGCGTCTGATAAAACAAGATAGATTTCTGAACATCCGTTACTCCCACAACCACACCAGCCACGCCACCGACGGGTTTGCCCGTGCTTTGAAACCAGGACGTGTCGCTGGTGATCTGGAAAATATTTCCGTAAGGATCATTTCCCCAGAAACCCTCTCCTTCCGGTAATGACACCAACGGCCCGACAGCCTCTTTGGATTGTGCTTTCACCCAGGCGTGCGCCTTTTTTACATCCGGTGCTTTGAAACGGATCGCGTTAATCCCCAGATCGCCCAATTCCAGTTTAAAATTAGCGGGTTGAGAAACACGGCTTGTGAACGACCAGATTTCAAGACCACCGCCGCCAGCCAGATTTAGTGCCAGCGCAGCATGTCTCTGATGCACTGTTCCTCCCGTGTAGGGTGTCATTAACGGAGCTTCGGCTTTGTCGTCGAAAACGGGAACGTCAAATCCAAGAATCCGGCGATACCATTGCCAGGCTTCGGGAACGTTTTGGACACCAAGACCCACTTGTTGTATTCCGGAAATAAGTGCAGCACTCATGAGGGCATTATATTTTTTAATATGTAAGACAAAAGTTTCAGAATAGCCGGGATTTGGATGCTCCCGTGGCCTAACAAACCGCAATTTTACAAAATAAAAAAGTAAGTAAGACTGAGAATAATAATAATTGCTTGCTGACAAGCAACTGTTTGCGGTATTTATACCGTAGCTGATCTTGTATTTGTAATCTTTTTGATATTAAACGGTATACACTGATTTTAAAAAACGACGTTTTCAAATGTAGGGAACTAACTACGCCGATAGCTGTTTTCTGAATAATGACCTTAACTCCTGACAAATATGATTTCACTGGTCTTCGTATTTTTAATCAATATTTTTGCGCTGTTGTCACAGGATTCCGGGAGGTCGCCGGAAAGTGTGGAAATGACCCGGGCGGCAGAAAGTAAAAACAGGTTCATCGTGTTTTCTGGCTCCGACTGGTGCAAAGGCTGCATTCAGTTCCGGAAAAAGGTTTTGAGTGATCCATCCTTCGAATCTTTTGCGAAGGAAAATCTTGAAATTGTCGTGGCAGATTTCCCGCAGCGAACGAAACTTTCCAAAGATATTGTCGCGCAAAATGAAGCGCTGGCAGAAAAATATAACCCCAAAGGTGTCTTTCCTAATCTGGTACTCGTCTCATCCGATGGCAGTCATTTTGAAATTGTAAAATACAATAACCAGACGCCGCAGGAATTTGTCAGCGAATTGAAAACCCGTTTACAGCATTTAAATGGATGAGTTCAGGCTGGCCGAAAAGCTAATGGGTTCTGCCTTTGAATTAATCATCAGAGACACGGATAAAACGCGTGCCGAAACAATGCTGCTCGAAGGCCGGAATGAAATAAAGAGGCTGGAAAACCTGCTGACGGAATTTGACCCATTGTCTTACACCTCGCAGCTAAATATAAATGCCGGAATTAAACCAGTTCAGGTTGATGCAGAAGTTTACCAGCTGATCGGGCGCTGTATTGGTCTGTCGAATCTTACGCAAGGCGCCTTTGATATTTCTGTGGGGCCTCTCAAAAAGTTATACAATTTCAAAAATGAGAGTTTTACCTTCCCTGAGAAAAGTGCAGTAAAAAAGGCGCTTTCGCTGGTGGGATTTCAGCACATTTCGCTTCGTGATGATCACCATGTTTTTCTGAAAAAGAAAGGAATGCATATCAGTTTTGCGGCTGTTGGGAAGGGATATGCGGCAGATCAGGTAAAAAAGCTGTGGCAGGAAAAAGGGGTCAGTCATGGTGTTATTAACGCCAGTGGCGACCTGACCGTAATCGGGCAAAAATCGGATGAGCAGCCCTGGCAGATCGGTATCGCCAATCCTGATGCGACGCGTGAAGTGCTGTGTTATCTGCCCGTTGAAAATGCCTCTGTTGCTACGTCCGGTGACTACGAACAATTTTTTATGCGCGGAGGAAACCGTTATGCCCATACCATCGACCCGCGAACGGGGAAACCGGTGACCGGTATCAAAAGCGTATCGGTGGTTAGTCCGGGAGCTGAGCTTTGCGATGCGCTGGCCACGGCCGTTTTCGTGATGGGTATTGAGGTGGGTATCCATTTTATTAACCAGCTTCCGAAAACCCATTGCCTGATTATTAATGATAAAAATGAAGTGTTTCACTCACGAAACCTTACCTTTAAACATGCGGAGAACTAAAATATATTGTTTGTTTGCCGGATTAATCCTGATGTTTGGCGGGTTCAGCTGCCAGGCTGTCAAGCCTTATCAACGTGTTTATATCAACGACCCTGAAATGCAAATGGGCAGCAATGCAGGGAAAAAATTTGAGGAATACGTGGAAAGTATCCGGGAAGGGGCCACGCAGGCTGCCGGGACAAAATCAAGCGGTGGATGCGGATGTAATTAGCCTATTTTATGAAAAAACGATTTTTACTTGCAGGATTACTCAGTGCATTTTTACTCAAAGCAAAAGCCCAGACTTCCGATAGCTCTTACCAGAAAAGTACGTTATCAAAAACGGAAGTTGAGCTTGTATACAATCATTACATTCAGGATGGACATAATTCGGCCGTAACGGGCGGGATCGGGACAGAAAAGCTGACGGTTTATTCTCCCTCCGTTCGTATCGGTCATACCTTCAAGGAATATAACACCATCCGTTTTGTCGGCGGAGTCGACATTATCAGCTCGGCTTCTGTGGATAATATCGATTTTGTGATGTCTTCGGCGTCCAGTCGTGATGCCCGTTCTTATGGTAATCTGAACTATCAGCGGCAACTGAAAAAGAAAGATATCAGGCTGGGTATTGGTTCGGGCTTTTCGATTGAGTCGGATTACATGTCCATACCCGTTTTTGCTTCGGCGGAATATACAAATCCTGCTAAAACCAGGACTTATTCATTTGACTTTCAGGCTTATTTTGATGATTTGCGCTGGGGACGGCTTGATCCGGATTACCACAGACCGGTCAAGCTGATTTATCCGGTTGAGCTTCGCAACAAACAATGGTTTGATAATTACCGGCGCGAATCCTACAACTTTAAATTCGGGTTCACGCAGGTTATTAACCCAAGGCTCGTACTCGGCGTTTTTCCAGAGTTCGCTTATCAGCAGGGTTTGCTGGCTACGCCTTTTCACCGGGTTTATTTTAAAAATGATTCTCTGAAAGTGGAAAATCTGCCTGCTGACAGGTACAAGGTTCCTGTGGGTATCAGGCTGAATTATTTCATGGGAAGCCGGACGATACTGAAACTGAACTATGGATTTTATTGGGACAGTTTTGATATCCAGGGTAATAGCATTGAGCTGGAAGCGGCGATCAAAACGTCACCGCAATGGACGATATCGCCTTTTTTCAGGTTCTATAATCAGTCGGGTTCATCCTATTTCAGGCCTTACAAGGAGCATTTGATTTCTGAAAAATATTATACTTCCGACTACGATCTTTCTTCTTTTCAAAGTTATAAGGCAGGGATTAATTTAAGATATCTGCCGTCGGCATATCTCACGAAAAGAATTTCATTCGATGAGTTAAATTTGAGGTACGGATTTTTCCACAGATCAAATGGCCTGAATGCACATATGATCACTTTGGCAGTTAAATTTGTGCGGGAAAAACGGTAATTTTAGGGCGGCCGGGGTTCTGTAACAGGAAACTGATTGTTATGCTAATCATGCATAATTTGGCTTTGTGTTTCGGCATCGAGCCCAATAATAATTGCTCCAAATAATAATTTCCAAAATAATATATTAAATTAGTTAATTATTCACGCATCCAATATGGCCTCATCATCGTATATTTGATGAGCATTGTATTTTTATTGAATTGATTAGAATGACTCAGTCCGTAGTTTTAGCACCCATTACCGAAAGTTTACCAGCGTTTATTAGTTCAGCACAGTATTCGAAAGTGTTTGTTATTGCCGATTCCAATACCCGCAGGTATTGTTATCCATTGATAAAGCCATTGTTGCCGAAACACAAATTAGTAACGGTGTCAAGTGGCGAAAAACACAAGGTAATGGCTACTTGCGAGACCATCTGGGAAAGCATGACATCGGCTGAGCTTGACAGACATGCTTTGGTCATCAACATTGGCGGCGGTGTGATAGGGGATATGGGTGGTTTTTGTGCGGCAGTTTACAAACGCGGGATAGATTTTATTCAGATTCCAACTACGTTACTGTCACAGGTTGACGCGAGTGTAGGAGGTAAATTGGGAATTGATTTTCATGGTTTTAAGAATCATATCGGTGTTTTTAATATTCCAAACAGTGTATTAATCGATCCGTTTTTTCTGAAAACCTTGTCTGAAAGGGAAATCCGTTCAGGTTTTGCGGAGATTATAAAACATTGTCTGATTGCAGATGGAGAAAAGTGGAAGGTAATCAGTCACAATGATTTTGAAGAACAAAACTGGGCTGATCTGATTGCGCATTCCGTTAAGATCAAACAGAATATCGTGGATCAGGATCCTACGGAGAAGGGATTGAGAAAAATCCTGAACTTCGGGCACACATTGGGACATGCCGTTGAAACGTATTTTTTAGGTAAATCCGAGAGCGAAAGATTATTCCATGGGGAAGCAATTGCAGTAGGTATGATCATGGAAAGTTACCTCTCATTTAAAAGAGGGCTGATAGATCGGAAGACATTGGTTGATATTGAGGAGTTTATCTTTGCTACTTATGGCAAGGTGCTCATAAGGCCTGAGGATGTGGAGCCAATCATAGCTTTAACCCGTCAGGACAAAAAGAACAGAGGAAGCGAAGTACGTTTTTCTCTTTTGGAAGGAGCCGGAAAGTGCGGTTACGACATTGCAGTGCCGGTTTCAGATATGCGTAAAGCAGTAGCTTATTATATGGGGTAGTTCCAGGGCAGACGGACGGCATAAGCTATTGATGAGTGGGTTTTCAATATTAGAGTAACTATATCTATTTATAACCTGACAAAATGAAATGCTTATGCTGAAGTCTATTAAACCTTATGCCGCTTTATTAGTGATATTGATATTAGCGGGTTGCTCGAGTGGTCGTAAAGTATTTGTGGAACATGACTACAGTTATGAAACAAATTTCAAAGATTATTCCTCTTATACATTTTTGGAATGTGAGCGCGATACAAATAATCTTTGTACAGAAATTTATGAGGCAATCCGTCGTCAGATGCAGGTAAGGGGCTACAAGCTTACCGCTGAAAAACCTACACTATTAGTAAACTATGGTATTTTCTATGATAACCTGCGTTATCAGGGATATATGCAGCCCGTGATCAAAAACTGGGTGGATACAGAGAACGATGGTTTCCGATATGAGCCGATTAAGTATGCGCTGGATAAGGGCACGTTAATCGTTTCGCTGATCGATGCAGAAAGTGATCAGGTGGTATGGAGAGGTTATGCTTCGGGCATTTTCAAGGGTGTTGAAAACTCAAACAACCATTACCGGAGTGTGGTGAGAAGGATTTTTGATCAGTATCCGCTGTTTGCAAAAGGATATGATCCGAGAAGATATTCAGAACAAGTAGGACGATAAGTACCCCGAAAAAGAAGAAAAGCGTTCATGGAAAAATCTCCGTGAACGCTTTTTATTTTTATCTCAGTTTCAAAGTTGCCAGTGTCAGAATGGCGAGGATAATTCCGACGATCCAGAAGCGGGTTACAATTTTTGCTTCGTGCAAACCCTTTTTCTGGTAATGGTGGTGAAGCGGAGACATGAGCAGTATTCGCCTGCCTTCGCCGAATTTCTTTTTCGTATACTTAAAATAGCTGACTTGTGTGATCACGGAGACGAGCTCGGAAAGGAAAACGCCGCACAAAATCGGGATCATCAATTCTTTCCGGATGGCCAACGCTACTACGGCAATAACGCCCCCAAGCATCAAACTTCCTGTATCTCCCATGAAAACCTGCGCTGGATAGGCATTGTACCAGAGAAACCCGACACAGGCCCCGACAAAAGCAGCACAGAAAATCACAAGTTCTCCCGAATTGGGAATATACATGATGTTCAGGTACTGAGAGAATTTTGTATTACCAGACAAGTAAGCCAGTACGCCCAGCGCAAGGGCTATAATCCCTGAAATCCCTGCTGCCAAACCGTCAATTCCGTCGGTAATGTTGGCGCCGTTGGATACGGCCGTGATAATGAAAATAGCAATGATGGTGTAGATAACCCAGGTATACTCCTCTGGAAGCCATCCAAAAAGCAGCGTTCTGTAATCAAACTCGTTGTTTTTGAAAAACGGCAGGGTCGTTACAGTCGGATGTACCAAATCTTTGTACCGCTGCACTTCTCCAAGGGATGAGCTTAAAAGCGGCTGTTCGTATATCCGGATTTTGACGTGGTCGTTAAAAGATAGTGTTAAGCCCACGATAAGCCCGAGTCCGACCTGACCGACAATTTTAAACCGTCCGTGCAGACCTTCCTTATTATTTTTGAATTTCTTAAGATAATCGTCGATAAACCCGATCATGCCTGTCCATACAGCAGTAATAAGCAGCAGCACGATATAGACATTGGATAGTTTGGCGAACAGCAATACCGGAATCAGCAAGGATGCCAGAATGATAAACCCACCCATGGTTGGTGTGCCTGCTTTTTCCATTTGACCTTCCAAACCCAGATCACGGATCGACTCACCAACCTGTTGTCTGCGCAGGAAGTTGATGATCCATTTTCCGTAGGTGGCTGCAATGAATAAAGACAGCACCGTAGCACCGAGTGCGCGGAAAGAAATGTATTGAAATACGCCCGCTCCGGGTATGTTAAATTGCTTGTCTAGGTAGTCGAATAGATAATAAAGCATGTAAAATCGTGATTAGCGCTTGCAAAGTTGACGTTTTCTCGCAGACTACGCAACGTGTCCTGAATTTTTATTCTTTTTGGGAATGAAAACTAAAAAATGCCTCTCTCAACACCTGCCTGTCATCAAAGTCATGTTTTACGCCGCGGATCTCCTGATAAGTCTCATGGCCTTTACCGGCAATCAAAATAATATCTTCCGGATTGGCCTCGGCAACCGCCTTGAAAATGGCTTCATGACGGTCAGGAACTACGGTCGTGTTTTTATATTTTAAAGGCGGAACACCCTTAAGCATCTGATCCAGAATGTCCTGCGGCTCTTCATAACGCGGGTTGTCGGAAGTCAGAATAACGCGTGTACTTAAATTGCAGGCGATTTCAGCCATTTTAGGTCTTTTGGCAGCGTCGCGGTTTCCTCCGCATCCAACAATCGTAATCACCTGCTCATTGCCATGACGTAGATGTGCGATGGTCTGCAAAACATTTTCCAGGGCATCCGGCGTGTGTGCGTAGTCCACAATACCAACGATGTTATCAGCCGAATGAATTTGTTCAAACCGGCCGGGAGGGCTGTTCAGATTGGACAATGCCGTCAGAACTTCCTCCGGCGACTCTCCAAGTGCCACTGCGGCTCCGTATACAGAAAGCAGGTTATAACCGTTAAATCGCCCGATAACCCGGAACCAGACCTCCTGGTTATTGATTTCCATGTGCATTCCGGTCAGCGTATCCGAAAGGATTTTTCCGTTATAGGTCGCGAGCGTTTGCAGCGAATAGGTTTCTATCCGTGCTTTTGTATTCTGAACCATTACCGAACCACGGCGGTCGTCGATATTGACGAGTGCAAATGAGCCTTTCGGCAGCTGGTCGAAAAAGCCTTTCTTGGCGGCGATGTAATTATCAAAAGTTTTATGAAAATCGAGGTGATCATGGGTGATATTGGTGAAAATTCCTCCCGCAAAACGCAATCCAGTAATCCGGTGCTGTGCAACGGAATGAGAGCTTACCTCCATAAACACGTGTGAACAGCCTTTTTCATGCATCAACGCCAGGAGCTCATTCAATGCAACAGCATCCGGCGTGGTATGCGTGGAGGGGATCACGTCGTCTTCAATCTGGTTCTGTACCGTAGATAACAATCCGCAACGATAACCCAAAGCTCTGAAAAGTTGAAACAGGAATGTCGCGACCGAGGTTTTTCCATTGGTCCCCGTTACGCCTACCAGTGTAAGTTTTTTAGAGGGATGATCGTAAAACGAAGCAGCAATGAAACCCATTGCCAGCGCTGAATCCTGAACCTGAATATAGGTGATTCCCTCTCTTGGCTGAGCAGGGAGGTCTTCGCATAAGATAGCCGATGCTCCAAGATCAGATGCGGTTTCAATGAACTGATGTCCGTCAACCTGTGTCCCCCTTAATGCAACAAACAGACTTCCGGGCAAAACACGCCTGGAATCGATAATGATTTTATTAACAACAACATCTCCGGACCCGTGAACTGTTACGCCTGCGATTCCGGCTATTAAACTATGAATTGGTTTTTGAATGCTTTCCATTGATGGATTTACTGTAATGTTAACAGGATCGTTTTAAGTCCGCTTTTATTGGTACCTGGCGGGAGCGATTGTTCCACCACTTTACCCGAACCTTTGAATGTCACTTTGAAGCCCTTGTTTTCCAGAATGAACAACGCATCGCGCATGGCCATGCCCTGTAGGTCCGGCACATCCTTGGACTCAATGTTGCGCGGTTTCCAGTTGGTTTTGCCTTTTAGTAAAATAGAACCGGCTGCGTATTCATTTTCTTCCGTTACCGGTGTCAGTTTCAACTCGTCGCTGATAACTTTCAGATCGGAAGTTCTGCCTGCCCATTTTACAATTTTCTCGGCACCGCGGCTGGTATCTTTTAATGTTTTCTGAATGCTCTGGTCGTATGCGTAAATACGGTCGGCCACTTCCTTAAATACGGGTGCAGCGACACTACCGGCGTAAAGCTGATAGTTTTCTTTCGCTCCGCGCGGCGTGTCGATAATCACGATACAACTGTATTTGGGTCTGTTTGCCGGGAAATAACCTGCAAAGGAAGTGTAATACTTACCGGCGGTATGAATCCCGTTGATCAGCTTCTGGGCTGTTCCGGTTTTTCCGGCAATTTTGTAAAGATCAGTTTTGATATTTCTTGCCGAGCCATGCTCCACAACGCCTTCCAGCATGATTTTAATTTTACGCAGCGTTTCCGGCGAGCAGATCGGCTTTTCAGAAACATATGGCAATATCTTGTCTTCCAGTTTTTCAGCGCTGCGTACCTCCCTCACAACCATCGGCCGCACCCAGTATCCGTCATTGGCGACCGCATTGTACAAAGCGAGTGTTTGCAGCGGCGTCATGCGCATTTCGTAGCCGTAAGACATGAAAGTAAGGGAGTAGTTATTCCATTGCTTCGAGGACCGGTCTTTGATGTAAGGCGGGTTTTCACCTTTCATATGGATTCCGGTTGGTTCTGTCAGGTGAAATTGTTTAAGGTATTGAAGATATTTATCAGGTTTTGAGAAAAAATACCGCTGCATCAGCAAATGAACGCCAATATTCGATGATTTTTCAAATACCTGAGCGGCTGTCAGCACCCCATGTCCGCCTCTTTTTGAGTCGTTGATAGCAAGTCCGCGAAATCGAACCGAGCCTGTTCCGGTATTAACCGTCACCTGATTCGGGTTCATTTTTGTTTCTTCCAGCAAAGCCATCATCGTCGGCAACTTGAAGGTAGAGCCGGGATCCGTACTTCCGGCCAGTGCGTAATTGAAAACTTCTTCGTACTTATCGTCCGGACGTTTCGTAAGATTTGCCATCGCCCGAATTTCTCCCGTCGCGACTTCCATAACAATCACGCAGCCGAAATCTGCCTGGGCTTCGGTGAGTTTTCTTCTTAAAGCAATTTCGGCCATGTCCTGAAAGTTCATGTCCAGCGTCGTATAAATATCTTTTCCGGCCTCTGGTTGAATGTTCAGGGCGTCTCCCACCGGGATTTTTATACCGCCCTCCACCTGCTCCACCAGATTGACGCCTTCCTTGCCTTCCAGATCTTTGTCAAAACTTGCTTCGATACCAATATAACCACGTCCGCTTTTGGGATCCGTGCCACCGATTGTGCGGTCGGCCATTGGGCTAAAAGGTTTGTAACGTTTGTAGATCATTTCAAACTTTCCTCCCCCGCCCTTTTTTTCCTTGCTAAAAAATGGCCATTCTTTTACCTTCTCACGTTCCAGATAACCGATTTCCTTGCTTTTCAAACGCAGATATCGTTTGTTTTTGCTGACCCGATATCTGACAAGTTTGTTTCTGTAACCATCAAAAGTGTTTTCTCCGAAATTTTTTACAAGCAAACTGGCAAGCTGGTCTACATTGTTATAGAAGTAAGCCGAATCAGCAACTTTCGTGTCAAAACCTACATAGTAATAAGGTAATGAAGTAGCGAGCAGACTTCCGTCGCTTGAAAAAATGCTGCCGCGCATGGCCTGTATCGTATCGAGCTTCAGGTCATTTTTGACCGCATATTCCGACCAGGTTTTGCCCTTATGGGTCGCGTAGTATTGCACGTGGAGCAGTTTTCCAAAAACCATGACTGCAAACACGAAGAGTAACAGGGCAACCACACGTGCCCGGTATATCAGTGCTTTCTTATTATTTTGGCCGCTTTCTATGTCAGTCTTCATGCCCGGGTGATGTCAATAAATAGATATGAAGTGTTTTAATCCTTTTTGATGATAATCTTTTTTGTTGGATTGAGGTTTTCTTCCAATCCGTCGGGTTTCACCTTTTCAATGATCACAGACTGTTTGCCGCTTTTCATATATTCGGCCTGAATAGACGTGTATTCAGCCCGAAGGTCATCGACCTCTTTTTTTAGTTTGATGCTATTTCTGACATATTCTTCCGACTGAAATCCTATTCTCTCATAAATTACCAAAAGAAGGACAATCCAGCCGAAATAGTAAAAATATTTTACCGGAACCCTTTCTTCCTGTCCGGGAACATTATCGCCAAAGATCGTGTCCAACGGCAGAAAACGGTTCAGCCAGTTGAAAAGGTTATATTCCCGTTTCGGTTTAGGTGCCTTTTCCGATGCGGGTTTTGGTCTTCTTCTATTTTCAGCCATGTTTTTTATAACAGTTAAATGTCATTAAAAATCATTGATTATTGCGTCAGTTTTACCAAAATTCAATTGTTCAAATAGAGGTAAAATTTTTGTTTTTAAAGGTTGAAATACATCAAATTGTAAAATGTGACACGCCTACGGGGTTCAAATTGCTTCTTCGTCAACCGATGCTACAATATCGTTCATCCCTTCGGGATTATTGAGCCCCGGCGTCATTCTGGCTTTTTGATATTGAAATAATTGCATGATGGGTTTTCTATAAAAATCCTTTCCTAGATTCTAACCAATCGCAATCCCGAAGGGATGAAAGTATTGTAGAAAATTTATCCTGGTTTATCCCCCTGTAAAACCCGGAACGGGTGACAGAACATAGGCCACAATCCCTTTTCAAGCCAACACTTTTAATCTACATTACAAAAACCGAGCCTATTCCGGCTTCTCGGCAATCCGCAATTTGGCGCTTCTCGCGCGTGGGTTGCGTTTTACTTCTTCTTCCGTCGCTTCGACCGGTTTTCGGGTAATGCTTTTCAACGGCTTGATTTCATTGCCATAAAAATCCTTTTCAACCTCCCCGTCGAATTTCCCCTTCTGGATAAAGTTTTTTACCGGTCTGTCTTCCAGCGAGTGATACGACATCACCACCAGCCTTCCTCCGGGATTCAGAACCTCCGGTACCTGCATCAAAAACTCTTCCAGCACCTTCATTTCGTCGTTGACCTCAATGCGTAAAGCCTGAAAAACCTGTGCGAAATATTTGTTTTCACGGTGTTTCGGGGCGTAACGCATCAAAATCCCTTTCAGGTCATTAACCGTTTCGATAGGCGCATTATGTCTCGCCGAAAATATTGCTTCCGCCGCCGTACGGGCGTTGGTCACTTCACCATATCTTCCCAGAATTGATTGCAATTCTGAGGCCGAGCGCACATTTAAAACTTCGCGCGCCGTTTTTTCATTGTTCGGGTTCATCCGCATATCCAGATCTGCCTCAAAACGGGTTGAAAAACCACGCTCCGGTGTGTTGATCTGATGCGATGAAACACCAAGGTCCGCCAGGATGCCATCTACTTTTTCCGCTTTATGCAGTTTAAGATACCGCTTGATATGGCGGAAATTAGCTGCAATGAACGTAAATCTCGGATCATCCTTCCATTGTTCTGCGTTCGCTATTGCATCCGGGTCCTGGTCAAAAACCAAAAGACGACCGGTTGTTAATTTTTCTAAAATCGCCCGCGAATGTCCTCCTCCGCCAAACGTAACATCCACATAGATGCCGTCAGGACGGATATTCAGGCCGTCCAGACATTCGGACAGCATTACAGGTTCATGATATGTACTAGGAAGATCCATTTATTAAAAGCAACGTAGATAGGAACTAATTCTTGCCGTCAGGCCGTTACAAACTTAGCAATTTTCAATGGTACGAATTGCGCCTGGGCAGGGATTTAATTTTTTTGCGATACCTGTAATTCTATATCAATAAATTGAATATGAGAGCAATAAAATTAATATTTGGATTATTTGCCACTGTAAGTATCTGGGGATGTCACTCATCTGCCGATACGGTTGTGAAACCGGGAACCTGGCGGGCGACTTTGACACGTGACGGGCAATTGCTTCCGGTTATTCTTGACCTTTCTAAAAATCCTGATGGTAAGACATATACCGTCTATTCTGTCAATGGCGGTGAGCGTTTGAAAATGGATACGGCCTATTTTGACAAGGATTCGCTTCATATCCCGATGCAGCTTTTTGACTCTGAGATCACGGCTTCGGTGCATGGTGATAAAATGACGGGTGTTTATAAAAGACTGGATGGGAAAAAGGTGCTGGGCTCCTTACCTTTTCAGGCGGCTTTTGGCGATTCGTATCGCTTTTTTAAAGAAAATGCTGAGGAAGATGTAAAAAATGTCACGGGTAAATACGCCACCGTTTTCAAGAACGAAGTGACCAAAGATTCGAGTGTTGCGGTGGGCAGTTTTACGCAGAAAGGGAATATTGTGGAAGGCTCCTTCCTGACACCGACGAGCGATTATCGTTTTCTTTCGGGCAATGTGAAGGGCGATAGTGTATACCTGTCCACTTTTGACGGCTCGAATGCTTATCTGATCAAAGCGGTTATCCTGAAAAACGGTACCCTGAAAGGGGCGTTTTGGTCGGGTATTAAGGGCTATAAAACTTTCACAGCCGTGTTGGATGAGAACGCCAAATTACCGGATGCAACGAAACTTACCTATCTGAAACCGGGTTTTGAAACCGTTGATTTTACTTTTCCCGATGCCAACGGGAAACCACTTTCGTTCAAGGATCCACGGTTTAAAGATAAAGCGGTGATCATCCAGATTATGGGTTCATGGTGTCCGAACTGTATGGACGAAACCAATTATCTGGTACCCTGGTACAAAAAGAATAAGTCGAGAGGTGTTGAAATTGTCGGTCTGGCATTTGAGCATTCGAATGATCTCGCGGTTTCTGCGCCAAAGCTGAAAAGAATGGCGGACCGCCTGGGTATTGAATATCCGGTTTTGCTTGCCGGGACAAACACAAACGAAGCGACGGGTAAAGCATTGCCGATGTTAAATAAGGTGATGTCGTATCCGACGACCATTTTTATTGATAAAAAAGGTAAGGTGCGGGAGATACACACGGGTTTTTCCGGCCCCGGAACCGGGAAATATTATGATGAATTTGTTGCTGATTTCAATCAGCTGATGGATAAACTGATCAGCGAGAAGTAAATAAAACTGGCGCGCCGGAGCTGAAAAAATTCCGGCGCGTTTTTTTATAGAACTAAATTAGTATGCTTGCATAATATTAATTTGATTTCTTACATTTGTGAACAGTACTTTACTGACACCGTACCAAATTCAAAGATGCGCAAGGAAAAGACAATTGACTTCCAGATTAAGTGGGCGTGGCATTCTATTTCGAGGATGTACAATGCTTATGCGGCTCGCTTTGATACCACCATGGCGGTTGGTTATGTGTTGTTAAATATTGATATAGAGCACGGTACGCCGGCAACCAAGATTGCTCCGCTGTTAGGTATGGAGCCGAGAAGTTTGGTGCGTATGCTTAAAAATCTTGAAGAAAAAGGATTGATCCGTCGTGAGGTGGACGAAAGCGACAAGCGTTTTGTGCGAATTGTGCTGACGGATCTGGGCAAGGAAAAACGGGAGTTATCGCGTGAAGGGGTCTTATCTTTCAATACGATGATCCGAGATAAAATTCCTCTGGACAAGCTTGTCGTGTTTTTCGACGTGATTAAGGATATTAACCGGTTGGTAGAAGAAGAAAATCAGAAATTGAAGGCCGGGGAAATCGAAGACGAATTTTGATAAACAGTGCCTGCTAAGGGCTCCAATAAGTACAACAAACCAAAACCTTTAAATAATGAATCGTTCTATTCGTAAAGTAGCCGTTCTGGGCTCGGGTATTATGGGGTCACGGATTGCGTGCCATTTTGCCAATATTGGTGTAGAGGTGTTGCTTCTGGACATTGTTCCAAAAGAAACCAGCGATGCGGAGAAAGCAAAAGGACTTAATACGGATCATCCTGCTGTCCGGAACCGGATCGTAAATGATTCATTTCAGCAAACTTTAAAGGCAACACCGGCGGCACTTTACAGCCCGGCTTTTGCATCGAGGATCAAACTCGGCAACTTTGACGATAACCTGAAAGATATCAAAGACTACGATTGGGTGATTGAGGTTGTTGTGGAGCGTCTTGACATCAAGAAAAGTTTATATGAAAAGGTAGATGCGCTTCGTAAACCGGGAACGCTGATTACCTCCAATACTTCCGGAATTCCGATTCATTTGATGGCAGAAGGCCGCAGTGAAGATTTCAGGAAGAATTTCTGTGGAACGCACTTTTTTAATCCGCCGCGTTACCTGCGTTTGTTGGAAATTATTCCGACAACTGATACAGACAAGTCCGTTGTTGATTTCCTCATGCATTATGGCGACTTGTTTTTGGGTAAAACGACGGTACTTTGTAAGGATACACCTGGTTTTATTGCCAACCGTCTCGGTATTTTCGCCCTGATCCAGACCATTCGTGTGGCTGAGGAAATGAATTTATCGGTTGATGAAGTGGATAAGCTTACCGGTCCTGTGGTGGGCAGGCCGAAATCTGGTACCTATCGCCTCTCGGATGTGGTTGGGCTGGATACCACGGTTCATGTGGCGAATAATTTGTATGCCTCGGGCGAGGGAACGGACGAATCCCGCGACGCTTTCAAGCTGCCTGTCATCATGCAGAAACTGTACGATAACAAGTGGCTGGGCGACAAAACGGGGCAAGGTTTTTATAAAAAAATAAAGGACGAAAAGGGCAAGTCGGTGATTCTGGCACTTGATTTTCAGACTTTGGAATATAAACCTTCTGAAAAAGTAAAATTTGCGACGCTGGAAGGAACCAAGGCGATTGGTGATGTGGCCAAGCGTTTCAGTGTGCTTTTGGCTGGAAAAGATAAGGCTGGCGAGTTTTACAGAAGAACTTTTTCAGATTGTTTTAAATATGCCACTTTCCGAATTCCGGAAATTTCTGACGAGATATTCCGTATTGACCAGGCCATTTGTGCCGGTTTTGGGTGGCAACTGGGTTTGTTTGAAACCTGGGATGCTGTGGGCGTAAAAGCAATGCTCGCCATCATGGAAGAGCTGAATGCCAAACCTGCGGCCTGGGTTTATGAAATGCTGGGAGCCGGCCATGAGTCTTTCTATAAGGTTGAGAACGGCAAAAAACTGTATTATGATATCGCATCAAAAAGTTATAAAGTAATTCCGGGACAGGATAGCTTTATCATTTTGAGCAACCTGACGAACAACATTGTCTGGAAAAATGCAGGTGCAAATGTGTACGACATCGGGGACGGAATTCTGAATCTTGAATTCAAATCCAAGATGAACACAATGGGTTCTGAGGTAATTGAAGGCATTCAGAAAGGGATAAGTCTGGCTGAAAAGGATTATCGCGCACTGGTTATCGGCAATGAATCCAGCGAGGCATTTTCCGCCGGTGCCAATCTGGCCATGCTGTTTATGTTTGCCATTGAGCAGGAATTTGACGAGATCAATATGGTTATCGCACAATTCCAGCAGACGATGATGCGGGCCCGTTATTCTTCGATTCCGGTGGTTACCGCACCGCATACGCTGGCATTGGGTGGAGGTTGCGAGCTTAACCTTCATGCCGATAAAGTGGTAGCGCATGCGGAAACCTATATTGGTCTGGTGGAATTTGGCGTAGGGATTATTCCTGCGGGCGGTGGCACCAAAGAAATGGCGCTGAGGTGCTCCGATATGTACCAGGCCGGAGACACGGAATTAAATATTCTTCAGACTGCTTTCATGAATATTGCGCAGGCAAAAGTTTCTACTTCTGCACATGATGCGCGTGCAATGAATTATTTACAGGAAAAAGATCAGATTGTGCTGAACCGCAGCCGCCTGATCGCGGAAGCGAAGCAGGCAGCAATCGACCTTGCAGACAACGGTTATACGCAGCCAAAACAGAGAAATGATATCAAAGTTCAGGGAAAGGCTGGTATGGCTTTGTTTATGACGGGTATTGCGCAAATGAAACTCGCTAATTTTATCAGCGAGCATGATGCCAAAATTGCCAACAAACTTGCCTATGTTATCAACGGCGGGGATTTGAGTTATCCACAAAACGTCACAGAACAATACCTGCTTGACCTGGAACGAGAGGCGTTCTTATCACTTTGCGGCGAAAAGAAAACCCTCGAAAGAATGCAGGGGTTACTGAACGGAGGAAAACCACCCAGAAACTAGGTCAGGATAACCAGTGTGTCGGACTGCCGGTTTTGTCGAAAAGCGTGTTTGATATCTGGCCGAGATATAAATTTTTATCGTTTTCAAAAGAGAGGTCCTGCAAAATCAGCCGGACCTCTTCTGCTGTTACTTTACGATATTTGGGGTTCATGGTGCCGCCGAATTCACCAGCTACGGCTTGTGGGTTCCATTGATATTGGGGATCAACAAGGCTGCCTCTTGGTGCCATAATAGGCGGAGGTGTATTACTGCCCCGAAAGTCGACCTGAGCAGGGTGATCGAGACCGAGGCTATGCCCGAATTCATGCGCAGCCGTGGTCGAAACACCAAGATTGTCCGTTGTCAGCCAATGCCCGACGTTATCGCCCAAACCAAAACCCATGAAAGACCGGGTAATGTGGTTTTCGTTTTCAATACGGATGTAGTTGTTCCGGAAATTCTGGTTGACTGACGCTCTAAGCATGGCTTCGGCAGTTGAAATAAGTTTGTAACTGATGTTGAACACAACTTTCATTGGTTTTCCTTCGACATCAATCGTTGCCTGAGGCTCGTTGTACATCCGGTTTATTTCCTCAATGACCCGGTTTCCGATTTCATCAGTAGCCTCCGAGCCGTACAGGTATAGTTTGGATACAATTTCGATCTGATTTTTGTCCGGTTGTAGACTTGCAATAGCTGCCATCTGGTGTGTGTATTTTTTGTTGTAAAGAATTTAATATTTGTATTTATTACAAATTAGTTTTAAAAGTCTATAAATTAGTAGAGTAAGTAGAATATTTTATAAAATTGTACTTTATTAACCAAACGATTGTTTTCAGACATTCTGATATACAGCCGGATAATGAATAAAAAACCAATATTAATTGTTACAACACTAAGCCACTCAGATTAGTACAGAGATCAGATGGAAGTTATCGTGTAAAGAATGCTGTAAGTTTTAAAGGCGAAATTTAGTATACTTATCAACAATGATATCAAAAAAAGCAAAGTACGCTCTAAAAGCGCTTAAGGTATTGGCGGAACAGTTCGGGAAAGGCCCCGTGCTGATTTCGTACATCGCGGAGAAAGAAAGAATTCCCAAGAAATTTCTTGAAGCAATTTTGCTTGATTTGAGAAATAACGGCGTTTTACAGAGCCAAAAGGGAAAAGGAGGAGGTTATTTATTAAGAATTCCGCCGGGAGAAGTAAGTTTTTCGAAAGTGCTTCGGATTATTGATGGCCCTATCGCGCCGGCGCTTTGCGTGTCCATGTTTTTCTACGGAAAATGTGATGACTGCAAAGATGAGGAAACATGCAGCCTGCGTACGGTTTTGGAAAAATGGAGAGATGCCAACCTTGCCGTGTTAGATCAGACCACACTTAGTGATTTGTTGCAGCAAGGCGCGGCTGAACAGCTGATTGCAGACTAGTCAGCTTATCTTTTCGTACGTATAAGGTCACATCGTCTATCGTGGAAACCAGCGTGTAGTGCTGGTGAACATACTGAGCCACCGCAGGGAAACTATCAATTCCCTGCGTTGCCTTATCCTGCACCCACAAACTGTACTTTCCGACAGCGTCAAGAATTACGGCAGGTTTCGTTCTTTGCAGGTCACTCACGTATCGGCTCAGGTATTTATCCTGCATCGCATGTTTGAAAATGGAACGCTCCGAGTGGTTTTCAGCTGTTCCCTGAGCCAGTTGCGCCTCCACATAATACTTGCATTGCCAACCCCACACCACCATGTAATCTCCTGGTTTGGTAAATTTCTCCAAAGCTTTTACAACCGCACTTTTATCCAGTTTATTGGCCCCTCCCACAGATTCAAAGGCATTCAGGCGGTGTTCTCTTTTATAGGATATGGCATCATTTCCGGCAAACCATAAAAGAAGTGCGACCGGAGCGGCGATAAACAAGGTGTTTCGTTTTGATATACCGTAAGCGGCGAGTAAGATCCAGGGATAGATGCAAAAATTGAGATAATGTATAAAGCTGTTTCCTGATTTTGTGGAGGAATAAATACCAGCCAGGATCAGCAGAATGGCCGTCGAAGGGATCAGGAAGTCGTTGATCTTTTTACTGCCGGCAGAAGGACGTAAGGCATAAAATACACCCAGAATCATCGGAATGATCAGAGTCAGCGAATAAACGGTAAAATCCCCGCTATTGGAGACCAGACTGACAAACTGCGAGGGGATCGAAAAGAAATTGTTTTCTCCAGCGTAAATGGCGTTGCCAAAAATGTAGAAGTCAAGGAAATCCTGGAAAACACCGTTGGTAAAAATCCATACAAAAGCCAGAACCGGGAAAGTTATTCCGCCTAAAAGCAAAGTCAAAAGTGGTTTGAGCTGCCGCGTACGGCCATAATATTGGTAACACAACCATAAAGCAGCGATAACTACGACCATCGCCTGAGGAACAGACTGCAATTTGGCGAATGGCATCATACCGGCAAAAAAGCCGAGAAAGAAGGTTGTGGCTGAGGATAATAGCCTGCTTTCAGTAAGTTTTGACAGCAACCATATCGTTAGGGCCAGGAGGAATACGGGCATCTGTTCACTGGAATAATGAACGAAATCGGTCTCCTGTGTGAATGATAGAAAAATAACCGGCGCTGTAAATGCAACCCGCGCAGTTGACTCGCCAAACCATCTTTTCATTGCTGAGAAAATAAACAGCAAAGCTCCGATGCAACACAGCAAGCCCATCATCCGGCCAGAAGTGTAGTTGATTTGAAATCCGAATATTTTAGGAATGACAAGCAGATAATTGTCAAGGGGCCCGATGGTGGTACCATCGACAGATCGCCAATAAACAGGATCCTGGTGAAGTGTAATCGCATGGCTGAGCATTTGGCTTTCATCGGCGTTCAGCTCTCTGTTAAGTACAATCGCAGGCATACGCATGAAGGCGAGCAGGGCAATAGAAAGTATTACAAATGCCTTCACAGGCACTTTTTTGTAAATACTCGCTAAAATGACCAGTCCGGCCAGCGAATATCCAAGAAACCAGTAAACTGTCGGAGAATTGTCGAAAGTCAGCATACGATCCTAGTTGATTGTATCTACCTTGTCTACAAAATCACGGTAATGAATGGCTGGAATAAAGTGTTGCTGTGAGCGATATTGCAGAACCATAAACACCAGAAAAAGAGAAATCAGAAACGATTGGAGCATCAGGATAATCAGGGTGCTGCCTAGCGTAGAGGCCCATCCCGGTGTAGCATTTCCAATCAGTTTGAGGAACAAAATTATGCAGATGAAGGCCACGGCCAAACCGGACATGAACATGGAAAAAATCAGGATCCTTACTGCAGTCGTGTCAACGAGTACCGATATCGCGCTTAATCCGTGTAGAACCAGCGAAACGAAATTCATTTTGCTCTCCCCCGCCAGACGGGTCGCCCGGTCTGTCGGCATGGAATCGTAAGGAATACGAGATTTGATAATGCCACCCGGATAATTGTTCCAGATTTCGGAAACGCGTACCAGATTCTGAAGCCTGTTTTTAGGCACCAGACTGAAATTACCAAAGGTGATTACTTTACCCGTGAGCAGTTTAAAAACGTACTTGTAAATCACGTAAAAGAACCTAAAGACGAAGTTTTCGGTACGTTTGTTTCGCTGTGCGAAAATGATTTTTCCAGGAACTTCAACTGATTTTGCAACCAGTTTATTGATATCAGACGGAGCATCTTCCCCATCGGCATCCATCACAATCACTTTATCGCAATCAATATTATCGGCTACGTAGGACAAACCGATGGCAATAGCCTTTTGGTGTCCAAGGTTGCGATAGAGGCGTAAAACCTGAATGGCTTTTCCGCCGAAAGGAACAAAAGGGTTGGTCCGGTCTATCGATGAACAATCATCTACCACGAGTATGGATGCATTTTTCAGCACGGCAGGATCCAGATCTGTGTTTATTTTCGTGATCAGCAGATTTAGAGCCTCCCAGTCGTTGTACTGAGGTATAATAATTACAAAGTTTTCCGGCATAGTGGAGATTAAAAATAACCTCCGGACAAGTTAACAGATCTAACTCGTTCGGAGGTTACGAAAATTAACATATTATTTTACACTTCCCAAACGAGAAGAAATGCCGTCGTGAATTTGTGTTAATGTTTCAACAAGGCCATATTCCCAATTCCATCCCGGATAGTGCGCTTTGAATTTCGAAAGATCACTTACATACCAGATATGGTCACCGATACGGTTGGTTTCAGAGTATGAGTAAGAAAGTTTGTTACCCGTGATTTTTTCGCACAAAGTAATGGCTTCCAACATTGAGCAGTTTGCAAAACGGCCACCACCAGCGTTGTAAACTTCGCCCGGACGTGGGTTTTGGTAAAAATGCCAGAACATGTTTACAAGGTCATGGCTATGGATATTGTCACGAACCTGCTTGCCTTTGTATCCGAAAATCGTGTAGTGATTCCCCGTGATCGCACATTTCATCAGGTAAGCAAGGAATCCGTGCAGCTGAGCACCTGAGTGGTTAGGGCCTGTAAGGCATCCTCCACGGAAAACAGCTGTTTTCATACCGAAATAACGGCCGTATTCCTGCACCATGATATCAGCAGCTACTTTCGAAGCACCAAAGATGGAGTGTTTCGTATGGTCGATGCTGTGTTGTTCGTCAATTCCGTTTTTGAAGTATGCATGATTTTCATCGATTTCCCAACGTGTTTCCAGCTCAACAAGAGGCAGATAGTTAGGATTATCTCCGTAAACTTTGTTGGTAGATGTGAAAATAAACACAGCTTCAGGCGTGTGAAGACGGGTCATTTCAAGCATATTCAATGTTCCAACTGCATTTACACCGAAGTCTGTGAAAGGCTCACGGGCAGCCCAGTCGTGGCTTGGCTGTGCAGCAGCATGGATAATCAGTTTAATGTCTGTTCCGTATTCTTTAAAAATCGGTTCAAGTTGGCTAACTTCCCGAATATCTGCTGAATAGTGCTTGTAGTTAGCATAAGCGGATTCAATACGGCTCTTGTTCCATGCAGTATTTCCATCTGCTCCGAAGAAATATTCACGCAAATTATTGTCAACACCAATGATCAGGTCAAACTTATCGGCTAAAAACGCAACGGACTCACTTCCTATCAATCCGGCTGAACCGGTAACCAATGCTATATTCATATTAAGTATTAAATACGGTTTTTAAATGTGGTATTAAAATAATACTATATTTTCGATGTGTATATTAAGGATGTAAAGTAAATTAAAAACGAACAATTATCCCAACCGCTTGCTCAAGTGGTACGAAAATTAACTTTCATTTTTTATTAGAAATGATTCAACGGCGACGATTATGTTAGATTTTCAGCCGTTTACAAAATAATTGATCTATTTCGGAAAAAAATTTCTATTCTCGTTCGCACTTCTATAATTTTACAGAAAATTACCTCTCCTTATTTGAAAGTCTTAATTTTCTACAATATTGTTGAAAAGAATTAAGGCGCCTCATTGATATTTTATAACGGACTTAAGGCTCGTTGTGGTGTAAAAAATATGCATTACATGATCCTTCCTGCCTTTGCGGGTATTATCCTTGTGCTCTAAACATATGTTTAAACAATTGACTGCCATTTTGGGAAGAGATAACTTATTGGGTTATCTGTTGCTGGCTGGTATTGTGCTCCGCGTTTTTTTGTATTTCACATTACCCGGCTTTGGTGTCGATGCACATGGCGAAGTAATTAATTTCATTGTTGAAAAAGGCAGGTTGCCATTGACCCGTGAAGTATTCTGTGCGATGCACCCGCCGCTTTATTATCTTTTGGCATTACCGTTTTTCTATTTTGACAATGTGCACAGCCAAAAGATAACGCAGATATTTTCACTTTTGCTGGCTTGCGGAAACCTGTACCTTCTCTATCTTTTGTGTAAGAAGCTGCTGCCCAATATTCTTGCAAGGAATATATCTTTTCTGCTGGCGGTATCGCTGCATTCGTTTGTTACCTTTTCACTTTATGTCTCCAATGATACCCTGGCGTATTTTTTAGGAACCTGCATCTTTTATGCACTTCACCGCTATATAGGGAAACCGGATCTGAAAAATGAAGTCATTCTTGCTGCGCTGCTGGGTCTTGGTTTGTTAACAAAAGGTACATTTCTGGCTTTTGGGCCGGTGTTGGGGCTGGTTGTGATATTGTCGCTGTGGAAAAAGGAGGTACCTGTCAAAAACATTTTGGGAAGACTCGTGCTTTTTGGCTTTGTCACCTTTTTGCTCGGTTCATATAAATATCTGGAAAACTATTACGCCGAGCACCGGTTTATTGCCCATAATATTGATTTCTTTTACTACATGCCGGCGAATACCTTTATCGGCATCAAAAGCATTCTGTATTTCAACTTAAAACAGCTGGTCAAATACCCTACATTTTTTCAGGGCGATCCAATACTCGAACATGTTTACCCGATCATATTTTATGCCACTTTCTGGTACAAATTCTGTGAGCCGTTAAACGGGTTTGAACTTGGTTCCAGAACCTCTTTCAAATACATTGGGAGCGTGATCTACATCGTTGGACTTATTCCCTCCGTACTTATTTTGCTGGGTGCGTTCCTGAAATCGGTGTCAGTATTTAAATTTATTGGTAAGCTGAAATCAGCGGAAAAGGCATCTTTTGAGAAAGGACTTGAAGAAGCTGCCTGGTTAGGTATCTTAGTTTTAAGTATTTTGCTCGTCATTATTGCGGGCGTTAAGTACAATGTCTGGGTTTGTTTTCAGTCCCGTTTATTTCTTCAGGCCTTCTTCCCGATTGTCTGGATTTTGTATGCAGGATTAAATTTTATTCGCGAAAAGTCGCCGCTCGCATTTAACCTCAGCATTTTATCCATGCTTTCGATCTCAGTTTTATACTTCGTTTATTATTTGACGGAAGGTATTCACATCCTTTCGCTATAATATTTACCAGAAATTCGGGCATAAAAAAAGATATCCTCAATTTTTGAGGATATCCTGTTTTATGATATTAACCTGCTAAGAGACCGTGTTATTGTTTCACAACTGCACTACCTGCACCGTCATACAACTTAGCACGGATTGCGTTGACACGTGGCTCAAGCTCAGGATTTGCTTCGTATTTATTAGCCATTTGACGTGGCAAAGAATCAGGGCTTACTCCGTAAACATACTGATTGTCTGCATTTGGGTCTTTTTGCTCTTTGTGGTTATATTTTTGATAATCACAAGAAGATAACAATGCGATACATGCCACAAAGGCGGCTATTTTACTAAATTTCATCTCTCTGCTGTTCATAGTAATACGCACAAAAATAACCGCCTTTTCCATAACCACCAAACGGATAGGAGTTGAATTATTAAATTTTTAATCTTTCTAATTCATTATGGACGAATTGCATGAGTTCTGTTATATATTTCCTTGAAAAATCAAATGGAATATTGGCAGCCTGATAAATTTCTGTAATCGGCGCGGTGTAGCCCAATTTCAAAGCATCAAGGTATCCTTTCAGTCCTTTTTCCGGGTTTTCACGATAGTTTTTCCAAACACCGATCGCTCCCAATTGTGCAATTCCGTATTCAATGTAATAGAAAGGTACTTCATAAATATGAAGCTGACGCTGCCACAGATATTCCCGGAAAGATTCCAGTTCTGACCAGTCCATAACCTCGTCCGTAAATTCCTGATAAATTTTCACCCAGGCCTCTGTCCGTTCTGTTGCGGTATGCGTTGGGTTTTCATACATCCAGTGCTGAAACTTATCCACGGTAGCTACCCAGGGTAATGTCTCAATGATCGATTCCAGATGCTGGATTTTGGCGCGACGAAGGTCATCATCATTGTCGAAAAACTCATCCCAAAAGTCCATCGTGATCAATTCCATCGACATGGAAGCCAATTCGGCAACTTCGGAAGGCGTGTGTTTGAAGGAATTCAAAGCCAGGTCGCGGGTTACCAGCGAGTGTACCGCATGCCCTCCCTCGTGCAATAACGTCACCATATCGCGAAGGTTCGAGGTTGCGTTCATGAAAATAAACGGCACACCGATTTCTTCCAGTGGATAATTGTAACCACCGGGTGCTTTTCCTTTCCTTGATTCCAGATCCAGATGTTTCATGTTTTTCATGATCTGAAGGCAGTTGCCAAGGAATGGGTCCAAACGGCTGAAACAGCGTATGGTTTTATCAAGCAGTTCTTCTCCGCTGGTGAAAGGCTTCAAAGGTGGCAATCCTTTCGGATCTACTTTTGTATCCCATGGGCGCAGCTGTTCAACTTTCAGGGCATTTTTCCGATTGCCGGCCATATCGTTCAAAAGAGGGACGACAGCTTCCTTCACCGAAGTATGGAAATTAAAACAGTCCTGCGGCGTGTAGTCAAAACGTCCCATGGCTGCAAACATATAGTCACGATAGTTTGCAAATCCAGCGTTTTTCCCAACCTGATCCCGCAGCGTCACCAGTTTATTCAATAGCTCATCCAGCGTTTCATGATCCTGAAAACGTCTTTCAGCAACGGCACGCCACGCTTCTTCACGCACGGCTCTATCGGCAGACTGCAGGCGGTCAGAGGCCTTCTGCAATGTCATTTCTTCTCCGTCGAGCGTAACGGTCATGGCACCGGCCACTGCACCATATTTCCGCTCCTCGGTCTGCATTTCCGTCTGAAGCGGAATGTTTTCTTCGCGGAATAATTCAATTGCTTTTTTCATGCTGCGGATTGTAATCGCAAATCCCTGATCTGTCAATTCGGTCAGAAATGGACTTTCCACAGCTTTTTTATCCAGCTGATTTCCGTATTCGGCAAGTTTTGGTTGTATTTCGGTAATGAAAAATTGTAAGGCATTGATCAGCCCGGTGTTGGCAGTATCGCAGGTTTGACGAATATATCGCCAGGCGAAATTTTCCGACAAGTAAGATTCCAGCTCGCTTCTGTCCAAAAACCACTGGCGCAGGTCCGATGCTGAGTTTATTTCCCGGGCGATCAGATTATCGTAAAACGGCTGAAGGTCATCCCATTTTTTTAGATCAAATTCTTCTCCTATAAAAACCCGGTTAGAACGGGTCAACGTGGTAGTTTCCTGATTTATCATCTTTCCTTTGATTGCGATAATTTGTTGTTCAAAGGTAACATGGAATTGCCGGAATCTGAAAGTTATCGGTGGATATCCCGACACATTACTGGGGCAATTGATTCTGTGGGCGTTATTTCTTCTACCTCGAACGCACCGATGATTTTGTCTGAGATGATCATGCGGTAGCGGCCTGACAGGATTGATTCGCCCGACAAATTGCCCTGGATCAGGGCATGAATTACCGGAAGCGGGTCACAAGGCCAGGTGATGTCATCTTCATACATTTCGTCTTTGTTGATGGCCATCATGCCGAGTTCAAAACGGGCGATGACGGATGTCAGGCCGATGGTATGCCCGATCAGCCATTTTAAAAAATGCGGTCCGATTTCTTCTATAAAAGAAGAGTGGTTATTCGATTGATAATAGCTGGCTGTTGTGGTCTCCATTTGGCCGGTGGCTTTCAGGAACCTTGCGGTAAAGAAGCAATATCTTTCCAGATGGTTTTGTCGCCACCAACGTGTTATTTCTTTAATCAGCTGTAAGTTTTCCGATCCGGCGACCTGATGAAAGTAGTTTTCATCATCCGGTTCCGGTACATAACTGTTTTTGATCAGGCCCAAAAGTTTCGTTTGCAGTTCAGCAAGTGGCAGGTGATTTTTCATAAAACAGCGCTCTAAGTTTTTCAAGTTCGCCCAGAATTGCTTCCTGGCCCACGCGTTCGACAAATTCGTCCAGCAACTCATAGGTAATCGCTTTCAGATTGTCAGGATGATAGGTTTGGATGACATGTTTTGCCAGATCTATTGTCGACTGATCGGTAAGCCCGACATGAATATCAGTCATGAATCCGCTGTCCAGATATCCACTCGCCAGATGAAATTCCCTGATGTAGCTGCAATCCAGTTCCTGCAAAAACAATGTGATATCGAGCCCATGATTATGCGCGTCGCATTCGAGATTGTAGATGTCAAGAATCAAACCGCATCCGGTTTTTTTACAAATTCGGTTTAAAAAGTCAGCATGAGAATAATCACTGTGGTATTCAGGTATCAGACTCACCACATTTTCCAAAAGAAATGGAATTTTGTATCGTTCCTGGATCGTATCCACGCGACGGCAAACCATCTCCAGCGTTTCGTTATTTCGCGGAAGGGTAATCATGGTGCCCAGATTTACACCGTCGACAAACATGTAAGCCAGGTGTTCACTGTGCCATTTCAGACTAAGATTTTCATATAGGTCGTCCAGCAACCGCAGGTAATTTTGAGAAAATCCGTCAAAAGAACCAATCGACAAACCGACTCCGTGAACCAGAAACTCGACCTGATTATGGACACTTTTCAGTTCGTCGAGCTTCTGTGGATTAATGCTGGCCACCCCTTTGTAGGAAGTGGCCAGAGAATCCGGGCTGAATTCGAGGAAATCTACCACAGGAACAATCTTTTTCAGAAATTCTGGCCGGTTTCCTTCGTAAGTAGTTCCAATAAGGATCGGTTTCATCCCAGTTGTTGGGTATGGTCAAACGAGTTCAAAATCTTGACATTGACGACCGCGTCAAAATCCAGCGCTTTCCGGAAACGGTCTCCGTCATGCAGAATTTCGTCGATGTTGAGATAAAGATCCCGTCCACCCAACCCGCAGGCAAGGCATCCGCTTTCTTTGTAAATTCTTTCCAGAATCTGATTAATCTGATCTTTTGTCACCGAAGGACGGAGTGTAACAGCCAGTGTAGATTTTACCGCTGTCAGTTTTTTAGCGATTAGTTGATCTGCCATGATAATTAAGTGTTTATTGGATGAATATCTGGCAACGTTGATAAGGGTGTTACCTACCCTGCCGGCAAAAAATCCCCCGCCTTGCATGGGGTGTTTCAAATGTTAACCAGGCTTTTAGTCGCGGATATTGGTGAGGATGGAAACATGTTTTTTAAATTATTTTTTTGGATAAAATGGTTTGAATCGATTGGCGGGGGCATGTAACGTTGCCGTTTAATCGAAACAGGCATATTCTGTGGAAACATGCCGGATGAATTTGTTCAAGACATGGGTTTTTATGTATATTTCGGTAGGGTATCCGCTATGCATTATGTCTTTCTTTCAAAAAACGATTTCCGATAATGACCTGATTGACGGTATTTTATCGAATGACAGCCGACGGCGTTCATTTGAAAATCGTCTTTATGAAAAATATGCATATCTGATTCGGGAGGGTGTCTGGAAACACCGCCTCACCGCCGACGATTGCTCTATGGCTTATTCAGATACGATTCTTACCATTATTGAAAATATCCAAAATGGCCGTTTTGAAGGCCGCTCGGGCCTTAAGACTTATCTGTATCAAATTTTTTCCAATAAGTGTGTTGACCTTCTACGTAAAAACGCGACTAATCGTCAGCAGGTACACCATGGCGAAACGCTGGATGATTTTATTAACATTCTTCCCGATGATTCCCGGAGTATTGTGCAAAAGATTATTGATCAGTATGATACGGAAATTTTATATCAGCGGCTGCGTGAACTGGGCGACAAATGCCAGCAAATGATCAAAGCCTGGGGAGAAGGGTTTATGGATCAGGAAATCGCCGTTGAAATGGGCTACCAGTCTGCGGCTGTGGTCAAAACAAGCCGGTTACGCTGCCTTGAAAAGTTAAAAGAGCTGTATCATAAGGGAGTGAAAAAAGGATAGTGGAGAAAATTTAAAAGTCATGGAAGAGCGCATCGAAGATTATTTTAAAAGGCAACTCTCCGACCCGGAGAAAGAACAGTTTGAAAAGGATTTAAAAACGGATCCTGAACTGGCCGAATCCGTTGCCTTTTACCTGCTCGTGAAAAATGCTGCCGGGCAGGAAGCACGGGATAAAAGACTGGCTGAAAGGCATGAGGCATGGCAGAAATTGCCAAACGGTCAGCCGAAAACAATTTCCAGACCGTTATTTTATTACGCCGCCGCCGCTGTCTTATTCATCGCAATGGGGTTGGGCTGGTACTTTTTAAGTCCGGGTGTCCAGAACCGGGAGCAGTTGGCGGAACATTATGTTCAGGAAAATTTTTCAACACTGAGCGTACAAATGGGCGGTAATGCAGACAGCCTGCAACAGGTTATTAATCAGTACAATAAAGGCAATTATAAGGAGGCGGCATCCATGGTTGACGCTATGCTGAGAAGTGATCCTCAAAATGCTGAGGCACAAAAAATTGCGGGTATTGTTTCCCTGAAGGAAGGAGATTACGACAAAGCAATCAACCATTTTCATCAGCTTGGAGCGCAAAAACAATTGTTCTCCAACCCCGGGAAATTCTATGAAGCCATTGCCCTCCTGCAACGTGGTTTACCGTTGGATAAGAAGTTAGCCGACAGTTTGTTAAGGGAGGTAATTGATGGTAATTTGGAAGGGAAGGAAGAGGCTGTGAAGTGGGTTAAATAATAAAGTTATTATAACCGCGTATAATTATATGGCAAACAAATTTACCTTCCGCATGCTGGATTCAAACCGGCAACCCGTTGAACCTGATGATGAAATCACAAATCCGCTTTCGATCAGATTGGAGTTTAACGAAAGTATTCCGCGTACGCAGGATAAAAAAAAACAGGGAGACAAGAAGGAAGAGGAATGTTTTAAGCCCGTGAAAGATAACATACCCGATTTTGTCGCCGGCGAAACACCCTATTTTGAGAAATATGGGGTGTATGCTGTTACGAAGCAAAAAATCCTGGTTATTAGTGCTGGCGAAAAATCGACGGGTCTTCTCTTAGAAAATAACTATGTGACACTCATTTTTTCTTCATTAAAACCTGTTTTGTCGCAACCCTTTCCTATACGCGTGAGGGTGGTACGTGTCAGCGAATGTGCTAATCCTGACAATGAATATCTCGGCGGATTAACGTATACTGTTCTTATCGAATGGACTGACAATTATGAATTTGGTGTTTTTGAGAAAAAATATAATCCAGGCATATTGGTACAGTCCCAGTGCGATAACCTAATTCTGAGCGGGAATCCTCCCAACACAGACCCAGGTTCAATAAAAGCATTGAAGCCTGATGGTGCTAAAATTTTGCCTAGTAACTTTCTTGGTCATGACGCAAAGGATACCAGCTTAGTGGCACAAAGTGAAATTGTAGTGGCGGTTGTAGATACCGGTCTTGCATATAAGCAGCAAAAACAGGATACAAACATTAACGCAAGTTATATAGACTCAAATGGCAGGGATCGACATTTTCAAATAGCAGATATCTGGCCATTTCCTTCTCATGGAGATAGGCTTGCAGGAAATAAAATTGGTTACTGTTCTGTAACGCCATATTTAAGAGCCTGTTCAAACGATAATCAGGATGCCAAGTATAGAAATAACCCCAATTATCAAGCGCTGAAAAACCTGAGTAGAAATGTCATTTTAAATACACCCTACGATGATAACAGATATCGGGTTGATAGTAAGGATAAGGGCAAGCATGGTTCGCTTATCTCTGCTATTATAAACCAAAAAGGATGTGCGCCGGTTTTACCGGTTAAATCGTTTGATTTTGCGGGAACTGGTACATTGTTTGACTTATTATGCGCTTTAAATTATGTGTTAGCATGTAAAAAAGCGGGAATGCCGGTTAAGATTATCAATTTAAGTTTTGAAGGAAGAATAAACCCGGATGGGTTTAAGTTGTTGAAAAAGAAGTTTAAATCGTTGTGGAAAAATAAAATCTGGGTGGTTGCCGCTGCTGGTAACGAAGGAAAAGAATTGAAGTTTGATCATTTTTTAACGGGCGCTCTGCCAGGAGGAAATGAGATTTACAATATTTTTCCTGCATGTTTTAGTGGTATCTTTAATAATGTTATTACCGTAACGGACGTCAGTAAGACTCTTACATTGCACAAGGAAGAAGATGAACAATCAGGAGCTTTTCTGACAGATGCGTTGGAAAACGAGATCAGAAGCGAGATCAATAATAGGGTCAATTTGGAAGGACTCTTTTGGCATTTTAAATATCATTTTAACGGAAACTACTCTTCTTCCTTTGTCAACGCGGCAGTTATAAGCCCATATGGATCACCTTCCAATGGAGATTTGCTGCATGGAACCTCGTTTGCCGCAGCATATTTTTCTGCAAGTCTTGCCAAATATCTTCGTACAAATTATGCCGTTCCAGGGAATACTCCTTGGGATTGGGACGCAAGGCAGGATGTGATCGACAAAATAACGCATCCAGACCTGATGTTAAGAAATCTCGTACGCAATAATGCGCTTTTGGATGAATAGCGAACCTGGTTAATCAAGTGATATTGATCGTATGATTATTTAAAAATAATGACCCGAAAACTGATTCTGATAGTAATCATTTTACTTTATGGTACGGATGGAAGGGCGCAATGCGGCTCTTCCAATTATTTTTATGAGGATTTAAATGTAATATGCAGGGGAGGTCTCGACGGTGTACAGAAAGTTAAACTGGAAAACTGGCTGAGGCAATGGAAAAAGTGTTTTCCTGTTGCTGATTCAACATACATTCGTGCCTTGCTTCAGTTAGGGATGGTACATCGGTTTGCCGGAGATTTCGACAACGCGATAGCAGTTACGCAGCAGGTGATTGAAATTTATTCAAAAAAGGAGAATACGCTCAAAAGGAAGGATCTTGTTAAAGCAACTTATCGGATCGGTGTTTATTATAATTCTTCCCAGTCGGCTGAAAAGGCAATAGCTTATCTTAATGAAGCAATCCAAATCGGGAAAAATGATGCAGAATCGAAGACCTACCTTGCCAGTGCCTATTTGTATCTTGTATATGCTTTTTTTATCAAAGGAGATTTCCAAAAAGCGCTTTCTTACGCTGATTTGGGAGAAAAGATGGCTACTGAAATTAAGGACACAATCACACTTTCGGATATTTTACAACAAAAAGCACAGGCATTATCCCAGATTAACCAGAACAGTGAAGCCAGAACTGAAGTTTTGAAGGCGATCAAGCTCATAGAAAATATTCCAGAAGCTTGTTATTCGCTGGCCAATCAGCATCGTATTTTAGGTTATATGAACAAAGCACTTCAACTTAAAAAAGAAGAGCTGGCCGAGTATGAAACGGCCTATAAAATTGCTGCAAAATGTAATCACAAGAACCTATCCGATTTTCTGAATGCCATAGGTTATTACTATTATGAAAATGCTGATTATCAAAGGGCTATCAGTTATTTTCAACGGGCAATTGATATTGACAAAAGTATGTACAGTAAAAGTAGCGCACTGAATGGAATGGCCTTGGCTTATGCAAGGAAACATGCATATGATAAGGCCTTTCAATATTTTCAGGAAGGACTTGTTGAGTTACTGGGAGCCGGGCAGTTGTCTGGAATAAATTCAATGCCAACTGCAAAATCCATTAGTATTACGGCACAGAAAGATTATCTTCTTTCATTGATCAGAGACAAAGCGGATACCTGGGTCAGCTATTCAAAATCAACGAAGAATGATCCGGAAAAATTAAAAAATGCGCTGAAAGGTTACATGCTTGCGGACTCCATGATCGATTTTATGCGTTGGGAGCATACCGGAAAAGTGTCAAAACTTTTTTGGAGAAATAAAACGAAGGGAATGTATGAGCAAGCTATTGAAACTTGTTTTCTTCTAAAAGACCCTTCCACTGCGTTCTATTTTTTTGAGAAAAGCCGTGCCGTTTTGCTCAATGACCAATTAAATGAACTTGGGGCAAATATGCAGTTAAGTGTTCAGGACGCCGAAAAAGAAAGGAAGGTCAGTTTGAAAATAATGGATTTACAAAACAAACTCGAGGGAAGTAAACGGGAATCGGCAGCGCATAGTAATCTTCTTGCCGAATTGGTGGATGTGCAGGAAGAGCAGCAAGTATTTATTCATCAGCTGGAAAAGGCCAATCCGCAATATTATGCTTATAAATATGACAACAGGATTCCAACGATCTCAGAAATCCGTTCAAAGGTTATTGCTGAGGGGCAAACCTTTATTTCTTATTTTGAAGGGGATTATGCAGTGTATGGATTAAGTATAAGTGCTGGGGATATTAAGTTAAAAAAAATTGATATTGGAGATTACAAGCGGTTTACAGCGCAATTTCAACGGTTATTGAGTGATAAGGAGATGCAGAATAAGCGGTTTGGAAGTTATCTCGGTGTTGCATACCGATTATATGGACTGGTATTAAAACCGTTCAATGTGAAATCTAATCGGGTAATAATATCGCCGGATGGCAATTTTATGCCTTTTCAAAGTTTTAGTTTTTCTTCTGACAGGCCTGATTTCCTCATTAGGAAATATGCATTCAGTTATACTTATTCAGCCAGTTTTCTGGTTAAATCCGTAAGAAAAGGTAATGACTTTCTTTCTTCTAAAATATTTTTGGGTATGGCGCCTGTGAAATTTTCACCAAGACTGAATCAGGTAGCTCTACCAGGCTCTGATATTTCGCTGGAGGCGATAAGCGATCATTTTTATTTTCCTAAAACACTGACGCAATCCAGTGCTTCAAGAAAGGCATTTTTACAAGAGTTACCGGATTATCGGATCATTCAACTCCTCACACACGCCAGCGCAGACAGCTCAGAAGTGGAGCCGACGTTATACTTCGCCGATTCGACACTCAAACTTTCGGAACTGCCGACGTCCGGGTTGTCAAAAACACAATTGCTCGTTTTGTCCGCCTGCCGTACAGGTGTGGGAAAAAATCAGAAAGGGGAAGGTGTTTTTAGTCTGGCCCGGGGTTTTGCCGGTATCGGTATTCCTTCAACACTCACTACGTTATGGAGTGTTGAAAATAAGGCCATTTACGAGTTGACAGCACTTTTTTATGACCAGCTCGATAAGGGAGTTCCACTGGATATTGCTTTGCAGCAGGCGCAGATAGAATGGCTTGCAACGGCATCTAAAAGTGACCAGCTCCCTTATTCCTGGGCGGGTATGGTGCTTGTGGGGAATACGGAACCTGTCGAAACGGGGATTTCGAAGGGCGGAATTTATGCGATTTCGGCAACGACTGCCTTTGCTCTGCTCCTGGGCGGATTTTTGTTCCGCAGGAAAATGGCTGCGCGCCGTTAACAGCTATTTTCCTGACTGCTGTGTCACATCTGTCAGGTTATCAGTAATAATATTTTCAGTTTGATGCACATTGGCAAAGGCGAAATTCATTTTGTCACGGTCAAATTCTTTTTCGTTGTTGGCAAGCCAAATGGTGGCTACACCGTTGCCTATAATATTGGTAATGGCACGGGCTTCCGACATAAATCGGTCGACGCCAAGCAGCAGTGCCAGTCCTTCCAAAGGAATTACCTTAATCGCCGTCAGCGTGGAGGCAAGCACTACAAAACCGCTTCCCGTAACCCCGGCAGCACCTTTTGAGGTGACCATAAGAATACCAATCACTGATAATATCTGTCCGACAGTGAGATGCACATTAAAAACCTGAGCCAGAAAAATGGTTGCCATGGACAGATAAATGGTGGTTCCGTCGAGGTTAAATGAATAACCGGCCGGAATAACGAGCCCGACAACGGGTTTTGAACAACCCATCCGTTCCAGTTTTTCCATAATAGATGGCAGCGCGGCCTCGGATGACGACGTCCCTAAAACAATCAGCAACTCCTCGCGGATGTATTTCAGATAAGCTAATATACTGATTTTGTATGTTCTTAAAATCAGTCCTAAAATGCCAAAGATGAAGATCGCCATGGTGAGGTAAACCGTTCCCATGAGCTTGGCAAGGGGCAGTAAGGTATGAATTCCGTATTTTCCGATCGTGAAGGCCATTCCCCCGAAAGCGCCGATCGGTGCGAACATCATCACAAGATGAAGCGCTTTAAAAACATATTTGGACGCGAAATTCAGCCACTTTACAATGACCTCCTTCCCCGAATACCTGCTTAACACGGATCCCAAAATAAGGGAAATCAAGAGCACCTGAAGCGTCACATTATCGAGGAAAAATTGCAGCCAGCTAAAATCATGAACTTTGGCCGCGTAAACGGAAATATCTCCTTTTTGAAGATTAGCCGTTACCACGCCGTCACCCGGGCGAACAATATTGGCAACCAACACCCCCACAACGAGCGCAAGCGTTGTGACAACCTCAAAATACAAAAGTGCCTTTGCTCCAACCTTGCCTACTTTTTTCAAATCTCCCATGCCGATTATTCCCAGCGTGATGGTCAGGAAAATGATGGGGTTGATAAATAATTTGACAATCTGGATAAAACCCTTGCCTAAAACGTCCATCTGTACGGCTGTTTCCGGGGCATAATGTCCGAGCAACGCGCCCGCTGTGATAGCGGTGAGGACCCAAAAGGTAAGGTTGGTAAAGAGCTTCTTCAATTTTGTGAGTGGTTAAGGAATAAAGGGTTATCCGGTGGAAATTACACTGCGGTGATTTCTGTCAGGATTTCGGATGGTAGTCAAGTTACGATATTAAAGTACTTTTTAATTAGCCCACGGCGCAGAAAACTATTTTTTTCTTATTGTTTATACTTGGTCTAAATAAATCTCTATATTTGTGAGCATATCATGGCGACGAAATAGTATTCCGGATTATTTAATTTATCTCAGGGCATCTTTATTTATATGTACTTATGCATGACGCTTCTCATTCTTATTCGTCATTACGGATTTTAAGTCAGTCGAAAAACGGGTATATCGGCCAGTGCAACTGTTGTGATCATTACAATTTTGTATTTGGCAACGTGCTTTTTATTTTCTCGGAAGATGGCCTGAACGGATTTCATTCGGTGCTGTACGACGAACACCAGTTTCATACCATGGAAACTGCCCTGCCACACGGAAGAAACCATCTTTTGCCTTCCCCGATCCCTAATTTCATGTTGTCCTTTAATGACGAGGAAGTGGATGAGATCAAGGGGCTTTTTCAGGAAACCCTGCTGGCACTGGAGATTGACAAGATTTTTTCAAATAAAAGATAATTGAATTTTAACCCAATGCGCACAACATTCTCTTACAGAGCGATTTTTGCCCTGTTAATCATTTTTTTCTTTTCTATAAAACCGGCTTTAAGTGTTGCAGGGAAACCGTTACGTATCGTTTCTGTCAACGGGACACTGAGTGAAATTCTGGTTGGATTAGGACTGGAATCCCAGATTGTCGGGGTGGATGTAACGAGTACATACCCTGCTTCGCTGGATAAAATACCGAAAGTGGGGCATAACAGGAGTATTTCGGCTGAGGGTATTTTGGCCCTGAACCCTGACATGATCGTGGTGAGTGACCAGAGTATGTTATCTCCAACGGTAACCAAACAATTGGGTAGCACGGGTAAAAAGGTGGTGACATTTAAACAGGATTTGTCGCAGGAAGGCACCATTAAGCTGATCCGAGAAATGGGGGCTTATTTTAACGCAAAAACACAGGCTGAAAAGATGGTGAAGACCGTTCAGACGGATCTGGCCAAACTTCCGAAGGCGGCGGCACAGAAAAAGCTTCTTTTCATCTACGCGAGAGGTACTGGAACATTGATGGTTTCGGGTAAGAATACTTCCCTTGACAAAATGTTCAGTTTGATCGGGCATAAAAACGCCGTTACAGATTTTACAGATTTTAAACCACTAACATCTGAGTCGCTTCTGGCGGCTAACCCGGATGTGCTGGTGCTTTTTTCCAGTGGTCTGGAAAGCGTTGATGGTATCGAAGGCTTGTTGAAAGTGCCCGGTATCGCCTATACCAGTGCAGGGAAAAACAAAAAAATCGTTTCCATGGATGGTCAGCTGCTGACCGGATTTGGACCGCGTTTGGGAAAAGCGGCGGCAGAGCTTGCGCAAAAGGTACAATGATGACAGAAGAAGAAACGATAGCGAAAACGGAGCGCAAAGAGCAAAAAATGATACAGCAAGAGCTCAAACAGCCGCTGTCTCCCGGTTGGGTTATCCTGATTTTGGGAGTGGCGTTGCTTGGTTGTGTCTTGTTTTCGGTCGCTACGGGCGCATTGTCTATCTCTTTTTCGGAGATAGTCGGGATCGTTTCTTACAAAGTGGGACTGACGGATATACCGATTGAGGAACAGCAAAAAGAGATTGTTTTCTGGGTGATCCGTTTGCCAAGGGTTTGTCTTGGGATATTGGTTGGGGCCGGTCTCGGTGTGGCAGGCGCTGCGTTGCAGGGGTTATTCCGTAACCCGATCGCAGACTCTACATTGATCGGGGTGACATCTGGCGCTTCACTTTTTGCCGTGATTGTGATTATGTTAAACATAAAGTTCTTCGGCATTATCAACGAAATAGCGGGCGCTTATACGCTTTCATTTGCGGCATTTATCGGTGCGGCTGTGACGACTGCATTGGTTTACCAGCTTTCCAAGATTACCGGCGAAGGCGGAGTCGCGACCATGTTGTTATGCGGTATTGCCATCAATGCCTTTGTAGGTGCTTTGACTGGCCTGATGACATACATGGCGACGGACGAGCAGTTAAGGACCATTACCTTCTGGACGCTGGGGAGCCTGGGAGGAGCTAACTGGACTACTGTTCTTTCCGTTCTGCCATTTGTGGGATGTAGTATTTTGTTTATGCCCTATCTGGCCAAATCGTTGAACCTGCTGGTGCTGGGTGAAAGCCAGGCCGCACATTTGGGCGTAAATATGGTCAAACTGAAACGTGGCGTGATTATACTGGCGACTATGGCTGTTGGCTCATCAGTCGCTGTGGCGGGTACGATTGGTTTCGTAGGGCTTGTGGTGCCGCATATCATCCGAAGTATTTTCGGGCCGGACAATAGGTATCTACTCGTTGGGTCGGCTTTTGGCGGTGCCATCGTACTGACGCTCGCCGATACCATTTCACGGACCATTGTGGCACCCGGCGAGCTTCCGATCGGTATTCTGACCGCCTTACTGGGCACACCGTTTTTCCTTTATCTTCTCTGGAACCAAAAACGTAACCGTGTATGATCGAGGTTGAGAAAATACATTTTAGCGTCAAAAATAAGTCGCTCTTACAGGATGTCAGTTTCAAGGCAAAAACCGGTGAATTCTGGGCTGTTGTCGGGGCAAATGGTGCGGGGAAGTCAACATTAATGAAACTTTTGTCGAAAGAACTCACACCCACGCAGGGAAAAATTTCTTTTCACAATAAAGACTTAAAAAAGTATTCCCTAAAAGAACTTGCGCAAAAGCGTGCCGTACTGGCGCAGCAAAATGTCATCACACTGGCGTTTAGCGTTCATGATATCGTTTTAATGGGCCGGTATCCGTTTTATGATTCCAAACCCTCGCAGCGTGATTTATCGATCGTTGATCACTGTCTTCAGAAAGTCGGTATCATTCATTTCAGAGACAGGTTATATCCCACGCTTTCGGGAGGTGAACAGCAGCGGGTCCAGCTTGCCCGTACGCTGGCGCAAATCTGGGAGGTCCGTGAAGGGTTTATATTTTTGGACGAACCTACATCGGGAATGGATTTACTACACCAGTATGAAACGTTCCAACTTGCCCGTGAAATGACGCAAAAGGGATATGGTGTTATCGCCGTAGTGCATGATCTGAATTTCGCCCTCCAATATGCTGATCAGGTTCTGATGCTCAAAAAAGGGAAAATGTTTGCGATTGGTAATGCCGGGGAGGTTTTAACGGGAGAAAATATCCGGGATGCCTTTGGGGTGTCCGTCAGAATTTTTCAACCCGACGACTCGCCATTTCCGGTTATTATTCCCGAAGCCACTCCGGTGGCAATCGTTTAAAAAACTTTCAAATATTAAATAAACATCTCCGTATCAATCATTTATCTTTCACTATGAAAACAGTATTAATGTCTAACCGCGCTGATCTTAAAGAACGTTGGTCTGAATTTAAATCCGAAAATCCAAAAACCCGTATCCGCGACGCAGCGAGGGAGCTGGACACCACAGAAGCTGATCTGTTGGCGACAGGTCTGGGCGATAATATTATTTTGCTGGAAGGAGATTTTCGCGAATTGCTTAAAGAGGTGACGTCGCTTGGTTACGTAATGGCATTAACCCGTAACGACCATGTGGTGCATGAGCGTAAAGGTGTTTATGAAAATATTTCTTTCAACAATCACGTTGGGCTGGTTTTGGGAGAAGATATTGATCTTCGGTTATTCCTTGGCGACTGGAAGTTTGGTTTTGCGGTACACGAGGGAGATCGTTACAGCCTTCAGTTTTTCAATAGCTTTGGAGATGCAGCGCATAAAATTTATCTGACCGAAGAGAGCAACAAGGAAGCGTACGACGCATTGGTTGAAAAATATCGCGCTGCCGATCAGGAGGCGATGGCTTTGACGGCTGTGAAACCGGAAAAAAAGGCGGAAGAGCAGACAGCAGATATCGATACGGCTGCGTTTCAGGCAGAGTGGCTTACTTTAAAGGACACACACGAGTTCTTCGGACTCTTGCGTAAATATAAGTTATCAAGAAAAGAGGCACTTCGCCACGCGCCGGAAGGATATGCGTACCAGATCAAACCTGAAAGTATGAAAGCGGTGTTTGATGCTGCTTCGGAAACGGCATTGCCGATCATGGTTTTTGTTTCAAACCCGAACTGTATCCAGATTCATACAGGACCGATTAAAAAGATTTTTGTCATGGGACCGTGGCTGAATATTATGGATCCGGCTTTCAACCTTCATTTACGTGAAGATGCGATCGATGAGGCATGGGTTGTCAGAAAACCTACGGAGGACGGAATTGTGACCGGAATTGAATTGATCGATAAAGAAGGTGTGATGTTTAACCAGTTTTTTGGAAAACGTAAACCGGGTTCACCAGAGTTGGCAGCATGGCAGGAATTGGTTGACCAGGCCGTGATAAGAAAATAAGAATGCTGAGATAAAATCAGGCGGCTCCTACGGAGCCAAATAATCCATGATTCCCCGGTCTTTCTATAAACAGGATGCTCTTAAAAGAGCGGTTTGGAAATGAATTGGGAGTATTTGTACTCAAAATCGTAAACGTGGTTGCTGGTGGAATCCGGGAACAAGCTGTTTTATATGAGCAATTTAATTCCGAAGGAATACCCTGTTTATAGAAATAACCACGAAAATGCCAGGATTTGACTCCGTAGGAGTCTCCTGTGGGTTTTTCTAAATAAGAGTTATTCAAGAGATAAAGACAATATATAATTTCGCCATAGTAATTCAAATGGACTGTTTCGATTCGGAGCAGTCCTTTTTTGTGCCTGTTGTTTTACCATACCCGTCCGGCGGTTTTTTTACCGTCGGACGGGTAAACAAAAACTATTCAACCTTCAATTTTCCTCCTCCCGAATAACTCCGGTATTCTCCCTGATACATTGCATCGGCTGCGGCTGGTCCGGCGGTAAAAGTCCCTTTGGAAACGATACGCACCTGATAATAAAATGACTTCTCCGCTTTATCGGCGGTCGTGAAGAAATGAATACGGTCGTCACGGATATCATAATAGGTCGGGATTGCGGCATTTACAATCCAGGGCATATCCCGGGGTTCCGTGATACGCGGGTTCTCGATTTCAAAACCTGCCGGCAAAAGATCTGTTACCACAACATTTTCGACAGGAAATCCATTGGCGCTGGAAAGTGTTAACCTCACCACCACCAGATCATTCTGGTGTAACGTTGTAATCGCCTTTCCATCCCGCGTTAAATATTCCCGGCGAATACGCAGCCCCTGATCTTCCTCCACATAGGCACCCGTAGCCGACATTCCTTCCGACTGCGCGAACCAATACAGATCACCTTTTCCTTGCGTGCTGACGGCTAATTTCTGATTGGCAATGCCTTTGGCAATTTTCAATTCCTTGCCATCAAAACCGGCGATTTTTTTACCATTGATGGTTACAGCTCCCGTGACCGTCGAGGCAGATGTTCTCCTGGCCACCTTTCCCAAAGCCAGCACTGCAAAACTTGCTTCCTGCGTATTGATGTAGGACGCAGACTGGATCGCTTTCGACAACTGGCGGGCCAGCGGAGCAATCTGTAAATTGTCATTATCCGTTTCCAGAAGCGTGTTTAATACCAATCCAAGGTTCCGCAAAGGTGATGAATAGCTATCGTCAAATACGCCATTGCTGTTTTGGGAAGTATAACTTTTTGGTAAAAGCGCACTAAAACTTCTCGTATCACCCACCAGCTGAAAAGCGCCCGCCAACAGATAACGTGCATCCTGTGTGAGCAACTGAGGATTTTGTTTGTAATAATTCATAGCAGACCGGTTGGGCGAACCCGTTAACGCCAAAACGTACAAGGAGTAAATTGCCTCCCGCCGCGCCACGGTGGTCCGAATTTGCGTCACGGCTTCTTTCGGTAAACTGTTATTGGCACTCGCCACGGCAATTTCCCGGGTTGCGGTGGTTCCGGTTTTGGCGGTCAGGTATTCGATGGCTTTGCTTAATGTTTTAGGGTTTATTTCAAATCCTGCCCTGCGCGCCTCTTCGAGGAAATGTACTGCATAAGCCGTCGTCCACCAGTCTTCGGTGGTTGCACCCGGCCACATTACGGCCCCGCCGCTGAACAATTGTTGCGATTCAACTTTACGGATCGCCTGCTGTACATTCGTTACCGGATTAAAATCGCTTTCACCGGTTTTGACCAGATAAACAGGCGTGGCCATGGCTTTGGCGAGGTCTGCAAAGTAGAGCTGAGGAAATGCTTTTGAAATGGTTTGTTCGAGGCAGCCATAAGGATAACCCAACAAAGTCGAGAGTGCTTTTCCTCCCCCCCCAACAAGCGGCGACCGGCTTAAGACAACCTGGCTGCTACTGGTAGCCGGAATAAAACTGTTTGTCAGGTTTATCAGCCCTTGCTGTCCGCCGGCAATCAGGCCTGAACTGCTCGTTTTGAGCAGCGGAGAAGCCGGACGAACTGTGATTTCTGTTTGCTGAGTAAAAGTTTCTCCAAAGGCATTCACTTTCACAACAACTTTTCCTGCTCCGATAGCGAGTAAAGCCTTGACTGAAAATATAGCCCGTGTCTCCTTACCTGCCGGAATGACGATCTTTTGAACGGATGGCGCGGTACCTGCATTTAACGGACCGCTAACCGCCAGTGAGACCGTAGCGTTCGCTGCTTTGCTTTCGGTATTACTGATGTTTACGGGTAAAACCAGCTCATCGCCCGGACTCAAAAAGCGTGGTAAACCGGCGCTGATCACCACGGGATCAGCCACTTTCATATTTTTGGTAGCAGAACCGAAAGCATTATCCTTGTAAGCGACCGCCATAACCCGTAAGTCGCCGCTGAATTGTGGAATGTTGATATCAAAAGTGGCCTCTCCGCTTCCATTTGCTGTTAACTGGCCACTCCAGAAAGACACGAGCTCCGTCCTGCCGTTGCTTAACGGGTTAATGCGTTTTTCCAGATCATAACCATCACCTCCAAAACTGGAAGCGCCCGAAATGGTTAACTCCGGGAAAAGTAAGGCATATAAATTATGGCTGGTTACTTCCAAAGCGCGTTTTTGATAAAAATATCCGTGAATATCCGGCGTCCTGAAATTCTTGATCTGCAAAATTCCTTCATCTACGACGGCTACGGTTATCTGCGAATTGGGTTGTGTTTTAATACGTATCTGTTGTTTTGTTTTTGATCTGGATTTATCAACGGTCGTGATCGCGACCGGCAGATTTCGTTTTGTATCTTCCACTAAAACCGGAATAAATCCGTTCGCGACGGTCAGCGGTAGGTCTGAATTATCCAGCGGGCGAATGAGTGTGGCCGTTACAAAAACGTTTGGCAAATGTTCTTCTTTGAGATTTAGCTTTAACTCCGCAGCTTTCTTTTCAGTAGTTAAAACGTGATGTTCAAGAATGCTGTTACGCTCGACAGTAACCAGTAGCCGGCCGTCAAACGGAGTTTTAAAAAGCACTTTGGCAGACTCCCCGATATTATATTTAGCCTTGTCGGTTTCCATCAAAACCCGTCCCTCATTGCTTACTTCGAATGAAGAATACTGGGTATAACCTGAGCCATAGGCATAAAAATTTGCAACGCTGTAATGTGCCGCCTCTGGTTGCCTGATTCTGATTTCATATTCTCCGGAAACCGTAGGCACGTATCGAAACGTATTTTTACCATTGTTCAGGTTAAGAATATTGGAATAAACTACTTTTTCACTTTTTCGGGAAGTGTAGGTCAGCTGTTCGTTCTTTTTTTCAACAACAGTCTGGTATTCAAGCCTGATTACCTCAATCTTGGCTTTGGCTCCGTTCTGTAAAATACCTTTGCTGCTTACCCCAATCACTTCAACAGGAATAGGTGCGTTAACGCCTACGTAGGAATCAGGTAAATGAATACCGTAAAATGTATTTTGAGTAAAAACATCAAATCGCCGCAAACGATTAACGGGACGGCCATTTTCATCAAAAACGGTTACGTAAATTTTCCCTTCCAGCACTCCAATGTCTTTCAGCCCCGGTGCTAACGCAAACCGTTCGGTTGCCTGTCCCTGGTCGTTGGTGACGCCTTGTCTCGTTTCTTTTTCAAAAGTCGTTTCCGAGGGAATATCAAAAGTGAATTCCGGAAAACCAGGTGCGAAAAACAGCTTTCGTTTCAGCTGCGATTCCATCTCATAGGTCCGGTTGCTTGCCGGTGGCCCAAACAGGTTAAGGGCCGTCGCGGTAAGCGTAATAGTACTACCCGAAGCGTATTCTTTTTGCGCACCGCTCAGATCAACCTTGATACGATCAGGCATGAATTCTTCAACATTGACCGATTGTGAGGCCAGCAAAACATCATTTGCATTATAAACTTCCAGCACATAAGTCCCGGTGAGCGCCGCCACATCCATCGCTACTTCTGTCTCAACAGCGCCGTGTTTATTGGTACTTTTCCGCCAGGTACGGTATTCACGGCCATTTGGGGTGACAAGTCTCAGTTTTAAAGGGACTTCGCTGGCAGTCTGCCAATTTTGATTTCGTAAAACAGTATTAAAATGAAGAGTTTCGCCCGGACGGTACATATCCCGCTGACCATAAATAAATGCCTGCAAACCGGAAGTATTATCCCGCTGCCCTTCCACTTCAAAGCGCGAAGTTTCTACCCTTGTGTCATCGAGAAGCAGATAATTAAAGTCCTCCTTGTTGCCGGCCGTGATCATCGCCAGGCGAAATCCTGGTGCTTTTTCGCTCAGTTTATCAACATGGGCAATGCCATCGCCGTCGGTTGTGGCTGTGTAAACCGACTGGTTGTTGGTGCTGACCAGGGTGATTTCAAGATCGGACAGCGGTTGATTCGTTTTGATTGAATTGGCGAAAATCCAAATTTCATCCTTTCCCTGCTTCGCAATCAGCCCGATATCAGAAATAGAGACCAGCTTGGTGGCACCCAGATAGGCCTCCTCTTTCGAATTAACCGAAACCAGATAAATACCACGGCGGCTGTTATCGTCCGGAAGCGCGATGTTCAGTGCTGAAACTCCTTTTGCTTTGGGGAGATTTTCTGTGTCAATGACCTTATTAACAATGATATCGCTAAAATTACTTTCCTCGTCTCCGCTGTAATTAAATGAACCGGTCGATTTCCATTCTTCACCCACATAACCATATTCTTCCCAGCGGTTTGCACGCACATAACTCAGGATGTTATTGGCATAAAGTTTGGCAATTTTCACCTGTACTTTCGGCACGTTAACGATCTGTACACCCATGTTTCTGGAACCTTTGGGTGTCATATAAAGTGCTTTTTTATTGGCAAACGAGATACGCGCCGGCATTTTTCCAAAAAACAGGTCTCGTGACGTCTCATCTTCCAGCGTTTGTCCCAGTACTCCTTTTAATGTCTTGTTAATCAGTAATGCGTAGGTATCCGTTTCATTAAAATCGCCCCTCAGGATAAAGCCGTTTTCAATCACTTCACTGGTCAGTGTTGCTGCCGGGTTTATGGAGAACCCTGTTTCAACACTTTCCTTAACGATTTCCTGGGTAGTGATCACCCGCACGTAAGCCGCGTTATTTTCAAATCCGGTCTTGATATCGGCTACTTCCAGATGCAGCGGTGAAGGCAGGTTTGTCGATCTTTCCAAAACATCCTGGGTCACGTAAGCGGTATTCTGCGCTTTCAGCCCTTTTTCCAGTTTTATGTTTAAAGGCAACGGATTATTGTCAGCCGCTCCGGTATTGGTTAACGCAAGGGTTATATTTTTTCCCTCGGGCGAAGGCAGGATGCGGAAAGGAACGTCCTTGTCGTTCAGAGCCAGTTTGAGTCGCTCTGCAACATTCTGCGTGGTGACGGCATAGTTAAAAATGAGTTTGACACGCGCTTCCTGTTTTCCGGTTTCTTTTGAAAGGGTCCACCAGCTTTCTGTCTCGATCAGTTGCAGATAAGGCGTATGGAAATCGATTGTTTCTGACGAAACATCATACTTTTTATCCGTTTTTGATTGTGTTAATAACTGATCCGTGAGTTTTGCCTTGTATGCCGTAGCCGAGCCGAAGCCAGCCACGGGCGAAAAAACGAGTTCATTGGGGGCCGACCATTTGAATTTTCCGCGAACGGCAGGTTCAAACCTGATGTATTGCGTCGAATCCCAGGTGTCCAGCTGGTTTTCTGAAACGAGATCTTTGTTAAAAGTAAAGACCAGATTCTGGGACTGTCCGATCTCGTCTTTGAAGTTCGTTCCGGCAATTCTGACTTCATTTAACGAAGAACAACTGTTGAAAAAATAGGCGGCAAAGAGAATGGAAAATAAGACAGCGGCGGAGCGTTTTCTCATGAGGATTTTTAAACGAAATTTTTCAGACTAACAGGACGATGTTTCCGGCAATAACGTTTTTTTATCCTAAATCAGGATATAAAAAACGGATGATTTTTTATAACAAAAAACCATCCGTCTAATTTAAGTGTAATTGTAGCAAATCTTATTTTTCCGGGCTCACAAATGTGTTAACGGTAGGCATAAGTTTTCAACAGCATGTGATATCAAAAGGCTTCCATAATTTCTTCGATCGGTTTTGCACCTTCGAAAAATGACAATAACCGCATCAGAATTCCCTCCACGACGGCGTCGGGACAGGACGCTCCGCAGGTTAACATAATACGGACAGGCGATTTTTCAGGAAGATAATTTTCTGTCACGGTTTCCTCCTTGGTATGCAGGTTAAAATGCCTGATCAGCTGCTTATCGAGAATTTTATTGACCGATTCAATAAAATAAGTAGGAAGTTTCGCTTCGCAAAGCTCCACCAGATGCGAAGTGTTGGAGCTGTTATAACCGCCTGCAACGATCACAAGGTCAGCCTGGTGTGTCAGCAGCGCATACGTCGCATCCTGGTTGTCGTTGGTTGCATAACAAAGCGTATCGCGCGTATTGGCAAAACGGCTTTCGACTTCTTCCGGGCGTAGACTGTAATGTTTGGTCATTACATTTTTAAGATAATCTGCAATGCCTTGTGTATCAGATGCCAGCATGGTCGTCTGGTTCACTACGCCGATCCGCTGCAAATCTTTTTCCGGATCGAATCCGTCTGAATACTGACCCTGGAAATCTTCAAAAAATTGCTGTGCCGGTAACTCACCGGTGATATAAGATGCCAGCCGGATGGTTTGTTTCATATCTTCAACCACAACGGTCGGAGCATTTTCCTTACTGTGTGAAAAAGTCGCACGGGTTTCTTCATGGAAAGGTTTTCCGTGAACGATAATCGAGTAATCTTTCTCCCCGATCTGCGCGGCACGGTTCCATACCTTCTCTACAAACGGGCAGGTGGTGTCGTAGATGTAGGAATTAATGCCAAGCTCGGCCAACTTCTGCTGGTTTTCGATGGTCGTACCAAAAGCCGGGACGATCACGATATCTTCCGGCGTCAGCTGATCCCATGGAATCAGTTGTTTGCCTTTGGTATCCATGATGAATTTTACGCCGCGATCGGTCAGATCCCGGTTAACGTCCGGGTTATGGATCATTTCGCTCAAAAGGAAAATCCGTTTATCAGGATTTTCGGAAATGGCTTTGTATGCAATGTCAATGGCGTTTTCCACCCCATAACAGAAGCCGAAATGACGTGCAATAAGAAACTGCACAGGCCCGAAATCAAGCACCGTTGGCGTATAGTCACGTTTCAGTTTATCGTTTTTACGGCGAAACTCCTTAATGGGTGTGATGACACGGCTCCGGTAAAAATCGGGTATATTAAACGTTTTCATGTACTGACTCAGTAGATCGTAAATAACAAAATAGGCCATTTTTGAGCAATAGTCAAAACCTGGATTATTCTTTTGGGTAACAAATGCGGGATTCGCTTTGTTCAAAAAGCTTTCGGCTTTCGGCAGTCGGCTTTCAGATGGTTAACAAAATGGGAATTTTTACCAGGGAAGTTGACTGCTGATGGCCGATTGCCGAAAGCCATCAAAATATTTTGTAAATTGATGCAACATCCGCATTCCCTTTTACCTCTTTAATACAGAACGTTCAAATCTAAACCTTCTGCTTGAAAACGAAATTGTACACCGACCAGCATGTGGATCTGGTAGAGCGTTGTAAACTCGGAGAGCGCAAAGCGCAGTATGAGTTATACAAATGCTACTCGAAGGCTATGTTCAATATTTGCATGCGGATCATAAATCATAACGGTGAAGCAGAGGATGTCTTGCAGGAGGCGTTCGTAGATGCTTTTACGAACCTCCACCAGTTTCGTCAGCAGTCGACTTTTGGTGCCTGGTTCAAACAGATCGTTGTCAATAAATCTATCAATCACCTTAGGAGCAGAAAGGTGAAGTGGGTGGAAATAGATGAATTTCAGGATGGGCCAGGTGACAGCGAGGATATTGAAGATAGTTTTTCCTGGCACGAAAATGATACAACGCTGGAAGTAGAACGGATAAGAAATGCAGTTTTACGATTGCCTGACGGTTATCGTGTGGTAGTGAGTTTGTATTTATTCGAGGGTTATGATCACGAAGAGATAGGAGAGGTTTTGGGTATCAGTGAAACGACATCGAGAACGCAGTACATGCGGGGAAAAAGAAAATTGACAGAAATGCTCGGAAGAGCCTAATAAGGACTGGCTTAAGCAACGAAAAGAACAAAAAGAGAGTAAACATAGATAACACGTAAACTAAAAATTATCATCATTTGAGTTAAAACTTTACACTTATATGTTAATGATCAATGAAAAAGTTTTCTGATAAAAAAGATCGTCTGGAGAGGTTTGTGAGAGATAATAGGGATGGGTTCGACGTTTTCTTGCCTCAGGATTCTTTGTGGGACCGGATCGAAAATAGTATTCCTTCTGTACCCGCTGAACCGCAAAAAAAAGTCAAACGTCTGAGTAACCCTTATTTCGACTGGCGAATTGCAGCCGGCGTGATCCTCGCACTGGGAACGGGTTACCTCTTTTACCTCAATAACGAATATGGCGTTACCAGGGATCCTGGTGTTGCGCTAAAAGTGCCGGCCTATGCCCGGGAATTCAATCAATATAATGTTATGATTGATGAAAAACGGAGCGAGATCATCAAACTGGCCAGTAATAACCCGGAACTCTACAAAGATTTCTCTGCCGACCTCCAAAGTCTGGAATCCAGTTATCAGAACCTTAAGTCTGATCTGGGTAATGCGCCAAACCAGGAGGCCCTTGTCCGTGCTATGATAGAAAATCTGCAATATCAGGTGGACCTGCTGAACCGACAGTTAAATATTTTACAACGTATCAATAAGGCATCCCAAAGCCATGAGAAATATAATTCGCCTACTATTTAGTTTTCTGATTTTATGGCCGGTTTTCGCCTTTTCAAATGACCCCGGAGCAGGTGCGCTCATTGAAAAACGGCGGCACATTGTGAAAGTATACGAAGTGTCCGATCGCGATCAGCTGGTGGTGGATAATCAGTTTGGAGAAGTAAAGGTCAATTTGTGGGGAAAAAACGAAATTAAGGTTGAGGTCATTATCACGGCATCGGCACCTAATGAATCTCAGGTCGTTGAATATCTTAATGCGGTTAAAATTGGTGAAAGCAAGGGCAGAAATATCATAAGCCTGAGAACCATGATTGACAAAAATAGTTTTGCGAGAAGCGGCTGGAATGCATTGAGAAGAAAACCTGGTGAAAAGAACTACATCCAGATCGATTACACGGTTTTTATGCCAAAAGAGAATGAACTCGTTGTTAAAAATCAGTTTGGCGATACCAATATTCCGAATTTTGAGGCTCCTTTGACTATTGATTCAAAAAATGGAAATTTTAATGCGAATGTCTTGTCGAATGCTCAGAACGTTATTAACTCGCAATTCGGGCATGTCAAGATCGGGAAAATGGAAGGCGGGAATATGGAGTTTAAGTTCTCAAACCTGAAACTTGACCAGGTTAAAACCCTGATCCTGAATATTAAAAATGGAGAGCTTTCTATCGGCGACGTCAACGATCTTACCACCAATATCAACTATTCCGAGGCTAAGATCGGGAAGCTGCGAGGGACCGGAAAAATTACTTTAAACTACTCCGATAATTTCAGGATGGAAGAACTCCCCTCTTCAGACGAAGCGCTGAATATTCGGGCTGAATTTTCTTCAGTAACGCTGCCCGCGGAGTCAAACAGCTTTAATGTTATCGTTACCAACGGTAATTTTAGCTGCCCTCCCAATGTGAATTTCTCAAAACACCCATCCAAGGAAGATAAATCGTCCACCAGCCAGTCCAAACAGTATCAGGGAAAAATGGGTACTGGCTCAGGCGCAAAAATCACTGTTTACTCCAACTTTGGCGATGTGAAGCTGAAAAACTGAATTATTCGGGCTGCTCTTCAATCAACACATTGTAGCGGAAATCCAGCGGGTCAAAAGAGGTCATGAGTTTTGCGATAAACGTAGGGTCGCTCAGGTAAAAATTCAGGAAGTTATCATAACGTTCCTGCGAAGATTTGCCCGGGAACAATTTATATTTCAGCGCGAGAAGCTGCTCGATTTCACTTTCGTGATTCCGCTCTTCCGCTTTTCTCAATCGTTTTTCCAGATGCTCGAACGAATGCCGTATCCGCGTTTCTTCGGCCTTTACAGCGCCTTCCATGGATTTGTCAATCGCGGTGGCTTTGGCCAGAATTGTTTCGAAAAGAGCGTAAAACGACTCCTTCTCGTCATTCAGATTTAAAACATTATTGGAATGACTTTCGACAAAATGTTTCCGTAGTGTGACTTCATCGAGAAACAGATCATCATAATTTACTCCCAGTTTTTCTATCCTTTTGCGTTGCTGATCCGTAATATACATAGCGAAATTCCGGGGAATCAGCATTGGGAATGTTACATTGTAGTGATCAAAAACACCTTTTAACTGCATCCAGTATGGAACCTCGGAGGGGCCGCCAATGTAGGCAAGATTGGGCAAAATGATCTCTTCATACAACGGACGTAAAACAACGTTCGGGCTGAAATATTCAGGATGTTCGTCGACAAGCACTATAATTTCGTCTTCCGTAAAAGAAAGGTCAGTATTAAGTACTTTAAAAAGATGATCTTCCTTGATGATACGTTCGCGAAGATTGTCCTGAAGGTAGAATAAATTTATCTCGCGTGCACTGAGTGGCGTATGATAACCGAGCGAGGCAAGTTTTGAAGTCGTATTGGTTACAATTTCTGCGGATGACGAAGTTGTAAGTTCTTCTTTGATGACCGGAATAAACTGGCGTTTAAGGTCTGCATCATCGGCATCCAGACAAATCAGTCCTTCTTTACCGAACAATTCGTGCATATAACATCGAACCGCGTTAGAAAGCGTGTCATTTTCAAGATAAGCTTTTGCAAAAAGCAAAGGCCTGTCGGGTAGATTTCTTAATATTCCCTCTAACTCTTTTGGATTAAGCCTGCCCACCGCACCTTTATGTTCGCCCTCCCATTTATGGGTTTTTCCAAGCAAATGGAAAGAAGCGATTTCTTCAAAATCGTGATCTTCCGAAGCCATCCAGTATACCGGTACAAAGTTATGGTCCGGATAAGTCTCTTTTAACTTTTTAGCGAGTTTAATGATCGTGACGATCTTATAAATCACATAAAGTGGTCCCGTGAAAATATTGAGCTGGTGCCCGGACGTAACCGTAAACGTTTTCTCATCCAAAAGAATGGAAAAGTCCGGCATGTTCGGCTGGCCTTTGTACTGTTCTTTTAAAACTTTAACCAGTGTCTGACGCTTTTCAATGCTAAAGTCTGCCCGTTGTTTAATGACATCGGCTGCATTTTCAACCGCTGGAAAAGTACCGTAAAACTCTTTAAGAGCAGGTTTTTGATCCAGATAATCGAGAAGCAGCGTAGGGAATTGCCCCGTTTTACGCAAATCGAGGGAATGAACAGTCATGAAAGGTGGTTTTTCAGTCTCAATTAAGGAATGCAAAGGAATCAGTGTTTAGGGTGACGTGCATTTAACAAAATAAACCCGGCAATCGGGCTGAAAGTTCATGAAAAAACCTGAGTTAAACTACTTCATTAACACTTGTTAAGCAACCGGCTTTTGCCGGCGTAAAAAATTGATACAAAAAGGCCGAAACTGAACCAGCTCCGGCCTTTTAAATTAATCGTATTGGTTTTTAGTTGTGCAGGTTTGAAACCTGATTTTTCTTTAAGGTCATTTATCAGTTAGGTTAATAATACGCAGCTTGATAAGTCCGGTATGCCCGATTTTTTAGAAAATATAATCATTTTTTGCAATCAGTGCATCCGCGATCCGACGCCGTGCGTCTTTCAGGTTGGCAGGTTCAATTTTGGTAAATCTTTTCAGCCCCATCAGCATCACACGCAGTTCGTCGCTCTCAGCAAAACTGGTTATTGCAGCTTTTCCGGCATTGTTAACGCGCTCCACAGCTTCGTGTAAATAAACCTGCGCAATATCTTTATGAAGGGCATTTGCATCCGCTCCGAGCAGATCGATCCGCTTTTCAACGCGCAGCAACACAGACTCAGCCACATAGGTTTCGATAACCATATCGGCCAGGTTCATGATAATTTCCTGTTCTTCGGAAAGTTTTGTCATGAACTTTTGAACCGCAGATCCTGCAACCATCAATACCGCCTTTTTCAGGTTTCTGATCACTTTTTTCTCGGCAGCGAATAAGGTTTCATCTTCATCAAATCCGAAATCAGGGATCGACATGATTTCCTTTCCAACGGCCATAGCCGGTCCCATCAGATCCAGCTGACCTTTCATGGCGCGTTTCAAAAGCATATCCACAACCAGAAGTCTGTTGATTTCATTGGTTCCTTCAAAGATCCTGTTGATCCGGCTGTCACGGTACGCACGGTCCATCGGCGCATCAGCCGAATAACCCATGCCGCCATAGACCTGAACGCCCTCATCTACAACATAATCCAGTACTTCCGAACCATGTACTTTCATGATGGCACATTCGATAGCCAGTTCTTCCAGTGCTTTCAGTTTGGAATCAGCATCACTCAGGCCTTTTTCCTGTAAAGCCGCGATCAGGTCATCAATGTTTTGTCCAACCCTGTACGCCGCAGATTCGGTCGTAAACATGCGGATCGCCATTTCGGCCAGTTTGTGTTTGATGGCGCCAAAATTTGAAATAGACGTACCAAATTGTTTACGTTCGTTGGCATAATTGATCACCTGACGTGCTACCTGCTTGGAGCCTCCAAGAGCCGCAGCAGCCAGTTTTATACGGCCGATATTCAGAATATTCACGGCGATTTTAAATCCGTTTTCACGGTCGGAAAGCATGTTCTCTACCGGTACGGCGCAATCATTGAAGAAGATCTGGCGTGTGTCAGAGCCCTTGATACCCATTTTATGTTCCGGCTCATTCATGGTTATGCCGCCGAAAGTTTTTTCAATGATAAAGGCAGTCAGGTTTTTGTCCGTCTCCCCGTTTGGCTCGGTTACTTTCGCGAAAACAATAAACAGATCAGCAAAACCACCATTGGTTATCCACATTTTCTGGCCATTGATGATGTAATGTTTGCCGTCTTCACTAAGTTTCGCCTTGGTTTTACCGGAGTTTGCGTCCGATCCCGAATCCGGTTCGGTTAAGCAATAGGCAGCTTTCCATTCGCCGGATGCCAGTTGCGGTAAATATTTTGATTTTTGTTCTTCGTTTCCGTAATAGACAATAGGCAACGTTCCAATACCGGTGTGTGCGGAAAGTGCAACGGAAAATGAATTTCCGGCACCGGTTGTTTCGGCAACCAGCATGGAAGTATTGAAGTTCATCCCAAACCCGCCGTACTCTTCCGGAACGACAGTACCCATCAAACCCAGTTCACCAGCCTTGTCCATCAGCGACGACATCAGCGCAGGACTTTTGGCCTGGTCAATTTCGTCAAGACGCGGCCAAACTTCTGTACGCAGAAAATCACGACAGGTATCAGCAATCATTTGCTGCTCTTCGTTAAACTCCTCCGGAATAAAAATCTGCGATGCCGGGGTTTCTTTAATTAAAAATTCACCTCCCTTAATCGACGTTTTTTTATCTTCTGCAACAGCCATGATGATTGATTTTTGGATTTGACTAAAAGTTTGGAATAATAGTATGCTTGCATACTATATTTTGTGTAGCAAATATATTCTCTTTCCTAATATTATGCAAGCATACCAATAGGAAAAAATTGTGGAAATATTGGATTGGCTAAATGGGCGGGGAACTATTCTTTTGCGGCTAAGGAGCAAATGGTTAATGATCGGGGAACAATCAAAATTGCTCGATAATATTCTGCCACTTTGCTACGCCATTTTCGACGCTGAACTCCTGTGCTTTTTGGCGGGCAAGTTCTTTGTTGAAAGTTGGTAATTTCTTGTTCCAGGCTATCATGCTCTCTACGAAAAGGGCAATATCCAAATTCGGGACCACGGTGCCGAGCTCCGGTGTGATGAATTCTGAGGGACCGCCGCTTGCGAAGGAAACGATTGGCTTACCCAGCCAGGCAGCTTCCACGAGCACCATGCCAAAAGGTTCTTGTCTGGACGTGAGCATAAATCCGTCAGCTGCATCCATGTAAGAATAATAATCCTCCTTTTTTGCTCCGATCAGATGGACTTTTACATTCGTTAATTTAGCACAACGTCTTTTTGTCCAGTAAACAAGGCCGTCGTCGCTGGAATGCCCTACCCAAACCAGATGAATTTTTGAGCCTTCCGGTATTTGCAGGGCAATTTCCGGCAGTAAATCAAATCCTTTTCGCTCGGACGTTGTACCCGACATGATCCACACAAAATCGTCAGGACCGGCGCCCCATTCCTGCCGGATCTGTTTTACTTTTTCCGGATCCGGATGTATTTCATTCAGGTCGACAAAAGGATAAAGTCGTTTTACATGCGTACTGCCAGACTCTTCCAGGCATTTGCAAACAATATCGGAACAGCCAATATGCAGGTTTGATCCTGTTAAAACCGTTTCGAAATCCTTGCTGCTGATCTGGGAATACATGGCCGACAGCTCATGGATATGTGAAATGACCGGAATCTGTAATTCTGAGGCAATTTTAACAACATCGGCAAGCATGACCGTATTGATGTACCAAAGGTCGGCTTTGAATGTATTTGAAATCTTTTTTATAGCCCTGTGTGTAGGGTGGAAACCCAGGTGAAAAGCAATTTTGTCTGTGAGTGAGAACTTGCCAGGCGCCATAAAAACAGGAATGTCGGCAGGTAGGTCTGTCAGCAATTCCCCGTGTGCAAAACAGACCAGTCCGGCTTCAAATTTACTCCTGTCCAGATATTTCAGGATGTAATAAATAAGCATTTCTGATCCTGTGCGCGTGGCATAGGGTGTGAAAAATAAAATTTTACGACGGGTAACACTCACGTTCATGATTGGCTAATTAGATCTATATTTTCGGAAGGCTTTATTTTAAACAGATGTTTTTTGCCCAATAAGGTTGGCCAAAAATAGTTTAACAATACGCCTGTCTTCCGGGTAAAAATTTCCTGGGTCTTTAACTCGCTGAAAGGGTTTCCATCTTTTTTGATGTTGAAGATCATCTTCCAGACGAATATCACGGGGATCATGGTTATATAGTGCAGGATCATCAAAAGATAGGCTCCGACGCCATACTGTTTCCGGACCCATAACATATTGGATACCTGCATCTGCGCGCTGAACCGGTTGATCCACGAAATGCTTGTACGCCGGAATGGGTTGTCATTTTCAAGATGTATGAAGGTGCAGTCTTTGAAATAACACAATTTGCCCTGTTTTCCCAGCCGTCCTGACCATTCCACGTCCTCGCCATACATAAAAAAGTCCTCATCAAATCCTCCGGATTTTGCGACGGTTTCCTTCCTTACAAATACAAATGCGCCAACCAGCCAGTCATACTGATCCGGGTCACTGTATTTTGGTTCAGGGTATAATTTATTTAAAACCCTGTCGATAACACCGCTCGGCGGTAAAATGAAAAAGGTTTTGCGGAATTCGTTAAAGCTTTTGTAAAAAGGCATCGGTGTGCCATTGGCATAATACTGCAAGGCACCAGCCGCTGCGATATCCGAATGCTTATCCATTCTTTCCATACAACGCCCGATAACATTGTCGGTAACAAGTGTGTCGGCGTTCAATATCAGAAAATAACGCCCCGAAGCTGCCTTCATCCCTTCGTTGTTGGCTCTTCCAAACCCCGAATTGTAGGACATGTCTATCCATTTTATTTCAGGGTAAACTTCGCGGACCAAATTTCCGCCTCCATTTTCAGGATCATTATCTACAATTATAATCTCAAACTTAACACCGGATGTAAATTCATAAATGGATTTTAAGCAATTGATAATGAGCTGCGGTGTTCGGTAATTAATTATAATAATGGATACATCCATGAATTAGCGGCGTATAGTTAATGAGCAAAAATAAAGAATCTCCACGGAAGACAAGCAAATCTTCTATGGAGACAATTGAAAATTACGATATTATTATCGAATGGTCATGAAAAAATCTCCACAGAAGATATACTCAATCTTCCATGGAGATTTGTAAAATATTTATAATCAATAAATTGTATTTTTAATTCAAGCGCTCGAAAATGCCGGCAACGCCTTGTCCGCCACCGACGCAGGCCGTTACCATGCCATACTTCTGATTTCTTCGTTCCATCTCATTGAAAAGCTGAACAGAAAGTCGGGCTCCGGTAGAACCCAGCGCGTGACCTAAGGCAATAGCCCCTCCGTTCGGATTGACAATCTCAGGATTGATACCCAGTTCCTGGATTACCGCCAGGGCCTGCGCAGCAAATGCTTCATTTAATTCAATTTGTTCGATATCGGCCAGATTCAGTCCTGCCTGTTTCAACGCTTTGGGAATTGCAGCCACCGGCCCTATGCCCATAATACGCGGATCAACCCCGGCTGTGGCGTAAGATACCAAGCGTGCTATTGGTTTTAAGCCCAGCTCATTCACCAGCTTTTCAGACATTACCAGAACAAAAGCGGCACCGTCTGATGTCTGGGAAGAGTTTCCGGCCGTTACCGAACCACCGGCAGCAAATACCGGGCGTAGTTTATTCAGGGCTTCAAGCGTTGTATCAGCGCGTGGGCCTTCGTCTTTATCCACAACCGTTTCTTTGATTTTTTTCTTTCCGGTAACCGGGTCGAAATAAGTTTCCTGCACTTTTATAGGCACAATGCCACTGTCAAACCAGCCTTCTTTCTGAGCACGTAATGCTTTTTGATGCGACTGGAATGAAAATTCATCCTGTCGTTCACGGCTGATGTTAAAATCTTTGGAAACCTGCTCGGCAGTAAGTCCCATACTCAGATAATAATCCGGATGGTTCTGCGCAATTTCATAATTCAATGCTGTTTTCCAGCCCATCGTTGGCACCAGTGACATAGATTCTGTACCCCCGGCAATGATGCATTCGGCCATTCCCGCGTTGATTTTAGCGGAAGCCATGGCAATCGCTTCCACGCCTGAGCCACAATAACGATTGATTGTAATACCTGAAACACTTTGCGGAAGCGACAATAAAGCAACATAACGCCCCATCTGCATGCCCTGTTCAGCTTCGGGAACGGCATTTCCAACAATGACATCATCCACACGGACAGGATCCAGCTGCGGTATTTTTTTCAGAATATGTTTGATCACGTCGGCGCCAAGATTATCCGGGCGGGTGAAACGAAAACCGCCACGAGATGCTTTTCCTACCGCAGTACGATAACCGGCAACAATGTATGCATTCATAGAATTATATGGTTTTTAAGTCAATGACTGAGTTTGGAATGTACTTTCAGGTGATCAGGATCAGGTCATAGAAATTAGTATGCCTGCATACTATCGTAAAATTAATAATTATAAGTAAAACAAAAAACCGCCGGAATAGTTTTATCCCGGCGGTCTGGAAATTCAGTTTGCTGATGAAGGTGTTAATGCATGGCTGAGCTTTCTATTTGGTTAGCGGTTTTGACTCCCTTAGGCATCGCAATCCACATAACGATGTAAAAAATGAAGACGGGAAAGTGTACCGGGACGAAAAATCCCATCACTAAAAGTACCCGGATAATCACTACATCAATTTGTAAATAATTGGCTAAACCGGCAGCTACACCACCTATTACTTTATTATTTACGTCGCGGAATAATCTATTGTTGTTCATGGCTATGTTCGTTTTCTTTGTTATTGTTGATTCAAAGGTACTAGGTGATACATAGTAGTTGCTATAAATCTATATGAATGGTTTAAGGCAGTGAAAAGTGGTTCTTTTTGATGAGGAACATACGAGCAGGAATAATGTTTTGTCGGGCTTTTTGATAATTCCTGAAAAAATGTTGAAATCGGGAGAAAATATGTAACCATTTCTCCTGTTATATATTTCAAAATCCTCAATCGGTTAGCGCTATGAAAATATCCCAAATCAAAACAGGTGCCCTGACGCTGTTTGCCGCTTTGTTGGCGACAACCGCATTCTCGCAGAAAACGCATGATATTGACAGCAAAATAAAACAGGTAACGCTTTACCGCAACGGCGCCGAAGTTACACGGGGCATGTCGATATCCCTGGAAGAGGGACTTCACGAACTGGTTTTTAAAAATTTGTCCAGCTCGATTGACAAGGAAAGTGTCAGACTGAGCGGTGTTGGGGATTTGACAGTCTTGTCCATTTTGCCAAGAAGCAACTATAATAAGGAAGGCGAGCGGCAAAAAGTGATCAAAGTTCTGGAAGATCAGCGTGATCTTATCCAGGATAAGCTGACTTATGAGCGCGGGATGCAAAATGTGTATAAGCAGGACGAAGAAATGCTGATCAAAAACCAGCAGATCGGCGGGGCCAACGTGACGCTTAAAACGCTGGACTTAAAAGAAGCGATTGACTTTCAAAGAAAAAGGCTGACAGAGATTTTGGCAGAGAAATTAAAAACGGCCAACAACATCAAAAAACTGGAAGAAGATTTAAAACGTGTGGGTGAGCAGTTGACACCCTTGCAAACGGAAGCTCAAAAAGGCACGACCGAAGTGGCGATACAGATTTCTGTTAAAAAGCTCACGCAAACAGATCTGGACCTGACCTATTATGTTGCCGACGCGGGCTGGTATCCTGTGTATGATGCAAAGGCTACGAATCTTTCTGCGCCGTTGGTGCTTCATTATAAAGCCAGTGTTTTTCAATATTCCGGTGAAGACTGGAAAAAGGTGAAACTTACTTTATCCACAGCGAATCCCCGGGACAGGTCGCTGATCCCGCCGCTTAAAACCTGGTATTGGGGGTTTCCTAATGATTATAGTATGTATCAGACAAAGTCAGGTGATAATCTTCCGGTCATTGGCGGGATTTCTGAGGTGAGCGGCTTTGTTAAGGATGAAGAAAACAACGCATTGGCGGGCGTTTCAGTGACGATTAACGGAACCAATATTGGTGTTGCTACCGATGCAAATGGTTTTTATCAGGTTTCAATACCTCCCAATCTGGCAGGCCATCAACGAATTCTGGATTATAAATTTATTGGATATCAACCCGCAACAAGAGGAATTTTTTCAAACAGAATGGATATCGCTTTACGTCCCGATGCGGCTGCGTTGCAGGAAGTTGCTGTGGCGGGATACGGAGGACAGGCCCCGCGTCAAAAAATGGTTGCTGTAAAAGGTAATAATTCGAGCCCCCAATCAATCAGATTAGAAAGCGGCGAACGCGAAGCCGCTACCAGTGTGACCTATGAAATTCCGGTTGCTTACACCCTGCTGTCGGACGGCAAAACGTATGCGGTTGATATTAAAACGGAAAATGTAACAGATAGTTATTATGAATACATCAGCATACCGAAAGTCAAGCCGGATGTATATCTGAACGCTTACCTGCCGACATGGAATAACCTCAGTTTGCTGAGCGGTGACGTAAATTTGTTTCTGGAAGACAGTTATGTCGGGAAAACCAGACTTGACGTGGAATCTGCGGCAGATACTTTAAGTTTTTCTTTCGGTCCGGACCGCTCGGTTATTGTACAAAGAGAGCAGCTTAAAACGTTTACTAAGAAACAGCTTTTTGGAAATAATGTTACCGAAAACCGTGCTTTCAAAATCACCGTTCGAAATACGAAAAAGGTCCCGGTGAGGATCGTCGTGAAGGATCAGTTCCCGCTGTCGAAGAATAAAGAAGTAGAAGTTTCAGATAAGTCTGCACCGGAAGCGAAGGTTGATGACACAACCGGAGAAGTGATTTGGTCGCTGGTTTTACCAGCCGGCCAGAGTAAGGAACTGAACCTCAAATACACGGTCAAATATCCGCGGACAGGTTATGTAACCAGGGAATAAAGATTAAAATACGCTTAGGATTATTGTATTTGTTGGTAATTACTATCCGCAATAAATTACATTTGTAATTGAAAAATGATCTGAATAGCTGACAATCTGGCATTTTGACGCATTCAGGCGTGATATTTTTTAGGTAAATTGAACGATTCACAATACATATACCATCATGTTTAAAATATTTTCGAAGCTATTCGGCACAAAATCCGAGCGCGATTTGAAGGAATTGACTCCTTACGTCGCTTTGGTCAACGCGGAATACGCGAAACTGGTTTCTTTGTCTAATGATGAACTTAGAGCGCAGTCAGAAGGTCTGAAAGCACATATAGCCGCAGGATTGAAATCTATTGATGATCAGATTGCAACGCTGCGTGAGCAAGCTAACGACGAGCCGAATGTCGACAGCAAAGAGGCGATCTTTAAAAAAATCGATACGCTTGAGCTTGACCGGAATAAAGAACTTGAAGTAATATTATTGGATATTCTTCCAAAAGCTTTTGCGATTGTGAAGGATACCGCGCGTCGTTTCAAAGAAAACGAAAGTCTGGAAGTTAGCGCTTCTTATTTTGACCGTGAAATAGCAACAAAGAAGAAAAATGTTACTATTAACGGCGATAAAGCTGTTTGGAACAGTACCTGGGAAGTAATTGGCCAGCCTATCAAATGGAATATGCAGCACTATGATGTGCAGCTTATCGGTGGATTGGTACTTCACCAGGGGAAAATTTCCGAGATGGCAACAGGGGAAGGAAAAACGCTTGTGGCAACTTTGCCTGCGTTTCTTAACGCCCTGGCAGGTTTAGGCGTTCACATCGTTACGGTGAACGATTATCTTGCAAAACGTGATGCGGAATGGAATGCTCCTCTTTTTGAATTCCACGGCATGAGCGTTGATTGTATCGACCGTCACCAGCCCAATACACAGGCTCGCCGCGACGCTTACAAGGCTAACCTTACTTACGGAACAAATAACGAATTCGGTTTTGACTACCTGCGTGACAATATGTCACGGACGCCGGACGAACTGGTACAACGCAAACACCATTTCGCGATGGTCGATGAGGTTGACTCCGTTTTAATCGATGATGCGCGTACACCATTGATCATCAGCGGTCCGGTACCACGTGGTGACGAGCAGGAATATCTTGAGCTAAAACCACGTGTTTCTAGAATCGTTGAAGCACAGAAAAAACTGGCGATGGATCTTCTTAACGAAGCCAAGAAGAAAATCGCAGCCGGTGATAAAAAAGAAGGTTCTCTGGCACTTTTCCGTGCACACCGCGGGATGCCTAAGTATAAGCCTTTGATCAAATATCTGAGTGAATCGGGTATCAAGCAGCTGATGCAGGAATCAGAGTCGATTTATCTGGCAGAAAACCAGAAACTGATGCCTCAGGCTGATGCGCCGCTTTATTTCACGATTGACGAAAGACATAACAGTATTGAATTAACCGAAAAGGGTATTGACTTCCTGACCGGTGAATCGGAACAGACAAACTTCTTTATCCTTCCGGATATCGCCGTTGATCTGGATGTTATCGAAAAAGATCAGTCGCTGAGCGAGCAGGAACGTGTGATGCAGAAGGAAGCGTTGATCCGTGATTATTCTGTAAAAACGGCGCGTATCCACACCGTTAACCAGCTTTTGAAAGCGTATACACTTTTTGAAAAAGATGTGGAATACGTGCTTATGGACGGAAAAGTTAAGATCGTTGATGAGCAGACTGGTCGTATCATGGATGGCCGTCGTTATTCGGATGGTCTTCACCAGGCGATTGAAGCAAAAGAAAATGTGCGCGTTGAAGATGCTACACAGACTTATGCGACGGTAACCCTTCAGAACTATTTCCGTATGTACCATAAGCTTGCCGGTATGACGGGTACAGCTGAAACGGAAGCAGGTGAATTCTGGGAAATCTACAAACTGGACGTAGTTTCGATTCCTACCAACGTACCAGCGGTGCGTAAGGATCAGGAAGACAAAGTGTACCGTTCGGTTCGTGAAAAATATAATGCGGTTACAGATGAAATCGTGGAGCTGGTGGAAGCAGGCCGCCCGGTACTAGTTGGTACCACTTCGGTGGAGAACTCGGAAATCATCAGCCGTATGCTTACGCTGCGTAAAATACCACATCAGGTTTTGAACGCGAAACAACACCAGAAGGAAGCAGAAGTTGTTGCAGAAGCTGGTAAGCCAGGTACGGTAACCATTGCAACCAACATGGCTGGTCGTGGTACGGATATTAAGCTTACCCCGGAAGCGAAAGCAGCAGGCGGTTTGGCAATTGTTGGTACAGAACGTCATGAAAGCCGTCGTGTTGACAGACAGCTTCGTGGTCGTGCCGGTCGTCAGGGGGACACGGGTTCTTCCCAGTTCTTTGTTTCATTGGAAGATAACCTGATGCGTCTTTTCGGTTCAGACCGTATGGCGAAGGTTATGGATAAAATGGGCTTGGAAGAGGGCGAAGTGATCCAGAGCAGCATGATTACGAAATCAATCGAACGCGCTCAGAAAAAAGTAGAGGAAAATAACTTTGGCATGCGTAAGCGTCTTCTGGAATATGATGACGTGATGAACTATCAGCGTGATGCCATTTATACACGTCGCCGCAACGCATTGTTCGGAGATCGTCTGGCTGTTGATATCGCCAATACGCTTTATGACGTTTGCGAAGAAGTGGTTGGCAACGCAGGAACATATTCAGAACTTGACCTTGCAACAATCACAACTTTGGGAATTGAGCTTCCTTTCAGTGAAAACGATTATGTTTCGCTGAAACCGCAGGAACGTTCTCAGCGTTTGTACGAAGCAGCTGAAAAACATTATCAGGATAAAAATCAGGCAATTTCTGAAAAGGCATTACCTATTTTGCAGTCTATCCATTCAGAACGTGGCGCTACGATCACTGAGATCATGATTCCGTTCAGCGATGGTATCCGCCAGACCGGTATTGTGGTGAACCTTAAAAAGGCATTGGCAAACAATGGTCATGAGATTACCCATGAGATGGAAAAAGCGATTGTTCTTTCGCTGATCGATCAGGAATGGAAAGAGCACCTTCGCGAGATGGACGATCTTAAACAATCCGTTCAGAATGCAGTATTTGAACAAAAAGATCCTTTGTTGATCTATAAATTCGAATCGGTTGAGTTGTTCAAACGATTCCTGAGCAAAGTGAATTTCGACATGATATCCTTCCTGATGAAGGCGGATATCCCTCAGGAAGAAGCGGCTCCGGCACCGGTTGTACAGCAGACGGTAAGACGTCCAACGCCTGCACCTGAGCTTCATACCAACCGTGAGGAGGATTTTAATGCAGATCTTGACGGAGCAGGTGATTATGCGGGTCACATGGAATCATCGACCAAAGCGCAGCCTGTAAAAGTGGATAAAATTGCAGACCGTAACCAGAAGGTATCGGTACAGTATCGCGACGGACGTGTTTTACGCGATGTGAAATACAAAAAAGTTGAACACGAAGTGAAAAACGGCGACTGTGTCGTTATCGAATAATAGGTTCATTCTGTTTTAAGAATGATAAAATTTTGAGTCGAAAATCAGAAGCCTTGCCTTTCTAAATTAGATTGGCAAGGCTTTTTGATAGGCGTAAAATCAAGATTTATACGATATTTGTATTTTCAAAGACTAAAAGCGAACGAAATTCCCCTTTCATGAAACTTCATAAAGAAGGTTACACCATCATGGCGGTTGCCGCCGTTATATTGATTTTAATTAACGCAGGTATCAATTATCTTCTTCCGGACGGATACTGGATCCCGAGGATTACCCTGATTGCCAGCGTTGTTATTTTCTTCCTGATCGTACAGTTTTTCCGTGTCCCTTCCCGGGTTGTGACCAAAAGCCAGAACCAGATTATCGCGCCATGTGATGGAAAAGTGGTGGTGATAGAGGAAGTGGTGGAAACGGAATATTTCAAGGGGCCAAGACGTCAGATCAGTATTTTTATGTCGCCGATCAATGTGCATGTCAACTGGAACCCGGTAAGCGGCGTGATCAAATATTTCAAATATCATCCGGGGTTATACCTTGTGGCCTGGCATCCTAAGTCAAGTACGGAAAATGAACGCACCACGGTTGTGACACGTACTGATTCGGGTGTGGATATTCTTTTCCGCCAGATTGCCGGTGCCGCTGCGCGCCGTATCCGCTGGTACGTAAAAGAGGGAGACAAAGTTGAACAAAGCACTGAAATGGGCTTCATCAAATTTGGCTCCCGCGTTGATATTTATGTTCCGCTGGATGCAGAAATTAAAGTTAATCTTCAGGACAAAACGGTTGGCAGTGTCACGGTACTGGCAGAATTAAAATAACCGCCACGACAAGATCTGTGCAAAGAAATCGGGTACTGCGGCAGGATAAACGATTGCCATAAATACCAGTCCGAAAATAGCACCATAAATGTGGGCGCTGTGGTTGACATAACTTCTGCCACGGCGTCCTTCATAAACTGAGTAGGCCAAAAACAGCGCACCGAAGATAAACGCCTTCAGTTTGATGAAGAAGTACAGATAAATATCCATCAAAGGCGCGTACAGAATAGCGGCAAATAAAACGGCCGAAACACCTCCCGAAGCTCCCAGTGAGTTATAATTTGAATTGGTTCTGTGTTTCAAAAATGTAGGGATATCCGAAACGATGATCCCGACGATGTACAGAAACAAATAATAAGCCGCTCCGTTAGAGCCAAAAAGCATGGCGAAAAGCCGCTCAATTCCTTCCCCGACAAACCACAATGTCAGCATATTGAATATCAAATGCCCGAAATCGGCATGGATGAAACCTGAGGTGATAAACCGGTAATACTCGTTCCGCTTTGTAACCTTATATGGATTCATGATCAGCTTATCCATCGTAAGCGGATTTTGCAGCGCGTAATAACTGATACCGGAGGTTATTAAAATAAGTATGAGCGTTATGGACATAATTTTTGCTTTAATAAATTAAAAGTGAAAGCCGGCCATCGCCGACTTTATTACTGTAACAGAAGTTACTGCTCGCGTTGCACAAGCTGGTGAACGAATTCAAGCAACGGTTTCTTGCGGCTCTCTTCGATCGGTAATCTTTCCAGGCAACTGATCCCTTTGGCAAAATAGTCGTTGATTTTGTGTTCGGTTAATGAACGGATATCCAGCGTATCGTATATTCCTCTCACTGCCGTTACCTTTTCTTCCTTATCAAAGTTTTCGGCCGCTATCCACCGGTTCAGTGCCGATGCAGTGTCCCCTTCCGCTTTTGCCAGGGCTTCTATCAGTAAAAACGTTTTTTTGTTGGCAATGATGTCTCCACCGACCTGTTTTCCAAATTTGGCGGGGTCACCGTATACATCCAGCAAGTCATCCTTCAACTGAAAGCCGATACCCATGCTTTCTCCTGCCTCATACAGGAGCTGTGTGGCCTCCGGCGATGCGCCGCCTATAATTCCGCCAAGTTCCAGTGCGAAACCCAGCAGGACGGAAGTTTTGAGGCGTATCATATCCAGATATTCCTCTTCGGTCACATTCCAGCGTGTTTCAAAATTCATATCCAGCTGCTGGCCTTCGCAAACCTCAGCGGCAGTCTGGTTGAAACGGCTTAAAACAACTTTAAGGTTTTCCTGTTTTGTATCGATCAGAAGATCGTAAGCGCGGATCAGCATCACATCACCTGATAAAATCGCTGTATTGGCGTTCCACTTTTCATGCACCGTAGGCTTGCCGCGACGAAGTGGCGCGCGGTCCATGATGTCGTCGTGCATTAAGGTGAAATTGTGGAAAACTTCTACCGCGATAGCCGGTTTCAGCGCTTTTTTCCAGTCATCTGTATACAACGATGCAGCCAGTAAAGTCAAAACCGGGCGGAAACGTTTGCCACCCAAAGTCATGATATAACGTATCGGTTCGTAAAGTTCAGCGGGAGATTCGCCGTAGGAAGTTTGATCTATTTCAGTTTGCAGGGTCTGCAGCAGATGCTCTGTTGTTGTCATTCGCGGGTATTTACTACGTTTCTCAAACGTATGGGAAATGAATTCTTTTGGTCGTGATTTTCTCTTTTTCAGAGAAGTACGCAAAGTAGCTAAATCCTGCCGAGAAACTCAAAGGTTAGTGGATGAATGGTCGTTTATGTTTTACAGAGGAAAAAGAGATCCTGTATTTAATCAATAAAAAATATCGTATTCCCTGCATCATCGTTTTTATTTAGACTGACGGATTAATTGAAAAAATATTATTGTCATATTTGGCAATAGCTAATATGTTTCGTGTTGCGGGTGCCCGGATTTGTACCGATTTGCATAAAGCGTGAGCGGTTCAAATCCGGCGATTCCGGATTAAAATAACTTTCCAATGCCTTTTCATCTTTATTTCAACGGAGAAATTGCTCCATTAGAATCTACGGTTTTCAAGTCAAACGACCTCGGCGTTTTGCGCGGTTACGGGATGTTTGATTATTTCCGGACTTACAACGGCATTCCTTTTTGCTGGGATGATTACTGGCAGCGTTTTGAGAACTCAGCCAGGTTATTGAAACTTCCGTTACCGGTAAATCAGGAAGAAGCAGCCAAAATCCTGGCTGATCTGCATGCTTTGTCCGGAGAGGCCGAAGTGGCTTTCCGTTTCGTTTTAACGGGTGGTTATGCGCCGGACAGTGTCCATGTTGTAGAACCGAATTTCCTGATCCGCACGGAGGCGCTGCCGCAGGATAACCCCGCAGGGTTGTTAAAGGGTATTAAAGTTTTGCCTTATTCATACGTCCGTGATTTGCCGGAAATTAAAACCACAAATTACGTGCACATGGTTTTGATGGCTGATGAGCTTAAAAAACAGGGTGCAGCTGATCTGCTTTTCCACAAAGACGGAGAGGTGAGTGAACTGACGAGAAGTAATTTTTTTATTTTCCGTGGAGATACACTTATTACTTCTGATAACAATATCCTGAACGGTATCACGCGCAAAGTTGTGCTGGAACTGGCAGCGGAACATTTCAATGTTGAAGTCCGGCCACTTGCTTATGCTGAACTGGAAACAGCGGATGAAGCTTTTACGACAAGTTCGACAAAATGGGTTATGCCGATTGTTCAAATTGGGGATAATCCTGTGGGAGACGGGAAAGCGGGAAAACGTACGCTGTTGTTACAGGATTTGTTTAAAAAGCTGGTGGCTGACTGGGGGAAATAATCCTGGCATACAACTTTTTATTACCGGTCCGACGGCGAAAAGCCGTCGGACCGGTTGCCCGAAATCAATTCCAGCCCTGTGCCGTAATCGGAACGCGGTTGTCTCCTTTCGTATGCAGTAAAACTTCGTCTTTTTTATCGGTCATGTATCCGATTACACTGATTTTCGGATTGTTTTTTACCTTGTCGTAAGCATCCTGAGGGATCGTGAACAGCAATTCATAATCTTCACCACCATTCAAAGCCGCCGTGATGGGTCCGATATTAAGCTCTACGGCTGCCATGTAAGTCTGTTCATCAATCGGCAGCTTATCTTCAAATACCAGTGCGCCAACGCCCGATTGCGAGCAAAGGTGCAAAAGATCAGAAGCGAGTCCGTCCGAAACATCGATCATCGCCGTAGGAATCACCCCAGCACCTGCAAGCTCATAAACCACGTCCATACGTGCTTCCGGCCGTAATTGCCTTTGGATAACATATTCCTTACCGTCAAGCTGCGGCTGCATGTTCGGGTCTGCCAGGAACACCTGTTTTTCTCTGACCAATAACTGCAAACCGATGTATGCTCCACCCAAATCCCCGCTCACGCATAACAGATCGTTGGCTTTTGCTGTATTTCGGTACGTAATCCTGTCCTTTGCCACGCGTCCGAAAACACTTACAGAAATAAATAATCCCGATAAGGATGAAGAAGTATCACCACCGACCAGATCCACATTAAAATCTTTACAGGCCGCTTTCATACCTTCATAAAGCTCTTCCACGGCTTCCACGGAAAAGCGGTTGCTCAGAGCCAAACCGACCGTAACCTGGCGGGGAATACCGTTCATCGCCGCAACGTCTGACACGTTGATGGCAATCGCTTTGTAACCTAAATGTTTTAAGGGGAAAAAGGAAAGGTCGAAATGTACACCTTCCAAAAGAATATCGGTGGATAACAATCCGAACTCAGTTCCCAGATCTATAACGGCGGAGTCGTCCCCTATGCCTTTAATACTTTCCGGTAAATTATTTTTCAGCCCTTCGTTAAGTCTTTTAATAAGACCGAATTCGCCTAAATTGCTGATTTCTGTTCTTGATTCTGCCATGTTGCAAAGTTAGCTAAAATAGACGAAGCCATCTCTCGCAGGAAATGGCTTCGTCTATTTGAATAAATTTTTGACCCTAAAAGTTCATAACGGTTTTTAACCGCAGATTTTTATGGATTGGAAAGGCTGTATTGATTGATTGTATTTCCTGTTTTTGCGCTGGCGTCTATCCGTGTCAATACCACTTTGCTGTCGTCCAGTGAAGTGATGGTGAACTTGATCGTACCGTTTGTTCCGCTTGGCGCGGGTGTCAGACCTGAAAGTACGAGTGTCGTTTCACCTTCCAGTGCCCATTTTCCGACAAAAGTATTTTTATCAAATTCCGTGTAAGTAGCCGAGCCATCGCTTGACAAAGCCAGTTTGAAATTGGAATATCCTGCTTGTACATTGCTGGCACCTCCTCTTGTATAAACTACCGCAACACCGTGTTTTACAGTTTCTGCCGTCCATGTTTTTGCTATGCGCTCTGAAACAGGTTTTGTCTTATCTTTTTTACAACCTGCTGCTACAAGGGTCAGCGCCAGCATCATGCTCCAAAGCAAAGTATACTTTATTTTCATTTTATTTTTCAGGAATGGTTTCTAATTAAACGCCAAGTTCAGATTTTTTAGTCTTATTATCAAAATATTCTGGAATGATCGTCTTAAATTCCGGTCACAATTATCAAACACGTCAGCGCAGGGAATAAAATTAAGTGCATGAAAGAGTATACAAAGTCCCAGCTAGCGTTACGAAACGGACAGGACCGCGAAGAGATATGGTGTGCCTACCAGGGACTTATTTATGATGTCACCGCGTCCAGATTATGGCGAAACGGGCATCATTACGAACACTGGGCCGGCCAGGACCTGACCAAAGAGCTTGGCGATGCGCCGCACACCGAGCGGGTCTTCGAGCGTTTTAAAGTAATTGGTAAATTATCAGAACCTTTTTAACTATCATCGTTTGAAACAAAGTACTTACTTAATTGCGGACAGCGGTTCTACGAAAACAGACTGGATTATTGCCAGACCTGGAAAATCTCCTTTCCGTTTTCATTCCGGCGGACTGAACCCTTTCTACCAAAAGAAAGAGGAGATTGCCGTTATTCTGGAAAAAGAGATTTTGCCTTATGTAACAACGCCTGTCGACGAGGTCTTTTTTTACGGAGCCGGTTGTGCGGATCGGGCTACCAGTCGTCCTATTTATGATGCTTTGGTAGACGCGCTGCCTTCGGCTGAGATTATTGAAGTGGCGTCGGATATGCTGGCTGCTGCCAGAGGATTGTGCGGGCGCCAGCCCGGTATAGCCTGTATTTTAGGAACAGGTGCCAATAATGCATTCTTCGATGGTAATAATATTGTCCATTCCATAGGTTCGCTGGGCTTTTGGCTGGGCGATGAGGGAAGTGGTTCGTATCTGGGAAAAACATTACTGGTCCATTTCTTACAAAATGAGCTGCCGGGAGATCTGCATAAGCAATTTGAAGAAACTTATCCGGGAACAAACAGGCTGGCTGTTCTGGAAAAAGTGTACCGGCAACCTTTTCCAAACCGTTATTTTGCGACGTTCTCACATTTTATTTCAAAAAATATAACCCACCCTTTTATCCATAAACTGGTGGCTGACGCTTTCACGATTTTTACTGAAAAATACATTCTGAAACACCAGGATGCGAATAAGTATCCGGTTCATTTTACGGGTTCGATCGCCTTTTATTATCAGGATATTCTGAAAGTCGTGCTGGCGGAAAAAGGGCTGATCGTGGGCAGGATTTTAAAATCACCGATGGAAACGCTTTTTGAATACCATTTGCAGCAGGAACTGTAAGCTGTGAAAACGCAGCCATAACTTTTATCAGAAACCTGCGTTATTATGGTTAACTTTATTTAGAAATATATTTGATCAATGCCGAGACGTTCCATTCGCTGGCTTACACTTTTTTCTGCGCTACTGATTATAGGCGTAGTAATTACCCAGATCTATTGGGTAAAACAAGCGCTCGATCTGCGTCACCGCCAATTTAATCAGAACGCCCACGTGGCTTTGCAGGACGTGGCGCAGGAGCTTGCTTCGATAAATGGGGTTATGCAGACTTCCAATCCGGTGGAACAATTGTCTCCGGAGTATTTTCTTGTCAATACCAACGCTACCACGCAGCCTGATTTGCTCGAACATTTTATCAAGGACAGTTTTCAGAAACATAACCTGATCACTGATTTTGAAATCGGGATTTATGACTGTACGACAAACAAAATGCGTTACGGGATGTCGCTCAGTACAAAAACCAATGACAAAGCCAAAGCAAAAACGAATAACTGGGTTAAAACGGACAAGTATCCTTACTATTTCGGGGTCAGATTTCCCCGGCAGTCGGCTTACATCGTAGGCAATTTAAATGGCTGGATATGGTCGTCGATGCTGGTACTTCTGGCAGTTGGTTTTTTTGCCTATGCTTTGTTTGTTATTTTAAAACAGAAACATTTGTCGGAAGTACAGCGGAATTTTGTCAATAACATGACGCACGAGCTCCAAACACCGATTTCAACCATCCGTATTGCGGCAGATGTGCTTAACTCGGATATCATTGTTACCCAGCCCGAGCGCCACAAGCGGTATGTACATATTGTGCAGGAAGAAATTCTCCGGTTGCAGAATCAGGTGGAGATGGTACTTTCCATGGCTAAAGCGGAGCAGAATGCTTTGAATTTAAAGAAGGAAAATATTGATGTCCATCAACTGATCGAATCTCTTTTGGTGCCGTTTGAAAGTAAAGTTAATCTGAGGTTTGAAGCGACACAGCCCTGCATTGATGCCGATCCTTTTCATTTGCGAAACATGATCACCAACCTGATTGACAACGCGATAAAATATTCTCCCGATAAACCGGAAGTGCTCGTCAGGACTTTTAACAAGCGGAATTGCCTTGTTATTTGTGTTGAAGACAAGGGTTTGGGGATTGCACCGGAGTACCAGAAGAAGATCTTTAACAAATTTTTTCGTATCCCCTATGGCGATGTGCACAACGTGAAAGGCTCCGGGATCGGGCTCAGTTATGTCAAGCAGATTGTCCGTTCACATCACTGGCACCTCGAACTTGATAGTGCATTGGGCAAAGGAAGTACTTTCAAGATTTCCATTCCACAGAAATAATTAACCAGGCCTTACCTGTAACCAAAACCCCGATAAAAGTTGAAAAAGAAAATTTTGTACGTCGAGGACGACCCAAACCTGGCCTTTGCTACCAAAGACAACCTGGAGGCTTATGACTATGACGTGATTCATGCCGAAGACGGAGCTGAGGCGCTGGATTTTATCAACAAGGAGCATTTCGATATTTGCGTGCTGGATGTAATGCTTCCGAAAATGGATGGATTTACACTGGCTGAAAATATCCGGAAGTCAGACAAACAAGTCCCGATTTTGTTTCTGACTGCGAGAGCATTGCAGGAAGACAAGATTAAAGGCCTTGAATTGGGCGCTGACGATTACGTCACAAAGCCATTCAGTATCCAGGAGCTTATGCTGAGAATTGAGGTGATTTTAAGAAGAAATAATTCAGGGAAACCGGTTCCGGCACAACTGAAATTAAATGAGATAGGAAATTACAATTTCGATTTCCAGAAGCTCACATTATCAATCAACGGCAGCCTGCAAAGCCTTACTTTCCGAGAGGCGGAAGTGTTAAAATATCTTGCCGAGCGTCCCGATCAGGTGATCCGGCGCGACGAATTACTGAAAGCGATCTGGGGTGACGACGATTATTTTATGGGAAGAAGTCTGGACGTTTTTATTTCCAGATTAAGGAAATATCTGTCCGCAGACCCTGTAATCCGCATCGACAATGTACACGGCGTTGGTTTCAGAATGACATACTAACACATTCTTTTTCAAATATCTTTCATTTTTATTTGCACTAAAAGAATAAGTTCCTATATTTGCACCCTCATTTGGAAAAATTGATCGTCATGGCTAAGGTTTGTCAAATTACTGGTAAAAGAACACGCGTTGGAAATAATGTTTCTCACGCTAACAATAAAACAAAACGTAAATTCTTCCCGAATTTACAAAAGAAACGTTTCTTCCTTCCTTCAACAGGAGAATGGGTTACGTTGAAAGTAGCTACTTCCGCTCTTCGTACAATCAACAAGAACGGTATTGAGTCTACTATCCAAAAGGCTTACGATAAAGGAACGCTTACGTTCTAAGAAATTTGCGAATTTATTGGAAAGGGACTTCTCTTATTCGGGGAGTCCTTTTTTTCGTCGATTCTTCAGAATTTCAGCGATGGTTACATTTCGTTTGATCAGGTAAAGAAATTACAAATCCGGTAACTGTTTGCCAGAGTCCGTATGGATAACCTTTCTGAAAAGCAAAACGTATTTCTTCTTTTGGGATCCAATCTCGGGGAGCGGTTGCAAATTCTGCAATCTGCCTGTGCTATGATTGAAGATCGTGTCGGTTTTATTCAGTCGGCTTCTTCAGTCTATGAAACGGCTCCGTGGGGTGTTTTGGATCAGCCTGTTTTCCTGAATCAGGCCTTATCGGTTTCAACAGCATTGATGCCCGAGGAAGTATTGCGGATTATCCTTGAAATTGAACATGAGCTCGGCCGTGTCCGCTACGAAAGATGGGGCGCGCGGGTAATTGATATTGATATGCTGTATTACGGCGATCTGGTGATGGATAGTGCCCGGTTAACAGTACCGCATCCACGCCTGCACGAGCGAAGATTTGTGCTTGCCCCCCTTCATGAAATTGCTCCTGATTTCATGCATCCTCTATTGTCAAAAACGACGAAACAACTTCTCTACGAATGTCCCGATCCGGGAGAGGTTGAAAAAATTTCATAAAAAAATACTACTTCCGTTTTTCCTGGACAAATAACATATTTGCCCATTCACTCTCTATTTTCGTTAGTTTATCATTTTTTTGTTTAAAACTAATCTCATTATCACTTGTTTTGCGGTGGAATTAAATCCCGCCTAAATTTTATCTTCAGTTGTACATGGGGGTAAACGCAGGGACGGTTGTCATGGGAATAGGAAAAGTTCAATTTATATACCGGGTGTAAATTTGCGCTTTCTGCCCTTTTAATTATTTACCAAATTTTAGCATGAAAAATAAAATACACAAAAAATGGTTCGGGCTTTTGCTGGTGTTATTTAGTTTGTCGGCATCGGCGCAAAGCAAACACACGGTGAGCGGTTATGTGAAGGATCATTCTAATGGTGAAGGTTTGATCGGTGTTTCGGTATATGTCCGGGAAGCGGAAACCGGTGTGGTGACGAATCCTTACGGGTTCTTTTCGCTGACACTTCCAGCCGGAAATTATACATTGGTTTATACCTATATGGGTTATCAGCGGGTTGAAAAACCATTGGCACTTAATTCAGATCAGCGGATTGATATCGAGATGTCTGACGAAAGCCAGAACCTTAAAGAGGTAACGATCTCGACCCGGAAGGAAGATGAAAACGTCCGGAGCATCGAAATGTCGGTCAATAAGGTGGAAATGAAAACCATCAAAAAAATGCCGGCACTTTTGGGAGAGGTTGATTTGATCAGGAGTATTCAATTGCTGCCCGGTGTGACCACGGTTGGTGAAGGTGCCTCCGGTTTCAACGTTCGTGGCGGAGATATTTCTCAAAACCTGGTTTTGCTCGATGAAGCACCGGTTTACAACTCCTCTCACTTATTTGGTTTCTTCTCGGTTTTCAACCCCGACGCCGTGAAAGACGTGAAGCTGATTAAAGGCGGTATTCCTGCGCAGTACGGTGGTCGGATTTCTTCAATCCTGGATGTGCGTATGAAAGAAGGAAACGCGAAAAAGCGTGAAATTAACGGTGGTATCGGTTCTATTTTCTCCCGTCTTACCTATGAGCAGCCTTTCGCGAAAGGAAAAGGATCATTTATTGTGGCAGGACGTCGTTCTTATATTGACATTCTTGCAAAACCTTTCCTGAATAAAGACTTAAAAGATTCGAAGTTTAATTTTTATGACCTTACCGCGAAAGTAAACTATCGTCTGGGAAATAAGGATACGTTCTACGCGTCGGGATACTTTGGTAAAGATGTTTTTGGTGGTGGTGATTTTGGTTTTGGATGGGGCAATGCTACGGCAACCGCGCGTTGGAACCACATTTTCTCAAACAAGCTTTTCATGAATTTGACAGGTTATTATAGTAATTACGATTATAACCTTGGTCAGAATGAAAATGATAAAAATGCGAAAGACCGGTTTGTGTGGAATTCGAAGATCATCAGCAAGAGTATCAAGCCTGATTTTACATATTATATCACACCAAATAACCAGCTGACTTTTGGCGGCCAGTATATCAATTATGATTCTCGCCCTGGAAAAGCCACTGCGGTATCGGAAGGTGAAGGACTAAACCTTGACTTACCTACACGTCACGCAGACGAATCGGCCTTGTACATTGCCAACGAACAAAAGTTAACGGATAAGATTTCTTTACAATACGGTATCCGTTACTCTTATTACCGCAGCCTTGGCCCTGGTATTGAGTATGCTTACGGAGACACGACGGCAGGTATCAGAAAGCTGCCGATTTTGCCAGGAAAAGAATACAAAAGTGGTGATGTGATAAAAAGTTACGGAAACTGGGAGCCTCGTTTTGCAGTCAACATCGGGTTGAATTCAACCACTTCTTTGAAGGTGAGTTACAACCGGATGTCGCAATACCTGCATTTGCTTTCTAACACCGCCGCGAGTTCGCCTTTGGACGTCTGGACGCTTAGTTCTTCCAACATAAAGCCGGAGCTTGCTGATCAGGTTGCCCTGGGCTGGTTCCAGAACTTCAAGGATAACATGTATGAGGCTTCTGTGGAGGTTTATTATAAAAAACTGCATAACCAGATTGACTACGTAACAGGTTCCGACCTTCTGCTGAATTCATTCGTTGAAGGGGATTTGTTAACAGGAAAAGGCAGAGCTTACGGAGCTGAGTTTTACCTGAAAAAAAATAAGGGCCGTTTAACAGGCTGGGTAAGTTACACGTTGTCCAGAACGGAAAGACAGGTGATGAGTATCAACAATGACGAGTGGTTCCCGGCTCGTTTCGACAAGCCTCATAACTTTACTTCGGTAGCTATTTTTGAATTGAATAAAAGACTGACATTGTCGTCAAACTTTACAATTGCCTCGGGTACACCGGCTACTTTTCCAACAAACGGATATGGATGGGGTGGATTTTCTCTGGGGAACAATTATAACAATGCCCGGAATAATAACCGTATCCCGGCCTACCACAGACTGGATCTTGCGGCAACACTTAAATCGCGGAAAAAGCTGTTTGGTATCGGTGAGGGAGAATGGGTATTCTCCATTTACAATGTTTATAACCGCCGGAATGCATTCTCGGTGTACACACGTCAGAATGAAGACAAGCCAAGTGTAAGTGATAAAGCTCAGAATTTGCTTAGAACAGAAGCCGTTCGCTACTCTGTCATTGGAAGTCTGATCCCGTCTGTTACCTATAATTTTAAGTTTTAATCAGCCATGAAAAAGCAAAATATAAATTCTCTAACGCGTTTTTTTCAATTATCAGTTGTACTGCTGGCAATCATCGGTTTGTCGGGTTGTGAAGATGTTATCGACCTGAAAACAGAAACCGGCCCATCACAGTTGGTGGTAGACGGATGGATAACAAACCAACCGGGAACGCAAACCATCACATTGACCTGGTCTTCACCTTATTTTGATACCAATCCGATCAAACCTGTTTTGGGCGCAAAAGTGACTGTGACTGATAATCTCGGAAAAGTGTACACCTTTACCGATAGCGAGGGGACCGGGAAATATACCTGGGGAAAACTGGCGACCGATACTTTGGGGCGCATTGGCGGAAAGTATACGCTGAAAGTAGAACACGAGCAGGAAGTTTACACGGCTAAAAACGAGATCAAACGTGTGCCGAAAGTTGATTCAATTGCCTACACAAACGAAACACTTCCGATCAAACCGGACAAAGACAAAGGGCAAAAAACAGGGTTTATTGTTGAGTTTTATGCAAGAGATTTTGTTGGCACCGGCGATACTTACTGGATAAAAGAAGTGATCAATGGAAAAACCAATGTTGATAAAGCTGAGAAAATTTCCATTGCTTATGACGCCGCCTTTGGTGCAGGCGCCCCTTCGGATGGTTTGATATTTATTCAGCCTTTGAGAAGGTCCATTACATACGATTCATTGTATCAGGCAGGCAACCGTGTAGGTGTGGAGTTACACAGTATCACCAATGAAGCCTTCTACTTTTTGCAGCAAGTGGTTGAACAAAGTACGAACGGCGGGATTTTTGCCACACCTATTGCAAATATCAAATCAAATGTAACCAATGCGGACCCTAATGGCAGAAAAGCACTGGGATATTTCGGAGCATCGGCAGTAAGTAAGATGGAAACTGTTATTGATCCTAAGAAAGCAAGACCGGAAGATTGATTCACCGGCGAGACTAGCGAGTTCTGATAATATAAACGGCATTCGTAAACCTTCTTTTTAAAACCGTCAGGCATATTGTCCTGGCGGTTTTTGTTTGTAATATGGCTTTTGGGCATTCGTAGAAGGGATTTTCTATTCTTTTTGTATCTTGGAGTTCCTAAAATTCAGCCCAATGAAAAATTCACTCCTACTTATTGTCTTGTTTATCGGCACACAGGTTTATGCACAAAAACGTCCCAGAGAAATCGGGATCAAAATTGGTGTGATGCCGACCGGTCCGTTTAATGCCATAACCGATGTGAACGGGGTGAAAGTGGGACAGGTAACGTTGGTAGAAGGAAAGGATGTTCGTACCGGTGTTACGGCTATTCTTCCCCGGGACGGGAATCTTTTTCAACAGAAAGTGCCGGCTGCGATTTATATCGGGAATGGTTTCGGAAAGCTGGCGGGTTATTCGCAGGTGGAGGAGTTGGGGACGCTGGAAACCCCTATTGTGCTGACCAATACATTAAGCGTTCCGACAGTTGCCGATGCACTGATTGACTGGACGATTAACCAAAAAGGAAACGAAAATGTACGTTCGGTGAATCCTGTCGTGGGCGAAACCAACGATGGTTATTTGAATGATATCCGTGGGAGACACATAAAAAAGGAACATGTATTGCAGGCATTGGCCAACGCGAAAGCGGGTGCGGTGGAGGAAGGAAATGTAGGCGCAGGAACCGGGACCGTTTGTTTCAATTTTAAAGGAGGGATCGGAACATCATCCAGAAAACTTCCTGAAAAACTGGGTGGTTATACCGTTGGGGTATTAACACAGACAAATTTTGGCGGTGTTTTAAAAGTGAACGGTGTGCCGGTTGGAGAAGATCTGGGAAAATATGCATTTAAAGAATCACTTGATAAATCATCGGATGGATCCTGTATGATGATTATTGCGACGGATGCGCCGTTGGATGCGAGAAACCTGAAACGTCTGGCGAAACGTGCCATTATGGGCATGGCAGAAACCGGCGGAATTGCTTCCAATGGCAGCGGAGATTATGTCATTGCTTTTTCAACAGCTTATCAGATACCTCACGAAACCTCAAATGGAACGTCCAACGTTACCCTGTTGCACAATGACTACGTTTCTCCCCTTTTCATGGCGACGATCGAGGCGACGAATGAAGCCATTATAAATTCATTGTTCATGGCTAAAACTTCGGAGGGGACACAAGGGCATGCTGTGGAAGAATTGCCTAAGGAAAAAGTGCTTGAAATCATGCGAAAATATGGCAGATTGAAGTAAAAGCTTACTTATCCTTCTCATTATTTACAGTTTACCAAAATGATAATTCAGATATTTACAGCGAACTGCTTGCGATTGTAATATTTTGGTTTAAAATTTGCGGTTTAAATGAAAACCCGAATCGTGAAGCCGAAAAAAGTTATTAACCAGACAATCAGCTTACTGCTAGCCGCCATGCTTTTGATGGTAGCGGGAGCGCGGTCATGGTCAAATAATGGTGATACGGTTCAGAAATACGTAAAAAGTGCCAAGACGATCAGCAAGGGTATATCCCGGGATGCTGCGTCAGACACACCTGACGACCATCAGGCAACGGTAAGTGCGCTTTCTTTGGATGCGGTTATCACACCGGCCATCTCTTTTGATTTCTCCCATTATTTTTATTTCGCTCCGCAGCCAGTCTGGCAATTTGTTGAAAGTCAGCATATTGTTGAAGTCGCTTTTCGGGAGTCTCATTTTCTTTTCTCCTGTTTTAGCAGAGTTTTTGCCAGATACATTGTCACCAACGCCCCGTGACAATCCCCAGCTGATCATGCAGATTGAAAGTTAAACGTGTCGCTTATCTGTGCGACCCACTTTTATATTCTCATGTCTGAAAATTTTATACATCCAACTACGCGTCTCAAACTACGTGTAGCGAATCTTATCTTTTTGAAAATTTCACATTTTTTACAAAACAATGACTAACAAGAACGGAATAATCGGGCTAACCATTGCGTTGATCCTTATTAGTGCCTACTACCTTTCTTTTACGTTCGTTTCACGCAGCATCAAAGGAAAAGCGGAGACGTATGCAACAGACGCATCGGGGAAGGTAGATGACAAGAAAAAACAGCACTATATCGACTCGCTGTGGCGCGAGGACGTATATCTGGGACAAACTTTGCAAGAAGTTATGGAGCGTGAACTTAGCCTTGGTCTTGACCTTCAGGGCGGTATGCACGTAGTGCTTGAAGTTTCTCCTGCTGAGATCCTGAAAGGTATGGCTGGCGGAAACGCACGCAGTGCCTCTTTCCAAAAAGCACTTAAAGCGGCTGAGTCTGATAAGAAAGCTGATAACAGCAAGTTTGTTAAGATTTTTGTTGCTGCATTTAAAGAAGCTGCACCGAATACAAGTTTGGCAAGTGTTTTCGCTACCAGTGCAAACCGTACCAAAATCAACAGTACTTCATCTGACGGCGATGTAGTAAAGATGCTTAACACGGAGATCGATGGCGCTATTGACCGTGCGTTCCAGATCACTCAGGCACGTATTGACAAATTTGGTGTAACAAACCCGAACATTCAGCGTTTGCCGGGTACCAACCGCGTTTTGGTTGAACTTCCAGGTGTTGATAACCCGGAACGTGTTCGTCGTTTGCTTTCAGGCGCTGCGAAACTTGAATTTGCTCAGGTTTATTTAACAAATGAATTGGCTCCTGCAATCGATCAGCTGGGTGCTTATCTGGTTAAAGAAGATGCAAGACTTAAGTCGGGCGCAAAAACGGTTAGCAAAGATACTGCTGCAACAGATACTACAAAAAGCTCAGGTTTGAGCGGTCTTGCTGCAAAGCTTGAACAAAAAGGAGATTCTGCTAAATCTGATACATCTGCACTGGCTGCTCAAAGCGCTGCTTTGACAAGCCTTTTCGTTCCAATGCCACAAGGTTTGGGTGTTTATCTTAAAGATACCGCTCGTGCCAACGAAATCATCCAGCGTCCGGAAGTTCGTTCGATGTTCCCTGCTGACCTTGTTTTCATGTGGGACCGTAAAGGAACTGCGGGTCAAAACAACCAGTTGATCCTTCCTTTGTATTTTATCAAAAAACAAAATGGACAGGCTGCTATGGAAGGTGATGTGATTGTAGATGCAACACATGACTACGATGACCGTGGCCGTCCTGAGGTAACCATGCGTATGAACGGTGAAGGTGCACGTAAATGGCGTACGCTGACTGCCAACAGCATCGGTCGTCCGGTAGCGATTATTATCGATAACCTGGTTTACACTGCGCCTACGGTTCAGGGTGAAATTCCAAATGGTAACTCAAGTATCACAGGTAACTTCACTGTTGAAGAAACAAAAGATATGTCAAACGTGCTGAAAGCGGGTAAACTGCCTGCTCCTACGCACATTGTTGAAGAAGCGATTGTTGGTTCTACATTGGGTTCAGAAGCAATTACTGCGGGTGTATTGTCTTCATTGATCGGTTTGGTTGTGATTTTGGTATTCATGGTGGCATATTACAGCGGCGCTGGTTTTGTTGCTGACGTAACACTTCTTTTGAACCTGTTCCTTCTTTTAGGTATTATGGCGTCTCTTGGCGCAGTACTTACACTTTCAGGTATCGCCGGTATTGTATTGACAATTGGTATGGCTGTGGATGCGAACGTACTGATTTATGAGGGTATAAAGATTGAGATTGCCGAAGGAAAACCTTTCAAGCAAGCGGTTACGGATGGTTTCAAACATTCGATGACAGCGATTATTGACTCAAACGTAACGACGCTTTTAACTGGTATTATCCTTTACACTTTTGGTTCAGGTCTGGTACTTGGTTTTGCAACAACGCTTGTTATTGGTTTGATCACTTCTCTGTTCACTGCCATTTTCATTACAAGACTATTCCTTGAATACCAGATCAGAAATGGTAAGGTTTACAAGTTTTATTCTGGTTTGACCAAAAACTGGTTCAAGGATAATTCTTTTGACTTTGTATCGCAGCGTCGTCGTTTCTATATTATTTCTTCTGTGATCATGGCTATTGGAGTTGGTTCATTCATCTTCAAAGGATTTGGTCTTGGTATCGATTTCAAAGGTGGACGTTCTTATGTTATTCGTTTTGAAAAGAGCGTAGAAACGGATGAAGTACGTGAAGTGATGGGCAAAGAGCTTGGAAACTCACCGGAAGTAAAAACTTTCGGAGGATTTGACCAGGTGAAAATTACAACGGATTATCTGATTGAAGATACTGCTCCTGATGCTGATCAGAAAGCAGAATTGAAGATCATGGAAGGGATTTCAAAAGTTAAAGACAACAAAGGTAAAATTGTAAGCTCGAACAAGGTAGGTCCAACGATTGCTTATGATACGATGATCAACGCGTTGTATGCGATCCTTCTTGCACTTGCTGCCAACTTTGTTTACATCTTCTTACGTTTCAAACGCCTCGCATTTAGTTATGGTGCAGTAATGTCACTTGCGCATGACGTGATCATTTTGTTGGCTGTTTATTCGTTGTTCAACGGTTGGTTACCATTCTCTCTTGATATCGACCAGGCGTTTATCGGTGCGATTCTGACAATGATCGGTTATTCGATGAATGACACGGTTGTAATTTATGACAGGATCCGTGATTATCTGAAAGATGATAAAGCAACAAACGAAACACTTCCGACGATTATTAACAATGCCTTGAACAGTACTTTGAGCCGTACAGCGGTAACAGGTATTTCTGTAATCCTGGTATTGATCGTACTGATGGTATTCGGTGGTGAAGTAATCCGCGGATTTACATTCTGTATGTTGCTTGGTGTAATTGTGGGTACTTATTCTTCACTGTTCGTAGCGGCACCGATTGTGGTTGACCTTTTACAGCGTGAAAAAATTAAGCAAGCCTCACTTGCAACGGTTGACACTGCCGCGGTGGTTGCCCCGGCTAAGACAAAAGGAGCAAAAGCATAAGCGTTTAGATAATAAAAGGGGGAAAGTATTTTACTTTCCCCCTTTTATTCTTTAGCTAGGATGGACTTAGCAAATTTTATTTTAGTTTTATAAGATATTGATACAAATAACTACGATAACAAATACTATATGGCAAATCAACTTTGGGTAAAGAAGCCGATTGAAAAATTAATGCTCGAGTCGAGTGGGGAAGGAAACCAGCTAAAAAGGTCCCTGAGCTCGACTAGTTTAATAGCGCTGGGTATCGGTGCGATCATCGGCGCTGGTCTTTTTTCCCTGACAGGAATTGCAGCCGCGGAACATGCCGGCCCTGCAGTAACCATCTCATTTATTTTGGCTGCGGTAGGTTGTGGGTTTGCTGGGTTGTGTTATGCTGAATTTGCCTCAATGATCCCGATCGCGGGTAGTGCCTACACCTATTCCTATGCTACAATGGGTGAATTTGTTGCCTGGATCATCGGATGGGACCTTGTTTTGGAATACGCCTTAGGCGCTGCAACGGTATCCGTAAGCTGGTCGCGTTATTTGCTTGAATTTTTAAGCTCATTCGGAATTCACCTGCCGGCACAACTGGTATGTTCTCCGTTCGAAGTGGTAAAATTAAGCGATGGAACAATTATCGATAATGGTATTATCAACTTGCCTGCAATTCTTATTGTATGCGTATTGTCATTGCTTTTAATAAGAGGAACCCAGGGATCAGCGTTTTTGAACAATATTCTGGTTTGTGTTAAAGTAGCAGTTGTACTTATTTTTATCGCGCTTGGATGGAGCCATATCGATCCACAGAACTACGTTCCTTATATTCCTGCAAACACAGGTAACTACGAAAACTTTGGCTGGTCTGGTATTGCTACCGGTGCGGCAGTTGTATTCTTTGCATTTATTGGTTTTGATGCGGTTTCTACCGCGGCGCAGGAAGCGAAAAACCCACAGAAAGGTATGCCAATCGGTATCCTTGGGTCGCTTGTGGTTTGTACAATTCTTTATGTGCTTTTTGCACACGTAATGACTGGTTTGGTAAAATATACTGAGTTTGCCAACGATGCAAAACCAGCAGCAACAGCATTCGCAAAAACTGGTTACGATACGCTTCAGACAGGTTTGATTATCGCGATTCTTGCGGGTTATACCTCTGTAATGCTTGTGATGCTTTTAGGGCAAAGCCGTGTGTTTTACTCAATGAGTAAAGATGGTCTGCTTCCTAAATTTTTCAGCGCTGTTCACCCGACTTTCCGTACACCATGGAAAACCAATCTTTTCTTCATGGTTTTCGTGAGTTTGTTTTCAGGGCTGGTACCTGTTAGTGATTTGGGACATATGGTAAGTATCGGTACATTGTTCGCATTCTGTCTGGTTTGCGTGGGTGTATGGATGCTTCGTATCAAACGTCCTGACCTTCAGCGTTCATTCCGTACTCCTTTGGTACCTTTTGTACCTATTATGGGAATCGTGGTTTGTTTGTACCTGATGTACTCTCTGCCAATAGAAAGCTGGTATCGTCTGGCGATCTGGCTTGGACTTGGTCTGGCTGTTTATTTCGGCTATGGCAAGAAAAACAGCAAGATATCGAATGAGTAATAGCATTTTTAGCTGTTGGCCGTGAGCATTTAGCTTTTAGGCTGGACAGTCCGAAATAATAAAAAAAGTCCTTACATCCGAATTGGAATTGTAAGGACTTTTTTATGAATAGGAATTAAGTGTCGATTGCGGATAACCGACCAGCTGACGGCCGACAACTTTCTATATTCTTGCTAGTACGCGCTCAGAGACTGTTTGGCCGATGGAAAGTGAAGAAGTTGCCGCAGGTGACGGCGCATTGCAAACATTGATTGCCCCTTTATTTTCAATGATGGAGAAGTCGTCCAGCAAACCACCTTCGTAATCACAGGCTTGTGCCCGAACGCCTGCACCACCCGGAATAAGGTCATCGCTCTGAACTTCCGGAATCAGTTCCTGTAATGCTTTTGTAAAAGCAGCTTTGGAAAAAGAACGGTAGTATTCTCCCAACCCTGTTTTCCAGTATTTCATAGCAACCTTTCTGAAACCTGGCCAAGCCAGGGATTCGAGCATTTCCGGTACGTTGATATCGGTTTTTTTGTAGCCTTCTCTCTTAAATGCAAAAACAGCATTTGGTCCGGCTTCTACTCCCCCTTCGATCATTCTGGTAAAGTGAACGCCTAAAAATGGGAAATTGGGATCAGGTACGGGATAAATAAGATTTTTGACCAAATGATGTTTCTCCGGTCGTATCTTATAATATTCTCCACGGAAAGGAATAATTCTTACTTTAACTTCTTCGGCCTGCGTTAACTGCGCCACTTTATCGGAGTACAAACCGGCACAGTTTACAACCAGACGTGTGTTGTAAGCATTTCCCGACGCTGTTATCACCTCGCTATGAGATGTCTGACTTTTTATATTAACCACCTTCTCACCGAAGCGGATCTCTCCACCCAGTTTTTGAAGATTTTGGGCATATTTTTCACTCACTGTTGTGTAATCGATGATACCCGTGTACGGTACCCAAATCCCCTCCAAGCCAATGACATGCGGTTCTTTTTCACGAATTTCTTCTTTCGTGATCATCCGGTTTTGTGTCAGACCGTTTTGTAAACCGCGGTCATACAGGTTTTTTAACAAAGGAATCTGCTCGGGTTTGGTGGCCACCACGATTTTTCCGCAAAGATCATACGGGACTTCTTCACGCTTACAAAAATCAAGAAGCATCTCATAACCGCGGATGCAATTCGTGGCTTTAAGGCTGCCGGGTTTGTAATAAAGTCCGGAATGGATCACGCCGCTGTTATGCCCGGTCTGATGTTTTGCTACGCCGTTTTCTTTTTCAAGAAGCAGCAGTTTTAAGGAAGGTTTTTGTTCTTTTATGCGAAGAGCGGTGGCTAAGCCAACAATGCCTCCGCCTACAACAATGATATCATACATGTGACACTGGGATTCTTTTTTACAAAGAAACGGGTTGAAACCCAATTATTCTTGAATAAAAGAAATTTCAACCCTTTTTATTTGAACACTTTTAGGCAGGAAAAGAAATTTTACCCATGGTAACGCTGGGCACACCTTCCCGCTCTCCAAAGTCAACAGCATCGCCGGAAACTGTTTCATTGGCCAGAACTGCAAACAACACCGCTTCCTTGGCATCTCCTGATACGCCCAGTTCGTCAATGAGGCCTACCTGACAATTCGGTAACTGCTCACGGATCGAGGCCATCAGAACAGGATTATGCGCACCGCCACCGCTTGCATAAATCCGGTACGTTTCTTCCGGCTTCATAACGCGTTGGATGGCGCTTGCAATGGTATCGGCACTGAATCTGGTTAAGGTAGCAAGAATGTCATTTGAGGAAATACCCTGCAGGTAATGGTCTGCAATTATTTTATTCACAAAATCAATATTGAAAACTTCCGGTCCTGTGGTTTTCGGGAAGGGTGCTGCGAAAAAAGGAAGGGATTTCAATGCGTTTAGCAATGTGCCGTTAACCAGTCCGCTTGCGGCGATGGCTCCGTTTTCGTCATAAGGTTTCCCAAAGAAATGACGGGTAAATGCGTCAATAAGTGTATTGCCCGGACCGGTATCGGTAGTGAAAATGGCAGAAGGATCCAGTGAACCGGGGAGAAATGTGAAGTTGGCAATTCCTCCCATGTTCAGTAAAATCCTGTTTTCGCCTTTTTTTGAAAATAAGAAGTAGTCTCCGTATACCGCCAGCGGAGCGCCTTCACCGCCAGCAGCAATGTGTTTTTGGCGAAAATCGCTGATGGTTATGATATTGGTCGTGACCGCAACATGGTCGCCGTCTCCGATTTGCAAGGTCGAATTAGGAAAATCCGGTAGATTATGCTGCTTTTTGGGCGCATGAAAAACGGTTTGTCCATGGCTGGCGATCAGGTCGATTTCTTCGGCTGGAATATTCCATTGCTTCAGACAATCCAGAATCATTTTGCCATGCTCAATCCCTATCAGCGGATTTAAGACACACAAATGCTGGAAGTCGATTTGTCTTTTCGCAAAAATTTCACGGATGTTATCGCGGAAATCTTCCGTGAAAGCAATGGTCGCGAACTGTTCCACCTTCAAAACAGTTTCCGGGCCGTTTCCCTGAACATTACAAAGGGCAACATCGAGTCCGTCCAGCGACGTGCCGGACATTAGTCCTATGATGCGCCTGGAAGGCTTGTTGGCGATCTCAGCCAGGCGGATTACGTGCTTTTTCAAGAGTTTGGAATATTGGGAATGGTATAAAAGAAAATAAGCTGCAAAATATCATTTTTGCAGCTTATTTTCTTTCTTTTATTGAGGCGTAGAAGAAGAAGGCGTTGTGGATTGCTGTGGCTTGGGACCACGGTTTTTGTTGTTCCTGTTTTTCTTCTTTTTCTTCTTTTTCTGTTCTTCACTGTATTTTTTGTCCAGATTGGCCAAATCACTATTTAGCGACTGAACGCCCTTCTCCACTTTCTTTTCAGGCTCAGGAGTCAGGATTTCAAGCGATTCAGGAATAACATCCTTTTTATTCAGCTCGATAATTTCAAGAACCTTATCGATCGCAACCGGATACCAGTTTGTATCTTTTTCGAAACCGAACCACATGATTTTTCGGAAGATATCTGTCTTCTGAAGTGTCGCAACTCCTTTTTTAGTTTTAAGAGGTGCATCAATCGTTGGAATGTCCCGAAGCGCATCAATATAAGTTTCCAGCTCGTAGTTCAGGCAGCATTTCAATCGTCCGCACTGGCCCGAAAGCTTGGCAGGATTCAGTGAAAGGTTCTGATAACGAGCCGCTGAGGTAGAAATATTTTTAAAGTCGGTAAGCCAGGTTGAACAGCATAGCTCACGCCCGCAGGAGCCCAATCCGCCTAAGCGACTGGCTTCCTGACGAAGACTTATCTGCCTCATTTCAATCCGTACCTTAAATTCAGACGCCAGGGATTTTATCAATTCCCGGAAATCAACACGTTCCTCAGAGGAATAGTAAAAGGTAGTTTTGGTATTATCCGACTGAAATTCAACGTCCGATAATTTCATATTCAGTTTCATCTCACGGATAATTTCCCGTGTACGATAAAGCGTTGGCATTTCGCGTGCCATAGCCTGTGTATGTTTATCCAAATCCTTTTCGTTGGCAATCCGGTAAACAACATGAATGTCATCACTGATTGCAACTCCTTTACGCTTCATCTGGAGGCGAACAAGCTCACCTTGCAGGGACACCGCCCCAATATGCTGGCCTGATGCCATTTCACAAACGACATAGTCGCCGGTGACGAAATCCAGTTGATTTATATTACGGAAATATTCCTTGCGTCCGCCTTTAAATTTTACTTCTACAACGTCGAACTTCTGGTTAACAGGCACATCCATGTGGCTGAGCCAGTCGTAAACGTTCATTTTATTACATCCACCTGTACCACAGGTTCCATTGCTTCCACATCCTGAGACGGCCGATCCTTCTTTAGTACCGCACCCGCCGGATGCACATGATCCACATCCCATAGTTAATCGTCTTCATCAAGAGTTATAACGAATTAAATCCATACCGATGTCGTGTCTGAAATATTTTCCCTCAAACTGAATTGCCTGTGCAGCGCGCTGCGACTTATGTACGGCATTTTCGAGTGAGTTGGCAACGCCTGTCAATACCATCACCCGGCCTCCATTCGTCACGACTTCGGTATTCGCATTAAATGTAGTTCCTGCATGAAACAGCAACACATCTTCAACCTTTTCTTTTCCGGAAATTACTTTCCCTTTTTCATAGTCTCCCGGATATCCGCCTGCCACCAAAACGGTAGTCACAGCGACCTGCGGAGAAATAGTCATTTCGATATCCTGCAAGGTACCTTTGGCGGTTGCAGCCAGCAGTATCAGGAAGTCGGACTGGATCCGTGGCAAAACCACTTCTGTTTCGGGGTCACCCATACGTACATTGTACTCAATGACATAAGGTTCGCCTTTGATATTCATCAAACCGATAAATATGAATCCAACATACTTAATTCCTTCACTTTTCAACCCGTGAAGTGTCGGTTTAACCACTTTTTCTTCAACTTTTCTTAAAAAATTGGCATCAGCGAATGCAACGGGCGAAACAGCACCCATTCCACCGGTATTAAGTCCGGTATCATTTTCGCCAATTCTCTTGTAATCCTTCGCTTCAGGCAAGATTTTATAGTTCTCTCCATCACAAAGCACAAACACCGACAATTCTATTCCTTTTAAGAATTGTTCAATAACAACTTTATTTCCTGCCGATCCAAATTTTCCGTCAATAAGCATCTCTGTGAATGCTTCCTGCGCTTCCTTATGTTTTTCGGCGATGATCACACCTTTACCTGCTGCAAGTCCGTCTGCTTTTAAAACAATTGGCAAAGGATGGTTTTCAAGATATTCAAGACCTGCTTCCAGTGTCTCTGCTGTAAAGGTTTTTGAAGCAGCTGTCGGAATGCCATATTTCTGCATAAACTGCTTCGAGAAATCTTTGCTTCCTTCAAGTTGCGCGCCGGCTTTATTAGGGCCGATCAGCTTTACTTTACTAAGGTCAGGGCGGCTTTCGAAATAATCGACTACTCCTTTTACCAAAGGTTCTTCCGGTCCAACGATAACAAGTTCAATGTTATGTTCAAGAACGGCTTCGGCAACAGCATCAAAATCATTATAAGAAATCGGAATGTTTGTTGCCACATCAGCTGTACCGGCATTTCCCGGTGCTACAAACAAACTGTCACAAAGAGGGCTTTGGGCAATTTTCCAGGCAAAAGCATGTTCTCGGCCTCCTGAGCCCAATATAAGTATATTCATAACTTGGATAATAATAATTTTGGTAAACCATACAGTTAACAGGCAAAATCCTTGCCTGAGCTGTTACTAGTTTGCCAATTCCGATAAAAACTTGATACGCATTAGTCTTAATTCCTCCTCACTTACATCGTCATTGGAAAATTCGTCTAATGCTGCTGCGATGTTATCTGTTTCAGCACTCATGAAATAGTCATAAATATCCTGCTGTCTCTCCCGGTCGATGACCTGGTTGATATAATAGTCAAGATTTAACTTGGTTCCCGAGTAACAGATATGCTCGACTTCTTCAATGATATCGCCAAGGGCCATATCTTTTACGTCGGCAATTTCATCAAGACTTACCTTTCTATCAACCTGCTGAATGATAAAAATTTTAATCTTCGATTTATTGACCGTCGACTTAATCACAACATCCTTCGCCGTTTCGATCTCATTTTCATCCACATAGCGGGTAATGAGATCAATAAACTGACGTCCGAATTTTTGTACTTTACCCATTCCAACACCGTTGATCTGGGCCATTTCCTGTTGTGTGGTAGGATAAGTTGTCGCCATTTCTTCCAGTGAAGGATCCTGGAAAATTACGTACGGCGGCAAATCCTTTTCTTTGGCAACTTTTTTACGAAGCGCCTTTAGCATTCCCAGCAGGGCTTCATCATAAGCGTGGGCACTGCCGCTGCCGTTTGCAGAGTCCTGGCCGTCATCTTCCACTTTTACCTCTTCTTCATCGAAGTTATGGTCTTTGTGAAGTGTGACAGGATATGGGTCGCTGATAAATTTAAGACCCTTCTCTCCGATCTTGATGATACCGTAGTTTTCGATATCTTTTTCAAGATAATTTAAAATCACCAATTGACGGATTGTCGAAAGCCAGTAATCACGGGATTCGTTCATTTCCAGACCTTTGCCAAAAACGTCCAGTTTGTCGTGCTCATAGCTACGTACATACTGGTTGTCTGTTGCCGTGATAAGGTCCGTGATATGCTCTCCGTCAAAACGTTGTTCAGTAAGTTGCACCGCGCGGAGCACGAGTACCACTTCATCCTGTACTTTGGTTTTTTCTGTTGGTTTAACGCAGTTGTCACAGAAGCCGCAGTCTTTTTCCAGGTATTCCCCGAAATAACTCAGCAGCTGTCTTCTACGGCAGACACCAAGCGTTGAGTACGCAACCATTTCATTCAGCAAATGGCGGGCGTTATCCCTTTCAGTCACTGTTTTGTCCTTATTGAATTTTTCCAGCTTCTGAATATCGTCATAGCTGTAAAACATCAGACAGTTACCTTCCAGTCCGTCACGTCCGGCACGGCCTGTTTCCTGGTAGTAGCCTTCCAGTGACTTTGGCACATCATAGTGAATTACAAAACGTACGTCCGGTTTATCGATACCCATTCCAAAGGCAATCGTGGCTACGATAACGTCCACTTCTTCATTCAAAAATGCATCCTGATTGGCCATACGCGTATTGCTGTCCAGTCCGGCGTGGTAAGGAAGTGCTTTTACATCGTTGACAGAAAGTAGTTCAGCGATTTCCTCGACTGTTTTGCGGCTAAGACAGTATACGATACCTGACTTACCCTTGTTGTTACGAACATAGCGGATAAGCTGTTTCTTGGTATCTTTTTTGGCACGTATTTCGTAGTAAAGGTTCTTGCGGTTGAAAGACGACTTGAATGTTTCGGCTTCCTCCATTTGCAGGTTTTTACGGATATCCTGCTGAACTTTGGGAGTAGCAGTTGCCGTAAGTGCAATGATCGGGAGGTTTCCGATATTTTCTATAATACCGTAAATGCGGCGGTATTCAGGGCGGAAATCGTGGCCCCATTCAGAAATACAGTGTGCTTCATCAATAGCGACAAAAGAAATTTTAACTCTTTTCAGAAATTCCAGATTCTCATCTTTTGTCAGCGATTCCGGTGCGATATAAAGTAACTTCAGGCTACCATCGAGAGCGTCGTTTTTAACACGTGTCATCTCTGCTTTGGTAAGCGTTGAATTAAGGAATTGTGCGTTAATCCCAAATGCGGTCAACTGATCGACCTGATTTTTCATGAGGGCAATAAGTGGCGATATAACGATCGTCATACCGTCGGTCACAAGTGCCGGTAACTGGTAGCAAAGTGATTTTCCTGCTCCCGTTGGCATAATTACGAACGTATTTTTGCCTAAAAGGATATTTTGAATTATTACCTCTTGCTCTCCCCGAAACTGACTGTAACCAAATATTTCTTTGAGTCTTTCTTTTAATGTGTCTAAAACGACATTATCAACCTGCTTTACCATACTTTGTCAACAAAATGGATATCCCAAAGTTCTCTATCTTTGCCTTTGATCTTAATAATTGGAATTAGTTCTCAATAAAACTGTAATTCAGATTTGAAATTAATAAAAAATATTCAGTCCATCGCAAAAGATGTGATACTGCAGGAAGCTATTGCTTTACAGAATCTTGTTGAAAGGATTGATGACGAATTTGAAAAGTGCGTATATGCAATTTTAAATTCAGGTGGCAGGGTTGTGGTTTCAGGGATCGGTAAGAGTGCAATAGTGGGTCAGAAGATTGTGGCAACGCTGAATTCTACGGGAACACCCGCGTTGTTTATGCATGCGGCAGATGCAATTCATGGTGATCTGGGCATGATTCAGGACAATGACGTGGTTTTGGTGCTTTCAAAAAGTGGTGATACCCCGGAAATAAAAGTACTTGTTCCGCTTTTAAAACGTACCGGTGTTCCTATCATCGCGATGGTGAGCAACCGGGACTCTTACCTGGCGCAGCATTCGCAATTTATTTTAAACGCATACGCGCCAAACGAAGCTGATTCTCATAATTTAGCTCCGACAACCAGCACTACCGTAGCCATGACCCTGGGTGATGCGCTGGCGATCTGTTTGTTGGAAGCTCGCGGTTTTACAAGGCAGGATTTTGCCCGTTACCACCCGGGCGGCGCCCTGGGCAAAAGACTTTATCTCAAGGTTTGTGACATCTACCCGAATAACACGTTGCCGATTGTGGATGTACATGCGTCTTTGAAGCAGGTTATTATGGAAATTACCTCAAAGAGACTGGGTGTAACGGCTGTGAACGATGCAGATGGGCAAATGGCCGGTATCATTACCGATGGCGATTTACGCCGCATGCTTAACCAGCATTCCGGAGAAGAGTTGCTCCATTTGCGGGCTTGCGATATCATGACACCGTCGCCTATTTGCGTCGACCCGGAAGATTTTGCCGTGACAGCACTTGAAATTATGCAGTCGAAAAGTATAACACACGTGGTGGTTGTAGAAGGAAAAATCGTAAGAGGTTTCGTTCACCTGCACGACCTATTGCGGGAAGGATTGGTATAAAAAAAAGGTTTGGAAACGAAATGACTTTCTGTTTCCAAACCTTTTCATTTTTCTTCGGCGGGATTCTTACACCAGCCAAAACTCAGGATTTCTTTGTCTAGCGTAATCTGTTTGATTGTTGTACCGTACGTTCATCCTTGCGGATAAAGCGGTTAGCAACCACGTTAGCCAACATGGCAGCGACAAGTCCGTAGAAACCAATGGTATAATTACCAGGCGTTTGCGGATCAAATAACTTGGCTGTTTTGTAAAATGTAAGGTAAATAACCAGACCAAGCGTTGTACTCATCAGGATCGAGTTTACTGCACACAAAGCGGATTGTAAAACACGATTACGGAATTTGATGATCGCAAATGCAGCTACTGCTGCGATCAAAATCGCCAGAACCAATAGATAAAGCACAGAGTCAACCTGCGATTGTACGGCGTTAATCTGGTGCGTTAGTTTTAATGCGGTAAGTGAGGCCTTCTGCTCTCCGGCAACAGATATTTTATCCCAAATAGGAAATGACACAAAAATGCCCATCCCGATTACTGTAATGGCCAGGAAAATAGATTGAATGCGTTGCAACATGTTTTTGTAATAATTATTGTTTTACGGAATCTGGTCTTACAAAATTAGTAAAGACAAAGATTATGAAAAATTTTACGAATAGAATCGTTACTCAACAACATCCCCATACAAATCAAATTCTTCTGCGGCGTTGATTTTGACGTTGGCAAAATCGCCCAGACGAACGTATTGACTTGCCGGGATCAGCACTTCGTTATCCACTTCCGGTGAATCAAATTCAGTACGGCCAATGAAATGTCCGCCTTCTTTGCGGTCAAAAAGTACTTTGTATGTACTGCCGATTTTTTGCTGGTTCAATTCATGTGAAATTCCCTGCTGAAGTTCCATGATCACATCGGCACGTTCCTGCTTGATCTCAGCCGGAATATCATCAGGCATCGAGAAGGAATGTGTATTATCCTCATGTGAATATTGGAAGGCACCCAGACGGTCGAAACGCATTTTTTCAACAAACTCGTACGTTTCATCAAAAAGTGCTTCTGTTTCTCCCGGATGGCCTACGATCAAGGTCGTGCGCAAAGCGATTCCGGGCACTTTATCACGGATGGTGTTAATCAGGTCTTCCGTTTTTTCACGGGTAATACCTCTGCGCATCGATTTCAGAATTTCCGTAGAACCTGATTGCAATGGCATGTCGAGATATTTACAGATGTTGCTGCGTTCACGCATCACATCCAGAACGTCCATCGGGAAGCCAGCCGGATATGCATATTGCAGCCTGATCCACTCAATACCCTCCACATCGGAAAGCTGAGCCATCAGATCGGATAAATTTCTTTTTTTGTAAATATCAAGACCGTAATAAGTAAGATCCTGAGCGATCAGAATAAGCTCTTTCGTGCCGCGTTTGGCGAGAGATTTTGCTTCTTTTACCAGTTCGTCGATCGGACGGGAGACATGTCCTCCACGCATAATGGGAATAGCACAAAAACTGCAAGGCCTGTCGCAGCCTTCTGCAATTTTCAAATAGGCATAGTGAGAAGGTGTTGTTAACAAACGTTCACCAACCAGCTCATGTTTGTAATCGGCCTTCAAAGTTTTGAGCAAACGTGGAAGTTCGTTGGTGCCAAACCATGCATCCACGGTTGGTATTTCCACAGAAAGCTCGTCTTTGTAACGGTGCGATAAACATCCGGTCACGTACACTTTATCCACAATACCGGCTGCTTTTGCATCCGCATAACGCAGGATTGTATTGATGGATTCTTCCTTGGCATTGTCAATAAAGCCACAGGTGTTGATCACCACAATCTGGGAATTATCCTTTTTTGATTCATGAGCAACATCGAATCCGTTACCCTTCAACTGGGTATATAAAACTTCTGAGTCTACCAGGTTTTTTGAGCAACCCAGTGTAACGATATTTACTTTATTGGTACGTATTCCTTTGGTTTTCATAGGATGTAGCTATCGGCAGTCCGCTTTTAGCTATTAGTTTTTATTGGATAGTTATTCAAAAATCAACCGGAGATTACAAATAAATCCTGTGAAGTAGTTGATAATGAACGGTCAAACGGGGTGCAAAGTTCGTGAAAATTTAAATGATAATGCTACTTTATTAGCGGAAATCCTTTGATTGTCATCTTAAACGGAATTTTTTTGAAATATTCCTGTATCGCCCAGATACCCGGCATGCGATCGGTTAAAATAAAAGATTCTCCATTTGCAAGGGAATAGATGTAATGGCCAAACTGCATTTTCGCGCCGTTTGTGATCATTTCTATATGCCTGATATCACCCTCGCCAAGGGTGTAAGTTTTCTCGGGAAAATCAATCTCAACAATTTTTTCCTCGGGGTGATAAGTGACTCTTATATCTTTGGTGTGATGCCAGTAAATTAAGTCCAGATAGAGGTACCATGCTGCGAAACCGAGCATAAGCAAGGAAATTAAAATCAATGAAGCCGGATTTTTCCAGTCGTACAAATAAACCGAAGGAGAGAAAGTATCCGGGACTTTACTAAGCATGTATAACCCTGACAGTCCGATAAAATATAAAAAGAGATTGTCAAACTTGGTAAAATATGGAAAAGCCTTTATCTGGTAAGACCGGGAAAGTTTTAAAGGCGAGTACTTTCCAACGGTATTCTCGGAATATCTTAGCAATCGCCAGATCACCAGGCCAAATATTCCGAAAAGAAAAGCGATAAGCAGTAATGAATCCGTCTTGTTCATAACAACAGTGTCATTTGATGAACGATCGTCCAAAATAACTTTTTGCTGTTTATGAAAAAAGCCGCAAATGAATGAAGCGGCTTTAAACGGTATGAGTGGTTAAAATCAAATCTTTTTGAAGAGAGAATCGACAAATTCACCGCGGTCAAAAACCTGTAAGTCTTCCATTTTCTCCCCTACGCCAATGTATTTGATCGGAATTTTAAATTCGTCGGAGATACCGATCACGACACCGCCTTTGGCTGTGCCATCCAGTTTGGTAATGGCAAGCGCAGTGATTTCTGCCACCTTTGTAAATTCACGGGCCTGAATAACCGCGTTTTGCCCGGTACTTCCGTCCAGCACGAGAAGGACCTCGTGTGGCGCATCCGGAATAATTTTTTGCATTACCCGTTTAATCTTCGAAAGTTCGTTCATCAGATTGACTTTCGTGTGCAGCCTGCCCGCCGTATCAATAATAATAACATCAGCATTGATTTCCATTCCGCGTTTCAGGGCATCGTAGGCAACCGCAGAAGGATCTGTGTTCATGCCGTGGTCAATCACAGGCACATCAACACGTTTTCCCCAAAGTTTCAACTGTTCAACCGCCGCCGCTCTGAACGTATCCGCCGCTCCTAAAACCACTTTGTGGCCTCTGGTGTGAAACTGATGCGCCAGTTTTCCAATCGTTGTTGTTTTCCCGACGCCGTTCACACCCACCACCATGATAACATAGGGCTTTGGCAAATGTTCGGTTTCAAAACTATCGGTAACATCAACAGATTTATTTTCAGTCAAAAGTGCCGCGATTTCTTCACGCAGAATAACGTCAAGCTCACTGGCATTTGCATATTTGTCACGCGCAACACGCGCTTCAATACGCTGAATAATTTTAACGGTTGTTTCAACACCTACATCCGAGCTTACAAGAATATCTTCCAGTTCGTCCAGTACGTCCTCGTCAATAGTAGTTTTCCCTACAATAGCACGGGATAGTTTGCCGAAGAAACTGTCTTTGGTTTTTTCAAGACCTTTGTCCAAAGTCTCCTTTTTTTCTTTTGAAAAAAACCCAAATAAACTCATAGTCAGATGTATAGGTTAAAATCGAAAATTGTTAGTATGCGCGAAGAGTTATATTTCAGCCGCATGAATATTTTTACAACCCAAAAATAAAACAAAAAAGTCCCTCGTGGGACTTTTCGGGCAATCTATATTAAAAGCTTCGGAAACATAAGGGGCTTATACCTTAGTTTTTCAAAGCATTTTGTACACCTTCTACGGGTACCATTTCTTCTTTGAAGGTCCAGGCTCCTGTTTTTGGAGACTTAACGGCTTTAATCACTTTGGCAAATGATTTACCGCCTTCTTTTTTCAGGGTAGCAACTACTTTCTTTGCCATGTCTGTATATAGTTAATATGTTATTGTATATGTTAACTGCTATTGTAATTACGACATATCATTAACCTAACGGTTAATTAACATTGAAAGTAATTACTTAATCTCTTTATGAAGAGTATAACGTCTCAGGAAAGAATTGAATTTTTTCAATTCCATACGGCTAGGCGTATTTTTCCGATTTTTTGTCGTTACGTAACGTGACATTCCTGGTACACCCGATTCTTTCTGTTCGGTGCATTCCAATATAACCTGTACTCTATTACCTTTCTTAGCCATTACTTTACATCGTTTTACAAATAGGACTGCAAAAGTAAGAAGATTTCATATTATTTAAAAAACATATTTCAAATAAAATTTAGATAAATAATAAATTTAAAGAATTTACGCTTAAATTATATGATGTAATGTACTGAAAATCAATAAAATAAATCCAATATTAAATTTTACTAATTTTACGATTTCCAATATACAGTAGGAAAATCTAACACAAACTTGCTTTCTTCGTGTAGTGATTAGACGTGAAAATCGATAATCGGGCGGAATTACTTAAAATTTGTTTAAAAAAATGGCACTTAAAAAATGTACTTCTCTGGCAATTATTGCCATAGCTGCATCAATTTGGATCGGCTGTTCCTCCAAAGAGGATAAAGCCAAGTATGACAACTTCTATGGTTCCGGAAGTAAGGCGCGTGAAGAAGCTGCGCTTACGGTACTTCAGGCTGAAAAAAGAAATACCCCTGCCCCTGTGCAAACTTCTACGGAAGCCAAACCTGCTGGCGACTCAACCAAAGCTGCTCCTGCGACAGATACTACGGCTGTTGCACCTGCTGCAAAACCTGCTCGTAAGGCAGTACCGGCAGAAGTATCGGCTTTGCTTAATAAACATGCATGTCTTGCCTGCCACAATCCTTATGAAAAGGTGATTGGGCCTGCTTATGCAGAAGTGTCAAAAAAGAAATATTCGGTAGATCAGATCGTGGAATTGGTGCACGCACCGAAGCCTGAGCACTGGCCTGGTTACCCTCCTATGGCTCCAATGGCGCACGTTCCTAAGGCAGACATCGCTGTCATTGCTACCTGGATTAACTCGCTGTAAGTTTTAAATCAAGGAGTTTATCATATAAAAAACGGGTCGTTCATATGGTGGACGACCCGTTTTTGTATCTTTGCTGAAGAATTTGTAACCAATATGACTGAAAGCATAATCAATCCATCGGACGTGACCGAAGAACTTATTGCCTCTTATGAAACTGTAATTGGCCTTGAAGTGCATTGCCAATTATTAACCGAGTCGAAATTATTTGCTCAGGATTTCAATCGTTTTGGTGCTGAACCAAATACCAATATAGGGCCGTTGACGCTGGCTTTGCCGGGTACGTTGCCCAAACTGAATAAAAAAGCTGTGGAATATGCGGTCCGTATGGGATTGGCCTGTGGCTGTTCTATCAGTAGACGCACTATTTTTGACAGGAAAAATTATTTCTATCCGGATCTTCCAAAGGGTTATCAGATTTCGCAGGATAAAAAACCGATTTGTGAAAACGGTGGTGTGACCATCTCTGTAAAATGCGCGGACGGTAAAACGTATGAAAAATTAATTCGTTTCCATCATATCCATTTGGAGGAGGATGCCGGGAAATCGGTTCATGACGGAAGTGATACGGATACACAGCTGGACTATAACCGCGCGGGCACGCCCCTGGTGGAAATGGTGTCGGAACCCGATCTGAGATCGGCGGAGGAAACAGGCGCATTCGTGACAGAAATCCGTCGATTGGTGCGTTATCTGCACATCAGCGATGGAAATATGGAAGAGGGTTCGCTTCGTTGTGATGTGAACGTTTCGCTAAGGAAAAAAGGTGAAACAAAACTCGGTACAAAGGTTGAAATCAAAAATATGAACTCCATCCGAAATATGATGCGGGCTATATCTTTTGAAACCCGCCGGCAAATTTCGATGCTGGAATCTGGTGAAGCCATTCAGCAGGAAACGAGAATGTTCGACGTTGAAAGCGGGCAAACCTATGGCATGCGTGTAAAGGAAACGATGAACGATTATCGTTATTTCCCGGATCCTGACCTGAGCCCGGTTGTTATTTCGGAAGAATGGTTGGAGCAGATCACGGCGGCTATGCCTGCCCTGCCGCAGGCACTGCGTGAAAAGTTTACCAAAGTATATGGCATTCCTGTTTATGACGCGTTGGTTCTGACAGACACGAGAGAAATGGCGCAGTATTTTGAAGATGTTTGCGCTAAAACTTCTGCCTACAAAGCGGCTTCAAACTGGCTGATGGGTTCTGTAAAGTCTTATGTCAATGACCACGACGGCAATATCGAAGCATTCCCGGTTTCCGCTCAGACATTGGCTGAACTGATCGAACTTACCGAAACAAATGTGATCAGCAACTCGGTTGCTACGCAAAAAATATTCCCGATATTATTAAACGAGCCGGAACGTTCTCCAAAAGAGATCGCTACCACAAATAACTGGATTCAGAATAGCAATACAAACGAACTGGAAACGTTGGTAGATCAGGTTATTGCCTCAATGCCGGATAAAGTGGCGGCTTACCGTAAAGGGAAAAAGGGCTTGCTGGGGCTTTTTGTAGGAGAAATTATGAAAAAATCCAACGGAGCTGCCGATCCTAAAATGGTAAATCAATTGTTGGCAGAAAAACTTTAAACCATTTTTTAGTTAGGAGATATTTGCGAAGCAAACTATGAAAAAATGCATTAAAACTGGCTTTTTTGTTTTAGGATTGGCTGTAACGGGTTTGTCTGTAATGGCGCAGGAGCAAATTTCTCCTAAATCATTTACGATCAATGGTAAAATAAAAAATGGTTCTGCGGGAGAAAAGGTTATCCTTTCTCAGTCGTTGATGACTGGCACTTCCTTGAAACTTGATTCTGCCAAACTGGCTGCCGACGGAACATTTTCTATCAAAGCAACCGAGAATGATGGTGGAAGTTTTTACATGCTGAATGTGGCGGATCGTCAGAAAATTGTCTTGCTTTCTGAAGGTGGAGAAACGTTTAACATCGTTGCCGACGGATTTGAGAAGGATAGCAAGGGCAATCCCGGAAAAACGCAAATCAGCGGTTCGAAAAATATGGAGTATTATGCGAAACTGCTTGAATTGAACCAGACCATGGGTGCAAAGGTAGCCGTTTGGAATGAGGCTTATGCAACTGCTGAGGCTAAAAAAGATACCAAGAAAATTCAGGAAATACAGGTTGCTTATAAAAAGGCTGAAACGGAGCATTTGGATAAAATAAAGGCAATGATCCCGGAAATGGGAACTTCGCTGGTCGCTATTTTTACAGCCAACAACTTTCTGAATCCGGAGGTTGATCTGGCATTATTGCAGGATGTTGCCCAGAAATTTGAAAATGTAAAACCGACGCCCAAGCTGGCAGAGGCATTTATTGGTCAGATTAAGCGTATTAAAGGTATCTCCATCGGAGACGTAGCGCCTGATTTTACGTTGAATGACCCGGAAGGCAAGCCTGTCACGCTTTCGTCTTTAAGAGGTAAATTCGTTCTTATCGATTTTTGGGCGTCCTGGTGTGGTCCTTGTCGTCAGGAAAACCCAAATGTGGTGCGCATGTATGACAAGTTTAAAGACAAAGGATTTTCTATTTATGGCGTTTCGCTGGATAAAGAAGCCAATGCCTGGAAAGCTGCTATCAAAAAGGATAATCTGACCTGGCTGCATGGCTCGGACCTGAAATTCTGGAACTCGGTTGTAGCGCAGACTTATGGAGTAAGTGCAATTCCGGCAACCTATCTTCTGGATAAAGACGGAAAAGTGATTGCTAAAAACCTGCGTGGCCCGGCACTTGAAGCCAAATTGACAGAACTTTTAGGAATGAAGTAAATAAGGTCTTTATAAAATTGGTAAAGTGCCCGGAGATTTCTTCCGGGCATTTTTGCTTTTATTCCTCGTAATAAAATCCCAGCGGATCGGGAAACCTGAATTGATAAGTATAAAACGATGAAAGTTTTGATGCCGAAATGGTTTTAAAAGCCGGTGCCGTTTGCGGGATAGTAAACGTTGGCGATTCCCAGCCAAACTGTCTGCACGATTTTTCATACACTTCACGCCTGGTCGGGTGTTGCGGCGCAACAATATTAAATGTCTCGTTCACAATCCCCTCCTCAATCATTTTGGCAATAATACCGGCCGCATCGTCACGATGAATGTAGTTGACAGGGATTGATCCCGTGGTCAGCTCTTTTTGCCCCTTTACATATTTTCCGGGAATACGGTTGTAGCCCAACAATCCACCATGACGCAGAATTGAAACCGTTTTTTCACCGTGCAACCCGATCAGTAAATTCTCTGCTTCAACCATCGCTGGCGAAGCCGATTGTTCAGGTATGCTGACATCCTCTTCGATCACAATTCTGTTCAAATCCGGATAAATGCTGGTTGAACTGACGTAGATAATCTCTTTGATGGGTGAAGTTTTTACAATGTCAACAACGGATTGAATTTGTCTGGGATGAAAATCGGCCTCGTTTTTAGAAAGTCTGGGTGGAATGGCAATAACCAGAACGTCTGTGTCAAAAAAAGAGGTTATCTGAGTACTTTCTCCAGATAGCTCAGGATCCAGATTGAAAAGAAATCCTTCAATTCCTGCCGCCTTAAACAATTCCAGTTTATCTGCTGAGGTTGTGCTTCCCTTAACCGCTGATGAAATATCATCGCTGATCAAACGTTGAGCTAGGGGGAATCCGAGCCAGCCACAGCCCAGAATGCTTATTCGTTTTTTTTCTATTTTTGTATCTTTATCAATCATGATTATTCGTTTCCGCCGAATGTTTTATATACGCACTTTAATTGTTGCCGGTCTTTTTGCTCTTGGATTATCTTCCTGTAAAACGGATTCAAAAAAAGAAGCCGAGTCTTCGGATACTGACTTGATTCAGGTAAATGTTTCCTCTGAAAATCTGGACGACACACTTTTTGCGTGTAAATCTGTTCAGGAAGTACAAAGTTTTTTGGATAAACATTCCTATCTGTCCGACTGGTATTTCACCGATGCGCCGGTCGAAAAACCGCAACTGGCCGGTCATCTTTTCCAGATTCTGCAAAATAAGGATTTTCGTTCGTTCAAGGTGCAGCTCGACTCTATCATCGGGGATAGGAACACTTCCATTATCAATCCTCTGAAAAAATCTTTTCAGCAAATCGCTAAATATTACCCGGATTTTAAAGCGCCGAAGGTGAAATTTATGGTGACGGGTTTTTCTGGAAATGATCTGTATATTTCTGATTCGCTGATCGTTATCGGTCTTGATTACTTCGGAGGTCCCAAAGCACGTTACCGCCCGGATGTCTATGATTATCAGCTGCGACGTTATCAAAAGGAATACATCGTGCCGTCCATTATCTTTTTCATGTCAAATAAATTTAACCATGTCAACGCATCGGACAGAACATTGCTGGCCGATATGGTGGGGTACGGAAAAGGGTATGAATTTGTGAAACAGGTTATGCCGGATACGCCCGACAGTCTTATCCTGGGTTATTCGGAAGAAAGTCTGGTACGGACGTATAATAGCCAGCAGGATATCTGGTCTTTTTTTGTATCCAACAAACTTCTTTATGAGAACATGGATCTGAAGAAGCAAAAGTTTATTGGTGAGCGTCCTTTTACTACGGAAATCGGGAATGAAGTACCCGGCGGAATCGGTCGCTGGCTGGGCTGGCGTATTGTGAGTCGTTACATGGCCGAAAATCCGAATGTAACCCTGCCCGAGCTGATGAAAAATGACAATGCGGGAAATCTGTTGCAAGCTTCCGGTTATAAAGGTGAAAAGGATGATGAGGAGTAAGTTTTTTGCTTACTTTTGTCAATACCGTATTAAATCCTGTTGAAAGTAATCGGCCTTGCTAATGCCGCAACTTTTGACTTTCAATTTTCAACTGAATTAATGCCTGTAACCCTAATAATCTTCCTCCTGTTAGTGCCCGGCTTTGTTGTGATCGGGGTATATCTTGAACGTAAGGTTTCCGCTTTTATTCAGGACCGCTTGGGACCTATGGAAGTGGGAAAATGGGGTTTATTACAGTTATTTGCCGATTTACTTAAATTACTTCAAAAGGAGGATATTGTACCCAAGGCAGCCGATAGAAAACTGTTTTTGATCGCTCCAATTGTTATTTTTGTCTCTGTATTTACCGGTTTTGCCGTTGTTCCGCTGGCACCCGATCTGGGCGGGTCGGGAGCGGCTGTTGGTGTTTTCTTTTTGCTGACGATCGTGTCTGTGGACGTAATCGGGTTATTGATGGCCGGTTGGGGATCGAATAATAAGTTCGCGTTGTATGGTGCGATGCGTGCCGTGGCGCAGATTATTTCCTACGAAGTTCCGTTGGGGTTATCGATACTTTGTGTTGTGATGCTGTCTCAAACGCTTGATTTGCAGGTCATAAGTTTTCAGCAGGGGATTTATTCTGCCGACACCGTTTACCTTTTTGGAATGAAACGATTCGGTATCGATGTTACAACCGTCGGTGGATTTTTATCGTGGAATATTATCCGAAACCCTTTTTTGCTGATTGCTTACGTTATTTTCTTTATCGCCTCACTAGCGGAATGTAACCGTGCTCCGTTTGACTTACCAGAGGGCGAATCAGAACTGGTAGCTGGGTTTCATACCGAATATTCAGGTATGCGATGGGCACTGTTTATGCTGTCGGAATACGGGATGATGCTGCTGGTTTCGCTGCTGGGAGCCATTCTTTTTCTGGGAAGCTGGAATACTCCTTTCCCGAATATTGGCCCGTTACGCCTGGCCGACTGGACAAGCGGTGAGCCGGGAACTTTCCTGGGATATCTTTCCGGAGCGTTCTGGCTGATCGGAAAAGCCGTTCTTGGTATTTTGGTACAAATGTGGGCACGTTGGACACTGCCACGTCTGCGTGTGGACCAGCTGATGTATTTGGGCTGGAAAGTGCTGACACCGGTTGGACTTGTTCTCTTTTTTATCTCCGGTGTCTGGCGATTATTAGGGATTTAATTCCGGTTAGTCTACAATTTCAGCGCCATCCAGAATATAATTCATTTTATAAATATCGTCGGCGTTAAGCTGTAAAGTCCCTTGAAAAGTCAGACGTTCGTCTGTTTTGAACTTACGGCCATTTTTTTTAAAATTTAAGGTCATAACGGTTTCAGGACCAGCTCCCCCGCAGAAAAAACAGGCACTGAAAGGAAAAGCGGACAGTACATACAAATTGGCGTCCAGATCAACCGGAAGAATATACCCCGTAATGGTTACAGGCTGGTTTTTTAGCTTCTGAACGCTCGGCCCAAAGGTTGGATGCAGCATGTAAATGGATTCTTCCGCATACCACTTCTTCTTGAAAGTAACATCACGCAAAGTTTCCCAGGTCAGTTTTACAGGTGCTGCCGCAGGTGTAAAAGCAAACAAAGAGGTAAGGAGCAAGAAAGCCGCTATGAAACGTACTGATTTCATAATGTTTTAATTATTAGTGCAAAAAAGGATTCAGGTTGGTTAACAAAAATACGATTAATATCATTCCTCCGCCAATGTCCGCGAGATATTCAGCCGGTAAATACCCAGTGACGGTAAAGCGGCCGCAAGTAATCCCAGGATCAACGCACCTGCAAGAAGATATATTTCCTCAGGCAACACATTAAACTCACGGATGGAATAATGAAAATCCTGTTCGGCAGCTCTTCCGAAAAGCCATAATCCCGCCCGGCTTAAAATAATGCCTGCCAGATAACCCGTAACGGCCAGCAGCAAACCTTCCATCAAAAGCATCAAAAACAATTTGGTTCGGGTGGCGCCCATGGATAGCATCAGTGCCATTTCGTACTTCCGTTCTTTAAGCGAACTGTAGAGCGAAATAAATACGCTGACGCCCGCAATGACAATGATGACGAGTGCGAGGACCCGTAAGGTGTCGATCCCTACACCCAGAAGAGAGAATAATCTGTTAATCTCGATGCTGGGCAAAGCAGCCTGCATCGAGGTATTTTCATTGATCTGGCGGGGAATCGTGATTAGTCCCATTGGATTCCTGAACTGTATCAACGCGCTGGTAACCTGTTTTTCATCTTCGTGATGAGGTTCGGCCATATCTTCTTCGTGTGCAGGATCATTTTCCTTTACGCCTGCTGCGGGTGCTTCCGCATGCTCGTGAATTTCCCAGACACTTTCCAGATTTGTTAAGACCAGCTGATCCACCACAGAACCCGTAGGTTCGAAGATCCCAACGACTTTGTATTTTTTATCGTTGTGGGCATCGCCATCGGAGTCTAGTCCGTGGGAACTGGCAAAGGTATCACCGATTTTTAGCGCCGAATTTTTGGCAGCTTTACTTCCAAGTACAACTTCCATGGGTTGACTGAACATGCTTCCCTCGGCTATTTTTGCCTGAAAATGGTCAACATATTTCGTAGTGGTGCCGACAATCCGGAATCCGTGATAGTTATCACCCATCGACAGCGGGATAACGTTTTTGATAAAGGGATTCCGTTTTAGCGAATTGACCTCAGACAGGGGAACATTGCCGGTTGGAGCATCAATCTGATAAATACTGGACAGAATCAGCTGCAAAGGGCTCCCTTTTGCGCCGACAACCATATCAATTCCCTTGATATTTCTTCGAAATTGCTCGTCCAGCTGTTTGTTCAAAAGCAAGAGTAAAGAGATCATTCCAATGCCGAGGGTAAGCAGCATTGCACTGAGAAAACTGTTTAATTTTTTTTCTTTCAGGTTGGCTAAGCTGATCTTAAGAAGGTTCATTATGTCGATGCTTATAAGTTGAAGTTTACACGCACGTAAACTTGTAGGTTGTACTAGGGTAGATTTTACAGAAATACCTGATTGGGAAACTCATCTTTCAGGCGCTGGTCGTGGGTGACCACCACAAGGCTGGCGCCAATTGAAAAAGACTGTTTTTTTAGTAAGTCAATAACTTTCTGGCAATTGTTATCATCCAGGTTGGAGGTTGGTTCATCGGCTAAAATGACGTTTGGGTTATTCATCAACGCTCTCGCGATACTGACCCGCTGCTGTTCTCCCTGGCTTAATTGTGTGGTTTTCTTGTGTAAATGCTCAGCAAAGCCAAGTTGTTCGGCCAGATAACCAGCTTTTTCTTTATCCTGTTTATTTCCGGCCAGATAACTGGATAGTAAAATGTTATCCAGAACCGACAAAGCGCTTACAAAATGAGCGCGCTGGTAAATGATACCCAAATTTTTTGCCCTGATATTCGTTCTTTCTGTTGAGGACAAGCCGGATAATTCTTTGCCGGCAATATGAATATTCCCGGAATCCGGTTGCAGTAAAAGTGCCAGCAAATGTAAAAAAGTCGTTTTCCCACGGCCAGATTGTCCCAGGATCAGAAGGGCTTCTTTGTCATTACAACTTATATCGGGGAAGCTGAACTGTTTTTGAGAAGAATAAGAGAAATGCAGGTTTTTACTGGTAATCATCTGAGAAAGATCTTAATTTCAATTATACAATAATACTGAATTTTGCCGGTTTCTCAGAAGTAAGACCCGTAATATCGTCCCCGACGAAGTTACTTTTAACACAGATTAAAGTACTAATTGTAAAACGGACGAAATATGATGATTTAAATTATGTGCACAACACAAATAAAATTATGAGAAATACGTTGAAAAGGAGATATATCCTGAAGAAAACCGACAACTATTCTATTTTTGCAAAAAATTGATCCAAAATGATTAAAAATTTTCTAATGAGACCGATAAGCAAAAAGCTGGTATTTTTTGTAGTGCTGGGTTTGTTGGTAATAAATCACACAACTGAGGCACAGGTAAAGAGAGGTATGTTTGTTCCTTATTCTTCTGTTGGATTTGGAGTTGGAACATCTAGCTATTACGGAGATATGGCTTCTTACACTACACCTTTAAGATCTACTTTTGGCATGATGCGATGGAGTGTAACGGGCAATTATACCAGGCATTTTACACCTCGTTTAGCGGCCCGTGCCTCATTTACATATGCAAGAATTGTTGGGGACGATTATAAAATGAATGAAAAGGATCCAACAAACATTAGATTTCCAAGAAATTTGAGTTTCCGGAATGATCTTAAAGAGTTCGCGGTTGTGGGAATTTTTAAATTAACTCCCGACAATCGAAGCTATGACCGTCGTACTCAGTTCGGGACCTATTTATTTGCAGGTATTGCCGCGGTTGCTCATAACCCAAAAGCATTAGATACTTTGGGGGGGAAGTGGGTAAAGTTACAGCCTTTGGGTACTGAGGGACAAGGCCGCCCTGGTTTTTCGAAACCTTATTCATTGATTCAAATGGCTATTCCAATTGGGATTGGTGTACGTTATAAAATAAATGACCGGTTTGATATAGGTGCAGAATTAGGTTTTCGGTTTTCGTTTACTGATTATCTGGATGATGTTGCTGGAAATTATGCCGATAAATCAGTTTTTGCAGACAATGAAACAGCCTTGAAATTAGCAAACAGATCAGGAGAGCGGATCTCTGTTAAGAAGGGGAAGGATCGGACACCTGGACTTACCAAGTTTGTTCAAAATGCTTATCCGGGTGTTACGGACCAGGATCCCTATGATATATTGATAGCGCAGAATTATGGTAATTATGGGCAGCGAGGCAACAATCCGAAAGCCAACGATAATTACATGACCGGAACAATTCACATCACATACATTCTTCCTACGCAGGTGAAATGTCCGCCGTTAAAATAATTAAATTTTCTTTTTTGAATTAAAAGTTAAAAATGGTTCCGGGTGAAGTTTTCTCTTAAATTATTAGTACTGGTAATCACTATTTTAACTGTTCAGCATGGAACTGTACAGGCACAAAAAATAGAAGTGGGGGGCGGACTAGGGGTATTTAATTACAAAGGAGATATCTCCCCTTCATTCAAATTCCGGTTTTTCAAACCGGGAGGAAGCCTGTTCTTTAGATATAATCCCAATCAGGCGTTATCTCTTCGGGCAGAACTTGCGGCGGGTTTGATTGGTGCTGCTGATCAATATAGCAAAGACCCTTTTCAAAAGGCTCGTAATATGTCTTTCCGTACTCGGATCACGGAGGCAAGTGCTGTGGCGGAATACAATTTCCTCGATTACCAAGAAAAAAGATTTGCCGTAAACTGGACCCCCTATGTTTTCGGTGGACTGGGTATTTCGAAATTCAAGCCGGATGTCGTAACCGATAGCTATAAGACAAATTCACTCGTGATCCCCTACGGCGTCGGAATTAAATATCAGATACGCAGGCCCTGGAATATCGGTCTGGAATATGGTACGCGTAAAACGTTTAGCGATTATTACGACAATTTGGGAGGAGATCCGAAATCTACCGTTAAGCTTGAACAAGGGGATCCTTCTAAAAAAGATACCTACTATTATATTCGTTTGTCGATAAGTTATACCTTTTATCGCATCGTCTGCCCTTAAACTCCTATGAAGAAAACTCTCCTGACCCTTTCAATCGTTATAGCCGTTGTTCTCGCAGGTTTTATTATTCTGCGCAAGTATACTAAATCATTTAGCCCGTCATCTGTCGCATCGTATCATGAAAAAGGAATTGATATTGATGTAAATTACAGCCAGCCAGGAAAAAAAGGAAGATACATTTTCGGGAGGGAGCAAGACAAAGCGTTGGTTCCCTATGGCAAGGTATGGCGTACGGGGGCGAATGAGGCGACGGTCATTAAAATTGGAGAGGGAATAAGTTTTGCAGGAAGACCGGTTAAACCTGGCTCCTATTCTTTGTGGACAATACCTGGACAATCTGCCTGGACCGTTATCTTAAATAGTGAGACAGGGCAATGGGGTACTAGCTACAACGACGGGCAGGACTTGCTGAAAAGCGATGTCGCCATCCGTATTAATCCCAGGGTTGAAGAGTTGTTTAAGATATACTTTCAGGATCAGCCAAACGGCACCAATATGATATTAAGCTGGGATCAGACAGAAGCGATTATTCCAATCCAACATCAGTAAAATCCCTCTTTTTATTCTTCTTGTATGTTTGTTGAAGCTATTGAAAGGGTAGATCAGTTTACCCGTCCTATTCATTTTATTGCACGTTATTACGGAGGTACCGACATCATTCCTGGTACGGGTACCCTTTTTTTTGTCAACGAAAACGGTTTTGCTGTGACGTGTCGCCATGTGGCTCAGCAAATTCTCCACGCCAATCAGATTTACGAAAATTATCTCAAATTTAAAGGAGAATTACGTCGTTTTGAACGGGATCCCGGGTATGAAACACAGCGGCAATTTCTGGAAGCAAAATATAAGATCACGGCGGAAACGCCAATCCGTATCCTTTCCAATTTTATCAACTGCGTCGATGGCTATAAAAGCTTAACCATTCATTTGCATCCGACCCAGGATTTGGCCATCGTTCGTTTTCGGGATTATGGAGCAAAATTATACCAAGGTTTTGCGCATTTCCTGAAAGACAGCAGGCAGGTTAAACAGGGAAGATATCTTTGCCGGCTCGGATATCCATTCCCGGAGTTCACAAATTACAAGCTGAACAAAGCCACCAACGATATCGAGTGGATCAAGGAAGGTCGCATTCATACACCCAGCTTCCCTATTGACGGCATTATAACCCGTCACATCGGTGAGAATGATGGAACTGTTAGTATTGAAATGAGTACACCCGGACTACGCGGTCAGAGCGGGGGGCCGCTTTTTGATCGCAACGGCCTCATATATGGTATGCAAAGTGCCACGCGGCATCTTCATCTGGGTTTTGATCAGGTTAACCGGGAGGTTATCACCGAAGGTCGTCGTAAACGGGTTTCCAACTATCCTTTTCTTAACGTGGGTCAGTGTGTTCATGTAGACGTGATCAAAAACTTTCTTCGTGAAAAGAAAATCGATTTCTACGAAGCCGATCAAATCGGGTAGTTTTTAGCAGGGATCTTCTTTTTTGATAAAAGACATCGAACCGGCTCATGACTGTTTTAAATAAAAAGTATTTCGAGGAAGAACTAGCTGAATCCTATGATTTAACTCAGGATGCTATCGCCTTTTACAATGAATTTGGCTATGTCAAGTTAAAGGATGTTTTAAGCGCGGAGATTTTGAGCTATTATGGATCGCTTATCACAGATCTTGTTTTCAAGTTGAATAAACTCACCAAGCCGATGGAAGAGCGTACGACTTATGAGCGCGCGTTTTTGCAAATCATGAATTTATGGCGTGAAAACGATGAGGTAAAAGAATTTGTTTTTTCAAAGCGTCTGGCCAAAATCGCGGCGGATTTAATGCAGGTTCAGGGCGTGCGGTTGTATCACGACCAGGCACTTTATAAGGAATCTTCAGGAGGAATAACACCATGGCATGCGGATCAGTTTTACTGGCCATTATCGTCGCCGAAGACTGTTACGGTTTGGATCCCGCTTCAAAAGACATCCATGGAAATGGGGCCGCTGGCTTTTGCAGAAAAAAGTCACACAGTTGAAATCGGGCGTGATTTAGAGATCAGTGACGAAAGTGAGGCATTGATGACGGCTCAGCTGAAACAGTTTGCTGTGAATGAAACTCCTTTTGATTTGGGTGAAGTGAGTTTTCACGCGGGCTGGTTATTTCATCGGGCGGGTGCAAATGTGTCGGGTAGCGCCAGAAAGGTCATGACAATGATTTACATGGATAAAGACCAGCAGATTACGGAACCGCGTAATAGCTACCAGCAGGCAGACTGGGAAACCTGGCTTTCGTCAAAAACGGTTGGGTCCAATCCGGATGGTGCATTGAACCCGTTGCTTTTTAGCTATTGAAAGCTCAGGAAAATGCTAGAAAACAAGTTTTAACTCTTCGAGTCGTCTGATGTCATAGGTTGGCGTTTCGTCAAATTTCAACCCGGCCGGATTTACATAAACGGTATCCAGGCCAAACTGTTTTGCTCCAAGGATATCCGCAATCCAGTTATCTCCAATCATGATGCTTTCTTCCGGCGCTGCGTTGGAAATTTCTAATGCATAGGCGAAAATCTTGGGATCCGGTTTTTTGGCATTGGCATTTTCAAACGTGACAACATTGCCAAAGTAACTACTGATCCCGGAACTGGCAATTTTCCTCGCCTGGATATCATTGAAGCCGTTTGTGACAATGTGAAGGTTGTAACCTTTTGAAGAAACATAATCCAATAAGTCCAAAGCACCTTCGAGAAGATGTCTTTTTCCAGGAAGTGTTTGTAAATAAATTTCACCGATTTCTTCATGATTGTCCGGACACGCAACACCCAATTCTTCAAAAACCATCTTAAACCGGTTGGCACGTATATAGGAATGGTGAAGCTTTCCACGGTCAAAGGCATCCCAGAGTTCTGTGTTTATCCGCAAGAACGATTGGATAAAAAGCTCCAAAGAAGGCACGCCATGGCTTGTTAAATCGGATTTGTAGAAAATATCTTCCAGAGATTCCGAGCTGTTTCGCTCAAAATCCCAGAGTGTGTGATCAAGGTCAAAAAAAAGATGCTTATATTTCATGATATACAATGCTTACTGGTTCCGGCTTAAACGGAAAAACACCAATTTATATTTTTTATTTTGATTGCGTTGAAAATGATCTGAAATGTGAGGTGAATTCGTATATTATTCGATAAGTTCAATTATTTGCATCAATAAGTATAGTGTTCGGCCTGTTGTAGAAAAAATCCACACTCTTGTTAATTTAGTTGTTAACATCTGTTAATTAGAAATAAATTAAAAAAAAAGCGGAGCAAACATTTGCAAATCATTTACCAAATCTATTTCTTTGATTAATATAATTCAAAATACAGATAAAACACATTATTTTCACACTTATCCAGAAAGGAGAAACAATATAGACGAACTGCTCTACGTTAACTAAATCGAATAGTAAAATGGAGAAAGTCCAAGTTAGCGACAGTGAGTTGGTAACATTGTATATTCGTGGTAATGAGAAGGCTTTTGAAAAGCTTGTTCAGCGCCATAAGTCACGAATTTATACGACCATTTATCTGATTGTCAAGGACCAATATGTAGCCGAAGATTTATTGCAGGATACATTCATTAAGGCAGTCGATACAATTAAGTCGGGCAGATATAATGACGAAGGTAAGTTTTTACCATGGATTATACGGATCGCACACAACCTAGCCATTGATTATTTCAGACGCGATAAACGCTACCCCAATGTAGTGTTCGAAGATGGAAGCAGTGTATTTAATACATTGGATTTCTCGGAGGATTCCGTTGAATCAATTCAAATTCGTCAAGAAACGCACGAGCAGCTGAGGGAAATGATCCAACGGCTACCGGATGTGCAGAAGCAGGTTTTGATCATGCGCCACTATGAGGACATGAGCTTTCAGGAGATTGCGGACGCCACAGGTGTGAGTATTAATACGGCATTGGGTCGGATGCGTTACGCGTTGATTAATTTGCGCAAGCAATTCAGCCAACGTACCCCGCAATATGACAAAAACTTTTACCTACGATGATGTTATTAGGTATTTATATGCCGAAACAACACAAAATGAAAATGAATCAATCGCAGAAGCGCTAGCGCTTGATGACGATCTAATGAATTTTTATCTGGATTCCCTCGAAATGAAGGAACAGATGAACAAGATTGTGCGAACTCCGTCCGATCGTTCTATCCAGAAAATCATTCATTTTTCACGGCAATATTCATTGAAACAATCTACAAATGCGGTTTCCTGCTAGGAAAGCAATGTAGGTTGTTTCTTTGTTTAAAGGCATGTCAGAATTTTTTTCTGACATGCCTTAGGTGCGTCTTCTGTAAATAGAAGATGGTTGCATGTTATTGCCATATCTCCCCGACAATTTTTTGAATCATTTTTGCAAAATATTGCCACACACTCCTTTACAGTGATATAATTCCAAGTGTACAATAAGTTTATGAACAGGAAAGAGCGTTTTAGGTTATTTTTAGAATACTTCACTACCAATTTTCCCGAACCTGAAACGGAGCTTCATTACAGCAATCCCTACGAACTGCTGGTTGCTGTTATTCTCTCGGCACAGTGCACCGACAAGCGGATCAATATGGTTACGCCAGCCTTGTTTGAGCGCTATCCTGATCCGGAAGCACTGGCTGCCTCGAACGCGGAGGAGGTATTTACGTACATAAGATCTATTTCTTATCCCAATAACAAGAGCAAACATCTGGTTGGTATGGCCAGGTTGCTGATTGACAAATTCGGGTCCGAAATTCCGGCCTCCATTGCCGAGCTTCAGGAGCTACCGGGTGTCGGGCGTAAGACTGCTAATGTTATTGCGTCGGTTATTTTTAATCAGCCTGCTATGGCCGTAGATACCCACGTATTCCGCGTCTCGCGTCGTTTGGGGCTCGTGCCTTCTACGGCAACGACACCGCTGGCTGTGGAAAAAGGGCTAATGCGTCATATCCCGACTGCGCTGGTGCCGAAAGCGCATCACTGGCTTATTTTGCATGGGCGATATATCTGCCTTGCCCGTACTCCCAAATGCAATGTTTGCCCGCTTACTTCTTTCTGTTTGTATTTTGAAAAAATGAAAAAGTAAATTTTTTTAAGAAGTATTCCAACCTTTTTGACCTGACGAAAGTCAGTGTAATAGTGGAGTGAAAAAATCTATGAATAACCGTCTATAAAACAATTAAAAGGTAAACGAACAATGAAGAGTAACTTTTTGAAACTGGGCATGCTGATTGCCGTGGTCGTGGGTATGGCAGCGTGTAATAAGTCGATCGAGAATAATGATGAAGAGAAGTTGGTCGAGAACGAGCGACAAATTGAAAAATACATAGCTGACAGCGCTTTGACTGCAACACGTGATTCATCGGGGTTATACTATGTTGTGAGAAAGGCTAATCCAACTGCAAAAACGCCAAAAATTGGCGATAAGGTTAATATTAAGTTTAATGGATACCTTTTGAATGGCACCAAGGTTGTGAGCTCAGAAAATGATAAAAGTCTGCCATTTTTGTATCCATTTGGGACGGGTCTGGGTTATGTATTAGCAGGTATGGAGCTTTCTATTAACAGAATGCGTGTAGGAGAGGTTAACACAATTTTTATGACTTTTCCGTTTGCTTTCGGTAGTTATGCTCAGGGAAATATTCCTGCACATTCAGCTCTAAAGATGAATATTGAATTGGTAAGCTCTCGTACAGAAGTAGAGCAAATAGATGATTTTCTTACCAAGAAACAATTTACAGTGTCAGAGAGGACATCTGATAATTTAGTAATTGTCAGAACCAATACGGTTACTGGTGATACATTGGGAGTTGGGAAATCGGTAAATGTAAAATATACACTAAAACTTCTGGATGATACAAAGGTTCAGGAAAGCACGTATTCGATAACTACGGGTACGAATGGAGCCATTGCTGGTTTTGACCGTGCTGTACGTAAAATGAGAAAAGGAGAGAAAATCATTACTGTTTTTCCTTCAAGTCTGGGCTACGGTAAACAACTGATTAACGGTACTGTGAGCATTCCTCCCTACTCTCCATTGCAGTATGAGTTAGAGGTATTGTAATAAGTTATTTACAGTACATCCCGAATACAAGCCCCCAAGAAGTGTCTAACTTCTTGGGGGCATTTTTATGGATGCTGTAATCGCTGAGATATCTGTTATCCCCAAATTGGATCCCGAAGGCAAACAAAGCCCAACCTCAAAAAGCCTCCAGGCCACATTTCCTCCAAAATAAAGTGCGTCTTTAAAAACAGGCTGCAAGTGCAGTGGTTTCCATAACGGACGTGATTCTATATTTTCCTTCTCAAGAAGCAAGCGAATGCTTTCCCGGTTATATCCATTGCCTGTTTTCGGATCGATCAGCATGCAGGTAAGCCATCGATTGGAAAAGCAATCAGCCGGTTCGTTTTGAAATGAAATACCGGGTATATGCCGCAGTTCCTGCTTATAAAACTCGAAGTTTTCCCGGCGCCGTTTTACACGATCTTCGATCACTTCCAGTTGCGCCAGCCCGATGGCGGCACAGATATTACTGAGACGGTAGTTATAACCAATTTCTGAATGCTGGTAATGTTGCGCTTCGTCTTTGGCCTGAGAGGCTAAAAATCTGGCTTTTCGTGTATACAATTCGTTCCCGGATAATAGGGCTCCTCCACCAGAGGTAGTAATAATTTTATTGCCATTAAAAGAGAAAATACTCATCAGACCAAATGCACCTGCTTTTTTACCCTTGTAAACGGATCCCAGCGCTTCTGCCGCATCTTCGATAAGAGGGATCTCATACTTTTGACATATCGTTAATATCTCGTCGAGCTGCATGGGCATTCCATAAATGTGTATGCCAATAACTGCTTTTGGTCTTTTCCCTTTTTGAATAAGATGTCTGATAGCGTCTTCCAAAACATTTGGACACATATTCCAGGTCGTTTCTTCACTGTCAATGAAAACGGGCGTTGCACCGAGATACGTGATTGGATTTGCACTCGCAGTAAAGGTGAAAGTTGGGCAAATGACAATATCGCCGGGACCAATATCCAGGATTTTTAATGCAAGATGTAATGCTGCCGTACCGGAGGAAAGGGCGGTAGCGTGGGTGACACCGGCATAACTTGCCAGTTTTTGCTCAAACGCGTCCACATGAGGTCCCAATGGTGCTATATAATTGCTTTCCAGTGCCTGTTGGATATACCTTAGTTCATTCCCGCTTTGATGCGGAGGTGAAAGCCATATTTTTTCCATCGCTAAAGGGTTAAGATTCTGGCCGGATTTCCTCGCACGGTAGACCCGTCGGGAATGTTTTTGGTAATGACGCTTCCCGCTGCTACGAAACAATTCTTGCCGATCGTCAGACCGGGAGCTACAATACTGCCAATACCTATCAAACAATTTTCGCCGATTTTTACATTGCCAGCCAGGATAACGCCCGGTGCGAGATGGACGAAATTTCCGATGAAACAATCATGGTCAACGGATGCGGAGGTATTGATGATCACATGATTGCCAATCGTTGAATCTGCCTGTATCACAGCACGATGCATCAGACAAGTTCCTACACCCACTTTTACACTTTGATCAACGATGGCTGAGGGATGTATAACGGTTCCAAAGGGATGATGGATCAAACCGGCTATTTTTCTCCGGATTCTATTATTTCCGATGGCAATGATCATTTTTTTGTCAGGGAAAGCCGATACCTCGTAAATACCCTTTACGGCGAGACCGGAGACGGTTTGTTTCGCCACATCATCATCATAAATACAACTGATTTCCTGCCCATTCGCTCTAAGAATGGAAATGATCACTTTTGCATGTCCGCCAGCGCCATAAATGAGCATCGAATTGGGAATTAAAAATGAAGAATTCAGAATAAGAGTTAACCAGAGTATCATCTGTTATCCGGTGAATTTTTCGGGTGTTTTGTTTTGAGTTGTATCGGGTTCAACATGAATTACTGCTTTTTTGAATGTTAAAAACAGAATGTTCAGATCCAGTTGAAAAGATTTGTGGTCGATATACCATAAGTCGTATTCAAACTTTTCAATCCATTCGATGTTGTTTCGACCGTTGATCTGTGCCCATCCGGTAATACCGGGCTTGGTATGATGCCGCCTCCATTGGGTTTTGTTGTATAATGGTAGATATTCTGTCAGTAACGGTCTGGGGCCAACCAGGCTCATATCTCCGATTAATACATTCCAAAGCTGAGGCAGTTCGTCGAGCGAAGTTTGGCGCAGGAATTTCCCAAAACGTGTTGTTCGTTGGAAGTCAGGGAGGAGAATCCCCTCCTTATCCCGTAAATCGCGCATTGTTTTGAACTTTGCAATGATAAAAATCTTTCCGTGCAGACCGGGACGTGGCTGATAGTAAAACGGGAATTGCTTATCCAGAAAGAGAACCAGCAGAGACAGAAAAAGAAATAGCGGAGACAGGATGATTAATCCCGCCGCCGCGAGTATAAGGTCAAAAAGTCTTTTACCAAAGCTGTTGTACATGTCGGAATTTATTAAGTGTGACTAATAAATTTCGGACAAGCAACTTTCAATCAATTGTTAATACAGCGCAGGAAAATGTGATGGATCTGTTTCCCGCATGATATTATAAGCTACTTCAACAACATCATCCATGTTCGGTTTGGTGAAATAATCACCATCGGAACCATATGGAGGTCGGTGCGGTTTCGCCGAAATCGTAACAGGAGCTGAATCCAGCCAACGGTATGCATTTTGCTTTTCGAGTACCTGCTGCATCATAAATGCAGACGCACTTCCCGGCACATCCTCATCCGCAAAAATAACCCTGTTCGTTTTCTTAATTGATTCCAGAATCCGGTTGTCGATGTCAAAGGGTAATAATGTTTGCACATCAATAACCTCTATTTCTATTCCCAGACTATGCAATTGAGCTGCTGCCTCCATCACTATACGGCACATGGAGCCATAAGTAACGACGGTAACATCTTTTCCTTCTTTTAATATTTCAGGCTGTCCAAGCGGGACGCATATTTCTCCAATATTGTCGGGTAGTAATTCCTTTTGACGATAAGCATTAAGCGGCTCAACAACCAGTGCAGGGTCGTCTCCTTTGATCAGGGTGTTATAAAGACCCGCTGCCTGTGTGAAGTTTCTGGGTACGGCAATATGCAAGCCGCGAACACTGCTTAACATCGTGCCCATGGGAGATCCTGAGTGCCATATACCTTCCAGACGATGTCCGCGGGTACGGATAATCAAGGGAGCCTTTTGACCGCCTGCGGTACGATAACGAAGACTTGCAAGGTCATCAGTCAGTGTTGCCAGTGCGTAATAAATATAGTCGAAATACTGGATTTCAACGATGGGGCGCAAGCCACGCATGGCCATGCCTATTCCCTGTCCAATAATAGTCGTTTCACGGATACCTGTATCGGTGATTCGCAGTTCGCCGTATTTTTCCTGTAAGCCTGCCAATCCCTGGTTCACGTCACCAATCATCCCAACGTCTTCTCCAATGGCTACAACACGGGAATCCTGGCCAAATAGAGCATTGAAATAAGAACGGATCACCTCGCGGCCATCCACCGTTATACTTTCATCCGAAAAAACGGGCTCCACCGGCTGAACATGTAATGGTGATAAAGCAGACTCACTGTAAAGCTGACTATTATAGCGTTCGGCATTTACAACAAGTTCGTTCTGAAGCCATTCCTGCATTACAACTCTTGAAGGCGTATTTTCATTTCGTATCACACGTAAAGCCTTACGAACACTCACAAGATTATCGCGGCGAACAGGATAATAGGTTTTACTCAGTTCAGAAGCAATTCCGGTCAGTTCCTCAGAAAAGATACTTTCCTTTGCCGTTTTCTGGATTAATTCAACGGTTTGCTGATGTTCTGTGTCAAGCTCTTTCCGATAAGCTTTCCAGGCACGGTTTCGTGCATCTCTGGCAGTTTCTTTGGCGTCCGCTTCAATGCGTTCCAGTTCTTCATCCGTGGCATAGCCGTTGTTTAAAATCCATTCGCGGAAGCGCACGTTGCAATCGCGTTCATTTTCCCATTGCAGCCGTTGTTTGGATTTATATCTTTCGTGAGAGCCTGATGATGAATGTCCCTGCGGCTGGGTTAATTCGGTTACATGAATTAAAACCGGAACCTGTTCAGTACGAGCGAGGTTCGCTGCTTTTTGGTATGTTTCTATTAACGCCGGATAGTCCCAGCCATTAACAGCAATAATTTCCACGCCGGCCTCTTCTTCATTTCTCTGAAGCCCTGCCAGCGCTTTTGAAATACTTGATTTTGTTGTCTGATATTCTATCGGGACAGATATGCCATAACCATCATCCCATACGGACATAATCAACGGGACTTGCAGCACTCCGGCTGCATTCATGGTTTCCCAGAACATTCCCTGGGAAGTTGATGCGTCACCGATCGTCGCAAAAACGATCTCATTTCCTTTGTTGGAAAACGTGGTCAGGTTTTGAATATCCTTATTGGCTCTGTAAAGTTTTGAGGCGTAGGCAAGTCCTACCGAACGGGGAACTTGGCCTGCTGTCGGTGAAATGTCACAAACTGAATTATAAAGTTTTGTCTGGTCAAGCCACTCGCCCTGATCGTCGAGCCAGCGGGTTGCATAGTGGCCGTTCATCGAGCGTCCACCTGTGTGCGGCTCGTGTGCCAGATCGGCGTGAGCGTACATTTGTGCAAAGAATTGCTGCCAGCTTAAATTACCCAGACAGGCTTCAACCGTCTGATCGCGGTAATATCCTGAGCGGAAATCACCTGGCTTAAAAGCCCTTGCCATTGCAATTTGCACTACTTCTTTTCCATCTCCAAAAATACCGAATTTGGACCGGCCACCCATTGTGTCTTTTCTCCCCAATAAGCTAACCTGCCGACTTTCACAAGCCAGGCGGTAGTCGTCTGTTATCTTTTCTTTATTCAAAACACTGGAACCGGTCAAACTATCATTTAGAAGCATAAGCAAACGTTACGGGTTGAAACCGTAGTTAAGTTACATTTTTTTATAATGCACGCCAAAATTATGCAGGAAAATAATAATCATAACAATGAATCACAATAAGTTTGAAAGCATTGTTAACATACGTTAATGTTTACTAAATTTCGTTTTTATAATTTAATCTTGTTACTTAAATAAAATTTCACACAATTAACATTACCACTACAACTATGAAAGTATTCTTTTCAGCGCTGGTTTTACTTGTTGGTTTAACCACTGTAAGTTTTGCTCAGAAAGGTGTTTTGAAATTCAAAGAAGAAACACACAAATTTGGTAAAGTGCCTCAGGGAGTACCTGTTACAAATGAGTTTGTGTTTACAAATACAGGTACTGATCCGATTGTAATTTCAAACGTAACGGTGTCATGCGGATGTACAACTCCTGTATGGTCAAAAGCACCTGTATTACCAGGAAAAACAGGTATTATTAAAGCGACTTTTAACGCTGCTGCTGCCGGTTCTTTCAACAAACCTGTAACTGTTTTCAGTAACACAGAAGGCGGATCTATTACTTTATATCTTAACGGAGAGGTTGTTGCGAAAGAAGCAGCGAAGACTTCATCTAAGTAACATTTTCTGCAAAAAGCATTATGATAAGGCCGGCTTACAAGCTGGCCTTATTTTTTTGTACGCTACCCGGATGCGGAAAGCAATGTGCTGTTTTTAATTCATCCTGTCAATAGCACGAAACGTTCCTACGGAACGAAAACCATATTGATCTTTCCGAGCTTCTACCAACGAAATGTCCCGATGGGACAAGGATTAGAATGTTTTGGTGTCTTTGTTCCAATAGGAACATTTGGTTGGTAGCAATAATATTGAAATTGCAAAATCAGTTTCTATCAATAAAATATCCTGATGGGAGAAGGACATCAGGATGTTTCGGCGTTTTGTTCCAATAGGAACATTTGGTTGGTAGCAATAATATTGAAATTGTAAAATCAGTTTCTATCAACAAAATATCCCGATGGGAGAAGGACATTAAGATGTTTCGGCGTTTTGTTCCCATAGGAACATTTGGTTGGTAGCAATGATATTGAAATTGCAAAATCAGTTTCTATCAACAAAATATTCCGATGGGAGAAGGACATCAGGATGTTTTGGCTTTTTTGTTCCAATAGGAACATTTCGTTGGTAGCAATGGTATTTAAATTGCAAAATCTCGTTCCTTAGGAACGGCTGGTGTCTTTTGTGCGACAGAAGAAGGTTAAGATGATTTTCAAGAAAATTCTGTCTGCAAGCTCTCACAGCCTTTTCTCAATACGCTGCCCGATCTTGGAATGATCTCCTTCTCGTCAGTTTCAAATCCTGAAGGATGCTTGATTTTACTTTCAGAATAAAGTTGTAGTTACTCACACGTGAGGCACTTCCCGCAAAAGGCGTCCAGCTGAAACTCATATCCCAGCAGTGTAAGTCACGGTAAAGTGTTAAGGTTGTAATAGACGGTTTGAATGCTGTAAAGTCAAAACCGGTTGTCACACTGATTTTAAAATTTGTCGACAAACTCAAATCACCCGTTGCATTAATTGTCTGGATCAGCTGTGCGTTGGAAAGACCCGGTTTGGTCAGTCCGAAGTTATAGTTGATGGAAACATTCCAGGGAATATTAAAATCTACATACATATCGGCATTACGCTGAATAAACTCTTTTTGCTCCTCCGTAACGGTGCTGTTAGGATTGGTATTTTTCGGTTTGTCCGATGCGCCTTTCGGAGAGAAACTGGTTCCAAGCGTGAAACTAAGATTTTGCAGATTGGCAAGTCCCTGTCCTTTGGTGATGGCAAACTGGTCAACTTTGATACCGGTCTGGTTATCCGATTTTACCAACGGATCTTTTACGTATGCGTAAGGATCCAGGTTTGCGTTAAAATTCAGGTTAAGATTTTTACCGATACGGGCATTGGCGTTAACGGTGATGTTCGATAGTTTAAGTGAATCGGCCATCAGGTTGTAGCTACCACCAAAACCAAGGTTATCAAGCAGGGATACTTTCTCAAACTGCGCGGCGGCCGTATCACTTTTTGATTTCAGTTTCATTTCAAAAGAGTTGTTCAAACTGAATGAAATCACACTCGAAGCTTTTCCGTTGCTGACATTCGTCCCAACACCTCTGTATCGCGAAAGTTTTTGCGTTTCTCCCAGCTCGTTAATCTGGACGGTTTGATAAAAACCGTAATTATCACCCGTGAAATCGGGCGTATAGCTATACGATATCGTTGGGATCACCGTATGCCGTATCGCTTCCAGACGTCTTCCTCTGACGAAAAATGTTCCGTAGAAACGCGTATTCATACCGGCACCGAAGGAATAGGAATACTCGTTCCCGACTTTATTGAGTGTATCGATGTGTACCGTATTACCTCCTTTGTAAATATAATTATATTGTTTGGTGTAAATCTGCCCTTGAAGTGACATGCTTGGCGTAAGGTTTATGAACCTTAAAAGCTTGAAGTTCGGAAGCGAGATTGGCAAACTATACCGACCGGTAAATTGCGCATCCTGCGCGAACGCCGATAAGTTTGACAGGTTAAAAGGCAATACCTGCACAACGCCATCACGTAAAGAATCAATCTTGTTATCCACCTTAAAACCAAGTCTGGTGTACGACGTGTCAATAGCCGTCAGTGAGTTGGTAAGTGTGTAATTTCCACTAAAATCAAGTCCTAAACGGAAACTGTCATACCAGCGCGAGCGACCTCCGTTTAACGCAAAAGGAGCAATCTGGTTAACGCCAAAGCTGAAATCTGCCGAGATATTTGTTTTCCCGCCTCTTCTAATGTCGGAAGTATCTTTCTGACCAAAGTTTTGGTTGACCCTTACACTAGCCGCTGCCCGAAGATATTGGCCCATTGTGCGGTTATACTGTACGGATGAACTGGCAACATTGGAAATATATTTGTTGGTATTGGTTTCCTGAAGCTGGTTATAACTGTTGCTGGTAATATTTACGTTCGCAGAAAACGTCGAGTTACCTCTTGGTTTTGGTGCGTGCGACCAAACCAGACTAAAATCATTGGAGCCCCCCTGACCGATTTGTTTTAGTACCTCATCACTGGATTTGTTTTTGTTGAAACGGAACGAAAAATTACCGTTGTACTGATAACGTTTTGAATAAGTAGTGGCAACTCCCAATCCCCAGCTTCCTGTCGCGTAAATTTGGCCGGTTACCTGCGCGTTGATGTATTCGCTGATGGCAAAATAATATCCTCCGTCACGCAGATAAAAACCTCTTCCGTTAGGTTCTTCACCATAGGTCGGAAAAATAATACCTGAGGTTCCGGCTTCTTTTTTCTTTGGGAAAGGGAAAAAGCCGAAAGGGATAACCAGCGGCAGCGGAACATCCGCAATAACCAGGTGAAAAGGCCCGGACACCACAGATTTTTTATCCACCATTTTTATCTTTGGTGCATTGATATAAAAGTGCGGATGTGTGAGGTTACAGGTCGTGTAAATGGATTTTTGTATATAAAAATTGCCCTCAGTGTCTTTTTTTACACGATCTCCGCGCACGTTTCCATCTCCCTGCTGCGTGACAATTCCGCGGATAATGGCCTTTTTTGATTTGAAATTATAGCGGATCTCTTTGGTGTTATACATTTCCGGCCCATCCTGAAATATAGGCTCCCCGATCATTTTTTTTGAAGTGGAATCGTAATCACCGTGCGCCATTACTTCGTTGGTCACCCAGTTCAGTCGAATGTAATTTGCTTTTAGATTAATCGTGCCATAATTTACCTCGGCGTTTCCGTATAAATGCACCTGTTTCAGGACAACATCCATGATTGTGGAGTCTTCTGCGGTGTATTTTACGACACTTTGCAGGTCGTCAGGATTGGATAAAGTATCGTTTGCCAGCGAATCTGTTAAAGCAATGCCATTTTTTAGCTGCAGAGAATCCGCAGCCGTAGAGTCTTTTTTGATGAGCGTGTCCGATTTGGCTATAATTTCACCATTCGGGGTTTTGGCCAAAGCAGACTTGTCTGCCACCGTAGGAGCAGAATTCTTGGTTTTGGCTTTCGACTTAAGAAGATCTTTACCGGATCGTTTTGTGCGTTGCTGAACACATGCCATTGTGCCAAATAATAGAAACGCAACAAGTCCTAACGATATAATAATCGCCTTTTTTTTCAGTTCTAACAAATAGAGTATTTTTGCATAACGAATGTCAAAATTAGCAGAGAAACTCCTAAAGAATAACGCCGTAACTAAAAAATAATGTTAAAAGTTCTTAAAATCTTAATTGCAGCGAGTTGTTTGACCCTAAGTCTCGCTTTTGCCTTTCAAGAAATACCGCCTTCGGGAAAAGTAGACAGCAAGGTTAATGTGGTAGTTATTGACGCAGGTCATGGTGGTCATGACATCGGAACGCGCGGCCGCAAAGCGCGTGAGGCCAATGTTGCTCTGAAAATTGCATTGGCGCTGGGTCATAAAATTAAGCAGGACTCTCCGGAGGTCAGGGTGCTCTACACCCGCGATACCGACGAATTTATCGAATTGTCGGAACGTTCCGCTTTTGCCAACAGAAACAATGCTGACCTTTTTATTTCCATTCACTGCAACTCTACACCGAATTCCCGGTCTGTTAGAGGAACTGAGACGTACGTGATGGGGTTACACAAGACAAACGGTAACCTTGAAGTTGCAAAGCGGGAGAACTCGGTAATTTTGAAAGAAACAAATTACAAGCAAAAGTATAAAGGTTTCGATCCGGATTCACCGCTTGCGCATATCATGCTTGCGAACTATCAGAGTGCATTTATTTCGAGCAGTTTACGCTTTGCGGATAATGTGGAAAAGAAATTCAAGTCGGTATCTGATCGTGAAAGCCGCGGTGTGAAACAGGCCGGATTTCTTGTGTTATGGCGGACAACAATGCCCAGTGTATTGATTGAAACCGGATTTTTGTCAACACCGGAAGAAGAAGAATACCTTAATTCAGAAGAGGGACAGGATGAAGTTGCCCAGTCGATTCTGGAAGCGTTTAAGGTATATAAGAAACAAATGGATCAGTAAGATTCGTTGTTGAAAGTGAATTTGGAATTGGTTTATAAATCATTCGGACAAATAAATTTCTGTAAACATTTACATTATTTAAAGCTTATGGCGCGAGCCGCAAGCTATTTAATACTCACTTCATGAAGCTATCAAAAGAAGCAAAAGTCGGGTTAATGGCAGTTTTGGCAATGGTCATGTTATATTTTGGTTTTCATATCCTTAAAGGCTCCGACGTATTTTCAAGAACATATAAGTACTACGTAATTTACGATGATATTGACGGATTAACCGCTTCCAATCCCGTTTTGCTGAATGGTTTGAATGTTGGCCGGGTGCAGGAAATAAAATTATTGCAGAATCAGAAAAACCACCTTCTGGTCACACTGGATATTCAAAAGGGTATCGTTTTACCAAAAGGAACTACCGCTTTGCTTGCTGACGGAGGCTTGCTTGGGGGAAAAGTGATCCATCTGGCGATGGGCGCGGCTTCGGTGAACTTGCAGGATAAAGATACGCTGGTTGGCAAGAGAGAGGCGGGTATATCCGCGGTTTTACAGGAAAAAGCACTGCCCCTTGTTACGCATGCGGATTCTCTGGTATTAAATCTCGCAGCGGTTGCAGAAGGATTTAAAGAAACAGGAAAAATATTGAACCAGATGATCAGAAATTATGATCAGACTGGTAATACGGTACAGGGGCTTGTTGCTGAAAACCGTAAAAATCTGCTGGTGATGACCACAAATCTTAATAAACTTTCGGAATCACTTGTGGAAACTGAAAAAGGTCTGAAGCCATTGCTTGCTAAAACTGGATCGCTTGCCGATTCGCTGAATGCTTTAAGATTAGGGGAAACGGTTCAGAATGCTAATAAAACAATCTTGGAATTACGCGGGTTATTGGCCGGTGTAGACTCGGGAAAAGGTACTGCGGGAAAACTGCTTAAAGACGAAACACTTTACAACAACCTGAACAGTACGGTTGTAAGTTTGAATAAACTGATGACCAATTTTCGTGAGCATCCTAAGCGTTACGTTCACCTGTCTGTTTTTGGGAAAAAGGATAAAGGACCGGCGGAATCACCACTGGACACGACTACAAGAATAAAATAAGAATTTATTAAGGTTCAATTTACAGGAAGTCGTTTGCCGTAAGGCGGGCGACTTTTTTGCTTTTGGTAGTAAAGGTTCAGATAAATTTCTACCTTGAAATTGAAATAAAATATTGTTTCAATTACATCTTCATCAAGATATGGCAAATCAGCAAAGCACGCAGCAGCTTATTGAAAACCTCAAAGAAAGATATGAAAATGTCAAATTAGGCGGCGGACAAAAGAAGATTGAAGCACATCATAAAAAGGGTAAACTGACGGCCCGGGAACGTATTAATTATTTGCTGGATGACGAAGCCTATTTTCTGGAAATAGGTGCTTTTGCCGGTGACGGGATGTATGAGGAAGACGGCGGATGTCCGTCGGGAGGTGTGGTTGCAGGTATTGGCTACATTTCTGGAAAGCAATGTGTTATCGTAGCCAATGACGCCACTGTAAAGGCGGGCGCATGGTTTCCCATCACCGCGAAGAAGAATTTGAGGGCTCAGGAAATTTCGATGGAAAATCTGCTGCCTATTATCTATCTGGTGGATAGCGCAGGGGTTTATCTTCCCATGCAGGCCGAAGTTTTTGCTGATAAGGAGCATTTCGGTCGTATTTTCAGGAATAACGCAAAAATGTCGGCAATGGGCATTGTGCAGATTTCAGCCATTATGGGAAGTTGCGTGGCTGGAGGTGCGTACTTGCCGATTATGTCCGATGAGGCGCTGATTGTGGAAGGCACCGGTTCTGTTTTTCTGGCCGGTCCTTATCTGGTGAAATCATCCGTTGGCGAAGATGTTGATGCCGAAACTTTGGGCGGGGCGACCATGCATTCTGAGATTTCTGGGGTGACGGATAATAAATATCCTGATGATCAATCATGCCTTGACGCGATCAAAAGGCATATGGATAAAATCGGTCAGTCTGCCTCAGCAGGGTTTGACAAAAAGGCTTCAATCTCTCCAACACGTTTGGTGGAGGAAATTTACAATATTCTTCCTGTCGACAGGCTCAAACCATATGACATGAAACACCTGCTCGAATGTATCACTGATGGCTCTGAGCTGGATGAATACAAACCGGATTATGGTAAGACAATCATTTGTACATATGCCCGGATTGACGGTTGGGCGGTAGGCATTGTGGCCAATCAGCGGAAAATGGTAAAATCCGGGAAAGGTGAAATGCAGATGGGCGGCGTGATTTACGGGGAGTCCGCCGACAAGGCAGCGAGATTTATTATGAACTGCAATCAAAAAAAGATCCCACTGGTGTTTTTTCATGATGTAACGGGTTTTATGGTCGGGAGCCGCGCCGAGCAGGGCGGGATAATAAAGGATGGCGCAAAAATGGTTAATGCCGTTGCGAATTCCGTAGTGCCTAAATTTACTTTTATCGTCGGGAATTCCTACGGAGCCGGTAATTACGCCATGTGTGGAAAAGCTTATGACCCAAGGCTGATTTATGCCTGGCCGACGGCGCAAATGGCGGTTATGAGCGGAGCAACCGCCGCGAAAACATTGGTACAGATTCAAACAGCCACTTTAAAAGCCCAGGGGAAGGAGATTACAGCAGAGGCTGAGCAGGAATTGCTGGATCAGATAACGGATCGCTACAATGAAGAATTATCACCGTACCATGCGGCTGCGCGATTATGGGTGGACGGGATTATTGACCCTGTTGAAACACGGAAAATTATTTCGGTAGGCATTGAAGCAGCCAACCACGCCCCGATCACAGAAAGATTTAATGTTGGGGTAATTCAGGTTTGAGGAAGAAAAAAAGAAGTCAAGTTTTCAAAACTTGACTTCTTTAAGTTTCACCAAAATAAAAATATCAATTACCGTGTCTCCTCAACAACACCCAGATAATTAAATGGAGTGATCTGTCTTAGTTCTTCACGGATGCTTTCAGACACATCCAGGGTTTCAATGAAATGAGACATGGATTCGTGCGTAATTTTTTCGTTCGTACGCGTTAGCGATTTTAGTGCTTCGTATGGTTTTGGATAACCTTCACGACGAAGAATTGTCTGGATAGCTTCTGAAACCACCGCCCAGTTTTCTTCAAGTTCAGATTTCAAAACATCTTCGTTCAGCTCCAATTTGCCCAATCCTTTGATCAAAGAATTAAGGGCAATGGCCTGATGCGCCAATGGCACACCGATATTACGAAGTACCGTTGAATCCGTTAAATCTCTCTGCAAGCGGGAAATCGGCAATTTTTGTGCAAAATGCTCAAACAAGGCAGAAGCAAGTCCCAGGTTACCTTCCGAGTTTTCAAAATCGATCGGATTCACTTTATGCGGCATAGCAGAAGAACCTACTTCACCGGCCTTAATTTTCTGTTTGAAATAACCCATGGAAATGTAAGTCCACATATCCCGGTTAAGGTCGGTTAAAATGGTATTGACTCTTTTCAGGTTATCAAAAATGGCGGCCAAATTATCGTAGTGCTCGATCTGTGTTGTATGACGGCTGCGTTTCAGACCTAAGCCATCAACAAAATGATTCCCGAAAGCCATCCAGTCCTGCTGTGGATAAGCCACGTGGTGCGCGTTAAAGTTACCTGTTGCACCACCAAATTTTGCCGAATGCGGGATTTTTTCCAGCATTTCCAGCTGACGCTCCAATCTTTCAACGAATACCAGGAATTCTTTCCCAACGCGTGTCGGAGAAGCTGGCTGTCCGTGCGTGAAAGCAAGCATCGGAATATTTTTCCACTCGATGGACATCCTCTTAAGTACAAAAAGAACCTGACGGAAAAGCGGCTTAATGGTTCTTTCCAATGCATCTTTCAGGGAAAGAGGAATGGCTGTGTTGTTGATATCCTGAGATGTAAGACCGAAGTGAATGAACTCCTGATAAGCCTCAATACCCAGTTTTTCGAATTGTTCTTTGATAAAATATTCAACCGCCTTTACGTCGTGGTTGGTTTCCTTCTCGATATCCTTGATATGCAAGGCATTTTCCTCATTAAAATCTTCGTAGATCTTACGTAAAGAAGGATAGAGTTTCTTGTCAAATTCTGATAACTGAGGAAGTGGAATTTCACAAAGCGCTATGAAATATTCTACTTCTACGTATACTCTGTAATAGATAAGAGCGTATTCAGAAAAATAAGCGGAAAGTTCAGATACTTGCTTATAGTAGCGACCGTCGACCGGCGAAATAGCCGTAAGTTGATTTAATGACATGATTTACAATGCAAAGAGATAAATTTTAGTGCAAAGTTAGTAGAATTCACGAGCACAAACTGGTATAATCGTTACGAAATATTCTTTTTGGTATTTGTCTAGGTTATTTTAATACTATTTACATATTTGCCAAACAATCTTTATCCCTATTCCATCCTTATGCAGCAAACCCCATTCATCGGAGAATTAATCGGTACCATGATAATCATTTTGTTAGGAAACGGAGTGGTTGCCAATGTGGTTTTGAAACAGACAAAAGGAGAAAATGGAGGATGGATTGTGATCACAGCAGGCTGGGCCTTTGCTGTAACCTTTGGCGTTTTTGTGGCCAACGCATTCGGAAGCCCGGGTGCGCATCTGAATCCCGCCGTGACGATTGCGTTTGCTGTTCTGAAAAGTGATTACAGTAATGTCGTATCATTTATTTCTGCGCAGTTAATAGGTGCATTTCTGGGCGCGGTTCTGGTTTGGCTGCAATATCTGCCGCATTGGAAAGCCACAGAAGATCATGGGAGCAAACTGGCTTGTTTTTCAACCAATCCCGCTATCAACTCTCCGATTGCCAACTTTCTTAGCGAATTTATAGCAACTATCGTACTGATTATCGGTATTGCCGCCATTGGTTTTTCTGGAACCTCCGACGTTCAACGCGGACCGATTCCTTCCGGTATTGCCCCTTATCTTGTGGGTTTGCTTGTTTGGAGCATTGGCCTCTCTTTGGGCGGGACCACAGGGTATGCGATTAATCCCGTCAGAGATTTGGGGCCGCGGATTGCACATGCGATTCTCCCTATTCCCAACAAAGGATCGTCGCAGTGGGGATATGCCTGGGTTCCGATCGCCGGGCCCGTTTTGGGTGCCATTGTGGGAGCTGTTATCCTGCGCATGTTTTCATTTTAACCAATAAATTCCTTGCACCATGGCCAAGAAAATTCTTATCGGTCTGTTGGTTGTTTTGGTTCTGATTCAATTGATCAGACCAACCCGGAATGAGTCGACTGCGATGTCGGCAAACCACATCGAAAAACAGTACATTGTTCCGGAAAATGTCAAACTGATTTTAGGTAAAGCCTGCGGGGATTGCCATTCAAATAATACGGTCTATCCATGGTATGCGCAGTTGCAGCCGGGTGCATGGTTTATCAACCACCATATTGTTGATGGTAAAAAACATTTTAACTTATCAGAGTTTGCTGATTATGATCCAAAAAAAGCCGATCATAAACTGGATGAACTGGTGGAAGAAATCGAGGGGCACGGCATGCCTCTGGAATCCTATCTCTGGCTGCATCCGGATGCAAAACTGACAGAAACGGAAATCACGGAGGTAGTGGATTGGGCAAACGGAATCCGCAAGGAAATCCAGACCACTTATCCCGAAGCTTTTGTAAAAAAGGATAAAGAATAAAATGACAGTATTCAACGAATTTTAAACAAAACGAGCGCGGATAATATCAAACTAATTTGCTCTAATTTCACAACAATATCACGATGAGATTTGACTACATCTTCAAAGATGCTTTCGATACGTTTAAAGTTTTTCAAAATCTGACCGTTGATCAGGCCAACGAGCTTCCTGAAAACGCACCGCAAAGTATCTGGCAGATTCTAAATCATCTGGCAATTTTACAGGAAGAGGAGTTGACAATACTTAATGATATGAACCAGAAAAGTGCTGTAAAAGAATCAGAATCGTGGGTTGAACAAAAGACAGTCGATGACCAGACGCAGCTTGACCGCATTTTGGTACAATTGAATAAACAAATAATGTCTGTAAAAGCCAAGGTATCTGAGCTGAGCATTTCGACAAATAATCTGGAACAAAAATTAATTGCTGTTCAAAATTTTTCAGTGCACTTGTCTTTTCATTTAGGAGAAATCGTTTTAATCAGACGAATGAACGGAAGTTATCCACTTGCCGCCGATATGAAAGATTTTCTGGCCTAGATCTAATTCACAAACACTTCGTCAATAAATACCCAGGCTTTTTCTCCTTTTCCGGGATGCCAGGACGGTAACTTTGATAAAGGTTTGGCTATAACTTTCAAACAGCCTATTTCCTGTGTGCCGAAATCAAAATCAAATACCAGATTTTCTGAATTGGAAGTTGTTTTTACAGGCGTCTCAGGATTAAGTACCTTTAATAACTTCATCTGCTTTTCATTCGCACCACCCCAGACTTCAATACGAACCGGTGGGAAGATATATCCGCCAACATTGCGCAACATACTCAGCGTCACACTTTGTGCCTTAACAGGTTTGTTAAAATACAAATAAGCCTGAAAATCTACATCGCGGTAACCCAGCCATTTACCACTCGAAGTGGATTGATCGCTTTTTACACCATCGTACAAAGTTTTCGCACCCTGCGCCGGATATTTAATATCGGTCTTGGTAATCAACCTTGCGCTATCCGCATGGAAAGTGGATTTGAAGAAAAACTTTTCGACAGTCTTGCTACCATACCAGCCTTTTTTGAATGCCCTGGCTTTGATTTTTGTGTTTTTTGCGGCAGGAAAAGGCTTGTTATAAACAAGCGACGTCGTGCTGTCCGGCTCCGAACCATCGAGGGTGTAGCGAATAACCGTTCCGGGAATCTGGTGTTTCAGCCGGATTTCCGTATTTCCTGACAAAATCTGGCTTTCATTTTCTATAACAGGCGGGTTGAGGTTCAGCACCAGCGTATCACCGCGAAACCCGGTTTCATAATTTATTCCGGCCGACTTTTTCAAGGTTATCATTTCATCCGGTGTCAATTCGGTATTCCAGACAAATACATTTTTCAGGGAAGGTATCTGTGAAAGTGCCTGAACCTGGGCAAGTTTTACTTTTGTGCCGCTCAACGACAGACTTCTCAATTTTGGCAGTTTTTTCAACTCCTGCAATGTCGAGCCGGTAATATCGGTAAAATTCAGGATCAGTTTTCGTAACTCCGTAAACTGGCTTATCGTTTTCAGATCCTCGTCTTTGACCGGCATTTTACTCAAATCCATTTGGATGATCTGGCCTTTCAAAGGAGCCAGCGCACCGATATCCTCCGCTTTAAAATTGGCGCGGTTGTAGAAATTGACTGCCAAAGCAGGAGATTCCGCCGCCACCGACTTAATCAGACGATAAGTAGAATTCAACTCCTTGATTTTGTCGGCACTGGCTGCGCTAAACGCATATTTTTCCTCAGCCTCTCCACTAGCCAGCACATTTTGTGCATAACTATACATCGGGCTCTGCGGATTAAGCGATTTAACCATCAGATCAAATTTCGAACCACCTTTGATCCATGCTTCCAGCAATGCTATTTCCTCGTCTGTCAAAGGCACTTTTCCTCTCGGCGGCATGTGTTTTTTGTCGTCCAGCGGCAAATGCACCCTTGTTAATAACACGCCCAAATCTACTTTGGTCGTATCCCAGGGAGTGCCTTCTTTTCCGCCTTTTGCAAACAGCTCTTTGGTCTGCATCTGCAAATCTCCTTTTGATTTCTGGGCATTATGGCACGAAATACATTTTTGTTCTAGAATTGGCTCCACCAGATCCGTATACACATTCGCTTCTTCGAAAGTTACCTTGTCATTTTCAACCATAGCGAGTTGCATCGGGGCCGTTAAAAAATCTTCTCCATGGGTAAGATTTCCGCCCAAATGGCCTCCTATTAATAACATAACCAGCAATGAAACCGATATTAGCTTCGCCGGCAGTTTCCAGGGCGGCAAATATTTTTTGAAGCTGTACCAGACGATACTGCAAAGCGAAATGATAACTCCCAGCCATTTGTGCCAGAAAAGGGCATCTGCTTCATATCCTTCTTCGCGGGATAATACAAAACCGGAAAACGCCGCCACAACGGATGTCAGTGTCCCGATCAGTAATAAAGTATCCGCCAGGTTTTCATTCCACTTACCAGAATCTTCTTTTTCGACGAGGAGAATCCAGATCGAATAGAGCATCAGCACAACCAGTGGAAAATGCAAAACCAAAGGGTGCATACGTCCGAATGATTGCATCCAGACCGGCACCACAAACCGGTTTTCAAAAAGTAAAAGAAAAACTAAAAGGCCATTCAGAAAGAAGGCAAAATTATAAACCCATCCCTTCCAATCTGAAAAAGAACGGCCGTCTGGTCGTGATGCTGACTCCATTAAACAATAATTCCTTTTACTAATTTGCCAGCAACATCAGTCAGTCTGTATCTGCGTCCCTGATGCTTGTAAACTAATTTTTCGTGATCCAAACCTAACTGATTTAATATGGTAGCATGGAAATCATGCACATGAACCGGGTCTTTTACAATGTTATAACCAAATTCATCCGTCTCTCCATAGACAATGCCAGGTTTCACGCCACCACCAGCCATCCAGACTGTGAAGGCACGCGGATGATGATCGCGACCGTAATTATCCTTAGTCAAAGTACCCTGACAATAGTTCGTACGTCCAAATTCTCCTCCCCATATTACCAGTGTTTCATCCAGCAGGCCCCGTTGTTTCAGGTCGGTGATCAGTGCAGCCGATGCCTGATCGACATCCATACACTGTCCTTTTATTTCGTTTGGCAAACCACCATGGCTGTCCCAGCCCTGATGATAAAGTTGTATAAAACGAACGCCCTGTTCAGAAAGCTTTCTTGCTAAAAGACAATTTGCAGCATAAGTCCCGGGCACCAAACACTCCGGTCCGTACATTTTCACGATTGATTCCGGTTCCCGGGTCATATCCGTGATTTCAGGAACGGCCGTTTGCATCCGATAGGCCATTTCATACTGCTGAATCTTGGCCGTAACTTCCGGATCTCCGAATTCATCAAATGTATTTTGATTCAGCTGAGAAAGTTTATCCAGCATTTTTCGTCTTTCCTCCCGGTTCATACCATCTGGATCATTCAAATACAGTACAGGATTTTCTCCGCTGCTGAATTGTACGCCCTGATGGACAGAATCCAAAAAGCCATTCGTCCACAATTTTGAATAAACTCCTTGTCCGTTTCCTTTTCCCCTTGACAACAGCACACAAAAACCTGGCAAATTCTGGTTTTCGCTGCCCAAGCCATAACTCAGCCATGCGCCCATACTGGGCCGGTTTCCTACCTGAGCCCCTGTCTGAAAGAATGTCAGTGCCGGGTCATGGTTTATCGCCTCCGTATTCAGGGTTTTGATAATACATAGGTCATCGACGATCTTGGACATATGGGGCAATAATTCGCTCATCCAGGCGCCCGATTTTCCATATTGCGCAAAATTAAAAACAGAGCCTGCCAAAGGAAACTTAGCCTGATTTGCCGTCATACCGGTCAGGCGCTGACCCGCACGAATGGATTCAGGTAAATCCTGACCATGCATTTTATTGAGCATGGGCTTATAGTCAAATAAATCCAGCTGCGAAGGCGCTCCGTTCTGAAAAAGGTAAATAACCCTTTTCGCTTTCGGGGCAAAATGTGGCAAACCCGCCATGAGGTCATTCACATCGCTTTCCCCTCCGCCTTTAAAAATGTCAGGTATGAGTAAGGAACCCAAGGCAGCACTCCCCAAGCCCAGACTAAGCTTGGACAAAAAGTGTCTTCGGTTTGTGTTTAAGCCAAAATCAAAAATAGGTTTTTCCATAGGGAATCGGTTTTGGCTATCAGCTGTTGGCTTTTAGCTAAGTCCAGGGTAATAATTTCTTCTTAATAAAACGACATTAAATTCTACTTCTAAAAACCTTGGATCGAGCCAGGCCTAACCGCTAATAGCCAACAGCTGGACTTACGATTTTGTAATCGTTTCTTCCATATTATAAAGCGTGTTAATCACCCGCATGAGCGCTGCCGCTTCATTCTGATTTACCTTTAATTCATGCGGATGTTCGCCCACATTTAAAATTTTGTGCGCCTGGTTTTTGCTTTTTTCTATGATAGCAAATTCATCTTTATAATATTCAGTAAGCAGCTTGACTTCCTTATCCGACGGTTTCCGGCACACAATTCTTTGAAATGATTCGATAATTTTTTGCTCGGGAGATAAAGATTTCAAAGACATTTTTTCCGCTAAAACCCTCGAAGCTTCCAAAACCGCAGGATCATTCAGCATCACTAACGCCTGCAAAGGGGTATTGGTTTTCGAACGTTTTACTTCACAATGATCCCGGTTACTGGCATCAAAAATGATCATCGAAGGAGGTGGAACCGTGAGTTTGATAAAAGTGTAAATCCCCCTGCGGTAGAGCGCATCGTCGTGATCCTGATTATATTTGGCCAGCTGGCCCCTTCCCGACGTGGCTGCTTCCCACAGTCCTTTAGGCTGATAAGGTTTGACACTCGGTCCGCCGATTTTTGAATTAAGTAAACCACTGCTCGACAAAACAATATCGCGGACGGATTCTGCCGGCAAACGGTATCTCGGCCCTCGTGAAAGGTAAATGTTGTCGGGGTCCTGTTTTTCTTTTTCCTTCGTAAGTTTCGCCGACTGCTTGTAAGTGTTTGAGGTCACAATCTGCCTGATCAATCGTTTGATATCCCAGCCATGATTCATAAAATCGACTGCAAGCCAATCGAGCAACGCCGGATGTGTCGGCAGTTCTCCCTGCATCCCGAAGTCGCCGGTACTTTTCACAATACCCCTGCCGAAAAACTCCTGCCAGATCTGGTTTACAAAGACCCTGGCCGTCAACGGATTTTGTTTGCTGGTGGTCCAGCTGGCTAATCCCAGTCGGTTTTGAGGAATTTTTGTCGTGTCAAATTTCATAACGGACGGCAGTCCGGAGGCTGATACCACCTTTCCAGGTGCGTCATAAACACCCCGGTTCAGGATATGTGTTGGGCGCAGAGTATCGCGCTCACCCATTACGGAAACCATCAAACGGTTGGTATCCGGACTATTTATAAAAGTCAGAATGCTCTTTGCCTCCGCATCCGAAATGGTCATGATCGGATTTTTTGCCGGTTTCGACTGCGACACGTCGCCTTCATAACCGACCTCCTTGGTGTTGTTGAAAAACGCGAACAAACGATAATAATCTTCCTGAGAAATCGGGTCATACTTATGGTCGTGGCACTGCGCGCATTCCACCGAAAGACCCAGAATGCCCATCCCATACGTTTTCGTTTTGTCAATATTATATTCAATCCGGTATTCTTCCGGAATCACCCCACCTTCCTCGGTATACTTATGGTTTCTGAAAAATGCAGTAGCCAGAATTTGCTCTTTGTTGGCATTTGGCAGCATATCGCCGGCAATTTGCCAGGTCAGGAATTTATCGTAGGGCAAATTTTTATTGAAAGCACTGATCACCCAGTCACGCCAGGGCCATTGCGTACGGATTTCATCATCCTGATATCCATAAGAATCCGCATAACGCGCGACGTCGAGCCAGTGAAGCGCCATTTTTTCTCCATATGTTTTCTGGCGAAGCAATTCGTCGACTATTTTTCCATAGGCATCAGCACTGTTATCAGCCGCAAATTTGTTCTGAAGTTCAATCGAAGGCGGTAAACCTGTCAGGTCCAGTGAAGCCCTTTTCAGCAGGTTATTTTTATCCGCCTCTTCATTCGGTTTGATACCCAGACTTTCCATTTTATCCAAAACGAAATAATCAATCTCGTTTTTGGGCCAGTCTTCCTGGTTGACCTCCGGTATTTTGGGCAACACGGGCGTCGTAAATGCCCAGTGTTTTTCATACTTTGCACCTTGTTCAATCCATTTTTTTACCAGGCCGATCTCTGACTCGTTCAACAGACCCAAATGAGATTCTGGTGTTGGCATCTGGATTTCGGGATCGAGCGATGTGATCCTTTTATACAACTCCGATTGTTCGGGTTTTCCGGGGAAAATAGCGACGGCACCCTTACCGTCCTTCAATTTGGCGTATGCACTTTCAGCCATATCAAGCCGCAAACCGGCTTCCCGTTTGTTAGCATCCGGCCCGTGACAGGCAAAACATTTGTCAGATAAAATCGGGCGGATGTGGAAATTATAACTGACAACTTCCTCCGAAGACTTTTTTGTGGCACTACCATTCTTTTGAAAACAGGAAATCACCCCCATTACAATCGTGAGAACTGTTCCGCCCAAAAAGAAGAGTCGCTTCTTCATTTATTTATTACGTTATTGGTATAAAATTCGGTCAGGGTATACTACCAGATAAAATAGAGCAGGATATAATTATACTCTAAATATTTCAAGTTATTTTAATAAAACATTCAAATATACTGATTATGTATGGACATTTGCAAAATAAATGTTTTTTTAATAATACATAATATAAATTTTAATAGATAACCACTTGGCAGAATATAATATTAAAACATACTATTAATCAAAAGAATAAAACAAAATCGTTTGTAATCAAGACTGAACAATAAACTTTTCATTTTATGCCCGCTTCAATTCAAAATACAGCGAAATTAGATATCGTTTTGAACGGCTTAATGCGCCGCTACAAAGAGCGTGTCCCGGATGTAAAAAAAATCCTGGATGCGATGGTTTCCGAGGGAATAATTAAGACGCAAGAAGATGTCGAAAACGATCATATTGCATTCCGGACTATGGGCGTGCCTCAGCTCGGGATTTCCTCTTTCGAAAAAATATTTCTTCCCTATGGTTATGAAAAACGGGATCATTACTTTTTTGAAGGGAAAAAACTGGATGCCTGGTGGTATAGCCCGGCGAGAGAACGAGATCCTCGTATTTTCGTCAGTGAGCTTCGCGTAGGAGATCTTTCGGAGGAAAGTCAGCGCATCATTAAAAGTTATACCGACGAAGTTGTCGGTGATCCTGTGGATAACCTGGATTTGAACGATGCAGATGCTGTGGATCAGTTTTTACACACACCGCTTTGGCGAACACCCACGCTGAGTGACTACCTGACTTTGCTAAAAGAAAGCGAATACGCTGCCTGGGTTATCTACAACCGATATTATCTTAACCACTTTACGATCAGTGTGCATAATTTGCCAAAAGGTTATGATACCGTCGCCGACTTCAATGTGTTCCTTGAAAAACACGGGATAATGCTGAATACGTCCGGCGGAAAAATCAAGACAAGTCCGGATGGCGGTTTGATACAAAGCGCAACGGTGGCAGAAATGATCGACGCCGAATTTGTCGGTGGCGAAACATACAGGATATCCGGCTCCTATGTTGAATTTGCGGAGCGAAGGGTTTTACAACAATTTTCAGGTTTATCGTCACCCGAAATTTCAAGAAAACACCGTCGCGACGGATTTGAGGCTGCCAATGCCGACAAGATTTTTGAGAGCACTTACACGACACAAACGGGAAAGTAAAGGGGAATTTTATTCAAAGTTGTGGTACGGCGATTTTGGTCATTGCTAATCAGATCAAAATTCATAAATTAGTTGTTACTAAGGCAGATAAAAAATGAAATCATGGTTGTAGTCATAAAAAAAGACGCCCCGCCTTCTGCAATTCAGGATGCGATGAAGGCTATTGCGGAGGAGAGATCTACCCGAAAAGGGTTTGATGCCAAAAAATATGCGGGGAAGCTAAAACGAGGCTTAGATGGCTTAACTTATCAAAAAGAGTTAAGAGATGAATGGTGAAAAAATTCTTGCTGATACCAATGTATTTATAAACCTTGCCGAAGGGAAAGAAGGGATTGAACCGCATTTACAGGGCAAAGAGATATTTGTTTCAGCCATTACCGAGATTGAATTACTGGGGTATTACCAAATTACTGAAGCTGAAAAAAACTATTTCAAACTACTTTTAAATGATTGCTCGATCTTGGAGCTAACTGACGCTATAAAGCAACGTGCTATCGATCTAAAACAAAAGCATCGGATAAAATTGCCTGACGCTATTATTGCGGCTACCGCGCAGTTTTTGAAAGTTGGATTTGTAACTTTTGATAAAGGATTTTCAAATATCCCCAATCTCGATTTGATTCTTCTTGAATTTTAGGGGCGCTTTACAATCACTCATTCACCAAAAAATAAACCACCCGGCAAGCATTCCCGATACTTTTTTCGTTTTTATCCTGGACAGCAGTCAAACGCAAAGTATGCTTACCTGATGAAAGCTCATCCGACAGCATCAGATACCAGGGTAAATGAAGCTGGTTGCTCCATGGTGTGAATAAGTCGAGACTTTTTGCTTTTTTACCATCAATAGAATAAGAAATTTTCCCTGCGTCAGGCCCGGAAATAATAGCGATCCCGACTGCACGTCCTTTAAATTCAAATTCAAACGAACCATTCGCACTTTCACTGACTAACATCGGGACATTGACAAAACCCGGTCTTGTAGAAACTTTATCAATCGGTTTCCAGTCCGGATCAATTTTGAAACCATTCAGTTTCCGCGCTTCTGAAACCTGATGATAACTTGCCTTTTCATAAGAAAACTTGTCAATAGCGGGCGGTAATTTTATCATTCCGGCAGCATTGTTATCCGGCGTCCGTTTTAACAATTCCTTGATCGTTTGAAAATAGACCTCCTGTCCGTAGGGAGAAGGGTGTAAATCCTTAAAATCATATTTCCAGGAAAATTCTCCTGCCTGAATCCGATCATAGACTTCCCTGGCAAGATTGATATAAGCCGCTCCGTAATATTTGGCTATTCGCTGGTGTACAGCCACTTCCAGCGGCTCTTTTCCATTGTCATAATCCGTGTTTTTGGTTGGTTCGGCAAATGCCATCAGTACAACATTTGCTTTTGCATTTTTAGCGTACATCTGGCGAATTATTCCTTCAAGCCCCTTTATCTGAGCCTGTTCGCTGAAACCATTACCGCGGTCATTCACTGCAGACTCAAGAAAAAGAAGATCAGGCGTGTCTTTATCCAACACGTCGCGCTGAAAACGGAAGGCGTGTGGTGTGCTGCCAAGCGACGGAATTCCTGCCGTTATAAACGTAAACTCCGTTTCAGGAAAATGTTCCTGAAGGTATTGTGCTGTTTTGTTCCTCCATCCGGGATTATGCGTGATTGACCCTCCAAGAAAAGCTACCGTGCCTTTTTTTGTAGTGCTGAACTTCTCATAAGCATTACTCAGGCCGCGGTTCAGTTCGATATAGGGCGTATGAGGCAGCGGTTTCAGTACGGGAACGCTGTTATCGTAAATAAAATCTGCGAACTTTTCAGGATGTTCGATTGGGAAATGATGCCCTTCCAAAGCTTGTTCACCGCGTGTCATGGGATAAACGGTTGCCGGCCCTCCAAGTTTCAAATAGTTTTGAACCAGAATGTCCGAATTTTCTGTCGGTGGTACAATTTTATCTTTCAGCCCGATCACGTGCAAAATGGGCACTTTAAATGATGCCAGACCAGCCAGATCATTCAGGGGGATATCTTCAAATGTTTTCGATGTTTCTTCGGTAAGGTGGTTAAGTTCGAGCCAGCTTGTCCAGTCTTTGGGAGAGCCTTGTCCGGTACCTTTCCCTCCCGGCCAGCTTTTCGGATCACAAACCGGCGCTTCCGCGTAAATGCAGCTAACCTTATCCGGGTTACGTTTGGCCCATCCGTATACATACAAACCGCCGCGACTGACGCCTTCCAGTGCAACCTTCGGAGCGAATTGTTTTTCCTTCACCAGATAATCATAAAATGAATCCCAAATCTGCATTGCTTTGGGGTGTGCGAAAAGATCATTCGTATTTACATAGGCGACATGGAAACCACGACTTAATAAAATACTATCCATTTCAGTGTGCCAGGTTGGAAAATGCGCACGCCAAACCCAGGGATTGCCAGCTAGCGCCTGTTTCGGTTTTACATACCAGGCTTTTGTATTTTGAAATGAAAACTCGACTTTATCAAATCCTTTCCAATTCGTTGTTTGCTCACTCGTTTGCGCTATCAGTTGGTTAAAAGAACTTATCGCAATGAACAAGAAAAGGGCGCGGAGGTAATACTTTATGTCTTTCATACTGATACAAAGACCGGAATCGCTTTTCTCTAACTGATGTGTAACTGGTAAATTTATTTTTTCGGACCGCTGATCCTAAGGGAGCGCTAAACGCTATTGGTACGATATTTTATCCATTTGATTATCAAACAATAACTTGAGACTTATGGATAAGATTGAAAAGTTTAAATCAATGGAAAAAATTCTTCGTGAGATCGAGGATTTAAAAAACAGTGAAACGGCCGTAATCAAGAAAATAGGCCAGGTTGAGACTGAAAATATGAATGTGAACGTGCAGGATCTCGACAAATCTTTAAATCAGATTTACGATGGCGCTTATAAAAACCTGGAAAATATCGAAGCCCTGCATATTTCTTTTGTAGACAAAGTTTCCGATTTTAAGGAAAAAAATAACATCACGGATGATATGCTGCTCGAAATAAGGGGCTAACTAAAACAAAATGTATTGAGCTTAAGTCAAAAAGAAGTCAACCTTTTAAAGGTTGACTTCTTTTATTTTAAAGTGAAATTTCTGATCATCCGCACTTTGAAGAACCACAGTCCTTACATGTCAGACATCCTTCCTGATAAAGCAGATTGGTAGAATTACAGTTCTGGCATTTTTGTTTTTTAACTTCGGTGCCATCCGGGACATAACGTTTCAGCGCACGCGCCACACCATTTTTCCAGGTATTGATGGATTCATCCAGTTGTAAACTGCTGATCAGGTCGACTACTTTTTCAATCGGCATACCGTGACGTAATGTACTGGAAAGCAATTTTGCATAATTCCAGTATTCCGGATTGAATTTGTGTGATAACCCTTCGATGGTTGTTTTGTAGCCACGTGTGTTTTTATACTGGAAATCGTAACGCGAGCTTCCATCAGCTTCACGATTTTTGATGATCAAACCTTCGTTAACCCATCTTGGAATCAGAATCCCGTCTTCATCATCGGCAAAACCTGTGAAAATTTCATAAGGTCTGTTGTCGATCAAACCGATAAAGGCGATCCATTTGTCTTTTTTATTCTGGAAACGAACAATTTCGGCGTCCAAAGTCTGTGGGCGGATCGTTGGGAAAGGGGTGTTATTGATTTTATCTTCCTCTTTCTTCTCTTCATTGGAAATTAAAACCCCCGAACGTGAGCCGTCCCGGTAAACGGTAACTCCCTTACATCCCGCTTTCCAGGCTTCCAGATAACATTCACCAACCAATTCTTCCGTTACATCATTCGGCATGTTAATAGTCACACTGATCGAGTGATCAACCCATTGCTGGATAGCGCCCTGCATTTTTACCTTTTTCAGGTAATCTACATCATTGGAAGTGGCTTTGTAATACGGCGATTGTTTTACCAGATCATCCAGCTCTTTCTGTGCATAGTTTTTGGTCAGGTCGTGGCCGTTTATCTCCATCCATTGTTTGAAACGATGGTGGAAAACCACATATTCTTCCCACGAATCGCCTACTTCATCCACAAAATCCACACGCGCGTCCTGATCGTTCGGATTTACCTTTCTTCTTCTTTTGTAAACCGGCATAAATACCGGCTCAATACCCGAGCTTGTCTGCGACATCAAGCTGGTTGTGCCTGTGGGTGCGATGGTCAATAACGCAATATTTCTGCGCCCATGTTCCAGCATTTCATAATAAAGCTGGGCATCTGCTTCCTTCAAACGAAGCATAAACGGGTTGTTTTTTTCTCTGTCGGCATCAAAAATGGTGAATGCGCCGCGTTCTTTCGCTGTATTCACAGAGGCGCGGTAAGCAGCCAATGCAATTGTTTTGTGAATTTCAACGGAAAATTCGGAGCCTTCGTCGCTTCCGTAACGCAAGCCAAGTGCAGCAAGCATATCCCCTTCGGCGGTGATGCCAATACCCGTTCTTCTGCCCTCTCTTGCTTTGGTCTGGATATTCAGCCAGAGATTTTTTTCTGTACGTTTGATTTCATCACCTTCCGGGTCTTCGTCGATTTTTTCAAGAATGGCATCAATTTTTTCCAGTTCCAGGTCGATGATATCGTCCATCATACGCTGAGCAGCGTTGATATGTTTTTTGAAAAGATCCCAGTTAAATACAGCTTTGTCTGTAAACGGATTTTCTACATAAGAGAATAAATTGATTGCCAGCAAACGACAGGAATCATAAGGACATAACGGGATTTCACCACAAGGATTGGTCGAGACCGTTTTGTAACCCAGGTCGGCATAACAATCCGGCAAAGATTCTCTGATAATGGTATCCCAAAACAAAATCCCCGGCTCGGCTGATTGCCACGCGTTATGAACAATTTTTTTCCACAAAGCCGTCGGGTCAATCTCTTTTGAATACAGAGGCGTTTTGCTGTCGATCGGGTATTGCTGGGTATAAGGCTGATGCGCTTCAACGGCGCGCATGAAAGCGTCGTCAATCCGAACGGAAACATTGGCGCCGGTTACTTTGCCCTGTTCCATTTTTGCATCAATGAAATCTTCCGAATCCGGATGTTTGATCGCCACGGATAACATCAGGGCGCCCCGTCTCCCATCCTGCGCCACTTCGCGCGTCGAGTTGGAGAAACGCTCCATGAAAGGCACAATTCCCGTTGACGTCAGCGCGGAATTCTTAACCGGCGAGCCTTTCGGACGAATGTGCGACAGATCGTGTCCAACGCCCCCGCGTCTTTTCATCAGTTGAACCTGTTCCTGATCAATTTTCATGATCCCGCCGTATGAGTCAGAATCACCATTATTTCCGATCACAAAACAGTTGGACAAAGACGCGATCTGGTATGGGTTGCCAATGCCTGTCATCGGACTTCCCTGCGGAATGATATATTTGAAATCCCTGATCAGATCAAAAACCTCATCCTCGCTCATCGGGTTTGGATATTGTTTCTCAATTCGGGCAATTTCGCTGGCGATACGTCGGTGCATATCATTGGGTGTAGCTTCGAAAATAGCTCCGTAAGAATCTTTCAGCGCATATTTGTTCACCCAAACGCGGGCTGCAAGGTCGTCTCCTTTGAAATATTCGAGAGATTGCTGATAAGCTTCATCTGAGGTGTAGGTCGTCTGATTTTCAGATGGATTTGCAACTTTCATGTGATATATTTTTAGCTTTTTTGATGTTGAACGCAATCTTCAAAGTTAATTATTTGTTAAGTTTTATATTCATTAAAATTGAAAAAGTTTTCGAAAAAATTCTATAACATGTTGTTATTCAAAAAATTAAATTTTGTGTAGTGAGAAAAAGTTTACAAATATTTATTTAACGTAAATTTTATCATTCAAAAATTATTTCCGGATTTTTTTATAATCCTATTTGTCTGATTCAGTTTTGTTTAAAGAAATTAATAGTAATAAATTAGTTATTAAAGTGAAATTTTGGTCTAAAAACAGCAAAATCCCACACCGGCTGGCATGGGATTTTATTGGTTGTTCTGAGAATCAGGTATTGTCTCAGGCAAAGTCATAAAAGGCTATAACACCCCTGCAAAAAAAGCCTTACTTAGCAATATGGATTCGTCGCACGGAACAGCGAACTAACACCGATTTGTAATCGTTGCGGGCCGCGTAGGGTTGTTTGTATTAGCGTTTTTAACGCTTAGTTCAACAATTGAAATATGTAAGAATAATTACTTTGTTAAGAAGGGATCCGTTTCCGGGTACATGTGCTTTATTTATGTATCCTATTCCAGCGTTACAAACGCTAAACCAAAAAACACCGATTACAAATCGGTGTTAGCATGCTGCAAATGTTTTTTATGAAGTACATCAAATAGCCAACTTAAAAGTATAATAATCGGAAGAGCAATCCAACCAAAGAAAATTATTTCCAATCCATTCTGTCCGTCTGTTACATAGCAGAGTTTGATTGAGTTAGAATAAAATAATGCTAACCCTCCTTGAATACATGTATACTCGGCAATATTGAAAAATATTAACCGCATTGACATACCCACTTTGGTAAAGTGAGACTTTGCGAAATATCTAATGAAGAAATACGGCATTGTCAAAGCACCGAGAGCAGAAATTGAAAAAACTATTTTGTAAGCAAGAGAACATTCAACTCCTAAATTTGTCAAAAGCATTTGGAAACCAAGAAGAATAATTGCGGTAAAACCAGGAATGAAAAAACCAGCGATCAAAAAATACCCTGTCTTACCAACAAAACTAAATGGCTTTATTCGTCTAACAATCTTCGGTATTGGTTTTATTCCTTCGTCCATAATTAGTGTTTATTACTTGCAGTCAGTTTGATGTTAGCAGGTTCCCAGCGTCACAAACGCTACACCAAGAAACCCCGATTACAAATCGGTGTTAGCATGGCTTTTTTATTCGTTCTTATATTTTTTTAAGTTTTTCGTCATACCAAATGTCCTCGTAGTCTTTACTGTCAGCTAAAAATCTATAACCGATGTCAAGTCCTAAATACTTAATTATTTCTGGTCTTTGTTGTAATAAATGTTCTGCACAAATTGGTAGGAAAAAATCTTCTGCTTCGGAATATTCACCTGTCCATATAAACCAACCTGTTGTACCTTTTTCTGATGGATGTCTTAGTCCGTTAATTGGGTCTTTTTCAAGGTTTGTCGAAACTCCAATTTTTAATTTCTTATTGATTGGTTTCCAAGTTGAATTATTTTGTTCGCAAATTTCTTTTTGTCTATCAATATGTGAGTTCCAATTATTGTAAATCAGTAAGTCGTCTCTCTCAGTCAATAAACGTTTTTTCCAAAGTGAAACGTTTGTTTTATTAATTTCAAAATTTATGTCTTCGTTATCCCACTCAAATATTGTGTCCGAAATAATTTCGTCTTCGTCCCACTCAAAATCATCATCACTAATTGCTGTCGACGCAAAATTTTGAATTACGGTTTTGTCAATTTTGTTGCCCAGAAAATTATCGCAAAGTTCAATTAAATTTTGTCTTGTTACTTTCATTCGTGGGCGTTCTAAAATTACTGCTAACTCTATAATATACGAAAGTTTTGTTTCAGTTTCCTTATTTATATAATTACGACATATTGTTAGGTTTTGTAATTGTAAATAGTAGGAAAAAAACTTTCTATATCACCCCTTCGACAACTCACTCGACCTTACCTCTGCCGCCAAAATCCCATCAATCAAAGTCTCATCCAAATGCCCCGCTTCAAATTGTTTCAGAGCAGCCTCGGTAGTACCGCCGTTGGAAGCAACCGCTTCCGCTCAATTCTGTTACTGCGTTTAATTCTTCTTCTTCCCAAAATAAAGAGCGTTCTGGGACAGTGATTAAATTTTCAACCTGTTCCAGTTGTTACAAACGCTAAACCAAGAACTCCCGATTATAAATAGGGAGTTCTTGATCCATGAATATTGAACAAAAAGATGAGCAATTATCCGTCTACCATCATAGCAAAAATTCCAACTTTGTCAGCTTTTTGTCAGTCTAGTTTATAAAAGTAATAATGGCTTCGTCGTTCTTAGCAGCCTCGGCGTATACCTCTTGAATTGTCTGAAAGTATTCAGTTAAGTAATTTACCTCGTCTTCGCTATCCCAAATATTAGGATACACTTCGAGTTCGGCCATCTTTTTTGCGTCATATTTTTTACTTAATTCCTCAACTGATATTTTCGAAATTTGTTCATTTACTTCTTTTACTTGTTCGGGTATTAAATATTGTCCGGGCCCATAACCTAAGTCTTGTTCTTCATCTATTATTTGACCACTGAATAAAACTCTTGTAAGTGGATGATTAGAATTTTCGAAATTTTGTCCAGTAAGCAGAAAAATTATTCCATCCCACGATTTGTCAATGTCTATCAGATTAGGGTCTACATCGTCGGTTTCGTCGTTGTATATTCTACTTTCTAATAGTGAACTGTCTTTTAAATATTCTTCAAGTTCATTTTTTGTTACTCGAAGTAAATTGCCTATCATACTCATAAGTCCAAGTATATTTGTGGTATAAAAGATTGTCAATTATTGCTAATCACCCCTTCGACAACTCACTCGACCTTACCTCTGCCGCCAAAATCCCCCCAATCAAAGTCTCATCTAAATGCCCCGCTTCAAATTGTTTCAGAGCAGCCTCCGTCGTACCGCCTTTGGAAGCAACCGCTTTGATTAATTCGTCCAGCGATTTATCGGCCGTGTTAATAAGGTGGAAAGAGCCGAGCATCGTTTGTTTTACCAAAAGTGCAGCCACAGATTCTTCAAAACCCATTTTCTTTCCTGCTTCGATCATCGCTTTGACTACGTAGAAAAAGTAAGCCGGTCCGCTTCCGCTCAATGCTGTTACGGCGTTCAATTGTTCTTCTTCTTCCAAAAACACGGAGCGTCCTGTCGCATTGATCAGGTTTTCAATTTTACGAAGCTGGTTGATATCCACCTCTGGGGATGCGGTATATGCCGTGATACCCATACCCAACATGGCAGGCGTATTTGGCATGGCACGGATCACGGCTTTGTGATCCAATACTGTTTGAATATTGGCAATGGTTACACCGGCCATGATGGAAAGTACCACCTGTTTTGGCGTAATCACGGCGCGCAGTGCTTCCTGTACCGATGCAAAATCCTGTGGTTTTACCGATAAAATAATCAGGTCATACGTGCCGATCTGCGGACTTATCACGCCGGTAATAACGCCGGGCTGGAAGCTGCTTAGCTTTTCCATGCGGTCGTCACTTTTTTCAACCAATAAGAAATCTTCTTTTTTAACCAGATCAAATTTCAGGAATGCGCGTGCAAAGGCGAGTCCCATGTTGCCGCAGCCGATAATTGCAATTTTCATTTTAACAGAATGTATTTGGGTAATTATTTCGGGGTAATAAGGAATTAGAACATTGCGAAAACCTGGCAAAAGTGCGTTGGTATTTCGCAATACTCATGGCGAATTTCGCAACTTTTAGCTAAATATTAGATTATCAGGAGTAATTAGATGGAAATATCAGGAATGAATTATGCGGGCAACACGTTTCCTTGTTTATCTTCTTAACTTCGACTTCGGTTTTGAGATCTTCCGTTTAGTTTAAAATGCGCTCGAAGGATATTCTGTAAAAATAAATTCTTGTAGAAATATATTTTGAAAAATACGTATTATACATTTTTTTAGAGCTAAGAAGACTCATTGCCGCCAAATTATCATAGATTATTGTAATTCTCCAATTATGGCTATAAAAGTTGCTATTTCACACAAGACCAAGTACAAGTTTGATCGGAGTGTTGCATTGTCACCGCATATTTTCAGATTACGTCCTGCGCCGCATTCCCGTACGGCGATCGAAGGATACTCTTTTAAGATTACGCCCGAAAATCATTTTATAAACTGGCAACAGGACCCTTTTGGCAACTATCAGGCCAGGGTTGTGTTTCCGGAAAAAACAACAGAATTAAGCGTAGAGGTTGAGGTGATTGCCAAAATGCAGGTCATCAATCCTTTTGACTTTTTTGTGGAGGATTATGCGGATATGTTTCCATTTCAGTACGATGCGTCGCTGAAAAAGGAACTGGGTCCTTATCTCGAACCGAGAGAGGCCGGTCCTTTGCTTTTGGAGTGGATTGAACAGAATAAGGTAAATTATGATATAAAAACGGTCGATTTTCTGGTTCATCTCAACCAGAGGCTTTTTAGCTCGATCAATTATAACATTCGCATGGAAGCCGGCGTGCAGTTATGCGAAGACACGCTGACGATAAAAAGCGGCTCCTGCCGGGATTCTGCCTGGTTATTGGTGCAGATTCTTCGCCATCTGGGTATTGCGGCACGTTTTGTTTCGGGTTATCTGGTCCAGCTGACTTCGGATATCAAATCGCTTGACGGTCCTTCGGGTCCGGAAGAGGATTTTACGGATTTACATGCGTGGACTGAGGCTTATATCCCCGGAGCAGGCTGGATTGGGCTTGATCCAACTTCCGGACTTTTTGCCAGCGAAGGCCATATCCCCCTTTGCTGTACGCCCGATTATGCAAGTGCAGCCCCGGTTTCCGGTGCAACCGACGTTTGTGAAGTCACTTTTGAATTCGATAACAGCGTTTTCAGGATCCATGAAGATCCGCGGGTCACGAAACCTTATACCGAAGAACAATGGGGCAAGATCATGCAGGTCGGCCATGATGTAGAAAAAGATTTGCAGGAAGGAGATGTGCGGATGACCATGGGTGGTGAGCCGACATTTATTTCCATTGATGATTTTGAAGGTGCGGAATGGAATACCGCGGCCGACGGGCCATTAAAAAGGCAGCTGGCTTACGACTTGTCTTTACGACTGAAAAACCGCTTTGCCCATGGTGGTTTATTGCATTTCGGACAGGGAAAATGGTATCCGGGCGAGTTGTTTCCCCGGTGGCAATATGCCCTTTACTGGCGCAATGATGGCTTGCCGATGTGGAAAAATGACGCGTTGGTAGCCAAGGAAGGCCAAACAAAGTATACTTTTCATGAGGCGGAGTTATTTGCCAAAGAGCTGACAAAATATCTGGGTATTGATACCAACAATATTACGCCGGCTTACGAAGACCCGGTTTACTGGGCCTTGGAAGAGGGCAAATTGCCTGTTAATATCGATCCGTTACAGGTGAATCTTAAAGATTCCATTGAAAGGCGGACCTTAGCTCAGTTACTACAAAAAGGCCTGAATAACCCCACTGGCTATGTTCTGCCTTTGAAATACAATATTCCGGGTGAAAACTGGGTGAGTTGTGCCTGGGAATTCCGTCGGAAAAATTGTTTCCTGATTCCGGGAAATTCGGCCATTGGTTTCAGGCTTCCGCTGGATTCTCTTCCTGAAATAGCAAAAGATAAGAGAGAGCAGCCGATTGAAAGAAGCCCGTTTGAAGATTTACCACCTTTGGGTGATTATAAATCGGTCGTGGAGGCAAGATATGGCACGGTTGCGCCTGAATATATTCCGCCGGTGAACAAAGTGATCGAGGACGAGGACGAAGAAAAAGATAAAAAGATAAAGAAGGAAAAGGAGGCTGAGCAAGCATTGCTTTTTGAAGTTCCGATCATTAAAACGGCACTTTGCGTAGAAGAACGCGACGGGATTATTTACGTTTACCTGCCGCCAACGGATTATCTGGAACATTATCTGGATTTGATGGCTTCCATTGAAGCGACGGCCGAAAAATTGCAAATGCCTGTCAGGATTGAAGGATATCCTTCACCTTCCGATTATCGCGTACAGAAACTGATCGTTACGCCTGATCCGGGTGTGATCGAGGTAAATATTCATCCGGCCAAAAACTGGACAGAACTGGTTGATAACATCAGTGCCTTATACGAGGAGGCATTTTTCTCGCGTCTGGGAACCGATAAATTTATGGTCGATGGCCGCCATACCGGAACAGGCGGGGGGAACCACGTAACCATTGGTGGTGCAAAACCGGCGGATAGTCCGATTCTGCGCCGACCTGATTTATTGAGAAGTCTGATCACGTACTGGCAGCATCATCCCGCGCTTAGTTATTTGTTTGCAGGTCCGTTTATTGGCCCTACGAGCCAGGCGCCACGGATTGATGAAGGGCGCGATGAAAAATTATATGAAGTAGAAATTGCATTTGACCAGATTCCGGACGGAGAAGAAATCCCGTTCTGGATGGTGGATCGTATTTTCAGGAATTTACTGGTTGATATTACCGGTAATACGCACCGCTCGGAATTCTGTATGGATAAGTTGTACTCACCGGATTCGTCAACGGGCCGACTGGGTATCCTTGAATTCCGTGCTTTTGATATGCCGCCGCACAAGCATATGAACCTCGTTCAAACGCTGCTTATCCGTGCGCTTATCGCCAAATTCTGGAAAGAACCTTACAAACATAAACTGATCCGCTGGGGTACCGAATTACATGACCGTTTCCTGTTGCCGCATTTTGCTTACATGGATATGGTGGACGTTGTAAATGACCTGAAAGATTCAGGGTATCATTTTGATATCTCCTGGTTTGATCCTTTCTTCGAATTCCGCTTCCCCTATTATGGCGGCATTACGGTTGATAATATCCAGCTTGAAATCCGCCTGGGTATTGAGCCCTGGCATGTTTTGGGTGAAGAACTGACAAATTCGGGGACCTCTCGTTTTGTAGATTCATCGTTGGAAAGGATTCAGGTTAAGGTCAGCGGTTTTGTAGAAGGTCGTCATATTCTGGTTTGTAACAGTTGCCGGGTGCCATTGAGGAGCTCGGGTGTGAAAGGTGAATTTGTAGCCGGAGTCCGTTATAAAGCCTGGAATCCGCCATCCGCCCTGCATCCGACGATCGGAGCCGATGCACCTTTGGTGTTCGATATTGTAGACACATGGAATAACCGTATCTTGGGCGGCTGTACATATTTTGTTTCACATCCTGGCGGTCGTAGTTTTGATACACATCCTGTCAACAGCTTTGAGGCAGAGTCCAGAAAAATCAGTTTGTTCTGGGGTTTTGGACATACACCTTCTGCTAATCAGGAAGTTCCGATTTTGGATCGGTCGACACCAGCGGTTTCCCGTTTTGTTGCCGAGACTAAAAAAGAGCTCAAAAGTGATACGCCGATTGAATTGATCGATCCGGAATATCCGAACACTTTGGATTTGAGAAAATACTGGAAAGCAAAATAACGCCTCCATCTGAAAAATTATTTAGTTGAATTATGCTTACTGAAGCTTCCGTGAATCTTTTACAATCATATCGCAGCGGGCTGAACTCGTATGATGAAATTCTGGATGTAAAAGGTCGTGTGAAACCACATTGGCAAGCCCTGTTTGCGACGCTGGAAAAGCTCGGTATCGACGAATTAAAAACCAGGAATCAGGAAATTATTGACAAACTCCGTGAAAACGGGGTGACTTATAATGTTTACGAGGGCGTGGACGGTCTTAACCGCCCCTGGCAGCTCGACCCGATTCCGTTTTTAATTGAACAAAAGGAATGGAATTTAATAGCAAAGGGCCTTCAACAGCGGGCCCTGCTGCTTGATTTGATACTTCGTGATATTTACGGTCCGAGAAATCTGGTTCGGGATGCGGTCATTCCGGCTGAACTGGTTTTTGACAATGTAGGATTTTCACGCCCCTGCGCAGATTTGATCTTACCGGCACCCAATCAGCTTGTCATGTATGCGGCGGATATTGCCCGCGGGCCTGACGGGCAGATGTGGATCGTTGACAACCGTACCCAGGCTCCATCAGGGTCAGGATATACGCTTGAAAACCGGATTGTGATGAGCAAGCTGCTGCCGGAACTCGCGGACGGTATGTATGTGAGCAAATTGTCTCCTTTTTTTAACAGCGTTCAAAACACCGTTTCCAGGTTATCCGGAAAAAATAAGGAGGCACCCAACATTGTTTATCTCACGCCGGGGCCAAACAACGAGTCCTATTTTGAGCATGCTTATCTGGCATCTTATTTAGGCTATACACTGGCGCAGGGGGATGATTTATTGGTTCGTGACGGTTATGTCTGGCTGAAATCCATTGAAGGTTTACAGCGTGTCGATGTGATCATCCGCAGAATCGACGATGACTGGTGCGACCCGCTGGAACTTCGCGAAGATTCCAGACTGGGTGTTCCCGGACTGCTTCATGCCATTCGTAAAGGAAATGTAAAAGTGCTGAATCCGCCGGGTACCAGTGTGCTGGAAAATCATGCGTTTCTGGCATTTATGCATAATATCTGCCGGTATTTTCTGGGTGAAGATCTGATTATGCCTTCTGTCGCGACCTGGTGGTGCGGACAACCCAAAGAACTGAATTTCGTTTTAAATAATATTGATAAGCTGATCATAAAAAAGGCTAACCGTAAATCAAGGTTCCGGTCAGTTTATGGCAGACTTCTCACAGCAAAAGATAAAGAAGAATTAAAAAAGGCGCTGATCCAGCGGCCGCATGAATACATTGCGCAGGAAGAAGTAAGTCTTTCTACGACGCCTTCTCTGGTTGACGGACTGATCGAACCGCGTTATGCTGCGATACGGGCATTTTTGGTTTCGGATGAAAAAGGTTACCACGTGATGCAGGGCGGGTTAACGCGGAGTTCGCCGGTAAAAGACCGTTTTGTGATTTCAAACCAGCATGGCGGGTTATCGAAGGATACCTGGGTGGTTTCGGATAAGACTGATGATGTGCAGGAAAAAATTACCATTCCGGTAACGGCGTCGGTTAATAAACAACCATCATTGCCGAGCCGCAGTGCCGAAAACCTTTTCTGGGTTGGACGTTATTGTGAGCGTACCATGGCGGTGGTCAAGTTTATGAACATCGTGATCAATGTGCTTAATCTTGACAGAAATTTCGGCGGCTCTTCCAAACAGGAACATATAAAAATATTGCTTCAGTCGCTGACACATCTGTCCTCGACTTATCCCGGTTTTCTGGGTGAGGATAGTCAGGAGCTGCTTAATAAACCTTACAAGGAAATCATTGACCTGGCTTCCGACGTGAACAGACAGGGATCCGTCGCTTCGAATGTCGATTCTTTTTTACATGCCGTCGGCGCAGTCCGGAACCAGTGGGATATTGAAATCTGGCATATCGTTGACCTGATCGAAAACAGTTTTCATGAAATGAAAAACAGGTCTTCGATGAACAGCAGCAATATTCAGAAAACACTGGATAAACTCTACACAAGCATGCTGACGTTCCTGGGGGTGATCTCGGAAACGATGCCGCGTGACAACAGTTTTTTACTACTCGATACGGGGAAAATAATCGAACGTATTCTTTCCAAGATCAGCATTATCCAGTCGAATTTTGGGGTAAAAAATGAAGCCAATGTTGAAAACGAGCTGATTGAAGCGACCTTACTGAATCATCATTTACTGGTTAATTACAGGCTTGTTTATAAATCCCAGCTGAATCTGGAAGCGATGCTGGATATGGTTTTATTTGAAAAATCGTTGCCGTATTCGATCGTTTATCTGCTGGATTCATTAAAGGCAAATCTTGATAAATTGCCTGAAACGAGGGGAGAACGCCTGAATGATGCGCAAAAAGCAGTGCTGGAAGCATCGACGCTGATTAACCTTGCAAGTGTTTCATCATTAAGTGAATATGACAAAGTTTCATTGGATAGAAAGGAATTGTTCAATCTGATGTCGAAGGTTTCCAGGTTAATTTCGTCGGTTTCCATGACACTGACGAATATGTATTTCAGCCATACGGTCATGCAGCATTCGTTTTTCAAACCCACAGAGAACGATGAAATATAAGCTAACGCATTTAACGGAATACAATTATGCGGAGCCGGTAAGCACCTACCACAGCCTCGTTTGCCTGACACCGCGAACGCTGCCGAAACAACTTTGTCAGGGTTTTTCAATTGAAGTGTCTCCAACGCCGGCCGAGATTATTGAGCGGGTGGATTTTTATGGAAATACAACACATTATTTTTCGCTGCACGCACCGCACAAAAAGCTTACTGTAAAGACAACCAGCATTGTGGAATGTCTGATCGAAACAACCGGGGCGCCGATCCGCTCGGATGTTACCTGTGCGGAAGCACGGCTGCGTTTTATGCAGGATCGCCCGCTGAAAGTTTCTTTGCTGGAATATTTGTTGCCAAGCCCGCTGATCAAATGGGATCCCGCGATTGTTCATTTTGCAGAAGATTGTTTTCAGGACGACCGGCCGCTTTATGAATGTGTGCACGCTTTAAGCCGGAAGATTTTTACCGAATTTGATTTTGTTCCGGATTTTACAACCATTCACACACCGATTCGTGAAGTATTGGCGGCAAAAAAAGGTGTTTGTCAGGATTTTTCACATTTGGCTATTGCTTGCCTGAGGAGTTTCGGGTTTGCAGCCCGTTATGTGAGCGGTTATCTGGAAACGCTTCCGCCTCCGGGTAAGGCAAAATTGCAGGGTTCCGATGCGTCTCATGCCTGGATTTCGGTTTTTATACCCGATTATGGCTGGTGTGATTTTGATCCTACCAATAACGTGGTGCCGGGCGAACGTCACATTATTACGGCCTGGGGAAGAGATTACAGCGATGTCCCGCCACTGAAAGGAATAATTTTCAGCTCAGGAAAACATAGTTTATCTGTGGAAGTGGATGTAATTCCTGTGGATTAACACTTAAAATTGTAATATCTTTTTAGTTTTCACAGAATGCTTGTTTAAACAATTTGAGAATTGACCTTGTTTCTCTAATTTTACCACATCATTTTAGAAACCAGTATAGATAACCTTATTTTGATGAAACCAGGCGAAATTGAATTTAACCTCCTTCGGATGAATTTGTCTGGCTACATCCCGGTGGGGAACCACGGACCATTAAATAATCATAAAATTACGGATGAAAGAAATAGCATTTAGAGATGCCATTCGCGACGCCATGTCGGAAGAGATGCGCCGGGATCAAAGTGTATTCCTTATGGGCGAGGAAGTTGCGGAATATAATGGCGCCTATAAAGCCAGTCAGGGAATGCTTGATGAATTTGGACCGGAACGTGTGATTGATACACCGATCGCCGAATTGGGTTTTGCAGGAATTGGAGTTGGAGCAGCCGGAAACGGTCTCCGTCCTATCATTGAATTTATGACATTCAACTTTTCGTTGGTTGCGATTGATCAGATCATCAACAGCGCTGCGAAAATTTTATCTATGTCTGCCGGACAGTACGGTGCTCCTATCGTATTCCGCGGACCAACTGGAAATGCAGGTCAGCTGGGTGCGCAGCACTCGCAGAACTTTGAAAACTGGTTCGCTAACACGCCAGGTTTGAAAGTGGTTGTTCCTTCAAATCCATACGACGCAAAAGGACTTTTGAAATCAGCCATCCGCGATAACAACCCGGTTATCTTTATGGAATCGGAAGTAATGTATGGCGATAAAATGATGGTTCCTGAGGAAGAATATCTTATTCCATTGGGAAAAGCAGATGTAAAACGTCAGGGAAAAGATGTTACCATTGTTTCTTTTGGTAAAATGATCCCACGTGTGGTAATGCCGGCTGTTTTGCAACTGGAAAAAGAAGGTATCGACGTGGAAGTAATCGATTTGAGGACGGTTAAGCCTATTGACTATGCGACCGTTGTAGAATCTGTAAAGAAAACAAACCGTTGCGTTGTTGTTGAAGAAGCATGGCCGTTGGCATCTATTTCAACTGAGATTGCTTATCATATCCAGCGTAATGCATTTGATTATATGGATGCACCGGTAATCCGCGTAACCAACCGCGATGTGCCGCTTCCATACGCGCCAACGCTTATTGAAGAAATTTTACCAAATGTTAAGCGGGTTGTAGAGGCAGTGAAGACTGTTCTTTATAAATAACTTAACAATAAAGTAACAAAGCCATTTCCCGCCGCAGGTTGTGGCTTTGTTTTTTGATTGCCAGTGCTTTGTCCTACTAGTTGGGTGGACTTTATGAGTGATTTCAATAGGAAGGGGAGCTTTTCCCGGAATTTATTGTTCAGAAGTAAACTGATTACTATTATTTTTGTTTTATAAAGGGGCCTTAATACAGATTCAAATCAATTAAGATTATGCAAGAAGAAAGGACTAGATATTCTGAGGAGGAATTGAAGGAATTTGAGATACTTATCCGTGCAAAACTGGAAGGAACTCTCGATGAACTTAACTATATTAAGGGAGGTCTGAGCAAAAAGAACGATAGCGGTACAGATAATACGGCGAGCACAGCGAAGTCTATCGAAGACGGTGCTGATGCAAGTGAACGTGAAAATCTAAGCCAGTTGGCGGCCAGATTACAGAAGTATTCAATTCAGCTGGAAAATGCACTGGTACGCATTAAAAATGGTACATACGGTGTTTGTATTGATTCAGGTAAACTGATTCCAAAAGAGAGGCTGCGTATTGTACCTCACACACAACAAACGATTGAAGCAAAATTGAAACGGGTAAACTGATTTCGTCTGAAAAAACTTTACTCCTTTGCTATAAAAAATTGAAGGCAAGCATACTGTTCCGGTGTGCTTGCCTTTTTATCTATACAGTAACAGGATTTATTCCTCTGTTCCCAACACTTCCCGGAAAACATTCAGTAAGCCTTCCGAAGGTTCCTGTCCTTTATTTTTACTTTTGAAATATTCCTGAAAAAGACTTTCCATACTCAGAGTAAGATCAATACCTGAGGAACCACCCTCTTCCACGATCTTTTTAATTTGCGGGATAATCTGCACGAGACCTGCATGTGCCTCTGTCAGGCGTTTTTTATCAGCTGCTTCCAGATAGTTATCCGAAACGATCGTAAGCTCAACCAGATCCTCCGGATGCTCCTGAAGCCAGATAATGGCTTCATCAATCGAATCAAATTTTCCGCGGCGAAGTTTCTTTCCTTTCGTCAGTTCGATAGCCCGATAATTATTCAGTTTCCCTGCCTCTGCGTCAAGGAGAATGACATACTTCGTCTGGTTTGCTTCTGAAAAACTATAAGCCAGCGGACTGCTGGAATAAACGGATGGCGCCGGCATTTTATCCACGCGGTGATAACGGTGCAAATGACCCAGCGCGATGTAATGAATTTGCTCGGGGAAATTTTCAGTGTAAATGGCCTGCGCCCCGCCGATATGTAAAATCGGTCTCTCTTCATCTGGTTCTTCTTCGGGAGCCGGATCCCCTTTTTTCATGACATACAGATGTGTGACGAGCAGGTTAAAACCGTTATCGTCCAGATATTTTTCAGCCAGCTCCTGCCAGTGTTTTTGTAAATGGGTTCGCAGGTTTTCTTCCGAATCTTCCAGGCCTAAAAAGGTCTTAAGGCGCTGCTCATTGGCGTACGGTGTGTGCAGGATACGCAGCGGGATTTCAGATTTCGGGAGTTTGATTTCAATAAATCCCTTGTCAGATTTAACGATTTCCAGTCCTGCCTGGGTTTGAAATGGTTTTATTTCCGCATTGGGGAAACCCACAAAAATAATCCCGCAGACCTTCGCCAGGGCATCGGGCACCTCAATACGCTCGGGGGAGTCGTGATTGCCGGCAATCGCGATCACTGCGCGGCTGCCATGGGCGGATAATCTGTATAAGGTGCTGTATAATAGTTCGGTAGATTCGGAGGATGGGTTAAAGTTATCGAACAGATCGCCGGCCACCACCACAGCATCAACTTCTTCCTGATCAGCAATTTCACAAATTTCATTTAACACGAGCCTTTGTTCTTCCAGTCTGGAAAAGTTGTCAAGCTTTTTTCCGATATGCCAGTCTGCGGTGTGGAGAATTTTCATTTTGGGTAATTATTTTAGCGAAAATAATACTTCGTTTGGATACATTTGAAATATTTAATCGAACTCCATTGATCTATCGCTTCCAAAAAATATATAAAAACATCAGGATGCTGGCATTCTTTGCCCCCATCGCACTGTCGATAATCTCCTGCCGTGAAAAACCCGCTGATTCGGAAAAATCCGGCATCGCCATTTCTTTCGATGACCATTTTATCAACGATTGGTATGCATTAAGGCCACTTTTTCAAAAATACGATGCCAAAGTCACCTTTTTTCTGACCTGCCCTGATACGCTTACTCCTGACGAAATTATCAAAATAAAACAACTGCAAAAAGACGGACACGAAATCGGTTTTCACGGAACGATACACGGCAATGCCACAGAAATGTTAAAATCTCATGGTCCCGAAAAGTATATCGAAACCGAACTAAAACCGGGGTTAAAACATCTGGCACAAATCGGGATAAAACCGACTTCCTATGCGCATCCCGGCGGAAATCATACAGATGAGGCGGATTCAATCTTACTGGCAAACGGATTCAAAATTCTTCGGGATGTTGCGCAGGCGGAGCGGGAATTATTTGGGATCCCCGTCTATCATTTGGCTCCAAGAATCATGCGCTGGATTTATTATCCGTTCAATAAAAAGCGGATCGTAGATGCGCTGATGATTGACGAAGGGACGAATATTAGTGAAAATGAAATAAAAGAAGCATTAAAAAGGGCAAAAGAAACAAATACAGCAGTTATGCTTTTCGGTCATCAGCCATTATATGAAAAACCAAAAAACGGCCAATACGGATTCAGCGTAGCATTTTTGGAAACAATCCTTAAGGAAGCAAAATCTCAAAACCTGAAATTCTACACCATGTCCGAACTCCAGGACTCAAAATAGACTCTCCTAAAACCTTCAATAAACGCAGAGGTAGGTGAGTTTTGCGCGGAGTTAAAGGAGTTGTTTATTTAACAAAAACGAATGCCTGACCGGTCGGCGGCCGGTCATTTTATTAACTCATTTCCTGAAATTAAAAACACCTCCCCAAACACCGCGTAAAACCGCGCGGCGGACCGAACCCAAACTCTGCATTTAACACAAACTATCGTCCGAAATGTCGATCCTTAAAAGCTAACAAAGGTTTTTCGAAATAGTTATAGGAAAGTGCCGTCACGCCTACCGACAATACCAGCGTGAGCACGTACAGGATGATGTGATAACCCGTGCCCGATATTTGCGGCGAAAAAGTTCTTAACGTATTGATTATAATGACAATGACAAAAACGTGGTAGATGTAAAGTCCATAAGATATCTTGCCCAGATAACTCATGACTTTATTTTCCAGGCTGATGATCGTATTTTTATTGCAGGATACATTCAGTACAAAAAAGCTGAAAAAGAGCGCGTACAGTTCCAGAAATCCGGTAAAATGTACTCCTGAGAAAAACAGCACTGCCAGCAAGGTATACACGACAATCTGAACGTCTTTTCTGAAAACAAAATCGAGAATCGTGGTCTTTTTTGTATAAACCAGATATGCGCAAAGTCCGCCAAGTGCCATGGTCTGGATACGAAACTGGCCCAGGAAAGTGGTAATTGCAGATATTTTCTCTTCATCTGTTTTATCAAGAAGATATGCTCCGCCGAACAAAAGAGCAGCCGTAACGAAGAGAAAAAGGAAAAGAATCCGGCCGCTTTTCCTGGGATACTTGATAATCCAGGGCCACAGATAGTAAAACTGCTCTTCCACGCCAATGGACCAGGTCTGTGCGCACCAATACGGAAGGTCGTAAAGTACGAACGCATAATTGGGCAGGACGAGAAACAGCAATGCCAGTCGCGGAGCGACGTCATGTGTCAGTTTTTCGTTTGCATCTGGGAAATAAAGCAGGTCAATATGGGGGAATACAAAAAACGATAAACCAATGATCAGAAAATAAATAGGCCAGATCCGGAATACCCTGCGCAGGTAGAATTTTTTTGCGTCCACATCACCGAAACGCCCTTTTTCTTCGAGTAGCAAATAGGTTATCAAAAATCCGCTTAATACGAAAAACAAACCTACGCCCAGCCTGCCGGCATGTTTTATGATTGTTACATCATAAAAATTGTCAATACCAAAAGCATGTTTGGCCTGCTCCAAATGATGAAAAACCACTAAAAGTGCTGCAATGCAGCGAATGCCATTCAAATTGGGAAAGTAACGCTTGTTTTCCGAGTGTGCCACTTATTTCTATTCTTACTTCGATTCAAACCATGACATCCATTTTCCTTGCGCGCGCATTACCTGCTCGATTACGTCACGTACAGCGCCGTAACCGCCTTTTGCAGGAGACACATAATCTGCGATCGCAAGAATTTCCTGGTCAGAGTCAGCAGGACAGGCTCCGAGAACACTCGTTTTCATTACTTCATAATCCGGAAGATCGTCACCCATGAATACAATCTCGTCCTCGGTAAGGCCGCGTTCCAGAAGATATTTTTTGAAGATGGGTAGTTTTCCGTCTGGTGTGGTGCCAATGAAGATATCTTTCACACCCAGGTATTCCAGTCTTTTACGGACACCCACCTGATTCTGAGCTGAAAGAATGGCAACATTATATCCCAGTCTGACAGCTCGGTTGATGCCATATCCGTCACGAACATTGAAAATACGAGGCTGCTCACCGCTTTCGAGTGCAATAACACTGCCGTCGGTCATGACGCCGTCAACATCAAAAATAAATGTGGTAATCTTTTTGAAACGCTCTTCTAGGGCTGAACTCATAAAATTTCAAGATTGGAATTGTGTGCAAAGATAGTCTAACTTTTTTCCCGGCGAAGTACCGCCTAGTCATTTCCTATATGACGGCTTCTTATTCTTTCGGTCATCAAACGATAAATATCGGTCCATTCCGGATTAACTTCCTGAAGATATTCAAGATGCCGGTTGGTGGTATTCCAGTCTCCCCGTCGGGCCGGGCCTGTCTGGCCCAAAGCCGGATCTTCGGACTGCAAAGCCTTGTCAACTGTCGTTCGGATAAGCGGTTTCAGGAGATCGAAGCTGAGCTGCTCTCTGGCCAGCAGGTCGTTTGCGATACTTAATAAATGATTGGTGAAATTACTGGCGAAAACGGCTGCCACGTGCAAAATAAACCTTTCATCGGAATCGGCATGGCGGACATAATTGCTGACGCTTTCGGCAAGGTCGTTGAGCCGGGTTTCAACAATATCGCTGGTGCCTTCGATACAAATGGGTAATTGTTTGTAATCCATCGGGACCTCCTTTGTGAAAGTCTGGAGAGGATAAAACACGCCGGTTTGCACAGGAACATCACTGTAAATTTCCAGTAAATTTTGAAGTTCGGCCAGGGAACGCGTGCCAGACGTATGTACCACAATAACGCCTTCCGGCAAGACAATTCGCTCAATAACCGATTTCAGAGCGTCGTCGGAAACGGTTATAAAGATAATTTGTGCTTCGCTTTCCGAAAAGTTGAGGTCGGGCTGTATTGTCGAGTCGTAAAGCAATGATACCAGCTGACGGGCTTTTTGCGTATCACGACTGTAAACTTCACAAATAACATGACCGGCATCTTCAAATGCCTGAGACAGATGCCATGCAACGTTTCCGGCACCGATAAAGGAGATTTTCATTTTGTAATGGACATTGTGATAACCTGCGTAAGTTATTAAGGCATAGCCAACTTCACAAATCAGTTTACAACCGGCGCCGTTTGTTCCGCAGACGTGATCCCCGAAGGCAGTTCCATGATACGCATATTACGGAAGTGAATTTCAGCACCTTCGGCTTCCAGGCAGATGTATCCTTTCTTACGTTCTGAGGCGCGGAGCCCGTTTACAAATTTTCCATTGACGGATAGTTTTACCGTACCATCCACGCAAACGACCACATATTTGTTCCATTCTCCTTTTCCCTTGCACCGTTTTTCAATGGATTTGCTGCGGATTCCTCTCGGGTTATCGGGAATGGCGGTCATGCCCATGGTGGGGAATAACTCTCCGTGAACGTAGTCGTCGGTGGCATTATGCTGTCTGGCATAGTCCAGTTCCAGCATTTGTACTTCTATGGCCTTTGTCAGGGGATCCTCTTTAAATTGTGTGCCCTCACTCCAGATGAAAATTCCCGAATTGCCGCCGGCTGTCATGTGTTTCCATTCGACTTCCAGAATGAAATTTTCATATTGTTTGTCCGACCGCATCACCCCTATTGGTAATCCCGAACAAATCAGCGTACCATTTTTTACCTTCCAGGTTTCTTTCGACGTATTGACATCAACCCAGCCATCCAGATTTTTTCCATTAAAAAGCGGTCTGAAACCCAATGTTTCTGACGACTGGGCCTGTGAATGTAGGGTAGAAAGAGCTAACAAAAGTGTCAGCAGGGCAAATCTGATCCCTGAAACATTCATTTTTGGCGTGTAATTTTTAAAATGCATAATCAGGAAGTGCGAAATATTGGGCGTGGGTTTATGAATGAATATTATTTGATTAAAGTATTTTTCGTTTTCTTAATACTTGTTTACTGGCTGATAGTCACCGGAAATCTTTGAAATCTGCCCGAATAAAGCAATTTTTTTGATCAATCTCCCATATCATAAGTATTACAAAATGAGCGGTATCCGGGAAAAATTACAAACATACTTGTAATTCAATTTGTTAAACTCTATATTTGCACTCCCATTTTGCGATGGGACTGTTCTTATACAGTGTAATTTATTGAAAATCAATTAAAATTTTTGTTAATCGTGGATACGTTAAGCTACAAAACCATCTCGGCGAACAAAAACACAGTGAACAAGGAGTGGGTTGTTGTGGATGCCAAAGGTGCAGTTCTTGGTCGTTTGGCCAGTGAAGTTGCCAAAATTATCAGAGGCAAGCACAAAGCAAGTTATACTCCTCATGTGGACTGTGGTGATAATGTTATCATTATCAACGCCGATAAAGTAAAGTTGACAGGTAAGAAGTTGACAGACAAAGTTTATGTTCGTCATACAGGATACCCAGGAGGTCAGCGTTTTCAAACTCCTCGCGAATTGCTTGAAAAACACCCAGAGCGTGTAATCGAGAAAGCCGTGAGAGGTATGCTCCCAAAAAGTCGTTTGGGACGTCGTTTGTTTACTAATTTGTTCGTTTATGCCGCTGCGGAACATCCGCATAGTGCTCAACAACCTAAAGAAATACAGTTTTAAGCCGTTGAGGTTTAAAACTGATAACGCAAAAGCAATTCATGGAAGTTATCAACACAATTGGTAGAAGAAAAACAGCTGTGGCGCGCATCTACCTAACGCCAGGTAAAGGAGAAATCAAAGTAAACGGCCGCGATTATAAGGAGTACTTCCCTTTCGAAGTTCACCAGATCGTTTTGCAAATGCCTTTCGTTACGATTAGCGGTAACAACGGATACGATGTTAAAGTAAACGTTAGAGGCGGTGGAATTTCAGGACAAGCTGAGGCTGTTCGTATGGCTATTTCACGTGCATTGGTTGAATACAACGGAGAATTCCGTGGTGCGTTGAAGAAAGAAGGATTCCTTACTCGTGACCCTCGTATGGTTGAGCGTAAGAAATACGGTCGTGCTAAGGCTCGTAGAAGATTCCAATTCTCGAAACGTTAATATTTTCCGGGCGATTGAGGGTTTTGAAAGTAGGTTATTCTTCATTCATATATCCGTTCATTCTTCCCTGGAAAAAGTCCAGACAGTACTTATCGTGCCCGATGTGCTGTGCTGCGTAAAAAATTATTAAAATCTTATAAATTCAAATTTGGCAATGGCACAAATAGAATATAAAGACCTATTGGATGCAGGTGTGCATTTTGGTCACCTTACCCGCAAGTGGGATCCCCGTATGGCTCCATATATTTTTATGGAAAAAAACGGTATTCACATCATTGACCTGAACAAAACACTTAGCTGTGTAGAATCAGCTGAGGCTGCTTTGAAACAGATCGTTCGTTCAGGACGTAAGATCATGTTTGTGGCTACTAAAAAACAAGCGCAGGAAATCGTAACGGAAGAGGCAAAACGCCTTAAAATGCCTTACGTAACTGATCGTTGGTTGGGTGGTATGCTTACAAACTTTGGCACTATTCGCAAGTCTTTGAAAAAAATGCAGACTCTTGAGAAGATGCTTAAAGACGAAACCACGGTTAGCAATATCGCGAAAAGAGAACGCCTGATGCTTACACGTGAAAAGGACAAGTTGGAAAGAGTTTTAGGTGGTGTAGCTGACCTTACTCGCCTTCCGGCAGCACTTTTCATCGTTGACGTGAAACGTGAACACATTGCGGTAGCAGAAGCAAAAAGATTGAACATCCCTATTTTTGCAATCTGTGATACAAACTCAAACCCTGAATTGGTTGATTTCCCTATCCCAAGTAATGACGATGCTTACAAAGCTATCTCATTGATCACTTTGGCGATCGGTAAGGCAATCGAAGAAGGTCTGATGGAACGCAAGCAGGATAAAGACGATCAGCGTCTTGTAGAGGAAGAAGAAGCCAAACGTCAGGTAGACAAAGGCAATGAGGAAGCTGCTGCAGCACCACGTGCTGAAGTTCCAGCTATTGAAAGCGACGAAGAGTAGTCAGGGCGATATGAACCGGGTTAGTTAATAACCCAGTTCTTTCTGATAGATAAAGTAGCCCATAGCCATTTGCTATGGGCTACAGTTTTTTAAAATTCAAATTGAAAAATAGTTTACAACCGATTCGTTAACATTTACTTAATCTGTTAATCAACGGAATTGAACTGTTTTGTAAAAAGTTTTTAACCATTTAGAAATAAATCATGGCAATTACCGCTCAAGATGTAAATAAACTACGCCAAATGACTGGCGCAGGCATGATGGATTGTAAAAAAGCACTTCAGGAAGCTGATGGTGATTTCGAACAAGCTGTTGATATTCTACGTAAACAAGGTCAGAAAGTAGCTGCAAAACGTGCTGATAACGAAGTAGCAGAAGGAACTGTATTGGTATCAATCAGTGCTGACGGAACTAACGGAAAACTTGTTGCTTTCGCTTGCGAAACTGAACCGGTTTCAAACGTTGAAGATTTCAAAAATCTTGCGAAGAGCATTTTGGATAAAGCTGTTGCAGACGATATCCAGGATAAAGAAGCTTTGCTTGCTGCGACTTTGGCTGACGGCCGTCCTGTAAGTGAAAACATCGTTGACCTTGTTGGTAAATTGGGAGAGAAATTGGTTATCGCTGCTTACGAAAACGTAACAGCTGATCAGGTTGTCTCTTACATCCACTCAAACGGTAAACTTGGTGTATTGGTAGCGTTCGAAGGAGTTAACGGAACTGACGTTAGCGAACTAGGAAAAGACGTTGCAATGCAGATTGCTGCAATGAAGCCGGTTGCTCTTGACAAAGACGGTGTTGACGCTGCAACAGTTGAGCGTGAAATCGAAGTTGGAAAAGAACAGGCGCGTGCAGAAGGCAAGCCAGAAGCTATGCTTGAAAAAATCGCTCAGGGTAAATTACAGAAATTCTACAAAGACAATACTTTGTTGAACCAGGAGTTTGTGAAGGATTCTTCATTGACAATCCGTCAATTGGTAGAAAAAACTGCTAAGGGTTTGACTGTAAAGTCGTTCAAAAGAATCGCCATTGGCGCATAATTGAAAGATTTCCTGAAAAAAAATAAAAACAACGCTTGGTACATACTTGTATACCAAGCGTTGTTTTTGTTATTTGCCAAAGAAAAATATTTTTTACACACCACTTAGGCCTCGCTCCGTTACTTTTTGCATGTATGGCGGTCAAAACGTTTAAAGAAGATTTAAAAGAGAATAGTTATACCGACGAAGAGTTGGTAAAATTATTTGTGGATACCCAGCGTAACCAGTATTTCGAGAAACTGTACGGGCGATATGCCGATAAGGTATATCATAAATGCCTGTCTTTTGTAAAGGATTCGGCAAAGGCTGAGGACCTGACACACGATATCTTTTTAAAGCTGATTTTTAAGCTGGGTACCTTCAAGGAGGACGCCAAATTCTCTACGTGGCTGTATTCGATCACATACAACCATTGTATGGATCAGCTGCGATCTAACAAAAAGAGGGGTGAAGTTTATCAGGACGAACCTATGGAAGTTCCTGATGACATTGATCTTAATAACCTTTTCGACGGGGATGATATAGAGGCCAGAAATCTCAAAACGGCTCTGGACCATTTAACTGTTGATGAAAAGGGTATTTTATTTATGAAATATACCGACGACCTGAGTATCCGGGATATCGCCGATATATTTAAAATAACAGAAAGTGCAGTAAAAATGCGTCTGCTGAGATCGCGGGAAAAGCTTCGTAAGAAATATCTGGAGACGATGATTTTCCTTGGTATATTCTTTATCAAAATAATAGAATTAATTAAGTATTTGATAAACAGCTGAGATATGCCTTCAGGAAATTCAGTTTTAAAGGAATTAGAACCTACGGATGAGGTCCCTGAATACTTAAAAAGGGCATTAGTTTCCGAGGTGAACACCATCCGGGATACTATGAATGTAGTTACTCATTTTACAGAGCATTTTTTAAATGCACTGGCCGTAAGTCTGTCCTCGATCGACACGGAATGACGAGCCCATTCCGGGATGTCACAATAGCAAGCACACATTTTACTCTCTCATATGAACAACCTCCCCAATATTTCTGAAATTTTAATCAATACGTTTAACACGTTAATCAATCAATTTGTAATTTTTGTACCGCGTGTTATTGGTTGTTTTATTATTATTGCCATTGGTTACCTGGTCGCAAAAGGTATTACCATTGTGATTCGTAAAGTACTTGTCACCATCGGATTTGACCGTATCGGTGATAAACTGAATGAAATCGGTCTGATCAAACAGCTTAAAACTGAGATCAGATTAAGTGATATTGTAGCCAAAGTGGTCTACTATTTCATATTATTGATTTTCCTTACTGCTGCGACGGAAACGCTGGGCGTGGATGCCATCACAAGCATGGTATTGTCGCTGGTTAATTTCATTCCAAAGCTGATTGCTGCTGCAGTGATGCTTCAGATTGGCATCATGATTTCCGATGCAATCAAAGGAGCTGTTGTGGCTACGTGTAAATCTTTTAATATCCCGTCTTCAAAACTGATCGGAAACATTGCCTTTGTCTTTTTCCTGATCATCACCTTCATCAGTGCACTTGGCCAGATCGGTATCGAAACTACCCTGCTGGAATCGAGTTTTATTCTTGTGATTGGCGGCGTTATCCTGGCGTTCTCGCTGGGTTACGGTATCGCCTCGAAGGATGTGCTTTCCAATATTATTTCATCGTTTTACAGCCGGAAAAATTACAGGGAAGGTCAGATTATCAAAATCGACGATATCAAGGGTGTCATCACCAAAATTGATAATACCACAGTGACCATTGTAAATGATAACACCACTACCATACTGCCATTACAGTTTTTTCAGACCCGGCAGGTGGAAATTTTTAATTAACTACGTTACTAATTTGTATGAGTATGAGCAAAAAGATGAAATTTGCCCCGTTTATTATCGGTCTTCTGTCGCTGGGTTCTTCCCTGGCTTTCGCACAGGATGATATTAAAAAAAAGGTTGATCTGTCCAATTCGCTTAACAGTGGAATACTAAAAGTGAAGGGTGATACCGCCTGGAGGAAAATAGAATTCGGGGTTAATCTTACGCAGGGTTCTTTCAGTTCAAACTGGACGGGCGGGGGTGTAAGTTCCATTGCTCTCGGCGCGTTATTCAACGCATTGAGCGAAAAAAAGAAAGGGAAACATTCGTGGAGAAATGATTTCCAGTCGCAATATGGTATTGTGAAAAATGAATCCCAGGGAAGCCGTAAAAATCTCGACCGAATCTTTTTTGATACAAAATACAACTACGCATTATCGGATAAATGGAGCCTGTTCGGGAACTTAAACCTTTTGTCACAGTTTGCCAATGGTTATAATTACTCGTCTTCAACACATCCGGATTCTATCAATTTTAAAACCAAGGTTTCGGGCCTTTTTGCTCCCGCGTATGTGACCGAAGCGATTGGTATTGAATACCGTCCCGTTCCTTATTTCTTTATAGACCTTGCTCCGGGTGCAGTTCGCCAAACCATCGTGTCTGATAACAAGTTGTATCTAAATGTAGATGGAAATTATGGAGTGAAACCCGGAAAGAGATTTCGCAATGAAGTGGGTATCGCACAGCTTGTAGCGAATTTTGATAAGGATTTGGCAAAAAATGTAAACTTGAAATTCAGATATCTGCTTTTCACGGCTTACAACAGAAATCAGGTAACCGACAAAAAAGAATTTAAAAATGACCACCGTCTTGACGCTATGCTGACGGCTAAAATCGCTAAATATTTCAATGTGAATTTAGGTGCGATCCTGGTGTACAACAAGTCTCAGGTCGATGATATTCAATTTGCACAGGGATTAAGTATTGGTTTTTTATATACGTTTTAGTTAGATTTAACCAACGTTACATCTTAACTACAAACTTTATGCTACAGGAATTTAAAACCTTTATTGCCCAGGGCAACGTCTTGGATCTGGCTGTCGGTGTTGTCATCGGAGCTGCTTTTGGAAAAATCACCACCTCGCTGGTTGAGGATATCATCAATCCTATTCTGGGGATCATTATCGGTGGCGTGGATTTTACCCAACTAAAAGTTGTTTTGAAGGAAGCGGTGGGAGAAACACCGGAAGTTGCCATCAAGTATGGTAATTTTATTCAGACCATGATTCAGTTCCTGATCATCGCATGGGTTATTTTCCTAATCGTTAAGGCGGCAAATCGTTTAAAGCTTTCAGAGTCAGCGAAGAAAGACGCATAAAATATTTACAACCATAAGCAGAGAAAGAGGTATGATTTCATGCCTCTTTTTTTATGCGTAAGATTTTTTCAAGAAAGCGTAAAAAATTCTTCATTGGAAGGGATTAATCTGCGTACTTTACTCCTTTAGTTAAAATGTGAAAATATGGTGCAGAAAAAACTCGTCGTATTGGGTGGTGGAGAGAGTGGCATTGGGGCGGCAATACTTGCTAAATTAAAAGGGTTCGAAGTTTTTTTGTCGGATCGCAGTCCGATCAGTGAGAAATACCGCGAAGTTTTACTTCGTGAAAATATAAATTTTGAAGAAGGACTTCATACGGATTCGCTTATTCTGGATGCGGATGAAGTGGTTAAAAGTCCGGGTATTCCCGACAAGGCTCCGATCATCGTGGCACTTGTCTCAAAAGGGATTCCGGTTATATCGGAGATCGAATTTGCGTCCCGTTATACCGATGCGAAACTGATTGCGGTGACAGGTAGTAACGGTAAAACAACAACGTCTTTGCTCACCTATCATCTTCTGCGTGAAGCCGGGCTGAATGTTGGTCTTGCCGGAAATATCGGTGAAAGTTTCGCGTGGCAGGTAGCGGAAAAGAATTTTGATTACTATGTATTGGAAATCAGTAGTTTCCAGTTAGATAATAGTTTTGAGTTCCGTCCGTCCGTTGCGGTATTGCTGAATATCACGCCCGATCACCTGGACCGGTATGACTATAATTTTCAGAATTATGTCGATTCGAAATTCCGGATTATTCAAAAACAAACGGCTGAAGACGATTTTATCTATTTTGAAGACAGCGATGTGATTGTTTCAGAGCTGGAAAAACGGTCTGTTTCTTCGAGGAAATGGGGGATTTCATTAAAAGATACTTTGGCACAGGGCGGTTATTTAAAAGGGCAAACACTTACAGCCAATAAAGGTGGTGTAAGTTATGTGCAGAATTTTCCAGAATTGCCTATAAAAGGTCCTCACAATGCGGTTAATGCACTGGCGTCGATATTGGTTGCGCAGTGTGTGGGATTGAGCCCGGAAGCTATAAAAAGCGGTCTGTTATCATTCAAAAATGCACCGCACCGTTTGGAGCAGGTGGCTGTAATCGACGAGGTGACTTATGTCAATGATTCGAAGGCGACCAATGTAGATTCTGTTTTTTATGCCCTGGGAAGTTTCGATCAGCCGATTTTGCTTATCGCCGGTGGTGTGGATAAGGGCAATGATTATAGTCAGATTGAAGAACTTGTTCGCCAAAAGGTAAAAGCGCTGATTATCCTGACACCGAAATTCGAGAAACTGAAAGAATATTTTGGCGCCATCGTGCCACAGATTTATGTGACTGAGGATGTTCAGGATGCCGTAAATCAGGCACAAAAATGGAGTGCGCCGGGAGACGTTGTATTGCTCTCACCCGCCTGCGCCAGCTTCGACCTGTTTAAGAATTACGAAGACCGAGGTGACAAATTTAAGCAGGCCGTTATCAATCTAACCAAATAGCTGGTTCACCATGGACGCTTTTCAGAAATTGAGGGAAGATACGCAGGCATGGTTCGCGGGCAACCTTAAGGGCGACCGCTGGATCTGGGGTATCTGTGTGGGGATGTTACTTTCGAGTATCGTGGTGGTATATAGCGCGAGTGTGAAGGACGCGTACAGTTTGAAAAAGGGTGATACAGAATATTATCTTTTTAAACATTCTGTGCTGTGCGTACTGTCGCTGCTGATCATGTTCTGGATTCATAAAATCCCGTATATCAAATTTGTTTACGTAACGCGAATGGCTGTCTGGAGCTCTATTTTGCTCCTCATTTTCGCGATGTTTTTCGGCCGGTCGGTAAACGAGGCGTCGCGGTGGATTGAAATACCCATCATCGGGCAACGCTTTCAGCCGTCAGAATGGGCGAAAGTGGCGTTAATTGCACATTTGTCGCTGATTTTAGCCCGGCATATCAAGGGCGGCTGGAATACTCGGGAGCTTTTCATGGAACCGCTGGCTTTGGTCGGTGTGGTTTGCGGACTGATTTTTACCAGCAATGTTTCGACGGCGATTATGCTTGCCGGAATTTGTTTTTTGCTGATGTTCGTAGGCAAGGTGCCGATCCACTATCTGTTTTTTACCGCGTTGGGACTGGTTTTTTTCGCGGGTGTTGCGATCCTGCTGAATTCAACGCAGCGTTCGGGAACAGCACAAAACAGGATCAGTGCTTTTTTGGATAAGGATGTCGTGGTTTATCAGTCGCAGCAATCTTACATGGCGATGGCCCGGGGCGGATTGTATGGAGAAGGTCCGGCGAAAAGTCGTCAGCGGAGGTTCCTGCCCGAGCCTCAAAAGGATTTTATTTTTGCTGTCGTTGTAGAAGAATACGGAACATTGGGAGGCGTGGCATTGATGATCGCCTACCTCATTTTATTATATCGGGGACTTAAGGCCATTGAAGCGACGAAAAGACCTTTCGGCGGATTGTTATCTGCCGGGTTAACCTTCGTTGTGGTGAGCCAGGCATTTTCTGCCATGGCGGTAACGGTTGGTTTGGTCCCTGTAACCGGTCAGACGCTTCCTTTTTTCAGTCAGGGCGGGACATCATTGCTTTTTACAGGTGTGGCAATGGGCATGATCCTCAGTGTAAGCAGAGGTGAAAAAATGGATGAGCAAAAGATTTAAAAATTTTATGTCTAAACGAGTAATCATTAGCGGAGGAGGAACTGGCGGACACATTTATCCGGCCATTGCCATAGCCAACGCCCTTAAGGAAATTGAACCGGGAATTGAGATCCTTTTTGTAGGTGCCCTTGGTAAAATGGAGATGGAAAAAGTGCCCCGCGCCGGATATAAAATTGTTGGTTTGCCAATTGTGGGTATCAAAAGAGAGATTTCTCTGGATAATCTCAGTTTTCCGATAAAGTTGACGAGGAGTTTGTGGAAAGCCAGGTCGGTGATCAAAGATTTCCGGCCGGATGCAGCGGTCGGCGTGGGTGGTTTTGCCAGCGGTCCTTTGTTGATGATTGCATCGCTGTTAGGCATTCCGACGCTTTTACAGGAGCAAAATTCCTACGCAGGCGTCACCAATAAACTTCTGGCTAAAAGGGCCAGTAAAATATGTGTGGCTTATCCGGGAATGGAAGCATTTTTCCCGGGTGAAAAAATCAGGCTTTACGGGAATCCTGTCCGCAGTGATATCGTTGATGTCAGTTCCAAACGAAAGGAGGCATTGGCACATTTCGGGTTTCAGGAAAACCGGAAAACGCTTTTCGTGATGGGAGGAAGTTTGGGGGCCAGGTCAATCAATGAAAGTTTGAACGCAGGGCTGGCCAGTCTGGTTGAGGCGGGTTATCAGGTGTTGTGGCAGACTGGAAAAGGTTTTATCAGTACTGCGAATGAAACGGTTGCTAACCTGAAATCGGATCAGGTCAAAGCATTTGAGTTTATCTACGAGATGGATCTTGCATATGCCGTAGCCGACGTAGTTGTTTCGAGAGCAGGCGCATTGTCCGTTTCGGAATTATGTCTGGCGGTAAAGCCTTCGATTCTGATTCCCTTCCCGTTTGCGTCGGAAGATCATCAGACGAAAAATGCAATGAATCTGGTGGAACAGGATGCTGCCGTTTTTATCAAGGATGCCAACGCAGCGGAAGAATTGATCCCGGCAGCTTTGAATTTGCTGAGAGACGAGAAAAAGCAGGAGTCTTTAAAAGCCAATATTCAGAAGCTGGCTAAACCGACGGCGGCATATGATATTGCTGCCGAGGTGCTGAAATTAATCAAGTAGTGTTTATCTCATTTTACAAAAAAATATCTTTTATCGCGGCATTTTATGAATAACTGGAAATACATATATTTTGTTGGAATAGGCGGAATTGGCATGAGTGCTTTGGCCAGATGGTTTAAGGCCAACGCATTTCAGGTGGCCGGGTATGACAAAACCTCGACCCCGCTGGTTCAGAATCTTATTTCTGAGGGAATTCCTGTTACCCTTGAAGATGAAATAGAAAGTATTCCCGCAGAATTTATCGCTGATCCTTCGCAGACTTTAATTGTTTACACGCCGGCGGTTCCTGTGCAGCATAAGCAGATGAATTATTTCAGGCAGGAAAATTTTATGATCCTGAAAAGATCACAGGTATTAGGTTTGCTTACAAAGAATTTAAAAACAGTTGGTGTTGCAGGAACGCATGGAAAAACGACGACATCGTCGCTCGTGGCGCATATCCTGCGTTATTCGGATGTGAATTGTACCGCATTTCTGGGGGGGATTACCCAGAATTATGGCACCAATTTGTTGTTAAATGCCCCAACGGAAAATCTCAGTGAAGTGGTATGTGTGGTAGAGGCTGATGAATTTGACCGTTCTTTTCTGACACTCTTCCCGGAAATAGCCATCGTCACGTCCACGGATGCTGACCATCTGGATATTTATGGAAAACATGAAGCTGTTCTGGAATCTTTCCGGGAATACGTAAGCCAGATTGATGAAGACGGTGCATTGTTTATGAAGAAAGGATTGGAACTTGCTTCCAGCACAAAAGCCAGCGTATTTACGTATTCATTGACCGAAGGCGATTATTATGCGGACCGGATCAGGATTGAAAATGCGCGATTTGTTTTTGATATCGTTCACCCGGGCGGAGTGATTAAGGATATTGCGATGAAAATTCCGGGATATCACAATATTGAGAATTCACTGGCCGCAGCGGCGGTTGCTTTGTATCTGGAAGTTTCACCTGAAAATATAAAAGAAGCGCTTGAAAGCTACCGTGGTGTAAAAAGACGTTTTGAATATCAGGTAGAGTTGCCGGGCAAAGTTTATATTGATGATTATGCGCATCATCCGGCCGAAATTGAGGCATTTTTATCGTCTGTAAGGGCACTTTATCCGGGAAGGCATATCACGGGGATTTTTCAGCCCCATTTGTTTACCAGAACAAGGGATTTTGCAGACGGATTTGCAGAGAGTCTCTCGCTGGTTGACAGGCTGTTACTTTTGGATATCTATCCGGCACGTGAACTGCCGATCGACGGGGTGAATTCTGAAATGGTACTAGAAAAAGTTTCTATATCAGATAAGATTTTGGTAAGTAAAAAGGAAGTTTTAGACCTTTTACCGAAATTAAATACTGATATTGTAGTAACGATTGGTGCAGGTGACATTGACACCCTGGTAGGGCCTATCAAAAATATGTTACAAAACCCTTTTAGTAATAATTAGTACCGGCGTTTTTAAAATTACTAAGATGTTACGTAAATTTGACTATTCTTGGCATTTGTTTAAACGTAGCTTGTGGCTTATTTTGCCAATTGTTGGCATTGGTATGGCTGAAAGTCGCCTTGGTAATCAACGATGTAACAATATTATCATCTCGATCGACGGTGATTCGGGGATGCATTTTCTGGATAAAACAGATATCCAGATGCTCCTGACCGAGAATGGAGGTGACCCGTTATTGGGAAGCAGATTACGGGATGTACACCTTTCGGACCTTGAAAACCGGGTCAGAAAGAACAGGCTTGTAAAAAAATGTCAGGTATTTCGTGACCTTAAGGGTAATATAGTCGTAGAAGTAGAGCAGGAAAAACCGCTTGCGCGATGGATCAATACTTCGCAGCATGGTGAGTGGCGTAATACTTCCGGATACTATATTAATGATGAAGGCGTTTTTTTTCCGTTGTCCGAGAGTTATTCGGCACGGACTCTGTTGGTTTCAGGTCCTTTTTTTAGTAGTCCAAAGCAGCTAAAAACCAAAAAAGGCGAGATGCTGATGGATTTAATCCGTTTTTTGAATACCAATGAATTCTGGAGTGCACAGGTTGCTGAAATGTATGTTGACAAAGATGGAGAAGTCCAGTTAATGACCGTTTTAGGTGATCAGCGCATTGAATTAGGAATGGCAGAGAATTTCGAGCCGAAATTTGAGAAGCTCCGTATTTTTTACGACAGAGTGCTTAGCAAAGATTGGAGCAGATATTCAAAAATTAGTGTTAAGTTTCAAGATCAAATAGTTTGTGAATAATAATTCACCATCAACATGGCACAGGATAATATTGTAGTAGGAGTAGATATTGGAAGCACGAAAATTACCGTAGTAGCAGCGCAGGGCACATCAACGGGATCTCGTTTTGACAATATCGAGATTTTAGGATTTAGCGAAGTTCTTGTGCCTGAAGGAGCTGTGATTAATGGTTCGGTTGAAAATATAAAACAGGTTGGAAGCGCGATCCGCGAGGCACTTGCCGAAGCGTCGTCACGTTCGGACCTGGATATTGGTATTGTAAACGTAAGTTTCAGCGGCACACACGTAAGAGTTACACCACAAAGCGACGGCGTGATCCGTCCTACTTCGTCTACGGGCGATGAGGTGACACAAAGAGATGTTGACCAGTTAGTTGATGATATGTACCGGGCAAAAACGGAGGCAAACTATGATGTGCTGCACGTTTTGCCGATGGAATTTGTGGTCGATAATTCGACAGGTGTGCGTGAACCTGTGGGAAGAACCGGAATTAAGCTGGGCGGGAATTTCTTAATTGTCTCGGCCAATAACCAGTCCATTCAGCGTACACGGAAAAGTTTGCTGGAAGCAGATCCGCATCTGAAATTTGACAAGATGATTTACGCTCCTCTTGCCACCAGCCTTGCTGTGCTGGACGAAGGAGAAATAAAAGCGGGTATTGCCATGGTGGATATCGGAGATCATACAACGGATCTCGTGATTTACCAGGATGGCATCATCCGTCATATTGCCTCGTTCCCGATTGCCGGCAGACATATCACAGCCGATTTAAGGCTGGGTTGTGGGGTGCAGCCTGAAAATGCTGAAAAGCTGAAAAAGGAACACGGTGTGGCTATTTCGTCAGAAGTGCCGCTTAATATTGAAGTTTTGGTGAACTTCCTTGCCGGACGTCCGCCAAAGCAGGTTTTGAAGAAAAACGTTGCCCTGATCATAGAGGAAAGGTTAAAGGAAATATCAGCGATGGTATATGCCGAAATCCTGAAATCGGGTTATGAAGAGCATCTGATTGGCGGAATTGTCCTGACGGGCGGAACGGCCAATATTCCTGATATTGAATTATTGTTTGAAAAAGTGACCAATATGCCTGTTCGGGTCGGATTACCTGAACGTCTGGCGCATACTGCCAAAGCTGATGCTGTAAGTAATACCTCATTTTCTACTGCGATTGGATTAGCCTGGGCTGGTATTAAGTCAATAGATCCGCGAGTAAAATCAATATGCAAACCTCCTGTACATCAAAGTGCCCCGTTAAGAGAAACACCCACTAAACCAAAGGAATTGAAAAAAGTGCCAAAAGAAGATGGATCATTTTGGGATCGTATCATTGGCCGCAAAGATGACAGTATAGGAGACTATTGAAATTATTTAGGAAGAATTGCACTAATATCAACTACCCCGGACTATGAATAAAAATTTGTTGCACGCTCTAGACCAGGACTACATTGTGAACGAAATCGTAAAAGACCCCAATGCAGGCATGACCGAACCAGCCATCATCAAGGTGATAGGCGTGGGAGGCGGAGGAAGCAATGCCGTCAACTACATGTTTGAGAAAAAGATCAAAGATGTAGAATTCGCCGTTTGTAATACGGACAGGCAGGCGCTTGCCAACAGCCCGGTTCCGGTTAAGATTCAGCTTGGTGCTACTTTAACTCAGGGTTTGGGAGCAGGGACTGATGCAACGAAGGGAAAGGAAGCGGCTCTTGAAACGATTGAGGAGATCAAAGCATTACTTGGAGGTTCCACGCAAATGGTTTTCATCACTGCCGGTATGGGTGGTGGTACTGGAACCGGCGCGGCACCAGTGATCGCGCAGCTTGCAAAAGAAATGGGCAAGCTTACCGTAGCTGTTGTAACGGCACCTTATACCTGGGAAGGTCTTGACAAGAAAGAGCAAGCCCTTGAGGGTATTGAACAACTGAAGGAATTTAGCGATACCGTTCTGGTAGTGCTTAACGATAAACTGGAAGAATTGTATGAAGATATGACATTGACCCAGGCATTCGCCGAGGCCGATGGAATTCTTCTGAATGCAGTAAAAAGTATTTCTGAAATCATCACGACAAACGGAAATATCAATACTGACTTTAAAGACGTAGAAAAGGTTCTTAAAAACGCCGGACAGTCTGTAATGGGAACTGCCGAAGCAACGGGTGCTGATCGTGCCCAGCTGGCGATTAAAGAAGCGCTTGACTCTCCGCTTTTGAATGACCGGGATATCCGTGGTGCAAAACGCATCCTGGTGACTCTTGCGACGAGCAAAAAGAGAGAGGCTACGATGAAGGAACAACGCGAGATCTGGCGTTATGTCCTTTCTCAGGTTGGTGGAGAAGCAAGAATGTTCAAACTGGGTACGATTACGGATGATTCGCTGAGCGATAAACTTCGTGTAACCATCGTTGCCGCGGGTTTTGACAGTATTGAATCACCGATTCCTGGCATTGAACTTAAAAATGGATTTACAGGAAAAACACAGCCACAAGATATTGTGCCAGTGCCTGAACTTCCGAATATCATTGTACCTCAGGAAGCGCCGACGGTTATATTGACCAAGGAGCTTGAAGAAAATACAGCAACAGGATCTATTGACCTGATGGTTGACCCGGATGTTCTTGAAATGGAGGACGACCGGTCATACAGCCATGTTTCGTATGTAGAATTTGACGAAAGCAACGAATGGTCAAATGAAGAAACTGCGAAAATAGAGGCGATGGTGAAATCTTTTCAGGGCGGTCTGGTAAAATGGGGCGACCTTGAAGGCCCGGCTTACCGTCGCAGCCATATCGAATTATGGAAAAAACCAGCCATTCCGTCAAGCGAAATGGAACAGCATTGGTTAAAATAAAAAGACAGGGAGCCGTAAGGCTCCTTCTTTTTTTAGAAACGGATAATTTGTTCCGCCTGAATTTCCAGTAACTCTTTGTATAATGGATTGGTAATCTCGGAATCATGAAAGTGAGCCTGGATCTGGGCCAGCTTCACCCGAAGTGCTAACGTATTCATACCCAGATAGCTGAAAATGTCATTTAAATGGCTTAAAGCCGTTGCGGCCCCCTGATTATTGGAAGATAATCCCACAAGTGCCGCTTTTTTATTTGTAAAACTATTGGGATAAGGAAGTCCGTCAATAAAAGCTTTTAAGACGCCGGGATAAGAACCATTGTATTCGGGGGCGATGAAAATAAATTTTTCAGCCCCGTCGATATGGCTTCTGAGTTCGTTGAAAGCGCCATTTTTTCCACTGTTTGCATACAATGCGGTAAAAGTGAAATCATGCGGCAAATCAACCAGGTCCAGTATTGTGCTTGGTGTATCGTATTGATTAAGAAGTCTTTGGTAGTATTCTGCAATGCGTCGTGACATTGAATTTGGCCGGTTGGTACCAACAATGATCACAATAGAAGTAGTAGCTGCCATACGTTAAAGTACGAATCGAAATTGCTGGATCTGAATTCGTAAGGATGCTTGATTAATAGAATTAGGCTACAAGATAAAGATATTTTTTATTCGTGCCCAATTTGCCAAAGTAAGGTTAAAACTAATATCGGAGGATGCAATAGTAAGTGACACTTTGATGATACCAAACATTTATTAGTATATTTGACCCCTAATTTCATCGTGAATAGTAGATAAAAGGTTTGTTTACAGACTATAATCAAAGATATTAACCCACTAAATAATATGTCCTGGTTTATTCGGAAAGAAAAAGGTATCAATACACCCACCGAAATGAAACGTGAAGCTCCGGATGGGTTGTGGTATCAATGTCCAAGCTGCAAGAAAATTACTGCTACCAGAGAGCACAAATTAAATGCTTACACTTGCCCGCATTGCAACTACCACGAAAAAGTTGGGTCTGATATATATTTTGAATTGTTATTCGATCAGAACCAGTTTACCGAGCTTGATGCTGATTTGACTTCCGGTGATCCGCTGCATTTCGTGGATACCAAAGCATATCCTGATCGTATCAAAGCAACACAGCATAAAACCGGTCTGAAAGATGCCGTGCGTACAGGTTATGGAAAAATGAACGATGTGAAAATCGTGATCGCCTGCATGGACTTCAATTTCATCGGAGGATCCATGGGATCTGTGGTTGGAGAAAAAATTGCGCGTGCGATCAATTATTCCTTGAAACACAAACAGCCTTTCCTGATGATTTCTAAATCAGGCGGAGCACGTATGATGGAAGCCGGATTTTCATTGATGCAAATGGCAAAAACTTCGGCGAGACTTGCGTTGCTGTCGGAGGCCAAAATTCCTTATGTTTCTTTGTTGACAGATCCTACGACCGGTGGCGTAACTGCTTCTTATGCAATGTTGGGAGATTTCAATATTTCAGAACCTGAGGCGCTGATCGGTTTTGCAGGTCCGCGGGTTATTCGCGAAACGATTGGTAAAGATCTTCCGAAAGGGTTCCAGAGTGCAGAGTTTGTATTAGAACACGGCTTCCTGGATTTCATTGTAGATCGTAAAGATTTGAAAGATAAACTGACGAGTCTGTTGACCATGCTTGGTTAATAGCCGACCTCGTATTATAACAAAAACCGCAGGAAAGGTAGCGTGACTATTTTCCCTGCGGTTTCTGTTATTATTGAAGAGCGTTTTGACCGGATTAAGAGGTTACAGACAAGCCTCTTTTCGTCTCGTATCGGTAATGGCATTGATTTTCCAACCGTGCACTGTTTTGATCATCGTGAACACATTGACTCCGCAATGTGAAAATGTGTCGCCGAGGTAGAATTTGTAGGGCGCCCAAACGATCGCCATGGGGCCGTCCACCGAGATTTTGACGTCATAAATTCTCTCATCCCATTTTTTCGGATGTGGCTTGCCAACGGCAGCAATAAATTCTTCCGTTTTGCCCTGATGCGAAATGACTGAATCTTTGGCGTTGACAGAGATTGAAGTCAGTATTGATTGCGGCTGAAACACACTTCTCAAAGCGGAGGAATCACCGGATCGCATACCATCAAACAATTTGTCGACCGAAGCGCGTATCGCTGCTTCCTGTGATTGTGCAAATGCAAGATTTGAAATAGTTATTAAAAGGCTTAAAAACAGGGTGCATTTTAGGCACCCCCTTGCGCTTGTTATTTTCATTTGTTGGTATAGTTTTAGCAAAACCCTAATTTTACAGACCTTTTTGTGTTAGTAATATAATATGTCAGAGAAATTAGTAAAAAAAGTCGATATCCGAAACCGGCGTGCGTCGTTCGAATATTTTTTTCTTGAAGAGTTTACAGCAGGTTTATCGTTAACAGGAACCGAAATAAAATCAATTCGCCAGGGCAAGGTTAACCTTACCGATGCGTATTGTCTTTTTATGGACGGGGAATTGTATGTTCGCAGCATGCACATTTCCGTGTATACCGAAGGCACACACTGGAATCATGACCCATTGCGGGACCGTAAGCTGCTGCTCACAAAACGTGAGATGAGGAAGCTCAGTGAAAACTTGAAGGACCAGGGGCTGACGATTGTTCCTGTCCGTCTTTTTACCACAGATCGCGGTTTTGCCAAGTTGCACATTGCTTTGGCAAAAGGGAAAAAACTTTATGACAAAAGGGATAGTATCAAGGAAAAAGATCTGAAACGGGAGAGCGACCGCTCAGACTATTGAGCGGGACAGGCAGCCTGAGAGTTAGCTATTTAGTCACTTGGTCGGAAAATTTTCGTGTAATTAAATCTCAGGCGGTACGCCAGCGGCTTTTTTAACAATAATTGAATTTTACGAAACGTTTTTTTAGGTAAAATTCCTATATTGTGGGAATTAATTGCCGTAAAGACTCATGGGTAAAGTTCTGGTTCTTAATCAAGATTATAGCGCACTTAGTGTTTGCACCGTGCCAAAAGCATTTTTACTGGTCTATTTAAATAAGGCTGAATTGCTGGCGGAATCTCCGACTCATTTTCTCAGGACTGTCAGGGATGAATATCCGATGCCCATTGTCATCCGCCTGAACCGATACATTCATCTACCCTATCGCGGCGTTGTGATGACCCGGCACAATATCTTCAAACGGGATGGAAACCGATGTCAGTACTGCGGAACACATGACCACCTCACGTTAGACCACGTGATGCCCAAATCCAGGGGAGGAAAAACAACCTGGGATAATTTAGCCACCGCCTGCAAACGCTGCAATTCCAAAAAAGGAGACTACACGCCGGAAGAAGCCGGAATGCACCTGCGCCAACGACCGTTCCGACCTTCCTTTTTAATGTTTATCCGAGACTTTTCCGGACTGGCCGATGCAGAATGGCTCCCTTACCTTGGCTCAAAAGAAAGAGCAGTTAACTGATTGAAACTCCCCCACTTCGCCTGTGACGGCATCGTATAAATTTTTTCTAAATCAAATCCTAGAGATATGGGTTTTTATTTAGAAAATTCCTACCTTTGCGTCCTGTTTTTAAAATAACTAGTTAAACTAATTTTCGACTGCGTGGCTCGCCAGTTGATGTAATCAAGAGCTTTAATTCCTATTTATGTCTAAGGAAAAACAAACACAAGTATTGCCTGATTTCGATTGGGAAAAAGCAGAAGACAAAGGATTCGGTACAGGCTATTCAGCTGCTGACCGTACTCGTTTTGAAGAAATGTACGAAACAACAATTTCTCCGGTTCAGGAAAAAGAAGTTGTTAAAGGGGTTGTTGTAG
>NZ_JAMXKF010000009.1 GCF_024220585.1 Dyadobacter diqingensis
TTAAGCCCGGAACCGCCGATGATACTTGGGTCAAACCTGGTAAAGTAGGTAGCCGCCACAATACTATTATACAATCCCATCTTTAAATAAGATGGGATTTTTTTGTTTGGGGGATGTTCTTTTTACGTCGATTAGGACGATTCATCCACGTTTGCTAAGTCTGACCACACATTTTATTACAAATTTCCATATCATTCTCCGCATAAGGTTTTAAATATCATCCTATTAATCCTTGCCGTCTGGCGCTGTAAATGGCTTCGATGGAGTTATTCACATCCAGTTTTTCCAAAATACGCTGTCTGTGTGTATTCACCGTGTGAACGCTGATTGAGAGTAGCCATGAAATCTCCTTGCTTAACTTACCATCGCTGATCATTTTGAGAATTTCTCTTTCCCTTACGGTGAGTGGCGTTGTTTCCGGTTCGTTTGGATCCACGGGATTAATAAACTCGCCGGTCCGGAAATTATGAATCTGAAATTTTACACCTTCCGACGCATGTTGGTTAGGTGAGATGTCAATAACTCCAAGAGATAGCCAGATATTCCCCTGAGCATCCTGTTCGAGCACCTGATGCTGTTCCATAACCTGTATGTAAACTTCATCCTTTGATAAAATTCTGTATTCATTAACCATTTTGTAAAACATCCGCTGCTCTGGTGGAAGTGACATGAGATATTTCATCGCTGTATATCCATTTTTTGCCAGCGCTTTAAGGTCCTCCGGATGGATCCTTCTGTCAAATACTTCATTTTCGACCTCGGTCTGATTTTCTGATATACCATAACCAAAAAGCTGATAGAAATTTCGGGAGGTGTACACATGTACTTTTTTATGCAAATCGTAAACAGTGACACCGCTGCTGCTGAGCTGTGCCATCGCTTTGATCAATGAAAGCTGTTTTTTCATGCGGCTGGAATCTGTACTGTCGATGTGCAGCGACGATGCTTCGGCTACCGGCAAGGATTGTTCCTGAAGATAAAACTCCTGTTTTGGTACACCGCGTAATGATAAATCAGTATTTCTTCTCATTTGAAAGTCGCCTTAATTTGTAAACGATTTGGCGGTCGATACTGCCGCGTCTACTAAGGACAACTCAGGAGGGGTTTACCTTTACCTGACCGCTAATATTTATTCAAAATCAATCAATAGCCATGAATTTTTCAGTGATCAGAAATGCGGATACAGAGTTTGGAAAGGTCATTGCCATAGCACTGGCCGGTCTTGGAAGGCATTTAATTTTATTGGGTAGAGATTTAGTCATGCTTGAAAGCATCGGAAGAAATCTGAGGACTCATTATCAGGTTAAAGTTTTCTTCTTTTTAGCGGAAGATCATTCAACCCAGGGTATTTTAAATGTCTGTGAAGTGATCAATAATGATTTTGAGGTTGATCTGTTTGTCAATTATACAGACATTGATTTTTACGGAAAGTTTATCGATCGCTCCATTCATAAACTGGATAGGGATCTGCGAACAAATTACCTATCAGGGCCGATTTACACGCATCAGTTGCTCCCAAATCTTATGCTGCATGCCAATGCCTATGTGCTCAATCTTTACCTCAGTTATGTCAGTAAGCCTTCACAGTGGACAACAATCCTGAAAGCTCAGAATATTAACTTTTCGAATTACCTTGGCGAGGATATGGAAGACTCAGGCGTAATTGTAAAGGCTTGTAATATCGAGATCAATGATATGAATAGGAGCACGAATGATTCTGACGAGTATTTAGCCCTTGCAAGGGCGTTACTGAATGACTTATTCCATCATCAGAACATGAATGTTTCAATTTAACATGTGAGATAACGGCTCATTCTCCCCAGACGGTCGCAATGAAGTGCCTGGAACCTCCATAGTCACGGTGTTCGCATAAATAGATGCCCTGCCAGGTTCCGAGGGCCAGTTTTCCATTTCGGATGGGGATCATGACAGAACTGCCAAGAATGGAAGCTTTCAAATGTGCAGGCATGTCGTCGGACCCTTCGTAGTCGTGCTGATAATCCGGGTCATTTTCACGAACCGTTTTATTGAAAAACATTTCAAAGTCCTTCCTGACAGTAGGATCGGCGTTCTCGTTGATGGTTAAAGAAGCGGAAGTATGCTGAATAAAAACCTGGCACATGCCTGTTTTAAACTCAGCAATTTGGGGTAAAGCGTAGAGGACCTCATTGGTGATGATATGAAATCCTCTACGTTTTTCTTTCAGCGCAAAGGCCTGCTGGTATATTTTCATGAATTATTCCTGATGTCTTTCACAAGAATAAGTAAATTTCAGGAAACCCCTTACAAACCTTTCGCCGTTTTTGTTTTTACTTCATCCAAAGCTGTCGCGATATCATTTTTGTCCATCACCTGCCCTTTTACAATCACGGCGTTGATTTTTTCAGTCGCGGCGATATTCAGAAGCGGATTTTCGTCCAGCAAAAGAATATCGGCTTTTTTGCCTGCTGACAAACTTCCATATTCCGTTTTATTCAGGAAAAGGGGAGAATTGATCACCGATGCCTGCAAAGCCTGAAGAGGTGTTAAGCCTCCTTTTACCATAAGCTGTAATTCTTTGTGCAGGCCAATGCCCGGATACACGTACGAGTTAAGATAACCTCCGTCTGTTCCGGCCATAATTTTCACACCGGCTTTTTGAAGTAAAGGCAATAATGCATTCGACTTTTCATTGTACATTTTTCGGTATGCAATGGCGTCTTTATCATCCTTCATCGCACGTTCCACACGCCCAACGTAGGTTTTTTGAAGCCCGGCTCCGATGTATTGCAAATAAGTATCCTTGCTGTGATCATCTTCGTCGATATGCGCGAGAAGATAAGGCAAGGATAGCGTAGGTGTTACAAAAACATGGTTTTTCGCCATTTTCTTATAAGTAGCCAAAGCTGCATTTTCATCAAAATCGGCGAGTATTTTGTTGCTTAGATCGCGCCCTTTCAGTTTACCGGAAGCAGAAAGCTCAGCTATTTCTTTCTCATTTTTTGTAGCGGCTCTTAGAATATACGACATATGTTCAATCGAACTGATTCCTGCGGTCATCACATCCTGCATGGTCAGTACCGATGGGATGTGGCCGGAAACCTGATAACCTCTTTTGCGCGCCTGACGAATACTTTCAAGAAACAAATCAGGTTTCATCGTATTGTCGGTGATTTTTACAAAATCTACTTTCAGGCCATCCAGAGAATCGAGGCCTTTTTTCAACTCTTCTGTGTTTGAAATTTCTATGTCGCCAAGCCATACAGACTTATAACCTTCCAGTTTGGGGCCGGATGTGAAAATGGTAGGACCGGCAAGTTTTCCCTTTTTGATCTCTTCACGCCATTCCAAAACGCTGTTGCTGATGTCGGCGGAGCAGTCGCGGACGGTTGTTACGCCATGGGCAAGGTAAAGCGGGAGCAGGTTTTTGTTTTCATGAACCAATGCTTCGCCACCGCCGAAATGAACGTGCATATCCCACAATCCGGGTATTGCGTATTTCCCTTTGGCAGAAAGTGTTTTGGCGGTTTCAAAACGGCGTGTTTTACTTTCGCTAAAAACACCCAGAATGGTATCGTTTCTTACGACAATAAACTGATTTGGGCTGATTTTTCCGGTTTTGACGTCAATCACATTGACGTCAGCGATGATGAGATCCGCCTTTGTTTTTTGTCCGAACGTTATTGTGGAAAGTAAAAGGAGCAGTAGGAACGGGAGTGATTTTTTCATTTAATTTTGAGTGGTAAGTATGAATTGATATTAACGTGCACCTGCTTTTTCGAGCATGGCAACAATTTCCTTGTATCCGTTCCGCCGGGCATGAACCAGTGAAGTGACACCGTCTTTATCCGGAATGTTGACATCGCAGCCCGCTTCGATCAGTAATTTCGTTATCCGGGTTTGTGTTTCAAGGCCACCCTTGCCGATGACCATAACTTCCAGCAACGCCGTCCAGCCCAGGTTATTGATGTGGTTGATCGGGAAACTTTTATCTTTCAGCAATTCTATAACCGTTTCGGTATGGCCTTTTTCACAGGCGGGGATTAGTGCGCTGCCGCCATATCGGTTGTAAACCTTGTAATCGGCGCCATTTTTAACACAAAGCTTTACGATTTCGGTAAAACCGGAAGCACCGGCGTACAGGAAGGGACTGTTTAGCATTTTATCCTGTGCGTTAACGTTCGCGCCGGCCTCGATCAGCAGTTTGGCAACGGGGATATCGTTACGATAAGTTGCTGCCATTAAAGGCGTCTCATTTTTACTGTTCCTGATTTCGAGATCTTTTTTCTGTTCAACGTATTTCTTTATTTCCCCGATATTGTTTTGCTCAATACACTGGAAAATATCCTGAGAAGTATTATTCATGGGTTTGATTTTTTGCGACTGACAATTTGAGCCTGAAAGCGGCATCAGCAGGGTTAGGGTCGTCAGTAAACGGGTGAGTGAAAGAATCATATGCGGTATATGTTCGGGTTATCTCACAAAATTAAGTGCTTAAAATCGGATAAAATGGCACAGATTATCACATTGACAGTACAGACTATATTCTTTTACGAAACGCGAGCGGGGTCTGACCGGTATATTTTCTGAAAAACCTGGAAAAATAGGAGGTATCATTAAAGCCAAGCTCGTATGCAATTTCTTTGATATCAGCCTGGGTGAGTGTCAGCATGCGTTTTGCTTCAAGCAAAATACGATCTCGGATCTGCTCACCGGCAGTTTGACCCGATTGTTTTTTACATACTGCATTAAGGTAGCTTGCGGTTACATGAAGGGTTTTTGCATAAAACGCCACATCGCTGTGCTGCCGGTACTGTTTTTCCAGCATGGTTAAAAAACTTTGAATCAGCCGGCTGTTTTTTTCGATAACACTGTGCTGGTGATTGGTTTCGTAAAACCGTTTCAGCAGCGATAAAACAATAAGCAGGCGGTTTTGTACGATACTTTTTGAATAGGCCAGATTTTGACTTACCTCTTTTTCGATGCCTGCCAGTTCGTTTTCAAGCTCCTGAAATTCGGGATGGGTGATCTTTAAAAACGGGATTGATTTGGGTTTGAAAAAAGGAGTGTCCGGATTCCCCGATACCAGAAATTCAGGTGCGTACAGGAGCTGATAACCACTGGTATCCGGCGACAGGTCCCATTGGTGTGCCTGGCCAGGTGCCAGAAAAAATACGGAATAATCCGTTACAGCATAATTTTCGAAATCAATGGAATGAATTCCCGAGCCATGTTGTACGATGAGCAACATAAAGAAATCATGTTTATGCGCTTCGGTAATCAGTGGCATATTGATGGGCGCATGATGCATGATTTTAAAGGATTCATCGGACGATGGAACCTTCATGATCTTATCAATTCCCAGAGTAGGTAGCATGGAGGTAAAAATAACCGAACTTTTCGTATAACACAAAACCAGCGCCTGTTGGATATTCGATCCGGGCGCTGGTTTCGATCAGGCTGCGTTGAGAAAAGGTTACATGCCCTTGATCACTTTTCGGAATGCACGTTCATTTCCCTGCTTGATTTCAAGAATATAAATGCCCGTTGGTAACGTTGAAATATCAATTTTTTTCTTTTCCGACGCATGTCCCTTTTCAATCTTCACCTGCCTGTGAAGGTGTCCGGCGCCCGCATCAAACAGATTGATTTCAATCGCTGCGTTGCTTTTGTTTTTCATGTCAATCGTGATATCGCTGACCGAAGGATTGGGGTACACCATCACCTCGTTATGAAGGTTCATACTTTCCAGCGGAGTCGCGAGTGGATTGATCAAAATCGCTGAATCGCTGAACGCCTGCCGGGCATTACTGGCGGTGGACGTAATGATAAAAGTGGGTGTTTCAGTAGCAGTAACGGTCAAATTTCCTGCTACCAGCGCTACTTCTTCCATGTCCATATTATCACTTCCGGCTTTGGGACGATAAATTTTTGCGCCCGTAAAATTGCCTAGATTAAGGGTATGACTGGCAGTTCTGCCTTTTTCATCCGGCACGGTGAGGATATAAAGTGATTTACCGTCCAGCTCGTATCTGTCGACAATCGGATCCTGATTTGTCGTTTCTTTATAGGCATATTCTCCAAAAAGTTTGTTCACCTGATAAAAATAATCAGCTGCCGGTCTGCGCGACATATCGGAATTGACCAGACCGGACGTTCCAAACATCCCACCAGAGTTGTTATCATCGTACATCTGGTAAAAGAATACCTTAGAAATACCATGACGTGCCGAGAATAAGGACGTTCTCAAAATCCAGTCTCCCTGTGTCTCCAAAGCGGTTTTACTGCCGATTGGAATCGCTTTCAACGGACTTTCCTGGTGCACATCATAACCTGCTTCGGTGATCCAGACAGGCATATCCTGCGAAAGATCGTGGGATACATTTACAAAACCATCCAGAATGGTGTTCGCAATAGTAACTTCGGGTGCCGCGCCGCGGGTAGAGGTTCCGCTTTGGGAAGAAGAACCGTTGTCGGTATACAAATGGAAATTGACGATATCCCAGCACAAGTTCACCGAACCGTCGGCCTTATAACCGCGGAATTCTTTACACCAGTCAACCATTCCCTTTACATAATCCGAACCGGTCACCAGTCCGGCAATAACTACTTTCATATTAGGGTCGGCGTTTTTTACACCGATTGCCGGTCCCATGGTGTTTTTATGCCCGTCATAAAAAGCCGACAGGTTGGCGGCATACTCACGGGCTGTCTGATAGCCCTTACGTCCTTTCCACCATTTGTCACGCTCGTTATCGCACTCAATGTACTTGATCAGGTTCAAACCGATTTTTACGGTATTCGGGGTGTCGTTATTCCATCTCGGAATGGTGTAAACACTCAGCAGAGCCGGGTCAACGGCGGTATTGCTTCCATAACGGGCAGCATACTGGAACGCTATCTTCGCTTGCTCGATGTACGACAAAGGGTCTGCGAAATCTTTTCCATAACGTACCGGAACATTTTCTCCGTCCCGCTGATCTTCCGGATAAGTACTTTGCATCCATCCGGGAATGGTTTTTAAATCGGCCAGTACTTCAATATTCGCTGCTTTGCACCGTTCGTAAATGGCATCATAGTTCCAACCGCCGCTCAGTGTCGGGTTAAAAGAATATACTCCTTCGGACGATTCCAGTTTTTCCCAGTCCATATAGTGACGGATTCCGGTAAAACTTTTGGCAACGTTCATGCGATTTTCGTTGATTTCCCAGGGCGTGTTTCCATCTTCAAAATTCCATTCATAGGCATTGACACCGAAGAGATCTCTCAGTTTGATGGTTTTTGCCGGAATTGGTGTTACTGGTTTTGTCCCGCCGCTATGGGTTCCGTACAATTCCATTTCCGTCGGAAGGCCGCTTTTTATGTTCAATACCAGATACCGGATATTGGTTACCGGTGCATCCAGTTTGAATTTGGCATTGCCGGAAAGCTGTCTGTCAGGATAGGGACCCACCCAGCCGTTGTATTCCTGTCCGGTAAATGTGGCTACCGGAATTCGTTCCCACTGATCGGTGATGACGGATAAGGTCATTGGATTGGCAGAAAAATTACCGGTGAAGTCAAAGAATTTAATACTTTCCAAAGACATCTGCTCGCCGTCGAGCAACGGATAATAGGCATCCCAGGAACTCAGAGCAAGTCCCCAGCCCAGTTGCACATCTGTTTGCGTATCGCCGTCGAAAAGACCGCCGAGGCCGTTTGCCGTATTATTCAACTGATACCAGCGTTTCGGGTCCAGTGTAATCTTAACGGCATTGGAAGGTTCTTCGGGAGTAGTTCCCGCTTGTATCACCTGTGTTCTGGTAACATTTTCCGCCGCTAAAAAACCTGCGCTTTCAGCTTGTGAGGCAGTAATGACAGCACTTCCCTCAGCAACGATCGCGGCTTTCCAGATCCCCGAAACATTGGCTACTGAAACAACTGCCGGATTGGAGGACGAGAAAGTAACGGGTACCTCTGTGTTGGTGCTGCTCGCGGACAGATCGAATGTACCGGAACCTGCAATACGTGCCGTAAGTTCGGCAAACGTGATCACTGCCGGTACTTTTTCGGGCACTGTAAGGTCTTTGACGGCCTCAAACCAGTTGAAATTAAAAGCGCCTTTTTTTGCATAAATTCTTAAAATCTGGCTTCCCGCCTGCAATGTGGCCGTTGTATTAATGGTGGTATAGGTTTGCCAGCCTCCTGTTTTGGGAACATCCACCTGCCCTAACACGGTACCGGCTGCATTTTTAATTTCAATGACACCACCGCCATAACTATTGGAAACACGGAAACTAAACGCATATACGCCCGCAGAAGCGACCTTAACGTTGTAGTCTATGAAGTCCTCGTCATCGATGTAGCTGACATTTTTATCACCGTTGACATCACCCGTATCTTCCGTTCTTATATCACTGGAAATATCATAGTTTTCGGCCTCGATTTTACCGGGCAACGACTTGGAGCCGACGGCTTCAAACCAGTTCAAGCTGAACACACCCTTTTTCGCAAAAACTCGTAAAACCTGATCGCCTGCCGGTAATGATGCAACAAGATTGGTTGTTCCCCAGCCCTGCATACCACCTGTACGCGGAAGGTTATTGATTTGTCCGAGGACGGTTCCGTTGGCTGACCTCAGTTCGAGCGAAGCGTCGTCGCTAAATCCATTGGCTACCCTGAAATGAAAAGTGTAAAGACCGGCCGCGTTTACTTTCACCTGATAATCCAGCCAGGCATTATCGCCTATCCATCCAACGTCCAGTCCACCGCCTGTGTCGGCCGTATTTTCGGTGGCAAGACCATTCACGGCAGAAAAATCCTCTGCTTCAATCTTACCGGGAATAATATTGGTTTTGGTTACTTCAAACCAGTTGAAATTGAAGGAACCTCTATTGGCATAAATTCTGATCACCTGACTTCCTGCGGTGAGAGAAGCAACGGCGCTCACCGTTGTGTAGGTTTGCCAGCCACCGGTTTGCGGCACGTTGACATTGCCAAGCACAGCTCCCGCAGCATTTTTTATTTCGATATTGCCGTTGCCATAACTATTGGACACCCGAAAATTGAAAACATAATTGCCCGCCGAGGATACGTTTACATTATAATCCAGATAGTCGCCATCGTCGATATAACTTACATTTTTAACACCATTGACGTCGCCGGTGTCTTCTGTTCTTACATCGCTGGAAAGATCGTAATTTTCAGCCTCGATTTTACCCGGTAATGTTTTTGAGCCCGTCGCTTCAAACCAGTTCAGGCTGAAAACACCTTTTTTTGCAAAAACACGCAAGGTTTGTTTTCCTGCCGGCAGATAGGTGATGAGGCTTGCATTGCCCCAGCCCTGCATGCCGCCGGTGCGTGGAAGATTATTAATTTCTCCCAAAACAGTTCCGTCAGCAGCTTTCAAAGAAAGCGAAGCATCATCACTGAATCCGTTTGCGACCCGAAATTTGAAAGTATATATACCCGCCGTCAGTACGGTCACTTCATAGTCCATCCAGCTGTCGTCACCGATCCATCCAATATCAAGGCCTCCGCCGACATCCTGTGTTGTTTCAGTGCCGGCAGTGTGTATGGCTGAATAAAACTCTGCCTCGATCTTTCCGGGAATCAGATTTTCCTGAACAGCTTCAAACCAGTTCAGGTTAAACAAACCGCTTTTTGCGAAAATTCTTATCGTTTGTGTGCCGGCCGGAATCACCGCCTGAGCGCTGACCGTCGTGTAGTTTTGCCATCCGCCGGTTTGTGGAATATTTACCTGGCCGAGCACAGCATTATCGGAATTGCGAATTTCCAGAATACCATTTCCATAACTATTGGCGACGCGAAAATTAAAAGTGTATGCGCCTGCTGCCGTAGCGTTGACCTGGTAATCCATCCAGTCGTTATCATCAATGTAGCCAACATTTTGTCCGCCGCCGGTATCGCCCGTAGTTTCTATGACTACGCCGTTCATTTGAACAAAATTTTCTGCTTCCAGTTTGCCCGGAAGAGCCGGGATAGTCTGGGAAAAACTCAAAAACACATTGCAAAGTAAGATTATGCAGAGGAGAAGTTTTTTCATATATTGATCTGTTTCATAATGTGTTGCAAAGATACAATTTGTTCGTGTCTTTGTAGATTGTTTTAAATTTTTTGTAGAAACACTTCGTACTGATATAGAAAATGATAGCCTGGTAAAATGCACCGACGCGTCATGTTATAAAAAACACAACGCGTCGGTTCAACAGAGCATTATTAGGCTGATTTTTTCTTTAATGATTTATCATTTCCTCACAAGCCTTCGCGCATTTTCGGCAAGCGTCGGCGCAGATTTCACAATGTTTCATTCCCATCTTCGCGTGTTTCTCGCATTCATCGGCACAGGCGTTGCAGACAGTGGCGCACACGGCACAAAGATCATTGGAAAATTCGCTGTCGAGTACCAGCAGCTGTGCTGTTGCGTAACATAAAGCAGCGCATTGCAAATCGAGATTAATACACTTTGCCTGCATGTTTACATCTTTTTCTTTCAGACAGGCACTCGCACAATAGTTGCAGGCGGCGGCACAGGCGTTACACAGGTCAATGCAATTTTGAAGTATCGGGCTGGTCATAATTCGTGAAGTAAGTGATTGATGAATTTAGTCGGGTGATTTACTAAAATCCTGCCAGCGGGTTATGAACCGGAGATGTTGCGATATCGCCACGGTGCACCACAGGACTTTTTGCCGGAGAAAGGTTATCTTTATGAAAATTTTGAAATTGATTGACTATGCTATTCAAACAAAAACACCTCGAAGGGATCAAGGCGGGAAACATTTCACTGGCTTTTCGTAAATGGAAAAGGCTATCGGTAAATGCGGGCAGCCTGATAAAAACCAGCGTAGGTGTGATAAAAATTATTTCAACAAAGGAAATTTCTCTTGGCGAAATAACTGACCCGGATGCTGCAAAAGCAGGATTTGCCAGTGCCCAGGCGCTGGTGCAGTTGCTGGAAAGCCAGAAAGAGGGGCTTATTTATAAAATTGAGCTAAGTTTTGATTCTGAGGACCCGCGTATTGAATTACGTGAAAAGGTAAGTCTGGAAGAGGAGGAATTTGAAACGCTGAAGGCGGCCCTTGATAATCTCGACAAGTTTAGCAAGGTGGGGAAATGGACGACGAAAACATTGCAGGCGATTCAGGAAAATCCTAAAATGAAAGCGGCTGATCTGGCTGTAAAAGCGAAAAAGGAGAAAGAATGGCTGAAATTAAATGTTCGTAAACTCAAAGGACTTGGGCTTACGATCAGCCATGAACCCGGCTATACTTTGTCGCCGAGAGGGGAAGAATATTTGAGGCTGATCACGAAATAAATGATTGCATGAAACCCGGTTCAGCCGGGTTTTTTTATTGCAAAATTCCTGACTAAGGGATCGTTTCTGTCTGGTAATTTGAGTAAATTGGGAATGGTTCTTTTAATATTTGAATATGTCTGATTGTGGTTACTAAATAAACATGTCTGCATATGAATAATGACGGACCGATAATAGTCATTGAGGATGATCTGGAAGACCAGTTTTTGATAGGGGAGACATTTAAAAATCTTGCTTACAGTAATCCGGTGGTGTTTTTTGAAGATGGTTACAGCGCGTTGGAGTATTTAAGAGAAACGCAGGAAAAGCCGTTGCTGATCCTATCGGATATTAACATGCCGAAAATTAACGGAAAGGAAGTGCGGGATTATATCCTCAACAGTGAGGAAATAAGTATAAAATGTATTCCTTATTTGTTCTTTACGACGGCGACCAGTCAAAAATTTATCACGGATGCGTATTGCACCTCAGTTCAGGGATTTTTTCAGAAACCTGCCTCTTTTCAGGATTTTGAAAAAACGATAAAGACGATCGTGGATTACTGGAAGATCAGTATCAGGCCGGAATCTTAATTGTTAAAATAATCATCATGATCACACTAACTTCCAGAATAGAATTAATCAGGGGTGATATAACAAAACTCCACGTGGATGCCATTGCAAACGCCGCGAATTCTTCCCTGCTTGGCGGTGGAGGAGTGGATGGAGCAATTCACCGGGTTGGCGGTCCCGCGATTTTGGAAGATTGTCGAAAAATTATTGCACGGCAGGGTGGCTGTAAAACAGGAGAGGCCGTGATTACGACGGCGGGCCGGTTGCCGGCTCAGTTTGTAATTCATACCGTCGGGCCGGTTTGGAATGGAGGAGAAAAGGGCGAGCCTGAAAAGCTGGCATCCTGTTATATCAATTCTTTGCAGCTGGCAGCGATTAACGGATGTAAATCTGTTGCTTTCCCTAACATCAGCACCGGTATTTATGGTTATCCCAAGTTTGAAGCTGCGCAAATTGCTGTTAAAACGGTTTCCGGTTTTTTGTTGAAAAATGATAAAATTGAGAAAGTGATCTTTGTTTGTTTCGACGAGGAGAATTATCTTTTTGTGCAGAAGCAATTGAATTTGCTGGGAATAACATTCTGAAAGAGATATTGGTAAATAGTACTATTCTGATGAAGTTTTAAATAATAAAAATATAATTATTTAAATAAGTCGCCTGCGAAAAAACATTATCAAAACGAAGAACTCAGGCCGGTAAATATTGTTCTCTAAACAGGGCTAATCCATTTATGATCAGGGTTGGTTTATTTTCTAACCAATTTGAACAATACGTTGAATTTACCAGAAAAGTACGACGCATACTCCGCACTTCGTTTTCCCGAATTTCGCTATTTCCTTGCCAACAGTTTTTTATACAGATCTGCGCTTCTGATACAGGAAGTGATCATTGGTTATGAGCTTTACCGGTTGACACATGATCCGCTGGCACTCGGTATGATCGGTCTGGCGGAGGTTGTTCCGTTTATTGCCGTGTCGCTTTTTGGAGGCCATGTGGCAGACCGCTACGACCGTCGGATTATCCTTCGGGCAAGCTTATCTGTGATCATCGCGGGGTCTGCCATTTTGTATTTTCTGTTTCAGCCAGAATGGATCGCTGCTTTGAGTAAGGAGCAACACCTGTTTTATGTGTATGCAGTATTTTTTCTGATTGGATTGGCCAAAGGATTTTATTCCCCCGCCTCGTCTTCGCTGAAACCGTTTTTGGTACCGAGAGAATTTTATTCCAATTCCTCCACATGGAGCAGTACGTTTTCGCAGGCCGGCGCAGTACTCGGCCCTGGGGTTGCGGGCTTTTTATACGTTTATCTGGGTCTTACACACACGTTGCTGGGGATTATGATCGCCATGGTCATTTGTTTGGTACTGATCACGCTGATCAGAACAAATCCGATCAATACGAATAAGGTCGCTGTTTCGATCTGGGAAAGCCTGAGAGACGGTTTGCGGTTTGTATTCAGCACCAAGATTATTTTATATGCCCTTTCGCTGGATATGTTTTCTGTTTTGTTTGGAGGGGTCATTGCCATTCTGCCAGTTTTTGCGGAGGATATCCTGCATGTAGGGCCGGAAGGGCTTGGGCTGCTAAGAGCGGCGCCTTCTGTCGGCGCATTGATTACGATGTTCGCCATGGCACATTTTCCGCCGACTCACCAGGCGTGGCGTAACATGCTGATAGCCGTCGCCGGTTTTGGGGTTTTTACGATCATCTTTTCCCTGTCGACCAACTTTTGGCTGTCCTGCGCTGCTTTATTTGCAACCGGTGTTTGTGACAGTATCAGTGTGGTGATCCGTCAAACCATTATGCAAATTTTCCCTCCTGATGAAATGCGTGGACGCGTGGCTTCGGTCAGCGGGATTTTTGTGAGCTCTTCCAACGAACTCGGCGCCTTTGAATCAGGATTGGCGGCGAGGCTGGCAGGTCCTATTCCAACGGTGCTGGCCGGAGGTGCGATCACGTTGTTGGTTGTGACCTACGTTTATACACGTTCGAAGGATCTGTTTGCTATGCGGCTGACGTAACGGCTGAGGAGGATTATTTAAGGCGTATTTTGTGCGGATAATTTTTTTGGAGATTGGTGTAAATGGTTGAATATCTCGTTTAGAATCATATCTTTATGAGTCGTGCAACGTTATTGAAACTCACACTCCCCCTCATGAACAGAATTAAGAGTATTGATGGCCTCAGAGCTATATCAATCGTAATGGTCTTGCTGGCTCACGCAAGACCTACCATGCCCCGGATTTTAACAGATCATTTTTTTTTCGATTTTATTGCCAACGCTGCACTGGGCGTCAGGATTTTCTTTGTTTTAAGTGGTTACCTGATCACCAAAATATTGATAATAGAAGAGGCCAAAACGGGATTTATTAACATCAGACACTTCTTTGTCCGAAGGATACTGCGAATCTTTCCCATTTTTTATCTCTACATCCTGGTAGTGGTGCTTTTGAAAATATCACATATTCCCAACATTATTGATAAAATCAGCGATGTTGTCCCGGCATTGTTTTATCTCTGGAATTATAAATTTCTGTGGGTGGATACCTCCGGCAACGCCAATTGGTTTTTAGGACATTTCTGGTCCTTGTCCATGGAGGAGCAATTTTATCTGTTGTGGCCTTTTGCTTTTGCCATTTTTTATTCAAAAAATTCCGGCTCCCTGTTTTTACGTGTATTGGTTGCTGTCATTGTCTTAATGCCCGTGTTAAGGGTTATGACTTACTTTCTGATGTCCGACAACCGCGGACAGATAGGCTGGATGTTGCATACCGGTGGTGATTCTATTTTGATAGGATGCCTGGGTGCACTGGTTGAAAAAACGGAAAGATTCAGGTCTGTTTTTGTTCATTATTTAAGCAACAAATGGCTGGTTGGTTTTACGCTGATATTTCTCTTCGTTGTTTCACCGATCTTGTCGATATCTTTTGGAGGGTCCTATCATTTACCGTTTGGAATAAGTCTGGACAATATTTTTATATTAATCCTAGTTTTCTGGATTATGTACGTACCCACACTTTTTGCAAAATTTCTGGATCATAAGGTGATGGTACATATCGGGATACTCTCTTATTCTTTGTACGTTTGGCAGCAGATATTTCTGACCGATATTCATAAATACTGGTTTAACCTGTTTCCGCAAAATCTGATTATTGTTTTCCTTGTTGGATTTTTCTCTTATTACGTCATCGAAAAACCGATTTTAGGATTGAAGAAAAAACTGAAACCTGCTGCTGCGAAAAACAGTGTTGACATACCGGTTGTGTAAACATGACCGTTTACAGCGGAAGAATAATGCAGTCGTTTATAATATTGTCAAGTAATTAATTTACCATTTAACCAATTCAAAATTAGCCTGAAAAATGAAGAGAATGTTATTGCTCATTACCCTGTTTTTTACCCTTTTCTCTGCCCACGGACAAACGATATACAGCAAGACTTTTGGTAACAAAAATAATAAACCTATCATCTTCATCCACGGCGGTCCGAGCGGAAATGCTGTACAATTTGAAGCGACAACGGCGCCTAAACTGGCGGAAAGAGGTTTTTATGTGATTGTTTATGACAGAAGAGGCGAAGGCCGCTCGGCAGATGAAAATGCTAAAATTACCTACAATGAAGCTTTTGACGATTTAAATGAGCTTTATAAAAAATACAACCTCACAAAGGCAAACCTCATCGGATTCAGTTTCGGAGGTTTGGTAACAACGCTCTTTTCAGAAAAATATCCGGAGAAGGTCAATTCGATTATCCTGGTCAGTGCGTTGTTTAACCAGCAGGAATCTTATAACCACATATTAAGTTCGGTCAGGAAGATTTATACAGAGAAAGGTGATACTGAAAACCTTAAAAAACTTGCCGAAGTGGAAAGTCTTGATAAAAATTCGGCGAAATATCGGGGAGGATGTTTCGCTTTGGCTTCCGAAAACGGATATTTTAAAGTGGCAAAACCCGATAAAGAAGCTGTGGAAATTTACCAGGGATATGAAACCGGTGAATTGTACAAAAGCAACATCAGAAATAAAAAAGCACCGGGACTTTTCTATAAAAATGAAACGAGGAATAACATCAATGTCAAGCCTGTTTTAGAAAATCTGAAGAAAAAGGGCATCCGTCTGTATGCTTTGTATGGCAAGCAGGACGGTATTTTTTCGCCATCACAAATGACCGGTATGAAGAATTTGGTAGGCGCCCAAAATTTCCATTTCCTCGATAATTGTTCTCACTACCTCTACGCAGACCAGCAAAAGGCGTTTTTGAGTAGTATTGAGGGGTGGTTGAAGTAATGATTTTGAATCAGCTTTGATTACTTTGGCAATAAATGGAACGAGCTCCCGGTAAGAATTTCCCTTCCGAGAGCTCGTTTCTGTTTATCACGATGCTTTAAAAAACTTAGAAAAAAACAACACCTGATAACCGATGGCATTGCCCCAGTATTCCCAGTTGTGCGCACCTTTCCGGCTGATGAAGTCGTGAGGGATGTTGTTGTCGAGCAGCTTGTTGTGCAGCTTCACATTTACCTGGTAGAAGAAATCTTCCGAACCGCAGTCGATGATTAACGGAAGTGATTTCGGTGTCAGCAAATGGGTCAAATTGATTACGCTGTGATCATCCCATCTTTCAGGGAATTCTGCATAAGACCCGAGTTTTTTGGCAATATCCCAGTTTAATGGAAAAGGGCGTATATCCACACCGCCGCTCATGCTGCCGGCTGCACCGAAAATGTCCTGATGTTTGAAGGCCAGATACAATGCACCATGGCCGCCCATGCTCAAACCGGTAATTGCACGGCCAGCGCGGGTATTGATGGTTTTATAATGTGCGTCAATCCAGGCGGGAAGCTCGGTGCTCACATAGGTTTCATATTTCAGACTGTTGTCAACCGGACTGTCAAAATACCAGCTCGAAAAGTTTCCGTCCGGACAAACGATGATCATTTTATATTGATCGGCATAATCTGCAACCGATTTTACTTTACTGATCCAGTCAGCCTGGTTGCCGCTGTAACCGTGAAGAAGATACAAAACCGGCAGTTTTTCGCTGGTTGTTGCGACATCTGGTGTGATGACCACGGCCTTAATGTTCTTACGCATCGATTGACTGTATGTAGAAACCGTGTCAACCTTCGACGCTTTTACTGAAATAAGGGTAATAAAAAGTAACAGGAATGTAAGCAGTTGTTTCATTTTTCGAAATAAATTTTTGAAGAATAAAGGATAAAACGGATTTTGGTTACTTATGTAATGGACTGAATATAAAGTTTAAAGAATGTTGATCTGTATATAATTATAGTTGTTCTTTATTTATTATATATTTGGTTCTTAACCTTTCAATCAGCTAAAAATATTTATGGAAATCAATCACTCGGATTCACGTCAGGTAAGTTTTCATGGCGAAGGTAGCAAACTGTTTGGCATCTACATTGTCAATTTATTACTGATGATCTTCACATTGGGACTATATTATCCCTGGGCCAAAGCAGCGGTGTTGCGTTATGTATATCAGGAAACGGAGTTCGAAGGGAGCAGGTTTGCATTTCATGGCACGGGTAAAGAAATGTTTAAAGGGTTTATCAAAGCAGTCGGAATTTTTGTGGTGATCTACGCCATTCTGATTCTGGCGGTTTGGTCACGGAACAACGTGATCCTATCGTTGGGCATGATTACTTTTTACGCGGCTATTCTGCTGTTAATCCCGGTTGCTATTCATGGTGCGCTGAAATACCGCATGTCGAGAACTTCGTGGCGGGGTATACATTTTGGCTATCGCGGTGATTTGAAAGAATTCGTTCAGGAGTTTGTGATCGGCGGGTTGTTAACGATAGCCACACTGGGTATTTATTCGTTCTGGTTTACCGTCAAGCTGAGGAAATACATTTTTAGTCATCTTCGTTTTGGAAATATTGAGTTTGCTTACAACGGAGATGGTACCGAGTACTTCAAACTGAATGTCAAAGGATATTTTCTGAGTTTGTTCACCCTGGGCGTGTATTTTTTCTGGTACGTGAAAGATCTGTTTGCTTTTTTTATTGATAACCTGGAAATGAACCAGGAAGGCAATGTGTTGAAATTCCGTTCAACAGCAACGGCTGGCGGCTATTTTCAACTGATTGCCGGAAATTTGCTCATTATTATTTTTTCACTCGGACTGGCGGCGCCCTGGGCTACTGTGCGCACCATCAATTTTATTTTTTCCAATATCATCATCGACGGCCCTCTGGATACTGATTCTATCAAACAGACCGAAATGGATTACAGCGATGCCACTGGCGAAGACATATCCGACATGATGGATATCGGCCTGATTTAACGATATTTGTTCATGCAGTCATTTGATATTTTGTATTATGATGGGAAAACCTCAGTTTCCCATCAGGCTTCTTTGTCGCTTGAAAAAGATTACTGGCTTATTCAGTATGATCAGGAATTTGAAAAACAATCTGTTCGCTGGGAAGTAGGACAGGTGGAAAGGGATATGGGATTTAACTCCCTGTTCATTTTTCGTTATGGAGATTTTCCACGGCAAACGCTGGAATGCAAAGACGAAAATCTGCTCATTGAATTAAGACAGCTCTACCCTGACAAGGCTTTTTTCGATAAAAAGCTTAATGTTCTGTTACATAAGAATACCACGGTTCTGGTAGGGTTAACTCTTGGCTTAATTGGTATTTTGCTGGTTTCCTATTTTTATATTCTCCCCTGGTTTTCTGAAAAAGTTGCAGAGCATATACCGGTGAGCACCGAGATAAGCCTCGGTGACACCATGTTTGAAAATACCATTAATCATTACAAAAAAAATGACAGTCTGACGGCGCGGGTCAACGATTTTGTAAAAGAAATTGACTTCAAAACAAATTATCCGATTAAGGTCACCGTTGTGCACGAAGATGATATGAATGCATTTGCATTACCTGGCGGGAACATCATTGTTTTTGATAAAATACTGGGTAAAATGAAGTCTGCTGATGAGCTGGCGGCACTTCTTGCGCATGAAGTTTCGCACGTGCATTACCGGCATTCGCTGAAAAATATTTTTCGGAGTTTGTCGGGATACCTGGTGATATCGTTGCTCTTTAATGATATTAACGGTATTACAGCGATTTTGGCGGATAACTCCAATATGCTGCTAAACCTGAGTTACTCCCGAAATCTTGAAACGGAAGCGGACGAAAAGGCGGTGGAGATATTAAAAGCCAATGGTTTGAATCTGAATGGTTTGGTAGAATTGTTTACTTTGTTGGAATCGGAAACTAATAAGGTTGCGACGATTAAACTGTTAAGTACGCACCCGCTCACAACGGAAAGAATTGCTTTTGCCAGAGAAGTTGCGCGACAGCAAAATGCGCCGGTAAAGAAAGAAAATCTCGAAAAAAAGTGGCAGGCAATTGGCGCTGAAAGGCTCAAATAGAATGCAGTGTGTTTGATGGCACTGTTTTTGTTGTTTCTAACTGGATAATAATGTTTAAGTTAGATAAAAAACAGAGGTATGAAAGCACTGACAAAAGAAGGCGACAGGAAAATAGAAGATATAGCTGCAAGGTATAGTCTGAGTAAGGATAGCGTCTTGTCTTTGCTCGAAGCCGTTGTTAACGGTAATGCCACGATGGCTCAATTTAATGTGCCCGAATTGGGTGGCAGCGGGCAGTGGATGAAGGGAGGGATGACCATGGTGGGTGATATGTTTAACAGGTCACTGAAAATCACGGTCGATCAGCTTTGCACGGAATTGGCCAATCTGGTATCCACAGAAATTCTGTTTGATGTTTCAAATACAGGATCTGAGAAAAACAGAGCGGGTACTGATAAGCCCTGGCCGGCTGTTTTTGGCAAACCTACAACGAGTGGCTCTCAAAATAATTTCCGTTATGCCTATTTCGGCCCCGTTCGCCGTCTGGTAATCGAATCGAATGGGAACCGTGCTATTTACGATACCAAACATCATGAAATTTCCGGTGTTTCGCAGCAACAGGGCTCTCAGCAATCCTTTGAGCTCACCAGCCAGGATGGGCCGATCGATTTGTCCAGTTTGCCACTTATTTCAGAACCGGGAACATTGACACAATCCACGCCGGAGCTGCAATATGATGTGATCTCATCGCCGGGCCTGAAAGAAACTGAGTCTGCAAATTCGGAGGATGCTATTTTTGCTACAATCGAAAAGTTATCCGTCTTATTTGAAAAAGGGCATATCACAGAAGACGAATTCAAAACCAAAAAAGCAGAGCTGATGGCGCGGTTATAAATAAAGACAGAGCAGTTTGTCTGTTTGATTTCTCATTTCAGACAAAAAATAATGGATCAGAGAATAATCCCTGATCCATTATTTTTTATATGCTTTACAAGCTGTTTACTGCTTTGTGAGCATCCCGATATTTTTTAATCAGGTCGTGAGATGATAACAATGACGCTTTCTGGTCGGTAATGATCTGTCTGATCGCCACCGGAATTTCAGCATCAGATGCCAATGCATCTTCGTAAGCTTCCTGAGCAGCATCTTCTCCATACTCGCAACTTTCCAGAACCGATTGTCTGTCATGGCCAGAGAATGTTGCCTTGATATCCATCCATACCCTGTATATTTTTCCAGAACTTGTCGTTCCCGTCGCTATTTCACCACCAAGACTTGCTACTTCAGATGTCAGTTCTGAAACATATTCTCTGCTTTCGTTTGCCATTTTTTGAAACAAACCTTGCAGGTCTACATCAATTGTGTCGGTTTCCTTAATTGCCTTTTCGTATCCGTCAATACGGTCATTGTTGATACGGATTAAGTCATTCAGTACTTCTATAAGATTTTCGTTCGTTGACATGATATTGTAATTTAAATGAATAATAATCAGTCATTTAAAAACTTTGTGCCACCACGAAAATGATCTTTAAAGCTGTTTTTTTACAACGGGTGTTGTCATTTTTCCCGTTGATGCGGCAATTTATGTACGGCTCGTGGAAGCAGTTCCCGTGGAAAAAATACCCTCTTCACAACGTGTTAAAATGCCACACCGATTTTCACACCACCCCATTTATGAGTCCTTCCGGTTTTAAATTCTTTTGTCAGAAAAATCTGATAATATTCGATGTATAAGCTTCGTATGCTGATTACTGCACCGAAAGAATTCTGGAAGGTTATCCGGTTTATTGCAGAGGATTTTAACGTGTATGGACTATTTCTATTGAATACGCCACCTTGAAGGGACGCATCATAACCGACCAGACTAATCAGTGGCTGGCTATACAGATACAGCTGATAGTTATTTTTTATTTTTTCTTCTTTTGGAAGAAACGGAGACATAAATCTCCCCAAAGTCAGTGTTGCGCCTGCTTGCAGTTTGTTGGATAACGTCCCGACTCTGGCCTGCGAATTCGTATTCATGGATATGATATTGGGCACGTTCAGGATCTGTTTTTCATAATTCAGTTCGTAGTTCAATACGACGTCGTTCCGGATCTGATATTGCCAACCCATCGGCTCCTGATCGCCTGTCCAGCTATGAATTGTTTTCTGCATTTTGCCTGCAAAAGCGGCCTGACCGATCATGCCTGTGCTCAACACTGAGGATAATCTTGTTTTATGGATGGTATCAACGGAGCTTGCAAAACTTTTAAACATGATGACGCCAGCGAAGGGCCGGTCATTGTATAAAATCTTGTTGCTCTTAATACTGGTAGGTGTAAAACCATAGTGTTCAAAAGATACGCCATATTTCGTCCGGCTGTTTTTCAATCGAAGCAGCGTTGCAGATAACGGGTTCTTTTTTAAGCACGTGGTGACGAATTCCAAATCATATCCCTGGGTATAATAGTAGTCGGTTTTTCCCCAGAAATCATTGTCATAGTGAATCCTGAAATACTTTTCTGCCGGGATATTTCTGAAAGAGACAAGATTGTCTATTCTCTGACCCGATGATAAAACGGGCAAAAGAATTAAAAGAAAGCCGGAGAATATTTTTCGCATAAACGATATACGATTCTCCCGCTGGAAAGGATTGTTTTGATGTAAAACGCGTCAAGGTTATGCAGGATGTGCCAGCAAAGATTTTACATGCTGCTCGTTCCCTGACAGATATGTAAGATCGCTTACCTCTTTGTTTAATATACGTTTGATCTTTCCATTTTCAAAAGCCAGAAACACGGCAGGATGGACATAATATTTTTTGCAGACCGTCCGCGTGTTGCCCAAATGTGCCGCTACTGTGTCCAGGCAGGTATTCACCGTTCTGGTAAATTCCCTCTTGGTTTTGTATTCCATGTGTTCACTCAGATACTCAAAAGCGGTAACAGTACCCATCCATGTCCTGAAATCTTTGGCAGAAAAACTGGCACCCGTATGAATCCTGATGTATTCATTGACATGGCTGGCTGATAAAGCCGATTTTTCTCCGTGTTCATTAATATATTGAAAAAGTCTGCGACCAGGCATTTCCTTGCATTGTTTCACAAGCCGTGCCAGCTGTACATCTTTGAGGGTAATATCCTGCTTGATCCCTTTCTTTCCCTTAAACATAAAACGGATGGTTTTTCCCTTCACCGTCGCATGGCGGGCGTCCAGGGTTGTAATGCCGGAAGATCCGTGTTTGATTTTGTAACGTTGGTTTCCTACACGAATACAGGTTTTATCCATAAGTTTGATCACCAGCGCAATAGCCTTATCCATATCAAAAGTGCGTCTCCGCAAATCACTTTCTACTTTTTCACGCAGCTGAGGGAGTGCCTCTGAAAACATCAGCAAACGGTAATATTTTGTCTGGTTGCGGACTAGGTTCCAATGCGGGTGATAGCGATATTGTTTACGTCCGGCCTCGTCAATGCCAGTCGCCTGAAGATGCCCGTCCGGATCTTTGCTGATCCATACCTCTTGCCAGGCAGGCGGCAATACCAAAGATTTTATCCGTTTGATGGCCTCTTTATCCTTACATCGGCTGCCGGACTTATCGGTATAATAAAATCGTGGTGATTTTCCTTTTCTGAGATAACCCGGTGCATCGCTGCCCGAAATATAGTTCAGGCCCGCGGCTGCGGCGGTTAAGGCGGGATCTTTTTTTAACTTTTTAAATTGTCTGGTAGAAATGACGGGCATTTCAGTTAAGCTTCCAGTGGCTGCGGCTCCGGACATTTTTTGGTACGGTTAAATGATTTATCAGCAGTATAATAAATCAGTACCAGCCGTTTAATTCAAGCTTGGCAAAAGTGTTATTGTTTGTAACTTGTTATTATACAGTGCTTTATCTCTATTTAAGCGCTACTCCACAAGTTTCGTGATGCGGAAGTATCTACTCACATTTGAGACTGTTAGTTAAAAAATGCTCATTCGTTTGCAATCAGGAATTCGGATAACTCAGGCTGTGGTGTAAGATTATCTTTCCGCAACAGACATTTATTTAAAATACCGATCAGGCTGGAAAAACTCGTGGGCTTCTGAACGTACAGATTTGCTCCCGCATTGTAAGCGGATTCAAGAAGATAACTAGCCACGGAAGTGGATAAAATAACAACGGGTGTCTCTTTGTACATTTCCGATCTGCGCAGCTCCATCAGACATTCCAGCCCATTTTTAACGGGCATGTTCATATCCAGAAAAATCAGATCGGGAATACGTTCGCTCTCCGCTAACTTTCGCATCAGTTCCATCCCGTTTTCAGCAACGGTCAGTTCGGCAGGAAGGGGAATTTGTCCCAATGCTTCCTGAAACAGGAACGTATCATCTTCGTCATCGTCGGCTAAAAAAATAGTGCAGGGGGCGTTTAAGGTCATGTTTAGGGTATTGCGGAGTATTGAACTACGTCAGTTAAAGCACTAAAATTAATATAAGTTTTAGCAAAAAGCATTTGAAAAATATTGTAAGAAGATCAGAAGCGCCGTTTTTGCGTTCTTTTTCTGTAAGTTAAGTTAAAAATACAAAATATAATGCTAACCCCGATGATGATTAATATCAACACTATGGGTCAGGGAATATTCATAAATAAAATAGGGCCAGGATGTTTTATGTTGTCTGAACACGGGAGGGGCAACTTATGCTGTTTGGCACAAATTTTTATTGTTATCTGATTATAATATCACTAAAAATGAAAATAATCATGAAAAAGATAACACTAAGCGCCCTGTTTTTGGCAAGTATATTGACATTTTCGGCATGTAACAGTTCTGAAAATAAGGACAGCAAAGAGGTGGCGGAAGATCAGAACGAGCAGAAATTTGACGATACCAAACTGGAAGATGATACAGAATTCGTGGTAGCAGCTGCTGATGGCGGCATGTTTGAAGTTCAGCTGGGTGAGCTTGCTGAGAAAAACGCCGTTTCCAAGGATGTTAAGGATTTCGGAAGTATGTTGGTTAAAGACCATTCCAAAGCTAACGATGAGCTGAAAACGCTGGCCGCTCAAAAGAACATTACGTTGCCTGCAGCATTAAGTGAAGACAAGCAAAAGAAATACAATGACCTTGCCGAGAAAAAAGGAAAAGATTTTGATAAGGCTTATTTGTCATTAATGGTTGATGATCACAAAATGGATATAAAGGAATTTGAAGAAGCTTCGAAGGACGCAAAAGATGCCGAGGTGAAATCGTGGGCGGCTGGAAAATTGCCGACGCTTAACCACCATTTGGAGACAGTCCAGAATTTGAAAGACAAATTGAAGTAACATCAATGACTTCGTAAAGCAAGAGGAACAATCGAAAGGTTGTTCCTTTTTTGTTGTCAGAACAGATCATAACAAACCTTATTTTTATGAATGTTTGTTTTTTGAAAGTATATAGAGTTATTTTGTCTACTAGTTTTATAGAGTAGTTGGTTTGGGTACCACTGCGCTGAATATCTGAATCATAAAATTGTGCAAAAGACGGAGTACGATGCCATTGTAGTAGGTTCCGGTCCCAATGGGCTGTCGGCCGCCATCACTTTACAGCAACAGGGACTTTCTGTGTTGCTGGTAGAGGGTAAAAAGGAAATCGGCGGTGGTATGCGAACCAAAGCATTAACACTTCCAGATTTTTTGCACGATGTATGTTCGGCGGTGCACCCTATGGCAGTTTTGTCGCCGTTTTTAAAAAGCTTGTCGCTTGAAAAATATGGACTGGAATTGATACAGCCGACTTTTGCTGCCGCTCATCCCTTCGACGACGGCACGGCAGGTGTATTGGACAGGTCCATTGAAAAAACGGCAGAAGGTCTTGGCAAGGACTGTGAGGCGTATCTGCGCTTCATGAGCCCTGTGGTTAGAGATTTGCCAAAGTTGCTGCCGGATTTGCTGGGACCTTTCCCTTTGCCAAAATATCCGATTGCACTCGCAGAATTTGGCTTGAAAGCCTTGCCTTCGGCTACCTGGCTGGCGAAAAGATTTAAAACAAGGGAGGCAAGGGGACTATGGGCAGGTATGGCAGCTCATGCCATCCAGCCTTTGGAAAACCTGGCAACCTCGGCGATCGGAATTATGCTGATGGCCGCGGCTCACGTTGCCGGCTGGCCTATTCCAAAAGGCGGTTCCCAGTCAATCGCTGACGCACTGACCACTTTGTTTTTAAGTTTGGGCGGGGAGGTGCAAACCGATTTTCCGGTGCGTTCATTAAGTCAGCTTCCTCCAGCCAAAGCAGTTTTATTTGATGTTACCCCTAAACAACTGGTTGCTATCGCAGGAGATAAACTGAGTTCTTCCTACATCAGCCGGTTGCAGAAATATCGTTACGGAATGGGCGTTTTCAAAGTGGACTGGGCACTGAGCGAACCGATCCCGTTTAAGGCGGAGGCTTGCAGAGGTGCGGGAACGGTCCATTTGGGCAATACCCTGGAAGATATTGCGGCGGCTGAGAAAATGACGTCATTGGGGAATCAGTCACGAAAACCTTACGTGCTTCTTTCGCAGCCCAGTGTATTTGACAGTACGCGTGCGCCGAAAGGAAAGCACACCGGCTGGGCATACTGCCACGTCCCGAATGGCTCTAAGGAAGATATGACCGAAGCGATCGAAAATCAGGTTGAACGTTTTGCTCCCGGTTTTAAAGATCTGATCATCGGCCGGAGCACCATGAATACGCAGCAGATCGAAGATTATAACCCCAACTACGTAGGCGGAGATATCAATGGAGGTATCCAGGATATTTTCCAGCTGTATACACGCCCGGTTTTGAGTGCGTCCCCATACAGAACATCCGCGGAAGGGATTTATATTTGTTCTTCATCAACACCTCCGGGTGGCGGGGTGCATGGCATGTGTGGTTATCATGCGGCGAAACAGGCACTTAAAGACGTATTTAAAATCAAGATAGCAGAGTAAGTATTTCTTTGAATAATTGGCTTATCAGTAATAAGATAAATAAAGATTGAAATGAAGCGTTTTAAGAATTTGTACCTGATGATACTGGTTGCGGGAATCAGTTTTAATTGCCAGAAAAAACAAACGGCTGCGGAAAAAACAGCGGATAGCCTTGCGCATTGTATCGCGGATGGCATGCCTACGAGAGCATCGGCAATTTTGGCAAGTCATCAGGAAATTACAGAAGGCAGCGGAGATACAACCGGCATGGTGTGGATTGGCGGTGGGAAATTCCTGATGGGTGCGGATGAATTTCCTGATTCAAGACCGATGCATGAGGTTTCCGTTGACGGATTCTGGATGGATACGCATGAGGTTACCAATGCGGAGTATGCCAAATTTGTAGCGGCAACAAATTATAAAACAGTTGCAGAACGTCCGTTAAATCCGGCGGATTATCCGGGTGTTCCCGCAGATAAACTCGTTCCGGGTTCGGCCGTATTTACCCCGACTACACAGAAGGTTTCTCTTGAAAATCCTCTGTTATGGTGGAATTATGTTCCGGGTGCCAGCTGGGCTAATCCCGAAGGAAAAGGAAGTTCGATCAAAGGGCGCGAAAACTTTCCCGTGGTTCATATCTCCTATGAAGATGCGGCAGCTTATGCCAAATGGGCTGGAAAACGTCTCCCAACTGAGGCAGAGTGGGAATTTGCAGCGCAGGGAGGAAAAGGAAATCATACCTATTATTGGGGCGATCAGTTGAAGCCGTCCAATAAATGGGTTGCGAATATCTACCAGGGAAGTTTTCCTGATAAAAATTTAAAGGAGGATGGTTATGCCGGCGCTGCACCTGTAAAAACATTTCCGGCCAATCCGTATGGTTTGTATGACATGGACGGCAATGTTTGGGAATGGTGTGAGGATTTGTATAGACCTGATTATTACCAGAAAAGCCCTGCAAAAAATCCCAAAGGTCCATCAGATAGCTACGATCCGGATGAGCCCGGTGCAGAAAAACATGTGCAAAGAGGCGGGTCCTTCCTTTGCAGTGATGAATACTGCATTCGTTACAAAGCAGGAAGTCGTGGAAAAGGCGAAACAACCAGTGGCAGTAATAACCTTGGATTTCGCTGCGTGAAAGCGGGAAAATAAATTAAACTTTAACTCCTTGTCATGCAGGGATATGCATGTTTGGATGGACTTGAAACGGTCTTTCAATGTTTATCAGAAATAAAATATTTTTAATCTATTAAATAAATAGACTTTATATACTATTGTTTATTTCAATAAATAAGCATTACTTTGTGACATAACAATTTTGATCACAGGGATCGAAAAATAAAGTGCAATAAACAGACCGGCAAAGTATATATGAGTACTCGCTTTCTGACAGTTCCGGGTTTAGCTGGCTCGGGTCCGCAACATTGGCAAACGATCTGGGAAAACCAGTATCCGGATGCTATCAGACGTATTGAACAGGACAACTGGGACTGGCCGGTACGACAGGATTGGGTGGCCAGGTTACAGGAAATCATAAGCCAGCTGACCGAACCGACTGTTTTGATTGCGCATAGTCTGGGCTGTATAACCGTTGCGCACTGGGCTGCTGCTTTTAGCTCGCCATGGATCGTGGGCGCATTGCTGGTAGCCCCGGCAGATGCTGAATTGTCGAAAAGACTAAATTTTGTGGAAGGATTTACGCCAATACCATTTACGCCATTTCCTTTTAAAAGTATTGTGGTGGCGAGTACCAATGACATTTATGCCAGCATCAAACGTTCACAGGCCTTTGCCCAGGCATGGGGCAGTGAATTTGTAAATCTGGGGAAAAAGGGCCATATCAATGCCGTTTCAGGATTGGAGGATTGGCCGGAAGGAAAAGAGATATTAAAACAACTGGTAAGTTCAGAGCTTGCGAGTATCATATGAACAGGTTGTTCAGGATTTTGCATATCAAGTAGTAATTGGGCTAGTACAGTGTATCGGGTGCGATTTACGTGCCCGTTTACCTTTTTTGTAAAATCGTATCCTTATATTTATACATTCTTTTATCCATTTTAATTGTCAAACAAATCATGAAAAAAATCATTCTATTTGCATTGGTTGGACTATTTGTAAATTCTGCTGTAATCGCTGGCGGTCCGGGTAAGTCTAAATCCGCAGATAAGACATTGGCAGTGGACGCAAAAAGCAGCAAACTAACATGGGGTGCAAAAAAAGTTACCGGCACGCATGCAGGAGAAATTCCTTTGAATAGCGGATCGCTTATTGTTGATGGAGCAAAGTTAAAAGGTGGAAGTTTTGTATTTGACGTTAAGAATTTGACTGTAACTGACGTTAAAGATGCAGAAATGAACGGGAAATTGACTGGCCATTTGAAAAGCCCTGATTTCTTCTCAGTAGAAGCGCATCCACAGGCGAAGTTTGTGATCACTTCGGTTACACCAAAAGGTGGTGATGTGTATGATGTGGCTGGTAAATTGACTATCAAAGGAATTACTGATGATGTGAAATTCCCTGCGACAGTGAAGTCTGATGCTAAAAAAGTTACTGCTGACGCGAAAATTGTTATCGACAGAACGAAATATGATATCAAATTCCGTTCGAAAAATTTCTTCGAAAACCTTGGAGACAAAGCAATCGAAAACGATTTTACTTTGGATGTTAATCTTGTAGCGAATAAATAAAAGTTGTCGGCAAGTCGGGGAACGGCTTGGGATATAACTTTTAAAAAGTCCTGTCTGATAAAATTCAGACAGGACTTTTTTGCTTATAGCGCAATCTGAATTTGCAAAGTACAGTAATGTTTAATGCGGGCTGGCTTTGATTTTTAACTTTTGAGGCGGTCTTAGGGTAGGCGGCGTGTCTTAACTTCTTTGATTAGTTAATCATCAATATAAAATATTGTCAATGAAAAATTCAGCAAAGGGGATATTACTTGGACTATTTTTGATATCGGTTCAGGCTGAGGCGCAAACCAAAAATACATTGCCTGACTGGGCTTTTGGCGGTTTTAAAAGGCCTGCCCGTGTTAACCCGGTTATCTCGCCCGATACGAGTTCGCATTTCTTTTGTCCGATGAATAAAAAAATGGTCGACTGGGAATCCAACGATACCTTTAACCCGGCCGCTACGATAAAAGATGGCAAAATTGTGGTGTTATACCGTGCAGAGGATAAGGCAGGAAAAAACATAGGGCATCGCACTTCCCGTCTGGGTTATGCAGAAAGTACGGACGGGACGACTTTTAAACGAAAGAAAACGCCTGTTTTTTATCCTGACGAAGATAGCCAGAAGGCAAACGAATGGCCGGGAGGTTGTGAAGACCCGCGGGTTGCGGTGACCGAGGATGGGACTTATGTGCTGATCTATACCCAGTGGAACCGGGATAAGGCAAGGCTGGGTGTGGCGACTTCCAAAGATCTGGTTAAATGGAAAAAACATGGACCGGCTTTTTTAAAAGCTTACAACGGAAAATTCAATAACATCTGGTCGAAATCGGGTTCTTTGGTGACTAAACTGGTCAATGATAAACAGGTTATTGCCAAAATTAACGGCAAATACTGGCTGTATTTCGGAGAGGCTAATGTCAACGTTGCCACTTCTACCGATCTGATCAACTGGACGCCGTTGGTGGATGAAAAGGAAAATCTGGTTAACCTGATATCGCCCAGAAAGGGATTTTTTGACAGCAATTTAACTGAATGCGGACCTCCTGCCATCGTTACGGACAAAGGCATTGTGCTTTTATACAATGGGAAAAATGATGCAGGTGCTAACGGCGATCTTCGTTATACACCAAACAGTTATTGTGCAGGACAGGTTTTGTTTGACAAAAACGATCCTTCTAAATTAATAAGCAGACTGGATGTTCCGTTTTTCAGACCGATGGAGCCCTTTGAAAAAAGCGGACAGTACGTTGCCGGGACAGTTTTTATTGAAGGGATGGTTTATTTTAAGAAAAAATGGCTGCTGTATTACGGCTGTGCTGATTCAAAAGTTGGCGTTGCCATTTATGATCCTGCGGCCAAAGCTCCGGGGGATCCGATTCCATCCAAATAACCTCGTATGAGTAATTTTTTGATAGCGGCTTTTGGAAGTAACTGATATTTAATTAGTTATTTTATATATTTTCTTTACATAGATCAATCCAAAAGAAATTTCCGGGCGTATATGGAGACAACATCAACAAACTAAATTTCCATATGAAGACGCTTAAAATGAAATTTTCGGGATTGCTTGCAGTGGCGCTGTTAACTGCGTTCAGTGCGTTTGCCCAAAAGGAAAAAACAGTAATGGTGGGTGGTGCAGCGATGTATCCTTCTAAAAACATCATCGAAAACGCAGTAAATTCTAAGGATCACACGACGTTGGTGGCAGCTGTTAAAGCGGCTGGTCTCGTAGAAACCTTATCAGGACCCGGTCCTTTTACTGTTTTTGCACCGGTTAACGATGCTTTTGCAGCGCTGCCCGCTGGTACGGTTGATAATTTGCTGAAACCGGAAAACAAAGCCATGCTTACTTCGATCCTGACTTATCACGTGATTCCGGGAAAGGTGGATGCGAAGTCGGTGATGATGATGATTAAGGATGGTGGTGGAAAAGCAATGGCGAAAACGGTGCAGGGTGAGGAACTTACTTTTTCGATGAAAGGTAAAAATGTAATCGTTACCGATTCAAAAGGTAATATGGCAAAGGTTACAACAGCAGATGTGTATCAGTCAAACGGCGTGATCCATGTGATTGACAAAGTCTTGATGCCCTAGTATCGTTGGTGTAGAGAAAGTGAAGTTGGGTATTAAGTTCAGCCCAATTCCAAGCCGGAACAAAGTTTCTGGTCTGGAATTGGGCTGAATCTTTTTGTAGGTATTCATGAAATCCGGGGGCTTTATATTTTCGTTCATTTCTGCTAAACTTCGAAAAAGATAAAAAATAATCCTGCGTATAGCTATTTAGGTTATCCTGGTTGTAAATACATCGGAACGTATATTTGACCAGAGAAGTATGATCAGCTCTTTGCAAAGCGATGTTTAACAACACGGTCGATGCAGAATCGGTAGATCGCACAATTATTCCGTAAATCAAAAAAATACAATTATGCCAATTTCGCTGTTAAATAGGATAATCGTAAGGGAATTTCGGTTTAATTAATTATTAAGTAACTTGTGGAAACAAATTATCAAGTCACATTTCGGGAATACAGGCTACCCTTGTGATTGGTTTTAACTATTATATTTACGACGATTGGTAGCCATTTACCAGCACTTAAAAGTATATTCACTGCGGGTGGTGGGAAAGTCACTGGCAATAACCTTGAAAAAATCACGAATTGCCGCTTTAAATCGGGATAAGCAGGTTAGTACAGGATAGTCGGCTCGATAATTTTAGGAATTTTTGGATATTATTTTCTTCTTTTTAAAGAGTGTTGGAATATAAATACGCTTTATGGAGCAGGAAAGAGTAAGGGTATTTAATCATTCAGAAGTCTAAAAACGTATAAAATGCTGTCTAAAATGAGTTCCAAATTGAATATTGCCGCAGTAGGGGCAATCCTCGTGATTGCCCTGGTTTCTATCCAGAATTCCTGCCTGGCGCAAAAGAAAGAAAAAGGGTTCGTACAAATTTTTGATGGTAAGAGTTTAAAAGGATGGGAAGGTGATACTAAATACTGGCGTGTTGAGAATGGGAATCTGGTGGGAGAAATCACACCTGAGACCTTATTGAAAACAAATTCATTCATTATCTGGCAAGGCGGACAGCCGGGAGATTTTGAATTAAAAGGCTCATTTAAAATTACTGAAAAGGGTAACTCAGGAATTAACTACCGCAGTGAGCAGCTGACGGACGTTCCGAACGCATTACGCGGATACCAGGCAGATATCGACGGAGCAAACCGTTATACCGGCCAGAATTACGAAGAGAGAAAGAGAACAACACTTGCTTACCGTGGTGAAATTGTCACAGTAAACGATCCTACGGACAAATCACCGGAAGCTTTCAAAGCGAATCTGAAAAATAACGCCTGGTTGGGCAGAACGGTAAGCGGTTCATTGGGTACGTCCGATGAATTGAAAACCAAAATCAAAGGTGAGGACTGGAATGAGTTTCACCTGGTTGTAAAAGGAAACCGTCTCCAGCACTATATCAATGGTGTGTTAATGAGCGACGTTACCGACAACGATACAGTAAATGGAAAATCAAAAGGACTTTTAGGTGTGCAGGTTCATGTGGGCCCGCCAATGAAAGTTGAATATAAAAACATTCGTATCAAACAATAGTTGTATTGATTTCAAACGGTCAGTGGTAGTTTTCTGCCACTGACCGCTCATTGCCAATAACGATCATGATGAATAAAATAGGATTTAATGTGCTTGCCTGGACGGCAGCGGTGTCGGACGATTTGTTTCCAATCATTGACAGATTAAAGAAAATTGGATATGACGGCGTAGAGTTTTATCTGGGTTCGCAGGACCTTGCCGCATATAAAAGAATGGGTGATTATACCCGTGATCTTGGTCTGGAAACGACAACGGTGATGACGATGGGCAAGGATGACAATCCTGTTAGTGAATCATCCGAGGTGCGTGGCAAAGCGCTGGATAAGATTAAGTGGGGGGTGGACCGCGCGCATGATCTGAATGCTAAAATCATTTGCGGGCCATTCCATTCGGCGCACACTGTTTTTGTGAACCGTCCGGCGTTGGATCAGGAGTATGCGCTGGCAGGTGAGGTGCTTCATGCGGCTGCTGAATATGCGGCGCAGGCCAACATTGTTTTTGCGCTGGAAGCCTTGAACCGTTTTGAATGTTATCTGTGCAATACGATGGAGCAATTACTGAAACTTGTAAAAGCGGCAGACCATCCGAATGTCAGAGCGATGTTTGATACGCACCATTCCAACATCGAAGAAAAAAGTTATGCGGCTGCGCTGGATACCATTGCACCGGTTTTAGCACACGTTCACATCAGCGAAAACGACAGAGGAACACCGGGCGAAGGCCAGGTTTTATGGGATAGCGCATTTTCTTCACTTGCGAAAATAAACTACAAAGGCTGGCTCACCATCGAAGCATTCTCCCGGAACGACCCTGATTTTGCAAATGCCATAGGCGTGTGGAGGGAATTCTCCGACCCGTGGGACATTGCGGAAAAGGGTTATAAATTTATCCGGGAAATGGGCCAGAAACACAATTTATAAAATCCGAGATCAGTCCAACGGACTTATTACCTCAGCCCGGGGCAACGCCCCGGGACTCCGGGATTCAGAATTCATGATTTTCCATAGGCCAACAGCGCAACGCTCGAAGCTAATATTCAACCATTCATAATGTCACAAAAGCTCCCATTTCGTTTCGGTTCAGAAGTATACACCTGGTTTATGAGTAACAGCGGACAAACCCATCAGGGGCGTTTGGGACATATGATCGAGGTTATTTCCAAAGCAGGGTTTTCCGGAATTCAACCCATTTTTACCTGGATGGGTGATTTGATCGATCCGGGACTTCTTGAAGCAAAATTAAAAGAGCAGGGCATTGAACTGGCCGCACTGGCTCTTGCCCTTGACTGGAATGAACCCGAAGAAACGGAACGCGAAAGAGAAGTGGCTGACCATGCGATCAGTGTCTTGCAAAGATTTCCCGGTGCGGTTTTAAATACGGTTCAGATACCGACCGGTCGTCATAACCTGGCCGAGCGTCAGCAAAACCTGATCAATATTGTGAACCGGGTTTCTGCCAGGGCGGCCGAAAAAGGCGTTCCGTGCAGTTACCATCCCAACTCTCCCCATTCATCCATTATCCGTACCGAGGAAGATTACCGCGTTGTGCTGGAATCCCTGGACGCAAAGGTAACAGGCTGGACTCCCGATGTTGGACATATCATCAACGGCGGGATGGACCCGTTGGCAAAAATGAAAGAATACCAGTCATTGATCAACCACGTACATTTCAAAGACTGGAACGGGAGCCCGGAATTTGCTTTGATGGGAAAAGGCAAGGTTGATCTTTTGGGCGTGACCCAATGGCTTAAAGATATTAATTACAATGGCTGGATCATTTGTGAAGACGAAGGTGAGGAAGCATTGGAAGACCCGGATTTTGTGACATTACATGACGGAAAGTGGATTCAGGAAGAATTAATTCCTGGACTGCGATAGCGGTTGGCTATTTGCGGTTAGCTTGCAAAATTGCCGGCAAACCCAACAAGAAATACATCTGGATTTTCCAATTAGTGATTTTTAGTTGGAAGTAAAAATAGCGAAATCGAAACGGTAACAAGGCTAAAAGCCACAAACTAATAGCCAGAAGCTTTAACAAATGCCAACAATAAAAACCAACGGAATACACCTGCATTATGAAGAGCGTGGTTCGGGAAGTTCTCCGGATGACACGCCTTTATTGCTGATTATGGGTATAACGGCGCCGGGGTCGGTGTGGAACGTCCACCTGGCAGACTGGCAGTTTCATTTTAGATGTATCGTTGGAGACAACCGTGGCGTGGGGTTATCCGATAAACCTTCGGGCCCTTATTCCACCGAGCAGATGGCAGATGACTACGCCGGTTTACTGGATGTTATTCAGGTTGAAAAAGTGCGTGTAGTAGGCTGCTCCATGGGCAGTACCATTGCGCAGCAGCTTGCAATCCGTCATCCGGATAAGGTACAGTCACTTGTGTTGATGTGTCCGTGGGCGCGCTGCGACAATTATGCCAAAGGGTTATTTCAGCATATTATGAATGCGAAGGCCCGGTTCAGACCGGAAGAATTCAGTTTGTATATTCAGCTGCTGATCTTTTCAAAATCAAGCTGGGATAATGAAGAAAAACATACGGAGCTTGAAACAGGACGTAAGCAGGATGGGGCAAATCCATTTCCCCAGCCACTACACGGGTTGGAAGGACAGGCAGCGGCGTGTATTAATCACAACGCATTGGCAGATCTTGGGAAAATTGATAAGCCGACGCTGGTGATTGGCGGGAGGCAGGATATTTTCACACCGGTATGGATGGCTGAAGAGGTTGCCAACGGCATTCCGGAAGCTGAACTTTTCCTGTATGAAAATCTGGGGCATGCATTTCATTTTGAAAATACGGCTGATTTTAATCCAAGAGTCCGCGACTGGTTACTGAATAATTAGAGTCATTTTAATATAAAACAGGTTAAATGAGATGCATTGCGCTCTTTTTTTTATTAGGATAATATTTTTAATTAATAAAAAGAAATGAAGGACAGTGTTGCGATAAATCAGGACTGGATAGACCCGGGCTGGATAGACAAAGTATCCAATCATGCTCAAATTGGAGGCATCGAAACTTCGGTTCTTGACAACGGAGCGGGACGTGGAACGCGGATTGCATGGATAAACACGGGAGCTGGTCTGCGATTTAAAGTGGTGATCGACCGCGCGATGGATATTGCCGATGCTTTTTATAATGAACACAGTTTGGCCTGGTTGAGTCATGGTGGCATTACGTATCCGCAGCCTTTTTCCGATCATGGGATCAACTGGCTGAAAACCTTCGGAGGTGGATTGCTTACCACCTGCGGATTGTCGCATGTCGGAGGTCCTGAATCCGACGAACATGGTGAGCGCGGTTTACATGGGCAAATCAGTAATATCCCCGCTGAAATTATTTCGATTATTCAGCCGGATCCCAGGAGAGGCAATCTGGAAATGAGTATTACCGGGATTATCCGGGAAACGAAACCTTTCGGGCCAAGTCTGGAATTAAAGCGGACGATTTCTGCAACGCTTGGAAAGGCTGGTATCCGTATTCATGACGAGGTGATTAACAGAGGAAATACGCCTGCGCCGCATATGCTGCTTTATCATTTCAACTTTGGCTGGCCGCTGGCCGACGAAGGTGCGGATATTGTCTGGAAGGGAAACTGGCATCCGAGAAACGGCGGGGAAAATGCAAAGATCTTTAAGGCGGGTAACAATTTTAAAAAATGCGCCGCACCGCTGGATGATCATCTGGGTGGTGGCGAAGAGGTTGTGCTGGTAGATATTGAAGCGGATATTTTCGGAAACAGTGTGTGCGGATTATCAAATCCTAAAATCGGGCTTGCAGCTTTCCTGAAATTTAAAAAAGAACAACTGCCCTGGTTTGCGAACTGGCAGCATTGGGGAAAGGGAGAATACGTGACAGGTCTGGAACCAAGCACACATCCGCTGACCGGTCAGGCCAAAGCCAGGGAAGATGGCTCGTTGATATTTATCGAACCGGAACAAAGCAGGGTTTACGAGCTGGAACTGGACATATTACATGACGAGGAGACAATCAAGGAGTTTTTAATAGATTATAACTAAACCAATTTTTCAATATCAAACAATGGGACTTTCAAGTATAGCAGAAAAGGCATTAGAACAGGGAAAAGGAATATTGCGTTTGGCTCCGACATGGGTGCCGAGGTCATTTTGTGTGCCTGGCCGTAGAATAAAATTACATCCGGATGATTATTACGTTTTGGGAGGCGAACGAGGCGGGATTGATGAACGCTGGCTGTCGTCAACTACTCCGGCAGAGAACGGTCCGCTTACCGGCGAAAATGAAGGTTTGAGCCAGATCGTTTTTGAAGATGAGTCAGGTGTTCAAAAAGTGACATTGAGAGATGCAGTAAGTGAGCTGAAAGGTGAAATTATAGGGGATAGACTTTGGGATGAATATAAAAGCTGGCCGATGTATTCCAAGTTTTTTGATAACATGGGCCCATTGCCTCACCATATCCACCACAGAGATGAACACGCTGCGATGGTCGGTCAGAACGGAAAGCCGGAAGCATATTATTTCCCCCCACAACTCAATAACCACGGCGGGGATTTTCCATACACATTTATTGGAATAGCTCCAGGTACTTCGAAAGAACAGATTAAGGAGTGTCTGATGAACTTCACCAAGGGTGATAATAAGATTACCAACTACTCGCAGGCGTTTCGTCTGGAACCTGGAACAGGCTGGGATGTTCCTCCTGGCATGTTGCACGCGCCTGGCAGTTTGTGTACCTATGAACCTCAAAAAGCATCTGATATTTTTGCGATGTATCAATCGCTTGTCAATGAGGCGGTTATTCCGGAAGAATTACTTTGGAAAGGAACGCCGAAAGACAGAGTCGGAGATTACGACCTGTTGATGGAAGTGATCGACTGGGATTTGAATGTAAATCCTAATTTGATGGAAAAGCACTTCATGCGCCCTAAACCAGTAAAAGATGTTGAAGAGATGGCGGCAGAAGGATATAGTGAAAACTGGATTTGTTATAAAAACGAGGCTTACAGTGCCAAGGAGCTTACTGTTTTTCCAGGACAGACTGTTACCATCAAAGATGCGGCCGCATACGGACTTATCGTGATGCAGGGCCATGGCAAATTGGGTGAGTGGAATATTGAAACGCCTGCGTTGATCCGTTATGGACAATTGACGAACGACGAATTCTTTGTAAGCGAAAAAGCTGCGCAGGAAGGTGTTGTGATCAGCAATCCGTCTGCGAATGACCCGATCGTGATGTTGAAACACTTCGGTCCATTGAATCCGGATTTGATTATTGAATAAGCTTTTGGCTATTAGGAATTAGCTTTGAGGTATCAGACCAACTTGCTTATTGTCAGTCGTAAAGTTTAAAATATTTATTGTGTGTTTTTTGAATCAACTGTGAGCCAGTAGCTTACAGCTAATCGCTAAAATCTACTAAACCATGCCAGAAAATAATTATCCCAAGCTCCACAATGCCACATGGCCCGGTATTGTCGGCAAAGGTTCTGATTCGGAACCTGTCATTTCTTTTGATACGATGCTTGAAAAAACTGCCGCTGCTGAGGTAAACGGCGTGAAATTCGATGGTATCGATATCGGCCTTTTTGACCCTCATATCGATTTGGATATGAGTGACGACGGTATAAAAAAATTGGTTGATAAAGTTGGCGGACTTAATCTTGAAATAGGCAGTCTGGTAGCTCCGATCTGGGGTGGCCCGGCAATGGGTAGTAAAGATGAACGCGACGAGTTTGTAAAGCAGGTTGAAAAATCTGCCATTTTTGGTCAGAAGCTGAGAAAACTGGGTATTCGCCCCAATGGGATCATTCGTATCGATTCTGCAAGTAAGCCGGAAGCATGGGATCTTGATCCGGTAAACAATACCAAACTGATCGCTGAAACTTTCAGGAGGGCTTGTGACGTTGCCGCCGAGTATGGCGAAAAACTGGCTGCCGAAGGTGAGATCTGCTGGGGTGGTATGCACAGTTGGAAAACGATGATCGATACACTGGAAGCCGTGGATCGTCCGAATATTGGTTTTCAGGCTGATATGTCGCATACTTTCCTTTATCTGCTGGGATATAACCGTCCGGAGGACCGTGTATTGCCTGTTGATTTTGAATGGAGCGACCGTGACGCACTGGAAGCAGGGTTGAAAAAAATGACAAGCGCTTTGCGTCCATGGACGATTGACTTTCATGTGGCGCAGAATGATGGTACGGTTCACGGAACGGGTTCACATGATAAAACAGGCCGTCACTGTCTAGCGACAGACCCGAACGGAAAACTGGATATTACGCATGACGCCGGCTACTGGCTGCGCCATGAAAACGGCGAGCTTACAAAGGCTTTCCGTCATATCTGCTGGGATGGATGTATGTTCCCGAATTCGGTGATGACGGACCAGAAAACCTGGAATGATATTCTCGCGGCATTGGTACGCGTGCGTCAGGCACATGGATGGTACGAGGCCTGAAAAATGCCTGATCTGGTTTTGGGGCTGCGAAAGTATCGGAATAACATTTGAACCAATAACGTATTTAACATCATGTCAAATAAGAAGGAAATAAGAATTGGACTGATCGGCACCGGATTAATGGGGCGTACGCATTCCAATGGATATAACAGGATTGATAACTTTTTCCCTGAACTGGAATACAGACCTGTGCTGAAAGCGGTTTGTTCGCGTAATGCACAAAAGGTTCAGGAGTTTGCAGATCAGTGGGGATACGAATCCGTAGAGACAGACTGGAAAGCTCTGATCGCGCGGGATGATATCGATGCTGTGGATATTTGTACGCCAAATGATACGCATGCTGAAATTGCGATTGCTGCGGCTGCGGCTGGTAAAATGATCTTGTGTGAAAAGCCATTGGCAAGAACTTTGGCAGAAGCACAGACGATGGTGGATGCTATTGAAAAGGCTGGGGTGAAAAACACTGTTTGGTATAACTATCGTCGTGTTCCTGCGGTTACGCTTGCCAAGCAAATCGTTGATTCGGGTAAATTGGGTCGGATTTTCCATTACCGCGCGAATTTCCTTCAGGACTGGACGATCAATCCGGATGTGCCGCAGGGCGGTGCAGCTACATGGCGTCTGGACGCCGAGGCTGCCGGCTCTGGTGTAACGGGTGACTTGCTTGCGCATTGTATCGATACGGCTATGTGGATTAATGGCGGAATTAAAGATGTTTCAGCCGTTACCGAGACTTTTATAAAGGAACGTGTGCATCAGGCCAGCGGCCAGGTGCAGAAGGTTGGTATTGATGATGCCTGTATTTTTCATTGCCATTTTGACAATGGTTCGCTGGGACTTTTTGAGTCTACGCGTTATGCGCGTGGGCACAAGGCGCTTTATACGTTTGAGATCAATGGCGAACATGCGTCGATCCGTTGGGATCTGCATGATTTGAACCGTCTAGAATTCTTTGACCATTCGGACGAATCGATCGTTCGGGGATGGAGATCGATTCTGGTGACGGATGGTGATCAGCCTTATATGAAAAGATGGTGGATTCCTGGAACGAGCATTGGTTATGAGCATTCGTTCATACATCAGGTAGCGGATTTCTTTGAAAGTCTGCAAACCGGGAAGGATTGCAGTCCGACGTTCAAGGATGCTTTGGAAACGCAGAAGGTTTGCGAGGCTGTACTGGATTCGGCCGCTTCCAAGAGCTGGAAAGATACTGGCGTTGAATGGGCTGGGTCTTGATTTGAACTATTGAATTGAATAGAATAGGGCGGTGCCCAATTCTGAGGGATTAACCCTTTCAGGGTAACGGTGCAAAACACACCCTGAAAGGGTTAATATTTTAGGATAGGGCAATGCCCTATCAATCAATCAATATCATTATCACACCGGGTATTGTGATATGATTAATACCCACCCAAAAAATTACCACACACTATAAGCCTCCGGGCACCAGAAAAATGCCGCAATCATTATCAAAAATCTGTACACACATCGTGTTCAGCACCAAATATCGTCAGCCTTTGATCGACGAAAAAATCGAAAATGAGCTCTATCGCTATCTGGGCGGAATATGTAAAAAGTTTGAATGCCTGCCGATTAAGGTTGGAGGTTATGTTGATCACGTTCACATTCTTTGTGTTTTATCAAGAAAGATAACGGTGATGAAATTGCTGGAGGAAGTGAAAAAAACTTCTTCCAAATGGATCAAGACGAAAGGGAATGAATATGCCAATTTCTATTGGCAGGACGGTTATGGGATTTTTTCGGTCAATCCATATGAATTGAATGTGGTAATTAAATACATAGAGAACCAGAAAATGCATCACGAAAACCGGACTTTTCAGGATGAATACCGAGGTTTTTTGAGAAAATATAATGTTGAATATGATGAACGGTATGTTTGGGATTGAATTCGTATCGGGCATTGTATTCGCGATCATGGTTGTGATCGCGACGTGGATAGTGAATAGGGCGGTGCCCTATTCTGAGGTATGGCGCCCTTTCAGGGCTTTTTGTGTTTTGTTATGGGTGATGTAATCCTTAATATAATCGGTCTTTCGAAGTCCTATGCCGGGATTAAGGCGTTGGACGATGTGCGGCTAACCTTGAAAAAGGGAGAAGTTCATGCATTGATGGGAGAGAATGGTGCCGGGAAATCCACCTTTATGAAGATATTGGTGGGGTTAGTAAAGCCTGATTCCGGAGAAATTGTTTTAGAAGGAAATCGTTTAGAAAAGAGCGATGTCAATGCAATTCTGAAAAAGGGAATTTCAATGATCCATCAGGAAATTCTGATCGTTCCGGAGCTTACGGTGGCACAAAATATTTTTCTGGGCAGAGAAAAAGAGATCACAGGATCGAGAACAGGCTGGCTTAATGATCAAAATATTGTAGCCAGGGCGACCTCCTTGTTACAAGAAATGGGTGTCGATATCCTCGCTGATGTGAAGATGAAATATCTCAGCGTCGCCCAGATGCAAATGGTAGAAATCGCCAAGGCGATTTCCAATGATGCCAGGGTGATCATTATGGATGAGCCCACATCTGCTATTTCGGACAAGGAAGTTGCCACCCTTTTCAGGATTATCCGGGAACTTAAAAACAAAGGTGTCGCCATCATTTATATCTCACATAAGATGGACGAAATCTTTGAAATCGCTGATACGATTACTGTTTTACGTGATGGAAAGTATATTGCTACAAAAAACGCGTCTGAGCTTGATAACGCCAGTCTGATAGCCATGATGGTTGGCCGTGAAATCGATAAAATGTTTCCCGAACCAGTTGCTGAAAAAGGGAAAGCAGTACTTAGCGTCAAAAATCTAAGCAAGAAAGGCAAATTTTCTGACATCAGTTTCGAAGTACGTGCGGGGGAAATACTTGGTATTTCAGGATTGATGGGAGCCGGACGAACCGAGATCGCCCAGGCTATTTACGGACTGGCACTGGCCGACAGTGGTACGGTAGAAATCAATGGTCAGGAAGTTTTTATAAAATCGGCGAGGGATGCTGTGAATGCAGGCATCGGTTATGTCAGTGAAGATCGTAAAGGTTTGGGTTTTATTCCGGAGTTATCGGTGAAGCACAATGTTACACTGGCCAGTTTGCCCGAACATCGTCGTGGGATTTTTATAAGTGATGAAAGTGAAGACAAAGCGGTGAATAAAATCATTGCTGACCTTAAAATTAAAACGTCTGGCGTTGGTCAGAAAGTAACACATCTAAGCGGCGGTAACCAGCAAAAAGTTGTGATCGCAAAGGTATTGTTATCATCTCCGAAAGTCATCATTCTGGATGAGCCGACAAGGGGTGTTGACGTAGGTGCCAAATTCGAAATATACAAACTGATACATAACCTCACGGCCCAGGGTATTGCAGTGATCATGATATCCTCAGAATTACCTGAAATTTTAGGGATGAGCGACCGGATTATGGTTTTGTCAAAAGGTAGACAGACGGCAATGCTTACCAGAAAGGAAGCAACTCAGGAGCTGGTCATGAAATATTCAGTCCAATAACACGAGAAGAAAACTATACATTTTCAAAAATATAAATAGTGGAAAACAGACTTGCAACAAAATTTCGGAGTGTTGGTCAATATGGCATTTTCCTGGCCTTTGCAATCATTTGCCTGGGTCTTGCTTTAAGTACACCCAAATTTTTTACGCTGTCCAACCTGATGATCATCGGAACGCAGGTGTCGATCAATGCGTTGCTGGCTTTCGGCGTCACTTTTGTGATCATTACCGGAGGTATTGATCTTTCATTGGGATCTATGGTGGCGGTGACCGGTGTTTTGGCTGCTACTTTTGCCCATCCTGATACTTATCCCGTGATCGTTCCGGTTTTTGCAGGTCTGGCAGGAGGACTTATTTTAGGCGCTTTTAACGGAATGGTCATTACAAAAAGCAAGGTTCCTCCCTTCATCGTTACCCTGGGCACAATGACCATCGGGCGGGGACTGGCGCTTATTTTGAGCAAAGGCCGGCCAATATCCAATCTTTCAGATGCTTTCAATTTCATTGGGGGAGGTAATATGTTTGGTATTCCTTTTCCTATCATCATCCTGATACTCGCTTTTGCGGGCTGTTCGGTCATTTTGAACAAAACCATTTTAGGGCGTTACATGTATGCCGTGGGTGGCAATGAGCCTGCTGCACGGGCATCGGGTATCCGGGTTAATCATGTGAAAATGTGGGTTTACACAATCTGTGGGCTGCTTTCTGCGATGGGAGGGATTTTATTGACTTCAAGAATCACCACCGGACAACCTAATGCCGGAGCAGGATTCGAACTGGATGCCATTGCAGCCGCGATTATTGGCGGAACCAGCACGTCGGGCGGAACGGGCACCATGACCGGGACTTTAATAGGCGCATTGCTGATTGGTGTCATTAGTAACAGTCTGGATTTACTGAACGTGACATCCTATTACCAGCAGGTGGTCATGGGCGCGATCATCATTGGAGCCGTGGTTTTGGATAGTATGGGAAAAGAGAAAAGTGTATAGGAGATCCTGTGCCGAATTTACTTTTAAATTTAATGTGATATTGTTGAATATAAATCAATTATGAAACTGAATTCCATTTACGCCTTTGCACTTGTCGCGGCTATTTTGACGGGCTGCAATCAATCGAAAACCAATGAATCGGGGAAGGAAAGTGCGGATAAAAAACTTGTGATTGGTGCGACGATGCTGAGTATGCAAAATGAATTTGTTGTCAACGTCAGCGATCAAATGGAAGCGAAAGCGAAAGAGCTGGGCGTAGAGCTGATCACTGTGGATGCGGAAAGATCTGCGCTGAAACAGGTTGAGCAGGTGGAAAGTTTTATCGCTCAGGGTGTGGATGCTATTGTGATGAATCCTTGTGAAGTAGAGGCTAGTTCGCCGGCTGTAAAGCTTGCGATGGATGCTAAAATTCCGATCATTAATGTCAACTCGGAAACGAGCACGAAACCAACGGCATTTGTTGGATCTGACGATACCGAATCGGCGCGGATTGCGATGAAATATATTGTGGAAAAACTGGGAGGAAAGGGTAATGTGATTATGATGCATGGCTACATGGGTCAGGCGGCGCAGATTAAAAGAGACAAAGGTGCCAAAGAAATTTTAAAAGCAAATCCAGGTCTGACACTTCTGGCCGAACAATCAGGGGAGTGGGATAGGGCAAAAGCGATGTCCTTAACAGAAAACTGGATCCAGTCTTTCGGTCCCAAGATCAACGCCATTTTTGCACAAAATGATGAGATGGGGCTGGGTGTTGTAAAAGCGCTGGAAGCTGCCGGACTTAAAAATAAGATAATCGTTGTCAGTATCGATGCAATACCGGATGCATTGCAGGCAGTTAAAAAAGGGACTTTGGATGCGACAGTATATCAAAATGCAAAACAGCAGGGAGGTATGGCAATCGAAACAGCTATAAAAGCTGCAAAAGGGGCAGCCTTTGAAAAAGAAGTTTTGATTCCTTTTCAACTGGTTACCCAGAAGAATTTGGGTGAGTTTTTGAAATAGAAATATAGAGTAAATAATACTGCACGACTTTTTTTGGTGTCAATTTTTGATTTGCGATTTGCGAATCGTAAATTGCAAATCAAAAATTACATGTTATGAAAGATCATAAAGGGATGCGTCCGCAGGATATTGTTGTTCTCTTGGCTATAATATCTATTCAGAGAAAAGAATGGAATAGTGGAAATAATTTGAAATTCCTAAACTCAACACAGAATAAGGATCTTGCAGAGCTATTAAAAATTAGCACTGCTGAGATTTCTGCCTCTATCTATAGATCATCTTTCTCAGGATTAATTGATGTGAATTTATCTAAACATGTATTTAGGCAATCATTGTTGGAATTTTTAAAATTTGGACTTAAATACGTTTTTCCGGTTCAACCAGGGTCTTTAGTGCGAGGAATTCCTACCGCACATTCCGCAGAACCGTTGAAAAGTAAACTCTCATTCCAGGAAGAAGTGGTTTGGGAACATCCGGAGGGAAAAGTCCGTGGACAGGCGATAGTCCCACTTTATCATACAGTTCCGGTTGTAGCAGAGAAGAATGAATTATTTTATGAGTTGCTGGCTTTAACCGATTCGTTGAGAATAGGAGGTGCCAGAGAAAAAGAATTGGCATGTATTGAATTAGAAAAAAGGTTTTTTCAATGATTTATAACAGGCACGTATACATTAAACGAATAAGAGAGGTTGCAGGGAAACTTGACTACTTATTGAAAGACGTTGTCTTCGTTGGTGGATCAGTGGTAGCTCTGTACGCTGATAAATCTGGTTCTGACGAAGTGAGGCCCACCGACGACATCGATATTGTCGTTGCGATTTCTACCCGAGTTGAATTTGCAGTCTTTGAGGAGAAATTACGTCAATTAGGTTTTAGAAATGTAACAGACGCAAAGTTTATTGGGCGCTATAAAATCGATGATCTGATTGTAGATGTTATGCCGACCAATGAAAGTGTTTTAGGTTTTCACAACAGATGGTATGAACAAGGGATGAAGGAAAGTTTCCTTTATGAACTTGACTACGAAATCTCAATACGACTTATGCCATTTCATTATTTTATTGCCTCTAAAATAGAAGCGCATAACAATCGAAATTCAGGTGATTTTCGAACCAGTAAAGATTTTGAAGATATAGTTTATTCATTCGATAATCGTCAGAATCCGTTAGAGGATCTAAAAAAAGCAAATGGAGAAGTAGAAAAATATTTAAAAACCCAAATGGCTGATTTTTTAGAAAATATTAATTTCTATGAAGGTGTATATAGTCACCTTAGCACTGGTTCTAAGCCTGCACGAACCGATAACATAAGGAATGTATGGCTTGCCTTTATTTATAATGTATTCCCACAATATTGAATAAAACTTAACCCAACACCTTATGAAAACACTATCCGTACTTATCTGTTTTCTGTTTTCCATGACTGTGACGCAGGCACAGAAAGATGTTTATCTTTTTTCTTACTTCGTCGACAATGGTCAGGATGGACTGCATTTTGCGTATAGCCGCGACGGACTGAAATGGGAAGCCTTAAAAAATGAAAAGTCGTTTTTGACGCCGACGGTCGGGAAGGATAAACTGATGCGTGATCCTTGTATCATCAAAGGAGCCGATGGTTTGTTTCATATGGTTTTTACCACGGGCTGGCATGACAGGATCATCGGTTACAGCAGTTCAAAGGATCTTATCCATTGGTCTGAGCAAAAGGCGATTCCGGTGATGGAACATGAACCGGCCGCGAAAAACAGCTGGGCGCCGGAAGTTTTTTACGATGATCAAAAAAAGAATTATATCATCTACTGGGCCACGACAATTCCTGGCCGTCATACCGATGTGGCTGATTCCGAAAGTGAAAAAGGATTAAATCACAGGATTTATGCCGTTACAACACCTGACTTTAAGACGTTCAGTGAGACAAAAATGTTTTATAACCCGAATTTTAGTGTGATTGATGCGACGATTTTAAAGAGAAACGGGCTTTATTACATGTTTGTCAAAAATGAAAATCCGAAACCGGCTGAAAAAAATATCCGGGTAGTGGAATCGAAACAGGCCTTTGGGCCCTATCCATTGAAAACTTCGCCGCCCATTACAGGTAATTACTGGGCGGAAGGCCCCACCGCCGTTTCGATCGGTGACTACACATACGTATATTTTGACAAGTACATCGACCATAAATACGGGGCTGTAAGATCAAAGGATATGAAGCGTTGGGAAGATGTTTCGGATCAGGTGCATTTTCCCAAAGGAATCCGTCATGGGACTGTTTTTAAGGTGTCGGAAGCGGTGTTCAAAGGTTTGGGAAAGATGTAATAAATGAAATTTTTATTACTATATATTAAATCAACATATTTTGTAGTTTAATAGATATCTGAACCTCAGGAATTAAACCTTTCTACTGAGACGTTGTCAGATATATCGTAAACTAAAATTTATCAACAGTATGAAAAGTATAGTGAAAGTGACAAAATCCATCGCAATGATGGTTGTGGCGGGAATAATGATGGTTGCATGTAGCCAGGCACTTCAGACAAGTTACGATTATGATTCTTCTGTAAATCTTAAACAATTTAAAACTTTCAACGTAGAACCGGAACGCAACAACGAACAGGATCCATTGCTTGGAAGCGAGCTTAATAAAAGAAGATTAAAAGATGCAGTCGTGGAAGTGATGCAGGCTAAAGGCTATAAATTGGATAACAATCCTGAAATCGTAGTGCGTTTTATGACGGATGTTAAAGATCGTCAGCAGGTACGTTCCAATAACATGTACTCGCCTTATATGTGGTGGTATGGTGGTGGAAATAACATTTCTACATACAATTATCAGGAAAGTCGTTTTATCCTGAATATCTATCAGCGAAACAGCGACAAGATGATCTGGCAGGGCTGGGCTTCGGGAAAAGTGAAAGCGCCGACCAAAAAAGACGACCGTGAAACGATGGTTAAAAATACAATGGCGGATATTTTGAGAACTTTCCCGCAGGCAACTTTGGATACTTATAGTTCGAAATAAAATCCTTTTCAAACAGAAAGCGGCCCGAAACATATTGTTTCCGGCCGCTTTCTGTTTGAAAAATGCTCAAAATTAATTCACCTTGGCTGTCATTTTGGGAGTGCCTTCAAGTGCCTGACCGTTTCTGAATTCCTCGGACGCTTTTTTCACAATCGGATCTCCTTCATGCAGATCACCAAAAACTTCAACCAGCGTGTCAACGACGGTTCCTCTTTTTACGGTTACCCATTCTGCCTTATTATCTTTCTGGCGGATTACGAAAACCTGCTCACTCGAACTGACAACCGAGGTTGTAGGTACAAATAATGTTTTCGAAGTCCGCTCGGTGTTCAACTGAACCTGCGCATACATCCCGGCTTTCAGATCGCGGGTGCTGTTATCCACATCAAATTCCGTCATCATGGAGCGGTTTGCTTCCGACAAACTTCTTGAACTTCTCGCGTAAGTAGCCTTGTATTGTTTTTCTGGACTTGCCGTCACGGTAAATGTTACCGAACCTTTGTCGGGAATAGCGCCCGTAAGGTTTTCCGGAATCGCCAGCGTGAGACGTAGCTTGGTATTATCTTCCAAAATGAATAACGGCTTCGAGCTGCTTTCTCCTGGTCCAACCAGCGCCCCGGGACTGATATTTCTTTCCGTAATAATGCCGTTAAATGGTGCCGTAATGGTCAGATATCTCGCCAGCTCTGACTTCGATTCCATGTGTGAGCGAGCAGCCTGCACATTTCCTCGGGCAACGGCGGTTGCGGAACTGTCCGTCAAAACCCGTGCATGGGCAATATCCAGTTCGTTGAGGGATACGGCACCTTTGGTTTTATTTGTGCGAAGCAAACGGTTGTAAGTATTGCCGCTGATCTGGTATTTCGTTGTAATTTCGCTCAACGTGGCTTCCGCCGCAATAAGCTGTGCCTTGGCCTGGCTCAGTTCCGATAAAACTTCCGGTGCTTCCAACACGGCCAGTACCTGTCCTTTTTTCACAGCCGAACCACGGTCAACTTGTACCGTCTTTACAAAACCCTTTACTTTCGGATGGATATTCACTTTATTCCAGGGCATCAGTTCGCCGGGTAAAGCCATTTTTTTCGAAGGTTGCAGGCTTTGTACATACGTCAGCTCTGTCGTTTGCGTTTCAACTGGTTTCTCTTCTGATTTTTTTTCAGTTTCGGCAGCCGAATTACAGGAAACAAACGCGGCGGAGGCCACAACAAGTATGATTAATGATTTGATCGTATTCATGGATAAGGACGGTTGAAGGTTTTTACGGAAGAAATTACTTTCAGGATCTTCTGGATCCAGGGAGACGGAATTTACGCTGGCTTTTCTTTGTACCAGGGTAAATACTGCCGGCAGGATAAGTAGTGAAGCAAGCGTAGAGGCGATGAGTCCACCGATAACGGCCTGGCCCAGCGGTGCGATCTGGTCACCGCCTTCTCCAAGTCCTGAGGCCATCGGAACCATCCCGGCGATCATCGCGATACTGGTCATAAGAATAGGGCGGATCCGGCTTCCTGCGGCAAGTGTCACGGCTTTGCCTGCATCGCCCAGTTCAAGCCGGAGATTTTCTGCGTTGGTTACCATTAAAATGGCATTCGCAACGGATACCCCGACAGACATGATCAGACCCATATAGGATTGCAGATTCAAGGTTGCGCCGGTGATCAGGAGCAAGCCGATGGAACCCACCACCACCGCAGGGATTGTAGAAAGTACGACGAGCGAAAGTTTGAAAGACTGGTACGTTGCAGCCAGAAGAAGGAACATGATAACAACCGCGATCATTAACCCGGTTTGTAAACTCGACAGTGTTTCTGTCAGCAAATTCGACTGGCCCTTCAATTCAACCAATACCCCGCGCGGAGGATCTCCTGCGTCCTTGATGGCCTTTGTAACAGCTTTTGTAGCCGTACCCAGATCTATTTTCTGAAGGTTGGCGGTTATCGTTACCAGACGGTTCGGCCCGGCGCGGTCGTATTCTCCCGGTGTTGTTTTCTCAGCAAAAGTGGCGACGTCGGCCAGCAGCGGATTACTCACTCCGGTTTTTAAAGGTATGGTTCCGATATCCTCAACCGAAGTCATCTGGTATTCCGGAATCTGCACCTGCACCTGATAGGCTAGCCCTTTGGCATCGTCGAGCCATAGGTTTTTATCCGTAAAACGGCTGGATGATGTGGCCGCAACCATGGATCTGGCCACCTGCGTAGAGGTTATGCCCAGCTGTCCGGCTCTTTCGCGGTCAATGGTAACGTCCAGGATCGGATATTCCAGCGGCTGCGCAATCTGAATGTCACGCAGGAATGAAATGTGTTTCATTTCAGCCTGAATTTTCTTGGCAAACCGTCCGGCTTCTTCCACATTTTTTGCCGCAACACTTACTTCAATAGGCGTGGAGGATCCCTGGCTCATGATCTTATCGACAAGCTCAATCGGCTCGAATGAAATTTTTAACTTAGGCAGCTCTTTCCCGATTCTTTCCCTTAAGCGTTCTTTGAGTGCGTCCATCCGGACCGGAAAATCCTCATGCAGGGAAACCTGCAACACAGCTTCATGCGGACCGCTATTGAAAACAAAGATATTCGAAGTACCATAACTTGAAGGCACAGTTCCGACATAAGCCGAAGATATTTCGACATGTTCTTTACCAACCTCCGATTTTATCAAATCAAGGACTTTTAGCGTTGCTTCTTCCGTACGTTCCACCCGCGTTCCATCTGCAATTCTCAGACGCATCTGGAATTGATGACTGTTCGCTTTGGGAAGAATATCAGTCCCGATCAGTAAAAAACCTCCGATAATTAACACCACAGCACCAACCAGATACACGGGCACGACCAGCTTTCCTTTTGACATAATACCCGAAAGCAGGCTCAGATATTTCAGTTTGAATTTCTCAAAACCGGTTGGAGGAAGAGATGGATGTTCGCCTTCTTCAATCACGTCGTGAATTTCGCGTGCATCCAAAGCCAGTGTGGGTGCTTCATGTTTCGGGTGATCCTTTAACAGCCAGTTAGCCAAAACCGGAACCAGCGTCTGCGAAAGTAAAAAAGAAGCGATCATGGCAAAACCTACCGCGAGAGAAAGTGGTAAAAACATTCCTCTCGGGATACCACTCATGACAAACGAAGGAGCAAATACTGCCAGAATAGCCAGCAGGATAAGGAATTCCGGGAAGGCAATTTCCTTACAGGCATCCCAAATCGCCTGTTCTTTCGGTTTTCCCATTTCCTGATGCTGGTGAATATTTTCAATGGTAACCGTGGCCTGATCCACCAGAACCCCGATGGCCAGCGCCAGACCACTTAACGTCATAATATTGATTGTCTGTCCGAAAAGGTTCATCAGAATCACCGCGGAAAGAATGGAGATTGGAATTGTCACGACCACAATAATCACGCTCCGCCAGTCTCTCAGGAAGAGCAAAACCATCAAACCCGTCAGCAAAGCACCCAGAATACCTTCCGTTATCAAACTTTTCAAAGAGTTGGTCACGTAAACCGACTGGTCAAATTCGTAGGAAATTTTCACGTCTTCCGGAACGGCATTTCTCAGCTGAGGAAGCGCTGCACGGATATTATTCACAACATCGAGCGTCGATGCATCCGATTTTTTTACTACGGGAATGTACACAGCGCGGCGTCCGTTGATCAACGCATAACTTACGGTCACGTCCGCACCATCTTCGACAGTGCCCACATCACGCACAAAAACGGTCGGACCCGCTCCAACACGGATCGGGATGTTCAGGAAATCTTCCGGTTTTTTGATCAATGAATTAACCGGCGTCATGAGTGTTTTGTCACCCATCCGGATGTTCCCCGCCGGTGAAGGCTGGTTATTGGTTACAATGGATTTGATGATTTCTTCCGGTGTCAAATGATAACTTCTGATTCTTTCCGGATCGACGCGTATGACGATCGTACGCTGGTTTCCACCGAAAGGCGGAGGACTCGACACACCTTCGATTCTTGAAAACATGGGACGTACACGGGAGGATGCAAAATCCTGGATTTCGTTCAGCGATCTAGACTTACTTTCAAAAACCATTTGTCCGATAGGCACCGAACTGGCATCAAAGCGAACGACCTGAGGGGGTACGGTACCCTCAGGCATATACGCTTTGGCCCTGGACACGTTATTGGCGACTTCGGCAGCGGCCTGAGCCATATCGGTTCCGGGGTAAAATGAAAGTTTGATCAGTGAAAGTCCCTGGATCGTTTTGACATCTACATCGCGGATACCGGAAACGTACAGAAAGTGATCCTGATAACGGGTCGCGATGAAACCGTCCATCTGGTCGGGAGCCATACCACCATAGGGCTGGACCACGTAAATCGTAGGCAAATCCAGGTTCGGGAAAATATCCACAGGAATACTCCTGATAGACAGAATGGAAAAAAACAGGATGCCAATCACAACCACCACGATGGAAATGGGTTGTCTTAAGGCTGTTCGAATGAGTTGAGACATAAGCTTTAATCTTGATGAAAAGGGGCGGTTAGTTTAACTGGTTCAGGAATAATGTGAGATCTCCGGCAGCGGCGGCTTTCATCAGCAGCGCTCTCCATACATTCCCATTGGTTATAAATTTGTCGACTTCGGCGCGGTTCAGCGTGGTCACACTTTGAGCCAGCGTGAACAGGTCGGTTAAGCCGCTCTCATATCTTGCTTCCGCCTGATCAAAGGCTGTTTGCGCAGCACCTAATTGCACGGGCGTAAGTTTGGCCTGTTCCAGCGAAAGGTCAAACTGCATTTCAGCTTCTCTCGTCTGGCGGTCCAGTTGAAGTTTCTGGGTGTTGAATATTTCTTTAAAACGCTCTACCTGAAATTGCTCCGCCTTGTAATCATTTCGTACCCGGAGAATATTGGTTAAATTCCAGCGCGTTGAAATGCCAAATAAGTAATTGTAAACCTGATAATTGACTCCGCTCCCGAAATCGGTGCGGTAAGCATCCGTTTTATTGGAAACGCCGGAACCTCTTCCCCAGCCGGCTGCCGTTAAAGAAACAGAAGGCAGAAACGATTTGCGAACAGCCTGACTTCTGGCGTAGGACGCATCGATCTGGGCCTGAGAAAAAACCAGTGACGGGTTTTTCAGGAAACTGTGTTCCGCATTCATAGAGGATGGAAGTTGGGAATAAAACCGCATCGTATCCACCTGAATGCTGTCTTGCAGGTGCCCGCTTAATTCAGAAAGACGCAGACGCTGTACTTTTTCGGCTCTTCTGCTTTCCAGTAATAACAATCTTGCTTTTGCATATTCAGCACTGGCAAGCGAGCTGTCAACGCCCGGACGCATGCCTGATCCAACGGCTGCATCCGTAACCTGTTTAAAAATCAGTGCTCTGTCCAGATTTTGCAGCTGGGCTTCAACCAGTTTCTGATTGATTAAAAGGACGAGATAAGCGTCTACGATTTTAACCTGATGCTGAAAAAGCTCGTTTTCATAATCTGCCTTGCTTCGGTCTATATCGGCTTGGGCAGCTTTTACATTGGCATTTATTTTGCCAAAATTGAAAACCCGCCAGTCAACCAGGGCGGTGGTAAAACTTCCAAAAACACCTTTGTAAATGTTTTCCTGACGGATCCCGCCCGACGGAGACAGTGCACTTCCCTCATTTGGCAGAAAAGCGCCTGTCACACTATTGTTTGTGGCAAAGGTGTACTGATCCTGAATAATCAGAGAAGGCAGGTAGTCGGTTTTAGCAGACTTAACCCGGCTTTCTGCACCGTGAATTTCAGCTTGTTTTGCTTTCAAAAAAGGGTAGTTTTGTTTGCCTTCTTCAAGTATTTGCTGTAAAGTGACCCTTTGTGCGGAGGCCTGATGCGTCAACGCAAAGGCTGACAGGCCTACAAACAGACACAGGTAATGACGTTTTAAAGAAAACATTTTTTTGCATTTGACATGAAAATGAATTTTTAGAAAAGGGAATTGGTGTGAACGTTGATAGTACATGGGGATAGGAGATGATTACTAACAAAGAAATTTTAAACGAAACTAAAGGGCAATTCTGGAAACATTTGGGAATGCCAGAGAATCAGCGATCTATATTTTTAGAATTGCCGGATTTCCTAAATATTTCCAATATCTCCGGCTAGTTTTGCCAATCAAATACCAATGCTGTAAATGAAAATACTTGTTGTTGAAGATGAAAAGGGACTGGCGGAAAGTATAGTGGATTACCTGAGCAAGGAAGGGTTTACCTGTGAGGTGGCGAATACTTTTTGGCAAGCGGATGAAAAAGTGAGTTTATATCAATACGACTGTACCATTGTGGACCTCACGCTGCCCGATGGCGAGGGATTCGGTATTATTGAAACGTTGAAAAAAATTGCCGCCACGACTGGAATCATTATTATTTCTGCCCGCAATACGCTGGAAGACAAAATCAAGGGGCTTGAAATCGGTTCTGATGATTATATGACAAAACCGTTTCATTTGTCAGAGCTGAATGCACGAGTGAAATCGCTGATACGCCGGCGGAATTTCGGTGGGAATAATGATATGATCTGGCGTGAAATCAGGGTGCAGTTGCAGGGAAGGAAAGTTTTCGTGAATGAAAAAGAGACGTTTTTATCGCGGAAGGAATATGATCTTTTGCTGTATTTTCTTTCCAATATTGATGTCGCACTGACGAAAGAGTCCATTGCCGAGCACCTCTGGGGCGACCATATGGATTCGGCTGATTCGCTGGATATGGTTTATTCGCACATTAAAAACCTGCGCCGGAAAATTCTTGAAAGGGGCGGGAAAGACTACATTCAGTCTATTTATGGTATCGGTTATAAATTTGCTGCTTCTTGAAATTACTTGAAAAAACCAGCCGCATTTACTTGCTGGCATCTCTGGTCATTTATCTCGCCGTGGGGGTGGCATTTTACTGGATCATCAAATACATGATCTACGATGAGGTGGAAACCCGGTTAAAAGTGGAAATGCGGGATTTTGAGACTTTTATTCATACCCACGATACCTGGAACAACAACTCCTATTTTGTTGAAAACAAGATCGAGGTAATTCCGGTTTACGGAGAATACGATCCCTCGGTGATCTTTAAAGACACCCTGATCCAGAATCGTTATGACGAAGGTGTCGGGCCGTTCCGTCAGGTAACTTTTTATACCGTTATTGGCGGGGTACCTCACCGCGTTGCGATCCGGAAATCCATGATGGAGTCTTATAAGCTCATTGAAGCTATTTCTGCGGCGATGATTACTTTTTTGGGGTTGCTGATGATCAGTATGTTTTTGTTTCAGAGACGCCTGTCGGGAAAACTTTGGAAGCCTTTTTATGACACGCTCGCCAGGATTAAGGAGTTTGATCTGACCCAGAAGGAGAAATTACAGCTTCCGCAGAGTGAGGTAACCGAATTTAGTGAGCTGGATGACGTGCTTAAAAAAATGGCTGATAAGATGCAGCATGATTATACCAGTCTAAAAGAATTTACTGAAAATGCGTCTCACGAAATCCAGACACCGCTCGCGCTGATCAACGCGAGGGTAGAGCAATTTATCCAGTCGAAAGACCTGAGTGAAAATCATACGTACTGGATCGAGGAAATTTATCATGCTTCGCGCAGAATGTCCCGTTTGAATCAGGGATTGTTATTGCTGGCTAAAATCGAAAATCAGCAATTTACAGAGGCAGAAGATATGGATCTTACGGACCTGTTAAAGAATAAGCTGGCGGATTTTGAAGACATCATCCGGCATAAGGAAATTGACGTGGAAATGAATCTGGGTGGAAGTTTTGATGTGCATATGTCCCACGCGCTGGCCGATATCTTTTTGAACAATATTTTAAGCAACGCCATCCGTCACAATCTTCCCAAGGGCAAAATTTATCTCGAATCCGAGACCAATTTAATTCGGATCAGTAATACCGGCCATGATCTTAAGGCAGATCCAGAAAGATTGTTTGAAAGGTTTAAAAAGGAATCTGCCGGTTCTGAATCGGTGGGGTTAGGGCTTGCGATTGTCAAACAAATCTGCGACAATTATGGACTTGCCATCGAATATACCTATAATGAAACTATCCATTCGATCCTCATTCGCCCGGAGGGGCAGGAGGGGAATGGATAGTTTTTGGGATTGTTTAAAGCTGATTTATCATCCAGGCAGCGTTTCCTCTTGTCGAATTTTTCGATACTCCGCCGGGTCGGGCTCTTCAACGGGAAAGTGTTCTGACTCGTATTGGTTGACCATCGGGACAAGCATGTTAAGCTCTTCGGCATCCTCGCTGCCAGATACGGCATTAAAGATTTGGTCAATGCGGTCAATCGCTTTGTTGTATTCTTCTGCGGAATTAATTTGTTTGATTTCCATTTTATAGTGTGTTTCAAAAGTATTTACTTCCCAATCGCCTTTATAATATCCTTCTCCAAAGTCTTATTATTCGGGAATTCCTGTGGTATCCAGCGGTCCACGATTTTTCCTGATGCGTCCAGTACGGTAAACGGGTAACGGATATCCACTGCGTATTTTTGTTTTAACAATTCAGCACTTTCTTCCGAGGCCCACAAATGTTTGACGCCATTTCTGGCTTGTGTATAAGGTTTCCAGCTTTGAAATGGCATCCCGGATATCAGGGTGATGTAGGCAAAATTAACCTTGTCTGCATACTTGGCCTCCATGGCTTTCATGGTTGGCTCATGTGCCCCGATATTGAAAGCGAAAACGATAACCGTCGGTTTGCCTGCGAATTGTTTTAAAGAGACGGTCGTGCTGTCGCGATCCAGCAAATTGAAATCCGCTGCCGCAGAACCCGCAGTCAGTTTCGATTTGGTTTCAAGCAGTTTAGTAAAATAATCCGTATACTCCGATTTTGGATATTTTGTTTTGTAATCTGCCAATAAAGTCTGACTGGTTTCCAGTGTCGGAATTGCCGTGGCGGCATAGTTTAGCCAGTAAGTCAACAAATACTCCTGCTGTTTTGGATGACTTTGCAGCTTTTCTTTGCTGAAATTGTATACATCTGTAATCGCCTTTGGGCTCAGCTCATAACGGGTAGCCGAGTCGAGCGGAAATTTCCTGGTGGTTGGAATAAGCACCCAGTTACGCAGCTCATCGCGGTACGACTGGCTTAACAACGCTTCGTCAGGTAACAATTTGAAGTTGCTCAAAGTTAAATCTTCCAGCTCTTTCTGCTGGGCAGGTTCCAGTTTTTTTGCACGGTTTCGGCGCATGATTTTTTCCTGCAATAACCGGTGGATCACGAAAGGCTCCGTCGTTGTGGTAGCATTCACATAGGCATCAAATGCGGGAACAGTCGCATTCGACGTTTTGAAAGCAGCGTAAGCCGTTTGTCTTATTTTTTGCAGACTATCGCTTTGCTGTGCAACACTTTTGTTGTCGATCTGAGACGGCTTGTATCCAAAAACGGGTAGGTACTGATATTGATTTTCCAGGAAATAGGTTTTCAGGAAATCCTGATAAGCGGCATTTTTGCCTGAAAAAGTAACATTCGCATTGCTCGAAAAAGTGGCGGTAAGATCATCTCCCGGCTGAATAAAAAGCATCCAGGTTTTATTCACACCGCCGCCGCTGTATTGCAGGCGAACAATTTTAGGCTCCGTAATGGCTGCGCTGACACGCTCGTTGGTTTTTTCTTTGAGATCGATCGTAGTCAGAGGTTCCAGTTTGGTATCAGCAAGACCTATGCCCAGGTTGGGGTGAAAATGGACATCTTCCAACACCAGCGACACAATCGCCTGTTCCGGTTTTGCAGTCGTTATCGTGATGGTAGCATTTTTTTGCCCAAACGATAACAGGCTGGAAAGAAGGAAAATAAGTGTGGTAATTTTTTTCATATAAGGCTGGGATTGTTTTTTGTTTGTGAATTGAATAAGGAATTAATATTCAAAGGATTATCGCTTGATTTGTCAGAGCCGGTATTCAAATAATTGTGCCAATATCGGATTTCTTTTTGTGAATATGCGTGATCCCGGTATGATCGTTCCTTTTTTCATACTGTAAGGTTATCTTTGAGGGCGAAAACGCGTTTCCTGAACGATAAGAAAATACTTGCCTCTGCAAGTGCCGAATAAATGATGAACCGCCTTACCTTATTAGATTTTAATTCCCTTAAAAACGGATTCGACGGAGAGCTATATTACGACGACTCTACTGTCCATACCGCGCAAAGACATATTTATGCAACCGATGCGTCGGTGTATCAGGAGATGCCTGTGGCCGTTGCTTTGCCGCGAAAGGTGGAGGATATCCAGAAACTGATCAAGTTTGCCAACGAACAGAAACTGACCCTGATTCCAAGGGCAGCCGGAACGTCGCTGGCCGGGCAGGTGGTAGGGAAGGGCATCGTGGTGGATATCTCCAAGCATTTCGGCGCAATTCTGGAAGTGAATGCTGCGGAAAAATGGGTGAGGGTTCAGCCGGGTGTAATTCGGGATGATCTCAATAAACATCTTGCTCCGTACGGACTGCTGTTTGGTCCGGAAACCTCCACGGCGAGCCGTGCGATGATCGGGGGGATGATCGGCAATAATTCCTGTGGGCTGCATTCAATAACCTGGGGCGCTACGCGGGACCATTTGCTGGAAGTGAAGGCGTTGTTGTCGGACGGTTCGGAGGCGGTTTTTGGTAATACGGAAACGGCGGATTATGTAAAAAAAATAGCAGCACCGGCTGCGAGTAAAAGACAGCAGGCGATTTACGCCGGTATGTGGGGGATACTTTCCAATCCGGTAGATCAGGAGCTTATCAAAAAACAATTTGCCAAACCGACTGTCACGCGGCGGAATTCCGGTTATGCGCTGGATGCACTGGTGAACAATTTTGAAAAGAATCAGGTAAATCTCTGTAATCTTATCGCGGGTTCGGAGGGTACGTTGTGTTTTGTGACCGAGGCTAAAATCGCTCTGGTGGACCTGCCGCCGGCTTCTGTCGGTGTCGTTTGCGTGCATGCCCATACACTCGCGGAATCGCTGCATGCGAACCGGGTCGCGATGAAACATAATCCGAAGGCCTCCGAACTGGTGGATCGCTACATCATGGATTTCACCAAAGGCCATCATGTGTATTCCAAAAACCGATTTTTTCTGGAAGGAGATCCGGCAGCATTATTGATGGTGGAGTTTTGGGGCGAGAACGATGAACAGGTGAAAAAACAGGCCGATGCCCTCGTTGCCGATTTACTTGCCGAACAGCTGGGTTATGCCTACCCGTTGCTTTTTGGCGACGAGGCGAATAAAGCCTGGGAAATCAGAAAAGCGGGGTTGGGATTGATCAGAAATTTGCCGGGCGATACACAGCCCGTCAATTTGATCGAAGACTGCGCGGTAGCTGTTGAAGACCTTCCGGAGTACATCGAAGATCTTGAAAAACTGATCGCGGATCATGGGTTGCATGCCTCATATTATGCGCACGCCGGGGCAGGGGAGCTGCATGTGGAACCGATGATCAATCTGAAAACCAGTGAGGGAAAACAGAAATTCAGACAGGTATTGGCCGATACGGCGGTGCTGGTGAAAAAATATAACGGGGCGCTTTCCGGAGAACATGGAGATGGGCGTCTGCGGGGTGAATTTATCCCCTTTATGATGGGGGAGGAAGTTTACGAGATTTTCAGGCAGGTGAAAAGAATCTGGGATCCGAATGGCATTTTTAATGCGAACAAGATCGTGGATACGCCACCGATGAACGAATTTTTGCGTTACGAACAGGATCAGGAAAAGCCTGTGCTGACCACCACTTTTGATTTTTCGAAAGACGAAAGCATGCTCCGTCTCGCTGAAAAATGCAGCGGTTCGGGGGATTGCCGGAAAACGGAGCTGACAGGTGGAACAATGTGTCCGAGTTATATGGCCACGCGTAAGGAGCGGGACACAACCCGCGCCCGCGCCAATATTTTAAGACAATATTTAACCCCCGGAACTGCACAGGCTGAAAGTGCAACGACTCAGGAGATGGTTAAGGAAGTGCTGGATCTTTGCCTTTCCTGCAAAGGCTGCAAGTCTGAATGTCCTTCCAGCGTGGATGTGGGGAAAATGAAGGCGGAATTTACCCAGCAATATTATGAAACACATCCAATTCCGCTCCGAACAAACCTGATTGCGAACTTTGGGAAACAGATGAAACTCGCTTCCATAGCGCCCTGGGCCTTTAATGCCATTTTTGGTACGACGGCGATCAGGAAAGTGGCAAACAAGATCGTGGGTTTTCATCCGGACCGGTCGATGCCGCTTCTGCACAACACCACACTGAAAAACTGGTGGAAAAAGCATGACAGAAATGCCTCCAATGCTAATACGCATTCGAAAGTTTATCTATTCTGCGACGAGTTTACCAACTATAATGATGTAGAAATCGGCAAGAAGGCGGTTTTACTTTTGGAAAAACTGGGTTATGAAGTAGTTATTCCCGAGCATGAAGAGTCGGGGAGGTCATACCTTTCGAAGGGTTTGGTTAAAGAAGCGCAAAAGCTGGCGGTTCGAAATGTGGAGTTGCTAAAAGATATTATCACGCAAAAAACACCGCTGATTGGCATAGAACCCTCTGCGATTTTGTCATTCCGGGATGAGTATATTGATCTGGTTCCCGAGCATTTGAAAATTGGGGCGCAGGATATAGCCGCCCATGCGCTGTTATTTGAAGAATTTATTTCGAGGGAAATCGACGCGAAAAGGATAACCAAAGATCCTTTCGGCAAGGAACAGCGCCTGATCAAACTGCACGGGCATTGCCACCAGAAGGCTTTATCATCATTGACAACTTCCAAGAAAGCGCTGTCGATTCCTGAAAACTACAAAGTTCAGCTGATCCCGTCCGGTTGCTGTGGTATGGCAGGTTCTTTTGGTTATGAACAGGAGCATTATGAGGTTTCGATGCAGGTAGGCGAACTGGTACTTTTCCCGACCGTCCGCCAACAACCTGATGAAGTAATCATCGCTGCACCTGGCACAAGCTGCCGGCACCAGATCAAAGACGGTACCGGTCGTAAGGCTAAGCATCCGATAGAAATATTGTGGGAGGCACTAAATTAATTCTATTTAGTGCCTCGTACGCTTTTCATGATTGTGTCCGGATGAACTTCCATGGCGGTATCTGATGCTACGGTATCCGCAGGCATGGTTGCATTGGCCGATGGTGTTTCAGATTCGCTGAAATTATTGTCGTGGTTAAAGAAGCCGCCCCAGAAAGCGATGACCATTAAAACGATCCCAATGCCGATAATCCATTTCCAGACATTCTTGGTATTTTTGGTAGCACGTGCTTCTTTATCTGTTTCTCTTCTGTCCATGATCGTAAAGATTTGGTTTACTTAGAACTGTACTATTTTTGTTCCAAATCAAAATGTTACTATTTAATAATGTTTAGGTGAAATAGTGTTGAAAAAATTACCCTAAAACATATTAAAACGAACAAATAGTATACTAAAAAGCGTTGGTTCAATGTTTAGCTACATAGTATTCTTACTAAATCGTAATGATATGATTCTTAATAAAATTCACTCCCCTATGATAAAACTTCTCACCAGCTTTTCAGTATTGACATTGCTTTTTTTGATCGTTCCTACTGAAAGGGTTAAAGCACAAGACACACGTAACTTTTTCTCGGTATCGGGCGGGTATAGCCTTCCGGTAGGTGAGCTTGCAACGGAAAAACTGAATGACCCACTGGCTGGTCTGGCCGGGTCAGGGTATTTTGGACATGTAAATTATGATCACAGGATTGCCCGCTGGCTGGGAATTCGGTTATCGGGAAGTCTTAACCAGAATTCGACGAATTCAGGACCGATCATTGATAAAGCCAATTCGTACGTTGAGGCAAGCGGCAGAACCTACAATTGGGATAGTAATGTTTCCAAATGGAAACTGGGCGCGGCCTTGATAGGTCCGGCTATTTATTTTAACATGAACAGGGTGCAGCTCGAAGCGCACGTGCAGGGAGGTATTGTGAGAGCGACTACGCCTTCCGTTTTGCTGAACGGAAACGAAATCAACGCAAGCGGACAACCTGTTGAGGGTAGTCAGACCATTCAGGTAAGCCTTAATCACGCCACCGTAACGCCGATAGGTTTCGGAGCAGGGTTGAGTTTGAGGCTGCCTCTCTTTGGCGCGCTGTTTTTCCAGTTAAGCGGTGACGTTATTGGTGCCAAAGCGAAAGTAAGTGACCTGGCCATTAAAGCTAAAATTGGTCAGCTTGAGGTGAACGACAGAATCAACGAAAGCAGATTTATTGGCGTTGTCAATATTGGCGCAGGATTGGGAATTGCATTCTGACGGGAACCGAGATTTATTTACAAACAAAAACGAGAATATTGGCTAAGCCGATATTCTCGTTTTTGTTTGTAAACACTTATTGTGGGTTATTCCTGATTATTTTGCAAACCAAAGTTTAAGCTTCATATCGTTTTTACCCCCTTGTTTTGTGAGCGCGGAAGAGAAGTTCGTGTAATTTAATGATTCTTCTGAGCCCGGGTATGGCATACGGGTTGGAAGTACATTCTGGTTTGTATTCAGCTTGGGTACGGCCAGTGCAGGAATCCCGGTCCGACGGTATTCTGTCCATGCTTCAAGTCCCTGTCCAAACAGAGCGATCCATTTCTGCTCCATAATCTGCGTAAATCCATCCGCTCCGGTTTTCAGCACGTTGGCTGCAATGTAGTCGGTAGGAGCTGCCAGTTTGTATTGAGCAAAGGAAGCGGTGATCGCCGCGGCATAGTTTGCAGCTGCATCTCCTGCAATCGTAACACCTTTGTACGCAAATTCTGATTTAAGGAACAATAGTTCGGCATAAGTCATGATAACACCGGGCGCCGTAGCTGCAACAAAATAATTACCCACTTTGGAAGTTTTGGTTAAACCCAATGCGTTCGCGTCTGATGATGCCAAGCCGTTTGGAACGCCTTTGTAAGTGCCGCCGTCCGCTGGTATATTTGCATAAACAGCAAGCCTTGCATCATTCAGCGCAGCAAGTTTATCAACCAAAGTAGCACTGACACGGTGATCATCACGCGTTTTACGGTTTACATTAACCGGGTTCTGGTTGTTGGTTGCATCCAGATAGTTAAGCTGAATGTTATCGGCCACGGAGGTGATCACCGGATATTTTGCAGGATCGCTCAGTATTCTGGTGATTTCCGTTTTTACGTTGATCGGTGCATCGGCCTTGTCAATCATTCTGCTCAGTAAGCGAAGGCTAAGCGTATTTGCGAATTTTTTCCATTTAGCCATATCATTGTTAAACAGGATGTCGCCGGAAATTGCCAATGCAGTATTGCTGGTGTTGATAGACTCGCCGGCTGTTTTAAGCTCGGCCACCAGTCCTGCATACACATCCTTTTGAGCATCATAAGTTGGAAGTAAAACACCGTCAAGGCCTTTTACTGCGTCTTTGTAAGGGATATCTCCATAAATATCCGTTAGCAGCGAAAACACCCAGGAACGAAGAATGACCGCAACGGCCTGATAATTCGTGTTACCTGATTCCTGGCCAAGTTTATAAATACGGTTGTAATCAGCCAGTGATTCGATGTAAAGTCCTTGCCATCCGGCTGTGTAAACGTCGCTGGAAACGGTATACTGATCAATATCAGTATATTGGATACGTGCCCAGTGCTGGGAAAATCCTTCGCCGATATCCATACCCAGCGACCCGCCTGACTGAATATCCACTGCACTTTGGATACCATGTGGCAAGAAGAGATCTGCGGTTGCGGAAGAGGCGCTGTTGGGGTTGGTGTTTAGTTCATCAAAATCACCGGTACAAGCCGAGGCGCAGAAGAAAGTGGCAGCGAGTACGATTTTGGAGCGGAACGAATATATTTTGCTTTTCATATGAAGTCGATTAAGGGAATTATAGATTGAAACTGATGTTAAAACCGATCGATCTTGTTGTCGGAATCTGACCGTTTTCTATACCTTGTAAATTACCATCGTTGTAATAACTTGTTTCCGGATCGATGTGAGGAAGGTTGCTTTTCAAAAGCGCAAGGTTCCTGCCTACAACAGATACGGCAATGTCACGGAACGGAAGTTTTTTCATCACTTTTCCTGAAATCATATAAGTGAATTTCACTTCACGAAGTTTTACATAACTCGCATCGAAAATCGTGTTTTCGTTGTTGGTCAGCAGGTAATATTTGTGGTGATATTCCTCCGAGGAGATGCTTTTTGTATTGGCTACATAATTAGGATTATCCGTAGTTCCTGTGTTTACTACACCCTGACCTACCACACCGGTTTCGCGTCCCAATGTTGTTTCTTTCAAAACCCCTGTATAACGTCCCACGTTTATCGACTGAGAGAAAATATCTCCGCCGTGTTTGATATCAATCAGCGTGCTCAGGGAGAAATTTTTGTATTTGAATGTATTTGAAATGCCGCCAATCCAGTCAGGAGTGAAGTTTCCTAATACACGGCTTACCGGATCGATCATCGGATAACCTTGTGCATCGTAAACAATTTGTCCGTCCGGAGCGCGTAAAAAACCTTTTCCAAAGAAAGTACCATAAGGTTGTCCAACACGTGCTTCCACCGAAAGACCACGGAAACTGTTTGTTGAAGTCGCCTGTGTGATCGGGTTATAACTTGTATTTAACTGATAAGTAGTCAGGTTGTCGGCAAGAGAAACAACCTTGTTTTTGTTGCGTGCCCAGTTCAATGAAATGTCCCACTGGAAGTTGTCCAGTTTAACAGGCGTTGCGGTTAACTGAATCTCGATCCCTTTGTTGGTGATTTTTCCTGCATTTAAAAGTTTAGATAAATAACCTGAGGCATTCGAAACGTTCACATCCAGAATCTGGTCAGTGGATGACTTGTTGTAGTAAGTAACGTCAAGTCCCACACGATTTTGCCAAAGTCTGATATCCGCGCCAATTTCATAGGAAGTAGTGATTTCCGGTTTTAGTTCGGCATTTAACAAGGCGTTGTTTTCTGACAATGTTGGTGTACTTCCCCATGGATTTTCATATTTGTATGTACTTGCCAGACGATAAGGGTCTGTGTCGTTGCCAACCTGTGCAATACCCGCTCTGATTTTGGCAAAGGATAATACGGATGATTTCACATCAAAAATATCTGAAAGGATAGCACTCACAGCGGCAGAAGGGTAGAAGTACGATCTGTTGCTGCTTGGAAGAGAACTCGACCAGTCGTTACGCGCTGTCAGGTCAACAAATAGATAGTTGCGGAAACCAAGGTTGGCCGAAGCATATAGGCTGTTTACTGTTTTTTCGATAAATGAGTTTTCAGTGACGGGGCGCTGGCGAGAGTTCCCCAGGTTCCATACTCTCGGGATTGCCAATTCTGTCGCTCCCATGTAATTTCTTTGTGCGAAATTGGAGCGATGGTTTCCTCCGATGTTTGCCGTGATATCAAATTCACCGAATTTGTGTGTTGCATTCAACAAGAAATCCGAGTTTGATTCTCTTACAAAAATCTGCTCTTCGTTATAGGCATCATAAAGTTGTGTGGTTCCAAGTTTTGCCTGACGGGCAGCAGTTCTGGTTTTACGACGATCTTCATAAAAATCAGTACCGGAACGACCTGTCAGTGTAAGCCAGTCTGTAAGTTTATATGTAGCAGAAATGTTCCCATACATACGGTCACGCTGGTTTTCTTTTGTGCTCAGATTGGTCAGGTAGTATGGGTTTGTCCAGTAGTTGTCATTCCAGTTGTTTTGGTAAAGACTGCTTGGCTTCTGGAAAGTTTTAAGACTGTTCATATCCACTTGCCGCCCGAACCAGATGAAGTAAAGGCCGAAGTTATTACGGTTATCACTACCATCTTTCACATAATTAACGGTAGCCCGCACATTCAGTTTTTTGGTAAGGTTCCAGCCCGCATTTAATGAAACTGTTTGACGCTTGTAGTCTGTGTTTGGCAGAATACCGTTTTGTTTAAGGTTGGTGAAAGACAAACGGAAATCAGCCTTTTCGTTACCGCCCGTAACCCCGATATTGTTTGTAAACGTTTTTCCGGTTTGGTAAAACTGATTCACGTTATCCGGATGGGCGATCCACGGAGTAGGTGTTCTCGTTCCGTCGGCAGCAATAGGAGAATCAAATTGTGGTAATAATCTGCCATCCAGTTTTGGTCCCCAGCTTTCATCCACACCGTCATTCACACCGCCGCCTTGTCCATCTTTGTAGGAGAAAAGGCCTTTTGCACCCTGTCCGTATTCATTTTGCCATTCCGGCTGACGAAAAACAGATTCGAAAGAAGTGTTGGTATTGAATGAAACGCCAAGTCCCTTTGAGCCTTTTCCACTTTTACTGGTTATTAAAACAACGCCATTGGCTCCACGTGATCCGTAAAGTGCTGCTGCACTTGGCCCTTTCAAAACGTTAATGGATTCCACATCATCCGGGTTAATGGAAGCTGCTGCATTACCATAATCAACACCGGTTCCCGAACCAAAATTACTGTTGTCAATAGGAACACCGTCAACAACGAAAAGTGGCTGGTTATTACTTCCGATGGAGCTCGCTCCACGAATGATCATACGTGAAGAGGCACCCGGCGCACCGTTTGAGTTGGTCACCTGCAGCCCCGCCAGGCGTCCCGACAAGGAATTGATCAGGTTAGTTTCCCTTGCCTGCGTTAATGCTTTTCCACTAACTTCCTGCACTGAATAACCCAACGCCTTTTTCTCACGAGCAATCCCAAGGGCGGTTACGACCACTTCGCTAAACTGCGTAGCGTCTTCATCCAGTACAATATCCAGGGTTGTTTTGGAGCCGACCGGAACTTCAAGTGATTTAAATCCTATAAAAGATACCACTAAGGTGGCCGTTGGTGATGCTGAAATGGTAAATTCTCCGTCAGCGTTGGTTGTGCTGCCGCGGCTGGTTCCTTTAATTAATACACTAGCGCCCGGCAATGCTCCGCCGTCTCCCTTGGATGCCACTTTGCCTTTTATAGCTATATCCTGTCCGAAAGAGGCCAGGCTAAGCAATAAAAGAAAAGACATAAAACCCGATGTAAAATGTTTTTTCATTAGTTAGATTGTTAAGAGGATTAAATAGTAATATTTAAATAATAAGGCATGGTTATTTATTTAATTATTAGGATTGTATTTTGACTATTATTATTGCTTTTATTTATAAAAAATAATTTTTAGGTTTAATAACTGGTCATTTGTAACTATAAATATTTAATTTATTTATTATTAAGTATTTTGTAATACTATATAGAAATCAAAATATAATTTTATAAAAGTAAAATATTTTAAAATTAAAAGAAGATATAAATGAAAAAATGGCAATTAAAATCTTTAATTATTTAAAAATTCAAAACTTAATTTTAGTAAATCTTTAAATTGTATAAGTTTTTATAAAAAATAGAAATTTATTGTACTATATAAATTTTATGTCCATTAGATAATGCTAGACGGAAGCTATTTCAATAGCGCAGATTGGGGAGTATTGCTCGGAAGTGAAGGTTGGCTTGCTTGTATGTGTGGTTTGCTGTTTATTGGAAGTTTCTGGCTGGCCTATCGGAAGTCTCGGGACATTGCCCGTGCTTTTCATTCTTAAAATCAACCTATAAGGCGATTGAATTGCTATATTTGCAACCCGGTGTTCAAGGACAGCGGAAGTGCTCTTATCAAAACTTTGTTAATTCGTAAGCTTTAAATGAAGGTTCTCAAATTTGGCGGCACATCGGTCGGCACGGTCGATAGTATCAAACAGGTAATCGGTATTCTTGAAAATAATCTGGCTGAGGGCCAGCAAATCGCTGTTGTTTTCTCAGCCATGGGAGGTGTCACGAACCGCCTTATTGAAATTGGTAAAATGGCTGCGGCAGGAAACGGCGAATATATTGAGTTTCTGAAAGTCGTGGAGGAGCGCCATTTTGTGATTGTACGCGGGCTGATCAATGTAAAAAATCAAAGCAGTACGTTTGCCGCCGTTCGCGGATTGTTCAACGAACTTGGCGATATATTAAAAGGTGTTTCCTGGATTCGTGAACTTTCATCACGCACGATGGATCTCATCATGAGTTTTGGTGAACGCTTATCGACGCTGGTTATTACCGAGGTGCTTAAAAGCAGAGGTGTTGCAGCTGAATTTTGCGATGCGCGCCAGATCATCCGTACCAACGCAACGTATGGTTTGGGGGATGTCAATTTTGAGGTTACCAATCAGCTTATTCTGGAATATTTTGCGAAAGTAAATGCCTTGCAGTGTGTGACAGGTTTTATCGCATCAACCAAGGATGGGATAACCACAACACTTGGCCGAGGAGGTTCGGATTATACCGCTTCCATTATTGGAGCGGCCCTGGATGCAGAGTCTATTGAAATCTGGACGGATGTGGACGGGATGATGACGGCGGATCCGCGCAAGGTGACCAATGCTTTTACCATTCCTTCGATTTCGTATGCAGAGGCCATGGAACTGTCGCATTTTGGTGCCAAGGTGATTTACCCGCCAAGTTTGCAGCCCGCTTTTGCTAAAAATATTACTTTAAAAGTTCTCAATACGTTCAATACAGGCTTTGAAGGCACGTATGTGCAAAAAAATGCCGTTAAAAAGGATTACCCGATCACCGGTATTTCGTCCATCGACGAAATTGCTCTGGTGAATATTCAGGGGAGCGGAATGATTGGCGTGGCCGGTATTTCCGGAAGATTGTTTACGGCTTTGTCCAATAATGCCATTAGCGTGATCCTGATTTCGCAGGCCTCATCTGAGCATTCCATCTGTTTTTCAATTGATCCGAAGGATGCTGCGAAAGCAACCGAGGTGCTGGAAAAGGAATTTGCGTCCGAAATCACTTATGGATATATCGACAGCATTACCATAGAAAAAAGCCTTTCCATCATCGCGATTGTAGGAGAAGGAATGAAGAAAAGTACGGGTGTTTCTGGCAAGCTTTTCTCTGTACTCGGTAAAAACGGTATCAACGTAGTAGCTACGGCTCAGGGCTCTTCTGAGTTGAATATTTCCGTAGTTATTTCAAAAAGTGATTTGTCGAAGGCTTTGAATGCGATTCATGGTGTATTCTTTCACTCTGAAACACGTTCACTCAATTTGTTTATCGTTGGAGTGGGCCTCATTGGTAAAACCTTGCTGGAACAAGTTAGAAACCAGACTAAATATTTAAGAGAAGAGAAATTTCTTAATCTGAATATTGCAGGGCTTTCGAATACCAAGAAAATGCTTCTGGATCCGGATGGAATTAATTCAGAACATTGGAAGGAAAGAATTGATGGCGAAGGTGTGAAAACAAGTTTGCCTGCTTTCGTGCACCGCATGATTGAACTCAACCTTCCAAACAGTGTTTTTGTGGATTGTACTTCGGATAAGGATATTGTTCAGTATTACAATATGTTGCTCGATGCAAGTATATCGGTGGTTACACCAAACAAGGTAGCGAACTCGGGTTCTTATGCCGAGTATATTTCTCTTCAGCGTACGGCTTTAAAACGTGGCGTGAAGTTTTTGTATGAGACCAACGTTGGTGCCGGACTGCCGATTATCAATACGATTCAGGGCCTCATGGCCAGCGGTGATAAATTCCTGAAAATTGAAGCGATTCTTTCCGGGACATTATCCTATATATTCAATTCTTTCGGTCCGGGGATAAAGTTCGTGGATGTAGTGAAGGAAGCCAAAGCAAAAGGATTTACAGAACCGGATCCACGTGATGATTTGAGCGGTGCCGATGTGGCGCGGAAGATATTGATTCTGGCGCGCGAAGTGGGTGTTCCGTTAGAATCCGAGGATGTGAAAGTAGCCCGACTGCTGCCGGAAAACTGCTTGCAGGCACCCACTGTGGAATCATTTTTTGAGGAACTGGTTATTTCGGATAGCTACTTTGCAACCTTACAGGCCAATGCGGAAGCTAATGGTGAAGTGTTGCGATACATCGCAACTTTGGAGCATGGCAAAGCAGTTGTCGAATTACGGACGGTGAACCAGCAGCATCCTTTTTATACCTTGTCTGGCAGCGATAACATCATTTCGTTTACCACAGAAAGGTACAAAGACCGTCCTTTGGTAATCAAAGGTCCGGGTGCAGGCGCCGAAGTGACAGCTTCCGGTGTGTTTGCAGATATTATGAGCATTAGTAGCTATTTGGGATAGAAGGGGTTAAATTGTAGGAAATTTTTCAAAAAAGTCATTTTGGATTATGAGCACAAGAAAAGTTCCTGAATCGGTTGCCAGGTTGACGGAGGAATTTGTCAGTCAGATGAAAGCGCTGTATGGCAACCGGCTTGATAAAGTGATTTTGTTTGGCTCTTATGCGCGGGGCGAAAATACGAAAGATTCCGATGTCGATTATTTAGTCGTCTTGAACGATGACGAAATAAGGGCGCTAAGAGAGATTAGCGCGATATCTGCGGTGACGAGTTTGCTGGGACTTAAATATGACGTTTGGGTTTCCGCTATTCCATTTACGGTAAACCGATTGTCGTCAGGAGAAACGCCATTGGGTCTTAATGTCAATAATGAAGGCATTGTGTTATGAAGGAATTAACACTGACCAGAATTATTTTAAAAGCCGAGGATTATCTTGAAAGCAGTAAATCATCATTCCGAAGTGAATTTTTTAACGCTGCGGTAAATGGTGCGTATTACACTATTTACCATGCCGTACAGGCTTTATTATTCGTTTCGGAGTCAAACACAAAAACGCATAACGGGGCTCATGCAAAATTCAGAGAACTGTATATAAAAACTGGAATTTTGGATAAAACGCTAAATACATGTCTTCAAAGATCTTTTGAAAAAAGACAATTTAGTGACTACGATTATGATGAAGTTCTTTTGGAAGACGCAGAGGAGTCTGTCAATGATGCTGAACTTTTCTTAAATGCAGCCATCCTCTATTTAAAGAAAAATAATTTTTTACAGTGAATTATATAAAAGTCTTTGCTCCTGCCACGGTTGCCAACGTATCCTGTGGTTTTGATATTTTCGGTTTTGCGATTGAAGAGCCTGGTGATGTTGTTGAAATACAGCGTCGAGATGAGCCGGGTGTTGTTATCAAAGATATTTTTGGTGATGAAGGAAGGCTGCCAAGAAAAGCCGAGAAAAATACGGTGACCGGTGTAATGCTTCATTTGCTCAAACATCTTGGAATCAATGATTTCGGATGTGAGGTTACTTTGCATAAAAATATGCCGCTTGGGAGTGGTATGGGGTCGAGTGCGGCAAGTGCCGTGGCTGGTGTTATAGCCATGAATGAGCTGTTGGGTTGTCCTTTATCCAGAACGGAGCTTTTACCCTTTGCGATGGAAGGAGAGCGTATCGCCTCGGGTTCGGCGCACGCGGATAATGTGGGACCTGCATTATTGGGCGGTTTTGTGATTATCAGAAGTTACGCGCCACTGGATATCTTTTCAATTCCTGTACCGAAAGATCTTTATTGTACACTGGTTCATCCGGATATTGAGATTAATACCAAAGATGCGCGCTATATTTTAAGAGACGAAGTTTCTCTGAAAAACACCATTTCACAGATGGGTAATGTGGCAGGACTGGTCGCTGGGCTTATGAAGGAGGATTACGACCTGATAAGCCGGTCGATGGTTGATGTCATTATTGAGCCTGTTCGTTCGATACTTATCCCGGAATTTAACTTCGTTAAACAAGCTGCACTTGACAATGGGGCGTTGGGATGTAGTATCTCAGGCTCAGGCCCTTCCATGTTTGCATTAAGCCGCGGTGTTGACAATGCCAGAAAAGTGGGTGAGGTTATGAAGCAGACTTTTCTTAACGCCGGGATCGAGTCCAGTAGTCACGTATCTTTAATCAATCAGGGAGGGCCGGTAGTTTTGGACCGTAAATAACCTTTCGATAACTTAATATTGAATAGTAATAATTTTTAGTAGCCTTTTTTTAATTTAGAAGTTACAAAATGTAAACTCTCTAAATTAAAAATGGCGATTATGAGTCTACCGACTTACTCTATGAATCTTCCCTGGGTTGATTCTCCGTTTTTCGATCAGGAACTGGAACAATCCACACTCGACAGTACGACCAAAGAGCAGGTAAAACATTATGCGGAAAAGGGTTATCTGATTGTAGATACCGAATTGCCGGAGTCTACATTCGACCGCATTGTAGAGCTTTTGAAACCTCATTATACTTCTCCGAGATTACAGGATGCCTGGAAGATTACCCCATTGGTGAAAGATATTGCAGGTTGTTCGAAAGTATTGGATATGCTGCGGATTTTATACCGGCGGGAACCATTCCCCTTTCAGACTCTTAATTTCCGGGTAGGGTCTCAGCAGAAAACACACAGTGATGCCATTCATTTTTATTCTGTTCCGGAACGGTTTATGTGCGGCGTATGGGTTGCGTTGGAGGATATTGATGAAACCAACGGACCTCTTCATTACTATCCGGGAAGTCAAAAATTGCCATTTTACGATATGTCCGATATAAGTTTATCGGGCTCGAAAGAGCCGGGGGCTTATACGCAGTATCAGGAATATGAAAATTTTGTTCAGAAACTGATGGATGCAACGGGGCAAAAGAAGGAGGTTTTTAAAGTGAAAAAGGGTCAGGCGTTGATTTGGTCAGCCACCTTGTTTCACGGTGGTGAGCCGATTTTAAGAGAAGGGAGCAGCCGGCATAGCCAGGTAACCCATTATTTTTTTTCAGATTGTATGTATTATTCGCCTTTGTGGTCGGATATGCCTGTTGAAAAAATGTTCATGCGCCGGCCTGTGAATATTCTTACGGGTGAAATCATGGAAAATAAATATCTGAATGAGGAAATTATGGGCGGCACGGGGCTGAGTCCTTTTACGGAATATAAACAAAAAATTGAAGGTGGCCTGCGGAAGTTAAAAAGGAGTTTGGCGAAATAAAGGTTAAAAGGTATTGGTCATTTCCTGAACTTTCTGCGTAATTTTAAACGTTATATAAGCCGAAAGCATTAAATTAGAAAATCATGGTTACTGTAAGTGATACTGCGAAGAATAAAATCATAGAATTACGTAAAGCCGACGGTCACGAAGAAGATTATCAGATTCGTGTTGGTGTTTTGGGTGGAGGTTGTTCAGGGTTGACATATAATCTTGAATTCAACTCGGAAACCAATCCTAATGACATGATTTTTGAAGATAAAGGAGTGAAAATTATTGTTGATAAAAAAAGTATTCTTTACCTGGCAGGGACGATATTGGATTTTTCTGATGGACTAAATGGTAAAGGTTTTCAGTTTGTTAATCCAAATGCCACACGTACTTGTGGCTGTGGCGAAAGTTTTGCCGTATAAATTTTAGATTTTGTGGATAATAGTAAAGGCGTTGTGAGTTATCACGGCGCTTTTTTTCATTTTATGCCCAATCAAAAAACACTTGAAGTAGTATATTTTCCTTATTTTATTGTTTTTTTGTGGACGGAAAAAGTGAGGCTTTAAATGATGTTGTTTTAAATTATTCTGGTAATCCAGTGATGAAGCCCAACAGCCGACAGTCCGCCGGCAACATTGATGAACCGTTTTCAACTTTCAATTTTCAACTTTAATCTACATTAATGAAACCAACTCTTTTAATTTTGGCTGCCGGAATCGGAAGTCGTTATGGAGGTATAAAACAACTTGACCAGTTTGGTCCCAATGGAGAAACCATTATAGATTATTCATTATATGATGCCATTCGCAGTGGTTTTGGCAAAGTAGTATTTATAGTCCGGAAAGAAATAAAAGATGAAGCGGAAGCTTTATTTGCTCCGAAGTTAAAAGGGAAGATTGATTACGATTTTGCAATTCAGGGTGTCCAGTCTTATGTACCGGAAGATCTCGGAACTGTTGAGCGCGTAAAACCCTGGGGGACGGGCCACGCAACCTTATGTGCCTGGGATCAAACAGATACGCCTTTTGCAGTAATAAATGCGGATGATTTTTATGGACAGGGAGCGTTTGCTACCATGGCTAATTTTTTGAGCACGGATACCAATGATAAGCAGCACGCGATGATTGGTTATGAATTGAAAAGAACACTTTCGGAAAACGGGACGGTTTCCAGAGGTGTTTGTATTGAAAGAGAAGATCAGAACTTATCGTCGGTGATCGAACGGACGAAGATATTTGAGGAAAACGGGACGATTTATTTTGAAGAGGAAGGAGAGAAAACAGAGCTGGCTCCCGAGACACCGGTTTCGATGAACTTCTGGGGTTTCAAGCCGTCGATGTTCCCGATTACAAAGGAATTGTTCGAAGAATATGCACGTGTTAATTTGAACACACCAAAAGCTGAATTTTACATTCCTACGGTGATGTCATATCTGATTGAGAATGACCTGGGAGACTGCCGCGTATTCCGCAGCTCATCTGACTGGTTCGGGGTTACTTATCCGGAAGATAAACCAAAGGTTCAGGCGTCTTTATCGGCTTTACATGATTCTGGAGAATATCCTCAGAAACTTTGGGAGTAACATCCTGGCATGTGATAAGCTCCTGACTGAAGGAATTATGGATAAAAAAAGAAGTCAACTTTTCGAAAGTTGACTTCTTTGCTTTTATAGCATATCTTGTATAAACTCAGACTTTATTTTTTCAATAAAGCATCCATCATTTTCTCCGCAAGAAACTTGTTGCCTGTTTCGTTCAGGTGAACGCGGTCGGTTGTGAGAATCTCTTTTTCTTTATTGTCAGGATTGTTTTTGGATAAATACTCCTGAAAATATTTTCTAAGATCGCAAACCTGAAGGCTGTGTTTAGCGGCAATATCACGGATGAGCTTCGAGTACTGGTTAAGGTCGCCGTCCTGCATATTGGAGTTATCGTTTTTCTCACCGATTACCGTAGGCGTACACAGGATCACACGGATATTCTGTGCCTTCATTTTTTTGATCAGAGCCTCATAAAACTTAACATATTTGTCAGGATCTGTTCCGGTTCCTGATGAACTTTTGTGCCAAACGTCATTGATCCCTACGTAAATGAAAACGACATCGGGTTTTTTCGACAGCACATCGTCTTCCAAACGTAAATAAAGATCATATACCTTATTTCCTCCAATGCCTGCACCCAGCAGTTCGAATTGTCCGCTCTGGTTATTGGTTTTTAGTGTTTCGGTCATCATGGTGATATAACCCTTCGGACCTACGCCCGCCTGTGTGATTGAATCACCGAAAAAGATAACGCGCAACGGTTTATCCTGGCGCATGGCAAGTAAAGGGAAAGCTACAAGGGCAATTTGTAAAAATCGAAAAATAATTCTCATGGGTTTGAAATGATTAGTTTTTAGAGGAAAAGACAGTCGTATATTAAAATTACCCTTAACGGCTTGGTTCAAATTTGGAGTGTCGGGCAGGGTGTTATTTGATTAATTCAATCTCGGCAATATCCAATGAGTATCGCAATGCAAACGAACGGCCCGGAGACATTTCGGCATGCCAGTGAAGAGGTAATCTGAGATTACGGACAGATTGTTGAATCAGTGCATTTACCAGCAAATGATCCGCGTAAACAGTGCAGGATAAAACTTCTCCGTACAATATCAATTGATCATTCACTTCATTTTCGGGAAGGTAGACTTCTGACGGTGTCCCGCGACTGACGATTTGCCCATTTTCTATCACTAAAACCTGATGCGCCATCCTGAAAATTTCGCCCAGATCATGCGTGACAATGATGATCGTAAAGCCTAGTTTTTTTTGCAGACTTAATAAATATTCCTGCAACCGCCGCCGCATGTGGTGATCCAGTGCTGCCAGCGGTTCGTCGAGAAGCAATAAGTCGGGTTTGCGGACCAGAGCTCTTGCCAAGGCGACACGTTGCTGTTGTCCGCCGGAAAGCTGATGTGGCTTCCGGTCTGCCAGTTGCGTTAACTCAACCGCTTTTAGAAGCTCGTCAACAATGCTGTTATCTGAATTTTTATCCAGGGCAAAAAGAAGATTTTGCCGGACCGTTAAGTGTGGGAACAGAGCATAGTCCTGAAATACAAAGCCAATATTGCGGAGTTGAGAATACTCAGAAACGCGAATGGAAGTGTCCAGCCAGATGTTGCCGGCAAACCTGATATGTCCTGAATTAGGATGTGTTAATCCGGCGATCTGCCGCAATAAAGTTGTTTTTCCGGCTCCGGAAGGTCCTGTAATGGCCGTAATGCTGCCTTGCTCAGCTACAAAAGAAATTTCCATGGGAAGAATTCCGTTGGCTGTTTGTAAGGAATGCCGGATGGAAATATCAAGAACTTTGTCGGACACTTAGCAGGCGGTTGTTGATTGAGTAAACTAAAAGCAAGATAATAAATGTGATTCCAAAAAGTACCAGCGCATATTGATTAGCCCCGGCATAATTCAGCGCCTCGACTTCGTTGTAGATCGCGACCGATGCAACTTTGGTGACACCGGGAATATTCCCGCCGATCATTAAAACCACACCGAATTCGCCCACTGTGTGTGCAAATGTCAGCACGAAAGCCGTTAGTATGGCTGATTTGCAGTTTGGTAAAAGGATTTTATAAAATGTTTCCCAGCGTCCTTTTCCCAGGGTATAGGATGCTTCACGAAGTGACGACGGTAATGATTGAAGACCTGCCCTTAATGGATAAACCATAAAAGGAAGACTGTAAATGACGGAGCCTATGACAAGTCCGGGAAATGAGAAAACAAGTCTTAATCCCAGCGTGCTTTCAATCCAGGAGCCAAACCAGTACGACGGACTGAACGCCAGCAACAAGTAAAAACCCAAAACAGATGGTGGCAGCACCAACGGCATTCCAATAATCGCTTCAACAATACCGCGCCCTTTAAATTTTGCAAAAGCAAGCCAATAAGCCAGTGGCAATGCGATTACAAAAAGAATTGACGAAGTAATGAATGCAAGCCGAAATGTTAGCCAAAGTGGTTGCCAATCCATTTTAATTTTGAATGATAGGATGAGTGAATGATAGAATTATCGCCAGGAACTTAGTTTTTGAGGTTATTTATATCCGTATTTGTTGAAAATGACTTTTGCTTTAGCTGAAAAAAGGAAGTCGTAGAATTTGCGGCTGGTTTCTTTTTTCGGGGAGTTGTCGCTGTGACGGAGTAATAGCGCGGCTTGGGCTATGGGTTTATAGGACGTGGAGTCAACAATAGTATAGTGGCCTTTTCCTTTCATTTCGGGAGCGAGTATAACCGAGAGGGCAGTAAAACCTGCTTCTACTGATCCGGTGGTAATATATTGTGCTGCCTGCGCGATGCTTTCGCCGTAGACAATTTTACTTTTTATGGGTTCCAGTAAATTTTCCCTTTCTAATGCCTGAACAGCGGCTTCACCATAAGGCGCCAGTTTGGGATTGGGAACGGCTACTTTTTTGACTTTGTCGGAATTTAAAATGTTAAGATTTAACTCATTTTCCGGGATGGACAGCGACCATAAGGCCAAGGTTCCATAAGCGTAAATTTTTGGCTTTTCATCGGATCCGCCATTTTTGAATATTTCTTCGGGATATTTTGTATCAGCGGAGACGAAGACGTCAAAAGGCGCACCTTCGCGAATCTGTGCCGTTAGTTTGCCGGACGAGCTTACCACAATTTCAATTTCCTTGCCCGATTCTTTTTCAAATTCAGTTTTCAGTTCTTTCATGACATACTGAACATTGGCGGCAGTGGCCACAATAATCTTCTCCGAGGGTTTCGAGCAACCATTCAGGATAATCAGGATAGGAAGAAATAAGCGTCTAAGGTTCATTTTGCTAATTTAATGGATTGGAGGGAATCTTCAACCAAAAAGCCCTGAAAGGGCGTCCTACCTCAGGATAGGGCAACGCCCTATAATCATTATCCGTGCATATCGACGATCAACACATCCGATCCAATAACCGCAGGGCGTCACCCTGCGCCAAGATAGGACGCCCTTTCAGGGCTTTGTCGGGGAAACTTTTTGTTTGTTCTCTAATCCATTGTGCCCATTGCGGTTAAATATCGTAAATTGCGTCCCATTTTGACCGGCACACCCGGAAATAATAATTAATGCATTAAACAATGATAATAGAAACTGCCCAGCGCACCCGGCAAACGTCCGAGTATTACTTTTCAGTAAAGCTGGCCGAAGTAAGAAAACTGGTAGCCGAAGGACATGACGTGATCAATCTAGGGATTGGAAATCCGGACATGATGCCTTCTGAGCAAACTCTCACAGCACTTTCAGAGGCGGCTTTAAAGCCTCAGGCGCATGGTTATCAACCGTACGTCGGTACTGTCTCTTTTCGGAATGCTATTGCAGAATATTATCAAAGAACCTATGGAGTAAAATTAAATCCGCTTTCTGAAATACTGCCTTTAATCGGCTCGAAAGAGGGGATTACGCATATATCATTGACCTTTTTGGATCCGGGCGACGAAGTCCTGGTACCTGAACTGGGATATCCTGCATACCGGGCGGTAAGCCAGATGGTGGGCGCGACGGTGAAAGAATATCCGTTAAGGGAGGACTTTGGATGGCAGCCCGACTGGGAGGTAATGGCCGGATTGGTTACCCCGCGTACGAAAATTATGTGGCTCAACTATCCCCATATGCCAACAGGTGCACCAGCCACAAAAGAATTGTTTGAAGCAGCCATAGCATTTGCTAAAAAACATAAGATTCTGCTTTGTCATGATAATCCGTACAGCCTGGTTTTGAACAAAAAAGAACCGATCAGTCTGTTGTCGATCGATGGAGCCAGAGAAGTAGCCATTGAGCTTAACTCTATGAGCAAGTCGCACAACATGGCCGGCTGGCGTTTGGGATGGATCGCTGCTGATAAGGCTTATATCGATGCCGTGCTAACGATCAAGAGTAATGTCGATTCCGGTATGTTCTGGGCTTTGCAGGAAGCGGCTGTGGCTGCACTTGGAAATCCTCAGGAATGGCACGATCAGAGAAATGCCGTTTATCAGGGACGTCTGGAAGCATCCGAGGCATTTTTAAGCACAGTTGGCTGTACATGGGATAAGAAACAGGAAGGGATGTTCCTATGGGGTAAATTACCGGATTCTGTCGAATCTGCTGAAAAACTCGTGAACGATCTGTTGGTTCAGAAACATGTATTTATAGCTCCCGGATTTATTTTCGGACCGAAAGGACAGCGTTACATCCGTCTTTCGTTGTGCATGCCAAAGGAAAGGATCTGGGAAGCTGTTGAGCGCCTCAAAAGTTAGACAAATATTTCTTTAAAAAATTCTCATATCCGGTAAGAGTATCTCTTACCGGAAAATTTTCAATATACATGATAATCAGCATTATTGGAGTTGGCCTGCTTGGAGGCTCATTCGCATTATCGCTTCGGGAAAAATACCCGAATATGAAATTTGTTGGCGTTGATCAGTCACTCGTTAATCAAAAAATAGCATTGGCAAAAGGGCTTGTAGATGAAATCATGACCCTGGAAGAAGCTTTGCAGGTTTCTGAACTGAATGTGCTAGCCACTCCTGTTGATGCCATTACCGCCTTATTGCCCAAATTGCTGGACCAACTGCCTGAAGGCCGCACGGTTATGGATTTTGGCTCAACAAAAGAACTGATCTGTCAGGTTGCAGACGCACACCCGAAACGTGCGCAGTTTGTGGCCGTTCATCCGATGGCCGGTACCGAAAACTCAGGACCAGGGGCTGCGTTTAAAGAATTACTGCCGGGGAAAAACGTGATTATCTGTGACAAGGAAAAAAGCAATTCTGATTCATTGACACTGGTTGATACTTTTCTGCGTGATGTTGGCATGAAAATTCATTACATGACACCAGTGGAGCATGATCTGCACCTTGCATATGTGTCACATCTGAGCCACATCAGCTCATTTGCGTTGGGGCTGACAGTTCTGGAAAAAGAACGTGACGAAAAAGCAATTTTCGATATGGCGAGCACCGGTTTTTCTTCAACTGTCCGTTTGGCCAAAAGTTCACCACAAATGTGGGCGCCCATTTTCGATCAGAATAAAATCAATGTTTCAAAAGCACTGGGAGATTATATCGAATTTTTGAAGAAATTCAAGGAAGCCATTGACAGCAAGGACTTAACAACAAGCCTGGATTTTATGTCAAAAGCGAATGATATCGGCAGAATTTTAAGCGGGATTGAGAAAAAGTAAACGATCCGGCGTTTATAATTTGTTATATTTCGTAATCATTAGAAATGTATCCTATGGAATTACCGCTAATCATACGTCCTGTGGCCGGTCTGAACGAAGATATGTTCTTCGATCTTTGCCAGGCCAATGCTCAGCTGTTGATGGAAAGAGATAAAGACGGAAATATAATTGTTATGGCGCCGACAGGATCCGATACAGGAAATTACAATTTTGAGTTTGGCTTGGAGTTAGGACTTTGGAACCGGAAAACCGGAGCGGGTTTCGTATTTGATTCTTCTTCCGGATTTACATTGCCGGATGGAGCCGTAAGGTCTCCTGACCTATCCTGGATATCCAAAAGCAAATGGGAAGCTCTCCCAGAAACCGAACGCAGGAAATTTGCAAGGATTTGCCCGGATCTTGTTGTTGAAATAATGTCAATGAGTGACGATTTGGATGATCTTCAGGATAAGATGAAGGAATATCAAACCAATGGTTGCAGCCTTGGCTGGCTGATTGACCGTATCGGTAAGAAAGTTTATATCTACCGTAAAGACGGTTCTGTTGAAAGTAAAGTCCTGCCGGCACAATTGAGCGGAGAAGATTTGTTACCAGGGTTAATTGTGGAAACGAATTTGTAAATGGTTGATACTATAAAATGAGAAAGTCCTGTGAGTGTATCTTCACAGGACTTTCTCATTTTATAACAAATGCTGGTTTTAGCTTTTTCTTCTTGCTTCTACAACGACTGCGCCTACAATCAGGGCAATTAAAAACAGCGAACTAATTAAATCAATTTTACTCCCGACTGCTATTGAAACAGGCTCGAAGCGGAATTTAATCGTATGTTTTCCGGCAGGAATGCGAAGAGCACGAAGCACATAATTGGCACGTAACATATCGGCTGGTTTGCCATCAATCGTTACTTTCCACTCATCGCGAACGTTGTAATAAATTTCAGAAAAGACTGCCAAACCTTCATTTTTGGCATTGCTTTCATAAATCAGTTCATTCGGTTTGTAGGTTATCAGGCTGATCTTATCTGTTGAATCTGCCTGAAGCGTCAGTCCTTTTAATTGATTTGCGAAGCGCTGGTCCAGTACAGCCGTTTCTTTTGGTTTTAACGAATCCAAAGCAGCCATTTCTCCATCGGCGTTGGGAACAATCTTATATTCCTTTACAAACCAGGCATGGCCGAAAGCATCCGGATTTGGCTGAACCGCTTGCTGTCCCTGCTGATCGACTGTCAGGATATATTTGGTATTAAGCATGTTCAATATGCCCGGATTTGCATTTTGTTTGGCGATCTGATGCTCAAATAATTCCTGATAACGTCTCAGTTTGGCACCGTGGTATCCACCCAAAGATTTGTGATAGTAAGAAGCATCCGCACTGTTGAAGGTACTTCTGGAAACATCCAGGACACGGTAATCAGGGTCGGGGTCAGCCATGATTTTTTCATCAGCTGCCGAAGGAGCAAGCGCTGCCTGCGAAGCACTTTTACTGATAAAGTCAGCATTGTTCAGATAACGTTTGTCGATACCGAACATATCAATAATCATCAGCAGAATCAATACAGGGTAGAGAATCGCCGGTTTGATTTTATCTTTCACCCACATCCAGATCAAAGCTGCTGTGGCCAGTACGAAGAACAAGGTTCGGAAGGCATCACTGCGCATCAGACCTGCACGGTCCTGAACGATGGCGTTAACAATCTGCTGACCGAAGGCTTTGTCGTTGGCCTGTTGTGAAAAATTTTCTGCCAATTGCTGGTCGCTGGCAGCCTGAAAACTGAAAAACAGCGTTGGCATTAAAGCCAGGATTAGTGAAATACCACCTGTGATACCCAGACTTATCAAAAACGGACGCTGTAATTCTTTCCAGCTGATTTTTTTCTGTGCTAATGTTTTTAACGCTAAAATTGCGACGAAGACCATTAGCAGCTGAACAAGTGCAAGCACCATTGTCACAGCCCTGAATTTATTGAACATCGGGAAATAGTCGAAGAACAGGTAATTCAGTGCAGAGAAGTTTTTACCCCATGCCCATATCACGTAAAGGACAATGGCTCCGGCAGCCCAGTTTTTTAACGGGCCTTTTACGATAAACAATCCTAAAATAAAGAGAAAGAAAATGATTGCGCCTGCATAAACCGGACCGCTTACAATGGGCTGGTCGCCCCAGTAAAGAGGCAGGGATTGTACAACGCTTTGCGCAGTAGCGGCATCCAACCCCCGGTTGGTTAGTGTTTTGTACGTTTCTGAGGTATTGGACAATGCAGCCGGCGTAGAACCTCCGTATGCGTTAGGGATCAGCAATGTGAGCGTTTCACCTAAGCCATAACTGTATGAGAAAGCATATTCTTTGTCCAGTCCGTCCTGATTGGCTTCCGTTTTGGCACCGTTTGAAACGCTTAACTCGGGCTTACCGCGTATGGTTTCTTTGCTGTAATCATAGCCGTTCCATAATCTTGTGGTATGCGTTCCCACAGAAACAGCCGCAGCAAAAGCCAGTCCGATGATAACAAATGACAGCTGTTTGATTTTTCCTTCACGGATTAAGGGCAAACTTTCCAGAATAACCAGTATAACGATACCGACACCAAGGTAATAGGTAATCTGTACGTGATTGGAGTAAAGTTCAAGAGAGAGGAAAATAGCGGTCACCGCGGCGCCGGCCAGCCAGTTTCGCCGGAATGCCAAAATAACACCTGCGATAACACCCGGTGCATAGTTAATGGCCAGAATTTTGGAAACGTGGCCAGCTTCGAGGCTCACCAGATTCCAGGCAGCAAAACCGAAAGCAATCGCACCCAATGCGGAAAGCCAGGTTCCGGCACCCACGACAAGGAAAAGTATATAGGCACTTACGCAGCCTATCAGAAGATAATTTGCAGGCGCAGGTAAAATTTTATTGATCACCTGTCCCATTTTTGTCGAAATACTCGTTGGATAATCTCCGGCAATCATGTAGGCAGGCATACCGCCAAACATGCTGTTGGTCCAGTTGGACCACTCTCCTGTTTTTTCGTGATACGTAACGATCTCGTGTGCAGCAGCTTTGGCTTGTACATCATCATGTTGGTTGAGTTTTTTGCCTTCCAAAACCGGAAATGCATACATCAGCGACAAGAAGATAAAGCCTACTACTGCAACCAGATGCGGCCAGATTCGTTGCCAGGAGAATAAATTTTTCATTTTGATAATAGTAAACCGACAGGGTATTAAAAATTATGATATTATAATGTCAATAATACGTACAAATGTGACTTTTCTTTCACAATACTCCCAAAGATCATTTAACCTTGCACGTTAAATTTTTGTTAACGAGCGCAAATATAAAAGTATTGATATATGTTTGGGATGTAAAATTTGAATCTGTTTTTAGTATTTTTTTGATAGAAATCCGGAATGAGACGTAAAATTTAAGAAAATACCCGATAAATTTGCAGAAATTGTGCGTTAAAGAAAAAACACAGCTGTATTTAGAATTGATTAGAAGTAACCCGATAAATAAATGAAAAGAATTGGAGTTTTCACCTCAGGAGGAGATGCGCCCGGAATGAACGCTTGTATCCGTGCGGTGGTGCGCGGAGCTGTTTACCATGGAGTTGAAGTTTACGGAATCAGAAGAGGATATAGTGGACTGATCGCCGGTGATGTTTACAAGATGGAATCTCACTCGGTTAGTAATATTGTACAAAGAGGTGGTACAATACTGAAATCTGCCCGTAGTAAAGAATTTATGACGCCGGAAGGCCGTAAGAAGGCATTTGAACAAATTCAGGCACACGGAATTGAAGGATTGGTTGCAATCGGAGGAAACGGAACTTTTACAGGTGCCATGATCTTTGGTAACGAATATGGAATTCCAACTGTTGGAGCACCCGGTACAATTGACAATGACTTGTACGGTACGGATTATACCATCGGATTTGACACCGCTGTGAACACTGCGCTGGATGCTATCGACCGTATTCGTGATACTGCGAGCTCACACGACCGTATCTTTTTTATTGAAGTAATGGGACGCGACTCAGGTTATATCGCAGTGCAGTCGGGTATTGCCGGTGGTGCTGAGCTTGTGATGGTGCCGGAAGTACTTACGCCGCTTTCAGAAGTTGTAGAAACTTTGAAGCAAGGATGGAGCCGTTCAAAATCATCGTCGATCATCGTAGTTGCCGAAGGTGATGAAGCAGGAAGTGCCGTAGAAGTTGCGGAAAAAATTAAAGTGCAGGTGGATGAAAACGCGGATATCCGTGTAACAACACTAGGCCATACACAGCGTGGAGGATCTCCTTCTGCTTATGACCGTATTCTTGCGAGCCGCCTGGGACTTGGTGCCCTGGAAGGTTTATTGAACGGACAGAAAAATGTAATGGCGGGAATTATCAACAATGACCTTGTTTATACTCCTTTTGAGGACACAATCCGTCTTCCAAAACCGATCAGCGAAGATTTGCTGAGAATGGTTAAAATATTGAGCGTTTAGTTAAAAGTTATTTGTAGTCAGGAATAGTCACTTGTTGTTACGCATTAATTCAGGGTAACAATAAATGACAATTACCTGGCTTGCGGCAAGGGGGATTCTTTAACAATATCCCATAATCTTGTACACAATAATACCTACCCATTCCCGGAACAACAGCTGGGAGTAGCCCAGCACTTCGGGATCAGGAATAATGAAATCTTTGATCTTGTTGGGATAACCGTTTCCATAGAAGTCTGCCGGAAACTGATCCGTTTTTATTCCCGCCTTTTCAAAACATCCAACTGCCCGGCGCATGTGGAAAGCTGATGTGATCAGTAAATAATGCTTGCCCGGAAATTGCTGGTTCAGAATTTTAGCGGTATAAAGCGCATTCTCCCTTGTGTTTTTTGCTTTTTGTTCCAATATGATATCCTGCGGATTCACACCCCACTGAATCAGAAGTTTGGCCGCTTGCTGGGCCTCGCCGTTGCCATAATCCGTCTGGATTTTCGGGCTGGCACCAGTGATGATGATTTTTCCTATTTTGCCGTTTTTATATAACAGGTAGGCCTGGAGAAACCGGTCGGCGTGTATACCCAGGCCGGGATGATCGGAATCTGCTTCCGACATATTAATCAAGCCGCCCGTCAGAAGAACACCTACATCGTAAGTTTTGCTGACTTCTTTCAAATTGACCGGTTTGTATTCCCACCAGTTAAAAGCTTTGTTGATCAGATAGGTGTTTGAGATCAGAAATAGTATTGAAAATGAGGTTATAATGGCTGTTTTTTTTCTCCTGGCTTTTTTCGCTGCAAGCGCATAAAGAATAAGGATCATGCTTATACTTAACGGCATGAGCAAAAAATCGATGGTTTTGGATAGAAAATAAAACATTTGGGTACGAAGCTGGTAGAAGTATGCGTTTTGATTTTAATTTTGTATTCAGGTCACGATTTAGCTTAATAATTAAACAGTTCATAATTATCCCTCTTTTTCAAATGAAAAAAAGAACGCACACGGCCGTTTTAATTTCTTTTTTTGTCATCAGTTTAATTTCGCAGTCTTTCGGGCAGGGTTACCGCATTGAGGCTACCCTCAAAGGGTACAAGGACAGCTCCTTCGTGCTGGGGCATTATAGTTATAGCAACAAACAATTTGTTGCCAAAGATACGGCCAAGGCTGATGCCAACGGGCATATGGTATTTGAAGGAAACACGAGTTTGCCGGGAGGACTTTATCTGTTGCTTTTTCCGGGAAACCAGAAATGGGTCGAAATCGTGTATTCAGGTAAAGAAACAAATTTTTCGATCGAAACGGATACGACGGATCTTGTTGGCAGCATGCAAGTCAAAGGGTCAAAAGATAACCAGCTTTTTTACACTTATCAGAAAGAGCTGAAAAAAGGAATTCAGCAGATTGAGGTGCTTAGCAAAAGCAAGGCTACGGATGGACCGACGAAAATGAAAGAGGCCCAGGATGGCTTCAAGGCTTATCGCGATAAGTTTTTCAAAGAAAACGCGGATTCATTTACCACTAAATTATTTCAGATGTCCAGCGACCCTGAGGTTCCGACGGCTCCTAAACTGGCGAATGGAAAAACAGATTCGGTATGGGTATTTAATTATTACAAGGCACATTATTGGGACGCCATTGATTTTTCGGATGACAGAATTTTGCGGACGCCTTTTCTGGAAGCAAAGATTGACCGTTACATCAAAAATCTCGTTGTACAGACGCCAGATTCGCTGATCAAGGATACCGATTGGCTTATTTCAAAAGCTTCGGCCAATAAAGATGTTAAATCTTATGTGGTTTTTTATATCATCAACCAATATGAAAATCCCAAGACAGTAGGTACGGAAGCGCTTTGGGTACATATGGCGAATAAATATTACCTGTCGGGCGACATGGGTGTTTCGGAAGATACCAAAAAACGTATTGCTGAAAAGGTGAATACACTCAAAGATCTGCTGGTAAATAAAACTTTTCCGGTATTGGGTGTTTCCGATCCGACTGGTAAAAAGATCAACCTGCAAACCATCGATGCGAGTTATACCGTTTTGTTCTTTTATGCTGCTACCTGCGGGCATTGCAAAGAAGCTTCACCGGTTCTGAAATCTTTTTACGAAAAAAATAAGGCATCGGGTGTGAAAGTGCTTGCGATTGATACGGAGCACAATCAGGAAGAATGGAAATCTTTTATCAAGACTTATCAACTGGATGGCCTGATCAATGGTTTTGATCCGTTAAACCAGATTGATTTCAACAGGAAATTTGACGTAGTGACTACGCCGACGATTTACGTTCTGGATAAAAATAAAAAGATCATCGCAAGAAAAATGCCTGTTGAGCAGCTTGATGATTTTCTGAATTATTATCGCAAAAAACAATTGGCATCTGCCAAGTAACATTGGTTTAAAACGACAAAAGCACGAAACCTGGTTTCGTGCTTTTGTCGTTTTAAGGGTGTCGGATTTGTTATGCTTCTATAAAAACGCTACACATATCGGCAGTTTGATCGATATGCTTTCGTGTTTGAAAGTAAGTTTGCCGGTTTTGGGATTTATTTCGTAAACAACCAGATTGTCCTTATCCTGGTTGGCAACGATCATATATTTTCCGGTTGGATCGATATTGAAATCACGGGGCGTTTTGATGGCCTGGGTTTGTTCATCTACTTTTTCCAGTGTTCCGTCCGGTTTAATCTGAAACGCACTGATGCTGTTATGTCCGCGGTTGGAGGTATAAACGAACTTTCCATTCGGATGTATATGTACCGCCGCGCTCGTATTGGGCTCTTTAAAATCGGCAGGAACCGTTTGGTATGTCGCGATTTGTTTGATGACGCCGGCATCATCAATCGAGCAGGCCGTTAGGGTAACATCCAGTTCATTGAGCAAATACAGGTATTTTCCCGATTTGGAAATAGCAAAATGGCGCGGTCCTGAGCCTGGTTTTGCATTGAAGGCTGTTTGCGCAGGATTTGGCTTCAATTCACCTGTTTGAGGATTAACGACATAATTCATGACATGATCCGTTCCCAGATCGACGGTGTAAACATATTTCCCGTTTGGCGTGGCCGAAGAGAAATGGGCGTGTGCTTTTTCCTGGCGTTTTACGTTGGGTCCTGTCCCGGTAAATTGTTGTGTATACACAGGAGGATTCACCTTTCCGTCGGCAGCCAAAGTATATGCCGTAAAACTCCCGCCGGTGTAATTGGAGACAAAAGCCATTTTGCCGGCCGGATCTACGGATACGTGACACGGATTAAGACCTTCCGACGACTGGTTGTTCAAATAGCTAAGTTTGTGGTCGGCGCCAATGGCGTAGGCCGAAATTTTGTTATCCGAAGTAACGGCGTAAAGGTATTTTTTATTGGGGGAAATACTGACATATCCCGGTCCTGGTGCCGTTTTAAATGATTCTTTTAATGTAATTTGTCCGGTTGCTAGATCGAGCTCAGCCAGTGAAACGGCGGCATTTTCGGTTTTATCCTGTGAACCAATATAGAACAGAACCGTTTTATCTTTAAACGAAAAACCTGAAAAGCCCAGAATGAGGATAAGCGTCAGACTTATTAATTTTCTCATGAGAAATATGGTTTGTGAACATTAATCAGGAAAAGGCTGGCAGGTCATGTTTTTAATGATGTAATCCGTTTTATAAATAGCAAAGCGAATGACAATGGAATTAATAGACTGGCAGGATTTTGAAAAAGTAGACCAACGGGCAGGTACGATTATCCGTGTTGAAGATTTTCCAAAGGCGCGGAAGCCGGCTTTTAAATTATGGATCGATCTGGGAGAAGAACTTGGAATCAGGCAAAGCTCCGCGCAGATCACTAAACTTTATACAAAGGAAGAATTAGTGGGTAAGCAGGTTTTGTGTGTCGTTAATTTCCCCATTAAAAAAATCGCCGATTTTCGTTCGGAGGTATTAACGACCGGTTTTGTATTGCCTGATGGTGAGGTGATTCTGGCTTCTCCCGATAAAGTGGTGGCGAATGGGACTAAACTGGCCTGACACGCCGGTAATCATGTAAGTCCGGGCTATAATTGTGTAACACCGACAGTATCTGCCGGTGTTATCTTTGTATCAAAGAATTTTAGCAATATCATGGAAACGGATCATAAAATTTTAAATACGAAGAAAGTGACCTTGCCCGTCACCGGCATGTCCTGCGCGGCTTGTGCGGTAAGTGTGGAGTCCATGCTGAAAAACACTTCGGGGGTTGCTGATGCAGGGGTGAATTATGCAAACCAGTCGGCCTGGGTGGATTATGATCCCACCGCCACCGATCTCCCCGCACTGGACAAGGTTTTGCAAAGCATCGGTTACGGTTTTATTTTGAAGGATGATGAAGACGAAGTCATTGCGGAACAGGAAAAAATAAAACTTGATCATTACAACGGTTTAAAGAACAAAACGGTTTGGACAGGTATCCTGGCGATACCTGTTGTCGTGATCGGTATGTTTTTCATGGATATGCCTTATGGTAATTACATCATGCTGGCGCTGACGGCACCGGTTTTGTTCATTTTCGGGAAAGATTTCTTTGTGAATGCGTGGAAACAGGCAAAACACGGAAAGTCAAATATGGATACGCTGGTGGCATTGAGTACCGGTATCGCGTTTTTGTTCAGTACTTTTAATACCTTCTATTCGCAGTTCTGGCACGCCCGTGGGTTACATCCGCATGTGTACTTCGAAGCCGCTGCGGTAATTGTGTTTTTCATTTTGTTGGGAAAACTGCTGGAAGAAAGAGCAAAAACGAATACTTCCGATGCAATCAAGAAGCTGATCGGTTTGCAACCTAAAACGGTGCGGGTTATCCGGGCTGCTGTTGAAATGGAAATCCCGGTTAAAGAAGTCCAGCTTTACGATGAAATTGTTATTCGTTCTGGCGAGAAAATTCCGGTGGATGGCAAGGTGCTCAGTGGAAATTCTTTTGTAGATGAAAGCCTGATGACGGGTGAGCCCATCCCGGCTGAAAAGATAAAGGGTGCCCAGGTTTTTGCCGGTACGATCAATCAGCAAGGAACTTTTACTTTTTCGGCAGAAAAAATTGGTAAAAACACCGTTCTGGCACAAATTATAAAAACTGTTCAGGCGGCACAGGGAAGTAAGGCACCCGTTCAAAGACTGGTTGATAAAATAGCCGGGATTTTCGTTCCCATCGTGATCGGGATCTCTATCCTGACTTTTATTATCTGGATGTTTTTCGGGGGTGAAAATGCGCTGACGCAGGCACTGTTGGCCTCTGTTTCGGTCTTGGTTATCGCTTGTCCCTGTGCTTTGGGACTGGCAACACCGACGGCCATTATGGTTGGTGTTGGAAAAGGAGCTGAAAATAACATTTTGATACGGGATGCAGAAAGTCTTGAAAAAGCACATGAGGTAAACGCTGTTATTCTTGACAAAACGGGAACGCTTACCAAAGGCCATCCACAGGTAACGGACTGGCAATGGGCTGACTACGTGGGAAACAAAGATCAGCACGCAGCAGCAGTAAGCCTTTTGGAATCGCGCTCCGAGCATCCGCTGGCTTTGGCCGTGGTAGATTTTGTAAAGGAGAACAGCGGGAGCAAGGTTGAAAAATTTGAATCGGTTACCGGGAATGGTATCAAAGGAACGGTTAATGGAGAGGAATATCTCATCGGCACGCTCGCATTTCTTGCAAAAGAAGGGGTACACATTGATCCGGTTTTAGATAAACGGGCGGTTTCGCAACGTCAGGCTGCGCAAACCGTAATCGGTGTAAGTTTAAATAAGGTGCAAATTACCCTGATTTCGATTGCTGATCAGTTGAAGGAGACTTCCGCTGAGGCCGTTAAAAACTTGCAGGAACAGGGTATAGCGGTTTACATGCTGACAGGAGATAACGCTCAGACTGCCGAGGCTGTCGCAAAACAGGTGGGCATTACCCATTATCTGGCGGAAGTAAAACCGGATGATAAAATGAAGTTTGTGCAAAAATTACAATCTGAGGGTAAAATTGTAGCCATGGTTGGCGATGGTGTTAATGACTCGCAGGCACTGGCGCAGGCTGATGTCAGTATTGCGATGGGAAAAGGATCGGATATTGCGATGGATGTGGCAAAGATGACGCTCATCACCTCCGATCTTCTGGTTTTGCCGAAGGCGCTCAAACTTTCACGAAAAACGGTTAAAACCATTAAACAGAATCTTTTCTGGGCCTTTGTTTATAACTTAATCGGGATACCGGTGGCCGCAGGAATTTTATATCCTTTTAACGGGTTTTTATTAAATCCGATGATTGCCGGTGCAGCGATGGCATTAAGCTCAGTGTCTGTTGTAACAAATAGTTTAAGACTGCGCGGAACGAAATTGTAAATTCCAAAGGGAGAAATGGTCATACGCGCGTCTTTTCAATAAAAGAAGACTGTCCACCTAGTCAGACGAATTTATGATCAATTTCTCAAAAATCAGATTATATAAAAAACCAGGGTTTAACAAGCTGTTAAGTCCCTGGTTTTTTTGCTTTATATTGACGGCAAGCTTCGCTTCGGGGCAGGGAAGCGCCGTGGAAACGGAAGTGGTAACTGAGCTCCGAACGCATATTCTGACCGAAGCCGGATGGGCCATGACCCAGGACCCGATTACAGTGACGGCCGAAACAAGCCCCAGAAGCGCGGGTGGAAAACATGATTTTTACTCGGAAGGGGATTATTGGTGGCCCGATACTTTAAATCCCGCCGCTCCCTATATTCAACGGGACGGCCTGACAAATCCTGATAACTTTACTGCCCATCGTTTGGCGATGATCCGGTTTAGTCGTATTGTCGGTGCGCTGACATCCGCATACAAAATTACCGGTGAGGAGAAATATGTAACCTGGGCATTCAGGCATATCAATGCCTGGTTTATTGACCCAGAAACGAAAATGAATCCTTCCCTGCTATACGCTCAGGCGATTAAAGGCCGGGCAACGGGAAGAGGGATCGGCATTATCGACACGATCCATCTGATGGAAGTGGCGCAGGGGATTCTCCTCATGCAGCAGGCCAAATCGGTGAATCAGCAGCAGGTTGCAGAGGTGAAAAACTGGTTTGCCCAATACATCAACTGGCTTCGGAATCATCAATATGGAAAGGATGAGATGGAAGCGAAGAATAATCATGGGACTTGCTGGGCCATGCAGGTTGCCTCGTTTGCCAAATTGACCGGTAATAAAGAAGTTCTGGATTTTTGCAGGAATCGCTACAAATCGGTTTTTCTGCCTTATCAGATGAACGCTAACGGAAGTTTTCCGCAGGAACTGAGGCGGACCAAACCTTATGGATACTCCATTTTTAATCTGGATGCGATGGTGATGTTATGCCAGATTTTGTCCGACAAAGAGAATAATCTGTGGCAGTATGAAACCATCGACGGCAGAAATATCCGCAAAGGCATCAATTATCTGTACCCATATATTGCCAACAAAAGTAAATGGCCACTAAAACCAGACGTGATGTATTGGGAAAACTGGCCGGTTGCCCAGCCATTCCTTGTCTTCGGTGCGCAAGCTTTTAACGAAGACGACTGGCTGGAAACCTGGAAGAAACTGGATCATAATCCGAAAGTGGAGGAGGTATTGCGGAATTTGCCCATAAGGAATCCGGTGATCTGGTTTGACTGACAATCATCACTCTTACGCGAGTATCTCTAAAATATTCAAATTTCGATTATAAGGCTTTTGCAGTTGGCATCGGCTCTATAAAAGCTTAAATTTGAAATAATCACACACTATTTTAGAAGGTACGTATGCAAACAAAGACACTCGTGACACACGACGAATATTTCGATCTGCTGCTAAAATCGGATGTGAAACTGGAATATCATTCAGGAGAGGTCGTTGCTATGGCTGGTGCGCAGCCGGCACATAACAGAATTTGCATTACACTTTCCACAGCATTGGAAAATTGTCTGGAGGCTGGAGAATGTGTTGTTTTGAACAATGATCAGCTAATCAAAGTAGAAAAATGTGATAAATATACCTTCTCCGATGTGGTGGTTGTATGTGCGAAGCCGGTATACGAAAAGTCTGCGAGAGGTTTGGATGCGCTAGAAAATCCTGAAATTATTATCGAAGTTCTTTCAGACTCGACCGAACAATATGATCGATCGGGAAAATTCGATTGTTATAAGACAATTCCCTCTTTTCGGGAGTACGTCCTGGTATCATCCGTGAAAAAGAAGGTCGAGGTGATCAAAAAGATAGGTGATGCAGAATGGCTCAGTTACACGTATACCGAAAATGACGAGAAAGTGCTGATAGGAACTTGTACCGTTTTGCTGGAAAAAATTTACAACAAAGTTGAGTTTAGTGCCAAAGAATCCGATGCGTTTTAAAAATTACCACCTGGATCTGCTTTCTTGGTAAAAATTAAGAACTCTGTATTATCCGCAAAGGCATCGGCCTTATAAAAGCTTAAATTTGAAATAATCACACACTATTTTAGAAGGTACGTATGCAAACAAAGACACTCGTGACACACGACGAATATTTCGATCTGCTGCTAAAATCGGATGTGAAACTGGAATATCATTCAGGAGAGGTCGTTGCCATGGCTGGTACGCAGCCGGCACATAATCTTATCGTAGCCAATATAACGATAGAACTTGGCTATTGCCTGAAAGAGAAAGGATGCCTCGTTTATGCAAGTGATCAGCTTGTTAAAGTTGAAAAGTGCGATAAGTATACTTTCCCGGATCTGGTCATTATTTGCAAGAAACCAGTTTATGAAAAATCTTCCCGAGGACTTGACTCACTGGAAAATCCCGAAATTATCATAGAAGTTTTGTCAGATTCAACTGAACATTATGATCGCTTAGAAAAGTTTGATTGCTACAAAACCATTTCGTCATTTAGGGAGTATGTTTTGGTATCTTCAAAAAAGAAAAAGATTGAAATAATTAAGAAGTTAAATGAAGCAGAATGGCTTAGTCACACGTATACCGATGATGATGAAAGTGTTTTAATTGACGAGTGCTCTATTTTATTGGAGGACATTTACAGAGGGGCTGAATTATCAGATGTTGACTCTCCCGGTTTTTAATATATTCATAAAAAACAAAAACTCTGTAACGCCTTCCCTTAATTGTGTAATATTTTCCGTTTGCCGCTACCGATCTTTGTAGGGAGATATTTAAGAAGTCTCCTACCAATATTAATCGATTCAGATGGAAACTATAAAATTCAAAACCAATATTAAATGCGGTGGCTGTATTGCAGCTGTTACTCCTTTTCTGACTGCTGAAAATGGAATTGACAAATGGGAGGTGGACCTTCAAAGTGAAAACCGTGTATTGTCCGTAGAAACAGGTAAGTCAGCCGGAGAAGTGGTTGAAGTTATCAAAAAAGCAGGTTATGTCGCTGAGCCGATTGCATCTTAAAAGCCAGGAAATAAAATCGTTAAGTTAATCCGGAGCACATCAGCTTGCTATTGCTTCAATAAGGTTTTACTTTTGTAACAATGAAAAACAAACTTCATAGATCTATCACCATCTTCATGGCCGTTCTGGTGCTGATAAGCAGCACAGGATTCGGGCTGATAGAGCATCAGTGCATGATGCGGGGGATGACTATGAAGTTTGTATCTGAAAAAAAAGCCGATTCCTGCAAGGAAAAGGTGGTTTCTTCCTGCTGTGCAAAAAGCAAGGCAGAGAAGAATGTCAATAAGAAATTCTTCAAAAAAACGGATTGCTGCAAGGATCAGCAGAAATTTGAAAAGGTAGATGTTGTTTCATCTCTGGCGCCGTTTCAGGCTAAGGCTTTAAAAGTACTGGCTGATGGCATACTCTGGTCCGTTCAGTCTTTTGTCTTCTTATCGCAGGAGTGGATTTATCCGCCTGTCGCTTCTTTAAATACCACAATAACCTTCTCTTCCATATTTCATGGGAGAACTATGCTCTCTTTTATGCAGTCATTTTTGATATAAATCGCTGATTATTAGATTTTAATGTATTCTGTATCAGGAATGCACGCGTTTTTCTATACATCAAGTGATTTAGCCAATAATGAAAAGATATCTAATCGGAGCAGTTTTGCTTCTGTCCGCGCACCTCGTTTCTGCGCAGCGAATAACGGGAAAAGTTTACGAGCAAACTCCAAACGCCAAAACGCTTAACCCACTTACCGGCGCGAATGTGTACTGGGCCGGTACCACACAATCGGCTGTTACGGATACGAGCGGAAAGTTTTCAATTCCCCGTGTTACCCAATCAAATAAACTGGTATTCAGCTTTGTCGGTTTTAAAAATGATACCGTAAAAATTGGTGCGGAAAGTGAGCTCGAAGTCGTAATGAAAAGTGATCAGACGTTGAGTGAAGTCGTGGTTAAGGCCAATGCGACGACCATCGACAGGTTATCTCCCCACCAGACAGAAATTATCACGACCCGCACACTCGCAAAAGCCGCCTGCTGCAATCTGTCGGAAAGTTTTGAAACCAACGCTTCCGTTTCTGTTTCTTACAGCGATGCCGTAACCGGTGCCAAGCAGATTCAGATGCTGGGCCTGAACGGAACTTATATACAAACCAACATTGAAAATATTCCGACAATCCGCGGTCTGGCATCTACTTTCGGGATGAATTTTGTGCCCGGAACCTGGATTCAATCCATTGATGTGGGTAAAGGAGCCGGTTCGGTTGTGAACGGATACGAGTCGATGACGGGACAAATTAACGTTGAGCTGCAAAAGCCGGACACCCGCGAGAAACTTTATTTTAATACCTACGTCAATAATTTTGGAAGGGCAGAAGTAAATCTTAACCTGGCCCACCAGCTAAACGAAAAGTGGAGCACAGGCTTGCTTACGCATGCGAGCACGCTGAAAAACCGGGTTGATAAAAATAATGACGGCTTTCTGGATCTTCCGCTTTATACGCAATACAACGTGATCAATCGCTGGAAGTATCAGAGCAACCGGATGATGGCGCAGTTTGGTGTAAAGGCTTTGTATGAGGACCGTTTAGGCGGACAAACCGAGTTTCGCAAAGAAATGAAAGGTACGACCCAGGCTTACGGATTTGGAGCAAAAGTGAATCGTTATGAGTTCTTTTCAAAAATTGCCCGGCTGTATCCTGACAAACCTTACAAGGGGCTTGGGTTAATCGTCAACGCTTCGGTTCATGATTCAAAGTCGTATTTTGGGTTGACCAATTACAACGGACGTCAGGAAACTTTGTATGGAAATTTGATATACCAGTCGATTCTGGGCAGTACAAACCATTCCTACAAAGCGGGTTTGAGTTATATGCTGGACAATTATAATGAAAAATACAGGGACACTACTTTGCTGAGACGCGAATCCGTACCTGGCGCTTTTGTCGAGTATACTTTTAATAACCTTGACAAATTCGTCCTTGTGGCAGGCTCCCGTGTCGATTTTCATAATCTTTACGGCACCCAGTTCACGCCGCGTTTGCATTTGAAATATAGTTTGACAAGCAATACCACTTTACGTGCATCGGCTGGTCGTGGATTTCGGGTAACCAATCCGCTGGCAGAATATTACGGAAATCTGGTAAGTGCACGGAAAGTGGTTTTTCTGGAAAAATTACGGCCGGAAGTATCCTGGAATTATGGCGTGAGCCTGACGCAGGAATATAAACTGGGCGAAATGCAGGGTACTTTCGTAACCGATTTTTATCGTACCGATTTTGATAACCAGCTGGTAGCGGACTTTGAGAATCCAAGATATATCCGTTTTTACAATCTGAACGGGAAAGCTTATGCCAACAGTTTTCAGGCTGAGGTGAATCTGACACCGGTAAAACGGTTTGATTTAAAACTGGCTTATCGTTTGTTTGATGTCAAACAGACTGTATATGGACAGCTGGATGAAAAGGTTTTACTGGAAAAAATGATGGTGAGCCGCGACAGGATTCTGTTCAACGCCGGTTATGCTTTGCCTTATGATAAATGGAAATTTGACGCAACGGTGCAATGGAACGGTAAACGCAGGCTACCTTACATGGGCCTGACCAGCGAAGATATGGGACACGAAATGCCATCGTCGTCCACCACAGCGCCGTCATTTTATAACCTCAATGCGCAGATTACAAGAACATTTCCCAAATGGGATGTTTATCTTGGTGGTGAAAACCTGAATAACTTCCGTCAGAAAGATCCGATTATGGGCGCAAATGATCCTTTTGGAAAGCAATTTGACGCGGGAATGGCCTGGGGACCGGTTGTCGGACGCATGATTTATGCCGGTGTACGTTACAAGATCATCAGATAATTATTGATTGTTAATTATCAATTGTTAGTGATTGAACCATTAACCCTATACCATTAACCCTAAACAATTAACCATTAATAATTAACCATTGATCCTTAACAATTAAATGAAGTTATATATCAAAAATATGGTTTGCGATCGCTGCATCAGGGTTGTCAGAGAAGAATTTGACAAGCTGGGCATTGGGTTGAGCCACATCGGACTCGGTGAAGTTGAGACAAAAACGGATCTTGACGAAGTGAAATTGACGGATGTAAAACACAGTCTGGAAGCCAGTGGGTTTGAGTTATTGGATGATAAGCGCGCGGCTTTAACGGAAAATATCAGAACCTTGATCATTGAGGAAGTGCAATATCTGAAAGGCAACAAACCTGCGGCGGTTAATTTTTCGGACTATCTCTCACAAAAGACGGGTTATGAATATTCGTATCTGAGCAATTTGTTTTCCTCCGAAACGGGGCAAACCATTGAACAATACATTATCGCCCAGAAAGTGGAGAAGGTGAAGGAATGGCTTTCCTATAACGAATTAAGTTTAAGCGAAATGGCCTGGCGGTTGTCGTATAGCAGCGCTGCGCACTTAAGCAACCAGTTTAAGAAAGTGACCGGGATGACGCCGGGTGAATTTAAAAAAGGAAACGCGTTGGGTAGGAAAACGCTGGATCGGGTAGGAGAGTCTAAAATTTGAAATATACCTGTTAATCAAAATATACGATGAGAAAAATTCTTTTTGCATTACCGCTGACATTACTTCTGGCCTGTTCGGGCAATCAGGAAAAAACCAAAGAAGCCACGGAAGTTTCTACGACTACGGCTGAGGCTAAAAAATTTGCCTGCCCTATGCAGTGCGAAGGTGAGAAAACGTACGCACAAGCCGGGAAATGCCCTGTTTGCAAAATGGATTTACAAGAAATTGCATTGGCCGAAACGGATTCAACCGGTCATGAACATTAATTATTTATTCAACATCAATCAAAACACAATCATGAAAAAGACATTTTTTTTACTCGTAGCGGCCCTGTTTCTAGCGGTGAACTTTGCAAATGCTGATGGCAAAGACAAAGAAGTAAAGTTTAAAACTTCTGCAATTTGTGAAATGTGCAAAGCACGTATCGAACGTAATCTGGGCCTTTCAAAAGGTGTGAAAGAGTCAAACCTGGATTTGAACGATAAGGTGGTAACGGTTAAATACAATCCGGATAAAACGACGGAGGCTGCCATAAAAGCGACCATCAACAACACAGGATACGACGCCGATTTGTCGCCTGCAAATCAAAAAGCACACGACAAATTACCAAGCTGCTGCCGGAAAACAGCTGCGGCACATTGATAACCAAATCCTGAATTTATGAAAAGGAAACCGCTTATTTTATTGTTTTCCGGGAGCCTGTTTCTTTTTTCGGTTTCTGCGTCCGGTCAGCATGAACATATGGCCATGCCGGCCGGAAAAGATTCTACAAAAGCTGAAATGCATAATCATAATATGCCTATGCAGAAACCGGATTCCATGGCTGCTATGAAAATGCATATGACACACGCTTTCTCGCTGAGTCTTCCGATGAACAGAAATGGCTCGGGGACGGGCTGGCAGCCAGACGCCACACCGATGTATGCGTACATGAAACATGGGGGCAAGTGGAATTACATGCTGCATGGAAGTCTGTACCTGCGCTATACGAGTCAGAATTTTAACAATGACGGAAAAAGAGGCTCCTCTGCCAAAGTCAGTGTTCCCAATTATGTAATGGGTATGGCACAACGGCAGGTTGGGAAAAACGGCCTATTGACGGTCCGCTCGATGATTTCTCTGGACCGTATTTTTGACGGAGGTTCAGGTTATCCGCTCCTTTTTCAATCCGGTGAAACCTGGAAAGGGCAGTCTCTGATTGACCGCCAGCACCCGCATGACCTGATTTCTGAACTTGCTGTGGGTTATACACATCGTTTTAGTCCGAAAATCGATGTTTCGGTTTATGCGGGTTATCCCGGCGAACCGGCACTTGGCCCAACGGCTTTTATGCACCGGATGTCCGCTTTTAATAATCCTGATGCAGTGCTGGGTCATCATTGGCAGGACGCAACACATATTACTTTTGGCGTGGTTACTGCCAGCGTGCGTTATGATAAGTTTAAACTGGAAGCATCCGGCTTTACAGGTCGTGAGCCGAATGAAAACCGCTTTAATTTCGACAAGCCGAAGTTTGATTCATACAGTTATCGTTTGTCGTTCAATCCTTCTGCAAACTGGGCGATGCAGGTTTCTCATGGTTATATCAAAAGTCCTGAGACAAACCACCCGGATGAAAATATCAACAGAACCACGGCATCCGTACAGCATAGTAAAACGCTGAACGGCAAAAACAGCTGGATATCAAGCTCACTGGTTTATGGGCTGAATGATTTTGGTGCAAATCATCGCGAAAATTCTCTCCTGGCAGAGTCCAATGTTCAGCTGGACAAATGGGCATTTTACGGAAGATATGAGTGGATTCAAAAGAGTGTGGAGGAACTCGGCCTTGGCCACGACGAACCAACCACCAATTATCCTGTCTCTGCTTTTACTTTGGGTATCAACCGCCAGTTGTTTTCTTTTTCAAATACCCTGGTACAAGCCGGCGTGCAGGCCAGTTTTTATGCTATTGGCAGCCATTTGGAGTCATACTACGGGAAAAATCCGGTTTCCGGGCAGATATATCTTCGTCTGACGCCCGGGTTTATGCGCATGTAACTTTGTTTGTACAGGCCGTAAAAGTAATCATCCCCGAAAGTTTTGGATATAATCCGGACAAAACTCAGGGATGGTCCCTCTTCACATTTTCATAACATCACCGAAACATAGACGTAACCTGCTGAATCTAGTTTTGCATCCTTAAATAACTACTCATTTCAAGGATATGAAACTGAAATTTACTATTTGGGCGTTTATGATGTCCTGCTTTTTAGGAACCGCACTGTTAGCCCAGACCAACCAGGCTACGATCAGAGGGACGGTTTCTGACGGGACAAAAACACATGTTCCAGGTGCTACGGTGCAGGTGCGTAATGAATCAACAGGATTTACTTCCGCAACGACAACAAATGACAAAGGCGAGTACATTATCAAACAACTTCCGTTGGGTAAACCTTATACGATCGTTGTTTCATATATCGGGCACGGCGAACAGAAAAAAACGGGCTATTCGTTAAATCAGGGTGACCTGGTAACGGTTGATTTTGAAATCAGAGAAACAGCTAATGACCTGGATGAAGTTCGCGTAATGGGTTCAGGACTGAAAAATACTGTAACCAACTTTGGTGCTGCTACTTCAATCACGACACGTGATATTGCTAAACTGCCGGTAAACGGGAGGAGCTTTACCTCGTTAATGGATTTGTCTCCGTTGAGCAAATCAGGAGGAAGCATTTCGGGTCAGCTGGCTTCATCTACCAATTATACTATCGATGGAATGACGGCGAAAAACGCCACATCGGGTGGTACTACCAACCGTAACAGTTCCCCGTATGCGATTTCCATGGAAGCAGTTCGTGAATTTAAAGTGGTGACAAACCAGTATGATGTAACCTACGGAAGAAGCGGTGGAGGTTCTGTAAGTACCGTAACCAAGTCTGGAACAAACACATTGAGCGGAGGTGCTTTCGTATTTGGTCGTACAGACTGGTTGTCGAGCCCATATGATATTCGTGGAAACAAACGTAATGTTCCTTTCTCGACTTATCAGTATGGTTTTTCTTTGGGTGGCCCTATTGTCAAGGATAAGGCACATTTCTTCGTAGTATGGGATCACCAGGCTGATTCACGTCCTTTGCAAATTGCCGATATCCAGGGTGCAGCAGATGAAAAGCGTTTCAGCGTCACCAAATCATCTCTGGATCGTTTTGAAAGTATTGCAAGAAGTAAATATGGCGTAGCTAATTCTCCGCAATTCGGTTCTTTTGACAAGAAAGAAAAAACAGAGTCTATTTTCGCCCGCATCGACTGGCAGCTTAGCAAAAAGCATTTGCTGACAATCCGTAACAACTTTGGTTTTGACAAAAACAACCAGAGCATTGGCGATAACAGCTCGATCAATACTTACGAAACGTATGGTACTTCAAGAGGTTTGGACAACAGCTTGTTGTTTACCCTGCGCTCGGTTGTAAGTCCTCGTTTGATCAACGAAGCCAAATTGCAGCATATGTACACGAAGGAAAACAGTATTCCTAATCCACAATTGCCAGGTGCAAATATTCCCCGCGCGATTGTTGAACGTGTAGCTTCGAGCATTGATGGCAAAGACGTTTTTACGACGATTCAGTTGGGCGGACAGCGTTACATTCCTGAGCATTTCTACAATAACACGATCCAGTTTACGGATAACATTTATTACAACACCAACAACGTAAGTTATACTTTCGGAGCGGATTTGATGTATACCAACATGAATTCTCTTTACGGAAGTGAAATGAACGGACGTTTTTACTTCACAGGTCTTGACAATTTTGAGAACCTGAAACCTTACCGTTATGCACGTGAAATTGCATTGAACCCGGATCACAGCGTGAAGCAGAATATCCTGAACACGGGTGTTTACGGACAGTTGCAAACCAAGCTGTTTACCGGATTTGAACTGATGGCTGGTGTTCGTGTGGATTATGCCAATTACATGAACAGACCAAATTTCAACCAAACGGTATTTAATGAACTTGGATTGAGAACTGACAACACGATCAGAACTTTCCAGATTCAGCCGCGTGCCAATGTAACCTGGGATTTCAACGAGCAAGGAAAAGATATTTTACGTTTCGGAGCAGGTGTTTTTGGATCAGATATCAACAACTATGCGATGATCAACAACATGCTGTTTGATGGAACAAAAGTTGCTTCGGTAGATATTCAGGGTGATAAACTGGTTCCTACGCCTAATTTCCCTGGTTACCGTGCCGATCCTTCAACCGCTCCTGGTGTTGAGTTGCTTAAAGTTCCTGGTGTTTCTAACAATGCAACGATCAACATGAACGGTGCGGATGCGAAAGTGCCTACGATTTATAAAGCTAATATCTCTTACAGTCACTTTTTCAATGACCGTTTCAAGGTGGGTTTAAGCGGATACATGACGCTTGGACGTAATAACTACATGTATGTGGATGCAAACATGGTGGAGCAGCCTTTCTTCCGCTTATCGAACGAAGGCAACCGTGGCGTATTTGTTCCTGCTGAAAGTATCGCCACTTCAAATGGTTCAACCGACTGGCAAAAAGGTCGTAAATCGACCAATGTAGGCCGCGTACTGGAATTGAACAGCAAAGGGAAAGTGAATGCATTTGCCGTAGTTGCTGATGCGACCTACCAGTATTTCAAAGACGGAGAAATTACCGTGAGTTATACTTACAATGATGTTAAGGATAATACATCTTACAACGGAAACGTGGCAAACTCGGCGACTCTGTCGCTGATGGTAAACGATGATCCGCGCGATTTGAGCCGTGTAACATACTCGGATAACCAGTTCCGCAACAAACTGGTTGTTTACGGAACCTTGCCAACTTTCTACGGTATCAGTGTTGGGGTGCGTTATTCGGGTACGGGCGGAACGAGATATTCGCTTGCCGTGGGTGGTAACGTGAATGGTGATTTTGTTAACTCAAATGACCTTGCCTTTATCTTTGATCCAAAAAATGCTGCGGTAACAGAAAAGTACCGCACAGGTATTCAGGCTTTGCTTGACAACCCGGAAGTTAACAGCGGCCTGAAAGATTATATCCGTAAAAGTGCTGGTAAAATCGCTGAGAGAAACGGCGGTATCAATGGTTTCTACGGAACATGGGATTTGAAACTTGCCAAGAAATTCCATATCTACAAATCACAAAGCATCGAGGTTTCTGCTGATATCTTCAACGTGGCCAACTTGCTGAACAAGAAATGGGGAACGCAGGATATTCTTGGAAAACAAAATATCTACTCGCTTAAAAGCTTTGACGCAGCCAGCAAAAACTATAACTATGACGTAAGTCCGACAACCGGTATTGTGGTTCCTTCGGGAAACCCTTACCAGATCCAGTTGGGATTGCGTTACGCGTTCTAACACTTTGTTAAACGCCGAGTAAAGGAGTGGACGTTACGCCGGGAGATTTGTTCTCTCGGCGTAATTTTTTTTGTTTAAACGCAGAGGTAGGGGAGTTTTTTCGCGGAGTGCCACGGAGGGATTTGTTTTTTGCGTAACCTTTTTCTTAAACGCAGAGTCAGATGAGTTTTTCGCAGTGTACGCTGAGTCTTATTTTTGATAATTGATAACTCCCAAAACTCTGCGAAAAAACTCCGTTTCCTCTGCGTTTAAAATATCAGATATTGGTACTTCGGGTAAAACACCCCCTTCCTCTGCGTTTAAATAAATTAATCTATTTTTGCAGAAATTAAAATTCATAACACATTGGCCTGGTATCATACATATTTTGAAGGTTTGCCGCAGAAGGCATGGAAGTTAAATCAGGACGAAGAGTATACGGAATACGAGGTCGATTTTTTGCGCGATACGTTGGATTTAAAGGAGGGGAGCAGCGTGCTGGATGTGATGGCTGGTTACGGTCGCCATGCGTTGCCTCTGGCGGATCTGGGCATCGCCATGACCTGTATCGATCTTTCGAAGGAATATTGTGACGAGCTGGAAAAAATCAGCAGACAGGAGAACTTACCGGTAAACGTTATTTGCGAGGATATTCTGGCAGCATCCTTTAAAGAGAAATCTTTTGACGCGGCCTATTGTGTTGGCAATAGTTTCAGCTTTTTTCCCCGTGAAGACATGCAGAAATTTCTGCAAAAAATCTCCGATCTGCTTGTAACGGGAGGGCAGTTCGCGATCCACACCGAAAATCTTGCGGAAAGTATTTTTCCAAATTTCCAGATTAGAAACTGGATGCCTGTAGCAGGTGATATTACCTACCTTGCCCAAAATGAATACCACCCCGAAGAAGGTTTTATCGAAGCCGAGCAGACATTTATTTCAGGGGCTGAGAAAGTGACACATACCGTTCGCCAGCATATTTACACACTGGGCGAACTGAGTTTTATGTTCCGGGCGGCTGGCTTAAAAGTGATTGGCGCTTTCGGAAATCTGGAAGCTGATCCGTTTATGCTTGGCGACGAACAGCTTTATCTGATTGCCCGAAAAGTATAGTCAGTGCGGTAGTTTGGAACGAAGCAGGCCATAAGTCCAGGTTCCTGCGATTGCACTGAGAAGGGTGATGATAACGACTAAAAAACCACTTCCAATCTGTGCAAACAACGGTCCCGGACATGCGCCGGTGATAGCCCAGCCGAGTCCAAACATAAATCCGCCGTAGATTTGTCCCTTGTTAAATTGTTTTGGCGGGATACTTACCATCTCCCCGCCAATTGTTTTGATGTTAAATCGTTTGATGATTTGCAGCGAAATCAGGCCGACGACAACGGCCGAACCGATAACGCCATACATATGGAAGGAATCGAAACGGAACATTTCCTGAATTCGGAACCAGGAGACAATTTCAGCTTTTACAAAAACGATCCCGAAAAAAATACCGACGATCAGATATTTCAAATTACCGGCAAAACCTTCGCTTTGTGTCTGTTGGTTGGTACCGTCGTAGCTATCCTGTTCTTTATCGAAAAGCGCAATTCCTTCGGTTGAATTACTTTTAATGCCAGCCATATTTTTGATGATTTTGTAGTCTTTCGGGAGAAATTAGTTAACCAATTGCAATAACCAGGGCAGTAAGATCCAGGTAGAAAAAAATCCGCCGACCATGAAAAATATCGTGGCGATCAGTGACGGCCATTGCAGGTTTGACAGTCCCATGATGGCATGCCCGGATGTGCAGCCACCTGCATAACGGGTGCCGAATCCAACCAGAAATCCTCCCAAAACGAAAAAGATCAATCCTTTCAGGGTGAATATATTTTCCACCGAAAACAAGTCCGCCGGCATTAACCCTGAAAAATCGGTAATGCCTAATTGTGATAAACTGTATTGGGTTGAAGCTGCAACCACCAGTGATTCGGGGTTGGTTAACAGATAAGTGGCGATGAATCCGCCCATTGCAATACCGGCCACAAAGAATAAATTCCAGGCCTCCTTACGCCAATCGTATTTGAAAAAGGAAATATTAGCGGGAATCACCGCGGCACAGATATGCCGTAGTGAAGAGGAAATACCAAAGGATTTGTTTCCTAAAAGAAGTAAAACCGGTACCGTAAACCCGATAATTGGGCCGGCAACATACCAGGGCCAGGGTTTACGAATGAGTTCGAAGAATTCCATATCAGGTTGTAAGTAAGTTATTGAATTGATCCCACTGTATTATTGATGAATTCTATGGTAACAGGAGGCTCCGATGGAGCCGGGTGTTTTAATAATTTACTTTTTTCTATAAACAGGGAGCTCTGATCGAGCTGATTGTTGTTAATGAGATTAATCTGATCAACCCGTTTTCTGTATATTTCAGCCCGATCAGGGCGTCCTGTTTATAGCATAACAAGCTCGTTAAATATAATCAACTTAACGATACTTCCGTCTTACTGATCGCGCCAAATCCGCCTTCAATATTCACTACATCATCAAATCCTCTTGATTTTAAAATGGATGCTGCGATCATGGACCGGTAACCTCCGGCGCAATGCACATATAAGGTCTCATTTTTCGAAAGCGTGGACATGTTATCGTTAACCGTGTCCAACGCGATATTTTCTGCGCCTTTTACATGTCCGGATTCAAATTCGTCCGGTTTTCTGACATCAATGACCTTAACATTTCCCTCACGATAACGCTTCGCGAATTCTTCGGCAGGCAGAGATATCACTGCATCAACTTCTTTTCCTGCTTTTTCCCAGACATCAAATCCTCCGTCAAGATAACCAATCGCATAGTCATACCCGACACGGGCCAGGCGTGTCACGACTTCCTCTTCCCTCCCAGGCTCGGTTACGAGTAAGATATTGTGTTTCAGGTCAGGAATAAGTGCGCCCACCCAGGGAGCAAAACCGCCATCGATGCCAATATTAATCGAATTTGGAATAAAACCTTTGGCAAAGTCTTCGGGTTTGCGGGTGTCCAGGATCAATGCGCCCGTGTTGTTCGCTTTTACTTCAAATGCTTCTGGCGACAAAGCCTGATCGCCACGTTCCAGTACCGTATCGATACTCTCGTATCCGTCACGGTTCATTTTTACATTTTCAGGGAAATATTGCGGCGGTTCTGTCAATCCGGATGTAACCTCGCTGATGAATTCCTCTTTGGTCATATCGGCGCGAAGGGCATAATTAAACCTCTTTTGATTACCCAAAACATCACTGGTTTCCTTGCTCATGCTTTTTCCACAGGCCGAACCAGCGCCATGCGCCGGATAAACGGTGATATCGTCCGGCAAAGTCATGATTTTGGTGCGTAAGCTGTCAAACAGGATTCCGGCCAGATCATCCTGTGTCATCTCACCATTTTGAGCCAGGTCGGGGCGGCCTACATCGCCGATAAACAACGTGTCACCACTGAAAAGCGCAATCTCTTTTCCATTTTTATCTGATAAAAGATAACAGGAAGACTCCATCGTATGGCCTGGTGTATGCAGAACCTTGATCGTAACCTCTCCAAGCTGAAATACTTCCCCATCATAGGCGATGTGAGCTTTGAAGCCTGTATTCGCTTCCGGACCGTAAATGATTTCGGCGCCCGTTTTCTCGGCAAGATCGATATGGCCCGAAACGAAATCGGCGTGAAAATGGGTTTCAAAAACGTACTTGATTTTTACCTTTTCACGTTTTGCTTTTTCGATATAAGGGGCAACCTCCCTCAGCGGATCAATAACAGCTGCTTCGCCGTTGGAAGAAATAAAATAAGCTCCCTGAGCCAGACAGCCGGTATATATTTGTTCAATTTTCATCTTAAATGGATTTTGCAGGGAAAAGGTCCCGAAGAATTTCTGCGTTCGTTTGTTTTGTTAATACTTCAAAATTCGGATAAAAGTTGAAGAGCGTATGTGATTTTAGTCACTCAGGTCTAAAAAAATCAGTTTTTTGTTTACCTGAACAAAAATTGAGCCGATTGGGATGATGTCAATAGGCTAACTCTTTCAGAATAATATAAATTCCAATACACAGGACAAACCAGCCGAAAGTGTGCTTTAAAAGTGTACCGGAGAACTTATGTGATAAATAATTTCCGACGAAAAAGCCGGAAACGGACAGAAGGGTTATTTCAAGAATCAGTGCCCAGTCCGGTTTTATGGCGTTGAGTTCAGAAAGGAAACCGAGCATGGACTGTATGCCGATGATAAGCAGGGAGGTTCCAATTGCTGTTTTTATCTCTACTTTATTTAGAATTGTCAGAAAAGGGATAATCAGGAAACCTCCCCCCGCGCCCGAAATGCCGGAAATTGTTCCAACCAGTATTGCTTCAGCTACTATCAGATTTTGATTGGCGGGGGAATCGTTTTGGTTGTTTTCGAAAGGTTTGTCCTTACGGAAAACCATTAGCAGCGCAGCCGCAATCATGACGGTTGCAAAAAACAACATGATCAGCAGCGATCGTGAAATGATCATGTTATCTGCCAGTAATAGCTCTGGAGGAATTGCCGGCAGGATTACTTTTCGTGCAAAGACGACTGCCACGCTTGAAGAGAGACCGAATAATAACGCTATTTTCAGGTTGACAAATCCTGTTTTGTATAATGACAAAATTCCTGACAGGCTTGTGATGCCTACAATGAACAAGGAGTATGCCGTGGCATTCTGAGGGTCAACTGCAAACAGATATACCAAAATGGGTACCGTCAGGATTGATCCGCCACCGCCGATCATGCCTAACGATACCCCGGTTAAAACAGACGCCAGATATCCAAATATTTCCATTGCTCTCGATGATTTTTTGGCAAATCTCGGAAGAGAAACAGCAGCAGTCTGTGACAATTATCACGCTGAAATATTTATTTCAGCCATTCGATCGAATTACGGTTGAGCCTCACTTTTTTATCCGTTTCCATTTTTTTTAATAATCTGGAAACAACCTCCCGGGATGTGTTCAGGTCGTTGGCAATTTCCTGATGCGTGATGATAATATCCTTTTTGCCTGCTTGCGAAAACTGGTTGGAAAGATAAAATTCAAGCCGCTCATCCATACCTTTAAACATCACGTGGTCAAGCAGGGTGAGAAGCTCATCAAAGCGGTCACGGTAGTTTTCAAGGACGAAATAATACCAGCTTTTATAATTTTTCATCAGCTCATCGATCACCGAAACCGGAATCATGATGGCGGTGGTGTTTTCCATCGCTTTGGCCAAAACCTGGCTGGTTTCCTGTTTGGCCGCGCAGATGATGGATAACGCGCATGCCTGTCCCGGATTTAAATGATAGATGAAAGCTTCTTCGCCATCCTCACCTTCCCGGTAAAGTTTCACCACGCCCTCTGCAACCAGAACCGTATGTTTAATGTACTGTCCCGGCCGCATAATCAATTCACCTGCCGGTATATGTTTTACGCTGGCAACTTCTTCAATCCTGTCTTTCAGGCCCGATTCGAAAAATGGGAACTTCTTTTCAATATAATGACGGATCGTTTCGGTATTCATAGAAGGTTATGCTTTAAACTTTAACGGTTTTCCAGTTGCCCATTTTGAAACGCCAAATCCCCAGCAAAGCCAAACACGATTCTGCTACCGGAACGGAAATGAAAACGCCTATGGGACCCAATGCAAATACAATCGCGAGTAAATAAGCCAGGGGTATCTCGATTATCCAGAAGCAGATCAGATTTAAAATCGTTGGTGTTTTGGTATCACCAGCGCCGTTGAGCGACTGGATTACAACCATGCCATAAGCGTAAAACCCATAACCAAGGCACAAAACCCGTAGCGCAAGTTTCCCGGTATGGATCGCTTCTACATTCGGGCTGAACCATCCGATGATCGTCTCTGCTCCGATGAACATAAAAACAGACAGGCCAACCAGAAAAAACAGGTTATAGGAAGCACAACGCCAGACCGAAAGTTCGGCGCGTTCCGGTTTGCCTGCACCCAGATTTTGCCCTACCAGTGTTGCAGCGGCATTGGCTAAACCCCAGGCAGGCAAGAGCGTAAACATAATGACACGGATTGCAATGGTATAACCGGCAACGACATCACTGCCAAACTCGGCCAGGATACGGGTCAGGAAAATCCAGCTCGCCGAGGATATCAGAAATTGTACGGTTCCGCCTGTCGCAACCTTGATCATTGCCTGGATCGTTTCTTTGTGTGGTTTTAAATCTTTCAGCACGAATGCCAATGCACTGTTAACGCGCGTCAGAGAATAGAGCTGATAACCCACACCAATGGAGCGTCCCGTCGCTGTGGCAATGGCGGCTCCTGCCACACCAAGTGCGGGAAAGGGGCCCAGGCCGAAAATCAGGATGGGGCCGAGGATCATGTTTAATCCGTTGGCAACAATAAGCGAACGCATAGCTGTGGCAGCAGATCCCGCACCGCGCAAAGCACCGCTTAGTGAATAGAGCAAAATTACTACCGGAGCGCTCAGGAACTGTATACGGGCAAAAATAGTACCTGTTTCGATCACCTTCCGGTCTGCACCCATGATATGCAGAATGTCACCGGCAAAGGTGAAGCCGAACAGTGCTATGGGTAATGAAATTCCCAGCGAAATCAGGATAACCTGCCCGATTGCCCGCCGTGCCTGCGCATTATTTCCCTCTCCGACACGTCTGGCGATGGTTGCCGTCGCAGCGGTGCTTAACCCGATGGCGACAGAGTAAACCAGTGTAATCACCGACTCTGTAAGTCCGACGGTAGCGACGGCCTCAATGCTTATTTTGGAAACAAAGAAAATATCGACAACGGCAAAGAGAGATTCCATGACCATTTCCATGATCATAGGAACGGATAAAAGGAAAATTGCCCGGTTGATACTTCCGTCAGTAAAACTTTCTTCGGAGCCACGTAAGGCCTGACGAAGCAGTTGAAACCACTTTTTCATGTATAAAAAAGAAAAATCAGATTAATAATAAGGATGTACACGTTTTTAAAACGCGTAAAAAACAGCCTGGAAATCAGGACAAAAAGGACGGAGTGGCTTAAAGTAAGCCGGGGATGATCACCAACATAGGCTTTATGTATTTTGACAAATATACAAAACTGTTTTTTTAATATTCAAATAAAAAACTGGAATACCAGCATGTTAGTTGTATCTTCATCCCGGATGTACTTGAACTTTTGAACATTATATTCCGTTTTCTAACTACCTTTTTGTATAAAAAAGGGCTGGTTACTCACCAAACGTGGAAGCCAGAACAATAACATTATTCTGAATGATCGATAAAAGTAAATTATTTTCAACCGCTGTAAAGCAGGAAACGGCAGTCCTGGTGGCTGTGAGCACACAAAAACAAAGCAGCGGCAAAACAAAGGAATATCTGGAAGAGCTGGATTTTTTGGCAGCTACACTGGGTGTAAAGACCGTCCAGAAATTTACGCAAAACCTTGAACGGACTGATATCAAGACCTATGTAGGAAAAGGGAAACTTGAAGAGATAAATATTTTCGTAACAGCTAATCCTGTGGATATGATCATTTTTGATGATGATCTTTCTCCGTCCCAGGTGCGAAATCTTGAAGTTGTTTTTAAGGATATTAAAGTGCTTGACAGGAGTCTTCTGATCCTGGATATTTTTGCGATGCGCGCCAAAACGGCTCAGTCGAAGTTACAAGTGGAGCTTGCCCAATACCAATACATGTACCCACGTCTTACCAGACTTTGGACGCACTTAAGCCGTCAGTCGGGTGCAGGTGTAGGGATGCGTGGTCCGGGGGAAACGGAGCTTGAAACGGATAGACGTATAGTGAAGGACAGAATTGCTTTTCTGAAAGAGAAACTTGAAAAAGTGGACCGCCAGAGCATGACCCGCCGTAAGGAACGCGACCGGTTGGTGCGTGTTGCCATTGTGGGTTATACCAACGTAGGGAAATCGACTTTGATGCAGGGACTTTCCAAATCGGATGTGTTTGCTGAGAACAAATTATTTGCTACGGTGGATTCTACGGTACGTAAGGTAAATATGGAAAATGTTCCCTTTTTGCTGACGGACACTGTTGGTTTTATCAGAAAACTGCCAACGACCCTTATTGAATCTTTCAAATCGACACTGGATGAAGTTCGGGAAGCTGATATTCTCGTGCATGTGGTTGATATTTCGCATGAATCTTTTGAGGAACATATTGAAGTGGTAAACAATACCCTGATTGATATTGGTGCTGCGGATAAGCCTACGATTCTTGTTTTCAACAAAATTGACCTTTACAAACCTGCACCTCAGGAAGAAACCTGGGAGGGAGAAGAAAAGCCAGAGGAAGAAGAAATCACGCCTGAAAGTACTTTAAGCCAGCTTAAGAAAAGTTATCTGTCGCATAAGGCCGAACAGGTTGTGTTTATTTCGGCCCGGAAAAAGGAAAACATGGAAGAACTTCGTAATATACTTTTTGCGCTTGTGAAAGAAAAACACTTCGCGATATACCCCAACTGGCTTGATTTGGGATATTCTCCTGTACAATCAGAAGAATAAGTATTTGTAATTGAATCGGATTTTTTCCAATTTTGCACCCCGATTGGTATTCATAGGAATATGGATACCAATTTTTTGACTGCGTAGTTCAACGGATAGAATAGGAGTTTCCTAAACTCTAGATATGGGTTCGATTCCCGTCGCGGTCACAAAATGAATATTTGGCAATACCACACAATTTAAAAAGCCGCTCTGAATTGATTTAGAGCGGCTTTTTTTGTTATTTGCTATCGCGTTGAATCGCCCAGTATCGCTAAATGTTTCAGGAAAAAGTTTCAGGGATCTATGAGTCATATAACCTTTCATGTCGAAATCGATAACTATAAAAAGAAGGATGGCACCTCAAATATTCAGATAAGAGTTACTCAGAATAGGAGGTCTAAGCGCATAACAATCGGGGTGTCTATCCTTCATGAGCACTGGAACCCCGAGAAGTCAGAGGTTAGGAAAACGAACCCAAAGTATCGGCAGATAAATAATATCATAAAGTCAAAGATTTTAGAGCTGCAAAAAAAGTATCTGGAAGGAGCTGTATTAAATCAGACGATGACTGCTGACAATTTAATTAACAGGCTTCGAAAGGAAGTTATGGGCGAAAGCTTTATTGAGTTTGCGTTGGCAAGAGTGAAAAAGATGGTTTCTCCGAATACAAGAAAAGGGCAGGCCTCAATTATTAATAAACTTATTGAATACCAGGGCGGACGAGAGTTGTACTTTACAGAAGTTAACTACGAATACCTGATTAACTATGAACGGCATTTAAGGAAACTAGATAACGGGGCGAATACAATTCACTCCAACATGAAGACAATTAAAGCAATTTATAACGAAGCGTTAAATTCTGGCTATTTTGTCCCCGAAAATGGTTCTCCATGGAAGGTTTATAAGCCTAAAAAGGAAAAGTCAAAACGATCCAGGCTGTCAGAAGCTCAAATCTTAGCTATAGAAAACCTCGCAATCAGACCAGGAATCAACGAATGGCACAGTAAAAACATTTTTCTGATGTCGTTTTATCTTCAGGGAATGCGAACTGCTGACATTCTTCAATTGAAATGGGAGCAAGTGAAGGCTGGCCGGATAGAATATGAGGCAGGTAAAACCGGGAAATTTCGCTCAAAAAAGATTATCCCGAGGGCACTGGAAATTCTTGCTCACTATGATAAAACTGGGATTCAACCTTCTGAATATATTTTCCCATTTTTGAAAGGAAAGAACAAAGCGAAGTTTTCGGAGGATGACTGGTTAAAGGTAATTTCTTCCTCAAATGCTCTCATAAATGGTCATTTAGCGAGTATCGCTAAAAAAATCGGGGTGAGAAATATAAGCATGCACGTTGCCCGACATTCGTTTGCTGATATCGCAAAGAAGAAAACGGGCAATGTCTTCGCTGTTTCTGATGCCCTTGATCACAGCTCCGTATCCATTACGGAAAACTATTTCAACGCTGCTACAACGGCTGAAAATGATGATTTGGTGGATTCTGTGTATGGTTGATACAAACCCGGCTCTAAGCCGGGTTTGTCGTTTAGTAATTCCAGGTTAAGCACTCGACTTTTTTCTTTGGCTCTTTTCTTCTACCATTCACTGCGATGGCTTTTTCGTGATCCTCCGATTTCCAGCCAAACTTTTCCCGGTATTCGATAAGAATAGACTCCGGGTAACTACTCAGCAAAAATTTCCCTTTCATATTCGAGCATGCGTCCAGCAAGTTTTTGAAATCCTCAATTGAATAACCGGCATAGTGACCTTGATCAGACGAAACATACGGCGGGTCCAAATAGAAAAAAGCATCGGGCGAATCATAAGCTTTAATAACCTTAAGCACGTCATAGGATTCTATGGTAACTCGTTTAAACCTTTCCTTATAGGTTTCGGTGAAATTATTTTTCCTATTATAATGACTTAAGGGAGAAGATCCAGAGCGGTCATAACCGAATCCTTTACCAATTCCGTGAGAAAAACTCATATTTGTTTGCATCCAAACTGCCCAAGCACAGGCCACTGGATCGTTTACTTCTTCTGATTGTGATTTGTAAAGCTCATCTGACTCTTTGTGTTGCGCTCTAGAATGAAATGTTTCGTCAATTCGGTTTTGTATTTCTTCAAAATCGTATTTTAAGACCTTGTAAAAAGTTATCAGTCGTTGGTTGATATCGTTTACAACTTCCGCTTTGCTTTTTTCTTTCCCGAAGAAAACTGCACCACCTCCGAAGAATGGCTCTACGTAGGTATGATGCGCTGGTATTTTCGGTAGAATGTGATTGAGCATTTTTTGTTTTCCACCATAGTAGTTAATTGGCGTTTTCAATTTAATTGTTGTTTTCATGGCTAATTAAATAGTTTTTCCGCAAAACAATACGGTGCGGAGCGTCGGAAAAAGGACGCTATAACGTCGAAAAAATGACATATATTTGACGCATTGCAGAGTCAGCAATTCAAAAACGATTTTTAGATATGGAAAATAACACGTTTAAATCTGGCAGAGAGCTTGGGAGAAGGCACTTTGTCTCTATCGCTAACAAGGGTGAGCGTTGGAAGAAAAGAAATGTACCAGCCTACATCAGGGAATCATTGTTTATCCCACATTACATGGTGGAATTTAACGGGTTCAGGGAGCTGTACATCATTCAATCACCGATAGATCCTCGCGATAAAGTACGATTCATTTTATACGCAAGATCGAAGGTCGATGAAGAAGAATGTTCCAAAGTTTTTAATTGCAAAGAATGAAGCAGCATCGCCTGATGCCACTTATATGGTACATACTCAGGAACCAGCCTTCATTGCCGAAATAAAAAAATTCTCCGATACAAATGAGCGTGATTCATTTATATCGGAGAATGAAGGTATTGAGATTATTGTAGTGAATGCTGTTACTGTTATTGAGATTAAACGCTATCTCGAATCACCAGACCGTGAAAAAAGTAGGGCTTATTTGGACAAAAAGATTGTTCATTGGGTGGTGGCGAATTTAATCAATGGATGAGTCCTTCACATCTTCCATACACGCCATTGAGAACGATCTACCATATTCGGTTATGTCTACTACCAGTCTATTGAATTTTACCTTTTTATTTTCTCTCGAAGGAGTATTCTCATTTAAGAAGAAATTAACATTTCTGTAAAGAGGATCCTTATATTGAGATTCTATTAATTCATATTCTTTACTATAGACCGGCATGCCGGCTTTCTGATTAATCTGGAAAATTCCTAAAATCTCAAGATTTTCTAAATATAGGTCAATATTCTTGGGGAATTCTAATTCGTGAACCAGCTCTAATCCAGTTAAATTTTTTCCCAACTGGACTGATAAGGACTTACCATTTTGTTCAAAAACACCAACTACATTTAGTAACGGAAAGTGTTTTCTGCCTTTCAAAGCAAAAAGTAACTTCGCTTCATCAGCAGAGATATTGTTTATTGCAGTTATGAAAGCCGGATGAACCGCACTGACGGTATCGGAAAATGAAGCCTTTGTGAGAAGATTAATAAAAGCTTCTGATATTTCTTGCTGACTTACGTATGAAAGTTTTTCAACTATTGGAATTGCGATTGAATCTGGAACAGGAATAGTTTCCTTATTTCGTGCTTGGAGTTTAGCTTCGTATCGCTGCAGGTTTTCTTTGAGAATTATCTTTCTCCGCTCATTTAACATTTGAACCGGAAACAATATGGTGTTACCGAGATCCATGACTGTTGCCAATGCTTCGCCGGCCTTTCTAAGTACTGGTTGCAACAAGTCTTCATAAACTTTATCGGTGGGTATTTTGTCTAACGCCTTGTCTGCAATATTCCTTACGGGGTCCATATATAAACAGGTTTAATTTTCACATATGCAATATAATTAAGTATTATAAAAATCGCATAAATGATTGGCTGTCAGTAAGATTTTCTATCTTTATAAAAAGTTGCACCTTTTCTTCGCGACATCCAGAGCCAACCGGCTGAAAATCAATCACAAAAATTTGAAATCTGTTTTTTTTACGAGGAAAGTCGGCAGATCAAGCCCGCCCTTTCACATTTTGGAAATTTCCATTTTCAAAAAATCCGAATATATGAAAGCCCCCTCGAGCTGGTAGCTTCGAGAGGGCTGGGTCAGGTGGGGTAGGGGTGTAATCAATAGAATTCAATTTCGAAGCTGGTGTCGCCGGCATACATCAACCCACCTTGCAGCAACCAGGCGAAGTAGTAGTCGACCGTGTCACTTAGGTGGGTTGCGTACTCCTGGTCTTCGCCCTTCTTGTTCTCGCTCTTCTTGTCCTTCTTGTAGTCACCCGTGATGGGTGCGCGCTGCATACTGATTGTAACACTCTTGGCTTCGGTAGGATGGAAGCGGGCATACACACCATCTTCCCTTGACTCAGACAGTATGCCCTGCATCAATGCATGTATCTCATCCTTTAATGGGTTATAGGTAAGCGGGCACAGGATCACAGACCAGCCTGCGTCCGTGAAGACCTGAGCGAACTCATCGAACAGGGTGATCCATGTACCATCGGCGTTCTTCTTACTGCTGGCACTGGCATTGAGACCATTGCGGTCGCCCGTTATGTAGATGGTTCTGTTCTGGTGATTTATAAACCTTTCCACTACTTCATGGGCAAGGGTCTGGCTCATGTCCATATCAGGTTCAGGTTCGTGTACGAAGACTCCCTTCACACAGTGATTTCCCTTACCGAAGTTCTGCCAGTTAGAGCAGCTTGTGAAGTGGGCATTAAAGTCCACCACTGTGATCAGTGGTTGGCTTGGGTCATAGAAGGTTTCTTCATCAACCTCCGTGTGCCGATCATCCAGACTTGAATAGAATGATTTGGGCATCTTGCTCAGCCGCTTACCATCCACTTCCACACCGTACTCCAATTTGCTGAGCTTCTTTTTTAAGTTAGCTACATAATTGCCCGGTAAAAACATAAGGTTGTCTTTGGTGGTAATCTGCATAAATAGATAGCGATCGGGTTCCTCGCGCATTAGCTCTTCCGTATCGAACATCCAATCCCCTCCGGAGCCGTAGGGTGGTGAAGAGAAAATGGAAACAAGCCAGTGCATAGGTGAATCGAATTTACCTTTGTTGGCACGGATACGACCTTCCAGAATTTTCAGCCATTCGCGTTTGAAGATCAAAGCTTCGTCCATAAAAGCAAAGTCATCATTCCGTCCGCGATGTAGATCAGACAGCATTTTATATCCGCAGACTTCAATAACCCAGCCGTTGGGAAAAGCGATGCAATTTTCCCAGTTGTCAGGTTCCTGCCATGGTTTTTCCCAATCGTCAGGAGGTTTTCGCCAAAGCGCATAATCACCTTGACCGGTTTTAAAATTGTATTGTTTGATCCCGAAGTTTTCAGACCAAACTGATTTGATCCCCGGGAAAATCGCTCTTTGAAATTGGGTTTTCGTCGCGCAGGCAAATTGGCCTTTTCCTCTTGGAAGCTCTTCTTTCGAAACCAGCATCAAAAGAGCCATTGCAAAAGACTTTCCAGATCCAATACCGCCAATCATGGTGGCGGTTTTGGTTCCTTCGGCTGTCAGGCCGTAGAAAATACCCTCTATAAAATCGGCCTGTTTATCGTTGACCTCAATTTCCTGAATTAAATCAATTGCTGATCTCATAGTTCGCTTCCTCGGTTAATTCGTCTTTTTCTACTTTTCCGTTATTGATGACCGTTTTGCGCTTGATGACAATTTTGGTCGGTTTTTTCTTTTGCTCATCCGGGATTTTGCTCGTATCGAAGGCTCCGTCGATGACAGCAGCTTCTTTTATCATACTTCTATATTCCCGAAGCAAAGCCGCTGCGGCTTTTGGATCCGCTCCTGAATCCCTGAGCCTTTCATAGTCGATAAGAACTTTATCGGCCACGCTCCGGAACAATTCCGAGTACATGTACTTAATCCCTTCCCGGTTGCGTAGCTGGCGGAGTTCAGCAAAGATTTCGTAGGTCATTGCAAGCAGCTCCCTGGCTCTTCGGTCTTGAAGTCGGATACGCTCATCGGTTTTGGCCAGTTTAATGGTGTCCACGTCAGAAAGACCAGCCAGAAGCCATCCGCGCATGATTTCCAATTTTTGAAGTGTATCTTCCTGTTTTAAGGTCAGCTCTTTTCCGTCAAAGATGTGCTGACGGTAGACGTCCATTTCTTCATAGACCTTTTCGAGGTATTTGTTATTTTGACGCATAATTAAGGTTTATGATGTCTTTTCTAAGTTCATTTTTCATGGCTTCCATTTTAGCCAGGTCCTCCCGCCATTGCTCGGCTTTCTTGTGCTCCGGAGTTGTTTCGAGTTTTTTGGTGTATTTGGAAATATTCACGCTGAGCCGGTTGATTTCCAATTGAAGTTCTGCGACACCTTCCTTTTTCTCGATCGATGCCATGATGGACTGATCAGGCTGTTGTTTGGGAAGTGTTCCGGTTTTATCGAAATAGTCGATTGTTTTTAATACCTGGCTCCACTCCCGGCGTTTGGCATCAATCTGTGCGATCACGGGGCGAACGCCTTCGATGTCATCGTCGCGGAATTCATGCAGGGTGTTAGATAAAAGAGCAGCTTCCATGTGCAGCCGATTGGCACGCGCAAGAAGCTGCTCTTTTATATGTTTGTCCGATTCTTCGCTTACGGGATCACTTCCGTTTTTTTTTCTTCAACTGCAGGCTCGCCGGAATTGGTGGTGTCTTCCGGAATATCCTGCTGTTCTCCGGACGCATCGCCATTTGTTTCGGTGCCGGCCAGCTCGTCAGAATTTTCGTTTTCCCCAGAAAGCGGTTCAATTTTTGGACTCGCCGTTTTAGGAGAAATCCGAACGTTAGCCGACCCGATTGATTTAATAGCCTCCAACTGCTTTTTGGTTTGCTTTTGAATTTCGTCGACCGCATTGGCAGCATCAGATTTTACCGGTTCCGCTTTAACCGGTTTCAAAGCCGCCTCGTATTCTTTTTTGGCTTGCTTTAATATCGCCGTGTTCGCCTCAGACTTGTCAGAGTTGTAGCGCAACTCGGCAAGCTGATAATTCGCTTTTAATTGTTTTATTTCCATTGCTGTGAAATTAAAGGATGGGTGGATCAGGCTGGTAAAGTTGCGGGTGCGGGTCTGGAAGGCTTTTTTTCTTCCGGGATCGCAACGGTGCTGGATTCTTCCTTTTCAATAATTCGCGGATCGCCGTTATCGAAAAGTACTTTCAAATCTTTCTGATTCATTTCAGCCAGGTGTTTGGTATTTCCGTTCACGAATTCAAAGCCTTTGGCATTTTCGGCAACGGAATATATTTTCGGGGTTGTTTGAGTCTCTTGTTTCATGGGAGTTATTTGAGAAAAAGATAAAAACAATGGGGGCTCCGGATGAAGCCCCCGTTTATTATACTACCGGAGCAACAAGTGGCTCAACGGCGAAAGTAGTGGCTGATGCAAGTGGGAATACCGGCACCTGCATACCGTCTTGTTTGGCTGTGAAGGTTGCTTCCTTACGGCCAGTTCCTTTTTCTGGCATTGTGCCTTTCATTTCCAACATCATCGGGATGTATTTTTGACCGATGTAGTAGAGCTTGTCATCATTCCCCTGAACGATCAGGTTAACCGGTGTATCGCAAAGCAGTGAAGCAAACCTTACGATATCTTTGCCGTAGCCCAGGATTTTAAACTCAATGCTCTGAGTGAAACCAGCACCCAGTTTCATTTCAGTGTCGAACTTGGTTGTATCATACCATGCTTCCACTTCGATGAACTTTTTAGTTGCCACCAAAGGAATTGCGCCTGTATATTCACCGGCAGTTTTTGCGAGGTCATACGTCAGAAATTCCGATGCCAGATCTTCTGCCAAAACAATGTAGAGACGTTTGGCACCACCAATGGTCAAAGTCTGGCACTGTCTTTTAAGACCGATCAACGCGTTACAGCTGGCAACGCCGGATTCGTCGTTAAAAGAAAAGCCGCCAAGCTGCTGGCCTGCAAAGCCAACAAGACCAGCGGAAGCCATACCCATTAGTGGGTTTCCGGTAATCAGGGTTACGACAGCTGCGGAGCCGATCGAGGTGGCAGCCGTAGCAAGTCTAAATTGATTTTTCATGTATAGAAAAGAGGTTTGCGATTAGAAGATAGCCCTCCCTGTCAAGGGAGGGTAGTTTTTAGAGGGAGGGTTAAATATTGTCGTTCAAGAACAACTCGTCTGGCGTTGCAAAGTCAAAGCCAAGGGAACAGCGGATACTTACCTTGTAGGATTTCACATCTTTCACGATCGAAAGGCGGTATTCGCCCGGATTCGAGTTACATACAAACAAGAGGTTTTTAGGTGGCGTGATCACGATTGTGTCTTTGCCAGCCAGACCAGGATCAACCTTAAATTTCATGTTCGAGTAATCGTCCAGATTTTCAGGACGGTCAGCCGGTCCAACATGCTCTTTAAATCTGAGACGTCGGTCTTTACGGTATTTGTCGTACGCCTGTTGGCTACATTTAACGTCCAGCTCTTTCAAGAGCATTTTAGGACGTACATTGTTAACCATATCGGCAACTGCATTAAACTGGTCATACGCATTGGATGTAGTCAAAACCGCGCCATCGTAAACGTGACTGGCTTCAATATCGCCACCTACGGCACGGCCAGCCGTGAAAATCGTGAGAAAACCATCTACCAATGAACCTGCTCCGGAGCCAGCTGCATTGTAAACACCATTCCATGCCGTGTTCAAACGAAGCATTTCGAAATGCGAGCTTAGGATGTGTTGCAGGAAGAAAATTTCGAATGGATTATCCTGGATCTCGATCATTGTACGACCCGCAGTCTTAATCCACCCAAGATAAGATTTGTAAATTTCGTTGATCTGGGAAAGTGTGATTTCAAGATCAATATCAGCTTCCTTGAATGTCGCGAAACGGCTTCTAACAGAAAGCGCTTGTTTTCCGTCGAAGTTATCGGATGCGGGTTTCCATGCATCTTTTACATCTAACTGAACAAGAGGAGCCTTATCACGAGTAACAAGCACAGTGAAATCGTTAGCCAGGGACTGGGCACCGTAGACAACGGAGTCCAGGATGATCTGACCATCGCCATCGATAGTGCTCATTAGCGCGGTGTCGAATTTGTCAAAATTGATTGGTTTCATACTGAAAAGAAAAAATGAGGTTAAGGGTTTAGATTAAGAGCGGTTGGCTTTTTTCCAGACATCCATGGCATTCTGGTTGTACCCGGCCATCGAAGTTGCCTGTCTGCTGTTTGCGTCTTCGTCCGGGTTTTGATCGCCGGTGGACGAAGCCTTTGTATGGTGCGCTTTGTATTTATCACGCTCGGCCGTTACCGCCAAAAGTGACGCGTTAGCCGTGGCAAGTTTGGCCTCCAAAGTGGTGATGGATGCCGTAGCCGTTGCCAGCTCGCTTGTTCTTGTTACCAAGTCAGCGGAAAGCGTTGCATTAGCCAGCGTGGTGGCTTCCAGTTGCTCGTTCAAAGTGTTTACTTCTGCGGCAAAAGTAGCATGATCAGCTACGCTCAGGCTTTGGGAAATGGCCTGCTCGGAGCCAGGGAAAAATTTTGCAAAAATTGTGGATAGATTCATGGGTTTGCTCATTGGATTTATATTGAAAGCGTTGATTACATTTTACGTGCGATGGATATCGCATCGGCAAGAGTACCGGTAAGGTCCACCAGACCGTATTTGATAGCATCCTTATAATTGTACATCTTACCGGAGAAGACATCTTCGGAGTTAAGTTTTCCGATGCGGCCACGTTTTACATAGCCTTTGAAAAGTGTCATCGCGTCATCCAGATCCTGCTGTATTTCTGCTTCCAGTTCGGGAGTAAGCGGCTCGATGCCGTTGATTGTAGCTTTGTCGATCGATTCGCCAGCCCGGAAGATCCTTACGTTAAGCCCTGCTTTTTCAAGAGCCTGGCTTTGATCCACGTGCACCATCAGTACACCAATGCTTCCATATTCGGCGGCACTGGATTTTTCCATTACGATGTAATCAGTTTGGGACATGCTAAAAACACCTGCACTGGCGACGCTTCCGCTGACATAGCCTACGATCGGTTTTGGAAACCACTTGATAGCGTCTGCAAGAATTTCGATGGAATCAACTGTGCCACCAGGTGTGTTTCCGTCAACCACGACAGCTTTGACTTCCTTTTCGGCAGCGGCTTCGGCCAGAACGTCGATCAAGAATTCATTGCCCATACCGCAGAATCCGTTTCTTGACATTGTTCCTTTCATCGGGATCACCGCAACATCACCACCGCCTTTTTTGACGTATTCGCGTAAATAGACACGGGTCATGCTGACTTCGCCATCTTTGTCGCGTGGAGAAATCAGGGCACTTGATTTGAAGTGGGAGGGGATCGGGTCAAACCCTGCCGCCAACCGTGGAAGGATAATTCCTTCCATTCGGTGGGCGAAGAATTTGTTCATGTACCATAATCCAGAGAAGGTTTCTGCGTTCACAAAATCGTATCGAGTTAAATGGAGGGTAATAAGACGATACGAAGTAGAAGTCTTTTTTATAGGATATAAAGGACGAAAAGAGCCGCCGCAGGGCAGAAAGAAGTGGTTAGTTTGTCCACCAGCTTTTTCCGAACAATCGGATAAAGGTTAACATGATCAAGACCTGAATTTTGGGCACGCCACTTTCGCGGCAGTTTAAGCCAAATTCTATATCGGCGATCATCCTGGCTCCGTCCATGCCATACTTCTGCTGTCCGATTTTATTGTCATAGCAAAAGTCATGAACAACAGCGGCGTTGGCCATGCGTCCATGAGGTGGGAAAATTGGCCAGAGCCATCGGGGCACGCTGGCGAAATCAGTAATGTATCCCTTGGGGATCACTAGTTTTTCGTCAGAAAGACAGGTTTCAAACTGGCAGTCTGTTGCGACTTCAAACCAATCAACTTTTGCCGACCGCTGCTCGTATTTTCTGAATTGGATGTCCGGGTATTGCGTCATGGCTCAGGTGAAACGTAGGTATGAATCCGCCTCTAAAACTGCACCCTGTGCAATTGAGAAAGGATTTACACCGCTCTCTACTGCTGCATGCAGCCATGTATATTGTCCCGTTGCACCGATCGGATAGTTTCCGTTTTCGTCAGGAAAGACTAGCGCGCCGGTTAGGGGATCAACCTTACTGGTATCATCTGCAACGAGCAGGAACGGATCACGTTCAATGGCCGCAAAGGCATTGAGCCTGTTGTTATGCTGGTCGTAATGCTCGATACGGCAAATGAGGGTAACCGTCTTAGCGAGGTAATCCTCGTTCCGACCGGCAATAATAATTTTTCTTACCACGTCCGGGTATCCCGGGGAAGGTGAAATTTCCACGCGTTGAATATTTTCCATGTTACCTTAAAAATTGACCCACGCTATTTTTTTGATTACACCGCCATTTTTTCGGAACAACCAGCTGTTGTCTGAGACGGTCTCACCTTCCAGCACATTGGCATCGGTCGAGTTTACCGGCGTGTAGTTTCGGATGTATAGCTTGTTTCCGTTAAAACCGTTATCATACGCAGCTCCGGCAGCAGGAACGTCAGAATACATCTGATCGTAAAAAATGCAAGAAGTGCGGTTATAGGCCACAGGATTGATGCCATCTTCATATGCTGCAAAAACAGTCGTGTTCGCGCCAGCAACAAGTTTCATGACATTCAGGCCGACCATCTGCATTTTGAAGCTGGTACGCCATTCCTTCCATTGCATTTTTAGCAGACGGATACCGCCTTGCAATAAGTTGTAATCGAAGGCGGGTAAGGATGTGACATTACCCCCATGTCCTTCCGTTTCAACAATTCCCAATCCACCGCCGAATGTCATAAACTGAACATTCAAGGCACCAATCCAAAGACAATAATTTCCGTTATTGGCTGGCAGCTTGCGAATGTAAATCTTCCCGTCAGGGTAGAAGCCAAACCAGATATTAGTCGCGATAAGCGCCATGTTTGCCGGAATTTCCACAGTGCCCGAGATATATACGGTGAGGTTTACCGCCTTATCGCTGTAAAGCTGGATTGCTTTGGCCATGGTCTTTACAGCCAGGGCCAAAGTAGACCCATTTTTGGTATCATCGCCACTCGTAGCGTTGATATAGCAAACTGCATTCAACGTCAGGCTACGTGTAATGAAATTGTTTTGGATCGCATCCATGCTGGTAACAGCCGTCTGAACTTGCGTGCGAATGACAGTCCACATGCCTTTCAGTGCATTGCGTACCACTGCAGCAGTGTTGATCATGGCTGGATTTGGCGGCGAGTCTTTAATGGATGAATCAATTTGTCCATTCACCGCGTCGTTATCTGGATTCCAGGGCATAAGTGTTTGAGTTAAGAAAAGGATAAGTCGAAGCTGTAATCGAATTCTTTGAAAGGAAATAATTTTTCGGGGTCAACGGTGCTGATCCAAAGCACACCGTGCCAGTGCTGTGAGGTCAGCTGCATTTGCTGCGCCAACGTGTTTTGTATTGAGCGGGTCCAGCCAAGTTGCATGCCATTGTTTTTGGTGCCTGCCAGATAACAGTTGCCGTCCGTATCCCGAAAGATGGCAACAAAACGCTTTCGCGCATTCCGGTGCACCCAGGCGATTATATTTTTGGCATGGGTTGGCAGTGGAACCGTAATCTGTGAAGAATAGCTTTCGCCGTTCTGACTTTGCTGAAGGCTTTCAGAAAAGGTTGCGGTTTTCGCGCGGAGCTTGATTTCGGTAACGACCTTTTTTCTGTCGACTGCAAGCCATAGGGCATTCTCGGCACTGAGCAGGGTATCAGGATAAACATCAAAGGCGACGTCCTTACAATCTATCAAATATAGATGCGTAAGCCATCCAATTGCGGGTCCACCGCAGGTGACACCAATACTTTCCAAAGTTCCGAACATGCCGGAAAATTACATTGAAAAAGAGGCGGTTAAAAGGACGGGAAAACGCGGTTTTTTACACTGGAAATAATTAAAAAACCGTCTATACGGATAGTATAGGCGGTTTTTGTCGTAAAAACGGGTGGACTTTTTACGCATTTGCGTTACGGTTTACGCGTTTTCGTTACTTTTTGCGCATTTTCGTTACTTTTTACGCGTAACTTTTTTCAAATAATTTACTGGTTCGCCTGTTAATTTTCGAGATGTGATCGCGGTAAACTTTCCGGCATGTCTGATAATCGACATCGACATCACGCTCGATTCCGCGACGTTTCAGGGATGAAGTTACCAGCGGGCCATAATCGCAGCCGACCAGCTCGTGACCGCCCCGGACTTCGGCCACCATTGTCCTGCGGAAAATCTCTTCCATAAAAAGAGCCAGATCGGGTAGCTTGTCGACTGGCACTTCCATACTTTGGACATGGGAGTAATAACGGATGGTCAATGCTCCTGAGCCTTTTGCAATAACAGTTTTTTGCGTGTAAGGAATTGGCCTGGAAATAAGATGAATTAGTTTGCCAAGTTCTGAATGTTTATCAACGTGGATTTCGTCCATTCCGCTTTTCCTTTGATAACCATCATACTCGACCTGAAAGAATTTTTTAACGTGAGGTGGAAGTGTGACCACAATTTTTTTTACCATGCGTTTACGTGGAATAAATTTGATAAATATACCGAAAAAAGACAATTTTAATAAAATGATCAAAAACGCTATTTATGCACTCATACTGCTGATGGCACCGATCAGCTGGTCAAATTTGCCCTGTGTGTTGGTATTGTAGACGGCATCGCGTACACCGTTAACCGCACCTTCAACACCATTGACTGAGCCTTTCAGATCGCCGACGATCGATACTACACGTGCCAAGGCTTCACCATTGGCGATTGTTTCTTCCAAGATTCCCTTGATCGCTTCAAGCTGCTCCTTGCCTTGCTTTTGTGCGTCCGCGTGTGCCTGCTGTGCGCTGGCCGTGTCACCGGTGGCTGACGGGTCGTTTCCATCTACGCCACCATAAGCACCCGCATCGAACGAAGGCATATCACCCATGGCCGCATCGGCTTCGGCCTGCGCCGCAGCTGCTTCCGCTTCCGCATCTTTTGCAGCCTGTTCGGCTTTCCGCTTTTTCGACCCGAAAAGGTACATGCCGCGCTCGAAATATGGGCTTTCAAACTTACCGCCATCCCTGAACGCCATCGGCGTTGAAGGGTGGGGGATGACCGGTGCATCTGTCTTGCCAGGAGTTCTGGCGTTCTTGAACATCTGCTGGATTAGCGGCCAGTTCGCCTCGGTTTGTTTCGTTGAGATGATTGCTTCACCGCCCTCCATTTCACCGACATCTCTGCCGGTAGCACGGTCAAAGAGGCCTATACCACCCGTTCCGTAGGTGCTGCCATGTTTGCCACCTTGCGGTACGTGTCCCAAAGTGCCCCCTTGCGAGAAACTTGGTTCCGGCTGGTTTTTGATCTTGGCAATCTGAACGCCGGTCACGACCGCAGCCGTAGCCGCCAGAATGATGTTAAGCGGGAAAAAGTTTGCCAGGGCTTTCAGTACGGCGAGTGCCCCCGTTATTAATGCCGTTGCGATATCAGCTTTTTTCTGGGCTGCAAAAGCTTTCTTTTTCTCGGCCATTTCCGTCGCCCTGGCTTTGCGGTTTTCTGCGGCGATGGTGTCTTCCAGCTCTGCTTTGAAATCAGCTTTTTGTTCGGCTTCTTCTGAGGCAAGTTTGACTTGCTTCTCAGAAGATGCCGTCGCATCTTTCAATAGCGTATCGGTACTTTCGACGGTGAATTGTTCCAGCTCGTCGAGCGTGGCCATTTTGTTTTTGGCTTCTTCATCGGCCAGACGGATTTTCTCTTCGGACTCCTTTTTTGCCAAGGCAATTTTAGCCTCGATCGCCTGTTTTTCGTCTTCGGTCTTCGCCTGATTGGCCAGCCTTTGCAAATCCTGAATCTTTTGCTCTTCGGCGGCTTTCATTTGTTGAAGCTGCTCACTGTAATATTTTTTCAGTGCGTCGCGCTTCTGCTCTTCCGTTGAAGTTTCGCTGGTTAAAATCCTTTGCAGTTCTGCCAAACGATCGGTTTCTGCCGATTTTAATGCTGTTACATAATTCGAGCTTAACGTGATCAGCGATTCGGTTACCGACAGTTCATTGGTCAGAATTGCCACTTTTTCATCACGTTCGCGGTTCGCTTCGGCAATGGCTTTTTCTGCTTTCTTTTGAGCCAGGTTATTCAGGAAAGCAACGGCCTGCATAGCCATATCACCACCCTGCTGATAGGAAGCCATGTCGGCAGACAATCTTTGTTGCCAGGCGTCCTGATGGCCTTTGACCATCGTCTGGGCTGACTGCAAGAAACCGGAAACATCGCCGGCCAACAGTGAACCAAACATATCAGAATAAGCCTTCAGATTTGCCGCTTTCTTTTCGTGCAGATCTTTATCGATCGCCAGCTTTTCATCACTTGCTTTTTTATCTGCCGCAAGGCTTGCGTTGTGATGCCGCTCTTCGATCTGGTTTAAAGTTGCTGCGAGCTGTTCATCATTCTGAATCAGGGCAATCGCCTTTTGTCCTTCGGCCATCATTTCGGCTTCCAGCTTCTGCTGGGTAAAGCGCAGCTCTGCATCCACCCGGTCCTTTTTAATCTGCGCAATTTTGTCTGCGTTGCCGCGTGCTTGCGTAATCTGCCAGTCAAAAAGGGTCATTTCCGCCTTTTGCTCCTGATCCCGGATGAAATTGCCCTGTTCAAGTAATTTGCGATCGGCTTCCTCCTGTTCTTTGATCCGTTTCTGGCGGTATTCGCCTCTGACCTTATCCAGCGAGGCTTCGGCGTTACGGTTAATTGCTTCAATGAGCTGTGTTTTGACGGTTTCGTCAGCTTTTGAAACTTCAATTTCAGCAATGCGTTTCCGTTGGATTTCTGCGATTTTAGCTTCTTCGGCTTCCAGAGCCGTTTTGGCGGTTTTGACAACATGCTCTGATTCCAGCTGGCTGAGCAGCTCCAAAGCCTTTTTATTGTCCTTTTCACGAAGGGCAATGATTTCTGCGTCAGCATTGCGGTTTACAGCAATTCTGGCCGCTTCTTTGGTTTTTTCGTCAGCAACGGTGTCGTTGATCTCTTTTAAACGCTTACGGCGTTTTTCTTCGATCTTGTACTCCTCTGTTTTAATGGCGTTGTCAGCTGTGAGCTGATTGTGCTCCGAGTCAAGCTGTGCGACCATCTCATTGAGCTTGCTGACTGCTTTTTGCTTTTGCTCAGCCTGTTTTTCAGCCGCTTTCTTTTGAGAATCAGAGATTGCAGATTGTCTTCCGTCTTCAGTCGTTTTTGCTGCGAAAACGGCCTCAATGGTATCCTTTTTCGGTTGGGTAACAAAAGCCTCTGTCCAACCCTTTTTTATCTTGTCGAAGCTGTCAGCGGCATGACTGCCAACATTGGAAAAGTTTTTTTTCGAATTTTCGAAACTTTGGGCGGCTCCTGAAAAATCACCGGCCAACACTTGAACGACTGCCTTTCCTCCCTGTACCAGTCCGGCTATTGCTTCGAATGCATCGCCCAGGATTCCGATGAATAATTGGGTGGGAGCGAGCACAGCACGGAAGGCAAGTCCAATGGCCTGCATGACCAAATTTAGAGAAAGGCCAGCTGCGTTGAATTTTGGAAAAACATTCGAAAAAACATTTATGAACGCGCTGGCCATACCGCCCACAACAGAAAACAAGTCTTCAAAAACAGCTAGTACCGGATCGGTCGCGTTGACGATTTTTACGAGCCATTCAATACCGCCTGCGAGCAGGTCCAGAAAAAATTTAAAAATGGGAGATAACCGGTCGCCGATCGCGGTTTTAAGCGAATCCAGTACGTCGCCGAAATTGCTGGCTTTACCACCCAAGGTTTCCATCATCTGGGCATTTTGTCCGGCAACACCCGTCATGGCGCCCATCGCAATGATCGACTGATAAATGGCTTCCTCGTTGTTTTTAACAACGGTAGTTTGCCCTTTGAAGCTCAATGAGACATTATCGCCTTCTTTTTTAGCCTTAACCCCGAATTCTTTTAATCGCTCAAATTCTCCGGTTTGAGCGTCAAGAACAGCTTCCACAAGTTGGTCGAAGGTTTTTCCTTGCGATGCGGCGAGATCGGCCAAGGCCACCATCTCTTTTTGGGATGGACGTAGACCGCGATTGACCATTTTGACATATCCGTCCGTAAGTTCGTCCACACCGAAAGCAGTTTCTTTTGCCATTTTCTTGATGGCTTCCATGGCTTGCTTTGCTTCTTTTTGACCGCCCAGCGCAGTGGTCAGTACCTTTTCATACTTTTCAAAACTGGCCGTCGTGGTAAAGATCTCTTTGCCGATATTTACAATCCACTGAATAACTTGCAAGGCAATAATGGCCTGAAAAACGGTGCCGATCGATTTGACCCCGGATGTTATTTTACCCCACAAGCCAGGTTGTCCAAGATCGCCGGCTTCCTCTTTTATTTTCTTGGCCTGGTCTGTAACCTTCTTGAACTGGGCTTCTGCTTCGCCGATTTTTTTTAATTGTGCCGTGGCCGCAGCGGAATCGGGAACCATGTTTTTTAGCTCCTTATTCAGGTTTTTGATGTAGGTTTGAAGCTGGGAAAATGTCATTTTCGTGACATCCATATTTTTGAGCTCTTTGGTCAGCTTCGCGGCTTGCTCCTGTGCATCTTTTAGTTCGTTTTTGTATTTTTTCCATTCTTCCGAACCTTTCCCGCCCGTTTTCTCAATCTCAGTAATTGTCTTTTTTAGGTCTTTGGCTTGTTTATTGGTATCGTCGATCGTTTTTTGAAGTTGTGCGGCCTCGCCACGCAATTCGAGGGTAAGTACGTCTCCTATCATTTTGCAGCGTTTTTACGGGCTATTTTGGTATCCACAGCATTCCACGCAGCCTGAATACGGCTGGCGTTGATGTTTTCTGTCGGCAGGCTGATTGAACTTTCAAATCCGAAGGCTTCACGGAACTGCTGAGCCGCCCAGACGTGAACAGCCGCGGTCATGTCCTGATAAAACTGAGGGATTACAATGAGCTTTAACGGATCGTTGTAAATTCCACGGTAGCCGCGTTTGATGTTTGGCGTTGCTTTGAGGTGGTATTGTATTGCCTGGGCAATCCTGTAAATTTTCTGGGTGTCAGATGCTGGCTGAACTTTGGCGTCCCGATAGCCAGGAACATACGGGAAGTTGTCCACGCCGACAGTTTCGACCCACTCGGCCAATGGCTTAATAGGGGGGACGGTCATGCCGTAATTGAGGACTTTCAAATCCTTTATCCTAAGCAGTTCGCTGTAATAAATATGGCCGCTGATCCAGCCTTTTCCTTTGGTTACGCCACCCGCACGAATTGAATTCAGCGTTTCCCGGGTAAGGACAACACCTTCACGCTCAACGGCACTTTTCAGTACGTTTTCAGCGCGTTTTATGAAGTCTTGGAGAAGCTGGGAAAGTATTGGACTATCCTCGAAATCTGTCATTTTAGCAATCGCATTAATTTACGATAACTAAGTTGTTGGTCTATTTCAAGAGGTGAAAGGACGAGAAAAGTAAATCTATTTATATATTTAGCACAACTAAATTTTAAAAATATGGCCAAGTTTATACAAGTGACGCCGTCGGACAGTAGATACAAAATTAGAGTGAATGTTGATCACATTACTTGGTATGGAACCGTTAATGAAAATGATAGGCAGCAATACAAAATTCACTTTATTTCTGATACTTGGATTTACGTTGACGAAGACACGAAAATGATCGACTCTCTTATTGCAGGTTTACTAAGCAGCTAGTTATCATTAGTGCCAATTTTGCCTGCAGTTAGTGGATGCAATAAAATCTTTTTTCCTTGCTCAAGAGATCTTTGAGACGCTTAAAATATTTTTGTAATGAAATTGATAATCGATACCGAAGTTTTAATACTTAAACAATGCTCAATAAATGATCTACCTAATTTTGTCGTCTTAACAGGAGAGAATGGTTCTGGTAAAACCCAGCTATTAAAACTTATATCTATATGGCGAGGGCAAGGTGCTAGGCTTTTAAATGAACAAGGTGAGGAATTTAGAACAATAGTTTTTGCTGATGCCGGGCTTGCGACTCCAAGTGATGACATCCACCCAAGTGCCTATTTTGAAGACTTAAGACTTCAATGGAAAAAAATAGAAATATTGGCTAGATTCTCGACTTTTTTTCGCGATCTAGATATGGGAAATGATGAAACAGTAGCAAAAGCAAATCAGGATTTTAGTGATTTGGCAACGAGTGTAATGTCTGGGAATAGTAACAAATCCCCATCTCAGCAAGATAGACAATTTACAAAGCAAGAATTTCTTACAATAATTGAATTATGTAACAAAACAGGTAAAACGGGTGAGCAGTTGAACTTTATAGACTATTTTGCTTTCCATCAATTACCTTCATCTCTCTTTTCTTCTACCCTTTCTTTAATATTTCATCAGTTTGCTATCAAAAAAAAGTATTATCCAGAATCAGTTGCCGATAAGCAAGCTCCTTGGGATCTGTTTAATGCACTATTACTCGAGGCAGGGTTTGGATATTCTGTATCGACCTCAATTGATCAGTATAATCAAGGGTTAAATGAAATAGTACTTAAGCCTGACGATATAGGGCAACTAATACATGTTAGTGCTTTATCGGTTGGAGAGCAAACTTTGATGTCTTTGACCGTTTTACTTTATAATTCTCGAGAAGGGAATAACTTTCCTGATGTTCTGGTGTTAGATGAACCAGATGCGTTTTTACATCCCAAATTCGCGAATATCTTCCTTAAAGTGATCCAACGGGTTTTAGTCGACGAAAAAGGTATTCGTTTGATTATCACTACTCATTCGCCATCGACCGTTGCTTTATCTCCACCTGATTCTATTTATTTAATGAAAAGGACGCTAGGATATCCTGTAAAGGCAGATTTGAACGAGGCAGTTAGATATTTGACCAATGGACTGAGTACACTGAATATCTCTATTGATAATAGGAAGCAAATTTATACTGAAGCCAAAAACGATCAACTCTTTTATCAGCAGCTTTTTGAAAGAATGCAAACTAAAAACATGCTAAGCAAAGATCAATTTTTGACATTTATTCAAGTATCAAGGAACAAAAATACTGAGGGTGGTGGATTTGAAAAAGTAGTAGATTTGACAGACTCCTTATATTCAAACGGTAACGGAAATTCATCCATTTATGGTTTGATTGACTGGGATTGTGAAGATAGACAATTGAGTGATAGGATATCGATTTTTGCTGAGAAAACGCGATACAATATAGAGAATTTTATTTATGACCCCTTATTTATTGCATGCCTTTGTTTGCAAAAAGAACTCCCGAATAAGAAACTATTTGGTTTGGATGATACGGATCATAGAATGGACTATTTGGAATTTAATTCACAGAAATTACAAGGAATTATCGACAAAATTTCGTCTCAAGTTCAGCGAAACGTTGATTGGGACAAAGCGAAAACGACAAGTACGGCTCCTATTAAAGTTCAACTACTTAATAACATGACTATTAAAGTCCCAGAATGGTACTTAAAAGTGAATGGGCACATAATTGAAAAAGCATGTCGTGATACTTTTGAAACTCTAAAATCACATGAGACGCCTAAAATGATCTCTGAAATTTTACTTTCCTATTTTATGTGGCTACCCGTCGAAGTAAAGACTACATTTGAAACGTTACAAGCTCGTAGAATTCGAGAAGATTAAATTAAACTCCTCCAAGTAACAAGGCCGTTGCAACTCCCCTAACTGGTACGCCAACATTGAGTTGAGCGATTATATAATCAACGCCATCGATATGATACTTTTTTGAGAAATCAAGCTGAGCAATATCGGTTTCGTTGATTGTAAAATCTTTGCTCAGGTAAAACTGACGCTGACGCAGTGCAATGGTTTCTTTCCAGGTTGTTTGCGCAAGGTCGGCGGGAAACAATGATATCCCACCCATCGAAGGAAGTGCCAGCGGACGTGCCCCGCTAAGGCCATGCCAAAAAAGTAAACGCGGGGCCCATGCTTTGGCATCCTGCGCAAACTGACTCGACTGCCCTTCCTGCTTACAAATCGGTAGCCCTGAAACCACATCTGCCAAAAGCGTTGAAAATTTAAAATCCATTGGTGCGATACCATTGGAGGTACCGGCCACTTCCGGCGAAATATAATCCGCGAATGCTGCCGGTTTGTCTTTTGCCAGGGCGTCATTACTGTCGACGGACATACTTAGCCGAATCCGCGTATTGTTTTCCGGTGTCTTGTTTTCGCCCATAGTGCCCTTTGCAGACCAGTCCCGGACGGTGGGAGCGCTCAAAGCATCCTCCCAAAAATCTATTTTAAGAGACTTTTCTACGGAGTTGAAAGTAAATTTCAGGTTAGAAATTTTTCTTAGTTCAAGAATAAACTGGACAATTGAAAAATTGGGAAGGTGGTTTTTGACGGTTACTGAATGGGCTTCAACCTCCCTTAAATTAACCAGGATCAATTTGCTCCAAATCGGGTGATCCAGAAAACTGCCTGTAATTTTCGTTCCCGTTATTTGTCCGATTTTTTTCAAAACCCAGCAAACAAAGAACTGCGGCACTACCGGACTGAAAACATAGTCCCCATTCTGATAATCATTGACCTTTCCGGCGTAAAAAATCGACGCGCCATTTGCTCCGTAGAAATTCTCATTGACGATCGTAGGAAAACAGCACGTCGGCGCATTTTCATGATCATTCACCACCGGTGTCAACGATACAGGTAGCGGTATGGTACCGAAGTCGATTTGTTGTAAGGAAAGATTTTGATAGTCCCCGAAAAACAAACCAAGACGGTCGGTAAATGCGCCTTTGTACCCCGTTTGTAGCGATGCTTCAGTGAGAATAAAATACCCTTCACGGATCAGTTCACCATTAAAAAAATGCTCATAATGCATCTCGGGAAGGTAGGCACCGGCCTGAGGCTCCTCCCAGTAATCGAAAATTGCCCGGTTGGTTCGGACTGCCGGAAAGACAGGAATAGTGGCCTGACTGCTGGGTATGGTATCATACAGCAAATGCGGGTTTACAAGTTGGTAAGCAACACTTTCTTTTGACGGAACGTAGACTTCAAAACCGTTTAATCTGATCATACTGGCGTTATTTCGAAAATGAGAGGAGCGTCCGAACTGTTTACAATGACATTATCAAAAACAAAGTATCCGGGTTCCGTTACGGTTATTTCCCTGTTTTTTGCTGCCAGTTTGATCTTGCACTGACGTTGCGGGCTTGCCTGATACAGGACTTGCAGAATGAAATTATATTTTCCCGGAGGGAATTCGGCATCGGACAATCTGGTTGTGATCGGATTTGAGCCGGTGCAGTTTGGAATGATTTCTGTACCCGATATCCGAAGATTAACAACAGGTCCATAGTCTGCTGATCCGACAATCTGATTATTAAGGTTCATCGGAAAATAATGCCGGATTCCAAACCTGAGCGGTACATTGTTAAGTGTGCAGGTGCCTGACGCATCGGCGAAAGCCTGGGTGTTCATGCTGTTATATTTTGCTTCGGCCAGTGCATCGGCGTCACCGCTTTTTTCGCCGCCATAGGTATTGGCCGCAATCAGTATGGTAGCAGCTCCTCCCAGATATCCATCCCCACAGGTGGTGCGGTTAAATGTGCCCAGTCTTGAAATTTGGGTATTCGGGAAAGGGGTACTGCCAGGAGCGATCGAGCTGTCGGTTACCGGTTCTACGTAATCAGGATCGCCCTGTGAATTTGCTTTGACCGTGTAGGGTTTCACCGGCGTATTATTGTCAAGGTAAACCTTTTCCAGACGTTCAAAAGCAAGCTTTCCGGTTCTTTTTCCATAACCATCCAGTACCTGTTTTAAAGAAACTCCGCGCCATGTTGTAGCGCGTGGTTCGGTGGGCTGGGCAGCCGGAAGGCTGCTGAAGTTTTCAACGGTATCGAGTATCCGAAAACCGAATGTTCTGGCAACAAGCCCTTGGTTATCCTCCTGATCCGTTAAAGATTGCGTGGTTAATTGCAGCGGACGATGCCCTTTGCTGCTGACCAGAAACACTTCTTCAGACAGTAATAGCTCGTCAAGATAATTGAGGTAGGCAATGGCATCCCGTTTGAAAAAACCGGTGCTTACCTGTAAATCGTACTCACCCTCGATGCTGATAATTTTCAGCTCGGAAAAATCAACACCGGCGTTTGCAGGTCTTTCCGTCTGGGCGGTGTTCTGTGAGACTTTGAGGTTTCGTTGCGCCTGTCCGGTCAGTCGCAGCGTATCCCAACCACCAAGGCTGTTTACAAAAAGGACGCTGCGCTCGAACTCTTGATCTGTTCGGTCAATCAGATAAGTTCGGACTTCACTTACGCGCTGGTTGTTTTCATTGGAAAGCCAGACGTCATATTTGGCGATGGTCGACGGCAATTTAAGGATTGAAGCACCAACAGGGCAGCAGATCACCGAATACAAAACCGGATTTTGTAAAGACATCGCTGTTACGGTTTCTGATATCGCACCGTCAGCTCCGTAGGCCTGCACCCGTAGTTTTAATGTTTGGGGCTTTGGCGTGAAATTCAAAACAAAGCTTAGGTACTCTTCCTGAGTAGGTGCGATACTTTTAAAGTTGGGTTGCCACGTCAAAAATTGCTTGGCATTACTTTGCCAGCTCTTGAAAAATGAATCGCCGTATGCATAAAAATCCTCATTGGCCAGACCGGCTTTGATCGCGTACATTTTACCAAGCTGGTTGGAAATGTTGACGGCGGGCATGCCGCCCCTGATTTCTTCACGTAAGGTAAATGCAAGTGTCTGGCTCAGGGATATTGTCATTTGAGCCTGTTTGTGTCTTGGCTTTGCGTAGGTGAGGAGCCCGTCTATTTTGCCATTCCGGCCAGAATTGAACCTGAATTCTGCACCGGCGAAAATCTGCACACCGGACTGGTTGTCCACCGGAGCTTCGCGGCCTTCGGAGGTATGAAGTTCTTCAAAATTCTCACTGAACGGAAACTCCGGAACCTGAATGGCCAGGTAATATTTTAAGCCTACACGGCTGATCAGGCCGGGATCAGCCGCCTCGATGGTATGGGTAAGCTTGTTTCGGCTGAATTTTAACGGTAAGTAAGACTGGTCGGTAGCAATCGCGTCAATCATCTTCAATTATTTTTTTTCAAAAATTGAAGATCTTACTTAGGGTAACAAGGACACAATTCTATGATATATATTACATATAAATTCGCCCACAGGCAGTTGAAGGATCATAGCTGTGATGAAGGAAAAGGCAAGCATCACTACTACTATAACCCAAAGAGCTCCACCTGTCAATTTTTTCTGGTTGTCATTTGGTGCAACGAGAGCAGAAACAAGTGCTAGTAAAAATATCCAAGTAAAAAGAGAAAAAAGAATTCCAAACAGCGTACGAATAAAAGAAAGGTTTAGCCACCAAGGATATATTGCAATTATTAGAACTCCTATAAGAGACATTAAGCCAATAATAATATTAAAGAGCTCTTTACGTCTGGTTGGATTAGTTTCTTTGATATGATAATGCAGATTCATATCAATAACTTTGCTGTAAGGGATTATCATACAATCTCCTGGTACATCCGTCATACCCTTCTTTTTCGGAGGTAAATCGGGATCATTTTCATCGGGTTGAAGCGTATGCGAAAAGCGTTTAGCTTCGGTTAAATAGATTAAATCTAGTTCGCCTGTTTTTGCTGAGATGGTATATTCGGCCAAAATACCTGACACTATCTTCTTTTCACCTTGATGCTCGACATCCATTACAATGTCCACATACGTTGTTAAGACTTTGCCCTTTTTACTTGGCTTAAAATCCCATGAGTATAGTATGTCACCTCTGAAATAATAATTCCATTGATTATTGAATCGAAGTACATGGAAAATTATATCAAGTCTGAGGATTCTAACTATTTTATGGGCTATGGTTCCGAGAAGGATGGAAAGGGCAAGATTGAAAAAAATATATACAAGAATATATTTAATTTGTTCAGAGCTAATAACTACAACTTTCTTTTTTTCCAGGTTTTCGAAAAATGCTGAAACAGGTGTAGTCAGCATGTCAAATGAAAATTTGGGATGCTGACTTAGAATAAGCAACGATAGCATTTGTACTATCAGTCCTAAGAAAATACTTGATATAAGGCGATCTGCGAAAATGCCGCCTCCGAATTGCTTGGTAAACTCGCCTTGGAAATAGAATCGTTTGAGGATGACCCCCGGAATTACTAGTAGAACAACAAAAATAATGCCATTGATCGTTACTGGTAACTCCATTAAAATTAAATTATGATAGAGTTATTTTACCAGTCGACAATTCAATTGATTCCTCTTTACTCTCTCCTCGCTGGATTTTTTCAATAGCGTCAATATATTTTTTCTTATCCTCTGGATTAGAAAAAATTCTCTTGGTCTCGCTACTCATGACCTGCATGTCAGACGAGAAGTAGGACTCTACGACATTCATAACTGCATTTTTAACTTCTCGTAGAGTATTTATAATGGAAGTGTTTAAAGTGTTTGAGGTCAACATTTACGAAATATTTAAAATGGAACGAAAATGTAAATTCACTTGCAATGTAACAACAATAACGATGATGCAATATGAAAAGTGCATATTTTATTTATAGTGAACTTAACAAAGAATATGGTTGGCGACCAGACCAAGTTTCATTTTTACCTCATATCCGTAAGCACTGTCGACGGAGACATAAAGCACCGGTTCGACTTGAATAGAATCGAAGTCAAGGAAATTTTTGCATACTCTCTCATCATGTTGAAGCTTGTTGATGATGGTTGCTACAATGTTTTCAGCATGGGTGTATGCTGAGTCCTGGCTTTCGCGATCGTTTTTATCGGGATAACACCATACATAAAATACAGTATTGAAATTGACCATTAAAATATGGCTTTCAACGTATTTGGTGGTGTATTTGGGACGCAGCACAAATATTCCGGGATAAACGTCTTCGGATACTGAATCTTCAAGCAACCGGTCCATACCGTTCCCGTCAGACATTTTTACGTATTTAACCCCTTTTTCTGCTTTTTGAGTTTCCAGAATGGGCGCGATGTAATCCCAAAATAAGTTATCGGTAGGTGTCATAATTAATCCTGATTTGCTTTGTGCCTTGCGATTTCGGCTTTTACGTCTTTGTTGTGTTCTTCCAGAAATTGAAAAACTTCATGGACATTGGCTGATTTGGTTGCGTCCATGCTTCCAAATACTTGTTTTTGAGAAAGCAGGTGTTGGTTTTTGATCATGGACTGGCCGGGAAATTCTTCGGGCACCGATGGAGAAGATCCGTCATCGTCAAAAAGGTCGAAATAGGAAAAGAAGTTTTTGACGGTTCCAAGGAAATAGACCATCACGAGCACTTTCTCTTCCATGTATTTATCCTTCAATAAGTCCGCACGGCGGCGTGAAAGATGTTCATTGTAATTTTCGCGGGTATCTCCGTTCCAGCTAGGGTCTGAATCGTAGTCGCCCGCGCGCTCAGGACGGCAGATGGTTGCGACCAGCAGGTTTAATCGCTCTTCCCCTTCTACAAGCTGCTTGATGAATGCCTGTGCATGGATATAAGCGTCGCACATTTCACCAAAGGTCATGCTCCGGAAACCTTCCTCGAAAAGGTGCCAATATTGGCCGTCAACTCTAAACTTTCTAAAAGGCTCGGTTGTCAGCTCACTTGTCCAAAGCCAGGAGACAAGATTCAAAAGCTGACATAAGGCTTCGGTCGACTGATCTTTTTGCTCCTCTGACCGTTTTGCACCAAAGAATTGCTGCATCAGCTTCTTCCATTGTTTCGGTGTAAAACCGAGTACAATGCGTAGAATGTTGTGATATGTGCTACCGGACTCCGGCAGCACATATAGGTTTTTAAGTAGCTCGGGAAGTCTTTTAGATTCTACCTCTTGCCAATTTTCAGGAATTTGAAAAACCTGACCGCTGATTGATATTTCCTGCATAAATGCGGTAATGACTTGATTATTGATACTTTGATTCAATCGTTATCCAGACTTCCTCTCCCTTGGCCAGCACCGCCGCAATATGCGATTGTAAGCGAAGGGTAGCTGTACGGCTTGATCCGACCATGTAATCTCCATTTTCCAACCCAAACATTAAACCAAGGAGCAGACAGCCATCGGTATTTTGGTGGGTGTTACCGGAATGAATCCTGATTCCTGCAAAGCCAGGCACACCGATCAAAATCGGCATCAGCCGCTTGAAGCGGTTCGAATAGGTAATATCCACTTTATACCGACCGACAGGAATGGCGGTGCGTCCGGGCTCCTTAATTTTCCTGATTTGCTCCAAGGGCATATCAACAGTGAGCCTGCGGTCTTTGTCTTCCAGAACATACTGCTCTATGAAACCGAAAGCATCCAGGGTACTCAGGGTCGTGTTTTCACCTTCCCACAAGCGCGTCATCTTAATTTCCATCGGCTGGTTTTTTAGTGGTGACGTAGCTTTTTATTGCGTCGTAGGCCAAAAGCAGGAGAGTTTTCTTTCCCATTTCAGCATAGTTTTCCTGAACAGACCAGAATTCGGTAGCGATGATGGTAATCAGAGCGGCATACTCGAAGGCATTAAAAATGGTCACTTCGACCCCTTTGATTTGAAGATGAGCCAGGCCATGCAGCGAGGCCAAAACACAGATGTAATACATCAGCTTGGAAAAGGTCTTGTCTTTGAAAACCTTGGCGCTGGCAGGCGCATATTTGACCGGGTCCAGATTGTGCAGGTATTTTACCTTTTGGATACCGGCAAACGCGTCATAGGCGAGCATCAGCAGCAAGAAAATGAGATACCTGAAATCAGAGAAAACATACATTTCGATGAATTCCAGCGTCCATGCTGCTAGACCGGCAACAAGTGCCCAAAGTGTTACTGAAAAGAAGTTTTCTGAAATAAAGTTTAAGTGGTGGGTCATAGCCGAAAAATAGCTTTCTAGGTAAGTTTTCATATTAATAGGGAGGGGTAAGTTTTCCAGATATGTAACCCAGAAGGAAGGCTTTGGCACTGCCTTTTCTGCGTTTTTTTCTTTCCACAGCGAGCAGCTGTTCGTACTGCTCTTTTTGCATTTGGAGCTGCAAGGACATAAGCCCGTTTTCAGCTCGAAGGGCGATAATTTGTTGGTTAAGGTGTTCATGGGATTTTTGCAGGTTTAAGACCACCGGTTTGAGTAGCTCGTAGCGAATCGCTGTATCCAGCAGAGCCTGCTCGTATTTTTGCTCTAAGGTTGCTTCGGTAATTTGCCCGAAGAGCTGCCCGATCGGCAGTATCAGAAGACATAACAGCAACAAATTTCGCAAACGACTCAGAAGCCGCTTCGTCGTAGAAAGCAGCTGAATCACGGTGCATCTTTGCCATCTCTGACTGCTGTAAGATTGAGTCTTTAAGGTTTTCACGTTCTGGAACCGCTGGGTTTAGGGTGTCAATTGTTTTAAACAGTAGGGTAAATGCGTAATAAGAAATGATCCCTGAAACAAAGAAGATTACAATTCCTATTAGGATGTTTTTTAACGACTTCATAAATTTTCGAGTTTGGTGTGAATTCCGTTTCCGGCCACAAGATTGGTCACTATTTTACCGTTTGGAAGGACGACATCTGGCGCGTGATTGGATTATCCAACCACCTTACAAGCTTTCTATTTTGGCATGGATTCCGTTTCCGGCCACCCTGTTTTTAACTGTACGGCCATTTGGAAACCGTACTTCCAGGTTGTGCCATAAATTGTCCGCATACGGGTTGATGTAGTACCAGGCGATCTTGCCGCCTTTGTGGATGGAATGAACGAAACCTCCTTTTCTTACATAGGCATCGATGATGTCATCTGCGTAAGTATTGGCCACTTTTATCCAGTCACCATCGTCGATCCGGAAAGTAAGGAAGTTTACGGAACCATCTTCCGGTATTTGTCCCCAGGTATCCAGATACACTTGCAGGCCGAACCGGCAAAGATCAGCGCCGGCATTGTATCCATAGTATCCAGCTCCACGGCGAGCGTAAGGAAAATCAGGGCTTGCAATCCATTGCATGTATCTTTCTGCGTTCGGATCAGGATTGCGGTAACTTGATTTCATCTCACCCGATCCGTTTTGAAGCCAGTAGGTAGGCTCCGGAGTTAAGGGATTGAATATTCTGCCCTCATTTATTTTTGCACCGCCGCCCCACTGGACAAATACTTTACCGAAAACCTGCGAAAAGAAAACAGATGTTATGATCGTATTCGGATCAAGCGGTATTTTGGCCTGATTAAAATACTTGCCTTCGGGGTAAGAATTTTCAAAAAAATTGTTTGGCCGCCATTCATGCTCCGGAGCCAGGAAAACACCGCCGTCATAACCCATATGCTCAAAGAGCATCAGTTTAAAAGCAAGGTCAAGTGGCTGTTTTTGCTGAATGTCCGGGGCATCCAGATAGACAGCTTCAACAATCAGGTTCGTGGTAGAAAGCGGTGCCCCCGGGCTGAAATTGGAGTAAGGCATTTCGTCGGGCAACAAACGAAACAACCTTTTGGAGGTTTCCGCTGACACCTGACCCAAATGGTAACTAGGCGGCCAGAACTGGAAATAATTGAAACAGTTGAGCGATTTAATTCCCTTACTGTCAAATAACTTTCTTTGGTTACTTACAAAGCCCTCATTAAAGTCTTTTAGCCAGGTCTTACTTGGATCAATTGCGTGAGACTGCTCCATGGTTTCGCCAATGTGAAGCGCGTCCGGGTATTGGTGCAGATCAATCATCCGCTGGACTTCTTCCGGCGTTGGATGGTCGGAAGGTTTGCCGCCGAATATTGTTGTCGAAAGCGGCACGTCGCTGTAAGTTTTTCCTTGCAGCCTTAACTGAAACGCCAGTGTTTCGTCACCGTTCGGACGCGGGATTTCGTGATGCCGAACGTGCGTAATCCCCTTTTTGGTAACCTGATCGATTGACCAGTCACCACGGGAAAGAATAAAAAAGCGATCCTTAGGCAATCTTGCTTCCGGCGAAATATCTGCCCATTGAGGCATCTGTAAACCCGGATTGAAATTTGCTGGAATATGATTGACAAAACCCGATTGCGAGCCGCCAAAGAAACCTGATTCAACACCGGCCGAAGCATTGTAAACAAAACTCTGACCTGCATCGTTTTTATAATAGCCACCCGGAACGCTACCGTCCTGCCCTTGACCCGGCCACTCATTGATTGAGCTGATCCCTACTTTTGATAAGAACTTGACAACCCGGAAACCGTTGTTCCGAGCCACAGCATAGTCTTTTAAAGGATTGGGTTGCAAGACAATATCGGCACCAACAATATACCTGTACTGATAATTTTCGTGCAAGTCATTTGCCGTGTTATCAGTAATGAAGTCGATGTCGCCAACCGTTCTGCGGGTGATGGATATGTGATCCCGCATGCCCTTTGTGATCAGCTTGTAATCAGCTGCGCCGGGATCAGTTTCGATAGGGGGATCGACTTCACCCGTATCTTGATTTTTAATCGAGAATTCTTGGTTTCTTGGTTCAGCAGTACAGGATACCGGCGTAAGCTTGATTTTATAATTACCAGCCGGAATAACTTTACCGAAGGGAAAAAATAGCGTGTTAACGTCGGGATTGTAAGATATCGTTTTGATCGTCTCAGTTCCCTGAACAAGTGACAGTGTAAGCGTTTTTAAACCATCCGCGTCGAACTGGATAGTCGCAGCTTCATTTGTGAAGCCATTGATCTTGAATGTCGGCTGCTTTTTGCAATCTGCTGTGCTGGGCGGATCAACTCCACCGGCGATCGTGAAAATACGGGAGTTTGAACCCGAGCAGTTGATTCCTTCGATACTGAAAGTGTACGTGCCGTTTGGAAACTGGGTCGGGAAAATTACGGCAAAAGTATTTTTCGTAGGCTTTATGCTGTCGATGTAAACCTTTGCCCCTGTAACCATGTATTTCATGTTGAATACACTGTCCGCGTCGAATTGAACGTCGAAGCCTTTACTGGTCACATTTTTAATTTCAACGATAGTCGGGCCTTTTGCGCATTTTTTTAACGCGACAGGTGGTTTGACACCGTTTAAAATGGCGATTAAGCTATCGATCGTCTTTTGCTGCCGGTCGACTTTGGTGGTCAGCTTATCAAAGTCGGACTTTTTTGCGTAGTCTGACAGGTTGATTGTCTGAGCCTGGACTCCTGAATAAAGCATCAGGAGCAGTAAGAGCAACTTTTTCATTTGAGGATTGGGGGGTTAAATTAAAACGTGGGATTTGTAGGTAAAATCTTCGTCCTCCTGGTCCGGCTCGCTAAGATTGGCGAGGTAGTACTCAGGGAACTGGTCGGCAGTAGCATAGCTATCCATAAAGGTTTTCAGACGGCCTATATACAGCTGGGCATCCTGCCAAAGCTGTTGGCGCTGCGCATTTTTGTATTTTGGGTCAGCCGGGTTTTCGTTGGATGTTCCGTCCCATTTACGGGTTTCACGAACACCGTTTTCGTCGATCTTGATCGGCAGATAAGGGTATGCTTCGTGTAGGGTAAGGTATGCCAGGGCCTCGCGGATTTTCTCGACCAACATCAGTTCCACCGGTGTCAGCTCTGCATCTTTGTCCATCCAGCGAACTTTGAGCCGGTCGAAGACTCCGGAGGTGATGGCGTCAGAGATATAAAGCTGCTCACCACGACGGATAAAGCGTTCGAGCTGGGCAAACAATCTGCGGTTTCTTCCAACCAGGGCAATGTAGCTGGTCAGCTCGTCTGCCGATCTCAGAAAATACTGGTTTCTTCGCTTGTAGGATTCGGACGCCGTCCAGACATCTGGTTTCAGCTCTTCCAGCGTTTCCCAGAAAAATTCCCACATGATATCCTGCATCGTCAGGTTCGCCTCACGTGTGTCGACGTACTCCCATTTAGTGATGGCCGTTGTCTGGGACGGTATATTTTTAGCGGCTCCCAGATCACCAACGCGAATTTTAAGCTGTGGTAAAGCCAGATCATAAGCCGCCCAACTGATACAGCCCTGTGAGATTTCGAGTAGTTCCCGAAGATTTACCAGATCAAGATCAGGGTTTGGGTTGTTCAGATCGATCTCGTTAAGGAAGTCGTAAAGCTCCTTACCGACGATGTTTCTGAACTCGCGTTCAGCTGCTTTGATGAATGGCTCAACGGTATGGAAATTCATTTTGCTCTGGATACCCCCGAGCTGGGCTTTAAAAATTTCTGAATTGACAATCATTACAGGGAGTGGTTTACAACAGCTTCGGAGCCGTTTGGATTTTTATCAAGGGTGGTTAATTGCACTTCCTTAAAGCCTGCAAAAACATCCTTGTAGCCCATCATGCGGATGGCGGTGTTGATGTCTTTCAGTACCGCGTGGCGGTGGATCGGGGTACGGAAATGCTGCTGATATTCGGCCATGACCCTGATCTGTGATCCTGAGTCATTGCCCGAGCCTGGGTTCACACCGGCAAGTGTTGGCAAGATACCGACCGAGTTGGCGATGTTCTGATCTGATTTTTTCCACACCTTGTCGTAGGCATCGTCAGACATTTCGTTTTTCAGCGGTTGCACGTCGACGTTATCCATCATCTTTCCGTCAGAGCCGCGCAGGTACTTGATCAGCATGGTTTTGTTGACATTCTTCTGACCGGCGAGCCAGCCGGAAAGATTGTCTGAAAACTTGCTCCACCGCGCTTTTGATTCCTTGCTGTCAACCGCGCGCATACCATCTTTATCAAAGTGATCCTGCGGCATACGGATCAGGTACTTGATGTTATACCCGTTCAGGATACCGTTTTTGTGAAAGGCGGTGATCAGGTTGGCCAGTTCGATCGCTTCTTCCGCACACCACCAGGAGGCAAATGAATAATAAGGCTGTCCGGGTTGGTTGGTTTTGGAATGTGAAACCGTGACGGTTTGCTTAACATTGAATTCGCGATCGAGGCGGTTGAAACCTTTGATTTTTTCGGTTTTGGTGAGCACCTGATGGTTGGCATAACCGAAATACGGGTTCACATGAAAATCACCGGCCTTGCCGATCCGTGTCTTGAAGGAGTCAAGAACCGAAAGATCAAACCAGTCTTCCATTGGATTGTATTTCCACTTTGTGAAAATGTTGGCATTGTCGACGCGCTGGTTGATGGCCGAGATGGTGTAATCTTGCAGGTCCGTTGACCAGCTCCAATCTTCGAGCCGGCTGTCAGTATATTCGACAAGCTGGCTTTTGCCTTCGATCATTTCCTTTTTGAAAAAACCGACACCGGAAGCGTAGATCATATCCCGGAGCGATTCGAGCAGGGATTGAACGGTGGTGTTTTTCTCGATCGCTTTGCGCATGACATTGGGCTGGTTGTCACCAGCGCCCCAACGGATATGCTCGAAAGCGTCATATTGTGACCAGGTGCTACCGCCAAAACTGGCGTCACGAGATCCGGTAAGTTGGAGGATAGCACCATTGTTGCCACCCTCGTTAAGCATAAAAAGGTTAGGGGAGAGTTGGGTTACCATTATTTGAATTCGCCGTTGGTGTGGTCAATAACCATCCCATCTACTTCGATGAGATAGTCGATTTTTATTCTGAAATGATATTTTTTCGAATCAGGAGGTTCGTCCAGATTGATGAACTGGAACTCGTGGCCTAAATTGATATTGCCACGGAATTTGCCTGAGCCAGGGAGAAGGCTGAAACTTTTGCTCACACGTTTTTTACAGCCGATCGAGCCATCCTTTTTCCGGTATTTGATGGAATGGACACTCGGTCTGCCTCTGGCATCGTCCGAGCGGATCAATGCCATCGCTATTTTTCGTTTGATTATTTGTCTGGCCACACTTCGCTGATTGTTTTTACGAAGTTGGATTTAGGTTGGTGGGGGAGAAAGGACGAAAAATGGGCTGTATATTTTTTAGAGAATGTATTCGTATATTCAGTTTCTGATAAACCTATCCATGAAATATGTCGATTATCATGTATTTGTTGTAAAAGCAGACATGGTTAATTTGAAATGGGATCCGGAGATAATATTTAAATTGTATTCAACTGATGAATTTTATAAAGGAATTAAAGCCAATGGATTGGATTTTGATTGGTGGTGCATTAGGTCTTCTGGCGAGCGGCGTGGTCTTATATGCGACATATTTAAATAATAGAAGTTCGTCATCAAAATCTTCAGCGATCTTAGACGGTGTCACGAAAGGTAAAGCCATAGGAGAAAACACCTATTCAGTTGTTACAAGTCTGGTGGAGGAAAATGATAAATTGAAAAAGGACATAGAAATTCAAAATGAAAAAATAAATAGACAGGCTGCTAAGATTGTAGAATTAGGAGAAACTAATGTTGAATTAAGTCTTAGGCTATCTGATAAGGCCGTCGCTATCTATGATAATTTGACAGGAGGGAATAGCATGTGCTACCTTAATTTTTCGGTTAATGCAACAACACGATTGGCAGATGTATTTTTACTCCAATTAGGTAGTATTTCACTCCCAAAAATAAAGGTCAGAATTATTGATCATCAGGCTACCGAGATTTTTGCTTCTAAGGACTATCTTACAATTCGAGAAGGGGAGCATTTTCCTTTAACTAAGATACAATTAAAGGACGAAACTGCGCATTTTAGTATTTCTTTTTCTGCCGAAAATGGCACTTGGAGCCAACAAGTTATTATTAGGAGAGAGGGAACATCAAATTATTCTCAGAAATACTTTAGTACTTATAGCCGGTTATACAAAATAGCCCAACCCTACATAGCCGAGACAAATTATAATTATAAACTCTTTGAAGAAAGGAAGGATGGTTATATCCGATCTCAACCCACAGCCGGCTACAAGCCAGAATTGTGGCCAGATTGGAAGGATTATATTTATCATTGTACTCCAACCGGTTATTTAATAGCTCACATCGAATAGCACCAAGCATATATTTTAGCCTCAAATTGTAAAGCATAAAAAGACCCGATCAGTGCTTCTGGTCGGGTCTTTTGCCATGACAAATCGTTAAGTTAACTTTTTTTTACTGGATTAGTCTTTAAAAAGTAAATGGTTTGTTTTAAATCAGCTGTGGAAGACTTGTTATTTGCATGTTGAAAGATTGCAAGAGGTTGATAGTTATTTTCTCCGATTTTATTCATCGCAGTGTCGACTAAGATCTTTACATCAGTGGTTAAATCGCCGGCCTTGCTTGGTATTGACGAACCTATAGTGTTACCAATAAAAATTTGGGCTTCATCAATAAGCTCATCGGCTTCTAGCTTGTTCATAAACAATTGGGAAAGTAATGATTAACTATTTTGTAATTGTTCATTTGTTTTACGTAACTGTTTTACAGATGTTGCTGTTACATTAAAATAGCAATTAATTCTGTCACGTTTAAAAACGAACCCTTCACCGATCATTGCTACAATAAATTCTCCATTGGTCATGTATTCTCCAATAACCTTTTCCATATCATGTTTCAGTCCATAACTGCTGTTGTCTTTTTGAATGGTCTTCATTTTGACATAAGATTGTGCAATAACCTTTCGAGCAGCATTTATTCGGTTAACTTGAAAATCATTTTTTGGTTCGTAATGCCCACCAGATTCAAAGCCATTGATGTCTAAATCTTCAGGGACTAATACTCCCGCTACTTCTTTCGTCTTTTCCATTAATTCTACTTTGAGGGTTAAAAAAATACTTTAAAACTCTTAAGAGGTATGTTACCGTAATCTACTTTCGAAATAGCAACCTTTAGTAAACGACTTTGTTCGACTAAATATAGGTATCATTTTTTATCCGTTTTGATAAAGCCCGCCGCATAAAGGGCTTGCATGATAACACTGATCAAGAGCACTTTTTTTAATACTTCGTGGAAGAAATCGCCATCAGGCTGCCGGTCATAATACACCATTGCCAGGTATAGCATGATATTTGCTCCAACCCACAGGATTGATATTAACGGGTACTTCGAGAATTTCCAGATTCGGTTCATGAAAGCAAAAATAATGATAAAAACCGCCACGATTTTGTGTGCGGTTTTTATCATTTTAAGCAATACCGAAAAAATTGAAAGAAACACCTTCTGAGATAGGTAGTTAAATCACTCCATGAATATTCGTTCCAAATATCACCTGAAACAAGTCAATATTTTGGTAGTAACCACCTTCTGTTTGTATTGAATCGACCTTGCACTCGGCATATATATTATCAAAAACTTTAAAATCTGGAAAGTGTTGGACAATAATTGCAATTAAATCAGGTGCGCAGTCGGCATGCAATTGGTTCAACGGGAAATAAGACAAATCTTTAACAAAAGTTAATGGTGACGTATTTAACATTGAAGTTTTTCTCGCAGGGCTTATTGGGTTTTGGTTAACCTCAGTTTTCGAACTATCCGCATAATAAAGGCCAATTTGATTCCCTATTAAACTTACATGAAAAATAATTCCTACAAGTTCGCTGTCACCCATCTCCGATTTGATGCGAAGAATCGCTTTGAATCCATCATTTGAGTCGTAGAACATGTCTCTTATCGGTCCAAATTTCCATCGAAAAGTTTCAAGCTCTTTAATCAAGTAATTCCATGTAGGGTGCAGATTTTCTTTTAACTCCCAGGATTTGACAAGTTCGGGCTTCAATTCATTTTTAAATTGTTCCAAACTGAAGTCCTGATCTTTCATGGCTTGATCTTTGAAATATTTGGAAATAATTTCCAAATATTCAAATGGGATATTATTGGCAGTTTGGGGCATAAATTGCTGGAGCGGTTGCTCCGTTTGCTGCGTAACCTTGATAAATTCTCGAACCGGGCATTAAGCTACGAATAATATTTGTGGATTGGGCTTCAAAGGCAGCCCAAGCAGCTGTATTACCCGGTGTTGCCGCATATGGAACTTCTCCTCTGACACCGATTCCGGCTAAGCCTGTCGCGTAAGTTGCTATTGCTCTTGCGGCCTTGGGAGTAAATTGCCAAACTTTGGTTCCGCCTACTATTGCTGAAGAGATGTCGCGAGAAACAAACAGATCAGGAAATACCTCGGCTACATATTGAATTGGTTTTTTGGATTGTCCAAAATAATCAAACGCTGGACTGGTATTCATTGCAGCATCGGTGATCCCATTTGTTAAAGAATATACCATGTTATTTTTAACATTAGCAGTGGCACCGTTTTCAAATGTTAGTCCTGTAACATTTAATAAATAAAAAGATCCGGTCTTGTCACCGGAAAATGGGAAAGTCCCTTTACAAATATTGTCGCCGGGCCTTGGAGATTCATCAGTTGGTTGATAAGTTGAAGAACCGCTATTAGGGCAAACAACGCATTCTCCAAGACCTCCAAGCCAATTCCCGTCCGGACCCTGATAAAATCCGATGCCATGATCTTCATCCTCTTTTTCTATACAACTTACATCACTATTATGGGTAAATGTGCACATCATCCATGAGGTTCCAAAACTAACGCAAGTAAACCACTGAGTCCATGCGCAAACCGTCTCATTTGTTCTAGCCTTGGCATCTCCTTTTAAAATATCCCTGAGCCAACCATTTTTCGCATAATATCCTCTAAGGAAGTTACCCTGAACATCTTCAACGATAACTTGGCCGCTGTACCTCTCTGTTTTACCTTCTAACCAATCTCGATCAGGAATCTTAGTTACTATTTCGTAAACATATTTATCATTTTTTTTACTGACGGTAAACCATGTTGTCTCGCTATATGCGACAACTGAACTGTCAGCCCTCTTGAGATAAATCTCTTGTTCAAGCGTAAATGGTACTATTAATCTTTTTATTCCACCGAGAGTTTGAGTATAACTTTTACTCCAATCTAACTTTCTCTTAGTTGTGCTTTCACTTTTGTCGCCAGCAGTTTTTCTAGCATTTTTCGAGGTTATTAACATTTCGTTTTCATAACCGCTTTTAACCTGGCTTATGTCGAAATCGTTCCTTGATGTGGCATTGTCGATAATTTTTTCGTCCTTATTTTGACATGAAATGCTAAAAAAAAGGAATGCTAATAAGATGAGTATTTTTTTCATTGAATTGTGTGAAGATAAGTGTGATTTTTTGATTAAAGTGGCTGATAATGAATTTCCCGGTGGACTTCTCGCAGACAGATTTTTTTTCATGGTTTGATTATTAATTGAGGATTTAAACAGAAGTAATGATACGCTGTGTACAACTAATATTACAAGAACTAGGCTGTTAAACAGGTAATATTACGTATATATCTAAGTAGCAATACGTTATGGTATGTTTTGTAAGATGAAGGAGATGTTAATTGATTGTTAAATTTCTTCTTTCAATTCTAAATTTCATCACTTCGGGATTTGGGAAGTAAGCTATGTTCGATTCAATTTTTTGAGTTTTCCCAAAATTTTCAAACACCTTTTTCTCGTTAAGAATGCTGGTAGGATCCACTGGCCAATTTATTGCGAATTAATCCCATTGTGTTTCTGTTTCGTCATAAGCTTGGCAATGTTCATCCAAAGGCCACTGCGACGCAGTTCTGCGGAAAGACGGTTGTATCGTAGGCCATAATGCTCGGCTATTTGTGTCAGGTTCATTCCACTTTCGAACATTGCTACGGCTCCAGATACATCCACTCTGGTAGATTTCGGTATGGGTTGTTCTACCGTTTTGGTTATGGGTACGTGATCAATCTTAACAGGTCCAATTGGGACATTTTTTAATTTGGCAGTCAATCGTACGAGCATCGCTTGTTTTTCCAATGCCGATAGGTCTTCGAATTTAGCCTCCCAGCGTTTGAGTTTTCTGGTGATCCTCTCGCGCTCCCGGTAGTCTTCGCCCAGGTATTGGTAGTCATGCAGTTCTGCTGGCTCCGGATAATTCATCCACAATTGCTCGGTAGCCATTCCAGCTCTTGTTTTGCTTTCGAACTCGATCATGCGCCATGAATGTTCTTCAAGCCAGGCCTTATAAACCTCATTAGGATATGTACTGATGGCGATTTTTGCCATTTTAAACTCTGTACAAATCAATTTTAGAAGATGGCAATGTTCGTAGGCAGTTATCTCAAATTTGTACTTTGTCCCTGATTTGCGAGAATCCAAAGGGTAGGGCGGGTCCAGATAGATAAAAACGTCCTCTCTGTCCAGGTCATTTATAAAGTCGTTTGCAACCTGAAAGAAAGAGCCTTCATACAAATGGGTCGGTGATACTCCCGCATTAATTAATCGATGGATAACAGTGCGGTCGCGATCAATTAAAAGATTTTCCTTCGCTTCTAATTTCTTCCGAAAGACACCGGCCATTCCGGCGAAACCTTCGACATAAAGACGGTGTGGCGGTATCTGGTTGATAATGGTCTGGTATGTTCCGCTTCCGGACTTACCGCCAAAATAGGAGGTACTCTCTTTCATGCGTTTTTTGTTAAATGGTAATAAATTGAACCTTCCAGAGCTTCGACTAAGGCTATCGGCACGGACAGCAGCAGTTCCATGAAGAGCACTGCGATTAAAGCGGAAGCGATAGCCCAGTAGAGAATTGTGTACAGGTACTTGTTCATAATTTGGGGTTTACTGTTTTTTTGGTTTCTGAGTAAATGATGGCCAGCAGTATGATGATTGTTATCATGGCTTGTCAGAATAGCTGGGTTGGAAACTTTGGCTTCATGCTCATATTTACAAGCTCCTGATCAAGGCTGGCCAACACCCACTGAAGCACCGGTGTGATATCTTCCTTTTGAAACCTCAAATGCAGGATCCTGGCAACACTTAGCGGGATAGTATAAACGACCGGTTTATTAGTTGGTTTTTGTCTGTGGCTTCGAAACTTGTTTTGAAGCTTTTCAGAGAATTCTGCCAAGACAATCAGGTCGTTACGGACATCAGGATTTCTTAGAATCCCAATAGACTTGTTTAAAACGTACATAGTCAGCTGCTCCGCCTCATGCTTAGCAAGGCGAATTTTGACAGGAAATAGCATTGTTTTTGGGGCTTAAAGAGTGAATTTTACCAAGGCGCAACCGGCTGAACTATCTTCCATCCTTTATCGTACTGATAAATTTTGTTGTGCTTGCCGGCGTTCTTGTACACTCTGGTATCGAAGATGGCCGCAGACTCAGCACTGTGAAGGAAATACTTATCAAATACCCTGAACATTTCGCTGATTCCGTCTCCTATATTCAGAATCCATGGCTGTTTGAATTCGTTGCTCCACCGGCTCCATGTGCGTCCGTCCTTAAATTTAATGACCATGTAACAGCTCGCCTTGGCTTTTTGTAGTTCTTGATTTTCCGGTGAAAGGCGCTTTCTGTCTCGGGATTGATCGGGGTTTTGGTTGGTTCTCATAGTTTTAGAGTTTACTGTTTATAGAATCAATTAATTGATAGATAGTGTAGGCGAGCTCTGGAATGATAGCATTTCCGAGGGCTTTAAGTCTGTCCACCCGATAGGGTATCCCATTACCCACTCCACAAAGATCGGGTGCAACCTCAGACCATTCAGTTTCCCATTCGTCTGGGAAATACACTCCAGAATATTTTTCTGCGATTGATTCACCCCAGCCTTGTGATCGCTTGCCAGCGGTGTCCTCAATAGGCTCACCTGTGTGGCTATACCATCGCCCGACTTCGCCGACATCCCTTTTCTGTTGTGATTTCCGTGCACGGTCGGCGTTGCCAGACCTTTGATGTCGTTCCGAAGGGAAGATTTCCGGTTCAGGCCGCCAGAGGTTCCCTTGTAATCCGCCGCTTGGGGTGTTGAAAGCCCCCGAATGTCGCTTCTGATCGATTTGCCCTGACTTCCGCCAGTTGTTCCTTTCGAGTCTGAACTGCTCGGAGTACCCAATGAAGAAGACCCGGTTCCTTTCGTGCCACGCACCGACCGATGAAGCAGGGAGTACGACAATCCGAACTTGGTAACCTTCTGCTTCCAGGAGTGCGACCACTTCTGATGATGCTTCATCGGTAAGGATTCCTGCAACATTTTCACCAACAACCCAAGGGGATCTGATTTCTCGGGCGATTCGACAAACCTGTGGGAAGAGATAGCGGACGTCGAATCGTCCTTTTTTGAGGCCGGAATGGCTGAACGGCTGGCAGGGAAAACCTGCGGAAAAGACATCGATTTCGTTCTGATACTGCTGTCCGTTAAGTTTCTTGATGTCACCATGAATTCTAACATTTTGTCCAAATAATTGTCTTAATCTTACTCTTAACCAAGGATCAATCTCGCACTGGAACCGGTTTTCCCATCCTACGCGGTAGGCGGCCAGATCAAAACCGCCGATTCCTGTGCAGACCGAGGCGTGTACTAGCCTAGTCGACGTCATATCCGTATCCATCATAATTCCAGTCTTTTAGGTCTTCGATCAGTTGAACGGTAGCCTCGCTGATGTGGCTGGCTTGTTTTTTTCTGGCCAGTTCCTGCTGGCGTCGTGGTTTAGCGAACTGCGGTCTTGCGAAATCAATGCTTTGCTGGTACAAATACTGGTTGCAGAATTTCTCTTGCCATTCTTGTCCCATTCCTGCAAAAACAGTGTTATAGAACTTGAAAAGAGCGAGTTGGTTCATGTATTGAACCTCGATTCTAAGCTTGGTTCCGGCACGAAGGTTTTCGAAATCACGTCTCGCGGTACGTAAAATGCGTTCGCATCGGTTCTGCTTGGCAAGTTCCCGTTTAGAGGCGTGAGCACTGCGGTTTGCAGCAAGCCGCTCTGAATCTTTCTTGATCCAGCCCTCAATCCCTATGAAACCGTTCGTATTTGCATTGTCAAAATAGCCTTTGCCTGGAACATAGACCGCATAAGGGTCACATTTGTAGGCACCGGGATTATTATCGTAGTATCTGCCCGCTTTATCCAGCTTTGAAAGTTGGTGTACCTGAAAATCAACCCATTGCTGATCGGTTCTTTCGTCCTCAAAGTTGTTGTAAACACCAGCGTAAATCGCGGCGATTGCTTTCGTTTTTTGTTCGACCGAGAATTCGCGGCCAGTGTAAAGAACCCGCAAAGCGTGAATCCAGAATTCCAAAAGGTATTCCATGTGCTTCTGTTTCAAACCTTTTGGCATTTTTGGTCTGCGAGCATCAAGCATCTGCGTGGCCTTTGCGCGTCGCTGTTGGTCGTTTCTGGCTGCTATCTGCTCGCGGCTCAAAATTTCGCCGCCGCCCCCAATCTCTTCTCTAAGTACAGATTCGGTGTCTTCTGCGGGCTGGGCAGGGTTGTCTGCTTGACCCCTCTCTCCGTTTAAATTCTCTCCGTATGAAATAAACCCATGTTGAGAATTCAACATGTCCGCACTCCCTTTTTCCTTTGCTAAAGGCTTTACATAGGTACAGATATGCGGAAAATTTTTCTTCTTTTCGCCTAAAAGGGCGGTTTTTGGGGCGTTTTGAGCTTTTTTCGATTCGGCAATTTCAGCCTCGCCAAACAAAATTTTTGGGCTTATCCACAGCTCAAATGCCTTCAGACTGCCGTGAAATTCTTTCGTCAGGAACTTCAAATCGATCAGGCGATCTATATGATTGCGTACGGTACGGTCGCTGATACGGCACTTAAAACCTAGCCTTACGCAGTTGGTGCGAAGTGCAGGTAAGTGGCCTAAATGATAGGTTCCGTCCGGAGCTATCTTGATCTGGTTGTTGTAAGCGTACACGTATTCGGACAGAATTGTGTGAAACGTGGTTGTGATCGCTTCGGGGATAAGTCCCACACGGCGGGTAACCACAGTTTCAGTCAAATCCTTATTTTTACGGATGTGCTCAGCCGTTGGGCATGCATTGTCATGCGCATTGAAAGCCTCTGAGGCTCTGCGCATAACGTCACTCATTTCAATTCTATTAAGCATTAAAAAACTACGTTGAATCGTATACGTTTGGTAAAATTTCCCCTTACCCCGTGACGGACATCACTCCGTCACGGATCAGAGATTTGTAGTTCAGCCTTATTGGCGTCTGCCCTACCCCGCGAAGACACTGGGATTCGAACCCAGACAGAATGGTGTGGAACCAAACGCGCTACCGTTGCGCCATGCCTTCATAAATTGTATCCGGTTAGAAACCGGTACAATTTGATTGTAAACCCTCTCCTCTATTCTTGGTGTTGGCCAAGCTCTTTTTGAATGATCTCTTCGACCTGAAGAGTTACCTTAAAATATTGTTGTGGATGGGGAATGTCCATTTCTCTGACCTGCTCGTCAACGTGCTTAAAGGCACGCCATTCCCATCCTGAACCCTGGCCTATGTCCTGCACATAAGCCAAGGTTTCGGTAAACGGCTTACTCATGCCGTCCAGCGTATCTTCGTTTCTGTATCTTATATAGGCGTGAAGCCTTAAATTTATTTCTACCCATTTGTAGTGCCAGATCGAAACAGATGGCGCAGTTGCTACAAATTCCATCCAGTTGAAAAGATGATCTTTCACGGTTACTTGCTCGTTTTGACACTGTAAATGAATATTCCTGCGAATATTATCAGACAAAAACCGATGATTTCGGCAGCGTGGTTTGCGAAAAAATTAGCAATTGATTCTCCAAATAAAACAAGCATGGTAACTCCGATTAGAGCGTGTAGTGGTTTCATGATTGGATGAGGGGTTACTGTTATGAATTAAATCGCCTTACGATTAACTTGCTTCATTGTTGGAAGCAATGGAGCTTTTACCAAAGCGCGGGATTCAAAGTCTGAATCGAGGTAATCGACCCTGTACCGGATGTTATCACCTTCGGCGAAATAGCGCAGCCAGCCATCCTTTCGCCATTTCCGTATAGTAGTGAGCGATACTTTCAATCGTTCGCAGGCTTCCGGTTCCGTCAGGTATGTAGAGCTGGTCTGATACGAGATAATTTTTTCGTTTTGGTACCTCACAGTTTCCAGCAATTCGAGCTGTTCGGCTGGAAGGCTAAGGGCGATCGTTGTCTGGTTCATACGACAGGTGTGTTTTGAATACCGGCAATTTTTTCAAGTGCGATGGTGACACGCTCGATACGATCTACATGGCCGCGACCGGCGCTCGAATGTGCCTGGGCAACCGACCGCATATAGTCGACCCCGAGCTTGGTGTTAAAGAATGGGTCGGCCTCAGATAGCTCAGTTCTCCAATTCGTGCCCACTGTATCTTTTGCCCGTGCAAACCTGATAAGTAGCCGCTCTTTTATCGTAAGAACCGTTCCCTCAGTCGCGTTTGTTAAATCTTCCATGCTTTTGTATTTTGCGTAAACCATAAATGGTATATGCAAAAGTATAATTAATAATTATACTTTCAAATTTATAATTATATTTTTTTTATTAAAAATGGATAGTTCAGGGAAGAAGATTAAAAAACTGCGTGAAGACTTAGGTTTAAGTCAAGAGGAGCTTATGAAAAAGTTAGAAAAAACCTCTAAGCAAACAATCTCAAACTGGGAAAATGATAGAAGCGAACCAACTATCCATGATTATCGAAAGCTGGCAGAGATATTTAGTACCACCGTGTCATATTTAATTGGAGAATCAACTGCTCCAAGCAATACAAGCTCAGACACTATCACGATATCCAAAGACGAGTTTATCGAACTCCAACGCAAAGCTTTGAAACAAGAAGAAGCAAAAGTTAAAAAGTTGGAAGAGCAGGTTTCTCAGCTCAAAAATGATTAGTTGGTTCCTGTTTCTACCCAATTCTGTCGGCAGTAGACGTGATATTTTGGGTAAGTAACGCAGGGCTTTTACTGATCTTCGTCAGTTTTTTTATAGAAGTAGTTCTAATTTGTTGTTTGTTAGAATTTTAGTTGAGTTTTATTTTTTATCACACTATTGAAAATATTTTATGGGATTTTTTTCCAATGTATTTAAAATTACTCCGTCTGCTGGGCATCCGTTTCCTGGTTTGTACACACTTGAGTTGAAGATCGATGATGCGATAACGAAGGATCTCAGGGTGCCAGATTCTGCTTCAAGACACCGACGAGACTGGAATGAATCAATGAAAGGCCTTTGCTATATTTTGGCAATTTTGCTTTTTCTGGGATGTAAGAATAAAGATCCCAAAGTAGAACCGCTCAAAACATCTGTCCTGACATTAACAGTAATGGGTTACGAAGATTCTTCCAATAAAGAACTTAAGCCATATGAAGGTTTGAAGGTATATTTCTTTGATTATTATCAGCTTGAAAAAGATGATGCTACTGTTGGGATTCGCAGCTTCGATATTGCAACTGGCGCTATGACGTTGGCGTCTGGGAGAACCTATCCTTACAGCCAAGTTGGCGTAATAGATAAATTTGGAAAATGTTCTATGTCTATACCCTATGGTGAGCATAGGGTATTTCTGACCAACGGCATTAAAGCTGATTCATCGGGAACTCCATTTTACTCAAATTTCCGTATCTCGGCCACAGGCCCAAATACGGATAAGAGTGTTGAGTTAAAAATTCACTAAGTGTAGCTTTGACGCTCTCTAGTACGGTTAAAAAACAGTGATAATGCTTTTGAATCATTATACCAATATGTGATTAATGTTCCTCCTTTCTGCAAGGTCAATGAACATGATTATGATAGAATAATGGAGCTTGCTGTCAGGGAGAAAATGTATCTTCATGGCGTAACGAAATTTTGAATCAAAAGACCAAAATGTAGAAATCAATGCAATGAAGACACAATTGCAAAAACAATCTGATACAATAGAGTCGTTAAAGAGATCCCAACAGCAATTCCAGAAACAAATAATGTTTTTTGATTCATTGAGATTGTCTCGGAAGACTGGGAAGTAATTTCGTCTTTCATTTGAAGTTTGACTAAAATATTGCCAAAATAAGCCAGAATGTTAGTAAAGCTATAAGCATCCAGAGATTGACAATTTTCCTTTTGGAGGAAAAGTATTTGAGTCGCCAATATTCGGCACTAAGGTAATTGTTCAGGTCGTTTTCTTTACTCATGGTATGGACTAATTATTTTTCAAATGTATGCAAATACAAAAAATGTTTCAGGGCTGTTTCAGGAGTATATTTTTATTTGTCCATAATTACTGAAAAATCAGCTTGTTAAATATAAAAGGTCGTATTCCCGTCGCGGTCACAAATATTTAATCTAATAAGTTACTTACAACACATAAGGCCAGATAATTACATAAATTATCTGGCCTTATTTCTTTTCAATCTGGAAAGGTATTAACAAGCTTTTTATCTCAGATAAGCTTTTTAGTTAATTCGTAAGTCAAAAGCGATTTGCCGTTAGGAAGAAAATTTTCTTCTAAACCATTGCACTCAAAGCCAAAGGACAATGCCGTTTTTTGCAAATTTTTTTTGTCAACTGTTTTGAAAATACTCGCTACCGATTTAATGGATTCGACCCCTGTTTGACTAACAGATTGTACGCCATTGTTAGACTGAATCGTGACGATCAGCTTTGCATTCGTGGCAGTATTGTGCTTAATAAATTCAAAACATTTTTCAATCTCAACATATTCAAAAATTAACGCCGCCCAAACAAAATCGGCCTTAATACAGGATACATCCGAAGAGCCAATGTCTGTGCTCACAAGGGTTAGCTGCTTGATTTTTTCACCAAATCTTTTCCAGGTTTCTTCTAAATAGGTTTCATTTATATCAATCGCGCAAACACTCTTTGCCGTATCGGTATCGATGTGCTCGAAACCGTTGCCACCGCTTATCCCTAAAAACAAAATGTTTTCCGGATTGTATTTCGTCAGGTATTTGCCGGTCAGATGATTTAGTAATTTGGCTTGCCCGACATCCTGGTGCTCCATATGACGCTCATAATCAGCTAACGGAATGTTATTCCAGGGGTTGATATTATCCATATTATGTAAATTAAAAGCTTAAATCGGGTTTATTTCGGTAGATCCGGGCATTTACATTTAATAACACCTGACTGGCTCTATCAGCTAACACTTTAAACCAATAATGCAATATAAACAAATAGTAGACTAAGTCTACTATTTGTTTATATTTGTGCTGATTAATTGTGCAGAACATGCAAACAGATACGGTAATACAACAAATAAGGGCTTTTAACAGGTACTATGTCGATCTGATCGGCCTGCTTAATACCGGTGGCTATCATAGCAGCTACACGTTGGCGGAAACCAGGGTACTTTTTGAAATCGATCAGGCAACCCAAATTCAGGCGTCGCAGGTCATGCTTAAAATACAGATCGATAAGAGTTATCTCAGCCGGATTTTAAGGAGGTTAGAAAAAGATGGTTTGATAAACCGGACCCGCTCGCAGCAAGATGCCCGCGCCGTAATGTTGTCCCTAACCCAGCAAGGGAAAATCGAGATTGAAAGGATTAATCATGCCGCATCAGATCTTGTCAAGGTTCAGATTGAGAAGCTGGATGAGGACAGCTGTCAACAGCTGGTCAAGCATATGAACGCGATTAGGGAATTGTTGAATGGTGATAAATAACCGATTAGTTTACAAGCCTCAAATAAAAAATCTAAGAAGATTGATGAACAGCGTAGGTGACATTAAAATTGTAAGAGCTACCTCGAAGCAGCAGTATCATGACGGCAGGTTATTATTTGAGGAGTATGCAAAAGCCATTAATTTCGATGCTGGCTTTATAAATTTCGCTTCGGAATTAACATCCTTGGAAAGTCGCTATACAGCACCTGACGGGTGTTTGCTTATAGCTTATAAGAATGATAACGCAGTTGGTTGTATTGCTGTTCTAAAAATGCAGCAAGCAGTTGCGGAATTAAAGCGGTTTTATGTTAAGCCCGAGTTCCGACAATTCAAGATCGGAGCAAAACTTTTGGAATCAGCTATTTTAATGGCTAAGGATCTGGACTTTGCTCACCTTCGCCTGGAAGTTATTCCAAGCTTGATAAAAGCAAAAAAACTCTATGAGTCGTTTGGGTTTTACTCCATTGAACCTTATCAGAACGTTGCGCTGGAAGGTACCGCTTACATGGAAAAGGAATTGGTGGACTAGTCAGAACACGCGATTGTTTTTTACCAGATGGATCGTAGCATTGATTAAAAGGTATCTCAAAAGTGTAGGATGTAAACTAAATTACCATGAATTTTAACCATGGAAGTTAAGATAAAGGAGTACTATTAGCAGCAATCTTTAATTTGCTGATCCTGAAATCGTTCCAGTGATAATTCCTTATATTTGGAAAGTAACTCTTTCCCGATGCGACCTGTCTAATAATATTTTGTTGAGAATGAGGGGAAAAGTGACTTTGAAATCTATTTTGGAAAGCTTTAAAACCATACTCGACCGGCTTTATTATGGGTTGCCAATCAGAACGACTTAAATCGATTTTGCATTACTCCCCAAAAAACCAAAATGAAGTGAATATTTAGGAAGTAGGCATTATTTTGTAAGACACCCTATGCCCAAACATTTGAAATAAGAGTCAAAAACAACCTAAAAAATATACATTATGGCACTTATCAATCCGCACATTAACTTCAACGGCAATGCCGAAGAAGCATTCAATTTTTACAAATCAGTATTTGGCGGTGAGTTTGCAAAGATTGTTCGCCTGAGGGATTTATCAAGCCCTGAATTTCCTGTAGCAGAAAATGATGCAGATAAGATCATGCACATTGCTTTACCAATTGGCAAAAATGTTTTAATGGCCAATGACGTTCCGGAAAGTATGGGGCCGGTAAATGAAAATGAAAACAGATCTAAGATATCTGTTAGTGCAGAAAGTCGTGAAGAAGCTGACAAATTATTTAATGGACTTTCAGCAGGCGGAAATGTTGAAATGCCTATTGGCGACAGTCCCTGGGGCTCATATTTTGCAATGTTCAGAGACAAATTCGGTATTGAATGGATGATAGACTTTGACCCAAAATATAACGGGGAAGTGTAACTAATGAGAATAAAATTAATTCTAATCACGGCATTTACAATTGGCTCAATTTGTGGTTTGGTTTATTACATTCGAATGGATGGTTTTTCATTCGCGTGGGCTCTGAACTTCCTGTTGATGTTTTGTGTGCTTGCTTTTACTGAAACACTAAAAAGTCAACTTACTTCTTCGTACTACCATCAAAAGGAATGGGAGCGGAGCGGGAAAATATACGAACGTCTTGGAATAAATTTTTTCAGAAAGGTATTGGTTTGGATTGGCTGGGAAAAACTGAATAAAAAAGCTAATCCAATAGAAAAGAACACCAACGTTTTGATGAATTTACATTATCAAACAAAAAAATCTGAACTCGGTCATGTCATTATCTTGCTTATAGTACTGGGGTTTAATGTTTTCGTGGCGTTGAAATTTGGAGCTCTCAAGTCTTTGTGGCTACTGGTATTAAATATCTTACTAAACCTTTATCCAATTTTCCTTCAACGATACAATCGGCCACGAATAACAAGAGCTATAAATCTAAGTAAACGGAGATAGAGATCACTACTAACATTGGTTTGGTAATTTTGTTGTCTCAGCAAACAATGTAACGCTTAAAGTGACAGCGTGTCACTTTAAGCGTTGTCTTAAAAATGACTCGCTATCATCGATACACAAGCACAGCGTCTACTAATATTCATTTCCTGTCGAGTTGGAACTTAAAGCTCCTCTGGAATTTACTTTTGATTCTCCGTTACAGATTATTTTACAACCGTAGCTTCCAGTTCAACTTTTAAAGTTTCAAAAAGGCTATTCACCTCAAATAGAGTACTCGCTTGCTTGATACCGTGTCGGGCTATCCAATCCTGTAAAATATCAAAGCTCTCGAAAAGTTCGGCTGACGAGGTTGTGTAGATATTTAACCTTACGATATTTTTGCAGAGATAATCGGCTTCGCTGATAACCTGTTCCAGGTTTTGTATGGCCTGAATTAATTGGGTTTTCATGTCGCTGGTGCTTGACTGTCCATCGGCGTTTATTGCGGTCTGTCCCGAAACATACAAGGTGCCTTCTGCCTGTTTTACTTCGACAGCCTGCACATAACTGCGCTTATCCTGCCATTGCCAGGGATTAATAACTCGTTTTTCCATCTGCTTTGCTTTTTACTTTGCGCCATTTCAGGCTCAACTGTTAGTAGAAACTGTACGCTGCAAAGCTCCGGGTAACAGGAAGTTTTTTTGTGTGATAAATATCACAAGTACAAACCGCCTGACATCAGATTAGGAAGAAAGCCTGCTCAGAGTTTCTCGTGAAACTCCCAAATAAGAAGCAAGCAGGGTTTTGGAAACTCTTTGAAACAGCGACGGATATCGTTTGAGAAGCTGGTCATAACGTTCCTTCGCATTAGAAGTAAGGAAAGAAAGGATGCGTTGCTGCGATCCGATATGGCCTGAATTCGATTTTTTAAGAAAAAAGTGTTCCATTTTTGGAAGACCGGCACATAACTTTTGATAATTTTCCAGCGAAAGGCAGAATACATCTGTATCTTCAAGGCATTGCAACGACATTGTCGCTTTGGTTTGGGTATGAAAAGCCAAAAAATCGGTTTCCCACCAGTCCTCCATGGCAAAGGAAACAATATGCTGACTTCCAGACTCATCATCATAAACCAACTTTAACAGCCCCGAGACCACAAAGTAGCAGTGCTTGACGCTTTCACCTTTGCGAATAAGAAATTCGCGTTTTTTTGAATTTTTAATTGTGAAGTGAGCGCGTATAAACGAAAACTCTTCATCGGTGAGGGATATTATTTTTTCTATATGTTCCCTTAGTTTTTCTTGCATGTATCAGCATGTATGCGTACGAGCTCAAAGTTACTCAACCTATCCGTCCCGGATCAACACACTCCATCAATTTCACCCCCGAAATATCACCGGAATGAACGTCTACATGTGAAATACCTTTTAAATCTATAACGGATAATTTGTTTTCACCATAACAGATAAATGACACAGTCAGTTTGGGTTGTCCTTCGTTGAAAGATTTTGCACCTTTTTCCGGATAATCCGCTATGAGTTGGTTAAGCCTTTCGGGATTGTTGAATTCAAGACATTTTAGCGTAAAGCGATCATACTCGCCATCCCAGTTCAGATACAGGAGAAATGGGTAATTATCTGTTATTTTGAAATAAAAATTAAATTGCCGATTCTGTGCGTAGATGCTGGAAAGTAACAGCTCACAAGATTCAGAAAAGTAGGATTTTATCTCAATTCTTAAATAATCTATTGGATTCATTATATTTAATAATAGTTTGTTCTGAGATTTTCCTATTATAACAAATATAATTAATGAACCATTAAATTTTTATCAAATTTGTTTTTAGTCGTGGCAATTGTCGTGTGCCTTATGTTTTGGTTGTTGCGTTGTCAATAAAAAAGGCCTGCGTTTTTCGCAGACCCTTATAAAGTTTTACGGCTAAATCAATTAGTTTGACTGATCGTCGGTGGTTCCTGTCGGGCCGTTTTTCTTTACGGATTCAATCCCGTTGTCTCTTCCAGCAGTACTTTCGTACATTTCGCTGCTGCCGATGATCTGGCCATTTCCGGCCTTTAAATTGAAATAGTATTTGCCATTTTTTGAAGTGTTCTTTTCATAACGCGCGTCATCCGGCGAATTTTTCTTAACAGATTCAATGCCGTTCTCACAGGAACTTTTCGCCGCATAACCTTCGCTGGCAAGGATCACCTGGCCATTGTCTGCTTTGAGGTTAAACTGATACTCTCCATTTGCACGTTTGGTAATTACATATTTGCCCATAAAATGTGAATTGAGATGTGACAATTGATTTATTTATGGTAAATAAACGTATCCCGTTGATAAATGCAAATTATTCATTAACAATAAATTGTATAAATAAATTAAGACATTCCAATAGCGTAAAAGGAAGGTAGGAATTTGTATCCACGGGTAATATCAGGAAGTATGTGGTTCGGATAAGATCAACAAAATGTTTGTACGTTCTTAAACCGCAAAGGAGCTGTACCCGGCGTACAGCTCCTTTGTGATTGAGGATTTCCTGATGGTTTACTTCTGGTTCTCCACTGGTTCTGGTTCCAATTCGCCCAGGTCAACATTGTCGACAGCTACGGTTACGCGGGTAACTGCAAAACTGTTAGGGCCTGTTTGGATGATCGCAAACTGGCTGTAAGATGTACCTGACGAAGTATAAGGAGTTGCCTTAACCGGTGTGCCGTTAACATACAAGGTTGCGGATACTTCTGTAATCAGGCAAACGCCACGACCACTGGCAGTCCATTGGCCATGAGCGGCAACGGAATAGTTGTCATTACTGCAAAAAGCGCTGGCATAATGTACGGTGCCGGAAGCGGCATAGCCAGTAGAATTGGTGATGTGAGCAAGAGGATAAGCCATGATTTCTTTTTGTTTACGTTGATTTGTCCGCCTATGAATTAGTTTCTTAGACAAATCAAAATTAGTAGATGACATAGTCCCGGAACAGCCGTAAAACACTTGATTACAAAAACAGGTGTTTACAGGGGTGTTGGATAGTTACAAATAAAAATTAAAATCAGACAGTTTTAGAAGTGAGATTTCTTCCCTTTTACATCCAATCTTAGAAATTCATATGTAGTGCTTTGAAATCAATATTTTTTCGGATGCCCCATGCCCCACCTTTGTCATATCAATTTAAAACAAAGAAAAACAAAGGAAATCATGAGCACATTAAACGGAAAAGTAATTTTAGTAACAGGTTCATCAAGAGGAATCGGCGCGGTGATCGCACAACAACTGGCTGGTGCAGGCGCAAAAGTTATTGTTAACTATGCCGGCGGAAAAGAACCAGCCGAGGCAGTTGTCAGCCAGATCATCCTGAACGGCGGAGATGCGATCGCTTTACAGGCTGATGTAAGCAAATCCGACGAAGTGAAAAATCTTTTCGACGCGGCGATTGCGCATTATGGTAAAATTGATGTGCTGGTGAATAATGCCGGGATCATGATCACCAAACTGATTAAAGATACTACCGACGAAGACTTCACCCGTCAGTTTGATATCAATGTAAGAGGGACGTTCAATACGATGCGTGAGGCCGCGACCCGTTTGGCCGACAAAGGAAGCATCATTAATTTTTCTACTTCGGTTAACCGGATTATGCTTCCGACTTATGGCACTTATGTAGCGACCAAAGCAGCCGTCGAACAGTTGACCCGGGTGTTTTCAAAAGAAGTGGGCGCCAGAGGTATCAATGTCAATTCCGTTTCACCCGGACCAACCAATACCGAACTTTTTACAAAAGGAAAACCGCAGGAGGTTATCGACCGTCTGGCTTCCTTATCAGCCTTCAACCGTATCGGCGAGCCCGAAGATATTGCTCAAATCGTGGTATTCCTTGCCAGTGACGCAGCCAAATGGATTTCAGCACAAAATATCGGCGCCAATGGCGGGATGGCATAAGTGCTTTCAAATACCAATTTTATCTAAAAAAACGATCATCAATCATTCCTTCAGTATTTAAAAAATTATTTCAATCATGAATTCATTACACAACAAAGTCGCAATCATTACAGGATCAGCAAGAGGATTAGGCAAAGCAATCGCCGAACGTTATGCCGCATTGGGCGCTGATATTGTCATCAATTATTCAAGAGATAAGGCTTCGGCAGATGAAGTCGTGAGTAACATCAAGGCCATGGGAGTAAAAGTGATCGCGATTCAGGCCGACGTAAGCAAGGTGGCTGACCTGGAAAGGCTGTTTTCAGAAGCCAAAGCTGCTTTTGGTAAAATCGATATTGTGGTTGCCAATGCAGGTATTGAACTGGTTGAAACGCCTGTTACAGAATTTACCGAGGAACAATTTGACCGGGTATTTTCCATCAATACCAAAGGAACCTACTTCACGATGCAGCAGGCCGCCAAACATATTACGGACAATGGCCGTATTATTTACATTGCGTCCAGCACGACCTCTTATCCGGTTCCGGGTATGGCAGTATATGGCGGAAGCAAAACCACGCCGAGATATCTGGTTGATATTTTATCAAAAGAAATCGGGTGCAGAGGTGTCACTGTAAATTCGATCATTCCTTTTGCCGTGGATCATTCCGGGATTTTTGCAGAAGCGGACAGTTATCCCGAACTGAGAAAACAATTGCTTGACAGCTGCCCGATGGGTCGGTTAGCCGAAGTGGAGGATGTTGCCAACGCCGCAGAATTCTTCGCCAGCGAGCTCTCATCCTTCGTCTCCGGTCAGCATTTGCTGGTGAATGGAGGGGCTACGAATTAATTGTTGGCGATTGACCATGATCGGATGACCGTTGAGGATGATTATAGATGTAGGGGTTGACGATTGAGCGTTGATGATTGATTTGTGGCCTTAAACTACGGTCTGTCGATCATTAACCATTAATCACTAACAATTAACCATTATTCCTCATATCATACCGATCCAGTCCTTTTCCGTAATAATCCTTGGTGATGGCGGTGACTTTGAAACCCATTTTCTCGAAAAAAGCGTAAGAATGCTGGCTTGTATCGAGCAAAATTTCGGCTCCGGGATTTAATGATCTTATCATCTCAATTCTGAATGTCAGCAGTTTTTTGCCAAAACCTTTTCGATGATGCACCTGAGAAACCATTCCCCAAATCATTCCCGCCTGATTTTTTTGTTGATCCAGATAAAAACCGCCGCAGCCGATTACTACACCAGACAGTTCTATTACATAATAGTGAATGATATTGTCGTCAGATTTTTCCCTGGTTATTTCCTTATCCAGCCAGGTTTCAAATTGTGGTAACTCCTCTGCATCAAAAAACAGAGGCATGTTGGTCCTGAAAATTTCAAGGCAACGATCACGGTCTCTTGGTGTGTAATCTCTTATCAGCATCATTTTTGTTTCAGAATGAATGAAGATCCCTGAATTCTTGCTGTTTCATTTGTTGATCTTAAAAATCAGGATTTTGAGATAGAGGGATAAGACCATCAGCTGTTGCCGCATCGGGGAGTTTAAAGAAGTCAAGTTTTCAAAACTTGACTTCTTTTTGCGCTTTCCACCATCGTTTCTCCGCTGCTTGTTTTCAGGAAATGATGTTTGTTGAACAAGATAATGGCAGCAAGAATAACCCCGTAAGCCACCAGCTGCAAAGCAGTGATTTCTTCCTTAAAATAAAACACGGCGATCATAAAGCCAATCAGCGGATTTATATAAAGCAAAATTCCCATTGTAGAAGAATTGACACCTTGCAGTGCGTACAGATTCATGAACAAAGGCATGATCGTAAATATGACCGCTATAACGGTAATAATCATGTAAAATGAATATTCAGCGGGCACAGCAGTACTGTATGCAGGGTAAAATGGCAGCAGGATTGCGGACGAAAACAAAATCTGTAAAGTAAGCAGAATGAACTTGTCAAAACCGAAGTTTTTCCTTTGAATGACCAGATACAATGCGTACGATGAGGCGATGATCAGGCTATACAAAAGGTCGGCAACGTGATTGATGGATAACAGCATACAGCTGAATGCACTCAAAGCAACGGCGATCCATTGCCAGCGGTTAAGTTTTTCCTGTAAGATAAAGTAAGCCAGGACAGTCGTCAGGATTGGGCATACCAGATAGGCGAGTGCGCCGGCTTTTACGCTGATATGGTTGACGGCGTATATAAAAAAGAACCAGTTGGCGGTCAGTAAAAGCCCGCCCGCTAAGGTCTGAAGAATAGCTTGTTTCTTTTGCCTGGACGACAGTGATTTAAAGATTTTGATATTCTTTTTCAAAACTTTTGTCCTGAAAACAAGCCCGATAACCAGCATGAAAACAGCACAGAAAAAAACTCTGTAAAACAGGATGTCCAAAGAAGGATAATGGTGAAGCGCTTTTAAAGCCAGACTGAAAAATCCCCAGATTGCAAAAGACGAAAGAGCTGAGATGTAGTACTTTGACAAATTCATTACCGTTAATTCAGGATGCGTAGCAATGCAAATAAAAGGGACTAGCCCGGAAATAAGTTCCTGTAAATCTTGTTCTTCTGCTTTGCTGCCACAGCTTTTGCGGAAAATTGCGTTAAATCCGTCAAATCGTGTTTACGAATTTCCCCATCTTTCTCCAGGCTTTTGCAAACGGGAATGTGCTGATAAATGCTTAACTTGTTAATATATAATAATTTATAGTTCTATGTTTTCGTTTGAGTGACGTAGCACGGGAATTTTATATTGATCAGCGATACCATCTTACATTTTCAGCATGCAACAACTATCAGGTATGTCCCGATTTAAATACATTTCCTTTGCCATTCTTTTTTCGTGCGTTATTCTGCAATCGTGTAAGAAAGATGCTGAAAAGATGACAAGAGAGGAACTTGCCCAGGAACTCGGCAAGGAAAAATATTACAGCAAATTGCTGTCTTATGCAGAAAACGCCGGGGTGGAAACCGACAAGTTTACGGTAGGGGAAGCATCCCGTGTTTTTGCATTATTGGAGGAAACCGGTTACGGACATCAGCCTTCGATCCGTTATGTCAATAAAAAAATTAAAGCGGATACGGCAATACTGAGAAAAGCTGCCGAAGATCTTGTGAAAGGTGAGGATGTGGATAAAGTCCTGGACAATCTGGAACCGGAATATCCTGTTTACAAAAACCTCAAAAAGCATTACGCAAGGTTAATCAAGGAAAATAAGAAAGATAGTGCGGCTGTCGTGGCTGAATCGCTGAATGCATACCGCTGGATTCGCCGTCAGGCTAATGGAGCACCGCGGGTGGTTATGGTCAACATTCGTGGCGCGTATCTCACGGGTATGGATGCCAGTGGGAAGGATATCATCACCATGCGGACGGTTGCCGGAAAGCGGGAAACTCCCACGCCCACCATTGATACTTATGCGACGAGTATTGTGACCAACCCGTACTGGAATGTTCCCAAAAGTATTGCAATCAAGGAAATTTTTCCAAAGGCTTCGAAAGACGCCTCATATCTTTCGAGAAATAAAATAGAAATAATTAACGGAAAAGGAGAGGCCCTGAATCCTGAGGATATTGACTGGGAGTCGATGGCGGCTGATAAATTTCCGTATCGTTTTCGTCAGGAAACCGGTGAGGATAATTCCTTGGGACTCTTGAAAGTGGAGATCAAAAATCCGCTTGCCATTTATCTGCATGACACCAATGCACGCTATCTGTTCGCGAGCAATCAGCGATGGAGAAGCCACGGTTGTGTTAGGGTTCAGCATCCGACGGAGCTTGCCAACTTCATGGCCGGTGAAAAATTGTTGGAAAACGACTCTCTGGCTGAGCCGGATACCGTTTCACTGCCACCTAAGTGGCACAAATTGAAAAAAAGAATTCCTGTATTTCTTCTGTATCTCGGTGCTGACTGCAACGAAAAAGGTGATCTGCTTTATTTTGCAGATGTGTACAAAAGAGATGCACCAAGATCCTGACCTTTCTCTTTGATCAGATTGAGACCGGCCAATAACGATGATTTTTTGAAGTAAGTCTGGTTTTGCGAATAGATAAAAAGTCCTGCTCCGTTGTATAAAAGCTCGATCAGTTTTTTGTGATCAGCGATAGAAACAGCGGGGCAGCCCTGACTTCTTCCCAACCGGCCGGTGTTTTTGATAAACTTTTCGCTTACATAATCAGCTCCGTGCATCACGATAGCACGTTCGAAAGCGCGGTCGTTGATACCTTTTTCAACTCCTTCAAGTCGTAGTGACAGACCGTGTTTCCCCTGATAGGTACCAAGTGTTTTGTAAAAACCAAGACTGGATTGGTAAGAGGAATTATCGTTGGAAAAGTTTTTGGCAAATTCCTCGCCCGAGTTCCGACCATGTGCCACGAAAGTATTCAGCAATAATTTCTTTTGAATAAAATCGATTACATACAACCGTTTTCTGGTGGACGACTGGCTGAAATCGGCAATCGCCATAATGTGTTTGCCCAGGTTCATTTTATGAAAGCCATACCAGGCATATTGGAAAGCAGCTTCCGATAGTCCCCGCTCTTTCAGATTAAGAGAATCGTAGAGAGTGACCCATTCCGGTGTGGATACAGAGTCGTGAGCGACCGTTAAAGTGTCATTAGATACCTGCTGCTGAGAAACTAAAAGTGGATTTATTTTTTGAAAACCAAAGGAAACGCTAAGCGCAACAACCATTACCAATACTACTACCTGTGCTTTTGTCATCTCGAATACTTAAAGTTTTTTAAAATAAGATTCAGTAAGGAGGACCGTGGGAAACGATTAATAAAACGTCGAAAAAAGGAAAAACTTGTTTTTGTACAATCTTTATACTTCTAGCCACGAGTCTTTTTAACACGGCATGAACTAAAAATGGTTCCGGTAGCTATTTTTAAAGAATTGAAAATCCGCTAATTAAGCGTCTGAGGGCGATTTTTTATTGGCAAAAAAAAGGTAAATTTGGAAGAGCTGAAAGTCGGATAAAAAAATTTTCAGGGGGTTGCAATCTATTTAGCATTTTCAAACGTACATATTCATTAACTACTTTGTTAATGGTTAAAGTTAATGAAGGTATTTAAATTTTGTCAACTTTTTAAAACGGATATTTACTAGCTGTCCGTTCGTAAATCATTATGAATAAGTGGAAAATATTAATTGTTGACAGCAGCACGATTGTTAGAATTGGTTTAAATCAGGTGGTATCCGGGAATTTTGATTGTGAAGTTTTATCCGAAGAAACCACCTCGGGCCGGGTGGTAAAGCATTTAAGAAACGGGATAAAGTTTGATCTGATCATCATTGGAAATATCGCAGAGGACGTTGAAGAATTCATCAATGAAATCCGACGGTTCACCAGCGAAACCAGGATCTTGATTTTTGCTAAAAATCTGCATTATCCCCACGCAATGAGTTTTTTAATTGCCGGAGCCAACGGGTTTCTTACCCAGATCGCCCCAAGTAATGAAATCATTCAGGCCATAGGGAAAGTGCTTAAGCAGGACCGCTATCTGTGCATGGAATTACTCGAAGCGATGGCGCAGGAAACTTTTCTGAACAACGTTCACAGAAGAAAAAACCCATCCGCGAAGAGCAGGGATATTCCCCAGAATTCTTTCAATGACAAGCTCTCCAAGCGTCAGAAAGAGATTGTTGACTATCTGATCAAAGGTGAATCCGTATCCTCTATCGCCAATCACCTGGATATTAAAGTTTCAACCGTAGCAACGCATAAGTCAATTCTTTTTGAGAAACTTGGCGTAAAAAATGTTCTCGAATTAGTTGAAGTTTATTACGGGGAAATGGTTGTTTAGCCCCGCTGACCTGTTCCGCACTTACACACTCTTTTCATTTCTTTTATCGTGGCATGATATTGCTAGCTGTTTCAACTGAGACTTTCAGCTAACTTATAATCAATGCTAAATGGAAAACGCAGTTACGCCTACTAAAAAGAAGTGGTACAAATGGAGATTTATTGGCCTGGCTATTATTGCGCTGGCTCTTTTCGTTAAATTATTCCTCTTAAAAGACCCGGAAGATACTGCACTGGCCCCGGTTGTAGCGTTGGATCTCAGCAAGGTCGCTTTCAAAAGTGAGCAGGAGGTTGAGGCAGTACTTGGAAAAGGAAGTCTTGTCAGTTATTGGCAGGATGCAGATACCGGCTGCGATAAATGCCCGAAAATCACTTACCGGGAAGGCAAAGTTGAGATCATTTACATCAATGAAATTGCCGACCGGATTACCATCAATAACCTTTCTGAATTCCCTTTCAATAATCATGTCATACTTGGCTTGCTGGACCTGAAAAGAGATATCGAACCGGCATTTGAAAGTGACGAATTGAAAAGGTGGGACAATTATGAAAAATACACGCAGATAGCGGCTTTCGCCAAAAAAGGCAAGCTGGAATATATTATGATAAAAAGTAAGTCGAAATAACGGAGAGGTCCGGTACGCGGCAGTGTGCCGGACCTCTCCGTTATTTTATTTTTATGTCAAATTTTGAGACATTCACCGAACCTGGGACAATTGCTGTTACTTTTGTAATTCAATCCGATCGTTTCAGTTATGTTTTCTTCAAAAATTTACAGATACGTTACGCATAGCCTTCTTGCAGGTTCTGCCTTATTGTTATCCTGTAATCGTCATTTCTCTGTTTCGGGGAACCAGTATAAGGAGTATTCGATAGACCAGCAAACCGATGTCGACTCGTCTCTGATCAAATATTACCTGCCTTACAAAAAACAGGTTGAGGCCGAAATGAGCCGTGTTATTGGCCGCAGTGATGTAGCGCTTACCAAACCGTCGGAGCCTGAAACGTTGATGGGTGACTTTTTTTCAGACGCGATTTTGACTGAGGGGTTGAAAAAAGATCCCGGTATTCAGTTTACGCTTGCAACAAAAGGTGGTTTAAGGACTACTTTTCCCAAAGGTGATCTTACCGTTTCTCACGCTTTTGAGCTGATGCCGTTTGAAAATGAACTGGTCGTGCTGACGCTTACCGGTGCAAATACGCAAAAGGTCATTGATTTCATCGCCCGTTCAGAAGGGCAGCCAACGGCGGGTATCACCATGAAAATAAAAAATAAAAAGGCTTATGACGTGGTTATTGGCGGCAAACCTTTTGATATCAACCAGCATTATAAATTGCTGACCTACGATTATCTGGCCAATGGGGGCGATAATCTGGATTGTCTGAGCAATCCGGTTGAAAGTAAAGTGATTGATAAAAAAGTGCGTGATGCCGTGATTGACTACATCAGCGATCTGACCCGCGCAGGAAAAACCATAAATACGAAATTAGATGGAAGAATTATTGTTGTCAACGACTAATCGCCGGGACTTCCTGAAAAGCGGCAGTGCGGCTGCTGCTTTCTTTGCATTAAGCCCGTTTGCTGCTTTTGCTAAGGACGAAACGGTACAGCTTACCATTTTACATACCAATGACGTTCATAGCCGCATCGAACCTTTTCCTATGGATGGTTCCAGAAATCAGGGCCTGGGTGGTGTGGCCAGAAGGGCAGCGCTTGTGAAAAAAATCCGGGCCGAACAAAAAAATGTGCTTTTGCTGGACGCAGGGGATATATTTCAGGGAACACCATACTTCAATATGTTTGGCGGTGAGCTGGAAATGAAGCTGATGAGCGATATGGGTTACGACGCCGCAACCCTGGGAAATCATGATTTTGATAATGGTATTGCCGGTTTTGTAAAACAAATGCCGCACGCGAAATTTCCGTTTCTTGTCAGTAACTATGATTTCAATAACACGGAACTTAAAGGCAGAACACAGCCCTATAAGATCTTTAAAAAGCAGGGCTTGAAAATTGGTGTATTTGGGATTGGGATTGAGCTCGCCGGTTTGGTGGATAAAAAAAATTACGGGGATATTGTTTATCAGGATCCGATAGCAAAAGCCAATGAAACGGCAGCAATTCTTAAAAATGATCACCATTGTGACCTGGTTATTTGCCTTTCACATCTGGGATATAAATACAAGGAGGAAAAGGTATCCGACCAGATTCTGGCGAAATCAACGCGGAATATTGATCTGATTATCGGTGGGCATACGCATACCTTCATGAAGGCGCCGGAAGACATAAAAAATCTTGACGGGAAAATTACAACGGTCAATCAGGTTGGTTTTGCCGGCATTAACCTGGGGAGACTGGATTATTTCTTCCAAAAAGGAACAGGGAAACGCCTGATGACGGCTGCTGTTTGTCCTGTACATGAGTACGGGTTGGTGTAATACGCTGCCATTCAGGTAGGCTGAAAAATATAAAAGGGACTTGCTGATAACAGTGAAGTCCCTTTTTCTGCTTTGTACAAATCGAAAAAACTATTCGACCCGACTGATCTGCATCTCAGGTATAACCGATGTGAAGTTTGAAATGTCTCCGATCAGCGTTGCGCCTTCGGCAGCCAGCCCATCCTGCAACGATTGAAGGTCAGGGAAAAAGATCCCGCAAATAACCGCATAAGGTGGCTCCGATCCGGGAGCCGGTCCGGAAATCCCTATTTCCACATCTACTTTAACCAATCCGAAGGGACCCAGTAATTCTTTCAGCAGGGGTGTATGCACTTCAAGGTAATAGGCGACGTTAAAGTCGTCTTCGGCGGTACGCGGATAAATAACAGTTACTTTGAACATAGGGCAGGTTGTTTAAAGTGTGATAAGTATTTACTTTGAAGGTAATCAATAAAAGCTGTTTTCAAATTTTAAAAAACGAATGCCATGTCTGTTCGGTTCGGCGTTGATATTTTCCTTGAAAAAGTTTCTGCGTATAGTGGTATTCGGTTTGGTTTTGTAACCAATCATGCTGCAACGACTTCATTTTACCAACCTTCAAGAGCGGCTTTGCTGGCGGCTGGATTTAAAATTTTCAGATTATTCTCGCCGGAACACGGCCTGGATACGATTGGTGAAGATGGGAAACTGATGAGTAATGGTATCGACGAATTCACCGGTTTGCCAGTCATCAGCTTGTATGGTGATAAGTTAGGGCCTGCTTTGGATGATATTGGAGATCTGGACGCGATTTTGCTGGATTTACCTGATATCGGCAGCCGGTTTTATACTTATCTGTGGACGTTGACTTATGTGATGGAGTCGTGTAGTCAACATCGCAAGCCGCTTATTATTCTTGACAGGCCGAATCCTATTTCGGGAAACCTGAGACTGGCGGAGGGACCGATGCTCGATGAAACGTCGTGTAGTTCTTTCATTGGAAGGTGGAATATGCCGTTGCGCCATTCCTGTACTTTGGGAGAACTGGCCACTTATTGGAAGTCGGAAAGGTTTCCTCACTTACAGCTTGAAGTTATCCGGAGTGAAGGATGGCATCGTTTATCTTTTCAACAAGACTGGCAGCAATCATTTATCCCTGCTTCACCGGCCATGACAAGTCTGGAGGCTGCTTTACTTTATCCCGGTTTGGGTTTATTGGAAGCCACCAATCTGAGCGAAGGCCGGGGCACTGCTGCGCCTTTCAAAATTGCAGGCGCACCGTGGATGAAAACAAAGTTGTTGGTTGAATGTTTCAACCAGTTAGCGTTGCCAGGATTAGTTTTACGGAGTATAACGTTTACACCAGCAGGAGGAAAATACAGAGATGAACTTTGTCATGGCGTAATGTTTCATGTAACAGACCGGGAAATTTTCAGACCCGTTTTGGCAGCATTGCTGTTCATAAAAATGGTGAAAGATATGCATCCTGATCATTTTCAGTGGGCTCCATATCCGACACACGTAAATCCGACGGGCGAAAACCATCTGGATTTATTAACCGGTATTCCGAAAGCGACATTATTATTTGAAAAATCCTGGGAGGTATTTAACGAAATTATCCCGCCGCTCCTTTCCGTGGAAGAATGGCACGACAGGATAAAGCCGTATCTTTTATATTGAAAAATAACAGGTTAATGAATCATGCCACCGTCAGCGCCCGCTTCAACTTCTATCGTTTGTGCAATGGTTTTTCGTCCGATCAACAATACGCAAAGTGCAAGTAACGAGGAACCTGCCATGGCGGCCGTCATAGGCAAAGTGGATGGTTCTTCAAATAAACTGATCGCCACCGAAATTAACGCACCCATACCCATTTGAATGGCACCCATCAGAGCGGAAGCGCTTCCGGCATTTTTGGAAAAGGGCGCCAGGGAAAGTGCGGCCGCATTCGGGTTTGTAAGGCCGATGCAGCAAAGGAAGAGGAATAACAGAACGATCGTGGGTGCGAGTGTCAGCAATCCGTTAAAGGAAGCAAAAACCAGTGTAAAACTGACAATCAACTGGCAGATCAAAGCTGTGTTGATAATTTGCTCACTTTTATATTTTCTCAGGAGCAGCGTGTTAAACTGACTTGCGCCAATAAATCCAACCGATAACAATGCGAAAATCCAGCCATAAACTTTTTCATCCGTGTGAAATACTTCCATAAAAACCAGTGGCGAACCGGAAACATAGGCAAACAACCCTGAAAATGCGATGGCGCCGGTAAACGAATAAGTATAAAACTGAGGCTCACGGATTACAGATAAGAAGTTGAGGATGATTGGCCGTGGTTTCAGAGAAAGAGATGTGTCGGGTTTGAAACTATCCGGGAGCCACAACACCGTCGCCGCCAGAATGGCCACACCCATACCTGTAAGGATCAGAAAAACAACTTGCCAGCCGAATGCCGCCGTGACATAACCGCCCAGCGTGGGTGCGATCATGGGTGAAGCACCGACCACAAGCATCAGCAGAGAGAATACTTTTGCACTGTCTTTAACCGGAAAAAGATCCCGAACCATGGCCACAGAAGCCACCGCCGCTGCACAACTCCCAATGGCCTGAATAAAACGCATGACAATCAGCATGTCGATGCTGGTTGAAAGTGCACAGCCCACCGAGGCAAGGATGTAGACGGTTAACCCAATAAAAAGTGGCTTTTTTCTTCCAAATCTGTCCAGCAACGGCCCGTACAGCAATTGCCCTGCGGAAATACCAATAAAGAAACCTGACAATGAAAGAGATACTTTGGAAGCGGTTGTATGCAGGTCTTTTGCAATGGCCGGGAATCCGGGGAGGTACATATCAATAGAAAAAGGACCCAGTGCAGTAAGGCTTCCTAATATCAAAATCAGGAAGAAATATGTTCTATTATTCATTTTTTAAAATGTATTATTTTTTGTTTAAAGTCTATTGCAGAAAAAAAATCTAGTTAACCGGAATTTACTTGTAGATTAATGTTGTTAATTTGTAGAATTAGTTGTAACATGTTGTTTATGAGTTATTAATTAGTTGTAGAAGTTAAACTAACTGTTAACTTTGATACCTTAATTACGAATCTCAACAATGAAAAGCGATATAAAAACGGTATCTCTTAAATCTTTTGCCTGGACGATAACCCTAATTTTAATACTAGCATCTTTTGTATTTTTAACGCTGATCACCAATTCAAAGTCAGATATTGTTCAGCATAATATACGTGTCCTGCAAAATGGCGATAACAATTACCGCCGGATAGATACCTGTATTTCCGTTTTATACGTGGCGGAGAATAACAGCAGGCTGTACGCGATTACCGCTGACTCCCAATACCTGGATAAGTACACAACGCAGATGAAAACAGTTTCATCGATCCTGACTCAATTTCAGGAGGAGAAGAAAAAACAGTCATTTTTTTCCAGTTTGTATCTTCCTGAGTTGCTATTGAGCAAACAATTGAAAAACGAGGAGTTTATCTCTCTGAAAAAAATGGTTGACAGCCTGCTTACATTTCAGGCACCTAAAAAAGTGCTGGAATTACCGAGAAACAGCAAACCTTTTACTGTCAAAACAATCAGGAAAATTGCAAAGACGGATTCGGTTGCAATTACGCCTGCAAAGGTGAAAAAGAGGTTATGGAGAAGACTGGTTGAAGCGGTTTCCAATAAATCGGACGACAGCAGCAATGTGAAGGTGAGGGCGATGAGATCTTATCTGACGATCGAAGACTCGCTCGCGCTGGTCATGCGAAAATCGGAATATCAGAGTGCGAAAATGATTCAGGGGAATCTCGAACTGGCGCGTATCAGACTGAATAAGGCTGAGCTTGAGTTGCTTGGAATTAACAATCGAATATTTTCAAACCTTCAGTCGGCGTTGAAAGCGTTGCGAAATGAAGAGGTGAACAATGTGGAAACGTTGAGAATGTCATTATTATTACAGACTTCCGATAAAATGGCAGAACTTAATCAGCTGTCGTGGGGGAACATCGCTGTGGTGCTGATATTAACGCTGATGATCATCTGGAATATCATCCGGTTATATAAAAGTGAACGTACAATCCTGGAATACAGTAACCTTGCTGTGAAATCAGCGAAACGAAAAGGCGATTTTCTATCACATGTCTCGCACGAAATCCGAACGCCGCTTAACGCCATCATCGGTTTTTCACGACAGATCGGTGAGGAAAAACTAACACCGGAGCTACGTTCAAAGGTTAAGGCAATCAGAAATTCTTCTGATGTGCTGTTGATGCTCGTGAACGAGATCCTTGATTTTTCCAAGTTTGAGAGTGGTAAGATCAAGCTGATCATTCACCAGTTCCACCCGCTTGAAATGCTGCAAGGCGTGGTAAGTATGCTGTCGATACTGGCTGATAATAAGGAGATTAAATTGACTGAAAAATTTGAACTGGATGCGAAGCTCATGCTCAATGGAGATGATTTTCGGTTGAAACAGGTTGTTATTAATCTGCTTACGAATGCGATTAAATTTACGCCGGTGCGCGGGCAGATCAATATCCACGCCGTATTTGAGAAAACAGCGGATAAAGAACAGGGGATATTGAAAATTATGGTACAGGACAGCGGGGTGGGTATTGCCAATAAAAACCTGAAAAAGATTTTTGAAGATTTTACGCAGATTGAAACACCGGACGATCCGTCGAGGGAATTAGGAACCGGGCTTGGTCTACCGATCAGCAAAAGAATTGTAGATCTTTACAAAGGGAGTATCAGCGTAAAAAGCGAGCTAGGGAAAGGGTCTGTTTTTACGGTCGAAGTGCCTTTGGATATCGCGAAAGCCGTAGCAGTTGTCAACCATGAACAGACGGATCTGCCTGTCATCGCTTCTCTTTTAAAAAATAAGAGAATTCTGCTGGTTGATGATATAAAGATCAATTTGCTGATGTTAAGCCGGTTTATGGATAAAAATGCCGTACGATACGATCTTGCGTCGGATGGCGAAGAGGCTTACAAATTATTTAAATCAGCTCAGTATGATCTGATCATTACGGACGTGCAAATGCCGAAAATGGATGGCCTTCAATTGACAAAACTGATCCGGGATGATGAAGACAATAGAAAATCAGCAATCCCTGTTATCGGCTACACCGGAAATGTGTCAGAGGAAGAAAGATTGAAATGTTTGAGCATAGGGATGAATGATTTATTGGCAAAACCTTTCACAGAGAATGATCTGATAGAGGTTTTGACCCGGGTTATTTTTTAATTATTTTCACAGGAAGCAACTTGTAACGCAGGAAACACATCTGCTTTACAGCCATGAAAATTTTATAATTTTAAAGTACCTATATGCACAACCGTTCTATTCCCGCTTTCTTATTCTTTCTCCTGCTTGTCACTCAGAGTTTTTCACAAACCGGTATTTTATCGACTGGTGTGAAAGGTGTCATTAAAACTAAAAAGGGAGAACCTCTTCCGTTTGCCGCCATTGTGGTGAAAGGTACCGATATCAGTACGATTTCTAATGAAGAAGGCAAATACCAGCTCGATCTTAAACCGGGTTATTATGAGATTATCTTCCAGTACCTCGGGTTTAAAACAGGGCAGAAAGCTTTTACCATTGAAAACAGGATGGAAACTTTTGACCTGACCATGGAAGAGCAGGCCTATAATCTGGGCGAGGTGCGGATCGGGAATAAAGGTGAAGATCCGGCTTATACCATTATGCGAAGGGCCATTGCAAAAAGCCGTTATCATTTTTTGCAGGTGGAAAGTTATACGGCCAAAGCCTATTCGAAATCATCCTTTGTGATCACTGACCTGCCCCTGGAATTTCTGTACAAAAAGGAATTGAAGGAAATGGAAAAGGAGTCGAACTTTAAAAAGGGCGTTCCTATTTTAAATGAGAGTGTTTCGGAGGTAACTTTTCGTCAGCCGAATTCGTATAAACAGCGGGTAATCGCGGCGCGGAACAGCCAGGATAAAAGCTTTGCCAACGCGAACCAGTATTTTCTGACCAGTTTTTATCAGCCGGAAGTGGTAAAAGCCGTGTCTCCATTATCGCCGCGGGCTTTTACTTATTACAAGTTTGAATACGAGGGGAGCTTTCGGGAAAACGGTGTTGAAATCAATAAGATCAAAGTAACTCCGAGATCGTATGGAGAGGGCGTTTACCGAGGGACTATTTATATTACCGAGAATTTGTGGAGTATTTACAGTCTGAATCTACAAACGGTCAATACTGGTTTTAATATCGAAATCAAGCAGGTTTATAGTCCCGTACAGGGTGTTTGGATGCCGATAAATCAGCAATTTCATGTAAACGGAGGGATTTACGGTATCAAGGGAAAAGGTGATCTGGTTATTTCACAGACTTTTTCCAAACTGAAAGTTAACCCGGCTTTTCAGGCAGATATTGTTGTTGTTGACGGTAAGAAAGAAAAAGAAGAGGCCAGGAAAATTGGCTTGTCGTCGCGAGAGATCAAGTCTCAGAAACTGGAAGAGGTGGTGAGCAAGCAGAAAGAATTTTCTGCCAAGAACCTCAAAAAGCTGATGAAGGAATATGAAAAACAGGATCTGAAAAAGAAAGAGGAAAAAGGAGAGGATATTGATCTGAATTTTACCAGAAATGATTCCACCTCGGTGGATTCGATGGCAGGCAACAGGAGTATGGCTTTCTGGGATTCGATTCGCTCGGTTCCGTTGACGGTCGCTGAGGTGAAAAGTTATAACAGACTGGACAGCATTATCGTCATGAAAGAGGGTACGCAAGAGCAGCGTGACGGCCTGATCATTGCCAAAGCAGACACTACCAAAAAGAAAGGAGGCTCGGATTTTCTTGGTAATCTGCTGACTGGACATACGTTTCGTTTAGGCAAAAAAAGCCCGTGGAGGCTGGAATACGTCAGCCCGCTTTTGGGGTTGCAGGTTAATACAGTGGAAGGTTGGGTGCTGAATGGCGGAGGTTTTAAACTGAAATATAAAAAAGGCAGCCAGCCGAAAAAGGAAACAGACGAAATCCATATTTCCGGTAACGGAGTGAAAAGATATACTGTCAGGGATCCGGGAACATGGACTTTTAGCGGATTAACGCGTTATTCATTTGCCCGGGAGAAGTTGTTTGCAACCGGCGTTGTGGATTATAACTGGAAGCAAAATGCAATTATGATGTCGGGTGGAAAAACGGTGTCGCAGTTTAACGCTGAAAACCCGATGCATCCGATCCTCAACAGTTTGACGACGTTATTTCTGGAAAGAAATTTTATCAAGATCTATGAGAAGAACTTTGTCAGACTGGATTTTAGAACCAGTCGTGAAAATGAGCATTTTGAATTGAAAGCAAACATCGAATACGCCAACCGTCGGGCGTTGTCCAATAGAAGCAACACCAATCCTTACAGCTGGATTGACTGGAAAAAAAGGACATTTACCTCCAATATTCCTGTTAATGAGGAGCTGGCAGATGAATCCGGTACCAGGCTTACCGACAAACTGGGGCAACGGGCATTAACGGTGGGCTTGTCGGCCTATTACAAACCATGGCAGAAATACCGTACGCAAAAGGGAAAGACAACATTTTATGATGACGATTCACCAAAACTTTCGGTCAGTTACCGGAAGGGGATTGATGTTTTTGGGAGCGACGTGAATTTTGACTTTGTGCAGGTGGGAATAGCACATGGATTTGATATCGGTGTGCGAAGCAAGTTAAGTTATAAAGTGGCCGCCGGTGCATTTTTAAACGGCAGAAATGTGCAGTTTCCGGATTTTCAGCATTTTGCAGGGAACCAGTTTTTCTTCCAGTATGGCGATCCGGTTGGAACATTCCGGATGCTCGATTATTATCGTTACAGTACTTCGGAGCGATTTGTGGAAGCACACGCATTGGCCGAGTTACGTAAATTTTTGCTCACGCAGATTACCTGGTTCCGGATTATGGGGATTAAGGAGAACTTTTTTGCGCATTACCTGGGCACGCCCGACTCGAATCATTATGGAGAGCTGGGTTACGCGCTGGATGTTGGCATTCGTTTTCCTTTCCGGGTAGAGGTTGCTAACAGTTTTGAAGGTTTTAAATACAAACACACGGTGTTCCGAATTGGCACGACGATGAATTTTTCTTTTGGAAAAAAATAATATCCCGGCGTCGGGATTAGTCTAAAAAGTAAAACTCAACTTTTGGGAACAGGCTCCTGAAAGTTGAGTTTTTATATTTTGAATGAAAACAGAGTTAAACCGGATTACATTTTCTGTACAAACATCGTTTTCAAAACCATTACGGTTTTTTCTACTTTGCCTTCAATTTCTTCCTCGTCATCGGTAAGACGTATATTTTTAACCACCGTTCCTCTTTTCAACGTGGTGGACGAACCCCTAACTTTTAAATCTTTGATCAACTTTACCGAATCGCCTTCTGCAAGCAGTGTGCCGTTGCTATCTTTAACTTCCATGAATTTTTTATTGATTGGAACAATGTTCAATGTGGCGCAAAGGTAAGGAAAACCGTGAAGATTGGCTTTCCTGAACTGGTCGGAAGGCGGATAACTGACATAAATCATATTTGTGTACATAAAAAAGCTGCTGCCGGAACCGGCAACAGCTTTTATCCTGGAAATATATTCCCTACGCGTCCAGAGCTTCGCGCAATGCTTTTGCAGCAGCAGCAGGATCTGCCGCACCATAAATAGCCGCACCTGCAACCGCAACTTTTGCACCCGATGCCTTTACAGCAGCGATGTTGCTCAGTTTAACGCCACCGGCAATAGAAACCGGCACACCCGCACGTGACGCTTCGTCAATCAAAACCTGGATGGAATAACCCGGTTGCGCCTGTTCGTCCAGACCTGCGTGTAATTCTACAAACTCCACGCCGAGTGCAATCACTTCCTGTGCACGTTTTACGCGGTCGGCCACGCCGATGGTATCCACGACAACGCCTTTTCCATGCGCCTTCGCAGATTTAACGGCACCAAGAATGGTGGCGTCGCCGGTTGCACCTAAAATCGTAATTAAATCTGCGCCTGCTCCAAAAGCCATATCAGCTTCCAGTTCACCTGCGTCAGCTGTTTTGAAATCTGCAAAAACCAGTTTGTCCGGAAATGCTTTTTTCATCGCGGTAATCACCGCCAGACCTTCGCTTTTGATAAGCGGTGTTCCCAATTCAATGATATCGATATAAGGAGCAACTTTTGTTGCCAGTGCAATTGCATCTGCCGTTGTCAATAAGTCTATCGCGACTTGTAATTTAGCCATTGTTTTATTTATTTAAATTATTGGTATTCAGTTTATTGTTTGATTATTCGAGATTTGCATGCCGCTGCCAGAGTTCTTCTGCCGGTGTTCCGTCCATTTGCCATAACGTTTGGATGATCGCGTCGGTAAGCAGCAATACGGATTGTTCGAACAGGCTTCCGGCGTACTGTCGGGATATGGTGGCCCCATGATCCTGTTTCTGGGCTGCCGGGAGCATGGCAACATGATCTGATAATTTTGCAAGCGGCGATGTCACGGAAGTGGAAATGGTAATCACCTTTGCACCGACGGCGACCGCTTTTTCGGCGGCTTTTACAATGGTACCCGTAGTTCCGGAGCCAGAGCCTGCAATGAGCAAATCGTTATTCCTGATCGCAGGTGTCGTTGTTTCACCAGCCACAAAGACCGTAAATCCCAGATGCATGAGCCGCATGGCAGCGGCTTTCAGAGCTAAGCCAGTTCTTCCGGCCCCTACTATAAAAATGCGGTCGGCATTTTGGATGAAAGGGATGATATCGGCAACCTGATTAAAATCAATTTCTGTCGCCAGCTTGGTGTTTTCAGCCAGAATCATTTTCAGATTATTCTGTAAATCAGTGGCTAAATCAATATTTGTTATGGTACTCATGATCCAATTTTTATCATGTTGAGAAAGTCAGAGATAATTCTCGTTGGAAGAGATCAGTCTGATTCCTTTTTGTTCGTTCAAATGTGCGGATACAAATTCCTGTAAAACCTGTCGGCAAAGTTATGGCAGGCGGGAAGGGAAGACGTTACACAATCGGCGCGATATGTTGTACTATTTGCTAATGATTATTTATTCGATTGCATAATCTGCTAATTTTGGTATCTAATTCGGAATATGGTATTCGGAGGAGAAAATCCGGGAGAATTTTAGAACGAAAAAAATGGAGGAGAACAACCTGAGTATTGAGCTTAATAAGACACTCATTTATATAAGAAATCTGGACAATTGTCCGCCAAGTTATCTCAACGATCCCAGCCGAAAGGAGTTTTTTGAGATTGTCTGGCTGAAAAATGAGGACGCTTTGCATACGATTAAAGGCAATGAATATCCGTTGAAGGGCGACTGGATTTATCTGATACCGCCGTACCGGGTGCATCAGTTAAACAAGGCAGGGAAAAAGGGAATTCTGCTCTCGTTCAAAAGAGATATTCTGGACGACGATGTCAAAGAGTTTTTGCTCGACGTTTTCAAAATATTCAATATTCAGGGAGAATTTTCGTGCCTTCAGATCAGCGATGAAACGGCCATTCAGTTGGGCAAGGTATATCAGTTGCTCGAAGAGGAATATCAGAGAGAAAACAATAGCCTGGTGATCATTAAGGCTTTGCTTAAGGTGTTCTTATTGCAGTTGGTAAGGATCAAGGAACATAACTTTACCGTTCAGGACATTAACCAGAAGCGGGTTTACGAGTTTATGGTTTTGCTGGAAATGAACTATCAAAACGTCAGGAACACGGATTTTTATGCCGGAAAACTCGGGATCAGTTCGAAAAGGTTAAACCAGATTTTAAAAGAAAAACTGGACAAAACCGGTATGCAGCTTATACATGACAGAATTGTGCTCGAAGCCAAAAGGCAGATTATCCATAGTGAAAATACGATAAAGGAAATTGCCTATGACCTTGGCTTCAAAGATCGTCCGTATTTCAGCCGTTTTTTCAAACAGCATACGGGATTGTCACCGGAACAGTTTCAAAATGAGGCGAAAGCACATATTGTAACCAAGTTCAATACCTTATTTTGAGGGGCTAAACGTTACCCCTCAAAATAATTTTATCCGGTGTGGGATACTCCAATAATTTAGTGAAATCCACCTTCCAGAAATCCAGGTCCAGTAAATGGTTTTTGTCGTCTTTTGTCAGGGTGATAACTACCGGTGTTTCGTCGGAATCAACATATTCCACCTGGATTAAGTCGCCGTCATAAGCTGAAACATCGCCTCCGAGACTGATGCTTCCCATTTTTCCGTCTTCATACTCATCGACATATTCGTCGACGGGGTAGTCGTCAGGATTAAGGTTAAGTTGTTTTAGCAGAAATGTTATAAGGTCTTTTTCGTTTTGACGAATTGCTCTTTTCTCTCTCATTTTTTAATCTCAATATCAGGCCAGTTTCTTTTCCTTATTTCTCCATTGTTCGGCTTTTTTGCCAACGAACCAAAAAGAAATCGCAAGTATAGCAAAGAAAATGCCTTTGTTCGTTCTGTCCCAGAAATACTCAAAATAACGGGTGTAAATGTTAAGGAGAAAAAAAACGAGGCCCATATCACGGAGCACATCGTTTTTTGTTTTGAAAGCATAGGTGATAAGTGCCGCCAAAACGATGGTATAACCAACCGACCAATACCACAAAGTTCCCTGCCTGATGGCCGTCCACCGATCCAGGTCATCATAATTTCCAAAGATGGAAAGGGTCCAGGCTGCCAGCAAAAATAAGAATAAGCCGATGGAATAGGTAACGGTTGAAAAAGGCTTGAGCCCTTCGATCTTTTCAACAATCCATGAAAACGCCCAGATTACCAGTCCGAAAAGGGTCATGTTTAACGGGTAATTCATCCCGGCGAACCGATACGCCCCGCCAGTCCAGAAATAGGTCTGGGCGCCCCACCAGCCGGCTAATGTAAGCAGCATGACGGTCCACAAAAGCTGAGCACCGAGATAGGCCGCGGAGACGAAATAGACAACGGCGGCAATCAATAATGGTCTGGCATAATTGCCCTCGAAATAAGCGAAACTTCTGGTCCAGTAGGCAATGGCGATGGCCACACTGAGGATGATCGTGATGGTATAGGTTTCATTGCTGGCTCTGGCGGTCGGGTGTTTGAGCTTTCTTCTTTTGGCCAAGATCACAAAAACTACGGCAACCAGCGAAAAACCAATGCCCACAACAGTTTCCGAAAAACCCCATTTGTTACGTAATAACTCGATCCATTTTTCATCAATAACCAGGGCTCCGAAAGCCAGCAAACCACAGGAAACGGCGGAAATGAAAGCGTACCAGGTAATTGTATCGACATTTGAATCACGAAGCTGATAACTGTTACGCAGGTCGTCAGCGAGCTCCTGAGATACTTTGCCCGAATCCTGCCAGAACTGAATTGCGTTGCTGATAACGGCAGCCTCTTTTTTATCTACTTCCATTTAGTTGATGATGTGTTTCTTATACGTGTGTCGTTTTTTTGCTGAGATATGTGCCCTCAAATATACCTTTTTTTAATTTTTGTTATCAATATTGTGCCTGTTCACGGAAATTGGTTTTGGTGTAAAAAAAGAGAAGTCAACTTTTCAAAAGTTGACTTCTGAGACTTATTTAAAGCAAGTTTAAGATCTATGTCCAAATAAGAGTGTTTCCAATTCTTGTTTGGTCATCCCGAAATGGTCCGAAATGTTTTTCAAAATTTTGTTTGCTGTGCCTTCTTTCAACGGTTTATGATTGGGTATCGTTTCCAGATGATTACCATTTCGAACTGTTTTTATTCTGATATGACTACCTTTCTGGCGCACCACCGAATAGCCGAGATGGCAAGTCTTTTTACAAGATCTTGCCCTGTAATGTTTTTAGGGATCATTGCATGTTAGTGTGTGTTCTTCAGGCAATCTAAATTTCAAAAACTTCCTCTTTTACAAAATGTAAGCGGACAGTTTTGGGCATATCTTCTATGTTATCGTAATGGCATTCCAAAGCATCTTTGATCATTAGTTTTAGCTCTTCAATGGAATTTCCTTCTGTGATAATCTGCTCGTTATCTGAGATGTGTGCTTCTGCTACAAAGCTGCCGTCTTCTTCCTGCTCTACAACGAAAACTATTTCCTGCATGTCGTTTGCTGTGTGAGATGTATTATCAAATATACTTTTTTTATAAGGTAATAACAAGGGTCAGATTTTCTGTAAAAGGAGATTTCTGGCAAAAAAAGAGAAGTCAAGTTTTCAAAACTTGACTTCTCTAGACGCCGGGGTTTCAGAAACCTGGCTTTTTTGATAACAAAATTATTCCGTATTACTTCAAGTTTGACAAAAATTCAACAACGTCTCTGATCTCTCTTTTTGACATAATTGAACCCATTGGAGGCATACTTGATGGCACATTGTCACGTTTCGCAATTCTGGCCACTGCAATTTTCAACGGCTCAGCTTCTGACGTTTTCAAAACCAGCTCATGATCATTTTCTTCGGTAAGAATACCGGCAGCGGTCTGACCGTCTTTAAGAGTAAGGACAACCATACCAAAACCAGGAGATAGTCTTGCACTTGGTTCGACCAATGCCTGTAAAATTTGCTCTCTGCTCAACGTTCCTCCGATTTTCGAAAGTGATGGGCCTACTGCACCACCCTGGCCGCCAATGGAATGGCAACGTACGCATTCTCCCTGCGAGCTGGTCATAAAATACCTGCGTCCCAATTGGGCATTGCCGCCATAAAGTGATTCCTGATAATCTGCTACGGTTGCTCCGTTTTTGCGCATAGGAGCCAGTTTTCCAATCAATACACTTGATTTTGTAGAATCCACAGCCTCGCCAAGATCAAGCGCCAGGTTATTGGAGAGTTCTTTTGAAGCCATTTTTGAAATCAGACCGTCAAAAATTGTTTCTGTTTTAGAAACCGGCAATCCTCCCAAAACGCGTAACATTTGCTGCTGTTCCTTCACACTTCCCTTTTCGAAAATCACTTTCGAAATATCCGTAAGGGTTTCTTTTGACATATTTACGCTGCCTACCAAAGCCAGAGCTGCCGTGCGGACATCAGCGTCAGGGTCGCTCATACCTTTTTTCATTGCCGACTCCATACCTGTATATTTCAGCGTATTGAGGGCGCCAAGCATCGAAGCTCTTACTTTTGGGTCTTTGTGATCATCAAGAATTTTCGCCAGCGCATCATTATTATCAGAAATACCCAGTTCGCCGAGCATTTGTGCTGTGGCAATTAAAATACTTGCATCGTCATCCTGTAACAATGTGCTGATCTGCGGTTTGATCTTGGCTTTTACCAACTCGGGGTTTCTGGTGATAACACCTCTGTAACGGCCGTCAACGCGGTCGAGCACGGATGGATTAGCCCAGCTTCCCAAAGTCGCCAGGGCTTCTGCCCGCAGCTCTTTATCTACGTCAGTTCTTTTAGCGAAAGCAATCAGGTCGTTAAGTTGTTCTTCACCTCCCACGCGGAGTGCAGCGTTGATGGCACGACGAAGTAAAGGCTCAGAAGTAAATCTTTTTTCTTTCAACGTGGCTGCCAAAGCAGGCAGTGCAGGAACAATGGACAAATCGTCGTTGATAGCGCGGGCTGCCTCGGTGGCGATGTACTCATCTTTATCCTGCAAAAACAAACTTACTTTGTCGCTGCTTAACCGGCGTAAAACCAGCACAGCTGCCAGACGAAGGGATTTGTCAGAATTATTTGCCAAAGCTACCATCGGCTCCACTTCACCGATGCGTGACAATGCCAAAACAGCGGCGTGTCTTAGATAAAGATCTTCATCTTTGTTCGCCTTGATCATATCCAGCAGGGGAGCTATCGCCTGTTTTTCGTGAATTCTTCCCAAAGCCTGTGCTCCGAAGAATTTGACACGAGGATTTTTATCGGTTAACAATGGAAGCAATAATGGACCTGCTTCTGAAATTTTGGCATCTCCCAATACTTTTGCAGCTTGTGCAATAATTTCGGGATCCGAATCCTTTAACAAAGTCATCAGTGTATTAGCATAAGCCTTATCCTGGCGGGCCAGTTGTCCAACGCCCCAGATTCCGTGCACGCGTGCCAGTTGATTTCCTGTTTGTGTAATGGCTTTATTCAGCTCAACGGCTCCTTTTGAACCACGAGATGCCAGTTCAAATTGTGATTTCAACCTGATTCTCATGTCAGGGTTCGACAGCAAAGTGAACAATAACGCTTCTGTTTGTTTTGAATAGTCCAGCTGCATCAGGCGTTTGGTCTCAATTCTAAGCGCCTTCAAGTCGTTTTTGCTATCAGTGACGTCAAGTTTCCAAACGCGACCGTAGTTTTTCGTATCCCATCCGTTGATCCAGTCGGCCACGTACAATGCACCATCCGGACCGAAACGAATACCTGTTGGCAAAATGCCACTCAGAATGTTTTTTTCGCCATCCAGTACGAAAGAGGCACCTTTTGGTTTTAAACCAAATGACCAGATTGGTGAACGTGCCGGGTTTCCAACAAACTCAACCAGGAAAAATTTGTTTTTCCATTCCGATCCCAAAGCGGTTCCTGGGTTGTACTGCATACCCGTAGGCCCGTTGTGGAAGTTTTGGATCGGAGGAATGATATAAGCAGCCTGTCCATCCCAACGTGGCACGTACAATTTTTCGTCCATCCAGACTTTATAGCTATTGTTCTTCGGGTCAGTATATTTTCCATACTGCCAGTTTGAACGCCAGCCTGCGTCAGAACCTTCCACGACGTGTACCAGACGCTCGCTTTCGCCAGGATGGTCACCATCGTTATCCGAGCTGATCAGGTTTCCGTATTCGTCAAAAACAAATTCATGGGTATTTCTTAAACCTCCCGCAAATATTTCGAAATCACTTCCATCCGGGTTTGAACGGGCAATGATCCCTTCATTCGGACGGCTATGATTAACACCTTCTTTGGTGGTGATGTTTGCACCAATATCACCGATGTTCCAGTAAATTTTTCCGTCAGGTCCCTCAATCGGGTTTGACATGCCGTGGCCGCCAAAACCGATATGTACGCCATATCCGTGGCTGATGGAAGTTTTTTCATCCAGGATGCCATCACCGTTGTTGTCTTTCAAACGCCATACATCCGGTGCTATAGCTACAAAAACATCATTTGCCCGAACCAATAAACCTCCGGCAACATCGGAAACTTCTTCAAAGAAATCGCTCAGAATACGCATCGATACGTCGGCGATGCCGTCGTTATCCGTGTCTTCCAAACGCCAAACTTCATCTTTTTCAACCGTCAGGTCTTTCCAGTCGTGAGAACCATCACCGTTCAAATCTTTGAGCCAGTTGTTTTCTTTGCTTTTGGCAGGATCAAAAGTGCTGCGTAAAAATGCCCGGCGGTCTTCAACGGATTGAAGCGCTATGGACGGTGTCATCCAGTTGCGGTGTCCGCGGATATCAAATTCCGAATTTTTTTGTCTGTTTGTCCTGTTCAGATATACTCTTCCCCTGTTATCTATGGCGATCGCAACAGGGTCGGGGGCGAGAGAATCAGATGCCCACAGGTCAAGTTTTAGCCCATCAGCAATTTTAACAACAGTGTTTTCACGGATTTCTTTGGATCGGGCTTTTGCCGTCGCGGCGTCTTCCTTGACAACCAGCGGTTTGCTCGAAATTTTCGAAGCCGTTGGAGCCATTTTCATACAGGAAACAACTACAACAGCGGTAAGAGCCAGAAGCGGGAGTGGTTTTCGTAAAAAGTTCTTTGGGATCATCAGGTTGAATTACTTTTTGATATGGAATTACGTCTTAGTCTTGAAAGACTAAATGTAAGTGAGAAAAGAGTTAAGAGGAAGAAAAGAATCTTTTTTACTGATAAAAATGAGAATGAGTGTTGGGGAGGTGGAATATTCGGTGAGTGGAATGAGTCTAGGTAGGGTGAGATAGAGAAGTCAAGTTTTCGAAACTTGACTTCTCTGGACGATGACCAGGTTTCCGCCCCACCCATGCAAAATCAGAGATTAACAATAATTGATTACTGTATGCCGATAAATGACAAATACATCGAATCATTCTGCGCAACTACCTTTTTACACGTAACCTGTAAGGCGGTAGGCAACGTCCTGCTTTTCAGAAATGACGAAAATCGCCGGTATTTTCTAAAAAAATATGCGGAGTATAGTTGTGGATATTTAGAGACATATAGTTATATCTTGTTGAGTAATCACGTTCATTGGTTAGTGAAAACTGTTTCTGAGGAATCATTATTACATTTTCTCCGGGGCATACCTCTTATCGACCGTAAATCACACCAAAAAAAATACCTTAAAAAAGAGATAAGCTTCGAAGAGGCAGTCGAGTTTCAGATGAAAGATTTTTTTATTTCATATGCGATGTCGTACAACAAAAGATTCAATCGTAGTGGAGCATTATTTTTAAATCCATTCAGGAGAGTAAAAGTGGAAGACGAACAACATTTTACACAGATTATTGTCTATCAGCATGCCAATGCATTGAAACATGGTATTTCGACAGATTTTGCAAATTATCTTTGGTCTTCTTACCGCTCTCTATTGTCTGAAAAACCGACAATTTTGAAGAGGGACGAGGTGTTAGGATGGTTTGGCGGGAGACAGGGGTTCGTTGCAGCACATTGTGAAATGAGTGAATATTATTATTCTCATCCTAATGCGATAGAATAATGTTTTTGGGGTATGAGAGGCCTTTAGAGAAGTCAAGTTTTCAAAACTTGACTTCTCTAAAACATCAAAACAATTCCAGCTGTCCTCCATTCCCTTTCGGCTTCTTAGCTTTTCCCATAACCGTCCGCCCTTCGTATTTCCAGGCGTTGTTTCGCTCCTCCTGAATCAGGTCGTCGAACCGGTTATTGGGCTGGAAATCTTTTTCCAGCTGAGCCGCTACTTTGGACAGATTTTTGAGTGCATCCGATTTATCATGATCACCCAGCCTGGATTTTTGTACAGCCTTGTCCAGAATCTGGATGGATTCATCGTAAATGGTTATCGGAACGGGGAAGGGATGACCGTCCTTACCTCCATGTGCGAACGAAAAACGGGCAGGATCTGAAAATCTTGAAGGGGTTCCGTGAATAATTTCACTCACCAGTGTTAGCGACTGGATTGTTCTGGGACCAACTCCTTCCAGCAACAATAGCGATTCCATATCTTGAACGGGGTTATCGTGTGCCAAAGCCAGCACGGACCCTAGTCTTTTTAAATTGACATTTTCAGCACGGACGTCATGATGTTCCGGCATAATCAGTTTTCTGACCTCACGCATGATTTTATCAGGATTTTCTGCGGTGAGCTCTAAAATCCCCGAACGTGTTGGCGCTGCGGCTTTATCAGTCAGGTTTAAAATTTTTCCCTGATTCTGACCATAAATAAAAGTATGAGGTTCTTCAATAAATGATTTTATACTCGGAGAATGCCAGTGGTAACGGCGCGCCATTCGCTCATCCGGATTCATACCTTGTTGAACAACGGCCCAGTTTCCTTCCTTTGATACGATAAAGGAATGCAGATAAAGCTGAAAGCCATCCTGAATGGCTGTGTTATCAACTTTGGCGGAAAGGCGGCTGTTATGGACCAGAAGATCCCCGTTTAACCCTGTTTTATTGGCAATAGCGATTAATTCAGCGGGTGTCTGCCGGGATTGTTTGCCTCTTCCCCCGCAAATATAAATTCCCAGGTCGGCCGATCTTTTGTTAACTGATCGTTTCAAAGCGCCCATTACAGAAGTTGTGATTCCGGAAGAATGCCAGTCCATACCCAGAACACAGCCCAGCGACTGAAACCAGAAAGGATCACTCATTTTTTGAAGTAAAACATCCCTTCCGTATTCTATTACAATGGATTCCACAATGGCGCCACCCAGCAGGCTCATTCTTTGAGCCAGCCATTCGGGCACTCTTCCATAGTGCAAAGGCAAATCTGCATGTCCGCTTTTCATAGAAGTGTAAGTTACTCAAAATAGTGAAGACGTAGAAAAACAGAAACCATAACTACGGTAGAACAAACCCGAAGGAAATCAGTTTTTTTAATTTTAAGGAAGACAAGAGCAAAACAAGGGCGATATTTGCACAAATATTTTACTGAAAAATTTAAAATCTGACAATGATATGACCAATAACGATATCCTTAAAAAGTTACGTGTAGCGCTTCATTTGAGAAATGATGAAATAATCAAAATTCTGGCACTGGTTGACTTTAAAGTAACTGCAAGTGAATTAGGCGCGTTATTTCGTAAGGAAGGCCATGAAAATTATAAGCCATGCGGCGATCAGCTCCTTCGTAATTTCCTGAACGGATTGATCATCCACATGCGCGGACCCTCTGCGGACGGCAAGGTTAGAGACGAGGAATAATTAGAAAAGAATCGATATTAACGGGAAGTAAAAGCTTCCTGATGATATCATTTTTTATATCTTTGAGTTCAACGGGTATTGTTTAGAGGTAAATTATCCCGTCGGCTCGTTGCCTTACATGCTAAATAACTTAATAAACATCCAATGTTAATTCAGGTAATTATTACCCTAGTCCTAGTTCTATTGAATGGTTTTTTTGTAGCTGCCGAGTTTGCTATTGTAAAAATAAGAGCTTCTCAACTTGAACAAAAGGCGCAGGAGGGTAATAAAATGGCCATTTTGTCCAAACAAATTGTGTCTAATCTGGATGGTTATCTGGCTGCTACTCAATTCGGGATAACCTTGGCGAGTCTTGGACTCGGTTGGATCGGAGAGCCGGTTGTGTCCAAGATATTGATCAGTGGAGTAGAATTGATCGGTATTACGCTGGACCCGGTTCTCGCACATCAGATTGCCCTGCCAACAGCATTTGCGATTATCACCGTACTTCACATTGTTTTTGGAGAACTTGCTCCCAAATCCATCGCTATTCAGCGCCCTGAGGCCACAACTTTGTTCTTGTCTTATCCCTTGCATGGATTCTTCATCGTGTTCCGCCCGATTGTATGGATTTTGAACGGCATTGCCAATTTTATATTAAAAGGTATTGGTATCACGCCAACCCATGGCAGTGAAGTGCACAGCAGTGATGAATTGCGTTATCTTGTCCAGCAGCAGAAAGACAGCGGGATGATCGAAGCGGCAGATTATGACCTTATTAAAAACGCATTTAATTTTTCTGAGCGTATAGCAAAGCAGGTTATGATACCGAGAACCAAAGTCGTTGGTGTAGATATCAATGATTTTACCGAGGCCGATCTTGAAAAGGTTTTGGAGGAAGGTTATTCGAGAATCCCGGTTTATGAAGATTCGATGGATCAGATTGTCGGTGTGCTTCATCTGAAAGATTTACTGATGAAGATGAGAAAAGGCAGTGAAATAATACTTTCTGAGCTTGTGAGGCCTATATCCATGGTGCCGGAGTCAAAACCGATCGGAGCTATTTTACGTGATTTTCAGTTGAGCCGCCAGCAAATGGCGGTTATTGTCAATGAATACGGCGGAGTGGAAGGTATCGTTACCATGGAAGATATTCTGGAAGAACTGGTTGGGGAAATTCAGGATGAATATGACAACGAAACGCCTATCGTTAAAAATGAAAATGGCAATTATCTGGTATTAGGCTCCGCTTCTCTGAGTGATATCAATGAGCATCTTCCTACGGACATCTTCAAGGAAGGCGATTACGAAACGCTGGCCGGTTTTCTGATTTCCAAGTTTAACAGAATTCCGTCGATCGGTGAAAAAGTGCGGACGAAAGATTATGAATTTATGGTCATGAAAAAACAGCGGAGCATGATATCACTTGTGCAGATTACTGCGTTGGAAGATTAGTATTCCGGCCTGGAATTTAACCCGTTGCGAATGGTTTTTTGAAAATATCAGCCACAATAATATCATAGCGCCATGAAAATTTATTCCGTGATTGTAATTGGAACGGTCTTTTTGCTTAGCCTGCCCGCACATGCGCAGAAGAAGCAACAGAAGGAAAGCTTTCCGACTTATGAGCAGATCATGCCGAAGTTTTCAGAAATGACCGATCACGGACTACCTTCCAAAACACAGACTTATGAGTCACCCGACGGGCAGGTCTCGACATTTAATGAGGTAAATGCCAACGGTACGGCCAGGTTTGTAAGAACAGAGATGGTCGTTATTCCAAACGGAAACCGCGATAGTACAGATAAGGAAAAGAAAAAATCAGGAAAAAGTGCTTCTCAAAAAACAGATAATAAACTGAAATTAAAGGAGTAGGCGCAGAGTAATTTTGGAATGTTTTATCAGCCGTTGTTATATACCTTTAAAATGGGTTCTCTTAGTTTTTGTCCACTGTTGCTCAATACAAAGGCAATAGTCTCCGCAATGTCTGACGGTGCAATCCATTTGGTGAAATCGGCATCCGGCATAGCTTCGCGGTTTGGAGGCGTGTCAATGATGCTGGGAACGATGACCGTAGCGGTGATATTCTTTGATTTTCCCTGGGCGTTAATAAATTCGGCCATTTTAAATATCAGCGATTTGGAAAGCGCGTAGGCAAAACTCCCTTGTCCCTGATCTGCTTCCAGTGCCGGCCTGGCGCCGATAAAGATAAACTGACCGCCGCCATTTGCTTCAAAATGGGCCATTAAAGGTTTAACCAAATGAAAGGCGGTGAAAAAATTTACTCCAAACATTTTTTCAATCAAGGCATCGTCGGTTTGTGCGATATCTCCCATGGCAAAAGCACCCGCCAGGAATATTCCTGCCTGAATGGTTTTTGCTTTCGATAGCGTCTGATCTACAAAGTTGAGCGAAGCTTCGTTGTCCAGTAAGTTTACAGCCTGAGCGCTTACATTTTCAAAATCATCAAACATCCCGGGATTTTTGGAACCGGACGTCACATAAAGCTTATTGCCGTTTTCTGAAAGTCGTTTTACAACTTCTTGGCCAAGATTTCCGGAAGCGCCGCTGATGATGATGTTTTGAGACATGATTTGATGAATTTTGTTGAGGTATGTTGAATGTGAAAGAAACTTGCCGGAGGAAAATCAGGGAAGTTAGGTTTGCAAACGGAGAAGTCAAGACTGGGCGTCCCCCTTTGCAAATCTTGACTTCTCTGATGCAGTATCTAAATTCATTCGTTTTCTCAAAAATAATGAGAAAACGGCCTATTTATTCAAAAGATCAATCAGGAACTTTCTGAAAGGCTCGGCGAATTCTTTTCTTTTCAACGCAAACTCCACAGTCGTTTTCAGATAATCGAGCTTGTCGCCGATATCGTGACGTTTTCCTTCGATATGATGTGCGTAGATATTTTCACGTTTCAAAAGCAACAACAGCGAGTCAGTCAGCTGAATTTCATTGTTTTTTCCTTTTGGCGTTTGTTCAATCGTATTGAAAATTTCAGGCGTCAGGATGTAACGTCCGGCAATGGCAAGATTGGAAGGAGCCAGGTCCAAAGCCGGTTTTTCAACCAGTGTGCTCAGTTCGAGGATTGTGTCGCTTAGAGAAGTTCCGCCGACGATACCATAACGATTTACTTTGTTGGCAGGAACCTGCTCAACGGCAATCACCGATCCGCCATACTGCTCGTAAGTGTCCATCAATTGTTGTGTAACAGGAATCACAGAATCCATGATCGTATCGCCCAGTAATACCGCAAATGGCTCATTGCCAACATGATGTCTGGCGTAATAAATAGCGTCTCCCAATCCGTTTGCTTCTTTCTGGCGAACAAAATGTACGTTAGCCATATCAGCCAGACGACGCATTTCATTAAACCAGATCATATCTTCTTTTTCTTCCAGACGGGATTCCAGTTCCACGTTGCGGTCGAAGTGATCTTCGATGGCACGTTTCCCTTTTCCTGAGATAATCAGAATATCTTCAATACCCGAATCAACGGCTTCCTGCACCACATATTGAATGGTTGGAATGTCAATGATCGGCAACATTTCTTTTGGCATCGATTTTGTTGCCGGCAAAAAACGGGTTCCAAGTCCGGCAGCAGGAATTACAGCTTTACGAATCATATATTTTTAGGTTTTAGCTATTAGCGGTTGGGCGTTAGTGCGTGACTAACAACTGTTCAATTATAATTGATTATATATTTTATAAAAGTGTTTAGGTGACGAGCTAATAGCTAACCGCTAAAAGCCAACAGCTCTGATCAAACTACAAATGGCTTAATGACTCTCGCGTTATGTTTTTTTAGTTTGACGAAAAGCTGATTCAGCATATCGTCGTCTTTATAAATTCCGATAATTGTTCCGCCCGACCCGGCAAATTTTGCTGATGCACCGCAGGCCCTGGCCTCGTTAATCAATCTTTTGTTGGAATCCGGAACGTTATAAATCTTGCAGCGAAGATCGAAATTCTGGTTCATCAGTTCGTGCAGGTCGTCGGGCCTTTCTTCCAAAAGTGCGGTGTAACCTTCTTTGGCTTTTTGTCCGATTTGTCCGAGCACGTCGATAACTTCTTTTTCACCACGGTCAAATCTTGCGCGTACATCGCTGTGCACCTTCCCCGAAACCTTGCTGAGATTTGTGTTATAGGCTACGTAAAGTTTCGGAAGCAAAGCAGGGTTAATGCGCTCGTACAAGCCGTGGCCCTGTTTTTCGATCAGAGATTTATCGAAATCCATGTAAACGCAGCCTTCGTAACACTGAATAACCCGGTCCTGTAAACCGGCAGCAATACCAAGTTCCTCGGTCTCAGAAACCATAACCAGCTGCGGCAGGATTTCAATTGGAATTTCAACTTTGTAGAATTGCATCAATGCCCGGAAAAGTGCCACGACAATCGCACTTGAGCCGGACATGCCTACCTGGCGCGGGATGGAAGAGCGATACCTGACCGTAAAATTCCGGTTTGGCAATTTGATATGGTGATCCTCGCAGAAATCTGCGAACTTTTTGATACCTGCTTTGATCAGCGGAATACCGCCGTTATATCCGAGCATGCTCACAGAATCGCGCAGATGAAAAATGCTGCGGAACGTGCTGCCATCCTGTGGTTCGGGCTCTATGTGAAGCTCGGGAGACTCGTATAATGAAATGGATGCTCCGAAATTTCGGACTGAAATTGATATTGTTTTTCCAAAAAAACCATCAGAAGGATTTCCCAGCAGCCCTGCCCGGGCGTAAGCGCGCGTTTCAATTATCAATGTAAATCTTTTTTTGCGTCAAAAATAGTAACTAATTGACGACGCATCACACTTTTGTCCCTTAAATTAATGCAACGGTTATACACTTAAAATTTAAGCAGGCAGTAGGGCCTTGTAAAGGACAAAATAACGGGCAACAAAAAAGCATCCGGAAGTCGTTAATTACTTCCGGATGCTTCGTCAAGCTGTGGTTAACCCAAATACTATGCTTGTTTGATCAACTGAATGTTGATTACCAGTTTGATTTCGTCACCAACTACCACGCCACCTGCTTCGGTTGTTGCACTCCAGCTCAATCCGAAAGCTTTGCGGCTGATCTTTCCTGTAATTTCAAAACCAGCTTTGTTCTGGCCATAAAAGTCGGTCATCGCACCACCATATTCGGCATCCAAAACTACCGGATTGGTAACACCTTTGATTGTCAGATCCCCTTTAAGCTTGTAGGTATCATCACCTGTTTTTTCAAGTTCAGTTGAAGAGAATGTCAATTTAGGATAGTTTTCAGCGTCGAAGAAATCTCCTGAGCGAAGGTGTTCGTCACGTTGTGCCTGATTGGTATCGATACTTGCAACGTCGGCAGAGAATTTGATATCTGCTGTTGTCAAATCGTCACCGTCTGTTTCAGCAGTTCCTTCGAAAGTTTTGAAAGAACCTGTCACGGTAGAAATTACAAGGTGTTTTACTTTAAACTGAATTTCTGAATGCGTTGGGTCAATAACCCATGATGTTTTAGTTGACATATGATATTTTGTTTGAATTAGTATGTTTCTACATTTAATGTATATACATGTAAATGTCAGAAAAAGTTTTCTTTAACACAAAAAAAAGTATCAATCTTTTTTGATTGATACTTAAAGTGTTGAAAATAAGATATTTACTTGAAAATATTTTTTCTATTCTTTTGGCATAGCAAAAATATTTTCGTCAATTTTTGGATTGATTTCCAGTGACTTGATCTTCATCGCCATGGTTGCTCCCGGCATAGCAGAGGTTTCTACTTCTGAGGTAAAGGGATAAGTGATCCCGTCGATATGCCTGAAATCCGATTGTGTGTTTTTTGATTCGACCTCCTGACCGTTGACGTTTACCTTGGCAACGGTTTTCAAAATGTAATAGGTATCTTTTGAAATGTAATTTGTCCGCTTCGCACCGTTTTTAAGATTGACAGTAACCTTGAAAACTTTTGCGCCTGCCATGTCTTCTTCGCCGTCCAAAGTGAGGGTCTGGCCTTTTTCTTTGTAGTTGTATAACCCGGTTAGATCCGTTTCGGCAGAAAGGGATTTGACAACATCGTCGGGCAGGGCAGTGGCTTTAAGCTGACCGGCCATTGGGTTTATCGCCCAGCCTTTGTCGTTGTCGATAACCTGGATGATGGTTGATCCCTGAACGGTTGTTTCACTTCTGAATCCGCGCTGCTGTACAATGGTTGTGGTGACGGGTATCTGCATATTCATCACTTCCATTTCGGCCGATATCTTTATGCTTTTAAGTTTTGACAATTTGTCCGCACCACCCATCGCGGTGATATGTTTTGCTACGATTTCGTCCAGTGTCTGGGCAAATGAGGATGTACATATTCCCGAAATGACAAGGACGACGAGTGATTTTAAATATGTGGATTTTCGCATGAGCGCTAGTTTTGATGAGCCGTAAAACTAGGAAATATTAATTTAAAACTAAATGATGTCGGTTGAGCGGCCTTTCTTTACTATGCGCGGTGATTTAAATAGTGTTGCCGGACGACGGGATTTATATTGTGTTTTTTGCGTCTGTCAAAAGACGGAATTTTGAAGTTTTTATACCCGTCGGATGGCGGAAAAAGCCATCCGACGGGCAGCTCGTTCCGTCCGACGGCTTTTCTGCCGTCGGACGGATAATTAAAAAGAGCGGTATGATCGTTACCTGATCAAGATTTACGTCGTTGGATGGGTAGCAAAAGGTGAGGCCCGGTAACCGGGATTTATTCAAACTTTGAATAAAAAAAACGAACGAACCATAAATGATCCGCTCGCCAAAAATATATAAGATTTTATACTAACTACGCACTTTTCAAGGCTTCGGCACCCCCAACGATTTCGAGGATCTCGGTTGTAATAGCAGCCTGACGGGTACGGTTGTAAATCAGTTTCAGCTCTTTCAAAAGCTCCTGAGCATTTTCAGTTGCCTTATCCATCGCAGTCATACGTGCACCTTGTTCAGAAGCGTTAGATTCCAGAACGGCACGGTACAACATTATTTTCAAAGATTTTGGAATCAATTCAGCAAGAATTTCTTCCTCATTTGGTTCAAATATATAGTTAACCTCCGGTGCTTTCGCCTGCTGAGCAGAAGTGTCGGCAACGATCGGTAAATATGGATCCGTGTGGATAATTTGCGTAGCAACGTTTTTAAATTCGTTGTAAACCAGGTCAACCACATCATATTTTCCTTCAGAGAAGTCCTTCATGATTTTTTCGGCTGCTTCTTTTACATTGACAAATTTAAGTCTTGTAAACAAATCTGTAAAAGTTGTGTTCACCACAAAGCCTCTGCGGCTGAATGCTTCTGCACCTTTTTTACCGATTGCAAATATCTCTACATTTCCTTTGCTTGCCTGCACTGAATACTTTTCGTTGATCAGCTGCAAGGTAGCCTTGATGATATTGGTATTGAAAGCACCGCACAATCCACGATCGGAAGTAACGACAACGATCAATATTTTTTCAGCCGCGCGTACTGACTTCAATGGGCTGTCCACTGAGCTTTCAGAACCTGCGGATACTGTTGAAAGCATTTGACCTAGCTTTTGGGCATAGGGACGCATTTGCAGGATATTATCCTGAGCCCTGCGCAATTTAGCAGCTGCCACCATTTTCATGGCTTTCGTGATCTGCTGGGTTGAATTAACCGATACAATCCGGTTACGTACTTCTTTTAAGCTTGCCATCTTAGGGAAATTAAATGCGGTCCGCCTGAGGTAATCAATAAGTTAAGAACCAGAAAATGTATTTCCGATTCTTAACTTATAACTTCTCTATTAATATTTAGCTGAAAGTTCTTTCGCTACTTTGTCGATAACATCAGTTACGCTGTTATCCAACTTACCTGCACGAAGTGCAGCAAGTGTATCGCTGTATTGCGCTGAAAGAATTGTAAGGAATTCTTTATCGAATTCTTTTACTTTTTCAACCGGAACTTTATCTAACAATCCTTTTGTAGAAGCGTAAACCGTAGCAACTTGTTGTTCAACCGGTACCGGAGCATATTGAGGTTGTTTCAATACTTCCTGGTTACGGCGTCCACGATCAATCGCAAGTTTAGTAGAAGCATCAAGATCCGAACCGAATTTTGCAAAAGCTTCCAATTCACGGAATTGAGCCTGGTCAAGTTTTAACGTACCTGATACCTTTTTCATTGACTTGATCTGAGCGTTACCACCCACACGTGATACCGAGATACCTACGTTGATCGCAGGACGGATACCAGAGTTGAACAAGTTAGATTCAAGGAATATCTGTCCGTCCGTAATAGAAATTACGTTCGTAGGGATATATGCAGAAACGTCACCCGCCTGAGTTTCAATGATTGGAAGTGCAGTTAATGAACCACCACCTTTTACTTTTCCTTTCAAAGAAGGAGGAAGGTCATTCATGTTGGCAGCAATCGCATCATCATTGATGATTTTCGCAGCTCTTTCCAATAAGCGGCTGTGAAGATAGAAAACGTCTCCTGGATAAGCCTCACGTCCCGGAGGGCGACGAAGTAGCAGGGAAACTTCACGGTAAGAAACCGCTTGTTTTGAAAGGTCATCATAAACGATCAATGCAGGACGACCAGTATCACGGAAGTATTCACCGATTGCAGCACCCGTAAACGGAGCATAGAATTGCATTGGTGATGGATCCGATGCACCGGCTGCTACGATTACCGTATAGTCCATTGCACCATAACGACGAAGTGTTGCTTCGATACCTTTGATTGTTGAAGCCTTCTGGCCGCAAGCTACGTAGATACAGAATACAGGCTCGCCTTTATCGTAATATTCTCTTTGATTGATGATTGTATCAATAGCAACAGCTGTCTTTCCAGTCTGACGGTCACCGATAATCAACTCACGTTGTCCACGCCCGATAGGAATCATCGCATCGATTGCTTTGATACCAGTTTGAAGTGGCTCGGTTACAGGCTGACGGAAAATTACCCCCGGAGCTTTACGCTCAAGTGGCATTTCAAATGTTTCACCCTGAATAGGGCCCATTCCGTCGATTGGTTCAGCTAATGTGTTTACAACACGGCCTACAATACCTTCACCAACTTTTACTGAAGCGATCTCCTTAGTACGCTTCACTGTGTCGCCTTCTTTGATTTCACTTGAATCACCAAGTAAAACGGCTCCAACATTATCTTCCTCGAGGTTCAAAGCGAGGGCTTTTAAGCCATTCTCGAAAACAAGCAGCTCACCCGCCTGTACTTCGGAAAGGCCATAAATGCGGGCAACACCGTCACCAACCTGAAGGACTGTTCCTACTTCTTCGAGTTCTGCTTCAGATTTAGCGCCTGCAAGTTGTTCGCGCAGGATGGCCGAAACTTCGTCCGGTCTAACAGATACCATAGTATAATTGACTTATTTAGAGTATAGTAGTAAGTTTTTGAAAACAGCCGCAAATGTAGGGTTAATTTGTTAAATAAAGAATAGTTAACCTAAAAAACTGCTGGATAAAAATTAGATTTTTCCAAGTTTGCCGCTTTGGAGTATTATAACGCAGTAAAAATATGGAATTTTAGGCATTTAAAAGGTTTTTAAAACTTTTTTAGGTACTAATTGTGTTTTTGTTGTAATTGAGTTCGTTAATAACAATTAATTATCACAAATTTAATTTTCAGACCATCCTTAAGTAGAATGTACAAATTAGAAAAAACCATTTTAGCCTCTGTTTTATGTATCGGTTTAGCTGCATCACAAGGGTTCGCACAAGCGCCTAAGAAAGTTACGAAACCAGCCGCTGCAACAAAAAAGACCACAGTTACAGCAGCTAAAGCTGCACCTTCATCAAGTGTACTTAAGACTAAGATGGATTCTCTGTCAGCGGCCATTGGTGTTAGTTTTTCCAACTCATTGTCGTCTCAGGGCATTAGCAACATCAATACCGATATCCTGACCAGAACAATCACGTCGGCGCTGAAAGGAGAGAAAACTACATTTACATCTGAAGAAGCAAATAAATTTATCAGTGAGTATTTTCAAAAAATGATGGAAGAAAAAGGAGCAGTCGTGAAAGTAGAAGGAGAGAAGTTTTTGGAAGAAAACAAGAAGAAGGCTGGTGTAACAACCACAGAAAGCGGCTTGCAGTACTCTGTGATCAAAATGGGAGAGGGTGCAAAACCTGCTGCAACGGATAAAGTAAAGACACATTACCACGGCACTTTGACCAATGGAACGGTTTTTGACAGTTCAGTGGATCGCGGTGAGCCGGTAGAGTTTCCGGTGAATGGCGTAATTAAGGGATGGACAGAAGCTTTGCAGCTTATGCCGGTAGGTTCGAAATGGAAATTGTTTATTCCGTATTCTCTTGCCTACGGTGAGCGTGCTGCTGGTCCTCAGATCCCTGCCTATTCAGCTTTAGTATTTGAAGTTGAATTATTAGAAATTGTTAAATAGTTAACAAAAATTCGACGAATGAAAAAGTACCTAATCACTCTTATTCCTGTTGTATTACTTGGCTGGCAGCGAGGTCCCGTACAGCAAAATGCAATCGTCACTACGGAAACTTCGTTAGCGGAAGATATCAAGCCGACCGCAGCCCAGTATAAAGCGGAAGAGCTTTCGACAAGAATACTTTCAAATTATCATTATCGGAAAACGAAGCTGACCGATTCATTGTCGTCGGCAATTTTCGATAAATACATTGACGGTATTGACCATGGTCGATTGTATTATCTGGCCTCGGATATGGCGGAATTCGAAAAATACAGGTACTCTTTCGATGACTTTTTGCAAAAACGTGAGCTGGATATTCCTTTTAACATGTATAACCTTTTCAGAAAGCGTTATCAGGAAAGAAGCGAATATATCCAGACACTTCTGAAAACGCCGAAGCCATTTGATTATACCGTAGACGAATCACTGAACACGGATCGTGATAAGGTGGCGTGGGCGAAGTCAAATGATGAGCTGAACGATACCTGGAGAAAATACCTGAAAAGTGAAGCGCTGGATCTGAAACTGGCCGGAAAGCCGGATTCGTCCGTTGTGAAAACTTTGAGTGACCGGTATAAAAACCGTGACCGTGGTTTGAGCCGTATCCGTACGGAGCAGGTTTTCCAGATGTTCATGAACGCGTATGCCGAGTCTCTGGATCCGCATACAAGTTACATGGCGCCTACGTCGGCAGACCGTTTCAAGCAGGAAATGAGCCAGTCGGTAGAAGGTATCGGTGCGTTACTTCGTGAGGAAGATAATTATATCAAAATCGTTGAAGTCGTTCCGGGTGGTCCTGCATTTAAAGGAAAACAGCTTAAGAAGGAAGATAAGATCATCGGTGTTGCCCAGGGTGACGACGGGAAATTTGTTGACCTTGTTGGCTGGTTCGTTGACGATGCGGTTAAGCTCATCAAAGGTCCGAAGGGAACTGTGGTTCGTTTGCAGATCGTTTCGGCAGATGCGCTTTCAAGCACACCTCCAAAGGAAATCAGATTGGTTCGTGAAAAAATCAAATTGGAAGATTCGCGCGCCAAAAAAGAAATTGTTTCCATCAACTCCGGTAACAAGGATTACAAAATTGGTGTGATCGATATTCCTTTGTTCTACCGTGACTTTGAAGGAGCTCAACAGAAAGAAAAAGAATTTTCGAGCACAACCCGTGACGTTCAGAAACTGATCACTGAATTGCAGGGAGAAAATGTCGATGGTATCGTGATCGACCTGCGTAATAACGGTGGTGGTTCATTAACTGAAGCAGTTTCTCTGACAGGTTTGTTTATCAATAAAGGACCGGTTGTTCAGGTGAAAGAGGGACAAGGCGATATTCAGGTGGAAACGGACAATGACCCGATGGTTGCCTACAATGGCCCAATGGCAGTTATGGTGAACCGTTTCAGTGCTTCGGCTTCCGAAATTTTTGCAGCTGCTATCCAGGATTACAAACGTGGAATTATCGTTGGTGAGCAAACTTATGGTAAAGGAACAGTTCAGACATTGATCGATCTTAACCAGTGGGCTCCGAAAGAAACGGATCAACTTGGACAGGTTAAACTGACGGTTGCGAAGTTCTACCGTATCAACGGAAGCAGCACGCAGCTGAAAGGTGTAATGCCTGACCTGGAATTGCCGTCAGCATTTAAGGTGAATGAATATGGTGAAGGATCGCAGCCAAGCGCATTGCCATGGGATCAGATTCCTTCTTCTAAATACGAATCAACGAACAATATCAACGAAAAAATCGTAGGTCAGCTTCGTGACAAGTATAAGCAACGCCTTAAATCAGACGAAGAACTTAAAACGCTGGTAAAAACGATTGACGAATTTAAGAAGGCACGTGAGAATAAAGTGGTTTCTCTACAAGAGTCAAAACGTAAAATCGAGCGTGATGAGGCGGAAAAGAAACGTGCTGCGTTGAAACAACTTGGAGAAGACGCCGAGGATGATGAAGACGAAGCGGATACAAAAGTAGCTGCCGAAGCACCGAAGGAAGCGAAAAAGAAAAAGGATATCTATATCACTGAAACCGGACGGATGCTTACAGACCTGATCATTATTTCAAAAGAGCCAAGTCTGGCAGGAACCAAAAAGAAGTAAGTTTTAATAAAAGATACAGGCAAAAAATAACACAGCGGGATAACCTGCTGTGTTATTTTTTTTCCCAAACCTTGTTCAAAACTGAGGATCACCCAGTGCCCTGGGCACGACCGATCTTATTGCCACGGATTTCAATCCGTGGAAGAGATGTTTATTCCCAGCCTCCGCCCAGCGATCGGTACAATTCGATCAGCGCAAGATGTTGATCTTTCTGAACATCTGTTAATGATAACTCCGCTTCCAACACCGTCTTTTGTGCGGTGATAATTTCCAGATATGTGGCATAACCTGTCAGGAAAAGATCACGTGAAGTGACAACGGCCTGTTGCAGAACGTCCACTTCCTGCTTTTTGAAATCCGCTAATTTTTTAGTGTTATCTATCTTTTTCAGACTTGTACTTACCTCCTGAAAACCGGTGAGAATTGCTTTGTTATAGGCATACAGCGATTCGATGCTTGCAGCTTCCAGCCGTTTTTGTCCGGCTTTAAGTGCTTTTCTGTTAAAAATAGGCGCTGCCAATCCACCCAAAGCACTGTAAGCGATCGATCCGGAATTGAACAATAACGAACCCTTAAACGCATTAAAACCCAGCATGCCCGTAATATTCAGGGACGGAAGAAAGGCCAGTCGGGCTGCCTGCAAATCCGCATGATTGGCTAATAATTCCAGCTCCGCCTGCTGGATATCCGGACGTCTGATAAGCATTTTGGAAGGTATTCCGGCCTGAACGCGTTCCGGGAGATTTTCATCCAGTCTGCCACCCCGCTGAATTTTCTGCGGAAAACGACCCAGTAAAAGATTTAGCGAATTTTCTGCTTCTACAATCCGCTGGTTAATCTGGATTTCCAGACTTTGTGTATTTAAAAGCTGCGCTGTGAATTGGCGCACACCAAGTTCATTTGCCCTGCCGCCTTCTTTTTGTATTTTGATATTTTCAACGGCCGACTGTTGCAGCGTAATATTCTTCCTGATAATAACCAGTTCCAAATCCATGGCCAGCAGTTCGTAGTAAAGCCGGGCAACCTGCGCGATGAGACTGGTCGTGACCAGATGCCTTCCTTTTTCAGAAGCAAGGAAACGTGTATAAGCAGCCTTTTTCTGCGTTTTCAATTTACCCCAGATATCAATTTCCCATGAACTACGCAATCCGGTAAAATAATCAGGCATGAACGGAGCCGGCAACCTTCTGTCTGCGTCGATGTTTTCTGAAAAATTGGTATCATAATTACCTACACCATCCATGGTATAGTCGCCAAACTTGCGGCCGCCGCCCGAAATTTCGGCATTTACCGATGGCAGTAAAGCGCCCTGAGCGACCATGATATTGGTCCTGGCCATTTCAATGCGCTGAACGGCCATTTTTAAATCAGGGTTATTCAGTAGAGCCGTGTCAATCAACGCAACCAGATTCGGGTCTTTGAAAAAATCCTTCCACCGTATCGCGCCTATACCCGTCGAGTCTGTCTGACTTTCAAAAGTTTCGGGTGCTTTTATAGAAGAAGCATGTTTGACAGGCTGCATTACTTTACACCCGCTCAGGCAAACAATTGCGGTGACAAGAAGGGTGTTGTAAATTTTTTTATTTGTTTTCATCCAATGAATGCAATTAATATAATGGCAGTTACGGTTTTGTGACCATAACTGCCTGAATAAGCGGGTGGGATTAATGGAGCAAGGCTTCCTCTTTTTCCAGTTTTGGGGAAGAAGGTTTTTTAGGAAGTGCCAGCGTTGCAAACAGCACGTACAATCCGGGGATGATGACAACCCCGAACAAGGTCCCGATTAACATCCCTCCGGCCGCAGCCGTACCAATAGACCTGTTGCCCAGCGCACCTGCACCGGAAGCGATACAGAGTGGAATTAGACCCGCAATGAAGGCAAAGGAAGTCATCAGGATAGGGCGTAACCTTTCTGTTGCTCCTTCGAGCGCGGCTTCAAAAACGGTACGTCCTTCTTTTTGCCGGAGTATGGCGTACTCAATAATCAAAATTGCGTTTTTCCCGAGAAGTCCGATCAGCATAACCAGAGAAACCTGCGCATAAATATTGTTTTCCAGTCCCAGTAATTTCAGGGCCAGGAAGGCTCCGAAAATACCCGTTGGCAAAGAAAGGATTACAGGCAGTGGTAACAGGAAGCTTTCGTATTGTGCCGCGAGCAAAAGGTATACAAACAAAAGACAGATCATGAAAATGTAAACCGCCTGATTGCCCGAAAGAATTTCCTCTCTCGTCATCCCCGACCAGTCATAGGTATATCCTTTGGGCAGGGACTCCTTAGCAACCCTTTCAACGGCTTTAATCGCATCCCCGCTACTGTAACCCGGTGCTGCATCTCCGTTGATCATCGCAGACGTAAACATGTTGTAACGGGTCAGCTGTTCTGGTCCGTAAACCCTTTCAAGTTTGATGAACGTGGAAAAGGGTACCATTTCGCCACGGTTATTTTTTACATAAAGTTTTAGAATATCCTCCGGGTTTTTACGTGCACTCGGTTCGGCCTGTACCATTACCTTGTACATCTGGCCAAAACGGATAAAGTTGGAGGCATAAAAGCTACCGACAAGCGTCTGGAGAGTGCTCATTGCATTGTCAACGCTGACACCTTTTTTAGCCGCCATATCAGCATCTACATGGATCATGTATTGCGGGAAACTGGCGTCGAAACTTGTGAAAGCTGCGTTGATCTCGGGTGAGTCCGCGAGTGCCTTGATAAAATCATTGGTAACCTTTGCTGTTTGCTGTAAATCACCTTTCCCGGTGCGGTCCTGCAAACGAAGTTCAAAACCACTCGAATTACCGAAACCCGGTACGGTAGGAGGAGGGAAAAACTGGATATCGGCATCGGTCACATGCTTGGTTTTCTCTTTCATCCGGTTGATCATATCCTGTACCGAAGCGGTACGGTTTTCCCACGGTTTCAGGTTAATCATACCCATACCGTAAGAAGCTCCCGCGGATTCGGTCATTAAGCTATAACCTGCCAGCGTAGCAACGGACTCAACCTCGTCAAAGCTTTCCGCCACTTTCTGAATTTCATCCAGAACCACTTCTGTCCTTTCCACCGTCGCGCCAACGGGTGTGGTCACGTTGACATACAACATCCCCTGATCTTCCGTTGGAATAAATCCGGTAGGTAAAATGCTGTTTACCCCCCAGGTGCCTACACAGAATGCAATAAGCAGCCCGATGGTAACCGTCCGGCGGTTGATGATGGAGCCAAGCAGGCTGCGGTATTTATTCGAAATCGAATCATAACCCCGGTTAAAACCGTTGAAAAATCTTTGGAGCGGCGTGTTTTTCTGCGGCGTACCATGGGTGTTTTTAAGCATCAGGGCACACAAGGCCGGCGTTAATGTCAAGGCATTGATACCGGAAATAACGATGGAAATCGCGAGGGTCACAGAAAACTGTCGGTAGAAAATACCTACCGGCCCGGACATAAATGCCACCGGAACGAACACGGCCGACATCACCAGGGTGATTGCAATAATAGCACCCGTCATTTCCTTCATCGCCTCAATAGTGGCATCCATGGCGTTGAGATGTTTCTCAGCCATTTTTGCATGGACGGCCTCGACGACGACAATGGCATTATCGACGACGATACCAATGGCCAGTACCAGTGCAAACAGTGTAAGCAAATTAATCGAAAATCCGAACATCTGCATGAAGAAGAACGTACCGATCAAAGCCACAGGTACCGCCAGCGCCGGGATAAGTGTCGACCGGAAATCCTGTAAAAATATATATACAATGATAATAACCAGAATAAATGCCTCGATCAGTGTCCTGATTACCTCGTGGATGGATGCATCCAAAAATCTTGAAACGTCATACGATATCGTGTAATCCATGTTCGGTGGAAAAGACGTTTCCTTCAACTCGGCTACACGTTTTTTTACATTGGCAATAACGTCACGGGCGTTGGACCCGGGACGTTGTTTCAGCATGATCGACGCAGATGGCCGGCCATCCGACTTGGAGGTCATGTTATAATCCAGGGAGCCAAATTCGATGTCGGCGACATCTTTTAGCTTCAATACAGAGCCGTCCGCATTGGCTCTGACCACAATATCTTCATATTGTTTTGGCTCAAACATTTTACCGGTATAGCGCAAAACATATTGCAGCATCTGGGTTTCTTTACCGGAACTTACGCCCGTTTTTCCGGGAGCTGCTTCCACATTCTGACCACGAATGGCCTCAATAACCTCATCTGCTGACACATCATAACCAACCATTCGATCCGGTTTCAGCCAGATACGCATCGAATAATCCTTACTTCCCATGATCTCGGCAAAACCGACACCATCAATTCTTTTTAATTCGGCAAGTACGTTGATATCGGAAAAGTTATAAACAAAACGTTCATCAACAGCGGTGTCGGAGCTCATGATATCCAGATACATGAGCATACTGTTCACCTCTTTTTCCGTGGTCACCCCTGCCTTGATAACCTCCTCAGGAAGCTCGTCAATAACGGTTTGTACACGGTTTTGGACGTTCACTGCCGCCAGATCGGGATCGGTGCCCACCTTAAAGGAAATGGAGATCAGTGTAACTCCGTTATTACTTGAAACGGATGACATATACGTCATGCCGGGAACCCCGTTGATGGCCCTTTCCAGTGGCGTAGCCACGGCTTTGGCACAAACCTCCGCATTGGCCCCTGTGTACTTCGCAGTAACGACTACGGACGGCGGAACGATGTCCGGGAACTGGGTTATTGGCAATTCTGTGAGGGCCAAAATTCCCAGCAGGGTAATAAAGATCGATATGACCAGTGAGAGCACTGGTCGTTTTATGAAAGTTTCAAACATAAGATTTAATTCAGATAAGACTTAGGAAATTTTTAACGTGCGCTAAGTTCAATTCCCTTTGCTGCAACGTTCAGCGTGTCCATGGAAACCGTTTTAGGGTTGATGGTCACACCTTCCTTTAATCCCTGAATTCCTTCATAAACAATTTTATCGCCTGCTTCCAGCCCCGATTTTACGACGTAATAAGTTGATGTTCTTGATTTGGGTACGAAACTTCTGGTTTTTACTTTGTTGTCTTTATCAACGACATAAACGAAACTCTTGTCCTGAATTTCAAAAGCAGCCTTTTGAGGTATCAAAATCGCATTATCCAGCGTGTTCGTCAGGCGGATCGTACCGGTAGAGCCATGTTTAAGCAATTTTTCAGGATTGGCAAACTTGGCGCGGAAGGCGATAGAACCGGTCCCTTCGTCAAATTCACCTTCCATTGTTTCAATGGTACCCTTATGGCGGAAATAAGAGCCGTCAGCAAGTTCCAGTTCTACCACGGCATCTTTGCCAGTCGTTTTTCCTCTTGCTTTTACATATTCAAGATATTCGTTTTCTGATACGTTAAAATAGGCATAGATATTCCTTGTATCGGATAGGGAAGTCAGTAAAGTCCCCTCGTTGATCAAACTGCCTATTTTGAAAGGAAGGCGGTCGACCATCCCGTCGAAAGGTGCTTTGATCTGCGTTTGTGCAAGCTGTATGGATGCGTTGGATTTCATGGAACGTGCTTCCTCGATCCGGGCTGTTACCGCTGCATATTTTGCTTTGGCCACTTCCAGTTCCGTTTTGGAAACCACATTTTTTTCGACCAGCATTTTTACCCTGCCCACTTCCAGTTCTGCGCCTTTTGCATCAGCGATTGCGCTTTGCAGAATGGCATTTGCCTTGGCAAGTTCGGCGGCATATTCCTCATTATTGATACGGAAAAGTATCTGTCCTTTTTTTACTTCCTTTCCCTCATCAACATAAACCTCCTCGAGGTATCCTTTTACGCGGGCATAAATTTCAACGTTTTTAACCGCATGAATATCACTCACATATTCCCTGTGAAGATCGGTTTTCTGTTGTTTCAACTCCGTTACAGGGATCGTCGGAATTGAATCTTTAATTTCTGAGGAGTCTTTGCTTTGCGTAGCACACCCGGTAGCGAACAGGCCTATGCCCAACAAAAAAGACCAGTTGTAATTTTTCATGATGCGTAGTAAGTAATTGAAAATTAATATGGTAAAAGGGATTTGGATTTGTTTTAGCGCATGGTTTTAGTTCCGTGATTGGTCACGGAATAAGTGGCGGGACAGACAAAATGAAACATGCGCTGACACGCAGGCATTTTGATGTCTGTTAGGTCCCTGAAAGAAAATTTGCGGCTAAAAATAAATGGATGCGGCAGGAGATTATCCTACGGCATGGTGTTGCGGCCGGGTGTTAGAACGGGCAAAGACGATGAAGGAAACTGTAATAGTCAGGCAGGGTAAGTAATCCCTTAATGGAACCGATAACCTGCGTGGTGTAATGTCTTACGACTGATTTGGACGAAAAATGAAAGTATTCAGAAGGGACGGATTCGAAGCAGATAAAGCGGTAGCTCGAAGTCCGGTGCCGAAGCAGGTCCGTGATACTTTCTTTCCATTCAAACTCATCGGCCTTGACAAAAGTTTGTTTCAGGCAAATGGAGTCGTCAATTTCAATAATATCTTCCTGTGCTTTCGGGAAGACGGCAAAAGAAGAAAGACGTTTTATTCTTAATGTAGATCTGCACGACGCTTCTGCCTGTTCGGAGAACAGCGCAGAGGCAAGAATCTGCCCAATACAAAAAAACAATACAAAAGTTCTTTTTAGCATGGTGCTGACTTGTATCAGTACATTAAAAAATTCATACTTTTATAATGAATTCAAGAATGGTTGGCACTAATTAGTTGGAAATACAATAATGGGATCCAATTGTTCAAATATAATAATTCAAATGGTATAACCAAATTTTTTGAGTTGTTAACGACTGTTAACAGATTTTAATGTTTTTCTAATTAACGGGTGATCGTGGTGGATTGATACCAACGTGCTTAAATTTTTTAATGAAAGGTAACTGGCTGATTGTCTTTCTCTTCGTGGATATTTACGGTCTTTACTTTCCTGAAAAAACGTATGGTCAGCAAAAGCGCTGAAACCGTAAGCCCCGCCGAGAGCCCGAGCCATACGCCTGTGACGTTCATACCGGCATGAAATGCAAGGACGTAACTAAGTGGAAGCGCCAGTATCCAGTAAGCGAAAAGTGTAATAATCGTAGGAATGTTTACGTCTGCAATGCCGCGAAGGGAACCAAGTGCAGTGACCTGTATGCCGTCTGAAAATTGGAAAAATCCGGCAATGATCACAAGGCCGGTGGCGATGCTGGTAACATCCACATTGTCGCGTATGTACAAACTGACAAGCCATTCATTGGCTGTGAGGAACAACAAACAGCTTAATCCCATTAGTAGGATGGTTGTCACAAAGGCGGCGGATCCGGCGCGTCTGACGGCATCAAGACTTTTCTGCCCCAATGCCAAGCCAACGCGAATGCTGCCCGCTGAGGCAATTCCCGTGGCCATCATGTAGGTGGTCGATGCGAGATTGATCGCAATTTGATGGGCCGCGAGTGGTGCTTCTCCGAGCCAGCCGATCATGACAACGGCTGAGGCAAAAGCAGCGATTTCAAAGAAAAACTGGAATCCGCCCGGAACACCCAGACGCAGAATTTTTTTGATCAGCTCATTGCCAGAATCCTTTAAGTTTTGGAAATCAAAGTAAGGTTTGAAAAATTCAGAGCGTTTGATATAAATCCATATCGCAATGGCCATGAAAATCCGGGCGAACAATGTGGCCACAGCCGCACCGTTGAGTCCGAACCAATTAATGAAAACGTAGTTAAGGATCAGGTTGATGATCAGTGCCGAAACGGTGATGTACATCGCCACTTTCGGATTGGCCAGACCGTCGCAAAGCTGTCTCTGCGCTATAAACAAGAACAATGGAATATTGGAGATAACCAGAATAATCATGAACGGCCTGGCCAGCGCTGTAACCTGTGCTGTTTGCTGAAAAATATCGAATTGCCAGGCAACGAGTAAACTAATTGCGCCCAAAATCAGCCCTAAAAGCAACGAAGCTTTAATTCCGGCTTTAAAAAGTTTATTGATCTCGGCTTTGTCATCACGCCCGTTCGACTGCGCCACAAGAGCCGAAACAATGGAAAGTGATCCAATACCAATCGAGCAGATCATATGGGTGATCGAGTTGGCCAGGCCAGCAGCACCGAGAGGAACAGCCCCAAGCATACGTCCGACCATGATATTGTCGGTCATACCCATAAGCACGACGCCCAGCTGGGCAACGACGATGGGAATACTTAACCGGATGGTGTCTTTTAAATCCTGCTGATATAGTTTGAGGGGAAACATTATAAATTATTTAAGCAAATTACCGGTTCCGTAATCGAAAATCTACCCGAAAGTAATATTTAATTACCTGCCTGTTACTTTTAGATTTGTGTATGTTTTGCCTTAGTTATGTAACTCAAAAATAAAAAGAGTGCATCTAATGAAATTTTTAATTACAAAATGTATATTTCGTAATCTATTGTTAAATTATTTAATCGTTTGAAATTCTGAATGTTACTTTTTAATTTACGTGACGTTCTTTTAATGTATGAAAGTTTTTAGGATAAAGACGCGGCGGTTTATTTTAACAAAAATGACAGCAGCAGACGGTGATAAATATTTCAGACTGAGTAATAATGCAAGGGTAATGAAATTTGTGACCGGTTTCGCGTTGAGCCGTCATGAATCCGACGAAATGTTAAAGCTGATCCTGAAAGAGAACGAAACGGACACTTATTTTGGGAGATATTTAGTGGAAGACCGGAAAACGGGCGCATTGGTTGGAGCGGCTAAACTTGAAGCTTATGGCGAGGAGGTAGAAATAGGTTACCGCATCATGGAAGAGTATTGGGGACAGGGCGTTGCCACTGAAATTGCAAAATACCTGATCGGGTTTTCTGTTCGCAAATTTGGTGCACCGGCAGTCGTTGCTTTTGTGAATGTGGAAAATATGGCCTCAATCCGGGTTCTTGAAAAAGCCGGAATGAGCAATATGGAGAGGATTGAAGATATTGATGAAGTAAAATATAAATTCATTTATTCACCTAAAACTAATCCAGTCATGAAAAAAGTGCTCTACACAATCCTTGGTTTGCTCGCCGTTTTTATCATCGCAGCCATCTTAATGCCCAAAAATTATGCTGTCGAACGCGAAATATTGATCAACAAACCAAAACCTGAGGTTTTTGCCTATCTCAAATCCTTAAAGAACCAGGATAACTGGAGTGTTTGGATGGCTAAAGACCCTAATGTCAAAAAGACTTTTAAAGGTACCGACGGCACCGTTGGTTATACATCCAGATGGGAAGGGAATGAGGAAGTGGGTACGGGAGAGCAGGAAATCAAGAAAATTACCGAGGGCGAACGGATTGATACGGAACTACGATTTATCAAACCTTTTGAATCCACGAATGATGCTTATATGATCACGGAAGTCGTTGGCCCTGAACAGACGAGGGTCAAGTGGGGATTTTCGGGAAAGATGCCAATTCCTATGAATGTGTTCCTGCCGTTTATGGGCATGGAAGATTCTGTCGGAAAGGATTTCTCTGACGGGCTCAAAAATTTAAAGAAAATTCTTGAAAATTAGTATCTGATTGTTTTGCCGGGATTCGTCTGTTTCCTGATTAGAATTTTAACCGACCGATGAGTACAAAAGATTCTCGAATTGACACCTACATCGTAAAATCAGCCGATTTTGCTATACCTATATTGGATTATCTAAGAGAAATCGTTCATGGATCCTGTCCGGATGTACATGAAACCATGAAGTGGAGCATGCCTTTTTTTGAGTACAAAAATTATAATTTGTGCAACATGGCGTCCTTCAAACAACATTGTGCATTTGGTTTCTGGCTGGGCTCTCTTTTGACAGATCCGGATCATGTACTGGCAAGCGGTACCGAGAAGAATTCTATGGGGCAGCTCGGCAGGATAACAAAAATTGAGGATCTTCCTTCGGAGGAAAAACTTGTGGGTTTTATTCACGAAGCGATGGCCCTGATTGATAAGGGTATTAAACCTGTAAAAGAATCCGCGTCAAAGGAACCGAAGGAATTGGTCGTTCCGGAATATTTTACAGAAGCGATTAATACCAATCCGCTTGCGTCGGAGACCTTTGGGCGTTTCAGTTATTCGCAGAAAAAGGAATATGTGGAATGGATTACGGAAGCAAAAAGCGAGACGACCCGGAATAAAAGAATGGAGCAGGCGATCGAATGGATGGAAGAGGGGAAACAGCGTAACTGGAAGTACCAGAAATGATTTTTTTGATAGCCGTTCACACTGATCAGGTTGTGAACGGCTATTTTATACTGGCTCAGGTATCAGAACTTACCGTTTTGATCTGCCAGAACATATCTGAATGTATAGTATTTTGACTCTTCGGTTGGGACCTCTTCGGGGGCGCCTTTGTAATAACTGATAAATTCAATTTTGGCAAATTTGCCTTCTGCCGTTTTGACCACGATGGTCCGTCCGACAATCGGAAGAATGGCATGAACAGTCATATCGTATTTGTACCAGGAGTTCCCGCTGCCGCCTGCAATGGCGTTACCCGAGGCGCCGTCGGTTTTGTAACCATCTTTTGGCACTTCGGAAAGCGAATCAAATGGTTTTTCAAGAACAACTGCACCACCTTGTCCTGGTCCGCTCGTGCCGCCATTTACCAGAATTGTAGTCCCGCTGAATGCCAGGTCCCATTTATTGGTTTTCGCATCATCCATAGATACCTCCGAGCCGGTTGTGAGGCTGAAATAATTATAGGTATTGGGTTTGGTCACCGCACTGAAATCTTTGATGACACGGATCTCCGCTTTGCTTGTTGAGGCTGCGATGATTTCTGCTGTTTGATGATAACCTGAAAGTGCCTCTGCATGTGCCGGATTGAATAAGGTGGAAACAGAGAGAATGAGTGAAGTAAGCATTTTATATCGTTTTAAATCCAAAAATCAGAGAGAAAGGCATGAAGCCTTATCTCTCTGATGGGTCGGAATAGTTGAAAATGATCAGGCTCCTTTTTTTACCAGTTTGTATTCAAGTTTCGGTTTACCTCTTTCACCGCCGTCACTTGCGTGGAAGTTGATAAATCTAAGTTTGTATACATTGCCGGCAGCGTCTTTGATTACATAAAAGCGATCCGTTTTTACACCTACCGTGCCGCCGGAGGTTACTCTCCATTTCGATCCGATTACGTCGCGGTCCGCTACGAAAGTGGTTGTGCTCACGTTACTTTCTGCATAAGCGTCGTATGTTGCAGTCGATGTGAGTACTTCGGCTGCCGTTACACCTGCGCGGTGGTTGATAAACACAAGGTCAGAGAATGCATACGGAGTAGGACCTGTGAAATATAGACTATAACCCCAAACGATATCCCAACGTGCTTTTGCCGGCTCAACACTTACAGCAGTACCTTTTTCGAGTGAAGCAAACTGGAAGTTGTAGGTAGCGTCTTTGGTCACATCCAGTGTTTTGAAAGTTGTCTCATTCAGTTTGGCATACTGAAGCGTGTAACCGGTGCCTTTACGCAAAATACGTACTTTGTAAATTTTGTCAGCCGCAAGAACAGAACCTGATCCGCCAGCGCGGTTGATTACATACACCTTGTTGTCTGCATCGGTGGCCGAAATTTCTTTAATAACCGTTTTGGTAAGATCGCCGGTTACGTCGTCGTATAAGGCAAAGGTTCCTGTACCCTGGCCAACTGCCAATGTGGTAAGATCGATATCTTTATCCGAAACCGCGTTGATATCAGACTTATTGATCTGAACTGCCGAAGCACCGTTCGTATTGTTAATAATCACACGGAAATCAGCTCCGCTGTTGAAGCCAAGGTCCCAGCTGTCACGTAAAACCGGTGTTTGTGTATTACCGCTCAAATCCAGATAAACTGAGTTTCCTGCTGCTGAGCCAGCCTCACCCGCTGCAATCCCGTTAAGTTGAATAGCCGTTCCTTCGGAAATGATGGCTTTGAAACTTAATTTCAGCTCTGTGTTGGTACCAATCAGGACAGGAGAAGCCACAGAAGCTATTTTAAACTGAATGGTTTCATCCCCGTTTAAAAGTACGCCTGTCTTTTTTACGACCTTGAAAGTAGCGCTGGTTTGTCCCGCCGGAACAGTCAAAGCCAGTGTGTTATTGGTTGCAGCCGGTTCGGTTGTAAATTGGGTGCCGTACGTTAATAGCGTAGGCGTAAGTGCAACGGAAATAGAGACAGCCGATTCTGCCGCTCTGCTCAAATTGATTTTTACGTCCACACTTTCTCCTTCAAAACCTTTTGCAGTGGATTCAAACGAAGCAAGGTTGTCCGGTAGTGGCGGATCATCATCGCTGCAGGCGTTGAATATCCCCAGAAATGCAATGACTAGTAGAGGTTTGATTAATTTGTTCATAATTGTTTGATTGATTTAAAACGGGTAATGAGATTAGTTTTTAGACCATTGGATGTTTAAACCCAGGAAGTAGGAACGGCCGTTGAAGCCGGGACCGGAGGCATCGTGTCCTGTTCCGATGGTGGTGTTTTTAATGGCTGTAAGATCAAACAGGTTTTTTGCACCGCCGATCAGGCTTACATATTTGCCGATGGTTTTGGTAAGGGTTAAATCGGCCATACTGTACCCGCTTATTTTTCTCAGACTTGCCGTGATTGGTGTTGTGTCAAGAATGGCGTAAGCAGGTTTTTTGCCGGAGTATTTATAGAAAAGGTTAAGGGTTGCTCCGATTTTTGGGAAGCTGTAAAGGAAGTTGGCATTGATTTCAGGAGACCAGACAAATTCAGGAAGGCTCTCATCCAGCTCTGCATCCTCGCTGAATTCATTGTAACTGCCAATGTAAGTTGCGCCTAATGTGGCTGTAAGGTTTTTCCAATAGAATTTATTGTCAAGCGTTACACCCGTCGTTTTGAATAAACTGATGTTCAGATAAGTCGTCTGCGTTGGATTGTTGGGATCAAATCCGGTATCGATACGGTCATGAAAAACATTGTAAAAACCGCCTAGTGTTGACGTTATACGAAGTTTGGAATCTTCAATAGCCCGCCATGTCAGAAACGCATTGAAACTATTGGAGTATTCGGCTTTCAGGTTTACGTTGCCGTTGATCGAGTGTGAGGCATCGTGAAAATCAAAATACAATTCACGCAGGGCAGGTGAGCGGAACCCTCTTGCATAACCCATCCGCAGATCGAAGGATTTATTCAGTTCAATCTTGGCGTTCAACGATGGAATCACCGGAGGTGCGTCATACACCGAGTTTTTGATAAAACGAACACCCGGACTCAGTTTGATCGCCGGTGTGATTTTTAGCTCTGACGAAACGAAAAATGCATATTCGTTAATCGTTGGTGATCCCAGGATGCGTTGCCCGCTGCTATTGTTGTTGTTGATTTCTAAACCCGGAAGTAGCGATACATTGGGATTAACTTTATACAACGCTGTTCCTCTGAAAAATAAAGTCGTGAAAATGGATTTATCCTGACTGGCGGCATCCAGTGTCAACGTGCGTTTGCCTGTGTTAAAATCAATGTTGGTGCTCAGCGTTCTGCGGCTATAATCCGTGTAAGACAGTGCGCCGCTGAACCCCAGTTTTTCATTCGCCTGATAAGCACCCTGCGCCTGATGGAACCAGCGTTTGGTGATATAGTCTTTATCACCTGCCGAATTCAGTAAGTTGATATTTCCCAGGAATTTGATCGTTTCATCTGTCCCGTTGAAGCGGTACCACAGATTCCACTTTTGTCTGGAATATCCGAGACCTGCTGTGTAAAGCATCTGCTCTTTCGGCATCCAGGCTTTTTGCCGGCCACTGGAATCTCCCTGCCAGCCACCGAAATTGTTGCGGGTAATACTTCCGGATAAGTGAAATCCTTGTTTTTGCCAGGTTATCCCAATGTTCTGGTTGTGCGTGCCTTTTTTGCTGAACGCATCATATTCATCACCAACGGTTTCTTCCTGGGTCCTCGCTGAAATTGAGAGGTTATCTTTTCCGTCACTCTTTTTTGTGATCAAATTGATTACACCTGCCAGTGCATCGGTACCGTAAATAACAGACATCGGGCCTTCTACGATCTCTATACGTTCTATTGTGTTGATATCAATTTGTCCCAGACTTTCCCGTGTGGCTCCACGGTCAACAAGGGGAATGCCGTCCAGTAAAATCTTCACGCTTTGGCCGGTCATACCCATAAGCTGGATATCGGTGGTGCCCAAAGTCGGGTCATTGGAAAAGCGTATGCCGAGTTCGGTGTTCAGGATTGTCTGAATGTTGGTTGCGCCTCTGAGTTTGATGCGTTCACTGTCAATCGTTCTGACCTGGAATACGGAATTACGCAGCGATTGTTTTCCAAATTGTCCCGTGATTACGGCGTCTTCCAGTGCGATACCGGATTCGTTCAGTTGTATTTCATCTAAAATCGTCGGTGTATTTTCGGAGATATGTACGGGAATTTCTTTTTTTTCATTGCCGAGGATACTTACCATCAGTGTATAAGTTCCTGTCGGAGCTTTTATAGAGAACTTGCCATTGGCGTGTGTTGTAGTCCCGTATTTGGTATTTTTTAAGGTAACGTGTACTCCTTCAAAAGATTTGCGGTCTTGCGTCAGAATCGTTCCCCGGATCTCTCCAATCTGTGCAAAAACGTCTTGCACACAGGATAAAATGAGCATACACAAGAGTGCAAAAAAGTATTTCATCGGAAGGTTATATCTATTTAGACCAGTTATATTTTACAAATGAAAGACTAATTAGACTAATTACAAAGTAATGTACCGATAAATAATTCTCAAATTTTTTATGAATTGAAATCTTGCCAGGGTTGTAAATGAAATTACTTGCTCCCGGGATTAAAATCCCGGGCCACAAAATCGGCCGTGCCGATGGCACTTGGAGGTTTGGGAGAATATTTGGAAATAAAAAGAGATGTATTTGTCACTGATCCGGCCAGTTTACAAATACATCTCTTTCTTTTTGTTGGCTGTTATTTATTTGATAACGGCTTTGATCGTCAAGGTTACCACATCTTTCAATTTCCAGTTGCTTTCGCCTACTTTATAGTCGAGCCGGTTGATATCAAAAGTACTGGCCAGGGCATAACTGCCATCCGCATTTTTCTTTGCTTCAAAAGGCAAGGTTACCGTTTTGGAAACATCTTTGATCGTCAGCGTCCCGATGGCCTGGTAATTGGCATCTTTTTTCTCGATTTTCGAAGATTTAAAATGAATCTCAGGATATTTGGCGACGTCAAAATACTTGTCACTTTTCATATCCTTGTCTCTGGCGTTGCTGTTTGTTTTAAAAGTAGCGGCAGCAACCGTCAGGTTAAATGCGGAAGCATTCAGGTTATTCGGATCGAAGATGGCGCCGCCTTTGGGAGCGTCAAAAGTGCCGTTGCAAGTGCCCAAAACAAACTTTACACTGAAATTGGTAGCACCTGAGACTACTTTTGAAGTTTGTGCCTGCGCCGCATAAGTCAGCAACGCGAAGAAAAACAATAAGATTTTAACCTTCATAATACGTTCGATTAGGTAGTTCTCGTGAAAACAAACGGCTTATTTTCCGGCGGTCAGCTCTTCCAGGATTGAATTTCCCTCAGACAAATCCCCGGAAGTCCACTGCCATTTTTCATGTAAACGAATTTTTCCGTTTGGTAATATTTCAGGGGTAGATTTACAAATGCCTGTTGTGATTTCACCGCGATCGTTCACCTGATGATAACGCATATCCAGACAGCCCTTCTCGTCCACCAGCGCGATCAAATGTCCAAGCCTTATATTTTCTCCTACGTAATCGGAAGTCAGAAGGTTGCCTGTCTGCTTGTATTTAAATTGCATTTTAAGATCCACTTCCCCGTTTTCTGAATTAGAAAGGGGGATGAAAATCTTGCCGTCGTAATTAATCATTATGGTAATACTGAAAGGTTATAAATCGTTTTTTGCACAGAGACTGTCGACACGTTCCGTTAGTTTTTTTAATAATTCAAGCTGTTTTGCCTGCACTTCAAATAGCGTTTTTACTTGCTCTTCCAGCAGAAGATCCATTTTCTGATGCAGGCTGCGGACTTCCAGTTCCGCTTTCATATTGATCAGATAATCATTTTCAGCCCTGATTCTGTCTTTTTCCTCCTGCCTGTTCTGGCTCATCATAATGATCGGTGCCTGCATGGCGGCCACACATGAAAGTATCAGATTCATCAGAATAAAGGGATAAGGGTCAAACTGTTCAGCTTTCGGAAGAGTCGAGTTGTAAATGATCCAGACGACCAGAATGATACTGAACACGATGATAAATGTCCAGCTCCCGCCAAATCGTGCAACTTTGTCCGAAACGCGCTGGCCTTGTGTTAATATTTCCTGAGGAGGATGCGCGAGATTATCAATAATAAGTTCTTCTTCCTGAAAAGCCTTGGTTGCAATGCTGTGTAATTTTTTGAGCTGTTCGTTTTGATTGTCAAGAATATCGTCGACTTCTTTTAATGTTTCAGCCATCTTTAATTCGAAAGTTTTATTTTAAAAGTACGAATTAAAGATGGCTTGTGAATTATTTTACGGAAGTTATCCACCAAACATTTCCGCAGGGATCTGTTACGCCGCAGCTTCTTCCATAGTCCTGGTCTGCGGGTTCCATGATGCTTATGGCTCCTTCGGAAAGCGCTTTTTTGTAGGTTTCGTCAGCATTATCTACATAGATAAAAAGGTTGGACGTTTGCGTTTTCCATTGATCGGTGCTGTCGCAAAACATGATCGTGCTATCATTGATCCGGATTTCGGAATGCATCACTACGTCGGTGTTGTCGCGCATTCTCGTGAAAGTTACTTCCGCTCCGAAAACGTTTTTTGTGAAATCAATAAATTGAGCCGAAGATTTCAGCATCAGATACGGCATAATCGTCTGGTGGCCGTTAGGAATTTTTGCAGTGCTCATCGTTTTTTGTTTTAAAGTTTATGCAAATCTATCAAGGCCCGACAGCCGGAAATTGGAAAAACGCGACATTATGCATCTCTGTATTCAACGCCTTCCGCTTTTCCTGAAAAGAAAGATTTTGGGTGCTGACCTGAAAATTCTTTGAAATCGTGTATGAAATGGGACTGGTCGTAATAACCGCAGTCATAGGCGATTTCGGTAAGTGATTTTTCCTGATTGCCATACATTTCCAGCGCGGACTGAAACCGTACAATCCGGGAATATAACTTGGGACTGAAACCTGAAAACGCCTTAAATTTTCGCTCAAACTGCCTTGTTGACAGAAAACTCTGATCCGCCAGCTGCTGAACATTGGCAAATCCTTTGGTGCGGATGATATAACTGATCGTAGAAAATACGGCGGGTTCTTCGCGATAATTTTGGGTGATCCGTTTTTCAAGAAAATCGGAAATGATGACCACACGCTCTTCGTTGCTTCTTGCCAGCATCATTTTTTCTTCCAGAAATTTTCCTTCGTCGCCCAACAACGTTTGTAGATCGGGCATTTCGTTGCTGAGCTCGTCAGAAGGCATTGAAAACAGGAGCGGCAAAGCAAACGGGTAAAGATAAATACCGAAAATGCCGAAGTTTTCCCGCACAATAAACCGCCGGAAATGTTGGGCCTGGCCGTGGAGCCCGGAATGAAAAGATGTTTCGATTTTATCTTTTGAAAAAATTTCGTCGAAAGGAGTTTGATAATGAAATATCATTTCAGCGCAGCCGTCTGCCATCACCCGGTGAATGTAGGGTTTATCCGGATTTACGTCGTCTTCCAGTATCCAGAAGGATCTTACAAAACGCGCCAGTTTTGGAGGTGGCTGTATGGTTAAATATTTCATCGGACAGTGAGCAAACCGTTAACGAAACCATTCAATATTTGCCGGTGAAGATACGTTTATTGATCGGTAGCGTGTGTGATTATTGTCATTTTTTTTATTTCGATTTGGGTATAACTTGCAGGGTAATACCGGAGATAGTTGTCTGGAATGCAAATGATCCTGTAAGGATTATCTCAAATTATTTTGGGTATATTTCCAATTTCCTTTAATACATTTGATGTAGTTTTTAGTGTAACGGTATAAATTTGTCAATGAAAAATCATTACAAACGGCACCATAACCGGCCGGTTGTTTTTGAAATATTGATTTTTTAGAACTATTACCCGAATTTGAATTGTTATTTAGAATAATTGGTAAGATGGTCGAAAGGCTATAATATAATTTTTCTTACACAGTCGATTACTCATTATACTCAGTTTCTGTCATGAAATTAGTGCCAATAGAAAAACGTACCGGACTTACCCGCGAAGAATTTATTGAGAATTATTTAAAACCAAGCCGTCCTGTTGTTTTTACTGATTTAGCAAAAGACTGGCCGGCGATGCAAAAATGGACTTTCGAGTGGCTTCGTGAAAACCACGGTCAAATCGATGTTCCTTTGGTTGATAACCACATGCATGATGCGGATAAGTATTTTCAGATCGCCAAAACGATGAAGTTTGGCGAGTATCTTTCGTTGATCGAGAAGGGGCCTACGGATTTGAGACTTTTCCTTTTTGATATATTTAAAAAAGCGCCTTCGTTGACAGACGATATCCGTTTTCCAACGATCATGGACGGATTTTTAAAGTACTATAAATTTGTATTTTTCGGAGGTGAGGGTTCGATTACCAACCTGCACTATGATATGGATTGCTCCAATGTGTTTTTGACGCAGTTCCATACCCGCAAGCAGGTTATTTTGTTCTCTCCTGAGGAAAGCACAAGGCTTTATCAGCATCCTTTTACGGTAATGAGTAAAGTGGATCCGATCAATCCGGACTACGAACGTTTCCCGGCTATGAAGGGTGCAACAGGTTTTGAAACGACTTTGTTACACGGCGAAACGATTTTTATTCCTTCGCTTTGGTGGCACTATATCCGGTATGTCGACGGAGGTTTTAGCCTTGCACTGCGGGCGAACAACTCTGTTTTTACGGCTGTTCGCGGTGGTATGAACCTGGTTCGTCACACTTTTGTGGACAAAGGAATGGCGTCACTTCTGGGGATTGGATGGCAGCATTGGAAAGAGAAAAAAGCAGTGGAAAAAGCAGAACAGCTTATCGCACAAGAAGCATAAAAGGAATTCCGACGCATTCCAAAGAAACTATTTTATCTTTGGAATGCGTTATGAATTGTATTCCTTTTATGTTTAGCTATGAATTTTGAACTCATTTCAGATTACCAGCCTACGGGGGATCAGCCTGAGGCAATCAGACAACTTTTACAGGGAATTGCAGCAGGCGAACCGGCTCAGACCTTACTTGGGGTAACGGGCTCCGGAAAGACTTTTACAGTCGCCAACGTTGTGTCGGAAATAAACCGGCCTACCTTGGTGCTGAGCCATAACAAAACACTGGCAGCCCAGCTATACGGTGAATTCAAGCAATTTTTTCCCAATAACGCGGTTGAATATTTCATCAGTTACTACGACTACTATCAGCCGGAAGCGTTTATTTCCAGTACCAATACTTACATAGAAAAGGACCTGATGATCAATCAGGAAATTGAAAAGCTCAGGCTTCATACGGTGTCCTCGCTCATGAGCGGGCGTAGGGATGTGCTTGTGGTGGCCTCGGTTTCCTGTATTTATGGCGCGGGAAATCCTAATGAATATAAGAAAAGCATTGTTCGGGCCGCGGTAGGGGATATTGTGAGCCGGAATCAGTTTTTGTTCCGTCTGGTAGAAATTCTTTACAGCCGTACCGAGGTTGAATTTAGCCGTGGAACGTTCAGGGTAAAAGGTGATACGGTTGATATATTTCCGGGTTATGCGGATTTTGCCTACCGGATTATCTTTTTCGGGGATGAGATTGAGGAAATTCAACGCATAGAGCCGGAAAGCGGAAAGAAGATTTCTTCTGATAAAATCATAGCAATTTTTCCTGCGAATCTATTTGTGACCGGGCGAGATGTTCTTACACAGTCCATGAAGGAAATTCAGGATGATCTGGTAAAACAAATTAACTATTTTACCAGCAATGGAAGATTGTCCGAAGCGGAAAGAGTTAAAGAACGTACGGAATTTGATATGGAAATGATGCGCGAACTAGGATACTGTTCGGGCATTGAAAACTATTCACGATATTTTGACAGACGTATACCGGGGCAGCGACCATTTTGTTTGCTGGATTATTTCCCCGAAGATTTTTTGATGGTTGTGGACGAAAGTCACGCTACCATGCCTCAGATTAAAGCGATGTGGGGCGGTGACAGGTCGAGAAAAGAGGCGCTTGTGGAGTATGGTTTCCGCTTGCCGTCTGCTTTGGATAACCGCCCGCTAACATTCCAGGAGTTTGAAGATCTTACGCCGCAGACGATTTATGTGAGCGCGACACCAGCGGACTATGAACTTCGCCGTTCGGATGGTATCGTGGTTGAACAGATTATCCGCCCGACAGGATTGCTTGATCCTGAAATAGAAGTGCGTCCGAGTCTCAACCAGATTGATGATTTACTTGAAGAAATAAACATACGAATCAAGCAGGGCGACCGGGTTTTGATCACAACGCTAACGAAGCGTATGGCAGAGGAGTTGAGCAAATACCTGGACCGGGTTGGTATCAAATGCCGGTATATTCACTCGGAGGTAAAGTCGCTGGATCGGGTTGAGATTCTGCGTGAACTGCGCCTGGGTATTTTTGATGTACTGGTGGGTGTAAACTTGTTGAGGGAAGGTTTGGATTTACCGGAAGTATCGCTGGTGGCGATCATGGATGCGGACAAAGAAGGATTTTTGAGAGATATCCGTTCATTGATTCAAACGATCGGACGGGCAGCCCGTAATGAAAATGGCAAAGTGTTAATGTATGCTGATGTCATAACCGGTTCAATGGAAACTGCGATCAGTGAAACCAATCGGAGACGGAGTATTCAGCTTGCCTATAACGAGGAGCATGGAATTACGCCAAAAACAATTCTGAAATCGAAAGAGGCCATTATGACCCAAACCTCGGTTGCTGATTCGAAACCAAGGAAAATATATGTTGAGCCATCCGAAATACGCATTGCTGCTGATCCGGTGGTGCAGTACATGGGTAAAAATGATCTTCAAAAACTGATTATTGAAACCCAGAAGAAAATGGAAAGTGCAGCAAAAGATATGGACTTTCTGGAAGCGGCAAGGCTAAGAGACGAGTTGCTGCAATTGAAAGAGCGGGTTAAGGAGAAGGCTTAGGTATTTAAATTTTGATTTTTTCTACAAGTATTTCGGTGCTTTGCACCTGAATACCTGTAGAAAAAATGGCTAAACAACCCCAACATGCTCCCGCAATAAATTAACCGCCTCAGCCCAGTTGTTAACCCTTGTATGTTTGGTGACATTGATATTATGTCCGGCAGTGAAAAGAATCGGCATCCCTTTATGGAAGTCGAGGTTTTTTAAATGGTCATCAATCAGGAAATCTGTGCCAATCACACTTTTGTCTCCACAGAAAATGATGTTTCTCCATGTAATAAAAGGAAAATGCTCGGCCAGCCAATTGTATTTTTCGGGCAATGAATTCGGGAATTCCATGGCTGCCGAAACGATATAAACTTCAAAATCCTCCTGCAATTCTTTCAGAGCTTCAATGGCTCCTTCAATGACAGGCGCGTTGCGGAAAAAGCCAGGTTTGTAAATAAGGCTTCGCGCGGCGGCAGGATCAGGAAATGCAAAATCCTCTGGTTTTCCCAATAATTCCTCCTTCTCAACCCGAATACCATATTCCTGCTCATATAACTTAATCCAGTTTGTCTCAATATCGGCGATGACATTGTCCATGTCAATGGCTACTGTTTTTTTCATGGGTATGTTTTTTGTTAAATTTTTGATCAAAGAATGAAACAATATGTTGCTATTATTTGCAATTTTGTGCTGCAAATGTAAGTATATATTGCAATAATTTGCAGTATTAAATCAAAATTAATATTTATATTTGCAAAAAGCTGAACGAATAACGATGTTAAAAGAGGAACGGTTTCAGGTTATACTGAATCAATTGGGACAGGACCAAAAGGTACTTTTGTCCGGTTTAAGTGATATTTTAAAGGTTTCGGAAGATACGGTAAGAAGGGACATCAAGGAACTGGCAGATCAGGGATTGTTAAAATCTGTGCGGGGGGGAGCTGTGCCACATGCGCCAGGCCCGCATAATTTTAAAGACCGGGTAGAATATGGCAATGACCAAAAAAAAGTGATTGCCAATAAGGCGTTAAGATTTTTAAAGGATGGACAAGTTGTCATTTTTGATGGTGGAACCTCTGCGATGCTGATCGCGCAGGCTTTGCCCAAAGACATTCGATTGACGGTCGTTACCAATAGTTTTCCTATCGCCAGTATTTTAGAAGAGCATGATAAGGTGGAAGTGTTGTTTGCGGGCGGACGGCTTTTAAAAAGTTCGTTCGTAACGATCGGGCATGAGACGATTCAGTATTTCAAAAAATTCAGGGCCGATATATGTTTTTTTGGAATTTGCAGTATCCACTCGGAGCTGGGAGTGACCGGCCCGGACTACGAGGAAAGTGAAGTCAAAAGAGCGATGGTTGAATCTTCGAGAGAGGTTATTGCACTCTCAACAATAGAAAAACTTGGTACCGCGGAGGCTTATTATATTTGTCCGACCAATCAGTTAACGACAATTGTAACCGATCAGCCGGACGATATGAGTGACTTTAACATCTACAAGGAAATGGGGATCAGAATGGTTTGATGCTATTCCTGATCTTCGGATGTCTGCTCGATTTTGGTGAAAGTGTCATCCATCGTTTTTGTTTCCTGATTTAAAACATTGGCAAAACCCAGCATGTAGGCAATGGTTAAATACCTGACCCACTTGATGGTCCGGAGAATTATTTTACTAATTTTCATGATTCCTGAGTTGACTAAATAAAACATACGGAAAGCCCGTCTCCGTCTACAATAGGATAGGGTAAACCGTTTTACCGGAATTTCGGATAAAGAATGTTTAGATAATGGACAGATGGATTGTCCGCTCAGGAGATAGCGTCATCGTCGCCGGAACATAAAGTTCTGTGCTGAAAATGGATAATTGTATGCTGAGGTAAAAATGAAGAGATTGCTGCTTGTCTAGTAAAAGCAACTTTGACCAGACTATTCAGGGTTCTGGATAAGGTATTTATTTTAAGAGATTGTGTGCTGTGGTTTTGGAACGTTATGCGTTTTTGAGAAGAAACAGGATATTCGGTAATGTGTTTTGTGTTCCCAAAAATTCTTGTGTCCCGATGGACAAACTCAACAGCGAAAAGTTTACCGATTGACGGGCTTTCCTGAAAATAAGAAAATCCGGTTGACAGCAACAGGAAAAACAACCAATGAAGCATCGGTGTTTTAAATCTGGTCTGTTGGATGGATCTCATAGTCAATTCGTTATTTTATAGCAAGATACGCCAATTTACTATTAGTTTCAATTTTTACCTCGGTCCCATTCTTATGGCACCGTCCAAACGAATCACCTCGCCGTTTAACATCGGATTTTCTACGATTGATTTGGCCAGCAAAGCATATTCCGAAGGCCGTCCAAGGCGTGAAGGAAAAGGAACCTGCTGTCCCAAAGATAATCTGGCTTCTTCCGGCAAATCCATCAATAGAGGCGTTTCAAATAGTCCTGGTGCGATGGTCATAACCCGGATTCCTGTTTTGGCGAATTCACGTGCTATGGGTAGTGTCATGCTTACAATTCCGCCTTTACTTGCCGCATAAGCTGCCTGCCCGATTTGTCCGTCGTAAGCCGCAACCGAAGCTGTGTTAATGATGACACCACGTTCGCCTTCTTCATTAGGGTTGTTTTTCTCCATTGCAAAACCTGCAAGTCGTATCACATTAAAAGTCCCGATCAGGTTTACACGGATTGTTTTTTCAAAAATATTCAATGCATGCGGGCCATAAACGCCGTCAACTTTTCCAATGGTTTTACGCGCCAGGGCAATACCGGCGCAATTCACGGCGATCTGGATTGAGCCAAATGTTTCCAACCCAGCACTAAGCGCCAGCCTCACATCGACATCATCGGAAACATTTGTTTTGAAGAATCTCAGTTGACCGGAAAACTCCTTTTCAAGTGCTTTTCCGGAAATTTCATTTAGATCAAGGATAATCACCCGCGCACCATGCGACAGGAATAAACGTGCAGTGGCTTCGCCAAGGCCCGAAGCACCGCCGGTGATGAGCGCTGTGGAGTTTTGTAATTGCATGAAGTGTCGACGCTAATTATAATGAATCACTTATCACTTCGAACTCTATTTAATATATGGTCAGGAATTGGATGCTTTTCTAAAAACGCGCGGGCTTCATCGTTTTTCCTCTGAGCCGCAGGAGATACCGGCATATTATCTAAAGATTTATCAACGTAGATTCCTCCATAAACTGGTTTTTTATCAACAACTTTTGATTCTAATGATTTCATATCTAGCTAGTTTAATCTAAATTATTGACACTTTTAACAATCAAAAAACTATCAAATGATAAGTTTGGTTCAAATGGAACCCATCCATTACTTGTTGATCCATATATAATTAAATCCTTTTCAAGATCAAGGTATGTCTTATTTATAGAAATCTGGTATAATCGTGTTCGGGATTTTGAACTTCCCTTGAAATAAACAGCCTTATCAGGATAGTAGATAAAGAAAAGTTTAATAGCTTTCATGACCGTTGCTAAAACTTCTGGCATATCGCCATTGTCGGTTATAGACAAATCATTTTCCTGATGAGTCACTGGATTATAGTCCAGTAAAGCTAGATTGTATATTGCATCTGACAACGGTCTAAATTGTATTATCTTTTCAAAAACGCCCCGCTTCCCAATACTTTGGAATTGAAAACGGGTGTTGTCTTTGTTTATATTTAGTGTGTATGGTTTGTAATTCATTACATGCTGATAAGGCAACCTACAATATTGAGTTACGCAGAGCTTCACAGAGTAAAACTTTACCAAACCTGCATTCTCATATCTAATACGTAACAGATCAACATAAGTTACACAAGTACAAGAAAAAGGAGCCCCACAAAGACAAAACCATCTCTGTGAAACTCCTTTTTTACTCTTCTAACGCTGCGTTTCCTTACCTACAAATCAGGACACAACTTCAATTTTTACCTTCAATAAGAATTCGTCCATTTCAATCTCAGTGGCAGAACCATTCAGGTCACCAACGAGGTTAAGATCCAATGCCTGAACTTCCTGACAGATATATTCCCGGTTAGCAGTAACTGCGCTTGCCAATAATTCATCATTGTTTTGAAGTGTGATCCGGATTTTATCCGTTACTTCAAAACCGCTGTCTTTCCGAAGATTTTGAACGCGGTTGACAAAGTCGCGGGCGATACCTTCCAGGCGAAGTTCATCGGTCACGGTAATATCCAACGCCACGGTTAATCCGTTTTCACTTGCAACCAGCCATCCCGGAACGTCTTCTGTGTAGATTTCCACTTCGTCAATCAAAATCGCGGCTACCGGTTGAAGGTCAGTGATTAAATACTGTCCATCTTTTTCCAGTTGTTTGATCTCATTGTTGTCCCAAAGCTTGATCTTCTCCGCCACAGCCTGCATATCCTTGCCAAACTTTTTACCTAAGACCTTAAAGTTTGGTTTTGCTCTTTTATGGAAGAAACCGTCGTTATCATTGATTGCGTCAACATCTTTCACATTAACTTCTGAGAGGATAATCGAAGCAACCTGATGGATCTGACGACTTGTTTTTTCTGTCAAAGCCGGGATCAATACTTTTGAAAGTGGCTGACGTACTTTTAGTTTATGTTTTTTACGGATCGAATGGACCAGCGAACTGATCGACTGAGCCATTTCCATTGCTTCTTCCAGATCCAGGTCGATGTCGCTATACTCAACAACCGGCCAATGTGTAAGGTGTACCGAGTCGTATTTTAAGTGGGAATTCGCTTTGATCGATTCTTCTCTTATTCCGTCCGTCAGGCTTTTGTATAACCATTCCGCAAAGAAAGGAGCAATTGGTGACATCAGCTGTGATACCGTTACCAAACAATGCTGTAAGGTTTCATAAGCTGCTTTTTTATCTTCTGTCAGGCCAGTATTTTCGCTGGACGGATTCCAGAAACGACGGCGATTCAAACGGATATACCAGTTTGAAAGCTGATCTGTTACGAAATCCTGCACCAAACGGCCCGCTTTTGTCGGGTTGTAATCGTCAAACTGCTCGCCAACTTCTTTGATCAACGTATTTAGTTTTGACAAAATCCAGCGGTCAAGCTCTGTTCTGCTCTCAACAGGAACTGCTGTGGCTTCATGGAAATTATAGCCGTCAAGGTTTGCGTAAAGGGCAAAGAAGTTATAAGTGTTCAGCAGCGTTCCGAAAAACTTACGCTGCACTTCCTGGATTCCGTCAATATTGAATTTCAGGTTATCCCATGGCTCGGCATTGGTGATCATATACCAGCGCGTCGCGTCAGGGCCATATTTCCCTAAAGTTTCGAATGGATCGACGGCGTTTCCAAGACGTTTTGACATCTTGTTTCCGTTTTTATCCAAAACCAAACCAGTGGAAACGACATTTTTAAATGCTACCGAATCAAACAACATTCCCGCAATGGCATGGAGCGTGAAGAACCAGCCACGTGTCTGGTCAACACCTTCCGAAATGAAATCTGCCGGATAACTTTCGTTGAAAGTTTCGTGGTTTTCGAACGGATAATGCCATTGCGCATAAGGCATCGCACCCGAGTCAAACCAAACGTCGATCAGGTCCGGCTCGCGGAACATGACGCTGCCTTGTGATGAAACGAAATAGATATTGTCAACATAAGGACGGTGCAGATCGAAATCTCCTTCACCCAGTTTTGCAAGATAGGTTTTGTTGCTCTCGGCTTGTTCTGCTGATAGTTTGCCGGAAGCATTTGCATTTTCAAGCAATTGTTTCAGTTCGCTGATCGAGCCCACACAAACTTCTTCTCCATCCTCACTCCGCCAGATCGGAAGCGGTGTTCCCCAGTAACGAGAACGTGATAAGTTCCAGTCAACCAGGTTTTCCAGCCAGTTTCCGAAACGCCCTGTTCCGGTACTTTCCGGTTTCCAGTTGATGGTTTTGTTCAGTTCAACCAGTTTATCCTTCATCGCCGTGGTTTTGATAAACCAGCTATCCAATGGATAATATAAAACCGGTTTATCTGTACGCCAGCAATGCGGATATGTATGTTCGTATTTTTCAACCTTGAAAGCTTTGCCTTCCTCTTTCAGTCTGATCGCGATCAACACGTCAGTTGCACGGAATTCCGGATCAGCCTGTTCTTCTGCGGAATAATATTCAGGTTTTACAAAACGACCTGCATAGTCTGTGATTTCTTTCACAAAACGTCCGCGACGGTCCACGATCGGTACTTCCTTGCCGTTTTCATCCTTCACCATAATGGCAGGGATTCCGTTGGCATGAGAAACCCGGAAGTCGTCCGCTCCAAAAGTCGGAGAAGTATGAACAACACCCGTTCCATCCTCAGTTGTTACGAAATCACCGATAATCACGCGGAAAGCTGGTTTTTCGGGCTGAACGTAAGGCATCAGTTGCTCGTATTCAACACCTTCCAGATCTTTTCCTTTAAATTCCTTCAAAACAGTCCACGGCAATAACTTCTTATCGCTCAGCGCATAATTTTCAAAGTCTCCGTCTTTACCCTTTTCGGTAAAATATTTACCAATCAGATCCTTAGCCAGAATCACCTCGACAGGCTCATAGGTATAAGGGTTGAAGGTTTTTACCAATACATAGGTAATGTTAGCGCCAACCGTCAACGCTGAGTTTGCAGGCAAAGTCCATGGTGTTGTTGTCCAGGCCAATATGCGCAGGTCAACCAGTCCGTTAACGTCAGCAAAAACAGGATAACTTTCTACCGCTTTTACCTTAAACATTGCTACAATCGTCGTGTCTTTCACGTCTTTGTAGGTGCCAGGCATGTTCAGCTCGTGCGACGAAAGACCTGTGCCGGCAGCTGGTGAATAAGGCTGAATGGTGTAACCTTTATATAATAATCCTTTGTCGTAAAGCTTTTTAAGTAGGCTCCAAAGGCTTTCGATGTAATTGTTTTCGTAGGTTACATACGGGTTTTCAAGATCCACCCAGTAGCCCATTTTTTCAGTAAGATCATTCCATTGGTCGGTAAATTTCATGACCGTCTGGCGACATCTTTCATTGTATTCTTCTACCGAAATCGTTTTTCCGATATCGTCTTTTGTAATGCCAAGTTCTTTTTCAACCTGCAATTCAACAGGCAGACCGTGTGTATCCCAGCCACCTTTACGTTTCACCTGAAAGCCCTGAAGTGTTTTATAACGACAGAAAATATCCTTAATCGAACGCGCCATTACGTGGTGAATACCCGGAGTTCCGTTTGCGGAGGGAGGGCCTTCGTAAAAAGTAAATGAGGGAGAACCTTCACGCGTATCAACCGACGCTTCAAATATTCTATTGTCTTTCCAGAATTTCAGTATATCATCACCAATTTGTGGATAACTGAGGTTTTTATACTCTTTGTAGTTCATATTGGCTGTTAGCTGCCAGCGGTTGGCTGTCAGCTTCGTTATTTGGCACTTTCTAAATTTTCAGACCGCAAATTTACGGATTTTTTGGGTGAAAGGGAAGGAGAGGGAATAATGATTACAGCTTAGATTTGTTATCGATCTAAAAAATGGAAAAAGAAATCGTAAATAAGCCAGTCTGCACGCAGAACAGGAAGTTGAGAAAACTGCTGTTTTGAATATCTAAAAGTTGAATGAGAAGAATTATTGTTTTCAAGTAACACAATCAAAACACCCATTTCAGCGAAATAGACCTATATTTCCATTATATTGCCACCCGAAATAACCAACATCGAAAATTAAATGGAATTATATCAAAGACTTCTGGAAGCGAATAAAGACTGGGCAGTGAAAAAACTGGAACTGGATGAGCATTATTTTGACAGACTTTCTGCCGATCAAAAACCTGATTTTCTTTGGATCGGATGTTCCGATAGCCGGGTGCCTGCTGAGGAACTTACAGGCGCACGTCCTGGTGATATGTTTGTTCACAGAAATGTCGCGAATCTTGTCGTAAGTACGGACATGAACATGTTGAGTGTACTCCAGTATGCCGTTGAAGTTTTAAAAGTAAGGCATATTCTGGTTGTCGGGCATTATGGATGCGGAGGCGTAAAGGCTGCCATGACGCACCAGGATCTGGGATTGATCAATAAATGGCTGCGTAATATTAAAGATGTTTATCAAAAACATGCGGTTGAACTGGATGCGATTGAAGAGGAAACTGCGCGTACCAACCGTTTGGTTGAGCTTAATGTTGTAGAGCAGGTGAACAACCTTTTGAAAACGACTATTATTCAGAAAGCATGGAATCGCGGTCAAAAGCTGCATTTGCACGGATGGGTATTCGGGCTTAACAACGGGATCATCAAACCGATTATTGACTTGCCGGCAGGCAGTGAAATTGCAGATATCTATCGATATGACTTTGAATAAATAAAAAATGGCGCAGGATTTATTTTCTGCGCCATTTTTCTTTAAGGTCTGAACCACATTATTTCTGATAAACCCGAACGTAGTCGATTTCGTAACGGGCAGGGAATTCAGTTTTAGAAGGATCGCCTCCATTATCACCTCCAATGGCCATCCCGATTAAAATGTAGTGTGGCTGGCGGAAAGGATTTTTACGCGGCTCTTTCGCATTGTACGTTTTTTCGAGATCAATGGAATTCATCAAAAGATCATCTACATAGAGCCTGATGCTTTTCTCGTCCCAATCCATTCGCCAAACGTGAAATTTATTCGACCATTCGGGATCGTTAAATTCTGAAACCGGCTTTTTTACGGTACTCCATATTCCTTTCCATTTTTCCATAGAACCCCAAACCGCATTGGCCAGAATCGTTCCGCGATAAAATTCCATGATATCTATTTCGCCGTTCTCTGGCCATTCTCCCTCATTTCCAAGTGTCCAAAAAGCTGGCCACATACCCGACCGTGTGTCTATTTTTGCTTTCATTTCAAAACGTCCATATTGAAAACTCTGCATACCCTGTGTAATGAGACTGGCAGAGGTGTAATGTGCAGTGGGGCGTTCTTCCTTCCAGTTTTTACTTCCGGCAATATAATTTGGGTTTTTAACCTCCTCTTTACGTGCTTCAATGGTCAGCATGCCGTTTTTGCAATAGGCGTTATCTTCCTGAAACCATTGGAACTCGTGGTTGCGAACAAAACCTTTTTCTGCTTTCCAGTTCTTCGGACTTGGTTTACCGTCAATGTTAAATTCATCGGACCATACCAGTTTCCACTGTGCCTGGGACGAAACGCTGAGCAGTAGAAAGAGACCGGAAATAATAAATGTGGAACTGATTTTCATATCAAAGTGAGTGGGATAGGTATTTAAAAGCGGTTTAAGTTAACATTAATAATGATTGGAAGGGGTTTTAGCAGCATTTATTATGCTATCTTCCCTCATGTTAAAAGTGAGTTTTTTATGAAAAAGACTTGATGTTATAACCTAAAGACTACAAATGTTGTTGTGCTAATAACTTATGTAAGCATCGTCGGCGATGTGATTTGAATTCAGTAATTTGAAAGTGAATGAATAAGATTGTTGTTTTAGCTCAGAAGGCAGGTTTGGATGGTTTTTTACTTGCGCTAATTGGTATGATCGGCCTGGCCTATGTTTGGCCGTATCCGGGGATGAAAACGAGTCCGGTGCCGTTGAATGAAATTGCAACTTATGGCGTTTCGGTTGTTTTCTTTTTTTACGGGCTGCGACTGAGTCCTGAGAAACTAAAAGCAGGACTTACGAACTGGCGCCTGCATGCGATGATCCATATTTCCACTTTTGTTTTCTTTCCCCTGATAGCACTGGCTTGCCGCCCACTTTTCGCCGGTTCGGAAAATGAAATGTTGTGGTTATCCATTTTTTTTCTGACCACATTGCCTTCAACCGTTTCTTCTGCGGTGGTGATGGTTTCAATCGCGAACGGTAATATTCCGGCCGCGATTTTTAATGCCAGTATATCCAGTTTGCTTGGTGTTTTTATCACGCCGTTATGGATGGGTCTTGTGCTGGACATGGCTTCTGGTCATTTTGATTTGATGGGAGTAGTCGGAAAACTGTCTTTGCAAGTAGTATTACCGGTTGGTTTGGGACTGCTGTTAAATAAGTCGTGGGGAGGCTTTGCGGAAAGGAATAAAAAGAACATCCGGTATTTTGATCAGTCGACGATTTTGCTGATTGTTTATACCTCCTTTTGCGAGTCGTTCGGCGAACATTTATTTAGTGGATTTGAAATTAAAGATATCGTACTTTTAGGAATAGGAATGCTGGTGCTGTTCTTTCTGATCTTTTTAATGCTGAGGTTTTTTAGTCGTTTATTGCATTTTAGTAGGGAAGATGAGATAACAGCAGTATTTTGTGGTTCCAAAAAATCTCTGATCCAGGGGGCTGTCATGTCCAAAGTTCTTTTCTCAGGTGCGTCGTATGCCGGTGTGATGTTGCTGCCGATTATGCTTTATCACGCTTTACAGCTGATTGCTGCCAGTGTGCTGGCGCAACGGATGGCAAGGAAGAATTCGGAAATAACAGAGGCTCAGTAATGGTTTGCGTCAGAGATATTTTTCATTTAAAAAAGTATTATGCGATTAATTCCTTTCATTCTGCGACTGATTTTATTTGTACTTATTCTGGCAGGATTAAAATCGATATGGGATAATTTCAGTACCGGAAACTGGATTCCCGACTGGATTTCAGGAAAAGATAAAACCGAAACCGTTCATACTTTGGTGTTGCAGGAAATGACTGCGATGGGTAAACTGGAACTGGTGAAATATAATTTTAAGGATGTGGTGGAGCAGGAGGTTGTAAAAACCTGGCTGCCGAATGCCAAAGCTGTCTTGATTGTGCAGGGCGAAGCGATAGGCTGTGTGGATCTGACCAAAATACAGATTGCGGATATAACGTCGGAGCAGGAAACACTGGTGGTAAACATGCCTGAACCGGAACTATGTGTTTTTAAAATTGACCATGAACGTTCCAAAGTTTACAACACGGAGTATGCTTTTATGGAAGAAGGAAAACTGGTCAATGAAGCATACCTGCAAGCCGAAAAACAAATTCAAAAATCGGCGCTGGATATGGGAATTCTGGATCAGACAAAAGAAAATGCCACAAAAATATTAACACCGATGCTGGAAAAGGCTTCCGGTAAAAAGGTAATGCTTAAATTTCCGATGAGTGCCAAAATAGATAAATTACGTTAACCATAACTTTCCTATGCCCGTTAAAGGTTTTCTCACACAGGAGGATTTTGAAAAAAAGGTTGAGCTTGAAGAATTGGAAACGGTGATCGTAGCCTTTACAGATCACTACGGCAGGCTGATGGGAAAGCGGGTGGATGCGGATTATTTTATCGATAGTGTGCTGAAATCCGGTACACATGGTTGTGATTATCTGCTTACAACGGATATGGAAATGGAGCCGGTACCGGGGTACTCTTATGCCAATTGGGAACTGGGTTATGGCGATTTTCACATGGTTCCTGATTTGTCGACCTTACGGATAGCCGATTGGCTGGAAAAAACGGCATTGGTAATTTGTGATGTTTTTGATGAAAAAACACATGCACCTGTACCGGTTGCACCCCGGTCGATATTGAACAAACAGCTGGAAAATGCAGCAGGTTTTGATCATCTGAAATGTTTTGCGGCCTCCGAACTGGAATATTATCTGCTTGAAAATACCTACAAAGACGCATTCGAAAAACATTATCAGGATTTAACGCCGGCGGGATATTACCTGGAAGATTACCATATTCTTCAGGGAACGCGGAATGAAAAATATACTTCGGCAGTTCGTCGTCATTTGAAAAACTCAGGCGTCCCGATCGAAACTTCGAAAGGCGAATGGGGCCTGGGGCAGCATGAATTAAATGTCCGGTATGCTGAGGCGCTACCAATGGCGGATAATCATGTGATCTATAAACAATGCATGAAAGAAGTGGCCGATGCGATGGGCTTTTCGGTCACGTTTATGGCAAAGTTTGCGACGGGACAAGCAGGTTCCAGCAGTCACATTCATATGAGTTTGTGGAAAGACGGGAAAAATGCGTTTGCCGGCGATCAGCAATTTGGTCCGGTGAAAGGGTCGGATATTTTTCGCTGGTTTTTAGGTGGCTGGATTAAACATGTGCCGGACGTTATGCCTTTTTACGCACCAACGGTCAATTCGTATAAACGTTTCGTAGACGGTTCATGGGCTCCAACACGTTTGGCGTGGAGTTATGATAACCGGACAGCGGGGTTCAGGGTTGTTGGGCAAGGATCAAGTTTAAGGATTGAATGCAGAATTCCCGGTGCGGATTGTAATCCATACCTTGCTTTCGCGGCCTCGCTTGCGTCAGGTCTGGCGGGAATAAAAAACAAAATTGAACCACCGGAATGTTTTGTCGGGGATATCTACGCGGCGGCACATTTGCCGAGAGTGCCTTACACCCTGGCGGAAGCAACTGCTATTTTTGAACAAAGTGCATTTGCGAAAGAGACGTTTGGAAAGGATGTGGTGGAGCATTACGTTCATTTTTTCAAAACAGAGCAGCATGCCTATGACATGTCGGTAACGGATTGGGAGCGGAAACGATATTTTGAAAGGATTTGAGGATTTTAGTCATGTGATGGCTGACTGTTTTTGGCAAATGTAATAAGAATTGAAGCCGACGACAGGAGACTCGTAAGGAGTCGGGTGGGGTGGTTGAGCAAGTCTATTGCTATAAACAAGATGCTCCCAAAGGAGCGTGACAGAAAATCGGTGGTGTTTTGATAGGCTGTTTAGTTTTGGCTATTGATGGCCACGTAGTGGTTCCCTGTTTATAGAAAGTGCTTGGATTTATTGATACCTGGCTCCGTGGGAGCCTCCTGTTTATGCTTAATGAACTAAATACCATACATACAAACTCAATTACTATTATTCAATCCCTTAATACATTAACCAATGCGTTTAGAAAATAAAGTCGCCCTCATCACTGGTGGAAGTGGTGGAATCGGCCGGGAAACGGCTCTTTTATTTGCCAAGGAAGGAGCCAAAATTGTTGTGACGGACGTGAATGACGTAGCTGGCCAGGAAACGGCAGATTTGATCACAGCCGAAGGCGGTGAAGCTTTTTACCTTCATGCAGACGTTTCCAAAGCTGCTGATTGCGAAGCCATGGTTGCTTTTACCGAAGAAAAATTCGGGAAACTGAACATCTTGTTTAACAACGCCGGTATCATGCACAGCGATGACGATAACGCCGTTACTACCGAAGAATCGATCTGGGATCTGACGATGAACATCAACGCAAAAGGTGTTTTTCTGGGATGCAAATATGGCATTCCGGCGCTTCAGCGCGCGGGCGGAGGGTCGATTATCAACACGGCATCTTTTGTGGCAATTCTTGGAGCCGCTACGCCACAGGTAGCGTACACGGCCAGTAAAGGAGCTGTTTTGGCATTAACACGCGAATTGGCGATCATTCATGCACGTGAAAATATTCGCGTTAATGCTTTGTGCCCGGGACCTTTGCGCACGGAATTACTGATGAAGTTTTTAAATACGGAAGAAAAAAAACAACGTCGTCTGGTACATATTCCAATGGGGCGTTTTGGGGAAGCGAAGGAAATGGCATCGGCTGTTTTGTTCCTGGCTTCCGACGAATCCTCTTTCGTAACGGGTACCGACTTTTTGGTTGACGGAGGTATTACGTCTGCTTACGTGACACCACTTTGATCAAAGATGGAGTAGGGTTTTCCTGAATCTTTTCTAACTTTTTGATTTATGCAAACAACAATAAGTCCGGTTGACGGATCGGTATATCTGGAACGGTCGCTGGCATCCGATGAAATGATTGAGAATGCTTTGGCTAAAGCAACCGAAGCACAAAAAGAATGGAAGAAAACAACAGTTGCCCAACGGGCAGCTTTTTGCCATAAAGCCGTTGAATATTTCCTGAATAATGCCGACGAAATTGGTTTGGAACTTACCTGGCAAATGGGCAGGCCGGTCCGTTATACCGCTAATGAAATCCGGAAAGGGTTTCAGGAGCGGGCAAAATACATGATCGGCGTAGCAGAACAGGCCCTGGCGGATGTGGAAGTAGAAGAAATTGCAGGTTTCAAGCGATTTATTCGTCGTGACCCGGTTGGTGTTGTATTTGTTGTTGCGCCGTGGAATTATCCTTATCTGACTTCCGTTAATTCGGTGATTCCTGCAATCATGGCCGGCAATACTGTTATTTTGAAACATGCGCAGCAAACGCCGCTTTGTGCGGAACGTTACGCAGCAGCTTTTGCTTATGCAGGTTTGCCGCAAGGTGTTTTTCAATATTTGCATTTAAGTCACGAACAGGTGGCCAGTGTTATCGCCGATGACAGAACTTCTTATGTAGCTTTCACGGGTTCAGTGGAGGGTGGTCATGCCGTGCAAAAATCTATCAACGAGCGGTTTATTGTTGGCGGACTGGAATTAGGTGGAAAAGATCCTGCTTATGTGCGCGCAGATGCGAACCTGGCAGATGCGGTTGAAAATCTGGTGGATGGTTCATTCTTTAATTCCGGGCAGTCGTGTTGCGGAATCGAGCGTATTTATGTCCATGAAGACGTGTACGATAAGTTTGTAGAGGAATTTGTTGCATTGACAAAAACCTATACCCTTGGAGATCCGTTAAGTGCGGACACGACGCTCGGCCCGATGGTGAGAACTTCGGCTGCTGTTTTTGCCCGGAAACAAATCGATGAAGCCGTAACACAGGGAGCTAAAACATTGATCGATCCGGCACTTTTTCCTGCTCATAAAGACGGAACACCTTATATGGCGCCTCAGGTGCTGGTGAACGTAGACCATACCATGCAGATCATGACGGAGGAGAGTTTTGCTCCGGTCGTTGGGATTATGGCCGTGAAAAGTGATGAGGAAGCGATCAGACTTATGAATGATAGCCAATATGGGCTGACGGCCTCTATCTGGACAAGCGATATTGACGCGGCATTAGCGATTGGGGAGCAGGTGGAAACCGGAACCTGGTTTATGAACCGCTGCGATTACCTGGATCCGGCTCTGGCCTGGACAGGTGTGAAAAATTCAGGAAGAGGTGTTACGCTGTCAAAAGTGGGTTATGAAGCATTGACAAAAGCCAAATCTTTCCACTTGAAAATCGGGTAGGATTTAGGCTACACAGAGTAACACAGAGATAAAAAGAGGTGCACGGAGTTTATGCTAAATAAAGCTCTGTGCACCTCTTTATTGTCTCTTTGATACTCTGTGTTACTCTGTGTTACCCACCTGCGTGCGTAATAAGTCTTCCAGCGTCTCGCGTCTTCTTACCAGTTTCGCAGTACCATGATCCACCAAAACTTCTGCGGGGCGGAAACGTGCGTTATAGTTGGAACTCATGGTGTAGCCATAAGCGCCTGCATTCAAAAATGCCAGAATATCCCCCTGACGAACTTCCGGCAAAGGACGGTCCGTTGCGAAAGTGTCTGTTTCGCAGATGTAGCCAACGATTGTATATTCTTTTTCTACACCTGCCGGATTGGATACATTCAAAATGTGATGGTAGGAGCCATACATCATCGGTCTGATCAGATGATTTAAACCGGAGTCGATGTGAACAAATGTACGGGCCGGATCTTCCTTCACCACAGTCGTATTTACTAATAAATTACCGCACTCGCTTACCAAAAACTTGCCTGGCTCAAACCACAATTGCAGCTCACGGCCATATTTTGCACAGAAATTTTTGAAACGTTCCGAAATCTTGTTTCCCAAAAGTTCCATATCCGTGATCGGATCGTTTGGTTTGTAAGAAACCTTAAATCCACCGCCAAGGTCGATAATTTCAAGATCCGGGAAGCGTAAAGCGGCTTCAAAAACGATATCAGCTACCTGCAAAAATGGCTCTGCATCTTTAATGTCAGATCCTGTGTGCTGATGAAGCCCAATGACTTTGATATCGTATTTCTCTACGACTTCAAGAATCTGATCCAGCAGCAAAACCGAGATGCCGAATTTGGAATCTGCGTGTGCCGTCATGATCTTGACATTTCCACCGGCGGCGACGTTAGGTTTCAAACGGATCAGACAAGGTTTAGTGTTTCCGTAGGTTTGTCCAAACCATTCAAGCAAAGGAATACTGTCGACATTGACGATAGCTCCTGCTTCCACGGCTGTTTTTACTTCGTGAAAAGGTACACCGCTTGGCGTAAAAGTGATCTGTTTCGTATCGAAACCAGCCAGTTTTCCCATTTCCAGCTCTCCTGTGGAAACAACATCAAGCTCCACGCCAATTTCACGCATCAAACGTAAAATGGCAAGGTTGGTATTGGCCTTACATGCGAATTTGATCTTCATATTCACACCGGAAAAAGCATGTTGCAATTCCTTTACTTTCCGGCGGATCGTGCCGCCATCGTAAACATAAAGTGGACTGCCAAACTCTTCAACAAGCTGAGCCGGATCGATATTTTGTATGGTATATGTATTTAGTTCTGAAAGCTGCATTGGGAATTAGTTGAATGGATTTGTAAAATATTCAGAATGACGTTTTTTGACTTACTTGCAGTACTTATCAAGATAAACCGCCATTTCCTGTTGTAAAGCCTGCGCCTCTTCCTTGGCCTTTTGCGCGAAATCAAGTCCGTCTCCGGCATAGATAATGCTGCGGGAAGCATTCACCAGCAATCCGCAGCTCTTATTCATACCATAACGCGAAACCTCTTCCAGATTTCCGCCCTGCGCACCTACACCAGGTACAAGCAGGAAATGATCAGGGACAATGGTACGGATATTGGCCAGATCATGCGCCTGTGTTGCGCCTACCACGTACATCATGCGGTCCGCACCCGCCCATGTTTGCGAGGTTTTTAAAACCTGTTCGTATAAAAAACCGTCTTTGGTTTCGATTCTCTGAAAATCAGCACCACCGGAATTGGAAGTTAATGCAAGCAAAATTACCCACTTACCCTCAAAATCCAGAAACGGCGTAACAGAATCACTTCCCATGTAAGGAGCAACGGTCACAGAGTCAAAATTCAATCCGGAAGAACTCGGATCGAAAAACGTACGCGCGTACAGACCCGAAGTATTTCCGATATCACCTCTTTTGGCATCTGCAATGGTAAAATGACTTTTCGGGATATATTCCATCGTCTTTTGCAGACTTTCCCAGCCTTTCGCTCCCAATGCTTCATAAAAAGCAATATTGGGTTTATATGAAACGCAGTAATCCGCCGTTGCTTCAATAATCTGTTTATTGAATTCAAATACGGGATCGCTCTCTTTTAATAAATGAGCCGGGATTTTACGTATATCTGTGTCGAGTCCTATGCAGAGATAAGATTTCTTCTGGGAAATGTGGTCAAAAAGCGCTTCGTATGTCATGTTATTTCGAAATAATGTGCCGAAATTACAACCTCTGCAAATAGATTCATAAATTTGGACGCACATTAAATACTAAGGCTCTTTAAAAAAGATAATTCAAACAATAATTATGCAGATCCGAGAAACATCCATTGCCGGTTTAGTTGAAATTTTTCCACGCGTTTTCGAAGACGACAGGGGATTCTTTTTTGAATCTTACAATGAGGAATTGTTTAAAAAATTAGGCTTGCCAACCAACTTTGTACAGGATAATCAGTCATTTTCCATAAAAGGAGTGGTTAGAGGTCTGCATTTTCAAAACGCGCCCTTTGCGCAGGGAAAACTGGTTCGTGTTATCTCGGGAAGGGTTTTGGATGTGGCGGTAGATATTCGTCCGGATTCGCCTACGTTTGGAAAACACGAGGTTTTTGAATTACGCAGTGACACCAATAACATGGCTTACGTTCCGGAAGGGTTCGCCCACGGTTTTGTAGCGCTGGAAGATTCTGTGTTCAGTTATAAGTGTACTAATGTTTATAACAAAGGCGCGGAGTCAGGCATTTTGTGGAATGACCCTGATTTGGGAATCGACTGGGGAATCGAAAATCCGATTGTATCAGAAAAAGATCTGATTCTTCCTACTTTGAAATCGCTGTTTGAAAAGCAATTGTAACAGATTTTATATCGGGAGAAAAGGGCGGGGCAGGATTTATTTTCTACCAGCTTTTTTCTCCTTTATTTTTCAAAAAGTTCTTCAAGCGCCTTTGTCGCCACTTTTTTTGCCGAGTTTGGATTTTGCCCGGTAATAAGCCTTTCATCCATTTCAATAAATTCGACGAACGGAATCATTGCCTTGGTATAATGCGCACCTCTTTCTTTCAGCAGGTCTTCCAGATGAAAGGGCACTTCGCTTACGAAACTCATCAGCGTGTCTTCCACGTGCGCATATCCTGTCACATATTTGTCATGAATAAGGTAAGAGCCGTCCGAAAGTTTTACATTTAAAAGTCCGCTGACGCCGTGGCAAACCGCCGTGACCATGCCATTATTCTCATAAATTGATCTCGTGATTTCCTGTAATTCAACGTTGTCAGGGAAGTCCCACAAGCCACCGTTTCCTCCCGTAAAATAGACAAGCCGGTAATCTTTCGGATTTATGTCGGATGGTTTTAACGAGTTTTCAAACTTTTCTAAAAACGTGGTGTCGGCAAGATATTTCTGGTTTACCTCATCTTTCAAATCCATACTTCTTTCGTCGACAGGAATTTTTCCGCCCTGGGGGCTCACCAGGTCTATCAGCACTTTTCGTCGGGTCATTACATTATAAAAATGAGTCAACTCGCTCAGCCACAATCCTGTTTTTCCTGACTTGGTTGGGTAACTATCGTGATTGGTACAAACAATGAGTACTTTCATTTGGTTAATGATTGAATGAGCGAATGTTGACCGGGTCGCCTGTGCGATACGGAATTAGCCGAAAATTCAGATTTTCAGGACATGCCAAACTTTGTTTGAATGGTTTGGAAAGATAAAAATAAAAAGGAAGTAATATGTTGATAAAGGCAAAGATTTCCAGCAGAAGACCTGCGGGAAAAATTTTGACGAGCAGTCTGAACCCTAACTCCTAACCGCTTAAAGCTATTAAAGCAGCTGATTTTTGTACGCGAAAGCTACGGCGGCCGCGGTGGATTTTGTACCCGTCTTTTCGAGCACACGCAGACGGTGACCTTCTACGGTCCGGATACTGATAAACAGCTTATCGCTTATCTCGGTGGTAGACAGTCCGTCACAGATCAATTGAAGTACTTCCTTTTCACGTGCGGAAAGGGCTACGTTACATGAATTCGGGAAAAACGGATGCTTATTGGGCTGGCGGTTCACCATTTTGCGGTGCATCGCTTTGGAGACAAAATCATTGTAATAAAACCCTTCTTCGGCTACGCGACGGATTGCTTTTTCAACTTCATCCGGACTGGTGTCTTTCAATAAATAACCCTGAACGCCTTTTTCAAGCATGTGAATGACGAAGCGATCCTCATTGTACATGGAAACGACGATGATCTTGATTTCGGGGAAGCGTTCAAAAGCGAGCTCAGTAGCCTGAATCCCATCCATAACCGGCATTTGCAGATCCATGAAAACGATATCAGGCAGGTTGCCAGGCAACTTATCCAGAAGTTCCTGTCCGTTGGCCGCTTCCAGGACGAAATCAAAATCCGGAATATTACTCAGCATGGAAATAAATCCTTTTCTGAATAATTCGTGATCGTCAGCTATGCCCAGTTTCAAGGTTTTCATGATGTTAAATTGTCATTCGCTCACGGCGAAATGGATGTAATGGCTCAGGTTTGTTTCCGGATGCGTGAACCACGGGTATCTGAGCAAAAGCCTGACAGCCACCGGTTTTTGGTTTCTCATATTCAATGGTACCGTCCACAATGGCGAGCCGGCTTTCGATACCCAATAGCCCAAGGCCGGCCAGATTGCTTTCTTTGATCATTTCAGGATCGAACCCGATACCGTTGTCGGTCACCATCAATCCAATAAATTTACTATTGATCTGCAAGTTAATTTCAATCTGCGAACATTTCGAATGCTTGATCGAATTGTTTACAAGTTCCTGCATAATCCGGTAAATTGTGAGCTCAACTTTCTGGCTTTGACGCGGAGCATCTTCGGTGTTGGAGTGGAAAGAAAGTCGGAGGTTATTGTCTTCTTCCAGTTTGTTGATAAATTCTTCAATAGCCGCCGCCAGACCAAATCGTTCCAGGGTGGTTGGTACCAAATCGCGGGTAATTCTCCGCACATGCAATATCGTTTCTTCCACCAGCGACTGTGATTTTCGCATAATCTGATCTTCCTTGATGTCAGAATCTGCTACCAGCTTACTAAGCTGATTCAAACTCAGCTTAGTAAGTGATAACATCGTCCCAATATCGTCATGAAGGTCCTGAGCAATACGCCTGCGTTCGTTTTCTTCGGAATTCAGTGCGGTGTCAAGGAGCTTGCGCTGATGGTCTTTTTCAATTTCACGAAGCTTTTTTTCCTGATGCAATTGTTTTTTTTGGTAGAACATAACGAAGAGGATCACAAAAAATGCCATCATCAACATAGCCATCATGGCAATTAGTATAGCCCATTTTAGCTGCTCACTGTTTTGCATAATATCTCTTCGAAAAAATCCATATTCCTACACTAAATAGTATAAGAGATACTGTTTCAAATATATAAGGAACTTTCTCCAAAAAACCCAATTCGAGCGGATCTTTCCATTTTTCGGTATAATGAAGGACTGGTGCTATAAAAATAAAACTAGAATAGTACAGCAAAATTCCTGAGCACACCCAGAAAAAAGGAAACGTAAGCAAATTCGGAATCTTCAGTGTGTTAATTGTTTCATAGAAATATAAAAGTGTCCAAAAAAGCATTAGAAAGCTTTCCAATGTTGTCGCATAAGCCACCATATTATGATTGTGTAAGTCGCTTATGTCAGGATTGGAACGAAAAATATCCCAAAAAGAAAAAAAAGTAAATCCCACAATGGCGTAGAGGATACTCTTTTTGAATTTTTTCACTTCAAATTTATGATAAAACATTGCACTGAGCAAAGCATATCTTACTGGTACACAGATATTATAAAACAATATGTTATTGGTTCTTAAAGAAGCATAGTGAAACATAACGAGATCTATCACCAGCTTAAATATTAAATATTCAAGTAGAAACAGGAACGATGGATCTATATAAGCTCTTCTATACCAAATTAAGAATAAAGGTATTAGTGTGGTAAAAACTGCAATACAGGGTATTAAATGATTGTGAACGAAAGAGATGTAGGTCTCAACCATTTATTGTAAGTTTAATTAGTAATTAACAATTTTTTGGACATGTAGGACCTCCCGACATTCCATCGTCACTGTTGGGCATGTCTTTTAACCCCATTCCTTTTGTGATGTCTCTGCCGTCAGCCGAAACAGGGACAATAACTAAGCGCGATGTGGGTTTCCCCTTTCCATATACCGGCTCATCTCCTTCATGATCTTCGTCTCTGTTGCCGTAATATACACGAAAACCAACACAATTATCGCCGTGTGATTGTATTAATTTGTTGAATGTGTGGATTCCGAAAAACTCTGCTTTAACGTAATTATCACCTCTTGCAGCGATATCCTTTTCTTTTGCGTGGTGGGGTTCTGTTAACGCCTTAATTTCAAATGACGAGATAAGTTTTCCTTCGTGACCTGTAAACTTTGCCATAATTGTACTTGAAAATGGGAGAGAGTTAATAAATAAAATTAATAATACGTAAAATTAGCCCGAAGCGAAATGATTGACAAGGAGAGCAAGGATGCGGGGTTTTTTACGTGATTGTAAATGTTTGATTATTAGTATTTTAATTGGTATTGTTAAAATAAAACACGTAATTCTACTTACCAGATCAGGGGTAATTACGATTTAAGGGAATAGGATTTACGTGATTGAAAAATCGGGGATAATCACGCTAAAATGCAAGCGGCGCGTGCTGTACTTTTGTATCAGTCATGAAAAATACATTACCAGAACATACTTATTAGGGTTAAAAAGGTTAGGCTTAGTACACAAATCCGGGATGAAAGTTCATCCCGGATTTTTTGTTTAGGTGCTAACTCCGATTTGTAATCGGGGTTTCTTGGTTTAGCGTTTGTAACGCTACAATAAGAAACATAAATAAAGCCGATTTAACCTGAGAATAGAAAGTATTAAATCTTCATGTTTGTTTATCGAGCGTTACAAACGCAAAGCCAAACAACACCGATTGCAAATCGGTGTTAGCTCGCTCAGAGAAATTCAATTTCCAGCAATCCCTTTAAGCCCGAATAATCTCTCGCGGAGCTAAATGTATAATCTTCAGCTTCTTCGACAATTAAGGCTCTGACTGGGTTTTGATGAATGTATTGAAGTTTTTGTCGTGAGAAGTCGGCGTTATAACATTCAATAGCATGATTGCCGTCCTGCCAAAATTTGAAATCCTTTACGTTGGATTTATATTTTCCGGCATATTCAAATCTATGCAACATCCATTCCCTTCGGCTTTCAGTCTCGTTCTGTATGGCCGAAACAATTTGTTTTGAAGTGAATTTCTTAAAATCTCGAATGATGTCAGATAATCTGAATTCATTACTGGCTGTGGCTAACAAATGCATATGGTTAGACATGAGGCACCAGCCAAATATCCGAAGTCCTTTCTGTTTTTGACAATAGCGAAGCGAATCAATAATTTTCAGCTTATATTCCTTTCTTGTGAAAACATCTACCCAATCCACTACGGTTATTGTCAAATAATGTAATGCGTCTTGATTTCTGATGAAATATTGGTTCGAGGCCATTTTATTGCATGTTGATTTATCCTTTTGACGGCCGATACGTGATTATGTAACTTCGGTGATCCAGATTTGCAGCAGGTGCTGTATGCGTGGATTTCTTAATCTGCACTGCGGCAGCTGAATGTTACAAATGCCTAAGCCAAGCAACTCTACGCGGAACGCCCTGACGCCGCTCTTTCACTTTTTGATTAAGAACCTTTCATTAACTTTATCAAAAAATGACGCAACATGAAACCCACAATTACCATAGAATATTGCCCTAAATGTGGCTGGCTTTTACGTGCAGCCTGGATGGCGCAGGAGTTACTCACTACTTTTGTTGAAGATGTGCATGCGGTCACACTGGTGCCGTCGGAAGTTGCTGGGCGCTATACCGTGAAGCTGGACGATCACCTTTTGTGGGACCGGAAAAGGGAGGGGCATTTTCCGGAACCGAAAGAAATGAAACAACGCGTTCGTGACCAGATCGCTCCCGAACGAGATTTAGGTCATAATGATCGTTGAGGGTGCCATTTTCGTATATCCGGTATAATCGACCGAAAATATTACTATCTGTATTTTAAACCTTTATGATATTTTGGAGTCTATGAGTCAGATAGGTTTAAAGACAGAATGGCATTTTATATAATCATTAACTGTAAAAATGGCAGTAACTATAATTTTTATAGTGGTATAGTCTTATTTTGAAATCGGCTTATTTTGTTAATTATTTGATTGTTAGATGATTGAGGTGTTTGTTGCAATCTTCAATACTTGCTTTAACACCAATCGGGAATTTCTGGTACGGAATTTTTTGTTTAATGTGTAAATATGAATTCAAAACGCTAAGCACCATGGAAAACAAGATAAAAATACCGCGGGAAATGTTAATGCATATTGATTTTACCAATACCATTAACGGAGGAAACAGCGAACCGGTAGTAAACCTCAAAAAAGGTACCGATGGTTATGAAGTGACAGTAAAAGCGCCGGGCATCGAGTCCGAAGATTTACAGCTTGAAATTGTTAAAGACAAAATGCGGTTATACCACCTTTTGCCGATATTCGCTCAGAGCCAGGAGCAGGAAGAACAATGGAAAACGATCCGTTTTATCAGCACACTCACTATTCCTGATGGTGTAGATTCTGATAATATCACGGCGAGATATGATGCCGGTAAACGTCATTTGGTCCTTTTTCTTCCATTTAATCACCAACAAGATGATTTTCGTAGAAAAGTGGATATTGAGCGCTGGTAGGCAGTCCGGGACAGGGATTTTAATAATATGAAGGCCTCACAATGACGAATTGTGGGGCCTTCATATTTTCGGAGGTTTCAAGATATTTCGATATTATTTTTTGTAAATAAAAACCTCGCTTGCAGGCAGTATGAGCTATTTTGCTCTTTAAACCTGAAATTATTGCACCCTGCCAATACTTAATGTTAAGATATAGTAAACCTGAATTTTTTGTTGAAAAAATAAGGCTACATATCTGTATATTCGTCTACGTATTACCTCCCATATTCAACACAACGTTATGAAAAAGTCAAACATCTTTGCCTATATTGAACTTTCAAAGTTGGCAGACGGTCTCCGTGCCCCCGAAAGCGGTGGGAAACCTAAGGAGCAACTCAAATCGCAGGCAGCTTATTTCAACATCATCGATCCTAAATATTTTTCCGACGAACTTGTAGGCGAATGGGAAAACATACTCGGACACACTAAAAAACTTGGCGCCAAACTGAATGCAGAGGGGAGGGTTGTTTCCAATGCTGTAACGAACACCATTGAAAACATGACGGAGTCGGAGTGCCGGGTTTTGGTAGACCGTGTGAATGCTTTGTATGACAAACTGAAAAAGGAATTTGAATAAAATCAGTTACTACTGACCTCATATATTATTTCCAAAGAAAAACCCCTGACACATCGCTGTATCAGGGGTTTTTCTTTTGTACAATATATCTCAGGATTAGTTAACCGTTCCTCCGTCCCAGACCTCTTTACCAGGTTGAACGAAAGCCAGGCTGCCATCTTTGTCTTCAGCCATCAGAATCATTCCGTGACTTTCCATGCCCATCATTTTACGGGGAGCAAGGTTGGCCAGGTACAAAACTTTTTTGCCGATTATTTCTTCCGGTTTGAAATGCTCTGAAATTCCACTTAAAACTGTGCGTTGCTCGCTGCCGATATCCACTTTCAGCTTCAAAAGTTTTTTGCTTTTGGGTACGCTTTCGGCTTCAACAATGGTAGCCACACGAATATCCATTTTGGTAAAATCGTCATACTGGATTTCAGCTTTCACGGGAGCAACCACTTTTCCTTCCAGTTCATTGGCGCGTTTAGCGTCGTGAAGTTTCTGGATTTGTTTTTCGATGATGTGATCTTCAATTTTTTCAAAAAGAAGTCCTGCTTCGCTGATCGGTTGTCCAGCTTCCAACAGATCGGCTTTTCCTGCGTCGGCCCAGGTTTTATTGAGAACGCCCAGTTGCGTACGAATTTTTTCAGCGGTAAATGGAAGTACCGGTTCTGATACGATCGACAAAGATGCCGAGATCTGAAGTGCAATATTCATGATCGTATTCACACGTTCGGGATCTGTTTTGATCACATGCCATGGCTGTGTATCGGCCAGGTATTTGTTTCCTAAACGGGCAAGGTCCATAATAAAAGTAAGTGCCTCGCGGAAACGGTAGTTTTCCATTGCATCACCGATTTTCGTCGGGAATGCAGCCAGTTCGGCAAGGACAGCCTGATCAGTCTCTGTTAATTCACCAGCAGCCGGCACTTTGCTGTCGCAGAATTTCTGGGTTAACACAACGGCACGGTTGATAAAATTGCCAAAAATCCCGACAAGCTCACTGTTGTTACGCGTTTGGAAATCTTTCCAGGTAAACTCGCTGTCTTTCGTTTCCGGCGCGCTGGCCGTAAGTACGTAACGGAGTACATCCTGCTTACCCGGTAGTTCTTCCAGATATTCATGCAACCATACGGCCCAGTTTCTGGATGTTGAAATTTTGTCGCCTTCCAGGTTCATAAACTCATTGGCAGGAACATTGTCAGGCAATATCAGATTGCCTTCCGCAATTACCGTTGCAGGGAAAATGATGCAGTGGAATACAATGTTATCTTTTCCGATAAAATGCACGAGTTTCGTTTCCTCAGCACCTTCTTCGTTTTTTTGCCACCACTTTTTCCATCCTTCGTCAGTACCATTTTTCTGGATCAACCAATCTTTGGTGGCAGAGATATAACCGATTGGCGCCTCAAACCAAACGTAAAGCACTTTTCCATCGGTATCTGGCAATGGAACCGGAATTCCCCAGTCGAGGTCACGGGTCATCGCTCTCGGTTTAAGGCCCTCTTTAAGCCATGACTGGCATTGTCCCAATACATTGGTTTTCCATTCCGGATGGCTGTTCACGAAATCTTCGACCTGCGGTTGTAATTTATCAAGCGGCAAGAACCAGTTCGTCGTAGGACGCATTACAGGTTTGGCCCCTGAAAGCATGGAATGCGGCTCAATAAGTTCTGTTGGACTTAATGCCGAACCACAACGTTCACATTGGTCGCCGTAGGCATTCGGGTTGGCACAAACCGGGCAGGTTCCCACGATGTAGCGGTCAGCCAAAAACTGCTGAGCGGTTTCATCGTAATATTGTTCAGTGGTTTCTTCTATGAAAACACCTTTATCATATAAATCTTTGAAAATTTCCTGAGAAGTCTCGTGATGAACCTTCTTGCTGGTGCGGGAATAAATATCAAATGAAATCCCCAATTGCTTAAAGGATTCGTCAATTTGTGTGTAATATTTATCAACAACCTGCTGAGGAGTCAGTCCCTCTTTTTTTGCGCGAATAGTAATAGGAACGCCATGTTCGTCGGTTCCGCTGATAAATGCCACGTCTTTCCCGTTAGCGCGCAGATAACGCACGTAAATGTCGGCGGGTACGTAACATCCGGCAAGGTGGCCAATATGAATAGGTCCGTTGGCATAAATCAATGCCGCGGTGACGGTATAGCGTTTAGGGTCAATAATTGCCATTAATTCTTTACTCTTATTTAGTTTATGCTGCAAAGTTAGTGAAATCGGCTTGAGAGCGGTTACGTTATAAACAAGAAAGTATGAAGCAACGACATAGTGAAGTCAAGACTGGGCTTCTCTGTTTTCAAAACTTGACTTCCCTTTCGCCCTGGTGTCTGGTTTGTTGTATAAAATGTAAATTAAATTTTACATTTATTAAAACATAATTTACATTTATCACGTTAAACAGATGTACTTTAAAACCTCCCGTTATTCATGAAAACAAAATATCTTCTGCCGCACGGTTACCAGCTTTTGGGCTGGGTTGCTACATGTATTGGGCTGACAATCCTGTTTTGGGGGTTGTTTGCCGGAGAGGCAGTTCCTTTTAAACTGGAAATCAGTTTTCCATGGCCATTTTCGGCAGGGAAAGGATTTTTGGATCCTCAGGTTTTGGACGGAAACATAGTTTTAGATGTTGCGGATGAGTTATTGTGTGTCTTAATAATTGCCGGATTATTTATCGTTGCTTTTTCAAGACAAAAAGTTGAAGACGAACGGATAGCACAAATACGGCTTGAAGCTTTGCAGTGGGGGATATATGCCAATTATTTCATGCTTGTTTTATGCATCCTGCTGGTTTATGGCGGATCGTTTTTGCTGGTTTTGTCTTACAATATGTTCACACCGCTTCTGATTTTTATAGCACGTTTTTATTGGTTATTGTACGCTGAACCTGCTTTGCAGGCAAAGAGAGAAAAGAGTTTGTTATGAAAAACAGGATAAGAATCGAACGGGCCATTTTAAATATAACACAGGCTGAGCTTGCCGAACGGGTTCAGGTATCACGCCAGACGATTAATGCAATCGAGGCAGGCAAATATTCACCGACATTGGCATTGGGGATGAAAATTGCAGCGCAATTCGAGAAGACTGTTAACGAAATATTTGAACTTGAAGAAGAGGATTAGAAGTCAAGACTGGGCCGTCCCCGTTTTCAAAAGGGCACTCCCAGTCTTGACTTCTAGCTTACCGCAAAAAACAACCATAGTTCTCTTTTAACCAGCGTTACACTATGTAAAAATTGGTTACAAATTGTGACTGAAAAATTCCTGATTTATTTAGCGCGATTTCTGATCTGACAGCCACTTGCAAATTCTATGGATTTTGATATATTTGTACAATTGTAAGTAATAATTTTACTTTTATAACCTTGGGCCGGATTCTATCCATATTGCTTTGCGGGCTTTTGCTATACAACATGATGGGCTACTCGGTGGTTTATCTGTTTGAGGAAAAGTATGCTATAAGCGCTGGAAATGAAGACTATATAGAACGGCATCCCTACTCCAAAGACATTGTGATCAAGGTTCCGGTGTCGATTCCATATCAGACCAATTGGGATAATCCTGAACCCGCGGAAGGCAAAATCCAGCATGACGGTGAGTATTACCAGATGAAATCCAAACAGCTGATAAACGACACGATGTATGTCCACTGCGAATTTGATCAGAACGCACGCGACAGGTTTATGACGCTGGTGTCACATATTAATGATGAAATTGCCGGAAGTAATGCCGATACGCATAAAAAATTACCATCAACAATTCTAAAAAGTTTCCTTAAGGATTATATGACTTCCACCCGGAAACATATTTTCTATGTCATGGAATGGTCGGCTCCGGCGGCGGTTGTCGCGGATCAGTATCATTTCACTGCGCAAAAATCTTCTCTTAGCATTCCTTCGCCACCACCCGATCTGGCTTAATTTCCTTTTTCTCATACAATCAAGACCGATCCGTTTACAGATTGTGAATAAGCGGTATTGTTGCTGTTTATCAATTTACAATCATTGCTGAACAGCTTTTGAGAAAAGGTTTTAATGATGTAACTGTTTTATTTTGAGTTAATTGTCGTAGTTTTTTAGCTGCGGTAATTCAATCGTTGGTCGTTTACAGACTGACTAATTTTGCATTCTCAAATGGCACATATAGCCTTACCAAACGAAGAACTTCCTGGTATTGTAGGATTGTTCGGTTTCAAATCTGAAACGGCAAAACCGCTTTGCGCGCTTGCGGAAGTACTTTTACGTGGACCGTCTTCCTTAACCAGCGGAGAGCGTGAGCTGATAGCATCTTACGTATCGAACCTTAATAACTGCCATTTCTGTCATACCTCACACGGTGCGGCGGCTATGGCTCATTTATCCTGCGATGTAAATCTGCTGGATGATATCAAACAGGATTTTATCCAGATCCCTGTTTCACCAAAATTACGTACACTATTAAACATTGCTGCAAAAGTGCAGAAAGGCGGAAAGCATGTATCGGAAGAAGATGTGGCCGCGGCCCGTGCAGAAGGGGCTACTGACCAGGAAATCCACGATACCGTATTAATAGCGGCTGCTTTTTGTATGTTCAATCGCTACGTTGATGGGCTCGGAACATGGGCGCCAAAGGAAAACGAAGCCTATCGCGAAATGGGTGAGCGCATGGCTTTCGTAGGTTACAACCGATATTGATTTACTCAGCTTGCAGAACATTTAACATAAAATAATAATAACGATGCCTCATATTCCCTTGCCATCACATTTGCCGGGTATCACAGGTTTACTGGAATACAGGCAGGATACGGCCGCCCCGATTCGCGAACTTACCCAGCTATTGCTGCGGGGAGATTCGACGCTTAGTCAGGGCGAACGGGAATTGATCGCAACGGTGGTTTCCTTTAATAATGAATGCATTTTTTGCACCACGGCACATACAGCGGCCGCCGATCTGCTTTTGGGAGAGTCAGAAACTTGTGAAATGGTGAAGCAGGATATTGATACGGCGCCGGTCAGCAGCAAAATGAAAACGCTGTTGAAAATTGCCAAACTGGTCCAGAAAAGCGGAAAAGAGGTTACTCCTGAGGCTGTTGCAGCCGCCAAAGCGGAAGGTGCAACAGACGAGGAAATTCATGATACGGTATTAATTGCTGCATTGTTTTGTCTGTACAATCGCTATGTGGACGGACTGGCCAGCGTAACGCCAACAAACCCCGAGTTCTACGAATATTTGGGCGAAAGGATTGTCAATCATGGATATAACCGCTTGCCGCAAGGCTATGAACACTTGAAAAAATAATAAATTATCACCCAGCATACTCACCCGGCAACTTTATGAAGAGAAACCTTTACCTGAACGTATTTATTCTGATCCTGTCATTCATTTCTATGGCAAATGCCCAAACCATTAAAATTTCCGGACTTATCCAGGATTCGGAAACCAGACAACCGCTGGCGGGAGCTTCGGTTGTGGTGAAGGGAAATATTGCCGGAACGATAACAGATGCAACAGGAAAATTTGAAATAACAACGACTGCGTCATCTTCCATAGTGATTTCTCTGGTGGGATATGAACGTCAGGAATTCAAAGTCAATAACCAGTCTTCGGTGACGATTGCGTTGAAATCGTCGGCGGAAGAACTTGATCAGGTGGTGATTTCAGCGTCGAGGGTTGAAGAAAATATACTACGGTCGCCGGTGAGTATTGAAAAAATGGATTTGAGGGGTATTCAGCAAACACCTTCAGCGAATTTCTATGACGGACTGGTGAACATGAAATCTCTGGATATGGTTACGAGCAGCCTTACATACAAGCAGATCAATACCCGCGGATTTAACACAACGGGTAACGGCCGCTTTTTGCAGCTGGTGGACGGCGTAGATAACCAGCCCGCAGGTTTAGGTTTCGCGATGGGAAATTTATTTGGCCCGCATGATATCGATGTTGAAAGCGTCGAGCTGATTCCGGGCGCTGCTTCGGCACTTTATGGCCCGGTGGCATTCAACGGCATGTTATACACACGCACGAAGAACCCTTTCGAATATCAGGGTTTAAGTGTTCAGACAAAATTTGGAGTGAATCACCTCAGCGACGGAACAGGCCTTGGAGCCAAGCCGATGTATGACGTGGCACTTCGTTACGCCAAGTCGTTTAATAACCGTCTGGCTTTTAAGGTTAATGCATCTTATCTCAAAGGTACCGACTGGTATGCTAATGATTACACCGATATCGACCCTAACACACCTGTTGAAAACAGAGGGCCTAATAACCCTGGTAAAAACTCTTTGAACATTTATGGCGACGAAGTGGCGCAAAGTCTGGTGGGCATCGGTCGCGTATCGAGAACGGGTTATGAAGAAAAAGACCTCGCTACCTATGGTGTTTACAGCCTGAAACTGAATGGCGCTCTGCATTATCGTATCACCGATAAAATTGAAGCCATTTATCAGGGGAATTTTAACCAGGGAACGGCACAATACACAGGTAGTAACAGGTTTGTGATCAATGATTTTAAGCTGATACAACACCGGCTGGAATTAAAAGGAAGTAATTTTTATATCCGGGCTTATTCCAATAAAGAATTGTCAACCAATTCTTACAACACGCGGGCATTAGGGCAGCAGATCAACCGTACCTGGGTTCAGGATCTGAATGGTGCCACTGTGACGCCGGATAAAGCTGATGCAACCTGGTTTACAAGATACGCCGCTGCTTTTAACGGAACAGTAAACGGTGTTACGCCAAAGGATAACAATGCCGCACGTGCCTTTGCTGACAGGGGAAGAGTATTACCTGGCAGTGCTGAATTTGACAATGCAAAAGACAGACTGATAAAAACCAGAGGTTTGGCAGGAGCGGGGATATTGAGCGAATGTAAATTGCAGCACATCGAAGGGATGTACGATTTCAGCTCTTTTCTGAAAGTTTTCAATTTACAGGTGGGAGGAAATTACAGGAAATATTTTCTGAATACGGGCGGTACTTTGTTTGACGATAAGGACAAAAACCTGACCAATTACGAGTACGGCGCATTTGCACAGGCGTCCAAATCCTTGTTGAAAGATCATCTGAAGCTGACGTTATCAGGACGTTATGATAAAAACCAAAATTTCGAAGGACGGTTTACCCCACGTGCTTCGGCCGTGTATTCTGTTGGAGACCATAATTTCAGAGCTTCATACCAAACCGGTTTCCGTAACCCGACGATCAGTGATCAGTATATCAAATTAAATGTTGGCCCCATCATCATTTTGGGAGGTGCTCCATCGAACACGGTGGGACTGAATGCCTATGAAAATTCATTTACAGCGGCATCAGTATCTGCTTTTGGAGCGGCCTTCGGAAAGGAAGTGCAGCAGGGTACACCTTTTCCACAGGCTATTGCCAATAACAAGGACAAGCTGGTGAAGTCTAATGTCCCTTTTATCAAAGCGGAAAAAGTAAAAAGTTATGAGGTAGGTTATAAGGGTTTGTTTGGCAAAAAACTGCTGGTTGATTTGAACTATTATTATAGCCAGTACACGGATTTTATTATCAGCACAGTGGTTATTCGGCCTAATTCCGATGTTTTGCTGGCAGACGGATCGATAAATGTAGCGGCGGCGGGAGATATTCCTGCGGGTAAAATTCAGGCATTTCAGTTGTATACCAATGCCGCGGATAAAGTGTCGATTCAGGGTGTAAGTGCAGGTCTGACTTATTCTTTCCCTAAATCTTATCGCGTTAATGCCAACGGGACCTGGGCCAGTTTTAATATTCTGGATGCAAATCCTAATAATATCCCTGCGTTTAATACGCCGAAATGGAAAACAAACCTGGTGTTGAGCAATTCGAGATTGACTGAAAACTTAGGTTTTAGCGTGGCTTGGCACTGGCAGAGTTCTTTTGACTGGTATGGCAGTTTTACAGAATTACGCCCTGGCAAAATAAACGCCTACAACTTGTTGGATGCTCAGGTTAGTTATAAGATTCCGTCTTTAAAAACGACTGTGAAGCTGGGTGCAGCAAACCTGACGAACAAGTATATCATGCAGGCCTATGGTTCACCATCTGTGGGTGGGTTGTATTATGTGAGTTTGAATTTTGATCAGATGTTCAGATGAAAACGACAAACAAAGCCAGTCAAGTGCTGATTTTTATCGGTTCAGGAAAAGTATTCCTGATCGCTTTTTGCATGTTCCTGTTTTCATGTGGGCATGAAAAGGAAAATGAGGAAAAAATGATTTCGGTTTTAAATGAGATTAACAATAACAACTTCAATAAGTTAAATCCATTTTGTCCGGAAGCAGAGCTGGCTTTTTATGCCTCAGTTAATAGTAATAACATTGATGCATACAGAGGTTTTGTAATGAAGCATCAATCCGCGATTGCGTATCTTAAAATGGGTGAAGAGCAAAAAGCGGTTGATATCCTTGAAAAGATTGTGCCTTTGGCAGAGTATCAGTTTACTACCTATGCTGAATTAGTGAAAGGGAGTCTGGGGATAGCAAACATGCGTCTTGGTGAACGTCAGAATTGTGTAAGAAACCACACCAGCGAATCATGCCTGATACCTATTGTTAATACGGGTATTCATACGATCAGAACGGGATCAAACCGTGCGATTGAGGTTTATTCAAATATACTTAAAAAGAACCCGGAGGATTATGAAGCGCGCTGGCTGCTGAATATTGCCTATATGACTTTGGGAGAATATCCCGCAAATGTTCCTTCAAAATGGCTGATTGAAGGATTGAATCAGGATCCGACCGATATCAGTATCAAACCTTTTGAAGATATCGCTCCGCAGCTTGGATTGAACAAACGCAACAGGGCCGGAGGTGTTGTGATTGAAGATTTAAATAATGACGGTCACTACGATATCGTAACATCCGACTGGGGTTTGGATGGAAGCATGCATTATTTCAAAGGAAATGGAGACGGAACATTCACAGATATTTCCGCGAAGTCGGGACTTGAACGTTTCAAAGGCGGTCTGAACATGATCCAGGCAGATTATAACAATGACGGTTTTATTGATATTCTGGTTTTACGGGGCGCCTGGATGGCGGGTGATTTTGGAAAACAACCCAATTCCTTATTCAGAAACAACGGAGACGATACTTTCACGGATGTAACAATTCAAAGTGGTTTGTTTTCTCTGCATCCAACCCAGGCGGGTGTGTGGAGGGATTTTAATAATGACGGCTGGCTGGATTTATTTATTGGAAATGAATCTGCAAAAGGCGGCGAACAGCACGGGTGTGAATTATATTTGAGCGATAGAAACGGTAAGTTTACAGACGTAGGACTAGAAGCCGGCTGTGATGTAAACGCCTTTATTAAAGGAGTGGCCGCAGCGGATTATAACAATGACGGCTTTCAGGATATTTTTATTTCCACGATGTCAGGATACAAAGTCCTCTTGAAGAATAAAGGTGTTGTGAATGGAAAACTGAAATTTGAAGATGTAAGCGAAATCTCCGGTGTCGGAAACATTGGCGCATCGACTTTTCCTACCTGGTTTTGGGATTATGACAACGATGGTTGGCAGGATATCTTCGTTTGCGGTTATCAAATGGATAAAACACTTGCTTATTCTGTGGCGACCGATGCTTTGGGAATTCCTAACAAATCAAGCAAAATGTATTTGTATCGGAATAACCATGACGGCACCTTTAAAAATGTTTCAGAGGAAGCGGGATTAAATCACAGTGTTTTTGCAATGGGTTCAAATTTCGGGGATATCGATAACGATGGTTATCTGGATATGTACCTCGGTACCGGAAATCCGGATTACACGTCGCTTATTCCCAACAAACTTTACAAGAATATTGACGGCAAGCGGTTTGCTGATGTCACCATTTCAGGAAGAGTCGGGAATCTTCAAAAGGGACATGGCGTGGCTTTTTCCGATATGGACAACGACGGCGATCAGGATATTTTCATTGAAGTCGGTGGTGCTTACAAGGGTGATGCCTACAACAATTCTTTGTATATGAATCCCGGGCAAAATGCCAATAACTGGATAAAACTGGCACTGGAAGGAACAAAAAGCAATCGGTCGGCGATCGGTGCTAAAATCAAAATCAGTTTTAAGGAAAATGGTGTAAGCAGGGCTGTTTACCGTGACCTGAATTCTGGCGGAAGTTTTGGCGCATCACCTTTGAGAAGAGAAATTGGTATCGGCAAAGCCGCTATAATTGATGAAATAGCAGTCACATGGGTTGGAGAAAAACAGCCGGAAATATTTAGAAATGTAAAGCCGAATCAGTTGTATAAAATTACAGAAGGAGAAAAAACTTTGGAGCCGGTCAAGCTGAAAAAATTTGCTTACAAGGCTTTAAATACTTCGATTCCTGTTTGTGATACCCCCAAAATCTTATAGGCCGAATGGATACGCTGAACGAAACTTTTCTGATTGAAACAGTAGCCACACGAAAATGGCTTGTGTTTTCGCTTTGCATGATCGCCTATATTTTCAGCGGTACAGTATCTACCCTGATGTCGGTTTACTTGCCGGTTGCTATCCCTGATCTGATGCACAGAGAAGTTTCGGAAGCTGAACTTGGGGAGATCGGTGCCTTTGTTAATGCGACATTTTTATACGGCTGGATGTTCGGTGGATTATTTTTTGGCGTGGTCAGTGATCAGATTGGAAGAACAAAAACCCTGGCATTAACAACGGGACTCTATGGCGTTGCCACCTGTCTTGTTGTGATTGTACCCAACTGGTATTCGCTCATGGGGCTGAGGTTTGTAACAGGTATGGGTGTCGGCGGTGTACTGCTGGTATCGACCGTTTATATCTCAGAGATCTGGGAAAAACGTACAAGACCTGTGATGCTTGGTGTGCTGGCGGTGTCTTTTCCAATCGGTATTGTAGCCACAGGAAGTTTGAATATACTTTTTGCTGAATGGCGTCCCGCTTTCGGGCTGGGGATTATACCGGTTGTTGTAGCGCTGCTGATATTGTTTTTGACACCTGAATCCAATTCGTGGCAGCTGACGAAGACTCAGCTCGTACTTGAACCGGAAAATATTTTTGATGAAAGAAACCGTCCGAACCTTATAGCCGGATCGATCATTTTCGGCTCAGTATTGATAGGACTCTGGGGTATATTTTCCTGGCTGCCTACCTGGGTGCAGTCGCTTTTAGCTGCCGGCGAGGACGGTCAGAAACAAAGAGGCCTTACAATGGTGTTGCTTGGACTTGGCGGAATAACAGGAGGAATTCTTTCCGGTTTTCTGATCCGAAACTTCGGGAGCAAAAAAACGCTGATGTTTACTTTTTCCGGTTGCATTGTGATGTGCGGGCTGTTATTTATAACCAATCACACATTCGGCAACATCATTTATCTCGAAACGGCCGCGCTTTCGCTTTGCTTTGGAATAAGCCAGGGGGCGTTATCAAGTTACATTCCTGAACTGTTTCCGGTAGTGATCCGGGCTACGGCCACAGGCTTTTGTTTCAATATTGGCCGTTTTTTTACTGCTACTGCTGTTTTTTTTATCGGGGCATTGGTTACAATCCTCGGTGGTTTTGGCAATGCCCTGATGGTTTTTTCGATACCATTTCTGGTTGCCCTTACTGCCGCCTGGCTGAGCAAAGATCCTGATACGAATATAAAGAACTTATCATAGGTTAATTAATTCAAGCAAACGGGCTTGTCATTTGACGAGTCCGTTTCTCTAAATTACATAAACTTATGAATATCAACATGATTTCCGATGAAGAAACTGTTTTACCTCGGTGTTATTGGTCTTATTTTATTTGAAATAGCCAAAGTATATTTTATCATGCCCATGCCCGGCGCAAGCCAGCATGTGAACAGCATCGATCTCGCCTATTTCCTGCATAATCAGCGCTGGATTTTTCGGGGCTTATTTGCACTGTTAATGCTCGCAGGTCTTGCTGCTGCTTTTAAAACCAATAAAAAGTGGCTGCCTGTGCTGATGCTCTTATTGGCCGGCGCGATAACTTATGGTACCAATTTTGAAATGGCTGCTGACACCATGTTTTACCAGCCTAAAACTTTGCTGCTGAAAAACGTTAAAGAAAACAAAGTGGATAAGGAACGCCTTGTAATCGGTGTTGAGGAAAATGGGGAGGCCAAAGCGTATCCGATCCAGTATATCGGCTATCACCATCAGGTTCAGGACAGGCTTAATGGCAAACCTATCATCGTTACTTATTGCACCGTTTGCAGGACCGGGAGGGTTTTTGAGCCGGTTGTAAACAACAAACCCGAGTTTTTCAGGCTTGTTGGTATGGATCATTTCAATGCCATGTTTGAGGATGGAACGACGCATAGCTGGTGGCGGCAGGCCAATGGTGAAGCTATTGCAGGTCCCTTAAAAGGACAAACTTTACCGGAAGTACACAGCACCCAGACTTCATTGGGAGCATGGCTCAAATTACATCCTAACACGTTGATCATGCAGCCGGATCCGGAGTTTCAGATGAAATATGATTCGATGAGCAAATATGAAAGTGGAAAAGGCAAATCCAAGCTTACCGGAACAGATTCTATTTCATGGAAAGAAAAATCATGGGTGGTTGGGATCCAGGTTGATAAGCAGAGTAAAGCTTTTGACTGGAATCGTTTGAAAAAGGAACGGGTTATTAACAGCGAGATTGGCGGCAGGCCGACTGTGTTGGTTTTGGCGACGGACAACAAAAGTTTTTTTGCTTTCATCAGACCGTCGAATGCTGAAATTTTTTCAATTAAAAACGACACAATTTTCAGCGATAAAAAACAATATAATTTGCTTGGGAAAAGTCTTTCAACAGGACCGGAAGGGCACCTCACACCAATAAATGCTTATCAGGAATTCTGGCACAGCTGGCAGACTTTCCATCCCGATACAGAAAGATATTAAGGAGACGAAAGGTTATTAGCCATAATTTTTGCTCCCGGTGACGGCTGTTTAATGCGTGACAGCCGTCGCTTTCAACGCTCAACTTTATACTTCTAACTGCAATGGCTTACATCCAAATCCCTGAAGAAAACCAGCTTCCCGGAATTCGCGGCCTTATGGCATTTAGGCCTGAAACAGCGAAACCATTGAACGACCTGGCCGAAGCATTGTTGCGAACGACCGATAACGACTTGTCCAGAGGAGACCGGGAGCTGATCGCCACCTATGTTTCTTATCTTAACGACTGTCTTTTTTGTCAAAGCGTGCACGGAGCTGCGGCGCAGTGTTATCTGGGCGACGATGGCTCGTTGATTGGGGAAATAAAGCAGGATTTTAACAAAGCCTCGGTTTCGGAAAAAATGAAAACTTTGTTGTCGATAGCCGGAAGTGTTCAGAAGGGTGGTAAATATGTAACGACACAGCAGATTGAAAAAGCGAAAAGTGAAGGCGCAACAGATTCAGAAATTCATGATACTGTGTTAATTGCCGCAGCTTTTTGTATGTTTAACCGATACGTTGATGGCTTGGGAACATGGGCTGCGTCCGATCCCGAAAGTTATATTCCACGCGGTTTCCGAATCATGGAGGAAGGATATGCCGGGTATGATCCGATGAAGAGTTTGGGGAAATAGGAAGTTATAACCTGGTGATATTTCAGATAAATGAATGGCGATTATTAACAAGTCATTTTTTCAGGCGAACTTTGGTGATCTACTGTTCGTTCTACCTACATGAAAATCCTTATTACCGGTGCCACAGGTTTAGTTGGAAGTACTGTTGCGAGGCAGTTTCTCGCAGAAAATCATACTGTTTTTGCGCTTTTTCGTCCTGGCTCAGACAGAAGTCTGGTGGCTGATATTGAGAGTAAAATACAATGGATTGAAGGGGATGTGTTGGATATCAGTTCGTTGGAGAAAGCGATTGAAGATGTTGAATATGTAGTGCACACGGCTGCTGTTGTGTCTTTCGTACCCCGCGACCGGAAGATGATGTACAAAGTGAATATGGAAGGGACGGCCAATGTTGTGAACGTTTGCCTGAAATATGAAATAAAAAAACTTTGTCACGTCAGCAGTATTGCCGCACTGGGTCGTCCCGATTCCCGTAAAATCATCGGAGGCCAGGATCTTGTGATTGATGAGGAACAGCGCTGGGAGGAATCTCCGGAAAATTCTGAATACGCAAAATCAAAACATCTGGCGGAGCTGGAAGTATGGCGTGGCATGGCCGAGGGGCTGAATGCGGTGATCGTGAACCCAACGCTTATTTTAGGGGAAGGCGACTGGTCGAAGAGCAGCACCCAGATTTTCCGTTATGTATATCAGGAAAAACCTTTTTATACGGAAGGAATAGCTAATTACGTTGATGTGCAGGACGTCGCCCGGGCGGTTGTAGCGCTGCTGTTTTCTGATATCTCCGGAGAAAGATTTTTGTTGAATGCGGGGAGCATTTCGTATCAATCTTTGTTTAATAATATTGCCGATGCCATGGGTAAAAAGCGGCCTTCGTTTAAAGTTGGTCCGGGTTTGGCAGCAATAATCTGGCGGGTTGAAGCTGTGCGGACCTGGCTGATGGGAACAAAGCCACTTATTACAAAGGAAACGGCACAATCGAGTGCAAGGCGTTTCCGTTATGACAACGGAAAAATAAAAAAAACGATCGGGTTTGAATTTCAGCCTATTGAAAAAACGATCGCTCGTGTGAGTGAAAGTTTGGTAGGCAAGATTTGAATAAACCGGATTTATTTTTAACTTTCTTTTACAATAGTTAGTGGTAAATTTACCCTAAACTCTAACCTACTGATCCGTATGATGGAGAAAAACTTCGGGGAAAGAAAAGATTACATGAAAGAAACACTGCTCAGGTTTGAAAGAATGCTAAAAACCAATGAGTCAGAGTTTTTTGATTTGGATACGTACGAAAAGGTTACAGAGTATTATCTGGAAAAGGGGGATTGGGATAAAGCTTATCAGGCTTGTGAGCTGGGTTTGACAGATTTTCCATATTCCCTGGATTTATTGCTTAGTAAAGTACAGCTTCACGCCAACCGTGGTGAACACGATCTGGCAATGGAAATATTGGAGCGGGCATCTCTTTTTCATCCGGGAGACGTTGAAATTTCTTTCATGCAGGTTGGAATTGCCAATATGATGGGAGAATATGAAGAGGCGATTTCGATTTTGGAAGGCTTGCTGAACAAGGTAGAGGATAAGGATGAAATTTACTTCCAGATAGGTCAGACTTATCAGAATTGGGGTAAATACGATGATGCGATTCTCAACTACAAACTCTCGCTTCGCAACAATCTGAACAACGAAAGTGCTTTATATGAACTGGCGCATTGTCTGGACTTGATCGGGGAACTGGAAAGTCATCTGGCTTATTATCATGAGCTGGTCGACAGAGATCCTTTTTCGCATCATGCCTGGTATAATCTCGGGATTGCATTCAGTAAGCTGGAACGTTTCGAGGATGCCGTAAATGCCTACGAATACGCCACGCTGGTTAAAGACGATTTTGCTTCTGCGTATTTCCAGTTAGGGAATTCGTATATGAGTCTGGAACAATATGAACAGGCAAAAGTACAGTACCTGAGAGCGATTGAGCTTGAAGGCAAGCAAACAGAAACCTGCTGCTGCCTGGGAACCTGTTACGAGAAACTGGGAGAATTTGAAACAGCCATCAAATATTACCGGGAAGCGGTGAAGCTGGATAGCCAGTGGGATGATGGATGGTATGGGCTTGGAATCTGTTTCAGTGAGCTTGGGCGTTGGTATGAGGCCGTTGGTTTTTTAAGAAAGGCAATTCAGATCACGGAATTAAATCCTGATTATTGGCTCGCTTTGGCTGAGACGGAGTTCAGGGTAGGTAATGTGGTTTCGGCTTTTGAAGCTTTTGAAAAAGCCGCGGAAATAGAGCCGTCAAATCCGGATATCTGGCTGAAATGGTCTTTTGTTCTGTTTGAACAGGGCAACTATGCACGTGCCTGCGATCTGTTACAGGCTGCTATCGAGGAAATGCCGGAAGAAGCCGACCTGTATTACCGAATGGCTGTTTATCAGATACACTCAGGAGATTACCGCGAAGCCTTGATAAATCTCGAAGTGGCGCTGACGCTGGATTACGATGCGCATTTGCAGCTTTTTGACTTTTTTCCAGAACTGGAAAAACAGAAAGTGCTTTTCAGAATTATCGAGCAATACCGCGAGAAGTAAAATCTTGCCGTAAAAATATAGGAACAGTTTCTTGAAATCTACTGCGGTAGCACTTCAAGAAACTGTTCCGTTTTTATATCCGTTGCACATTTGAAATGTCCTTCCGGGCATGCTTTATGGCCGTGCAGGCCGCAAGGCCGGCAGGTTAATTTTTCCAGCACTTCAACAATATGTGAATTGTCTGAAAGTGGACCGAAGCCGAACTCCGGTACAGTGGAGCAATAAACAGCTGTGACAGCAGCGTTGACCGCAGAGCTGATATGCATCGGTGCGGAGTCATTCACAAAGTTCATAACCGAGGATTGCATCAATGCCGCAGATTGCAGAAAAGAAAGTTTTCCACACAGGTTATGCACATTTTCCTTTGAAGAAACCTGATTTTGGATTTTATCGGCCAGGTCGCCATCGCTCGGTCCGCCAAGCAGCAGGACGTGATATTGACTGGTCAATTCGTTTATCAGCTTAATCCAGCCCTCGACGGGATATTGTTTTGTAAACCAGACAGAAGCCGGCGCCACACAAATGTAGGGTTTGGACTGATATGGCTTTACAAAATCATAGTCAGTGGACGAAGGATAAAGACGGGGTTTCAGAATTTTGCCGGCAACCTCATTTTTGACCAATTCGTAATTTCGCGTTACTTCATGCACACCGTTTTCAATCTTGTGCGGAAACTTGTTAGTAAAGAGAAATGAAAGCGGGTTTTTATCAAATCCTGTCGTTTTCGGCGCCTTTGAAAAAGCCGTCAGCATACCGGTTCCGGCAAATCGTTGTAAATTAATGACCCAGTCGTATTCCGTTTGCCGGATTTGTTTTAAGAGCTGCCATAGGCTTTTAAACTTACCTTCTTTCTTTTTCCAGATCAGGACCTTGGATAAATAAGGATGATTTTCGAAAAGCCCTTCATTTCCTTTTCTGACGAGAAAGTCGATTTTGGCATCCGGTAAACCCTGATGCAGGTTTTCCAATAAAGCGGTCGCAAGAATTACGTCACCTATAAAAGCAGTTTGAATAACAAGTATGCGCCTGGGAATCATCTTATTGGAATCTGAAATTTATATATTTAATCTTTTTTAGTAATGTGCTGTTTGTTAGTCTATTATCGGTAAGATAGCCGATAGCTAACAGCTGGTAGCCCTAAAAAAAATGTCTTTCAAACAAAAGTCTGTAATTTTGCAGACATCACCGAAAATTATTGACAGGTAATTTGTGTTCATAAGGAATGAAGAGAAATAATATGCGTAAACATGTGAATGCCGAAGCTCCCTCATTAGCGCTTACAGAAGAATATAAGTTACATACCCTGGCTAACGGAATTCGCATTGCACATAAACAGGTTCCTTACACGCAGATTGCGCACGTAGGAATTATGCTTGATATCGGAAGCCGTGATGAACAGCCCCATCAACAAGGTCTGGCTCATTTCTGGGAGCATATGGCTTTTAAAGGAACAGAAAAACGCAGCTCATACCACATCATCAACCGTCTTGAAAATGTGGGTGGTGAACTCAATGCGTATACAACGAAGGAGAAAATCTGTTTTCACGCGTCAGTCCTTGACGATCACTTTGATAAAGCACTGGATTTGCTGGCGGATATCGCTTTCCATTCGGTGTTCCCCGACAAACAGATTGAGCGTGAAAGAAATGTAATCATTGAGGAGATGTCGATGTATAACGACTCTCCGGAAGATGCTATACAGGACGATTTTGACCAACTGGTTTTCGCTAATCATGCCCTCGGCAATAACATTCTCGGAACGCCTGAAACGGTGAATTCATTCGGGCGTGAAGAGCTTTTCCAATTCATCAATGAAAATCTGGATACCGAGCAGATCGTCGTTTCTTCGGTGAGTCGCCTGCCATTTTCCAAAGTGATTCGTATCGCGGAGAAATATCTGGGCAATATTCCACATAAAAAAACAACACGTATCCGTCAGGCTCCGGGGATTTATTCTCCCATTATTCAGGAAAAAGAGCGGTCGATCACCCAGGCGCAGTGTGCGATGGGGCAGCCGGCTTATGCTTTGGCAGATGACAAACGTTTGCCATTTTTCATGCTGGTCAACCTGCTTGGCGGACCTGGGATGAACTCGCGTTTCAACTTGTCGTTACGTGAAAAGTATGGATTTGTTTATTCGATCGAAGCCAATTATACACCTTATCTGGATACCGGATTTTTGGGGATATTTTTTGGAACCGAGCAGAAGCAGCTGGCAAGAAGCATTTCCCTGATTAACAAAGAGCTAAAACGTATCCGTGAAATTCCTTTGACAACTTCACAGTTGCACCAGACGAAAGTGCAATTGATGGGGCAGCTTGCAATGTCAGAAGAAAGTAACATGAGCTTTATGCTTATGATGGCTAAAAGTCTGCTGGATACCGGTCGGGTTGACTCATTGCCGGAAATCTTTACAGAAATTCAGGCGATAACATCCGAGCAATTGCAAACCATTGCCCAGGAAATGTTTAATCCCGAGAATTTTAGTTACCTGACTTTTATACCCGAATAATTCCGGGTTATTGATAATATTGGTTTTAAAAGTCATTCGTTTCGGCGGGTGACTTTTTTTGTTGGTAAAACAAATGGTCGACGGAAAATCAATACCATAGCCCGCACGAAGCGTTCCTATGGAACGCCAGGCCAGGTTCACGACCTTCATAGCTACCCACGAAATCTGCCGATGGCAGAGGTACGAATGGAATTTGTAAGCACGAGCGTTTTATTATGTGATAATTTTTCTGTGATTTTGTGCCTACGGCACATTTCGTGAGTAGCAAGGAGATTGAATAAATCTCACGAAGCGTTCCTATTGGAACGCCATGCCAGGTTCACGACCCTCCTAGCTACCCACGAAATCTGCCGATGGCAGAAGTACGAATAGATTTGTAAGCACGAGCGTTTTATTATGTCATAATTTTTCTGTGGTTTTGTGCCTACGGCACATTTCTTGGGTAGCAAGGTGATTGAATAAATCTCACGAAGCGTTCCTATGGAACGCCATGCCACCTGACGACCTTCGTAGCTACCCACGAAATCTGCCGTAGGCAGAAGTACGAATGAATTTGTAAGCACGAGCGTTTTATTATGTGATAATTTTCCGTGGTTTTGTGCCGACGGCACATTTCTTGGGTAGCAAGGTGATTGAATAAATCTCACGAAACGTTCCAATAGGAACATTTGACGACGGGGGGATTTTCTGAGCTACCTACGAAATCGGCCTATGGCAAAAGTTTGAATTGAATGCGTAAATCATAGCGTTGTATTAATCCAATGATTTCCTTAGCTCGTTTGTGCCTGCGGCACATGTCGTGGGTAGCAAAGTGATTGAATAAATCTCACGAAGCGTTCCTATGCAACGCCAGGTTCACGACCCTGCTAGCTACCCACGAAATCTGCCGATGGCAGAAGTACGAATGGAATTTGTAAGCACGAGCGTTTTATTATGTCATAATTTTCCGTGGTTTTGTGCCGATGACAGAAGTTTGAATTGAATATGTAAATCACTGCGTTGTATTAATCCCACGATTTTCCTCTCTCGTTTGTGCCTACGGCACATTTCGTGGGTAGCAATGCGATGGGAGTAATCCATAGTAAGCGTTCCGATAGGAACGCTTCGTGAATATAGGTTATCGGATCTTTAATGTATGAAACGGGCTTAAAATGGCGATACCCGAAAACCTGTGCACTTTATCGAATCGAAATGCGCCGTAGATTTATTTAAGATCATTTATTTCACGCGCATGGCTAATCATTGACGAGATATCGATAGTCTGAATTGGTAAAAAGCAGGTATTAATTTACAGGCAGTAACTAAGCCGTAGATCAATCCAATATATGCAAACATTCATGATGACAAAAAGATACTATTTTCTGCTTCTGATCGGACTATTGCTTGTCGGATGGATTGCCCCAATCGAAAAAAACGACACTAATGAATTTCCTTCTGAAATTGTAAACTTTATATCTTTTAAAAACAACCCGCTCTTCAAAGGCACCGCCGATACCGCAACCTGGGACGAGCAGATTCGGGAAAGGGGTTTTATTTTAAAAGAAGAGAATAAGTATTACATGTGGTATACAGGTTATACCAAAAAGACTGGCAAACAAATCAAGTATCTGGGACTGGCCACTTCTTCTGATGGGTTGAAATGGACACGTTACCCAAAAAATCCTATCCATAAAACCAATTGGGTTGAAGACGTTTTTGTATTAAAATCTGCCGGAACTTATTACATGTTTGCAGAAAGTAAAGATGATATCGCACGTTTGCTGACTTCGAAAGACCGGATTCATTGGGACGACAAAGGTGCGCTGGACATTCGCTTGAAAAACGGGAATCCGATTTCAAAAGGCCCATTCGGTACCCCGACGGTCTGGAAAGAAGGTGATACCTGGTATTTGTTTTACGAGCGGAACGACGCCGATGTCTGGCTGGCTACTTCGAAAGATTTGAAAACCTGGACAAACGTCCAGGATGAGCCCGTACTGAATGCCGGGCCGGAAGCCTACGACAAATTCGCGGTGGCTTTCAATCAGGTTATCAAACACAAGGGATTGTATTACGCTTATTACCACGCTTCGGCTTTCAAAGACTGGCGGGAATGGACTACGAATGTCGCTGTTTCCAAAGATTTAATTCACTGGAAGAAGTATGAAAACAACCCGATTCTAAAAGAGAATAAATCGAGCGGATTCACAGTGCCCGATGGCAATAAGTTTCGCTTTTACACCATGCACCCCGAAGTGAACGTATATTTTCCAAAATAACGAGAGATATTGGGCACGTGCGAAATTATTTTGCCTTCAAAACCGACTGAACCTGTTCAAAGTCTTTCGTCAGGAATATTTCGTAAAGCGCTTCGATTTCGGTCCAATTGTCAAACTGGGCTTCAATCTCTTCCTCTTCCGGGTCGTTGAAGATGCCAAGGACAGTCAGGTTTTTACGGCTTTCCAGAACGATCTCGCTGTCGCCGACAAATATTCCAACCCAGAAAACGGCGTCTTCGCCCTCAGTTTCTGTTAGTTCTTCAATGGCTGACTGAACGTCTTCAATGGTTACATCATCGAAAGAATCTCCCCAGGAAGTTTGCAGGTATGTTTCAGGTATGGACATGGTTTGGGTTATAGTGAAATGAACGGCGATTGAGGAAGGTGAAAAAATTACCCCAATCGCCGGTTATGATAAATTTAAGCGTTTTCTTCTGCTCTGTAATAAAGCGTTGAGCCATTTTCGGGGCTTAGGATATTCCTTGCCGCTTCATGCAGATCTTCCGATTTCATATTACGGATAATCTCGGCATCGTCATTTGCCCAGTCCACATTACCCGCATTGGCTGCAAATGCCAGGTTCATGGCGCGGTTTAAGAGCTCAACTTCGGAGAACGCCAAAGTTGCCTCGGTTTGATTTTTAACTTTGGTCACCTCGTCATCCGTTGCACCGTTTTTTACGATTTCCTGCAATACTTCTTTCACAGCTTCGTCTGCCTCTTCCAAGGTTATGCCCGGGTTCAGGTTCCCTTTGATCAAAAGAAGTCCCGGATCAAGGGATGACGTCGTACTGGCGCTGATGCTGTTGAAAAGCGGCTTATCTTTCAGCAAAGCCTGATACAGTCGTGATGATTTTCCTCTTCCTAAAATATCACTCAACAAATCCGATGCATAAAACTGATCTTCATAGCGACCGGGCATATGGAAAACCTTGATCAGAGAGTTCAGCGGAACAGCCGCGGAAGTTTCCAGATGACGCGCTTCCGTTTGTTTAGGTTCTTTTGGGATGTTACGGACGTAAGGAGCTCCGGCAGGGATTCCCGCAAACCATTTTTTAGCAAGCTGTTGTATTTGCGCCAGTTTTACTGCACCGGCAACCACCATCACAGCATTGTTCGGGCGATAAAAGCGGAAGAAAAAATCCTGCACATCTTCCATGGTTGCACGTTCGATGTGTTCAATATCCTTTCCGATGGTAGCCCAGCGGTAAGGGTGTTTCTGATATGCCAGCGGTCTTAATTTCAGCCACATATCGCCATAAGGCTGGTTAAGATAGCGCTGTTTGAATTCTTCAATCACCACCTTGCGCTGCACTTCCAGAACGTTGGGATCAAAAGAAAGGCTTAACATGCGGTCAGATTCAAGCCAGAAGGCTGTTTCCACATTATCGGCGGGCAATGTTATGTAATAATTTGTAATGTCTGGGGAGGTGAAAGCATTGTTTTCGCCGCCGACGGTCTGAACGGGAATATCGTAATTCGGGATGTTTTTTGAACCTCCGAACATCAGGTGTTCAAAAAGATGCGCAAAACCGGTGCGCTCTTCATCCTCGTCCCGTGAACCTACATTGTATAAAATATTGACCGCCGCCATTGGGGTCGAAAAGTCTTCGTGAACATATATTTTCAGACCATTGTCCAGCGTAAAGTGCTCGTAGCGAATCATAAGTAACTAAATAAGTGGTTGGTGTCGGTAATTCTCCAAAATAAACAAAACAGGGAGAAACCTGTACGCGGGTTTTATGGTTATAAACAAAGCTAATGCTCAGGTGGGACTCCACCAAACCATTTATATCGTTATCCCAGATAGTCATGAATTTTACTTTGCGGATTTTCTTTTTCATTACATTATTTATTGTGTCGTCAAGGCCGTCTCAGGCGCAGTTACTCAATGACCCTTCCACGCTTAAACTGATTCAAAAGGGGCTTGATCATATCTACAATTACGAATATACCGAAGCGAATTCGGTGCTGCACCAGGTTGAGAAGAAGTATCCAAACCATCCTGTTTCCTACATTCTGGATGCGTTTGTGATGTACTGGCAGTATCTTCCGATTAAGGATAACGCAACCAAGTCGAAAGAATATGTTGGCAAACTGAACCAGTGTCTGGATGCGATCACAAAAAGATATGGCAAGAACAGCACGGATCCGGAAGCTGTTTTTTATACAATCGTTGCACGCGGATACATCGCGATGATGTACAATTACAATGGAGAACTCATGAGCGCGGCGGGAGAGGCAAAAAAAGCGTACAATGCGCTGATCACCGGTTTGAAACTGACTGAGAAAAATCCTGAATTTTATTTTACTTCCGGAATGTATAACTATTATGTGGAGTTATATCCGGAAGACCATGCGATTGTAAAACCGCTGATGATCTTTTTCAAAAACGGAGACAAATCATTGGGATTGAAACAGGTGGATATTGCCACACGCCAGGGGGTGATCACGAAGGCAGAGGCCTGTTTTTATCTTTCGCATATTTATCTTGAACACGAAACCAACTTTGCCAAGGCATTGACTTATACGCAAAAACTGGTCAGCTGGTATCCGCAGAATCAGATTTTTAATATGGTGAACACCGAAACGCTGATTCTCACGGGAAAATTTGATGAAGCTGAAAAAGGCATGAATATGCTGAAAGCTAATACAAAAGGTTTCTATCCGATTGCTTACAATACTTTCCAGGGATTGATTCATGAAAAGGATGCAAAAAATGACAGTGCGGCGCAAAAGTCATACCTGACGGCTTTACGGACTCCGCATGACGATCAGTATACCCGCGAGTATTATGCCATGTCCTACGCAGGTTTGGCGCGTATCGCGAATCGTGCGGGGAACAAAACCAAGGCGAGAGAATATTATAAAAAAGTGCTGGAAAAAGCGGAGTATAAGTCGCTTGTAAAAGAGGCGAAAGCTTTTAAATAATAGTTAATTGTTAATGAAATAGGCTCACAAGATTGTTTTTTGCCAGCTTATTTCATTAACAATTGATCATTTATAATTAACAATTATCTAAATCATTTCGGGAATAAGGATTTGTCCAGTCCGGGAATGATTGTCAGCGCATTTTTATAGTATAGTTTTTTCAATACTTCGTCGGAAAGTCCCATGCCGTACATGCGCCAGAATGCGTGGTACTTTTTGTGATACGGGAAATATTCATCTTCTGTTTCCAGAACGCGGAAGTAAGTGCTGTATTCCGACGGAACCCAGCTATCCTTTCCAAAAAGAACTTTGTCCTGCCATTTGTCAAAAAACTTTTTGGCGGCTCTCGGCTGTCTTCCCAGTTCGGCGATCACGGCTCCGATTTCAACATACATATTTGGAAAAACCGTCATCAGGCTGTCCAGCTTTTTCAGGTTGTTCGGATACCAGCCCATGTGAGCATTGATAAAAATTGTTTTGGGATTGTTTCGGAAAATAGCATGCTGCTCTGCAATCAGTGAGTCGAATGGCACCGGGTCATTTGGGCCGCGGCGACGGCCGGGATGTGTTTTCAGTTCCAGCCAGCGTTCGTTGTAGCGGTCCATCGGATCCCAGAAAGAAGGTACGTCTGCCGTGTGGATGAGCACCGGGATTTTCAGTTCTCCGCATTTTTTCCATACCGGCCCCAAACGTGGATCGCTCACCGCCACCCGGTTTCCTTTGTCATCTTTGATGCCGCTGAAACCAAGACTTTTATAAATTTTAAGGCCTTTTGCACCCATTTTTACATCTTCCTCCAATTGCTTCACGGCCTTTTCTGTCCAGTCTTTATCACCAAAACCTTTGAATTGCAGATTGGTGAAAACCGCGATTCGTTTGGGTTGGTTTTTAGCAATATTTTCGATGGATCCTTTCAGCGTCGCTGTGCCTTCGCTCCATTCTTGCGACCATCCGCGTCCGCTCAGGTTTACCATAATGCCCATGTTGAGGCTATCCATTTGCGCCACAAGATATTTCAAATCCTGGGTTGGCATCTGATACTGGTGATTGTGCACGTCAATAAACGGGAATTTGGCTTTCCGTACTTTATGTTCTTCCACTTTTAAAGTGGATACGGGATCATATTCTTCAAAACCCAGCGGTTCCGTAATGTTCTGGGCTATTGAAAACTGCGATTCCAGGCTGAACAGACCTGCCAGCGATAATGAAAAAAGGAATAAAGGTCGGGTTAATTTCATAGGGAACACATTGATGCGGATTTTACCGCATGGGGTGGAAAACTGGACTTATTGCGGCTTTTGATAACAGGTGTAAAATCGCCTGTGCTAATCACTTTCCGGCCGGTATATCAGGGCTACACAATGTGCAGCGATCCCTTCTTCTCTGCCTACAAAACCGAGATGTTCGGACGTGGTAGCTTTGATGGAAATATCTTCTTCCGAAACATTCATCACCTTACTCAGGCAGATTTTCATTTCCGGAATATGTGGGTTCAATTTTGGTTTTTGCAGGACAATGGTCACGTCAACATTACCGACTTCAAACCCTTTTATGCGGATCATTTCCAAAACTTTGGCAAGCAAAACTTTGCTGTCAACACCTTTCCACTGGGGATCTGTATCGGAGAAATGATAACCGATGTTGCGCATATTGGCGGCACCTAGCAGGGCGTCGCAGAGAACATGGCAGACTACGTCGGCGTCCGAGTGCCCTTTTGCTCCGTGTGTGTGTGGAATTAAGATACCGCCAAGCCAGAACGGCCGGTCTTCTACGAGTTGATGAACGTCATAACCTTGTCCTATTCGAAAGGGAAACATGCGAAATTTGATTAATAAATAGTAACTGCAAGTTGGTGATTGAAATCGTGAAAGACAATAGTGGAAGGGTTTTCTGTATGATTTTCTCAGGGAGTTATGTTCGCTGAAAATGGGCTGGACGGGGTGGGGCCGGTCGGACGGTTTTTTCGACCGTCCGACCGGTACTCAAAACAAATAATCTGTGTTTCAGTGGTTTGTAAATATGCCGGAATCGGGCTGTTTTTTTCTCGTTGAATTGCCACGTTTTTACACAAAAATGTAAACCCGAATGACGATATTGGTGTTGTAAAATAGAGCGTTCCGACGCTTTCACTATATAACATGATCTATCTATCCATTTAATGCAACCGANTTGTAAATATGCCGGAATCGGGCTGTTTTTTTCTCGTTGAATTGCCACGTTTTTACACAAAAATGTAAACCCGAATGACGATATTGGTGTTGTAAAATAGAGCGTTCCGACGCTTTCACTATATAACATGATCTATCTATCCATTTAATGCAACCGAATGAAAACGAACATTGGAATTTCTGACAGTAATACCGAAGCCGTAGCGTTTCAACTTAATAAATTATTGGCGAACGAATTCGTTCTTTATACCAAAACCCGCAACTATCACTGGAATATCGGAGGAATGAATTTCTTTGAACTGCACAAGTTATTTGAAGGGCAATACGAACAATTGCAGGTTATTTTGGACGATATCGCGGAACGTATCCGTGCGATCGGTCACTATTCAGAAGCACGGCTGGTTGATATCCTGAAACTGACTGATTTGCTTGAACCGGAATACACGGTCGAGCCGAAGGAGCAGCTATCTAATCTTTTGAATGACCACGAAACGATTATCCGGATCCTTCGTAATTTGATCACCGAATTTGCCGATACTTACAAAGACCTTGGATCAAGCGATTACGTAACAGGTTTACTGCGTGAGCACGAGAAAATGGCCTGGATGTTACGTGCATTTCTAAAATAGCAAAACCTTATAAAGGTAAAAACCCTTCATTCAGACCAGGAAACTGTTCAGAATGAAGGGTTTTTTATGAATTCAGTACATTATTGCTGTCTGGACAAAATTTCTGTTTTTAGCTTATCGATTTCTTCCTGCTGGCTGGAAGCCTTGAAATAATAATACAAACCTGCGATCAAGAATATTTTTGACAACACAAAAACCGCAATGAAGGCCGGGCGCCACCATTTATGGACTTTGATGTAGGTATCATTTACTTCAATGTCAAGGAAATCGTCTTTCTTTTCAGTATCGACAGGGATATCATAATACGTATGGGCTCCCGCTTTTTGAATATCGGTTTTAGCAGTGCGCAACTGGATAAGCTCCCTTACAGCCGGTGGCGGGGGAACTGCGTTTTGAAGAAAATAACCATTTATATTTTTTTCAAAATCAACCAGATAATCAGCGAATCCTGAACTGGTCAGAACCCTCTGGTTTACTTCGTGCTGCTCTTCCTCAGTGGCAAGTCCCAACACATAAGACTCCAGAATACCACTTTCAATAAATTCCTTAGTATTCAAGTTTTTACAAATTAAGAGTGAGGGAAAGATTTGAAAAATTCATGAAATGCTTTCAGCACTTCTGATTTCGAAATATGTAATTTTTCGGCAACCTCTTCCGGTGAAAATCCCTGCCGAAAGGCTAGGTCAAAAATAAGTTCGGGTGTGCTTTCGTGCGAATTGTTCGTGTGTTCGGCGCTGACTGTACCGATGGTCATTAGTTTTCTTTTCGCTTCTACTGCCTTGGCCCTTGCCAGTTTTATAACACAAACGGCAAACGTAAACGGGTAACTGTTGCAGGACTGCAAAAGCGGCGACGAAAATACATTGACAAGTACTTCCTGCGCAAGATTCGGTTGTGGAACTATTTGTAAAATAATCCCATATGCCATGGCGCCATACTTGTCGTACACTTCCAGAGATGTCAGCGGGCCGGATGGCTTCGAAACAGACTGGTGACCAGAATTATCATTTAAACGTTCAAGTTCATTCATACAACGCTGTTTTTTAGCGAATAGAGATTTTAGGGTAAGGTTTGTCTTTGATGATTAAACCAAAGAGAATCAAATCTTTATACGGGTGAGAAAATATGATATTGGTACTACTGATAGTTACTTTTAATTATAAACATATCAGGGCTAAATTAAAAAGTTCTACTGATATATCATTATTTAATTCGTCAATTTTACAATTAATGTTATCAAATGTGCCTGTTTGTTATTTAAAGGATAGTTTTTTAGCTTAAAAGTAGTTGTACGAAAATTGCTGTTTTTCTATTTATTATTGATAGAATTTTAGATAGTTCTCGAAAATGGCGGTTAAAATGTTCGGATAATGGCGGAATAATTAAGCCTCATAGAAGTCATACCGGAAGAAGTTTTACCATCGGCTCCTGCCTGGATTAACGTCATCCGAAATGTTGTTATTGGTATTAATCTGACACCCGAAAGCCGGCCACCGATAGCAATACAAAAGAGATTATGATAATGTCTATTACCTTTGCCGGATGAAAAAAGAAATTGCAGTGATCTTTGATATGGACGGTGTCATTGTCCATACGAATCCATACCATTCCCAAGCCTTCCGTGAATTTTTTTCTGTCCGGAACCTGGCTCCCACCGACGAAGAGTTTGCACAGCATATGTTCGGAAAAAGCAACAGTTATATCCTGACACATTTTTTACAACGCAAAATCGAAGGGGAAGAGCTACGTCTGCTGGAAGATGAGAAAGAGAGTTTGTTCCGAACAATCTACGAACCCCATATCGATCCGATTGCGGGTATTGTTCGTTTCATCGAGGACCTTTATCAAAATGGCGTGAAACTTGGTGTAGCCACTTCGGCGCCGTTGGCTAATCTGGATCTCATTCTGAGCAAAGTGCCGTTGCGTGAAAAAATGGGTTCTATTCTGGCCAGTGAAAATGTCAAAAAACACAAACCTGATCCGGAAGTATATCTGACATCTGCGGAAAATCTGGGATTGAGTCCTGAGCAGTGCGTTGTTTTTGAGGATTCATTTTCGGGGGTGACCGCTGCTTTGAACGCCGGGATGAAAGTCGTGGGGGTGCTTACTTCACACACCAAAGAGGAATTGCCTCCTTGTAACTTTTACATCAGCGATTATACTGAATTATCGTTTGAGAAGATTAAAGCGTTGTTTTGATAGAGAAGCTAAGTTTTCGGGAAGAGAAGTCAACACGGGTCGTACTCCTTTTCAAAAGTTGATTTCTCTTCCACAGCCCCCTTTCCCTCTGCCCTTACCCAAGACTCTCGTCCATTTACAATGTAGTTGTATCCCTAACCTGCGCATCAAATGCACCGGTTAAAACCTGTCCGTTCCGTTTAACCTGGAAGAATATTCTGTAACGTCCGCTTTTCGGAAATGAATACGGGAAGGAGATTCTATTGCCGTGTTCCATGTTGGTCATCGCGCTGCCATCTGTTTTATACATCCCCATTTCTGTCATCAAAAGCTCTTCTCTTTCCAACGTCGACATGCTTTTTAATTTACCAAGATACCGGTCTATGCTGTCACGGAAAATTTTGGGTGACGGACGTTTTATTAATCTGGTCGTATCGCTTAACCGATTTTTTAGCGTCTGCTCAGCTGCCATGGCAAATGTCCCGGTCGGGTGTAAGTGGATATATACAGAACCATCGGAACGTAACACGGCCACGTGTCCCATCATGCCCAGATAGGGCTCCGGGAAAGTAGGCGTTCCGTCCGGATTAAAAACTTCAAAATTCAGGAGATACGGTTTTCCTGCTTCCAGCGGCCGGTCGGGTTTTCCTTCCCAAATGGCATACGAGCTATCTTTAAAAACGGTTTTCGTTCCCGGTTTGCCACAAATCACAACGTTATCGTCAATCGGGATTTTCCCTGGCGAATTCAACGCGTCCGTGATCACGTAGGTATCCTCTTCGGCTGTTTTTTTTAAATCAGCATTTTTTAAAACATGCTCTGGAATGTCCAGGGTATCGACGATCGTTTCGGCAAAACCTGAATACTGCACGATATCGGCATAAACCAGATATTTTCCAGCTGGTAAATTGGGCAGATACGATTGAAAAGTCGTGCTGTCAGTTCTTTCCGGATGGATATGTGCGAAGGCATCAAGTCCGGGTGTGCGCACCAGAAATACATGCATCAGCTTTCCATGATCAGGAATCAATGTGCTAAGTAAACTGCCTCTTTTCCGGCCTTCCCAGTTTGTGGTGTCAATTTTTAATTGAAAAACCCGCTGATCTCCGTCCTGCTTGAGACTGGAAGATCCTGTTAACGGTTTATACATAAATTCTTTGTATTCATGCGCCCAGCTATTCCACCAGCTGCTTCCGCCATAAAGAATAAGTCCGCAAACTATTGTCGCAATTCCCATATTGATCCAGCGCTTTCTTTTTTGTCTGGCAGACAAAACGTCTCCAGGGCGTAAAATCCCGTCACTGACACTGGCGCCTATGGCCGTGATCATAAGCAGGAAAAGCAGCAGACCCAAAATGCTCAGACCGATACCCAGGCTTTTCGGCATTGCTCTCTGTGCAGTGGAAACGGCAGCGATCGGTACGATGAATTCACCCTTTCCTTCTTTTCCGGAAATTTGAATCTGTACACTCGACGAGCCTCTTTCCATCAGCCAGATATCGCCCTGAAACTGCCCCGGTTGATCTTTAACAGGTTGGATTTCGTCAGAAGAAGGCGCTCCTTTATCTCCGGAACGAAAATAGATCGGACGCACGAATATTTTTTCTGCGTTGCCCGTTTCAACAAAAACGGTAATTCTGGCTGTGCCGGGAATGACGTCAGGCGGTTTTACATCGATTAAAACTTTGTAGGGCCCCGCTTGTCCCTGCATGAGTACACCTGAGCTGCCTACATGCGCCTGGGCGGTCTGGATCGTGATGAGCGCCAGAATAAGAAAATATAATAGCTTTTTCATCGTTGAATTTTGTTCATCCAGTTCCCCCATTTAAGACCGATACGCGTAGAAATCAGACATGCGATCCATGCAATACCCATTCCTTTTAGTCGCTCAGGCAGCGTTTCCAGCGTCCAGGGTGGGAATTTGTAACGAAATTCCCAGTTAGGATTACTCCCGAAATACCAGTAATGACTGCCGAAAAACCAGTTTCTGGCATAGGGTGATTCCACCAGAAATGTGCCGGCATTCCATTGGGCAAGAAAAAACACGAGTAAAAATGCTGTTCCGAGAATCAGTGCTAATAACCAGTCGTTGAGGTAAGCGTAGCGGTTTCTGAGTATATCCGTAATAAAGGCCGGAATGATCAGTAAAAGCGGGAATTTAAATCCCTGATAATGGTCTATATGATGAATGATCGGGCCAAGTTTGGGCTCAGCCGGAAAAAGAGGAATGATCCAGAGCGTCACGAGGAGCAAAATACTGTATACAGCCGTCACCGCAGTAATCGTCCATTTATTTTTGACAGCTTTTCCCAGCGCCATCAGAAAGAGCGGAAATACCGCACTTGCCACAACATAGAATCCTGATTGATGCATAGCCCTGTTCCCGAGATTTTCAGAAAGCAGAGTATACCACATGGTTAATAAAAATCCTGCTGAAAGGGCAAAAAGCCAAAAAAGGACTTTGTTAAGCAATTTTTTTCTGGCCAGCGTTCCGTTGAAGAATAATTTGAGATGGTTTTTTAACGAGATTACGCTGATCATCGCGCCAAATTGTACGCTGATAATACCCAGCGCCAACACGGTGTGCGGCGGTGACAGAATGGTGATGTCAAGTCCGTAGGTATTGTGCCACCAGTCGTCAAAGGGGGCGGATGTTAACATGGCCAAAGCGCCCCAGACACAAAACAGCGCGCCCAGAGAGCTGTAAAAAAAGCCCCACACTTTTACGCTTTTTGTTTTTTCGGCCTGATTACCCCAAAAAGTAGTCCGTAAAATTTCATAACCGGAAAATAAACCCGAAACAATGGCGCCAAGGTAGATGATCAAATGCGGAGGTGATAACAGTCCGTCGCGTCCGATGCTCATGTGCCAGCAGATATCCCAGATAAGTCCGGTAATTACGCAAAAGGAGGAAAAAACGGTTGCGTAAATGTAACGTGGAATTTCGGCGCTGCCTCCATGCAACGCAATGACACGGCCGGGCGGTGCCGGGGGCGGACTTATCGTAGTTTCCATTTATTTAAAGGGTTTTGAGGGGTAACGCGAACAGAAACAGGGTGTCAGATCAAATGATATTTAAGCCGCTGTTTCTGATATACTTGAAAGATACAGATACCGTACTACTACTTGATCCACGCAATGATAATTATTTTTAAAACGGACGCATGGCCTTGACAAATCTTCCTTTAAAATAGGTCGAGAAAAGATTGTCTTCACGAACACCTTTTGATGTTGAAGCATGAATGAAAAAAATCTCCTGTTGGTTACGTACGTCTGTGACAATACCTGCATGTGACACATAACCTTCCTTGCCTGCTTCGGGTACGAAAAACACCCAGTCGCCGGGGCGGATTTCCTGAATGCTGCCAACCTCGGTACCAAACTCAGATTGCTGCCAGGATATTCTGGGCACTTTTACACCGATTTCGGAATACACCGAGCAGATCAGCCCGGAGCAATCAATGCCGCTTTTGTCGTTTCCGCCGGAACGATACGGGGTGCCTGAATAAGTTCTGGCTACTTCAACCACCTGTGGTATTTCTTTGGCATAATCTCCCGAGGGGCGCGAGTAAGTTGGTCTTGCCGGGGATGAAGCGGCACGGTTATTCGTGGGGCGGCGTGCGGGCGCGGAGCCGGGTCTTCTGTTGGCAGTGGTATTGGGTCTGCGCGACTGCGCTGTGGGCGTCGGGTTTTTGCGAAGTGTGTCGCAGGAAAACAAGGTAACGGTTAAAACGAAAAGGCAAATCGTTATGGCTAATGGAAAGGAAATCTGCTTCTTCATGTATTCATTTTGTTGATTTACAAAAGCGGTAAAATTAGATTTTGACCGATCGGGTATGCCGGAACAGGCCATTTTTTGTAGCAGGTCCCGGCCTTTAACACTTACAAATAACGACACTTCCGTTAAAAATTGTAGAGTCGGCCACTGAAAAGGTGAGAAAGAATTATTTAAGGCGTTGAGCTTCAAATTTCATTCATTATTTCGCAGATGAAAAAATGGAAGAAATATTATGTGGCTGTGTGCTTTGTCAGTAGTTTTGTCTTTGTTCAGGCCTGCACCCCGAAGGTAGCCTGACAGTGTTATCTATAAATCTCAAATCTTTTTTGATGAAAATTATTTGTGTAGGCCGTAATTATGCGGATCATATTGAAGAACTTAATAACGCTCGCCCCGATGCACCGGTCATTTTCCTGAAACCGGAAACTGCCCAGGTCCGTGCCGGAGAGCCATTTTTTTATCCTGATTTTTCAAAAGATATCCATCATGAAGTTGAGCTGGTTGTTAAAATCAACCGGGTTGGAAAAAATATCGAAGAACGTTTTGCTCATAAATATTACGACGAAATAGGCGTTGGCATTGATTTTACCGCACGTGACCTGCAATCGGAGCTGAAAAGTAAAGGTTTGCCATGGGAGCTTGCCAAGGCATTTAATGGCTCTGCACCTGTTTCGGAGTTTGTGCCCATTGCTGACTTTGAAGATATTCAGAACATAAATTTCAGTCTGGAAGTGAATGGCGAGACGCGTCAGAGCGGCAATTCTTCCATGATGTTATACCGGATCAATTACCTGATTTCCTTTGTTTCAAAATATTTCATGCTGAAAAAGGGAGATTTAATTTTTACAGGTACTCCGAAAGGGGTTTCTTCGGTGCAGATCGGAGATCGTTTGACAGCTTATATTGAAGGTAAAAAACTGTTGGAATTAGCAGTGCGGTAGAGGGAAGTTCATTTATCAGAATTCAGTTTCATGCATTATAACAATCTGGTTATCAAACGTACCGGTTTCTTACTTTTATTTTCTTTGTGCTGCATGCTTTCTGTTTCGGCACAAAAGCAATCTTATCCCAAAGGGTATTATCAGTTCCCGATCAGGCCGGGTCTTTCCAATTCGCTTGCGGGTGTGCTGGGCGATTTGCGCAGCAACCACTTTCATGCTGGCGTAGACATCCGAACACAACAGGTGGAGGGATTGCCCGTTTATGCGGCTGCCGAGGGATATGTGTTTAAAGTGGCCGTGCAGCGCAGCGGATATGGGAATGTGATCTATCTCAGACATCCCAACGGTCAAACGACAGTTTACGGTCATTTGCAGAAATTTAGCGATTCGCTTGCAGCTTATGTCAGGAGCGAGCAGTATAAAAAGCAGACTTTTGAAATCGATTTGTTTCCGGAGCCGGGTAAATATGCTTTCAAGAAAGGACAATTGATTGCCCTTTCCGGAAATACAGGCGGCTCTGCCGGCCCCCATTTGCACTTTGAAATCCGTGATGTGCAGGATAATTATCTCAATCCGCTGTTTTTCGGTTTTAGTGAAATAAAAGATGTAACGCCTCCAAAATTTGTTAGTCTGGCCGTTCGTCCGATGGATATCAATGCCCGGGTAAATGGCAAGTTCGACAGACAAACTTATACCCCGGTTCGCCAGAAAGATGGTTCATTCAGGATTCCGGGCACGGTTACTGCTACCGGGACGCTCGGGCTGGAATTGCTGGCCCACGACATGATGACCGGGACGGGCTTTCGGTATGGTTTGCAGTGCGTGGAAATCAGGATGGATGATCAGGAAGTTTTTGCATACAACATGGAGATTTTTCCCAATGCTGCGACGCGGGATTACAACAACCTGATCGATTACGAAACCGAACAGGAGACAGGGCAGCGTTATCTCAGATGTTACGTTCCGGACGGGAACCAGTTTGATCTGTATAAAACAGGCGCTTACAAGGGAAATCTTTTTGTGAATGATACGCTGGTGCACGAAGTTAAAATCAAGGTTTTTGATTCGTATGAGAATTCATCTGTTCTGACATTTAGTATCAAGGGAGAAGCTGCCAATCCGCCGCTACCGGTTTATGATCTCGAAGTTAAACCAGAATGGATACAAACTGAGATTTCGGGCAATACCCTTAAAGTCCGTGCCAAATATTACCGCAGCTCTTTGCCGCTGGCTACATTCTTCGTAGCGGGCAAGGAGGTAAAAAAAGTGCCGGATCTGTATGAAAATGAGTCGGCGGTATTTCTTGCTGATTTGAGACAGTATATTCCTGATTCCGTACGGATTGGCAATACCACGGCCCGTACTTATTTAAGAACCAAAATTGCTCCCGGGAAAATGTCCGCCTATAAGTCTGATCGCTGGTCGATTAATTTTGAGGCGGCAAGTTTGTTTGATACGTTGTACGTAACCGGGCAACAGAATTATAACGCACTCACCATTAATGACAAGGGAACGGCCCTGCGCGATTATGTGACGATCACGTTCCGGCCGGAGGAAACGCCTGCCAACAAGGAAAGAAGCGGAATTTACCGCTACACCGGATATAGTTACCGTTTTATCGGAGGAAAATGGAACGGCGATGAAATCACGTTCAAAACACGGGAGCTCGGGACTTTTGTCATTCAAAAAGATACAATTCCACCAAGAGTAAGGCTGGTTGAGCATAGCAAAAAACGGATCCGCGCATACATCGGCGACGGGATGTCGGGTATTGACCGTTTCAGGGCGCTGATCAATGGAGAATGGATCCTGATGAACTACGAAGCGAAAACAGGTTATATCTGGTCTGAAAAAATAGATGAGTCTCAACTTTTTGAAGGAGAACTCACCCTGGAAGTGACAGATGGGGCCGGAAATAGTACTATCTTGCAGACGGATTTAGTGGAATTGGTTTCTACACCCAAAAAACGAAAAAGAAAATAAATATGGCTCTTCAGATTGGCGATCCCGCACCGGAAATTTTAGCAAAAGATCAAAGTGGCAATGAAGTAAAACTGTCTGATTACAAAGGGAAAAAGGTTATTCTTTACTTTTATCCGAAAGACGATACACCCGGCTGTACCGCGCAGGCATGTAACCTGAGAGACAATTATGACGCTCTGTTAGACAAAGGTTATGTGGTTTTGGGCGTAAGTGTTGACGATGAAAAATCGCACCAGAAGTTTATCAAAAAATTTGATCTTCCGTTCCCATTGCTTGCAGATACCGACCATGCTATTGTTGAAGCATATCATGTTTGGGTAGAAAAAAACATGTATGGCAGAACTTATATGGGGACAGCACGCACAACTTTCGTCATAGATGAAAATGGTGTTATTTCTGAAATTATTCAGAAAGTAGATACCAAAAACCATACTGATCAAATTTTGAGTAAAAATGACTAATTAAAAGTCACCTATTACTGGTTTTTAATCCGTAATTCGCACCGCGTTTATGATCTAAATCATAAGAGAAGTAGCGAAAAGCTTTATCCAACTTGTATTACGCTCCAAAGAATAATTAATAATTAAATCGAGAAATGGAAATTGAACAATTAGAAAAAGTAGCAGCACAAGTTCGCCGGGATATCGTTCGCATGGTACATGGCTGCCAGTCGGGACATCCGGGAGGATCTTTGGGTTGTACTGATTTATTAGTAGCGTTGTATTTCGAACGCATGAAACTGAATGAAAAAGACGGCAAAGTCGTTTTTGAAATGGACGGTAAAGGCGAAGATTTATTCTTCCTTTCCAATGGTCACATTTCTCCATTGTTGTACAGCGTTTTAGCCCGTAAAGGATATTTCCCTGTTGCGGAAATGGCAACATTCCGTAAACTGAATTCAAGACTTCAGGGACACCCGACTCCGCATGAGCATCTGGAAGGTATCCGTATCGCTTCCGGTTCATTGGGACAGGGTATGTCTGTTGCAATCGGAGCGGCACTTTCTAAGAAACTTAATAATGATAATAGCCTTGTTTACGTCCTGATGGGCGATGGCGAGCAGCAGGAAGGTCAGGTTTGGGAAGCAGCAATGTTTGCACCTCACCACAAAGTGGATAACCTGATTGCGATCGTTGACTTAAACGGTCAGCAAATTGACGGGCCTACTGCGAAAGTAATGGACAACCGTGATCTTGCTGCGAAATATGAAGCGTTTGGATGGGAAGTAATGACTGTTGAAGAAGGTAACGATATGGCTTCGGTTGTAAAAGGACTTTACGAAGCGAAAAGCAAAGCAGGACATGCAAAGCCAGTGATGATCATCCTTCACACAGGCATGGGTTATGGCGTAGATTTCATGATGGGAAGCCACAAATGGCACGGTGTTGCGCCAAATGATGAGCAATTGGCAGCAGCATTGGCTCAGTTGGAAGAGTCGATGGGGGATTATTGATCCGATAATCACTGCATATTAACTTTTGACGCCCATAAATTAAGATAAATACTAGAAATTATTCATAATGAAAAAATACACCTTCACCGAAAAAAAAGATACCCGTTCAGGCTTTGGTGCCGGAATGCATGAACTTGGTCAGAAGAACCCTAACGTTGTTGCACTTTGTGCTGACCTTGTTGGTTCTTTGAAACTTGAACCTTTCATTAAAGAAAATCCTGAAAGATTTGTTCAGTGTGGTATCTCTGAGGCAAACATGATCAGCGTTTCAGCTGGTTTGACCATCGGTGGTAAAATTCCTTTTGCAACTACTTTTGCCAACTTCGCTACCGGCCGTGTTTATGACCAGATCCGTCAAAGCGTTGCATATTCAGGCAAAAACGTAAAAATATGTGCTTCTCACGCGGGTCTTACTTTGGGAGAAGATGGTGCAACACACCAAATCCTTGAAGATATCGGGATGATGAAAATGCTTCCGGGTATGACTGTAATCAACCCTTGCGATTACAACCAGACCAAAGCTGCGACGATCGCTATCGCTGATTACGAAGGACCGGTTTATCTTCGTTTTGGACGCCCTGTTATTCCAATTTTCACTGACGCTGATCAGAAATTCGAAATCGGAAAAGCATGGATGGTGAACGAAGGAACTGACGTAAGTATCTTCGCAACAGGCCACATGGTTTGGGAAGCAATCCAGGCTGGTGAGCAATTGGAAGCAGAAGGTATCAATGCTGAAATTATCAATATCCACACCATCAAACCACTTGATGAAGAAGCGATTCTTAAATCCATCGCAAAAACACGTTGTGCAGTTACGGCTGAGGAACACAACCGTCTGGGCGGATTGGGCGACAGCGTTGCGCAGGTAATTGTTAAAAATGACCTGGTTCCTCAGGAATATGTTGCTGTAAACGACAGCTTCGGTGAAAGTGGAACGCCGGCACAATTGATGGAAAAATACGGCCTGACTGCCGCTGACATCGTTGCTGCTGCAAAACGTGCAATTGCCCGTAAAAAATAATATGGACGGAATGGTAAATTAAAGTAACCATTGGAACCGGAATGCCTTTGAGTCTTGTATATAAGTAAGATAACCTCCTGCTTATGTACAAGACTCGAATTTTATTTGCCCTGAATGAAAAAATAAACTATTATTGATTCTTTAGAGTAGAATCAATAACCACCATTGTATTTTGAAAGGGAAAAATCTATTTCGATTTGGCCTTTTATGAATCAATCAGACTAGGACTGAGTATTAAATGTCTGACGAAGAATTATTAGCTTTATTTGAAAACCCCGAAACGCGGAGAAACGCTTTCAACCAACTGGTGCGCAAGTATCAGCAAAAAGTGTATTGGCTGGTGCGTAAGATGGTGGTGGACCATGACGACGCTAATGATATCACACAGGATGTGTTTATAAAGGCGTGGACGGCACTTGAAAATTTCAGAGGCGATTCCAAATTATATACCTGGTTATATCGCATTGCAAGTAACGAAGCGATTAACTTTTTGAATAAAAAACGCAGACGGTTTTTCGTACCGATTTATGATATTGAAAATGAATTAAGCGAAAAACTTGAAGCAGATCCTTTGGTAAGCGGTGATGCAATTCAATTGAAACTGCAAAAGGCATTATTGAAATTACCGGAAAAACAGCGGCTCGTGTTTAACCTTAAATACTATGAAGAGCTGCCTTATGAAGAGATATCAGAGATTACAGGCACATCGGTAGGAGCGTTGAAAGCGTCGTATCACTGGGCCGTAAAAAAAATAGAAGACTTTTTAAACGAAACAGATTAAACCATTTGTAAGTCATTAAGTCAAAGATTAGTAAGACAAAGAAACACGTATAGTCATGGACAAAAAGCACATACGGTTAGACGATCTAAAAAAGGAAACGCCTTTTGTAGTACCTGATGGCTATTTTGAAAATTTACCCCAACTCATTCAGTCAAGAATTCCTAATGAAGTTGTTCGCAGACCGCTGATCCGGTGGACCTGGCAAAGGTCGGTAGGATTGGTTGCCGCGATGAGTTTTTTACTTGTTATGGTTTGGGTAACATTTCCGGAACGTCAGGGATCTTTGGGGCAGGAGCCGCTTAGCAAAATCAGCGATGCCTCGATCATCAATTATCTGGAAGATCAGAACATCAGTTATTACGATTTAAGCGAGCATCAGGTGGTGCAAAAAGCTTTTGATACGGATTCAACTGTGTTGTATTATCTGGATGGCCTGGACGAAGATTTTATCCGTCAGCAAGTCCTTGAATCGGGTTCCGGCTCTGAGAAAATTTGACATTTAATGACCTAACAAAAATGAACCCATTACAGAATAAATCCAACGTTAAGAGAGTAAGTTTGATGTTGTTGTTCACGCTTATTACAACGGCAGCGGCATGGGCACAACGTCCGTCCGGTGAAGAAATGCAGCGTATTCAGGATGCGAAAATAGCCATTATTACAAACAGGCTTAACCTGACACCTGAACAGTCGACTGGTTTCTGGCCGGTTTACAACGAATATTCCCAGAAGAGGAGAGAAATTCATCGTGCCCAGCGCAAGATTATCAATGATAAAAAAGCCGAGGGCAAAACAGATGACCAGGTATTGAACAACCTTAAGGAGGTTCAGGAACTGAAACAAAAAGAACTGGATCTTGAAAAGGAATATCAAACCCGTTTTCTAAAAGTCATTTCAGCCAGCCAGGTTATCGAATTGTATAAAGCAGAACGGACATTCAACGACATGCTTATTCAACGCCTGAAACAACGGAAGGAGCAAAAACCTAACGAATAACAGGTTTTAACGGAAAAAAGAATCCCCGCAAAGAATAACTTCTTGCGGGGATTTTTGATTTGTAGGGAATGCTGGTTTTAATGTCCGCCGACAGATGAAACGGATCTGATACCTTTTGTCTCCACTGTGATATTCTTCATCGGAGCAGAATGCTCTTTAAATTCCTGGATAATTTCCAGCACATCGTAGTCGATATTCAAAGATTTGGAACCATCGATAATCACTTTTGAATTTTCCGGTAAGTGATCCAGCGTAAGCCCGATACTTCCTTTGTTCAAAAACGTTACCTCTTCTGATAGGACCAGCGTAATAACTTCGCCGTCTTTGTGTTCTTCCTTTTTATAATGATAAGAATGTTTGTAGTTCTTTCTCAGGATAAAATAAATCGCCACAACCATACCAATCGCAATTCCTTTTAGCAAGTCGGTACTTAAAATGGCTACTACTGTAACGAAAAACGGAATAAACTGCTCTCTTCCCAACTGGTACATGCCGCGGTAAAGCGAGAATTTGGAAAGCTTGTAACCAACCATTAAAAGAATGGCGGCAAGCGAAGCCAACGGGATAAAGTTCAGAAACCGCGGAATCAGCATCGCAGACAGCAGTAGGATAGATCCATGAACCATTGTGGCCATCTTCGTCCTTCCGCCAGATGCAATATTTGCCGAACTCCGTACAATAACCTGGGTAATCGGGAGTCCGCCGATCAGTCCTGAAAGCATATTACCAACACCCTGTGCTTTTAACTCACGGCTGGTTGGTGTGCTTCTTTTGTAAGGATCAAGCTTATCAGTTGCTTCTACTGATAACAGCGTCTCCAAACTCGCCACAATGGCCAGTGTGAAAGCCACCGTATATACTTCTACTTTGCCAATGGCGCTAAAATCCGGAGTTTTAAAGAAACTCAGAAACTCGGATGGATTGGAAGCCACCGGCAGCTGAACAAGATGTTCGCCGCTCATGGCAATTTCCGGATAAAATGCACCGAAAAACAGATTCAGTGCGATGCCTATCAACACCACAAACAACGCGCCCGGCAAGAATTTAAACAATTCGATTCTTTTCATGAACGGCTTGTCAAATAGAATGATCAGGCCGAGTGAAATTGTCGAAATGATGATAGCGCCGGTGCTGCTGTACCTTACCGAGTTATATATTTCTGTTAAAGTATTCTGGCCGTCCTTTTGTGTGAATGCTTCATCGCCCATAAAATCTGCATCATAACCGAATGCATGAGGAATTTCCTTTAAAATTAAAGTGATACCAATGGCGGCCAGCATTCCCTTAATCACCGAGGAGGGAAAGTAATAACCGATAATTCCCGCATTCAAGAACCCTGCAATGACTTGTATCAATCCGGCAATAACGACGGCAAGCAAAAATGCTTCAAAACTGCCAAGCGTTTCAATTGCGGTAAGTACAATAACCACCAATCCGGCGGCAGGGCCCGCTACGCCAAGGGCCGATCCGCTGAGAAAACCAACCACGATTCCGCCGATCACACCGGCGATGATACCGGAGAAAAGAAGGTCGGGCCGACCGGTCGAGGCCAGTGCAACGCCAAGGCATAACGGCAAGGCAACAAGATATACGACAAGCCCGGCAGGAAAGTCGTACTTAAGATTTGAAAATAGATTGTTCTTATTGTCTGACATAGGAATTATTCAAAAGAATAAATTACGGTTACTTAATATTTTAGAATTATACGTCCACCGTTTCCAACTTGTATACGCCTTCGATTTCGTGCGTATCTTCAACTGTAATGTCGAGATCTTTAAGAATACCGTTTGCGATGTCATATACAAGTCCGTGAACCTGAAGAGGCTTTCCATTTGCCCAGGCATTCTGAACAATTGAGGTTTTGGTTAAATCATGAACCTGCTCCTGCACGTTCAATTCTACCAGCCTGTTGCTTCTTTTTGCAGGATCTTCAATTGCGTTCAACTCAGTCTGATGCAGGCGGTATACGTCTTTGATATGGCGCAGCCAGTTATCGATAAGACCAACCTGCTTATTTCCCATCGCTGTATTAACACCGCCACAGCCATAATGACCACAAACAATGATATGTTTCACTTGCAGCACATTAACCGCATAATCGAGTACGCTAAGCATACTGATGTCGGTATGGATCACCATGTTGGCAATGTTGCGGTGCACAAATATGTCTCCGGGCATAGTCCCCGTAATTTCATTGGCAGGAACACGACTGTCGGAGCAGCCGATCCATAGAAACTGAGGTGATTGCCCCGCAGCAAGATTCTTGAAGAAATCAGGATTTTGGTTTGTTGTTTCCTCTACCCATTTTTTGTTGTTGCTGAAAAGCTCTCTATATGAATTAATCATGATGGTCTAAATTATATTTATCGGTTGAAAAAATTTAACAGCATGTACGCTGAAATCAAAAGGAATAGTGCCAGTTCGTGACGAAATGGGACATAATCCTGCCTGGCATAAAAAATGTCAGTTCAAAAAATCGATAAGATAACTTAGGCTAGTTCGGGTGGGGGTGATACGAGATTTCTGTATATCTCGTTTTCATAAACTACGGTGTAGGAAAACGCAGTTTTTAGAATGACTGAAACCGTTATTTTACTGAAAGAAAGATGTGGTACGATCATGAGCTGATCATCGATCATCTTTTCGGTTTCTTCGGTATTTTCATTATCGCAAGTGCCGGAGTCGCAAACAACCTTTGCTTTATCCTTAGCCAACAGAAGACTTGCAACATCTGTGGCTTTACAGATGAGGAAGGTCGTTAGCAATATCAGGCAAAGAGTTTTAAACAAAACGCAAAAGATAATGGTTAGTGTTAGGATAAACAGAGAACACAGCCAAAACGTTCGGCACTTCTCTATTGGTATATCAAAATTATAGAATTGATATTTTTTTACAAAACCTTACTTGATGAACGGTTCAAAAAAAAGAGGAGTGTAAAACTCCTCTTTTTATATTCAAGGTTTGTAACTTTTCTCGTGGTTCTCTAACCAACGTCCTACCAAAAAAGCAGAAGTTAAAAGAACAACGTAAAAAGCTATCATAACGATTGTCATAAACATGATGATATCTGATTAGGTCCTGATTGAATGTGGGCAAAAATAAAGAAAAAAAGCTAACGCCTTACCCGCTCACTATAAAAAAATTATAAAACCCCTTTCGTAGAAGGCATAAAATCAAGTGCTTTAAGGTCACGGCGAACCGCCATTTTTATCGCTTTTGCAAAACCTTTGAAGATCGATTCAATTTTATGGTGTTCGTTTTGTCCTTCAACTTTGATGTTCAGGTTTGATAACGATGTGTCAGAAAAAGATTTGAAGAAATGGTAGAACATTTCTGTCGGCATTTCGCCAATTTTCTCTCTTTTAAATTCTGCATCCCATACCAGCCACGGACGGCCCGAGAAATCGATCGCAACCTGTGCGAGCGCTTCATCCATCGGAAGCAGGAATCCATAACGGCTGATACCGCGTTTGTCGCCGATAGCAATCCGGTAGGCTTCGCCCAGTGCCAGAGCCGTGTCTTCAATGGTATGGTGTTCGTCGATATGCAAATCTCCTTCGACATGAATCGTAAGGTCGGCTCCTGAATGGCGCGCAAGCTGGTCAAGCATATGATCATAAAATCCAAGTCCGGTGTGAATGTCAGATCTTCCGCTTCCGTCCAGGTTTAGTTCAATTTTGATCTGCGTTTCCTTGGTATTTCTTTCGACAGAGGCTTTTCGTGCCGGTAATTTCAGATGTTCATAAATAGCATCCCAGTCTTGTGAAACAAAAGAAACGGCTGCGCTCATAGCATCGGAAACACCGTCTTTGGCAAGTTCTGAACCAATGAAAATGGCTTTTGAACCCAGGTTGACGGCCAGCTGGACATCCGTAAGGCGGTCTCCGATTACATAACTGTTTGCCAGGTCATATTCATCCGAAAAGTAGGACTGCAATAATCCGGTTCCAGGTTTTCTGGTAGGAAGGTTATCTTCCGGAAAACTTCTGTCTACGTGAATTGCTGCAAATTCAATGTTTTCTCCTTTTAATGTCTGAAGCATTTTATTTTGCGCCGGCCAGAAAGTATCCTCAGGGAAAGAACTTGTTCCAAGTCCGTCCTGGTTGGTTACCATTACCAATTCGTAATCCGTTTCTTCCGCTATTTTGCGAAGATTGGAAATGGCTTTTGGTAAAAACTCTAATTTTTCAAGAGAATCAACCTGAAAATCTGTTGGTGGCTCGACGATAATCGTTCCGTCGCGATCAATAAATAATACTTTTTTCATTAAAATAGGATACTAAGGCTCAAACTGTTTAAACAAACTTGGGTACAGGGAAAGGCGAATGCCCGTTAACCGGCACAAAGTTCGTAAACTATATGGGATTGAAAAGCTATAAGGGAAGTAAATAATAGGAATAGGGCTTGCCGCAACAAAAAGGTGTGCAAAGAAGTTGTACATTTACGGGAGAAATCAATTCATTTTTTGCAGGATGTTTACAGGTATTGTAGAAACAATAGGAGAGGTTATTAAAGTTGAAACAGAAGGTACGAACAAAACTTTCACATTACGTTCGACGCTGACCCCGGAACTGAAAATTGATCAGAGTCTGAACCACAATGGTGTTTGCCTTACCGTTGTATCAATCAGGGAAGATACTTATCAGGTTACGGCTGTGGAGGAAACTTTGAAAAAGACCAATCTTGGCAAGCTGGCAGAAGGCAGTAAAGTAAATCTGGAACGTTGTATGCCGGCAAACGGTCGCTTCGACGGGCATATTGTACAAGGGCATGTAGACCAGGTAGGTACGTGTACGCGCGTGGAGGAAAGAGACGGAAGCTGGTTATATGATTTCGAATATGACGCTTCACTGGGTAATGTGACGGTCGAAAAAGGCTCGATCTGTATCAATGGGGTAAGTCTTACCGTTTTTAATTCAGAAAAAAATGCCTTCCGGGTTACCATTATACCGTACACGCATTCGTTTACAAATTTTCACCAGTTACAGGAAGGCGATACCATAAACCTCGAATTCGATATTCTGGGGAAATATATACAGAGGATTCTTGGCGCACATACCGCATAGGTTATTTGCATCTTGAAATATTCCTTCTATTTTTACCGTTTTTAAGAAATTACCCGCATCATGTATTTCCATGGCAAAAATTAGCACACAATCCCGTAAGGATCTTTTCATACATATAGGCATTGTAGTATCACTCATACTGGTATTTTTTCTAGGCTTTTTCTTTATCTATTTACCGTTTACGACCAATCACGGGGAGGCGATCACCGTGCCTGATTTGCGTAAGAAAAATCTGAGTGAACTGGAAGATTTCCTGGACGCGAGAGATTTGCGTTACGAGGTCGATTCGGCATATGTAGCCAATATGCCTCCTTTGACGGTGATTCAGCAATATCCAAAACCTGGTGCAAAGGTTAAAGAAGGTAGAAAAATATACGTGACCGTTGTTTCTCTAACAGCGCCGCTTATCAAAATGCCGAAGCTGACCGACATGACGTATAGAAGTGCGCAGATGCAGCTTAAGAGCCTTGGACTTGAAGAAGGGACCATTTCTTATGTTCCGGATATGGCACAAAATGCTGTTTTGCGACAAATGTATAAAGGTGCTGAAATATTGCCCGGACAACCGATTGCCAAAGGATCAAAAATTGATCTTGAATTGGGTGAGGGATTGGGAACGGCACAGTTTGAGTTACCTTCTGTTATTGGAATGCCCCTGGATGAAGCCAAAATCCAGATTGTCGGTGCAGGGTTAAAGGTTGGTCAGGTGATGGAAGTTGCGGCTGAGGAAGGCCAGGCTCCCGGCAGCGTGGTGCGACAAAATCCTGAATCAGGCAATAAAGTTCGTATCGGCGATGTAATTGACCTGTGGGTTGTACCCGCGGGCGCGGAACCAAATGCCTCAAATGAAGACAGCACACAACCTTAAATCAGACATTGAAAAGAATTTTAAATTTTGGACGACAACCTTATTACTGCTGACCGTTTTTCAGTTTGGTAAGGCTTATGGGCAAATTAAACTTGTTCCCATAGGTACTAATTCGTATGCCGAAAGCCCGGATCTGCAATCAGCCAGAATCCAGGCATCACGAAGTCTGCCGTTTTTTGACGATTTTTCTACAACCACGACCCGATATCCCGATGCAACTTTGTGGATGCCGGGTGGCGGTGTTTATGTTAACAATACGATGGCAACCACGCAGCCATCTGTGAACATGGTAACGTTCGACGGCTTAAATGCCAGTGGAACACCCTATGAATATTTAAATCAGCTGTCCTCAGGCTTGGCGGATACACTAACGTCGGTACCTATCAATCTGGCGGGATTATCGCCCGCTGATTCGGTTTATCTGAGCTTTCACTGGCTTGCCAAAGGGTTGGGAGAATTACCGGATAGTGACGACAGTTTAACGCTTGAATTTCTGGATAAAAACAACCAGTGGACCTTCATGTGGGCGCAGAAAGGCTTGGTGTACGATACATTGTTTACGCAGAAACTGATCGCGGTAAAGAAGCCTGATTTTTTTTACGATGGTTTTCAATTTCGTTTCAGAGCCTATGGCAAACGTTCAGGGGGTTACGATACCTGGCATCTGGACTATATTTATCTGAACAAAGGGCGATCTGCCAATGACCGGTATGTGGTGGATCTTGCTGTAAGAACGCCGCTCACTTCCTTTTTGAAAAAATATACGTCCATGCCATTGAAACAGTATTGGGTTAATCCAGCACTGGCAACGGCTGCGCAGGTAGAGACGAATATTTACAATTTCTCAAATAAGCTAAACCTGACAACGTATAGCCTTAGAATTGAAGATGATTTGACCAGGGAAGTGTACCAAACGTTCAAATCAGACAGTACGGAAGTTATTGGCGGGAATGTGGTGCAGACGAAAAGGGTAGCGCTTTCTCCGAAAATCCCACAAAATACTGCCCTTAAGGAATTAAAGCTTAAACTTACATTTTGGCTGAACACATCAGATCAGAACACGACAACAATTCCGTCTGTTGATTTAAGAAGAAATGACACAGTGCGCGCCCGGACTGTTTTGAGTGATTATTATGCTTATGATGACGGTACTGCCGAGTATGGTGTGCAGATCAGTCAGAGACTGGCGCGCGTCGTACAGCGTTTTGTACTTGCAAAACCCGATACACTGGCCGGTCTGAATATGTCGATTGTACCTTTCAACAAGGATATTTCAGGACAGGCTTTTACCATTCAGGTGTGGAATAACAAAAACGGGAAACCTGATCAGGTACTCGTTCAAAAGTCGGTTGCGGCCCGGTATCCGGAGCAAAGAGATGGTTTTATTCAGTATGCGTTCGATAGCCCGGTTGCCGTTACCGATACCTTTTACGTAGGATGGATCCAGATTAATGAGCAGCCATTGAGTATAGGATTTGACAGGAATTCTTTACTTGGAAAGGAAAACGTATTTTTCAATCTGAGTAATGAATGGGTGAAGGAAACAAGTTTAAAAGGCAGCATCATGATCCGTCCGTACATGGGAGGGAAAGCGACCGGTGTGGTTACCGGCAATGAGCCGGCGATTGATAACAACGCTTATTTCTTCCCAAATCCTAACAAGGGCGTAATTAACTGGAAAAGCAGTTACGTTAAAAAAATAGAAATTTATGCTTTGCAGGGGAATCTGGTAAAAACAATAACGCCTGAAACCGGGAGTCAGTCAGCCTCTGTAAGTGATCTTGTCGATGGCATGTATATATTTAAAGCATCGGATGGGAAACGTTCTTTCGCGCAAAAAATGTTGATAGTAAAATAGACCTTAAAACCGAATTATATAACTTAATAATCATGGATATTACAGTAGAAGAATTGAAAGAACGTCTGGACAACGGTGAAGAATTGAATTTCTATGACGTACGTGAAGAACATGAATTTGAAGAAGATAATCTGGGTGCAATCCTGATTCCACTTGCAGAGTTACCGGATCACGTAGCGGAGCTTGAACCGTTGAAAGATTCTGAAATAATCATCCATTGCCGTTCAGGTGCAAGAAGCGGAAAGGCTCAAAAATATCTTGAATCATTGGGCTTTACCAATGTTCGTAATGTTTTGGGTGGAATTCTTGCTTACAGAGAACTGGAAGAAGAAGCTTAGGCTGCCGATATTGAAACCGGATCTCATTAGTTATCACACCGATACTAGTGAGATCCGGTTTCTTCTTTTATATAGGAAAGGATTTGGTCAAATTCATTTGCCTGAAACCACTTGAAATCTCCCTGATGCCGGAACCAGGTTAACTGACGTTTGGCATACCTTCTGGAATTTTGCTTTAAGAGCCGCACCATTTCCTGCTCGTGATAGAGTCCGTCAAGGAATCCATACACCTCTTTATAACCCACCGTTTGCAGCGCGTGACAATCGCGGTATGCAATCACACTTTTGGCTTCGTCAACCAAGCCCTGGTTAAGCATGCTGTCCATACGGGAATCGATCCGGTGGTACAAAGAAGCACGATCCCGGTCCAGTGCAATCAGTATTTGCCTGAAAGGCCTTTTCTGGATATTTTTTTGCTGATATTGGGAAATCGGGATACCTGTTGTCTGAAAGACTTCCAGCGCACGTACAACCCGTTGCGGATTGTGAATTTCTTTTGTTGCCGAAAAATCCAGATCAATTTTCCTGATCTCATCCTGCAAGGTTAATAATCCTTCATTTAAAAGGCGATCGGTTAATAGTTGCCGAAGACCTTCCTTTGGAGCAGGAAGAGCATCCAGTCCCTCACAAACAGCCTTAATGTACAAGCCAGACCCACCAGTCATGATTACTTGGTCGTGCTCTTTAAAAAGAACTTCGAGCAGAGAAAGGGCGTCACGCTCAAAATCTCCTGCACTGTAAGATTCAGTTATGGAATGCGAATTGATAAAGTGATGTTTGGCCTGTTGCAATTCATTTTCATCCGGTTTCGCGGTGCCGATTGATAATTCACGGAAGATCTGCCGGGAATCGGCCGAGATAATTTCTGTATTAAAAGCCTGGGCAAGCCGTATAGCAAGTTCAGTTTTTCCGACGGCCGTTGGGCCGGCGATGGTAATCAGGTATTTTGCCTGGCTGTTTGGCATTCTGGACTTTTTATGTGATTTTAGTAAACACAAAAATACACATCATGGACATGAGCACACTACTTTTTTTTATTTTATCATTGCTGCTGGGAGGAAGCCTGGGCGCAGGCGCATATTATTTTTTAGCGGGCCGGCATTTGACACGCTCTGAACCGGAAAGGGAAGCGACTGTTTTACTGGAAAGAATCGAAAAGGTTTTCAAGGTCGTGATGGCGGAAGGTTACTTCACCGAAATTTATAATTATCAGCACGACAAAAACATCTGGAATTTAATCAAGGATAAAAAGAAAGCACTGGTCATCGCGAAGGCGAAAGTTTTGGTAGGATATGATTTCGGGAAACTGCGCTATCACATGGAGGGCGCTGAGCGGAAGATGGTGATTGATTTTTTTCCCGAGCCGGAAGTCCTTTCCATGGATACCGATTATAAATTTTACGATATAGAGCAGGGGTGGCTAAACCGCTTTCAGAGCGACGACTATACTTCGATCCTGAATGAAGCGAAACAAACCATGAATGAAAAGGCGCTTCAAAGTGATTTGCCCAGGATTGCAACCAACCAGGTACAGCTAATGATGTTCCAGCTGGCGGCTACGATGAACTGGAAGGTAGATATGCGTCTGCCGGAAGCCAACAAGGATTTATTGGAAGAATATGCAACCTACAAACCCATTGATGCCGGCATAGAATCTCTGAATAAAAAGTTGGATAGTTAGTTTTTTCGACTGTTTTTAAAATAATATGCCGCCAGTTCATCATTTTCCCGGTTTACGGCGTATACCATATAAATTCAATCTTTTTACTTTATATCTATTTCTCATTCTTAAACTTTTACAGTCATGTTAAAAAAACTATTATTTGGAATATGTGTATGCTTTGTGGCATTGTTGGTAAGTTGTAAAGGTGACGATGGGGCAGTAGGACCGGTCGGTGCAAAAGGTGATACAGGAGCAACTGGGGCGACGGGACCGGCAGGAGAGGATGCGACTGGCGGGTCTTCGGCCATCATTTTGACAACCGGAGCCGTAACTGGCGCTGGTACAAACGGGGACTTATCCTTCGGGCTTGTGGATAGCTTAACGACCGACGAAGCGTCATTTTATGATAGTGGCGTTGCCGTTTTAGTGTATGCCAAATCGTTAGGTGTATGGTGGCCACTTCCTGGCAGTGTTCAATTTACAGGTAATAAAGCAAGTGGATTTACCTTTGTTCATGGAGTCGATAGTGGTGTATTTTTTGTAGATATTTTTACAACAGGTAATTCGGAGGGGTTAGCAACTGCACCGGTAAGAAGTTTTGATGATATCCGAGTGGTTTTACTTCCAGACCTGGGAGCGAGGAGATCGTCTGAAATTAACTGGAACAACTATGAAGAAACGATTAAGGCTTTGGGCTTGACGGCTGCTGATGTTAAAAAAGCAGCGGTATTTAAGAAGAAGTAATAGGGGATAAAAGCTTTATTAATAGTCCTGAAATCATTAAATCCAGATCGGTTTGATGGTTTCAGGACTTTTTAATTGTAAACTGTGTTGTATCGTACCTTCTCTATAAACCCGTTAAAATTCTGGTTTTGGAGGGAATATATTTTTGAACCTTATTATAGATTTCCTTACAAAGATGCGCCGACAGGACGAAAGTGAGGGGCTAATAATGTAAAAGAGAAATGGCCAAGATTTATTTCCCATAGGAATAATCTTGGCCATTTCTCTTTACACTATATCTTTTTTAATACTCCCAAAGACCGTGTTCAAGCTCCATTAACTCCTGCTCGTAGTTGAGCGATTTAATAAGGGCTTCTTTGTCTCCTTTGTAAATATCTAAAAATGACTTATCCGATGCGTTTGAGTACTTGGTGATACGTCCGTAAAACAATCGTAAATCAAAGGCGTCTGCAAGATTTTTGTTTTGCGCTGTGTTATGCGAGTTATACCAGATATATTTCTTTGGATCACTGCGGAACAAACGCTCAACATCTTTGTATCGGAATGACGCAACCGGCATTTCTATCCCTGTTGCAGCATTTTGATCCGAAGGAATCAGAAGTGTTAAAGTTTGGATATCCATGTACAAACGTGAACGCTTTTTATCGAATGTCCAGTCTTCTTTTACTTCCATCAGACTGATCTGATCCGGGAAATATTCTTCCTCGATGGCAGAAGTTGCAGCTAGCTGGAAAGTATCAACCGGTATTGCTTCAACTACCGGTGGCTCTTCCTTCACAGGTTTTGCTCCTTTTTTAGTTGATTTTTTTGGTTTCGGAGCTCCCCATCCGTCATCTTCTGCGGCAGCTGTTTTTTTCGAAGGAGCACCCCATCCATCATCAGCAGTTACCTTCTCAGATTTTTTCGCAGGATCAACTTTTGGTTTATCTGCAAATCCGTCACCGGCAGCAGGTGTACCAAATCCGGCAGCAATTTCTTCTGCGGAAAAGCCAGCTGTCTGGTTTGGAATAAGCATTTTCTTGTGGATCTGATCTCCTGTCAGTTTCGTCGTACAAGAGTCATTTGCATAAGCCTCAATCAAACCGGCTTTTGCAGCTTCCAAAAGGTATCTCGTGATCTCATTATTTTTTGAGAACATTGCAGTATTCTGTTTCTCTTTAAGATCCACTCTTCTCCACAAGGTTCTTTTCATCATCACATCACCATCACTGATTGGATGTGACGAAAATTGATTGGCGGTAGAGTCTTCCTTCTCCTGAGCAAATACCATGGTAGTGCCCATCGTAAGGGACAATATTGACCATGCAATTGTTTTTCCGTTCATTCTTCTCATTGCTTATATTTTTATCTTATCCAATCAGCAATTGTAAAGTCTTGATTAGTTTAGAGATATAGATCTGATCTGCTGACCCATCTCTACTTCGTTAACATTTCCTTTGAAATTTTGACGCTCTACTTTCAAGACTTCGATCACATAACGATCACCTGGCTGCGCTTGTTGTGCAAGTGAAGAAATTGATCCTCCACCACCCAAAGTGATCGGATTTCCGATACGTCTCGGGCCTCTCGCCAGTGAAACCTGGATTTGTGAAACACGGAATCTTGCATCTTCAGGAGAGAAAGTTTTGAAGCTTTCGTCTGATACCGCAACAACCTGTACACTTCTTGCCGCTGTGGCTGCAATACCTCTGCGTTCATCAACAGGTGTTCCGTTTACACGGATTTCGATCGATGGCTTTGGCACAAGTCTCACGCGGAAAGGCTCAGTTCCCAAAACGTTACCCTGGTTGCTTACCGTCAGGTTTAACTGTGCTCTGTTAGGTACAATGGTAAATTTACCTTTCTGGCCACTATTAATGATCTCGCCGCCATCTGTTGAAAAGCTAGGAGCCCAAAGAGCGCCCAGCGCAGGGCTTTGAATACTTAACTTATTCGCGCAACCCAGGTACAATGGAGGTAAAGTTCCTGTTTCAATCTGATAAGTAGGTTTAACTACAAAATATTCCTGTTTCAGGTTAACTGTGGTGTCACGTCCCGATGGAGTAGGGAAGGAGATAGATCCTGACAATTCACGACGTACAATACCTTCTGCATTGTAACCTCCGCCTTGTGCAGTGAATTCTATTTTACCAACACCATTTTCAACTTTTACGCCTGCGCCGTTAAGGCTCATGCGTGGTGTGATACCGCTGGCAGATGCCGCGATAAACATATCTCCTTTGAATTTAGTACCCGCAACAACTGTTTTTGCATCAGCACTGATCATCGCAAGAATTCTGTCAAATTTAATATCGGCTGCACCTACTTTACTTGCAAGGTAGCTCAATACTTCACTTTCCATTCTGCGGATGTCTGTTTGCTTCTGGCTTAAAACGGCCAGGGCAGCGGCAACCGGAGTTTGCGCAAAATTCAACTCGGCAAAATCCTTATTTTTTTGATCCACACTCGTTTTAGTGATCGGATCATCTTTTCCGTCCAAAGCAAGAGACTGGAATTTAGTTGGGGTAACCTGGCTCAATTGATCCGTATAGCTGTTCAGACTTTGTTTCAGTTTGTAAGCTTTTCCGTTCTTTTGACCACCGATCATCAACTCCGCAACCTTTCCTTCTTCCTGTGGATTTTTAATTCCTCCCTGCTCATTTAATCCTCCACCAGCATTGGTGACGATTTCCTGTTTGAGAGCATTGATTTCATTGATTATAGTAGCCGAATTTTTCCGTACTTCATCAGCTTGTTTTAATACCGCTACGTCCGCAGCACGGCTTCCCGATTTTTCAACAGCAGCTTTAATTTTAAGTACGGTTTCCTGGTTTATTTTATTGGCTGCTCCTTGTGAAAGTTCCAAGGAATTGTTCAGTAGCATGAATTTTTCTATAATGGCTGAACTTACCTGCAATGCGAGCATCGCTGTAAGAACCAGATACATCATTCCAATCATCTTCTGACGGGGTGTTTCTTTTCCACCTGCCATATTGTTCAGTAATCAGTTATCAGTGATTAATTTGTTTAGATAACAAGCTTGAATCGCCTGCTGGGTTTATAACTCCGTTCGTCTGGATTATGCATTACCACGCATTGCGCTCAGCATGTTACCATAAATACCGTTTAGAGAAGAGATGTTGGTTGTAAGTTTCGACATCTCAGTTTTAAACACCTGTGATTCTTTGGTAGCGTCAGCCATGTTTTCCATAGCAGCAGTAAGGTTACCGTAGAATGCGTTCATTGCTTTAAGGTGTTTTGTCGTGTCCTGAAGTTCAAGTTCATAAACAGCATTCAAAGCACCCATGTTTTTAGTAATCTGCTGAAACTGGTCACGGTACGACTGCGCATCTTTGGTAGCGTCAGCCATAGAGCTCATTGCTGTGATCGCAACACCATAAGACTTGTTCATATCCGTCATAGCAACCGATGCTGATTTCACGTTTTTCGCGTAATCATTTGTTGCTACTGTTGCGTCTGTCAAGTCTGTGATTTTACCAACTGTGTCAGAAAGCGTTTTAAAACCTTTTCCTAAGCTGTCAAATACATCCGGAGAAATTTTTGCGTTGTCCAGCATGTTATCCAATTTGGCAGTGATGCCACTTCCTGATGCAGAAACGCCACGGTTGATAGCAGGACCGTTATAGTCGTCAGCTAGTTCCGGATAAACGCGTGTCCAATCCGGGTCAGAATTGGTAGATTGTGTAATAGTTTGTAGTGCATATAATAAGAAAATACCAACTTCTGTTCCAAGACCCAACGTAAGCATTTCACTTCCTCCGTCCCAGTGCTGGATTTTAAATAAAGCTCCTAAAATAACAACTGCAGCACCCGCGCTGTATATTGTTGGTACTAGTTTATCCCATAAAAAACTAGATCCGTTACTCTTAGCCATACGAATTGAAATCGGTTATAGTGAATAGTGATTAATAAAAATTTGTTGAATTGTTAAAATGATGACGCAAAGAAGGCGCAGCGAATTGGTACTGCATCTTCTTTGCGTAAGATTTTTTAGCGACGGGCACGTCCACCGGCGCGGCCGTTAACATTGTCCATCACACAACGGAAGCCGATAAAAGCTCTGCGTTCTGTTTCGTATTCGAAGGTACGTGTTCCTGTTTGAAGGAAGTAAGCAACATCTTTCCATGATCCGCCTTTCACAACTTTCCGAGGCTCGTCCGGATTATCATATCTTGGGTTCATATCCCAAACAATGGCAGTTGCATTGTCGGTGAAGGCATCCAATGTCCATTCTGCTACGTTTCCTGCCATGTTGTATAAACCAAAGTCATTCGGGTTATAGGCATTGGCCGGGCCAGTGTAAGGATAGCCGTCGGCATCGTAGTTACCACGTTGTGGTTTAAAGTTGGCAAGGAAACATCCTTTTGTATTCATCGTGTAAGGATTACCCCATGGATATTTTGCTACTGCACGTCCGCCACGGGCTGCCCATTCCCACTCAGCTTCGCTAGGAAGACGGAAGGCTGTTGAGTTGAACATACCTTCTTTGTTCTGATAGTCGTGGTAAAGGTTTGTACGCCATTTTGCGAAATACTGAGCGCCTAACCAGCTTACTCCTACCACAGGATAAGTATCAAAGCCAGGGTGCTGATAGTAATATTCAACAAACGGATCTCCGTTGGAATAAGCGAAGTCTTTTTTCCAGGCAGTTGTGTCAGGATAATATTTTGTCATAATTTCTTCCTCACCCAGCACTGAAACCGAGTCCACAAGAAGTGCATTGACAAATTGACGATATTCATTATTCGTGATCTCGGTGTCATCCATAAAGAAGGAACTGATCGTCACGCGTCTGTTCATGTTATTCATGGACGAAGCAATATCTTCATCCGCCTGCCCCATGGTAAAAGATCCAGAAGGTATCATCACCATTCCGGCAGGTGTGGTTTGTTTAAAACCTTTACGCGCAGTCGCCGTAATTTCCCCGTTCGAAATACCGACGTCTTCTTTTCCTCCCTTGCCAAATTTATTTTTGATAAACCCGCAACTTTGCATCAGCATAAGAGCAGCTATCAAAAGCAAACTTTTGACTCCATCCCGATAGATCACTTTAACATTCATAGTGGTTTTTGATATTTGAAAGAATAAATGTTAGCCTAAAAACGTCAATCGATTAATATATAGTATACTTAAAATAAAAACAAAAGTAACGGCAACCAAAAATGAATTCCACAGCGAGTTTCGGCAGACTTAAAAGAAGCCTGAGTTAACCTTATTCATTTTATTCGACTTAACGTAAGAATGATGGTTGTTGGTATAGCACTCGAAAATTTTACAAATATAAATCAAAGTTTTGCAAACTGAACGACATGTGACTAACCGTATTTTTAAAAAAATGAGAAAATAAATGCCGATTATTTGATCAAATAGCAATGTTTCGCTTTTTGATTGGATATAATGGTGATACGTTGAGTGGCTAACTTTTTAGTTTACGGCTCAAAATCTGAACCTTGGAGTACGGATAATCGTTTTCTTTCCAAATTTTGGTGAAGGCAGTGCGTAAGACAACATAACTTCGAAAGAAGACGGTGATTTAGCCTTATTTCCCCCGATAACCATATCATAAGCGCCTGATAAACGTAACGATTGGTCGGGGAGTAAATATATACCACCCATGATGATAAAGTAGGTGTCTTGCTGTCTGTATGTGGCGCCAGCCCAATAACGCTTGTTGTAAGTTACTGTTGCACCTCCTTCAACAGAAACGGTCGATATGTCAGACTTTACGAGAACAATAGGTTGTACGTCAAGTAGATAACCCAGTTCAATGTTCACTCCGGCATTCAGGTATACTGTTTTTGGCAATGGATTAGAGGCGGTTTCTGAACCCAGTTTATATTTAGGTTCAAGCAGGTGATTTAATGATGCGCCAACGTAGAAGGCATCGGCAACATAACGCACACCCACTGTAAAATCAGGATTTATTTCCGAGATTGTTCCGGTTTGAATCAAAGGATCGTCCGGGTCACGCGCGCGGAGTTTTCCATAATCAAGCGACTGTCTGAAAAGGCCTGCACTGGCTCCGATATGCAGATTTCCTCCGGCTAACGGGAAGTGATAAGAGGCAGATAATTTGAAATCCTGGTCATTACGCGGGCCGCTTTTGTCGTTCAGGGCATAAAAACCTATCCCGAAATTTTTAACCGGCATACTGAAAGAAAACATTTGCGTCGAAAGTGCGCCGCCTTCATCTTCATTTGTCGACTGATAGCCAACATATTGTGAACGGTGTGTAAGCTGGAATTTGGTAAGTCCGTCCGCACCGGCAGCAGCCGGGTTAAGATAAAGTTGGTTTAAGGAAAATAAACTGAATTGCGCATCTTTTTGAGCGGACGCACTATGAGATATAAATAATATTATACCTACTAAACAGCTCCATGGTGTGTTACGGTAGATAAACGTCAAGGTCATGCGTATAGATTTTGTTTAAAGAACACTTGAGTGCTTCAGAGGTTTATTTCAATAACGCATATTCACGAAAAAAATTGACATAATAATAAAAAAGGCCGGGAAAATTTCTCGGCCTTTTTAGTAAGTAAGATTATGCTAAATATTATTCGCCTTGCGGATGTATAACTCCAGTGCACCGGTCATGGAAGGTGCATTCGGCAAAGGTGCCTGAATGTCAAGAATTAAACCTGCATCCTCTACTGCTTTGGCTGTTGTTGGCCCAAAAGCAGCTATACGCGTGACGTTTTGTTTGAAATCAGGGAAGTTGTCAAACAGTGATTTTATTCCCGAAGGACTAAAAAAGGCTATGATATCATAATACACATCTTCAAGATCGGAAAGATCTGAGGAAACTGTCTGATACATAGTGGCTTCTGTAAACTGAAATTCTTCTGTATCCGCAAATTCAGGAATTTCGTTTTTACGGACATCCGAACAAGGATATAAGAATTTTTCTTTCTTGTGTTTGCGGATCAGTTCAATCAGCTCAACAGCTGTTTTTGTACCGTTAAAAATTTTGCGTTTACGAATCACAATATATTTCTGCAGATAGTTGGCTGTCTGCTCTGATATACAGAAATATTTCATAGTAGCCGGAACTTCTATGCGTCCTTCAGCACAAATTCTGAAGAAATGGTCAATGGCATTACGACTTGTGAAAATCACTGCCGTGTGATCCAGGATATTAATCTTTTGTTTACGAAACTCTTTGTAAGAGACTCCGTCTATCTGGATAAATGGCCGAAAATCCACTTTAATACCATACTTCTTAGCTATCTCAAAATAAGGTGAATTTTCGTCGGCCGGCCTGGATTGGCTTACCAGAATACTGGTAACCTTTTTGAGCCGATCCTGATCAAATTTGATGGTCTCACTCATGTATAATTCTCATTAGTTTAATTTCAAAATGATCCCTGAAACTTAAATAGCGAACTTTATGCCGATAATCAACGGGATTATTTCGATGACGCAAAGGTACGAAAATAAATAGAGATTAATAAATGATGCGGGAGGCTTAGTCACAACATAAAGCGTAACGAACCGGATCACATAGAAAATCAGGAAGGGAAACATTATGTAAGGACGCAGCGGAACGAGCCACATTGCATTGTTCGTACTTAGCATAAAAACAAGAAGAAACAAGGCAACATAAAAGAAGTACGAAGATTGTATTATTTTTAGGAACAGCGTATCGACTAGCTTGTCAAGATTGAGCATTTGGCCGACCAAAACCATGAAAACGTACTTCCCGTAAGTCAGGAGAAAAAAGATCGTGGAAAGAATAAAAAAATCTGCAAGAAACTCCAAAACGTTAGATTCTTCGGACAAAATGGAGGAGACTGAAAACAGATTTAGCTTATTATGTGCAAAAAATATCAGGGTAAAACCCATCAGCATGGATACAATGATGACCAGAAATATGACATTGTTGCTGTATGGTTTATTTAATTTTGAAAGTTGCTCCCGGGGATCATTATTGAAAAATTCCAACGGGTTGATCACTCTCGAAAAAGCAAGCGGATTAAGGTTAAATATCCATACATTTAGTATGAGAATAATTAACATGGCAATGACTGAAAAATTACCAAATGGTGAAAAATTAATTGGTTTTATATTGATCAGTGTGGAAGCGGCCTTCTCAAGAATGCCTACGGCGTCGGCCTGTTTCTTATGACAGATCAGTGCGGTTTTATCTTCAATCCCCGAATTTCCGTAGATTGAAAGCAATAATTCTTCTTTTTTGTATATCCTGAAAAGACTGTCAACGCTCAGTTCGAGCCACTCACCTTTGTTTATTTTTTTCTGAAGCGCACCTTCCAGAAAAAGATAACTTTCATTTTCGGCCTTTAAGAGAAGAAAATACCGGCGGTTTTTAAGCAAATCGACGTACAAACTTACTGAACGGGTGCCTTCATTAATTCCTTTGGAGAAAGGGACATAGTTTTTATACTGGCCGCTGTAAACAAGCCAGTCATTCTGATAGTCATAAACAGGGAAAAATTGCCCGGGTGGCAATGCCTTGTCGGCGCCCCGTGCAACTGTGCCGGCGAAAAGGGATGCCGTAATAACGACTAAAAAAAGCAGTGAATGAATTGACTTCATTGCTACAAGAAAGGGCGGGGTTTCCCCAGCCCTTTCATAAGATATTAAAATATTGTAATTATTTTCTTCCTAATGCCTTAAGCATGGTTTCGCCGATCAATGCAGGAGATTCTGCAACGAAGATACCGGATTCTTCCATGATACGGATTTTAGCTTCTGCTGTATCGTCAGCGCCACCGATGATTGCACCAGCGTGACCCATACGACGACCTTTCGGAGCCGTTTTACCAGCGATAAAACCTACAACAGGTTTAAGGTTACCGCTTTCTTTGATATAGTTTGCAGCGTCAGCTTCCATGCTTCCACCGATTTCACCGATCATTACAATCGCCTCTGTTTCAGGGTCGTTCATAAGTAATTCAACAGCTTCTTTCGTTGTTGTTCCGATGATCGGGTCACCACCGATACCGATCGCTGTTGTTTGTCCAAGACCTGCACGTGAAAGCTGATCTACGGCTTCGTAAGTTAATGTTCCGGATTTTGAAACGATACCCACAGTTCCTTTTTTGAAGATAAAGCCTGGCATGATACCTACTTTACACTCTTCGGCAGTAATAATACCCGGACAGTTTGGGCCGATCAGGCGGGTGTTTTTACCTTTAATATATTGCTTTGCCTGCATCATATCTTTGGTAGGAATGCCCTCGGTAATACAAACGATTACGCCAATACCTGCGTCAGCAGCTTCCATAATAGCATCAGCAGCAAAAGCTGGTGGTACAAATATAATCGCTACATCAGCTCCTGTATTACGGACAGCCTGATCTACTGTATTGAATACAGGTCTGTCAAGGTGGTAAAGTCCTCCTTTGCCTGGCGTTACACCGCCAACTACATTAGTTCCGTATTCGATCATTTGCTGGGCATGAAAAGAACCCTCAGAACCCGTAAATCCCTGAACTATAATCTTAGAATTTTTATTAACTAAAACGCTCATGTTGGTAAATCAGTTTTTTTGGTAAAAGTAGGACGAAAAGCACGAAGTAGCAAAATGAAACTATAATTTGTAAATTGCTTTATCGATAATGTTTAAAATTGCCCATGAATATACTGACGAATTCCCATATCTTTTCCAATCTTGTTTTATGCACAGCAGGTGTCTTTGTCTTTTTGAAGTATTTCAAGTCTCAGAACTTGCAGAGTCGTTTATTATGGGGCATTTTTTTGTTGAGTATATCATTGAATGCCGGTATTGAATTGCTGGTATTTGCAGGGTGGGAAAGTCTCGGATTCGTAAATACAGTTACAACCGTTGCTGAGACCACTTTAGGTGCGGTTTGCCTGGTCGTTGCCTCTTACAGTCTGATCATGCGATATCAGGTAAGCAATATCCTGTTGGGATCTACACTGTTGTTTGGTTTTGTACTTTTTCTCAGTATCCTTTTTTATAAAGTAGAATATGTCGGCTGGATCATCCAGCCGTTTTGCATTGTCGTCACGCTTTGTACGTCCTGCCTTGGACTTGCTTACCGTCAGAAGAGCGCCTTGTGGGTGGTATTGGCAATGACACTTCTGGCGTTGTCTGCCAAGTCTCAAAAGATCCCTTTACCGATGCACCCGCTTGATCTCAATCATTATATCGTCGTTTTGTCGATAATTTGTGTTGGTAAAGCCGTGCGTGATCAGTATAAAATCCTTTTCTGACATTTTATATTCAAACATTTGTTAATGGATTGTTTTTTTATAAATCCATATACTAACTTGCGCCAGTTAATTTTCAACAATAAAGTTTATCCATATCCTAATATGAAAATGATTAAGTCCAGCGCATTGCTTCTTGCCGCAGTTATGGCTTTCGGAGCGGTATCTGTTAGCCCTTTACAGGCAAAATCACTTGGTACTTCTGAAGTACGCGATGTTAAGCAAGCAAAAGCTATCGTGATTAAAGGTAGTGATGCGATGCAGTTTGATGTAAAAGAAATTAAGGTAAAGGCAGGACAAAAAGTGAAACTTACACTTACGCACTCTGGTAAACTTGCCAAAACTGCAATGGGCCATAACTTCGTATTGCTTAAAACCGGTACTGACATTGCTGCATTTGCAGGAAAAGCAGCTGCTGCAAGAGAAACTGAATATATTCCTAAGTCTGAAGAAGCGAGCATCATCGCACATACCAAATTGGTAGGTGGTGGCGAAAGCGATACTATTGAGTTTACAGCTCCTAAAAAAGGAACGTATACATATATTTGCAGCTTCCCAGGTCACTATGCGTTGATGAAAGGTACTTTCATCGTAGAATAGTCGATATCAAAACATAAAAAAAATGCGATCCGGAATTTCCGGATCGCATTTTTTTTATGTTTTGATGGCAGGTTTATATCTCAGCCAATTGCTTTTCGATCAGCTCAACAACCTCCGGTCGGTCCCACTGCGAAGCGCCGGTTTCCTGTGCTATAATTTTACCCTTATATATGATGTAAGTTCTCGGGATGGCATTGCCGTCCAGCGCAGGCGGGTAGGGGCCGGTAAATTGGTAAAACGGAAGCTGATAACCTTTCCTCGCAATGAACGGGTTCACAGTTTCGGCATCTTCATCGGATACAATATAAAAGTCAACCTTTTTGTGATCCTTATACTGGTTATATAACTTTTGAATTCCCGGCATTTCCATATTGCAGGGCCCGCACCAGGTAGCCCAGACATTCAGAAAAATCAATTTATTTTCATCCATCGTTACGGCTTTCCCTTCAAGATCAGTCAGGGCGGAAAGGTAGACAGAAGAATTGGACGGCAGATCGGATACGGTATTTTCAGCTGTTTCCGGCGAATCTGTTTTGGGTGCAAACAATGCGAAGTAAACAGCAATAAATGCAAGAATCGATAAACCGAAAATCAATATTTTTTTTGGAGTACTTCCCATGGCGAAAATTGTAATAGTTTAAAATTGGGGTAGTTAGAAATTTTTCTATCTATAAAAGTAGGAATTTTATCCAAGATATTAATTCTGTATCAAGACTTCAAAAAATACATCTGCTGTTTGCTGTGCTCAACCGGAATTTGAATACTTTTATGCAAAATTTGAATATTTTAAATCCTTCGTATTGAAAAACTATACATTCATGAAACTAAGACAATCTCTGTTTTTACTCCTGGTTGCTGTTTTATTTCTACCACACCTATCCATTGGACAACGTTCCGCAGCAGAATATTTTGAAGAAGGAAACAACAAGGCCAGAGCCAGTGATTTCGCCGGCGCACTTCAGGCTTACAGTGTCGTTGTTTCAATTAACGCTGATCACGCCCCAAGTTATTTTAACAGAGGGTTGGCCAAGGCAAACCTGAAAGATCATCGTGGTGCGATCCTGGATTATGACCGCGCGATTGAAATTAACCCAAAGGAAGCGCTTTATTATCAAAGTCGTGGTGTAAGTAAAAGTATGCAGGACGATTACCGCGCAGCTATTCAGGATTATACAAGATCTATCGAGCTTAGCCCTGAGGATGCAAAATCTTACTACAACCGTGGCGTAAGTTATGCCAAACTCGAAAATCACCGGAGTGCAATGACTGACCTTGATAAAGCGCTGACGCTGGATCCGGGAGATGTAGCGGCATTGTACGCAAGAGGAAATTGCAAGCAGCATTTGCATGAGTATGCCGGAAGTCTGGCGGATTTTTCACGCGTGATTGAAATCAGTCCGAAACGGGCAGGTGCTTATGCGGGAAGAGGAACAGCTAAAATTGAGCTGAATGATTTTCAGGGAGCATCGGCTGATTTTACAAAAGCTATCGAACTTAGTCCGAATGAAGGCAGCTACTATGATAAAAGAGGTTTTGCGAAAAATAAAGTGGAGGATTATCAGGGTGCTATTTCCGACTACGATAAAACATTACAACTTGCACCTGAAAACTATGAAGCGTACTATGGTCGCGGGTTTTCTAAAAGCAAGTTAAACGACCAACGTGGTGCGATCGCTGATTTGACAAAAGCGATCGAGCTGAAAAATACCTATGTTTCCGATCCTAAGAAAATCCAGTATACCGGTCCGATTAATAAAGGAATCTTGGACGAATTACGGAACCAGGTCAAAGAACACATTAAAATTGATGATCTGACTTCTGAGCGTTCGGAGGCTTATTACATCCGTGGCGTGAGTAAATCAAAAAGCGGCGATAGCAAGGGAGCTTTGCTGGATATCAGTACGGCTGTGGAATTGAACCCGACCTATTCGGATGCTTACTTTTCAAGAGGATTGATTAAGTCGTCGATTGGAGACCAGATGGGCGCGGTGCTGGATTTTAGCAGCTCTATCAAATTGAAATCGAACTTTCCGGAAGCGTATTACATCAGGGGAATTATCAAACATAGCCTTGGTGAGGTGAATGAAGGCTGCCTGGATCTGTCGAAATCAGGCGAACTGGGCTATATGGCGTCTTACAAAGTGATCAGTACTTATTGTAATTAAGAATGAAAAATTAAGAATGAAGAATAAGGTAAGATTAGGGACAGTATTCTTAATTTTCAATTCTTCATTCTTAATTAAATTTTACGCTTTCTTCAGATTCTCCGCTACCTTATCCCAGTTTACTACATTCCAGAATGCTGTGATATAGTCGGCGCGTTTGTTTTGGTAATGCAGGTAATAAGCATGCTCCCAGACATCCAGTCCTAAAACAGGCGTTCCTTTCAATTCTGCAATATCCATCAATGGATTATCCTGATTGGGCGTAGAGCTCACAGTAAGTTTCCCGTCTTTCGCAGTAAGCCATGCCCAACCCGAGCCGAACCGCGTGGTAGCAGCCTTGCCAAATGTTTCTTTAAATTTATCGAACGAACCGAACTGCGCGTTGATGGCGTCAGCTACGGCACCTTTTGGTGCACCGCCTTTGCCCGGAGCCATGATGTCCCAGAAGAAAGTATGGTTCCAGTGTCCGCCTCCGTTGTTGCGGATTGCAGCCGGAGCCTTTCCTGCTGATTTTACGATCTCTTCAAGCGTTTTTTTCTCGAATTCAGTTCCTTTTACGGCGTCATTCAGGTTTTTTACATAAGCAGCATGATGTTTGCCGTAATGTATTTCCATCGTCAATTTATCTATGCTAGGTTCCAGCGCACCGAAATCGTACGATAGAGGTGTTTGTTTGAAAGGCGCGCTTTCGAGCAATATTCCGGATGAAGTTTCTGCGAATGCGTAATCAGCAATTGCACCAACGGCCAAAGTACTGCCAGCCAGGGTGCGCAAAAAATCTGTTCTATTCATCGTTACTGTGATTTTTAAATAAACAATCAATCGTAAGCCACCCGGCTAACGATACTGCGTCCAAGTGTTATTTCATCAGCATATTCAAGGTCTCCGCCGATAGGAATCCCACGGGCGATCGTACTTACCCTGACTTCGCTTGGTTTTAGTTTTTTTTGTAAATAAAAAGCGGTGGTGTCTCCTTCCATCGTCGGGCTAAGTGCGAGAATAATTTCCTGCACGCGTTCGTCTGCCGGTGCTTCCTCAATCCTTTTCAGTAAAGAATCAATATTTAAATCCGATGGGCCGATTCCTTCGAGTGGTGAAATAATACCTCCCAAAACATGATACAAACCTTTGAACTGGCTTGTCGCTTCAATGGCCAGCACGTCGCGGGTATCTACAACAACGCAAATGATTGAAGAATCACGCTTGGGATTCTTACAAATATTGCAAAGTGCTTCGTCCGAGATATTGTGGCATTGGCTGCAATAACAGGTCTGGGTCCGCATTTTGATCAGCGCCTCGGAAAGTCCGCGGGTTTGCTGCTCATCACGTTTCAGCAAATGTAATGCCAGACGCAACGCTGTCTTCTTACCGATTCCCGGAAGTCGGGAAATTTCACTGACTGCATCCTCAATAAGACGGGACGGATAATTCATGTGTAGCAATAAAGTAAGTAACCGACGGTTAGTAATTAATGAATTTCTGCTGAAATACCTCTTCTGCAAATTTCATTCCTCATGCCGACCAGTTCATCAAATTCACCTTCTTTGACAGAGCATTTTCCTTTGTAGTGTATGATAATCGTGCACTGCTCTGCTTGTTCGCTTGTATGTTTGCAAACATCTACCAAAGTGTCTATAACCCAATCGAATGTATTAACGTCATCGTTATAAACGACCAGTTTTTTTAGCTCGGTTTCGACCGTTTTTTCCAGAATTTCTGTTTCTGTATCTATAAGCACTTGCATAACAACCAAATTTCTGTTTGTTTAGCAAATCTAATCAAAAGTGGAGATTATTCGAAGCCTTTTATTACCTCTTTTAATATTCTACTATTCTTAAAACCCGCTGGTGAATGAATCCATACGTTTCTTTAATTATCCTAATTGTATATTTTGCAATGCTGATCACCGTGTCAGTCTACACATCACGTGGGGCCGACACGAACACTTTTTTTACTGCTAACCGCCAGTCTCCCTGGTATTTGGTTGCTTTCGGGATGATTGGTACTTCGTTATCCGGGGTAACGTTTATATCAGTGCCCGGCGCAGTTACCAATATCCAGTTCTCCTATTTTCAGGTTGTTATCGGTTACATTTTAGGTTATCTGATCATCGGAACCGTACTGATGCCGCTGTACTACCGGCTTAACCTGATCTCGATTTATTCATATCTCGAACAACGTTTTGGTTTTTGGTCATACAAGACCGGCTCGGCCTTTTTTCTTTTGTCGAGAACGGTTGGTTCTGCGGTCCGTTTATATGTTGCCGCGCAGGTTTTACAGATCGCATTATTCAAACCGCTGGGTGTTCCTTTTGAAATTGCGGTTGCAATAACCATTTTACTGATCTGGATTTACACATTTAAAGGTGGTGTGAAAACGATCATTGTAACGGATACCTTACAGACTTTCTTCCTGATAACGGCTGTAATTCTGACGATTATACTGGTTTCAAGAGAGCTGAACCTGCACGGGATTTCTGATGTCTGGAATACGGTTCAGGATAGTGGCTATTCAAAGATTTTTTATTGGGATATTGATGACCCGAAATATTTCTGGAAGCAGTTTTTTGCCGGTGTTTTCATTGCAATCGTGATGACGGGCATGGATCAGGATCTTATGCAGAAAAACCTTACCTGTAAGAATATCGGTGAAGCACAAAAGAATATGTTCTGGTTTACGGTTGTTTTGGTGATCGTGAATTTCATGTTTTTATCACTGGGTGCTTTGCTTTACGTATATGCATCTGCGAAAGGAATTCCAACGCCTGTAAAAACGGATGAGTTCTACCCATTGCTGGCGTTGAACCATCTGGGACTAGCCGTGGGGATTACGTTCCTTTTAGGGATCACCGCTGCCACTTATGCAAGTTCGGATTCGGCCCTTACGGCGCTTACCACAGCATTTTGTATCGATTTTATGGAGATTGAAAAGAAACCTGAAGGTAAAAGATCAAGTATTAAGTTCTGGGTTCACATTGGATTTTCGGTATTGTTTTATCTTGTAATCCTTCTGTTTAACAGGATGAATAATAAGGAAGTGATCACAGCTATTTTCGACCTTGCCGGATACACTTATGGCCCTTTGCTTGGATTGTTTACATTCGGCTTGTTCCTGAAACGGCCTGTTATCGATCGCTGGGTGCCGCTGGTTTGTATTGTGGCGCCGGTTGTTACCTACGTTATTAATGAACATTCCGTGGAATGGTTCAACGGTTATAAATTCGGTTTTGAGAGGTTAATTATCAATGGCCTGATCACCTTTATCGGCCTTTGGCTTCTTACAGACTCTAAGGCGAAAAAAATCGCCTGAAAATAAACTGACCGTATTTGTCTGAGGTTATTTGATGATCTCAGACAAATACGATTTCAGACTGTTACCTTTACAATCACATTGCCACCATAAAGTACGCTTGCACACGCCATGGAAAATGAGTTATTAAACAAACGGGATATCTTCGCCTATTTCCTTGTCGCCGCTACCGGCGCATTGATACAGCTGATCATCGGTACGTTGGCGCAGGACTGGTTTTCGATCAGTTATCGCGAATCGTTGACCCTGGGTTATCTGGCGGCATCTGTTGCAGGCTTTTTCCTGGCAAAAATATTTGCCTTCAACTCAAAAAATAAATCGAAGAACCACAGAGAAAAGGTGAAGTTTTTCCTGGTTACTGTCCTTTCATTTTGCATCACGGTTTACGGCTCTGACGCGTTGTACCAGTTAACGTTGCTGCTGGTTGGAGAATTGAAATTCGTCATCCCGTTTTCTGTAAAAGTGGTTGATATTAACAAGCTTTTCAGTCAGCTGACGTGCATGACGCTGAGTTTTATCAGTAATTACGTGCTGCATAAAAGATTTACTTTCAAAGACACCGGTTTTTACGACAGGCTGAAAAGTTTATTGAGTAAATAAAACAACTCCCCTCAGGTTTATTTCTTAAAAAATGACAAAAGCGACATCAAAAATACTGATGGTTGGTGTTGTCGTGATTTTTATGTCTTTTCTGCATATTTTCTTTAAAAATTAGTCAGATATAGACTGTTTTTCAGATTAAAATAAGCGCTTTTTATCTTGTTTTAGTTCTATATATATTGTAACTTTCTTTTGTTAAACGGTTATAAAAAAGGCCGTATTTTATTAAAAATACATTGAATTTATAATGAAGCGAATAAGAGAACCGTAGTTTTTACAATCTATCAAACTAAATATCAAGACAATGAAATCACTATCATTATTTCTTATCGGCAGTTTGCTCTGCGTGTCCTGTGCAAAAAATGAAAAACAGGATGAAGCAACTCAGAGTGTAAATATTGAAAAGGAAAAAAAAGCCATCAACGCCACCATAGAAAAGGAAACGCAGTCCTTTTTTGCCAGAGATTATGAAGCATGGAAATCAAACTATGCGCAAACAGATTATGCATTTCAGGCATGGAGCAATGATGATGGTACCTTTGATTCGAATGTAGGCTGGGATGATATCAACAAACAAATCGGAAAATATATAACAGACAATCCGGAACCCGTATCCAGTCACCCAAAAGTGGAACGGAAGAATATGCTTTATAAATTTTACGGCGATAACGTTGCGTACCTTACCTGGGACCAGTTTAACAGCGATAAACCCGAAAAAAACTTTCACCATAGCAAAGAAGTCAGGCTCATGGAGAAAATCAACGGCGAGTGGAAAATCGTCTGTGTATCGGCATTTTGGGACTATAAAAACCTGATTCCGGCAAGTAAACTTCCAATGATCCAGAAAATAGCCAACGAGAGCCGCGGCAAAAACAAAATATAAATAGCTATGAATCAGTGTCCGGTATGTTCGCTATCGAAAAATAATGTTCGGTATTGAACACAGGAACCGGACACTGGTCTTTAAATGTAATTTGATTAAAATGTTGAAAATAAATTAGTTATAGGTTGATTCTCCATTTGTTTTAAACACGTTTCTGATTTGGCACAGGCTTTTTTAGTAAGATGATATCCATGTAATATGGAATGTTCAATCTTATAAAAATATATAGCCATGAAAATTTCAAACGTTTCAAAATTAGTTTTGTCCCTTGGACTAGCCTTGTCAACTTTATCTTTTAGCTACGCGAAAGAAGAAGGAACCGAAAAAAAAGAAGCCAAAGCAGCCATGGCCTTTGACGCTTCGTTGTACAAAGTTGCCAACACCAATAAGGTTAAGCTGGCGATCGATAAAATTCCGGATGCTAACGTGACCATTCTTTTGAGAGATAATCACGGCAAGGTTATTTATCACGAAGTACTTAGAAAAAACAGTGAAGACCTTTACCGCCGTGTTTTTGATCTTGAAGGTGTAGAAGACGGGGCTTATTATTTCGTCATGATGGGGAAAAATACGAAAATCACTAAGAAGGTAGAAATATCTTCGTCGAGCACAAAAGTGATTCTTTTATAAGAATCAACGATAATAAAAGGAGCTCTGTCATCAATTATGGCAGAGCTCCTTTTTGTATTTTAAGTCGGTTTACAACAATTCTTTTTCCGGATCCCAGAAACGATTTGCCCAATCCTGGACCACATCATCTTTCACAACTACCCCCTCATGCTCTAATCTTTCCTGCATGGTGGTTGGTGTTTCAAAAAGATGCCGGGCGCTTAACAGACCGTCTCTGTTGACCACTCGGTGCGCCGGGATATCGTGATGGGTATAACTGCTTCCCATTGCCCATCCAACCATGCGTGCGCCACGTTTTGAGCCCAGATATGCAGCAATCGCTCCATAGGACGTGACGCGCCCTTTGGGAATCAGGCGAACGACCTGATAAACATCCTCAAAAAAATCATTTTTCGGTTTTTGATCCTGAATTTTTTCTGGCTTCTTTACGCTCATCGATTTCCTGAGTTAATTCTCCATACCATTTCGGACCGTATGCGCGGATCAGCGGTTCTTTCAGAAACTGGTATAGCGGCACACCTAATTCCTGGCCAAAACTGCAAGCCGGACTGCATATTTCCCAACGATCATAATTGAGTGCCTGATATTGTTCATATTTCGTAACGCGGATCGGATACAAATGGCAGGAAATTGGTTTTTTGTAGTCAATTTTTCCGTCATTGTAAGCTTGTTCTATCCCGCATTTCAGAATTTTGCGTTCGTCATAAATGGCATAGGCACACTCTCTTCCGTTGATAACCGGCGTCACATAGTCGCCTTCAAAGTCTGTTGTGTACGTACCTTCTGCTGCAATAACTTTTTTCCCCTCTTCGGTCAGATACGGTTCCACATGTTTGTAGATGCTATCCAGTATCGGCAGTTCTTCAGCGTCAAGCGGAGCACCTGAATCTCCTTCTACACAGCACGCACCCATACATTTATCAAGGTTACAGACGAAAAGCTGGTCCTCGATATCATCGCTGATGCATGTATTATCAATCAGTATCACAGTGAATTTTATTTATTGTTGTGGTATTTTTAGCTTTTGGCCAACTTTTACGGTGTTACCCGACAAATTATTCAGCTTTTGAATATCTTCTACGCTAACCTGATAATTTTGAGAAATACGGAAAAGTGTTTCCCCTGTTGCAACCGTGTGTGTTTTGGCACCTGATCCTTGAGACGTTTTCTGGCCCGAAGCAGTTTTTGTATCAACAGCACCGCCGGCCTGTTTCTGAACAATCAGTTTTTGACCAACACTTAATTTAACAATATCATTCAAATTATTCAGCGCAAGCAATTCTTTCACACTCAGACTATACAGTCTGGAAATGCTGTAAAAAGTCTGGCCCTGCTCAACGGTATGGAATGTATTGGATGCTTTAACAGCCGTAACGGCCGGTTTTTCCTTCACTGGCGGAAGCGGATTGTCAAAAGCAGTTGGTTGCGTATTTGCAGGTGTTCTTGACGCGTTTTCCGATGGCGTTGAAAATAAATTACTGTCAGACTTGCGGGCTACCGGTTTCTGAGCCGGTTTTGCAGTGGTTGCTGGTTTGCTTACTGCCGCCTTTGGCTCTTCCGATGGCTTGAAAGAAGTATCATCATTATCCTGTGTAATGATCACAACCCGGTCGTTTGTATTTTCAGTAGATGGTTTCGCTGCAACAACAGGAATTTCTACGTTTGCCGGTGCGGCAACAGTCGGTGTAACGCCAGGCTGGAATGCCTGATTTTCTTTCGCTATGCTGCTTTGGCTTTTGTCAACCAAAACCGGTGTGTATTTTTTGCGGCCCGATGCATTGGAAGGAATGTCATTCGAAGAAGCCGTTTGCGGCTGAGTCGGAACAGAAGCGATCAATGGATCCGTAACCTTATCCTGCGGTTTCGGCGTGATAATTTCGATCGGCTGGTTTCTCGGACGTTTCTTATTAAGCCACACAACCTGTCCTGTTTGCAAAGGATAATTGCGGCTGATTGTACGGTTAAATTTCAAAAGGCTCACCAAACGAATACCATATTGCTGAGAAATGCTCTGCCAGCTGTCTCCTGTTTGAGCAGTGTGAAATGGCGTCGCCGCCTTTTTATTCTTTTTCGCCAGATAGTAGATATTTCCCGGAATGACCGGCATTTCAGCCGTCAGGTCATTGTATCTGCGGAACCGTGTGCTTCTGAGATTTCCGGCAGATGCGACAGACTTGGCGTCGTCACCCGCGCGGGCTTCAATACCCGGAAGACCATTTATTTCGTAAAACGTATTGCCATTTTTACCAGCTGGCTTGCTGTTCGATTTCTTTAATATTGGGAATCCTGTTTCGTCTGGTGCATTATTGGATGAAGCAAGAACAGGCTGATCCTGCACGGGTAACGATAACTTGGAGCGTACCGAAGCAACCTGATTTGTCGGTACGGGCAGGGTGATAAGATACTCGCGGTCGGTTGGAACACGGTTATCGTTTACCCAGCGGTTATAACTTTTTACATCAGCTTCTGAAATACCCAGTTCGCGGGAAATATCTGAAAACGATTTTCCTTTACCATATTCAGATTCAATAAGTACCAGGTTATTGCTGGTGCGGTATCTTTCTATACCCGCTTCCAATGCGATTTTGTGTGCAAAAAAGCGAAGCATATAACGGTCGGTTTTACCATTTAATACCACTTCACGGGCGTACGACCAGTTGGCCGGAACAAGTTTTTTTACCCCGCCTACACCCTGATAGTAAGAATACAATGCAGAAACCCAGTTGTTCAGCTGCTGATTGTTTTTCTTCAGATACCAGGCGGCAGCATGGGTTGAAGAACTGATATTTTTTCTTTCGTCAACATCTTTGTCCACGCGGAGGTTAAGTTCCATCGCTGTTTCCGGTTTAAACTGCCAGAAACCAACCGCATTGGAACTTGAAACCACGTCCGGTTTGAACGAGCTTTCCTGAACAGCGAGGTACTTGAAATCGATAGGCACCTCTTCATCCATCAGAATACTTTCAACGATCGGAAAATACAGTATCGCCCGGTCCATTTTTTCTTCCCAGAATTTCCTGTTTGACATCAGGCTTTTTATATCTTCTTCAATAAGATTTTGAGCCGATCTGTCAAATTTTACCGTAATACCTCCAAAAAGGACACTAGCCGGAATTTCCGGAGTACCCTGTGCTTTTGCCAGATTTACCTGAACAAAAAACAAAATTACGATTGAGGTAAATTTTAAGTATTTGCTGGAAATTTTGTTCATAAATAATAAAAGCTTGGCTTGTTTGATGTTGTGAATTACAATTTTTGGAGAATCATCAGTCCATCCCGGATTGGCAAAAGCAGATTGGAAACCCGGCTATCCTCATGTACTATTCTGTTGAAATCCATCAGTGCTTGTGTATCCTTATCGATTTTCTTCAATTCCTTATCGAAAACTTTTCCGCTCCACAATACATTATCGGCAAGGATAAATCCTCCCGGCCGGACCTTGTCAAGACAAAGATTGAAGTATGAAATGTAGTTAATTTTATCTGCATCCATAAATACAATGTCAAAAGTATCCTGTAAAGTAGGAATAATATCCAAAGCATTTCCTATTCTGTAATCAATTTGATCAACAAAATCTGATTGGCTGAAATATCGTTGGGTGAGGGTTTCGAGTTCTTCGTTGATATCAATGGTGATCAGTTTGCCACTGGGCTGTAAGCCTTCGCACAGACAAAGTGCGGAATATCCGGTGTAGGTGCCGATTTCTAAAATTTTCTCCGGACGCAGCATGCGGGAGATCATGGACAGAAACCGCCCTTGCAAATGGCCCGAAAGCATACGTGGATTGAGAACATTTGCGTGCGTTTCCCGGTTAAGGGATTTCAGTAATTCGTTCTCGTTCTCGGTGTGCGCTTCGGAATACGCTTCTATTTCTTCCGCCAGAAACTTCATTAAGCAAAATGAATCGTTAGTATTATGAATTGTAAAGCAGTTGGTATTGAACCGCGCGGCGGCCGCTATTTACGCTTTCACAATACCAACCGCTCATTTCAAAAAATTACAGATGGGCAACAAGTCCCTCCAGATATTTGCCATAACCGCTTTTAACCAACGGTTTAGCGATTTCTTTTAACTGTTCTGCTGTGATGAAACCCATCCGGTAGGCGATCTCTTCGATACAGCCCACTTTCAGTCCCTGGCGTTCTTCGATCACCTGAACGAATTGTCCGGCCTGCATCAGAGACTGGAATGTTCCTGTGTCTAACCAGGCAGTTCCACGGTTCAGTACGCCCACTTTCAACTGGCCTTTTTCCAGGTAAACGCGGTTCACGTCCGTGATCTCCAATTCGCCGCGCGGCGATGGCGGGATATTTTTTGCAATTTCAACAACCTGATTATCGTAGAAATACAATCCGGGAACAGCGTAGTTTGACTTCGGTTTTTCCGGTTTTTCCTCGATTGACATGGCATTGAAATCTTTATCGAAATCAACGACACCATAACGTTCCGGGTCATGAACCTGATAGGCGAAAATAACACCGCCGTCAGGATCATTGTTGGACTGAAGCAATTGTGAAAGACCTGATCCGTAGAAAATATTATCGCCCAGGATCAATGCTACTTTATCTTTACCAATAAATTCTTCACCAATGATAAATGCCTGTGCAAGCCCGTCCGGACTTGGCTGAACGGCATAACTGATGGCACAGCCCAAACGGCTTCCATCACCCAGCAATTTTTCAAAATGAGGCAGGTCGTGAGGTGTGGAAATGATAAGAATTTCACGAATCCCGGCCAGCATTAATATCGACAAAGGGTAATAAATCATTGGCTTGTCATAAACAGGCATAAGTTGCTTGCTAACGGCCAATGTAAGCGGATGAAGCCTTGTGCCGGATCCACCAGCTAAAATAATTCCTTTCATATTGTAGCTTTCGGCTTTCAGCTGTCGGCTGTCGGCTCTTTTGATATTTAAATATTGTTAAATTAGTTAACATATCGTCGGACGGCTTTTTCGGCCGTCCAACGGGTAAAAAGGAAAATCGTTATCTGGTGGCGTACATTCCTTCGTAATACTTCTGGTATTCGCCGGATGTAACATTGTTTAACCAATCCTGATTTTCAAGATACCAGGTCACTGTTCTTTCCAATCCTTCTTCAAACTGAAGTGATGGTTTCCAGCCCAGTTCTTCCGAAAGTTTCGTTGCATCGATCGCATAACGCAAATCGTGTCCCGCGCGGTCTGTCACATAAGTGATCAGTTTTTCTGTTTCACCTTCTGCACGGTTTAGTTTTTTGTCCATCACGCGGCACAAAAGCAGAACCAGATCAAGGTTTTTCCACTCGTTATGTCCGCCGATGTTATAAGTTTCGCCGTTTTTACCTTTATGGAAAATCGTGTCGATTGCAATGGCGTGATCTTCCACGAAAAGCCAGTCACGAACATTTTCCCCTTTTCCGTAAACAGGAAGCGGTTTGCTTTGCAAAATGTTGTGGATCATCAACGGAATAAGTTTTTCCGGGAAATGATTTGGTCCGTAGTTATTCGAACAGTTGGAAATAACCACCGGAAGATTATAAGTATTCTGATAAGCTCTTACAAAGTGATCAGAAGAAGCTTTGGACGCCGAATACGGAGAACGCGGGTCATAACTGGTTGTTTCGGTAAAGAAAGTTCCCGGATCATGTAGCTCGCCATATACCTCATCCGTAGAAACATGATAGAATCTGTGATCGGCCAAATTGTCTTTCCATGCCTTACGCGCCGCGTTCAGCAAATTGACAGTTCCTACCACGTTGGTCATTACAAATGACATCGGGTCAGAAATGGAACGGTCCACGTGACTTTCTGCCGCCAGGTGAACAATTCCGTGAAAATCGTTTTCAGAAATCAGCTTGTCGATAAATGCTGCGTCAACGATATCGCCTTTTACAAAAGTGTAGTTTGGCGCGTTTTCAACATCACGAAGGTTTTCAAGATTACCTGCATAAGTCAGGGCATCGAGATTATAGATGTGGTATTCAGGATGGTGTACAACAAACCTGCGAACGACGTGTGAACCTATGAAACCGGCACCACCGGTAATTAATATCTTTTTCATTTTTTTGGAGTAATTTTTAGTTGCCAATTCCATGCATCAAGAAGTGCATCTGCCATTGTTTTTTCTGCTTTCCATTTCATGATGGAATTTACCTTGTCCGACTGCGCGTAAATTTTTTCAACATCACCTTCCCTGCGCGGTCCGATTGAATAGTTAAGCTTTTCGCCGGTAACTTTTTCAAACGTATTGATCAGTTCAAGCACAGTGTATCCTTCGCCGGTCCCTACATTAAATATATCGTAATAATCTTTGTCTGTTTGTCCATCAAGCAGAATAAGTGCTTTCAGGTGAGCCTTTGCCAAATCGACCACGTGGATGAAGTCACGTACACAGGTTCCGTCCGGCGTGTTATAGTCATCGCCAAAAACAGTCAGTGATTTACGGAGACCAGCAGCCGTTTGGGTGATGAAAGGCACCAGATTGCTCGGTACGCCATTAGGTAATTCACCGATTAATGAGGTTTTATGTGCCCCGATCGGGTTGAAATAACGCAGTGAGATTGCTTTGATACCCGGTGCCGCATGCACGTGGTCCCGGATAATATCTTCTGCCATCGCTTTGGTATTTCCGTATGGAGACGTAGCCGGTTTGCGCGGTGTGCTCTCGGTAACGGGAAGCGCATCTGGCTGTCCGTAAACGGTACATGAAGACGAGAAAACAAATTTGTCAACATTATATTCCTTCATTACCTTTAATAAGATAACCAGAGAGAAAATGTTGTTCTCGTAATAATCGAGTGGTTTTTCAACGGATTCTCCAACGGCCTTGTAGGCAGCAAAGTGAATAACACCATCGAATTTTTCTTTTGCAAAAACAGCTCTTACTTTTTCAATATCATTGCAGTCAATCTCATAAAAGGGGAATTCTTTTCCCGTAATGCCTTTAATTCCGTTGAGTACTTCGCGATTTGAATTGTAGAGATTATCAAGAATAACAGGTTCGAATCCGGCTTCATGCAGTTCTACAACGGTATGTGAACCTATAAAACCGGCTCCTCCGGTAACAAGAATTTTCATAGGAATGATCTTAAAAAGAATATGTGGTAAGTATGTGAATTGTTTTGAAAAGTTTCATTTTACACTTTCAAAAATTGAATTTTAAAGCGATATTTATTATAAAACCAAGCTTCAAAACACAAATTTTTTCCGGGCAAAAGTAGAAAATTTGACGTCCATAAAAAAAAAATGTTTTTATTTATCCGTTGGTTGTTAAAAGCTGATTCGACAGAAAATGAACAAGAGAGAAATAAAAGCGCTGATATCCTTACTTGATGACGAAGATCATGAAGTAACTCAGCACGTTGAGGGGAAGATCTTATCATTAGGAGGAAACGTGATCCCTTTTCTGGAAACGGAATGGGAGGAAAGCTTTAACCCAATCCTTCAGCGTAAACTGGAAGAGCTGATTCATGAGCTCCAGCTGAATATCATGAATGAGAGATTGCAGGCCTGGAAAAACGGCGGCGGTCTGGATTTACTGGAAGGTATGTGGATATTGTCGACGTATCATTATCCCGAACTTTCGCTGGAAAACCTGAAAACCACGGTTGAGCAGCTTTATTACGATATCTGGATACAGTTTCAGGAAGAAATGAATCCGATAGACCAGATCAAACGGATTAACAGCATATTTTTTGGGTCGATGAATTTTGCGGCTAATACCAAAAGCTTCCATTCACCATCGAACTCGATGATCAATGTGGTGCTTGAAAATCGTCGCGGGAATCCTATCACCTTATGTGTGATTTATCTGTTGATTGCCAGGAAGTTAGGGTTGCCTGTTTATGGTGTTAATCTACCCAATCTGTTCGTACTGACCTATAAAAGCCATAATACGCAGTTTTACATCAATGTATTTAACCGCGGAATTATTTTTTCCAAAACCGATATTGATCACTATATCGCCCAGTTGAATATCAAACCGAAAGAGATTTTTTATCACCCTTGCACGAACCTGGAAATTATCCAGCGCGTATTGCGTAACCTGATTTTATCTTACGAAAAAACAGGAGAGCAGGAAAAAATCAAGGAGGTGGAGGATATTCTCAGGTCTACACTGGAAAGTTACGGCGAGGACAATATCTAAACAGAAACGGCTAGGCAGTAATCTTCAAACCACCGGATATGGATCGGGGAATTGATCTGAAGGTCTTCCTCGTCGTCTGTTAAAATACCTTTTATAAGGGATTGCGACTTATTAAACGGTTGGATATAAATTGAATTTTTGAAGCTGATTTTCTTTTTTCCGTATAATTTATAGATAGCCTCCTTTGCGCACCAGTAGATACAAAGTGCGGCAAGTTCGTTTTCTGCGTGGGTAAATTCAGGATCTGAAAGATATTTTCTGGAAGTTCTCTGAAGTTTAGGGTCAGACTTTTCCATATCGATACCAACGGGCGCGGACGGGTTTATGACGGCGGCCACATAGTCGAATGTGTGTGTGATAGAAATGTGGGAGGCATTATTAACCAAAAATGCTTTGCCGTGCTCGTCTTTGTGCGTACCCTCATAATGAAGCCCGAATTGTTCAACCAGGATTTTTATTAGCAGACGGCTGGCCAGCCATTCACGTTTTTTTTGTGGATGGGAAATGGTTTCAAGATCCTCCGAATTGTAGGAAGAACCCAAACTCGTGTGAAGTTCATCTTCGGTTTCTGTCAGTTTCCAGAGTAGCAGGGTACTAGTCTCTTCAATCTTTTCGGAATGAACGAGGGGCATAATTATTCTGTTTAAGACTAGGTTCAGGGCTTTTGCTGTCGGCGTTTGGCTTTTAGTTTTACTCTGACCAGTTATCGTTATTAAACGGGTTTGATTTCCAGCGACCTGTTTTATCGCAAAATAACGTCCCGATATTTACATAAATTTACAAAGGCAATTTAATGGTTTATTTACCAGTAATTTTTAATTGCCAGATACTAACCGCTAATAGCTAGCTGCTAAAAGCTATCCAAAAATGATTATTCGCAAAGTAGACACTTTTTCCGGTCATCGTGACAGCGTTTATACAATTATTTCTAATAATTCGTCCCATGGCTTTTATTCTGCCGGTGGCGATGGTTTTGTGATTGAATGGGATTTGAAAAAGCCTGACCTTGGCAAACTGGTTGCGCGTGCGGGTGTTTCTGTGTATGCTTTATGTTTTGACGAGGTTAGCAAATTTCTTTGGATAGGGCAAAATTTTGAGGGTATTCAGGTACTGGATACTGTGAACAATAAAATAGAATATTCGTCAAAAGTGACGGCATCGCAGATTTTTGACATCAAGATCTGGCAGAACAAGGCATTGCTCGCCTTGGGTGATGGCGTCATCGCGGTGATGGATGTTCCATCACTGGCCATTCAAAAACATATCAAGGTTGCGAATAACAGTGTGAGGTCCATCGCCGTAAATCCTGCAACGGGAGAATTTGCAGTGGGCGACAGCGATTTTAATGTTCATATCTTTGATTTTGACGGTTTCAAATTAAAAAAGACAATTTCTGCACACACAAATTCTGTTTTTTCCGTTCAATATTCTCCGGACGGAAATTATCTTTTCACAACGGGGCGTGATGCGCACGTGAAAATCTGGGATGTAAACAGCGGTTATGAGCCCGTAACGGACATAGCGGCACATATGTATGCGGTGAATCATGTGACGTTCAGCCCGGATGGGAAATTCTTTGCAACATGCAGCATGGATAAGTCCATTAAGTTGTGGGAGACGGAGACCTTCAGGCTGAAAAAAATTATTGACCGGTCGAGGCTGGCGGGACATGGTACTTCGGTGAATAAATTGCTTTGGACGGACTATGAAAACCAGCTGGTATCGTGCAGTGACGACAGGATGATTTCCGTTTGGGAAGTAGCCATATAATATGGTTTAAAAGTGTAATTGTACCAAATACTTTGAAATGTACAGGATATGTCTTTATCTTAGACGACTGTTACGAATTAAAAATTAAAGCATATATCCATCATGAAAATTTCGGCAATAGACATACGTAAACATACGTTTGAAAAAATTTTCAGAGGTTACAATCCTGACGAAGTTGATGCATTTCTTAACTCTTTGTCGCAGGAATGGGAGCGCTTTTCGAGTGAGAACAGCATGCTGAAAATGCAGTTGGAATATGCAGAAAAGGAACTTAGTAAGTTAAAAGATATCGAATCAACACTTTTTCGTACGCTGAAATCCGCTGAGGATGCCAGCCGACAGATTGAAAAAGAGGCGATCGAATCGGCTGAGAAAAGGGTTGAGGAGTCGAAGGTAAAAGCCGACAGTATGATTGAGGAGGCGGAGCAAAGAACGAATCAGATCATCCTGGAAACGGAGAACCGCCTGAAGAAGTTTAAAGAGGATTTTGCACTGGAAATTAAAAATCAGGAGCGCGATTTTCGTGCCATTGAAAATTTCAGGGATAACCTCGTTGTGCAGCTTTCATCACTGGCCAATAACACAATTGAAACGGTTGAGCGTTTCGAAAATAAATACGACAAGGAGTCTGTGCTGAATAAGATGGAAGAGATCAAACAGCACGTTACTGAGATTGAAATTCCTAAAAAGGGAACTCCTGTTTCGCAGTATATTGCACCGGAGGCCGTAGAAGAAGAGCTTTCGGAAATTGAAGAGGAAGAAACTCCTGATGTGGATCTGGAAATTGTTTCAGCACCGGAAGTGGAAGAGAAAATAGTACCGGAGCCTGTTTTAGAGGAGATCGTGCCGGTTGAAGAGGAAATTTTGCCGGTGGTTGAAGCCGTAGAAGAAGAGCCGGAACCGGTTGCGAAAAAAGAAGAACTGAGTGCGGCGGATGCGGCTACGGAAGCTTTGGCAGAAATGCATAAATCTGCTGAAAGAGCGCGTGAAACAACTCCCCGTGAAGCTCAGAATACGTTTAAAGAAAAATCTCAGGAACCGGTTCTGCCAAAAAGTACAGGCGGATCGTTCTTTGACCAAATATAATTTACATTGGGTACGATCTCATTAGAAGGATTAGAGTTTTTTGCTTACCACGGTTATTACCCCGAAGAGCAGAGAATAGGTAATAAATATGCACTCGATATAACAATAAATACCGATTTTATAGAGGCCGCAGTAAAGGATAAGTTAAGTGCCACGGTCAACTATGAAACATTATATCAGATCGCGGCAAAGGTGATGCAGGAGCCGGCCAAATTGTTGGAACATATCGGTTTTAAGGTGATTGCCAGCGTCAGGGAGCATTATCCGGATGTACAGAAAGTAACCGTGAGAGTATCCAAGTTTAACCCGCCGATAGGAGGGGTTTGTACCCGGGCCACCATTACGATGGAAGGATGATTTTTAATTATTAATGGTTAAGGGTTAATGATTGCGTTTAACGGTGATTATATTTATTAACAGATATTTGGCTTTGGAAGCCTGAAGAAAAAAGAGGAGTCAACTTTTCAAAAGTTGACTCCTCTGGCTTTAGAGCATTTGCTCTTTATCTATTATTTTCCCTTATGCAGGATATTCGTGAGGAAGCGAAACGTTGATTCTTTCGTTCCATGGCAAACCCTGCGTATTCAAATGCGCCATGAATGGATCCGGATTTAGTTCTTCGCAGTTCCAAACACCTGGTTTCATCCACTCTTCGTTAGTCAGCATAAGCATGGCACCGATCATCGCCGGAACACCTGTTGTATAACTTACAGCCTGTGCCTTCACTTCTTTGTAACAAGCGGCGTGGTCGCAGTTATTCCAAACGTAATAAGTTGTTTCTTCACCGTCTTTAATCCCTTTGATCTGGCAGCCGATTGAAGTCTGTCCCGAATAATTTTCGCCCAGCGAATCAGGAGCAGGAAGAACAGCTTTCAGGAATTCAAGAGGAACGATATCAATACCGTTGAATTTAATAGGTTTGATGCTCGTCATGCCCACGTTTTCAAGCACATTTAAGTGCGTGATGTAAGCTTGTCCGAAAGTCATCCAGAAACGTGCACGTTTCAAAGTAGGGAAGTTTTTTACCAAAGATTCAAGTTCTTCGTGGTAAAGCACATAACTTTCTTTGGGTCCGATTCCGGGATATTCGATTGGTTTATGGATCGACATGGCTGGTATTTCCACCCACTCTCCGTTTTCCCAGTAACGACCTGGCTGAGTGATCTCGCGGATATTGATTTCCGGGTTGAAATTGGTAGCAAATGCTTTTCCATGATCGCCGGCGTTACAGTCGATGATGTCCAGATAGTGCATTTCATCGAAATAATGTTTGTTGGCATAGGCAGTGAAAACCTGGGTAACACCCGGGTCAAAACCACAGCCAAGCAAAGCCATCAAACCAGCATCTTTAAAGCGTTGCTGATATGCCCATTGCCAGCTATATTCAAATTTGGCAACATCTTTTGGTTCGTAATTGGCCGTATCCAAATAATGTACTCCTGTTTCCAGACAAGCCTCCATGATCGTAAGATCCTGATAAGGAAGAGCAACATTGATTAACAATTTTGGCTGGAAGCGCTTGATAAGCAAAACAGTTTCAGCAACGATATCAGCATCAACCTGTGCTGTTTCGATGTCAACGCCGTGCATTTCCTTGATTTCAGCAGCTATTTTGTCGCACTTTGATTTTGTACGGCTGGCTAGCATGATGCTCGTAAATACATTGCTGTTCAATGCACATTTATGCGCCACCACACTTCCGACGCCGCCGGCACCAATAATAAGAACTTTGGACATGTGTTTTTTTAATGAATAATTGGGTGAATGTTTGAATAAGTGAGTCAGTTGCTTCGGCAACGATCCTGAAAGATTCGTGCCGGATCAATACTTCCTCCCAAATTTCTAACGATAAGCCTCAGATCGGTTTATGCCAGAGCACAACATTTCGGACTAATCGCCTTTTCAACCGCAAAGATAGGACGACCAAATGTTTTTTTGTTAATTCATTATTAATTTAACCGATCAGCCATGGATATTTTGCTTTTTGTTGCCGGTATTGCCTGTCTCTTAACCGGATTGGCCGGTGCCATCCTGCCACTTCCCGGACCGCCCCTGAGTTTTGCCGGACTTATTCTTTTGCACATCAGCAAATTTGCAGAGTTCAGCAATACGGTCTTATATAGTCTGGGTTTTGTAACCGTTGTAATTGCCGTGCTGGATTATTATATACCGATCTGGGGTACGAAGAAATTTGGTGGAACCCGGTATGGAGCCATTGGCGCAACGCTTGGATTATTGGTCGGATTCTTTTTTATCCCTGCTATCGGAATGTTTGTCGGGACATTTTTAGGAGCGTTGCTGGGAGAGCTTATCGGCGGTTCACAAATCAAAAGCGCGTTAAAATCTGCGGTCGGTTCCTTTGTTGGATTTCTGACCGGCATTGTGATGAAGGTAATCCTTTGTCTGATTATGATCGGGTACGCCGTGGTAGAGGTATGGGGAAATATTTAACAGTCTAGTTTGTAGTGAGTTATGTGAATATTTCCCGGTATGATCCCTTTCTTTTTTTAGAAAATCAATTGTTGAAAAATAAAAAATCCTTGCAGCAAAGCCGCAAGGATTTCTTTTTAACCTAAACTAAATCGAACTTATTACATAGTTGTAACGTAACCGTTCTAGTTTTCATTTGATTTTTTTTCGTCTTTTTTCACTTCTTTTTTCTTTAGCTCGACTAAGTCGCCGCTTTTCAGTGTTTTAGACACAACAATATATGGACCAGAGATAATTTCGTCGCCGTTTTTCAGGCCGGATAAAATCTCGATGTTTTCGAAGTCACTGATACCTGTTTTAACCTCACGCATTTCTGCCTTTCCGTTCACTCTTACGAAAACAACCTCCTTGATTGCTTCCTCTTTCTTTGGTTTTTCAGGCTCCGCGCTTTCCGGTTTTTTGTCCTTATCATCCGGAGCCGGTGTATTGTTACGCGTTGTTACCGCAGCGATCGGAACAGAGACAACCTTATTTTTTCTTTCTGTCGTAATTTCCACCGAAGCAGTCATACCTGGTTTGAATGGGTAAGATTTTTTATTCTTGGTAGCCATCAAATCGCTGAACGATTCGTTAAGGATTTTAACCTTTACTTCAAATTCGGTTACGGCATCAGAAGAAGCACTGCTCAGTGCCGTGGATGACGAAGAGGCCAATCCCGCGGCTGTATTGGCAATCTCTTTTACAACTCCTTTAAACTTACGTCCTGACGAGCTGTAAGCATCCACATCAATTTCAGCCGTATCACCCAGCGTTACGCGCACAATGTCGTTTTCATTCACGTTTACCCGTACTTCCATGTTGCTCAGGTTGGCAATACGCATCATTTCTGTTCCTGCCATTTGTGTTGTACCTACCACACGTTCACCTACCTCCACATTAAGCAAAGAAACAATGCCGCTAACCGGCGCGAAAATGGTTGTTTTACGCAGGTTTTCAGCCGCATCACGAAGACTGGCTTCCGCGCTTCTGATATTGAACAATGCAGCGGCAACATTCGCCTGAGAAGAAGAAAGGTCTTGCTTGGCTATATCGTAGTTAGAACTGAACTGCTCAAAATCTGATGCTGAGATAACTTTATCGTTATACAGTTTTTTATTCCGCTCAAAAATCAGCTTTGATTGCGTCAAACGTGCTTCTGCCTGCAAAACCAGCGCTTTCGTTTGCTCGTGATTTGCTTTGCTGGAATTAACAGCTGCCTGGGCGCGGGCCATTAACGACTCGTAGTTATCAGGACGGATTTTTAAAAGAAGCTGGCCTTTTACAACCGAGTCTCCTTCGGCAACGTATAAGTTGGTGATCTCCCCCGAAACGTCAGGGCTTAATTTAACTTCCACTTCCGGCTGTACTTTTCCGGATGCACTCACGCGCTCAATGATGTCAGCCTCCTTGACCTTTGTAAATTCTACTTCGGTGGCTTTTGGCTGCCCGATCCACCCGGCTTGTTTTGCACCGACTAACCCGGCAATAAGAAGTACAACAACACCTCCTACAATCCACCATATTCCTTTTGAAGATTTACGCGCCATAATTCATTATTTGGTTTACGGTTGTTTTATTTTTTATGATATCAGAAACTCTGTATCAATTAAATTTAGAAATCAGACAGGGGACGGTTCATATAAAAATCGAGGATTTTTGTTCTGAACACATAATCGTATTTTGTCTGGATCAGGTTGCTGTTGGCACGGTCCAGATTCGCTTTTGCAATGTTATATTCAACAGAATTGATCGCACCTACATCGAAACGTACCTGCGCCACACGGTGGGCTTCCGTTAAAGCCCGCACCTGATTGGCTGTTGCTGAATAACGTTTGGCCGAATTGTTCATGTCAATATAAGCCTGTTCCACATTTTTACGAATGGTCAGCTGAACCTGCTGTGCCTGATACTCCGTGTTCTTTTGCTGAATTTTGGCATTGGCCACATTATACTTTACCTGGAAATTGGTGAAAATAGGAATACGCAAACTTAGGCTGACAGAAGGGTTTCTGTTAAAGTTCAGCTGGTCGAGGTATCCAAAATGCTGAATTCCACCATTGGGTGTAGTAATTTTCTCGATAATCGGAACCGTTACACCGCCGTAACTTACATAAGAAGTGGTCGACGGAACGTCATACGTTGTGCTTCCTGTTCCGTTGGCAACAAATCGTTCCTTGGGAGCAGCACTTGAAAAAGCCGTACTGAATCCTCCGTTCAGTGATAAAGTTGGCATGGCTACACCACGAGCAATTTCAATTGATTTTTTAGCAGATTCAATACGCAGGTTTGCAGCTTTCATCTGGGGCAGGTTAGTCATAGCCGTTTCATATATTTCCTGAATCGTCGCGTCATAAGCCTGAAGTGTCGGGTCTGCAACCGTGATCTTTACCACATTAATCTGATTTGCACCCGGAAGGTTCATGTATTGTTTCAGATTCAGTTTTGCAGTTTCGAGGTTGTTTTCAGCATTAACAAGAGAAAGCTCATCGTTTGCCAGCTGAGCACGGAGGTCAAGCAGGTTACTTTCTGCGAGCGTACCGGCCGCCACCAGTTTAGCAGTACGTTCCACTTGCAGGTTCGAAGCATCTACCTGGCGTCGGGCAACTTCAATAAGTTCTTCGTTGCTGATCACCTGAAGGTAAGATAATGCGACATTCAGCATCAGATCGTTACGTGCCGCATCCAGATCCTTCTGGCTGGCTTTTAGATTGATATCATTTCTGACAATGTTGTTTTTAATCTGGAATCCGTTAAAAAGAACTACACTCGCACCAAGCTGAAAGCTGTTCTGGCTGATACTCTGCTGGACAAACTGGTTGGTAAAAGGGTCAATGTTACGACCGAAACTGAATCCCTGTCCGGCACTGAAATTCAGGCTGGGCCAACGCTGCCAGCGCGACTGCTCGTAGGTGTTTCCGTTGGTCTGAACTTGTAATTCAGACTGTTTTAGCTGAGGATTTGATTCCAGAGCGATTCGGATACAGTCTTCAAGCGAATAAGTGTTTTCTGCTTTGGGGGGAGTAGTCGTTTGTCCATAAGCGGACTGAAACAAAACCAATCCACAAACCATCATGGCTATAAGTGCAGATTTCTGTAACGAATTTATCATATGTCCATACTGTGTTAGATATTCAATATTACATGATGCTATAAAAAACAACCATCCATTTAGTACGGACGGTTGCATAAGTAGGTAAATGGGTATTTTACAATATTTTGATTTAATGGAAAAATAAATATCCGAGCCAGATCCCGGCCAGCACACCGATTAGGTCAGCAATAAGGCCAACTACAATGGCATAACGGGAGTTTTTGATACCCACGGATCCGAAGTAAAGCGCTACGATATACAGTGTAGTGTCCGCTGATCCCTGAAAAATGCAACCCAGCCTTCCAACGAAGGAATCAGGGCCGAATTTTGTCATGCCTTCAATCATCAATGCACGTGCTCCGCTGCCACTCAACGGTTTCATCAGGGCCACCGGCAAGGCATCGGTAAAATCACTGTTGATGCCTGAACTTATGATCACATACCGAAGACCATTCAGCAAATAATCCATAGCACCGCAGGTACGGAAAGCGCTGATTGCAACCAGCATTCCAACGAGATAGGGCATGATTTTTACGGAAGTTTCAAAACCCATTTTAGCACCGTCTATAAATACATCGAAGACATTTATTTTTTTGTAAAGTGCGCCCAATAAAAAAGAAGTAATAATAAAGAGCAGCAATGAATTCCCGACAACGATGGAGATCGTCTCAATTTGTTCTTTTGGCAAACCCGTGAGGTACCAAAGCAAAAGGGCCAGAACGGCCGTAACACCGCCAAGACCGAGTACGACGGTACGGTTAAAGAGGTTTATTTTTTGCCATGCCGCGGTGATCATCAAACTGACGACCGTAGTAATATAAGTTCCAATTACGCAGGGAATGAAAACATCGGACGGGTCGGTAGCGCCCAGGATAGCACGTTGTGCAATAATGCTCAGCGGAATGATCTGAAGGCCGGACGTATGCAAAACCAGAAACATGATTTGGGCATTGGAGGCGGTGTCTTTGCTCGGGTTAAGTTCCTGGAGACTTTGCATGGCCTTTAACCCAAAAGGCGTGGCCGCGTTGTCAAGTCCCAACATATTGGCTCCGAAATTCATGATCATCTGGCCATTTGCCGGATGATTTTTAGGGATTTCGGGAAAAAGTTTGCTAAAAAAAGGCCCGATAATTCTGGCAAGAATATTGATGGCTCCTGCTTTTTCACCCACATTTAATATCCCCAGGAAAAAAGTCATAACCCCGGCGAGTGGCAAGGCAATATCCATCACAGCAACCTTGGAGGAATTTAGGATTCCCTCCACAACGAGCTTCAAGGTTTCCGTATCGCCGAAAAGGATAAATTTAGTCAGGGCAACGAAGAAGGCAATTGCAAAAAAGGCAATGAAAATATAATTAAGGGCCATTAGATGAGGTAGTAGTTTATCAAAATGAAAACCAAAAGCGGGTCGGAATATTTATGAGGTCGAAAATAAATTAAATTCCTGAGAAAGCAGTAATCGCGTAACCGGCACGATTCTGATTTATAGGACATGTGTAAATCATTTACGGATTTATTCAAATTTTGAGGATAATGTAATCTTAATCTTGTTTTGAGATGATTTTCGAGATTCATTCCCTATCTTCCATTTCCAATATTCCTGTATTTAATTCTTAGCTATGAAAAAGTATTGTTACCTGTTATCACTTGTTTTATTATTTTCCTGCAACAAAAAGAAGGAGTCGGAAGGAACGAAGGAATCTTCCATGACCGTATTAAATGATACGATTCCAACGGTGAGAAAGGTGGTCAGTAAAACAGCCGTTGCCAGTTACAGTGAAGTTGTAAAGGATAAGGACAATCTGAATGACTGGAAGTTTGCCGTAGATGTGTTTGAAACCGAGGAGACTTTCCAATATAAAGTTAAGATAAAATACAAGGAGCTGGACGCCGACGATAACCTGACGGTGCCGAATTTTGGTATACAGCCAAAGGTGAAAATTGAAAAAGGAGAAGAGGCGCTTTCCTGTGTTATTGGTTTTCTGGATAAGGACGGAGCGTTTAAAGAATTTAAAAGGGTTGAGGTAATTGGTGATCAGCTGAAAATCAGACAAACCAAAGGATATGGACGCAGCGTGGTGCGGGCTAAATAGTTTGATTTAAAATCCTGCCTTGATATAACTCCATCCTTCCTGCTGCCTGATCACCAGTTCGGCAATGCCGGAAGGTATAATCTTAATTCCCGGTATCAGATCGTCTGGCAGGATATTGTTTGAATCCAGCATGTTTTTGCAAACTTCAATTTTGACCTGTTTTTGCAGCAGGGTGCGTATGTCTTCGGAAAAGGGATTCTGATCTGTTACACAAAACGGCCATGACGCGCCGTGGCAGACGATTTTTACTTCTACCTGCTGATTGAAATGGTCAAGCAGGTTTAAAATCTGCCTGATTGTACTTTTGTATACTTTGGGTTCGGGAGAAGTTAACTGGATTATTGCTTTGTAAGAATTCATAAAAATGTTGTCGCTTATTTAATTAAGATAGAAGAATTTTTTGATAATCCGGGGGTGGGAGCGGGGATTATTTGTCTGCGGAAACATTCATCTCTGGTAAGCGCATGTCGGTCCGCCGATTATGGCCTTTTATCCTTTTCGGTGGAAAATTCGAAATACTATTAGTAATTTTAATTGACCATTCCGTATTGACTTTATCGGCAATCAGTTATGAAATACAGCGAAATCGCGCCACCGGCTTTTTTGAAAAATCAGGTCAGGTATTTCTGGACCCTCGAAAGTGACGGCTCAGGTGACTCGCCGGTTATTTTCAGACCACTGGCTGACGGCTGTCCTGGACTTATGTACCACCGCTCGACGGATGGATCACTATCACAATTTGACAAAAAACTGCCTGAAATCTTTGTTTACGGACAAACAACCGGCCCGACAGAAGTCCGGTCATCGTCCAGTTTTCGAACAACCGGCGTCGTATTTTTTCCTCAGGCTTTAAAAACTATTTTCGGACTGGATGCCGATATGCTTACCAATTCATGCGCAGATGTGAGCTGGCTGGCTGAAAAACATCATCCGCTTTCCGAACAATTGTTTGACGCGAAATCTGCACAGGATGAGATTTCCATGCTTGCTTCAGGGTTGTTTTCTTTTCAAAAACGGAATAATGTTTCTGATAATGCGGTCATCAGTTATGCGGTGTCTGAAATCATTAAATCAAAAGGAGTACTCTCGTTTAAGGATTTGCTCAAAAATATGCAACTTTCAGAAAGGACATTTGAGCGCAGATTCAGGCAATGGATTGGCGTATCTCCCAAATTGTTCGCCAGAATCTGCCAGTTTCAGTCTGCCTTAAACCAGATGAAAAATAACGATTTCAGCAAGTTATCGGATATTGCTTTTGAAAACGATTACGCGGACCAGTCGCACTTCATTCGTTCGTTCAAAGAATTTTCCGGATTTTCTCCTTTTCAATACCAGAAGCAGTCCGGAGATGTTGCGAAAAATTTTCTTGCTATTTTGTAAATAATTTGCGATATTTTTGAACAAATAGGTGCTGAAAGGCGCCTGGAATAACCTAACAGAATGTTACACTTTCAATAAGAGAAAAATGCTTCCTGATATTTTTTGTAAGGCAGTTTCCCGCGAAGTGATCAACCGGATCGAAAAACTGAACAGCCAGACCCAACCGGTTTGGGGGAAAATGAATGTGGCTCAAATGCTTGCACACTGCTGCGTTTCGTATGAATACGTCTACGAAAACAAGTATAAACCACCAGGATTTTTGATGAAGCTGATTCTTAAAAATATGGTTAAAAAGATTGTTGTAAACGAAACTCCTTATAAAAGGAACAATCGTACCGCGGCAGATTTTTTGATTACGGATGAACGGGATTTTGAGACTGAAAAGGAAAGGCTGATTGCCTACATTCTGAAAACGCAGGAGCTTGGCAAGAGCTATTTTAAAGGTAAGGAATCACATTCTTTTGGGAAATTGAGCTGTACCGAATGGAATAACATGTTTTATAAACATCTGGACCATCACCTGACCCAGTTTGGAGTTTAAGCGCTGAAAATGTAAACCAGCTGGGCAAGAAATATTTAGCAGTCTTGTAAAAGATAAAAAACTCTTTTATTTAATTCATAGAATTGCTAAGTTTGTACAAAAATTGTAGCGAGAATGGTTTTTTCAAAAACGTGTGAGTACGCAATCAGAGCGGTGATTTATGTTGCCCAGAAGTCGGAAGATGGGGCAAAGGTGGGCATCAAGGAAATTGCGGCCGGCATTGACTCGCCCGTTCATTTTATTGCAAAAATTCTTCAGGATCTAAGCAAGCGTGAAATCGTGCAATCGACGAAAGGACCTAACGGCGGATTTTACATCGATAAAGATTCCCGCAAAAAGTCCCTGGCGGATATTGTGACCGCGATTGATGGTGACAGGATATTTACCGGGTGTGGTCTGGGTCTGAAAAACTGTTCGGAAAGTAAACCATGTCCGCTGCACTCGGAATTCAAAATCATTCGTGACAAAATAAAACTGACGCTTCACTCAGCGACAATCGGTGATTTCAATGCAAGTCTCAATGCAGGATTGAGTTTTATCAAAGAAAGATAAATGGCGGATCGGTCCGATCTTTTGCTCCGAACTTCAAAATAACAATTTCAAGAAATTACTTTCCCTAACAGGCTTATAAACAGTACTATATTTTGTTCGTGTCAGATTGGTTTTTGGACAAAATCGTTAATTTAGTAAAAACTAAAATAGCTCCACCTTTAACGTATAGGGGATTGGGTTTCGAACTGAGCTGGTAATCGTATATTTAGAGATAAATGAGGGAAAGAGTTATGTGAAAAAATATTTTAAAAAGATATTCTTGATGTTGTTTATGTAAATTGTAAGAAATTTTAGGATATTTATAGAAAATAATACGAATAAAAAGTGTTTTTGTTTGAAACTGGCATAATACAGTTAGGAGCCAAAGACAATATGATGAGACTTTAAGACGAGGGAAATTCCATAGATCAAGACCATTATCAGTAGTTGCAGAGGATAGATTTTGTGAATCAATCTTCTGAACGCATTGAGGCAAAGTGTGTTGATTAACCCGGTGAATCAGGGATTTTACTTTTGGCAGGATTACATTTCTAAACGTTATTGTAAAAATAAAAAATTGATAATCTGATAGTTATGGGAAAAGGAAAAGACTTGTTCGGTAAGTACAACGATTTGGCGAAGGAAAAAGGAGTTGGGAGTGAGGAGTATAGTTATGCCTGCGTCCTGTTTCAGGCGCTGTTGATGCTTGGCGAACGCCGGGTTTTTGAGCTGCTGGAAGAAGCGGATGTTACCGGGAAAAAACTGGCACTGGAATATGCCGTCCATGCTGGCGGAGATGATGGGGACGCTGTGCCCAGTGATGTGATATTGGTATGAAAGTTATCCGCGGTTTGTGACGAACATGCGGTAATCGTGCAGTAATTTCAAGATTTTTATAAAGCCCGTGTATCGGAGATGTGAAATTATTTTCATGTTCCCGGTTCACGGGCTTTTTATAGTCTAAGCAAAATCTAAAAATAGATAGGCAATCGATTTGTTCGATTGGGAAGTATCCTTGCCTGGTTGGGAAATATTGTAAGCGAAATAAAAAAAAGAGGTGTTCGTTCAGAAGAAAAAGAAACCGATCGGTGACTTTTTTGAAACACAGAAAGTTTTTCAAAAAAGCGTCAGATAAGCGGCAGAACCATAAAATTGAGCAAATAATTCTTTTGAAACCTTTAAACTTATCAGTATCAGCCATGCTTAGAAAACTCCATGTAAACCTCCTCTTTGTCTCACTTTTTTTCCTTTTAACAAATTTTAAGAATAAAGATGGTCAAGTTAAGATCAAAATCAATGCGCCGGGTTCAAAGCAGGTGAAAGCAGGTGTTGTCGTAACTGATATGCTTGATATTGATGCAATAAACCTGGCCGAAGCTACCACCGATGACAAGGGTAAGGCGCTTCTCGACTTTTCCCTTACAAAACCGGTATTTGCTTTCATTACATTGGCAGACAGAAGTTATCCCGTTTACCTCAATCCGTTTGATGAGCTGGAAATTACGATCAACGAACAAAACACCGGACACGAGGTTACTTATAAGGGCAGCGGTGCCAAAACCAATGCGTATTTACTTCAAGTAAACGCGACAAAACAAAAGTATGAAAATGTCGACGGCAAAATCTATTTTCAGGTGGCGTTGGATAAGTATATGATTGCCAGGGATTCGCGTGAGAAGACGCTCGCTGGTCTATTAAGTGAATTGGTCAGCCGATCGACATTATCAGCGGAAACGAAGGAGCTATTGGCGGCAAAAAATAAGATGGCTATGTTGCTTTACGACCAGAACTATGTGTTTTCGAAATTTGGTCCAGACAATCTTCCGGCTGATTTGCCTGAATCTGTTAAATCCAATGTCTTGAATGTTCCTCTGGATCCGGGGCTTTTGAAAGTTCATTTGGGAGAATATGCCCAGGTGATGTCTTTTTATTTCAATCGTAACTATTACGCCCGCTTATATGGACTGCACAATGCCAAAGATTCTCTAAGGAGCTTTCCAATTTTCGGAGAGATGGAAATACGTAAAGCGAAGTATTCTGACGAAATGGAGAAATATTTTTTGGCTAAAAATATTAGCCACTGGCTGGCCCATGAAGGTATTACGCCTGAGATAGAAATGGTTTATAAAAACTGGCTTAAAGAGCCCCAGCATGTAGAGTTTGTAAGTTCGCTAGAGAAAAAGTTTGACAACTGGCAGGTATTGGCACCTGGAAAACCAGCTCCGGTTATCACAGGTATTAACAAGGATGGTAAGATCATTTCGTCTCGTGATTTGAAAGGGAAAATTATATACGTCGATGTTTGGGCGACCTGGTGCAAACCATGTCGGGAGAGCTTTCCGGACGTAAAAAAAGTAATCGAGAACTTCGCAGGCAATGATAAAATCGTATTTCTTTTTGCTTCAGTAGATCGTAATGTACAGGCCTGGCAAAAATTGTTAGAGGAGGGTAATATTCCCAAAGGCATTCATATAAATCAGGATGATGACGATAACCCGCAAAATATTTGGAAATCATATAAAGTCCAGGGAATTCCCAGATATATCCTCATCAATGGGGATGGGAATATTGTGCAGTCGAATGCTACAAGCCCCTCTTCCGGAAAACTTGTTGCTGAGCTTGAAGCTTTATTAGCCTCAAATAAGCCGCAGGGGAAATGATCCATTTCAAGCTGTAATTCCGCTTGGTTTATGTCATTCAGCGCTATCGTTTGTCAGACGATAGCGCTGAACCGCTTTTGTGAGTTCGTTTTTTACAAAATGAATTATTGAAGTCTTACGATGGAAACATAGGCATCCCCGGCAAGTACTGCGGCACCCAAAAGTCCGTAGAACTGAAGGCTGATCGTTGATCCGGCTGCGACGTTTGTGATTACACTGGACTGAAAGGTATTTATTGACACAGTTGGTGAAACAACAGAGCCTGGAAGGGACGATCCATTCAACAAAATTCTACTGGAAACAAGTAAACTGGCTGTTGTGTTGAGCCTGTAAGATATCTGATAACGACCGGCATTGGTAATGGTAAAGATGCTGTTGCTGCCATTGATGGTGATACCGGAAGTGAAATTCTGCGCATTTGGAAGGGGAACGTTGCTGCCTCCAAGGAGTACGGCAATCGTTGATCCGGAAGTGTTGGCTGCATATCCACTGGTAAGCGCCGGGGTGATCACATCAGAGGTACTGACCAGACGGGTCCAGGTACTGCCATTATAAAAGTAAAAACCGATGGGCGCATCGCTTTGATAAATCAGAAGGCCTTCTGCCGGTGAAGGAATACTCACGCGTTGTATGGCAGTCAGACGAGGTATTAGAATACCTTTTTCATTTGACACAATGTCGAGTTGAGCGGAACCGTCCGGTGAGGTGGTACCAACGCCAACCTGCGCTTTCGCATTGAATGATAAAAAACAGATAACAGCGAGGAGAAGTGTTGAAGCTTTCATTTTTTTAGGGTTTGTTTTTGTAATCCCTAACATAGTAAAAATTCTAATAGTTTGTAGACTTAATTTGATATAACTTATTAAGCGACAAGGACGGAGCGTTGTTTTTTATTGAAGAAAATTTCAAAAACGAGTGTTCATGAGAAGAGAGGCACTTTATGAGGCTGTTAAGAACCTATTCCTTGAAATGATTTTTTATTTCAAGGAATAGGTTCTGTTTTACTAAGCTTGAAGATATTTTTAACCGCAATGATGTCCTCTTGCCCAACACGGGCTCAGCTTTCTGTTAAGCTCCAAAAACAACTTTCCCAAATGGAGAATCCAGCCCCTCAGTTTTTTCAGCATTTACCGATCCGGCAAACGCTGAAAATCAACGATTACTTATCAAAGTCAGTCGAAAATGTGGTGGCTTTATTAGCTTCAATTCCTTCCTGTAACATCTGTATTTTATAATTGGCATATTGCAGGGCGTCAGATCCCAGGAGCAGGCGAAGCGGTGGTTCGCTTAATTGGGAAGTATTGATGATCACGTCTGCTATTTTTTGAGGGTCCCCGATTTGCGTTCCGGGCACTTCTTCCAAATGTTTACGTTTCTCTTCCTGAATGGCAGTATAGGCCGCAATCGGATTTTGAGGATGTGCGATCGATCCGCTTTTTAAGAAGTTGGTACGAACATAACCGGGTTCAATAATCGTTACGTGAATACCAAATGGGTTCACCTCCTGCGCCAAAGCTTCGGATAAGCCTTCCACCGCAAACTTGGTTCCGCAGTAAAGGCCCCAGGCTGCGCCGGCGATCAGACCGAAAACGGTAGATAAATTGAAAATATGTCCCGACTTAGCTGCCCTCATGTATGGCAATACCGCACGTGTTACATTTAATAAACCGAAAACATTAATGTCGAAAATGGCCTGAACTTCCTTTGCAGACGTTTCTTCAATGCCGCCTATCAATCCGTAACCGGCATTATTTACCAGAAAATCGATGGACTTAAAATGATGGATAGTGGTTTCTACGGCCTTGCCAACACTCTCTTCATTGGTGAGGTCGACCTGTAATGGTAAAAATTGTGCGGAAGTATTGCCAATGGCGCTTTTTACGGTTTCGAGGTTGCGACCGGTCACTGCTACATTGTGGCCGTCTGCCAGTAATTGCTGTACTAATAAAAGACCAATTCCCTGTGAACCACCTGTAACGAGCCATGTTTTTCCTTGATTTTCCATTTCTTTTTAAGTTTAAAAGTTATGGTACAAAGGAACTTCCATGAGCCCGATAAGCACTTCTTCAAATCACAGGGATAATTGCGAGTTTCAACTATTCAGCTGTGAAGAGGCGTTTTTTCTGAATATTGAGGGGGATATGTTTTCTTTCTTCTTAAAAAACGAGGTAAATGCAGCATGTCCGGAAAACCCTAATCCATAACTGATGTTGCTAATATCCCAATCCGTTTGAATAAGCAGTGCTTTGGCTTCATACATCAGTCGTTCCTGAATGTGCTCCCTCAGGGTTTTACCCGTATGTTCTTTCACCAGCGCATTGAGATAATTAGGATGCACGTTGAGCTGATCGGCAAATTCTGCGGCAGTCTTTATTTTAACGGCAATATCCTGTCCGCTCACCTGAAAGGAGGATTCTAACAGCGATAAGAAACCATATATGTAACCATAACTTTCCGGAACATGAACATCCGCCAGGTTTTTGCCCGCTCTCTGAGCTTCCAGCAATATCATTTGGAGATATAACAAGATGGCTTGTTTTTTATCCTCACTGTTTCCTCTGTCTTCCTTTACCATTGATTCGAAATGACTGTTAACGACAGCAGACTGGTTTTCGGTCAATTGAATAACAGCTTTTGAAGCTTTAAAATACGGGTAATTTCTTAGTAACTGAAGTACATGGTCGGCGTCATGTTCAAAGTATCTGGGATGAATCAGGCAGAAGTGTCCGCCCGTATCGACAGAGGTCGTTTGCCAGGACATAAGTTCGTCGGGATGTAAAAAGGCAATAGCTCCGGCGCCAAGTACATACTGGTGCAACCCAACGGTCAGTATTCCTGTACCGGACGTCATATGGAATATTTTAAAAAATTGTCTTCGGTTGGGAGAGATGTAGTCCACCACCGGATAACTTTCCCTGTTTTCTATGCTGAAATAACTGGCGTTGAGCGGGTAGTGTTGTACTTTTAAAAAAGGGACTTTGTAGTTAACCTCGGCAAATGACTCTAATTCCAAACGCGGGATATCTGATTTTTCCATATACTAAGCTACAAGATTCTTGTGGATTAATTCGGGTCCTGCCTTGAAAAATAAGATGTGGCCGGTAAATGACTATCAGTAATTCCTTTTCTAAAAATGTCAACAAACTAATCCTTATTTTCATGATCAGGTGGTTCCTTTCTGTCGTTACTTTACTTATTTCAATCAACGCCATTGCCCAGAATCCGGTCGGGAAGAGGGTATTGATCCGGGCTGGTAATGTCTATAACAGCGCAAAAAGCAGTTTTGAAAAAAATCAGGAAATACTGATTGACAATGGCATCATTGCAGAAATAGGCTCCAAAATTTCGGTGCCTCCGGGAACAGAAGTGATTGACATGAGCAAACACACCGTTACGCCTGGTTTGATCGATGCCCACACGCACCTTTTGTTGCATATGCCGTATTCGAAAGGGCCGTCGCCAATGGTGGTGGATCCGATGGTTCATTCCGAAGCAGAAAGGGTTTTGAGAGGAGCGTATATTGGAAGAACTTATTTAAATGCGGGTTTTACCACGGTAAGAGACTTGGGTAATTCCGGCTTATTCTTTGATGTTACGTTAAAGAATGCAATCAATAAAGGTTATGTAGACGGTCCCAGAATGTTTGTCTCAGGACCTATCCTAAGTGCAGTGGGAGGACAATTTCTTGAATTGCCACATCATTTGGGAAGTGTGGCTACTCAGGAGTACAGGATCATAAAAAGCGTAGAGGATGCCAGGCTTGCCGTGAAGGAAAATCTAAATAGTGGTGCTGATGTGATCAAAATCTGTTCGGATAATTCGCCTAATCAGTTTTTGCTGACGATTGATGAGATGAAAGCGATTGTTGAAACAGCCCATCAATATGGAAAAAAGGTCACCGCCCATGCCACCTTTGACCAATCCATTCGTAATGCAGTGCTGGCGGGTGTAGACGGAATTGAGCATGGCTATGGCGTATCCGATTCCACTTTAACCCTCATGGCACAAAAGCATGTTTATTTGGTTCCGACACCGGTATCGTTTCAGGAAGGTTTGAACCGGGTAAAACTCCTGAATGGCATAACGGGCAAAACGGCTGAGGGCATTGTAAACGATTTTGTTCTGCCAAACAGGATAGCGATTCAAAAGGCAATACAGAAGGGCGTTAAGATTGTGGCCGGCTCGGACTATTATAATGAAACAGACGAGCCTGTCGGTAAACAAGCGAAAGATATGTTGGTGGCCTATACCGAAGCTGGTGTAAAAGTTGCAGATGTTTTACGTTTTGCGACATATAATTCCTCCCAGATTTTAGGTATGGAGGGAGTCATAGGCGTGCTCAAAAAAGGAGCAAAGGCAGATATCAGCATATTTGGTGGTGATTTGGAGCAGGATTTTTTGAAATCATTGTACGATGTTCGGCTGGTCATAAAGAATGGCGTAGTTGTTTTCAGATCTGATAAAGATTGAAATAAGTGGGAGGTGTAAATTCATTCACTTAGTAATCGTGAGATTATCTAATACCAACTGGTGTAATTCATCTAATGAAACTTCAAAACATACACATAATCAAACCAGGCATGACTATGAAATTGAAAATATCAACGCTACTGATACTTCTAAGCTGTTTCGTGTGGACGATTCCTTCCTTTGGGCAGGAAAGGAATATCATTGGAGGGGCTGTCAAAACATTTGTGAATGATTCGCTGGAATTTAATAACCAGTTTGGAAAGGATATTTTAATTTCAAATTTCTCAGGTATTACTTCAAACGGTCCGGATCAAGAAGTGAAAATAAAGATCGTTCACAAAATGAATGAAACAGATTCATCTTTTTCTCAAAATACAAAAGCCTTGTCTGACAGGTTGGTAAGCTATTTGAAAACACAGAAAGTATTTCAAAAATACCATCGGTTCAGGGTAGATATTGTTCGCTATGGATTCAGTGCTGCTGCACCTAAAACTGTTCCGCAAGGCGTTGAGAAATATGTTTATTTTTAGATAAGAGTATCGTTTGACACGACTAGTGCCGCCGCTACAATCGCACAGGTTTTGTATTCAAAGTAACAGTTCAATTGGATTTAGTGATGATCAAGCGATCAAAACTTACAATTCAAAATGTTTGTGTTGCGTGATTCTTACAGGCGTCCTTACTTTGTTCAATTCCTACACGTCGGGCAAGAGCTGATAGGCGACAGTAATATTTTTCTGATAAAATGAGGATATAGAAATAGACGATCCTTTCCAAATATCGAATCTAACTCTGCATAATTGGATTAGCGACTGGGCATTTTATACGACATAGAGCGAAAATATAACTTACTTTTTATATCTACGAATTGAGATCACAATGGACAATCAAAAGGCATTAAGGGATGAGTATAAGCAAAAAAAATTCAGGATAGGGGTGTTTCAGCTTCGCAATCTGGACAATCAGAAAATTTTAATCGGAAGCAACGTGAATCTTGATGCGATATGGAACAGAATTCGTAGCGAGTTGAATCTCGGAGGCTTTCGAAATCCTCCTTTGCAAGAAGATTGGAAAAATTTGGGACAAAGCAGATTCGTCTTTGAAGTACTGGTCGAGATTCAACAAGTCGATACGGAGCAACGGGATTACGCGCGCGAAGTAAGAGAGCTTGAAAAGCTATACATTGATGAATTACAACCTTTCGGTGAACGCGGCTACAATGTGAAAAAATAATAAGCTTTTGAGGGCGAGTACTGTAAAATAAAAGGCCCGGTCTGAATTTCGGCAACAAGCCAACAGAAGCCCCATACGGTCATTTAAGTTTATTTTCCAGCTTTTTGACGCAATATCTAAAAGCCATCCCTCTGGAATAAGTCCGTCAAAAAAAGGGAAAAGGTGTTTGTCTGTATAAATGGCAGAGACTACCGGCATTGAAAAACTGATAAATTGATTCGGGTAGTTCTGTACGTATTCCTCCAGATACCGAAACTGGTAAAGACCGTCGTCTGTGTCAGTAAGGTGTCCTGCTTCTATGTCCTTGTAAAATATTTTTGCCTGTCTCATAGCGGCTGCTCCTGGTTTGTTGGGTTCAGATCTTTACTACTTACCGGAGCTAGCTCGTGGCCGAACATTCGGAGTACCTGATTCACTTTTTCAAGATTCAGATTTCCTTTATTCTGCTCAATTTTTCGGATTACGGTAAGTGCGACTCCGGCCCTGGACGCCAGGTCTTCCTGAGTCAATTGGGCTAGTTTTCTTTTTTGCTTAACGAATTCTGCTAATCTTTCCATTTTATACGTTTAAGCATATAATTATTTAAATATTAACATTTTATATGTAAAAGCATACAAAATGTTAATATTTAGTCATAATTATATTCTTTCGCATATAATATCCATGTTTTTTTTCCTGTAAATGAGTATTCTGTATCGAAGGAATACAAGGTTATTTACTCGTGACAGGGGGAAGAGATATGTCAGAAATTGAAGCAAACTTACGACAGCTCCTTGATGACTATATAACTAATGAGGGGCAAGGATGCAACCAAACGTGCTGGGTTAAGTCCGGTTCTAGTTGGTCATTATTTAAGAGGTACTGAATTTCCGTCTTTAGGTCAGGTTCAAAAGCTACAAAATACGATTCAAAAACTTTGGGGCGAGTTAGAAAAAGCATTTTTGACGTAAGTTCTATTGAGTTGATACCATAGCGGGCTCTTTTGTAATGATATTCCTTTTACAGGATCCACAAGAATTCACAAAGTACGGCTGGACCAGTTCGCTAAAAGCTTATGAGAATTTGATTATTGATGATTTCGCAATAGAAATTCCGCTGGTGCTAAGGGTTGAGGGTGTTGATAATAGACGGTCGTATGTTGACTGGGTTAAGGTAAGGGAGTTGCTCATAATTCGAGGTTGGATTGACTAACTTCGAATTATGATATTTTGCTAATCAAGTCGCCGGCCGTACCTAAATTTGCCAGTAGCCCCATATATTGGATAATGTTCTCTTTGATGCTTTGAATCTCAGGTTTCTTAATCACGTCACTTACCTCAAACCTATCAATCTCCCAAATTATTTTTTCAACATTTTTCTGGAATAAGATCTCTTGGCCATAAAAACCCCCTCTTCCAATAAAGTCATGTGATTCCACATTTAGGGAAATTGTAATAGAATCCCTCGTACTTCCCCATTCCTTTACTAAATCCATCTTGACGAATTGGTTTGTTAATGACGCTAATTCGCCACCTGACAATCCTAATAGATTTTGGTCACGAGGCAAATCGATTAATTGCCCCAAACTGTAATTTTCAACAAAATGATTGAGGAGTGTGTCCTTGATGGCGGGCGTAATTAATGGCATAGCAATTTTGTTTAACACAGATTTTATCTAACAAATTACAACTAAGAATATCTTATCCAACAAATAACTTGTTTGATGCCGGATCAACAGGTTGTTGTCGTTGCAGTCCTTATCATCTTTTGTTCTGGCGATGAGCTGAAAATTGTCTTCATCTACAAGTTCAGCAGGCCAATCCATGTCCAGCGGAATCTTATCGAATTTTCCATCGATCCCCACCAGCATATACAGTTGTGATCACCCTGATTTCTTCACATAAGCCTTGTTGCAACGCAATCCAATGAATGTTTTCATCAAAAACTATTTAGAAGAAAATTGAAAGTAAAAGACTGATTTTTGACCTTCTAAAAAATTTAGAAGTAATTTGAAAGTGTAAAAACCCCTCATACAGAGTGTATGAGGGGTTTTTGTCGGCATTGTGTGGGCCCACCTGGAATCGAACCAGGCACCTACTGATTATGAGTCAGTTATGGTGTGTTTTTAAAGAGGATTTCTTTTGCTA